>NZ_CM161538.1:0-3339586 GCF_056727285.1 Enterococcus sp. XAF26B05_ASV22
ATGCCCGATATGGAAAGTTTCTGGAAAGATTTAGAAGATACTTACCAATCTGTTTTGTCTGCACCAAGTTTTGATGCTTGGATAAAAACAACACAACCGCTAAAGTTGGAGAATAACCAATTATGGTTAGAAGTTCCTTCTGCTGTTCATAAAGACTATTGGGAAAAGAATTTAGCCGCAAAAATCGTCGAAACCGGCTTTAAATTGACTGGTGCTGAAGTAATGCCTCATTTTGTTATTACTGGTGAAAAAGAGCTCGTGCCTGTTCAAGAAGAAAAGAAAGCTCCTGTAACACCAGAAAAAATTGCTGAACATGGGAAAAAAGCTTTATTGAACCCAAAGTATTCTTTTGACACATTCGTGATCGGAAAAGGAAACCAAATGGCGCACGCAGCAGCTTTAGTTGTTGCAGAAGATCCTGGTTCTATTTACAATCCATTATTCTTTTATGGTGGAGTAGGTTTAGGGAAAACCCATTTGATGCATGCAATCGGTCATCAAATGTTACAAAATAGACCAGATGCGAAAGTAAAATACGTCAGCAGCGAAACATTTACAAATGAATTTATCAACTCGATTCAAACAAAAAATTCAGAACAGTTTCGAAAAGAGTATCGAAATGTCGATTTACTATTAGTGGATGATATTCAGTTCTTGGCTGAGAAGGAAGCAACATTAGAAGAATTTTTCCATACCTTCAATGATTTATACAATGAAAACAAACAAATCGTACTGACAAGTGATCGACCACCTAATGATATTCCAAAACTACCTGAGCGATTGGTTTCTCGTTTTGCTTGGGGTCTCTCTGTTGATATTACGCCACCAGATTTAGAGACACGAATTGCGATCTTGCGGAAAAAAGCCGACGCAGAACGCCTAGAGATCCCTGACGATACACTTAGTTACATCGCTGGTCAAATTGATTCTAATATTCGTGAATTAGAAGGTGCATTAGTCCGAGTTCAAGCATTTGCTACAATCAATGGTGAGGATATTACCACTAGTTTAGGAGCCGATGCCTTAAAATCGTTGAAATCTGTTGGCAGTCAAACTCATTTATCGATTTTACAAATCCAAGAAGAAGTGGCAAAGTATTACCATATCCAATTAAAAGATTTAAAAGGCAAAAAACGTGTGAAGTCCATCGTTGTTCCTAGACAAATCTCAATGTATCTATCTAGAGAGATGACCGAAAATTCTCTGCCTAAAATCGGTGCAGAATTCGGCGGTAAAGATCATACTACGGTCATCCATGCTCATGAAAAAATCCAACAATTAATGGAAAAAGATCCAACAATCCAAAAAGAAGTTGGGGAAATCAAAAACTTGCTCAATTCGTAGCCTGTGGATAAAAAAGAGAAATAGTAAAAAGTTTTCCACAAGTTATACACAAGTGGAAAACTCCTACTTCATTTCATTTCTACACTTTTCCACAGAATTAACAGGACCTACTACTTTTATTATTTATTTATATATAAATACAAACAGTCCTAACAAAATTTGTGCATTTAAAATCAATTAAAAAGGAGTTCATTTATTATGAAACTAACCGTAAAAAGAAATATATTTTTACAAGAATTACAAACTGTTCAACGAGCTATTTCTTCTAAAACAACTATCCCTATTTTAACCGGTGTAAAAATCGTTTTAACAGATGAAGGATTATCCTTAACGGGTAGTAATGCAGATATTTCTATTGAAAGTTTTTTAAGTAAAGAAGATGAAAAAGCTCAAATGACGATCGAATCAACTGGAAGCATCGTTTTACAAGCTCGTTTCTTTGGTGAAATCATTCGTAAATTACCTGAAGATATGTTCACTCTAGAAGTATTAGAAAATAATCAAGTTGCAATTACTTCAGGAAAAGCCGACTTTACCGTGAACGGATTGGACGCAGACAATTATCCACACCTTCCAGTTATCGATGCTAAAAATCAAATTCAATTACCAGTTCATCTTTTGACAAAAATTATCAATGAAACGGGATTTGCCGTTTCCCTTCATGAGAGTCGTCCCATTTTAACCGGAGTTCATTTTATTTTGGAAAACCAAAAATTATTGGCTGTTGCGACAGATTCACATCGTTTGAGCCAACGAATTATTCCTATCGAACAAGCAGCTGAAAATTTCAATATCGTAATCCCTGGGAAAAGTTTGACTGAACTTTCTCGTTCGTTTACAAATGAAGAAGAGATGGTTGAGATCAGCATCATGGAAAACCAAGTATTGTTTAAAACACAAAACATGTATTTTTATTCTCGTTTGTTAGAAGGAAATTATCCTGATACCAATCGTTTGATCCCAACAAGTTTTAATACGGAAATCGATTTTTATGTTCCAGATTTATTGTCTGCCATTGATCGCGCTTCATTATTGTCACATGAAGGCCGTAATAATATTGTTCGTTTAGCCATTGCGTCTGATTCTGTTGTTCTTTACGGAAACTCTCCAGAAATAGGAAAAGTGGAAGAGCCATTAAATTATGAAAAAGTAACGGGTGACCCATTGGAAATTTCTTTCAATCCAGATTATATGAAAGATGCCTTACGTGCATTCGGCGATATGAGCATTACAGTTAAATTCATTTCAGCAATTCGTCCATTTACCTTAGAACCGACTGAAACTGATTTGGACTTTATTCAATTGATTACGCCAGTTCGTACAAACTAAAAATAAAAAACAGTACTTGTCTTGTTTTTGAGGCAGGTGCTTTTTTATTTCCTTAAAATAGATCATTTATCTTTCATTCATCATTCTAAATAAAATGAAAACTACTGAAATAATTTTCAAGAAGTAAAACTTACAAATTTCTCCTTAAAATGCATTTTAAGCCTTTTTTAATCGTTAGAATATTTTTTGTCGATTGTATTCAAAATTGCTTAGAAAGAAAATTAGACGGATAAATTTGTTTTTTGACGTAAAAAAGAGTATAATATAAGAGTAAAAGTGAAAACAAAAAAGAGGGATGCATTTTGAAAAAGACGATTGTTTTAGAAACTGATTACATGACACTAGGTCAAGTCTTAAAAGAAGTCGACGTTATCAGCAGTGGTGGCGCTGCCAAATGGTACTTAGCTGAAAATAGTGTTTTCGTAGATGGGGAATTAGAGAATCGCCGCGGCAGAAAATTATACGCCGGTATGATGCTCGAGATACCTGAAGAAGGTACTTTTTTTATGGTCAAAAAAGGCGAGGTAGTCGATGAGACTGAATGAAATCGAGGTACAGCATTATCGTAATTATGATGGGCTGACCTTAGATTTTCCTAAAACACTGAATATATTTCTAGGAGAAAATGCACAAGGTAAGACAAATCTCTTAGAAAGTATTTATGTTTTAGCGATGACCCGCAGTCACCGAACCAGTAACGAAAAAGAATTGATCCATTGGGATTCCGATTCAGCAAGAATCAGTGGCGTTGTTGAAAAAAAGACCGGAACGGTACCGCTAGAAATCATTATTTCCAACAAAGGCCGTAAAACAAAGGTCAATCATATTGAACAAAAGCGTTTGAGTTCATATATCGGGCAACTAAACGTTATTTTATTTGCGCCGGAAGATTTATCTTTAGTGAAGGGCTCGCCACAATTACGTCGTAAATTTATCGACATGGAATTAGGTCAAGTTAATCCGATCTATTTATATGATTTGGTTCAATACCAGACTGTCTTAAAACAACGTAATCAATATTTAAAGCAGTTGGCTGAAAAAAAACAGTCAGATCATGTCTATCTAGATATTTTGACTGAACAATTAGCTGAATTTGGTGGTAAAGTCCTGTTTGCTCGTTTAGAATTTATCAAAAAATTAGAGCATTGGGCCAATTTACTTCATAAGAAAATTAGCCACGAAAAAGAAGAACTAGCAATCGAGTATTTTTCAAGCATTCCATTAGACAAAGAAAATTTTTCACTAGAAGAGATCCAAAAGCAACTACTGCAGAGCCTTCTTGATAACCGGAAAAGAGAATTGTTCAAAGCGAATACCTTTTTAGGCCCTCATCGAGATGACTTGATTTTTAATGTAAACGGACAAAATGTCCAAACATATGGTTCACAAGGGCAACAACGAACCACGGCTCTTAGCGTAAAGCTTGCGGAAATTGATTTAATGTATTCAGAAACAGGGGAATATCCTGTGTTGTTATTGGATGATGTCATGAGTGAATTAGATAATGAAAGACAATTGCACCTGCTAGAAACGATTGAAGGAAAGGTCCAAACGTTTTTAACTACGACCAGTTTGGATCATTTAAGCAATAAATTAACTGTTGAACCAGATATATTTTATGTTCATCAGGGAGAGATAGAGAGGGAAGCATCTATATGACAGAAGAAGAAAAAAACATGAAAGAACGTGCCCAAGAATATGATGCCAGTCAGATTCAGGTATTAGAAGGTCTTGAAGCGGTTCGTAAACGTCCTGGTATGTACATAGGATCTACGAGTTCAGAAGGGTTACATCATTTAGTTTGGGAGATCGTTGATAATTCGATCGATGAAGCGTTAGCAGGCTTTGCATCAAGTATCCAAGTAGTCATCGAAGAAGACAATAGTATTACAGTTGTCGATGATGGTCGGGGAATCCCAGTTGGTATTCAAGCAAAAACTGGTCGTCCAGCGGTAGAAACAGTCTTTACCGTTCTCCATGCTGGAGGAAAATTTGGCGGTGGCGGATATAAAGTTTCCGGTGGACTTCACGGGGTAGGTTCCTCTGTTGTTAACGCGCTATCCACAACTTTAGACGTAAAAGTCTACAAAGAAGGTAAAATTTATTTCCAAGAGTTTCACCAAGGTGCTGTCAAAGATGATTTGAAAGTCATCGGCGATACTGACCGTCATGGGACGACTGTCCATTTTGTTCCAGATCCAGAAATTTTTACAGAAACAACGATTTTTAACTTTGATAAATTAGCAACACGAGTTAGAGAATTGGCCTTCTTAAATAAAGGCCTAAAAATCTCTATTGAAGATAAACGTGAAGAAAAACCTGTCTTGAAAGAATACCACTACGAAGGCGGAATCAAGAGTTACGTAGAACACTTGAATGCGAACAAAGATGTATTATTCCCAGAACCTGTTTTCATTGAAGGAGAGCAGCAAGATATCATCGTGGAAGTCTCTATGCAATACACAGATGGCTACCATACTAACTTACTAAGTTTCGCCAACAACATTCATACCTATGAAGGTGGAACGCATGAATCAGGTTTTAAAACGTCATTAACGCGTGTCATCAATGATTACGCTCGTAAACAAAAAATCATGAAAGAAAATGACGAAAACCTAACAGGAGAAGATGTTCGTGAAGGATTAACAGCTGTTATTTCGATCAAACATCCAGAACCTCAATTTGAAGGACAAACCAAAACAAAATTAGGAAACTCAGAAGTTCGTACGGTTACTGACCGTTTATTCTCTGAGTATTTCAATAAATTCTTGATGGAAAACCCAACTGTTGGGAAACAAATCGTAGAAAAAGGTCTACTGGCTTCAAAAGCTCGTATGGCTGCTAAAAGAGCCCGTGAAGTGACTCGTCGTAAAGGCGCTCTTGAAATCAGTAATTTACCTGGTAAATTAGCCGATTGTTCAAGTAAAGATCCTGAAAAATGTGAAATCTTCATCGTCGAAGGAGATTCTGCCGGCGGATCAGCAAAACAAGGACGTAGTCGTGAATTCCAAGCGATTTTACCGATTCGTGGGAAAATTTTGAATGTTGAAAAAGCCAGCATGGATAAAATTTTAGCCAATGAAGAAATTCGCTCATTATTTACAGCGATGGGGACAGGGTTTGGTGCTGATTTTGATGTATCTAAAGCACGTTATCACAAATTAGTAATCATGACCGATGCCGATGTCGATGGTGCACATATCCGTACACTGTTATTGACACTGTTCTATCGTTTCATGCGTCCGGTTGTTGAAGCGGGATATGTATATATCGCTCAACCACCGTTATATGGGGTCAAACAAGGGAAAAATATCACCTACGTTCAACCAGGAAAAAATGCTGAGGAAGAACTAGCTAAAGTTTTAGAGAGCCTACCAGCTAGTCCAAAACCGAGCGTTCAACGTTATAAAGGTCTTGGAGAGATGGATGATCATCAATTATGGGAAACAACAATGGATCCTGAAAAACGTTTGATGTCACGTGTCAGTGTTGATGATGCGATCGAAGCCGATCAAATTTTTGAAATGTTGATGGGGGACCGTGTTGAACCACGCCGAGCATTTATTGAAGAAAATGCCCATTACGTGAAAAATCTAGATATTTAATGAAGAAGGAGATAAATTCATGAGTGAAGAAATCAAAGAGAACATTCAAGACGTCAATCTGACCAGTGAAATGAAAGAATCCTTCATTGATTATGCAATGAGCGTTATTGTAGCGCGTGCGTTGCCGGATGTTCGTGATGGGTTAAAACCAGTTCATCGCCGTATTTTATATGGGATGAATGAGTTAGGTGTAACACCAGACAAACCACATAAAAAATCAGCTCGTATCGTTGGGGACGTTATGGGTAAGTACCATCCACATGGAGATTCATCCATTTATGAAGCAATGGTACGAATGGCTCAGCCATTTAGTTATCGCAGTATGCTAGTTGATGGACATGGAAACTTCGGTTCTGTCGATGGCGACGGTGCTGCTGCGATGCGTTATACCGAAGCTAGAATGAGCAAGATCGCATTGGAAATGCTACGTGATATCAATAAAAATACCGTAGATTTTCATGGAAACTACGATGACTCAGAACAAGAGCCTGATGTATTGCCCGCACGTTTTCCTAACCTGTTAGTGAATGGAACAACAGGGATTGCTGTAGGGATGGCAACAAACATTCCACCACATAATTTAGCGGAAGTAATCGAAGCCGCAAGTTTATTGATGGAAAATCCCGATGCAACAACGAATGAATTGATGGAAGTATTACCTGGACCAGATTTCCCTACAGGCGGTTTAGTTATGGGCAAATCAGGTATTCGTCGTGCTTATGAAACAGGTCGAGGATCAATCACGATTCGTGCCAAAGTTGAGATCGTTGATATGCCAAACGGTAAAGAACGTATCTTAGTTTCTGAGTTGCCATATATGGTCAACAAAGCACGCTTAATTGAACGAATTTCAGAATTGCATCGTGAAAAAAGAATCGAAGGAATCACTGATTTACGTGATGAATCTTCTCGTGAGGGTATGCGGATCGTCATTGATGTTCGTCGTGATGTCAGTGCTTCTGTTATCTTGAATAACCTTTATAAAATGACGGCATTGCAAACCTCTTTTGGTTTTAATATGTTGGCAATCGAAAAAGGGATTCCTAAGATTTTGAGCTTGAAAGAAATTCTTGAAAATTATATAGAGCATCAAAAAGAAGTTATTACACGTCGTACAGAATTTGATAAGAAAAAAGCTGAAGCGCGTGCTCATATCTTAGAAGGTTTACGAATTGCGTTAGATCACATTGATGAGATCATCGCAATTATTCGAAACTCTAAAGCAGATGATGAAGCAAAAGCTTCTTTGATTGAGCGTTTTGAATTTTCAGATCGTCAAGCACAAGCGATTTTAGATATGCGTTTACGCCGTTTAACAGGTTTAGAACGTGATAAGATCGAAAATGAATACCAAGAATTATTGAAATTCATTGCTGATTTGAATGATATTTTAGCTCGACCAGAACGTGTAGTGCAAATCATCAAAACAGAGTTAGGTGAGATTCATGATAAATACGGCGATGCACGTCGCACAGAACTATTAGTCGGTGAAGTCCTAAGCTTAGAAGACGAAGACTTGATCGAAGAAGCTGAAGTCGTGATTACTTTGACGAACAATGGCTACATCAAACGAATGGCTAATAGTGAATTTAGAGCACAACGCCGTGGTGGTCGTGGTGTTCAAGGAATGGGTGTTCATGATGATGATTTCGTGAAAAACCTTGTCTCTTGTTCAACACATGATACATTATTATTCTTTACAAATAACGGTAAAGTCTATCGTGCCAAAGGCTATGAAATTCCTGAATACGGCAGAACAGCTAAAGGAATCCCTGTGATCAACATGCTAGGTATCGACTCTAGTGAGAAGATCCAAGCAATCATCGCTGTTGAAGGACAAGCCGAAGAAGGACATTATCTATTCTTCACGACTCGTAAAGGTACTGTTAAACGTACAGCAGTCAAAGCATTCTCTAATATTAGAAGCAATGGTTTGATCGCAATCGGCCTGAAAGAAGAGGATGAGTTAGTCAATGTTGTCTTAACGAATGGTGAACAAAACATGATCATCGGAACACATAATGGTTATTCTGTGACCTTTGCTGAAACTGCAGTCCGTGATATGGGCCGTACAGCATCAGGTGTGCGTGGTATTCGTCTAAGAGAAGATGATTACGTCGTAGGAGCCTCTCTATTGGACGCTGACACGGAAGTTCTAGTGTTGACGGAAAATGGTTACGGTAAGCGTACAAAAGCCTCTGAGTACCCCGTGAAGGGCCGTGGTGGTAAAGGAATCAAGACAGCCAACATTACAGCGAAAAATGGACCACTAGCAGGACTTACTACCGTTCGTGGTGATGAAGATATTCTAGTGATCACCAATAAAGGTGTCATTATTCGTTTCAATGTCGATTCAGTTTCTCAAACAGGGCGTGCTACATTAGGGGTTCGTTTGATGAGAATGGAAGATGACGCAAAAGTTGTGACGATGGCGGTTGTTGAGCCAGAACCAGATGAAATTGTTGAAGAAGTTGAAGGTGTGGAAACAATAGTAGTTGAAAGTGAAACACCAGAAACAGATCCAACGACTGAAGGATAAAAATAAAACCTCGCTTCAGTCTAACGTCGACTGGAGCGAGGTTTTTTAGTAAGTAAAAATTAGAACATTTAACTTTGTGTAGTAAAGGTTAAATGTTCTAATTTCTATGAATATATTGTAATTCTTTCTTTGTTAAGATAATTAAAAGAGACATTAATCACTCACGGTATACTTATTTTTTAGTATCATGGTATCCATTCCAAAATCCTAAAGCAGCAGCACCAGCTAAAGTAGTAACACCGGCAGCAATTAAGGCAGCCGCTTTCCAACCAACAAAGGCAATACCAGCAATTACAATAGTTAAACCACCATTTGTATCATACATCTCATCTGAATCAAGCAAATTATACTTCGCTTCAATTGTGTTTAAAGAATTCAATTTTTCCATAAAATTTTCCTCCATTATCTAAAATATTTTAGTTTGTATTTCTTGTTAATTAATGAAAAATAGTAAAATAATCATCCAGAAGATATTCCCAGTATCAATATCTTTTTTATAAATCAAATCCATCAAAATATTTCCTATAATTAAGAAAATAAATAAAAAAGTCACAAGTTTCAATATCTTAGGAGATAAATCAATTATTGACGAATTCATAATAAAAGCTCCTTCCATTATTATTTCACGTAAGCCCAACCTTTACCGATAGCATATCCGATACCATAAGCTCCAGCAACAATTGCTGCAAAAGCTTTAGCAGATACAGCATAAGTTACACCAGCTATAACGATAGTAAATAAAGCTCCTCCGTTAATGTCATACATTTCTTCTAACTCAAGTCCACTATACGTTGATTCTAAAGCTGCAAAACCGTTATTCATACTATTTCCTCCTTTCAAAGTTTGTTATAGAAATTTCTATAAGTTAAGTATATATATGATTGGGTAGTATTTGTGAGAACGTTCCATATATCGGACAACATAAGTTGATTACTTAAAAATTTTTTTCCATAAGAAAGATAAATAAGTTGTTTTACCTGTTAATATATTAATGTTTCCAGTTGTTCCGTGTGGATAGTTTAAAGCATCTGTGGGTTCGCAAAAAAGAGTATAATAGCTTCCCTGTTCTGTTTGTTTAGGCTCCGTTTGAACTTTTTTTATTGTTCCAACGATTACTTTATTTTTATTGTTTTCTAAATTATTTACTGTAAACTTTATTTTTTGGTCTTTTTTAACTCCTAGGATTTGATTACTTGGGAGATACACTTCGATATACTTTTCTTGTTTATGGCTAACAATTTTTCCTACCTCAGTTCCCTCTGGAATAATTTGCCCTTTTGAAACAGCCTCAGAAAATTCGATTGTTCCATCAGCTTCAGCTGTTAAACTATACTTATTTAGTTCTTTTTGGCGAGACTCTAACTGTCGGGTTAATTCTTGTTTACTGTTTTTAGTCTCTGCATCGGTTGCTTCAATAGTACTTAGTAATTGTGTCTTTGTTTCTTCAGAGCTTAGTAACTGCTGTTGTTTGTTTATATCAGTAGTGTCAATACTCTCTTTTAGAAGTAATTGTTTCTCATTTAAGGTTATTTTTTCTTGAAGAAGCATTTGAATATTTTTTTCAATAGAAGTTAAGATTTCAATTTTAAAAGTGGCCAATTCGTTACTATCTAACAAACTTTTTCTCTTTTCATCATAGCTTAATACCTCAATATGAACGACATCAGTAGAAAAGGAATGAGAGGAGTCGGTGTTGACATATTCTTTGAATGTAGCGTAATCTGTTAATTTTGTTTCAATTGACAATAATTGAGTGGTTAAAAGATTTTGTTGCTCACTGAGAGATGATTTTTTTATTTGGCTGTCATCAACATTATTTTTTTTCAAAGTTGTGAGATAATTTTCTACTTGGCTTTTGTATCCGAATAAATCATTTTCTAATTTATTGTTTTCTTCATTAACACTGTCTTTAAACAATGACAAGTATTTCTGTTGATCCGTTTTTTCTTTAATTGACTCGGTAGTTTTGTCTATTTCTTGTTGTATCTGGCTAGAATCAAATATAATTAAATTTTTTCCTTTTTTTACTCTATCGTTATTTGATACTAGAATTTCAGATATTTTTGTATTAACTGGACTAGAAATTGTAATACCAAGATCTTTGGACAAAATTGCACCAGTGGATTTTATAGATAGTTCCATTGTTCCGAAAGTTAGAAAAATAGTGCTAAAAATTAACAGTAAAATAAACGGATAAAGTACATATAATCCAGTTTTACTATAATTGGTATCTAATAAGTCTTTTCCTATTTTTATGTTTAAAAGTTCATTCATAGCGCACTCCTTTAATAATCTAGATAGTTTATTCAGAATAACCTAATAAATTATAATAGGTACCTTGGTTTTGCAGTAAATGAAGATGAGTTCCTTGTTCAACAATCTTTTTTTGCTCCATTACATAGATATGTGAACATTCTTTTAAAATGGACAATCTATGAGCTATTATTATGACCGTTAATGAAGGAATAATCATTAAATTATCAATTATCTTTTTTTCTGTATAGCTATCAATACTGCTAGTTGCTTCATCCATAATAATTATAGGAGATTTTCGTAATAACGATCGTGCTAATGCTAAACGCTGTCTTTGTCCTCCAGAGAAGTTCGCTGCATTTTCTTCTATAAAACTGCTATATCCTAAAGGTAAAGATTCGATATGTTCATGGATACATACGATTTTACAAAAGTGAATGACTTCTTCTAAGGTGACTTCTCTATCTAAGCCAAACACTAAATTCTCATAAATACTACCACTAAAGAAAAAAGTAGTTTGAGGAATCAAAGTGACATTTTTACGTAGATTTTTTTTTGAAATATCCTTAATATTGTAATCGTTATATTTTATTTTTCCTTCTATACATTCATAGTGCGAGACGAGTAATTTTGCTAATGTTGACTTACCAGAACCACTTTTTCCAACGATAGCTACTTTTTCTCCAAAGTTTATTTTCATATTTATTTCACTCAAGCACTCTCTTTGCATAGGATAATTAAAGGATACATTTTTTAGTTCAATAACTCCTTTGAAGATATCTTCATGAATGATTTTTTCACTATCATTTTCGTCTAATTCAGATTTTATGGTAAAAATTTCTCCTAATCGATCTGCAGCTACTTTTGCTGTTTGTAACTGTGGTTGTAAATTAATGATATTTTGTAAGGGAGTTGAGAAATAAGAAACCATCATGTTAAATGTCATTAATTGTCCAACACTTAAAGTACCTTCAATAACTAATTTTGCACCAGACCACAAAATTAGTGTATTTACTGCTAATTGTAGTATCTGTTTTAAAGCAGTTTGGATGTTATCTAATTTGAAAGTTTTAAACATAGAATGAATATAGTTAATAAATAATTTATCAACTTTTTTTGAAGCTTCACTTTCAGCTTGAATTGCTTTAATTGTTTCTATCCCATTCACAGACTCAATAATAAAAGAGTTGAGTAAAGAGTTATCTTCCATTTCTTTATGATTTAATTCGTCATATTTTTTTACAAATACAAGTATAATGACACAATAAAAGGGAATAACAATGAGCGTTAAAGCAAATAATTTAGCATTTTGGAAGAACATTATTAAGCTGATAAGCAATAACATAGTAACATCTAATATGATTGTCAATACAGAGCTTGCGAGAGCATTTACAACTTTGCTTGCATCAGTAAAACGTGAAATCACCTCTCCAGTTTTTCTTGTGGCAAAAAAATTCATTGATAAGAGTAATACATGATTGTAATAGCCAAGCATTAGTCGAATACTCATTCTATTTCCTAAAACTGCTAATAAATATGCTTTTATACTTTCAAATGCTGATTGGAAAATATAAAGAAAAATGATGCCTAATGAAATCACATTTAAAGTTGTAAGTGCGCCTTCCGGTATAATAGAATCAATTAGTGTTTGAAAATAGAAAGAAGCAATAATTCCTAGTAGGGTTACTGTAAAGGCGGCCACTACAATATGAAATATTAATTTTTTATCTAATAAAAGGATTTTCATAATATCGAGTAAGGAATTGTTATTTTCTGAAAGAGAAATATAATTCTCTTTGGGTAAAGTAAAAATAATTGCATTAGTCCACATTTCTTCAAATTGTTGTTTTGAAATTTTTACTAAGCCTTCAGCGGGATCTGAAATTAGCAGATGGTTTTTTTCTACTTTATGTATAACCACAAAGTGCAAGAGCATTTCATCCTTTATTATGTGAGCTATTGCGGGGTATGGGAGAGTTGAATCATCAAAAATAGACATATCCGCTTTTATAGCTTTACTCTCAAAATCAAAAGTGTTTAGGCACTGAACGATTCCAAAAACATTCGTTCCAAGTTCATTTGTTCCAGACAGCTCTCTAATTTTAGAGATTGGTATATTTGATTTATATTGACGTAAAATTGTTGCAATACATGCCGCTCCACAATCTTTCATATCGTTTTGTTTAATTGATTTATATTTTAAATACCTCAAAATATGTTTCTCCTTATTTTTTGTTTATGACAGTTATTGTAACTGCATAGATATTTTCTAAAACTCTCCAATAAGAATTATTTAGTTGTTTTAAAAAATCAATGTTTCTTTTAGTAATTAAAATTCCATTAGGGCAGTCTTCAGTTATTATTAATGAAAGTCCAATGAAAAAATTTTGTAAAACTTGTTCTAACAATAATTCATCCGAGATATTCAAGTTAACAAGTATTTGTGTATATTTGTGGACTTTTAAAATATCTTTTTCTTCGATTTCGATAATGATCATATTAATAAGTATTTTTACTAACTCTGATTCGTACTGTTTTAAATTTTTATATTTGTTGGCACTGTTGAAGATGTTAGTAATCATTAATTCATTTGTTTCTCTAGAAAATGAAAAATAAGTATTTATATACAAAACTAAATCATAATGAGTAAAAAAGTTGAGATTCAATAAATAATATTGAATCTCATTTTGTTTGCTATAGTCATTATTTAAGTTTAATCTGTTGATCAACAAATCTATTACTAAGTAAATATGTTTATATTTTTCTATCAAAGATTTTTTATGTAGATTTAGTGAATACAATTTTAATTCTTCTAGTTTCTCAATATTTTTTTCAAGAAAAGCTCTTTTAACATTTTTAAATAGTCGTTTAAACTCATCTTCTTTAAAAGAATTACCAATATACATAAATTCTTCTATAGAAACATTGAGTTGTTCTAATAGTTTAAAAAACGTTACAGCCGATATCTCAGATTGATTATTGATAATTCTATGATATTGGGATCTTGAAATAACGCCAGTTGTCAAAATTTTTATAGATATATTTTTGCCTTTTCTGATAAAATCTATCGTTTGTCCTAAGTCGATAATCATGCTAGTAATCACTCCTTTTAATGATTAATATGTATCTTTAGAGACTGTTTAAAAATTTAAAAGAATCAAAGCCCACATAACCACCCCACCTTTTATTGAATATTCAGATTATACATAATATTATCATCTTATAGTAATGATTACAATACTTTTAGTTTCTTTTTTTTGTTATTGGATACAAAAGTTTCAACGTGGATTCAGTTTTTCAAACAGGACGTGCTACATTAGGTGTTCGTCTAATGAGAATGGAAGAAGATGCAAAAGTTGTAACGATGGCTGTTGTTGAGCCAGAACCAGATGAAATCGTTGAAGAAATTGAAGGTGTTGAAACAACAGTAGTTGAAAGTGAAACACCAGAAACAGATCCAACAACTGAAGAATAAATTAAAAGAAGAACATTTCAGAAAAATGCTGAAATGTTCTTTTTTTAAAATTTTAAAAAAATAGAATATCATTTTGCTTTGTTTTGGAAAAAAGTATGATTATAATAAAGAGTAATAAGAAGTGAGAGGTAAAATTATGACACAAGAGAAATTATTATTATCTAAAACTTTTTCAAAGCAATTAAATATTGGAACAGCGTTATCTAACTTTATTGAAAATATACTAGAAATATTCGGGGAAAAGACAACTGTTTATGAACGAAGACCGATTACTTTTTCAGAGTATCTTTATGTAGAAATGATTACTTTTTCAAATGGTTTTCAGATTAGAACGAGCTTAAAAAGAAATCCCGACACCTTTGAAATCGAAGCTTTTGCATATGCAGAACCGAACCATGTTTACTTATCAAATTTAACTTCAGAAGAATTAAACTTAATGTACAAGCTTGTCAAAAAGGAAAGAGAAAAGATCATGAATCAAAAATATGCGGAAGTAAATCAAAGAGAATTGGACGTCATGACTTCGCTCTTAATGAATTTAAAGGTGATCACAGGAGAAATCATTTAGTAAAGGGACAAATTTCATAGTGAAAGAATATGACTTTTGTCATGTCGATCTCTGACAAAAACGTCTGTTTGTTTATTTCTGAATCCGTCATAATAAGCTTATCAATTAATTAGGAGCGAATAAGTATGACAAATCAAAATGAAAAAATCGAAGCATTAAAATTAGAAAATGAAAACTTGAGATTACGCTTAGCTACGATAAAAGAGGATAATAAAAGTCATTTGACTTCGTGGGTTTGGGTTTTAGTACCTGTGATGGGCATGTTAGTCAGCTTAGCGAATAACATTTTTTAAACGTTAAAGACGCACGGCCAGATTTCTGTCCGTGCGCTGATTTTTACTTCTCTATTTTTCGGCCTATCAACGTACAACGACCAACTGCAGTCATTTCACCAGATGCATTAAAAATTTTTCCTTCCCAAACTTGAACGGACTTTCCGATGCGATTGGGTGTGGCAATTGTTGTTAGAACACCACTAGACACTTCTTTTAAGTGGTTGACTTGAAGATCGATACCGACTGCATAAGAGGTCTTATCCAACTGTTCATTAGCGCCTAAACTACAGGCTGTTTCAATCAAAATACCATTCATTCCACCATGTAAAATGCCATAAGGCTGTTGATGGAAATCGGCTATCTTCATTGTTAAAACAACTTTTTCTTTAGATAGTTCAGTTGTTTCAATGTTTAAATAGTCTAATAAATGCATAAAAATCAACCCTTTCTTTTTTTAATTAATTCAAGAAAATCAATTACGTTATCTAGTACCAGTTCATGGTAACTTAAAGAATCAAAATAAAAAACTTTTTCTTTTGGGTAATCTTTGAAATCAAATTGTTTTTGTAATCCAGGTACACAAATTATTGCATCTGCTCTTTGAGCAATAAGATCAATATCTGCTATAGAGTCGTCCAAGACAGCTAGCCAGTTACTCCCTTTTTTTTCAAGTGCTTGATTTAGTTGTGATACTAGTTTTTTTTGTTTAAACATTCCTAGAATATTACCGCTTGGGAATTTGCTTTTTCCGATCATTGGTGTACTTTGATACACTACGACTGCTGTGCTCATAAACAACTCTCCTTTGTGATGAATAACTTATTAACCAATAGTAACCAAGTTAGTAAATGTTCACAAGGAAATTCATATAATTTAGTAAATTTATGTTTTGAATAAGGTTTTGTTTTTTGATTTTGTAGTATAATTTATTTTTGTAAGTTTAAGTAGAAAGTAGAGGTTTGCTTTATGGGATGTCTTGGAAATATTATTTGGTTTATTTTTGGTGGTTTCGCTGGTGGTTTGGCTTGGCTTTTAGCAGGTGTACTTTGGTGCATTACGATTGTTGGGATTCCGATTGGTCTGCAGTGTTTCAAGCTTGCAGGATTGAGTTTTTGGCCGTTCGGTAAAAAGGTTGTATATAGTACAAGTACAAGTTCGTTTTTAGTAAATATTCTCTGGTTGGTTATCAGTGGATTTTGGCTAGCACTAGGCCATTGTATCAGTGGAATCATTTTGTGTGTGACGATTATTGGAATTCCATTTGGAATGCAATCATTTAAACTAGCGAAGTTAGCGCTGATGCCATTCGGTGCACAGGTAGTTCCGACAAATAGTGTTTATATGGAATAATAGTAAAAAAGCAAAAAAATAGAAAGACCAAGAAAAAACATGTCCGTTTTTTCTTGGTCTTTCTTCGTCTCTTGACAATGATAAAAAAAATTGTTATATTCTCATGTGGTTAAAACGTAATCGTTACGTTTTAATTAGCGCGAATCGGAAAGGGGTGATCGAATGAACAACTAGACCTTATATAATAATGCTTTTTTCGCACGAGCAATTATCTTAAGATGCAGCATATTATAAATAAAACGATTGAGGAGATTAGGGATGAAAAAGAAGTTAACACTTATTATTACAGGTTTATTTTTACTAACGGTTATTTTAACTGCTTGCACTAAACCAAAATCTGAAACAAAGAATAAAGAGAAAGAACAGCTGACAATCGTCACTTCTTTTTATCCAATGTATGAATTTACAAGAAATATTGTCGGTGATGCTGGCGAGGTTACATTGATGGTGCCAGCAGGAACTGAAGCACATGATTATGAACCTTCTGCAAAAGAAATCGCTAACTTACAAGACGCGGATGCTTTTGTTTACAATAGTGAATATATGGAAACTTGGGTTCCTAAGATGGAGAAATCATTGAAGAACGTGACGAGCATCAAAGCAAGTGAAGGTATGGTTCTTTTACCTGGAAGTGAAGACCACGATCATTCAGCTGAGGAGAATCATGACGGTCATTCTCATGACTATGATCCGCATTTGTGGTTGAGTCCTTTTCGTGCAATTAAAGAAGTGGAAACAATCAGAGATGGGTTGATCGACCAATTTCCGGAGCAAAAAACGACATTTACAAAAAATGCAGCTGATTACATTGAAGTGTTGACAGAGCTTAATAAGTTGTATGAAGCAAAGTTGGTGAATGCCAAACAAAAGAATTTTATTACGCAACATACAGCTTTTTCTTATTTAGCCTTAGACTACAACCTAAAACAAGTACCGATCGCAGGGATTTCTCCTGATCAAGAACCAAAGCCTTCACGGATTGCGGAATTAAAAGAGCTAGTTGAAGAAACAGGAATCAACTATATTTATTTTGAAGAAAATGCAAATGACCGAGTAGCAAAAACGTTAGCGAATGAAGCTGGTGTTGAATTACTTGTATTAAATCCGTTAGAGGGACTTACCAACGATGACATGAAGGCCGGTAAAACGTATATCAGTGTGATGAAGGAGAATTTAGAAGCACTGATAAAATCAACAGAAGTGACACCTAAAAAAGATGTCGCCGAACCAGAAGTAAACAAGACTGTTTCAAATGGGTATTTTGACGACAAAGATGTTAAAGATCGCACCCTTTCTGATTATGCAGGTGAGTGGCAATCGGTATTTCCTTATTTAGAAGATGGCACGTTTGACCAAGTATTTGATTATAAAGAAAAATTAACGAAAAAAATGACGGCCGCAGAATACAAAGATTACTATCAAAAAGGGTATCAAACGGACGTTGATCGTATTGATATCAGTAAGGACGCCATGACATTTATAGTAGGGGATAAAAAATACACATCGAAATATAAATACGCAGGAAAAGAAATCTTAACGTACAAAGCTGGAAATCGTGGGGTTCGCTTTTTGTTTGAAGCAACGGAGGATACGCCATATAAGTATGTTCAATTTTCAGATCATGGCATCGCGCCTTCCAAAGCAGCACATTTCCATATCTATTTTGGTAATGAAAGTCAACAAAAATTATTGGACGAAATGGATAATTGGCCGACTTATTATCCTGTAGGTATGACTGGATTTGAGATTGCACAAGAGATGTTAGCACATTGACAAGCATGTAAATAGTTAAATTTGACCTCATCAAAAATCGGTAAGTTAAGATTTTTGATGGGGTTATGTTTAGTTTAGTGGGTAGCATTAATATGAGTAAAATTTATGTGGAGGATAGCGCTGTGCTATTTAGTTCTCCTTGTTTTTCTTTCTCAATTTCTTCAACAGATTTTGTTATTTCATTTTTTAATAAATACTCGGGTTTTCTATTTTCAAAATCGAGATCATTGTTAAAGTGCCAGTTATGTATATAAGCAGAAAAGCGCATGTTTTTGTCATTACTGACGTATCCTTTACTTGTAGGTGTTCCCATAGGCGTTTTTTCTAATATTTTTTAATTTACACTGGTTACATCTTTGTAATTATAAAACAAATATTTTTCTATTCTGGGTTATTAGTAAATTCTTCTTCAAAAGTATTTGGCGTAAGTCAAGCAGAGAAACTTAAACTCTTTTTTCATTTATATAATCATGAATACACGTACTATCAGATGGGTACTTTTTTGAATCTGTGAATGTCGTTGTAATTATACGGTATATAATCTTCGATTCTTTTTTTGTAGATAGATATCTTTATTTTTCGCCATAAAGAGCCCCTTATTACTAAAATTATTGAAATTAATATAGTAATTTTATTCTTTTTCATTGCCACTTCATTAGATACTATTAATGTATTCAATTATGTAGGAGGTTGGATTATGGTGAAAATAACGTATCGATCATTAAAACACTGCCTTTCAGTCGCAAAACTGTAAGAAAAGGCAATATAATAAAATACTATAAATAATTAATTTTTTAAATTCTTCTGATTTCGCTACATATGATTTTTCACCGCTCTCTAAACCCTCTATCATTCTAAAAACTACATAATTGTGTATAATAGAAACATTGAAAACAATTATATTATTGTAAGACTAATCTCTCGGTAAAAAGATAAATGATGAATGAGGAAAAGAACACCGCAGTCATAGTTTCTTATCTTTCTGTCAGAGCGAAGCGGCTTGTTCCGCTTTTATGTTATCTAGCTACGCAGGCTAGCCTCTCGGGAAAAAGACAAATTATGAATGAGGCAAAAAGCACCTCAGTCATAATTTCCTATTTTCCAGTCGAGGCTGGACGAGCCCACTACGCTTTTAAAACTATCTAGCTGCACAAATCAATCCTTAGGAAAATAGATAAATTGTCAGTGAAACAAAGAAAGTTTCAATGCCAACTTCCTAATTTTCTACAGGATTAATCGATTTGTTCCGCTTTAAAATTATAAGGAGGTTTCCTCATGAGAAACTGGACAACAATCAAAGAATACGATGAAATTTTATTTGAACAAGAAGGAAAAGTGGCGAAAATTACGATTAATCGCCCTCAAGTACACAATGCCTTTACACCGAAAACCGTTATGGAATTGATCGATGCATTTAACATTAGCCGTGATAAGCAAGATGTCGGTGTGATTATTTTAACCGGTGCAGGCGATAAAGCCTTTTGTTCTGGTGGGGATCAAAAAGTCCGCGGACATGGTGGCTATGTGGGCGAAGATAGTGTTCCACGTTTAAATGTATTAGATTTACAACGCCTGATTCGTGTGATTCCAAAACCTGTTATTGCGATGGTCAAAGGCTATTCGATTGGTGGCGGAAATGTTCTTCAGCTTGTTTGTGATTTAACGATTGCAGCAGATAATGCAAAATTCGGTCAAACTGGACCGAACGTAGGAAGTTTCGATGGCGGCTATGGTTCTGGCTATTTAGCTCGTGTGGTTGGTCATAAAAAAGCTAAAGAAGTGTGGTTCCTATGCAAACAGTATTCAGCAGAAGAAGCGTTGGATATGGGCTGGATCAATACCGTTGTACCTTTAGCAAATGTTGAAGAAGTTACAATGGAGTGGGCAGAAGAAATGTTGAAGAAAAGCCCGCTTGCTTTACGTATGATCAAAGCATCTTTAAATGCTGATACAGACGGATTGGCTGGAATTCAGCAATTAGCAGGAGATGCAACCTTGCTTTATTACACAATGGATGAAGCCAAAGAAGGACGCGATTCGTTTAAAGAAAAACGTGATCCTGATTTCGACCAATTCCCTAAATTTCCATAAGATAAAAGGGTGAAGAACATGAGCAGTTGGCTACAAAAACAAGCGGATGAAAGACCTAATCAACCTGCTTTTTATTGGCAGGATGAGGCATGGTCTTTTGCTGAGGTCGCTCAAGAAGTTAAACGATGGACAGCAGCATTTTCGTTAAAAATACCGAATAATGAAAAACGAGTTGCGCTATTTAGCCGTAATTCAAAAGAAATGTATTTTTCGATTTTAGCTTTGTGGGAATTAGGTAAAGAGCTAGTTTTATTAAATACACAGTTAAGCTTGCAGGAACTCCACTACCAATTGACCGATGCAAAGGTGAATCTGGTAGTGGTTTCTACTGAAAATTTGGCATTTTTTACTGAACTGGATCAATTAATAGTAATTGAAATGATTATTCCAGAGGGCACTGAAGTCGTAGTAGAACCAGAATCCCATTCTATCTATCAACCTAATACCACTGCTTCGATTATGTACACATCAGGTACGACAGGAAATCCTAAAGGTGTCGTGCAGTGTTTTAGTAATCATTTGGCTAGTGCACTGGCAACGCAAGAAAATATGACTATTACGGCTGAAGATTGTTGGCTTTGTCCAGTACCTCTATTTCACATTAGTGGCTTGTCGATCATTGTGCGACAATTAGTGCTGGGTTGCAGTATCCGTTTATATCATAAATTTGATGCAAAAATAGTGACAAATGATTTAGCCGAAGATCGTGGGACAGTGATTTCTGTTGTGGCGGTTATGCTCCAACAGTTACTGGAAAACTATCCTGCAAAGGGCTATAGCTCAGCTTTTAAAGCAATGTTACTTGGTGGTGGTCCGATTTCTCCCAAAGCGTTGGAAAAATGTGAAGGTTATGGTATACCTGTGATCCAATCATATGGAATGACCGAAACTTGCTCTCAAGTCGTGGCTTTAAGCTTTAAAGATGCTGGAAATAAAATAGGCTCTGCAGGAAAACCACTGATGGGAATGGAAATCAAAATCGTTGATGGACAAGAGAGACGTGTGCCTCCAAATGAAGTTGGAGAGATTCTTTTAAAAGGTAAGAATGTCGTTCGTGCGTATTTAAATGGCGAGCAATGGCAAACGGTAAAATGGACAGCAGATGGCTGGTTTAAAACGGGTGATATGGGCTATTTAGATGAAGAAGGATATTTGTATTTAGTCAGTCGTTTAAGTGAGTTGATCATCTCAGGCGGCGAAAATATTTATCCTACAGAAATCGAGCATATTCTTCAAGAGTTTCCTGGTATAAAAGAGGTTGCCGTAGTTGGTGAATCTGATACAAAATGGGGCGCTGTTCCAGTAGCTTACATTGTTGGAGAATCAACGATCACAAAAGAAAGAATAAATACCTTTGCTAAAAATTACTTAGCAAAATATAAACTACCTAAACGAATCTATTTGTGCCATTCACTACCTAAAACAGCTAGTGGGAAATTAGCGAAACACCGCTTAACAACAATAGAAAGGGAGGCTTTTTTAAGCAAATGAGCATTCCTAAAGAATTAGAACAAGCTTATGAAAATGGCTATCGTCAATTTAGCTGGGTCAAAGAAATAAATGAAATTACAACACCTTTGCGTACTTCTTTTGAGAAGGGGCAAAAAGCATTTAAAGGTGAACGGTTTTATTGGCAAACACCGGATAAAAAATTTACGCTAGTCGGTTTCGGTAGAGAAAATGAATTAGCGTATGATCGAGCTTCGTTTGAGCAAGTAGATACATTTATTTTAAAAGAAAAAGATAAAATTTATCAAAATTGTTCTGTTTCTGGAACAGGAGCTATTTTGTTTGGCGGTTTTGCTTTTGACGGCAAACAATCGAAGCAAAATGATTGGGGAATTATGGAACAAGGGCTGTTTTATTTACCGACCTTTTTACTTACAGAAACCGCTGGAAAACAGTATCTTACGATGAATTTTAGTGCAGAAAATAAAGAAATAATACAACAAAAGTGGTTGGAACTCACAGCTGAATTCGAAGAACTAATGGATACTCAGTTAGTAGAAGAAAAAGATACGGCACAAATAAAAGCAGAAGAAATCGCTGTATCTGAATGGATGACGGTTGTTGACGAAACGGTAGCGAAATTACGAGAAGAAGGACCGTTAGAGAAAGTCGTGTTGGCTAGACAAATGAAAGTGCAAAGTAATCGTCCCTTTCAGGCAGAGGTTATTTTAAGGAATCTGCAACAACAGCAAACAAATACGTACTTTTTTGTGTTTGAATCGAATGAACATCTCTTTGTTGGTGCTACACCAGAGCGCTTATTAAGAGCATCTACAAAGACTTTTTCAACGGCAAGTATCGCTGGTTCTGTTTCACGTGGAACAACGAAGACGGAAGATGATGAACTTGGCAACTATTTACTGAATGACATGAAGAATAAACAAGAACATAAAATCGTTGTAGATAGAATCATCAAAGAATTAGAAAAGATGACAGGGACTTCTATAGAGGTTCAGACACCAGAATTATTAAAGAATCGTGATATTCAGCACTTACATCTACCGATCGAAGGGCAACGTCAAAAAGAGTATCGTTTCTTGAAAGGAATCCAGCAACTACATCCAACACCTGCATTAGGCGGGGAGCCCAAGGAACTAGCTTTGGCTTGGCTTAAAGAGCATGAACAGTTAGATAGAGGTCTATACGGTGCTCCAATTGGCTGGATTGCTATTAAAGAAGATATAGGAGAATTTGCAGTAGGAATCCGTTCAGCTGTGCTTTCTGATAAAGTAGGTTATCTATACGCTGGGTGTGGTATTATTAAAGATTCTCAAGCAGAGCAAGAAAGAATTGAGACAAAAATTAAATTTCAACCGATGCTAAGAGGGATAGGTGGGGACAATCATGACAACTCAAAGTGAAATGACCAATTATTTGCAAACCTTTGTTGAAGGGATGATCAGCAGTGGGGTAGAGCAAGCTGTGATAAGCCCTGGTTCTCGTTCCACGCCATTAGCCTTATTGTTGCATCGACAAGAGCAAATTGAAACGTTTATTGAAGTAGATGAACGTTCGGCGGCTTTTTTTGCTTTGGGATTAAGTAAAGCAAGCTGTAAGCCAGTTGTTTTATTATGTACATCAGGAACGGCTGCAGCAAATTACTATCCGGCAATTTGTGAAGCAAATGCTAGTCATATCCCGTTGATTGTTTTGACAACAGATAGGCCCCATGAATTACGGCAAGTAGGCGCTCCTCAAGCAATGGATCAGTTCCATTTATTTCAGCATCATGTAAAAGAATTTATTGAAATGGCGATCCCAGAAGGAACAAAAGTGATGCTGGATTATGCTTATTGGCAAGGAATGCGTGCAATAGACACGGCTTGCCAAACACCAAAAGGTCCAGTTCACCTGAATTTCCCATTGCGGGAACCATTATTGCCTGATTTAAATCGATCATTGTTCGCTGAAAGAACAACTGAAATATTCGCAGGTAAAAAGCAATTGTCTGAGAAACAACTAATAGAATGTGTTGATGCATGGCAAGGGAAAAAAGGTGTTTTAGTTGTAGGTGGAACGCACACACCAGAAGAAGCGGCTGTATTTATTGAATTGGCAGAAAGATTAAGTTGGCCAATTCTTAGTGATCCTTTGGCAAATATCACGTCGAGTAGTAACGATAGTCCCTTGATTATGCGTTACGCTGACTTGTTTATTCAAGAAGTTGAAATGAGCCAATATCCAGATGTGGTGGTTCGATTTGGAATGATGCCCATTTCAAAAAATACAATGTTCTGGCTGCAATCTCTTAATGAGACGACAATGGTCTACTTCGTTGATGAAACGGGTGAATGGCAAGATCAATTAAAACAAACCCAAGTTGCTATCCAAGCAGATGAACAGACTTTTGCTAAGGAAATTACGGAGAGAATTATAAGAAGAACATCAGATTCATGGTGTAATCAATGGATTGATTGGCAAGAAACAACCGAACAGCAATTAACGGAACTTAGCGAGATGAAGACTCTCAATGAAACGACAGCAAGTATTCTTGTTCATAAAAAAATGGCAAAAAAGGGTCAATTGTTTGTTTCGAATAGCAATGCGATCCGCTTTTTAGATCGATTTTCAACTCCTGATAATAATCAGTATCAGTTATTTGGTAATCGCGGGATCAATGGAATCGACGGCATTATCTCGACAGCGTTAGGAGTTTGTGCCACAAATCCAGAGCGCCAAAATGTACTGTTGATCGGTGATTTAGCTATGTATCACGATATGAACGGCTTGTTGTTGGCAAAACGATACAATTTACCATTAACGATTGTTTTATTAAATAATAATGGTGGTGGTATCTTTTCTTTTCTGTCACAGCGCCAATTGGAAAAAGACGATTTCGAACCAATTTTTGGCACACCGATCGATTTAGATTTTTCTTTAGTTGCTCAGCTATACGATGCTGAATATGTAAAAGCTGAGAGCTTAGAACAATTAGAGTTGCTGTTAGAAGCGACACAAAAACAACCAAAATTTCAATTGATAGAGGTTATTGGTGATCGCCAAGAAAATGTGTTGTTATATGAAAAAGTTGTTGATGGATTGAAAGAAAAGCTGGGGAAAAATAAATGAAAACAGCTATAAATGGTGTAAACTATTATTATCAGTGGTTGACCGACTATGAGGCAAATCGACCAACATTGGTTTGCTTGCATGGCTTCACAGGGACGAGTCAAACGTTTGTTCCAGTTTTTCAAAGAGACAGAGATAGAAACATTTTAGCGATCGATTTAATTGGTCATGGTCAAACAGATTCCTATGTCCATCCTTATCGTTATCAGATGGAGTGCTTGTGTCAGGATATTGCATTATTGACAGAACAATTAGGTATAAGTAAGTTTTCTTTATTAGGCTATTCAATGGGTGCTAGAGTGGCTTTAGGCTTTACATGTCTATTTCCTCAAAAGATTCAGAAATTACTCTTAGAGAGTGGTTCTCCGGGCTTAAAAAGCAAAACGGAGCGAATGACACGCAAGTGTTCTGATGAACATTTAGCTGGCTTTATAATGAGCCACTCAATTGAAGCTTTCGTCGATAAATGGGAAAAACTGTCTCTCTTTGATAGTCAAAAACAATTATCTTGCAAAATTCAGGCAACGTTACGAAAAGAGCGTTTATCCCAACAAGCTTTTGGTTTAGCTTGTAGTTTATGGTTTATGGGGACAGGAGTCCAACCTGATTTTTGGCAAGAGCTGGATAAAATCGAAATTCCTACTTTATTGATTGTGGGAGAACTAGATCATAAATTTCAACGTATTGCACAAAATATGCAAGAAAAACAACAGAATATGTCTATTAAAATCGTAAAGAACGCAGGCCATTGTGTTCATTTGGAAAAACCAGAGATAGTTGAGGAAGTGGTGTATTCGTTTTTAATTAGTTATACGGATCAGCTCATGGGAAACAACAAAATATAACTGAGGTACAAAATCCCTTAGTTATATTTCTCTGGCAGAGTTGAACGAGACCTATACACTTTTTAGTGTTATCTATTTTTCGTAAGATTAATCGATTTGTTCTGCTTTTAAGAAGGAGGAAACCAAATTGAAAATTCACCGCATTGATCGATATCGTGTTCGATTGCCTTTACGAATTCCTTTTGAAACAAGCTACGGTCGTTTAACAGAGAAAGCTTTTGATATTTTGTTGGTGACAGATGAGCTAGGAACTCAGGGGATAGGAGAACTAGTTCCGTTTGAACAGCCAGATTACATAGAAGAAACTATTGACACAGCTCGAATAATAATTGAAAACCATTTGATTCCTTTATTGAAAAATACAGATATTCAGCATCCTAAAGAAGTCTCAGTTCTCTTTGATGTAGTAAAAGGGAATCAAATGGCTAAATCTAGCCTCGAGACAGCAATCTGGGACTTATATGCTAAACGGAACGGTAAAAGCCTAAAAGAGTACTTTAATGATACTAGAGACCATATTCCAGTTGGAGTCAGTGTAGGGATTCAGACTGACTTAACCAAATTATCAAATCAAATTACGCATTATATTTCACTCGGCTATCAAAGAATCAAATTAAAAATTCGTCCGGGATATGATTTGAAACCACTTGAAATGATTCGGCAAAAATTTCCTGATATTTCAATTATGGTGGATGCAAATTCAGCTTATACCATTCAAGATATTCCTCATTTAAAGCAATTAGATGCTTATAATCTAGCGATGATCGAACAGCCCTTTGCTGCGAATGACTTTCTGGATCATGCACAATTGCAAAAAGAACTAGAAACAGATATCTGTTTGGATGAGAATATTCGAACACTCAAAGATTGTGAGCTGGCATTTGCTTTGGGAAGCTGTCGGGCTATTAATTTAAAAATCCCTAGAGTAGGCGGTATTACAGAAGCCATGAAGATAGTTGATTTTTGTAAAGAAAAGGAGCTACTTGTTTGGCTAGGTGGCATGTTTGAATCTGGTGTGGGAAGAGCATTAAATTTACAGTTTGCCTCCCAAAAAGGGTTCACGTTCCCTGGAGATATTTCAGCTTCTGATCGTTATTATTATGAGGAGATTTTGACTAAGCCTATTGAAATGCAAAATGGTGTAATCAGCGTGCCAGCTGGTTTGGGGATTGGGGTCTCTTTATCCTTAGAAGCGTTATTAAAATACGGTATTTATGACACGATTTATGCTAAATGAAAAGAATCACAGGCTAATTTTTCGTTAGTCCGTGATTCTTTTTATAAAAAACATGTTATTTTTCTTTTAGAGCTTTCTCAATCTGTAATCGTTGTACTTTCATCGTAGCAGTACGAGGAATGTCGTCCCAATCCATAATAATTGGTTTGTTTAAGTGAGGTAAATCAGCGACTTGTTCCCACCAAGCATCCCAATCCATCCCGTGTTTTGGCTCAACCGCAAGAATGGGTTGAGGAGAATTATCTTTCGCTCTAACGATGATCACTTCTTGGAGGAAGTCAAGAGCATCAAGCAGATGATCCTCAATTGCCAAATTACTGTCGATTTTTTCAATCAAATCAACTTGCCGATCTTTCAAGAATAAATGTCCGTTTTCATCCATAAAACCATAATCGCCACTATCCCACCAAGGACCAAAAACAGTTGCTTGGAAACGGTTATCTTCTTTGTAATAGGTTAGGGCACGTCCTTTAGATAAAAATTGGATATGTCCATCTGTCATAGCTGGTAAAACCTTACCAGCTTTGTCTGCGATCCGCGCTTCAGTCAACTCGTTCAAACCAACGCCCATATCACGAGCATCTGATGTTTTTAGAGACGCTAAAGTATGAGCTTTTAGGATCATTGGACCACATTCACTTTGCCCATATACTTGAAGAAAGATTGGATCATTTTTCTCTGAAGCTTTTAAGAAACTGCCCATTGTCGCATTATTGATTGCATCAAATGTAGAATGGTAATAGCGTACACTTGTGAAAGACTCTGGTTGTCTTTTCGCTAGAGATGTCCATTGAACAAAATTATTTGGATGGGTTTCAAGCGCAATCGGCTTGTATTTTATAAGCATTTTAGCAACAGAATCACTATTTGAAATCGATAACGGCATCATCGGAAATCCCATCGCCATTAATGACGAAATCCCAATGTTAAAACGAGAGTGAACAGGTGAAATATGGAATCCAACAAGTTTTTTATCAGCAATTTTTGTGAAAATCGTTTTTTGCCATTTTGTGCGCCATCCCATGGAATTAGCAGAGTGACAAATCAATTTAGGAATACCAGTCGTACCAGAGGTATGTGTCATATAAGCAATCATATCTTCTGGTAATTTCACTTGTGGAACTTCTTTAGCTGGAGCCTCCAAAAGTTTCGATACTGAAATTTGTTTTTCTGGGGCACTATTTTTTACCTTAGCTATTTTATCTGCGGTTTCATCATCAAATAAGATAAATGGATTTTCTAAACGATCAACAAAAACCTCAATCGTTTCTGCTGGAAAATGATAAGATATCATTGCGGGAACAGCGCCTAAATAAGAGGCAGCAACTGCTAACAAATACGTATCGAATTTTGAACTTTTAAAAATAATGATTTTGTCTTCCGCTTTTACCCCTAAACTAGCTAATTGAAAGGCACGATGTAAAATTGCCTCATGACTTAATTGATAAGTGTAATTCGTTCCGAGCTCAGGAAAAGCTGGTAAAGGTTCATCATTAATAATGGCAGTTTCTGGGGTATTAAGAGCAGCCTTATGATAATTCGTGTACAAGTTGAGCGGTTGATATTCTAACAATTGATTCAATGTAACAGCATCCTTTCAAACTACGTCAAAGTATTTGTGCAATTTCGAACAAAGATAGTATAACACGAAAAAGAAATAACCTGAATTAGAAACAATAAAAATGAAATACAATTATTTATGCGTATAGTAAAGTAAGACGAGAGTGATAGAATTGAAAAAAAGATGATCAAAAAATTGCGAAGAACACTTGATTTTATCAGCTTTTAGCTGTATAATGAAACCTTGTGAGTAGTCTATATATTTTAGATAACTCTCCTTGCTCTTAGCAATCTAAGAGCCTAAAGTCCATAGGGAGGTGAAAATCAATGAGTCAAGTTACGAATTATGAAGTTATGTATATTATTCGTCCGAACATTGATGAAGAAGCAAAAACTGCTTTAGTAGAACGTTTCGACACAATCTTGAAAGATAACGGAGCAGAAGTTATCGAATCAAAAGATTGGGAAAAGCGCCGCTTAGCATATGAAATGAACGGATTCCGTGAAGGCATCTATCATATCGTTAAAGTATCTTCTCCATCAACTGCAGGAGCAATCAATGAATTTGATCGTCTTGCTAAAATCAATGACGATATTATCCGTCACATGATTATCAAGGAAGAAGTATAACCAAATTGTTTCACGTGAAACATTTGGATTGACGAAAGGAGATGTTTAAATGATTAACAACGTTGTATTAGTTGGAAGACTAACAAAAGATCCCGATTTACGATATACATCTAGTGGTTCAGCAGTTGCGACATTTACTTTAGCGGTAAACCGTAACTTTACGAATGCAAATGGAAATCGTGAAGCAGATTTTATTAACTGTGTGATTTGGCGTAAACCTGCTGAAACAATGGCAAACTATGCGCGTAAAGGTACATTATTAGGCGTGACTGGTCGTATTCAAACTAGAAATTACGAAAATCAACAAGGTCAGCGTGTATACGTGACTGAAGTTGTTTGTGAGAATTTCCAGTTGTTAGAGTCTCGTTCTGCATCAGAACAAAGACAGACAACAGATGGGTCAGATTCAACACCAACTTATAATGCTGGTGGCGGAAGTTTCCAACAACCACAGAATAATAATTTTTCAGGACAAAACAATTTTAATCAATCATCCTCTCAGTCTAGCAATAACGGTATGCCTGATTTCGATAGAGATTCTGATCCATTTAGTGGTTCAGGTTCGACTATTGACATTTCAGATGATGATTTACCATTCTAAACGAATTTGATAGGAGGGAATAAGAATGGCACAACAAAGAAGAGGCGGACGTAAACGTCGTAAAGTCGATTATATCGCTGCTAACCATATTGAATATATTGACTATAAAGATATCGAATTACTAAAAAAATTCATTTCTGAACGTGGAAAGATTTTACCACGTCGTGTAACAGGTACTGGCGCTAAGAACCAACGCAAATTAACAATTGCAATCAAACGCGCGCGTATCATGGGCTTATTACCATTTGTTGGTGAAGAGCAATAATATAGAATTTACTTAGAGATCAAAGAACTAGTTCTTTGATCTCTTTTTATTATATAAAATAATATATTTGTTATGGATAATTAGAAAAAGAGTCAAGCTTAATTGCGATAATAATACATAGTTTTCTTTTTGGATGTTTCACGTGAAACATTTTGTGATTCGCAGAAATTCTTTTTTTATGCTAAAATAAGCTTATCTGCAGAACAATGGGGGAGTCTTTATCATGAAAAAAAATGGAATGAAACGGATTTTTGGTTCAGTATTCGTTCTCTTCTTATTAGAAGTAATGCTATTTTTCTTGATATCTAATAAATATATATTTATAGCTGGATTGTTGATTCTTAATCTCATATTGATAAATCGAATAATATATTTAATCAAAAAAATTGAGATATCTAATACAGAGAAAATTAGACAAGCGAGTACGATTGCAGAAAAGTCATTAGATTATGCTTTTAACGAAGTGTCTGTTGGGATCATAAATTATGATCCTGATACAAACGAAGCTAAGTGGTTAAATCCTTTCGCGGAAAATGTTTTTAATAAGGATGGTCAAACACTTATTAGTCCAGAATTAATACAAACATATGTAAAACTAGCGGAGAAGGATAAAGACATATTTAAAGTTGGAGATCACGTTTATCGCTTCAATGTTGATACAACGCAAAATACAATTACGTTCAAAGATATTACGGAAGAAAGTAATTTATACCATGAAAAATTAGAAATGCAAACGGCTATCGGGATTGTTTCGGTTGATAATTATGATGATATTACAGATAGTATGGATGAGAAGGAAATATCTTATTTGAATAGTTTTATTACTACGATGGTTTCTGATTGGATGGATGAATATCAAGTTTTTTATAAAAGATTGAATGCAGAGCGTTATTTTTTTATTGCTCAATTAGAGGATATCAAAAAAATGATGGATTCTAAATTTCAAATTTTGGATAAAATCAGAAAAGAATCTAGCACAAGAGAGATCTCTATTACACTGAGTATGGGAATATCTTATGGTGGAGAAACGTTAAGCCAGACTGGTAATACAGCACAGACGAACTTGGATACCGCATTAGTTAGAGGCGGTGATCAAGTAGTTGTAAAAGAAGCTAAAGATAATGCGAAACCAGTTTTTTATGGCGGCAGAACAGCCTCTGTCGCAAAGAGAACGCGTGTTCGTTCTCGTGCGATGAGTACTGCAATTCAAGGTATCTTTTCTGAGTCCTCTGATGTGTATATTATGGGGCATCGCTTTCCTGATATGGATGCGATTGGTTCGGCATTTGGTATGGCAAGATTAGCTAAATTTCACAATAAAGAAGCTTGGGTTGTGTTAGAGAAAAATGAAAGTATTCCAGATGTTGAACGGGTGATGACAGAGCTGGAGAAGTATCCAGAATTAGCCAAACAGATTATCACGCCCAAAGAGGCAATGAAGAAAAAAACGGAGAGCAGTTTATTGATTATGGTAGATTACCATAAACCATCACTTTCGATTTCACAAGAATTATACGAACAATTTGATAAAGTCGTGATTGTTGATCATCATCGCCGTGGAGATGAATTCCCAGCGAAACCACTACTTTCTTATATCGAGTCATCCGCTTCATCCGCCTCAGAGCTAGTGACGGAATTGATTGAGTATCAAAGTAATGTAAACAAACAGCTAGATAGATTCGAAGCCACGTTATTACTCGCAGGAATCGTTGTCGATACTAAAAGTTTTAGTGTTCGAACTACAGCACGCACATTTGATGTGGCTAGTTATTTGAGAACTTGTGGAGCGGATTCATCTTTAGTACAATATTTATTAAGTTCAGATTTAACGAGTTATTTAGAAATGAACAGTTTGATTGCCCAAAGCGAATATGTTACGCCAGATACGGTTATCGTGACGGGTAGTGAAGAGAATGAGTATGATAGTGTAACAGCAGCTAAAACGGCGGATACCTTATTATCGATGGTTGGAATCAATGCCGCTTTTGTTATAACCAAGAGGATCGATAAGCAAATCGGTATTAGTGCACGAAGTAACGGGTCGATAAACGTCCAACTAGTTATGGAAGATTTGGGCGGAGGTGGTCATTTTACCAACGCTGCGGTACAATTATCTAATGTAACAGTAGCTGAGGTAAAAGAGCAGTTGCTAAAAGTGATTCATCAAAATATAGATGTGATGTATGATTCAGATTCACTAGGCTAGTTCCTTTAGCTGTTTTGTTGCAGTCGATGTGCTTTATTGTGAAACAGACCAGAAGTGCAACAAAACCAAGAGTTGAGCTGGGTTATTCATTACTATACGAGGAGGAATAATAAAGTGAAAGTCATTTTTTTACAAGACGTCAAAGGTAAAGGAAAAAAAGGGGAAGTAAAAGAAGTACCTACTGGATACGCACAAAACTTTCTGATCAAAAATGGTTATGCTCAAGAAGCGAATAAAGGCAGTATCAGTGCTTTAGCTGGACAAAAGAAAGCCCAAGATAAACATGAAGCTGAAATTTTGGCAGAAGCAAAAAAAATGCAAGAATTTCTAGAAAAGGAAGAAACTGTTGTAGAGCTCAAAGCGAAGGCTGGTGAGGATGGACGTCTCTTTGGATCAATTCCTTCAAAACAAATCGCAGAGGCCTTAACCAAGCAATATAAGGTCAAATTAGACAAACGTAAGCTAGAACTATCACAACCGATTCGGTCACTAGGCTTTACAAAAGTACCAGTTAAATTGCATCATGAAGTAACGGCAACAATCAAAGTTCATGTTGTAGAAGAATAATGAGTGAAAACAGAGGAGTGCCTCTGTTTTTTGCTTTTCATTAAGACGAGCTGAAACGATATTGTCATTGTACATTTCGGCTATTTCTTGTTAAAATAGAAAGACTGAAAAGCGTAATTTTAGCTATAGGAGAGAAAAAAATGAATGAAGTATGGCAAGATCGAGTACCGCCCCAAAGTATGGAAGCAGAGCAGGCCGTTTTAGGGTCGGTTTTTTTGGATGCTGAGGTTATTATCGATGCTTTAGAATACATAGAACCAAAAGATTTTTATCGCCGTAATCATCAATTGATTTTTCAGACTATGCTTACTTTGAATGATCGAAATGAAGCGATTGATGTGATCACGATCAAAGATCGTTTGGAACAAGAAAACTTATTGGAAGACGTTGGCGGATTAAGCTATCTATCTGATTTAGCATTAGCTGTACCAACGGCTGCTAATATTGTGTACTATGCAAAAATTGTTGAACAAAAATCATTGCTGCGCAACTTGATTCAAACTGCTACAGAGATTGTTACAAAAGGATTTGAACAAGGTGAAGATGTTGAAACTATATTAGATGATGCAGAACGTAGCATTCTAGAAGTTTCGGAAAAAAGAAATCGAAGCGGATTTTTATCGATTGCTGATGTATTGAACACCTCGATTGCTAATATAGACCAACTGTATCAAAATGACGAAGAAATTACCGGTTTACCTACCGGATATCCTGCCTTAGATAAAATGACTGCGGGACTACAAGCGGAAGAATTGATTATTTTAGCAGCTCGTCCAGCCGTAGGTAAAACAGCCTTTGCCCTAAATATTGCCCAAAATATTGGGACCAAAACAGACCGCTCTGTTGCTATTTTCAGTTTGGAAATGGGGGCAGAATCATTAGTTAACCGTATGCTTTGTGCGGAGGGTTCGATTGAAGCTGGACACTTACGTACTGGTCAGTTATCAGAAGAAGAGTGGCAAAATCTAATTATTGCGATGGGTAGTTTATCTAGAGCACAAATCTATATCGATGATACGCCAGGTATTAAAATCACAGAAATTCGAGCGAAATGTCGAAAATTAGCGCAAGAACGTGGCAATTTAGGATTGATTTTGATCGATTACCTACAACTGATTGAAGGAACTGGTCGTGAAAGTCGCCAGCAAGAAGTATCTGAAATTTCCCGTCAATTGAAGAAGTTAGCAAAGGAATTAAAAGTTCCAGTGATTGCATTATCTCAGTTATCTCGTGGTGTAGAACAACGTCAGGATAAACGTCCCGTACTAAGTGATATCCGTGAGTCAGGATCTATTGAGCAAGACGCAGATATCGTTGCTTTCCTATACCGTGATGATTATTATGATCGTGGAGAAGATGGAGAAGACGGTGATCGTGAAGAACCTGAAATTGATAATGTAATCGAAGTTATTATTGAAAAAAACCGTAGTGGTGCCCGAGGAACCGTAGAGCTGTTATTTATCAAAGAGTTTAACAAGTTCGCCTCATTATCACCAAGAGAAGAGTTTTAACTTTAGCTAGAAATAATGGGAGAGCCCAAGTAAGTTTTCATAAAGGACTTACTTAGGCTCTTGTTTTAGCTGAAATCGGCTTTTAAAAGAGAATAGTTATTAAGGTCTCTAAATTCGCCATACATAAGCACTTCTGATTTGTCTGTTCCAACAAAAGAGAAGCCATTTTTGATGGCAACAAGATTACTCGCTTTGTTTTCGACATCCGCACGAATGCTTAATTTATTTAACCCCATATCTTCAAATGCGATGCTACATACGTGTTTCACTATTTTAGTCATAATACCTTTATTGGTTTGAGCTGAGTGAAGCCAGTAACCGAGTTCGGCTTTTTTATTAGCTGCATCAATGAGATGTAGGTCGATACAACCAATTAGTTTTTGATTAAATGCGATGATAAATAAGCGGTCGGTTCCATTGATGTCCCCTTCTAATTTCATTTTGATATAACGCTCTTGAGACTCATAAGTTGTGGAAGAATCAATAAAATCAAGAAATTTTCTTAAATGATCCCGATCTGAATCAACTAGCTCAAAGAGATCGTGCGCCATTGTTAATGTTGGTTGGACTAAAGACAAAGATTCGTCAATCTCTAAACAAAAATAATATTTCATATCCCGAATATACCTCCTATATAAGTTTATAATGTATTGTTAACGATTATAACAAAATAAAACTTCTTTACAAGGTAATGAAAAAAATTCGTTTTTTTATCTGATGTAAAATAATTAATGGAATAATGTTCGTGTTTTGGTTGGATTTTTTCTTTTCAAAAAAACAATATTCGATTTTTTCTTGAAAGCGTTCTGTTTTATTGGTACAATGATTCAGGACAAAATAATTTAGAACGAGGTGTTCGAATGTCATCAGTTGTAGTAGTCGGAACGCAGTGGGGCGATGAAGGAAAAGGAAAGATCACGGATTTTTTAAGTGAAAATGCTGAGGTCATCGCACGTTATCAAGGCGGAGATAATGCAGGTCATACCATTAAGTTTGATGGTATCACTTATAAACTACACTTGATTCCTTCAGGTATCTTTTACAAAGACAAGATCAGTGTGATCGGAAATGGTGTTGTAGTCAACCCGAAATCTCTTGTAAAAGAACTGGCTTATTTAAAAGATAATAATGTCACGACAGATAATTTACGTATTTCTGACCGTGCTCACGTGATTTTACCTTATCACATCCAATTGGATCAATTACAAGAGGATGCCAAAGGTGAAAATAAAATTGGTACAACGATTAAAGGAATTGGCCCAGCATATATGGATAAAGCCGCTCGTGTAGGGATTCGTATAGCTGATTTATTAGATAAAGAAATTTTCGAAGAACGTTTAAAAATAAATCTAGAAGAAAAAAATCGTCAATTTGTTAAAATGTTCGACAGCGAACCAATTGCGTTTGAAGATATTTTTGAAGAATATTATGAATATGGTCAACAAATCAAACAATACGTAACGGATACTTCTGTTATTTTGAATGATGCATTAGATGCAGGTAAACGCGTATTATTTGAAGGCGCTCAAGGTGTTATGCTAGATATCGATCAAGGAACATATCCATTTGTAACATCATCAAACCCAGTTGCTGGAGGCGTTACAATTGGTAGCGGTGTTGGACCTTCTAAGATTAATAAAGTTGTGGGTGTTTGTAAAGCTTATACATCACGAGTTGGTGATGGCCCATTCCCTACGGAATTGTTTGACGAAACAGGAGAAACAATTCGTAAAGTTGGGAAAGAATATGGAACAACAACAGGTCGTCCGCGTCGTGTGGGTTGGTTTGATACGGTTGTGATGCGTCACTCTAAACGTGTGTCAGGAATTACAAATCTTTCATTGAACTCGATTGATGTATTAAGTGGCTTAGACACAGTAAAAATCTGTACAGCTTATGAATTAGATGGCGAATTGATCTATCATTATCCAGCTAGCTTGAAAGAGTTGAGCCGTTGTAAACCTGTCTACGAAGAGTTACCTGGTTGGTCAGAAGATATTACGGGATGTAAAACATTAGCAGATCTTCCTGCAAATGCAAGAAACTATGTTCACCGTATTTCTGAATTAGTTGGCGTGCGTATTTCAACATTTTCAGTAGGACCAGACCGTAACCAAACGAATGTTTTGGAAAGTGTTTGGGCACAAATTTAAATCTTAAAACGAGAGAGAGACAAAGGAAGAATTGTCTCTCTCTTTTCATTTTCCTCCAAATAGAAGCCTTTTTGATTACTTACGAACTTAATAACACATGAGTATCCATTAATTATGTGGTAAAATAGAAAAGGAATTAGGGAGGATTTAAAAATGACATTCAAATTAATGACAGATTCATGCTGTGATTTACCATATACATATTTAGAAGCAAATGATGTTGATTTTATCAGTATGACGATTCAGATAAATGGGAAAGAATTAGTGGATGATTTGGGGAAAACATTTGACTATGACTGGTTTTTACAAGAAATAAAAACAGGTGGTATGCCGACAACTTCTCAAGTGAATGTGGGACGCTATATTGAATTTTTTAGACCGTTTGTAGAAAAGCAGATTCCGATAGTGTATTTAGCTTTTTCTTCTGGATTAAGCGGCTCATACCAAAGTGCAATGCAAGCTGTTGACATTTTGAAAGAAGAACATCCGGATGCTGTAATTTATGTTGTTGATACAAAAGCTGCTAGTCTTGGAGAAGGCTTGTTAGTCAGTGAAGTAATCGAGTTAAAAGCAAATGGTCATTCTATAGACGAAATTCTACTATGGTTATCTGACAATACAATGACTGTTCATTCTTGGGTCACAGTGGACGATTTAAAGCATTTAGAACGTGGCGGCAGGATTTCCAAAGCAGCAGCTTGCGATCGGCGGTCTAATGAACGTTAAGCCGATCATTGTGGTAGATGATCAAGGGAAGCTGCAAAATATCGGAAAAGTCCGAGGACGTAGCAAAGCCTTGAAGAAACTGGCAGATGAAACGGTTCAAGGAATGACGGAGCCATTAAAACAAACAGTTTTTATTGCGTATGCTGGTGATTTAGAAAGTGCAGAGAGGGTCAAAGCTTTGATCGAGGAAAAAATTCAGGTTAAAGAGATTCGTTTGCATCCACTAGGCCCTACGATCACTAGTCATACTGGGAATGGTTGTATTGCAGTTTTTTCAAGAGGGAAGAAAAGAGAAACAAGCTAACATTATTTTATAAAGTAGACATTAGTCTCAAGCAATTTTTAAAGGTTAACCTTTAAAAATTGCTTGAGACTAATGTCTATTTTTTTAGTTCAATCGGAGAACCAAAAGCATTTGGGAGATTATTGACAGTATTTTAAAGCGAAAATGAGATAATATACATTAAGATTTATATATCGTACATTATTCTTTTAATAAAGTACGATTAGTCATAAGTAATGCTGCTTCTTAAAAAAATATTACTAAAAAGGAGTCGCTTTGTTGGTTGTCACTGAGAAAATTAGATAATTAAAGGGAGGAAATCAAAATGAGAAAGTCAACGTTTAACTATGTCAAAGATATTTTAGCCGATTACCCAAGAATTGAAGAGTATATCAAACAACGTGAGGAAGAGCTTAGATATCCATATCGTGAGAATGATTTGAACTCAGGTATTAAAGGAAATAGGGCTAATTACAATATACAAGACAATCTAATGATTACGATCGAACAAGATCAAAGACTAGCTGCCTTAGAAAGAAATCAACGTGTCGTATCGAATATATTAGAAGAATGTTGCGAAGATACCAAAATAATTATCCAAGAACTATATATGCGACGTATGCCTAAATACACAATCCAAGGTTTGATTACAAATAGCTTGATTTTTGTAGGTCGAACAAAAGCGTTTGAATTAAGAGATTGGTTCTTTTTACAAGTAGCAAAAGATTTAAATTTGACTATTTAATCTACGAACGATAATCGGATTTCTTGAATAAATTTCCATTATAAGATGATAGTATCAAAAAATAGTCTTAGTAACGTAAGCAGTTAAATTAGACTATTTCTTTGGTATAAGAAACCTTATCGTTCAGTTGAAATAGAAAATATGGACGATGTGCGGATTTTCAAAAGCAACATTCAGTATAAGATGACCTTATCGAAAACTAGTTATTAAAGCATTGGCTGACGGAAGCTCAAAATAATAAAAATAGACCTACTTCCAGTCAAGCTTGTTGTAATAACCAAAGGTATCGTGTTAGGAAATTCACCACAATTCCGGCAGATAGATTTAAGAAAATATCAGAGAAGTAAATGATCTGATAAACAATTTATCTACGTTTATATAGATCAAGATGTGACGATCGCACATAAGGGAAAGGATTTGTATAAGACGCTTAATTGAGGTTCGTAGTATTTCCAATCAGTATAAGTAAGAGAAAAGTGAGGAATGCCTATGAGTAAGTACTTTAAATTAATTCGTGCAATCGACACAATCACGACATTGAATGTTGCTAGTCAAAAAGAGGGAGTAACAACATACAGTCATGTACGTTTAAAGCCTGGTGAAAAATATGAATTAGGTGATGATAAAGTATTCAATCAGTCTCTACAGAATATTCAAATTGAAAGACCGTATTCACAACAGCTAGTCAAAGAATTGATGTCTCTGGGAGTTGAGTATACAGAGAGTGCTTGTAAATCGTGTGGCGGCCGAATAAAAAAAATCTCATACGCTGCTGTAGAAATTATTGAGGAATGAACCTTAGTTTTACTAAGAAAAGTCAAACACTGGAGGTTGCACAATGAAAATCCAATTTCTAGGAATCAAGAATCAAGTGAAAAAATCGGGCTGTTCATCTTGCGGCAGCAGAAAACTGTCCAACCACACGTTCCAACGTGAAACACGCATGGTTTTACCAAGTGGGCAAACAAAAATATTTTATGCAGGTCAAGTGTATGAAGTGATGGAACAAGATGGAGATTTTTTACTAATGCAAACGTATAGCTTGGATGGACAAGCTGTAAAAATGTTTCAAGAAGGTTGAACAAACAAGCTGTAATGTAAGACTAAAAAGTTTGTTATGCTTTTAAAAATTAGGAGGAAAGAAAATGGCTAAAGAGAAAAAAACAAAAGAACTTGCTAAACAAGATACTGTCGATGTACAAGTGTTTATTCAAAGAAAATTACAGACATTGAACAAAAAAAATGGCGGAAGATATGAGCGCGACGCAACACGTGTCGTTCAAAATAATCAATAACAGGGGGAATTATAAATGACAAGATGTAGCAATGATACATTGATTTCTAAAATTGGAATGAAATCATTAAATAAATTGATGGAAGTTGACTTTGCCGTATTAACGGATATTGACAGCTGTGTCAAAGTAAATACAAAAAATTATATTGATATCAACGGAACAAGTGCTGTATATAATGTCTACAATACACCAGAAGACATGTTCAATTGTTTAGCTGAAGGCTGTAAAAATTCAGGGACATTAACGGTTATGAATCCATCAGGTTTAGCAGCGGGTGCTTCCTTTGGAGTGAATGCAGATGCGACAGAATTTGCAGCAGGTGTAATCACGTATTATGTTCATTTCCCAACAGCTGGAGTTTATCATTTAGAAACAGTTATTTCTGATATTGCAGATCAAAATCAATCAAATTCAGACGTTTACCAAAAACAAATAAGAGTGCGCGAGGCTGGGTTTCAACCGGTTGTTATCGATTTATCTAAATTACCTGATGCAGGAAGTGGTATGGGCTGGACAGCAAGTGAAAATGGAATCATCCTTCGTTTGAATGTTGTACCAGAAAGCTCAATTCTTGCAACGGTTGGTTTTTCTTCAATTTACGTTTATAACAGCATTGAAGATTTTGAAATCAATGATGTTGTTAAAATTGGCTGTATCGATGAATTTGCAGGCGAATTAACAGTAGATCCAGTGGAAGCAAGCTGTTTTGGTGCAGGCTACGATGCAACAAGTATCGCAATCGAAAGAACATTGACTGGTAAGAGCGCTACAGCGAATTATTGGAAATTGAACCCATTGATGTCTAAAGGTACATTAACAAGCGGTTGGATTATCCAAACAGCAGATAAAGCAGTTTCTGCTACTACAATTGATGGCGTGGACTATGGTTATATTCAACTTGCCGATATGAATATGGACGAATGTGCCTTTACATCAGCAGCAATCGCGGATAGCTGTAATGTGACAGAGTCACTATTGAATCGTGTTAATACACCCGCAGTTGTTGAAATCAACGAAAAACAATTTATCGTTTTAGCTGATGGAAAAATCTTATTCCATAAATCATTAGTCGGGAAAGATCTAGTAATCAGTTATCCGAAAAAAGTTGATGTAGAGCACTTTGTTGGAAATGAAGATGTATTAGATGCACGTCGAGTACGTATGTCATTTACACAAGAACAAACAGATGGCGTGAAACAAAACTATGTTTATAATAACGTCTTGATCACTTCATTCCCTGGAACAGTGAATAACGAAGAAACTACTTTTGAGTTTACAATTTCCGTACAACGCGATAAAAATGGTAACTTCTTTGAAATGTATCGTGTAGCAGAGTAATATAAATCATTTAGCTTTACGGGCTAGTATTTAGAGCCCGTTCAGCTTTTAAAATTAGGAGGAACAGAGATGGAAGAAAAAGGCATGAAAGCCGCTGATTTTTTAGCGATTAGCAATAATTTGAAAAAAACGAATGAAAAGGATACTCCTTTTGCGGTGGTAAAAGATCAAGAGGTATCAGTGATCGGGGATGCAAATAAAACCGAAGTGAAAAAAGCAGACTATAGTGTGAGATTCCGTGTCCCTCAAACACATTTTGAGCAAAAACCAGAAGGTGCTAAAGAGGTTGGATCTTATTATGTTTTCAGCGTTGCATTTGGAGATATCACGATCACACCACGTTCAGATTTAAGAATTGTTGATGCGATCATGAAAATTATCCCATTTTTCAATAAGTTGAAAGAAAATGGCGATATGGAAGACTTTAGCAAAGAAGAGTTGTTATCTGTTTTTGTAGGCGCAGGTGATGAAATTCATTTAGCTATCTACAACTTAGTTGCAACATTCTTAGGGATCGACGATCAGATGGGCGAGTATATGCTGCCATTTTCTGTAATCGAAAACCTAAACAAAATCATGGAAAATCATCCAGAAGTCTTTAATGAAGCAGATGTTTTTTTCGGTTAATCTACAGACAAGCATGTGAAAATGAGACTTCAGTAGAAAAAGAATCAGAAACATTTTTTGCGAATTTGAATATTTACACGTACATGGCTCATTATGTAGCCAAAGTGTTAAAGCAACGCCCGAATATTATTTTAGATGAGTGGGGCGTTGCTGAATTATTGGTGGCTTACGGGCAATATGCAAACGAAGAAAGTTATAGTAATTTTCTAGAATGGAAATCGCTTGGGAATGAAACGAAGCGCAAAGTGAAGAAGCCAAAAGAGTATGCGGTCTTGTTTTATACGAATGATGATTTGGCGGATTAGTAGATTGTGCGGGGATATCAGAGACTCTAAGAGAGTCTCTTTTTTGTGTGTTTATTGGGTATGAACGATATCCGAATTTTTAGACAATAATTCTGTTGTAAGATGGTAGTATCGAAAGAATAGTTACATTGTTACACTGAAATGTATAAGGTTGTCCTTAAATTAATGGAAAATAGAAGTGATGAAAAGAAAGACTATAAAAGAGTGTTTGAAGACATGAGCCATGGCTCATGTCTTTTTTTATCATTATAACAAAACAGATATTCTTTAGAATAAGAAAGGAGGCGGCAGAATGGCAATAGAAAAAATATCAATAGATATGAAATCCAACTCTGAAGAAATCGCAAAACAGCTTTCTAAAATAGACAGTAAAATCAAACAATTAAAAATAGAGAAAACCAAAGTTCAATCAAGTGTTAAAAAACTTGAAAAAAGCCTAAGCGAATTTAAAGGGTTTAGTTTTATAGAAGATGCAGCTAAGTCTATAGAATCAGGAGCAACAGCGCTCAAAGAAGTCAACGATAAAGTCCCATCAGATTTAAGTAAAATAGGTCCCAAGTTAACAAATATGGGGATTGCCATAGTAGGAATGGGGACTTTGGCTGCTATAGCTGAGAAATTAGCAAGTGGCGATGCTAAAGTAGCCAAAACCGGTTTTAAAACGATTCGTGATATTGGTAAACTATTAGCAGAAGCGGCAGAGACGATGAGTCAAATTGCTGTAAAAGTCCCATCAGATTTAGACTCAATGGGTGCTCGTTTAGGAAATATGGGGATCGCCATAGCGGGAATGGGTGCATTAGTAGCGATAGCTGGCAAATTAGCAAGTAGTGACGCTAAAGTAGCCAAAACCGGCTTTAAAACGATTCGAGATATAGGTAAATTATTGGAAGAAGCAGCTGAAACGATGAGTCAAATCGCGACAAAAGTTCCATCAGATTTAGGCTCAATGGGTGCTCGTTTAGGAAATATGGGGATTGCCATAGTAGGAATTGGCGTATTAGTAGGAATTGCTGGAAAGTTAGCTCAAGACAATCCAAAAGAAGCAAAAAAAGGCTTCCAAATGATCCGAGAAATCGGCAAATTATTAGAAGAAGCAGCTGAAACGATGAGTCAAATTGCCGCAAAAGTCCCATCGGATTTGGGAGAAATGGGATCTCGTTTAGGAAGTATGGGCATAGCGATAGGTGGAATGGGTGTTTTAATTGCGATAGCAGGAAAATTGGCTCAAGACAATCCAAAAGAAGCAAAAAAAGGCTTCCAAATGATCCGAGAAATCGGCAAATTATTAGAAGAAGCAGCTGAAACGATGAGTCAAATCGCCGCAAAAGTCCCATCGGATTTGGGAGAAATGGGTTCCCGTTTAGGAAGTATGGGTATAGCAATAGGCGGAATGGGTGTCCTAGTAGCGATAGCAGGAAAATTAGCGAAGGATCATCCTAAAGAAGCAAAAGCTGGCTTTAAAATGATTCGTGATCTTAGCAACTTATTAGGTGAAACAGCTGAAGCAATGGGACAAATTGCTGAAAAAGTTCCAGGTGATTTTGGTAGCATAGGTGGTAAACTTCTAGCCATGGGGGCTGCGATCGGAGGCATGGGATTACTTGTAGGGATTGTTGGTTTATTTGCTGAGAAGAAACCAGAAATGGCTATGGCTGGACTGGAATCAATCGGAGGAATCATAACTTTATTAACCGAAGCTGCCGAAGCAATGAAGCAGATCGATGAAAAAGTGCCAGATGACATTGCCAATGTTGCGGCAAAACTAGCCAATATCGGCATAGCAATCGGAGGGATGAGCGTCTTAGTTGGCGTTGTCGGTGCATTAGTATCATCAGGTGTTGGTGCATTGATTGCTGGGGCAGGATTAGCAACAGTCTTTCTAGTAGCAGAAGAATTGATGCATGTTTCAGAAGCACTTAATCAGTTAGATCAAAAAGTCCCAGACGACACATCAAGCGTCAAAGGAAAAATAGATTCTGTTGCGACAGCTATCGGGTATTTTACTGCAGCTAATCTAGGAAACGTAGTAGATTTATTCAAAAATGCCGTTGGCGCATTAAATACCGCAGTTGTAGCAGAAGGTGTTATTAAACTAGCAAAAGTAGGAACGGAACTTCAGAAGTTTGAGGATATTACGGTTCCTGCGAATATTGAAACGAAAATCAATGAAATTCAAAGTGTTTTTGAATACTTGAAAAAAGGTGTGGGCTTCCTTAAAGAATTCGACCAATTCTTCAATGGAGGAAAAACAGATACCGATATTGGGAAAGACGCGGCAGAAGCTGTGGGAAATCTAGTTTCTGTAGCTAAAGCAATTGAACAGCTTGAAGAAACTGAGATAACAGATCCAGCAGGGTTAAAGACAAAGATCGAATCCATTCAGAAGACATTTGAATATTTTACTAAAACAAAAGGCTGGTTTGATGATGTAAAACGAGCTTTTGATGGTGGAGATATTGATACTAAAATTACAGAAAAGGCCAAAACCTATGTATCAAATCTAGCTAATATTGCAAATGAGCTATATAAAATACAAGAAGTAGATTTAAATTTTGGTGATATTAAAACGAAGCTTGATGATATTCAGGATATAATAAAAGATTTTGAACAAATAGATCTGGATATGGAACTTGATTCTACTGCTTTAAATGATACAGTGGAAAAAGCAGGACTCATCAATCAATTAATTACTCATCTTGAGAAAGCTTTAACGTTTACTTTTGATGCAGCAGCTCTGGACAATTTTAAGGCAACCATGGCTAATATTTCATTAGCCATTCAAGAAATATTAACAGCAGATTTAATTCCGAAAGATGATAACGGTAAAGCAAGTAAGATTCCTAGTTGGGAAAAAATGGAAGCAGATGTTCAGCAAGCCATCGATAAGTTGGAAAAACTCAACAGTTTAGGAGAACAGCTGAAGACCGCTCTAGGTTATGGATTCGATACTGGAAAGCTGGAGACTTTTAAAGATACAATGAATAACATGTCAACTGCTTTGCGCGAAGTACTAACAAAAGATCTTTTAGTTGACGAAAATGGTGAAGAATTAAAATTTACTGCATGGGAAAAAATGCAAAAAACAGTTACAGATGCAGTTGCAAAAATAACAGAATTAAATAATTTAGGTGAACAACTTGAAACAGCACTAGGATTTACCTTCAATGAAGAGAAAATAGAAGAGTTTCAAAAAACACTCGGACATCTTAAAAGTGCAGTTCAGATTCTTTCGGGGTTTAATTTTGAATTTATCGGACCATTAAAGAAAGGTGACTCAAGTAGTAATTCTAAATCAAATGATAAAAACTTTACAGAAACTGCCAGAACTACAAAAGCAAAAATAGAACAAATAACAAAATTAATGACAGAAATTGATAAAATAACAAATTCTTCGATTGATCCAGAATTACTCAATCAAAAACTATTAGCTCTGACTAAGTGTTTAAATCAAATTAGACAATTTATTATTGATACTAAGGACATAGGTAATGTGGAAGCTATTCAAAATAGTATAACAGCTTTTAGTAATATGGTTGAGCAACTAGCAACGCTAAAAGGAGACTTTGAAGTGGTTGGAACTAGTTATGCTAATAGTCTGTTAAATAAATTCAATGAGATTAATCCAACAGGAGCAATTATGGAAAAAGTTAACACACTTATTTCAGATCTCAAATTGAAATATGGGGAATTTACAGAAATTGGTAGAACCTACGGTGAAAACCTAAAAACAGGTTTTGCAGAAGGCGTAGCAAATATGCTTTCCTCATTAACAGATGTAATTAACAAGCTTACAACCGATGAATCTAAAGCACAATTTACAGCACCACTTAACACACTAGGAAATACACTAGGTGCATCTTTAATTGATGGTTTTAAAGAAGGAATCAGAGGAATGGCTACGGCGATAAACGAAGAGCTTAAAAATGTTAAAACAGCAACAACTAAATCACAAGGTGGTGAAGTCGAGTTTCATGCTTCTGGTGGATTAGCGGGTATTTTCAAAAAGAAAGGTACCGATACAGTACCAGCCATGCTAACGCCAGGGGAATTCGTTCAGCGTAGAGCCGCTGTTAGTACCTTTGGTCTTGATTTTATGAATAAAGTAAATAATCTTGATGTTCGTGGAGCATTCAGCGCATTGACGGGTAGATTTAATACTCAGTCGATGCTTATTCCAGCAGTTTCAACCGTCGTCAATAACATTAACCATACAACAAATAATGCTAATAGAGTAACACAAAATGTAGTTGGTGGAAATGCTGATTATATTATGAAACGAGCAAGTCGTTATTTAAGATAAGTATCTAAGGCATAAACGTATACTAGATATTAACCATAAAATGAGTTTCTTTCTATAGTGATATATGTTAAAATACAAATAGTTATTTTTACGTTACAGGAGGAGAAAATGAAAAAAATAGTAATATCCGTATTAACATTAACAGCACTTTTAGGACTAAGCGCATGTGGTTCTACAGAAAAAACTCCAAAAAAAGAAACAGCTGTAAGTACAGAAGATTCTTCCACAAAAAAAGATAAACAGATGAAACAAATGGAAGAGGACTTAGAGGAAAAAGGCGTAGAAATTAATATCAATAGTATAGATGATAGTTTATATTTTATTAGAGAAAAAGGAATAGACTATGATTATTTTGATATGACGTTTGATGTGTTACATGACCCAGATGAAATTCGTAATATTATGCTCAGATTAAAGGGAAATATTAGTGGGAAAGATAAAGATACTCTATATTATGAAGTGAGTAAAGGAAGGATAGTTGAGTCATCGGTAGACAATACTAGTATAAATGACATGGCTAAAGTTCTCAAAAGTCTAGACTATTCTGACAAAGAAATCTTAGAGTTTGCACAATGGTACTATAACAAAAATCAATAGAATAATAAAAAAATGCAGAAGATATAGTTAACAATGAAGATCAAAAAATGGAAGAAGATTTAGGAGAACAAGGTGTAAAAATAACATCAAGAAACTACGTGTATCTTACTAGAGAGAAAAGCCTAGACTATTCCGACAAAGAAATTCTAGAGTTTGCTCAATGGTACTACAACAACAATAAATAAAAGAACAAGAACAGCCTCCCAGCTGTTCTTGTTCTTTTTTATACATCTAACCAACCTCAAAGAAAGGAGTAAATCATGACAATATTAAACAGAAAATACATCCAATTCAACGATCTCGTGATCGATAACTACGAAATGCTGCAATCAGCGGATCTTAGCGGCGGTTTTAAAACTGGTACAACAGAATACAGCTTCGGTCATGGAAGCTATGCCAATTTTAAAGCCAAGCAACAGTTTTCTCTGGAGCAGTCACTAAGCATGACGCTAAAACTCGATACAAGAAAATTGAGTTGTGATCAAAAGAAATTTTACAAAGATTATGTCTTCATGAATATCGTCAAAGCAGGCAAGTTATGGGCCATTGAAGGCGAACAACTTTTATGGACGAATGCCTTTATCAAAGATTTCAGTGAGTCCTATTCAATGGAACGACATGTTGTCAATATTGATATCGATCTTGTCTTATACGAAGGAATTTGGCATAAAGCAGACACGAAAAAAGTTTTCTTAAAACCATATGTAGCGTGTAATTTTATGGACTGTTTAGATTTTCAAGAAGTCGATGAGTGCCAAGATTGTTGTATTTCGTGCACCCAAACCAAACATGAACCGTGTCCAAAATGCGTCTGTGAATGTGATTTTCTAACTGGAGATAACTCACTTTGCGAACTGAAAAAAGACGTCGCAAATGCTTTTTATAGCCAATGTGGTGATACGTATCAAATCATTTATAACTGTGAGGCAGGGAAAAAGATTTGGTCTGAAGAAAAAATGCTTGGACATAAAATCTGTAAGGCAGAGCCATGTAAAGATATTATTGCAGGACAGTTTTACAGTGACACGATCATGGATAGTGACAAGCTCACCATCACGTTGATCGGAGCGATGAAAGATCCAGTGATTACCTTGAACGGTAACACAATGCAAATTTTAGGCGAATATAACGGTAAATTGACCTTGACATCTAGCGGTGAGATTTATTATCTCGAAGATCAGTGCTGTTCAGAAAAAGTCATCAACATCAATCAATTAGTGATACCAATTGGCAGTACATTTGGTTTTAGTGTTCATCATGGAACGAACGGCATCATCGTCGAAACCAATAATTGCTGTGAAATGACCTGTGTGTATGTCAAAGTCGACAGATTAACGATTTAAAAAAGGAGGGAAATACATGTCTGATTATTGTACAGCTTGCGGCGCTCTAAAAGAATACGCACCGAATTTTGTGAAGAATGGCATCACAGATAAAGAGTGTAAAAGCCTACAAAAAGATACGGGATTAAACCCAGATTTGAAAGAATTGCATAAAAATTGTGAAGACCTCAATGATATGTTGGATTGCTTACTCCATTCGTTACAAGACAAATTACCTGCGTATACTGTTTGTGACTGGAAAGAGTACATGAAAGAACTAACGAACAATTTATACACGATTCAAAAAGCCATGATCTGTAGTGAATGTGGGCAATGGGCAAAACTTCATGAAATTGAAGATTCAATCAATAAATTATGGGCAAAAATGACGAAAGTCGAAGCAGCATTAGATGTATTAGCTGCTCAAAAATGGGAGGTCGATGTGCGTCGTTTAGTGCAATCTGAAGTACCAGAATTAAAGATTCACATTGACCGATCAGGATATTTTGAATTTAATTGGACTGATTGGGATATGAATGGATCAGTTATCACCAATCCTATGGGGCGAGGAAAACTTACAGGAAGAATCAACTTTGGCATGGCGCAAGAAAATGGGATGAATGCGAAATGGCAAGTTAGAAGTGTGACCTTGGATACTGTGACATATCAATCATTGAATGTCAGAAGCTTAGAATTCATCATTAAGTTTTATGTACCAACCATTTCAGGTGGAACGCTAGAATATGAGCGTCCTCATAATAGCTTGGAAACGTTCACGGATAAGATCAATAAAACGATCCCACTTGATTTAAAAGGCGTTTTGAGCTCTGGGCAAAATAGCGGTTGGTTGCAGATTTTTTCGTTTAAAGATCAAGGCAAAGTATTGAGCAGCATTGTGGATGGACAAGTTCGATTTTCTAATAAAAATTTGACATCCGTTCCACCTTATATTTAGAAAAGGAGATGAAAAGAATGGCCGATTATTGTGCAGCATGTGATAATTTAAAAGAGTATGCAGCAAATTTTATTATTAATGGGATCACAGAGAAAGAATGTAACAGTTTGAAAAAAGATACAGGTTTAAATCCTAATTTAGACGTTCTTCATACCAACTGTGAGGATTTAAGCGATCTGAACGACTGTTTGATTGGAGCTTTAAAAGACACCTTAGCAGATCAGAATGTGTGTGATTGGAAAGCATTTATGGATCAATTAATGACTAATCTGCAATTGATGAATAAAGCAATGGTCTGCAGCGACTGTGGGCAATGGCTCAAAATTCATGAACTGGAAACATCGATCAATAAATTATGGGAAAAAATGGCAAAAGTAGAAGCAACCTTGGATGCCTTAGCCGCTCAGAATTGGGAAGTGAATGCTAGCTATGTCATTGAATATTCAACACCTGAAATGAGTGTATCAATTGATAGAGGGACAGGAAATTTTGTTTTTAATTGGACTGATTGGTTAGATAGTTCATTTAAGCGAAGATTGGGAAGAGGTAGTGTGACCGGTAAAGTTAACTTTGGTATGGGACAAGAAAGTGGACTGAATGCAAAATGGCAAATACGGAGTGTCACAGTTAATGAGTGTACTTATAAGTCAGAAAAGGTGAGTGGCGCTAATGAATTTGTGATTAGTTTATATGTCAAAAATGATAAAGAGACTAGTATATTCAAAAAGAAACACAATACAATAGAGGATAAAACATGGGCTATTAATCAAACGATTACCATTGGTATGAAAGGTGTACTTCCACCAGGCACTGACAGTGGTTGGATTCAATTTCTTGAAGTTTTCAATGATAGCTTATCAAGTACATTAGATGATCGTGCGAATGTAAAAATCCAATTTGCTAATAAGAATAAAACATCAGTTTCACCATATATTTAAAAAACTCATTTCTACCATGAAAAACGATGGTGGAAGTGAGTTTTTATTATGTACAGTTTATTATAAAAAATTGAAAGATCAAAAGAGAGGATGAAATAAGATGACAGATTGCCAAGCTTGTGAAGAATTAAAAGTGACTAGCCCAGAATTTGTTTTGAATGGGATTACAGATCAAGAGTGTAAAAGTTTGCAAAAAAATACAGGATTAAATCCTAAACTCCCAGTGTTACACGATAACTGTGAGGATTTGAATAATCTGAATGACTGCCTAATAGGCTATTTGGGAGAAAAATTACCAGCAGTTAATATGTGTGATATTAAAGAATTTATTCTGGATTTTCTAAATAATCAACGATTGATGAATAAAGCATTGATCTGCTCCGACTGTGGTCAGTGGGATTTGATTGAAAAAATGATGGACGCATTGTTGAAGATTATTGAAAAATTAAAAGAAATCGGTGTTTGGGAAGGCGGACTTGAAGGAGGCTTTATTCCTGGAAAAGGCATTGCTGGTGGGAATATCAACTTATTTGGTGGTTCTCCTGATGGTGCTCACTATATCCGAACCAATAATAATTCAACGGAAAATGATTTGGCGGGTGGAATCAATGTAGCATTGCTGAAACAACTGAAAGCAGAATTAAAGGAAGAACTAAAAGAAGAATTAAAAGAGGGTGAATAATTATGCCGAATAGAAGATATGCCCCGATTCTTGGTAGTTGGGGGCGAGATCCTGGTGTTCCTGGAGATGTACATATTGTAGGTGCACCCACAGCTGAACAATTTAATGCATTTCCAGGTAATCCACCAGGCAATCCAGCAGAATTTAGATATGGAGAAGGAGTTACTGCCGAAAATATAAGTGGGAATATATTTAGGTTGCGTCTATCGCTTGTAGCTTATGGAGTTAAAGGAGAAACGGGACGCTATACACCTTATAATTATGCAGGTAGTTTAGCAACGGAATATGACTGGCAATTAATTGTTGCTAAAACATCCGTACAAACAGAAAATCCGGAGAGTGTACCATACACACATGCATTCACTGAAACACTGAAAAAGAGATATTATGGCACGCAATCTTTGTATGAAAAGGCAGGTTGGAATAATCCACATTCTCAAAATAGTTCAGGAGGAACATGGTACAACGACGTGACAGATAACACGTTTGATTCAACCGATATCACTTGGTTAAAAATAACAATTTATGGGGATGATACATATCCTCTTGAGTATAGCTATATTAGATTTAAAGATATTGTTTCTGATTATCGGCCAATGGCTATTAGAGAAAAAGGAGTTTGGAAGTCGTTAGATAATCAGGGCGGTTATTGGAAGATCCGAAAATCTGGAAGTTGGGTCGATATTCCAAAAACGCTATTTAGTGAAGATGGACAGCCTAATAAAAGCGCAAATCAAATCCGTAAAGACGGAACATGGAAAGCACAAAGTAAGATAGGAGGCTGATTTTATGACGAGCATTGAAACAGCAATTAATTGGATGGATCAACGTAAAGGGGCTGTCACATATAGTATGGCGGCCAGACTAGGTCCTAGTAGTTATGATTGTAGTTCTGCTGTTTATTTTTCATTGATTGCAGGAGGCTTTTTGTCTGTTGGTACAATGGGGAATACTGATTCTCTTTTTGGACATTTAGAAGGAGCAGGCTGGCAACAAGTAAGTAGTCCAAAACGTGGGGATGTCTTTGTTTGGGGAAACCGTGGTGCTTCCGGCGGGGCAGCTGGGCATACGGGTATCTTTATTGATAGCACATCCATTATCCATTGTAATTATGGCTCAAATGGCATTTCAATCGACAATTATGCAGCTAGTAGGAGCTACAGTGGTAATCCACCAGCAACAATCTATAGTAATCCCAAAGGGTCAAGTGGCGGTTCAACTCCAGCCCCAGAGATTACATCAGAAGAAGAGCGTAGAGCTTGGTCGATCGCCCAACTTTTAAATAAAGCTGGCTATAATATGAGTTCAATTGCTGGTTTATTAGGAAATATCGATGTTGAGACGGGTGGATCAATGAACCCTGATACCGACCAGATAGGAGGACCAGCCTATGGATTGGTTCAGTGGGATGGTTCTGCATATCCCTTAGTTGGTAGTAAAACGTATAATGGACGAGAGTACGTTCAGCGTTTATTAAGTCATGCCAATATCAATGGGAATTATACAAGTGTAGAAGTTCAAACACGTTTGATCGATTGGTGTATGTTCAACGGACAATGGATCGGTGTGGTCGAACCAAAATCTGTCGAAGGATTTAGAAATATTTCAGATGTAGAACAGGCAACAATAGCTTTTCTCAAAAATTTTGAACGAGCAGGAACGGAGCATCTTCAAAAAAGACTTGATGCAGCCAAGCGTTGGCATGGTTTTCTGAATACATTGCCTTCTGATTTAGAAGGTTTTGAGACATTTGAAACAATGACCAATGTTGGTTCTTTAGACTTTTTAGGAATTAAAAACGGAGAAATTCATGCTTCCGGATGGCACTTTAGCTCAGATAAAGGGGAACAATACATCGCATTTATCAATGCTGAAACGGATCAAGAATTGGGACGTATCAAAGCAGAACCAATTGACCGTCCTGATGTTAAAGAAGCCTATCCCAAAGTAATTGGTGTCGATAAGTCTGGTTTTGAGGTCAAATTTAAAGTGCCGAATGGAACAGCTATTTATATCAAAGGGATACGGACGAATGGAACAGCTATCGATGAACTAATTTTTGATAAAATTATTATTTTTGAACAAGCTTTTGATGTTGAAATCGATCCATATGCTAAAAGTAATACTAAATTCTTTTTTGAAATAATAGAAGGTGGAAAAGTTGTTAAACGAGGGACTAAAATTCTAAATACACTTGGCTGGAGTAATGAGCTAATGTATGTGCCAACGACTCAAATTATATTACCGATTGAATACACCGAATGGATCAATGGTCGTGAAGAAATCAAACTGTATATTAATAAAAAAGTTTTTCACGGTATTGTGACAGGTTATACATTGGATAAAGATAATGAGACTTTATCTGTTGATTTAGCTCATGTGGTTTCCGAGTGGGAATATCGACAAATTTCAACCAATTTAGCTGCTAAAAACAGAACAGTGAATGATATATATAGCACATTAGATTTTCGATATCCAGGTTGGAACTTGAATTATCGGCAGGATTCAGCAATGCGTGTGATTGATTATGTCTATAGCCGGCAAAATAAGCTAGAAGGTCTAACAAAAACATGCGAGTTAACAGCGGATCTTTTTTGGCGGATAGGATTTCATTTTGGGCGTGCGTTGGAAATTGGGTCTTTCGGAGATAAGAAATCATATTTATTTTCAACAAAGCCTAGTAGTAAACAAAATATTCGAATTATTGCAGAACCAACAATTAGTCATAATTTTGACCATGTCATTAATATCGCTACAGTTTATGGAGAAAAATCGGACTCTGGTATGTCGAGTATGAGTCTTAGAGAAATCTATGAAGATAAAGCAAGTCAAGATCCCAATTTTCCAATCGTAATTTTGAGAAAAGGTATCAATAACGAGCGAGGTTATGATTATATTCAGTTTTCTAAATTAGCTCCGAATGGAAATATAGAGTATTCTGTGATTGATACAGAGAGTATAGCCTTAGAATCAGCCAAAGTGATTGAAGGATCATTTTCTTTTAATGATTTAGCACCATTCAACACAAATGCAGAAGAAATAACAGATGAAGATCGAGCAAAAGCAGCTAAAACAGCTTACGATGCTGCCGTGAAAAAATTAAAACAATCTAGACGTACCTATCAAATCGAATTGACAGTAGAAGAGTTACCAGATGACATCAACGTGGGTGACAAAGTTCGATTGTTGTATGACAATCAGCTTTTAATGGTCGAAGAATGTTCAAATTACATGAAGAAAATTCTTAAGATGGATGATTGGTTTTATATTACCAGTATCAATTATACGATTGACCAAAGCGGTGTTGAGCAAAATAGTGTTGTCTTGGAGAAATTTTTAAAAGTAGACAGGGAGAGTGGTCAGTAGTGAAAATGACATATGATTCAGCGTTAAATAAAATAGCTGAGCGAATCGCTGATCGAACAGCTGAAAGCCGGCAAGACCAGCTCCAAAGAAGGAATCAAGTGGTTGATATTTATGGGATGGAATTTACACGGCAGGGTGATACGAATCACCCTGCTGTTTTTTATATCTCAGTTAGTCCAGACCTTATTTATTATGAACGGTTTGAGTTTAAAATCATTATACAGCCGTTTGCAATGTCGATTGGCTCAGGTGGTGCAACCGGTTCAACGGCTATACGAGTCAATGAAACAGATTTAGTAGTTAATCAAAATACAGTCAGTCCAAATCCACACAAACATACTACGCAGCCACATAATCACTCATTAGATGCGGGTGTCTCTTTATTTACCAGTAGTGTTTCTGATTTTGAGATTTGGATTGAAGGGATCAATTTGACGCCTTATTTGAAAGCTCAATATGCTGGTTCGTGGGTCGATGGCGAAGGAGTCTTCCCAACGAAAGGATTGTCCAACTATGATCTTCTTAAAGCTGTTGGTTTTATGCCAACATGGCAGCAAGGAGCAATACTAGCACCTGGTTATAAAAAAGTAGAATTGAAAGGAACTGGAGTTTTCAATGCAACATTGGTCAATTATTTAAAATACTCTCATGTGAATAGGTGATGAAATGAATAAATATGATGAACAAGCTCAGAAATTGAAAGATCATTTACAAAATCACCCGAAAGATTATCAAAGCTTAATTAGCTTTTTTAAAGTTGAAAGTGATTCGATTGTATATGAAGAGAAAAAAAATAAAAGTCTCATGATGCGGGAAATTGCAAAATATAAGAGAGATGGTGAAATAAATGGAAAATAAACATTCAACAGATGGCATTGCGGAAGATTTAATCAGAAGTTTTATCCAAATCGCAAGTGCTGAAATACATGCTAAAACATTACTAGAAAAACGAATTTCTGAATTAGAAAATGGCTTGATCGATCTTGAAGTAAATCTAGAATCACAGCTACGAAAAATCAACGAACTTAAAGAAGAAATCACAGCTTTTGCAGAATTGCGTCGAGCAGATATGTTGTATCTTTTTGAGATGTATGGTGGTCAAGGTGATAAAGAAAAATGGTGTACAGTGAAACATCTAGCTATTGCAATGATGACTGCATTTGAAGCATGGCAAGCAAGTGAGCATGATGAAGTTTTACTATCTTCAGCTTTGGCCAAAAATAAAGTATTTATCAAAGCTTTAACACAATTTTTAGGTGTAGACGTAACAGAATGTGCTGCATGTTTCGCTGATATTTTGAAAGGAGGTCATTAAGATGGTAAAACCAACAATTTGTAACTCGGATGAAAAAATACCTGTGCTCCCAGAAGTGTGTGACACTGGATTATGGGAAGTTCCAGTAAACAGTTTATCTGAAATAAAAAAAGCAGACCGAGATCATGCTTATGTTTTACCCGATGATACGGTTTGGGTATTATCACATGATGGGAAAAAATTTATTCAGCTAAATTTAGCAACTAGTGGAGATGGGCAACCAACACAGATTATAAATAATGATGGGTTTATTGCTGTCAAAGGAAGCGGCACTCATAATGTTTCAATCGATCTTGACACTGAGAAAATGAAAGGAAACTTTCAGGATAAATTGGTTGCTGGAGATAATATAAAAATAGAAGACAATGTTATTTCAGCAATTGGAGGAAGCTCTGAAGAACACGTTACATTGGTTAGTAACACTGATGGATATCTAAATGTAGAAGGTAGTGGGTCCAATGACATACAAATTGATCTGAATAAGGAGCAATTAGACAAACAATATCAGAAGAAAATCAAATTAGCTACTGGTGGTTTGATTATTACTGAAAGACCAACGAACACGTCACTCTCGACTAATAGCTTAAATTTAGGAACATTATCACACGATTTTTCTTACTTCATCATACAAAGTTTACATTTTTTTACTATTAAACTAAGAATCGAATCCGCTTTTTATTTTGAACCTAAGCAAGGAAGTATTGTGAGGGCTCAAAATTTCAAAAATAGACCTCAAATTTCGTCAGTAATGAAGCATCATTTTTACTTTGATGTGGCAGCTAAAACAAACCCAGCTAATAATGGTGGTGAGTATAAAAATTATACCATTACAGGCTATTATGAAATGGCGAAAAATACAGAAGGTGGCAGTCATGATTTTAATTTAACATTTACGGGAATGTTTGATTGGACTGCTGATATACCGTTCTCAGATGATTTAATTTTGAAAGATGAAAATAATGTATTCTCTACAGAATATACAGGTACCGAATATGAGTTGGTTATACGGCCAAAAACAGTATTTTTATAATGAATTACCATATTTGTAATAAAGCTTATAATTAATACAGTTTATATAATGTTATAAAAAATAGGACTTAAGGCTGATTACAAAAATATTACAAATAGATTACGATTGTTTTACGAAATGGGTTTTATAAAAACAAAAAAGTCGTAGATATTTTTATTTGTTGGAAATTTAGAATAATTAATAAGACTAAAATATAAGAAAAGTTTTAAGAATATTATATTGTTTTTATTAGTGGTCCATTTAGAGTGCAAAAGGGACAGGGGGAGAGGGAGATGTTTAAACACGTAAACGAATATGTTTGTTTTTCTGATGAAATCAATAACTATCTTTCAGCGATTATGATTGATAACAAGATTAGCCATGAGGAATATCATTATTCTTATATTTGGGAGTTAGTAAAATCACAAGGAGTGAGCATAAGAGGTTTTGATTTTAAAGAAACTACATCTGAATGTATTTTTGGAATGCTTGTTGAGGATCAGCTAGAGCCGACAATAGTATTTAATCAACAGCTAGATGTTAATACGAAAAATTTTGTAATTAGTCATGAAATTATTCACTATTTATTCCATAAAAATGAGAAGAATGTAGTTTTTATCGACACAAAAGAAAGTTTAAAAAATCATGGTCGTAAGACTCTACAAGAGTTTCAAGCGAATATAGGTGCCTCAGCTATTCTAATGCCTGATGAGGTGTTGATTTATTTTTTAAAAAAAGGGTGGAGTTTAGTTCAATTATCTAATTCTTTTGCATTATCAGAAGAGGATATTGCTATCCGATTGATCCAGATAATGCAAGCAAATTTTGAATTGTCCTTTAGAACAGCTAAAAATCATGCTGACGATATTCGTTATCATTTTAACGAAAAAGGAAAAACGACGGCTATTTTACTTGCTACTGAATTAGAGTATCAATTAAAGAAAAAACAAACAAAAATAGATTTTATTAAGTATTAAAAACAAAAAAAGCTATAAAGTAGTAGTGGACATTTAAGGCCACTACTACTTTATAAGTATATAGGATCAATAAAGATTAATACTCACCAGAAAACAATTCATCTAATTGTTTTTGAACGTCTTTATTTTCTAAGAATTCATCATACGTTGTATCTGCACGGTCAACTACACCTTTGTCAGAAACAGCGATAATACGATTCGCTAATGTTTGAATAAATTGGTGGTCATGTGATGCAAATAAAATAGCACCAGTGAAGGCCATCAAGCCATCATTCAAAGCCGTGATCGATTCTAAATCCAAGTGATTTGTAGGATCATCTAAAACAAGTACGTTTGATTTAGACAACATTAATTTAGAGAGCATCACACGCACTTTTTCGCCCCCAGAAAGGACGTTTACTGATTTCAGGACGTCTTCACCAGAGAATAACATTCTTCCTAAGAATCCACGTAAGAACGTATTGTCATCTTCTTCTTTACTTGCAAATTGGCGTAACCAATCTAAAATCGTCAAATCAGTGTCGAAATCTTTGCTGTTATCTTTCGGTAAGTAAGCTTGAGTGGTTGTAACCCCCCAACGAACGCTACCAGTATCAGGAGTAATTTCACCCATAATCACTTTGAATAAAGTGGTTGTAACGATATCATTATCTGCAATGAAGGCTACCTTATCAACGTTATTTAAAGAGAATGAGATATTGTCCAGAATCTTCTTACCATCAATTGTTACAGAAACATTTTCTACGTGTAGTAGATCATTTCCGATTTCTCTATCTGGTGTAAAGCCAACAAATGGATAACGACGTGAAGAAGGTTGGATATCATCCAAAGTAATTTTGTCCAACATTTTTTTACGAGAAGTCGCTTGTTTGGATTTCGATGCGTTCGCACTGAAACGAGCGATAAAGTCTTGTAATTCTTTGATTTGCTCTTCTTTTTTCGCATTGGCATTGGATTGTAATTTTGCCGCTAATTGGCTTGATTCCAACCAAAAATCATAGTTCCCAACATATAGTTTGATTTTTCCGAAATCAAGATCAGCCATGTGCGTACATACTTTATTTAAAAAGTGACGGTCATGGGAAACGACGATAACTGTATTTTCAAAGTTGATTAAGAATTCTTCTAACCAATTGATTGAGCGAGTGTCTAATCCATTGGTCGGCTCATCTAGTAGTAAAACATCGGGTTTACCGAATAGGGATTGCGCAAGCAACACTTTAACTTTTTGGCCAGCTGTTAGTTCACTCATTTTTTGGTCATGTAAACTTTCAGGAATGTTTAATCCTTGGAGTAAAACTGCTGCTTCTGGTTCAGCTTCCCAACCGTTTAACTCTGCAAATTCCCCTTCAAGCTCAGCCGCTTTGATTCCATCTTCATCCGTGAAATCTTCTTTCATGTAGACAGCGTCTTTTTCTTTCATTACTTCATACAATCGTTTGTGACCCATGATAACCGTTTCTAAAACAGTATTTTCTTCAAAGTCAAAGTGATTTTGTTTCAAAATAGCCAAACGTTCATCAGGGCCTAAAGCAACATTTCCAGTTGTTGGTTGGATATCGCCAGACAAAATCTTTAGAAACGTTGATTTACCGGCACCATTAGCACCAATCAAGCCATAACAGTTACCAGGCGTGAATTTAATATTTACATCATCAAAAAGTTTGCGGTCTGAAAATAGCAAACTTACATCATTTACAGTAATCAATTGTTTTCCTCACTTCATATAGAATAGTTAAACCTCTCTGCATTATAGCGAGGAAACCCATATTTTTCAAGGAATTTCAGACTTTTTCAGAAATACCTTATGGATTTTATTAAAATGAGATAACTTTTTATAAAATCGTTGTTTCATGTGAAACATTCTAATAAAAAGGTTATCTGTGTACTTTTAAAACGATACACTGTATGATACACATAAATTAGTGTATCGTTTGTTGTTTTAGCATTTAATGTTATCTAACTATGGGCTAGGTTGAAACGCACGAATACAGCTTTTAATTTTAAAAGGAGGAGTCAGGATGAAACGTATCGAACGAATCTATCTTTATGTAAAAGAGCAGACGGAAAATTTAACGCCTAGTGATGTCTCTTTAGGTAGTGGTGTGACAACAGGGGATGTTTCAGATGCATTAGATATCCAAAGAACAAATGCTAGCAAAGACTTAAATCAACTAGTACGGGAAGGGTTATTAGAAAAAACAGAGGGTCGTCCTGTAAAGTATGTCGACAAAGTCATTTTTAAATATCAACCACTAACAAAGCCTGTAAAAAGCTACCGTGAACATAGTCTAGTTGAGGACACTACAGCACGTAAGCATCACGTACATAAACCTTCAAAAATATTTACTGGAGAAGACATTTTCAAAGGGATGATTGGCTCTGCTGGCAGCATGAGGACGCCTGTCGAACAAGCGAAAGCAGCGATACTGTATCCACCAAAAGGATTGAACTGTTTGATTACTGGCCCAACTGGATCTGGGAAAACCTATTTCGCTCATGCCATGTTCCAATTTGCCTTAATGAATCATGTGATCGCTCCAGATAAAAAATTAGTTGTCTTTAATTGCGCTGATTATGCTCACAATCCGGAATTATTGATGTCGCATCTTTTTGGCTATGCAGAAGGCGCATTTACAGGCGCAACGAAAGCCAAAGAAGGAATCATTCATGAAGCAGATGGAAGCATTCTATTTCTTGATGAGGTTCACCGTTTACCACCAGAAGGACAAGAAATGGTCTTTTATTTTATGGATCATGGAACGTATTCAAGATTGGGGGAAACCGTTAAAAATCGTCAAGCAGATGTGAGGATTATTTGTGCAACAACTGAAAACCCAACCTCTTCTTTACTAAATACGTTTGTCCGCAGAATTCCGATCATCATTCAGTTACCTAATTTTATTGATCGCCCTGCAAAAGAAAAAATTGATCTTCTTAGAGTGATGATCTCAATGGAAGCTTCACGTATTCAGAAAAAAATTTCGTTATCAGAAGATGTAGTGAAAGCTTTGATCGGTAGTGTTTCTTATGGCAATGTAGGACAATTGAAATCCAATGTTCAGTTAGTGACAGCTAGAGGCTTTTTAAATCATATCGACCAAGATGAATTGACAATCACGATCGATGAATTGACCGATAGCATCAAAGAAGGGATGATGCAGCTAGCGAGCAATCGTGAAGCATTGGCGGAACTATCAAAATATTTGGAACCGCAAATGATCGTTACACCCAATGAACCTTTAGTAACGATACAATCAGATTCATATGAATTACCCTATAATTTATATGAAATTATTGGTGATAAAGCAGCTTTATTAAAAGCTGATGGATTAGAACAAGAAGTGATCAACAATTTTATTACAACAGATATCAATGTACATTTAAAATCTTTCTATAAAGATCATGGTTTTACATTTGATACTGAAAACAAGTTAGCAGAAATCGTCGATCAGCGTATAATCGATGTCACCAAAGAAATCTATACTTTTGCTAAACAAAAACTAAACTATAATTTCCAATCAAATTTTATTTATGCCATGAGCTTGCACATTAGTTCATTCTTAAAACGAATTCAAAATGGTGAAGAGCGCCAACACAAATTAAATGAGAATATCAAAAATATGGTGTTGGATTATCCGGTAGAATTTGAGACAGCACAAGAAATAAAACGTATTATTGAAATCAATTATCAAATGAAAATACCTGAATTTGAAACCTATTATCTGGCGGTATTACTCATTTCACTAAGAGAAAATAAAGATGCAGGACGGATTGGTATTGTCGTTGCCGCCCACGGAAAAAGTACAGCAACAAGCATGGTGCAAGTGGTATCCCAATTGTTGAATGTTGATAATTTAAGAGCGGTCGATATGCCGTTAGAAATGCAGCCGAAAGAAGCTTTGCACCAAATCGTGAATGTAGTCAAAGAAGTCAATGAAGACAGTGGTGTGATTCTTTTGGTAGATATGGGTTCTTTAGCTACGTTTTCAGATGAAATCACGCGGCAGACAGGAATCGAAGTTCGAACAGTTGATATGGTCACAACACCAATCGTTTTAGAGACAGCGAGAAAAACGACATTGATCGATACACAGTTGGAGACATTATATGAGTCACTGAAAAACTTTCAAGGATACGCCAAAATTCATCAAGAGAGAGAAATGGATTCTTTGGAAACGTGGAAAAAAAGAGTAATCATCGCAATCTGTGCTTCTGGGGAAGGAACTGCTAAGCGGATGAAAGAAATGATCGAAGCTGCTGTCCCATCCCAATTAGCTTTAGAATTAGAAGTATTCCCCTTGTCCATTGTCGATATGAAAGAGCAACTTGTTGCCATTCAAGAAGAGTATCGTGTTATTGCGACAACGGGTATTACAGATCCTAAAATTGCAGCACCATTTATTCCGATGGAAACCTTTTTCTCTGGTGAAGCGGAGTCTGTGATCAATCAGCTATTGATGGATAGTGATATTTATGTAGAAACACAAGAAATGGATGAGCCAATGGCTAAAAAAATCTGTGTTGAGTACATGGAGGAAAGCTTTACCTTTATCAATCCCAAAAAAGTAATTGATCCGTTATGGGGATTTGTTGACATCATCCGAACTAAGCTGAATCTACAATTGGATTATACGTTCTATGTTAATTTAGTCATGCATTTAGCCGGTATGTTAGAAAGAGTGCTACAGCATGATACATTGACGCTGACCGAAGAAGAACGAACACAGGTCACAAGCGAACCTAGCTATGAAATCGTAATGGAAGCAGCCGTTTATCTAAAGCAACTATTTAAAATTGAGTTACCAGTGGAAGAAATTTATTATATTATTCAGTTGATCAAAAATACACAGTTGAATCAAGCTCAAAAACAGATGATACACTAGAATCGATACACAAAGAAGATACACTGTTTTAGTGTATCTTCTTTGTGTATTCTCTTAAAAAAAGCCTTAGTTTTCTCTTTATTTTGCTAATACACTATTTTTGGCATGGAAATTGCTTTAAATAAGACAGTGGATAAAATTTGTCTATTATTCAAGCAATCCACTTGTAATGATTTGGCGAATTCTTTTAGTCTTTATTTTGGCAATAAATGACTAGACATAGTATTTTAGTAATAATGAATCAAGAATTTGCAGATTAGAGTAACCTTGAGAAGGAGAACAACAAACATGATGGATATTCGTTTAGTGCGAATCGACGATCGTTTAATCCATGGACAGGTTGCGACCGTTTGGACCAAAAGTACCAATGTAAACCGGATCATAGTCATTAGTGATGCAGTTGCACATGATACACTAAGAAAAGCATTGCTTGTACAAGCAGCACCGCCTGGTGTAAAAGTAAATGTCATTACTGTTGAAAAGATGATCGATATTTTTTCAGATGACCGTTTTGATAGCTTAAAGGTAATGTTGTTGTTCACAAATCCAGAAGACGTAAAACGTGTGGTAGAAGGTCATGTCGTATTCAACTCTGTCAATATTGGCGGAATGAGTTTTACCAGTGGCAAGCGTATGATTACCAATGCTGTTGCGGTTAACAAAGAGGATATCGCCGCATTCCAGTATTTACATGATCAAGGTATTACGTTGGAGATTCGGAAAGTAGTTGCAGACAACAAAATAGATTTGATGGAATTGCTGAAAAAAGAATAGTTAGTGTGAGTCTTTTTTCAGATTCTATATAAATGGCACGACTGACTCGATGTTACTAGTCGTATCATATGCATAGAATTGGAAGGAGTGATCCAATCGATCAAAATCAATATATGGAGTGATCGTTGAGGAATAGGAATGTTCAAAAATCATCTGACAGATCGCAAGAAGTAATTGAAAACACAAACCGAGTAACGCATTTTTTCTATTTTTTATTTTTAGTCGGTGTTTTCATCTGTTGTTGATTTAGTGATAAGTAGTTGAAAAAAATATAGGAGGTATCAAATTATGGTAGGAATTATTATTGCTAGCCATGGGGAGTTTGCTCAAGGCATTTTACAATCCGGTTCCATGATTTTTGGTGAACAGGAAAAAGTACAAGCAGTTGTATTGATGCCTAGCGAAGGCCCAGACGATTTAAAAGCCAAATTAAAAGCAGCAATTGCAGCGTTTGATGAAGAAGACGAAGTATTGTTCTTAGTCGATTTATGGGGAGGGACACCGTTTAACCAAGCGAATAGTTTGTTTGAAGAGCATAAAGACAAATGGGCGATTGTTAGCGGATTGAACTTACCAATGTTGATTGAAGCGTATGCTTCTCGTTTCTCAATGAATTCTGCTCAAGAAATCGCAACACATATTCTTGAAACAGCTAAAGAAGGCGTAAGAATCAAACCAGAAGAGCTAGAACCTGCTGAAGCACCAAAAGCTGTTGTAGAAGACGCACAACCAAAAGGAGCATTACCAGAAGGAACAGTTGTTGGTGACGGTAAAATCAAATTCGTTTTGGCACGTGTCGATTCTCGTTTATTGCATGGTCAAGTGGCGACAGCTTGGACAAAATCAGTTTTACCAAATCGAATCATCGTTGTATCGGATGCAGTTTCTAAAGATGATCTTCGCAAAAAATTGATTGAACAAGCGGCTCCTCCCGGCGTAAAAGCGAACGTTATTCCAATTAGTAAAATGATTGAAATTTCAAAAGATCCACGTTTTGGGAATACCAAAGCATTACTATTGTTTGAAAATCCTGAAGATGTAGTCAAAGTAGTCGAGGCAGGCGTAGACATCAAAGAAGTAAACGTTGGCTCTATGGCGCATTCTGTCGGGAAAGTAGTTGTAAGTAAAGTATTGTCAATGGGACAAGAAGACGTTGAAGCTTTTGAGAAATTAGAAGAGTTAGGTGTTAAATTTGACGTCCGTAAAGTTCCAAATGATTCTAGCGCGAATATGGATGAAATCCTTAAAAAAGCGAAACATGAGTTAGCACAAGCACACTCAAAATAATCCAAAAATTCAAATGAAAATAGGAGGCTTATCATGTCTATTATAACAATTATTTTAGTAATTTTAGTTGCCTTTCTAGCTGGTATGGAAGGAATTCTTGATGAATTCCAATTTCATCAACCGTTAGTGGCATGTACCTTGATCGGTTTAGTAACTGGTAACTTGGAAGCTGGGATCGTTCTTGGCGGAACATTACAAATGATCGCACTTGGTTGGGCGAACATCGGAGCCGCAGTAGCACCGGATGCGGCATTAGCATCTGTTGCATCAGCAATTATTTTAGTTTTAGGCGGACAAGGTGTTAAAGGTGTTCCATCAGCAATCGCGATTGCTGTGCCACTTGCAGTAGCAGGTCTTTTCTTAACAATGATCGTTCGTACACTTGCTGTACCAATCGTGCACATGATGGATGCTGCAGCTGAAAAGGGTGATGTTAGAAAAATCGAAATGTTGCACATTTTAGCAGTATGTATGCAAGGTATCCGCATTGCAATTCCAGCAGCAGCATTGTTATTCATTCCAGCAGAAACGGTTCAATCTGCATTGGAATCAATGCCAGCATGGTTGACTGAAGGAATGGCAATCGGTGGTGGTATGGTCGTAGCTGTGGGGTACGCATTAGTAATCAACATGATGGCAACCAAAGAAGTATGGCCATTCTTTATCATTGGCTTCGTTGTAGCAGCAATTTCTCAATTAACATTGATCGCACTGGGTGCTTTAGGTGTTGCCTTAGCATTGATCTATTTGAACCTTTCTAAAATGGGCGGTTCTTCAAATGGTGGCGGTGGCGGAAACAACACTGGTGATCCGCTTGGCGATATCTTAAACGACTATTAAACTGAAGGAGGAGAGAAGAGACATGGCAGAAAAAATTGAATTATCCAAAAAAGATCGTTTAGCCGTTGCATGGCGCTCTACATTTATTCAGGGCTCTTGGAACTATGAACGTATGCAAAATGGTGGATGGGCATTTTCAATGATCCCAGCAATCAAAAAATTATATAAAACAAAAGAAGATCGTGCATCAGCATTAAAACGTCATTTAGAGTTCTTTAACACTCACCCATATATTGCTTCGCCAATTCTTGGTGTAACATTAGCGTTGGAAGAAGAACGTGCCAATGGCGCTCCCGTTGATGATGTAGCAATTCAAGGGGTTAAAGTTGGAATGATGGGACCTTTGGCTGGTGTTGGTGATCCAGTGTTTTGGTTTACTGTTCGTCCGATGTTAGGCGCGCTTGGTGCTTCATTAGCGATTAGCGGAAATATCTTAGGCCCAATTATTTTCTTCGTAGCATGGAATTTAATCCGTTGGTCATTTATGTGGTATACACAAGAATTTGGCTATAAAGCGGGTTCTAAAATCACAGAAGATCTTTCAGGTGGGTTATTACAAGACATAACGAAAGGTGCTTCGATTTTAGGGATGTTCGTATTGGCAGCTCTGGTACAGCGATGGGTATCCATCAAGTTCCTTCCAATTGTTTCTACGGTTAAATTGGATAAAGGTGCTTATGTAGAATGGGATAAACTACCAATCGATGGTTCAGGACTTCAAAAAGCATTTGAGGAAGTTGGCTCAGGTAAAGCACTCTCAGCAATGAAAGTAACGACTCTACAGGATAACTTAGATCAATTGATTCCTGGGTTAGCAGCTTTACTATTAACATTCTTCTGTATGTGGTTATTGAAGAAAAAAGTTTCACCAATCGTTATCATTCTTGGTTTATTCGTAGTCGGTGTGCTTGGTCACGTTATTGGATTACTATAATTTAACCTGAATTTTACTTCGATTCTACTCTTAGGGCAAAACGATTTCTTAGTTTTGTCCTAAGTTCTTTTACATAGCTTAATTCTTTGGTAACACGTATAATAAAAAGGATAGATTACAAGGGAAATGGGGCAATTAAAATGGTTCAATCACTGAATACGAAAGTAGATTTCATAACGGATGCCACCGCCTTTACGGGTCTTACGGATTATGGGAAAATTATGATCGGCGACAAAGGTTTTGAATTTTATAATTCTCGTGATAGCCGTAAATTTGTTCAAATTCCGTGGGAAGAAGTTGATTACGTGATTGCTTCTGTGATGTTTAAAGGGAAATGGATTCCGCGTTATGCGATTCAAACAAAGAAAAATGGAACCTTTACCTTTTCTTCTAAGCAACCTAAAAAAGTACTTAGAGAAATGCAAGAATATGTTGCACCAGATCATATGGTACAATCATTAGGATTCTTTGATGTCATCAAACGAGCATTTAAAACCTTAGGTAAAAAAAAATAAAGAATATAGGAGGCGGGGACAGAAGGGTTTAATCCAAAGAAATAAGAAGGGATTGCTTCTGCTCCTACCGTTTATTCGCATTTAGGGTGTGATACAAAAGTGATTTTTACTTTTGTATCACACCCCTGTATTTTTAGTATAAATAGAATTAATTCTTTTTTTCTTGTCTATAAAATTGAATAGAAGGAAGTACAAACATTATCAGCAATAATAGGGTTGAAAAAAGCATTTTGCTAGCAAGAGATAATGTAGCTGGATTGACTAAACCTATGAAAATAGTGAATGCTAAAACTGCAAGAATGACAGTAGGGATAGTCTCTAAAGAGCTACTTTTTTCTAAGTAATAACCGACTAAAATAATGCCAGATAAAAGCAGTAAAATCAACGCAAATAATTGGTGAGAAAGAATCACTGTTTTTCCTATCCCGTTCATCTTATTATCGATTATTGGTACTAAGAACGTTGCTAACCAACACATAAAGGCTGACAAGGCAAAAGAATAACTTACTTTTTTTGAGAAGAGACTGTATTTTACAGATGCAAGTATAAAAATGATTGCTAAGGCTAACAATAAAATCGGCAGACCTGTTTTAAAGAGACTGACGGCTATTACAGGTTCCAAAAGAAGCGTAAATAGATTGAATTGAAGTAGCAAAATAAAGACCATCATGACAAATTTTATTAAATCTTTGCTTGAATTATTTGGTAATTCTGCTAAAATGGCATCGCTGATTTCTTTCGGATTTTTACCAAAAAATACTTGTGCTGAAGTACCGTTTTTTTGGGCATTGAGAATATCTTGTAACATTTCTAAGAGAAGTTCTTCCGTTTGTTTTTCCTTCTTGTTTATGTTTACGCGAATATAAACTAAAATCTCTTCGTAGTATGTTTTATTTTCTGGATTCAATTGTTTTCTTAGTTGATTATTTTGTTCGACTAATTCTTCTGTATTCATTACAGCCCTCATTTTCTTATTCGATAATATTGTTTACGCCTGTGGAGATTATGACCCATTGTTTTTCAAATTGCTGTAAGTAGGCTTTGCCTGCTGGCGTCAAAGAGTAGTATTTCCGTTTTGGTCCTTCTGAAGATGGGCGCATTTCACCGGAGATCAATTCTAATTTTTGAAGTTTGAGCAGGACGGGATAGATGCTGCCTTCACTGACCATATTTAAACCATATTCAGACAATAAAGTAATCATTTCATAGCCATAGACTGTTTTTTTTTGAATGATTTTTAAAATGCATCCTTCGAGTAATCCTTTTAACATCTGAGTAGTGTCCAAACAAGCCCCTCCGTATGAATGGTATATTGTCATACACTATGTTGTAAAACAATATAGCGCTCTATTATAAACTAATTTTTTTCTTGCATTTAATATATGAAATTAATTTAAGGAAAATTTACAGAAACAGATTTTTTTGTTATTTTTCAGACCTTTTATTTTGACCTAGCCTTTTTTTAGGAGTACCATAAAATTGTAGAAAGAATTAAAAAGGAGCGAGACATTATGAATGAAACAAGCAGGAAGGGTATTGACTGGGGTTCTTTGATTCTAGGGATTCTATTTGTTTTAACAGCGTTACTATCTTTCCAAGACCCAGCAGGAAACTTAATTGCAATTGTGATGGTTTTTGCAGTATTCGCAATTGTGAAAGGGATTTTTGAAATATTAGTACGAAATAGAATGAAGGAACTAACAGGATACAAAGCCTATGCGCCAATTATTTTAGGGGTCATCGATATTATTATCGGGGTATATTTCCTATTTAACTTAAATATCGGTGTTGCAGCATTACCCTTTATTTTTGCGATTTGGTTTATCCTAGACTCTGTTTTTGGACTTTTCGCTTTAGACTTAGCGAAATCAGTCAGTACTGGCTATTTCTGGTTTACTTTAGTCGTTGATGTTTTGGGGATTATTCTAGGAATCATGTTATTAATGAATCCTTTATCTTCAGCATTAACATTAAGTTTTCTAGTTGGATTTTATTTTATGCTTTTTGGTATCACGCAGATTGTTTACGCATTTAGATAAGACGAGGAGGAACAAATAATGACAAATTATGCAGAAAAAGAAGTAAAATTAGTAGAAAAAATCGGTAAAGAAATGGATAAGTTAGACGTGACTCTTGGAAAAATGGAAGATACAGATAGCAAAATCAAACATTTTTATGAACAAGAAAAAGCGTTACATGAAATAAAATCAATTATCCGCAAAGAAAATAAGATCGAAAAAGAAGAGCAGAAAGCTCTTGATAAAGCAGTAGAAAATGCTGAAAACTGGATCGATGATCAAGATTCATTGGTTTACCAAATCAATACTGAAATCGATAAATTAGATTCAACTTTAGGTAAAATCGATGGCGATGAAAATAAAGTGAAGAGCTACTTGGAACAAAAGAAAGCCATTCATGAAATTAAAAAAATTGTCAAAAAAACGGATAAATTAGGTGAATAAACGATTCTGAATTGAATCAAAAAAAAGTAGAGGCTGATCTTTAGGGATCGTCCTCTATTTTTTATATTCGGTTAATTGTAAAAATACGCTATAATAGAAAAAAATACGAAGGAATGACAGTATGAACTATCATCGCTTTAAACTACCAAAGGCTTATTGTCCAAACTGTTCAAGAAAAGTAGAATTACTTTTTTCGGAAGAGTCTGCCGAGCTACCGCAATTCTATATTTGTTTTAAATGTAAAAAAGTCGGGCAATTCGGTGTGGGTGAATTAGCGACGAACGACTTTTTAGCTTTTTCAACGGACAGAAAACAGGAAATTCAAGAATTAGTGGAAGAAATTCCAGATAAATATGTTTACAAAGCGAACGGAAGCCAATTACGTTTGGAAGAAAAAACAGATACATATAAACGACGTTGGCTAAGTCTTTATGAATACGAAAAAGCATTTGGCGAAACATTGGGCTTTGAAACGATTGATCTTAGGGAAGATAACCGATTATGTAAATGGTGTAATCACGCTTTGGAAGGCCGCAGAAGATCATTTTGTTCGGATCGCTGTAGCCGAAACTATGGCAAAGCGACTTTTTTTAAACGAGGAATGTCAACGTTACCACATAGAATAGCTAGTAGAGATCGTTTTTATTGCAGAGTCACTGGAGAAGATTTAGCAGTTACCAATCGTTTTGGTGTCAGAATTCCAGCTAGTGATCATCAAGTGGAGATTCATCACTTAGTCTTTGTATCCGCAGGAGGAAGTGATCATGAAAGTAATCTTTTAACTGTTTCCAAACAAGTCCATAAGGATTATCACATGGGCGTTGCATACGCTGTAAACGCTATTGAAGAAATAAAAAAACAGCAACTAGTGCACTACCGAGAGAAAATGTACACTGCAAAAGAAAATAGCTAGGCAAGATTGGGAAAAGAAAAAAACTAAAAAAGGTGAGGTTGGGACAGAAGTATTTAACTCCGAGAAATAAGAAGGAATTTACGAAAATGGATCTTCAAATCTTTGTGAATTTCAGCTTATTTCCGAAGGAGTTGCTTCTGCGCCCACCGTTTATTCGGTTACTAATAGCCTGAAACATACCCTTTTTAGTTATGTCCCAGGCTCATCTTTTTTAGTGATCTCTTAATAATATCTACGGGAATTTGATGGACCTGAAATCATACGAACTAACCATACAGCGATAGCCACAGGAATCAAGATCTTGATTGCTAGCCACAATAAGCCACCTAAAAGTCCTAGTATGATACTTAAAATAATACTTCCTATAAAGAAAAATCCGATTACCATTAATATATTCAGTAGCATTGAGCGTTGTTCCATTCTAAAAACCTCCAGTTTTTCTCTCGTTCTCTATGAATAAAGTATAGCAAGAATCTTTAGCCACTGAATCCACCTTTAGGCTGATTTTCTCTCCATCTTTAGGCGGGGCATGATCATTGGATCTGTTTTATAAGAACGTAAAATGAGGTAATGAGAATATGTCAAAATCAAGACTAGATGTTTTTAAAGATGCTTTTATTACGATTGTGAGGACGATTTTGATTTTTAGAATAACATCAACATTTTATATTGATGAATAGATAAGCAATAGAAGGGATAAAATCGGTTTATAAAGAGTGCATTATCAAAGATAAGATAGGACTATTTCTCAGTTTTATCTTATCTTTTTTTTAAAACAGATAATCACTTTAAATAAATCATATAAAATAGAGTGAAACCTAGATTATTCTCATTTTTTTACAACATTATCGTATTTTGTGAAAACAAATCTAGTTGTTTTTAGGTTAAAATTAAAAATGATTGTAAAAAAGAGTGTAATAAACATATAATTATAAAAATGGTGTTTCTAAATAAAAAAGTAAGGTACAAGTAAAAAAAGGGGCCGTTAGTACATATGGAAAAGGTGAATCTTACAAAGAGTACAACAGGAAGCAAAAAAGTTTTTTTAAGAAAAGAAATGGAAGCAAATCGATTAGGAGAAGAGCTGTATTCAGAGGATGTTCTGAGCCAATATTCTGTCTATCTTATAAGAAAATTCGAAGTATCAGAAGATTATGAACAGCCAGAGCAATTTGAAGTACTTCTATCGGACCTACCAAATGAATTCAATCATGAATTTGAAGACTGTGTAGTAAAAAATCTATATGTTCGCGTTACACAAAAAGCTGTTTACATTACATTGCTATTAGCTTTGGCTCATCCATTAAGCAAATTACAGATCAGCGACTTACGTACTTGGATCAGCAGTTTAGAAGTTCCTGAAAGCCCTCTAGAACATCTATCTAGTTTTGCTGAAGACGTTCCGCTTGAAATGGTAAAAGGATTACAAGAAACGAATAGTGAAGTCTTGCTTTTAAGCGAAATGATGAATCAATTTAGTGAAAATTTAAATGATCTTTACAAAAAAGTTCAAACTGTTAAAGAGAAGAGAACACCGCCCGTAGTTAAAGTAGTACAAAGTAAAATTGCTGCTAAAGAAGCATTAGAATCAAAAAATGCTAAACAGCTAAGAATGACTGACGAAAAAATAAGGCAATTAGCGGAAGAGTTCGCAACCTTTAAAACGCTTATAACGGATAAATTAGAAAAACAGCCAAAGCCAAAAGCACCACCGAAATTCAAAATTACATTTGATTCGAGTGAAGAATCCGGTCCAACTGTTGAAAGTCGGTTAGATGAAGCAGTACAGCGAATCGATTTGCTAACACAAAAACTGACTCACTCGGATGAGCAAGTCACCGAACTAAGGAAAACAATCGAAAAAAATAAACAAGTACAAGGACCAAAACTAACCTTCTCTACCGCTAAAAAAGCAATTAGTGAACAAGCAAAGCTTGCAGAGAAAGTTGCGACAACCAATGAAGAAGTTACGACTATCGCACACCAATTACAGCAAATCAATGGGAAATTGAATGCTGTAGAGTCAACCGTTATACAAGCGAAACCAGATTCTGAAGCACTAGCAAGAATTGAAAAAGATCATGGGCAATTACAAAAAACAACCACAGAAACCCTTAAATTAACCCAAGTGATCGATCAATTGACTATGAAGTTACAAGCTGTTGAAACAGAACTTACAATAGTCAAAAATGAAAAGAAAAAAGTGCCTAAAGTAAAACTGACTAAAAGCGATTCAGCAAAAAGGCTAGCAGAACAACATCAAAAAGACCAAGAACAGTTAAAATCAAATGCAACAGAAATAAAGAAATTAACGCAAACCGTTGGCAAAGTAGACGTTCAATTAATCAAAGCACATCAAAAAATCGCTGAGTTAGAACAAAAAATGCGTCAAACGTCAAAAGCAACACCAACAGTAAAAACGGAACCAATCAAAACAGCTCAGCAAGACCCTGTGACAAGAACAAGCAATAAAATGATAGGACCACCTCCTGCACCAACAACACGCGCAGAGACATCCCAGCAAACGGCTACTGCACAAGCAACTAGAAGCTTCCCGACCAAAGAGACGTTTCTACAAGCAAATCGACCCGCCAAAGCTGTAGCAGAAGTTGGCGAGGAGAGACCGACAGTGACGTTAGCAATCGAAGAAATGCTTGATCGTGTTTCAGAAAAACATCCACAACATACTGGGGTTAAAAGTTCTTGGTCAATAGAAGAAGGGTATAATCAAGATAGTGCGAATTCCCAAGACCCAAATGGTCCCTCTTTACGTCGTTTGAAAAAATTAGAGTGGGCTATCCATTCCTTTTTCCAACAAGGACGTGGGTCAGGACATAAAGGGATGATGCCAAAGGATAACTTTTATGCGAATATCCGACAAGTTGAAGTACTCCCCTATCTCTGGGCTTCTGTATATGAACGAGAGAAGAAAGATATTTTATTAGGCAATGAATTAAGCACGCAACGACTGATCAATGAGTTGAATGATTTTTTAGAAGAAATAGAGGTATTATCTAAGAAACGAAAAGTTATGGGTAAGTGGATTTATTGCCCGAAAGAAGTGGAACAAAAGATGGAAGGATATAAACTATTAAGTGAATATTTGGAAACCTATCTTGCACGACAAAATGAAAGACAATAATGAAATAATAAACGATAAACTGAGAGCAGCAGGTTTTAGCTGAGCTCAGTTTTTTTAATTAATGTCATAGTAGAACCACATGTTCTCTACGTGTGCGGAGGTGGAAGCTTCAGTGTTGAAAATCTCCTTTATGATATAGATAGAATTGTTTATAAGTTCTCATTTTGTTATACTTTTACTACTAAGTAAAAGGTGGGGAATTTATATGGGAGTAAAAAGTAGTCTTTCAGTAGTAGGAGGCATATCTGCTTCATTTAGTAAATCTGAACAGTGTTACTAGTTTAACTAATACAGCTTCTAGAACGAACATTTCTGGGAACGCTATCGCCATGGAATCAGCAACTACGTATGGACAAGGGTTGAAGCAGTTGTCTACAAGTATAGTAACAGCAGGAAGTAAAATCCATTCAGTTGCTAAAGATTTTTCGGAAATTGATCAACAGGCTGCACAAAAATTTCAACTAAATACGTCTCCTATGAGTAGGTGGTTTAAATGATTGAATCAGATTACAAAGCGCAACTATCAGCGATTCAAAATGAACAAGATTTGGTCAAACAAGAACTGAAGTCCGTTGAGAAGCAAAGAGAAGATTTTTTCTATTTGAATCAACAAGAACAACGGATTTATGCAGAACTTATTGCAACCAGTGATCCAGAAGATCGTAGATTTTTTCAGGATAAAGGGGAAGATAGTTTTTTTCAATCAAAAAGAGCACAACAACAACTAGAAAAAAATGAAGAGCAATTGCAGCGTATGAAAAAAGAACTAGCTGATTCTGAAGAAGAGACTTACCAATTGCAGCGAAAAGCTTTACTGAAAAACGAGGAGGATTGAGGGATGGGTTTAAAATTCTATGTAGGAGAGATGCAAAGACAGGCAGCAGAAGCTGCACGTATGAGTAATGAAGCAAATCAAGCCGTTGCACAACTACAAGACAGTATTTCTCATTTCTTGTCTGCTCCTTTATCTGGTAAAGCCTATGATTCTGCTAAAAGCTATTTTAGTGTGGTTTATACACCTCTTTGTCGATCAGCGCTTATGACAGGTGAAGCAATGCAGCAAGCGCACAAACGTTTAGTCACTGAATACCAAAGCTCTGTCTCGGGTATCGATACTGACGAAGATCAAATCCAAAGTCAGATTGAGCAACTGGAACAGCTTAAAAGAAATTTAGAACACCAGATGCAGGTCTCGAAAAACTTCCAACCAAGTTTAGAACGTCGATATATGAACGCTTGTGATTCTATTTCTAAAAAAAGAGAAAAACTTGAAAAGTTCCACGCTTATAATGCTCGTTCCAGTAGTTTTTTTGCTGAATATGAAGCAAGTCAGCAAGAGTTTTCTCGTGGTTTAGCTCAAGTCAATGGATGCAAAGCATGGAATGCTTCTTCAGGTACTTTCAACATCAGTAAATTAGATATGAATTGGGCGAGATCTATTAATAAACGTTGGGAAAGCAGAGAAAAGCAATTAGAAGCCATAAAAAATAAGAGTATTAAGGACGCAATTGCCAAACTAGACGGGTATGAAATACGGCGTGTGACAAATGGGAATAAAGTAGATTGGATTATTCTAAAAAATGGAAAGATACTCAATCCAAAAAATAATTCTGAACTTTATTCAATTCTAGAATTGAATGGAGATATGTTGCCGAAAAGCAGTTATACTGCAATGGTCGTAAAAAAAGGAATTGTTGATCCGACAATTGCGTTACCTGGTGTTGGTGGTGCTGCGAACATAAAAAACGTAGTAAAAGGGATAGGGACGATAATAGTATCTACTGGAATCCTAACTCTCCTAAATGATGCCCCCTCTGTATCATTCAGCGATTCCAATGTAGATGAAGTAGATATTGAAATACCCAAAAATGTACAAAGAAAAATTAAAAAACTTTCTCCAGAACAAAAAAAAGCATTAGATGATGCGTTAGATAAATTAAAAAAAGGTGAACTTGAAGGATCTGGTTTGAATGACCATTCTTTAGGTCATAATAGAAGCGGTGAAAGAGCTATTGATCTAAAAGGAGTAGGTAAAGGACGAGGTCAAGGTAGAATTACGTATGAAAGAGATAGCAATGGAAATATCAAAATTACTGATGTTACAACAAAACATAATTATAAAAAATAGGGGCGAATTATACAATGAAAATGGAGCATATTTTAATAGAACTTTTTTTAGAAGATGATGTAGATTTAAATCAAGATTTAGAACAAGGTGCAAGACTTAAAGATCTCATTAACTCTAGCAAAGGATGTACAATTGTAGAACATGAAATAGCTTATGCAGGAAGAAATGGATTTGTTCATGGGGTGGAGGATTCAATCGGCTTTGGAGGAGAAATGGACATAGATTCAACTATTGATCATTCAGATGAAAAAAGAGATTTCTTAATTTCTTTATGGGAAAAAGTGTGTAAAGAAAAAATAGATGAAGCATATGAGGAGTTTATGACACTAAAAAATGAGTATTTAGAGAAAAAATAGTAATTATTTATTATCCTCGTTTTCAGTTTAGATCAAAAATATTTTTAAATAAATTTAATGAGCTTGGGACATAAGTCCTAACGAAAAATCCAGATACCAGTCAACTTGATTGGCATCTGGATTATTTTGGCTCTACAATATATTGTGTTGGTGGAAATCAAAAAAGATTTTCTACCAGCACTTTTTTGAGCATTTAAATACAAAAAAGGAACAACTAACTGATAAAATGAAATCGACAAAAACCACAAATCATCAGAAAGGTTGTTCCCTATGGATAAGAATACCAGATTATTGCTCGGACTTACAGATAAAAACCTCCGGTTTGAAGAAAATTGGTTGGAACAAAGACCAGTAAAAGGAGTGCAAGCTCAAGTAATTAAAGCCAAGCTGACCTATTCACCTACTCATTGCGAGAAATGTGGGCGCCTCAATCATGGACAAATCATCAAAAATGGCAGTCATACAACAACAGCTCAATTGCCTGTATTTAATGAGCGCTTCACTCTATTAGAACTAAAACGGACACGTTTTCTTTGTCATGAATGCGGTGCTACTTTCCACGCTCATACAGAGCTGATTGAAGAACATCATCACTTATCTAAACAGCTTCAATACCAAATTATGCTTGACTTGAAAAAGAATGTTTCAAGAAAAATGATTGCTCAAAAACACTTTGTTTCAGACATAACAGTCCTTAGAATGATGGAGAGACTATCAAAAAATTATCGAACAAACTGGAACTTCCTCCCTAAAATTCTATGTATCGATGAATTTAAATCCATGAAATCTTGCCAAGGAAGTATGAGCTTTATTTGTGTGGATGGAGAACGGAATCAGTTGTTAGAAGTGCTGGAAGATAGACGACTACACAAATTGACCGCTCATTTCATGCGCTTTACACGTGAAGCTCGGCTACATGTAGCGTATCTCGTAACAGACATGAACGCTAGTTACCATCAACTTCTTCGAACGGTCTTTCCGAATGCTCAATTAGTGACGGATCGCTTTCATATCGTCCAACAAATGAATCGTACGTTGAACCAACTGCGAATTCAAACGATGAACCGTTTGAAAAGTTCTGAACCAAAACAATACCGTCGTTTAAAACGCTATTGGAAGCTACTATTGAAAGATTCCGATAAATTAGATATAAACTGTCGAGCTTATCAGCCCTTATTTAAACGACCATTAAGTCAACAAGATATTGTCGATGAACTGTTGCACTATGATGATGTCCTACGAACAAACTATGATACGGTCCAATACTTAAAATATGCTCTTTCTCATCGAGAACATACGCTCTTTTTTGAGTATCTTCAACAGCTAGATTATCAGCTACCACACTGGTTCAAAAAGAAATTACTCTTCTTTATCAAATATAAAGAAGGCATTAAAAATTCTTTTCGCTTCCCTTATTCTAATGGTATTACTGAAGGCTTAAACAATAAACTTAAGGTAATCAAACGGGTAGCCTATGGCTATCGAAACTTTTATCATTTTCGTTCACGTATTTATATTATTCAAGGTCTTACTTTTTCACAACAATAAAAAAGCCTGATAAGAATATTCTATCCTTACCAGACTTAGATTTCTATTCAGTTTTTTGTTCACCAACACAATTTGACGTAGAGCCATTATTTTTTTGTACAAAAATAAGAACACCTTTGCTAAAATAAAAGTGACAAAACAAATAAACTAGCGAGGTGTTCTTATGTTTAAAAATTATACCACAAATCAAGTCGTTCTTCCTCTAGATTTTAGTTTCCAGTTAGAAAAAAATGATATTGCGTTTGCCATTGATCAATTAGTTGAAAGTATTCCGGAGGAACGTTTTCTTCCTTTTCACCATCAAATGGGCACTTCTTCTTATCATCCGAAAATGATGATGAAAATGATTTTGTATGCTTACACGCAATCTGTATTTTCTGGTCGTAAGATTGAAGCGTTAACGAAAGACAGTATTCGCATGATGTGGCTCACTCAAAGTTATCAACCTAGTTATTGGACCATCAATCGTTTTCGAGTGAATCCTTTAGTGAATGTACTCCTTCGGGAGTGCTTTGTCCAGTTCCGTAGCCAATTAGTCAAGGAACAATTAATCGATGAAGAAGCCATTTTTATCGATGGCACAAAGATTGAAGCCAACGCCAAAAAATACACCTTTGTTTGGAGAAAATCGATTGATAACTTTGATAAAAAGCTTACTGAAAAATCAACTTTTCTTTATGATGAATTGTTAAAAAATCAAATTATTCCTGAAATTGAGCGAGAGTCCGCAAATCAATCCGTTCTAAACGAAAAGTGCCTAAAAAATTAAGGAAACTTTTCCAGGACTTTAAAGAGCGAAAACTCGCTTATCAAAAACATAGACAGATTTTAGGACAACGAAACAGTTACTCTAGAACGGATCTAGATGCCACGTTTATGCGCATGAAAGACGATCACATGAAAAATGGGCAGTTGAAAGCAGGGTATAATCTTCAAATTACCACGAACAGTCAATACATTTTAGGCTACGATCTTTTCTCAAATCCAACAGATACACGAACATTACGCCCTTTTTGACCACTTTAAAGGAGCGTTTCTTTGAACTGCCAAACTATATTGTCGCAGATGCCGGCTATGGAGGTGAAGAAAACTATCAAGCGGTTTTAGAGGATCACGAGCGAACACCACTCATCACTTATGCCATGTATCATAAAGAACAGAAGAAAAAGTTTAAACAAAATCCGTTCCTTCCCGCAAACTGGCCGTACCAAGAATTAGAGGATACGTTTCTTTGTTCGAGGGAAACAGCAGACACACAATGAAATTGGATTCGCGTTAATGGCAGTAAATTTAAGGAAGTATAGACTAAGTAAGCTAGAAAATAAGAAGGATTCTTCTATTTTACGGTTCTTGGGACTTACGTCCCAAGAACCGTAAAATTAATGGAGGAGACTCACCAACAATGTTTTCATTGGGATTAGCAGAAAAGTAAAACTCTAATTGATTTTTATCAATCATATGAAATGAGTAAATGGAACCTTTATCAAGAGACTTCAAAATTAGCTCTTTTTTTGTTTGTTCTGAGGTTATTAAATCACCGTTTTCAAGAAAATTAAAATTATCTAATACTAGCTCAAATGAACGATCATTGTTTTCTATTATACTAATTTGCTTCTCAGTGTCTCTTACTGATTGCCAGGTTCCAACAAATATAGATTGTTCTTTATCCTTAGACCCTTTGCAACCTACTAAGATAAAAGATAAAACAACAACTACAAAAAAATATGGTAAACACTTCAAAGTAGTTCTCCTTTCTTTTTTATATATTTAGAATGATAATCCATACACTAATCATAACAGGAAATGCCATATTTTTAATACAGGAAATAAAAAATTTAGACAAGGTCTAAATCTGACACAACTTATTGTGTCAGATTCTCTTAAATGAAAGTTTACCCAAAACATTTAGAAAGGGTGAACTCTTATTATGATATTCGGTTTGGACAAATTGCCAATAGTAGTAATAAGCGAAGAAGAAGCATTAGAACTTGGCGCAAAAAGAGTAACTTTAAAAGAAGATGAACATTCAAGATTTGTTATTGAGACTGATTCCAACGAAGAGTTAATTCTATTTTATTGAAAAAGCTGCGGTTAAAGGATATGAAGTTATTGTAAAACCAGATTACGATCACAGATGGGGCAACTTGCCTGCATTAGAGTTGATACCAATGAGAGATATTTTTGTTTAAAAAGGTATTCCCAAAAACGATCGTATCCGGTATAAGGATAAAAAGAAATTTCAGCTATCAAGTGAATACGATGGGCTGAAAAATCAAGTTTAAACTGATTATTTGGTAATCCATTAGCGTCTGTAAAAATAATCACAGTGGAAAAATAACTAGTTATAAGATAACATATAAAAGAAAACTCTTTAAAAAGCAGAAAGGTGGTGAGCAGATGAAAAATAAAATAAATCAACTCTTTCTTTGGATGAAAGAACACAGTTTGTTATTAAAGATGATATTTCTAGGTTCCGTTTTGATTTTTGTAGCCAATCAAGTGACACATATTGTGCAGGGAATGACGTGGCAAGATGTTTTCCAGACGATGGGACAACAAAGCCGTTTTCGAATTATCGGCATGGTTTTAGCTGGATTACTTGGTGTTTTACCAATGCTTCTATATGATTTAGTTGTGGTGACTGTCCTTGAAGAGCAAGGAAAGCCAAAAATGAACCGTTGGGAGTGGTTTGTTTCGGCTTGGGTCACGAATACAATCAATAATCTTGCGGGGTTTGGCGGTGTAGTTGGAGCAACATTGCGCGCTAATTTTTATGGCAAGGACGCACCACGCAAAAAAGTGGTAGCAACGGTTTCCAAAGTAGCATTGTTTATGATTTCTGGGCTATCAATTCTATCGTTTATTGCATTTATTGATGTATTTTTTATTCGACCAGACAGCCTGTTTCGAGAGTATTGGGTTTGGTTGCTTGCAGGAAGTTTGATTACCCCAGCTTTGTTATTGTTTACTCAACTAAAAAAATATACTTTATTCAAGGATTTTTTCCCGAAAGGTATTTTTCTTTTATTGGGCGCATCACTTGGTCAATGGTTAGGCGCAATGTTTGTCTTTTTAAGTATCGGGGCTTTGATGAATGTCGATGTTTCGTTGCTATCGGTGTATCCGATGTTTGTGATTGCCACTTTGATTGGGATGTTGACGATGGTGCCAGGTGGCATGGGGACCTTTGATGTGCTAATGATCTTAGGTTTATCACAATTAGGTGTGGGACAATCAACTGCAGTCGTTTGGCTGATTTATTATCGTTTGTTTTATTACGTATTGCCATTTATTACTGGAATTATCCTCTTTATTCATCAAACAGGAATCAAAATCAACCGATTTCTTGATAATTTACCACGGATGTTCTCGCAAAAAGTGGCACATTTTATTTTAGTAGCAGCGCTTTATTTTGCTGGCATCATGATGGTTTTACTTTCAACGATCACGAACCTCTCGAATGTTAGTCGGTTATTTAAATTCTTAACGCCATTTTCGTTTGACTTTTTAGATCAAACATTTAATATGCTGATTGGATTTTTATTATTGGGACTGGCTAGAGGAATTTCAATGAAAGTGAAAAAAGCATACTGGCCCACGATTGGTTTATTGATTTTTGGTATTGCTAATACGATTTCTAGAACGTCTTCATGGCAGCTGATCCTCGTGTATCTGGTGATTCTTTCCGCCGTTTTTTTAGCAAGAAAAGAATTTTACCGAGAAAAATTTGTTTATTCTTGGGGAGCGCTTGCCGTTGATGGCGTTTTGTTTAGTTTCTTGTTTATTATTTATGCAGTGGCTGGGTATTACAGCTCTCATCCGGATAAGATAGGCCCACTTCCGAATACGTTTTTACTCTTTCCATCGGATGATGTTTGGTTTTCTGGGTTGATTGGGTTAGGAATTTCGATGCTTGGTCTGATTACGCTGTATCACTATTTGGCAGATACCTCTAAACGCTTGGGTGAAACATATCAAGAAGAACGTTTAACTGCGCTGATCAATAAGTATGGTGGAACGCAAGGTAGTCATTTGCTGTATTTACAACATTATTCCTATTATTATTATCAGGAAAATCACGAAGATAAAGTACTGTTTGCCTATCAGATCAAGGCAAATAAATGTTTTGTTTTGGCAGATCCAATCGGGGAGAAAGAAAAATGGGCGCAAGCTACATTGGCGTTTATGGATGCTGCTGATCTTCTGGGATATCAAGCGGCGTTTTATCGTGTTAGTGAAGGATATACCATGGTTTTACACGATTTAGGGTTTAACTTTATGAAAATTGGAGAAGAAGGAATGATTGATCTTTCTTGTACTGAATCCGCTCCGATTTCTTTCGCAACGAATAGTATGGAGCTTCAACATTTAACCAACTTAGGCTATACTTTTACAATGTATCATGAACCTGTTTCACATGAGCTTTTTCAAGAATTAGCTCGTGTATCAGAAGAGTGGTTAGGAAATTCACGCGAACGAAATTTCGTGTGTGGTCATTTTGATAAAGAGTATTTAGCGTTAAGTGACCTCGGGATTTTACGAGATGAACGTCATGAGGTGGTGGGCTTTATCACGGCTAAACCTGTTGTTCGAAACAGTGAAGTATCCTATGATTTGTTGCGTTATTCCGATTCAGCACCGACACATGTTACGGATTATTTATTAACTCATTTTATTGCAGAGTATCAAAATCGAGGGTATCGTTTTATTGATTTAGGTACGGCTCCGTTAGCAAATGTCGGTGAAACCAATTATTCGTTTTTGAATGAGCGCTTTATTAATATTTTTTATAAATATGGCAATCAGGTGTATGGATTCCAAGATACAAGAAAAGAAAAAGAGCAGTATGTAACAAACTGGGAATCAAGATATTTTGCGTATTTTAAACAAAGTAATGTGTTGTTTGCTTTTATCCAGTTAGCATTATTGATTGAACGTGGAAAAGGGAAGGTTGTTTCTTTTGTAGAAGAAGTAATGATTGGGGAATAGAATAGAACAGTCAAAGGTAAAGCGAAAATAGGTTTATCTTTGACTGTTTTAAGTCTTAAGTTCCACTAGCAAAAAGAGCGGAATAGCGTATAATAATCAATAAAAGGTGGTTTTTGTAATGGCTATTGAACAAATAACAGTAAGGACAAAAGCTGAACTTGCGGTCGAGTTAGATAAGAAGACAGATGAAATCATCGTTGAAGGTGATTTTAGTCAAAATATTGCAGAGATCAAAAAGGGACAATTAAATGAGGTTGATCAGCTGGGTTTTGCACTTGGTAGCGATGGAATCGGTATTCTAGTAGAATATGGAATCAGTACATTGTTAGATGTTTTTGATCCTACTGCAAAAGAAGATAAAAAGATCCGTAAGCAAATCGAGCGTCTGTATACAACCAAACGTTTAACGCGAGAGTCATTTTTATTGCGTTTGAAGCAGTTGGATTATTAAAAATAGAAAAGGGCGGGAGACAGGCATTTTTCTGTTTCCTACTTTTTTATATAAAAAAGGGGGAGCTTTAGTAAGTTGATCAGCATGGGAGAATTGCTTTTTAACTTTGCTAAAGTTTAGAGGAAGGGAATAATAAAGTGAAAAAACCAAGAAAAACCATCATCGATACAGATCCAGGAATCGATGATGCTGTTGCTATTGCAGCGGCGTTATTTGATGAAAGGTTGAACATCAAACTGTTTACAACAGTTGCTGGCAACGTGAGTACGGATAAAGTAACGAAAAATCTGCTGAAACTGCTAGCTTTTTGGAATAAAGAAATTCCTGTGGCAATCGGTTCGGATCGTCCTTTGTTCCGTGAAGCAATCAATGCTAGTGACATCCACGGAATCACAGGAATGGATGGCTATGACTTTCCAGAATCTAAGTATGAGTTGTTGACAAAAAATCATGCGGTGATTGAGATGCACAAAGTACTAATGGATTCCAAAGAAAAGACAACGATTGTTGCGATCGGTCCATTGACGAATATTGCACTATTATTAAGACTTTATCCAGAGTGTGTGGAAAGAATCGAAGAGCTAGTGATTATGGGTGGTGCTTTAGGTAGAGGGAATGCTGGAGTGTTATCAGAATTCAATATTGCGGTTGATCCAGAAGCGGCAAAAATCGTTTTTGAAAGTAATATTTCACTAACGATGGTAGGATTGGATGTTGGGGAAAAAGCCTTAGTCTTACCTAAAGAGCGTGAGCAGATGCGGAAAATGAATCGAACGGGTGATATGATTGATCATTTATTTAGAAAATATCGTGGTGGTAGTTTAGAGACTGGTTTGAAGATGTATGATGGTTGTGCAATTGCGTATTTGTTGGAGCCTGAAATGTTTGAGGTTAAAGAATCTTATGTTGCAGTTGAAACCCAAGGTACGTTGACGGCAGGGGCTACTTTAGTTGATTTAGATGGATATTTGGGTAAAGAAGCGAATTGCCGGGTTTGTGTGGATGTTGATGAGGAACAGTTTAGAGATTGGTTTTTAAACGCAATTAAGAAGTGTGATTAATCAATACAAAACATACTAAGATTAGAGGGTAAACTTATCGACGGATGGGTTTACCCTCTATTTGCCTATTTTTAGGTTTATAGTAAGGAGTGAAAGCATAATCTCTTGGACTTCGAGTCCCTACAAAAAACGGTCTCCTTCACTGTCATTTTAAAATCTGGTTTAAGTATGTTGGGCTTCGAGCTCGTGTAAAGGAAATTAGGAACGAAATGAAACAGTGAAGAACCTTTCAAAAAAAGAAAGAAGATGAAAACATGGCTTATGTAATTGCATTGGATGTTTCTATGGTCAAAAGTTATAAAGTGCTTTATAAAGAGATTGGGACAGGAGTATTTAATCCCGAGAAATAAGAAGGAATTTACGACAATTGATCTTCAAATTTTTGTGACCAAGTAGGTACTGTGCAACATCAACTTGTTCCTTGTTGTGTTTTACAGCAATTTCAGCTTATTTCCGAAAGGATTGCTCCTGATCCCACCGTTTGTACGGATTCCATGTGATTGGGATATGACTCAAAGAGTTGTGTCCCAATAACGTTTATTTTAGAGGGATTTGATTATTGATTTTGCAGTTCAAAAAAGCCAATTTCTCTAACCGTTTCACCAGAAAGATGGTTCACTTCATTTACTTGTATTCTATATACGGATGTTGTATCTAATGAACTTAGGTTAATCGAAATTTCGATTTCTCCAGTTTCTAAATTAGAGATTTGAGTAAATAGTTGATCTTCAACTTCTATACCATCTTTATACAAAGTAATTTCCGGAGTAAAAAAGTTTTCTGGAGAACGAAAGTCTTTGAGAGGCACAGTAAAGTGAATGGTTGTTTGTAAAGGGTCGCTAGTTGCTTTGATATCCGTGATATTCTTTACGTTGCGAATTTGTGTATCAGCCGTTTGGGTCAGTGGCTTGTAGTCAATATCAAAACGCCAATCGCCTTCATATTCTAAAGCGTTATCCACACCAAAAGGGCTATTTGTTTTAGACGCCTCGATGTATGCTTGATCAAGTTCTTCAGCGTCCTGCCAAAATAATTTATAAATATGAAGTGTCAATTTCGCGTCCTCAGGAATTTTTTCTCTGTTAAACATTGCCACAACAGAACCGTAAAAAGTATCTCCTTCTATACGGAAAGTAGATTGGGATGTAACACCGCCGAATAGGTCTTCATCACGATCATTAACAAAAAGACCAAGGTCAATATGTTGAGCATTTGGTGTATTTTTGGTGAATACCCGATCAGGGGAACTTTGTTTTTTCAGTAAGTCTTTTAGTTTTTCATCATCTAACTTAAATTGATAATCAAAGGCAAATTTTTTCTTTGTGGAGATAAATTTTGTCAATGTAATCTCGCGCCCATTTTGTGTGCTCGTTACATGTAGTTCATGTTCTATTCCGTTATTTTCTACCATCGCAACTCCTGAATCTTGGCTAATTCCGAAAGCATTTTTGATTGCTGTATTTATTTGTGGGTTGATCAAGGCAAATAAAATAAGTGATGCAGCTATTGCCAATGTGACGATTATTTGTTTCTTGTATTTAAGGTTGAGTTTCTTTTTTTCTTGCTTAATAGGGGTATTTAAAATGTTTTCTCGATTCTGAACTAATTTTTCCATTACTTCACTTGGAATGTCCTGCTCTTCTGTGATAATATGATTCTTTTTTTTAGCCATTTTCTTCTCCCTCCAATAATAGTTTTAATTTCACCCTGCCTCGAGCTAGCCTTGTTTTAACAGTATTTTTAGATAGATTTAGTTGTTCAGAAATCTCATTAATGTTAAAACCTGCATAATAATGTAAAACGATAGGAATTTTATATCTATCTGGTAAGTTATTAAATTCTTCTTCTAAGTGAGAGCGTTCATAGCTGCGTTCATTTATACCCATATAGCTTTCTTCGAATTCAACGAGTTCCACTCTTTTTTTCAAGATATCCTTAGCGATATTGATCATAATTCTAAAAATCCAAGAATTAAATGCGGCTTCATTTTTGATGTTAGGAATGTTTTGCCACGCGCGTATTTCAGTTTCTTGCAGACAGTCTGCAACATCTTCATTGTTTAACAGTAATTTATAAGCAGAGTTGTATAGCACAACTTGATAGGCTTCGCAAAGTTTTATAAACGATTGTGCGTCACCATTTTTAGCCTTTTTAACCAAACGTATTTGTTCCCTCTTCTCCATAAACTTCTCCTTCCCCTTTATAACCATGAGACTCTAATTTTACCAAAAAGGTTTCATCTAAATTTATTTTTATTTTTTGCAGAAATTTATGATCGGCATTACAAAAAAATCCCTAATAAGTGTTGGTTTAACACTTATTAGGGATTTATAAGAATCATCCGCTGCCAATTATAGAAGTAAGCAAAACTATAAAATTATAACCTGCTCCCGCCGTTTAATCGCATTTAGGGTGGGAAACAAAAGTGATTTTTACTTTTGATGTGCGCCCTTCACAAAATATTGATTTCCCGTTTTTTACGTTTCCGTTTATTGGGTTTCACTAGCGCCAGTTTTGGCTTATTCGTGAATCGTACATACACCACAAACCCACCAATACAGACGATGAACAGAATCACACCAGGAACAAAACCTTCTGGCAGATAAACAAATTCTATCGTATGTTCGCCCTGTGTTACTGGAATACTAACAAAGGCTTTTTTAAACGGCTGTATCGGCACTTTTTTACCATCTACATAGGCTTTCCAGCCTTTGTCATAAGGAATGGTTGTTAAAAGGACTTGATCTTTCTCGGCGTTCACAGTTCCAACGGCCTTGCGCCCTTTCGCTGTTAAATCAGCACCTTTATCTTGAATCGCTTGAAGGGAACGTTCAAAGGCTTTAGTATCTAAACCAACAACTTTTGGCTCCATAAAGCTGACGGCAGTTGTGCCATAAAAACTAACCGTAAAGGTAACGCTAGTTGGTTTGTCATAATAACCAATATTATAATATTGACCGGTGATATTGATTTGAGATTTTTGACTAGATCCATTTACAGACATTGTGGCAGTCGAGCTTTCTAATTGACCAAAATCTGTTGGGAACAAGCTAAGATAGGCTTGCGTATTTGCAGGGACATTGACTGTCCACGTAATATCTTTTGCGATGTTGTTTTGGACTTCTTTATACGTTACGGAGCCTGCATTTTGTTCAATCTTAACATTTTTCTTATCAATAATTGTTGGTTGATAAAACTTGAAGTAGTTTTCTTTTTGTCCAGAGAGCGCATTGAATAATTCAGTCTGGCTGCTTAAATTATCATTCGTTGGTTGTTTGACCTTATAGATATCCGTATCTGCTAAAAAGCCTAACGGTAAAGCATTGCTGTTTTCATAAAGTGAAAATTTACCCGCTTTATCTGTTTGAGAAAAACCAAATTTCAATGGATCACTTTCCGAAATATTGTATTTGATTCCAACAAGAGAATCCATCAGTAAGGTATTATTTGGATAACGAATATTTAAACTAGTTCCTCTAGAACGAAATCCTAAATCATTTAAATAAGAAGACGAATGACGGTTTCTGATAGAAGAAAATAAGCTGACACCGCTATAGCCGTAATTGATGCTATCGTTAGAAGAAACCGGATTTAAATTTTCCAAACGATAAAATTCATCATTTTCCTTTTTCGTCTTATCTACTAGTTTTTTGATGGAAGGATAAGGTTCAGAATAAAGACTACGGGAAGCATAATTCCAATCGTCTAGAATTCCTTTCAACATCCTATTTGTATTGACGAACGCTTCTGTGGAAACCAGTATGAGCAATAATAGAATCAGATAATGCATCGGTATTTTCTTCAACTGATAAAAAGCGATCCCAGCAAGGTATAATAGTAAAAATAACACAGTTAAAACGAAAGCTGTAATTGGGATATAGTCATAACTTATCGCGCTTTTCGTTCCCTCAGCTAGAGCAAAAATTGCAATCAGCATGATTGTTGAGCCGACTAAGAGACCTAGATCGTCTTTTTTGAATTTCTCAAAGCCGTAGCCCGCCAACAGAACAACTAAAAAAGAAAATAAGAAGCTGTAGCGGAACAAGAACATATTCGGAGCATGCATACCATGCCAAAATAAATTCAATGGTGTGATATAAAAACTAGCAATCAAAATGATAAACAGACTACCAAATAATAACTTGTTTTTCTTAGGAACCTCTTTGGTGACAAAGTAGAAAATACAGAAAATCAAAGGAAGCAATCCCACATAGATGAAAGGAATCGACCCATATTTTGTCGTATCGTAAACGCCAATCATATTTTTCATGACAATATCCCAAAAAGCTGTTGCTTCTGTTTTAAACTGAGTTACTTGGGATAAGGTCTCACCATTTGTTCGTAAATCAAGAACAGCTGGTAATACTAAAATCATAGAGGCTCCACCTGCTAAAAGAGAGGTAATTCCATAAGGCAAGATTCGTTTTTTGTAAACCTTCCAGTTCGTTAACATTCGGGCGATAAAATACAGAAACGAGAAGACACCAATCATAAAGCCCATGTAAAAATTGGAAATAAATAAGAGCAGATAACTTACAAATAACAGTGTCGGTTTTCGTTCGTCCATCAGCCGGTGAATACCCAAAATAACAAGGGGTAAATAAGTAAAGGCATCTAACCACATAATGATTTCTGAATGTGCTGTAGCAAATGACATCAACGCATAAGGCACACTGAGCATGACGTGTCCCCATTTTGGTATTTTATAGGTATTTTTAGCAAATACCCAAAAAGCCAGGCCAGCAGAACCGATTTTTAACAGTGTAATCAAATACAGTGCATCGGGAATATTTTGGTTTTTAAAGAAAATCACCAGTGGTGTAAATAGTCCGCCAAGATAATAGGATATCAGCGAGAGATAATTTAATCCTAGTGATGCATTCCAAGTATAAAAAATACTTTGTTTACCATGGAGTACATTGTTGAAACTAGCGTGGAAATTGGAAAATTGTGAAAAGGAATCGCTGGCCATCACGCTACGGCTACTTCCAGGATAAATGCCGAGACTTAAATAAATAATGACCATCACAAAAAAAGGAATGAAAAAGCTGGCAGTCATATAGGGCCAGTTTTCTTTAATAAAGGACTGTATTTTTTTCTTCATAATCAACCTCACAACGTAATAAATAGAATATCTATAGTTTAGCATATCCATCGGAAAATTGATTGTTAGAAAGAAAAAATTAAAGAAAATCAAAAAAATAAAGCTATCCGAGAGTTTAGTACTCTGTGATAGTCTCATTTTTCAAATCCAGCTCTTGATTTTTTCATATCCTCGTCCAATATCCGTTAAGGAATGTGTGTCTGATCCATAAATCAGTGGAATCTCTAATTCACTTGCTTTTTTAGTTATCCACACCTGTGGATAACTCTGTTGATAACCTTGTTTATAAAAACCAGCTGTGTTTAAATCTAAGCTGTATTTTTCCTGCTGTATACGGTCTAAAAGGATGTGGACAAGTGCTTTATTTTCAGAAGAATAATGAATCGATTCAGCAAAGAAACGTTCGAATTTTTGGCATAAAGAAATATGTCCTAAGCGCGTAGGTTTAAAGTGACCTAGATCCGCTTCTAAAGAAGCTAAAACCTTTTGATAGTAACGTTTTTGAGCCTTTTCAAAACTACCTAAATAATCAACGACGCCTGTCTTGTATTCTTCAAAAGAATAGTCGATACCACGTAATCCACCATCACCTTCAAGAAAATGTACGGATAAAATGCCATCGTCCGTTTGTGGTCCGTACTCAGTTAAAAAATCTCGCGTCCATCCTTCAAATTCGGAAAAATAATCCAATTCAAAGCCAATGTGAATAATGATGTCAGAAGCGTATTTTTTCCGCAAGTTATTCATCTGTTTTAAATAGTTATCCACATCATTCGAAGCCATCGAAGCCGTTGTCCATATGTTGGGGTCACCTGCGGCAAATTTTTCTATGCCAGTAGGTAAAGGGGCATGCTCTGTGATGCTGTATTCTTTAAATCCTAGACTGATTGCCCGTTGGATCAGAAGTTCAGTGTCTTCCACTTTTCCATGGGGACAAAATTCTGTGTGGGTGTGACCATCGCGTTTCATGAAATAGCCTCCTTTTTTTATGGTGTATAACGTTCTCTTGCATCAGTTATAGTTATAGATAGTGTATCAAAAGGAATTCTAAATGTATATCTGAAGAAGATAGTAAATGTAATAAAATAAGCAATAGGAGTAAAGTATCTCCGTAAAAAGTTCTCTCTCTTTGATATAATGAATATAGGAAAAAGGTTGCTCTATTAGCATTCTACAAAATATAGACACCTTGATTGTACTCTTTCTACAAATACAAGGTAGCCTAATGTATCCTTCTTATTATAAATTAGAGTTAGAAAGGAGCTTGGATAGTGGAACTAAAAACGCAGTTAAAAAAATATCGAAGTATAAATGAATGGACACAAAAAGATTTAGCGGAAAAGCTGAATGTGTCAGATAAAACAATTTCTAGCTGGGAAACTGGACGTACTTATCCAGATGTTCACATGTTGATAACGTTAAGTGAATTGTTTGGGATTACTTTAGATGAGTTTTTGAGAGGAGATTCAAAAATGGTAAAAAGAATCGATACAGATTTAAAGTTAAAGAAAGTGTATAAATATGGATTGATTACAACCGGGATCGTGTCGTTAGTTGGTGTGATTTTTTTGAATGTGTATCAATATAAAAATCAATGGGTAGATCGGTTTAATCCATTTATGGAAATGAAAATAGGGTATGCGACTTTGCCTACGAAAGTTACTTATAATGGCGGAAAAGAGTATGAAGAGAGTAAAGATGGGTTACAATTTCCAGATCCGTATAAAGATATTTGGGTCCTTGACGATCCTTTTGGTGAGGGAAGTAAATTGACTTTTTCTGGTGGTCAAGCACCTGAGGGAAAAAACTACGCATTAGTACAACATAAAGGGATTTACGTAAGACGAATATCTTTTGTTTCTTGGGAGTCTATCCCAGGGATGTATCGGGACATAATGAGTAAAGAATATGAAAAAATTCCTTAGATAGGCAATCGTCTCTAAGGAATTTTTACTCTGCTTACTTCCGATACTGTCCATCACCATAGACAATATATTTCGTAGAAGTCAATTCTGCTAAGCCCATCGGACCACGTGCATGTAATTTCTGTGTGCTGATCCCAATTTCGGCTCCAAAACCAAAAACAAATCCATCTGTAAAGCGTGTAGAAGCATTAGCATAAACCGCTGCTGCGTCTACTTGCTGCAAAAATTGTTGCGTAGCAAAATAATTGTCACTAATAATGCTTTCAGAATGTTTAGTATTATAACGATTGATATGATGGATTGCTTCTTCTAAAGAATCGACAACTTTAACGGCTAAAATATAGTCATTGAACTCAGTTTCCCAATCTTCTTCAGTGGCTGGGATCGATTGTTCAAAAATAGCTAGCGCTCGTTCATCAGCTCGTAATTCCACGTTATATTCATTTAAGGCTTTTTCGATAACCGGGAGGAAATCCGCTGCGACCTCTTGATGGATCAGCAACGTTTCAGCAGAATTACAAACAGAAGGGCGTTGGCATTTTGCGTTGACGATGATATTAGTTGCCATCTTCAATTGGGCGTCCTTGTCGATATAAACATGACAATTACCAGTGCCGGTTTCGATTACTGGAACAGTCGCAGTAGTTAAAACTGTTTTGATCAGATTAGCGCCGCCTCGCGGAATCAAAACATCTAGATAATCATTTAATTTCATCAATTGTTGTGCTGTTTCTCTAGAAGTATCGTCAACAAATTGAATCGCAAAAGGAGAGACTTCTTTTTGTGTTAAGGCTTGTTGTAAAACGGTAACTAAGATTTGATTTGAATGAAACGCTTCTTTACCACCGCGTAAAATCACGGCATTGCCCGTTTTAAAACATAAGCTTGCAGCATCTGTCGTCACATTTGGACGTGATTCGTAGATGATACCAATCACACCTAATGGTACACGTTGTTTACCGATCATCAAGCCATCTTCATTTTTCCACATTTTATCGACCTCTCCAATTGGATCAGGTAAGGTTGCTACTTGGCGAATCCCGTCGGCCATTTCTTGGATTCGTTCGTCTGTCAAACGTAAGCGATCCAGCATCGTATCAGTAATGCCGTTTTCTGTAGCTGTGGCTAAATCTTTTTGATTTTCAGTCAAGATTTTAGCGGTGTTATTTTCTATCTCATCGGCCATATGTAACAATAAATCATTTTTCATTTTTGTATCCATCAAGCCTAGTTGATAAGCTGTTTCTTTGGCTTGTTTGCCTAGTTGTGTTAAATCAGTCATGAAGCGCTCCTCCTTTTTTTGTTAAATAAATAGTGTCCCGATATTTTCGCCAGCCAAAATATCAAAAATGATTTTTGGTTGTTGTCCGTTTGCTAAAATCATAGCACCATTATGCGCTAATACACGCTCTGCGGCCTTTAATTTGCTATACATACCACCAGTTCCAAAGCGACTCCCTTTCCCACCTGCTAATAGTAGTAGCTCGTCATTTATTTCATTGATTTCAGAAAAAAGAGTGGCATCTTTATTTGTATTCGGATTATCGGAAAAGAAGCCATCGATATCAGATAACATGATCAGCGCATCTGCCTGAATCAGCTGTGCGACGATTGCAGATAATTGGTCATTGTCACCGAATTTTGTTAGATGATCCAATTCATCGATGGCGACAGTATCATTTTCATTGATGACAGGAATAATCCCCATCTGTAGGAGTTGCTCGATGGTATTGGTTACGTTTTTGCGGCTTTCCGGATATTCAATTACATCTCTAGTCAATAGTAGCTGAGCAATTTGCTGACTGTAAGTCAAAAAGCGCTGATTGTAAATATTCATCAACTCTGCTTGCCCAACGGCAGCCACTGCTTGTTGTTCTGGAATGGTTGGGGGACGTTTGTCCATGTTCAGTTTATTTAGACCGACACCGATCGCACCTGATGACACTAAAATGATTTCTTTGTCTTGGTTACGTAAATCGGATAAGGTGAACGCCAATTGATCAATGGTGCTTAAATTGATATTTCCATTGGGATAAATCAATGTACTTGTCCCTACTTTAATGACGATTCGTTTTGCTTCTTTTAATTGTTTTCGCATGGTTGACCTCACTTATTAGCTGATTCTAGATAGCCGTTTTCGATTATTTGCAAGAAAGCTTGGACAAAAATGTTGCTTTTGTCCAAGCTTCGATTTTATTCTTCTATTTTACAGCTTTATACGTCGTTTGTCTCTAAATCATGAACAAATAATCCACTTAATAATTTAGGTTCAAACCAAGTTGATTTTGGCGGCATAATTTTTCCAGCATCCGCAACATTTAGTAAATCATCCATCGTTGTTGGGTAAACAGCGAAAGCGACCGACCATTGCCCACTATCGACTAATTGTTCTAATTCCTGCATTCCGCGAATACCACCCACAAAATCAATACGCTTATCTGTACGGACATCTTGAATATCGAAAATATCTGTGAATACATGATGTTGAAGTAAAGAAACGTCCAGACCAGCAACCGGGTCATCAGATAAAATCTCTTCTTTAGCAGTCAAAGCAAACCATTGTCCATCTAAATACATGCCAAACGTTTTTGCTTGAGTAGGCTTTCCACTCTCTGTTTTTGAGACTACGAAATTCTTTTCCAACTGTTCAAAGAAATTTGTTTCGATTGGGACCTTCAAGACACGGTTATAATCTAAAATTTCCAACTCTTCTTTAGGAAAAATGACAGATAAGAAGTAGTTGAATTCAGCTGTCTCAGTTGCTTCAGGATATGCTTCTTTTTTCTTTTGTCCAACTTTTACTGCAGATTCTGTCCGGTGATGTCCATCTGCAATATATAAAGCAGGTACGTCTTGAGCGAAACGTGTCACTAGTTGTTCGATTACTTCCGGTTGGTCTATAAGCCAAACACGATGTGTAACGTCATGGAAACTTGCAAAATCGTAAACGGGAGCATGAGTTGTTTTCCAATCATCTGTCACCGTTTGAATCTGTTTGTGTTGGCGATAGGTTAGAAAAATCGGGCTAGTATTGGCATCACAGGCTTCAATATGGCGAATACGGTCAACTTCTTTTTCTGGACGAGTAAATTCATGTTTTTTGATGTTACCTTCTGTATAGTCAGAGATCGAGGTACAAGTCACAAGTCCTGTTTGAGCGCGACCGTTCATTGTTAATTCATAAAGGTACAAAAGCGGTTGGTCATCTTGGATCAGCCATTTTTTTTGTAAAAATGCTTGTAAATTACGTGCGGCTTTTTCGTAGACTTGATCATCATAAGACGAAAGTGTTTCAGGTAAATCGATTTCTGCTTTGTCGATATGCAAGTAGGAGTATGGATTATTTGCGCCTAATTCTCTTGCTTCAGCAGAATTTAAAACATCATAAGGTAAGGTCGCGATTTTTTCGCTAAACTCAGTTGCTGGACGGATACTTTTGAAAGGGTGGATTTTAACCATTAATAACTCACCGCCTCATTATTTTTGATTGTCCGTACTCGGATGATGTTTTCGGCTGCTTGAATTTTCTCGGCAGCAGCATTGATTTTTTCTTCGTCAGTTTCTGCAATATCAACAATTGTGTAGGCATAATCGTCACGACTACGGTTGATCATGGTATCGATATTGATCTCTAAATTTGCAATGCCAGTTGAGATTTGACCTAACATATTTGGAACATTTCTGTGTACAATTGTAAAACGGAAAGGTGAATTAAAGGCCATTTCTACCGTAGGGAAATTGACAGAACGTTTGATATTGCCAGTTTCCAGGAATTTTTTTAAGGTACGTGCGGCCATTTTCGCACAATTGATTTCAGCTTCTTCTGTAGAAGCTCCTAGATGGGGAAGAACTAAGGTTTTTTCGTTGTGTAAGAGACGTTCATCGGCAAAGTCTGTAACGAAATTGCTGATTTCACCTTGAGCTAAAGCGTCAATCACAGATTCTGTATCGACTAGCTCACCACGGGCAAAGTTGAGTAAAACTGCATTTTCTTTCATTTGTGCTAGTTGCTCTTTGCCAATCAGATGATGCGTATTTTCAGATAAAGGAACGTGTACGGTAATAAAATCACAGGTCTTTAGGACTTCTTCCATACTTTGCGCTCGTTTGACCCGACGTGAGATACTCCAAGCGGTGTCAACAGAAACAAATGGATCGAAGCCGGTGACTTCCATGCCTAAACGGTAAGCATCGTTGGCAACCATTGCACCGATTGCACCGAGACCGATCACACCAAGTTTTTTGCCTTCTAGTTCAGTACCGGCAAACTGTTTTTTCTGTGCTTCAGCTTGTTCTTCAGTGTCTGTTCCGGTCAAGGTTTGAACCCAATTAGAGCCTTTTAGAATCGGGCGCACAGAGAGAAGTAAGCAAGCAATCACTAACTCTTTTACAGCGTTAGCATTGGCTCCGGGCGTGTTAAATACAACGATACCATCTTCGGTACATTGTTTGACTGGTACGTTATTGGTTCCAGCGCCAGCACGAGCAACGGCTAGAACAGAAGCTGGGAAGTCATAATCATGGAGTTTTTCGCTACGTAAGATAATACCGGCGGGCAATTCAGTTTTATTGATCGTAAAATTTTCTTCGTTAAAACGTGCTAAACCAACGGGTGCAATTGCATTGAATGTTTTAATATCATACATCTATTTTCTTCCTCCATTTTCTGCTTCAAATTGTTTCATCAACTCGACTAAAGCCATAACCCCATCTTTGGGAAAGGCATTGTACAAACTTGCACGCATACCACCTACAGAACGGTGTCCTTTTAAGTTCTCAAAACCTGCTGCTAGTGCTTCTTGATTGAATTTTTTATCTAGTTTATCATTTCCAGTAATAAAAGGAATATTATTGATCGAACGGTCTTTGGGATTGACAGGTGAAGAAAATAGAGCAGATGAATCCAGCTCATCATATAAAATAGCGGCTTTTTCTTTATTTTGTTTTTCCATTTGACTGACACCGCCTTGTTCTTTGATCCATTCAAAGACAAGTTTTGCCATATAGATACCATAAGTTGGCGGTGTATTGTACATTGAGCCATTTTTCGCATGGATATCATAATCTAACATAGCACTAAGAATATCTGCCTGACCGATCAAATCATCACGAACGATCACAACGGTCAAACCAGCAGGACCGATATTTTTTTGGGCACCTGCATAAATCAATCCAAAGTCAGCAACATTATAATCGATCGACAAAATATTTGAAGACATGTCAGCCACAATTGGAACTTCACCTGTATCTGGTAAATCATAAATCGTTGTGCCTTCAATGGTATTATTGGTCGTAATATGAACATAAGCTGCATCTTGAGGAATGTCTTCTTTATGAATGTCAGGAATATACGAGAAATTTTTATCTTCGCTTGAAGCAATGACTTGAACATCTACATTATCAATTTTTTTCGCTTCACTAATGGCTTTTTTCGCCCATGAGCCAGTGTTGACGTAAATCGCTTTTTTATTTTGTGCTAAATTCAACGGAACCATCGTAAATTGCATACTTGCGCCCCCTTGTAAGAAGAGCACTTTATAATTATCGGGAATCGTCATTAATTCTCTAAGTAATGTTTCTGCACGTTCGATGATCGATTCAAAAAGGGAGGAACGATGACTTAACTCCATCACGGACATGCCGCTGTTCTCGTAATTCACCAATTCGGATTGTGCTTTTTCCAAAACACTTTTAGGTAAAACGGCGGGTCCAGCTGAAAAATTGTAAACAGTTTTCATACATCTATCTCTCCTTTGATATGCTCATTCATCGACTAGTCAAATAGTAAATGTGAAAACCATTATAACAGAAACCTTACATTAAAAAAAGATTAAAAAGCTAGTTTCGTATTTTTCACAGAGTTTTTCATTTTTTATAGACGTAAAGCAAACTTGTTTATAAATCGATAAACAGGTTTAACTCTTATGGAGAGTGGAGAGTCGTACGAAGCGAAAGCGTAGAAAGAAGGATTACTAACTGGTACAGTATTGTCGAGTGTCTTTGATCGATCCTAACTCTTCTTTGGTTTAATTTGGAGATCGATTCCACTTTTTTCATGAACGTGGTAGACTACCTACATAACAATATGCTTTAAAAGGAGAAGAAACAATGTCTAAATTGAAAGAATTAGCCCGCAATTGTTTACAAGTTGCGCCTTTTATATTATCTAATACAATTATTTTTATTCCTTATTTTTTATTTTTGAGTTTAAGTGATGGCACAACTTTGGAAAGAGTGTTGCCTTTTGTCTTGTTCTATACGTTTCGGATGACGGGAATTTTTTTGTTAAAGAGCTTCAAGCTATCATTGACAAGCTTTAATATATTGATTATTTCGATTCTGCTGGGAGGTGCAGGGTGTTTAATTGGCGTGTTAGGTCAGTTTTATTTTCCTGCCTATCTTTTTTCAGCTGTTTTACTGGGACTTAGTGCATCATGGTTGCCAGCTGCTAATACCACCGTTAATTATCACGAGAAGCAACAAGGGTATTCAGCGTTGACTGGTAGAAAATATCTTTTTATCTTGCTGCTATTCGGTGGTGTGATTGCATCATTGACGTTGCCGAAAGAATTGAGGATTCCTTTAGTTTTAGGGGAGTATGCTTTGCTTTATATTGCAGCGTATCATACAGTTACCCATTATCCTGACTATGAGATTGATTTCAATGAGGTCAATAAACAAGTGATATCGGTCAAAGAGTTCTTTTTATTTTTGTTTTTCTTTGTATTATTGTTATTTATCCGTTCTGCTCGATTGTTGTTTGATCCAAAACTTTTGGATGTAGGGTTGATTGGTTTTTCTATTTTATTTGTAATAGCCGGCTGGTATTTAAACAGTCAAAGAAAAACATGGAAACTCCCTTTGTGGTTGAACTTAATGACATTTGCTAATGGGATGTGTATGAACTTTCTACTGCTTTTTGGAACCTTTTATGTTTCTTTACGTTTAGGGATCGATCGTCTGACTGCTAATTTATATATTCCTTATGTTTTGGGTATCGTCGGAGCTGCTTTTGTTATTAAATTTTTATATCATCTGTTCCCTAATGTCGATCCTAAAATCATTCATCTGGGCGGTTTTATCCTGTCACTATTTTTGTTATTGTTCCGTCCGATTTTTCCAGTTGGCATTTTTTTGCTCAGCTGTTTCATCAGTGCGACAGGTAGTTTTTTGAATCAACAGTACTATCAGGAAGCCGTTTTACCCCAAGATCAACGAATCATTACGAAGTACAGCACTCAAACGAAAGGCAGTGTGACACATCAATTATTATTGATGAGTGTCTTATGGTTACTAGCGAAACAAGCACAGTTACCAGTAAAAACAGTTCTGCAAATCACAGCGCATCGGACTCATAATCCAATTGCACTTCAAGTGGTGGAGCATATTCATATAATCAGTATTATTGGTCTGATGTCATTTTTTTCATTTATTCTTTATGAGGTAGTAAAACATGAACGAAATGAGTCTAAATGATGTGTAAACATTAAAAAATACAAGAGATTAGTAAAGATACTGTAAAAGCCAGCTAGGAATCAGTGTAATATGTTAAAATAGAAATAGTTTACAAGTAGAGGAGATTTTTGATGAAACAACGAGGATTTGAAATTATTACAGATTATGCAGACCAAGGGATTGCTATCCCTGAGCGTGCGACAAAAGGCGCTGCAGGTTACGACTTTGAAGCAGCAGAAACAGTAGTTGTCCCAAGCATTTGGCAATTACAAGCACAAGGCATAACACCAAAACCCGTCTTAGTAAAAACAGGGATCAAAGCATACATGGCTGAAAATGAATACTTAGAATTAGTAAGTCGCTCATCCAACCCATTAAAACGTTTTTTAATGTTAGCGAATGGCGTAGGCGTGATCGATCGTGATTATTATAATAACGAAGGCAACGAAGGACATATTATGTTTCAATTTCTGAATTTCGGCTATGAAGAAATGGTTATTGAAAAAGGTGAACGAATCGGCCAAGGGATTTTTAAACCGTTTCTTTTAGCAGATGTTGATGATGTCGAAAACGAGCGTACAGGTGGTTTTGGCTCTTCAGGCAAAAATTAAGATCAAATCGCTTGGAAACTGCGTATTTTACAGTGGGAAGTCTTAGTCTAAGAAGCCTATACTATGGTAAAATAAAGAATACATTAAAAATGAGGGGATAGCATATGGCAAAAAAAGCAAAAGTTCAATTTGAGTGTCAAACGTGCGGGTATATTTCCCCTAAATATTTAGGACGCTGTCCCAATTGTGGTCAGTGGAACACAATGACAGAAGAAATCATTCAAGATACGACCGATCGTCGTGCTAGAGTCAGTTTAACTGGGAAAAAGACACAGCCTCAGCGCTTAGCTGAAGTGGTTCCAAAAAAAGAACCGAGAGTCAAAACGAAACTGGTAGAGTTGAACCGTGTGTTAGGTGGCGGCGTAGTGCCTGGATCACTTGTTTTGATTGGCGGCGATCCTGGAATCGGTAAATCAACATTGCTGTTACAAGTATCACAACAACTTGCTGAAATCGGTGGCAAAGTGCTTTACGTTTCTGGAGAAGAGAGTGCGGAGCAAATCAAAATGCGTGCCGAGCGGTTAAGTTCGATCGATACTGAATTTTATTTGTACGCTGAAACAGATATGAATGAAATTTCTCGAGCAATTGAAAAATTAGAACCTGATTACGTAATCATCGATTCCATTCAAACAATGACACAACCTGATGTGACGAGTGTGGCTGGAAGTGTCAGTCAAGTGCGAGAAACAACAGCTGAATTATTGAAAATCGCTAAAACCAATGGTATTGCTGTTTTTATTGTTGGTCATGTGACGAAAGAAGGGTCAATTGCAGGACCGCGTATGCTAGAACATATGGTAGATACTGTCTTATATTTTGAGGGAGATAAGCATCATACTTTCAGAATATTGAGAGCAGTCAAAAATCGTTTTGGTTCCACTAATGAGATCGGCATTTTTGAAATGCGGGAGCATGGATTAGAAGAAGTCGCGAATCCATCGCAAGTATTTTTAGAAGAACGCTTGGCGGATGCTACGGGATCTGCGATAGTGGTTGCTATGGAAGGAACACGCCCCATTTTAGTTGAGGTTCAGGCTTTAGTCACTCCAACGATGTTTGGAAATGCAAAACGGACAACAACTGGATTGGATTTTAACCGAGTTTCCTTGATCATGGCAGTTTTAGAGAAACGCGCTGGATTGTTATTACAAAATCAAGATGCATATTTAAAAGCTGCTGGCGGAGTAAAAATCAACGAACCTGCAATCGATTTAGCGGTCGCGGTGAGTATTGCGTCCAGTTATAAAGAAAATGGCACAAGACCAACCGAATGTTTTATAGGTGAAATTGGGTTGACTGGTGAGATTCGTCGAGTGAACAGTATCGAACAACGAGTACGCGAAGCACAAAAACTAGGATTCACGAAGATTTATTTACCAAAAAATAACTTAGGCGGTTGGACCCCACCAGAAGGAATCGAGATTGTCGGCGTAGCGACAATCGGTGAAACACTAAGAAAAGTATTCAAATAGACTGAGAGTAAAGAGATCGATACAAGAGGATCGTCACGACCTCTTTCTTTCAATCTTTAAATAAGTATAACTATATTGGAGGATGAATCTATGCAAAAACGTGTCATCACATTGCTGATGGTCGTCGCTGGAGCAAGCTTAGGTATTTCACTATTACCAATAGCTTGGGACATGGCGAAACAGGCAGATAATACATGGTTGAACAATAACTTTACTAACAGTTTGATTGGTGCACTTATTTTCTTTATATTATCGTTAGGGTTAGCAAAGTATATTGTTTCAGTTGTAAAAAAAGTAGAAGCATCATTAAATGAAATGAGTTTAACGTATCTATTATTCGGAAGTGTCGGCGCAATTCTTGGGTTGATCATTGGTGTGATTATTTCAATTCCAATGTATAACTTGAATATCCCGTTTGTGAATAGCGTCTTGCCGATTTTAGTCATGATTATTTTTGGCTATCTTGGGTTTCGTATGGGGACTACTCGAATTGATGAATGGCGTAAAATTTTTACTCCGAAACAGAAAAAACTTCAAACGGAAGGCCAAGGAGAAGTCTTGGATCGTAGGGTAGAAGATCGTTTCCATAAATACAAAATTTTAGATACAAGCGTAATCATTGACGGTAGAATTTACGATATTGCGAAAACTGGCTTTTTAGAAGGAGTTATTTTGATTCCTAATTTTGTGCTGTATGAACTACAATATATTGCGGACTCTGGTGATAGTCTAAAACGTGTTCGTGGACGTCGTGGCTTGGATATTTTAAATGCGTTGCAAAAAGAAGATGGTATTTCGGTTGAAATGTATGAAGGTGATTTTGAAGATATTTCAGAAGTCGATAGCAAACTGATTAAACTAGCAAAATTATTGGATGGCGTGGTCGTAACAAATGATTATAACTTAAATAAAGTTTCTGAATTTCAAAATGTTCCTGTTTTAAACATCAATGCTTTAGCAAATGCGGTAAAACCAGTTGTGATTCCTGGCGAAACAATGAATGTAATGGTTGTAAAAGCTGGAACAGAACGTCAACAAGGTGTGGCGTATTTGGATGATGGTACGATGGTTGTCGTTGAAGATGGTCAGCATTATATGAATGAACACATTCAAGTAGTTGTTACCAGTGCTTTACAGACTGCAGCTGGCCGGATGATTTTTGCAAAGCCTGCTCACTCTGGACGAGGTATCAATGATAGCAAAGAAGACAGCAAAACTAATGAGAAAAGCTAAAAATAGAAATGAAGTTCTGGATTATGAAGTCATTTTGTTGGCGGCGGGTCAAGGGAAGCGAATGGGTGCTAGCCGAAATAAGATTTTATTGCATCTGATCGGTAAACCAGTTATTTCTTATTCGCTAAATACTTTCTTAAATGATCCTGCATGCAAACATATTATTTTAGTCGCACAAGAAGACGAACAAGTTTTATTAAGTGAAATGATCAAGAAAGAAGCAAAGAAAATTAGATGCCCGATAACAATCGTCTCTGGTGGTCATGAGCGGCAATATAGCGTGTATAATGGCTTGAATGCAGTATTTTCTTTGAAAAATATTGTGATGGTTCATGACGGCGCAAGACCCTTCGTCAATCTGATACAATTGAAATTATTGCATCAGAAAGTACAAGAAACGAGAGCCGCTATTTTAGGTGTTCCTGTCAAAGATACAATCAAGCGAGTGACGGATGGAATCGTACAAGAGACGGTTCCACGTGAAACATTATGGCAAATACAAACCCCTCAAGCCTTTTATGGAGAGGATTTACTTGCCGTGCATGTTTGTGCACAGCAAGAAGGTTATTTAGGAACAGACGAGGCATCTCTTATTGAAAAATACAGTAATTTACCTGTTTCGATGGTATTGGGAAGTTACGAAAATATCAAATTGACCACACCAGAAGATATGCTGATCGGCGAAGCAATCGTCAAACGAAAAAGAAGCTAGGTGAAAAAATGATACGAATTGGACAAGGATTTGATGTTCATCAACTGGTAGAAGGACGTAAGTTGATTATTGGTGGTGTAGAACTACCTTTTGAAAAAGGCTTATTAGGACACTCAGATGCAGATGTGTTGCTACATGCAATTACAGACGCTTTGCTTGGCGCTGCAGGTCTGGGTGATATTGGACATTTATTTCCTGATACAGATCCGGCATTTAAAGAGGCGGACTCACTGAAATTATTACATGAAGTAAATCAAAAAATTTTGGCTGGTGGCTTTACTATTGGCAACATTGATTGTACAATTTTAGCAGAACAACCAAAAATGAAACCTTATTTAGAACAAATGAAAGAAAACATCGCTAAGGCCTGTCAAATTGAAACGAATCAACTCAATTTAAAAGCAACAACGATGGAAAAAATGGGTTTTATTGGTCAAGAAGAAGGTCTGGGAGCGATTGCGGTCGCTTTACTTGAAAAATAGAAAGAGGAATGCACAATGACAAAAGTACGTGTACGTTATGCACCAAGTCCAACTGGACACTTGCATATCGGAAATGCAAGAACAGCTTTATTTAACTATTTATTTGCCCGCCACAACGATGGCGAATTTATCATCCGCATCGAAGATACCGATCAAAAAAGAAATATCGAAGATGGGGAAAAAAGCCAATTAGAAAATCTATCATGGCTAGGAATGGATTGGGATGAATCTCCTGAAAAACCAGGTGAATATGGTCCTTATCGTCAATCAGAACGTAGCGAAATTTATCAACCTTTGATCGATCAATTATTAGTAAGCAATCGTGCGTATAAATGTTACTGTACTGAAGAAGAATTAGAAGCTGAAAGAGAAGCACAACGTGCCCGTGGTGAAATGCCACATTACGCTGGTAAGTGTGCGGATTTGACTCCTACTGAGCAAGCGGAAAAAGAAGCACAAGGTCTTGAGTCAGTGATACGTTTCCGTGTACCAAGAAATACGTCTTATACATTTGAAGATATGGTTAAAGGCGAAATCGTTTTTGAATCAGATAATATCGGTGGCGATTTTGTCATCCAAAAACGTGATGGCATGCCGACCTATAATTTTGCGGTAGCGGTAGACGATCACATGATGAAAATCACGCATGTCTTACGTGGGGACGATCATATTGCGAATACACCAAAACAATTGATGATTTATGAAGCATTTGGCTGGAAAGCACCCGAATTTGGTCATATGACGTTAATCATCAATTCTGAAACGGGTAAAAAATTAAGCAAACGGGATGAATCGATTTTACAATTTATTGAACAGTACCGTGAACTTGGCTATTTACCAGAAGCAATGTTTAATTTCACAGCGTTATTAGGTTGGTCCCCAGTTGGAGAAGAAGAAATCTTCTCACCAAAAGAATTGATCAAAATCTTTGATCCAGAACGCTTAAGCAAGTCACCAGCTGCCTTTGATGGAAAGAAACTTGAGTGGGTCAATAACCAATATATGAAGCAATTAGATTTAGATGTTTTAACAGATATGTGTCTTCCTTATTTAGTAGCAGAAGGCAAAATCGAAGCACAACCAAGCGGAGAAAAATTGGAATGGCTGAAAAAAGTAGTTAGCTTATACCAACCACAAATGAGTTATGCAGCTGAAATCGTCAATGTATCTGAATTGTTCTTCAATGAGCATCCAGTTTTAGATGAAGCGGCAAAAGAAGTTTTAGCTGGTGAAACTGTTCCAGCAGTTTTAGCGGCGTTCAAAGCACAATTAGAAGCAATGGATGTTGTTGATGTACAAAGCATCAAAGCTGGGATCAAAGCAGTTCAAAAAGAAACTGGCGTAAAAGGCAAAAATCTATTTATGCCAATCCGTGTAGCTGTTTCAGGACAAGTACATGGTCCAGAATTAGGCGATACGATTGAACTTTTAGGAAAAGAAAAAGCCTTAGATCATTTAAATAACGTTTTATAATAGAAATATGTAGAGAAGAAGAAGTAAAAAAGCGCGTGTCTATAGAGAGACTGTGGATGGTGAAAACAGTTGTCAGCACTTTTTGAAATGCATCTTTGAATAGTTTCGGCGATATGTAGCTGAAAACGGCCAACAACCGTTATCTGTTTTGAGGCAGGGAGACCTGTAAAAAAAAGTGGAACCACGCAGAAGCGTCTTTTAAACGGAGTTATGTCGTTTGAAAGACGTTTCTTTATTTGTATTATCTAGCTCGTTAGCCTTACGGAATAAAGAACTGGACGATCCTGCCACGTTTTTATGTATAAAATTGAATGAAAGGAGAGCGAATATGGGTTGGTTAAAAAGAGCAGTCAGAGCAGTCAAAGAGAATGATCCGGCCGCTCGTTCAACAGCGGAAGCATTACTTACATACCCGGGTGTACATGCATTATTTTGGCATCGTTTTTCCCATTTTCTGTATCGACACCAGTTGTTTTTATTAGCAAAAATTCATGCACAATTTTGGCGATTCATAACAGGAATCGAAATCCATCCTGGTGCGACGATTGCACCTGGCGTTTTTATTGATCATGGGATGGGTGTTGTGATTGGTCAAACAGCAGAAATAGAAGAAGATGTCGTGTTGTTTCATGGAGTGACCTTAGGCGGAACAGGTAAAGACACAGGAAAACGCCATCCGACTGTAAAAAAAGGGGCGATGATCCACGCACACGCTCAAATATTGGGACCTGTCACAATAGGTGAACGAGCAAAAATCGGCGCATCTGCCGTTGTGTTAACAGATATTCCTGATGATGCAACAGCTGTAGGAATACCTGCAAAAATCGTCAGAATCAAAGGAGAAAAATTGGAGGTAGCATATGATTCAAATTTATAATACATTAACGCGAGAAAAAGAAGTATTTCAACCAATAGAGGAAGGGAAAGTCCGGATGTATGTCTGCGGACCAACTGTCTACAATTATATTCATATCGGCAATGCCCGTAGTTCGATGGCTTTTGACACGATTAGACGTTATTTAGAATACCGTGGATACGAAGTGAATTATGTTTCAAACTTTACGGATGTCGATGATAAAATTATTCGGGCAGCCAAAGAATTAGGCATCACAGCCCCAGAAGTGGCAGATCGATTTATCCATGCATTTGAAGAGGATACGAATATCTTGAATGTGAAACCTGCAACACTACATCCAAGAGTAATGGATCATATGCCGGACATTTTAACCTTTATCCAAACATTGATTGATAAAGGCTATGCATACGAATCAAAAGGCGATGTCTATTATCGGACGAGAAAATTTGAAGGGTATGGCAACCTTAGCCATCAATCAATTGATGAATTAGAAGTTGGTGCTAGTCAACGGACAGGCGTAGAAAAAGAGCTGAAAGAAGATCCGTTAGATTTTGCGTTATGGAAAGGTGCTAAAGAAGGTGAAATTTCTTGGGATTCTCCGTGGGGAGCTGGCCGTCCTGGCTGGCACATTGAGTGTTCTGTTATGGCAACAAAACACTTAGGTGATACAATTGATATTCATGGTGGTGGGCAAGATTTAGAGTTCCCTCATCATGAAAATGAAATAGCCCAAAGTGAAGCAAAAACAGGGGAAAAATTCGCCAATTACTGGATGCATAATGGGTTTGTAACGATTGGTGAAGAGGATGAAAAAATGAGCAAATCGCTAGGGAACTTTGTAACGGTTCATGAACTAGTGAAGGAAGTTGATCCTCAAGTGTTGCGTTTCTTTATGGCTACTACACAATATCGTCGCCCAATTCGTTATAGTGAAACAACGATGAAAGAAGCAGGCGTTAATTTACAAAAATTAAAGAATGCGTTTGAGAACCTATCCTTTAGAAAATCTGATGCAATAACAGAACATGACGAAGATACTCAAAAGTTACAAGAATTAGCAGATTTAGAAATACGTTTCACAACTGAAATGGATGATGATTTTAACGTAGCAAACGGAATCACTGTGGTGTATGAAATGGCGAAATGGCTAAATCAATACAGTGAGCAAGAGGCTGTATCCGCAGTGGTAATCGAAAAAGCGCTAGAACAGTTTACACAATGGTTAAGTATTTTTGGGATCTTTTTCTTATCAGAAGAACTACTAGACGATGATGTTGACCAATTGATCGAAGAGCGTAATCAAGCTCGCGCGAATCGTGATTTTGCCCGCAGTGATGAAATTCGTGATTTATTAAAAGACAAAGGAATAACCTTGGAAGATACAGCTCAAGGAACTAGATGGAGAAGAAGTGAATGAGAGATTATACTCAATTAAATGGTTTAGCATTGGCCTATGTAGGGGATGCAATCTATGAGATTTATATCCGCGATTACTTAGTGGAACAAGGACAAACCAAACCAAATACGCTACACCGTATGGCAACACATTATGTTTCAGCCAAAGCCCAAGCTTTTCTGATTCAAGAAATGCTGGAAGAAAAATTACTTTCAGAAAATGAAGAACTAATGTACAAACGCGGCCGCAACGCCAAAAGTCACACGTCTGCAAAAAATGCCGATATCACAACGTATCGAATTGCCACTGGATTTGAGTCGTTGATGGGGTATCTGCACTTGACGAAACAAACGGAACGTTTGGAAGAATTGATTGATTGGTGTATAAAAAAAGTAGGTGAAAAAAATGAGAAATGATAAAAAGCGCCCTTTTAAGGGAAACAAACCACCAAAAAAACAACCATTTAAAAAAGAATTGGTAAGAAAAGAACGTGAAGTCTCACAAGAAGAGGTCGAAGATAACTTCGTTTTTGGGAATCATGCGACGGTAGAAGCAATTCAACAAGGTCGTGGCAATAAATTATTTCTTCAAGAAGATAGTAAGAGCGAGAAAGTTGAACACCTAAAATTATTAGCCAAAGAAAATGCTGTACCTGTTAAATGGGTACCAAAACAAAAACTAGATACAATGACAAATCACGGTGTTCATCAAGGAATCGTATTAGCAATTACAGCGTATGAATACTTAACATTGGAAGAATTGCTCGATCAGACGAAAGAAAAGACGGAGACGCCATTCTTTTTAATCTTAGATAGTTTAGAAGACCCGCATAATTTTGGCTCTATCTTGAGAACGGCAGATGCAACGGGTGTGGATGGGATTATTATCCCCAAACACCGTGCAGTTGGCATTACACCAGTTGTCACCAAAGCTTCAACTGGAGCTGTTGAATATATCCCAGTCGCTCGTGTAACCAATTTAGCGCAAAGTATTGCTACATTAAAAGAAAATAGTTTTTGGATTTTTGGGACGGATATGAAAGGCACTGATTACCGCAAATGGAATACCCAAGGGGCGATTGCGTTGATCATTGGCAATGAAGGTCGTGGCATGAGTCAAGGTCTGCATAAAGAAGTAGATGAATTATTGACGATTCCAATGAGTGGACATGTTCAAAGTTTGAATGCCGGTGTTGCAGCGGGATTGTTGATGTATGAAGTTTATCGTGGGCGAAATAGTCTGTAAAGGTTCGTTTAGCGGCGATAGAGGCACATCATTAAAAAGAAGGTGACAAAGCAAAATGAAAAAACAGTTATTGATCGTTGATGGTTATAATATGATTGGTTCTTGGCCAGAGTTGGTTCAGTTGAAAAATCAGAATAAACTTGAAGATGCCAGAGAAGTTTTACTACAGCGTTTATCCAACTATGCAAAATACGAGGGGTTAGAAGTAATCGTGGTTTTTGATGCACAGTTGGTTCCAGGTATTCAGCAGACATATAAGAAGTATCATCTAACTGTGGTCTTTACCAAAGAAGAAGAGACTGCTGATAGCTATATTGAACGGATTGCCGGAGAAAAAAATGATCGGTTGACGCAAGTAACAGTCGCAACAAGCGATTTGGCAGAACAATGGCTAGTTTTTTCAAAGGGAGCATTGCGAGCATCAGCGAATGAACTGTATAAAAATGTTCAAAAATCAGAACGTACAATTGCTATTCATGCGACGGATATCCATTTCCAAGATTTTCGACGAAATTCTCCATGGAATCTAGAGCAATTGTCAAAGTTGTCCGAAAAAATGGACGAATTGTCCAAAAAGAAAGAATAACTGTGCTTTTGTATCTGTTTTCTTAGAAGAAAATGTTACGCTTTTTCCAAGCATTTTGGTAGAATGCTTGGAAGGAGAATGTTGTTGATGAACAAGTATGAAGATATCTTAAAAGGAGAACCATTAGCATTTGATCGTTTGTATCGGAAGTATCATCCAGTTGTGTATAAACTTCAAAAAAAATATTTTTTAAAGGATTTTGATCGAGAAGACTGGTTACAGGAAGGTCGGATTATTTTTCACCGCTCACTGGAAAAATATCAAGATGAGCATAGTGTTTCAATTGGAACATTTTTCAAATCAAATTTTGAAAACCATATCCGCAGCTTAGTTAGAAAACAATGTGCACTCAAACGAACGATTGACGCAAAGTCTATTTCTTTAGATCAAAAAATAGAAAATCAGGGAGAATCCTTTTTTGATTACATAGGAACGGAAGATAGCAATGCATTAGATCAGATGATTATTCGGGAAAAGCTAGAGAGCTGCCACTCGTTTTGTCACCTTTTGAACGAATCACCTTTGAAGAATATATGAATGGCAAGGAATTAAAAGAGATTGCAAACGACACTGATAGCCGTGAAATCACTGTCAGAAGTGCCTATGATCGAGCAAAAAAGAAATTGAAAGCGATTGTTTATGATTAAATTAGAACTTTTAAAATTTTCACATCAAATAATTATTCATTTATAAATTATAATTAGTTGCAATTCATTTTCTGCTATGGTAAACTTGTTATTTTTATTAATATGTGATATAATGGCGAATGAGGTGAATGCAATGCCAACAACTTTAGCGTCAATTAAAAAAGATCTAGAATGTCGTATCGGCAGCCAAATCACATTAGTTGCTCAAACCGGCAGAAAGCGCCAAACTGAACGTAAAGGTATTTTGACAGAAACGTATCCATCTGTCTTCGTTGTAGATTTAGACCCAGATGAAAACTCATTCGAACGAGTTTCTTATAGTTATTCGGATGTGCTAACACGCACAGTAGAGATTGAATTTGTCAGTGAAGCAGTCTAAGACAATTATTGATTTTTAAAAGCAGAGACAAAGCGAAAACGCTTTAGCTCTGCTTTTTTTGTCTATGGGATAGTTCACTAATTATGTATAAAAGAGTAGACGTAAAGGATAAGTAGAGCAATTTTTATACAAATATATACTTCTCTAACAACATATGTTAGAATTTAAAAGATTGTGAAGTTGGTCAGGTAATGGGATTAGATAGGTGAAAAAGAATGGAAATCATAGAAAAAGCGCCCGCAAAAATCAATCTGGGGTTGGATGCTCTCTATAAAAGAAATGATGGTTATCACGAGTTAGAGATGATCATGGCTAGTGTAGATTTAGCCGATCGGCTGACCTTTGAGTTATTGCCGAAAAATGAAATAGTGATTGAAACAGATAGCTCCTTTTTGCCAGTAGATCGAAGAAATCACGTGTATCAAGCAGGCAGAATTGCTGAAGAGCACGTTTAATCTTACGCAAGGAGTTAAAATTTATATAGAAAAAAAAATTCCCGTAGCCGCTGGGTTAGCTGGCGGCAGTAGTGATTGTGCTGCTGCGTTAAGAGGAATGAATCAATTGTGGGAGTTAGGCTTGTCGCTAGAAGAACTTGCTGTACTTGGCAGTAAGATTGGTTCAGATGTTCCGTATTGCGTTCATGGTGGGACAGCTTTTGTTACTGGTCGTGGAGAAAAGATTGAGTTTTTACCAACGATGCCACAATGTTGGGTCGTTTTAGTAAAGCCAAGAATGAGTGTCTCTACGGGTTCGATTTTTGGGAGTTTATCCTTCAATGACGTAGAACATCCTGATATTCGTGGTCTGAAACAAGCCATTGAGACGAATAACTATCAGTTGATGGCAGAAAAAAGTGGTAATGCTTTAGAAGGTGTAACAATCAATCGTCACCCAGTGATCCAGCAAATCAAAGATCGTATGATGAAATATGGAGCAGATGCGGCACTGATGAGTGGGAGCGGCCCAACAGTTTTTGCCTTGTGTGAGAAAAAAACAAGAGCACAGCGTATTTATAACGGTTTAAAAGGCTTTTGTGAAGAAGTTTATATTGTACGGACGTTAAAATAAAAGGTTGTGACAGAAGTGTGTAACGCCAAGAAATAAGCAGGAGTTACTTCTGCTATCATCTTATATCCAGATTGCAGGGGTGAGGTGTGACTCATAGAGTCATGTCTCAGCTCCTTTTTTTGGTTATAGTAATAGGAATAAACTATTTTGATCTGTTTTCACTTGACGTTCTCATTTCCTTCTGGTAAATTAGTTCTTGCTAACAAATCGTAAATATTACGATTTAATCAAGGTAAATCGAAATGAGGATAAAGAGATGAGAAAAAATAGCTGGAAATATAGTATCGGAATGTTGCTAGTAATCATGATGTTTACATTAACAGCATGCGGACAAACGAAAGAGCAAGATAAAACTGGGAAAAGTGGTACAATAAAAGTCGTGACAACGTTTTACCCCATGTATGATTTCGCTAAAAATGTGGTAGGGGATGCTGGAGAGGTTCAATTATTGATTCCATCTGGAACAGAACCTCATGATTATGAACCAAGTGCTAAAGACATAGCGAAGATCACAGATGCAGATGTCTTTGTGTATAATAGTCACGAATTAGAGACGTGGGTCAAAGACGTTTTAGAAAATGTCGATGAGAAAAAAGTTGCGGTTGTTGAAGCGGCAGGGTCGATCGATTTGATGGAAGGTACAGCTCATGAGCATGATGGCGAAGAAGCTGACCATGACGAACATGACCACGATCACGAATTAGATCCTCATGTTTGGCTAGATCCCGTTTTAGCACAAAAAGAAGTTGAAGCAATTCGTGATGCGTTAGTGAAAAAATACCCAGATAAAAAAGAGACCTTTGAAAAAAATGCAGCAACTTATATTGAAAAGTTGAAAGGCTTAGATACAGAATATAAAGAAGCCTTTGCGAATGCTAAAAATAAAACGTTCGTAACACAGCATGCAGCATTTGGCTACTTAGCGAAACAATACGGTTTGACGCAAGAATCGATTGCTGGTATTTCACCAGATCAAGAGCCTTCACCAAGCCGTTTGGCAGAGTTGAAAAAATATATCGAAGAGCACAACGTATCCGTGATCTATTTTGAAACATCTGCTTCATCAAAAGTTGCTAAAACATTAGCACGTGAAACAAATGTAGAATTGGCAGTGCTTAATCCGTTAGAAAGTATTACCCAAAAAGAACAAGATAAAGGGGAAGATTATATTTCTGTTATGAAAGCCAATCTTGAAGCGTTGAAGAAAAGCATTAAGTAAGAAATTGAGGCAGAATAATGGTGTTGAGCTATTATTTCGGCCTTCAATTGTATAGTAGTCAAAAGAAGGAGAATAGACATGCATTACCTAGAAGTCAAAGACCTCACATTTTATTATGATGATGAGCCAGTTTTAGAAGATGTTTCATATTATGTCGATCCAGGCGAATTTGTCATTCTCACTGGTGAGAATGGAGCAGCGAAATCAACATTGATCAAAAGCACATTGGGCTTATTGAAACCAACAAAAGGTGCAATCACGATTGCCAAAGAAAACAGTGCGGGTGAGAAGCTCAGCATTGGCTATATTCCACAACAAGTAGCTTCTTTTAACGCAGGATTCCCAAGTACAGTGATCGAACTAGTTCGATCAGGACGTTTTCCGCGTAATCGTTGGTTCAAGCCTTTAACCAAAAGAGATCATCAACATGTGGAAAAAGCACTCAAAGCAGTCGGTATGTGGGACATGCGGCATAAACGGATCGGTGAACTTTCTGGTGGACAGAAACAACGTATCAGTTTAGCGCGTATTTTTGCGACTGACCCTGATTTATTTATTTTAGATGAGCCAACAACGGGAATGGATGAAACGTCTAGGAATGAATTTTACCGCCTGTTACGGCATAATGCCCATGATCATGGCAAAGCGATTTTGATGATCACCCACGATCATGAAGATATCAAATCGTATGCGGATCGCCAAATTCGTTTAGTTCGGAAGGAGGACTCACAATGGAGATGTTTTCATATGAGTTCATGAGAAAAGCTTTTTTAGCCGCAACATTTATTTCGGTCATTGCGCCAATGTTAGGGGTATTTCTTGTGATTAGAAGACAATCTTTAATGGCGGATACTCTTTCACACGTGTCGCTAGCTGGAGTTGCTTTAGGGTTTTTCTTAAACTGGAATCCAACTATCATGACAATGGTTGTCGTGATTATTGCGGCAATTATTTTAGAATACCTACGAATGATTTATAGTACGTACTCAGAAATCTCGATTGCAATCTTAATGTCAGGTGGATTGGCGCTAGCTTTGGTGCTGATGAACCTGAGCGGAGGAAATTCAGCAGCCAGTATCCAGTCGTATCTATTCGGTTCGATCGTGACGATCACGTGGCAGCAGGTCGTTATTTTAGCAGTTCTGTTTGTGGTGTTAGTGATTTTGTTTGTCTTATTCAAACGGCCAATGTATGTTTTGACCTTTGATGAAGATACGGCTCATGTGGACGGATTGCCGATTCACTGGATGTCGATGCTATTCAACGTCATTACAGGTGTGGCAATTGCAGTGATGATCCCCATTGCGGGTGCATTATTGATATCAGCGATCATGGTGTTACCAGCTGCCATCGGAATGCGAATCGGTAAAGGGTTTAATACGGTCATCATTATTAGTGTTATTATGGGATTGATTGGCATGCTAACAGGATTGACGGGGTCTTATTATTTAGAAACACCGCCAAGTGCCAGCATCACATTGATTTTTATCGGATTGTTTATTCTTGTCAGCATTGTCCGTAAAGGATTGATGACTTTGCAAAGAAATAAGAAGATGAGTCAGCGATAAATTCGCTTAAAACTAGCGTAAGATAAGAGGAAAAACGAAAGTTTTTTCTCTTATCTTCTTTTTTGTTTCTTAAATTGCGAACTATTTTTTATTTTTGCTAAAAAATGCTCGATTTTTTTTGGAAAACACCCTATAATAGGGAACGATAGATTGTAAGGGCGTATCATTTATTTTACCTATTAAAAAAATGAAGAACAAACCTATAAAAAAATAAGGGATAATCATTATTCTAATGAATAACAACCCTTAAAGGAAAGAGGAGAAGAAGTGACAGATTCTAAAATTCGGAGAAGCGAACGATTGATTGATATGACACAGTACTTGTTGGATCATCCCCATACTTTGGTTTCTTTGACCCATTTTGCACAGCGTTATAAATCAGCCAAATCATCGATTAGTGAGGATTTAGCGATTATTAAAAAAACATTCAAACAAAGAGGGACAGGTATTCTTGAAACGATTCCAGGAGCAGCCGGTGGCGTTCGTTTTATCCCAGAAATGCCATACGAAGAGTCAAAAGAATTGGTCATGGCTTTGTGTGACCGTTTATCAGAACAAGATCGTCTGTTGCCAGGAGGATATGTGTATCTTTCTGATTTATTAGGACAGCCGGAATTGTTGCGCCAAGTTGGGAGAATTATTGCTTCTAAATATTTAGGTGAAAAAATCGATGCGGTGATGACCGTGGCGACAAAAGGGGTGCCGATCGCACAAGCTGTCTCCTATTACTTGAACGTGCCGTTTGTAATTGTTCGTCGTGACTCAAAAATTACCGAAGGCTCGACGGTTAGTGTGAATTATGTTTCTGGATCATCTGAACGAATCGAAAAAATGGAATTATCAAAACGTAGTCTAAAACGTGGTTCAAGAGTCTTAGTCGTGGATGACTTCATGAAAGGCGGCGGAACCGTTAACGGAATGAAGAGCCTGATTGAAGAATTTGAGGCGGAACTTGTTGGGATCACCGTGTTTGCAGAGTCTAAATTTAAAGGACAACGTGCGATCGAAGATTATACTTCGTTACTTTATGTTGAAGACGTGGATACGCGCACGAAAACAATTAATGTTGTGCCAGGAAATTATTTTGATAAATAGAGGTAAGATCAGCTATCAGAAATGGTGGCTGTTTTTGTTGAAAAGGTGGGAATTTGCATTTAAATGAGCGGACAAATGATTGGTGTAAAATGAGAAAAAACAACGAGCTACTTATCAAGTGATAGTAGATAATGAATTGGTTTGTTGTAAAGAGATAAGTAGCTAGTTGAAATTCGCAGGTTCTGCATCCCTACTCGTTTTTTACTTAACGACCCATCTTCCGCCAGGCGGATCGTTAAGAATACTGATGCACGAGAAACAAATCTTACATTGTACCATTCAATCGGGTAAAACAAGTAGAGCGTTTATTTCGTTATTACTTTCTTAGGACGGTTCATTATACGCGCATTGACTTAGCTGCCTTTTTAGATTGAATGGGAAATGTATGGTAGTGATCGATTCTAGTAACATCAGCTCGCAAGCACTAATTGGTAGAATGTAAATACGAAAATATCGTATTCAAAAAGGAGAAAGAAGTGCTTGCTGTTTATAAAAAGAGCGAAAAAAGACGGTATTAGCCACCAACTAATACCGTACAAAAGTGCAACAAATAACTACCAACTGCTTCAAATGAAACAAGAATTGTAAAAAGTACTAGTATTTCTTACAAAAATTGAGTAAAATGAAAGAGTCGATATGAAAATATTGACTTCGGCAACTTATATTATTAGTTTGTGCTGATAATATGAGGCTCTGTATTCGGGTTACCGCCCTTGTACAGAGTGCCTTTTTATTTTGTTTTTCGCTCTAATTACCTGATTTTAAACACAAAAAAATGATATTAGTCAGCTACTAATACCATGAAGCGTTCGTTAAATAACCATTCACTAACAGTATTGAGCAAGAAAAAAGAATGGAAATCTCTTCTTACTTTTAGTACAATAAGGGTAGTCAATAAGAAATTATTGGCGAGGCAACTTGTATTATTAGTTTGTGCTGATAATACAGGGCTCTGTTTTGAAGATTACCGTCTTCTGACAGGGCGCCTTTTTTTATTTTATGTTGTAAATTTATTTTAACTTAAAGACGTTAGAAGAGTCAATAGCATAGTGGGAAAGAATTCAAATAGTCAAAACAGTCTAGAAAAATGGACAAATTTGATAAAAATGGTGGAATTTTTAAATTTCACTTGCGTTGTTTGAAGTTTATTCATAGGCGAATACTTGAGTGGCTAGAAAGGACTGTTTAAAATTCTTTTTACCTTGATTATCGACTATGCGGTGATTAGTTTATTTTGGAAAATGTTGGGAGAAAAATGAGTGTGTAAAAAGTAGGGATACAAATAAAAAACAGTCAAAACGCTTCTTTTTATGGGATAAACTGAAATAAAAGTAGTTGAGATGAATAAAAACATTTGGTAAGATTAGGTTGTAGATAGTTTAAAACAAAAAAAGCCTGATTGGCGTCAGACTTCTTTTGCTACTAATTTTGATACATAACATAAATAATTAGGCTTGCAAAAAAACAAGTTGGCATTCCTGATTTAGTATCAAAAAAAGTATTGTATTACATACTTATTTCTTTGAACGACCACAAGATGCCTTCGAAAACTTCTTGTTGGTCTTTTTTTTGCTTCTACATCTGATTTTGGTTCTTTTGGTTTTATAATGTTCCCTAATTATTGATTCAGGGACATTTCTAAATAGTACCAAAACAAACAAAATCACAGAACCCCACAAGGGAATCCAATGATGTGGCTAAGCAAAAAAAGTACTTACTGATGTACTTTGTTTCATTCTGACCCTCACGTAATTTAGTTACCAAAGTGAGTTTACAATCATTTTTCATGTATCACACTCCATTTGATAGTATTAGGAGTGCTACTTGTTTTCATTGTTCAATCTAGAATAGATCATATAGAATACTCTTTAAAAAAGTAGTTCAGAGAAGTTCTTTAGTGGATAAAAGGATTCTATAAGTTTCCAGAATGATTTACATGCTAATTTTGTAGATATATAGGAGACCTCTGAAAGTAATACTTTTTTTGAATTATTTCATAAATTTCACATTCTGAACGAACGCTTCCAACTCTTCTCTACGCTCGATAGTATGATTATATTTTTCACTGTCATAGCAAATATAATTTCCACGCTTCGTATACATGCCATCACCTGATTCTTTCACCTTAGACAAAAACATCGAAATTTTTGACGTTTCATGACAAATCGGGCAGATGCCTTTTTGGGTTGTAGGAGAAATCGTTCCGGAAACACCAACTAGCTGTCCATCGATTACAGCGAGAATAAATTTTTTCTGTTTCCCGCTATCATTCCAGCTATAAAATGATCAACACTTTCTAAGAAAGTCTTGTACTTTTCAACATCAGTTGATTTCATTCACTGTGTTTCAAAGCAAAAGCGAAGCGGGCTTGTTTAATCTTGACAGAAAGAGTTGATTTATCTGCGCTCTGTTCCATAAGTTAACGGTACTAGCATAATGTTCATCCATTATAACGCAAACACCCAAAATTATAAATTGGTATAGCAAAAAAGTAATTGGTTCAGTTGAAAAACCATAAAGAGTAGGCTAAACTAAAACATGGCGCTATTTTGAAAGTAACAGAAACGATTGAAAATAAAACAAATCTTAGGAGTGAAGCAATTGGAAAACAGATATGTCATCATCCTGGCTGCTGGTAAAGGAACACGCATGAAATCAAAACTTTATAAAGTGTTACATCCTGTCGCTGGAAAACCAATGGTGGAACACATCATGGATCAAGTAGAAAAAACGAATCCAAGTGAAGTTGTGACGATTGTAGGTCATGGTGCTGAGGCAATCAAAAGCCACTTAGGCGAACGTAGCCAATATGCTTTACAAGCAGAACAATTAGGAACAGGGCATGCCGTGTTACAAGCAGAATCACATTTAGCAGGAAAACAAGGTACAACTCTTGTGATTACAGGGGATACACCGCTATTAACTGCTGAAACATTGGCGAATCTGTTTGACTATCACCAAGGGAAAAACGCCAGTGCGACGATTTTGACCGCTCATGCGGAAGATCCAACTGGATACGGTCGTATCATTCGTGATCATGTGGGCATTGTAGAAAAAATCGTCGAGCAAAAAGATGCGTCTGAACAAGAAGCTCGCGTTCAGGAAATCAATACTGGAACGTTTTGTTTTGATAATGAAGCATTATTTAATGCGTTGTCTAAAATCAATACGAACAATGCACAAGGGGAATACTATTTAACGGATATTATTGAGATTCTTAAAAAAGAAGGCAAGACCGTTGCAGCATATCAAATGGCGGACTTTGAAGAAGCGATGGGAATCAATGATCGTGTGGCTTTAGCTGAGGCTAATAAAATCATGCACCGCCGCTTGAATACGATGCATATGAGAAATGGTGTATCATTTGTTGATTCTGATTCAACCTATATTGACGAAGGCGTTGTAATCGGTTCAGATACTGTGATTGAAGCTGGTGTTCATTTAAAAGGGAAGACAGTAATCGGTGAAGATTGTATGATCGGCGCACATTCAGAGATCGTTGATAGTGTGATCGAAGATAACGTAAAAATCACACAATCAGTTGTTGAAGAAAGTATTATTCGCAAAGATGCGGATGTAGGGCCTTTTGCGCATATCCGTCCAAAAGCTGAAATCGGGGAGCGTGTCCATGTCGGTAACTTTGTAGAAATCAAGAATGCGACCGTGGCAGAAGATACCAAAGTGGGGCATCTAACTTATGTTGGTGATGCGGATTTAGGGAAAGATATCAATGTTGGTTGCGGTGTAGTTTTCGTTAATTATGATGGAAAAGACAAACATCGGACAACGGTTGGAGATCATGCGTTTATCGGGTCGGCAACAAACTTGATTGCACCTGTGACTGTTGCAGCGAATTCAGTTATCGCAGCAGGTTCAACAATTACAGAGGATGTGGCAGAGTTTGACTTAGCGATTGCTCGTGCAAGACAAGTGAATAAAGAAGGGTATGGGAAAAACATGCCTTATATGAATAAAAAAAATAAAGAATAAAAAAGAAGGTGAACGCTGATGTTTTGGCGTTCACCTTCTTTTTTTGTCATACGGTAGAGTGTTGTTTTTGAAAGATGTTTCCAACATAAAATAAAAAATGATACATATTTTTATAGTTATCATTCTCTTTTTGTGTCATAATTAAATATAAGTGTGACATTAGGGTGATAATGTATTTTTTATCATGGAAAAGGAGTGAAATGTATGGCATACCATACCTATGAATTCTTAAAAAAACGACGAAATGATCCTAAATGGCGGTCAGCATATATTTCTGCAAGAAATAAAAAAATTATTTCTTTTTTAGTCTTGGGAAATATCATTCTTTGGGGTGCTATTTATTGGCGATATATTGAGCGTAATAACATAGATGTGATGAGTTATCTGAATGAGCTTCAACAAAGAGTTCGGGATCGTTTAAACGAACTTTATTGAGAAGAGAATTAATGGAAAAATAAGAAGAGGTTGGGACAGGAGTTGCTTCTGCGCCCACCGTTTGTTCGGTTACTAAGATGATGTGCGCCCTAAAAGTTGTACGTAGATTAACTTGTCATTCGACTGGTATGAATTCGGTATTGAACCGGACTCATACCAGTCAATTTTGCTTTTATCCGATGATGATTGTAATAATCAATATAATTTGTAACTGCTCGGTTTAATTCCTCAAAGCTAGAAAAACTACGACCATAATACATTTCTTGTTTCATTAGACCAAAGAAATTTTCCATCAATGCATTGTCCAAACAATTTCCTTTTCGTGCCATACTCTGGTATAACTTTGCTTGCTTCAATTGTCTAACATACTGTTGATTTTGGTAATGCCACCCTTGATCGGAATGGATTGTTGTTCGAAAGTTGGTCTTTTTACTTTCTTTAATGGCTGTTTTTAAAGGAATCAATACACAATCCAACGTTGGTTTTTGCTGAAATTGATAGGCTATGATTTCTCCATTAAAACCATCAAGAAAAGGACTGAGATAGGCTTTTCTTTTTAGTTTAATTCCTTCGGAATTTCGTTCAGTATAGTGGAATTCTGAAATATCTGTAAAGATTTTTTGTTTTGGCATCGTGCTAAAAAAGCGACGATTCACCTTGTTCTTTGCCAAGGTTCCCACTAAACCTTTGTAAGATCGATACCTTCTTGAACGACGAGTAAAGCTTATACATACTAAGTTATATTTCTTCATAATTCGTCGGATTTTCTTATGATTGATTTGATAGCCCATATTCACTAAAGCCAGTTTGATTCGACGATAGCCATAATTGCGATCATTCTCTTCAAAAATTGTTTGAATCAATTTCTCTAGGTGAGTCATTTTTTCTTCGCTCATTATCTGTTTTTTCCAGTAATTGAAGGTAGAACGCGGTAGCTTAATCGCTTGTAATACGTGATCTTGACGATACTTTCCAATAAGTTCTATGGCTATTCTGGTTTGAACTCGTCTTTTCGCTTCACCATAATAGTTTGTTGGAAAGTCCGTAGCTTTTTTAAATACTCGACCTCGATTCGCAAACATTCATTCTCACGCTCTAATTCCTTTTCACGAGATAGTTTGCTTGTTTCTTGCTGTTTTTTTGTTGGTTTATTCATCCTTTTTTTGGGTCTCCCTTTTTGATTAGACAGAGCCGTTTGACCACCAGCGATGTATTTCTTTTGCCAACGAGAAATCATCGACCCATTAGGCAGCTTGAATTGTCTTGCTGCTTCACCGAAAGAAGCACCTGTCGTTTCTATAAAGTGTAATACATCTCGCTTAAATTCACTAGTATATTTTGTCAGTGAACGGTGTCTTTTGAGCCCTTCTTTCCCAAAAAATTGATAGGAGTGTTTCCAATTGTAAATTAAGGCATTTGATGGGAGTCCGTATTTTTTAGCCAAGGCTCGTCCTCCCAGAGGGCCTTCTAGGTACTCTTTCACTAGCTTTAATTTGAATTCTACCTCATAATAACTCATAAAAAATAACCTCCAAAAATTGTATTTTTCACGTACAACTTTTGGGGGTCACATCAAGAGCCTGAAACATAACCTTTTTAGTTATGTCCCAGGCTCTTCTTATTTTATCCGATTTTCCGTTTTCGATTATAGTCATACAAACCATAACCAGAAAGACCAATAATTAGTGAACCTAAACTACCATAAGCGACAATTGTTTCACCCATTTTCGGATAGTCCGCTGTTTTTCCTGCAGGTTTGGCTACTTTTACTTCGTCTGGTTTCGTTTTCGTTGGATCTTTTGGATCTGGAGTTGGTACAGGTTCTGGTTTGTTTTTCTTATTGAATTCAGCTTCTGAAATAGAAATGATCCGTTCGCCTGGAAAGGCTTCTTTGTATTGTGCAAGATCGATAGTTGTTGCGGCATTGTATAGACGCAGGTTAGTTCCTTGTTTTAGATGATCGATGAAGATGGTATCTAAAGAAGGGCCTTCTTCACGTTTTCCACCTAACATATCGTAGCCATCGCCGCCTGCAGCTAAGAAATCATTCGTTGCCATATGATAAGTTGCGTTTTCATCAATCGGTGCAAATTTTCCGGTCGTCCGGTCTTGAATCTCAACTTGTAAAACCCGTTCACCAACAATAGTTTTATCTGTACCGTTGCCTTCATCTGCGGGCAGTAGAGAGCCTTTTTTTGTTGAGTCGTAATGGACGCGAATCGTACTTGAAACATGAAGAAAACCGCCATTTGCACCTAGTTTTGGCTGCTTGTAATCGTCTAAAATAATGTCACCATCTGCATCTTTTTGCGCCATTGAACGAAGAGAAAGCTCAAACATTTCTTTGATTTCTGCTCCAGTAACGTCGATTTGAGAGATACTATTACCAAACGGCATGACCGCAATAATGTCTCCTAATGTCACTTTACCTGGTTCAATAGTTGCCCGAATACCACCGCCATTTGTGACAGCGAAATCCGTTTTATTTTTGAAACCATGCTGTCCATAAGTCAACATCGCATCGCCAATCAGATTTCCTAGATTTGTTTCTCTAGTCCGAACATTATCGCGTTCTCCGTTAAATTGATAAGGGTTATTTTCAATCACAACTTCTGATCCCCATGCTTCAAAGTTTGCTCTGGCTTGATCGACTAACGCTTTGACAGCAGGATCTTCTTCTAGATTTGCTAACGTTTGCGCTGGAGTTAATAAAGCTATTTTTTTGCTAATATCTGTCAAGTCAACGTCAACTAAGCCAACGTTGTTTAGATAATTTCCAGTTTGAGTGTACATTACGTTACCAAATTTTTTTCCGCCGTCAACAGCAGTATGTGAATGTCCGTCCAAAACAGTAATAGACAAATCGGGAAATTCTTTGCTTAATGTTTCAGCTAAAGTATCGCCACGCCATTCATGTGGGGTGGTTTCGTCAATTCCTAAATGACCTGTAACGACATAGGCGGTGATTGCTTCTCCTGAATTTTTGATGTCATTGATTGCTTTTTTTGTTTCAGTGATCGGATCTGCAAACGTCACATTTGCTACATTATTTGGATGGGTTTTTGTTGCCGTTTCTGGTGTGGTTACGCCGATAATGGCATATTTTTCGCTACCTTTTTCAACGACTGTAAAGGGTTCAAAAACGAGCTCTCCCTCTTTAAATGTATTATTAGATAGGATTGGGAAGTTTAATTCATCTTTATAGTCCAAAGCAGTGTCCAAGCTAAAATCAAATTCGTGATTTCCCACCGCCATTGCATCATAACCAACTTCATTCATCACTTTGACCATGTCTTTGCCTTTAGAGAAATTAGAAATCGGTAGTCCTTGGAATGCATCCCCTGCATCAATCAAAAGATTAGGATTTATGGCGTTTTTATAGGTTTTCAGACGTGCCATTCCTAAGACGTCTTTTCCATTTCCTTCTAACCGACCATGAACATCATTGGTATGCATGATCGTGATCGATTCTGAATCAGGCTGGTAACCTGCATTTAGTACATCTTGTTTTGTGATTGGCTTGACATTAGGTGTTCGACCGTCAGCAGCAGGCGTTGTATGCAACGTACCATCGTTGACTAATTGGACGGCCAATTTCCGCCAGTTGTTAGTAAAGTGATAGCCAATCACTTCCCAGTTATGCTCGATTTCTTCTGCTGGATCAAGGATTTGTTTGTCGCGAATATAATCCGCAATCAATCCGCGCAGTGTTTCAGGATCGGTGGATTTGATTGGTTCCTCTGTAACAAGCCCTTGTGTTAGTAAGCCTTCGTAACGATAATTATTCATAGCAATCGTATAGTTTGTAGTAGGATCAATGGGTTTTCCTTCGATTGTTGGGTTGATGATGCGTTGTCCACTTGGTTTAGAAATATCGATCTTATAAGAAACACCTGAAAAAATATCGTAGTTATACACACGGATTTTTTCATTAAAACTGATCGTTAAATCGTCTGGTCCTGGTGTATTATAATAATCTGCCTGACTTTCCATATACTTTAGCAGATTTTCTCCAGTAATATGGACACTGATTAGTGTATTTGGGTATTTATAAATATCAAAAATAGTGGAATACGAAATATCTCCTGCATTTAATTTACTGTCTGCTTTAAAGAGTGCAGAGGCAGCAAGCTGTGCCCCAGTTGCTTGTCGTTGCACATTGTTGATTAGAGAAATCATCGCTGTGGGACGAAGTTGAGCTTCAGGAATTCCATTTACTTCCTCAACGGGTAAGAAATCACCAGTCGCTGTTCCGATTTTTTCCGAGATAAATTCTCTTGTTTTGTCATGGTATTCTTTTGTTTCTGCTTTTAAGGCTTCGTCTGCTGGAACAGTCTTAGTATTTACGATAGCAGCATCACTGTTTTTGACGTGCCATTTGGCATCAATTTTTTCGACATCAAGGTCGATTTTAATCATTTCTGTTCCGGTATCTTTAGGACCAGCAACTGGAACAAGTCCATTTGGTCCTTGGATTTTCTCTGCGAAAGAGCGGTGATCATGACCCAAAATATAGGCATCGATACCAGCTACATTATTGATGACTTGATCAGCACTTGCAGAGAGATCAGTATTTTGACGGCCAGCATGTATCGAAGCGATGATAATATCCGCTTGATCTTTCAACTCAGCTACCGCTTTTTCGGCCTCTTCTTTCAATGGATTGAAATAGAGACTATCCACTTTAGCGCCGTCCCACAATGGAATTTGAGGTGTGGTTAGACCAATGATCCCGACAGTTAAATCTAAAGTACCATCGTTGTCTAAATCTATTTCCTTTTTCGTTGTGCCGCCAACAAATCGGTTGTCTGTTTCTTTTACATATGTGTTAGCAGATAGGATTGGAAATTCGGCTTCGGTATCGAGCTTTTTGATCAAGTCCAATCCAAAGTTAAATTCATGGTTTCCCAAAATCATGGCATCATATTTCATGTAATTCATGGCTTTGATCATTGGATTTGGCTGATCGATCAATGGTGTTTTATTGTACAAATCATCTGTTAAAATTGTTCCTTGGTTTATATCGCCGTTATCAATCAGAATTGTACCATAAGGATTTTCTGACCGAATATTTTGTACAACGGAACTAACTTGAGAAAGTCCCACAGGTGTTTGTTTGTCATCTTCATATGACCAATCCCATAGCTGACCGTGAACATCTGAGGTACCTAAAATAGTCAGTCGCTGTGGTGTTTCCATCTTATTAGTTGGAGTGGTGGTATCTTGTTCTTCCGAAGTTGTGCTTGAAACAGTAGAATTTTCTGGTTGTGTTGTTTCTGTCGCTTGTTGTTCGATCGCCAATGCAGTAGTTGCAGTGGTACCTGCAAGTAAAATTGAAACCATCAATACTTGTAACCCAAGTTGTACTTTTTTCAAAACAGACTTTTTCACAAAATTCCTCCTTCTTTGCTGAAAAATGATAATACGCTTTCATTGTTGTATCTATTTAAATAGTAATATATATCTTGTGTATTGTCATTAGAAAATACACCCATTTTTTTAAAAGGAAAGGACAAAATCCACATATTTTGCCAGCTTTTATTTTTTTCCCATGAAGACGAGCTGATTTTTATTAGAAAATCGTATTAATTTAGAGGAATGCCTCAAAATCACTTGATTTATTTTGAAAAAGTGACTACTATTTATAAGGAAACTATTGTTCAGTAAAAGAAAGTGGAGGTCCTCATGTCAAAACATTATTTTGATCCTAGATTGAAAATCTTTTCTCTTAATTCAAATCGTCCATTAGCGGAAAAAATCGCTGCAGCTGTCGGTGTAGAATTAGGAAAATCTTCTGTCACTCAATTCAGTGATGGTGAAATTCAAGTAAATATTGAAGAAAGTATTCGTGGTTCTCACGTTTATATCATCCAATCAACAAGCAGTCCAGTTAATGATAATTTGATGGAATTGTTGATCATGATCGATGCCTTAAAACGTGCTAGTGCAAAAACAATCAACGTTGTAATGCCTTATTATGGTTACGCACGTCAAGATCGTAAAGCGCGTGCTCGTGAACCGATCACAGCGAAACTTGTAGCAAATATGCTTGAAAAAGCAGGAGCAACTAGAATGTTGACATTAGATTTACATGCCGTTCAAATCCAAGGATTCTTCGATATTCCAGTAGATCATTTGATGGGTGCTCCATTGATTGCAGATTACTTTATGGAACATGGCATTCAAGGCGATGACGTTGTTGTTGTGTCTCCTGACCATGGTGGTGTGACACGTGCTCGTAAACTTGCGGAATATTTGAAAGCACCGATTGCGATCATTGACAAACGCCGTCCGAAAGCGAATGTTGCTGAAGTAATGAATATTATTGGACAAGTAGAAGGAAAAATATGTGTCTTGATCGATGACATGATCGATACAGCTGGGACAATTTCATTAGCTGCTAATGCGTTACAAGAAGCTGGTGCAAAAGAAGTGTATGCTTCATGTACACACCCCGTTTTATCAGGACCTGCTTTACAGCGTATTCAAGATTCTGCAATCAAACGTTTAGTGGTAACAGATTCAATCTATCTATCTGATGATCGCAAAATTGATAAAATCGATGAGATCAGTGTGGGTGAATTGATTGGTGATGCGATCAAACGTATCCACGAAAACAAACCTGTTAGTCCATTGTTTGAAACGAAACGTCGTTAAAATAGATAATGAAAAATAGAGACCTGAGCGAAACGAATTTAGTTTTGTTCGGGTCTCTTTAAATTATATGCTAGCTTTTTTTATCGGATAACAAATTTCCGTGATATATAATTCTTCCTGCTCCTCTGTCGCAGGACTAGAATGATAAATGTTAAACACATTCCCAGAGAGAATATACTCGTTTAAACGAAGCCATGTTTTCATATCTTCATGTACTTTGGGCATGCGTTCATAGGTACCGCTAACGACGACAGAAGCAATTAAACCAGGAGCGAATAACGTTGCCTTAGAATAAGTGGATTTGAGTTTCTTTGGAATACCGATCATGACTTCGATATCTATACTATCCGATGGATCATTTTGGAAGACCGCAATCGAGTTGCCTAAGGTTGCTCGATCCTGTAGGTTGATTTTAGCGAATAATGTCTGCCAAAGCTGCTCCTCATGATAATAGGATTCGACTTTTTGGCGATAAGGAAGAACAAGGGTCTCTTTCATCATTCGTACTTCGATAGGGTAATTTATTATTTCGCTATTTGCTGCCTGCACTTTTTTCTTCTAGTAAGCCTAAGTAGGTTAATTGTAGCTTTTTCTCTGCTAGTTCGGTTTCAAGTAATGTTCGCTGTCTTGCTAAATAATCGCTCATGTCGTCTTCATTTTCTAAAAGCGACTTGATTTCTTTTAGTGGAATACCAATAGTTTTGAGTGAAAGAATTTGATTGGCTTGATTGATCTGTTCAGGAGTGTAATAACGGTAACCGTTCTCTTTTTGGATAGTCTTTGGTTTCAATACATTTAATTTGTCATAATACCGCAACATGCGTGGACTTATGTTTGTTAGTTCCGAAAATTCGCTGATTTTAAACATTTTTATGCTCCTTAGGTAGTGGAGAGTCGATTGTTATTAGTATACTTGACTTTGACAGTATGACAAGGTTTAAACTAAGGTTAAATGATGAATGGAAAGGAGTAATACCATGAGAACATATGAAAATAAACAAGAATTGATCAATGAAATCAAGACAAGGTACGAGAAGTACGAGGCGGAATTTGACCAAGTACCCGAAGACTTAAAAAATGAACGAATTGAACAAGTAGATAAAACACCTTCTGAAAACTTATCTTATCAGCTTGGTTGGGTGAATTTAATTCTTCAGTGGGAACGTGAGGAGCAGGCAGGGAAAATAGTTCAAACTCCTGCGCCAGGATATAAATGGAATCATTTAGGCGATTTATATCAGTCGTTTTATGAAAAGTATGGTGTATATAGTATTGCTGAACAACGAGAGAGGTTAAACAATTCAATGACGGAGTTATGCCAATGGCTTCAAACGCTCTCTGATGAGGAACTCTTTGAATCAGGACAAAGAAATTGGGCGACAACTAAAGCGATGTGGCCTGTCTATAAATGGGTTCATATCAATACAGTGGCTCCCTTTACAAATTTTCGCACAAAGATACGCAAATGGAAGAAATTAGCTAAGCTAAACGAGTAAAATTGACTAGGATAGAAGTGGAGGACACTTTTATCCTAGTCAATTTTATAAATAGTTCATGTATTTAATAAGTTTCTCTAATGTCTAAATGAGTTGTGTCATATAACACACGGGCATGATTTTCTTTGATTAATGTCTTTTCTAATAAATTACCTGTTCTTTTATCGATGCATTTTCTAAAAATTTGTCCATTACGGAATACTTGTCCGTTTTCTCTTGAGAAGTATTCATTTTCTGCACGAATATGATAGCTGTTTTTTTGTTCATTATCTGAACGAAGTTCGCCATTAAGATGTGTTTCACTTACAGAGATGATCAATTGATAGGTATTTTGTGTATTATTTTTAAAACGATAATCCAAATAATTATAAACAATCGATGTTCCCGTACCAAAAGGGATTTTACGTCCATAGTCTGGGAAAAGATCTAAGCCGTCATGATGGTGATGCTCAGTGATTTCCAACGGCGAATGAAGAATGATCCAATGAATCAAGTTCGTAAATTGGCAGAGACCGCCACCAATTCCAGGACGAACAGCATCGTTAAAAATCGTTACCCCATTTTTATACCCTTTACTTACGGAACATTTACCAACTAAATGCCAAAAAGAAAAAGATTCATTAGGTTTTATCAAAATGTTTGATACTTTAGGTGCAGCTAACCGTAGATTAGTAGCTTTATTTTCTTGTAAGGTGAGATCTGTATTACCTAATTTTCTGTGTATTAAAGAAGCATGCTTGTAAACGGATACAGGCAAAAGCGTATCTGATTTAGTTTGGGCAAGCTTTTCTGGCTGAATAAAATCTTGTATGTTTCTCTGCAAAATATTTTTTTTAACTGATATTTCGTAAGTTAGTGGTGATAGTTCGCTAAACAATTTTCTTTTCATCATTTATAACCCCAATCCATTTTGTAATCTTATTGTAACACAAAAGACTTTTTTAGAAACGTAAATGTAATAATTAAAGATTTTTAAGAGTAGTGTTTTGTTAATGAAAAAAGAGCCAACCAGTATGAATGGTCAACTCTTTTTCTCAATCCTTTAAACGGTTAATAACTTTTCAACAGATAATTCAGTCATAGAAGCTACTTGCAAATCAGCTCCAGCTAAGTTTTCTGTCTCAGAAATTCCGACAGCATACATTCCTGCAGCTTTAATTCCTTCAATTCCTGCTTGAGCATCTTCGAAGCCTATTGCATCTTTCGACTCGATCTTGATACTTTCAGCTGCTTTTACAAAGATTTCTGGGTCAGGTTTTCCTTTTTTCAGCGTTTCTGGGTCAACGATATGCCCAAAGAAATCAAGAACCCCCAATTTTTCTAAAATCATCGGTGCATTTTTTGAAGCCGAAGCGATTGCGCAAGGAATGTTACGCTCTTTTGCTTGGACTAAAAAGTTGTGGACTCCAGGTAATAAGTCTTTTTCAGAAAGATCCGCTAATAGTTTAACATATTCTTCATTTTTCTTTTGGGCCAAAGCTTCCTTTTCTTCGGTAGTAAAATCATTTTCCTTGTGGCCATAAGCTAAGATTTTCTCTAATGAATCCATGCGGCTGATACCTTTTAATGTCTCATTGAAGGTTTCATTAATCGTTATTCCTAACTCTGCAGCTAAATTTTTCCAAGCAATATAATGGAATTTAGCTGTATCGGTAATCACGCCATCTAAATCAAAAACAAAGCCTTTTTTCATGTGTATTCTCCTATCTGATAATTAGTAGTTAATCATTGTGACTTTATCGGCCCTCAATTGATGTGGTTGATTTTGGACAATTACCGTTGTATCTTGTGATGGACAAACGTGGACAGTATTGTTTGTAATAAACAGATTATAATGAATTCCTTTGTGATCAATATTAAAGGCCATCTCAGTCCAATTTTTCGGTAGATTTGGTTGAATCGTCAGGCGGTTCTTTTTGATATCGATTCCAGCATAAGTCGTCAAAGTAACATAAATTGTTGCAGCCATCACGCCTGTATGGATGCCTTCAGCGGTCGTTCCACCTTGAATATCTTGATAATCTGAGTACAAGGCTTCTTGATACAGTTTCCAAGATAAATCGTGAAAGGCGACTTGTTCTGCTAATTGTGCATGAACGATTCGTGATAAAGTTGAACCATGTGATGTGCGATTTAAATAGTACAACAGATTTTTCTCAAGATAATCTGCAGGTAAATCGTAGTCAAGTTCCTCTAAAATTTCGTCGATTTTTTCTTTATTTAAATTGTAGAATAACATTAAAGTATCTGCTTGTTTTGACACTTTATAGTCATCAGGTGACTGACCTTCTGCTTTTAAAATACGATCCATTCGATAAATATTACCGTATTTCTCTTTTGCTTTTTCCCAATCGATTTCTTTTAAATCAAAATAGCCTTCATATTGGGCGATAATCCCATCTTCATTGACTTCAATGGATAGACGTTTACGAATAGCTTCCATTTCTTTCAGATTTTCTGATGTTACGCCAGTTTTATTGAATAATTCTGCTTGTTCTTGCGTATCTAATAGTGAAAGGATCGTTTCTAACTCTTCAAATAGCCAAACCACCATCAAATTGGTGTAAGCGTTGTTTTTTAAACCGCTCTCGGGACTATCGGGATATGCTTCATGAAATTCATCAGGTCCCATGACTTTATCGATATAATATCGATTAGTCGTGTCATCAAACGTCGTGGCACTACGCCAAAAATTGGCGATCTCTACTAACATTTCTGCCCCATATTCTTTGATGAATCGATCGTCTCTTGAATTGTTCCAGTACATCCAGACATTGTACGCAATCGCTAATGAGACATGACGCTGAAGAATACTATGGTCTTCACCCCATTCGCCGTTCAATGGATTCAAGTGCAGTTTTTGTGTATCTTCGCTACCATCAAGACCTGATTGCCAAGGATACATCGCACCAGCGTAGTTGCTTTCGCAAGCATTTTCCTTCGCTTTTCCTAATCGATTGTAGCGATACATCAACAGTTGTTTCGCTGTTTCAGGGAAATGCAGAATGTAAAATGGCAAGATAAAAATCTCGTCCCAGAAAATATGACCGCGATAGGCTTCACCATGTAAGCCACGGGCAGTTACAGAAACGTCTAAATCATTATTATTAAATGGAGAAGCAGATACTAATAAATGATACGTATGAATTCTCAATAATTTTTGAGACATTAGGTCGCCAGTGATTTGAACATCTGATTTTTTCCATAATGTTTCCCATGCTTGTTTGCTCTCATTGAATTCAGAGTCAAAAGAAGCTGCTGGAAGTAAGGTAGTTTGCCAATTTTCTTCTGCTATAGAAGCTTTGACTTGGACTTGTTTTTCGAAAGTATATGTTTTATGTTGCTCAGCATAGAAGGTGATTTCTTGTTCAATACGTTCTTCGCCGATAGAATTTTTGATTGCATCAGCATCAAAAAAATCACCCGTGATGGTTGCCATTTGTTGGACATTTATTTTCGATTGATTCGTTTGGACTTCAATCATTGAGGTGTTTTTTTCTGCCAGTAATTGTGTTATATGGAAATGCTTAGCGGTTAGATTACGATAGCGCTCAACATTAAAATTGTAGACAGAACCGTCAGTTGTAGTTTTGACTGTAATGTTTTTAGAAAAGTTTAGTGGTTTGATTGAATATTTAATGCTGTAATTATTCTTTTTAGCCATGTTGACTATTTTTTGGGCTGTTATTTTTACTTGATGTTGGTGGGAATCTTCAAGAATCATATGAGAAGAGAATAAACCCGTTTTTAAGTCTAAATTTCGGTGCAAATAATGAAGCGAGGCTTTTTCAAGAGTTAGCCATTCATCGGTTCCGTCTACTTTTATGCGAATAAATTGATTGTTGGGTGTATTGACGAAGTCTTCATTTTCAACGATTTGCCCCGCAACTTCTGATTTTTCCTCGTTATAAAGTCCTGCAATATAAGTCGCAGGATAATGTTCTTTTGAAAGGGTCATTTCAGGAATTGTGCCACGTAAGCCCATAAACCCATTACCAATCGTCAATAATGACTCAACTGAATACTCTTCTTTACCAGGGGTATAGCCGAAGTAATCTAAATTCCAAGTTAAGTATTCTGATTTTTCCTTGAATGCTGCAGCTAAATCTTTGGCTGTGTCTAGTTCAGAAACGGTAAGAATCGGTAAATTCAGTAATTCTGAAAAATGTTTAATAATATTTTCTATCCCTACATTCAAAGCTGCTATTTGTGTGTGTTGGCTATAAAATTCAGGCGCTACGTCATTGAAAACAGCACCTGTAACGCTCGGAAATTGTTCTTTGATCTGTGTCGCTAATATTTCCGCTGTTTTAGGGAACTTAAAATCACTAAAAGGAATTGTATACTCTGAGAGTTGATTGTCTTGTTTTTTTTCTTGGATATGTAAGCTGTTTTGCGTAAGTGTAAGGAAAAGAAAGTTCATTATGAAGGACTCCTAACTAAGATTTATTTAAACTTGTATAGACATGTTGTTGTTTTCGTTTTCATTATAGTATGAATCTCTTGTAAATACAAGTCGGATAATCTAAAAGAATTGTTTCAAGTTAAAAGCTTACTTGCTGAGAATGCTATTTTTTTAAGGAAGAATGTGCTATCATTTTCTGTGAGTATCCTAGGTTGGAGGGGTGGACATGAATAAATTTCATGATATATTTTTAGAGCTTGAAAAAGGGATTTTAGAGGGAGATTATCAGCCTGGAACATTGTTACCAAGTGAAAATCAATTAGTTGAACAATATTCCGTTTCAAGAGAAACGATTCGTAAAGCATTGAATTTGTTGATCAATGCTGGGTATATCCAAAAACAGCAAGGTAAAGGATCAATTGTTTTAAATGTAAGAAAATTCGATCTACCGATTTCTGGTGTTATCAGTTATAAAGAGCTACAGAGTGCGCAACAAATACATAGTGTTACTAGAGTTGTGGAACTCAAAGAAGAGAGTGTCACTGAATCTTTGGCTCGTTTGACGGGTTGGGAGAAAGAAGCTGCAGTTTGGCGATTGGTTAGACAAAGGGAAATCGACGGAGAAGTAGTGATTATCGATATCGATTATTTACTAAAAGAAATCGTCAACGAGTTGCCAGAAGTTCGAGCGGCAGATTCTATCTATGATTATTTAGAGAACGATTTAGGACTAGTTATTAGCTATGCTCAAAAAGAAATCACAGTGGAATCTGTAACAGAAGAGGATCACAAATTAATGGATATTAAAGAAGATACGCATGTGGTCGTTGTTCGAAGTGTAGTCAGTTTAGAAGATACACGTTGTTTTGAATACACAGAATCTAGACATAGATTGGATAAATTCAAATTCGTTGATTTTGCTAGAAGAAGAAAAGCGTAAAGAAATAATAATTCTTAATTGGGGGAGGAAAAATAGTGTATATAGGGATCGTTTATTTTGTTGTCATTATTTTAGCGAATACAGTTGGTGCGATTTCAGGAATGGGCGGCGGCGTTATTATTAAGCCTGTGCTGGATACACTGCACTTTCATCCACTAGCAGCAATTTCATTTTATTCAAGTGTAGCAGTTTTCACTATGTCAATCGTCTCTACACTTAGACAAATGAAAAATGGATTGAAATTGGAAATCCCCATTGCAGCATTAGTGTCTTTGGGTTCTGTAATAGGTGGTATTTCTGGGAATTCGGTGTTTGAATCCTTGTTGCGAATATTTACGGATGAAAAATATGTTCAATTGATTCAAATTATTTTGACAATCATAACGCTTCTTTTTGCTTATTTTTATACGAAAATGGGCAATGCGCGTTCATTAGATTTGTCTCATCCTATTTGGTATGTGGTTGTCGGTTTATTCTTAGGATTTATTTCTACTTTGCTTGGGATTGGTGGCGGGCCGATCAATGTGGCGATATTGATGGTATGTTTTGGAATTCCAATCAAAGAAGCAACGGTTTATTCGGTTATTACAATATTCTTTTCCCAGGCAGCAAAATTAGTTACGATTGCACAAACAACTGGTTTTGGTCGATTTGATCTTTCTATATTATTATACGTGATTCCAGCTGCTGTTTTAGGCGGTTTTATAGGAGCATTAATCAGTGGAAAAATTAGTTCTGAACGAGTGACACAAGTATTTCAATTTGTTATTCTTTTAGTATTAATATTAAATTTATGGAATGGTGTACAATTATTCATTTGATCGTTAAGCGGATCATTTTTATACTATCCAATGTACTGAGGAGGCCACATTAATGGAGTATCATGTAAAAGAATTTACAGAACTTACGACTAAAGAATTTTTAGAAATTGTAAAACTAAGAATCGCTGTATTTGTGGTTGAACAACACTGTCCGTATCAAGAAGTCGATGAAGCTGATGAGGGAGCTTGGCATACTTGGTTACAAGAAGGAGCTGATATTGTTGGCTATACCCGAATCATCGATAAAGGAGATATAGTAACGTTTGGCAGAGTAATAGTGAATCCTAAGTATCGTGGGAAAAAATTAGGAAATAAACTTTTAGCAGAAACGTTAAAAGTAGTGGAGGATAAGTACCCCAATCGTCCAATTGTTATCGGTGCGCAAGCGCATTTGACAGATTTTTATGGGGCTTTTGGATTTGAAGCAATTTCGGATGTGTATTTAGAAGATGATATTCCCCATATTCATATGAGGAAAAACTAACTAAAAAGTGGTCATGCACAATAATGCGTGCTTATTTTTTTCAATATAAACAAAAACTTCCCAAAAAATGCGAGTGTACTTGCATTTTTTGGGAAGTCCAGTTACAAAATTAAGTGAATCTAATCGTGAAGAGTTACTTTTTAATATCTTCCATATTCTCTTTCAAAACGCCAGTAGTTTTTGCAGCATTTTGTGCCGCTAACAAATCACGGATTTGTTCTAATAAATCATCTGTTGTTGGACCAGCAGCCTCTTCTTCTTCTTCAGGTTGTGGTTTCTTTTTCATCTTGTTGACAGCTTTTACGATTAGGAATAAAACAAAGGCTGTAATTAAAAATGTAATAAGAGCACTGATCACATCACCAATATTGAAAGCCACACCTTTAACGTTAAAAACGAGTGCACCTAATGCATCATCTGCGCTTTTTTCTCCGGTAGTCAACACGAAAACTAAGCTAACGAGCGGTGTGATCAATCCATTAACGATTTGTGTCACAATGGCAGTAAAAGCAGAACCAATAACAACCCCAACGGCTAAATCAAGGACATTTCCACGCATAATAAATTCTTTAAATTCTTTGATCATAAGTTTAACCTCCCTTTCTCAAATTCAGTATACAGAAAAAGTGAAAAAAATTGAAATGAAAGACTCTTACATCAAGGAAAGACAGTTGAGCTGTGCTATAATTAAATGGATATAGAAAATCTTAAAAAAACATTTAAAAGCAGCCAGATGATTGTATTTCAGACTGGACTTTATTATGATGAAAAACAAAGAGGAGCTGACAAGATGCCGATCACATTAGCACAAGGAGTCAACTTACATGTTGTTCCAACAGAAAAATATAAAACTGTGCGTATTTTGGTTCGTTTTAATACGCGTTTGAATAAAGAAACAATCACGAAACGGACACTTCTATCTAGTTTGCTAGAAACTAACAGCTTGAACTATCCCGATCAAGTGAAATTAAGCGAAAAATTAGCAGAGTTATACGGCGCTAGTTTTGGAATCAATGTGAATAAAAAAGGGAATTTACATTGGCTAAACCTTTCAATGAACTTAGTTAATGATAAGTATTTGGACAATAGTCATGTCTTAGCAGATGCTGCAGAATTTTTAAAAGAAATTTTATTTTACCCCAATATTAATGATGGCCAGTTTGAAGCAGAGACTTTCCAACGTGAAAAAGAAAATTTAAAAGCATACTATGAAAGTATTTCAGAAGACAAACAAGTGTATTCTTCTTTGGCATTACAAAATTTATATTTCAGTCAATCTGAAGACCAAAGAATTCCAAGTTTTGGGACGATTGCTGATTTAGAAAAAGAGACTGCTGAAAGTATTGCGGCATATCATCAACAAATGATCCGAGAAGACCAAGTGGATATTTTTGTTCTCGGAGATGTGGATGTAGCCGAAGTAACAGCACTATTTAGTACATTACCATTTGAAGATCGCGCATCTGGCAGTGCAGATATTTTTTATGCACAACCATCTAGAAATGTAATCGAAGAACGTTCTGAACAAGAAATTTTGGCGCAATCAAAACTGAATTTAGGTTATCATACAGATGTTTATTACGGCGACGAAAACTATTTTGCGCTACAAATTTTTAACGGTGTATTTGGTGGATTTCCACATTCTAAATTATTTATGAATGTCCGCGAAAAAGAAAACTTAGCCTATTATGCGTCTAGTAGTGTTGATACATTCCGAGGATTTTTAAGCGTTCAGACTGGAATCGATGGCAAAAATCGCAACCAAGTTCTGCGTTTGATTTCAGTAGAATTAGAAAATATACGTCAAGGTAAAGTGACAGATCTTGAAATTGAACAAACAAAAGCGATGTTAAAAAATCAATATTTACTTTCGCTAGATAACGCAGGTGCGGTGTTAGAAAATGAGTACTTAAATGATTTGATTCCCCACCTTCGTTTAAAAGATGATGAGTGGATTCGTCGAATGGAAGCTGTCACATTAGCGGATGTTCAACGTGTTGCAAAATTAGTACAATTACAAGCCGTTTTCTTTTTGGAAGGAGAAAAAGTCGATGAATAAAAAAGAATATCCTCAAATCAACGAAGTTCTCTATACAGAAGTCCTTGAAAATGGCTTAACTGTTTATTTATTACCAAAAAAAGAATACAACAAAACCTATGGCTTATTTACAACGAATTATGGTTCGATCGACAATGAATTTGTTCCAATCGGTGAATCAGACTTTGTAAAAGTACCAGATGGAATCGCTCATTTTCTAGAACATAAGATGTTTGAAAAAGAAGATGGAGATGTGTTCCAACAATTTGGTCGGCAAGGTGCTTCGGCTAATGCTTTTACAAGTTTTACGAAAACAAGCTACTTATTTTCAACAACAGATCAAGTAGAGAAAAATTTAGAAACATTATTAAATTTTGTTCAAGAACCATATTTTACCAAAGAAACAGTCGATAAAGAAAAAGGGATCATCGGACAAGAAATTCAAATGTATCTGGATGATTCTAACTGGCGTTTATTTTTCGGGACATTAGGCAATCTTTATCCAAAACATCCTCTGCATATCGATATTGCAGGAACCGTGGAAAGCATTGATGAAATTACAGCAGAAGATTTATATACTTGTTACAATACATTTTATCACCCAAGCAACATGACATTATTTGTTGTTGGAAAAATGGATCCTGAAGAAATGATGGCCTTTATCCGCAAGAATCAGTCGGTGAAAACATTCGCTGAAGCTGAACGGATCAAACGTCATTTTCCCAAGGAAACAGCGACAGATATTATTAAAGAAAGTTCTATTTCAATGGCTATCAGTCGTTCAAAAGTTATCGTTGGCTTAAAAGGGTTAGATGAAGTTCCAACAGATGGCAAAGCATTGCTGAAATATAAAACGACAGCGAATTTGCTCTTCCAATTATTATTTGGTAATACGTCACAAAATTATTTGACTATGTATAACGAAGGGTTGCTAGATGATAGTTTTGGCTATGAATTTAGCTTAGACCGTAGTTTCCACTTTGCAGATTTTGGTGGAGATAGTGATCAGCCTGAACAATTAGCGCAACGAATTGAAGAGATTCTGCTATCAGCTGACAATAGTCCTGAAGTCACAGAAGAAAATCTATCATTGTTGAAGAAAAAAATGATTGGTAAGTATTTCCAATCGTTAAATTCATTAGAGTACATCGCAAACCAATTTTCACAATCACTTTACGGTGAGACGACACTGTTTGATACGCCAGAAGTGATTGAAAGTGTTCAATTAGCGGATGTGAAGAGAGTAGCCCAAGTATTTATCAACAAAGATGGATTGAGTCGTTTTTATATGTATCCCAAAAAATAATGAGGATTTAGTAGAAATGGATCGAGTGGTAATTATCTGATTTTTCTAGACTGCTGATTTTCTCATTTATAAGAAAAGTCAGCAGATAGTAAAGTTGGAATGTGTACGCTAAAAAAAGTCCAATATTTAGTCAAAAACTTTCAAAAATGTTATCCTCATCAGTATTTTTTTATGTTATCCTTAGAAGAGTTGGATGAATAGACGCTTCCAACTATTTTATTCAAATGTTTTACATAAGACAATTAGAGTCGTTAAACTTATAAAAAGCAGTTAGATAAAGAACTATTCAGAGGTGATTTATCTTGTTTATCAATACGCTGCAAATTAAAAATCGCCTGATCGATTTAGGCAAAAACTGATAAATTAGAAAGACTGGAGAAGATGGACGAGTGGCCAGCGTGAATATAGGAAAAAAATTAAGAGATGCACGACTGCAACGAAATATGTCGTTAGACGAACTGCAGCAAATTACTAAAACACAAAAACGCTATTTAGTAGCGATTGAAGAAAATGATTTTGATTCTATGCCAGGAACTTTTTACGTACGTGCATTTATTCGTCAGTATGCAAGTGCGGTTGGATTAGATGGAAATGAATTAGTTGAGATTTATGATGGAATAGATGAACCAGAAGATGTAGAGACCGAAATCCAATATGAGACATTGGATGAGTCTCGGACGCAAATGTATGATGAAAATAGTCAAACTAAACGTTTTATGCGTAGCTTACCTGCGGTTATTTTTTCTTTGATTGGATTAGCAATCGCAATCGTTGTCTTTTACATTACATGGCAAGATCGTCAGGCGGCACCTATCATTCAGCCGCCAGCCTCTGAAATAATCAGAGAATCTTCGTCCGAAGCAAGTTCTGAATCAAGTCAAGCATCTGCCTCAAGTAGCACAGAGACGTCAAGTTCTAGCTCTTCTTCGGAGCCGAAAGCACCAACGGAAGTGAAGTTTGAAAATGAATCTGGTGTAACAGTGAACATGAGTGCAGTGAATGTGGCAAATCCAGGTAAACTGGAGTTTAGTGCTGTAACTGGACCTTGTTGGGTGGGTGTTTATATTGCTACAGCAGCGAACAATGACAATGGGTACTATTATCAAGAGACTATCCAACCAGGCCAGCCAAAATCTGTTGATATTCCAGCTGGGACCGCGCAAGTAGTCATTAGTTTAGGTGCTTCTGAGTATATGGAATTCAAATTAGACGGTCAAGAAGCGAATTTCAACCCAAATAACACTGGGATTGGCCCGAGAAATATCAACTTAACGTTAGCTTATGCACAAACAGAACAATCACAGCCACAATAAAAAAAGAATAGTTTTATTTGTTCATAATAGATGAGCGAGAAAAATTTACGATGGACGATCAGCCGTGGTAAGTGTTTTTCTCGCTCATTTGTTGGGACTATGACCAAATAGAGCTAAGTAAAATAAAGTATGTCTTTTTTAGTGACACTGGCTAGAAGATAACGTAAAATAAGGAAGAAAAGAGAGGGGTAACAAGCATTGAATTTACCAAATAAATTAACCGTTATTAGAATATTTATGATTCCAATTTTTATTGCCATCGTTAGTATACCAATGGATTGGGGGACGATTACTGTTGCGGGGACATCGTTAGCAGTCACTCAATTAGTGGGGGCAATCATTTTTGCAGTAGCAAGTATTACCGACTGGCTAGATGGAAAGATAGCGCGTGCACGAGGGTTAGTTACCAACTTTGGTAAGTTTGCCGATCCATTAGCAGATAAGATGCTTGTGATGACGGCGTTTATCGTATTGGTGGGGCAACAAAAAGCACCAACTTGGGTAGTGGCGATCATTGTATGTCGTGAGTTAGCTGTTACTGGATTGCGTTTGCTACTAGTTGAAGGTGGCGAAGTAATGGCTGCCTGCTTGGCCAGGTAAAGTGAAAACGGCAACGCAAATGGTTGCGATTATATTATTATTCATTAATAATATTCCATTCGCAGCAATTGGATTTCCATTAGATCAAATCATGTTATACGTTTGTCTATTATTCACAATTTATTCTGGAGTTGATTATTTTGTGAAAAATGCAAGCGTCTTTAAGGGATCAATGTAAAAATCGACTAAAAATTCTAGTAAAATCAAAAAATGCAGCTACCTGATGAAGGAGCTGCATTTTTTCGTTAAATCCATGGACCAATAACGACCGTATAGAGACTCAAAATAATCCCTGTAAGAATAAACAGGATACCTAAAGTAAACAAAGGGTTGAATTTTTTAGGACGGTTCGTTCCTTTTTTAAATAATTTTGATAAGGCTGTAAATAAGAGCCCTAAAATAATGAGTAAACCATTCACGAAAAAAGTCGATAAGGCATTTTTTTTCTTACGTGTATTTGTAAGGACAGAGTTTTGTAGAGCTTTCAATTTTTTGGCATATTTGAATGAAACACTTGGCGTTTGGAGTGTAGGGGATACTTCTGCAAGTCCATTGTCCATCATTAAATTATTAGCGGATAAAGTGAAAGCCGGTTCGGTATTTTTTTGAATAAGACCGTAAAAATCCTGCTCTAAAATTATTTCTTCGTTATTTATCGTATTATTTCCTTTAGAAAGCAATTGTTTATACTCATACGTCGCGAAAGCTCGGTCAAAAATTGCATTACCAAAAGCATGACGCTGTAATTCCCCTTCTTGATCTTCCCAATTTCCTACACCTAGTACAATTTCTATTAGACGTGTATTTTCTCGTTTGGCAGTTGCTGCATAGTTAAATCCGCCAGTAGGACTAGAACCAGTTTTTAAGCCGTCTGCTCCGTCATAACCATAAGCAAGACCGGGTAGTGAATAATTGTGGTTTTCTAACACTTCAGCATAAGGTGTATTTTCCATGATCGTGATTTGAGTTGGACTGGTGTATGTCACCGTATCTGGATAATTTTTCAGTAAATGATAAGATAAAATAGCTAAATCTCTTGCTGTAGTAACGTTATCCGCATTTTGGTCGATTCCTGCCGGTTTGTAGTAACCGTTGAATGAGCCCGTTTCAGCACCGCTACAATTGTAAAACGTTGAATTTGTCATACCAAGTTCTTTGGCTTTATCATTCATCATATGAATAAATTTAGCTTCATCATTGGCAGTTACAAGGTTTGCTAGCATAACCGTTGCGACATTTGATGATTGTACGAGTGTTGCATACAATAAATCGCGAACAGGGTAATCGACCCCAGAAACGATTGAATTGTTACTTAATTCATAGATCTGTGAAATCGCTTGGTCGTTGTCTGTCGCTTTCACTGTGGTATCCAACGTAAATTGTCCCTTTGCCATTGCTTCAAATACAAGATAAACAGACATTAACTTAGCAATACTGGCGGGGTTCCATTTTAAATCTGGATTATCTGCCCAAAGGACCTGTCCCGTTTCTGCTTCGATTACAATTGAGGCCTTTGGTTTATATAATTCATTCGTTTGATACCCTGCATTTTGAGTGATTGTTAGAATATCTTCTTGAGCGTAAGCACTAGCAGTTGTAAAGAGGCCTGAAAAATAGCCTACGACCAATATTAGCAAGCACATTTTCAGTAAAACAGTTCTTTTCTTCATATAAACATCCTTTGTCATTAATTATTCTGTTATATAGATACGCCGGAAAGTTTCAGTTTCGGTTGCTAATTGTAAACGTAAAAGGTCGGCAATCTGAGTTTCGTTGATTAAATTAGGAAATAAAAAAAATAGGGTGCTAAAATAAAACACCATCTTCTATTAAACTATCGTTTTTTTGCAAAGTCAATGCTAAACCAAAAGTGTAACAGTTCTATTTTACGTGAAAAACGAATAAAATTGTTTCTTTTTCATACACTTTAAATAAAAAGTAATTTTTGAGCAGTTTTGGTATACTTAAAAAGACGGGGGGTGGATGTGAAATGAAGATTGAACAAATGGTTGCTTCTCAATGGGACGATCTAGCAGAACAGATTTCTCAAAGCCGATTACTATTGCCTTTTTATAGTACTCATACTTTAGCTAGACAAGTATTTAGTAAAAAAACGCGGGAAAATTCGGAAATTGCGTATGTTATCTATAGAGGAAAAAAACCATATATATTTTTGACTGTTGAAAAAGGCATCGTCACCAACCTATTGATAAGAGAATCAGTAAAGCTTAGTTGGTCAGCAATCTTCCTTACGATTGAACACCTTTTTAAACAAACATTTCAACCAACTATCACATTTATTTTTACTCAATCACTTACGATTCATTTACAAGAAGTCTTCTTGAGATATGGATATGCGATTCATGAGGATCGAATAAGTATAAAAGAGTTAAGCTATAATACGGCACTAGTATTAGGTGGAGGAGGGGCTCGAGGTGCTTATCAAATCGGTGTTTGGCAAGCATTGGAAGAATTGGGCATCTCAGTGAATATCATAACAGGCACATCTGTAGGTGCCTTGAATGGTGCTTTGATTTTACAAGCCGATTTTGAAGCTGCTAAAAATATGTGGGAAAAAATCGAGACGCAAAAGATATTGTCTTTTCCAACGACGACGGCATCAGCTGATACACTAAGCGGAATGGTCAGTCAAATCGGTTCATTTACGATCAATGCTATCCAATCAAAGGGTGTCTCCACACTACCATTACGCAATTTGATCAAAGATACTTTCTCGCAAGAAAAGATGCAACAGGTTACGTTAGATTTTTATTTGGTAACCACTGAATTACCAAATTTACAAGAAAAAGATATTCACTTCAATACATGTCAAAGTGAGCGCTGGCAAAGTTGGTTATTGGCATCTGCTTCTTTTTTTCCAGCTATGGCAGCCACTCAGATTGATGGGAAATATTATGTAGACGGCGGTTATCGGAATAATATCCCAGTTGATATTGCGCTACAAAAAGGAGCGACAGAATGCATCGTAGTCGATGTCAAAGGCCCAGGAATCACAAAGCCAATCAAAATCCCAACAACGGCAACGGTGCTGAATATCCAATCATCGTGGTCTATGGGAGCAGTTCTTTTATTTGACGGAGCTCGTTCGACCCAAAACATCCAGTTAGGTTATTTAGAAACAATGAAAGCTATCGGGCGCAACTATTTAGGACACTGGTATACGTTTGATGAAACTCTGAAGAATGTTGAGACATTCCAACGTGAGTTTTTTGCTTACATTGAATACACGTATCAAATAAAATTATGGAATTCTACCGAACAAAAAAATAAAATCTGTAAAAAATTGCGTAAAGTTTATAAAGACAGGGTGTATACTGAAAATATTGGGTTGGTTTTGGTTGAGTTATTAGCAAAGAATCAGGAAATCTCTGCTTCTAAGCTATATAAGCTTCAAGAATTAGTAGAAACTCTTCAGCAAAGCGGACAAATGAAGGTTGAATTGGTGGATACGATCGGGATGATTTCTCTCCAAGAATGGCTAAAGAAATATTATGAAGACTACTTTTTACTTTCTGACAAACAACAGTTATCATTAATGAATAACTTACTGAATGCAGATGAGAAGGAAAAACCACAGCGTTTGGCTTTTTTATTAGATAAATTACCAACTCAAACGCTACAAATTTTAATGAAAGAATTTATACTACAAGGAGCGGATAAAGAATGAAACAAGAATTTTCATATGAAATCGTAGAAGAAATTGCCGTATTATCAGAAAATACGCAAGGTTGGCGCAAAGAATTCAATTTAGTTAGTTGGAATGGTCGTCCACCAAAATTTGATTTAAGAGATTGGTCTGCTGATCACGAAAAAATGGGCAAAGGAATCACCCTGACGAATGAAGAATTTGAGATCTTGTCTAAAGCAATAAAATCAATGTAGAGAGGACACCCTGTCGATGAAAAGTATGACTGGTTTTGGAAAAGAAACATTTTTAAATGACACGTATCAAATTGATGTTGAAATCAAGAGTGTCAATCAACGGTTTTTAGATATTCAGTTACGGATGCCAAAAGAGGTGAATCCTCACGAGATGGCTATTCGCCAATTAATGAAAGAGACAATACAGCGCGGTCGGATAGAGGCCTATATTAATATCAAACAAACTGGTAGCAGTAATAAAGAAGTGTTAGTTCATTGGAATCTCATTCATCAATTGTTGGGAGAGATTCAACAAGAATTAACAGCTAATTATCCCCAAGCTGAATTGGATGCTGCGCAAAATATCAATCAATTGCTTAATAATTCAGACTATGTTGAGGTCACAGAAAAACAAGAAGCAGACGAAACATTTGGTTTATTAGTTCTAGAGTGCGTGAAAACAGCGGTTATGCGAATCGATGCGAGTCGTTTGCAGGAAGGTCAAAAAATTCAACAGGTTCTAGCAACTTACTGTCAAGATTTCATAGCGTTGGTGATGGAGTTAAAAAGTTTTGTAGATATTTATGAAAAGGATTATCGCGAAAAATTTGAAGCAAAGTTAAATGATTGGCTAGGTAGCCAAGTTGATGAAACTCGTTTGTTGACGGAGTTAGCAATCTTACTTGAAAAAGGAGATATCCATGAAGAATTAGATCGTTTAGAGATTCATGTTGAGAAGCTGCAAGAATTATTGACGCAGTCAGAACCAGTGGGGCGGGAATTAGATTTTCTGATTCAAGAGATGAACCGAGAGGTCAATACGATCGGGTCCAAATCCAGTCCAATTGAGATCAAAAACATCGTAGTTCAAATGAAAACGATGCTCGAAAAAATTCGTGAACAGATTCAAAATGTCGAATAATAGAAAATAGTTTGTGATTCTAGATTTTAAAGCTATAATTAGAGAGAAGAAAGCGAAGAGGTGAATAAGTATGTCAAAGTATTACGATGTAACGTTCCATGAATTAAGCGGGAAATCTGTGGTCAAAAGAGAAATCATTTCTGATAAAGAGCCGTTTGATGTTTGGGAAGATGCTTGTATGTCATTTACAGATGATGTTTTCAACATTCGTGTGAATGAAGAGGCGTTTGTGACATTAAACCGTCGTTTCGTAGTCCGAGTGGACGTTGAAGAAGTGGATGGACCTGTGGATAAAAAAATCAAACGCCATGATGAAATTATGGGCGTTGTGAATACTTTATCGAATATGGGATTTTAAGAGAAGTAATAATCTAATGAGCCTGGGACATAATGATGTGACCCCCAAAAGTTGTACGTGAAAAATACAATTTTTGGAGGTTATTTTTTATGAGTTATTATGAGGTAGAATTCAAATTAAAGCTAGTGAAAGAGTACCTAGAAGGCCCTCTGGGAGGACGAGCCTTGGCTAAAAAATACGGACTCCCATCAAATGCCTTAATTTACAATTGGAAACACTCCTATCAATTATTTGGGAAAGAAGGGCTCAAAAGACACCGTTCACTGACAAAATATACTAGTGAATTTAAGCGAGATGTATTACACTTTATAGAAACGACAGGTGCTTCTTTCGGTGAAGCAGCAAGACAATTCAGAGCTGCCTAATGGGTCGATGATTTCTCGTTGGCAAAAGAAATACATCGCTGGTGGTCAAACGGCTCTGTCTAATCAAAAAGGGAGACCCAAAAAAAGGATGAATAAACCAACAAAAAAACAGCAAGAAACAAGCAAACTATCTCGTGAAAAGGAATTAGAGCGTGAGAATGAATGTTTGCGAATCGAGGTCGAGTATTTAAAAAAGCTACGGACTTTCCAACAAACTATTATGGCGAAGCGAAAAGACGAGTTCAAACCAGAATAGCCATAGAACTTATTGGAAAGTATCGTCAAGATCACGTATTACAAGCGATTAAGCTACCGCGTTCTACCTTCAATTACTGGAAAAAACAGATAATGAGCGAAGAAAAAATGACTCACCTAGAGAAATTGATTCAAACAATTTTTGAAGAGAATGATCGCAATTATGGCTATCGTCGAATCAAACTGGCTTTAGTGAATATGGGCTATCAAATCAATCATAAGAAAATCCGACGAATTATGAAGAAATATAACTTAGTATGTATAAGCTTTACTCGTCGTTCAAGAAGGTATCGATCTTACAAAGGTTTAGTGGGAACCTTGGCAAAGAACAAGGTGAATCGTCGCTTTTTTAGCACGATGCCAAAACAAAAAATCTTTACAGATATTTCAGAATTCCACTATACTGAACGAAATTCCGAAGGAATTAAACTAAAAAGAAAAGCCTATCTCAGTCCTTTTCTTGATGGTTTTAATGGAGAAATCATAGCCTATCAATTTCAGCAAAAACCAACGTTGGATTGTGTATTGATTCCTTTAAAAACAGCCATTAAAGAAAGTAAAAAGAACCAACTTTCGAACAACAATCCATTCCGATCAAGGGTGGCATTACCAAAATCAACAGTATGTTAGACAATTGAAGCAAGCAAAGTTATACCAGAGTATGGCACGAAAAGGAAATTGTTTGGACAATGCATTGATGGAAAATTTCTTTGGTCTAATGAAACAAGAAATGTATTATGGTCGTAGTTTTTCTAGCTTTGAGGAATTAAACCGAGCAGTTACAAATTATATTGATTATTACAATCATCATCGGATAAAAGCAAAATTGACTGGTATGAGTCCGGTTCAATACCGAATTCATACCAGTCGAATGACAAGTTAATCTACGTACAACTTTTAGGGCGCACATCATTCTGTCCCAACCTCTTGGTTTTTAGAAAAAGATAAACAGGCCAACTGCCGAAAGAATAGACAAAATTCCTAAACTAAATAGCAAACGGGTTATTGGAGTCGAGGCTTTGCGGCTACCTCGTCTAACACCAGCGATTCGTTTCTTAAATACTCTTGAAAGAATTAGCAGTAATAAACCGAAAACAGCTAGGATACCGATGGCCAAATAGTTATGACCTTCTTTTTTTGTAGATGAAAGTTGGACAGCCTTCTTTTTTTCTATCTTAACGGGCTTGTCTGTGGATCCTTTTTCGCTAACTTCTCTGTACGAAACACTTTTAGCAGGGATATTTGGAGATACTTGACCGTATTCATTGGCTAAAGATAATTTCCCATCAGTCAATGTAAAACTAGGTTCAGTCTCTTTTTTAGCAAATCCGTAAAAATCTTGATCTAAAATAAGTTTTTTTCCATTGATCTTATTTGCCCCTTTAGAAAGCAACTTTTTGTACTCATAAGTAGAGAAAGCATGCTCCAAAATTGCATTTCCAGCAAGATGCCGTTCATATTCTCCCTCTTGATCAGACCAATCACCCACGCCCAAAACAACTTCAATTAGTCGAGTATCGCCTTTTTTTGCTGTAGCGATATAATTAAAGCCACCAGTTGGACTTGATCCTGTTTTTAATCCATCTACTCCATCAAAGCCATATTTTGCACCTGGTAATGAGTAATTGTAAGTTTCAAACGTCTCAGCATAGGGTGTATTTTCCATCGTGGTCACAACGGACTTGTTAGTGAACTGTAAAACCTTAGGGTATTTTTTAATTAAATTATAAGTCAAAATAGCCAAGTCTCTAGCAGTTGATTTATTATCGCCGTCTGGATCGATACCTGGTGCTTCATATAATCCATCAAAGGCGCGGATTTGGGCGCCGCTACAGTTAAAATATGTTGTATTTGTCATACCTAATTCTGCTGCCTTTTCATTCATTTTGCGAATGAAACCAGCTTCATCATTATCAGTAACTAGGTTTGCCAGCATCAGTGTGGCAACATTAGAGGAGGGGACTGCTACCATTGAAAACAAGTCACGAACAGGATAGTCAACGCCAAGAGCAATCTTATTGTTGCTTAAGGCATAGATTTGAGAGATATTCACATATTTTTCCGTTGCAGTAACAGTAGTGTCTAAAGTGAATTTACCTTGTTCCATTGCTTCTAAGGCTAAATACATCGTCATGACTTTAGCGATACTTGCAGGACTCCACGATAAATCAGGTTGTTCCTCCCATAAAATTTGACCAGAGTCAGCATCAATTACGATCGAGGCTTTGGGACGATAGGCTTCTTTGACGGGGAAACCAGATTTTTCTGCAAAGTCCATTAAATGTTCTTCTGCATAACTTGTCTGAATAAAACTCCCGAATGAAATACAAGCAGCCAGCAGAAGACAACTAATTATTTTTAAAGGTGTGTTTCTTATGAACATAGATTTAAATCCCTTCGTTTTTTATACATTAATTTCTATGGGTGATGCAGTTGTTAAAGTATAAAAGTACATATTAACTCTATTTTACTTGAAAAATTGGTAAAGTATATACTTTTTTTGCAAATAATTTTGTAACAGAGGTAACAATTTTGACAGCTAGGAAATCAAATAAAATGAGGGGGATAGAATGGAATGCAAGAATGGAAATTAGACTTCACCATATAAAATGATTTTATTCGATACCTAAATAGAAAAGTATATTCATTTTTTGAAAATATTCTACAGTAAAGCCTTGAAAATTACTGAAAAAAAGTGCATTATAGAACTAATACTTTATTAATTTATCTAGCTTTACGAACTAGGGTCGTTCAGCTTTTAAACTATCTAGCTTCATGAGTTAGTCTCTCGGAAAAAAGATAAAACCTGAATGAGGCAGAAAGCGCCTTAGTCCAGTTTCCCTATTTTTCAGTTGAGACTGAACGAACTCATTCAGCTTTTAAATTATTTAGCTTTATGAGCCAATTCTTCGGAAAAAAGATGAAAGTTGCTAGTGCCAAAGAACGGCACGATCTACTTTCCCTATTTTTCAGTCAGAACTAATCAGCTTCATTCAGCTTTTAACGAAAGGAAGTCATCATGTCAGAGCGTGGGTTATTAATTGTACTATCAGGTCCTTCCGGAGTCGGTAAAGGAACAGTACGGAAAGCAATTTTTGATAGTGAAGAGAATGATTTTCAGTACTCAATTTCTATGACTACCCGTAAGATGCGGGAAGGCGAAGTAGAAGGAGTCGATTACTACTTCCGCACAAAAGAAGAATTTGAAGCAATGATCGAAGCTGGTGAAATGTTAGAGTATGCGCAATATGTAGGGAACTACTACGGAACGCCGCTTTCTTACGTTAACCAAACGCTTGATGAAGGAAAAGATGTCTTCTTAGAAATCGAAGTCCAAGGAGCCGAGCAAGTGAAAGAAAAAGTGCCGGACGGCGTATTTATTTTTCTAACACCACCGGATTTATCTGAACTAAAATCACGAATCGTGGGTCGGGGTACTGATGATCATGATGTGATTGAAGAAAGAATGCGTGTGGCTCGCGAAGAAATCGAAATGATGGCATTATATGATTATGCTGTTGTGAATGATAAAGTACCATTGGCAGTGAAACGAATCAAAGAAATTATCGCGAGTGAACATTTTCGCGTTGATCGAGTAATTGGTAACTATATTAAAATGTTGAAGGAGATGTAGCCTTATGATGCTAAAACCATCTATTGACTCATTGTTAAAAGAAGTACCATCAAAATATTCGCTTGTTATCTTAGCAAGCAAACGCGCTCACGAATTAGACGAAGGTGCACAACCAACACTAGAAGGTTTTGAATCTGTAAAAAGTGTAGGCCAAGCACTAGAAGAAATCGATGCTGCAACAGTGATCAATGATCCTCGTCCAGAAGAAAAACGCGAAAGAATGCGTATGGCAAAAGAAGAACAAAAAATGAGACACGAACAAGAACAAAAAGAACTTGAAAATCGTATTCGCGAAGAAAAAAGTCTATAACATATATAAAACTGGGATGAAACTATGTTAAGGTTTCATCTCAGTTTTTATATGTTTAGAAACCAAACAATGAACATCTGCTTTAATTTTTGGTAACAGAAATCAGAGGAACAAGACAAATGCTTGATTCTTTAGTACAATAGGCAAAGAAAAGCTGAGCAGATCATCTAGTAATGGCATAATTCAATAAATACAGAATGGAGGAATGTTTATGAGAAAAGCGGCGCAAGTGATTGTTGATGTCCCAACGATGCAGACAGACCAACCCTTTACTTATTTGATTCCTTTTAATTTAGAAGAACAATTAACAGTCGGCATGCGGGTGGAAGTTCCTTTCGGGAATGGAAATCGGCATCTTCAAGGCTTTGTTTTAGCGATAGAGGATGTTTCTGAAGAAGTGATAACAGCTCAAAAGTTTGAATGGAAGGAAATTCTTTCTGTTTTAGATTTAAAACCAGTTCTCAATACTGAATTGTTGGAGTTGGCAGATTACATGAAAGAAAAAACATTTGCGTTTAAAATCACTTGCCTACAAACTATGTTGCCTAGCGTAATGCGTGCAGATTATAGCAAATACATATATTTAACAGATGAATTAGAGGAAGCACTACAAGAGGAATTGTTTTATGGATTAAACGAAATCGCTTGGGAAGATGCGTTGACTCGAAATATTTTACCGCAATTAATGCAACTGAGAAAACAGCAAAAAGTCGATATCCGTTACGAAGTGAATACCCGAAATCGAGTGAAAATGATCCGTTATATTCAAGCATTGAAAGACTTTGAGCAATTGGAAGAGGCTCGTCTGGAGCTTAGAAAAGGTTCACAAAAAAAAGAACTGCTAATCAATTATTTGCAGCAATTAGGGTTAGAAAAAATGACCACGGTCAAAGAGATGAAAGAACTAGGATTTAGTACCGCGGTGTTAAATGATGGGGCGAATAGACAGTGGTTAACGTTCGTGGAAGCGGAAGCCTATCGTGATCCATTTGCGGATCATACCTTTGAAAAAACGACAGCGCTAGCCTTAAACAATGAGCAGCAAAACGCGGTAGAAAAAATTCTAAGCTCCATGAATCAAAGGATAAGCAAAACATATTTACTGGAAGGAATCACTGGTAGTGGAAAAACCGAAGTATACCTTCAAGTAATCGCTGAAGTTTTAAATCAAGGGAAAACGGCCATGATGCTAGTACCGGAAATTTCGTTGACGCCGCAGATGGTTCATCGTTTTAAAAGCCGGTTTGGAGAGCAAGTAGCGGTGATGCATAGCGCTTTGTCACAAGGGGAGAAATACGATGAGTGGCGTAAAATCGAACGGGGTGAAGCACAAGTCGTAGTGGGCGTCCGTTCTGCTATTTTTGCTCCTTTAGAAAATCTTGGTGTTGTAATTATCGATGAAGAGCACGAAGCAAGTTACAAACAGGAAGAAACACCGCGTTATCATGCACGGGATTTGGCAATCTGGCGTGGGGCTTACCATCATTGTCCAGTGGTTTTAGGGAGTGCGACCCCTTCATTAGAGACCAGAGCACGGGCACAAAAAAAGGTGTATGAACGACTAGTATTATCGAAAAGAGCCAATCAAACTGCAACATTACCAACAATTGATGTGGTAGACATGCGTGAAGAAATTCAAAATAAAAACACCTCCTCTTTTTCGGTAGCACTTCAAGAAAAAATTCAAGATCGTTTGGCTAAGAAGGAACAAAGTGTTCTGTTATTGAATCGTAGAGGTTATTCCTCTTTTGTAATGTGCCGAGATTGCGGGTATGTTTTACCTTGTCCAAACTGTGATATCTCATTGACGCTTCATATGGATACGAAAACGATGAAATGCCATTATTGCGGCCATGAAGAACGGATTCCTTATCATTGCCCGAACTGTAGCGGAGATAAAATCCGTTATTATGGAACTGGGACACAAAAGGTGGAAGAAGAGCTAAAAGCTTTGTTTCCTGACAGTCGTGTTTTGCGAATGGATGTGGATACAACAAGGCGAAAGGGAGCTCATGAGAAAATTTTGACAGCTTTCGGTAATCATGAAGCAGATATTCTGCTAGGAACACAAATGATCGCGAAAGGGCTGGATTTTCCCAATGTAACGCTAGTTGGTGTTTTAAATGCGGATACGGCACTTAATTTACCAGATTTCCGTTCAAGTGAACGAACGTTTCAGTTATTAACTCAGGTCAGCGGAAGAGCAGGAAGAGCAGAAAAACCTGGAGAAGTCATCATTCAATCGTTTAATCCAGAACATTATGCGATCCAATTAGCCAAAGCACAGGATTATGAAGACTTTTACCAAAAAGAAATGTACGTCCGGCATCGTGGAGACTACCCGCCATTTTTCTTTACGGTACAAATCACAGCGAGCCATCCAGAAGAAAATCAAGCGGCTAAGCAGATGTTTGAAATCGTCAAAGAGCTAAAAGAAGGATTATCTGATCAAAGTATTTTACTTGGGCCAACACCGAACGCCATCATGCGGGTCAATAATCGTTACTTTTATCAAGTAATCATTAAATATAAAAACGAACCTAATTTACAAAATATCTTGAAAAAAATACTGACCGACACTCAAAGAGCAACAGCACATGGGTTGAAATTATCGATTGATGCTGAGCCGATGAATTTTATATGAGCGATTCAACTTTATAAAAGAAAGGAAACTTTATGCGCTATCCTATAGTAATACACCCTAATGAACGTCTGAAACAAAAAGCAAAACCAGTAACGATGATCACAGATGAAACGATCACTCTTTTAGAAGACATGTACGAAACGATGATTGCTCACGATGGAATTGGTCTCACAGACCCCTCAAATCGGTAAAAATCTTCAGCTTGCAGTTGTAGAAGTGGATGAAGAAACAGGTTTATTTGAATTGATCAATCCCGAAATCATTGAGCGCAAAGGCAGTGACATTGATGTGGAAGGTTGTTTAAGCATCCCAGAAACGTATGGCACAGTCGAACGAGCAGATGAAGTAACAGTTCGCTATTTTGATCGTGAAGGAGACGAAATCGAAGTAACAGCGTATGGCTATCTTGCCAGAGCGTTTCAACATGAAATCGATCATCTAAATGGTGAACTATTTATTGATAAAATCATTGACCCAATCAAACCGGAAGAGTTAGAGGCATATATGGAGGAACATTTAGATGACTAAATTAATTTTTATGGGAACGCCGGCATTTTCAGTGCCGATTTTAGAAGGACTGATCGAAAATGGTTATGACATCCAAGCCGTTGTCACTCAGCCAGATCGCCCAGTTGGACGAAAAAAAGTAATCACACCAACACCTGTGAAAGAAGCGGCCCTAAAACATAACTTACTTGTATTACAACCAGAAAAAATCTCAGGTTCACCTGAAATGGAAAAAATCATCGAACTTGCACCAGATCTAATTGTGACAGCCGCTTTCGGTCAATTTTTACCAGAAAAGATTTTAAATGCACCTAAATTTGGCGCTATCAATGTTCATGCGTCACTATTACCGAAATACCGCGGAGGCGCCCCTGTTCATTATTCGATCATTGAAGGAGAAAAAGAAACAGGTGTCACAATCATGGAAATGGTGAAGAAAATGGACGCGGGAGATATTCTTTCCCAAAAAGCAATCCCAATCACTAAAGCAGATGATGTAGGGACGATGTTTGATCGACTAAGTGTCGTTGGGAAAGAGTTGCTGCTAGAGACTTTACCTAAACTGTTAGCAAATGACATCACGCCAATTCCGCAAGATGAGAGTCAAGTAACCTTTTCTCCGAATATTACAAGAGAACAAGAGCGTATTGATTGGAATAAAACAGCAGAACAAATCGACAATCAAGTCCGTGGCATGCGCCCATGGCCAACGGCGTTTACAATATACAACGAAATCAACTGGAAGCTATGGGAAGTCACACCTTTAGAAGAAACAACAGAGGCTGCACCTGGCACAATCATCAAGCGCAGTAAAAAAGAATTATGGATTGCCTGCGGAGAAGGAACGGTTCTTTCTATCAATACGATTCAGCCGTCTGGTAAAGGAAAGCTATTCATTCAAGATTTCTTAAATGGCGTCGGTAAAACAGTTGCAGAATCAGATAAGGTGGGCTAATCAATATGGGGAAAAAAATACCAGCAAGAGTAAAGAGTTCTGTTCGCTATGTAGCGCTAAGAACGATTGAGCGTGTGGATAACGGTGGTGCTTATTCAAATTTATTATTAAATGAAATGATCAACAAATCTGCTTTAGGAGAAAAAGACAGCCGTTTATTCACGGAGCTTGTCTATGGTACGATCAGTCGTAAGTTATTACTTGAGTATTATTTGACACCATTTATTACCAACCCTAAAAAAGTAGACAGCTGGGTAAAAAACTTACTTAGTTTGTCGATTTATCAGTTAGTATTTTTAGATAAAATTCCTGATCATGCCATCATTAATGAAGCAGTAGAAATTGGAAAACATAGAGGAAATGTTGGGATTGGTAAATTTGTTAACGGTGTGCTTCGTGCCTTTCAACGTGAAGGGGCTCCAAGTTTAGAGACTATCAAAGATCCAGTCGAACGTTTGTCAGTTGAAATCAGTATGCCAGTATGGCTGACGGAAAAGCTGATCAAACAAATGGGCATGGATGAAACGAGAAAATTAGGCTTATCACTTTTTGAAAAAAGTCATGTCAGTGGCCGTGTCGATACTCGTGAAATCAGTATTTCTGATGCGTTGGAAGAAGTACAAAAAGATCACATTGAAGCCTCTGCCAGTCAAGTTTCACCGTATGGTGTGGTTGCAGATAAAGGGTTTCTTGCAGGAAATTATTTGTTTGATGCGGGTAAGCTGACGATTCAAGACGAGAGCTCTATGCTAGTTGCGCCAGCAATGCAAATCGAAAAAAATCATGTCGTTTTAGATGCCTGCGCCGCACCAGGTGGGAAAACAACTCATATTGCAACGTTTCTTGATGCTTCACAAGGTGGCCGTGTGAAGTCTTTGGATATTCATGACCATAAAATCAAATTGATCAAACAAAATGCAGAACGTCTACACGTGAAGGATGTTGTGGATACTGAAAAATTAGATGCACGCAAAGTAGGAGAAGAATTCCCTGCTGAATACTTTGATCGAATCTTAGTGGATGCACCTTGTTCAGGTTTGGGGTTGATGCGTCGTAAACCAGACATTAAATACAATAAATCAGCACAAGATTTCGAACAACTGCCTAAAATTCAATTAGAAATTCTAGAAAGTGTTGCCCAAACATTGAAACAATACGGTATAATGGTCTATAGCACATGTACGATTGCCGAAGAAGAGAATCAGGAAGTAGTTGCAGCATTTTTAGAGAAGCATCCAGAATTTAAAAGAATCGATGTAAGTGTTAGCGAGGCAGTTCAGCCTTCTATCCAGGAGCAAATGCTCACATTATACCCACATCAATTAGGGACGGATGGATTCTTTATCTGCTGTATGCAGAAAGTTTGTTAAACGAGGTGAAGCATAGTGGAAATCAATTTTCAAACAGATGTCGGACGAAAACGAAATACCAACCAGGATTATGCTGGTCTATTTGAGAACCAGACAGGAGTTTCTTTAGCTATCTTAGCGGATGGAATGGGTGGTCATCAGGCAGGGGATGTTGCAAGCCAGATGGCGGTCAATAATCTTGGGGAGCGTTGGCAAGAAAGTCTTATTGATACACCGGAAAAGGCAGCGCAATGGCTAATCAAAGAAATCCAAGACGAAAATACAATGATATACGAAAAAGGTCAATCTCGACCTGAATATGTAGGAATGGGGACGACTATTGTTAGCGCAGTGTTGTTGGACCAGTCATTTGTATTGGCTAATATTGGTGATAGTCGAGCTTATTTGGTTCGCAATAATCAATTACGCCAACTGACAGAAGATCATTCCTTGGTTAATGAGTTAGTTAAATCTGGAGAAATCACACGTGAAATGGCTGCAAATCATCCAAGAAAAAATGTTTTAACACGTTCATTAGGGATGCCTAGAATGGTAGAAGTGGATGTAGCGAATCATCTCTGGGTGCCGGATGACTATATTTTACTATGCTCAGACGGATTAACAAATATGGTGTCAGAAGAAGATATTTTGACTATTTTACTTTCAGAAAAACCATTAAATGAAAAAGTTGAAACATTGATTACGACAGCCAATGAAGCAGGGGGCGCAGATAATATAACTGTCCTCGTGATCCATTTTGATGAACAGAAGGAGGAAGACCAATGATCGAGATCGGCAGAAAATTGAATGGTCGATATCATATTATTGGCAATATCGGTAGCGGTGGAATGGCCAATGTCTTTTTAGCGCATGACTTGATTTTGGATCGTGACGTAGCCGTCAAAGTCCTTCGTTTTGACTTCCAAAATGATCAAGCAGCTATTCGACGGTTTCAAAGAGAAGCCTTAGCTGCGACTGAATTGGTTCATCCCAATATCGTTAGTGTTTATGATGTAGGTGAAGAAGATGGGTTGCAGTACTTAGTGATGGAGTATGTTAAAGGAATGGATCTAAAACGGTTTATCCAGACCCAATACCCCATTCCATATGCAAAAATCGTTGATATCATGGAACAAATTTTATCAGCTGTTTCACTCGCTCACGAACATAGAATCATTCATAGAGATTTAAAACCACAAAATATTTTGATGGATGAAAGCGGCGTTGTAAAAATCACCGATTTTGGGATTGCCATTGCGTTAACGGAAACCTCAATCACGCAAACCAATACCATGTTAGGATCTGTTCACTATTTATCTCCAGAACAAGCTCGCGGTAGTATGGCGACTAATCAGTCTGATGTTTATGCGGTGGGGATTATTTTATACGAAATGCTGACAGGCAATGTACCATTTGATGGTGAATCAGCTGTTACAATTGCGTTGAAGCATTTTCAAGAAGAGATGCCTTCCGTTAAAATGTTTGACCCTAATATTCCGCAATCATTGGAAAATGTGGTTTTACATGCAACAGCCAAAGACCCAGCTGACCGCTATAAAACGGCCGAAGAAATGTCGCGTGATTTATATACTGTATTAGCTGCAAACCGTTGGAATGAGCCCAAGTGGCAACCAACGGGTTTGATGGGCGAGACCAAAATTTTAACGCCAATCACTGATGACATGGCGATGCCGTCTTCCTTCAATTCGATGGAAACACCATCAGAAGAACAAAATGAACCAGAAGAAACCGACCCGCAAGTAGAGGTGAAAAAGAAGACAAAGAAACCTTTAATCTTTCTGATCATTTTATTAGTTTTAGGTTTGATTATCGGTGGCGGTGTCTTTTTAGCTGGACAAGGTAGTGGCGAAGTCAAGATTCCTAATGTAGAAGATAAGACGGAGTCTGAGGCACGTAAGATGTTAGAAGATGCTGGACTGAAAGTTAAAGAGACGACGAAAGAAATTCCAGATGACTCAATCGCTGAAGGAAAAGTCGTTAAAACAGACCCGGCTATAGATTCTACAGTGAAAAAAAATCGTGAAATTGAACTTTATATAAGCTCTGGGAACAAGAAAATCAAGCTTGATGATTATGTTGGAGAAGACTATAAAGATGCTATCGAAGCATTAGGTAAATTAGGTTTCAAAGAGAGTCAAATCAAAATTACAAAGGAAACAGATTCTAAAGTAGACGAAGACAAAGTCATCAGTCAGACACCAGAACAAGGTGAAGAAGTCGATCCGAAAACAGATGAAATCACATTAATTGTTAGTGAAGGACCGGAAGATATCTATTTAGCTGATTACGCAAGTTTAGGCTACAGCTACAATAATGCGGTGACTGAGTTGTTGAGTTACGGAATCAAAGAAAATCAGATTACTCGAGTGGATAAACCAAGTGATACAGTAGCAAAAGACTTAGTGATGGCTCAAAATCCAGCTGCAGGGAATCCGTTTAATCCTAAAAAGGGGAAAATTACCTTAACCGTAAGTTCTGGACCAGATAAAACAACAACGTCTAGTTCTGAATCAAGTACAGTTGTTTTAGGTAGTTATGCAGAAAATTATACGTACGATAATGCAGTAAATGCGTTGATTAATTTAGGGATAAAAGAGAACCAAATCTCAAGGGTAGACGAAGCTAGCGATTTGCCTAAAGGGACTGTTATTTCACAAGATCCAGGTGCAGGTGCAACATTTGATCTTAAAAATGGTAAAATTACGCTAAAAGTTAGCACAGGACCAAGTAATGTGAGTGTTCCAAATTTAATAGGACTTTCTTCAGCTGAGGCTAAGGCTCAAATTGAAGGTGCTGGCTTGAAGTATGTAGAAGGCTCTGGGGATACGTCAAAAGGAAAAGTAACCAGTATTTCACCAAGTGTTGGTGATAGTGTTGCAAAAGGGACGTCTGTTACTGTCAATTTCTCAACTACAAATGACCCAACCAATGATGGGGCTAATTAAATAAGTACCATAAAGTGATTAAGATAAACAACGTCTTAATCACTTTTTTTATGTGAAAAAGCGATTTATCTAGCCCTGCGTTTAGCTTTTCTTCAACCTATGGTAAAATGGAACCAATAGAAACGAGGAGGTGGCATTTCTGAAAGGTCAAATCAGAAAAGCATTAAGTGGGTTTTACTACATTTATGCAGATGGTGCAACATTTCAAACGAGAGCCCGAGGGAATTTTCGCAATCGAAAAATCACCCCGTTGGTTGGCGACGAAGTCATGTTTGAGAGCGATAACCCAACCGATGGCTATTTGCTTGAAGTTTTTCCAAGACATAACGAATTGGTGCGCCCACCTGTGGCGAATGTAGATCAAGGAGTCATCGTTATGAGCATGATCGAACCTAATTTTTCGTACAATCTAATGGATCGCTTTTTAGTCACATTAGAAGACAAAAAAATCGCCCCAATCATTTATTTAACAAAAGTCGATTTGCTAGCTGGAACAGAATCAGTGAGTGTAGCAGAGGTCAAAAAAGTTTATGAAGAAATCGGTTATCCTGTGATTGCTGCAACAAAGGCCAATGATGAAGAAGCAGTTCGGACTTTGGAGCAGTTTTTCCCTGAACGCTTGACTGTTTTTATGGGGCAATCAGGTGCAGGGAAATCCACTTTATTAAATAAAATTTCTCCTGACTTACAACTAGCGACGGATGAAATTTCTGAATCATTAGGTCGAGGAAAGCATACGACCCGACACGTGGAACTTTTACCGCTATATGATGGCTTAGTTGCAGATACACCAGGATTTAGTTCCATTGACTTTTTAGAAATGGAAACAACAGAGTTACCAAAACAATTTCCCGAATTTGTAGAAGCCTCATCGTTATGCAAGTTTCGGGAGTGTATGCACCGAAAAGAACCAGCTTGTGAAGTGAAAAAACGTGTAGAAGCAGGAACGATTGCTCAGACACGTTATGATAATTATCTGCAATTTTTATTAGAAATAGAAGATCGCCGACCAATTTATAAGAAAAAATAGCGAAGAAAGAACCTATAAAACTAAAGGAGTGCCTCTATTCTAGGAAGCGAAAGCTGACATAGAAATAGCGGACAACGGACCTAAAAAAATTAAAGGAGTGCCTCTATTCTAGGAAGCGAAAGCTGACATAGAAATAGCGGACAACGGACCTAAAAAAAATTAAAGGAGTGGCTTTAATGAAACTAGCACCATCGATTTTAAGTGCCGATTTTGCCAATTTAGAAAGAGATATTCAACTAGTAGAAAAATTAGGAGCAGACTATATTCATGTGGACGTGATGGATGGTCAATTTGTCCCTAACATTACTTTGGGACCTAACGTGGTTTCAGCGATTCGACCAGTGACTAAGTTACCATTGGATGTTCACTTGATGATTGTTCAGCCAGAAAATTACATTGAAGCATTTGCGAAAGCTGGAGCAGATATTATTACTGTTCATGCAGAATCAACGACACATATCCATCGTGCTATCCAAATGATCAATGCATCAGGAGTGAAGTCGGGTGTTGTGATCAATCCGGGGACCCCTTTGTCTGCGATCGAATATGTACTGGATTTAGTTGATCAAGTTTTGATTATGACAGTGAACCCAGGATTTGGAGGACAATCATTCATAGAAAGTTCTTTGAACAAAATCGCTCAGTTAAAAGAGTGGAAAGAAACAAAAGGCTATACTTATGATATTGAAGTGGACGGTGGCATTGTTCCAGAAACTGCGAAACGTTGTAAAGAAGCGGGTGCAAATGTGTTTGTAGCAGGTTCATATATCTATGATTCAGAAAGTCCTAAAGATCGGATCGATGCGCTGAGAGCTGTGTTGGATTAATGAAAATTCTTCTTGTGGCAGGCGGTTCGCCAAAGGAGTGGCCGCAGTTTGACTCGGTAGATTTTGATTATTTTGTGGGAATCGATCGAGGCAGCTTATACATTTTGGAACAGGGCTGGTCATTAGATTTGGCAGTGGGAGATTTTGACTCTTTAACGAATGATGAACAGCAGAGCGTTCGAAAACAAGCGAAAGAACTAGTTCAAGCACAAGCAGAAAAAGATGATACAGATACACAACTAGCTTTGGCGCTTGCAATCAAAAAATTCCCAGAGGCACAAATCATGATTATCGGCGCAACAGGTGGTCGTTTGGATCACTTTTTAGCCAACTTGTGGTTGCCATTTGAACCACGTTTTCAAGCGTTTGCCCATCAAATAAAAGTAAAAGATCATCAAAATAGTATCGCGTATTATCTTCCAGGAGAATATGTGATAAAAAAAGAAACAAAGATGGATTATTTAGCTTACTGTTGTTTAACACCGGTCAAAAACCTGACGTTAACAGATAGTAAATATACACTAGATCATGTGAATGTTGCGATTCCTACTTCTTACGCAAGTAATGAATTTATAGGAGAAACGGCTGGGTTTTCATTTGATACAGGAATGATTGCTGTGATTCAAAGTCGCGATGATAAATAAAAAAAGCTGAACGGCATGCCGTTCAGCTTTTTGATGACGTTCTATTAAACACGCTCGATTTTACCAGATTTCAAAGCACGAGTTGACACCCAAACTTTTTTAGGTTTACCGTCTATTAATACACGAACTTTTTGCAAGTTAGGTTTAACAGTACGTTTAGTAGCGTTCATTGCATGTGAGCGGTTATTGCCGCTGCTTGTCTTACGACCAGTAAAGTAACATACTTTTGCCATTTTTAGTTTCCTCCTTTGCTTTGATCTCGGAGCGATGATTTTCAGCTCATACTAACTTAATTTATCATAGAAAACATTTTTTTGCAAGGGGGTTTTCAAATCAGTTTGACATTTCCCCTGAAACGATGTAAATTATACAATTATTGGCAAATTAGATGAGACGCTCTATAATTATCTAGATAAGTTCCTTTTCATTGAGGTACGGCTATGTTAAAATATTATAGAAGAAAATAGGGCAACTGTGCTCTTTAAGGAGGCTTTCATCAATGGCTGTAAAAATCAAAACACCAGCAGGCACCATTGAGATTACCAATGAGGTTATTGCCACTGTAGTTGGCGGTGCTGCGACAGATATCTACGGAATCGTCGGTATGGCTAGTAAAAACCAAATCAAAGATAATTTAAATGGCATTTTGCGCAAAGAAAATTATTCTAAAGGCGTGGTCGTGCGACAAGAAGAAAATGGCGTTGCGGTCGACGTATATACAATCGTAAGTTATGGAACAAAAATTTCAGAAGTATCTCGTAATGTACAAGAAAAAGTAAAATACAACCTTGAAACACTATTAGGTGTGACTGCTAATTCAGTCAACGTATTTGTGCAAGGTGTTCGTGTGTTGCCTGACTAGGTAGCCAGCTGTTAGCAATGATTTAGCGATTTACTTTTTTGAAGTTTGGCTGGACGTGATTGTTCCACTTTTTATTGATCTAGCTCCACGAACCAGACCTCTCAACAAATAGATAAAATGCCGAAAAGACAAAAAGCATCTTTCCTGCATTTTCCTAATTTGTTCGAGGGCTAAGCGGTTCGTTTCGCTTTTCTATGCAACAGGAATCTCAAAGGAGGATTTTTTAGGTGAATGTAACAGAAATCAGTGCAAGTCAGTTCCAAGAGATGGTTCAGGCTGGTGCGAGTCGTTTGCATGTGAATGCAGAGTATGTCAACTCATTGAACGTTTTCCCTGTGCCAGATGGCGATACAGGAACAAATATGAACTTATCTATGACGAGTGGAGCGAAGGCTGTAGCCGATTCTCGCTCTGAAAAAGTCGGAGAACTAACAACAATTCTGTCAAAAGGATTATTGATGGGTGCTAGAGGGAACTCTGGTGTTATCTTATCACAATTATTCCGTGGCTTTTCTAAACAAATTCCGGATGTTGAAACGTTGAACGCAAAAGATTTAGCAGCAGCGTTTACGCACGGTGTGGAGACTGCTTATAAAGCAGTGATGAAACCTGTAGAAGGTACAATTCTGACTGTTTCTCGTGAAGCTGCCCGTTCTGGTGAACGCAAAGCAAAAGAAACCGACGACTGTATCGAAGTAATGCAGGCCGTTGTGAAAGGTGCAAAACGGGCGTTGGCTAAAACACCTGATCTTTTACCAGTATTAAAAGAAGTCGGTGTAGTCGATAGTGGTGGCCAAGGCTTATTATTTATCTATGAAGGATTTTTAGAAGCATTGTCAGGTGAATTTTTAGCAACAGAAGTGTATGAGCCAAGTCCTGGTGAAATGGACGAGATGGTCAATGCTGAACATCACCGTGGCGTTAGCGGACATGTTGCGACTGAAGACATCAAGTTCGGTTACTGTACAGAAATCATGGTTCAAATCGGTGAAGGTCCAACTGTGGACAGTGATTTCGATTATGAAACATTTAGAAACTACTTAAACGAATTGGGTGATTCGTTACTTGTCGTAAACGACGATGAAATCATCAAGGTTCATGTGCATACTGAACATCCAGGTGAAGTGATGAATTATGGTCAAAAATTCGGTTCATTAGTGAAAATCAAAGTAGATAACATGCGTTTACAGCATGAAACGTTAGTTGAGCATGACGCCCAAGTGGCAGTTGTTCAAAAAGCACGCGTTCCTTACGCAGTGATTGCAATAGCAGCAGGAGAAGGTGTTCAAGACTTATTCCGTAGTCTTGGTGCAAGCTATATCATTAGTGGCGGTCAAACAATGAATCCTAGTACTGAAGATATCTTGAAAGCTGTTAAAGAAGTAAACGCTGACCAAGTGATTATCTTGCCTAACAACAAAAACATATTCATGGCAGCTGATCAAGCGGCAGAAGTAGCAGATATTCCAGTAGCGGTCGTGCCAACAAAAACAATCTCTCAGGGAATGACAGCGATGCTTGCATTCAATGACCAACAAACACTTGAAGAAAATAATGCAACAATGACAGAAATGATCGAAAGTGTTGTTAGCGGGCAGGTAACAACAGCTGTACGTGACACAACGATTGATAATGTAGAAATTAAGAAAGATGACTATCTAGGGATGATCGACGGCAAAATCGTAGTATCTGAACCAGATATGTTTAAAGCATCATTGGACACATTGAAACGCATGATCGATGAAGACACAGAAATCGTAACAATCATTGTCGGTGAAGGTGGTACAATGAAAGAAGCTGAAAAATTTGTAGAAGCGTTGACTGCTGAATATGAAGAGATAGAAACAGAACTTCATGAGGGCGGACAACCGGTTTATCCATACCTGTTTTCAGCGGAATAATAAATGACTTATTGAAGAGCCTGGGACATAACTAAAAAGGTTATGTTTCAGGCTCTTAGTACCCGAATAAACGGTGGGCGCAGAAGCAACTCCTTCGGAAATAAGCCGGAATTCACAAAAATTTGAAGAGCAATTTTCGTAAATTCCTTCTTATTTCTCGGAGTTAAACACTTCTGTTCCAACCTCTTTTTCTATAGAGAATAAACAAATGAAAAGTAATACACATATCTATTTAATGAGAGGAGGAAGAGTGGTGAATTTATCGGATAATATCAGTGTCTTGACAGGCGTTGGGCCAAAACGTGCTGAGAATTTAAAGGAATTAGGCATTTATACAATAGAAGAGTTATTGTCCTACTATCCTTTTCGATATGATGATATCCAAGAAAAGGAATTAAATGAAATTCAGGATCAAGAAAAAGTCACGCTAAAAGGTTTAGTTGTATCTGAACCAGTCGTGAGCCGTTATGGCTATAAAAAAAGTCGCATGATGTTTCGGATGATGCAAGACCATGCGGTAATCAACGTGTCCTTCTTTAATCAACCGTATTTAAAAGACAAAATCGTGATGTCTGAAGAAATCGCAATTTATGGAAAATGGGATGCGAAACGGAAATCATTAAACGGCATGAAAATTTTAGCAGCTCAAAATGACGGAGAAGATTTTGCTCCGATCTATCATGTAAACAAAAAAGTTCGACAAAGTAGTTTGATCCAGCTGATTCGCACTGGCTTTGAAAAGTACGGGAATTTTATTCCAGAGTTTTTGCCAGAAACATTAGTAGAGAAATATCGCTTAATGCCAAGAAAAGAAGCGATGTTTGCAATGCATTTTCCAAATAATCCAGAAGAAAGCCATCAAGCGAAGCGGCGTGTTGTTTTTGAAGAATTTTTCTTGTTCCAATTGAAAATGCAAGGGTTGAAGAGAAGAGAAAAAGCAGAAAAAAATGGGTTGAGTGTTCAGTACGATGTGGATCGCTTAAAGACATTTACGCAGAAACTCCCTTTTGAACTGACGGACGCTCAAAAGAAAGTAACAAACGAAATTTGTCGGGATTTAATGAGCCCGAATCATATGCAGCGTTTATTACAAGGCGATGTAGGGAGTGGGAAAACGGTTGTTGCGGCAATTGCTCTTTACGCGACGATGACAGCTGGCTTTCAGGGTGCTTTAATGGTGCCGACAGAGATTTTGGCGCAACAGCATATGGAAAGCCTTCAGCAATTGTACGATCCCTTAGAAGTTCGTACAGCCCTACTAACTGGATCGACTAAAACTAAAGAGCGACGAATGATTCTTGAACAGCTTGCGACAGGTGAGATCGATATTATTATTGGAACGCACGCATTGATTCAAGAAGATGTCCGTTTCCGCCGACTAGGTTTAGTCATTACAGATGAACAACATCGATTTGGTGTGAATCAACGCCGAATCTTAAGAGAAAAAGGGTTAAAACCAGATGTTTTATTTATGACCGCAACACCGATCCCAAGAACATTGGCCATTACGGCTTTTGGTGAGATGGATGTTTCGATCATTGATGAAATGCCAGCAGGTCGGATTCCAATAGAGACGCGCTGGATAAGACCTCCTCAACTAGATACAGTTTTAGAGTGGATGGAAAAAGAATTGGCACGTGGGCACCAAGCCTATGTGATTTGCCCGTTGATCGAAGAATCAGAAGCGCTAGATGTAAAGAATGCTACGGAGATTTTTGAACATATGTCGGCATTCTTTAATCCTACATATCAAGTTGGTTTGCTTCATGGAAAAATGAAAAACCAAGAAAAAGAAGAAATTATGCAAGAGTTCAAAGAAAATAACTTGCAGTTGCTAGTTTCTACAACAGTGATCGAAGTCGGAGTCAATGTTCCAAACGCCACAGTTATGCTTATTATGGATGCTGATCGATTTGGACTAGCGCAATTGCACCAGCTTCGTGGACGTGTTGGTCGAGGTTCAGAAGCTTCTTATTGTATTTTAGTTGCTAACCCAAAGAACGAAATGGGTGTGGAGCGAATGAAAATTATGACAGAAACGAATAATGGGTTTGTACTAAGTGAAAAAGATTTAGAGTTGCGAGGACCAGGCGAAGTCTTTGGTGCTAGACAATCAGGTGTGCCGCAATTTGCTGTAGGCGATATTGTGACAGACGTCAATATTTTGGAGGTTGCGCGTCAAGAAGCGAGTACGATTTGGACAAAAGAGCAATGGTGGGTCTTGCCAGAGTATCGTGGTATTGCTGATAAGATTAAGCCAAATGATGACGAGCAACAGTTTTTTGACTAATCGTATTAAGACATTACAAAGAACTGAAGGCAAGTATGAATGCATTCTCGTTGATCTAGCTGTATGAGTCAGCTCTTCGGAAAAAAGATGAATGCTATTGGTGATAAAGAACATCACAAACAGAATTCCCTATTTTCTGCCAGAGCTAAACGACATATTCCGCTTTTCGTTGATCCAGCTACACAAATCAACTCTCAAGGAAAATAGACAATCTGTCTATGAAACCAAAAGCGTTTCTTAGTCAGATTCCTAATTTTCATGAGAGTTAAACGCTTTGTTCCGCTTTTCAATATGTTATACTATTTATTGTAATTTACCTAGGAGGGACTATGTTATGAAGATTGCAGTTGATGCAATGGGTGGCGATCATGCGCCGCAAGCTATTGTTGAAGGCGTAATGTTAGCCAAACAGGATTTTCCAGAGGTTGAGTTCTTGCTTTATGGAAAAGAAGATGAAATTAAAAAATATGTAACAGATGAAACGAATATTACGATTATTCATACGGATGAAAAAATCAACAGTGATGATGAGCCAGTCAAGGCCATTCGTCGTAAGAAAAATGCTTCAATGGTACTCGCTGCACAAGCAGTAAAAGAGGGAGAGGCGGATGCCATTTTTTCTGCGGGTAACACAGGAGCGTTATTAGCTGCTGGATTATTTATCGTTGGACGGATCAAAAATGTTGAACGTCCGGGCTTGATGTCGACTTTACCAGTAATCGGTCAACCGGATGGTGGGTTTGATATGTTAGATTTGGGAGCGAATGCTGATAATAAACCAGAGCATCTTGTTCAATATGCTGTACTAGGTTCTTTTTACGCTGAAAAAGTTAGAAATATCTCAAAACCTCGTGTGGCTCTTTTAAATAATGGCGCAGAAGAAACCAAAGGCAGTGAGTTAACTAAAAAAGCATTTGAACTACTTTCAGAAGAAGAGGGAATTCATTTTATCGGTAATGTGGAAGCGCGTGAGTTGTTAAGTGGGGCAGCAGATGTTGTTGTGACAGATGGTTTTACAGGAAATGCTGTATTGAAATCAATTGAAGGAACAGCCTTAAACATGATGGGACTTTTAAAATCATCGATCCTTGCAGAAGGAGTCAAAGGAAAGATGGGTGCGTTGCTTTTAAAGAATGTGTTACGTGGTATGAAAGATGAGATGGATTACTCTAAACATGGTGGAGCCGTTCTTTTTGGCTTAAAAGCACCTGTCATTAAAACACATGGTTCGACAGGGCCAGAAGCAGTGCGTTATACGATTCGTCAGATCCATACAATGCTGAAGACAGAGGTTGTCCCTCAGCTTGTCAGTTATTATGAAACAAAAAAATAGTACTGTTCGCAACCTGTTTGCAACCCTTTTGTAATAGTTCTGCAAAAAAAGATGGACAAATCGATCATTTGTGAGTACAATGTATCATAGCGTTCAACTCAAACGTGAGGAACGCTTTTCAAAAGCAGTGGAGGTGAATACAGTTGACTCGTGAAGAAGTACTTGAAAAAGTAGCGAAGATTATCTCAAACCACTTTGATATTGAAGCTGAGAAAGTGACAGATCAATTAAACATTAAAGATGACTTGAATGCAGATTCAATTAGTGTAATGGAATTTGTTTTAGAGCTAGAAGATGAGTTTGGTACAGAAATTTCTGATGAAGACGCAGAGCAAATTGAAACAGTTGGTGCCGCTGTAGATTATATTATGAATAACTTATAAGTTGAAATGAAGAAAGAGGCTGGGATAGAAGCGCTTAATCCCGAGAAATAAGAAGGAATTCACAAAAATTGTTTTTCAAATTTTTGTGAATTTCAGCTTATTTCCGAAGGGATTGCTTCTGCTCCCACCGTTTATTCACATTTAGGGTGTGGAACAAAAGTGATTTTTACTTTTGTTCCACACTTTTTTTGCTTATTTAGAAAAAATTTACATTACCAAAATGTTGCAATTTTTATAATTTTTATATACAATTGCTTAAATATGAGTACAATGAGAATATGAGTTTGTTAAAAACGATTACAATGAGTAGAAAAGAAGTAATTATTAAAAAAAGAAGTGTTTTTAATAAGTTTTCTTGTTGTAATACGCTATTTAATTGAGTATAGAGGAGTGTATTAAAGTGAGTGATAGCAATCAATTGTTAGATGTTCAGCATCTACATACAGGATTTCGTATCAAAGATGAGTACTATGATGCTGTTGATGATGTGTCATTTGAATTAGGAAAAAATGAAATTTTAGCAATCGTTGGTGAATCGGGTTGTGGGAAAAGTACTTTAGCTACAACAATAATTGGGTTACATGATGCAAACAATACTCGTGTAACTGGAGAAATTCTATACAAGGATTTAAATTTAACTACATTTAACGAACAACTATATAATAAAATCCGTGGTAACGATATTGGGATGATATTTCAAGATCCTTTGTCAGCGCTGAATCCACTAATGAAAATTGAAGATCAAATCAAAGAAAGCCTAACCTACCATACGAATATGAATGCGGAGCAAAAACAAGCACGGGTGATCGAATTGTTGACACAGGTGGGGATTCCTAATCCTGAACGAGTTGGCAAGCAGTATCCGCACGAATTATCTGGTGGAATGCGTCAACGTGTAATCATTGCAATCGCTATTGCATGTAAACCGGCAATCATCATCGCAGATGAACCGACAACAGCATTGGATGTAACGATCCAGGCGCAAATTTTAGATTTACTGAAGGATTTGCAAGAGGAGACTGGCTCCGGAATTATTTTGATCACGCATGATTTAGGTGTCGTAGCTGAAATGGCAGATAAGGTAGCTGTGATGTACGCAGGGCAATTTGTTGAGGTAGCAACTGCTGAAGAATTGTTTAATAATCCAAAACATCCCTATACACGCTCATTATTACAATCTATTCCGCAAGAAAATTCAGATGATAGTCAGTTGCACGTGATCGAAGGCGTGGTCCCATCATTAAGCAAGTTACCAAGAGAAGGATGTCGTTTTGCGCCGAGAATTCCTTGGATTCCAGAGGACGCTCATGAAGCAGAACCGACATTGCATGAGGTGTCAGAAGGACACTTTGTTCGCTGTACATGTTATCAGCATTTCCATTTTAGAGACGATCAGGAGGAAGTATAATGGCAGAAATCATTCAAATCAAAGACTTGAAAGTTCATTATCCTATCCGCAGTGGTTTCTTTAATCGAGTGACCGATCATGTGTTGGCAGTTGATGGTGTTGACTTTATTATCGAAAAGGGTAAAACGTACGGTTTAGTTGGTGAATCAGGTTCTGGAAAATCTACTACAGGAAAAGCAATCATCGGGTTAGAAAAAGTGACTAGTGGTAGTATTTTATATCAAGATCAAGATGTGACGAAAGCTCATAATCGTAAAGCGATGAAATATAACAAAGATGTTCAAATGATTTTTCAGGATTCAATGTCTAGTTTAAACCCAAAGAAAAGAGTGTTGGATATCATAGCAGAACCAATCCGCAATTTTGAACGGTTGAGTGATCAAGAAGAAAAGAAAAAAGTCAAAGGGCTTTTAGATATCGTTGGGATGCCAGAAGATGCATTGTATAAATACCCACATGAATTCTCAGGTGGACAACGCCAACGTTTAGGCGTAGCTAGAGCTGTTGCGACGAATCCTAAGTTGATTATTGCAGATGAGCCGGTTTCTGCATTGGATTTATCTGTTCAAGCACAAGTATTGAATTTTATGAAAAATATCCAAGAAGAATATGGCTTGAGTTATTTATTCATTTCACATGACTTAGGTGTTGTAAAACATATGTGTGATAATATTGCGATCATGTACAAAGGGCGCTTTGTAGAGATTGGGACTCGTCAAGATATTTATACAAATCCACAGCACATTTATACGAAACGGCTATTATCAGCAATCCCTAAAATTGACGTTGCACATCGTGAAGAGCACAAAGCACAGCGTCGTCAAGTAGAAAAAGAATATATCAAACATCAAAAAGAGTATTACGATCAAAACGGCCGTGTGTATGATTTACGAACAATCAGTGATACACATCAAGTAGCGTTAAAAGATGGAGGTGCAATCTAATGTGGAAGACGATTTTACGACGTGTACTCTTTATGATTCCTCAAATCTTGATTTTAAGTGTACTGATTTTCATGTTAGCTAAAATGATGCCAGGAGATCCTTTTACAGGTCTGATCAATCCAAATACGGATCCAGCAGTTATTGAGAAAATGCGTGAATCAGCAGGGTTGAATGATCCTTGGACAACGCAATATGTACGTTGGATCGTCAATGTTTTCCATGGTGATTTTGGGGAGAGTTTTATTTTTAAATTACCAGTTTCAACATTGATTGGCAGTCGTGCAGTGAATACAATTCTTTTATCCTTAGTAACCGTTGTGATCATGTATGCGATCGCTTTGCCATTAGGCGTTTTATCAGGTCGTTATCAAAATTCGATTTTGGACAAATTTGTCGTGGTCTATAACTTTTTCAGTTTTGCAGTACCACCCTTTATTTTTGCACTTGTTATGCTGTTTATTTTTGGTTACCGTTTAGATTGGTTCCCAACGACAGGGTCTGTTTCCAGTGGTGTTGAGCCAGGGACTGGAGCCTATATTTGGGATCGTTTCTATCATTTGATTTTACCAGCATTATCTCAAGCACTTTTAGGAACAGCAATCACGATTCAATATTTACGGAATGAAGTGATTGACTCTCAATCATTAGATTATGTTCGGACAGCTCGTTCTAAAGGGGTACCGACAAATAAAGTCTATACAAGACATATTTTCAGAAATGCTTCTTTACCAATCGTTTCTCAACTTAGCTATGAAATCACAGCTTTGATCAGTGGTTCTGTGGTTATCGAAAAAATCTTTGGTTATCCAGGAATTGGGAAATTATTTATCGACTCGATCGGACAACGTGATTATGCAGTGATCACCGCCTTAGTATTGATTTTAGGAGTTGCAACGCTCGTCGGAAATCTGATTTCAGATATCGTCATGAGTCTTGTAGATCCGCGGATTCGAGTTCAATAGAAAATCAATTTTAAGGAGAGGAAGAGACGAGATGGATAAAAATAAAGAAAATACAGCAGTTGCTGTACCAGAAACGATCCCACCGATGGGATTTCGAATGATCGCAAGAGAGTTTAAAAAAGACAAATTAGCAATTTTCTCACTTGTACTGTTAGTAGCCATTTTGTTGGTTGTTTTTATTGGTGCTCTATTGACTGATCAAGACAAAGTAATGACAGTAAGTATTTTAGATAAATATGCCGAGCCTGGTGGAAACTTCATATTAGGAGCCGACGAAGGTGGACGTGATATACTTGGTCAATTGATTATTGGCGCTCGTAATTCGGTTGTAATCGGTTTTGCAATCACGATATTGACATCAATCATCGGGGTAGGAATCGGTATTGTTTCAGGTTATTATGGTGGAATGTTTGATAATGCAGTGATGCGTGTCGTTGATTTTATTATGATTTTGCCGATCATGATGATCATCATTGTATTTGTTACAATCATTCCTAATTATAATGTTTGGTCTTTTGTAGGAATTATGAGTGCTTTTTACTGGGTTGCAAAAGCCCGACTGTTTAGAAGTAAAACGTTATCTGAGGTCCGCAGAGACTATGTGAGTGCCTCAAAAACTTTAGGGACAAGTGATTTTAAAATCATGTTTCGAGAAATTATGCCTAATTTAAGTTCATTGATCATCACGAACTTAACCATCAATTTTGCGGCAAATATCGGGATTGAAACAACACTGACGTTCTTAGGATTTGGATTGCCGACCAATGTACCAAGTTTGGGAACATTGATCGGATATGCTAGCAATGGTGATGTTTTAGCGAATAAAACATGGATCTGGGTACCTGCATCAGTACTGATTTTAGTAATGATGTTATGTATAAATTATATTGGCCAAGCGTTCAAGCGTTCAGCAGATGCAAGACAGCGTTTAGGTTAAGAAGAGGAGGAAGTAGTGTGAAAAGCAAAAAACTTTTGGGTTTAATTACATTGACAGCAGTGGCAACAGTGACATTAGCTGCATGTGGCGGAGGTAAAAAATCAGATTCAGGTAACAAAAATGTAGAAACTGAGGATATCAGTAAGTTTACAATGACGGTCAAAAATGACAAAGAGGCAATCAAAGGCGGGACTTTGGATGTAGCAGTTGCGTCAGATACTCAGTTTAAAGGCTTATTTTCAGAAGTCTATTACCAAGATGCGTACGACAATTATTATATGCGTCCTTCCCATGAAGGCTTATTCTCATATGATGATGATTTCGTCATCACAGATGATGGAGCTGCTAAATTAGATTTAGATGTTGACAATAAGAAGGCTACAATTACATTGAAAGACAATATTAAATGGTCAGATGGTGAAGCTGTAACTGCTGATGATTTGATTTACCCATATGAAGTAATTGGAAATAAAGAATATACTGGTATTCGTTATGATGACGACTTTACGAATGTTGTAGGGATGGATGAATACCATGATGGCAAAGCAGATACTATTTCTGGAATTAAAAAAGTAGACGATCAAACAATCGAAGTAACATATAAAGAAATGAATCCGGGAATGCTTCAATTAAGTGGCGGTGTATACATGAGTGCAATGCCAAAACACGTCTTTAAAGATATTCCAATCAAAGACCAAGAAAAAAGTGATGCTGTTCGCAAAAATCCTGTAACATTCGGTCCTTATTACATGAGTAAAATCGTAACAGGAGAGTCAGTGGAATATTTACCAAATGAACATTATTATAAAGGGAAGCCTAAGTTAGATAAAATCGTCTTTACAAACGTACCAACAGCGTCAATCGTTGAAGCGGTAAAAGCGAAAAAATATGATATGGTTTACGCAATGCCAACAGACAATTATCCAACATATAAAGACTCAGAAGGCTATCAAATGTTAGGTCGTGAAGAATTAGCATACACATATGTTGGCTTTAAATTAGGAACATATGATAAAGACAAAGGCGAAGTTGTAATGAATCCAGATGCAAAAATGGCTGATGTAAAATTACGTCAAGCAATGGGATACGCAATGGATAACGACGCAATTGGGCAAAAATTCTATAATGGGTTGCGTACTGGTGCGACAACCTTGATTCCACCTATTTTTAAAACATTGCATGATACAGACATAAAAGGGTATCAATATGACCTGGATAAAGCGAAGAAAATTTTAGATGATGCTGGCTATAAAGATACAGATGGTGATGGACTTAGAGAAAATCCTAAAGGGGAAAAATTAACGATCAACTTTGCCTCAATGGCAGGTGGCGAAACAGCTCAACCTTTAGCAGATTACTATCTACAACAATGGAAAGAAATTGGTTTAGATGTGAAATTAGCAACGGGCCGTTTAATCGATTTCCAAGCATTCTACGATAAAATCAAAAATGATGATCCTGAAATCGACGTTTTCCAAGCGGCTTGGGGAGTAAATAGTGCACCATCACCAGCCGGCTTATACGGGCGTAACGCAGCATTCAACTACTCTCGTTTTGCTTCAGAAGAAAATGATAAACTATTGAAAGCAATCGACTCTAAAGCGTCATTTGACGATACAAAACGTAAAGAAGCATATGATGCATGGCAAGAATATATGTTTGAACAAGCACCAGTTATTCCAACATTGTACCGTAATGAAATCATGCCAATTAATGACCGTGTAAAATCATTTACATGGAATTATGAAGATACTAGAGATTACTATGATATTGAATTAACAGCTGAAAAACGTTAATCTACTGTAATGAAAGATGACGATAATGTAGAGGTTGGGACAGAAGTATTTAACTCCGAGAAATAAGAAGGAATTTACGAAAATTGCTCTTCAAATTTTTGTGAATTTCGGCTTATTTCCGAAGGAGTTGCTTCTGCGACCACCGTTTATTCGATTACTAAGAGCCTGAAACATAATGATGTGACCCCCAAAAGTTGTACGTGAAAAATACAATTTTTGGAGGTTATTTTTTATGAGTTATTATGAGGTAGAATTCAAATTAAAGCTAGTGAAAGAGTACCTAGAAGGCCCTCTGGGAGGACGAGCCTTGGCTAAAAAATACGGACTCCCATCAAATGCCTTAATTTACAATTGGAAACACTCCTATCAATTATTTGGGAATGAAGGGCTCAAAAGACACCGTTCACTGACAAAATATACTAGTGAATTTAAGCGAGATGTATTACACTTTATAGAAACGACAGGTGCTTCTTTCGGTGAAGCAGCAAGACAATTCAAGCTGCCTAATGGGTCGATGATTTCTCGTTGGCAAAAGAAATACATCGCTGGTGGTCAAACGGCTCTGTCTAATCAAAAAGGGAGACCCAAAAAAAGGATGAATAAACCAACAAAAAAACAGCAAGAAACAAGCAAACTATCTCGTGAAAAGGAATTAGAGCGTGAGAATGAATGTTTGCGAATCGAGGTCGAGTATTTAAAAAAGCTACGGACTTTCCAACAAACTATTATGGCGAAGCGAAAAGACGAGTTCAAACCAGAATAGCCATAGAACTTATTGGAAAGTATCGTCAAGATCACGTATTACAAGCGATTAAGCTACCGCGTTCTACCTTCAATTACTGGAAAAAACAGATAATGAGCGAAGAAAAAATGACTCACCTAGAGAAATTGATTCAAACAATTTTTGAAGAGAATGATCGCAATTATGGCTATCGTCGAATCAAACTGGCTTTAGTGAATATGGGCTATCAAATCAATCATAAGAAAATCCGACGAATTATGAAGAAATATAACATAGTATGTATAAGCTTTACTCGTCGTTCAAGAAGGTATCGATCTTACAAAGGTTTAGTGGGAACCTTGGCAAAGAACAAGGTGAATCGTCGCTTTTTTAGCACGATGCCAAAACAAAAAATCTTTACAGATATTTCAGAATTCCACTATACTGAACGAAATTCCGAAGGAATTAAACTAAAAAGAAAAGCCTATCTCAGTCCTTTTCTTGATGGTTTTAATGGAGAAATCATAGCCTATCAATTTCAGCAAAAACCAACGTTGGATTGTGTATTGATTCCTTTAAAAACAGCCATTAAAGAAAGTAAAAAGACCAACTTTCGAACAACAATCCATTCCGATCAAGGGTGGCATTACCAAAATCAACAGTATGTTAGACAATTGAAGCAAGCAAAGTTATACCAGAGTATGTCACGAAAAGGAAATTGTTTGGACAATGCATTGATGGAAAATTTCTTTGGTCTAATGAAACAAGAAATGTATTATGGTCGTAGTTTTTCTAGCTTTGAGGAATTAAACCGAGCAGTTACAAATTATATTGATTATTACAATCATCATCGGATAAAAGCAAAATTGACTGGTATGAGTCCGGTTCAATACCGAATTCATACCAGTCGAATGACAAGTTAATCTACGTACAACTTTTAGGGCGCACATCATTATGTCCCAGGCTCTTTTTTAATTTTGATACATATCGAAAAAATATTACTAAGCTCATTGTCTTATAATCTATCAAATGGTAAACTTAATGTAAAATAAATATATACATCTATTTAAATAGAAAACTAATCTATATCTAATTAATATGTTTGAATAAAAATGTATGGGAGATATCAATATGAATCGTGATCTTATATTCAAAAACCAAGAACATATAACATTTTTTGAAAAAAATACTAAAGACAAAGAATTTAATTGCTATGAGTTTTCTTTAATTTATTTGCTAGGATTAGCGGAAGTGACCAGAATTCACTTTAACGAAATTTATTCAAAAGAATTAGGAGCTAAATATGAATCTATTTCTGCGGAATGGCAAACAGAGGAGTCTATTCGTTTAACAATTTTAGCATTTAACTTATATGAGGATTATCTATTTGGTTTTAGTGAGTTAACATATCAGAATAAACTAGCTCACGATTTTAACCATGAACAAAAAAATTGGGAGTCCTTCATTAAAATAAACTCAATTAGTAATCTATTTTCTGATGAAAATCATAGAGAGTTTTATCTACAAGCAATCAGTTTACGATTGGATTGATTTAATATAAATATTTTACAAATAAAAAAAATATCTATTCTATAAAACATTAAAAATTATCATTTGGAAGTTTATTATTTCCTTTAAATCGTAATTTGTTTCTAAAAAACATTGACAAGTATACTTAGTGACCGATATACTATTTATGGAAACAATTTTAATATAGAGTAGGAGAGATTATAATGGCAGGAGCAATTTCGGTCACACCCGAGCAACTGAAATCACAAGCGAAGGTGTATACACAATCACAACAACAAATCCAAGATGCGATTCGTAAAGTAAATTCTATGAATCAACAAATCGCACAAGAATGGAAAGGTCAAGCGTTTCAATCGTATTTAGAACAATACAATCAATTAGAAGGAAACGTTAAAAAAATGGAAGAATTGTTGATCAGCATCAATAGTCAATTGAACAAATATGCTGATACAGTCGCACAACGTGACCAACAAGATGCAAGTTCTTTCGGTTTAAACTAAATTAGTTTTGAAATAAAAAGCGTCAGTGCAATTCATTGCGCGGACGCTTTTTAATTATTTAGCTACACGGGTTAGCCACTAGGGACTACTCCAATCGCATCAATTCCTAAGAGCTAAAGCTTTATGGATGGCTATGAAACACTATTGATGGATTTAGAGTAGTACCGATTTGGTGAAGGTCTCGGAACAAAGATAAAATATGCCTGAAAAAAACGACACAAGGATATTTGTCTCCAAGGCTATAAGAGCCCGTTACGCTTTTAAATTAGGAGAGAAGAGCAAATTGAAAAATAAACTAAAAAAATATCTTCCTATTATTTCGATCGTTGTCGGTAGCCTATTGTTCTTATTTATTCTTTCTTATATTGGTTTTAAAAGTGATAATGTTCAACAAACATCTAATGAAAAGGTCACAAAAATGCAGTATGTGTTAGTTAATGAAGACAAAGGAACTATTTTTGAAGGAAAGAAATATTCTCTGGGCACCGACTTTGTCACCTTGATCAATCAAGATACCGCTAACCGTTGGGAGACTACGACCAGAAATATTGCTAGTCGAGGAGTAGCGGATGGACAATTTGATGCACAGATTATTATTCCACAAGATTTCTCTGAACGATTGCTTTCATTGCAAAGTATAAATCCTGAAAAAGCTTTGGTGGAATATCAAGTAAGAGAAGGTCAAAATGAGATAACCAATCAGGCGATTCAGGTCAAAGTGAATGACATTTTAAAAGATTTTAATCAAAGAATCGTACAAATGTATTTTTCAAGTATTGTTGGAAACCTGTCTGAAGCACAACAAAACGTCAATCAAATTGTTGGATTAGAGACGGATCACAAAAATAATTTGGAGAAAACAATTTATCTACCATTTAAAGAAGTGCCAACTAATTTTTCAAGTGTCATTGATACAGCAAGTATATTGGACGAAGACAATAAAATGTTTACGTCGGAACAAGAAGCGTTTGTTCAATCAGTGAAGCAATTGATGGAGAGTAACAATAGTACTTTAGAGTCAAATAGCCAGTCAACAGAGGAAGTACAAAAATCTGTGAATGATTATGCAGATGAAGCAAATGAAAAATTAGCAACAGCTATTAAACAGTTTAATGAACAATTTGAGCTACAAACAGAGCAATTAGAGAATCAATGGCAAAACGATTTAACCGGATACAAAGCTCAATTTGACGGTTTCGATGATAGCATAAAAAATCAGTTGGCTCTGTTTTTTAAAAAGGGATCTGAGGGTACGAATGATTCTGGCGTTTATGCCAATTTTTTGACGAATGCTTCTTCATTTAAAGAATCACAAGGGAAGAGAATTGAAGAGCTAACGAGTGAAATAACAGAGTTGGAAACACAAGTAGCGGAATTAACAACGTTAAAAGAGGATGTGGCAGAAAAGTATTACAACGATAGAAACGCCAATTCAGATAATGCGAAAGAAGACCAAGTTAAGCTAGCTATCTCAAAGTTATTATCACCTATTGAGAAAGAATCAGAAATTACGGAAGACGGGGAATACTTAACGGCTGTAAAAAATGAACTTGCCCAATTACAAAATCTTGCTCTTCCATCAAGTACGGATTTTCCCATTCTTTTAAATACGTTAGTGACTAAAGGATTGTTAACACAAGCAGAAAGCGATAAGTTAAGGGATTCATATAACATAGTGACACATTATGACCCAACTTTAACGGGTAATGGCAATCAATTCAATATAGTATCGACAGCTGAAAAAGAAGATATTTCATCTGATTTCAATGTAAAAAACACAGTGGAGATAAAGTTGACACCTGGAACAACCCAATCTTTAAAATTCTCACATACTTTTGAGGTAGGAAGCAGCGGTCTGATCGAAATTGTTGATTTGGACAAGATTAGAGCAAATTTGGAACAGGCAATCATTGCTAAATTATCTGGTTCAGACTACACAGCAGCTGTTTCTATAGAAGGAACACAGCTAAATATAGCCATCATACTTAAGGACACAGGGAGTAGTGATCCGCCCAAAAAACCTACTCAATCTCAGATGTCTTACCAAATTAATTCCCAGATAAAATGGACTTATCCAAATGATTATACCGACTATGAGTATTTCGTATGCTATTATTCCTGGAGTTCAATCAATTCAACAAACTCTGGACAACTGGCTGCTTATATAGACAAAGATCAGCCTCTAAAACAAGATTTAGCTGAACTCTTTAGTTTGTTCACGACATTAACATCAGCAGCTGAAAAATTGACAACTCTTTACGCTGATCCAGCGCAGCTAAGTCTGAATAGCTTTGCTGATTATGTTACGAGCAACCCAGATAAAACATTCAATGAGTTAGCTACACCTGATTCTGTTTACTGGTTATATGATAATATCACTGACTCAAAAAAAGTTTCTCAGATTTCGGAGTCGCTCTACACAAATTATAGGGCAAACGGAGACAGTCTATATAACGACATTGAAGAGCAGATCAACAAGTTAAACGCTACAATCGGAACAAGTACTGATAAAAACGAAGGCGAAGCACTGACTTTATACGGCACGTTAAATCTTATGACGATTCCAGATACCATGCTACAGGAAGCCTCTTTATTGGGAGAATGGTTCGATAAGGCGAATCAAGACATTGATGCAACTTATAATTCATGGAAAGAAACAGAACGAGTAGCACCAGAATCTGTCATTACGGATACAAATGCGCATCCTGAAAAGAATGATACGGCTGCAATCAATTCAACTACAGAAAACTTGGTAAAAAATATCCAGACATTGGTTAGTAGTTCAACTGAAACAGCTAAAGCAACAGCAGAATCTGCGGCACAAGTCAAAGACGTTGCTCCAACGATTAAGATGTTGAAAGAATCTACAAATAAGGTGCAAACAGATGCAAATGACATCTTAACGAATTTAGACAAAACTGTTACAGAAGTGCATAAAAAAACAGATGATAATACTAAATATGCAGAAAAATTTGATAAAGTTCTTTCAAATACCAGAAATGGCGGTTCAGATAATTCAACGGTCTTTAACTTCTTGTCAAATCCTATTCAAGAAAAAGGCGATTTTGGAAAAGCAAGACAAAATTCTTTGATTCCTTATTATGCAACAATCATCGCTGCATTTATTATTATTTTGGTCGCAACAGCGATGCAAAAATACATGAAGCGAAGAAACGTATCCAAAACGGATTTATTGATGAATCCATCAAGAGCTTGGTATAACACGTCGAATGTGACGGTCATAGTAATAAGCAGCGTAGCATTGTCAATCGCATTTGCCCTTAATTTAAGTCTTGTTGTTGGGTCGAATGCTAAAATAGCCTGGTTTAGTTACGCCTTTTTAGTATTACTTGCGGGATTACTTTTGACCCTTGGCTGTATGAGACAGTTCCGATTACTGACGCTTTATCTTAGTGGAGCAACATTAGGCTTATTCTTTATGCTGACACCATTACTAGGAGTGGCGACTAAAACAGGAACATTTACAAATATACTCTATCGAGTGTCACCATTACAAAATATTCAAAATGGCTTTACGGCATTACTAAATGGAGCCAGCATTGGTTGGGTAAGTTATCTGATACTTGTAATCCTAGCATTGAGTGGAATTCTATTGAATTTTTGGGTGAAACCAGAAGACAAAAAAGTAAACGTATGATCTTTTCTATTATTTGTAAGGGAGAAAAACGATGCAACATAGACTAAAAATTGATGTTAAAACGATTTTAAAAGGAATGCTTGTTCCTATACTGTTCATTTTCTTACAAAGTGTTCCTGTTCATGCAGATACTGGCGATTTAAAAATAAATAATCAAGTGATTTACGAAAAGAATGAAGGTAGTCAGAATAATTCTACTACCTTTACAATTAATCAATTATTTATGAAAGACATGTCTGCTCAGGATAAACAATTAGATGAAGAAAGAATGAAGTTGATTACAAATGCACAAAAAGAAGTTTTTGTAAAAGAAACACCAGCACAACGTACTGTTACCCAAGAAATAACGCCCCTTCTTTTCTCAAATGGTTACACACTGAATGATAGTTTGGATTCAGGCGACTCAGGGTTAAAAAAAGGCAATAATATCGGGTTCATTTTACTATGTGTAGTTGGCGGCCTCTTTGTCGTAGGACTTGGAATCATATTAGGTCGAGCATTTCCTACATGGTTAAAAAAAGGATAGGAAGGTAGAATGTTATGAGGAAAGACACATCTATTGGTATTGGATTACATGTGGGGAAACAAATTATTGATTTACAGATTCCTATCAAAGTTTCTGGAAATCGTTTAAAAGAGTTATTGAGAGAATCACTAGAATTACTAAACATCTCTTTACCAGAAACATTTGAATTAGAGATACTAAACAAAGCAATTAAGTTAAACGGAGAAGTTCTTCTGGCCAATTATGCACTAGGTGACGGAGATCAATTAATTGTGAAAGAGACAATGAAAAAATAAAGGGGCCTATGACGTGAGTGAAGTAAAAGATATATCAGAAAAAATAGATATCCAAGTTCAAAAAGACAAGGTATTAGTCACATTACAAGCGAATCAATACCGCTTAGCAGAGCTGGATCAATTTCAAGCCGTTCTCCAAAAAAGAGACGCATTATTAGCTGGAGAACTGTTGGAGGCAACAGAAGAGCAGTTAGTCTTATCCTATGAAAAAGATAACTACGCGGTACCAATCGATGAAGCAATAAAAAAAATGTCTCCATTTAAGAGACTGCTTTTAGCACAAAAAATTCGCTTTATTGAGCCGTTTATCCATTCTACGATTCAACCATTTATCCACCCGAGAAATATTTTTCTTTTTGGAGAAGAACTTTCGATTGCACATAGAGGTTTTATGAATCTAGTTGTCCCACATGTGACGAATGAAGAAGACTTTTTAAAACAGTATCGTGCGTTGATTCTATTTATTCTTCATCCAAAATTAGATTACGAACGGTTGATCGAAGGATCTGGCACATTACAAGATCCTCTGTCTAAAAATATTCAAGCCGCACTTTCACCAGAACAAATCGATCAAATGATCAGTGAACAAGTCGTTATCCAAAAAATGAAACAAGAAAAACAAAATCAATTTGTTAACAAAAAAAGCTATACAGTGTTTAAATGGGGCAGTCTTGTGTTGCTGTTAGCAACGCTTGTTCTAGGTTTCTTTGTTGGAAATTATGCATTGAAAGAAGTTCCTACACAAGAAAGAATCATTACGGCAGAAGCGAATTACATTGCCAATGATTATTCAGGAGTATTGAGCACATTGAAAGAAGATACACCAGAAACCTTGCCTAAAAGTGCGAAATATGTTTACGCAGTAAGCTCAATACAACTAGATAATTTATCCAATGAGCAAAAAGAGATGATTTTGAATAATATTTCTCAAAAATCAAACGAAAATACACTTTTATATTGGATCTACATCGGAAAAGGTGCGTTCGAAAAAGCCCTTGATATTGCGCAAAACGTAGGAGACAATCAATTCATTTTACATGCCTATACGAAATTATACGAAGCAACAAAACTAGACACAAAAATGAATGGTGAAAAGAAACAAGAGCTATTGACGAAATACGAAGAAGCGATTGCTAAATATATGAAATTATTAGGAGGGGCAACCGATGATTCTGAAAACGAATAAAACAGAAGATGAGTCAATGGTTCCTATTGATGATCAAATGCAACCAGCTGCAAATGTTCTCGTTGATGTTTTCTATTTTGGTGATGTCTTTTCTCACCATCAATTAACGACAGCCAAACAAGAACGAGTAATCGACGGACATTCAGTATCTTATGATGGGCAGAAAGTGTTACTTGATAACAAGCCGTTCGAAAAAAGTAATCCTAAATTTATTATTGTAAAACCAACGGACTATCAAACAATTGCGACAAACAAACCTAAAAAAGACTTTACGATTTCTAGTAGAGCTTCTTCAGCGATCAGCTTGCCAACGGCAGCATTTATTTCGGTCTCCGTTGATCCTAAGACAAATCGTTATAGTATGGATATTTACGCAAATAAAGAGGCTATCTATTTTAACGGAAAACAAGTTGTCAAGGATACCTTTGATTTCAACACTGGCGATCAGTTAATTATTGATAAACTAATTATTGAAGCACGGGAAAATCAATTAAAACTAACGAATCTAGGTGTGGAGTTTACATTAAATCCATTTGAAATCGTTGAACAAAGCTATGAACCTGAATACCCTTCAGAATTTCCGTTATTCAGACGAAGCCCGCGTATCCATCTAAAAGAACCGAAGATGGAAGTAGAAGTAACGACACCTACACCGAAAGAAAAGGAAGGGAAGAATGAACTACTAAGAACCCTTGTCCCTCCTTTAGGAATGGTGGTTTTAAGTGGTGCTACAAGCTTTTTAAGTGGCGGAAATCCGATCATGATGCTCAGTATGGGTGGCGCTAGTTTATTAACGGCAGGTTTTTCTGTTTCGAGTTATTTTACCAATAAGAAAGAAACCAAAGAGAAAAATGAACGTAGCGAAAGCTCTTATAGACAATACCTGATTCAGAAAAAAGGGGATATTTCTCTTTTACAACAAGAACAAGAACATGCGCTTACGTATATGTATCCTTCGATGAATGATCTTGCCTTAATGGCTAAAGATTATCAAGCACGGATCTATGAGCGCATGACAACCAACGAAGATTTCTTAAAAATCCATGTTGGAACTGGCGAAATCAAGTCAAGCTTTTCTGTGAGATATCAACCAAATGAAGAAAGTGAATTGAGTTCGTTAGCTGAGAAACAGCTTGTTTGGCCGTATCAACAATTAGAAGCAGCGCCGATTGTTATTCCTTTGATGGATCAAACAGTTGGTTTAGCTGGGAACTATCCAGTGTTACGGACAGCTGTTCAAACACTCTTATTCCAAATTTCAATGCTGCATTCATACCGAGATGTTGAATTTGTAACGCTAGTTCCGGAAAATGACTATGATACTAATTGGCATGCGTGGCGTTGGCTACCTCATTTGAAGATTCGCAGTTTGAATCTAAGAGGAATCATCCATAATGCCCAAACACGGGATATGGTGCTTAACTCGTTTTACCAAATTTTAACGAAAAGAAGACAAGAACTGAAAGAAAATGGCAATGAAAAGATTCGTTTCCAGCCGCATTATGTATTCTCTATTTTAGAAGAGAGCTGGTTATCTGGACATGGGCTAAATGAATTTTTAGCAGAAGACATGAGTCCGTATGGTGTGACCGTGATTTGGGGGAAAGATGCGTTACCGATGTTGCCTGAGACAACGACGACGTTGATTGATTACCAAAGCAGTGAAGCGGCAATGTTGATCAACCAAAACAATGAGTATGTGAATCAAGCGTTTGTACCGACTCATTTACCAACGGCTTATCCGATTGAAGAAGCGTTGCAGAGATTGGCAAATTTACATCATGTTGAAGTGGAGAAGAATGCCATCCCAGAAGCAATCGATTTTCTTGAATTATATGATGTAAAAGCAGTAGATGAATTAAACATCGGCACACGTTGGACAAAAGCAGATACGTCTAAATCATTAGCGGTTCCATTAGGTGTTCGTGGTAAAGACGATATTGTTTACCTTAACCTACACGAACGAGCACACGGCCCTCATGGTTTAGTTGCGGGGACAACAGGATCGGGTAAATCAGAAATCGTTCAAAGTTATATCTTATCTTTAGCCGTGAACTTTGCGCCAGAAGATGTTGGCTTTTTACCGATTGACTTTAAAGGGGGGGGAATGGCGAATTTATTTGCTGACTTACCTCATTTACTTGGTTCTATTACCAATTTAGATGGCGCGAGTTCTGCCAGAGCCTTACAAAGTATTCGAGCTGAGTTACAAAAAAGACAACGTAAATTTAGCCAATTTGGTGTGAATCATATTAATGGCTATACAAAATTATATAAACAGGGCAAAACAATTACCGATCCAGAAGAAAAGAAAAAATACCCAAGCGATCCATTGCCGCACTTGTTCTTAATCAGTGATGAGTTTGCCGAACTAAAAGCCAATGAACCAGACTTTATGGCGGAACTTGTTTCAACGGCTCGAATCGGTCGTTCTTTGGGTGTCCATTTAATCTTAGCCACTCAAAAACCTAGTGGGGTTGTCGATGACCAAATTTGGTCGAACTCTCGTTTCAAACTAGCGTTGAAAGTAGCTGATGCCAATGATTCAAATGAAATCATCAAAACACCAGATGCGGCAACGATCACGCAACCAGGTCGTGCGTATTTACAAGTCGGAAACAATGAAATTTATGAACTATTCCAATCTGCATGGAGCGGAGCGAATTATGATCCGTTTGTCTCACGAGAAGAAAAAGTGGATGAACGTATTTGGTTGATCAATCAATTGGGACAATACGAATTATTAACAGCGGATCTGTCACAAGAAGAAGATACCGTTGTGAAAAATGAAGAAGAAAAAACACAACTGGATGCTATTGTAGAAGCAATCCAAGCGTATTCAGAAGAAACCAATGCAGTATTACCAGAAAAACCTTGGCTTCCGCCACTAGAAACAGTGATCGATTCGCCTATCTTCTCGAAGGAATGGAGCGATACAAGACAATTAAGCGTTCCGTTTGGCTTTATGGATATTCCTTCTAAACAAGAGCAAGTCGTGTTCAACTTTAATTTTAATGAACTGACGCATACGGCGTTTTATGGCTCACCTGGTTTTGGTAAATCAACGGCGCTTCAAACATTAGTAATGAATCTTGCGCGATTAAATACACCAAGTCAAGTGCAGTTCAATTTATTTGATTTTGGTACAAATGGGTTGCTTCCGTTGAAAAAACTTCCTCATGTCGCAGATTTAGTGCGTTTAGAAGAAGAAGAGAAATTAGTGAAATTCTTGAAGCGAATCCGAAAAGAGATTCAAGAACGAAAAGATGCGTTTACCGATTATGGTGTTGCAAGTCTATCTCAATATGAAGAAAAATCAGGGAAAAAACTTCCTGTAGTCATTACAATCATTGACGGATTTGATGCCATCAAGGAAAGTCCGTTAGAAGAAGAAATCGAATCTGTTGTGAACCAGTTGCTACGAGAAGGGGCTAGTGTAGGTCTGTACGCTGTTTTATCTGTTCTTAGAACATCTACCTTCAAGATGAGCATGGCAAGCAATATACCATCTCATATTGGCCTATTCCTTGTAGAGGAAGGCGCAATCAGAGATGTCGTTGGGCGAGATGCATTGATTCCACAAGAAATCATTGGACGAGCACAAATCAAATTAGATGATCCACATGAACTTCAAGTCTTTCTTCCAACACATGGCGAAAATGATATTGACCGCTTAAATCATTTAGAACAAGAGATCGAAGCGATGAACGAAGATTGGTCTGGCGAACGTCCGATTAAGATTCCGATGCTTGCAAAAGTGGTTTCAATGGCTGATTTCTACGAGTCAAAACAAACACAAATGATGCTGGAAAATATGCAATTACCAATTGGTTTGGATAAAGAAACAACCAATGTTGTCGGATTTGACCCACAAGAGCATGGCTATTTTGTGATTGGAGACGATTCACCGCAACAAACAGAATACATTGAAAAAGTAATTGTAGAAAATCTAAAACATTTTGAAGGACGAGCGCAACGAGTAGTCTTTAACGGCTCAGAACGTTTCGGCGGCTTTACGGAAAGCTTTGATATGATGGTTGCTGAACCAGATTATAGTACCTTTGTTAATGATTTAGTCAGTGAAATCGAGGTTCGCCAAGACGCGACAGATCCAGAACCAATGTTTGTCTATGTTCCAGAGGCGCATGTATTTGGAGATAAAACGTTTATTACCAATGACGCAATCGATGTCTATCTAAGAAAAGCAGCGAAAGTGAAGATTTACTTTATTTTCCAAGGCAATCAAAAACAAATTGAAAATAGCTTCGATGACTTTAATAAGCGACTACGTACGAATATCCCAGCAGGAATGATCGGTACACGTTTAGCGGATCAAGGATTTATCAATGTGAAATCAGGCTATAGTGAACCGACAGTTGAGCTAGATGAGTCTCATTTCTTTGTTGGACGAAATGCTTGTCGAGTGAAGTTGGTTAGTGAATAGTTGATAGTTTAAGTGTAAAAGGAGGTAAAACGATGAGTAAAGACGATGCAGCAGAAAGAAAACGACAAGAGAGTAATGGTCGAAATCGCCAAGAAGCAACAAAATGGCAACGTATCGCAAATGAGCGACAAGCAAATTATGATCGAAATCAAAAAAAATTAGAACGATTGAAAGAAGCAAAACGAGCGTTAACTAAGTCAATGTCGTCCTTCTCCAAATTCGAAAATGAAGTCAATCAATACTCAACAAAATTGAGTACGGGACAGTTTAAAGGTACGCTTCGTACAAAATTCGATCAGAAAGCCAAAAAAATGGGAACTGCTTTGCACAAAGAAGAAAACAAGCATCAACAAAATTTATCCAAACTAGATGCAGAAATAGCAAAGAAAGAGTTAGAGCAAGGTGATTTGATGAGTGCGGTCGGAAGCGCCTTTGATATGGCAAAAAATTTCTTAGCCTCTATTTTTTAGTAAGACAAAGGAGAGATGAACTATGGCAATAGGTGTTGACAAACAAGTTTGGGACGGTGCGGTTAACAAAGCAGAGAGTACAGTATCAAGCATTTCAAAACCAACCATCAACAATTTAGGAAAAACAACATTGAAGCGATTCAAAAAAATAATCGAAACACAAAAGAAACTTGCAAATACAGTTGAATCCTTCAAAAATGTTTCGAAAACAGATACGCAAAAAATGAAAAAAGTTGCGGAACATATTGTTAGTGAAGACAAGCAAGCATCTAAATCATTTAAACAAAATACAACATTATTTGAGCAAAATACATCTAAAGTGAGGTTCAATTAATGGCGAGTTATGATACAAAAAAATTCTTCGAAGAGGTTCTAGCAAATGATGATTCTTTACTTTTTGAGGTAACGAATGAGTTGATTACAACAGGCGTTTTATTAGGAACGAACTTTCCTTTGTTAAAAGGAATTTATAAAGCCTATCGTAATGAAGAAGAACAATTCGAACATAAGCCAATGGTTGGTGCTAAATTGACGGTCTCTTTTGATCATGATACTCAACGTGTAGTGCTTGATCGTCAAACTAGTCAAGTAGAACTGACCAATGAACAGTTTCTTCAGTATATGGGGAAAATCGATGTTGCCTTTGCGCCGATTTATCCTGTTGGAACAACGGTCGAATTAGATGAAAGTATGTTAACAGAAGAACTAGCGGAACTCTTTAAAAAGGAAGAGCTAGGCGCAGTTGTCACGTTAAGCGGTCGGAAGATTTCTTTGATGAGTGGGTTTGAGCAATACATTGTAGATTATCTGGGTCATTTATGGCCTTATGGTGAGATTCCTGGGAATGATCCTATTTTGATTTCGAATATGATGATCAAACGGGTCATTGCGGAAAGTCTTACAAATGAGTATGAAGAAGCGTTTGCTTTCGATGGTTTACGAGCGACTCAGGTAACCAAGCAACAAGTTTCAACAGCGTATATGAAACCAGAAGATACGATTGCTTATTTTGAAGTGTTGTCTGAGCTGTCAGAACAAGAATAATAAGGGTAAACGCATGGAAAGGAGTGTATTATGGGATTTTATGTCGATACAGCAGAAATGAAGAAGGCAGTAGAAGAATATCAAAAGCTTTCTAAGACCGCGCAAAGTCAATTAAATACTGCAAAAAACGCAATGAATGGTATAATTAACAGTAATGCAATGTCTGGTAAAGTAGGACAAGCTATATCAGCGGATATCAATAATAACCAGAATGCCGTAATTGTTGGATTGAAAAGCAGTTATCTAGCCGTTGAAATGGAGCTACGCCAAGCGTATCAGGATTTCAAAGGGACAACAGGAGAAACCTCTGATTCAGCAGTCCTTAGTGAAGAAGTCCTGATCAAAGCAAAATCAGATATTGATAAGATGAAACAAACCTATCAAGAACAAGTGAAGAGTTTCCAGTCCGTTTATAGCAGTATTTCTGATCTAATTTCATTATCCGCATCAAAGAGCGATTTTAATCAAGTAGCGGATGCGACGAAGAAATATGCGGATGAAATCATTCAAAAAGTCAATCAGTTCGATAGTAAGCAAGGCAATTCGGCTAATGAAGACATGATTCAATCTTTAAGCACACAAATTAAAGCAGCACAGAAAGTCGGAGGATTAGGCTATACCGATCCTCGTTTCCTCGCATTTGCGAATAGTACTGCTTTAGCAGATAATGTTCAAGCGTTTCAAAAAAGGGTGACCGAAGCCGATGAAAAGCAACGAAAAACGAAAGAAAAAGATCTGAACTCAATGACGCCATCAGAAATGATTGCGAAGTATGGAGTAGACGATCCAGATGTGAAGAAGCGGCTGAACAGTCTAAACAATCAACTTACAGCCAATGGATTCTTAACGGATACATCATTAAGTCTTACAGAAGAATATCTAGCTAAATATGGTGATAATCTAGCGGCTGGTCTATACAATGCAGGAACGAGGTACTTTGGTGGAACAGAAGTAGCATCGGCATTTTACGCGGGGTCAAAAGCCACTAGTTCACTGGCTGGTTCAGCAGGGAAAGCTTTTCCAATAATTGGGTCAGTAATTGATTATGGTTCACAGGTATATAGTGGAGAGGACACTACGATTGCTGCTTACAAAACAGTAGGGCATGCTGTTAATGGTGTGATTATTGGTGCTGCTATTGCTGGTATTGGATTATCTGGGGGTTGGGCAATTGTAGCTGCAGTAGGTGCTGGATATGTGATTAATAGCGCATTTGATACAATCTATGACAATAAAGATAAGATTGCGAAAGGAATAGGAAATGCTGTAAACTCAGTAAGTAAGTGGGTAGGAAATGCATTTTCGTAAGTGTATAATATGAAAAAAAGATATGTCTTCATTTGCAATACAGAAGATAAAACCAAAAAAATATATTATGATGTGGAACAAGAGAAATATGGAAGTATTGAAAAAAATAGTAATACCTCTAATTCTTTATTAGCGGCCTGTAGTATAATTGGATACGTATTTTTGAGATCTTTTCAAAAATATAAACTTCCTGAAGAATATCATTCACTTTTTTTTCCTATCATGATTTGCAGCATTATCATTGGATTTTTTATATCAATACTTTTAAATAAAAAAAAAATGAAACTAACCTATTTAAATTTAACGAAAGAAGAATCCATTGATTATATTACTCTAGGAAAAAACCAACTAGAAATGCAAAAGACTGGAATTTTATTTATTTCATTTCTTCTGTTGGTGAATACGGTATTATTCTTTTTAAATAACGAAATTGTAACATTCATTTTAGAGATGTTACTCTGTATGTTCTTTACAATATTTATAATTTACATGAATGTTTTTGGACGAAAAAAAATATACAATGATTTAATCAATAAATAATTAGAGTATGGATATAACGGTGAAATTAGAATAGGTTTAGCTATAGAGCCGCAATATCTACTGTAAGTGCAATAAAAGCAAGTTTAGATTGGATAGGTTCATTATGGAAATAATTACCAAAGAAAAAGAAAGATATACTTATTTGTATATTAATCAAGAAAACAATACAGCTATTTACTACGAAGGGAAATCTCAACAGTTTTATATATTGAAAAATCAGAATTTTGATAAAAAGTGGGGATTTGTTGCATTATTTCTAGCTCCGTTAAATTTGATTTTAAATAACAATGTTCTTGGAAGCATTAGAATAAATTACTTTCTTGCCTGTTTCTTTGGTTTAATTTTAGGCTGTATATGCTTATTTTTGATCCACCGTTCGTATTCCTCAAATCAATTAACTAAAATAAATTTGAGTATACAAGAAATTGAAGATTGTTTAATAAATTTAAAAAAAATAAAAGAAATAAAAATAGCATTATTACTGGTATGGATTTTCTTTTTCATTTTTATGTCGGTTATGTTCTTTGATAAATCAAACTATACTTCGTTACTTTGTTTAAGTATACTATGCTGTTTCTTATTGCCACTTATGGAAAATATGAATTTTATTAGACATAGAAGAGTAACTAGATCCTTGAAACAATTATTAAATCAAATGAAAGTAGGTAAATTATAATGGAATTGTTACCAATTGGAACTGTAGTAACGTTGAATGATGGAGAGCAAGAACTAATGATAACTGCTCGTTTCCCATTATACGACAATAATGGAACTGTAGGTTATTTTGATTATGCGGGTTGTTTCTATCCCCAAGGTCAATTCAATGAGGGAAATTATTTTTTTAATAGTGAAGATATTAAAACGATTCACTTTACAGGATATATTTCTGAAGAAGAACAAGAATTACAAAAAAATATTGAACAACAATTAAAGTCTACCACATATAAGAAATTGTCAATTAAAGAAACGCTTTAGTAATCCACTAAAAGAGAAAGTAAATCGTAGTAGTTACCAGTCGCGTTCTGGTGACTACTATTTATTTAAAGAAGACAGTTGAAAAGCAATAAAAAACAAAAAAAAAATCTAAACTCGCTGACGCCATCATAAATGATTGCGAAGTATGGGGTGGACGATCCAGATGTGAAGAAGCGGATAAATGATATTAATAATGGGATTAGTTATACAGCATTGAGTAAGTCAGTTGAAAATTTAGGTTATGGTCAAGCTGTAAGTGACGGTATTTTACAAGGACTTAAAATGACTGGTAAAAACATGAGAGTTGATGCTTTGCAAATGGGAAGCAGAAGTATATCTCCTAATGAATTATCGCGATTAGGTAAACGAGCACGGGATTTAGAAAGTGCGGGAGATGATTTAATAAACGCTTCTAATGCTTTCACTGGTAGCAAAGTTTGGAAAGGTTTAGGAATTGTTGGAACAGTAGCAGGGGCAGCATTTGACTATAATGATCAAATGACCCAACACAATAATCAAGCAAGGGCTATCAAAAATACAATGGCTCATACTGCAATCGGAGCAGGAGGAGCAGCTGTTGGTGGGCAGATTGGCGCGGCTCTAGGATCAGCCATCCCTGTACCTGTCTTAGGAACAGCTTTTGGTGCAGTAGTTGGTATAGGAATTGGGTATGTAGGTTCTGAGATTTATGACTGGGTAGAAACAGGTAAAGCTAAAAAAACTATTGATGACATATCTTCTAAAGTTTCAAAAACTGTTGATAATATCAAGCAAGGCACTAGTAAATGGTTTTCAAATATTGGTAATTCATTAGGAGGAGCATTTAATTGAAGGATAAATCGGTTGCTTTGCTAAAAATTGATACTGATAAATCAGTATATTTTGATTTATCGAAGCGTAAATTATTTATTCAAGAATTTATAGGCCCATATACTGAAAAATCTGGGAAGAGTTATTCTAAATCTCAAACATGGGGAATATCTGCTTTTATAGGAATGTTTTTAATTCCGCTGATTGCAAAACAATTTAATCTTATATCTTTAGTTCCAAACTATATAAATATCCTTTGCATTTCTGGTGTGGGTTTTCTTATGGGAAAGCTGTTAACAGTTTATTTGATAGATAGGTCCAAAGGGCAATATATTGAAAAAAAATTCACCAAAAAAGATGTCCAAAAAATCTTGAATAATTCATCAAATTTAAGAATTTTAGCGGTGACAGAATTATTATTTATATTTGGATATAGTATATTTTTAATAATCTTACCTTTTATTGAAAAAACTTCTGTGAAAGGAATTATAGGCATATTTGCACTATGTTTCGCTGTAAGTGGTATACATTTTTCAGCCCATCCATTTGCACAACAAAAAGCATTTAGAATTTTAAAAAAACAAATGAAAGCAGGTATGTACGATGAGTGAGAACAACTATATATTGCCAATTGGTTCAGTCGTAAGATTAAAAAAAGGTGATGTTCTTTTAATGATTGTAGGTAGAGCCCAACTCTTCAATCAAAATGGTAAAATAGGGTATTTTGATTATTCAGCAACATTATATCCGCAAGGAATAGATGGAAGCCAAGAATTCGTTTTCTTTAATATAGAAGATATTGATGAAGTAATATTTGAAGGTTATAGAAACAGTCAGGAAATTGATTTTGCAGATAATTATGAGAAAAATATAGAAACAATTACTTATCCAAAACTAGTTGTTGAAGATTAAAATAAGTTTTAATGTTTTTTTGTAAACTAATCTTGGTGAATAAAATCCAAAGAATTAAATCAATGGTGATGAAACCTAGAGGAAATTCCTCTAGGTTTTTCAACTAGGACTTATGAGTTAAAATAATTAAAAGTCAGAATGGAGAAGAAATTCTCTTAATTCTGACTTTTTGCTATTTAAGAATAATTAGGACACATCAGTACAGAACCAAGCAATGTTGAACAAACTCAGTCTTGTTTGTTCTCAAAAATAAACTCCATAATATCCTCAGGTTGGCAATCAAGAGCAACACAAATCCTTTCAATAACATCCATCGAAACTTTCTCGTTTGCAGAAAGTTTTGCTAGAGTTGCAGTTCCGATCCCTATTTCTTTTCGTAATTGGGTTTTTGTCATTCCTTTATCAATTAATAATTTCCATAAACGATTATATATAATTGGCATTTGTGAGGACCTCCTATTTTATTTGTCTCTTTAGTATAAAATCCTTATATTCATTAGTCAACATAATAAATTCGTTTAAACGAATAAATAGTTCTGTAAATAGAATTTAGCTTTTGACTGATTATTCATTTTATGGTATTATATATTCGTTAAAGCGAATAAAAAATTCTTTTTTACGAATAATAAAGTGAGAGGAGCGTTAGAAGGTTTTAAAATAAACAGGCAAAAAAGAAGCAGAGCTTTAATAAATAAGAAACGAATTTCTTGAATTAAAACTCTACTTTAGACAAGTAAATCATATCATAATTCAAGAAATTCTCCAAGTTTACAGAAAAATTCAAAGGAGAATTATTATGAAGAAAAAACTAATCATTGCTAAACAGAATAATCAGCCATTACCAAATGTTCCGCAACAAGACGTTCATACTATTGCAAATACGTTAGAACAACTTGCTTCATGGAATCTTATTTTAAACTTGCTTAACCAATTTTTTACTGAAAATCTCCAACCACTCGATAAGGATAAAGTAATGAGGGAATACTATGTTTGTTCAAAATTATATACTAATTTTCACAAAGATTTTTCGCAAACTTTAGAAAAAATGGAAAGCCAGATTATCATTTTGAGAGGCAAAGAAAAAATTTAATTAAGTTGAATTTTATTAAATAAGCAGAATGGAGAGCCACTTTTAAAGTAGATAGAGAAGTAACAATGACGACATTACTTTATATCAAAAGAACAATTCAATCAGAAAAAAAGCTGATGGGGTTGTTCTTTTTTACTTGTCGTTATATGCTGTATAAGTAAGAATTAATAATGTTTTAGTTAATGATATCAAATAATAAATACATAAATTATAGATTGTCACAAAGATTGAGCTAGCAACTTATTTGGTGAATATTCACAGAACCAAAAAAGGAATAATACAGAACAAAATTAACGATTATTCCTTTGAAAAATATTTTATAGTTTTTATTCTTGATTACTACTGAACAGTTAAGAATATTTAATAATTTACCACTTTTTGCTAAAAGAATCGTAATAATCAATGGCATTGCAGAATTAGTAGACAAACTTTTCTTAAATCCAGAAGAAGTCGCTTTTCTTTTAAATGGTGGTAATGATCACTTGCAACTTTTATTTATTGATAGTTTAACCAAAGTTGGAAATACGTATGGCGGATTGACGAATATGGTGAAAGAAAGTGTGTATCAAATTCTATTTGGTGGTAGTTTACAAAACCAATTATTTATAGAGAATTTACCATATACACAAAAAAATGTCGTTGTTCCTCGTAATGTACTTCATAGTTTGAAGGATGATTTATTCGAAGATATTGTTATACCGATGGAGGTAGGAGAATGAGAGAAGTAATGAGCACGCCCTTTTTGCCTCTAGGGAGTATTTTACGATTAGAAGAACCTGAAAATGATCAAATACTTTATGTAGTAGTTGCTCGAGCCATTGCGAAAAATGAAATGGACGAAATTTTTTCAAGATATAAAGTTGCGCCCCACCCATTTGGCGATGTACCAAGTCAAGAAGTATTCACAATCAGTGCTAATCAAATTGCTGAGATTATTTTTGAAGGCTATTCAGATCAAAAAGATCAAGAATTTTTAGATGATTTGTTAGTAAAAATGGCCAACGGTCCTATAGTTGCTCCAGAAGCACCCGAGCCAGAAGTGATTCAAGAGCCTGAACCAATTTTGGATGAAGCGGAACAATTACAAGAAGATCCATTTTATAAATTTAGAGAGTAAGGAGAGAGAGTATGGGGAAGATTGCATCAAATCAAGGAGCGGCTCAAAATGCAGTTGCAGGAATTAGCAAAGTTTCCGTTAAAAGTGGAAAGACCTGTTCTTTGGGAAGAAGTAACATTTCTAGTATGAAACAGGGAGCTAAAGTAAGCAATCAGATTTTATCCGATTTATCGAAATTAGTTAGTTGTGTAAATGAACAAGCCAATAAATTCCCTAAACTTGCGGCAGTTATTACTTCTCGTGATAGTCAAACGAGATTTAAGTAGGGAGGAAAACGTATGGCACAAGATAAAAATGAGAAGTTGAGATCGGAGTATACGCAAAAAATTGTTGAGAAAGAACGTCAAATTGACGATTTGAATAGTGAAAAACGACAGATTCAAGAAGTATTTGAGTCATTAGAAACGGAACTAGCTCGAAATTTCCGACAACTACAAGAATTAAATGATGAATTAATAAAAGAAGGGAGTTCTTCTGCTCGATGGGAGCAAGAAGAACTTCATGGGAAAAAGAAGCATTTTGGACAATTTTTTAAGGAACAAAAGCAAGAATTAGCAGAAATGTATACAAAATCAGCTGAAGAGCTAAACGAAGAACGCACAGAAATCCAGAAAGAAAGGAATGAATTAACATGGGATTAGTCTATTCAAGCGGAGACTCTTCAAAATTGATGAGTGCTATGTCTAGTAATTTATCGACGGCGAAAAGCACCGTGAGTGACTTACGATCAGGAAGTCAGCGCTTAACCGCAGCCGTGGATGGACGTACCTTGTCAGGTGCGGCATATACTGCAGGGAAAGGATTATTTTCAGAACTAATCCTTCCAACGATAAGTCGTGTTACCACATCAATGGACGGTATACAAAATGATTTAGTAAAATATACAGGAGCGAATGCAGCAATCTCAAGTGAAGGTTTTCTAGATGAAGATAAGTTGAATATGCAGATGCAACTTTTGAAAGCATCCAAAGCTGCTCTAGCAGCTTCAGCAAATGCAGCAGGAAATCTAGCGGCAGGGAATCCAGTACCAGGATTGAAAGATATGTTAAAGCATGCGCAAAATCGATTGAACCGCATGGCAAATAGCATGCAAGATGATATCGACAAGGTACAGAAAAAAATTAAGAAGTTACATGATTTTTCGAGTCAGACGAATGGACTTTTTAGTAATAGCTTAAATGAGTTAAGTATTGCGATGCAAGGTGTGCTCGTGTTGAGTGGAACGACAGTTAATAGTGACGGTTCTTATTCATTGCCAAAAGGAACGGATAAAAGTTGGTTTAAGAGCTTGAAATCTACTTCTAAAAATTCAAGCAATTATGATGCTAAAAAAGCATTGAAAGATTTTTTAGACGGATTAACTCCTTCAGAATTTTCAACTGAGAGTTTAAGTGATTTTTTAGATAAAACAAGGGATAAAGTAATAAAAGAAGGCAAGAATATAGGAAGGTCATGGGCTGGAAAGTTACAACCTAAATCAACCTTAGGGACTTTTGTTTCAGATACCTTTAAACCTCGAAAATGGTTGACTAGTAAGTTAAGAAAAGTACCTAATTCAACAAGTAAGGCTATCGGAAATGTCGCAAAGTGGGGAGGGAAAGGGTTATTTGTATTAGGAGCATATTCTGAATTCAAAGATTTTTATGGCGAAAATCATAACGTTGGGAGAGCGCTAACCTATAGTATGATAGCTACCACAGCAGGTTATGTTGCTGGGACAGTTGGTTCTGCGGTAGCTGGTTCTTTAGCAGTTACAGCGGGAGCGGCTGCTACTGGTTTCATTGCGACTGTAGCAGCACCTGTAGCAGGTGCTGTTGTTGTCGGTGCTGCAGTAGCAGTGGGTGTTAAAGCAGTATATAATAATTGGAAGCCATTTAAAGATACTGTTGATGGTATAGGTGATAGTCTTAATAATGTTGGTAGCAAAGTTAAAGATGGGTTAAATAATGTTGGAAAAGCACTCACTAATCCACTTAAATCATTGAAAGGAGCCTTTGGATGATAAAAGGATATAATAAATATGTAGTAGAGAAGGTGCGAAGAATTAACATACGTTATTATTTAATTAAAGTACATGGAAAATACTATATTATAGATTATTCTAATCCAAAAGATATCAAAAGTTACTTTCCAGGGCTTTTTCCTGAAACATTAACTGAGTGGAAAATATATGATGTGGCTACATTAAAGAATCAAAAGAATTTAAATTTCTCTAATGAAGCGAACCCCAAAAAATCTATAAATTGGACTATTATGGCTTTTTTACTTTATTTATTAAATGTAATGTTTTTCCCTGAAAAACTTAATCTTTCAAACTTGACTCACGATCCAATAATTCTTCAACGTTGGCCGCAAACATTAGGTTATATACTCGCTAGTGTAGTTGTCATATTTTTAATCATTTTTTTTCAAAAATCATCTATAAATTTGACAGGTGAAGAAAAGTTAACTTTAAAGCAAGCGAAAGTTAACGAAACAGAGTCGAGAAATTGGTTTTCAAAACTACCGTTAAGATTAAGGTGGATTATTTCAATGATAATATTAATTCCAATTTTTACTTTAGTTGGAATATCTGCATCAAGTTATTCACAACTATTTGTTTTCTTAGTTGTACCGCTGTACGTACTTTTTTTCGGGAAATTTATAAAATTTATACCAGGTTCAAATAAATCTAAATATCAAATTATAGTAAGTGAGGAGAATTAATTATGTTACCAACATTACCAATAGGAAGTATTGTTTATTTAGCTGATGGAAATCAAAAAATTATGATTTTAAATAGAGGCCCATTAGTCGAGCAAAATGACGAAAAAGTATTTTTTGACTATACAGGTGCTTTATATCCAGCTGGTTTAGATCCTGAGCAAGTTTTTTATTTTAATAAAGAGGATATTGATGAAGTTGTTTTTGAAGGCTTTAAAGATGAAGATGAGCAACGCTTTGTTACCTTATATGAAAATTGGGTAACTAAAAATACTGGAGATATTAAAAGAGGAATTGTCGATAACAATAATTTAAATGATGATAGTTATGGATTTTAGAAAATGGATATCTAAAAATAAAGATGTTAAGTATACAGTTCTTAGCATCTTTATTTTGGACAATAGAACAACTAAACGAAGAACGCTCAGAAATCCAGAAAGAAAGGAATGAATTAACATGGGATTAGTCTATTCAAGCGGAGACTCTTCAAAATTGATGAGTGCCATGTCGAGCAATTTATCGACGGCAAAAAGCACCGTGAGTGACTTACGATCAGGAAGTCAGCGCTTAACTGCAGCCGTGGATGGACGTACCTTGTCCGGTTCGGCCTATAATGCGGGAAAAGGATTATTTTCAGAATTAATCCTTCCAACGATAAGTCGTGTTACCACATCAATGGACGGTATACAAAATGATTTAGTAAAATATACAGGAGCGAATGCAGCGATTTCAAGTGAAGGTTTTCTGGATGAAGATAAGTTGAATATGCAGATGCAACTCTTGAAAGCATCCAAAGCAGCTCTAACTGCTTCAGCAAATACCGCTGGAAATCTAGCGGCAGGGAATCCAGTACCAGGATTGAAAGATATGTTAAAGCATGCGCAAAATCGATTGAACCGTATGGCAAACAGCATGCAAGATGATATTGATAAGGTACAGAAAAAAATTAAGAAGTTACATGATTTTTCGAGTCAGACGAATGGACTTTTTAATAATAGCTTAAATGAGTTAAGTATTGCGATGCAAGGTGTGCTTGTATTGAGTGGAACAGTTGTTAATAGTGACGGTTCGTATTCGTTGCCTAAAGGAACAGATAAAAGTTGGTTCACAAGTAAAAAAGATGCATCAGCAATGAAAAACTCGCCATCCTATGCTGTAGCAAATATGCCAAAAAATATGACACCAAAAGAAGCAGAAAACTGGCTAATCGAGAACCTTAAAAAATTTGGACCAGATTTCTTAGATTATTTAAAAGATGGACATGAGCTTGCAGAAGCTGGTATAAGTTTTAGAAATGGACGGGCATTTTTAAACGGAGTAGCAATCTCACAAGATGCACTGGGGCGTCTGAAATGGGGAGATAGATTCCTTTTCAAGCCAACACAAAATGGTGGGTTTACTTACAAATGGGGAAAAGACCTCAAAAATAAGTCAGGAATAGATTTGTCAGAGTTTCATTATTCTAGACTTCCCGATGGGGGAATGAACTTTGCAGAACTAAAAGCAGCTGGTTGGACTGGATTCAAAGAGGCATTTAATCCTGCCAATGATTTTAAAGGATGGGGAGATGCATCTAAAGTTGGCAAGTTTGGAAAAGGTCTGGGAGTTCTTGGAACGGTTGTAACGGTAGGAAATAATTTTGCGGACAATGTAGATTTATCTGATGGACTTGGTGTTGGCGAAATGGTTAATTTTGCGACAGATACTGCAATTGATATTGGCTCAGGTGCAGGTGCTTCCGCAGTAGGTGCGGCTGTGGGTTCATTTTTCTTGCCTCCACTCGGTACAGTAGTCGGTGCAGCGACAGGTGTGTTTATTAACGAACGGCTAAATAACTGGAAATATGGTGATCCACCAAAGAGTACTGTAGACCATGTTAAGGATGGAGTTAAAAAAGTTACCAAAGGACTCGGAGATATGTTCGGTGGTCTTAATTGGGGATTTGGAGGTTAATTGTATGACAGTAAATAATAAAAAAAAATCTCCAAAGGAAATGAACAAAGAATATTTTAAATCATTTGTAGCTACTAGGGGAAGCATTAGCTCATTATACATATCATGGGCGGGCTTGGTCATTGCACTTCTTTGTTTGATTATAACTTGGAATATAGCTGTTTGGAGCTATCAAATAAGTCCAATGAAAAGCGTAATGAATATTATAATTTTATGTATAGTCATTTTCATGGCATTAACGCTTTTCATGGTTAGTTTTAGAATTACAAAAAAAATTTTGATTCTACATCAGGACTTTGCAGCTATATGGCTTACAATTTTTTCGGTTATGCTTACGTTTGTGCTAATGTTCCTAGGATATACTATGACGCAGGGAACCAATGGAAATGAATTTAGATATGAATCGAAGTTTTCAATTATTGTTCTGTTACTATTCGGATTAACATATCTAGGTTCTCTTTTTTATAATTTTTATTGGTTAAAAAAACAATTAAAAATTGGGTTTTCAGAGACCCGTACAACTGCTAACTATTTTGCACGAGCTAAGGTTTACGAGTCAAAATCACTATGGATAATCTTTGGTTTTTCAATGATAGGAGCCTTTTTAACAGGGAATTTAGCGAGAGTGTTTGGCTTGGTGTTTGGTATGTTTTTAGGCGCTGCTTTTTCTAGATTAACAATAGAGCTTGCCTACTCTGCATTTCTACTAAATACAGACAAAGAATATTGGGTCAATTATATTGATGAGCCAGAAAAACCATGGAAAGAAGTTCTAAAAAAACGTTTAAAAAAGACATCCACGTATGTGATTATGGGTGTTCTACTAATTGTTGCCATGGTAGAAATAGAAGATAGATACAAGGTGCCTAAAGGCCTGCAGATTACATTTTCATATGTTCTCATGGCGATCCTACTCTTTTTTGTGGTAGCTTTCATAATGTGGATTATAAAAAAAGTGAGGGATAAGCGCGATAGAAAATAAAAACAGTCCAGAATCATTAAATAAAAAGTACTTTATTTCTTTAGCGAATACCAGAGGTTCAGTGGGAATGTTGCGTATCCAATCAATATGTTTATTCGTTCTATCAATTATAGGATTAATACCAGGAGTGGAAATTCATTCCTGGTATCACAACATAATAAGTACGCTATTATATGGAGCGTTGAAATTTTATGTAGTTTATGCTATTTTACTGAACTTATCACTTTTTCTAGTTCCTCAAAAAAGTATATACAAGCATCAGATATTGACTTCTATATTACTATTTTTCACTTTATTCGCTGAATTAGTTATTTTGGTAGCACTTTCGTTTATGATTAGTAATGGAAAATCGACTGGCTATAAATCAAACATTGCTGATTTTAATGCAACCTAATCAACTATGTATTTGATTATAATTGGAGTAGTTGTCCTATTCACTACTTGTTATACTATTTTCTGGATCAAAAAGGAAATAAGTAAAGGTTTTTCTGAACAAAGAGCTGTTGCTAATTATGCTGCTTTTTCAAAAGTATTTAGCTCTAATTCGATTTGGATTATTTTTGGAGTAGTTAGCGTGGTTGGAACAATCTTTACAAATTCTTTAGTTGTTTTAGGGCTCATACTTGGCTTGATTTTTGTACTAGTCTTTCCAAGACTGCTTGTAGAGATTGGCTACCTAATTCATTTGAAAATTGTGGATAAGGATTACTGGGAAGAAAATAGAGAACAAAAGGCCTTTTCCTTCAAAAAAAGGTTACTTTCAATACTTAAAAAAAAAATCAACATATGTTTTAATAGGTTTTTTTATAATAATATTTATGGTGCAAATAGATGAGAAATATACTCTATCTAGAACAACAAAAAATATATTCGGAGTTATTGTAAGTATAATTTTAATTGGATTTGTGGTTATTTTTATACAATGGATGATAAAAAAAGTAAAGAATAAAAAACGGAGGAATGAAAAATGAAGCTAAAGACAAAACAACTTAGCTTAAATAATGTTATTGGATTCAATGCAATAATTGATTCTGATGAGGATATATTTGATCAGGTTGCCAAAATGGGTAAAGAGTTCAAAGAATTATTAATCCAAAATGGATACTATTCAGATGTACCTGTTATCTTTGAGTATAATCCGTTTGATAAAGGAAACGAGATAACCGTTTTTTCGGCTGTTGGTAATAAAATAAATATTATTGGTGAAAATAAGTCACAGTTCTTTTATAAAGAACATTTAGATTTTACTACAAATTATTTTTATCGTCATTATAACCAAGAAGAAGCCATACCTTATGATAAACTCAAGGAAAAGATTGAAGAGGATGAAGGTATTTTATTAACAATTTATCATGTTTTGCTTGATCTAGATGGCGATGTTGTTATTGATCTATATTGTGAGGTAGACAAACTATGAGGTTGTTACCAAAAGTTTTTACAGTAGAAAAAATCGGCTTTCAAAATGTTGTAAGTAAGCGGACCAAATTTTATTATTCTGAAATGGAAAAGCATTATCAAGATTTTGTCTTAGGTATTACTTCTGAAGGTTATAGTTTGAAAGGACCATATTTTTATAGTATTAATAATGTTCCAACAGATGAAATGATAGATATAGAAATGTTTTTTCCAATTATTGAAGATACCTTTGAGATCAAGGAGTATCAATTTTCTTCATATTTTGAAATCAATCAATTAGTAAAAACAATAATTGTTGGAGATTTTGATATTAAGACAGAACAAGCTTATGCGGAATTATTAGCAACTTTAGAAGAAAATAATTTAAATGTCGCAACACCGTTTTATCATGTATTTCCTAAAAATGGAAGCGAATATGTTAACTTATATCTTGGTTATTATACAGATTCAAGCCGCTAATAGATAAATGGAGTTTTAGAATGATTGAGAAAAAGCAGTGTAAGTACCTATCTTGGTGTTTATACTGCTTTTCTTATTCATTTCAACCGAATTATTTCAGAGATATCATCAATATCCAAAGCATCCGCTATCCTCTCAATATGAGGTAAATAAATTTTCTCTCTTTTATTATTAGCCAATTTATTAACAATTGAAGGCTCAATATCTGATAAACGAGCAAGTTCTCTTAAAGAGATTCCTCTATCATCAACTAGTTGTTTCAAACGAATTTCTACTTTTCTTTCCATAGAATTCTCTCCCTTTTTGGTGTTGTTTATAAGAACATCATATAGTATAATAAAAAAGGAAGTGGTGTTCGTAAGAACATCGTTTAAAAAAAGGAGGAGAACTATGGAAAAGCAAAGTATAAAGACAAAAAATAATCAACCGATTAAAATGATAAGTTATCAGGAGGTATATTCTCTGCATGATATGTTGGAACAACTAAATTCATGGAAAAGTACTTTAAAACTACTAAATGAATTTTTTAGCGATCAAAAACGTCCTGTTAATAAAAAGAAAATAGCGAGTGGATACCATGCTTGTTCTCAGATATTTACTACTTTCCACAATGATTTTTCGCAAACCTTACAAAAAATGGAAAGTCAGATTATCATTTTGAGAGGTAAAGAAAAAATTTAATGAAATAGAAACTTTGTTTAGAAGCTTAGAACAAATTAGCAAGTACACCAAAAAAGTTAGACTAAAAAATCTAACTTTTTTTGGTTTATTGCAAGTTGATTTATGGGTCTAGGCTTTTTTTTGTCTCAAAAAATAAAAATTATACGAGTTAAGTAGTGGAAGAAGTTCGTCAGGACGCAACAGATCCTGAACCAATGTTTGTCTATGTTCCAGAGGCGCATGTATTTGGAGACAAGACATTCATTACCAATGATGCCATTGACGTGTACCTAAGAAAAGCCGCGAAAGTGAAGATTTACTTTATTTTCCAAGGCAATCAAAAACAAATTGAAAATAGCTTCGATGACTTTAATAAACGACTACGTACGAATATCCCAGCAGGAATGATCGGTACACGTTTAGCGGATCAAGGATTTATCAATGTGAAATCAGGCTATAGTGAACCAACAGTTGAGCTAGATGAGTCACATTTCTTTGTGGGACGGAATGCTTGTCGAGTGAAGTTGGTTAGTGAATAGTTGATAGTTTAAGTGTAAAAGGAGGTAAAACGATGAGTAAAGACGATGCAGCAGAAAGAAAGCGTCAGGAAAAGAATGCTCAAAATAGACAAGAATCAACACGATGGCAACAAATTGGGAACGAACGAAAAGCAAATTATGATAAAAATCAAAAAAAATTAGAACGTCTAAAAGAAGCAAAAAGTAAATTAAATAATTCCATGAAGAACTTTGCGCAATTTGAGAATCAAGTGAAGCAATACCCAACAAAATTAAGCACAGGACAATTTAAAGGAACACTTCGAGATAAATTTGATGAAAAGGCCCAAAAAATGGGTACAACCTTGCATAAAGAGGAAAATTCCTATCAACAAAATATGGCAAAACTAGATGCAGAAATAGCAAAAAAAGAATTAGAACAAGGAGATTTGCTAAGTGCTGTAGAAAGTGCTTTTGATATGGCAAAAAATTTCTTGGCGTCTATCTTTTAGTTTGAGACAAGGAGTGATCATAGATGGGAAAAACAGGTGTAGATAAAGCGGCTTGGGATGCAGTAGTTTCAAAAGCAGACAGCGCTGTTTCAAGTATTTCCAAACCTACGATTAATGAATTAGGTAAAACAACCTTAAAACGCTTTAAAAAAGTGATAGAGACACAAAAGACACTAGTAAATACAGTAGAGTCTTTCAAAAATGTTTCGAGGACAGATACACAAAAAATGAAACAAGTTGCTGAAAACATTGTAAATGAGGATAAACAAGCATCTAAATCATTTGAACAAAATACAGCCAAAGTGAGGTTTAAGTGATGGCAAATTATGATTCAAAGAAATTCTTTGAAGGTGTTTTGATCAATGATGAATCACTTACCTTTGAAGTGACAGAAGAGCTGATTCTAACGGGTGTTCTCTTAGGAACAAATTTCCAGTTATTAAAATCGGTCTATAAAACATATCGGGATTTAGAACAGCAATTTGAGCATAAACCTATGGTCGGTGCCAAGTTGAGCGTATTTTTTGATTATGAGGAACAAATGGTTACCTTTGATCGCCAATCAAGTCAGGTGGTATTGACTATCCCCCAATTTTTACAATACATTGGCAAAATTGATGTTGCGTTTGCCCCAATTTATCCAGTTGGAACAACCGTTGAACTGGATGAAAGTATGTTGCCAGAAAGTGTAGCAGGTATGTTTCAAGATGGCGAATTAGGTGCAATTGTCACTCTCACTGGAAGAAAAGTCCCGTTGATGTCCGGCTTTGATCAATACATTGTGGATTATTTAGGACGACTATGGCCATTTGGAGAAATCCCAGGAAATGATCCCATTTTGATTTCAAATATGATGATCAAACGTGTAATTGCCGAAAGTTATACAAATGAATATGAAGATGCCTTTTCCTTTGATGTATTACGGGCGACCCAAGTATTAAATCAACAAATCTCTACAGCCTACATGACGACAGAAGAAGCCATTTCTTATTATGAAACACTTTCTAGAATGGCCACAACGGAGTAGTGTATAAAAACGTAAAGAAACGTAAAGAAAGGAGCAAATAATGGGCTTTCATGTCGAAACAGCCGAAATGAAAAAGGCGTTGGAACAGTATCAAAAACTATCAAAAACAGCACAAGAACAACTAAATAATGCGAAAAATTCAATGAATGGTATCATTAAAAGTAATGCGATGCAAGGTCAAGTAGGCCAAGCAATCGCATCAGATATCAATAACAATAAAAATGCCGTACTTGTGGGCTTGAAAAATAGCTACAAGTTAGTAGAAGCAGATCTCCAGAAAACATACGCAGATTTTGCAGGAACCACAGGAGAAACCTCACAAAGTGCGGTGTTAGATGAAGCGGTCATAACTAAAGCAAAAACAGCTATTGATAAATTTAAGACAGAACATAAAGAAAAACGACAAGCCATCAAATCAACGTACAATGATATAGCCGATCTGATTTCGCTCTCTATGCCAAGCAGTAGTACCTTCACTAGTGCTTGTGATGAAGCAAAAAAGCACTTGGATAAGATTATTCAAAAAGTCAATGAGTTTGATAGTAAGCAACCACCAAGCTCAACAGAAGAAATCATCAATGTTTTATCTCAACAAATCAAAATGTCTGAAACGGCGAGCGGCTTAAGTTATACAGACCCAAGATTTATGGAGTTTGTCTCCCAAACCGGGTTAGCAGAATCAATCCAAGATATTGACAGTCAGATTGCGCAGGCGGAAGCAGATGCAAAATTAGCCGCGGAAAAAGCTGCTAAGGAAAAGCAAGAACAGTGGGCAAAAGATTATCCATTAGAGAATGGATTACGAAATTTTACAGATGGAATCGGTTCTTGGTGGAATGGGATTGTCAAAGGAACAAAAGGGCTCAATACCGAAGGTTTTTTACTCTTAGAAACAGGCAAAGGCATTTTACTAGTTTTAGAATCTACGATAGGATTTGTAGGAGAGGGGATCAGTTCATTAGCGATTGGGAGTATACAAGTTGGTCAGCTATTAGGTGGAGGACTCGCTGCAGGGATCAATAATCGAAGAGGCGTAAAATCACCAGATTGGATTGGAAAAGATTGGTCAGGAGCTGTTAAGAATGTTCAGGCATTAACTCCTGAAGCCATTTTTGAAATGAGTAAAGCAGCGATAGGCGCAATGGCTGATGACTTTAAACGTGGAGATATCTATGCTATAACGACGGATGTTTTGACAGTGGGCACCATGTTATCAGCAGTAAACGGATTGAAAAACACGGCAAAGAATGTTACAACTAAGTTGAAAGCGCCAAAAGTTGGGTCGGTTGTGGATGATGTAGCTAAGAAAGCCAGTGGACTTGATTATCTAGATGACCAATTGGGAAGCATGAAAAATAATGTAAAAGTTAATAAATATGAATCAGCCGAAAGTGTCAATAATTGGTGGAAAAATCAAGGATACGCGGAACCACCATATACTTCTAAAACAGTAGTTCAAGATTTAAATTTATTAGATGAAGGAAAATTTGTAAGAGTTTATGACAAAACTAATTCTAACTTGCATGGTGGATGGCTTATGAAAGCAGATGATATTAAAGGGTTAACTCCTGCTCAAATCCAAGATAAATTTGCACTCCCTCACTTACCAGAATATGTTGGAGAAGTAACGATACCAAAGGGAACTAATTTACGAATGGGCGAAGTAAATCCATTGTTCGGACATAAAGGTGGAGGTGTTCAATTTGACTTGAAAGGTCAATATATTGGGGATTTTAAAGAATTAGGAACTATTAAAGAATGGAGTGGGTTAAAATAGATAATAAAGTTGAATACGAGAATAATGAATTAACAATTTCAGGAGGGAAAATAGTATTTCAATATAATATATCTGAACTGAAATCAAATAATAATTATATTTTTGTAAGGTTAGAAATTCCTTCTGGGCGAAATTTGACCGAAGAAGAACTTTGTAATGTTGTTGCTGTTAATCAATCTGGAAGTATTAAGTGGCGAATAAAAAATATTCCTCCTCAAAATAATCCAGACTACATTTGTGCTCCCATAGTTGGGATGAATTTAGATGTAAATGACATATTATTTGTTACGGATTTTATGGGAAGAAAATTTCAGGTTAATCAAGAGACAGGTAGTTTAAACCAAATTGAAATTGTAAAATAAAATGAATGAGCTTGGGACGTAAGTCCCAAGACAAATGAAATAGCAGACCGAAAATCGAAAAAAGGATTTTCGGTTTTCTATTTTTAAAATTATGGGGAGAATCATCCTTGTTTGATAGCTTATTTAGACTATACTTCCTTAATAGACTCCAAGATAGATACTGCACTTTTACCAGAATGGAGTTTGTCTCCCAAACAGGGTTAGCAGAATCAATCCAAGATATTGATAGTCAAATAGCTCAGGCAGAAGCAGATGCAAAACTAGAAGCAGAAAAAGCCGCAAAGGAAAAACAAGAACAATGGGCAAAAGATCATCCATTAGAGAATACGTTACGTAATTTTTCAGACGGCATCGGTTCTTGGTGGAATGGGATTGTCAAAGGAACAAAAGGACTCAATACGGAAGGTTTTTTCCTCTTAGAAACAGGCAAAGGTATTTTATTAGTTTTAGAATCTACGGTAGGATTTGTAGGAGAGGGGATCAGTTCATTAGCGATTGGGAGTATACAAGTTGGTCAGCTATTAGGTGGAGGACTCGCTGCAGGGATCAATAATCGAAGAGGCGTAAAATCACCAGATTGGATTGGAAAAGATTGGTCAGGAGCTGTTAAGAATGTTCAGGCATTAACTCCTGAAGCCATTTTTGAAATGAGTAAAGCAGCGATAGGCGCAATGGCTGATGACTTTAAACGTGGAGATATCTATGATATGACGACAGATATTTTGACAGTGGGCACCATGTTATCAGCAGTAAACGGATTGAAAAACACGGCAAAGAATGTTACAACTAAGTTGAGAGCGCCAAAAGTAGGATCGGTTGTGGATGACGTGGCTAAAAAAGCGAGTAGGGTTGGAAAACTAAAAAATCCAGAGATAGGAAATAAACTTGACTATCTTTTCGGAAAAGCTAAGGGGAATAAACACAACATTCAAAGGTCACAAACTATGCAAAGTGAGTTAAGTAAGATTGGTATTTATGATACGCCAAGTAACAGAGAACTTTTGAATAATCATTTGAAAAATGTAGTGAATGATTCTTCCAATATTTTAAAAACAGAATCTAGGAGCTATATAGCTAAGGAGTTACCTGGTACACCAACAGTAAATTATACAGCTACTGTAAGAGAGAGCTTTTTAAAAGGTCCTAACGGAGGCGTAAAAATAGAATCTGTTTGGGATGGAGATAGACTACTAACAATAATTGTTAAAGGTGGGAAATAAATGAATTCTTTTGAGAAAAAATCTTATGAATCAGCGGTTGAACTAGAACAAAGCTTAGATGAAAATTCTTTTTTATTCAGTGAAGAAATTTCTGAAAGTAACAAATTCATAAAATTCAGTAATAATTTGGTTGACATAGGCTTTATTTACTATGATGTAGGTTTGGAGCCCCAGATAAAGTTGTTAACTTTATCAAATAATATATTCGTAGGAATAAACAGCATGTATGCTTGTTTAGACTATACTACTAAGACTGTATTGTTTGAAGAAAAATTGCCTTCTCTGTTATATGAAATAATGATAGATTCAGATTCTAAATATATTGTATTCATTTGTGAATTAGATGTATTTGTTTATGAAAATGACGGTTCTTTATTATGGAGTATGGGATTTAGAAATGTAATCGAAGATTACTACTTAGAGGGAACAGAATCCATTGTTATTGAATGTGATGATGGTGATAAAACAACATTTTCTCTAGAGTCAGGAAGGGCAGAATAAAAAGCACATGCTCAATAAAGAAAGTCAATAGCAACGTTAGGAGCGCCTAGCAGTCTATTGACTTTATTTATTGGGTTTTACGGATTAGAGAGCCATTTTTCTCTTTGCCAGCTTTAAAAAGAGAAGAATTTGAGTTATGGCAAGAAATGACCAAAGATATACCAAAAGCACAAAAGCTAAATTATGAAGACTACATTGGCCATTGGAGTGGATTACGGATATTAGAGTAGTACCTAGTAAGATAGGAGTGAAGTAGAATGGAAGAATTAAAGGAGACATGCAAAAAGATTTTATTAATTTTAGATAACGAATTTCCTAGCCAACAAGATTATGAAGGAGTTATAAGGGATATCCATAACCTTGTTAATAAAATTTATACATTATCACTGAGTGGTAAAACTTATAATGAGAAAATAAATTTAAATAGTTTGATTAGACAGTTTGTTGACGAAACTACACATTTTTCTAGTCCTGTAATTCCAGAATTAGAAAAATTAGATAGATTGTTATCATGAATTTAGGAGATAAAAGAATGGAAGAAGAAGTCCAAAATCCCGAATTAGTAGCAAGAATTGAAGGTATAAAGAAAAATTATACGGGGAAAAATGAGCAATTTTTTTATGAAGAATTAGAAAACTCAAAATTATTATTACCAGTTAATTTGGATTATAGAAATAAAATTAGCATTATTAAAATCGAGGACTCTGTAGGCAATGATTATTTACCAGCTTTTACAGACTGGGATAATTTACGATTAGGAAAAGAAAGTCATGCTGTAGTTTTTACTATATATGATTATTTGAAAATTATTCAAGAAGATTTATCTGTTACTGGTATAGTAATCAATCCTTATAGTCAAAATCTGGTTTTAAATAAAGATAATTTAGAATTTATACAGTCAAATAGTGGGAATATCAAAGAAAATGAGCAAGTGTCAATTGGACTCCCAGCTGAGTATCCAGAATTTTTTGTAGATAAATGTAAAATAATTTTTGGAAAAGAAACAAAAATCAGTAAAGCCTTTTTGTTGCAAATGGTACGAGAAAATCTCCAAAAAAGTTTCTTGTTAATTATTGACTCGGAAAATGACGATGAAATATTACCTTATGTAAATAAAAAGATACAAAGATATCTAAGAAAAGAAGATATACTTGATACCATTTCTTTTAACAGTGATTTTGGGAGGAATGTTACCCAAGAATACAGCCCATTTTATGAAAAATGAACTGTGTAAATGTTACGGTTTATACACTCAATTAATAAAAAAATATTGTAATAATCGCTATTTTTTAAGCCTCCTAATATAAAACAGAAATATATACCAGATAGGTACATGAAAGATGTCATAGTTTTTTTAATCAAAGCTAATGGATACTATTATTGATGATAACGATTTGCTAAACAAAATTACCGAGTTTTATGACAATAATAGTTACTCAGAAAATACCTCTGAATTCATAAATTATATACCTAAAGAAATTCCTACTACAAAAAAGGATTGATAGACAGATTTCATGAATTTTTAGATTTTGTTCTATCCATCGTGAATATTCAGTGGAAGAACAATCAGATGAGTTATAGGCTATTAAAACGGTATTAGTGAGAAACAACACTAGTACCGATTTTCGTATATCAAAATTAAGAAGACAAATTTAAGAAAAATTCTAATTCATATGTATCTTCGGTGGAAATATATATGCCTACATGACGACAGAAGAAGCCATTTCTTATTATGAAACACTTTCTAGAATGGCCACAACGGAGTAGTGTATAAAAACGTAAAGAAACGTAAAGAAAGGAGCAAATAATGGGCTTTCATGTCGAAACAGCCGAAATGAAAAAGGCGTTGGAACAGTATCAAAAACTATCAAGAACGGCACAAGAACAACTAGATAATGCGAAAAGTTCAATGAACGGTATCATTAACAGTAATGCGATGCAAGGTCAAGTAGGACAAGCAATCGCGGCTGATATCAATAACAATAAAAATGCCGTACTTGTGGGCTTGAAAAATAGCTACAAGTTAGTAGAAGCAGATCTCCAGAAAACATACGCAGATTTTGCAGGAACCACAGGAGAAACCTCACAAAGTGCGGTGTTAGATGAAGCGGTCATAACTAAAGCAAAAACAGCTATTGATAAATTCAAGACAGAACACAAAGAAAAACGACAAGCCATCAAATCAACGTACAATGATATAGCCGATTTGATTTCGCTCTCTATGCCAAGCAGTAGTACCTTCACTAGTGCTTGTGATGAAGCAAAAAAGCACTTGGATAAGATTATTCAAAAAGTCAATGAGTTTGATAGTAAGCAACAACCAAGCTCAGCAGAAGAAATCATCAATGTTTTAGCTCAACAAATCAAAATGTCTGAAACGGCGAGCGGCTTAAGTTATACAGACCCAAGATTTATGGAGTTTGTGTCGAGCAGTGAATTAGCGGAAGCAATCCAAGATATTGATAGTCAAATAGCTCAGGCAGAAGCAGATGCAAAACTAGCCGCGGAAAAAGCTGCTAAGGAAAAACAAGAACAGTGGGCAAAACGTCATCCAGTAGAAAATTTTCTTAAAAATATGTCAGATAGTATTGGTGACTGGTGGGGGAATGTAGTAAAGGGAACAAAAAACCTCTCTATCCCTAACGATGTTAAAAACAGACTGTTATTTGTAGAAGGTTTTATCGGTGGGGCAGGAAGCATGGTTAGCTCCGTAGCAATTAGCGCTAGTGAACTGGTTCATTTAGGTGTTGAGCTAGTCGAATGGGGACTTGATTCAGCAAGAGGGATTCAAACACCACAGTGGAAATTAGATGATATCAAAGGAGCCTGGGAAAATGCCAAAGCAATTGGTACCACGCTAGGAACGGTCGTATTGGGTGTGAATGCAATGTTGAATCCACAAATAATGATAATCGATCCAGTCTCCCGAGAAGCAGCAAAACAAACCTTTGACATGGGCAAAGCTCTAGTAGATGGAATTTTGACTGATATAGTAAATGGGAATGCATACGAAATAGGTGGGTATGTATTTGATGTAGCGAGTATGTTTATAGGAGTTGGAGAAGTAAGCGCAGCCTTGAAAGGCACGAAATTAGCTGGTAAAATAACAGAAGGATTAAATGCGTTCAAAGCGACAACGAAAGCCACAACGTTAGGGAAGCTAGGCAAAGCGACAACGATGGTAGATAAAGCTCTGAAATATGGAGATGACGCAGCTAAAGCATTTGCGACAAAACTAAAGAATATTCCAATGCCAGTTATGGATGAATTAGCATTTGCAGGTCAAAGCATGGGCAAGATGACTTTAGGCGATTATATGGAAGCTTTTAGTAAAGGTGATGGATTCGCAGATGATGTGGTTAAGAAAGTTAGTGAAGCTGCGGATGATATAAAAATTCCTTCTGTTAGAAATAATGAATTTAATAAGTGGTTTGATAATTTGACAAGTGAACAGTTAGAAAAACTTTGGAAAAATACCGAACTTCGGAAAAAAATAGAAGATAGAATTAGGAGGCCAGGAGGATATCATGAATGGCACTTGGTTTCTAGAACACCAACATTTAAAAAATGGGGAGTTAGCATGGATGATATTAAAGAGTTGCGAACTTTAACAAAAGATGTGGAGTTTGTAAACCCAAGCGGTTGGCATGGAGGAAGAGGTTCAACAAAAGCTCATAATGAAATTTTAAAAATTATAGATAATGCTACTGACTATGATAATTTTGTAGTAAAATTAAATGAGTGGGCAAGTAGTAGACTTAAAAATGGAATTCAAGGTTTGCCTGAAGGATTAAGGAGGTAATTAATTTGGCTGATAAAAATGATGTTTCATTGTGGTTAGGTAATTTTTCTGATAAAGAAGCATTAGATAAGTATGTGGAAGTATCTTATACAGAGGAAGGAGATAGTATACCTTCTCAATTTGAGAAAGACTATAAATTAGGCTATTATGATAGAGATTTAATTGAGCGAGATTGGATTCCAGTGAAAAATAAGAATATAAGAGAATTGCTAGAGGGTTTTTCTTATGATGAACAACTGATTCCGCAATTTAAAAATCAGGAGACTATTTATAATTCAATACTATTGGTTTATAACTATTCATATAACAAAGAGGAAGATAAAAGGATTAGTATTGTTAATCAAAATTATCAAATAAATTTTGTGGGAGTGGCAAGTTATTTAGATGAATAAATAGAGATAAAAAAATACTTTATCACAGGATTGATAATCAAATTGTCGGTGGCTAACAAAAAACTAACTGTATTTAGTGTACAAAAATTTAGATGAATTTTCCGTTCTTTTCGAATGTTTATTAAGTTAATGGTAATTTTAGATTGAAAATGAAACGTTATTGAAGCGGTATTAGTGAAAAACTGATACCGTTTTTTATGTATCAAAAAATAAATGAGTAAAACAATTGATTCAAACAGAGAACAAGTAACCTATATAGATTATGGGTTGGTTGACGTTTTTAGGTCGAGGCATCGTAGCAATCATAGATCCAAATGATATCAAAGGAGCATGGGAAAATACGAAGGCGATGGGCAGTACGTTAAAAACAATCGGTTTGGGACTTCAAGGAGCCACGGATCCATGGTCATTGGCGAGAAACACATTTCGATAGAGCAAGTAAAGACCTGTATGAAAAAATATTAAAAAATAAAGAGTTTGCAAGTCAATTTTCTTTAGAAGAAATTGAAATATTTAAATCTGGAGGAGTTCCTAAAAGATTTACTTGGCACCATCATCAAGATTCTGGTGTAATGCAGTTGGTTGATAGGAAATTTCATAGACAAACTGGACATATTGGAGGCTTTAGTATCTGGGGTCCAGGAAATTAGGGAGAGTATGAATTATGTCAAAGATAGTTACATGGAAGAACTCAAACGGTAAACTACTGGGAAATGAAATTGTTGATGCTGAAAAACAACTAAATATAAAGTTTCCGCAGGATTATATTGAAGTAGTATCCAATAACGATGGAGGATATCCTCACCCAAACAAGTTTAAGTTTAACGATAAGGAAGAAGTGTTTAATAATTTAATAAGTTTTAAAGAGGATGACTATAGTAATATTTTTGAAGTCTTAGAAGATGTCTCTGATCGTATAGTTAAGGGCGTAATTCCTATTGCTGAGGATCCATTTGGTAATTTAATTTGTTTTGATTTTCGTGATAAGAAAGTACCAAATGTGATATTTTGGAATCATGAAGTAGCTGATAAGGATAGTGAAAAGTCCATTTTATTTATATGTGAAACATTTACGAAGTTATTAAATATGCTTTATTAAAAACGTATACTAGAGTTATTTATATTGAATTAGCAAGGAATTCAACTGGTGATTTCTGTAGAGGCAAAAAAATTAAACTTTTTTATGCGATTTTTTGATTCGATGTTTGAATACTCTTCTCAAAAAAGCATGTTATGGGCTTTCATGTCGAAACAGCCGAAATGAAAAAGGCGTTGGAACAGTATCAAAAACTATCAAAAACGGCACAAGAACAACTAAATAATGCGAAAAATTCAATGAATGGTATCATTAAAAGTAATGCGATGCAAGGTCAAGTAGGCCAAGCAATCGCATCAGATATCAACAACAATAAAAATGCTGTACTTGTGGGCTTGAAAAATAGCTACAAGTTAGTAGAAGCAGATCTCCAGAAAACATACGCAGATTTTGCAGGAACCACAGGAGAAACCTCACAAAGTGCGGTGTTAGATGAAGCGGTCATAACTAAAGCAAAAACAGCTATTGATAAATTCAAGACAGAACACAAAGAAAAACGACAAGCCATCAAATCAACGTACAATGATATAGCCGATTTGATTTCGCTCTCTATGCCAAGCAGTAGTACCTTCACTAGTGCTTGTGATGAAGCAAAAAAGCACTTGGATAAGATTATTCAAAAAGTCAATGAGTTTGATAGTAAGCAACAACCAAGCTCAACAGAAGAAATCATCAATGTTTTAGCTCAACAAATCAAAATGTCTGAAACGGCGAGCGGCTTAAGTTATACAGACCCAAGATTTATGGAGTTTGTCTCCCAAACCGGGTTAGCAGAATCAATCCAAGATATTGACAGTCAGATTGCGCAGGCGGAAGCAGATGCAAAATTAGCCGCGGAAAAAGCTGCTAAGGAAAAGCAAGAACAGTGGGCAAAAGATCATCCATTAGAGAATGGATTACGAAATTTTACAGATGGAATCGGTTGTTGGTGGAATGGGATTGTCAAAGGAACAAAAGGGCTCAATACCGAAGGTTTTTTACTCTTAGAAACAGGCAAAGGCATTTTATTAGTTTTAGAATCTACGATAGGATTTGTAGGAGAGGGGATCAGTTCATTAGCGATTGGGAGTATACAAGTTGGTCAGCTATTAGGTGGAGGACTCGCTGCAGGGATCAATAATCGAAGAGGCGTAAAATCACCAGATTGGATTGGAAAAGATTGGTCAGGAGCTGTTAAGAATGTTCAGGCATTAACTCCTGAAGCCATTTTTGAAATGAGTAAAGCAGCGATAGGCGCAATGGCTGATGACTTTAAACGTGGAGATATCTATGATATGACGACAGATATTTTGACAGTGGGCACCATGTTATCAGCAGTAAACGGATTGAAAAACACGGCAAAGAATGTTACAACTAAGTTGAAAGCGCCAAAAGTAGGGTCGGTTGTGGATGATGTGGCTAAGGGATCCAGTGGGGCTAATGTCAATAAACCTCCTAGAAACTTAATTAATAATATGGATGAAATTGCTGATGATATTAAGAATATAAACAAAAAATATTCTAATGGATTTGAACAAAATAATTCAATAGATAATATAATTAATTCTGCGTCTTATTATGAAGATGCATGGGAGCAAACCTCAGCAGTCACTAGAAGTATTGCGGATCATGCGTTTGAAAATGGGAATAAAAGAACGGCTTTTGATACATTAAATATGTTATTAGATGATTTAAGCTTGAAATCACCTTTAAGTGATACTCAAAAATGGGATTTGATTGGCAAATTAGGTAGAAAGGAGATAACAGATGTATCAGAAATTGCAAACATTCTTAAAGGAAAATAAAGCAAACTTTACAATTAAATATGATTCAGAACGAGAAGATAATAACTATACAGTAGTACTTTTTGATACAAAAGAAGGAGTAAGCATTTGCAGTGGTGATGCTAATTCCATAGATATTTTAGAAAAAAAGATTACGGAGACGCTAAGTATTAACATTGAATTTAATGAAATAAACCGGTTATTTTATTTGGTGGAAGATGGACTTTCACATACAAAGGTGAATTACTTTATTATAGGAATATATCAAGTTAAGGATTCTTTAGAGTATCGTATATCTATATTCGGAGAATCAATAGATACACGAGAATCATTTTGCTCTTTTGAAGAGTTAGAAAGGTTTATAAAAAAAAATTATGAATGAACAGTTGATAATTGATATTAATAATTTTCTGCAGAAATTAACCCAAAATGTTGTTAAACCTATGTATGGTATCAGAGATAAAAACTCTATTCAACTAATTTCTCAATCATTAAATCAAGAAGTTTTCGGTGTGGAATTGTATCCCACATTTTTCGATAAGGCAGCTTATCTATGGTATGCACTTTCCAATTATCATTGCTTTTACAATGGAAATAAGCGCACTGCATTAGTGACAACGTATATTTATTTAAGAATAAATGGATATTGTTTAATGATAGATGGTAGCTTTTATGATATTTCTTTAAATATTGTGGAATCGCATATAGAAAAGGAAAAAATCAAAGAAATTTTACAAGAGAATACGGTTGAAAGCGATAAAATTTCATCCGAAAACATTTTAAAACAATTAGAAATAGAAATAAGTAAAAATAGTTCTTTTCAAGATGTGATTGTTAAATTATCACAAACTTAATGAAGAGACATAGATAAAAACTAAATAAAAAAGGTACTCTATCATAATACTTGTAATCAAATGATAGAGCCTTGACTAGTAAGAACTAACTCACTAATCAAGCTGTCGATAGCTGATATAGACTAGCTGTATTTATTTTAGAAAACTTCAAAGGGTTGTTCTAGTTTTTTCGAATACTTCTTTGACGTATAATCAGCTGGATTTTAGGCTCTTAAAACGGTATTGGTGGATAAATTACGATCACTGTACCGTTTTTCGTGTATCAAAATAAAAAGCAAAAATAAGGATATATTAGCTGGAGATCTTGTTATGTTTGATGTATTACAGGCAACCCAAGTATTAAATCAACAAATCTCTACAGCGTACATGACGACAGAAGATGCGATTTCCTATTATGAAACACTTTCTGGAATGACAACAACGGAGTAGCGTATAAAAACGTAAAGAAAGGAGCAAATTATGGGCTTTCATGTCGAAACAGCCGAAATGAAAAAGGCGTTGGAACAGTATCAAAAACTATCAAGAACGGCACAAGAACAACTAGATAATGCGAAAAGTTCAATGAACGGTATCATTAACAGTAATGCGATGCACGGTCAAGTAGGACAAGCAATCGCGGCTGATATCAATAATAATAAAAATGCCGTATTAGTTGGGTTAAAAAACAGCTATAAGTTAGTAGAAGCAGATCTCCAAAAAACATACGCAGATTTTGCAGGAACCACAGGAGAAACCTCACAAAGTGCGGTGTTAGACGAAGATGTTTTAACGAAGGCAAAAACAGCCATTGATAAATTTAAGACGGAGCACAAAGAAAAAAGACAAACCATCAAATCGACATACAGTGATATAGCCGATTTAATTTCGCTTTCTATGCCAAGCAGTAGTACGTTCACTAGTGCTTGCGATGAAGCAAAAAAGCAGTTGGATAAGATCATTCAAAAAGTCAATGAGTTTGATAGTAAGCAACCACCAAGCTCAGCAGAAGAAATCATCAATGTTTTAGCTCAACAAATTAAAATGTCTGAAACGGCGAGCGGCTTAAGTTATACAGACCCAAGATTTATGGAGTTTGTGTCGAGCAGTGAATTAGCGGAAGCAATCCAAGATATTGATAGTCAAATAGCTCAGGCAGAAGCGGATGCAAAACTAGCCGCGGAAAAAGCTGCTAAGGAAAAACAAGAACAGTGGGCAAAACGTCATCCAGTAGAAAATTTTCTTAAAAATATGTCAGATAGTATTGGTGACTGGTGGGGGAATGTAGTAGAGGGAACAAAAAACCTCTCTATCCCTAACGATGTTAAGAACAGACTGTTATTTGTAGAAGGTTTTATCGGTGGGGCAGGAAGCATGGTTAGCTCCGTAGCAATTAGCGCTAGTGAACTGGTTCATTTAGGCGTTGAGCTAGTCGAATGGGGACTTGATTCAGCAAGAGGGATTCAAACACCACAGTGGAAATTAGACGATATCAAAGGAGCCTGGGAAAATGCCAAAGCAATTGGTACCACGCTAGGAACGGTCGTATTGGGTGTGAATGCAATGTTGAATCCACAAATAATGATAATCGATCCAGTCTCCCGAGAAGCAGCAAAACAAACCTTTGACATGGGCAAAGCTCTAGTAGATGGAATTTTGACGGATATAGTAAATGGGAATGCATACGAAATAGGTGGGTATGTATTTGATGTAGCGAGTATGTTTATAGGAGTTGGAGAAGTAAGCGCAGCCTTGAAAGGCACGAAATTAGCTGGTAAAATAACAGAAGGATTAAATGCGTTCAAAGCGACAACAAAAGCCACAACGTTAGGGAAGCTAGGCAAAGCGACAACGATGGTAGATAAAGCTCTGAAATATGGAGATGACGCAGCTAAAGCATTTGCGACAAAACTAAAGAATATTCCAATGCCGATAATGGATGAAATAGCTCTTGGCGGAGGAGGAAGTGTCAAAGTCTTTGGTAAGGGTACATTAGGTGATTACATGAAGGCAGGTAAAGCTAACTTTAGTAAGGGGAGTGGCGCTGTTGATGATGTGGCTAAGAAATTAAAATCAGATGATTTTACTAAAGAGTTACTAGAAACAAAACCTAAAAATTCTAGAGATCCTAAAAAATGGTTGGATAAAGGTGGAGAAATCGATATCCTAGATGATGGAACATGGGTGTACAAAGATTGGGATGGCAATGTTATTAAATATACAGATGGATATCCTGATTTTAAAGAAGCTGGATTTGTTAGGAATGAGGTTACATTAGAAGATGGTTTTACAACAAGACCTAAGGATTTTCGAGAAGCTGATAAAATCTCTTCCAAAAAAGCTGACGGAACATGGCATCATCATCAAGATGGAAAGACGCTACAGGATGTACCGACTTTGGTCCACAGAAGATTTACACATAAAGGTGGGTTTGCATTAAAAAAGAAATGATGAGGTGAAATAATGAACAATATTAACGGATTTGGTCACTTATCAGAGATAGATATTTTATCTTTAGAAGAAAAATATGATATCGTATTTCCAAATGACTATAAAGAGTTTTTAGAAAATTATAACGGAGGGTTACCTGCTAAAAATTATTTAACTACTCATTTAGATAATATAGGGGAAGAGATAGTTCTGGGTTCTTTACTTGGAATAAATGAAAATGAAAACTTTGATTTAGGAACTTGGTTATTTGAATATGAAGATGAACTTCCACCATCTAGCTTTATAATTGGAACTGAATATAACTCAGGTTTATTTATTATGATAACTATTGGAGATGAACAAGGAGTTTATTTTTGGGATGATGCATACGAGTTAAAAAGTTCTTCGGATGAGGAAAATGTATACTTTTTAGCAAGTACATTTAGTGGATTTTTAAATAGATTTTCTGTTGAAGAGTAGTAAGAGGTACCAACGAATGCTCAAAGATATCAAGGAGAACAGCAAAAATATTTCTTATGCTGTAAAAATGGAAGATATAATTGAAGTAGAAAAAGAACTTGGAATTATTTTTCCCGAAGAACTTAGAAATTTTTATTTAGAAGTGGGCTATGGATTTATCCACAGTAATATTGGGAATGTAAACAGAATTATGCATCCATTCTCAGTTAGAGATTTTAGACTAAGACAAAACGATTTTGAATATTACCCTGATATCGAAATATATGATGAATTTGAAGATGAAAAATTAATATTTTTTGAAGGCAATGAGGCTTCTATGCTATCTATTGGACTTGCTCCAGAAGAAAACGACATTTTTTATTATGATGAAAAAGTAGCTAATAGTTTTTCGGATTTTTTGATGAAGATTAATGAAGATGATACTTTTTATTATGATGCTCTTTAATCTAAAACTTAAGAAGAAACTCGAAAAATATTTTCACTTGGGAATGAAAAGGGAGTTTATTTTTGGGATAATGCACAAGAACTAGAAGGCTCTTCAGATAATGAAAATGTATATTGGGTAGTAGACACATTTAATGGATTTTTAAAAAGTTTCACTATCAAAGATTAAATAATCATCATTATTATGTCTCTGCTTATATTTTATGTAATAGTTTTTAAAGAGTAAAAATAGAAGTAATAGTATGTAAAAACTAGTGATTTGTTGTAGAATTATCAAAATGTAGAATCTAAGGTAAGTGATTCTTTGCTGATGAGAGAATGTTAGAATTAGAAAAAAGTCTGGGAATCTTTGAAAATTTTCATCAGAAGTAGGTTGAAATAAATGAGAGAATTTAAGCAAAAAATAGGAAATAAAGAATTTATAGCTACTGCAGAAAAAGAGTTAGAGCCTCAATTGTTAAGCCTGTTCTATATCCTAAAAAATATGAATGAGGAAGAGTTAATAAATGGATTATCATTCCAAATTAGCTGGTCAATTTATTTTTTAGAAGAAATAAATAAAGACTCATTCGTTATACTAACAAATGATACTAGCAAAAATCCTTTTGAAGATAAGACTAAAGATTTAACCTTGGCACTATGGGTACAGTTAAAACAAGGTCATTTTTTGAGAAAACTAAATTTAGAAGGCAAATCAATTAGTTTTAGCGATAAAATCATACTTCAAAAAAATATTTTAACTTTCGATACAATGTATATGCAAAGATCTAGTGATGTGGAACCAGGTGATTCAGGTTGGTATATAGGTAGTATAGAAGAGGATAATTCAGAAGAAGATCTATATGCCTTATATGCTTATCAACTTTTAAAACAAAAACCTGAGATAATTCAAGTTCTGGCTCTCCCAGATGAATATATGGTAATTTATGAAAATAATGAAATAAAAACTGTATTGAATGAAAATGATGAACCAGTTCTTTAAAAAATATATGAGCAAAAGCTATACTTATTTACGATAAAATAAGGGAATAACGATTTATGATTAAATGTAGCGAAGATAATAGTGGGAATATTTTTTACAATATAAAAATGGAAGACATAATTGAAGTAGAAAGGGCATTAGAATTAGAAATTCCTAAAGAACTAAAGGAATTCTTTTTGAGTGTAGGTTATGGTTTTATAAAAGGCTCTGAATATAATATCAACCGTATAATGGATCCTTATTCTATAAGAGATTTTAAATTAAAACAAAATGATTATGAATTTTTTCCTGATATTGAAGTTTATGATGATTTAGAAAATGAATTGGTATTTTTCGAAGCGAATGAAACCGCGATGATTTCAATAAAAATATCTAATAATGAGAGAAATGAAATTTATTATGATGAATTTAAGATAGCCGAATCGCTAGAAGAATTTTTAAAACAGATTTCGGAAGATGATGAATATTATCTGAAGTTAATAGATTAATCAGTCTCAATAAGTCTAGTAAAATGGTATCAGCAAAAAATGCTGATACCATTTTTTGTGCATAATTGTAGGATAATCAAATTTTCGATAAGAGAACTGTTTAAATAATAAAAGACTTATTGAAATACATCAGAACAAGTTCAATGTATTTTATAGATTCTTAATAATTTAATGGTCAAAAACTAAGCTAAAATATGAAAATTTTCCAACATATTAGATCTAAGAAAAGTGGATTAGTTAGCACAACTAAGCCAGAGAGCAGTATTAAAAAGTAAAATTCTTACTATAAAAACAGTGTAAGTTCCCAAATGATGGTGTTTACACTGCATTTCCTACTCATTTCAACCGAATTATTTCAGAGATATCATCAATATCCAAAGCATCCGCTATCCTCTCAATATGAGGTAAATAAATTTTCTCTCTTTTATTATTAGCCAACTTATTAACAATTGAAGGCTCGATATCTGATAAACGAGCAAGTTCTCTTAAAGAGATTCCTCTATCATCAACTAGTTGTTTCAAACGAATTTCTACTTTTCTTTCCATAGAATTCTCTCCCTTTTTAGTGTTGTTTATAAGAACATCATATAGTATAATGAAAAAAGAAGTGGTGTTTGTATAAGCATCGATTCGAAAAAAGGAGGAGAACTATGGAAAAGCAAAGTATAAAGACAAAAAATAATCAACCTATCAAAATGGTAAGTCATCAAGAGGTATATTCTTTACATGATCTGTTGGAACAACTAAATTCATGGAAAAGTACTTTAAAACTACTAAATGAATTTTTTAGCGATCAAAAGCGTCCTGTTAATAAAAAGAAAATAGCGAATGAATACCATGCTTGCTCTCAGATATTTACTACTTTCCACAATGATTTTTCACAAACCTTACAAAAAATGGAAAGCCAGATTATCATTTTGAGAGGCAAAGAAAAAATTTAATTAAATAGAAATGTTGTTTAAAAGCTTAGAACAAATTAGCAAGTAAACCAAAAAAAGTTAGACTAAAAAATCTAACTTTTTTTGGTTTATTATAAGTTGATTTGTAGATCTAAGCTTTTTTATTTTGTATCAAAAATAAAAACTGAACGAATTAAATAACGGAAGAAGTTCGTCAGGACGCAACAGATCCTGAACCAATGTTTGTCTATGTTCCAGAGGCGCATGTATTTGGAGATAAGACATTCATTACCAATGATGCAATTGACGTGTACCTAAGAAAAGCCGCGAAAGTGAAGATTTACTTTATTTTCCAAGGCAATCAAAAACAAATTGAAAATAGCTTCGATGACTTTAATAAACGACTACGCACGAATATCCCAGCAGGAATGATTGGTACACGTTTAGCAGATCAAGGATTTATCAATGTGAAATCAGGCTATAGTGAACCAACAGTTGAGCTAGATGAGTCTCATTTCTTTGTTGGACGGAATGCTTGTCGAGTGAAGTTGGTTAGTGAATAGTTGATAGTTTAAGTGTAAAAGGAGGTAAAACGATGAGTAAAGACGATGCAGCAGAAAGAAAACGACAAGAGAGTAATGGTCGAAATCGACAAGAAGCAACAAAATGGCAACGTATCGCAAATGAACGACAAGCAAATTATGATCGAAATCAAAAAAAATTAGAACGATTGAAAGAAGCAAAACGAGCGTTAAATAAGTCAATGTCGTCCTTCTCTAAATTCGAAAATGAAGTCAACCAATACTCAACAAAATTGAGTACAGGGCAGTTTAAAGGGACGCTTCGTACTAAATTTGATCAGAAAGCAAAAAAAATGGGAACCGCTTTGCATAAAGAAGAAAACACCCATCAACAAAATTTATCCAAACTAGATGCAGAAATAGCCAAAAAAGAGTTAGAGCAAGGTGATTTGTTGAGTGCTGTCGGAAGCGCCTTTGATATGGCAAAAAATTTCTTAGCCTCTATTTTTTAGTAAGAAAAAGGAGAGATGAATTATGGCAATAGGTGTTGATAAACAAGTCTGGGATGGTGCGGTTAACAAAGCGGAGAGTACAGTATCAAGCATTTCAAAACCAACCATCAACAATTTAGGGAAAACAACATTGAAGCGATTCAAAAAAATAATTGAAACACAAAAGAAACTTGCAAATACAGTAGAATCCTTCAAAAATGTTTCGAAAACAGATACGCAAAAAATGAAAAAAGTTGCGGAACATATTGTTAGTGAAGACAAGCAAGCATCTAAATCATTTAAACAAAATACAACATTATTTGAGCAAAATACATCTAAAGTGAGGTTCAATTAATGGCGAGTTATGATACAAAAAAATTCTTCGAAGAGGTTCTAGCAAATGATGATTCTTTACTTTTTGAGGTAACGAATGAGTTGATTACAACAGGCGTTTTATTAGGAACGAACTTTCCTTTGTTAAAAGGAATTTATAAAGCCTATCGTAATGAAGAAGAACAATTCGAACATAAGCCAATGGTTGGTGCTAAATTGACGGTCTCTTTTGATCATGATACTCAACGTGTAGTGCTTGATCGTCAAACTAGTCAAGTAGAACTGACCAATGAACAGTTTCTTCAGTATATGGGGAAAATCGATGTTGCCTTTGCGCCGATTTATCCTGTTGGAACAACGGTCGAATTAGATGAAAGTATGTTAACAGAAGAACTAGCGGAACTCTTTAAAAAGGAAGAGCTAGGCGCAGTTGTCACGTTAAGCGGTCGGAAGATTCCTCTGATGAGCGGTTTTGAGCAATATATTGTAGATTATCTAGGTCATTTGTGGCCTTACGGTGAAATTCCCGGGAATGATCCGATTTTGATTTCGAATATGATGATCAAACGGGTCATTGCGGAAAGTCTTACAAATGAGTATGAAGAAGCGTTTGCTTTCGATGGTTTACGAACGACTCAGGTAACCAAGCAACAAGTTTCAACAGCGTATATGAAACCAGAAGATACGATTGCTTATTTTGAAGTGTTGTCTGAGTTGTCAGAACAAGAATAATAGGGTAAACGCATGGAAAGGAGTGTATTATGGGATTTTATGTCGATACAGCAGAAATGAAGAAAGCAGTAGAAGAGTATCAAAAGCTTTCTAAGACAGCGCAAAGTCAATTAAATACTGCAAAAAACGCAATGAATGGTATAATTAACAGTAACGCAATGTCTGGTAAAGTAGGACAAGCTATATCAGCGGATATCAATAATAACCAGAATGCCGTAATTGTTGGATTGAAAAGTAGTTATCTAGCCGTTGAAATGGAGCTACGCCAAGCGTATCAGGATTTCAAAGGGACAACAGGAGAAACCTCTGATTCAGCAGTCCTTAGCGAAGAAGTCTTGACCAAAGCAAAATCAGATATTGATAAGATGAAACAAACCTATCAAGAACAAGTGAAGAGTTTCCAGTCCGTTTATAGCAGTATTTCTGATCTAATTTCATTATCCGCCTCAAAGAGCAATTTTAATCAAGTAGCGGATGCGACGAAGAAATATGCGGATGAAATCATTCAAAAAGTCAATCAGTTCGATAGTAAGCAAGGCAATTCGGCTAATGAAGACATGATTCAGTCTTTAAGCACGCAAATTAAAGCAGCACAGAAAGTCGGAGGATTAGGCTATACTGATCCTCGTTTCCTCGCATTTGCGAATAGTACTGCTTTAGCAGACAATGTTCAAGCGTTTCAAAAAAAGGTGACTGAAGCAGATGAAAAGCAACGAAAAACGAAAGAAAAAGATCTGAACTCAATGACGCCATCAGAAATGATTGCGAAGTATGGGGTGGACGATCCAGATGTGAAGAAGCGGATAAATGATATTAATAATGGGATTAGTACGACAGTTTTCGGAGTAGCGAAAGATTTAATAAAAGATACTGAGATATCCTTATTTACAGAAGGAGCACAGCAATTCTTTGATAAAAATGGTCAAAGAATCGCTGATATGTCAGGTTACTATAGTTCTGAATTTGCAGGCAATGGATTGGGATCAGCTTTGTACCTTGGAGGAAAAGTTGGAGGGAAAGTTAATAAAGCAATTCCATTTATTGGTCCTGCAATAGATGCTTATTCTTTGATCTCTTCGGAAGATCCTAATGCCCCAATGAAATTTGTAGGTCATTTGGCAGGTAATGCAGTAGGTGATATAGCAGGCGTTGCAGTTGCAACAGCAACTGCTGCATCCGTAGCGGGAACCATAGGGGGAATCTTAGGTACAGCAATTCCAGTACCTGTTGTTGGAACAGTTATAGGAGTGGTAGTTGGTACTATAGTTGGTAGTGCCATAAATACGGTATCCGATGCCATTATTGATTCTGTTTCTAGTTTTTTTAAATGAAAAAAGAAGGTGATAAAGTATGTATCAAAAAATATATAGTGACACTGATGGTCATATGATTTTTTATAATGAGAAAGAGAAAAAATTAGCTGAATTAAAGCTAAATAGTACTAATAATAACGCAACAACATCAAAAAGTAACTTTGGAATTATTGCATTAGTTACTACATTATTAGGTAACTCCGTACTCGGAAAATTATTATATGATAATGTTGAAAATATACCATTACTTATAGTTGGAACATACTTATTTGCAATATTTACAGCACTTCTTTTGATGTTTTTTTTAAATAAACATCAAAGAAAAACACTTGAAAAAAATCAGATATCTTTCTCATATGACAAGTTAAAAGAAATTGTTGGGAAAAGACGAATTAGCAATTTAGCAGGTTTAATAAAACTAGCAAGTATATTTTTTTTTCTAGGTGTAACATGTACAATAATATTTTATTTCATGCATGTAATATTATTTCTTATATTTTCGTGGTTATGTATATTTGTTAGTGTAGTCGCATTATATGAACCATTTATATATTTTACAGTTACGAAAAAACTAATTAAAACATTAAAATAGTAGGGAGAATAATTATGAATATTTATCCAATAGGAACAGTTATTTCATTAAAGAAAGATAAACAAGAGCTGATGATTACCTCAAGGTTTCCACTCTACAACAAAGACGGAGAACTTGGATACTTTGATTACGGTGCTTGTTTATTTCCACAAGGTATTTTAAATGATAGTAATTACTTTTTTAACGCTGAGGACATTGATGAAGTACACTTTACAGGTTATTTATCAGAGACTGAAAAAGAACTTCAAAAAAATATTTTGAAAGAATTGAATAATATTAAGTATCCTAAATTTTTTATTCAAGATAAATAATTTAAAAATTTATCTTGAAATTAGAATCACTTATTTAATTATCATGAAAAGAAACCTTAATTTGAAGAGGTTTCTTTTCATGTATATAGATAAACGAAATGTTTTTAGACTACTGTCTTCCTGAATAGAAAGTAGGACAAGCTATATCAGCGGATATCAATAATAACCAGAATGCCGTAATTGTTGGATTGAAAAGTAGTTATCTAGCCGTTGAAATGGAGCTACGCCAAGCGTATCAGGATTTCAAAGGGACAACAGGAGAAACCTCTGATTCAGCAGTCCTTAGCGAAGAAGTCTTGACCAAAGCAAAATCAGATATTGATAAGATGAAACAAACCTATCAAGAACAAGTGAAGAGTTTCCAGTCCGTTTATAGCAGTATTTCTGATCTAATTTCATTATCCGCCTCAAAGAGTGACTTTAATCAAGTAGCGGATGCGACGAAGAAATATGCGGATGAAATCATTCAAAAAGTCAATCAGTTCGATAGTAAGCAAGGCAATTCGGCTAATGAAGACATGATTCAGTCTTTAAGCACGCAAATTAAAGCAGCACAGAAAGTCGGAGGATTAGGCTATACCGATCCTCGTTTCCTTGCATTTGCGAATAGTACTGCTTTAGCAGATAATGTTCAAGCGTTCCAAAAAAAGGTGACTGAAGCAGATGAAAAGCAACGAAAAACGAAAGAAAAAGATCTGAACTCAATGACGCCATCAGAAATGATTGCGAAGTATGGAGTGGACGATCCAGATGTGAAGAAACGGATAAATGATATTAATAATGGGATTAGTTATACCGCACTAAACAAACTAAAAGATGGTATGGAAAATATAGTTTTTCCAATCAATCAAGATATTGCAATGGGTTTATCTGAAGAATGGTTAACAAATAATGGTGATCTATTAGCAACTAGCTTATACAATACTGGTACAAAATATTTTGGAGGAACTGAAGTGGCTTCTGGTTTTTATGCTGGATCAAAAATTGCAGGAGCAGCTAGTAAGGCTATGCCAATTATTGGCTCCGTAATTGATTATGGTAGCATGGTTGCTAATGGGGAATCCGCCAATGACGCAGCAGCAAAAACTGGAGCTCATTTTATTACTGGTGTAGGTGTTGGCTTAGGTGTAGCTGCCTTGGGGCTGTCAGGTGGACTGGCGGTAGTCGCAGGTGTTGGAGCAGCATGGCTCATTAATGAATTTATTGTAGACCCTTTGTAAGATACCACTAAAAAAGTTGTTGGAAATGCCGTAAATGCTGCTGGAAAATGGGTTGGAAATTTATTCAAATAAGGAGCTTACTATGCTTTTAGAAAATAACTATATCTTAATAACCAATAAATTTCATGGAGAAAATAATTTGTATTATGATTTAACTAAGAATCATTTTTTTAAAAGCCAACAAAAAATACCTTCTGGAGTTTATATTTTAACTGTGTTAGCAATGGCAGCAACAAGGTCATTAAAGTATCAATCAGTAGACGGAAATTTTTTGCTACTGTTATTAGCAGCGATTGCTTCAGGAATTCTGTTAGGTTGTATTATTCAACTTATTAATAAATTTTTCCAATCTTCTCAGTCACTCAAAATACTTGAATTATCTACATCTGAAATAGAAGAATGTTTGAAAAACGGGAAAAAATTGTTATCCAATCAACTTAAATTTTTGATTGTTGCGTGTATGTTCCTAGTATTTATTTGTGTTTCTTTTTACTTTAATAGAACATGGATGTATTTTGTAGGTATTACTGTTTCGAGCATGCTAGTTACGATTTTGTTTGTGTTTATTAATTATTTTAATAAAACTAAAACTTTTTCGATTATAGAGAAAAATAAATTATAAATAAAAGAGCTAACTATGTAATCGTAGTTTTTACAATTTTAAGTGGTGTAACAGAAGTTGCTGGTTTCGTAATAAATACAGATGTTGATTATACATTATGATAAATTGAAAAAACCTGTTGGAAATGCAATAAAAGCAGGAGTAGATTGGATAGATTCATTATGGAAATAATTACCAAAGAAAAAGAAAGATATACTTATTTGTATATTAATCAAGAAAACAATACAGCTATTTACTACGAAGGGAAATCTCAACAGTTTTATATATTGAAAAATCAGAATTTTGATAAAAAGTGGGGATTTGTTGGATTATTTCTAGCTCCGTTAAATTTGATTTTAAATAATAATGTTTTTGGAAGCATTAGAATAAATTACTTTCTTGCCTGTTTCTTTGGTTTAATTTTAGGCTGTATATGCTTATTTTTGATCCACCGTTCGTATTCCTCAAATCAATTAACTAAAATAAATTTGAGTATACAAGAAATTGAAGATTGTTTAATAAATTTAAAAAAAATAAAAGAAATAAAAATAGCATTATTACTGGTATGGATTTTCTTTTTCATTTTTATGTCGGTTATGTTCTTTGATAAATCAAACTATACTTCGTTACTTTGTTTAAGTATACTATGCTGTTTCTTATTGCCACTTATGGAAAATATGAATTTTATTAGACATAGAAGAGTAACTAGATCCTTGAAACAATTATTAAATCAAATGAAAGTAGGTAAATTATAATGGAATTGTTACCAATTGGAACTGTAGTAACGTTGAATGATGGAGAGCAAGAACTAATGATAACTGCTCGTTTCCCATTATACGACAATAATGGAACTGTAGGTTATTTTGATTATGCGGGTTGTTTCTATCCCCAAGGTCAATTCAATGAGGGAAATTATTTTTTTAATAGTGAAGATATTAAAACGATTCACTTTACAGGATATATTTCTGAAGAAGAACAAGAATTACAAAAAAATATTGAACAACAATTAAAGTCTACCACATATAAGAAATTGTCAATTAAAGAAACGCTTTAGTAATCCACTAAAAGAGAAAGTAAATCGTAGTAGTTACCAGTCGCGTTCTGGTGACTACTATTTATTTAAAGAAGACAGTTGAAAAGCAATAAAAAACGAAAAAAAATCTAAACTCGATGACGCCATCATAAATGATAGCGAAGTATGGGGTGGATGATCCAGATGTGAAGAAGTGGATAAATGATATTAATAACGGGATTAGTAACACTTCTATTGGTATAGGTACTACTATTGGCACTACAATAGGAGGAGATAAAATTGAGAAAGGCTTTGAAAAAGCTGGAGCAAAGTATGGAGATAAGCTGTCAAATGCAATTTGGTCAAATCGATATTCTATTACCTTACCTGATGGAAGAATTTTGGGACAAACTTCTGGAGCAACCTCAGCTGTAAGGAAAGCTGCTAAAAATACAGCTACAGGTTTTGCGAAAGGTATTGGTAGAGGATTTAGTGAAGTTGGTGGCACATTTATTGGTGTAGGGATAGATATGTGGCAAGGAGATACTGCTAAAGAAGCATGGGGTAAGGGAATTACAACTGGTATTGCTTCCGTGGGTGTTACTGGTGCGATTGAATTAGGCTCTGCAGCATTAGTAAGCGCTGGAGTATTAGCTAATCCTATAGGTGTAGGTGTCGTTGGAGGAATAGCTATAGCTGTTGGTATAGGTTTTGCAAATGATTGGCTTCGAGATAATTTCAAAGGTGTAAAAAATTTCGAAGATAATATGGGCAATGCGGTTGTTTCTGGATGGAATAAAGTATCTAATAAAGTTGGCGATTTTTTTGGAGGAGTTTTTTTATGATAAATAATTCGGAAATCAAAAAAGGTGAACTTTATAATATCTCTTTTGATAATAAAAAAGTAATAGTAGGTTGGGTATTGTTATTAACCCAAGAAAATGAAGAATATCTGATAAGACAAAATTCAGGAATAATCGGATTGGGAAAACACAAAATTAATCGGAAAATCTATAAATCAAATATAGATTTTAGAAATAAAATAATCTCTAAAGATGAAATGAAGAGAGCCATGAAAAAAAAATCAGAACACAATTACATTGGTATTTCTATAGGGTTAATAATAAGCGCAATTTTGAGGCACAGCATAGATATGTCTTGGATATTTGGAAAAATTAATTCCCCTATAAATATAGTAACGGGTATTTTTAATCTTATGATTTTTTGGATTGTTTTTATTTTAGTTATTTTTCTGGTATCAAAATATAGAAAAAATTTTTTTATATCAAATTTAGAGTATTTCTGTAATGGTGATTTGGATTTAATTGGTGAAGGACATGAAATAAATATTTCTAAAGAAAGGATAATGACTATAGAAAATATTCTTCCATTAACATGTTTATTAGGATTGATAATATTTTTTACAATTATACTTCCTTTTTTAGTTCAAGAAAGATTGTTTGCTTTATTGATAATTTTAATTGCACTTTTGCTTTTTTTTAACGGTAACAATATTTTGGACAAAAAAGTTAGTGAATACTTAATAATAAGAACGGAGAAATAATATGAAAAATTAAACATTATTACCAATAGGCAGTGTCGTTTATTTAAGTGAAGGTATTGTTCCATAAATGATTGTGGCGAGACAACCAATTATTCGTATTAACAACGAAGAATGTTATCTAGATTATGCTGCTGTTAATCAGGTGACTGGTTTAATCAATTTAGAGAAATTTGCTTATTTCAATGCTGAAGATATTAGTTCTGTAATTTACGAAGGATATATAGGAGAGAATGAAGATAGAATTTTGACAGCTTTGTGTGAATGGAGAGAAGATAATAAACATATTCTAAAGGGAAAGGTTTCTGAAGGGGAGCAACAATAGGTCAATTATAAAACATTAAATGTATTTAGACACTTTATCAAAATTTATAGGAGTTTCTATCAGTGGATAGTCTATAGTGAGAATGGAAAAACCTACATCAGCATTAAAGAAAAGTTACTAGAAGGAAACCTCAGTGAAGTACTATAGGTTTCTAAAGTACTTAGGCATATGGATAAACTTGATTAAATAGTGTTGATACGTTGAACTTACTTAGCAAATAAATTGATAAAAAGTAAAAGAAAATAAATTACATGTCTATATAAAAAACTATAATGAGAAAGTCGTTTTATATTTTCGTTCACAATATAAAAAAGAGATTTTGACAGAATTGTTTAACTTCGAGAAATAAGAAAGGCTAGCGGAAATTGCGGAGTTTTCTGAAAGAGTTGACTCTGCTACTACCGTTCACTCGGATTCCTCGAGGCTAGGATATGACTTGTAGAGTTATGTCCTAGCCTCTTCAGGGTGTAGACAAACGTGCAAAATTAGAGTGTTAATTATATTTTATACTAATCCAGAAATTGACAAGATGAAACAAACCTATCAAGAACAAGTGAAGAGTTTCCAGTCCGTTTATAGCAGTATTTCTGATCTAATTTCATTATCTGCCTCAAAGAGTGACTTTAATCAAGTAGCGGACGCGACGAAGAAGTATGCGGATGAAATCATTCAAAAAGTCAATCAGTTCGATAGTAAGCAAGGCAATTCGGCTAATGAAGACATGATTCAGTCTTTAAGCACACAAATTAAAGCAGCACAGAAAGTCGGAGGATTAGGCTATACCGATCCTCGTTTCCTAGCATTTGCGAATAGTACTGCTTTAGCAGATAATGTTCAAGCGTTCCAAAAAAAGGTGACTGAAGCAGATGAAAAGCAACGAAAAACGAAAGAAAAAGATCTGAACTCAATGACGCCATCAGAAATGATTGCGAAGTATGGAGTGGACGATCCAGATGTGAAGAAGCGGATAAATGATATTAATAATGGGATTAGTTATACCGCATTTAATAAGTCAGTTGAAAATTTAGGCTATGGACAAGCTATAGGTGATGGTGTTTTACAAGGACTTAAAATGACTGGTAAAAACATGAGAGTTGATGCTTTGCAAATGGGAAGCAGAAGTATATCTCCTAATGAATTATCGCGAATAGGCAAACGAGCACGGGCTTTAGAAAGTGCGGGAGATGATCTAATAAATACTTCTAATGCTGTCTCTGGTAGCAAAATTTGGAAAGGTTTAGGAATTGTTGGAACAGTAGCAGGGGCAGCATTTGACTATAATGATCAAATGACTCAGCACAATGATCAGGCAAGGGCAAAAAAAAATACAATAGCTCATTCGGTAATTGGATCAGGTGGAGCAGCCGTTGGTGGACAAATTGGCGCGGCTCTAGGATCAGCCATCCCTGTACCTGTCTTAGGAACAGCTTTTGGTGCAGTAGTTGGTATAGGAATTGGGTATGTAGGTTCTGAGATTTATGACTGGGTAGAAACAGGTAAAGCTAAAAAAACTATTGATGACATATCTTCTAAAGTTTCAAAAACTGTTGATGATATCAAGCAAGGCACTAGTAAATGGTTTTCAAATATTGGTAATTCATTAGGAGGAGCATTTAATTGAAGAATAAATCGGTTGCTTTGCTGAAAATTGATACTGATAAATCAGTATATTTTGATTTATCGAAGCGTAAATTATTTATTCAAGAATTTATAGGCCCATATACTGAAAAATCTGGGAAGAGTTATTCTAAATCTCAAACATGGGGAATATCTGCTTTTATAGGAATGTTTTTAATTCCGCTGATTGCAAAACAATTTAATCTTATATCTTTAGTTCCAAACTATATAAATATCCTTTGCATTTCTGGTGTGGGTTTTCTTATGGGAAAGCTGTTAACAGTTTATTTGATAGATAGGTCCAAAGGGCAATATATTGAAAAAAAATTCACCAAAAAAGATGTCCAAAAAATCTTAAATAATTCATCAAATTTAAGAATTTTAGCGGTGACAGAATTATTATTTATATTTGGATATAGTATATTTTTAATAATCTTACCTTTTATTGAAAAAACTTCTGTGAAAGGAATTATAGGCATATTTGCACTATGTTTCGCTGTAAGTGGTATACATTTTTCAGCCCATCCATTTGCACAACAAAAAGCATTTAGAATTTTAAAAAAACAAATGAAAGCAGGTATGTATGATGAGTGAGAACAACTATATATTGCCAATTGGTTCTATCGTAAGATTAAAAAAAGGCGATGTTCTTTTAATGATTGTTGGTAGAGCTCAACTCTTCAATCAAAATGGTAAAATAGGGTATTTCGATTATTCAGCAACATTATATCCGCAAGGAATAGATGGAAGCCAAGAATTTGTTTTCTTTAATATAGAAGATATTGATGAAGTAATATTTGAAGGTTATAGAAACAATCAAGAAATTGATTTTGCAGATAATTATGAGAAAAATATAGAAACAATTACTTATCCGAAATTAGTTGTTGAAGATTAAAATAAGTTTTAATGTTTTTTTGTAAACTAATCTTGGTGAAGAAAATCCAAAGAATTAAATCAATGGTGATGAAACTTAGAGGAAACTACTCTAGGTTTTTCAACTAGGACTTATGAGTTCAAATAATTAAAAGTCAGAATGGAGAAGAAATTCTCTTAATTCTGATTTTTTGCTATTTAATAATAATTAGGGCACATCAGTACAGAACCAAGCAATAAAGTAAATAGTAGTAGCCACCAGTCACGTTCTGGTGACTACTATTTATTTAAAGAAGACAAATGAAAAGTAACGAAAAACGAAAGAAAAAGATCTGAACTCGATGACGCCATCAGAAATGATAGCGAAGTATGGGGTGGATGATCCAGATGTGAAGAAGCGGATAAATGATATTAATAACGGGATTAGTTATACAGCACTAAACAAACTAAAAATGGTACAGATGCTATTAGTTACTCAGCGACAGCAAATCTTGTTTTTAAAGAAACTATAGCTAGTGGTAAGAAAATCAAGAATCGTACCTGGTATCGCTCTTCTGTTAAAAGTATAAAATCAGGATTCAAAACATGGAAACAAGTTAATGGTGATGTCAATAGATTTAAAGCTGTTAAAAATGCAAAATACTATGATGAAGTTTTAAACGGCACTGGTAAAATTGGAAGTGGTCTTAAAGGACTCGGTTATTTAGGAGCTGTGGGTGCTGTCTATGCAGGAGTAGCTATTGGTTCTCTAATTCCTATCCCTGTGGTAAGCACACTCGCTGGTGCAGCAGCATGCTTTTTTGTTGGAAATGTATTAAACGCAGCTTTAAAGCAGTCCATTTTAAAGATAATAAGTTTTTCAGTTGAGGTACACTTTTTGGTAATTAACTATAACCGTTAATATTTAAGATTGGAGTTTTTCTATGAGAAGATATATTTGGTTGGGAGATAGTAAATATGGTGGAAGCGTATATTGGGATAAAAAAAGAGATGTCGCAGTTAGAAATGGAAGTTCAAAAGTATCTGTAAAGAAAAGCAAATCAAATAAGTATCTAATTGGTGGACTATTTGTTTGTCTTATTATCATTAGAGTGATTACTTCATTTTTTAAAATGAAAGTTATTAGTAATGAGATTAATAGTATTAGTATAATAGTGTTTACTATCTTTTTTGCAACTACATTAACGTTATTCATCAATCGTATGATGTATGGAAACAGCGAAGACTATACTGATACTAGCCTTGAAGATGCGATGCATGCAATCAGAAGTACTGGATATTTGAAGAACCCCTTAATTTTTATGCTTTTAGACAAAAAGCTTCATTACATGGTACTGGTTTTAGTTGTATTGTTTAGTTTTATTGGGTTGTCCGAGACAATTCCAAATCTTAATAGCTTACGAGAATTTTTTCGTATACCATTTATGATTTTATTTATTAGCATACCTGTTTATATGGTCTACCTTGTAAATTTTAAGAAAGATAATAGGTTGAAATTATGATTATAATAAAAGAGCTTTTTCTTTCTCTAATTTTAGGAGTAGCAATTGCAGGATTATTAACTGTAATTTTAGTGAATAACCCCAAAATATGGTATAAAACAGCTAAAAAAATCAAAAGTAAACAGAAAGACAAATAAAAATGTATAGATAGATCGAATAATTAAGAACAGTTTATCAAATAAGAACGGTTCATATAATTAAAAGAAGATAAGCAAAAGTTGAGCATTGCACCAAAGCAAACGAAATAGTATGGACTGCACATTGTGATTGGAATTTAAATCATTTAATCATTGGTAAGGAGGATAAATATTGCTACTTAGGGAATTGATTTACATGGGAGAGGTTAATGGCGAAACGATTTATTTTGATGTAAAGAAAAAAATCCCTATGAAATCACCGAATAGTCAGTATATAGACAGTAAAAAAACTAAAAAAAATAATTGGTGGAGTTCTATAATTTTGATTTCACTTTTTATAATAATCAGCAGTATATCTTTTTTTACTAAAACAAGTTTTTTATCTGGAAGATACACTTATGTGACGCTGACCTTAATAGTGATAATGTGGATTTTTGAAGTATTTCTTTTAACTAAGTTAATTAATAATACGCTGTATAAAAATGTAAGATCAGCTGTTCCGGCTACAAAAAAAGAACTAGGATATGCTATAAAAGAAAATAATATATGGAATATTTTTAACAATAAGAAAGTCACCATTTGGAAAAAGTTAACAGCCTGGCTTTTAACTATCGTGGTAGTAGTGTGTACTGTAGCAATTATTCCTGTAGCATATTTTGTAAACCAGAATAGGGAATTAATTGGTCACCAAATTGGTAGCGAAATAATAGTTATAAGTCTAATGGGCATATTACCTTTTTCCTCAATCTTGCTTGTATGGGACAATAATCTCATACGATGGTTAAACGTAGTAGAAAAATACCAAAAAAGAGTTTAATCTATGATACAGTTGTAATATTAAAATGAGGTTTTATCTAAATAGTTAGTAAGCCTGATGCCCTTCAAAACAGTTATAAAAGTAATGATTTTGAGCAATCGGTATAGTAGTATCTGACATCCAAAAGTATAATGATGAACTTACTGTACATAAAAAAGGACAAGTCAATCAGAAAAAATAGCTGATAGACTTGTTATTTTTTGCTTGTCGTTATATGCTATATAAGTAAGAATTATCAATTCTTTGGTTAAGGATATCAAGCAGAAAATATGAATGCTTGAAAATTTGTAGTAAGAGAAAAATAGGTTAACAAGCGCACCGATGAAACAGTTTTTGAAGGGAGAAAGACGAAGATGAAATATGAAGAAAGCTAGAGATAACCGAACTGAACTATTTGTGATTAAGAAGAATTTTATCACTATTTTTGTACCACTTTTGTTATTACTACCTATGTTATTTACTTTTCCTTTTTTGACAATTGCAGCTATCCAAATAGCACCATTTTTTGCAATTATTCCAATTTTAATATGTTTAATGCTTATAGTATTAGGTGTACAAACTCTTAATATGTTGATCAGGTTCGGAAACAAGAAGCTTGTTGTTTATGAAGAGGGACTTGAATTTTGTATGTGGAACGTTAAATTTCTGAAATGGAAAGAAGTATTAGATATCAAATTAAGTAAAACCCTGAATCAAGAGTTTTTAGTTTTAAATTTACAGAATGACAAAAAAATAGAAATTAATATAATGGATTCACAATTAAATAAATCAAATGATGAGATATATTCTATAATTCTTGAAAGTTGGTACCAAGCAATGGTGGAATGAAAAATCAAAAGAAAGATCGATCAGGGAGCAATTTATACAGATTAAAATGCAAGTACTCTAAAATTTAATAAAAGAAAACAACTAAAAGGAGAGACTAAAAAAATGAATGAAAAAAAGGTACAACGTAAATGGGCATTAGTAATTGCGGTGTTATTTACACTAGGGGCAATCAATCAATTGGTAAAAGGAATGGATTTATCTGAATCTTATGGTGCGGGTAGTCTTGTAAGTTTAATAGCATTCCCAGCAATATTTTATTATCTAGCCTTTAAAAAGAAAAAAGAAAAATAATAACGTTGATAAACGAAAAGAATGATCCAATCAGAAAAATAGTTGATAGGATTGTTCTTTTTTAGTGAGGTGTATGCATGGTAAAAAAATTGAAAACCGTAGAAGGAAAGCTGTTTAATATATCTTTGGATAAGAAGAAAATTAGTTATGGGTGGCTACTATTGATTGCGGACAATAATGAAGAGTATTTGATACGACAAAACTTCTTTTTAGTAGGATTTAAACAATATCAATTTAACAGACAAATGTATAAATCGAATATAACATTAAAAGAATTTTCTGTCTTAGGAGAAGAAGTTATAAAAAGAACAAAGCAAAAATCTGAGAAAAGCTATCTAGGATTTGCACTAGCGATTCCTTTAGGTGCTTTACTAAGAAACAAAATACCAACTGAATGGTTATGGGGAAAAAGTAATTTTCCTATTGATTTGTTTACAGGCATCACTAATCTGACTTTTTTCTGGCTATTATTAGTTTCAAGCTTTTATTTAATTTCTTTCTATCGCAAAAAAAGGTTTGAAACAGAATTGAAAAAAATTGATGGTGATTTGATAAAAGTAGGAACAGGATATGCTGAAACGCCATTGCAAATTACACAAAAGACATTGAAATGGTGGTAAAAGATTAGATGAAACTAGTTAATGTATTAAGAGCTACAGTAGTTTTAGTGGGACTAAGCCTATTTCTATTTCTGTTTACAATAATTCTACCTTTTCTTGTTCAAGAAAGACTAATGCTATTTTTGACAATTGGCATTTTATCAATAACTTTTTTTAATGGTAGAGTTAGTTCAGATAGAAACGTGACCTATAAAATAAATTTAGAGGAATCTGAATAGTGCACAGATTCAAATTTTTAATGGGAATATTCATTCAAGTGAAAAATCGGTCAACTACAAAATAGCTCTGTCTAACCAACAAGTATGTTAGGAGAAACCCAATGATAACGAATAGGTTTATACAAACAAAAGCCAACTTTGGAAAAATATACGAACTAAGAGAAGAAAATAAAATCATTGGTACGACTAAAATACCAATAAATTTAAGAACACAGATTAATGTCTCAATAGCAAATAAAAATTTCAAATTACAATTTTCCATTATTAAAGATGCATTAAGCCGTTTCGATTATACTAAAAATGTGAGACTATTACCATTTCAACTATTTAACGAAAACAATGTTTGGGTGGGGTCTTTGTGTGAAAGAAGAACAAAATGGTTGTTTGGCTATACTTTTTTTGAATTGAATTACAATGATGAAACGTATTACTTCTATGCAATAGGACTAGGAAAAAAAGGATTAAAAATTCCAATGTATGACTCTGAGGACATTCAAGTAGGTCTGATTGAAAAAGACAATATATCCTACGATAATAAGAGCACGTACACAACAAATACATTAGATAAGAACTATCAAATGTTGGCATTCTTCTTTTCAGTTTATTACGATAATGCATATTATTCGCCAAATGAAGTTGCGTACAAATCCAAAGAGATTAATTATAAGTATACGATAAACAAAGAATTAAAAAGTAAGTACAATCCCCAATTTATAGAAGGAAGGTATTAATATGAAAAATAAGTACAAAATTTTTCTTTTAGTTTGCATAACTCTGATTATTATGGTGGGTTGTTCAGGGTCAAAAGAGATTCAGAAAACTTGGAAAGCGGAAGATGCGACGGATAATGTGTATTCTATAGAAATTAAAGCCAACGAAATAAATATTTCAAACGATAAAGAAAATGAAAAACTAGACTACAAACAAAATGTTATAGGAATTGAAAATGGCGTTAAATATTATGGTTTAACGATTGATAATGAAAAATATTCTATACTATTTCCGGAAAAAGATAATACCGATTTAGCGTTATTTTTGAAAATAGATAGTGATGATTATCTAGATGGCACTCTAGTTTATGCCATGAATACTAAGGAACAACCAAGTTATAATGATTATGCGGAAAAGTTTTTAACACATTAAAAAGAGAAATGTAATATACAGAGTTCGGTGAGACGAGCCTCAATAAGAATGATTAGATTAGTATGTAAAATAATATAAATCTATAGAGAGAAAAAAGTTAATTATTCATAACTATTTGTGTTTAATCGCGCTTAGATATTCGATCAGTTTCACAAAACTATCTACCAATCACAAAGAAAAAACATTTTTTGTCATTTGTAGCCTAGACGTGAATTCTAAAGCGTGATAACCTTAAATTTAAGCGCTTACAAACTTATTCGCTTGAAAAAAAAGGAGAGAGATCATATGGAAAAAACACTCGTTATCATCAAGCCAGATGGCGTTTCACGTAAATTAGTTGGAGAAATCCTACAGCGATTTGAGAAAAAGCAATTAAAGCTTACTCAATTAAAAGTAGCAACAATGTCCAGAGAATTAGCAGAAGAACATTACGCACATGTGAGGAAATTTGATTTCTTTGAAGATATGATAACGTACATGACTTCATCAGAAGTTATTTATCTTGTTTTAGAAGGAAACAGCGTCATTAAAACGGTTCGTAAAATGGTTGGCGCAACAAATTGTTTAGAAGCTGAACCGGGAACGATTCGGGGAGATTACGGTGCTAATAGTTACGAAAATATTATCCATGCGTCAGATTCACCAGAATCGGCTATGGTTGAGATCAAGCGATTTTTTAACGAACCGAATTAAAGTAAAAGCGTATCAAGATAGTAGGATGATCTTGAACGCTTTTTGCCTTTTTAATTGACAAAAATTACTAGGATTCCCCTTGTTTATTATAAAAAGTCTCATACTGTACCCTAAAATCAATAGGAAATCCCTCAAATAATATGAATTTAGCAGTGATTTTAGCGCAATTTCTCCCTAACCATTTAAAAATTCCGTAAAAAAAAGTATAATAGAGAAGGTTGTAAATAAACTTAAAGGAATGTAGCAAATGGACAATCAGCTAACTACAGAATTAAAAGAACGTTACGGCATTGTTTTCCATGATGTCAACCTATTAGAACAGGCTTTTACCCATTCATCCTATGTGAATGAGCATCGCTATTTAAAACTATCTGACAATGAACGATTAGAATTTTTAGGAGACGCCGTTTTAGAATTATTGGTTTCTCAATATTTGTATAAACAATTTCCAGAGATGCCAGAAGGCAAGCTGACAAAAATGCGAGCGGCAATCGTTCGTGAAGATAGTTTATCAAAGTTTGCGAAAGAATGTCATTTCGACCAATATATTCTTCTGGGCAAAGGAGAAGAAAACTCTGGTGGACGGACACGTCCAGCATTACTTTGTGATTTATTTGAAGCATTTTTAGGTGCGTTGTTCTTAGATCAAAAAGTGGATGCAGTCAAAAAATTCATTGCAGAAGTCATTTTTCCCAAAATTGATGCCGGTGCTTTTTCACATGAGATGGATCACAAAACACATTTACAAGAAGTTTTACAACGACAAGGGGACGTCAACATTGAGTATCGTTTAGTCAATGAAGAAGGACCCGCTCATGATCGAATCTTTTTTGTTGAAGTGTATGTCAACAAAAAAATGATTGGAACAGGTCATGGAAAATCGAAGAAATTAGCAGAACAGGATGCCGCTGAACGAGCGCTGAAACAAAATCCTGAGTAAGCTTGGAAGGAGCCGTTTTATTCGTGTATTTAAAACGAATTGAGATCGCAGGATTCAAATCCTTTGCGGATCGAACTGTTATAGAGTTTGAAAATGGTGTGACGGCTGTCGTTGGACCGAACGGTAGCGGAAAAAGTAATATCACCGAAGCGATTCGCTGGGTCTTAGGTGAGCAGTCTGCTAAAAGTCTTCGAGGCGGGAAGATGCCAGATATTATTTTTGCAGGTTCGGAAGGCCGTAAAGCATTGAATATTGCAGAAGTAACGGTTGTATTAGATAATAGTGATCACTTTTTACCTTTAGATTTTACTGAAATCAGTGTGACTCGTAGATATCGCAGAACAGGTGAAAGTGACTTTTATATCAATAAACAAGCTTGTCGATTGAAAGATATCCACGATTTATTTATGGATTCTGGATTAGGGAAAGAATCATTTTCGATCATTTCACAAGGGAAAGTCGAAGCGATTTTTAATAGTAAACCAGAAGACCGCCGTGGTATTTTCGAAGAAGCAGCGGGTGTTTTGAAATACAAACAACGCAAGAAAAAAGCAGAACAAAAACTATTTGAAACAGAAGATAATTTAAGTCGTGTGCAAGATATTATCTATGAATTAGAAGACCAACTAACACCCCTAGCTGCACAAAGTGAAGCGGCTAAAGAGTTTTTGAAACTTAAAGAGAGTCTAACAGAAATCGATGTTAGCTTGACTGTAACGGAAATCGAAGCAGCCAAAGAAATTTGGGAAATCAAGACAAAGGAACTTGCTGAAATCGAAGAAAAGTTACAGAATGCCAGCAAAAAAATCCGTGATTCAGAAGATGAACTATTTCAACTACGGGGAAAACGGAACAAATTGGATGAGCAGATTGAAACGGAACAACAACAGCTTCTACAAATTACAGAAGCATTAAAACAAACCGAAGGACAAAAAAATGTCTTAGTCGAACGCTCAAAACACACGATGCAAACAACAAGTGAATATCAGCAGTCTTTAGAAGAAAATGCTGAAAAAATTACACGTTATCGTGAAGAAGTTCAAGATTTACAAACAAAAGTTAGGGAGAAAAAAGCCCAACGTGAATCCTTGGTTGAAGCAATTCAAGCCTCAGAACTAGAAGTTGAAAAATATAGCAAATCGTCAAAAGAATTACTAGAAGAATTACGTAGCCAATACGTTGAAGTGATGCAAGAACAAGCGAATACGACCAATGAATTAAAATATTTAGAACGTCAGTATCAGCAAGAAACGGCTAAAAATCAACATTCTATTCAAAAACATGAAGCATTGGAAAAACAAATGACTGATGCGTTAGCTGAAAAAGAACAACTAGAAGCAAGCGTAACTGCATCTGACCAAGCGTTAACAGCTCAAAGAGAACAATATACGCAATTAAAACATCAGTTGGATCAAAAGCAAGGGCAATTAGCTGTTAAACAAAAGCAAATGTACCAAGCGATGAACCAAGTACAACAAGCCAAAGCTCGTCAAAAAAGCCTGCAAGAAATTCAGGAGAATTATTCAGGATTTTATCAAGGTGTTCGTGCTGTATTAAAACATAAAGAGCAACTCACCGGAATCGTCGGTGCAGTTGCCGAACTGATTGATGTACCTAAAGACTATACTTTAGCAATCGAAACGGCTTTAGGTGGCGCAGCACAACATGTGGTTGTGGAAACGGAAAAAGATGGACGTGCCGGTATTACGTTTTTGAAACAGCAACATAGCGGACGAGCAACTTTTCTGCCGCTAACGACAATTAAACCGAGAACTGTATCTAGTGCAGTACGCGATCGCGTCAGCAATATTTCAGGATTTCTAGGAATTGCCAGTGAATTAGTTCATTTTTCAGATGAAGTCAGCAATGTGATTCAAAACCTATTGGGTGTGACCTTGTTAGCAGAAACGTTAGAGAGCGCTAACCAATTAGCGAAGGCGGTCAATTACCAGTATCGTGTCGTTTCTTTAGAGGGCGATGTCATGAACTCAGGGGGTTCGATGACCGGTGGTGCTAATAAGCGAGGCAATCAAGGCAGTTTGTTCTCTCAAACGCAAGAACTTCAGACATTGACGGAACAAATGGAACGTGTTGAAAAACAATTGACCATCAACGAAAAAGAAGTACAGCAGTTGACCGATGAAGTGAAACAACTCAATGAAAGCTTAGAACAACTACGTTCAAATGGCGAGACAAGCCGTTTGAAACAGCAAGAATTACAAAATAAACTAGCGAATCAAGAAGAAACGATTACACGTTTAACGAAAGAACAACGATTGTTTGAATTTGAAGCTCGTGAATTACATCAATTTTTAACGGAATATCAAGTAAGAAAAGAAGAGCTAACACAACAACAGCAAGAACTAAATCAAACAAAAGATCGTTTGGATCAAGAAATGAAGCAAGTCGATCAAGAAGCTAGCCAAATGGAAACGTTACGGGCGGAAGCTTTTGAACGTTTCAATCAAGTCCAAGCAGATCAAGCTGTTGTTACAGAACAATTAGCTCATTTAACTGAACAAGCAGCAGAAAAACAAACCCAGTTAGATGAATTCTTAGCAAGAGAGACAGCTTTACGTCAACAATTGCAACAATTAAATGATCATTCGACAGATCATCAGGTCACAGAAGAAAGCTTAGCGGTTCAATTAGAACAACTAGCTGAGAAAAAAGAGCAGCTACAAACAAACATTCAAGAAGCAAAAACGGCTCGTCAACATTTACAAGAACAAGTGGATCAAATTGATACAGGTTTGGCAGAAGAAAATAAACAACAACAGCATTTATTGACGGAACAGACCAAGATTGAAGTCGAGAAAAACCGTTCAGAAATCAAATTGGATAACGCTTTACAATATTTGCAAGAAGAATACAGTTTGACCTTTGAACGTGCGAATGAAGATTATGAACTGACGATCGACAAAGAGCAGGCTAAAATTGAAGTGAAGCGTCTGAAACGTGATATCGAACGCTTAGGTCCTGTCAATCTCAATGCCATCGAACAATATGAACAAGTTAATGAACGTCATGAATTTTTAGTATCTCAGCGTGATGACTTATTAGATGCTAAAGAGCAGTTGTTTGAAACCATGGGTGAGATGGATGAGGAAGTCAAAGTACGCTTTAGCGAAGTGTTTGAAGCGATTCGGGCTCAATTTAAAGTCGTATTCCCTAACATGTTTGGTGGGGGCCGAGCGGAGTTGATTTTGACCAATCCAGAAGATTTGTTGAACACAGGGGTCGAGATCGAAGCACAACCTCCAGGTAAAAAACTGCAAAATTTAAGTTTACTTTCTGGCGGTGAACGTGCGTTAACTGCGATTGCCTTATTGTTCTCTATCATTCGTGTTAGACCTGTTCCGTTCTGTGTGCTGGATGAAGTCGAAGCCGCTTTAGATGATGCGAACGTTTCGCGTTTTGGCCATTATTTAAGTGAATTTGAAGAAGATACGCAATTTATTGTGGTCACTCACCGCAAAGGAACGATGGAAGCGGCAGACGTGTTGTATGGTGTTACAATGCAAGAATCAGGTGTGTCGAAAATCGTTTCTGTTCGTTTAGAAGAAGTCAAAGAAGGCGGCGCAATCGTCGCTGAAAGCTAAAGGCTGCTATTTTCTAGCTTTACAGAATAGCTCTACTAAAAAATGATAAAACATGAATGAGGGAAATAGTCCTTCATTCATGCTTTCTATTTTTTAATTAGATCAAATCGAACCTGTTAAACGTTTAATAAGGAGGAATGACTGGATTGATTAAATTAGTCGCTATTGATTTAGATGGCACACTTTTAGATAGTAAAAAGGAAATCTCAGCAAGGAATAAAGAAGCGTTGACACAAGCAAAAGCTGCGGGTGTTAAAATCGTCATTTGTACAGGTCGACCATTAGCAGCAATCGGTATTTACTTAGATGCATTGAATTTACGGGACAATGGAGATTATAGTATCACGTTTAACGGTGGTTTAGTTCAAAAAAATGACACGGGTGAAATCATAGAGAAATCTTCTCTCGCTTTGGAAAATGTACACGAGTTGTACGAGTTAGCCAAATCATTGAACGTCCCTTTAGATATTTTATCGGATGGGCTTGTAATGCAACTGTCAACGACACAAGAGTATGAATCATTGTATAGTCAATTAAATAAGTTACTGACATTTGAGTCGTATGAAGTAGCGCAATTGACTACTGATAGAATCTACAATAAGGCTGTTATAGCAGTCGATCAAGCCTATTTGGATGAGCAAATAAAAAAAATCCCTAGTTTATTTTACGATCGCTATGAAGTAATCAAAACGAGAAGTAATTTGCTGGAATTTATGCCTAAAGGAATTACGAAGGCATATGGTATTTCATTATTAGCCAGAGATTTAGGCATCAAGCAAGAAGAAATCATGACAATCGGTGATGAAGAAAATGATGTACCAATGATTGAATATGCAGGACTTGGTGTAGCCATGGAAAATGCTGTCGCTAAGGTGAAAGACTTGGCAGATGTTATTACAGATACAAATGACAATGACGGTGTTGCACAAGCTGTTGAAAAATTTGTGTTAGAACCATTGAGAGGAGGGAATTAAATGGGATTTTTCGATAAAATTAAAAAAGCGTTTATGAATGAAAAAGAAACACCACCCGCTGAAGTCGAAACAGACGAGGCAAAAGAACTTGTCGAAGACGAAGCGAAACCCGAAGAACAATTTGAACAGGAAACAGAGCAAGAAACGACGGAAGAAACACAGAATGACTCTGTTGAAAATCCTGAAGCAGAGGAAGTGGAAAGTGATCCTCATCTGATGGATCCTCCTGTTATCCCGACAGAAGAACTTGTTGAACCTGAAGTGATTGAAGAGCAAGAAGAAGAGATCATTGTACAAGAGAAGTACGAAAAAGGGCTGGAAAAAACCCGTAAAACCTTTGGCGCAAGGTTAAATGAGTTATTTGCTAATTTCCGCTCAGTAGATGAAGACTTTTTTGAAGAATTAGAAGAAACCTTGATCGGTGCTGACGTTGGGTTTGATACAGCAATTAAAATCACGGAATCTCTTCGACAAGAAGTAAAATTACGTAATGTGAAAAAACCAGCAGCAGTTCAAAATACAATCATTGAAAAAATGGTTGATTTGTACGAAGCAGAGGGTATTGAAGAAAATAATGCGTTAAATATTCAGACAAATGGCTTGACAGTCATGTTGTTTGTAGGCGTTAACGGTGTTGGGAAAACAACCAGTATCGGAAAACTAGCACATGAATTCAAACAAGACGGTAAAAAAGTGTTGTTGGCAGCAGCAGATACTTTTAGAGCAGGGGCTATCGATCAGTTAGTTGTCTGGGGCGAACGTGCCGGTGTCGAAGTGGTTCGAGGCAATGCAGGTGGTGATCCAGCAGCGGTTGTCTTTGATGCAGTAGAACGTGCGAAAACGGAAAATGCAGATATCTTACTTGTAGATACAGCAGGCCGTTTGCAAAACAAAGTCAATTTGATGAACGAATTAGAGAAAATCAAACGCGTGATTCAGCGTGAATTGCCAGATGCGCCCCATGAAGTGTTGCTTGTAGTAGATGCAACGACAGGGCAAAATGCAATGTCACAAGCAAAACAATTTAAAGAAACAACAGATGTCACTGGTTTAGTTTTAACGAAATTGGATGGTACAGCAAAAGGTGGGATCGTTCTAGCGATTCGCAATGAGTTGCATCTACCAGTGAAATTAGTTGGATTAGGCGAAGGAATCGATGATTTAGAACCATTCGATGCAAATGATTTTGCGATTGGATTATTTAAAGGATTACTAAAAGTCGAAGAGTAGAGAATAGTTAAAAAACCTTTTGAGTAACTACAACGAAGTAGAATCTTAAAAGGTTTTTTAATTTGTTCGAGGTCTAAACGGCTCATTCCGCTTTTTTTGATCTAGCGATATGAACCAGACCTCTCAACAAATAGATAAACTACTGAAAAGATAAAGAGCATCTTCCCAGTAGTTTCCTAATTTGTTCGAGGTCTAAACGGCTCATCCCGCTTTTCTTTTTACAAATTATTTGTCTCAATCCCATAGTCTTCTGCGATTTTCTTTAAACTAAATCCTTTACCAAAAACTTCACTGGCATTCATCGAAACAATAAAGGCTTCTTCATCAATTGCCAGAACGTTCTCCTTGATCTTAGCAAAGTCTTTTTCACTAATGACCGTCATCATCAACATGCTTGGATTTTTTTGATAACCCCCTTCAATTGGAACCATCGTTAAGCCTTTGTCCATATCGACTAAGATTTTTTCTTTGATTTCCGCATATTTCGGTGAAATGATCATGACATTTTTCGAACGAACGAAGCCAACTTGGACCATGTCCACCACTCTTCCAATAAGGTATAAACAAATAAGTGAGAAAAGTACTGTATCAGTATTGAAAACAAAGAGCGCGGATAAAATCACTAAACCATCTACGAATAAAATCGAAACACCTAATGAAATTTTAAAGTACTTATTCACGATTTGTGAAATGATCGCAGTCCCACCAGTGGAAGCATTCCCTCTAAATTCAAGCCCTAGCCCAATCCCGGTTAAAATACCACCGAAGATCGTTGCGAGGAAAATATTGTGCGTAAGGACGGGCAAATGAGTCGTGATCCCTACAAAAAATGGGTAAATCAGACTGCCATAAATCGTTTTGATCCCAACTTCTTTTCCTAAAAATAAAAAGCAAAGAAGTAATAAAGGCAAGTTGATAGCATATAAAATCAATGCGGGATTGATCCCAAATAAATAATTGATTACCACGCTGATCCCATTTGCGCCTCCTGCTACGATTTTATTTGGTAATAAAATCGAATTGATCGATACCGCTAAAATAAAAGAACCAATCGTTACATACAACGTATCTTGGATTTGTCTTTTTGAAAATTTCATGTAAAACGTTCCTCCAATGTCAAAGAATGTCGGATATTTCTTCATTGAACGAATAATAAGAGCAAAAGAAAAATAGTTCAACAAATATCCCCTAGTTATACTATCATGAATGACTAGAGGATACCATGAGATAATGTTAATTTTTAGTCGCTGAATGTGGTAAAATAAGAGAAAGTAGAGATATCGTATCTTTTTAATCAAATAAACGTTAGAAAACGGTTGTCCCAGAGTTTTTCATGATGCTGGATAATTGTTTGAGCTCCTAATAATTCATTGTTTAATGTGGTGCTAAGGCCTCGTTTCATGAAACAAGTATACCCTAAGCCGTGAGCCATACGAATCGTCGTATCAACACAATATTCTGTTTGAGCGCCACAAAATTCAAGCTCAGTAACAGAAAGCTCATCTAAGCATTTTTTAGCTTTGTTTGGAAGAAAGAATTGGCATGAGTTTTTCCGATATAGAAGTCTTCTGCTCTGGCATCAAGTTGCTCAAATAATTTCCAGTTGTCACTAGCGACAACTAACTCGGTATCTTCATGCTGGATAAATAGAATTGGTCGGTGCTTATTTCGATAGTCTGTAATACGTTCGTTTACACCATTCAGGGTATCTGTCAGTCGAAACAACCCAGATTCAGTATTTTCTAAACCATTTTGAAGATCGATAACAATCAAAGCTTTATTAGCCATTATAACTCCTCTGCTTTAAAATTATTTTTTCTTTTTAGTATACAATGAAGTCGAATGACTTGAAAGAGTATATTTCAGTGAATAAAAAAATATAAAAAGACCTATTTTTTTACCAATTCAGTAAGTTTATTTTTTTTTAGACAATTTTTAAGCTAAAATATTCTTTTTGCTTCTCTTTTTCTATATAATGATTAGTAATGGAATAATAACGGGGAAGAAAGGCGACAGTATGAAATTTAGAGAGTTGTTACAGCAAAAAAGTGCACGTCCATATGTCATGGCTGCACGATTTGGATTAGAAAAAGAAAGCCAACGCACGACGTTTGATGGTCAACTAGCAATGACGGATCATCCAGAAGTTTTAGGAAATAGAACATATCATCCGTACATTCAAACTGATTTTAGCGAAACACAAATGGAATTGATTACACCTGTAGCGAATTCTATTAATGGGATGATGCGTTATCTTGCAGCAATTCATGACGTGGCGATACGCTCAATGAATAAACATGAGATGCTTTGGCCGTTAAGTATGCCGCCCAAACTACCACCAAAAGATGAAGATATAAAAATTGCTAAACTCGAGCAGTATGATGGAATTCTGTATCGTCGTTATTTGGCAAGAGAATATGGGAAACGTAAGCAAATGGTCAGCGGTATTCATTTTAACTTTGAGTATGATATTGAGTTGGTCAAACAGCTGTTTTCAGCACAAACTGAGTATGAAACGATCGAAGAATTCAAAAATATTTTATATATGAAAGTCTCACGTAATTATTTGCGTTACCGTTGGTTGATCACCTATTTATTTGGTGCTTCACCTGTCAGTGAGGTTGGTTACTTTACTGAACGTGAAGAGCGACCAAATGGACCTGTCAGAAGTTTACGTAATAGTGCATTTGGCTACAAAAATAATGAAAATGTCAAAGTATCTTATGAATCATTGCAACATTACATCAACGACATTCATCGGATGGTTGAAAATGGCATTTTATCAGAAGAAAAGGAATTTTATTCAGCGGTTCGATTACGTGGTGGTAAGCAAATGGCTGATTTACCTAAAACTGGCGTTCGCTACATCGAACTTAGAAATCTAGATTTAAACCCATTTGCGCCATTAGGTGTGGACGAAGAGTCACTTGAATTTATTCATTTGTTTATGTTGTATTTAGTATGGACAGATGAAAAAGAAGCTCCGAATGATTGGGTAGCAACTGGGGATTTCTTGAATGAACAAGTAGCGTTAGGTCATCCGTTTGCACAAGTAAAACTTTTAGCAGAAGGCGATCGAATTTTTGCTGAAATGGATGAAATGATCGAAGCTTTAGGTCTGTTTAGAGCTAAAAAATTGTTAGAGATTCATCGCACCCAATTAAGAACACCTGATTTAACGATTGCTGGCAAAATGTGGACAATTATTGAAAGCAACTCGAACCAAGAACTAGGGATCATTTTTGGAAAAGAGTATCATGGGATGGCGTTTGAACATCCATATCAATTAGCTGGTTTTAGAAATATGGAGCTCTCTACACAGTTATTTTTATTTGATGCTATTCAAAAAGGTGTAGAAGTTGAAGTATTAGATGAAGCCGAACAATTTTTAAAACTTAAACATAATGACCATATCGAATATGTCAAAAATGCAAATATGACAAGTAAAGATAACTATATCGTGCCGTTGATCATGGAAAATAAGACGGTTACGAAAAAAGTATTGGCAGAAGCTGGCTTTACAGTGCCAGGTGGCGATGAATTTGATACAATCGAACAAGCAGAACAGGCGTATATAAAATATTCAGAAAAAGCATTTGTAATCAAACCAAAAACAACAAATTATGGCTTAGGCATTACGATTTTTAAAGAAGGAGCCTCGTTAGCTGATTATACAGAAGCGTTGAAATTAGCATTCAAAGAAGATTCGGCCGTATTGGTCGAAGAATTTCTACCAGGGACGGAATACCGCTTCTTTGTGTTGGATGATCAAGTGCGTGCCATTATGTTACGTGTGCCAGCAAATGTAGTTGGTGATGGAATTCGCTCAGTTGAAGCATTAGTAGCAGAAAAGAATCTTGATCCATTGAGAGGAACACACCATCGCTCACCTTTGGAACTGATTCAGTTAGGTGATGTTGAACGATTAATGTTAAAAGAGCAGAATCTCTTAACAACTTCTGTACCGGAAAAAGATCAAATCGTTTATTTACGAGAGAATTCCAATATCAGTACTGGCGGTGATTCAATCGATGTAACGGATGATTTTGATGATAGCTACAAGCAGATTGCAATTGAAGCAGTTCAAGCTTTAGGCGCAAAAATCTGCGGGATCGACTTGATCGTTCCTGATAAATCGGTCAAAGGAATAAAGAATAGTCGCACTTACGGAATTATAGAAGCAAACTTTAATCCAGCTATGCATATGCATGCCTATCCACATACCGGTAAAGGACGTCATTTGACGATGGATGTATTGAAGATGTTGTACCCAGAAGTATTTTAGAAAGCAAATCACAAAAAAAGCAGCAAAGAAAGCAATCTGTTTTCTTTGCTGCTTTTTAGTTATCCAAACGAATGATCGAGAAATACGAATGAAGGGGATAACTCTATAACTTGACACTGCAAGGTACCTACTTGGTTCCCTTTATCCTAATGAAAAAGTTTATGCCAGAATCCCTTTTTAGACTCTTCTGTTTGGATAGGTGTATCCGCTTGGTTCGGATATTTTTCCTCAATATCGATCGTTTCCTCATTTACCGCTTCTTTTGCAGTTAAAACTAATCCAAAAGATTCGGGAGTATTTTCAACAAAATCATTTACTACGGTAAATTTTATGTTTCGCTCATTGATCAATTTAATATAGCGAGATTGCAGATCACTTGCCATTGCACCATTCAAAAGAACCTTAGCGTCAGGGTGTTGTGTCAGTTCTTTTAAGAAATTTGCTTTATCCGCTGTGTTTTTCATCTGTGCAATCGTCATTGTTAGGTAACATCTTTCGCGAAAGGTGCCCATATATTTTCGCTGTTCTTCTGGTTTTAGTAGCGGGGTGCCATACATTGCATTGTCTAAATGTTTCTGTAAGTCATCTTGTGCCATTAATTATCGTACCTACTTCCATATAGTCTTACTTCGAATTATAGCATAGAACAAGAGAGAAACACCTGAATGAAATTGATGTTTGGCTCTAATTGAGAAGGAATAAAAGCTAAAAAGGTATTGCTTTTCTTACTCATTTCGCATAGACTAATAAGTAAGAATGAAAATCATTCTCAATTAGAAAAATGGAGCAAGTATATGAAAAAAATAGGCCTATTTGTTCTCTTACTCCTTTTGATTGTATTATCAATTTTTGTCGGAGTGAAAGATATCTCTCTGACACAATTATTTCAATGGGATTCACAGCAACAATTAGTATTGTTAACAACGCGGCTGCCTCGAACGATCAGTTTGGTGATTGCTGGAAGTACAATCAGTATTTCAGGTTTGATCATGCAGCATTTAACACAGAATAAATTTGTTTCGCCAAGTACTGCAGGCACGATGGATAGTGCTCGTCTAGGAATTTTAGTCGTCATGATCCTTTTTCCGAGTGCACCGTTATTATTTCGATCGTTTATTGCCTTCTTGTTTGCTTTTGGCGGCACATTGATTTTTATTTTTTTAACACGCTTTTTACCTGCAAAAAATCAAGTGATGATTCCACTGATCGGCGTGATGTTTGGAAATATCATTGGTTCGGTGGCAACGTTTTTTGCGTATCAATTTCAGCTCGTTCAAAATATGTCTTCTTGGTTACAGGGGAATTTTTCCACAGTGATGAAAGGCAATTACGAACTGCTTTATCTAACGATTCCGTTATTGATCATTACGTATCTTTTTGCGTATCGTTTTACGGTAGTCGGGATGGGTGAAGATATGGCGACGAATCTGGGATTGAATTATCAACGGATTCAGTTATTTGGGTTAGGTATCGTAGCTTTATCCAGTGCAGTGGTCTTGATCATGGTTGGAAATATTCCCTTTCTCGGTGTGATCGTACCTAATCTAGTATCGATGCGGTATGGCGATCATATGAAAAATACACTGGCAATCACAGCGATTGGCGGAAGTATTTTTTTATTGGCGTGTGATATTTTAGCACGTGTCGTGATTGCACCGTATGAAATCCCAGTTAGTGTGGTTGTCGGTGTTTTAGGCAGCTTTATCTTTATCGCATTATTGATGAGGAGGAAAACAGCATGAAAAAAATCTTCCAGTCATCAGCGGTGAAAATCCTGTTATTGTTGTTTGCCGTTATTGCGGTTTGTGTATTGTATTTGTCTTATAAAACATATGGAAATTGGGCCTTTGCTTTAGAGTTGAGAGGAAAAAAATTACTGGCTTTTGTTTTTGTCGGGATCGCAGCCACATTTTCAACGATCAGTTTTCAGACGATGACACAGAATCACTTTCTAACACCAAATATTTTAGGGTTAGATTCATTATACGTTTTTATTCAGACCTTATTGTTTTTCTTTTTAGGTGGACAACAGCTTTTGGGCAATGAAACAATCGCTACGTTTCTTTTGAATGTTTTGTTGATGGTGAGTGCTAGTATCATGTTGTCTCGTTTTTTATTGAACAAAGGTGGGAATGATCTATTTTTATTATTAATGATTGGGATTATTTTAGGAACCTTTTTCAATAGCATTAGTACATTTTTGCAAGTGGTGATGGACCCAAATGAATATGATTTACTACAAGGTAAATTATTTGCCAGTTTTGGAAATGTGAATAGTCAGCATTTACTAATAGCGGGTATTTTGATCACGTTCTTGGTAGGTTTCTTATGGCTAAAAAGTCATGCGCTAGATGTCTTGCATTTGGGAAATGAGCAAGCAACTAGTTTAGGAATCAATGTTCCGAGGTTCCAGTTTATCTTGTTGACGGTCATTAGTGGGTTGATCGGGCTTTCGACAGCGTTGGTTGGACCTGTCACATTTCTTGGATTTATTGTAGCAAATATGAGTTATCAGCTCATGGGTACCTATCGACATCGTGAATTATTCTTAGGCGGTAGTTTATTGTCAATCTTATTATTGGTGTTCGGCCAATTTCTTGTAGAGCAAGTGTTTGAGTTGAATACCACGTTAAGCATTGTGATTGAATTTGGTGGCGGTGTCTATTTTGTCGGAAAAATTATTAGTGAAAGGAAGCAGCGCAGATGATCGAAATCAAAAATGTGTCAAAGAGATATGGTGAAAAGATTGTTGTGTCAGAAGTTCAATTGCCGATTACGGAGCAAAAATTAACAGCATTTATTGGTCCAAATGGGGCAGGGAAAAGTACGCTGCTTTCGATGATGAGTCGTTTAATTCCCAAAGATACTGGTGAGATTTATTTAGATCACAATGAAGTAAAAACGTGGAAACAAAGTGAATTATCTAAAAAGCTATCAATTTTAAAACAAACGAATGGCATCAATCTGAAAATTACCGTTCGAGAGTTAGTTAATTTCGGTCGTTTTCCTTATAGTAAAGGGCGTTTGAAAAAAGAAGACCATGAAAAAGTTGAAGAGGCAATGGCAAATCTTGGGTTGCTGGATTTAGCAGATGAATTGATTGATACATTGTCAGGTGGTCAATTACAGCGAGTCTATATTGCGATGGTTTTAGCGCAAGATACAGATTATATTTTGCTGGATGAACCGTTGAATAATCTAGATATGAATTTTGCGGTCCAAATGATGCAGACCTTACGCCGTTTGGTAGATGAATTTGGGAAAACAGTCATTATTGTGCTTCACGACATTAATTTTGCAGCGAGCTATGCAGATGAGATCGTAGCAATGAAAGACGGTCGCCTATTTACTCATGGTAGTACAGATGACATTATCCAATCAGAAGTTTTGAACAAACTATACGATATGACTATCCGAATTTGTGAGATCGAAGGAAAAAGATTTTGTATGTACTTTAATTAGAACAGTGGAACGAACCCTTTAAATTTCGAACAACTAAGTCCTTCAATTCTTAGTGTCTTTGATACTTAGAAATTGATGAAATCGCAACGATGTGCAGTAGGTATTTTTCTAGATCAATTTATTTTTATTCGTTATTGCTGAGAAGGCTAACATGTGTGTGGCTAGATCATAAGAAAAACAGAACAAACACATTAATCTACGGTAGAAAAAATTTAAAAACATTATTTAAACTGGGGGAAATAAAATGAAAAAGAAATTCTTAGCAATTGCAACTGTATCAATGATCGCACTTCTTACTTTAGGAGCATGTAACAACAATGATAAAAAAACAACAGACGGTTCAGCTTCGAAAGAATCAAGTTCAGAAGCAACAACAATCACAGTAAACGATTCAAATGGTTCAGTAGAAGTACCCAAAAATCCTAAAAAAGTGGTTGTTTTCGACAATGGATCACTAGATACGATCGACGCACTAGGGGCGGGGGACGCAGTTGTTGGTGCGCCAACCAAAAACTTACCTAAATATTTAGACAGCTACAACAAAGTAGAATCTGCAGGTGGAATCAAAGAACCGGATTTAGAAAAAATCAATCAACTAAAACCAGACATGATCATTATCTCTGGTCGTCAAAAAGATTTCCAAGATAAGTTGAGCAAAATTGCGCCAACCATTTATCTTGCAGTTGATGCCAAAGATACGTGGAACTCTACGAAGAATAATATCGAAACATTAGCTGAAATTTTCGACAAGCAAGACGAAGCAAAAACAAAGATTGCTGATTTAGAAAAAGAAATTGCAGATGTTAAAGAAAAAGCACAAGCAAGTGATGAAAAAGCGCTCGTTGTTTTAGTAAATGAAGGACAACTTTCTGCTTATGGTAAAGGTTCTCGTTTCGGTATCGTCCATGATACTTTTGGCTTTAATCAAGCAGACGACAACATCGAAGCTTCAACACATGGTCAAAGTGTTTCATATGAATATGTATTAGAAAAAAATCCGGATATCTTGTTTGTAGTTGACCGCACGAAAGCAATTGGTGGCGACGATACAAACGATAACGTAGAAAACAATGAACTAGTTAAACAAACAAATGCTGGTAAAAATGGCAAAGTAATTTCTTTACAACCTGACGTTTGGTACCTAAGTGGTGGAGGATTAGAGTCTACACACCTAATGATTGAAGATGTACAAAAAGCGTTGAAATAAATCAAGGAAAATAAAAAAAGCATCTACATGATACTCGATTTTCTAGTACCCTAAGGAAGATAAAATTGAGTATGGGAGATGCTTTTTTTTGGTTCAAGTCAGTTTAAACAAGTAAGGGACTCGTTAGATTGATAGGAATATGCTCTATCAACCTTCTACACAATCATTACAGTTGAGGACATTAAAAAGAGGCTGAGACAAACACTCATGAGGGCGGTAGCCCTCATGAGTGTTTGTCCCACGCCCTTAGGACAAGATTGTTTCATTTAACGTGCATGATTGTAGCCCAACAAATAGACATAAACCATCGACATTATGATTAATTGTGAAAAGGCATAACCAAACAATATACCTGTAATGCAACGCCGTACATTTTTGCTTTCATAGGTAGTTAGTAATTGCAAAAAACCATCAAAAATTAATGGTAACAGCAAAAGAATTAAAAATAAAATAGAAAAATGTACAAATGGAAAACTGATAATACCAACTAAAATACCAATTAATTCTCCAGTACATCTAGCGCATATTGGGAACTGTTTTTGCCGAAAATAAAATGATCTATTTGGAAGACAATGACAACCAAAGATCCTAGCTAACCAATTAGTATCCAGAATTTAACGACGCTCCATACATACCTATGATGAAAAGTAAAACATAAAAAAATACAACACATCCAACACTTACTAAAGCACCAATTCCTGCAGCTTTCGCTGTTTTTGGCTTGTCATCTTTCCAAACTAAAAATAAAATTAAACCTACTATCGGAATACAACAACCTAGTAGTCCCCACAAAAAACCACCGTTATCGACATCTTTATTCGCATTTTCCGTTGGCACACCACAGTGTGGGCATACTACAGCTGCTTTGTCGATTTCTTTACCACAATTTGAACAGTACATAGTTAAAAGCTCCTTTTTTATTTTTACCATTAATTCATGTAGTTTATGATTTTATATCACAAGAAGTAGAAGAACAAAAAATAAGAAATACAAGATCCAAAATAGAATGATCGTAGACACACCGCAAAGCGCACCCAACCCAGCTGTTTTAGCAATTTTAGGTTTAGTTTCTAGCCAAATTAAATAAAGAATTAGTCCAACAACAGGAACAAAAAAACCTAGAATCCCCCATCCAATTTCAGTATTCTTACTAAAAAACTCTTTTTTTAAAATTGTTCCACAATGTGGACAAAGTACTGATTTTTCATTAATTTTACTGCCACAATTGGAACAATACATTCAAAATTCCACCTTTTAAAATATTAGTCATAAATGAATCAAATAACATGGTCTACTCATTATATCAATAATCAAAGTTAATGTGAACTTTATTTTATAACACGTAAAAATAAAAATCCTAATAATGTTTCCCTATACTCTTCATGGTTGAAATGACAACGATATAGTGCAAGAGATGATATCCTAAGTAGTGAGACAACTTTAAAAAGCCAGCCCTCTTATAATTTTCAAAAGATGTAATCAAATGGGTTGGAAATTATATAACCAATTATTGACGTTTATTCTCCTTGTATGCTACAATCCATATAATACATTATCTATTAAAATTAAATGTGAAGATAAGGAAAGTATTTTTCAGATAACTCAAAGAGAGTCTCGTTTGGTGGGAAGAGACAGTGAATATGGAAGAGAAAATGGCCTTTGAACAAATTGATCGAACAAGTTAAGATCAATTCAGGTGCGCCTGTTATAGCGCCTCAGTATGGTTGTACTGAAAGAGTGGGCTTACTATGTAAGTCAATTGAAGGTGGTACCGCGAAAGTTTAAAACTCTCGTCCTTTTTATAGGATGGGAGTTTTTTTGCTATGAATCACTGCGCCTGGTTACGCCAGAGTAGATGATGAACAGTACTTGGCGACCAAAGGGAGAAACGGTACATTATATTCAACTTTTCCAACATCTACACAGACAAGGTAGGAGTAGCTTAATGTATATAGATACTGAAGGGGGAAACAAAGTGAAAAAAAAATTATTAGTCGTAAGTGCAGTATTAACGGGATTATTACTAACAGCATGCGGGGGCAACGACAAAAAAGAGACGACCAAAAGCGAAGCTGGTACAATCGCAGCAAGTCAAAAAATCGAAATCAGTTCACCAGCACCACTTTCAACTTTAGATACAACCCAAACAATGGATAAAAATACCTTTACGATCGTTCAACATCTTTTTGAAGGCTTATATCGTTTTGACGATGATAGCACGCCAATTCCTGGTTTAGCAGAGAAAGTTGATATCAGCGAAGATGGTTTAACGTATAAATTTACACTTAAAGAAGGAATCAATTGGAGCAATGGAGAACCAATTACAGCACAAGATTTCTTATATTCATGGAAAAAACTAGTAACGCCAGCAACAATAGGTCCAAATGCGTATTTATTAGATAACGTAAAAAACAGCAAAGCCATTCGTAATGGCGAAAAATCAGTTGATGAAATTGGTCTTTCTGCCCCAAGTGACAAAGAGTTTGAAGTGACATTAGAACAAGCACAGCCATCGTTTCTGACAGTTGCATCAATTGGCTGGTTGGCACCACAAAACCAAGCGTATGTAGAAAAACAAGGAAAACAGTATGCAACAGACAGCGAGCATTTGATTTACAGCGGCCCATTTATCTTAACGGATTGGGATGCTTCATCAGACACCTGGACATTAAAGAAAAATCCTGAATATTACGATGCGGATAAAGTGAAATTAGAAGAAGTAAAAGTCAATACAATCAAAGAAGAGAATACAGGGATCAATTTATACCAATCAAACGAATTAGATTTAGTCCGAATCAGTGGCCAATACGTTCAACAATATAGTGATGATGCCGGTTATGTAACCCATTCGGATGTCGCTAATTACTATTTGGATTTCAATAAAAAAGATGGAACAGCGCCTGACAACCTTCATTTACGAAAAGCGATCGCGCAAGCAATCGACAAAGATGCTCTAACAAAAAGCGTGCTAAATGATGGCTCAAAACCATTGAACGGTCTGATTCCAAGTGGATTATATAAAAATCCAGAAACCTCTGAAGACTTCAGAAAATTCAGTGGTGACCATTCAGTTTATGACGTGAAAAAAGCACAAGTCGAATGGGAAAAAGCCAAAGCTGATTTAGGCGATAAAATCAAACTATCTCTTTTAGTATCTGATGATGATAATGGGAAAAAAATATCTGAATATGTTCAAAGTCAATTACAAGAAAACTTAAAAGGTATCGAAATCACAATCAATGCTCAACCAAAAAACAATGTCTTACAAACACGCAAAGATAAAAACTATGAACTGTCATTATCTGGTTGGATTGCTGGTAGCAGTGATTTAGATTCTTATTTCAACTTGTATGCGGGAGAGTCTGCTTACAATTATGGTTCATATCAAAACACTGACTATGACAAACTGATTACAGATGCACGGACAACCAACGCCAATGTACCAGACAAACAGTTTGATGATTACAAAGAAGCCGAAGAAATTTTATTAGATCAAGATGCAGCTCAAGTTCCACTGTATCAAAGTGCATCTAATTATCTAATCAATCCCAAAATCAAAGGCATCAGCTATCACTTATATGGTGATTACTTCAATCTTAGAACAGCTTATGTCGAAGACTAAATAGCGTTACGAACTTGTGTGAAAGAAGGAATAAAAAAATGAGTCAATTATTAGAACGATTTATCCGTTATGTAAAAGTCAACACACGCTCTGATGCAGCCAGTCAATTCGTTCCGACAACACAAGGACAAATTGATTTTGCGCATATCATTGAAAAAGATTTAGTAGAAATAGGCCTTTCTGATATTCAGTACAATGAAGAAAATGGATTTTTGACGGCAGTTTTACCCGCTACAACGAATGAAAATGTGCCAACAATTGGGTTCATTGCGCATTTAGATACAGCAGATTATCATGCTGAAAACATCCAACCTAAGATTTTTCCGAATTATAACGGTCAAAATATTGTGTTGAATGAAAAACGTGGCATTATTATGGAAACAGAAGAATTCCCCAATTTAAAAGAATATGTAGGTCAAACGTTGATCACAACGGATGGAACAACATTATTAGGAGCGGATGATAAGGCTGGGATTGTTGAGATAGTAGATGCTGTTGAGTATCTACTTGCACATCCTGAAATTGCACATGGCGAAGTTCGCCTTGCATTTGGGCCTGATGAAGAAATCGGACGCGGAGCAGACCGTTTTGATGCTGAACATTTTCCCGCTCAATTCGCGTATACCATAGATAGTGGCAGAGTGGGCTGTTTTGAGTATGAAACATTTAATGCAGCACAAGCAGTGATTACGATTGAAGGAACGAGCGTTCATCCAGGTACAGCCTATGGTGTAATGGTCAACGCCATCAAACTTGGTGAGTACATTGACGCACAATTGCCTAAAGAGGAAGTACCAGAAAAAACACGTGGACATGAAGGATTCTATCTATTGTCAAAATTTAATGGAACATTGGATCATGCCGAACTGACCTACATTATTCGCGATCATGACAAAGAACTGTTTCAAAAAAGAAAACAAACCCTCTCAAAAATCGTGAAAGAATTAAACGAGACATTTGATAAAAACAGAATAACAATTGATTTCTTAGATCAGTATTACAATATGGGCGAAATTATCGAAAAAGACATGACCCCTGTAAATCTTGCTGTCAAAGCAATGGAAAATCTAAATATCGAGCCGAATATTCAGCCATTTCGTGGTGGAACAGATGGATCAAAGATTTCATTTATGGGCATTCCAACGCCTAATTTATTTACAGGTGGCGAAAACTTCCATGGTCAATATGAGTTCATCACATTAGAATCGATGGAATTGGCTGCAAAAACAATTGTAGAAATCATTAAAGAAAATGCTACTCAGTCAAACAATTAAGAAAAAAATCAATTTTTATATAAAAAATAGTTGACAAGATTAGAAATTTCTAATATGATTGTCCTCAATAGTAAAGCTTTGAGAAAGAGGAGTAACAACACTGGAACTTTTCAGAGAGCTGATGGTACTGCGAATCAGTAAGGGATGGGTTGTGAATGGACTTTCGAGCGAAATGTTGAATGTTAGTAGGCATTTTCGGGAACTCCCGTTATAGAGTAAGGTCGTTGTTAGACGACTGATAAGAGGAAAGAATTTCTTTCAACATTGAGGTGGCACCGTGAATTTTCGCCCTCAAACCACAGATTTTTTGTGGTTTGGGGGCTTTTGTGATTCATCACCACAATTGGTCTTGCCGGAGGTAGCTGATGAACAGCACCTGACGACCAAAGGCTACTTAAAAAGAAAGATACTTTTCAATGAGGTGGTACCGTGGATACTATTATTCGCCCTCACAAAACAGATCGATATCTGTTTTGTGAGGGCTTTTTGCTATTCATCGCTGTGATTGGTTTTGCCAGAGTAGAGAATAGATAGTAATTGGCGAGCGAAGTTCCCACACTCGTGAATCACCAAAACGATTGTATCCCATCAAATACTAAAAAAATAGAAAAGAGGAAATCAAATGCAATTGATCAAAGAAATCCAAGCAGATTATCTAACCGCAATATCCGCCTTTTTAAGAATCAAAGGAACAAACAAATGCCTTTTAGAAAGCATTCCTAGAGACAAAAGCAAAGGTCGTTATTCGATCATTGCGTGGGATGCGGTTTCTGAAATCACTTGTTTTGGTGATCAGTTAACGATTGACGGACAAACGAATACGGTAGAAGATCCATTAAAAGAAATGGAAAAACATGTATTGAAAAACGAAGAAGTCGTAAAAGAACTGCCTTTCCAAGGTGGGGCGATCGGTTATGTCGGCTATGACATGATTGCCTGCTACGAAGACTTAGGGAAGCTGCCGTTTGATGAATTAACTATTCCTGATAGTCACTTTTATCTATTCGATTCGTATTTGATTTTCGATCACGTAGGCGAAAAAATAGTGTTAGTAGAAGCTGATACATACTCAAAACGAGGGGAAGAAACATTAAACGAAGCTATCAATCAAAAAATAAAAGAATTGCAAACGCCGAGTGAAGAAGAACAAAAAGAGATTCAGTTAAAAAAATTACACTACCAAAGCAACTTTACCCAAGCAAGTTTTGAACAAGTCGTCGCCAAAGTAAAAAACTATATCAAGCAAGGTGACATGTTTCAAATGGTTCCCTCGCAACGTTTAACGGCTGATTTTGAAGAAGAACCTTTCGATTATTACCGCAGATTACGCGTCACGAATCCATCAACGTATCTGTATTTCCTAGATTTTGGCGAAACATATGTAATCGGATCATCTCCAGAAAGTTTAGTCAGTATTAAAAATGAAATCGTAACAACAAATCCAATTGCTGGTACACGGAAACGAGGGCAGACAGTAGAACAGGATTCGATACTAGAACAAGAACTACTCACTGATGAAAAAGAACGTGCGGAGCATCAAATGTTGATCGATTTAGGTCGCAACGATATCGGAAAAATTAGTGAAATAGGTTCTGTTGAAGTCCCAGTCTATATGACAGTTGAAAAGTATCGCTTTGTCATGCATTTAGTTTCAGTCGTGACCGGAAAACTAAAAAAAGAATTGACTGCGATGGATGCACTAAAGGCAACGTTACCTGCTGGTACGGTAAGCGGTGCACCCAAAATTCGGGCGATGCAACGTATTTATGAACTCGAACCAGTCAAACGAAACATCTATGCAGGCGCAGTCGGCTACTTGTCTAAAAATGATCAAGCTGATTTTGCTATTGCGATAAGAACGATGGTCATTCACCAAAATAAAGCATATGTACAAGCAGGTGCAGGAATTGTATATGATTCTGAGCCTACAAAAGAATATGAAGAAACGTTGCAAAAAGCCAAAGCTCTTTTGGAGGTAGAAAAATGATTTTACTGATTGATAATTATGATTCATTTACACATAATCTTGCTCAATTGATTGGAACAGATCAAGATGTAGTGATTATTCGAAACGATTCAGGCGATATTTTTTCCTTAGCAGAACAAGCAGATGCAATCGTGATTTCACCTGGACCAGGAACGCCAGCAGAAACAGGCTATGTAAAAGAAGTGATTCTACAATTTTACCAACAAAAGCCATTACTAGGTATTTGTTTAGGCCATCAAACGATTGGTGAAGTCTTTGGCGCTAAGGTGGTAATTGGCAAAGAGATTCGTCACGGGAAACAATCGCTTATTAAAGCAGATCAAGGCAGCTGCTTGTTTGCGGGAATCTCGAATGAAAGCCTAGTGATGCGGTATCACTCACTCGTAATTGATCGGAAAACTTTACCAGAAGAATTCATCGTGACAGCAATAGCGACAGATGATCAAGAAATCATGGCGATTGAACATCAAATATATCCCATTTTTGGGCTTCAATTTCATCCAGAATCGATTGGGACAACGATTGGTGCAGCCATTATTCATAATTTTATCCAACGAATGGAGGAACAGTGAGATGAACGACATATTTGAGAAGCTTTTTAGGCAGGAACATTTATCACGTCTAGAAGCACAGCAAGTAGCAGAACAAATGTTTGAAGGTCAGCTTAGGGATAGTCAAATCGCCGCTTTTTTAACTGGGTTGAAATGCAAAGGAGAAACAGCGGAAGAAATGGCAGGAATAGCTGAAACGATTCAGAGAAAAGCCATCATGATCGACTGCCAAAAAGAGAATGTTATGGATAATTGCGGAACTGGTGGGGATCAGTCAGGTAGTTTCAATATTAGTACAACTGCTGCATTTGTTTTAGCAGCAGGCGGTGTAACTGTCGCTAAACATGGTAATCGCAGTATTTCTAGTAAATCAGGCAGCGCAGACATTTTTGAATGTTTGGGTGTAACGATTTCACTTCCACCAGATAAATTAAGTACCGTACTAAATGAAGTTGGATTGGTCTTTCTTTTTGCGCCTCATATGCATCCAAAGATGAAATATGCCATGAAAGTTCGCAGAGAATTAAGGACACCAACTATCCTAAATTTGATTGGTCCGTTGACGAATCCGGTTCATTTAAATTCACAATTAATGGGAACCTATCGTCGAGACTTGCTGGAAGAAACAGCGAAAACATTAGGTGAATTGGGACGTGAGCGAGCAATTGTAGTCAATGGTTCGGGTGGATTGGATGAGGCCTCACTTGCTGGAACCACACATTTTGCTTTATTGGAAGACGAGCGTATCACGATGCATACGATTGAACCAGAGATGTTTGGTTTTGCTCGTCTTCCTATAGACGCGATTCGTGGAGGAAATGCTGAGCAAAATACGGAGACGCTATTATCTATTTTGCACAATCAGGCGAGTCCTTATTTAGACACTGTTTTATTAAATGCTGGGTTAGGATTTTACAGCAATGGGAAAGTTTCGTCAGTTCAAGAGGGCATTTCATTAGCGAAAGATTGTGTGGCGAGCGGAGCGGCTTTTGATAAACTACAACAGCTGATCCGAGTACAAAAGGAGGTTGCTTAAATGGATTTTTTAGCAAAAATTATCAATGAAAAAAAACAAGAAGTGAACGATATGCCTTTCGAAATCATTCAACCATTACGGAAAACCTACTCATTTTACCAACACGTCAAAGATCATCCTGAAAAGATGCATATTATTGGAGAAGTCAAACGAGCTTCCCCATCTAAAGGTGCAATCAATTTGGCAGTTAATGTGATCCAACAGGCAAAAGCCTATGAAAAAGCAGGGGTTACAGCGATTTCCGTTTTAACGGATGAAGTTTTTTTCAAAGGATCAATCGAGGATTTACGCAAAGTTGCGGCAGAAGTAGCTATTCCAGTGTTGTGCAAAGATTTTATCCTAGATGAAAAACAATTGATTCGAGCGAGAAATGCAGGGGCTACAATTATTTTATTGATTGTTTCGGTTCTAACCAAACCAAAATTAGAAGAATTATACAATAAAGCGATCGCATTAGGTTTGGAAGTTTTAATCGAAGTTCATGATGCACAAGAACTCGCAATAGCGGAAAGTTTGTCAGCGCCATTAATTGGTGTGAATAATCGAAATTTAAAATCATTTGATGTTTCAATAGAGGTCAGCCAGAAATTAGGACAGCAACAAACAACAAATGCAGTTTATATCAGCGAATCTGGGTTTTCAACGAGTGAACAAGTGGCTCTAGTGAAAGAAAACTATCAAGCTGTTTTAGTTGGAGAAGGACTGATGCGGCAAAATAATCCTCAAGAAAAAGTCAAAGAATTGCAGGTTTTGCGATGAAAGTAAAAATTTGTGGGTTAAAAACACAAGAACAAGTAGATACTGCAGTAGCATATGGTGCAAGTTATCTTGGTTTTGTTTTTGCAGAAAGTAAACGCCAAATAACTGCTAAAAAAACAAAAGAAATCACAAAAAATGTACCAGAAGAAGTAAAAAAAGTGGGTGTCTTTGTTTCGCCAAGTCTGTCAGAAGTTGAAAGAATAATTCAGGAAGCAAACCTAGATATAGTACAGATTCATGGGACAGTACCTTCGGAGCGTTTTTCAGTTCCACTCATTCGAGCAATACCTGTCGACGGGGCAACACAAGAAAACATGATTCAGGAAACATCGGCGGAATTTCTACTATTTGATGCCCCACCGAAGCAATTTGTGGGGGGAAACGGGGAAGTGTTCGATTGGCAACAACTTGATACAAGTTCCATAAAAAACAAAAAAATAATCATCGCGGGAGGCCTAACGCCAGAGAATGTCCAAAAAGCCAAACGAACATTTAATCCATATGCCGTCGATGTATCCAGTGGTGTTGAAACAAATGGAGAAAAAGATCTAAAAAAAATCATTGCATTTTTAAGGGAATCTATCTAGCTCGTTTGCTAGGTTTTAAATTATAAGGAGGAAAATTATGTATAGTCAACCAAAAGAAGGGTTTTATGGCGAGTTCGGTGGTCAATTTGTTCCAGAAACATTGATGTATGCCGTCAAAGAATTAGAAGACGTTTATGAAGCTTCGAAGGACGATGAGGGATTTCAAGCAGAACTGAATTACTACTTGAAACAATATGTAGGACGGGAAAATCCTTTATACTTTGCTGAACGGTTAACAAAGTATGCGGGTGGAGCTAAGATTTATTTGAAGAGAGAAGATTTAAACCACACTGGTGCTCATAAAATCAATAACACGATTGGCCAAATTTTGTTAGCGAAAAAAATGGGCAAGAAAAAAGTAGTTGCCGAAACAGGAGCAGGGCAACATGGCGTAGCAACTGCTACAGTCGCAGCATTGTTTGGAATGGACTGTACGATTTTTATGGGGGCGGTCGATGTAGCTCGTCAATCACTGAATGTTTTTCGCATGGAATTATTAGGTGCGAAAGTTGAAAGTGTGACATCGGGTAGTAAGACACTAAAAGACGCAGTGAATGAAGCGTTACGCTTTTGGGTTGCGAATGTGGAAGATACACATTATGTGATGGGGTCTGTTTTAGGTCCGCATCCATTTCCAGAAATTGTTCGGGACTATCAAAGCATTATTGGGATAGAAGCTAGGCGTCAATTTTTAGAAGTAGAAACTAAACTGCCAGATGCAGTGATAGCTTGTGTGGGCGGTGGTAGTAATGCAATGGGGATTTTCTATCCGTTTATAAATGATGCTGTTTCTCTATTTGGTGTTGAGGCCGCTGGATTAGGCTTGAATACTGAATCACATGCAGCATCGATCAATAAAGGAAAAATAGGCGTCCTGCATGGTGCGATGATGAAGTTGCTACAAGATGATGATGGGCAAATTTTAGAAGCCTTCTCAATTTCAGCTGGTTTAGATTATCCTGGGCTTGGACCAGAACATTGTCATTTAAACGAAACACAAAGAGCAAGTTATGAATCTGTTACGGATCAAGAAGCGCTAGAGGCTTTTAAAATTTTATGTCAAACAGAAGGAATCATTCCTGCTTTAGAGAGTGCTCATGCAATTAGTCACGCTCTTAAAGTCGCAAAAGATCTTGGTCCAGACAAACAAATCATTGTTTGCCTTTCAGGTCGAGGGGATAAAGATGTACAGCAAATCAAAGAATTGTTGGAAGGGAAGGCTAGCCGATGAAATCATTAACCAAACAATTAAAAGAGAAGCAGCAAGCGAATGAAACCATTTTTGTACCATACATTATGGCAGGTGCTCAAGGTCTGGATCAATTAGCCTCTGAAATTCAATTACTGACAGATGCAGGAGCGAGTGCGATCGAAGTAGGCATTCCCTTTTCGGATCCTGTTGCAGATGGTCCTGTCATTCAAGTTGCTGGACTAAAATCCTTAACAAATAACGTGACACTTCGAAAAATAATCCAACAATTAAAACAAATAAAAACGACAACACCATTAGTGATCATGACCTATTTTAATCCAATTTTGAGCTACGGATTGGAAATGTTTGTTCAAGATTTGGCGGAAACAAATGTTTTAGGATTGATCATTCCAGATTTACCGTATGAACATCAGGAATTAGTGAAGCCGCTGTTAAAAGACAGTGATGTGGCGCTGATTCCTTTAGTAGCGTTGACTACGCCAAAAGAACGCATTCTGGAATTAGTGTCCACTGGAGAAGGATTTATTTATGCTGTGGCAGTCAATGGAGTGACAGGGACTGGTCGACAGTATCAGGAAACCTTAGATGAGCATTTAGCGTACATTCAAAGTGTAAGTGACAAACCAGTTTTAGCAGGCTTTGGTGTTTCTTCAAAAGAACATGTGGATCGTTTTAGAAAAAGTTGTGCAGGCGTGATTGTAGGAAGTAAAATTGTTCAACTTCTTAGTGAGGGAAAACAAGAAGAAGTCAAATCATTCATTAAAGAAGTGGTAAGCAATTAGTTCTGGATTTTTTATTTTTTTCTTGCCTCTGAGAGTTTCTTTCTGTAAAGTAGTATGAAAAGCAGGTGAAATTTATGGAAATTGTCATCAATCGGAATTTGATTTTTGCGGAGAATCGCTATTTGGAGACCGATCGCTTAAAACTGCGCCCAATCACATTAAACGATGCGAATGCTATGTACGAATACGGGTCCGATGAAGAAACAGTCACATATGTTTTCCCCATCCATCAGTCTATTAAGGATACAAAAGAAAATATTGCGAGCTATTTTATGTCCGCGCCACTAGGAAAATATGGCATTGAACTAAAAGAAACAGGAAAACTCATAGGAGCAATCGACTTGCGTGTAGTCGAGCAGCATAATATTGCTGAAATAGGTTATTCGTTAAATAAAGCATTTTGGGGGCAAGGATTTGTAGCAGAAGCGGCCAGTGAATTGCTCCGCCTAGGGTTTAATGAGTTACAATTGATGCGGATTTTTGCTATTCATGATATCGACAATCCTCAATCAGGTCGCGTGATGGAAAAAATCGGCATGAAAATAGAAGGCAATATTCCAAATGCTCGAATGTGTAAAGGAAAAATCGTGACGGATATCATGCGGGGCATTACATTAGAGGAATGGCAGGCAGTCTCCATAACTAACAGAACAGCTCAGAGGAGAAATGAATACATGTTGATGTTTACTGAAAAAGATTTTGATGTGTTTACAATTGAAGGATTGGATCCGAGAATGGCAGGTATTTGTTCGACGATCCAACCCAAATTTCAAGAATTAGATGAGCATTTTGCTGAAAAATTAGGGAATCAAGTAGAAACGGAATTTTTCGTCCATATCGCGCAACATCGCCGTAGGACCGTTTATCCACCAGAAAATACGTGGTCAGCTTTAAGTCAGAAAAAACGCGGATACAAAATGGAAGCTCATTTTCAATTAGGGATTTGGCCGGATTATTTATTCATGTGGTTATCCTTGATTGATAATCCAAAAAATGAAAAAGAAATCGCACAAGCCTTCTTAGAAAATCAAGCATTATTTGAACAGTTGGATGATGACTTTTACTTGTCGGTCGACCACACAAAGCCCGAAATCGAACCGTTGAAAGAAGCAGATTTAGCGAAACACCTAACTCGTTTTCGTGATGTAAAGAAAGGCGAATTTCAGATTGGTCGAATAATCAGAAAGACAGATGATTTATTAAACGATCCAGAAAAAGCCCGTGAGTATATGTTGAAAACATATGAGGAATTAGTACCACTATATCAACTAGCCATTAAATTACAGCAAAAAGATTAACATACAAACGGAACGTGGGTGGAGGTGACTCTTAGAGTTGTGTCCACTCACGTTCCGTTTGTTATTGTATCAACGCCAATTACAAGTTTCTTAAAGCCAGACTAATTGTTCAAATTCACTTGGTGTAAGAGAATATTGATCGAGAGAAGTTGAAACGAGTTCTTTGGGGTCGGCGATGTTGGCATGTTCTCGAACTAAAATATCGATCCCGGCAGGTGTTACGAACGATTGTTCAAATTTGATTACTAAAATAGTATCTGTGATAGCCAAAACGGACCACGTACTACTTAAAATGTTTAAAATTCCGCGCCCTCTCCAAATAAAGCGATTATTTTTTAACGTGTCAACTCCGATAATTTCTTTTAACCGTCCCTTATTATTTTTATAGTGCACGATATCTAAAAACGTAAGAGGATCATTTGCTAGCGTCTTATATTGTATAGTAGGATGGCTCCGTTTTTTTGATAGCCAAAGAGGAAAGTTAGTCCCTCGTATAACCCAGCGACCTTCTAGTAGTGCCAATGAATGGTCCATTTTTTCAATCCTTCCTATTCTTAAAACGCAACTAGAGCTGTACAATATTTTTATATTATACAGCTTTTATAAGAAAACACGCCAAAAGTCAGCTTATGATACATAGAATGTATATTTTTACATACTTTTAGATCTGCTGTATCCATAGTTAAAGTAGGAATTAAGACTACCTAAGGACGATAATTTATTGATAGGTATGCGTAAACAACAGATAATCTATTGAAAGAACGTTCGTTGAATTATTTGTTAAAGTTGTCTAGCATCAGCAGAGCTTATTTTAGTGAAATATGTGCTGAAAGAGAAAGTATTGAGAATATATCTATCATAGTAGGTTAGCATTATTTCATAAAGATTAATTCTGTCAATCACTAGTTTTCTGATGCAAAATTCAGCGAGTTTTATTTGCACGCAATCAGTTTACGTTTGGATTGATTGAATAGAATAGTATATTTCACCATAAAAAAATAAAAATACTCAATTAGAATTTAAAATATTACTCTAAATTATAGTTTATTTCTAAAAAAAATTGACAAGCATACATATTGACCGATATAATTAATTGCGTGAACAATTTAATTATTTAGTAGGAGCAATTTCAGTAATACCTGAACAACTCAAATCGCAAGCAAAAGACTACACGCAATCGCAACAACAAATTCAAGATGCGATTCGTAAAGTAAATTCTACGAATCAACAAATCGCACAAGAATGGAAAGGTCAAGCGTTTCAATCATACATAGAGCAATACAATCAGCTAGAAGGTAACGTGAAGAAAATGGAAGAACTACTTATCAGTATTAATAGTCAATTAAATAAATACGCGGATACAGTGGCACAACGTGACCAACAAGATGCCAGTTCTTTTGGTTTAAATTAAAAATACATTGACGAAAAAAGCGTTCGTGCAAAGTCTTGCGCTAACGTTTTTTTGAAAGGAGTTATATCCTTGAAAAAAAACACAAAAATTATATTAGCCATTTTTATAGGAGCAATTCTTTTAATTATCACAACTAAACCATTAATAATTGGGGTGAATGCATTGTCAATACCTTCAACAGAAGAAAAACAGATTAATTTTCTTAAAGAACATGAAAATAAAATGAATGAGTATATCGAAAATAGTGTTAAATTTCAAATATCAAAAATTACTTATAATTGGGACAGTATAACAGAGAATACGATAGGAAATGGTCTACCTAAAGGAGCAGGTAAAGTTATTCAAATATTCGGTTTTGTAAATAATAAAGAGAATTTAGATTTTAGATTGGACATTCAAATAGATGATAGTAATCTCCCAGATCTAAGTACTATCAAATATGGTCAACAATTAACTGACGAAGGAGAATGAGATGGCTAATTTAGAAAGAGACTATAATATATACGCTGATTTATCGCAAGGTGCATATACAGGTAGGGAAAATAACTTTCCTTACAACGAATTAAAGCCTAGTCAAAAAAGTAAATTAGATTCAAACGAATCCGTAAAATTTAATTTTTCAGATGCAAAAGATGCACATGGTAATAGTATTGATTCCGTCTATTTACAACCAGATAACACCGTCAAAACAGTGACTGAAAAGAAGTTTTTTGGCAAAGATAAAGAATACCAAAAAGGGTTATTAACGGATGAAAAAGCAGGGTATAACTCATATTATGTTATGGATACCCCTACTTTAAATACAGACACCAAACATACATATTTCACTACTCGTGGAAGTGATGGCGCTTCTGCAGATATAAAAAAAGGGTGGGCAGGAAACAATTTAAACGATTGGGTGAACAATAATGCTGCCTTCGCAGTGGGTCATGGCTATATCCCACAAGCAAAACTAGCGACAGAGGCGATGCACCAAAAAATAGAAGAGATGAGAACAAAAGCGCCGAACGCCACCATATCTATGAATTGAATAAAATAGTATATTTCATTTTAAAAAATAAAAATACTCAATTAGAATTTAAAATATTACTCTAAGTTATATTTTATTTCTAAAAAATATTGACAAGCATACTTATTGACCGATATAATTAATTGCGTGAACAATTTAATTATTTAGTAGGAGCAATTTCAGTCACACCTGAACAACTCAAATGGCAAGCAAAAGACTACACGCAATCGCAACAACAAATTCAAGATGCGATTCGTAAAGTAAATTCTACGAATCAACAAATCGCACAAGAATGGAAAGAACAAGCGTTTCAATCATACATAGAGTAATACAATCAGCTAGAAGGTAATGTGAAAAAAATGGAAGAACTACTTATCAGTATTAATAGTCAATTAAACAAATATGCGGATACAGTGGTACAACGTGACCAAAAAGATGCCAGTTCTTTTGGTTTAAATTAAAAATACATTGACGAAAAAAGCGTTCGTGCAAAATCTTGCGCTAATGCTTTTTTTAATAAAGGAGTTTAACGTTTGAATAAGAAAAAAGCAGTTAAACTAGGAATAATTACAGGAATTATCGTACTTTTAGGAATAATAGGTGTGTTAGGAGTGCAAAAAATGACCGAACCAACAGAAAAAGAAAAACAGATTACTTTTCTTAAAGAACATGCAGATGAAATGACTGAATATATTAAAAAATACAGTTCTAAAAACGAGACAGTTGCAATACACTGGGATACAGTTACAGTAGACGAAAGTGTTGCGTTTTCTAGTCCTGTGTTAACTGTTGAGTTTGATATCAGTAACAGTTCTGAACCGAAATATGATAATCAAGGGTATATCCTTAGAATTGATACCGATATAGAAAAATTAAGCGATATCAACGAGTTAATGATTTTAAATGACCCAATATATTCTAATATTAAGGGGGAGAAAAATGGCTGATTTAGAAAATAGTAGTAATATATATGCAGATCTAGCTCAAAGTGCCTATACAGGCCGTCCTAGACCGTTTCCTTATAATTCACTTTTAGAAAAACAGAAAAATAAAATTGATTCAAACGAATCCGTAAAATTTAATTTTCCAGATGCAAAAGATGCACATGGTAATAGTATTGATTCCGTCTATTTACAACCGGATAACACCGTCAAAACAGTGACTGAAAAGAAGTTTTTTGGCAAAGATAAAGAATACCAAAAAGGGTTATTAACGGATGAAAAAGCAGGGTATAACTCATATTACGTTACGGATACCCCTACTTTAAATACAGACACCAAACATACATATTTCACTACTCGTGGAAGTGATGGCGCTTCTGCAGATGTAAAAAAAGGATGGGCAGGAAACAATTTAAACGATTGGGTGAACAATAATGCTGCCTTCGCAGTGGGTCATGGCTATATCCCACAAGCAAAACTAGCGACAGAGGCGATGCACCAAAAAATAGAAGAGATGAGAACAAAAGCGCCGAACGCCACCATGGCGATGACCGGCCATTCATTAGGAACAATGGTCACCATTCAAGCTGTCGCTAATCTCCCCAAAAATGATATAAGTAAAATTGATAAAGTGATCTTATTTCAAGGACCTGATGCTCGGGAAAGTATAAATAAAATGTCTGAACAAGCGCAAAAAAACATTCAATTATTGGAAGAACAAGGTAAAATTGAGTATTATGTCAATGCGTTTGATATTGTCTCGATGTTAAATCGAAATAAAAAAGGCGTGGATGAAATCGGGAAAGTACATTATTTGTTGCCAAAATCCTTTAATACAACATTTGATGGTGGTAAAAATGGTTCTAGTCATGATTTCGGACAGTATCAATTAAATCCAGATGGGACACCTAAAGAAGCCAATTTAAAAGACCATGGGTATATTTTTAGTGCAGGAATTAAATTATCGCAACTCATTGAAAAATATATGAATCGCTTATTGGCAACTACTGGATCAGGTATTTCGAATCCAGAATCACTTTTATTAGCTCTTTCGGGAGATTTTTATCTATATAAAAAATTTATGAAAGAGTATGACAAAATTGTTGCCGATGCTAAAGTCGCAAGTGAATGGCAAGGAGATGTAGCCAGTTTACAAGGGCGTATACGTGGAGCTTCTGGGAGTAAAAAAATTGAACTCCGAGGCGAACTTGCCACAGAAGTCGCAAATAAAGCGAAAACAGTTGGCGACGAATATGTATTGATTCAAAAAAATGAGCAACAAGAAGCGGAAGATGAAGTAGATTTAGTCGTCCAAGAAATTCGAGACGGTGCCTTGGCAATCCAACAATCATTAGAAAGCTATGAAGTTGAAGCCCTGATTGCTCCTTATAAAAAAAATAATTTATGGGATAGTGGAAAGGCGACAAGCAATACCAACGAAGCAAAAAAATACAAAGAAAAATTGACTGCATTCAGTAAAACGTTAACGACTGTGGCAAAGAACATTCAAGAATATGATGGCAATGCAGGGAAAAATATATTCACGAAGAAGTAACAAAGGAGTTTTAGTATGGAGGAAGAAAAAGCCTTGCAATTAAAATTAAAGCAAGAACGCAAAAATCAGGAACGAATCGCTATAAAAGCAATCATCACTGCAAAAAAGGCACGGTTAGGCACAACCAGACAAACGTCTACTAGTACGCTAAATGAACTGGCAGAAGCCATGTACCAACAAAGTAATAGTGTCCTTCCAGGAGCGTTGGAAGGAGCTTTACAGGGAAACAGTGCAACGTCTGCGAAAAAGAGTTTGACCCAGTTAGCGAAACCAACCTTTAAAACACCTGTAAAAGAGGTGTAATTGAATGAGTCCGGAAGAACGAAAAAAGAAACAACGTCAAACAACCGAGCGCTATGAACAGGAAAAAAAAGCCCTTCAACAAACGCAGAAAAAGATGGAAGAAGAAGTAGAACATTTCAAAAAAGACACAGAAAAGTTAATGGATAAAGTTCTCTATCTGACAAAAAATGATTCATGGGATAAACGAGCGTTCTATCGACAAATGGAAGAAAGTCAGACGAGTATTCAATCTGACTTCCGCCGCTTCACTCAAAAAGTGGAAGATAAACAGATTGAACTAAGACGAATCTATCAACGAGATACAGAAAAAATAGATCAGAGAGAAGAAACAACCTGAAAATATGACTTATAACAGAATCAAAATTGGAGCCAGCTTTGGAGAAATGTGGATATAAATGAATAAGAAATACTTCAAAAATTATCGAATAACTATCGCTATCCTTTCATTTTTGAATATATGCGTAATTCTTTCAACTATTTTCTGGTTTAATCAAGTGAATACTGACGTTATGAAGAGAGTTGGTACTGGACCGGAATCTGGTTGGATTTTTTTCTTTATAGGGTTACCTATGTATTTCCCTATTTGTATATCACTTGTTGTTGCTATTAGTTTGCTTGCATTCAGCATTATGTATATTTTTTTGTCTATCAAATCGAAAAAAATTATAATAACTAAAAAAGGATGAGGCAGAAAAATGTCTGATTCTTTTTTTGATTGGAGATTGGGAGGGTAGAGCGACCTTTCGGAAACAGCTAACAGCCCTCGGCAGAAAGCGCCTTTACACCGTAAAATATAGTGCGTTTATACTATACTTGGAAGTGATTCCGAAAAATAACTGCCTTGTTAGGCGTTCAGGGAGTTAGGTAATGTCAAAAACTAGGTGGGACTTTTCAACCTAATCAACCAGAAATGGACAATCATCCAAATAAAGATATCGATGTTGCCCGCTCGTATTTAAATTACGATTTAGTCAATACAAACTCAATAAATTATCGAGAGAAAATTCAAGAAATCATTGACACTCGGCGAGTAAGTATATGAGCGGGCAGAGAAGATGCGGTGCTCGTTGGTGAATGGCTCATTACTAGTGATTGAACTTTTTTCGAGACTGTCGATACAAAAACATTCTTTCAAGATCCTCATGATTATTTCTCAGAACTTTGTGGGAAACAGAATATTACATATGCTACCGAATATATAGACGAAGCTAAGCCTCATATGCATTTAGATATCGTGCCCCTGACAGACGGAAGGTTGAGTAGTAAGCAATTGTTTAGTTGTCAAAGGTTATAAAAAAATCTTTTTGGGACGGGGAATTAACTTCGCGCAGGCGTTTATTTTACAAGTTTATTGTACTCCAATCTTGTTCAACGGATAATAACGAAAATAGACAACCCCTACAATCGCTTCTTTATCTACAAACCCAAAATACCGACTATCATCCGTTTTCCGACGATTATCGCCTAACACAAAGTATTTTCCTTCAGGAACAACTGTTGCAGGTGCTGTCGCGCTATTTTTTAAAGTAAAGTCAGTTGTTAAAGGGTTACCATCTGTTAAAGCGTTCTTAAATTCATCTAAATAGGGTTCATCATATTTTTTGTCATTGATATACAATTGATCATTTTCCATCCGAATAGTGTCGCCCGGCAGACCTACAATCCGCTTAACGATTCGCTTGCCATCTCGTGGGCTAGGGAAAGTTGCTACATCAAATCGTTTGGGATTCAGAAAAGAAGACTGCCATAAACGATCTGATTCATGATAAGTTGGCTCCATCGAGATGCCGACAACTTCTACAGGCGTCAAAACAAAGACCCTCAAAAAAAGCGCAAGTAGCAAAATAAATGAAAATTGTATTACGGTATAAAGTGTACTGTGTTTCTTTTTCATGAACAAACTCCTTTTTACTTATTATGTCTTTTAGTATATCAGAATAATTTTTAGAAATAAGAAGAAAACTAGAAAAATGTGTGTTCTTTTATTTTTAAAGTCAAGATTAAAGCAGATGTTTTGTTGTCATTGCCAAAATTTGCTATACTTTTTTTATAGAACTTATCGTTTGATAAGGAGGAGGAGAATCTATGTTTTTAGCTTGGAATGAAATAACTCGCTCGAAATTGCGTTATGCACTAATTATTAGTGTCATGTTTTTAATTTCTTATTTAGTCTTTTTTTTAACCGGTTTGGCATATGGCTTAGCTGAGGATAATCGAACGGCTGTGGATAAATGGCAGGCGGATGGCATTGTACTTTCGGATGAATCAAATACGAATATCAATATGTCGATGATTCCCATTAAGTCACTAGATGAAGTCGAAGCAAAAGAAAAAGCATCATTAGGACAAACTGGTGCAGTGATTCAATTAGATAAAAAAGGCTCAGAAAAAGTCAATGCAAGTTTTTTTGGGATCAACAAAGATGAATTTTTGATGCCGAATATTATTGAAGGAAAAGCATTTTCGAATGAAGATGAGACCGTTGTGGATAATAGTTTGAAAAAAGAAAATGAAGTCAAACTAGGTGATACCATTAAATTAGCAGGCAGCGATAAAAAACTAAAAGTTGTTGGTTTTACAGATAATGCTAAATTTAACGTTGCGCCAGTTTTATATGTATCCACAGCAGCTTTTCAACAAATACGCTTTGAAAAATCAGATACTTCTGAGAATGCGCGTGTAAATGCGATTGTTTTTCGGGCAAAAGAAGGTTCGTTAAAAAATGTACATCTAAAAGGGGACGGATTAACTCGTTACAGTATTGCAACATTTATTAATAAACTACCGGGATATAATGCTCAAGTACTGACATTTGGCTTTATGATTGGCTTTTTGATTGTGATTGCAGCAATTGTTATCGGGATCTTTATCTATGTTCTAACAATGCAAAAAGCAACAATTTTCGGGATCATGAAAGCACAGGGGATTTCCGGATTTTATATCGCGGTTTCTGTGATTATTCAGACATTTGTTTTGGCTGTATTTGGAATAGCGATCGGCTTACTTGGAACAGTAGGAACTTCATTCGTGTTGCCAACCGCTGTTCCATTTCAAACGAATTGGCTATTCTTCTTGTCGATTGGTGGCATAATGTTGATCATTGCGGTATTAGGAGCACTGTTCTCAGTACGGACGATTGTCAAAATCGATCCATTAAAAGCAATCGGATAGAAAAGGAGTGAAATGGAATGAAAGCTATTGAATTTTTATCTGTGGATAAACAGTTCTTAGATGGAGATACAACGATCGAAGCATTAAAATCCACAGATTTTTCTGTGGAAAAAGGGCAATTTGTGGCTGTGATTGGACCGAGTGGTTCAGGAAAGAGTACCTTTTTAACGCTTGCTGGCGGCCTACAAACACCTACAAATGGCGAAGTGAAGATCAATAATGACGCATTTAGTAAAGAAAATGAAAAAACACGATCAAAGATTCGTTTTTCTGAGATAGGGTTTATTTTGCAAGCATCCAATTTAGTACCATTTTTAACTGTGGAAAAGCAACTGCGTTTGGTCGATAAAGTCAAAAAAGAAAAGACCGATGTGGATAAAGTCAATAAGTTATTAACAGAGTTAGGAATTGAGAAATTAAAGAAAAAATATCCTGATGAAATTTCTGGCGGTGAACGTCAGCGAGTAGCGATTGCCAGAGCATTATATAATGATCCATCAATTATTTTAGCGGATGAACCAACAGCCAGTTTAGACTCAGATAGAGCATTTGAGGTTGTCAAAATTTTAGCAAGAGAAACAAAAGAAAAAAATAAAGCGACAATCATGGTGACCCACGATCAGCGTTTGATTGAATTTTGTGACGAAGTATTTGTGATGAAAGACGGCGTATTGGAAAAACAAAAATAAGATAGGAAACAAAGATGCGGATAGCGATACAAGCATCTTTGTTTTTTTGTACAAAAAACCCTTGCCCAACAACGTGAGCAAGGGTTGCAAGTTCGATAAAGTATGAGAAGCTGTGACGCTTTTCTCCAAATCGAATCTTAAAGTTTTTGGTTGTAGTATTCAACGACAAGAGCTTCGTCGATTTCAGGATATAACTCATCACGTTCTGGTAAACGAGTGAAGCTTCCTTCTAATTTTTCAGCGTCAAAGCTTACGAATGCTGGACGACCAACAGTAGCTTCAACAGCTTCTTTGATTGTTACTACATTTTGAGATTTTTCACGAACAGAAATCACTTGACCAACTTCAACGTGGTAAGAAGGGATATCTACGCGTTTGCCATCTACAGTCACGTGACCGTGGTTAACCAATTGACGTGCTTGACGACGAGTAGTTGCTAAACCTAAACGGTAAACGACGTTGTCTAAACGTTGTTCTAGTAAGATCATGAAGTTAACACCATGTTTACCTTCTTTGATCTTGCTTGCTTTAATAAACAAGTTAACGAATTGACGTTCGTTCATACCGTACATATGACGTAATTTTTGTTTTTCAGTTAATTGCATACCGTATTCAGAAACTTTACCACGGCTGTTTGGTCCGTGTTGTCCTGGTTTGTATGGGCGACGTGCTAGTTCTTTACCAGTTCCTGATAGAGAGATACCTAGACGACGAGAGATTTTCCATGATGGTCCTGTATAACGTGACATTAAAAATTCCTCCAATAAAATAATTTTTTTGGAGTAAAATAATCTTCTGAAAAATTCATATTCGTTCAGTTCATTCTTCAACCTTCGCCCTTTGCAGCCGTGGGTTACGCAGTTGAACCTGAAAAGAAAAGCTGATAAGGCTTGTTCAAAAAACGAGTGATAAGAGGGAAAATTGTTGCGACAAGTATTGTCACAATGATTTTTCAGCGTATCATTGAGTTTTTTAGCCTTAGAAGCTAGACATCAATCAAGGCAATGAAATGTTGACGAGTCTATTATTTTTCTGCTGCATTATTTTACACAAAGATTAGTATAGCGCAAAACTAGAGATAACTCAAGCTTTTTATTGAGTTATCCCTGATAAACTACCATCCGCCAGAAGCACCGCCACCACCAGACGAACCCCCGCCAAAAGATCCCCAAGAAGAGCCGCCGCTTCCGCTTCCAGAAGAATCATTATCCGACCAATTATTAGAATTATAGTTGGACGCTAGATAAGCCGTAGTTAAAATGTCCCCATTGCCTGAATAAAGAGTATCCCCAATTAAAATCCGACCAAATGCTTTTTGTTGCGCTTTTGGATTTTTTAATAGTCTTCCTCTTGCAATAGCACGACGTATCCCTCTTCTTGATGAAATTAAGAAGGTTCCGCTTAGCATAATATAGTATAAATCGGTTTGTTTTATTTGTTCAAGAAGTGATGACGTATCAGCTGGATTGATTTCATTAGTGTAATCGGCTAGTTGTTCTTGATACATGTTGTAAGTTGATTTTATAGATTGTCTTGCACGAATTGCTCTGATAATAAAGAATAAACTAACCATTATTGTAGTGATCAATAAGAGCAATAGACTTCCATGAGCAAACTTAGCGGAGCTTTTTTGCTCTTCAACTTGATTGATTTTAGAATCTACCAACGCTGTTTTTGTATTCATTAATGCAAAAACTTGATCCACCACTTGATTGACAGCGGTAGCGTATTGTTCTTCTTTGAACTCATCAACGACTGTATCATCATTGATGATATTGTCTGCTACGGCATCAGGGATCAACCCTTCTAATCCATATCCTACTTCTAAACGAAATGCGCGTTCATCTAAAGCAATCAAATACAGGACCCCGTTATTTTCATCTTTGTTGCCGATGCCCAGCTGGTTGAAAATTTTATTGGCATAAGATTCAATATCTTCACCGTTAGGCAACTGGCTAACGGTTACGACTTCCAATTGAGCCCCATTGGTACTAGCAGCTAATTGTTTGTTTAAATCATAGATTTTTCTCTTTACTGTAGCATCTAGCATAGTTGCATTGTCTGAGACAAATATATTATTTTTATTGATTACTAGATTACTATTTGTTCCTTCTATAGCAACAGAGTAATTGTCTTCCTGTGTAGGGTACTCTTTTAAGTTATCTAGATTTTCTTGTAAAATGGTATCAAACGACTTCTTCGTTTCGGTTACTTTTCCTGCCTCAATATCTGCTCGTTCTTGTTTAAGCGAGACTAATTGTTGGTCGTAAGAAGCCATCTTTTCTGGATAATGGTTATTCGTTACAAAGTATAAAGTAAAAAGGAAACCACAAGATAGCATAATCCAGACTAAAATGACCGTAAAAAGATCATTTCTTCTTTTTAACGAACGATAATGAGAAATAATTTTTTGATTTAATTGTTGCGGTTGATTGTTTTCAACGGATCTATACATAATAGCCTACCCCCTTGCTCAAAAACCATACCAAAATATCATTTAGACGATGGTGTACCCCCAAAAAAACTGTTTTCACTTTCATTCACATACAACTCCTTCTTTGGAATAATTAAGTGATCTTACTACTATTTTACCATCAGCCAAAATAAAAACATCCTACTTCAGATGGATTTTTAATTGATTTGTTTGGAATTTTTAGCTTTAATTTGTTATTCTATGAAAAAAAGTGTTACTTTGTGTGAAAAAGCACTAGACAAAACACTTGCTGGTCTTTAGAATGATAGAGGATGTTTTTGAAAATATTAAATGAAAATAAATTGAAAAGGAGAAACATAATGAAACCTGTATCGCCATTATTTGAGCAGATCGACAAATCAATTGGTAAAAAAATGAACTTATTTCAAAGCAGTTTTATGCGTTATGCTTTTCGTGCAATACTAGCTTGTATGTTTTTAACATTAGGAACGGCGGTTGCCTTTGCGATTGCAATCAAAGGTGAAGGAATGGTCCATGGATTAGGCAAAATTCTCTATGCGTTCATGTTCAGCTGGTCACTTGTTATGATTCTTTATATGAATGCAGAATTAGGGACATCGAATATGCTGTATATGACCGTTGGCGTTTACCGTAAGAAGATTAACTTCTCTTTTGCAGCGAAAATTTTATTTACTTGTATTTTCTTTAATTTAGTCGGTGGTATTCTTTTTGGCTACTTGATTTCGTTGACCGTTCCTTACCAAGATTTACCTGCGGATAGCTTTTTCTTTACATCAATTGCGGGTAAATTAGAGAAAACAACGACACAAATTTTAGTTGAAGCAATTTTTGCAAATATCGTGGTAAATACTGCTGTGTTAGTAAGTATGCGTATGAAAGATGATGCAGGTAAAGTTGCAGCGATCATTTTTATCATTTTCATCTTTGCTTTCTTAGGGTACGAGCACGTTATAGCCAACTTCCCGGCGTTTAGTTTAGCGTATTTCGCTTCTCACGGAACTTTGGCAGCTATGACAGTTGGTAGCGTAGCACATAATTTATTCTTTGCTTTGATCGGTAACTTTATCGGTGGTGGCTTAGTAATGGGCTTGGGTTATGCTTGGCTGAATAATGCAGATACAAGTTATTTAGATTAATTATAATAGTAGGGGATGGGACAGAAGGATTTGCTTTTGCTCCATCCTTTTTTGATGTGGAAAGCTAGTTGAAGTAAAAATAAAGCAAAGGCATGAATGAAGTTGACCGTTTCGAACCGTTCGTGATCGACAAAGCTTGGTGGGATAGCATGGATGTCTGGCGTAAATTTTTTGGCCTTTGGGGATTTCAGCATTGTCGCCGCTTTTTGAGGCTTTTTTGGAGAAGATGATTTCTGGCACAGACGAATTGCCATCAATCTGCAACTGTTCTATAAAGAAAAAACAAACACTGTGTTATTGAAAAAAGCCATCATTTATGATAAAACTACAGATGAGTTCTTTATTCAAAAAGCAATTGTGGTCCTTAGGTTAATATAGTAAAATTGATCCTCAATTGGTCCAAATGTTGATCGAGACAACCGAATTAAGCCTATTAGCTGTTAGAGAAGGCAGGAAATAGTTGCCAAAACCATAGAAAGCGAGCGAGTTATTACGCCATGAGAAGAAAACTTTTTGCATTTGATATTGATGGAACATTACTTGGAACCGACAGACAACCGTTAGAAAGTACACGAGAAGCATTGAAAATGTTGAGACAACAAGGACATCTTGTAACCATTGCGACAGGTCGTAGCCGTTTTATGGCAAAAGATATTATTTTAGACTTGGATTTTTCTAATTATGTTCTTTGCAATGGAGCGGCGGCATTTTTAAATCACGAACAGTATTTTCAAAACCTACTTGATCAAGATGAATTGCATCGTTTTGCTTCAGAGGTAGAAAAAAGAGAAATTGGTTTAGCTTATGTTGGCTTGGATGATGTGAAAAAAAATAACCATCACCGTCAGGCACAAATGGTTGAAGCGATGGGGTCTATTGATTTTGAAGCGCCTGAGTATGATTTGGATTTCCAGAAAGAAAACGATGTTTATCAAGCATTAGCTTTTTATGATCACTCAGCAGATGGACTGTTTGACCAAGAATTTTCTAAATTCCGTTTTATCCGCTGGCATTCTGAAAGTGTAGACATTGTACCTAAGAACGGATCAAAAGCTGTGACGTTACTGAATCTAGCTGAGCGAGTTGGGATAGCTCGTGACGATATCATTACATTTGGCGATGGCGAAAACGATCGTGAAATGTTACGTGAAGCGGGTATCGGTGTAGCGATGGGCAATGCGTTACCACATATTCAAAAAGAAGCCAAAATGGTGACAGATACTAATGACAATGATGGTATTTGGAAAGCATTGAAAGAATTAAAGGCGATTTAAGCAAAAAAAAACGATCAAGACAAACGAGTTATGTTTGTCTTGATCGTTTTTTTATTCGATTACCAATACGCCATCTTTCAACGCATAAGGATTTTCTTGATTGATGTGATCATAAAACATTACACCATTCAAATGATCGATTTCATGCTGCACAACGATCGCTTCGTAATTTTTCAAACGAATCTTTTGTTTGACACCCGCTGCATCTACGTAAGATAACGTGATTTTATTGTGGCGTACCACATAACCTGGAACCTCACGGTCAACAGATAAACAGCCTTCACCCTCACCAAGACAAGCATCTTGAACAGAATGACTTAAAATTTTCGGATTATACATCACCGCACTTAATGTCGGTTCTGGATTTTCTAAGTCACCGCTTGGTACATGAACTGCGATGATTCGCTTAGAAATATCTAACTGAGGTGCTGCTAAACCAACACCTCCGCGTAATCCTAATTCCTCTGCTTTGATAGGATCTTGACTATTATGCAAGAATTCCATCATTTCTTCGCCTAATTTGATATCTTCATCAGAAAGCGGCACAGAAACTTCTTTAGCCACTGCTCTGAGTGTTGGATTTCCTTCACGGATAATATCATCCATTGTAATCATGGAATAATTCCTCCTTTATGTTTGAAAGTTAAGGTCAGTCTAAGTTCTGACAGAAACGAACTCTCCCCTTTAATCTGTTTCTTCGCTTTTACAGTTTATCATAAAACCTTTCTAAAAGGGGATAAAATGTGCAAAAAAAGGGGAATGAATTCAGCTTAGTCTTGCATTTGATCTAACTTTCCTGTAAAGTATACCTGTATGAAATCATACCGTCTTTTACTTGGTTGTGCGAATCACCAACGCATTACTCAGTAAGAAGATGACTACTAAAGAAGAGGTGAAAAACATGGCAATGTCAAAAGAAAAGAAAAATGAAATCATTAGCGAATACGCTCGTCATGAAGGAGATACTGGTTCACCAGAAGTACAGATTGCTGTATTAACTGCTGATATCAATCACTTGAATGAGCACGCTCGCGTTCACAAAAAAGATCACCATTCTTACCGTGGACTAATGAAAAAAATTGGTCACCGTCGTAACTTGTTAGCTTACCTACGTAAGACTGACATCCAACGTTACCGCGTATTGATCGAACGTTTAGGATTACGTCGTTAATCAAAAAAGGAAAAGCGAGATTCGTAACGAACCTCGCTTTTTAGCTTATTTAAAAGCAAAGGTTCGGTATCCTTAAAATACTAAAAAATAATCATCTTTGGAAAGTTTGAATAAATCTACTAACCAAATAAAAGGACTCAATTCGTTTGAATCTTTTCATTTGTTTAGTAGCAGTCTAACTTTTCCGAAGAATCAAAGGAGAAAAGATACATGTCAGAAAAACAAGTGTTTAAAACAACTTGGGGTGGACGCCCTTTACAGGTTGAAGTTGGCCAATTAGCGAAACAAGCAAACGGCGCAGTATTAGTTCGTTATGGAGATACAGTAGTGCTAAGTGCGGCAGTTGCTTCAAAAGATGCGAGAGATTTTGATTTCTTTCCATTGACAGTCAACTATGAAGAAAAAATGTACTCTGTAGGAAAGATTCCAGGCGGATTTATCAAACGTGAAGGTCGTCCAAGTGAACGCGCAACATTAACGGCTCGTTTAATTGACCGTCCAATCCGTCCGATGTTTGCGGAAGGTTTCCGTAATGAAGTTCAAATTACAAATACTGTTATGAGTGTTGAACAAGATTGCACACCAGAAATGGCGGCAATGTTTGGTTCATCTCTAGCTTTAGCAATTTCAGATATTCCTTTTGACGGACCAATCGCAGGTGTTGATGTTGGTCGTGTCGATGGCGAATATGTATTGAATCCAACAGTCGAACAATCTGAAAAAACAGATATCGAATTAACCGTTGCTGGAACGAAAAAAGCAATCAACATGGTTGAAAGTGGTGCCAAAGAAGTATCTGAAGAAGATATGCTTGGTGCGTTACTTTTCGGTTTTGACGCAATCAAAGAATTAGTTGCTTTCCAAGAAGAAATCGTTGCCGCTGTGGGTAAAGAAAAAATGGAAATCAAATTATTACAAGTAGATGCTGACTTGAAAAAAGAAATCTTCGCGGCTTACTATGCTTCAATGAAAGAAGCCGTTATGACCGAAGAAAAACTTGCTCGTGAAGTCAACATCGATGCGATCAAAGATCAATTAAAAGAAGCGTATGCTGAAAAATTTGCTGGTCACGAAGAAGAAGCGCAAGTGGCAAAAGAAGTAAAACAAATCGCTGAAGACTTAGAAAAAGACGTAGTTCGTGAATTGATCACGATTGATAAAATCCGTCCTGATGGTCGTAAATTAGACGAAATCCGTCCATTGGCGTCAGAAGTTGGTATTTTACCACGCGTTCATGGTTCTGGATTATTCACTCGTGGACAAACACAAGCGTTGTCTGTCGTAACGTTAGCACCACTTGGCGAACATCAAATCATTGATGGTTTAGGTGTAGAAGATAGCAAACGTTTCATTCATCATTATAACTTCCCGCAATTCTCTGTTGGTTCAACAGGTCGTGCAGGTTCTCCTGGTCGTCGTGAAATCGGTCACGGTGCCTTAGGCGAACGTGCGATGGCGCAAGTGATTCCAAGTGAAGCGGATTTCCCTTACATGATCCGTGTGGTATCAGAAGTTTTAGAATCAAATGGTTCTTCTTCACAAGCAAGTATTTGTGCGGGCATCTTAGCATTGATGGATGCTGGTGTACCAATTAAATCACCAGTAGCTGGAATCGCAATGGGGCTTGTCAGCGATGGCGAAAACTATACGATTTTAACAGATATCCAAGGTTTAGAAGATCACCTGGGCGACATGGACTTTAAAGTTGCTGGAACAAAAGACGGAATCACGGCACTACAAATGGATATCAAAATCCAAGGAATCACTGAACAAATCTTGACAGAAGCATTGACTCAAGCGAAAAAAGCCCGTATGGAAATCCTTGCTGAATTGACATCAACATTGGCTGAACCTCGTCCAGAGTTAAGCAAGTATGCACCTAAGATCGAAATGATCCAAATTGCTCCAGCTAAAATCAAAGATGTTATTGGTAAAGGTGGAGAAACGATTAACGGAATCATTGATGAAACTGGCGTGAAGATCGACATCGATCAAGAGGGTAATGTAAGTATTGCCTCAGCTGATGCAGATATGATCAAAAAAGCCATCAAGATCATTGAAGAGTTGACAAAAGAAGTTGAAGTTGGACAAGTTTACCTTGGTAAAGTTGTTCGTATCGAAAAATTCGGCGCATTTGTTAACTTGATTAAAGGTAAAGATGGACTCGTTCATATTTCTCAATTAGCAAACGAACGTGTAAATAATGTTGAAGATATCGTAAAACTTGGCGATGAAGTACTTGTAAAAGTGACTGAAATCGATAAACAAGGTCGTGTGAATGTTTCACGTAAAGCGTTATTGACGGAAGAAAATAAAGAAAAATAAGCAACAGAAGTTTGCTTTTGATTTAGAGTTTATTAAAGCAGAGTATGGCGTTTAGCCTACTCTGTTTTTTTGTAAAAATAACTTTATTTAATAAAAAAATGTAAAGACGCACCACAGCTCTTTTGTTTGCCTCTAATTAGTGGTAAAATTATTTCTATCAGTCTAAAGATTATTCGGGGTGTCGATGTGAAAAAATTTAATCCAAATAAAAATATAATTATCACACTGATCATAGTGATCATTGTGGTTACGATTATTAGTTTGACCGCAGCGCATAGAACTAACAGTGGGAAGACGAATCTTGGTCAATCAGCAGTCAATGATAGCGTAGGGTTCGTTGATAAAGTTATTTCGTTTCCAGGTAAAGCAATCAGCAGCGGTATTTCATCAATTACTACACTGTTCAATACGTACGATGAAAATGAACGCTTAAAAGAAAGAATCGACGGGTATGGAGAACTCTCTATCCAAAATGACAACTTAAAAAAAGAAAACGAAACTTTAAAAAAAGAATTAGCCTTGAATGAGACATTAGGGAATTACGAGAAAGTAACAGCAACAGTTGTGTCCCGCTCTCCTGATATGTGGCAAGACTTATTGATTGTCGATCGAGGCTCCAATGACGGCATCGAACCAAATATGGCTGTCTTAGCGCAAAAAGGACTGATTGGTCGTGTGGTTGAAGTAAATGCAACGACGTCTAAAGTTGAACTATTAACATCGAAAAATCAAAATTCAAATCATTTTCCAGTCCAAATCAATTCTGAAAAAGGAGATTCATATGGTCTTCTAAAAGATTACAATGATAAGGAAAATACATTGATCGTTAGCCAATTGGTAGGCGATATGGATATCAAAGAAGGCGATATTGTTCAAACGTCTGGACTAGGACAAAATTCTCCTGCAAATCTCCCAGTCGGTGTTGTACAAAAAGTTAAACCAGACAGTTACGGCTTGGATCGAGAAGTTTACGTTAAGCCGTACGCCGAAATGTATAATATCCCCGTTGTAACAATCATTAAGAGACTAGCTGGAGCGGGGGAGTAAGATGCAAGTAATCCGAAAAGAAAATGTTAAATACTATGCGCCAGTGGTTTTCTTTTTACTGATGCTGATTGATGGTCAATTGACTCAAGGTGCGCGGAATTTAACGGATAACGTCTATTTTGCCAATGCTCATTTCTTGTTGCTGGCATTTTTAATGGCAATACCTAATCTCTCTAAACGCTATTTGGTCATTACAGCGGTGGTCTTAGGGATGATTTGTGATAGTTATTATGTTGGAATCATCGGTATTTACACTGTTGCACTAACGGCCACAGTGATGATGATGTACCGATTTCAACGAGTGGTTCATACAAATTTACTGACAGCATTTTTTGGAATGATTATTTTTGTAACGACATATGAATTGATTGCAGTAGGACTACAAGTTATTTTCCACATATCAACTGTAGCGCCTCTATTATTTATCACGAAGGTTTTAGGGCCAACATTGCTGTTTAATATGTTAATTTTTGTTATTTTTTCTTATCCGCTAAAGAGATTATTCGCTAATGAATAGTCTCTTTTTCCTATGCTTGAAAGGTGATTCTATTAAGATTGAGAGTGCTTGAGTACCAATTTTTCGACAGCAGAATAAAATATCGATCGTTATTTAAATGTGTTGCATGAAACAATTTTGTAATATCCCTTTTATCTGTATGTCATACTGCTATGTTACAATTACATCGTTGCCAATTTAAGATAAAACGAAATTGTACGTATAAATTATAAATACCTAAAGCGAATACCGGAGGAATCAACTAGTGAAAAAAAGTATAATATCAGCATTGATGGTATGTTCAGTTACCCTTACCTCAGCTGTTTTGCCGATGGCGGCAGTTGCAGATGACTACGATACAAAGATTGAACAACAAAATGAAATCATCAACGGATTAAAAACACAAGAATCAGAGGCTGCGACTAAATTAGCAGCAATCGAATCAGATATGCTAACTACTGCGACTAAAATTGATGAATTAACAGCAAAGAGAAAAAAACTTAAAACAGAAATCACAAAATTATATGGCGAAATTTCTGATTTGAACGTTCGTATTCAAAAAAGAGAAGTGCAAATGCGTAATCAAGCGCGTGATGTTCAAGTAAGTGGAACAAGTACTAGTTATTTAGACGTAATCATCAATTCTGAGTCTATTTCAGATGCAATCAGCCGTGTTCAAGGAATCACAACATTAGTTAATGCAAATAATGATTTACTGGAACAACAAACCTCTGATAAAGAAGATGTAGAAAAAAAGACAAAAACAGTAGAATCACAAATTTCTGTTTTAGAAACGTCAGCAAAAGAATTAAATGAAAAACAAGCGTCTCTTAATACCTTGAAGATTGAACAAGAAATTGCTAAAAATGAACTAGAAGCACAACGCTCAACAGAAGAAAATAAAAAATCTGAGTATGTTGAACAAAAAGCAGCAGCCCAAAAGAAATTAAAAGAAGAACAAGCGAAACAAGCAAAACAAGCTGAAGCACAAAGAAAAGCGGAGGCTGAAGCTGCTAAAAAATTGGCAGAAGCACAGGCAGCAAATCCTGGACTTGCGAGAACAAATGTTGTAGAAGAAAATGGAACCACAACTGAAGCACCAACAATACCAGTTTCAGAAAAAACTAGTGAAAATACTGGTGGTAGTAGCATTGGTACTGGTAAAGTATCAGAGGCGAAGAAAAGAGCTGCGCAAATCGCTTTAAATGCTGTTGGACAGACAAATCCTACAGGCTGGGGTCAAAGTGGTGAGTGTATTGTGGCTGTACAAAATTGGTTAAATGCAGCAGGTATTAGATTCACACCAGGTGGTCCACACAGTGGCTATACACAATCAGGAGCGGTACAAGTATCTTGGTCTGATGTCCAAGTTGGAGATGTGGTTCAATACGAGAACGCTCTTAGTCCGGATGCTTGGTTAGATGGCGTTCATACAGTCTTAGTTGTTGGTGTTAACGGTAGTTCAGTTCAAATCGTTGAATCAAACAATCCAGCTGGCTCTGGTTATGTGTCAACAACTACAGGTTGGACACCAAGTCCATATGCAGCAAACTTTAGAGCTGTTGTATGGCGTTTCCCAGGATAATTTAAAAACAAAAATTCGATCCCCGCTAGCAAAATAGATTTGTTTTGCTAGCGGGGAATAATTGTAAGATATTCTCGAATGAAGTGTTGAGAAAAAGAATGGATCGTTTTTTTGAATTACCCTCAATCAATTACAAAATAGTTTATTCTATAATACCGAATCAAAAGCCCTGTTTAATGCGATATTTACGGATTATAACTAGAGAATAGTCGCTGTCATTTTTAACTTTCAAAAATGAAATACTCCTGTAACATTAATTTTATCTGTATGACATGTGACTATGATACAATGATTTTGTTGTCAATATAAGAATGAAAATTACTCAAACACTAAACGAATTTATTATAAGCGAAAAGTCGGAGGAATGAATTGTGAAGAAAAGTGTATTACCATTACTAATGATTTGCTCATTAGCCCTTACATCTGTAGCAGCACCAATGATTTCATTAGCAGATGAAGTGGACTCTAAAATCCAACAAAAAGATCAAGCAATTTCAGGATTGAAATCTCAAGAAGCTGATGCTCAGAGCCAAGTGGCTGCAGTACAAAGTCAAGTAGCTTCTATTAATGAAAAAGCAGAAATTTTACTAGCTGAACAAGGCAAATTAAGAAAAACCTCTACTAACTTAGCAAATGAAATCAAGCAATTAACAAAACGTATCGAAAAACGTGAAGTGGCTATCCAAAACCAAGCGCGTGACGTACAAGTTAACGGAAACAGCACAAGCTACATGGATGCATTATTGAATGCAAAATCAGTTTCTGATGCCATTACGCGTGTAACTGCAATGTCTACAATTGTTAATGCAAATAATGACTTAGTAAAACAACAACAAGAAGATAAAAAAGCCGTAGAAACAAAGAAAACTGAGAATGAAGAAAAATTACAAGAATTACAAGATAATCAAGTAGAACTTGAAGCGCAAAAAGGTGATTTGGTTAAAGCAGAAGCTGATTTGAATGTATTACAAACAACATTAGCTGCTGAAAGAGCAACTGCTGAAGATCAAAAAGCTGGATTAGTGAAAGAAAAAGAAGCGGCACTTGCTGAACAAGCACGTATTGCTGAACAAGAAAAAGTAGTAGCAGCGAATGCTAAAAAGGCAGCTAAAGAAGCGGCAGCAGTCAAGGAAACGAAACCAACTACGACGAATTCTTCTACTGAAGAATCAACAACTGGTAGTTCAACAGAAAATAATAATTCAGGTGTTGTAACACCTCCTACTAATAATGGCGGAGGCAGCGGATCAGTTACGCCAACTCCACAGCCAGAACCTGTAGTACCTGATCCAGAACCAGAAAAACCAGATTTGCAACCATCAACTGGCGGATCTGCGATCTCTGTTGCAGCAGCACAAGTTGGTAAACCTTATGTTTGGGGTGCTAAAGGACCAGGAAGTTTTGACTGTTCTGGTTTAGTCTACTACGCATTTATGAACTCAACTGGCCGTAATGTCGGTGGTTATACAGTTGCACAAGAAAGTGCTGGTACTCGTATTTCTGTAGGCGAAGCCCAAGCTGGAGACTTATACTTCTGGGGTAGCCCAGGTGCTTCTTACCACGTAGCGATTGCTACAGGTGGTGGCGGTTATATCCACGCTGGTAACGAAAGTACAGGTGTTGAATACAGCAATGTTGGTTCATTTACACCAAGTTTCGCTGTACGTATGTAATCAAATGTAAGAGCCAGACTCATGTCTGGCTCTTTTTTTGTATACCAGTCAAAAAGAAGCGTCAACGAAATTACGTGGACGCTTCTCAACACTAGTTAATATATCCTTCTGTCAATTCCATAAATTCATTCACATCTTTTAACACTTGGTCGATTCCAGCTTGCCAGAAATCAGGTTGTGTTAAATCAACCCCAAGATGTTTTTTAGCTAAATCCTCTGAAGTCATTGAGGCTGTATCGCGAAGTAAAGCAATGTACTGATCTTCAAAATCACTACCTTGTTTATTTGCATAGGCGTAAATTCCCATGCTGAACAGGTAACCAAAGGTGTAAGGGAAATTGTAAAACGGTACATCATCAATAAAGAAATGCAGTTTACTTGCCCAAAAATGAGGATGATAGGTCCCTAAACTGTCTTGATAACTTTCCTTTTGAGCTGTAAGCATCAAGTCAGTTATTTCATCTTCACTAAGCAATCCTTTTTGACGAGCTTCATAAAAGCTATTTTCAAAAATAAAACGAGAGTGGATGTTCATAAACATTGCAATAGCATTTTGCATTTTAGTGTCTAATAAGTTGATCTTTTCTTCAGGAGTCTTGGCTTCTTTAAGTGTTGCATCAGCAACAATCAATTCTGCGAATGTACTAGCTGTCTCTGCAACGTTCATTGCATATTCCCGATCAAGACTTGGCAGGTCCCACATCACGCTGCTATGGAACGCATGGCCTAATTCATGAGCTAACGTAGCAACTTCATTGATTGAATTTCCAAATGTCATAAAAATTCTAGATTCTTGGGATTCAGGAAGTTCAGTACAATAGCCACCAGGGCGTTTATCTGGACGATCTTCCGCTTCAATCCAACTTTTTTCGAAAGCACCTTTAGCAAATGTTGCCATTTTGGGACTGAATTTTTCAAAGTTTTCTAAAATAAAATCAGCAGCTTCGTTAAAACTATACGTTTTTTCTTGTAAATTGCCTAAAATAATTGGAGCATCTTGGTCTTGCCAGTCCATTTTTTCTTTTCCAAACAATTGTGCCTTGCGGGTCAGGAAATCGATAAAGGGTTGTTTATTCTTTTGAATCGTTGCCCACATAACATCGAGTGTTTCTTTTTGCATACGGTTATAGTTTAACGGTTTTTCTAAGAAGTCGCTCACACCGTGAAGTTTATAGTTACTTAAACGGAATCCATCCAAATGATTTAAGGTATCTGCTAATAATGGCGCTTTGTCGCTCCAAGCTTTTTCCCAGGAATTAAACAATTCTGCACGTACTTCTGGGTTAGGATCACTCATCATTCGGTTAAAAGCTTGCCCAGCTGAAAGCATAGTAGTGTTATCGCCCTCTTTAAATGGAATCAAAATACTTGCTACTATGGTGTCATAGTGGCTACTCCAAGCATTTAGTCCATCTAACGACAAAGTGTTAATGATGTTTTCCTCTTGTTCAGTTAATAATTGCATGCCATCGCGACGAATTTCATTTAAACGAAACGCAATGGATTCAAATGCTGGCAAAGCTGTAACAGTTTGCCAATGCTCATCAGAAATTTCTGTCAATTTTTTCGTGAAAATAGTTTCTGCTAATTGGATAGCTGGTAATAAAGAAAAAAGATCACCAGATAAGATTTTTGCTTTTTTATCCTTTGTATCAGCAGATGATAATGCATTGATAAAACTGTTACACTGTGAAAAACCATCAGAAATAGTTCCTTGTAAAGTTAAAATTTGTTGTAATTCTTGGTAATCTGCATCATTTTCTGGTGTCCATTGTTCAATCAACTGGTGATAGGTTTTACTTTGCTCTTTCAATTCTGTTAAGCGTTGTTCTAATTGTGTCGAGTGGCTACCTCCAGGGAAAATACTGTCTAAATCCCAAACGAGCGAGTAGGTCATATCCAATTCCTTCTTTCTTAATTCTGTTTCTTCTAGTATATCATAAGAAAAAAAGATTGAGCGATTGTTTATTTTATTTAGAAAAGCTACTATAATGAAAGTAACTGAAACGAGGTGACAAATTGAAAAAACAATTAAAAAATAGTAATTTCTATATAGTTATGGCCTTTTTGATCATGGCTGTTTTATTTTACAGTTCTTCTCAAACGTATGAACAGCAATCACAAGTAGGCTTACTAGATAATATGTTGAGTAATCATCCATTTGAAGAGCAATTAAAAGGGATTTCGTTTAGCTATGCAGGAAGCGAAGTAAGTATTCAAGCAAGAGGGTATGCGAAATTTGTGGAGTTCTTCATTCGTAAAGGAGCTCATTTTGGGACATACTTTTTATTAGGTGGTAGTTGGTTTATTGGCTTAAATATGAAACTCAAACAACCACTTTTAATCGGCGTTGTTGCATGGCTTGCAGCAACAGGATACGCTGGGTTAGATGAATACCATCAGATGATGACAGGCGGACGTACCCCCCTATTTCAGGATGTAATGTTGGATTCTATCGGAGCCCTTACAGCGGTTGTTCTTTGTTTGCTCGTAATTGGGATTAAAAAATTGAGAAAAAAATAGGTTTGATAGAAACAAGCGTAAAGATAGATAATGTAATCGTGTTAAAAAAATAAATGAAGTAAGGCTGTGATAATCAGCTACTTGCTTCATTTTTTTGTTGATTTGATGCAATATCAGTCTCTAGGTGGATGTAGATAGACAGAAAAAAATCTATTATAAGGAGAGTATATGGGATTAGACGAAGAGAAGTGAGGGGCACCTAATGAAACAATTCTGTCAATCGGTACTAGCGATAATTCTGACTATAGCAATCAGTGTGATCGGGCTTAGACTCTACACTTGCAATAACACCTCAACTGTTGCAACTATTATCGATCAATTCAATCCGTTAGTCAAAATTGTAACGCTTTATACTAGGACAACTGAAAATTATAAGTACAAATACCCCGATGCAGTGACTAAAATAGAAAATTTTGCATATGTTCAAACGTGCTATACCAACAAAGGGGAGAAACGAAAAGTAGAGTATATTTCATTTGGAAAGGCATTAGAACCAAACAAGTTTCTTAAATTAACGGTTAAAGGTCAGAAAGTTTTAGGGTGGGAAGAAATCGAAAAACAAGAACTGCCAGAGAAAATAAAGCCATTATTATGGTGAAATGAAAGAATTCTTATGTAGAAGATAGCCTAATTTAAAAGAATCCCTTTTATAATAACAAAGGGGAGTGATAAATCATGCAAATTATGAGTATCCATAAAAGTCAGAAAAGAGATACATCAACGTTATCTGAACTAGGAATGGTAGCCTACCGTATTTTTTCAGATACGGGCTGTATCAATATTCAATTACTGAGTGGCAAACAAGAAGAACGTACAATTCCATTTAAAGATGGAGAAGTAGTTAGATTTCGTGATGTGGATGTCCGATTAGATGTGATAGATTAAAACGAAAAGAAAGCGGTTGGGACAAGAGTTTTTAATCTCGAGAAATAAGAAGGAATGTACGAAAATTGATCTTCAAATTTTTGTGAGGTTCAGCTTATTTCCGAAGGGATTGCTTCTGCTCCCACCGTTTATTCGCATTTTGGGTGTGGAACAAAAGTGATTTTTACTTTTTGTTCCACACCCTTTTTTACGGCAATCTGCTTTAAAAAAAGAGTAAAGGTTGCAACTATATAGAAGCATAGTAAAATAGAAGGTGAATAAGTATTCTAGGACTATTTAGCTTTAAGAGTTAGTCTTTTTGGAAAAAAATAAAAATAATTGAGACTGAGAACACCTCAGTTATTTTTTCCTATTTTCCTGATAAGACTGGACAAGCTCTTTCAACTTTTTGATGAGGAGGAACAGACAATGGCAGGTCACAGTAAATGGAAAAATATTCAAGGCCGTAAAAATGCACAAGATGCAAAACGGGGTAAGATTTTCCAAAAATTATCAAGAGAAATTTATATGGCAGCAAAAGCAGGTGGTGCTGATCCAGCAACCAATGCTGCGTTAAGACTGGTTATGGATAAGGCGAAAGCAGCTAATATGCCTAATGATAATATTGATCGTGCAATCAAAAAAGCCAGCAGCGCAGGGGAAAATGAACAGTATGATGAGATTACGTATGAAGGATATGGCCCTGCAGGAGTTGCGATTTTAGTCTATGCGTTGACAGATAATCGGAATCGAACGGCAACGAATGTCCGAGTTGCGTTTACTCGAAATGGTGGCTCTTTAGGTGAAACGGGTTCTGTTAGTTACATGTTCGATCGCAAAGGGTATATTGCAATTGAGCGTTCAGGACTGTCTATCGATGAAGATACGATGTTTGAAAATATACTGGAAGCGGGCGCAGAGGATTTGGAGACTTCTGAAGAAGTGTTTGAAATCTATACAGCTCCAGAAGATTTTACGACAGTTAGAGATGCCTTAGAGAAAGATGGCTATACTTTGGCACAAGCTGAATTGACGATGGTACCGCAAACGTTAGTGGAGTTAGAAGAGGAGCAACAGGAACAACTGCAAATACTGATTGATAAACTGGAAGAAGACGATGATGTGTCAGAAGTCTTCACCTCAGCTGACATGTAGATGGTTAAAATAGTGAGGTAGGGACAAGAATGCTTATTTCCGAAGGGATTGCTCCTGATCTCACCGTTTATAAGGAGGTAGTAACTGACTCATGAATTACAGCATTAATCAATAAACCATCAAATTATCACTGTGGAGGATGGGTGATTAGAAAATAGTAAAAGAGGGATAACATGAAAGAAATCATAGATGAAAGTGTGGCAACTGTTTTTGAACAGTACCCTGAAGATTATCGAAAACCATTATTGGTCCTTCGTGAATTGATTTTTGAGACGGCAGCACGTTTAACAATTGTTGGTGAGTTGGAAGAAAGTTTAAAATGGAATCAACCTTCCTACGCTACAAAAATAAGCAAGTCAGGTAGTCCGATTCGTATCGATCGTTTTGGTGCTGAAAAAGTAGCAATTTTCTTTCATTGTCAAACAACATTAGTAGAAGAATTTAGAGCGTTGTTTAGTAATGTTTTTGAGTTTTCTAAAAACCGAGCAATTGTACTTGATCCCGAAAAAGAATGGCCTATCAATGAACTAACTTTTTGTATTGAACAGGCTTTAACTTACCATAAACGCTAAACTAAAAAAAACTATAAAATACAAGGCATGGTCTGTTGTATGGTATAGTCTTTTTTTAGTTGGTAAAGAGTGAAATGATTTTTTTCATATCTCACCAATTCTATACACGTTTAATATAAGGGATAGAGACTATTTTCTTCCTCTCACAAAAGGTGAAAAGCAGCTTTGCCGCAATGATTGATAGGATGATTGATCGTAGAAAAATTGAATAGCCTACTTGAAAGTAAATTTTTCTTGCCAATCACAGTCACTTGATTTGAAGAAAGATGCTGTAAAATGCCAACAGCAACATCATCTCCATTGGTAACGATCACTTGAAGGTCCTTCAAACCCGTGAAATGAATTCCGGCTTGAATCCCATCTTCGTATGTGCGACAGTTTCTAACAATCATGGACTCATCTGAATAGCCGATGATATCCCTGTAAGCTTGCAAGACTAATCCAGTGCTGGCACTTTCTTTTTCCATTCGTCCGACGGCTAAACCAATTTTCTCATACCCTTGTTCTTTCAGACTTGTAAATAAATCAATATAAGATTCTTCACGCTTAATTGACACGCAGGAAATAGGGAAATCACCAGTATCTTCACAACAAACGATTGGCGCATACTTTAAATAGCGTGCAATCAAGGGTGTGGGACAAAAGTAAACATCATTTTGATGTGCGCCCTAAATGCGAATAAACGCTTCTGTCCCAGCCTCGTAATGATCATGCCATCCCACGCTTTTGCATTTGGTATGTAATCAAGCTCATGCATGATCTGTGTGATTTTTGCTCGTTTTTCCTCAGATACATAAGGATGATTAGTCAAAACATGAGAAACCGTAGTGACTGAATAACCAGATAGTTTGGCAATATCACGAATATTCGCCATAAGGAACTCCTTTCACACCTAGTAACTACCACTTATAGGACGAAAAATATTGCTTAAAAAAGGTATCAAGTGATTACCGTAATCTATAAAGTGGTAATGTTCTTCTTCATAATCAAAGCAGATAAAGTCAAGCTCACCTTCTTCTCCAAACGTTAATCCTTCTATTTCAGCCAATTTTACTGCTTTATCGATCGGTTAATTCAAGCATACGATTCATCATAACGTGATACCTCCTGTCTTATTTTTACTATAAAGTATGAAACGCGTATCAGGTCAAGAAGAATGATTTACTATATTTTGCTCTAAACATTTTTATCTGGATAAGGATCTATATTCCTATCTATTCAGTGGATGTGGTAAACTATGTGTGAACGAACAAACGTCAGGAGGAAGTGGAAAATGCATTTTATTTTTAATAATTTATTTTATATTGCGTATATTTCAATGATTGTTCTTTACGGATCACTAAGTCCAAGTCAATTGACCTCGAGTGCTAAAAAAAGTTTTCGATTATTTGGATTATTAATATTAATTGTCATTTCTCTGGATATGACCAGCTTTATTTTAGGATTTAAATACCATTTTCTGAAGGATTTTCTATTGTATGCTCAAGTAATTTGTATGTTTATCATCTTATTCCAATTAAAAAAATCTTCGTTAAATAAGATCAACATCTATAGCTATCTGTTTACGCTGATTTGTTTAAGTATTTATACGGTTTATTCTCTTACTCAATTATGGGGATTTATAACTACTGTCATCCTATAAGGCTTGGCTTTTGTTTTTCTAAATTGTAGCGAGTATGCTCAAAAGTAAGAGAGGTTTATTCCTCGAATAAGAGTAAAGGAGCTATTATTATGATCAAAATCAGTCAAGCAAAAATGGATGCCCTCAATCGTTTGTCTAACGAAAAAGGATTAATTGAAGCATTGGCGATCGATCAACGAGGTTCTTTAAAGAAAATGATTGCAGATGCTAGTACAACAGCCACTGGAGAAGAAATCGTCGATTTTAAAGAAGTTGCTTCCCGAGAGTTAACCCCTTATGCTTCGGCGATTTTACTTGATCCAGATTACGGATTGCCAGCAACTAGGGTGCGGGATAAGAATTGCGGATTATTATTAGCTTATGAAAAAACAGGCTATGATGCTTCAACACCGGGTAGAATGCCAGATTTATTAGAAGATTGGTCTGTCTCACGTTTGAAAGAAGCGGGTGCTGATGCTATCAAGTTCTTACTATATTATGATCCTGATGAATCGGCTGCAATCAATCATTTAAAGCATGTATTTGTTGAACGGCTAGGTAGCGAATGTTTAGGAGAAGATATTCCGCTTTTTGTTGAAATTGTGACCTATGATGCTGAAATTACGGACGCGACTTCTGCGGCATTTGCTAGAGTTAAACCGCTTAAAGTACTAGAATCAACGATTGAATTTTCTAAACCACGCTATCATATCGATGTATTAAAAATGGAAGTCCCAGTTAATATGAATTATGTGGAAGGTTTTGCTGAAAATGAAGTCATTTATAGTAAAAAAGAAGCTTTAAGCTATTTCAAAAAACAAAGCGATTTGACTGAACTCCCATTTATTTTTCTAAGTGCAGGTGTTTCTACACCATTATTCCAAGAAATATTAGTATTTGCAAAAGAGGCTGGGTCAAAGGTTAGCGGCGTCTTATGTGGGCGTGCCACTTGGCGAGAAGGCGTGAAACCATTTGCTACAAAAGGCGAAGCAGCTGGTCGTGATTGGTTTGCCACACAAGGCAAAGAAAATATTGAAACATTCAATGAAATCGTTGATCGTTGTGGAACTTCTTGGCGTTCGAAGGTTGAGGTTTTGTAGTACATGTAGAACAAACTTCAAAACCATTCATTTGTTCTGGCGAATCAAAACAAATTGATGCATTCTCTGAAGGAAAGCTTTATACTAAGATTAATGATAGATAATCTGGAGGAGAAAGATGAATAACAACGATATATTGATTCGTTTGCGCTATGTATTAGATATTAAAGATACAGATATGATCAAAATTTTTAAGTTGGGTGGTTTAGAGGTCTCAAGAGAAGAGTTGCGAGTATTATTAACAAAGCAAAATGAAGAAGATGAACTTCCCCGTGATGCAGTTTGTGATAATCGTACATTAGAAGCTTTCTTGAATGGCTTGATTCCCTATAAAAGAGGGACACCACCTGTGAAAAATGGTGTAGCTCCTAAGCCAACATTCTTGATCACTAGCCAAAGTAACGTCAATAATGTATTGCTTAAGAAAGTAAAAATTGCTTTAACACTTACCAGTGATGATATGCTGGATGTTTTGAGACTTGCTGGGGTTTATGCTTCAGATAGTGAGTTAAGTGCTATTTTAAGAAAAGAAGGTCATCGAAACTACAAAGAATGTGGGGACCGATATGCAAGAAATTTCCTAAAAGGATTAGCAATCAAGTATCGGGAATAACAGCATGAATAGTGAAATAACGATAAGGATGAGACTAGTGAAAGAAGCTAGTTTTGTCCTTTTTCGGATTTGAGGAGGAGAATGGTATGAAGAAAATCGAGCGAATACTGGCCATCATCGTTTTACTTCTAGAAAATGAAATCGTTTCAACTGCTCAATTAGCACAACGCTTTGATGTGGCAAAAAGAACAATTTTTAGAGATATCGAAACGATTGAATTAGCTGGTTTTCCGATTGTTGCTCACGCAGGCCGTAATGGCGGTTTTTCTCTGGTGGATTCTTTTAAATTGCGAACATACACGTATAGTGGAGAAGAAAAACAAGATATTCTGAACGCGCTGGATGTCCAAGAAGGGCTTTTTGGAATTTCTGATCAACAAAAGACAATCAAAGAAAAAATTACACTGCTGCAAGAAAAAATGAATCAAAACGGAAAAATCAAAAACAAATTTTCCTTTGAGTCACCAACGATGCATCGCCCAGAAATTGAGATCGAAACTAAAACAAAAATCAATTACCTCAATCTTGCGTTAAAACAAAATCGAAAGCTAATAATTAATTATGTGGACAATAAAGGGGATCATACGCGAAGAACGATCCATCCCTATGAACTGATGTTAACGAACGGTAGTTGGTATATCTATTCTTATTGCGAAGAGCGAGAGGCCTTTAGATATTTTAAGGTCACCCGGATTCGACAACTTATGATTCAAGAAGTAAGCTTTGACCCTATTGATTATTGCAATCAAAAACCTACTGAAAAAGAGGAAGAGATCATTCAATTACGCTTTAAAAAAGAAGATTTAGGAAAACTGTACGATTATTACACGGAAGATGAAATGATAATAGCCGATAATCATGTTGATATAAGAGTTTTTGCCAATCAACAAAAAACGATTTTACCCTTTTTAATGATGTTTGGTAATGGTGTAAAAGTGATAGCACCTCAAACATTACAAAAACTGCATAAGGATGAAATCACAAAGCTGAATGAGACCTATTAAAAAATAAGGGTGTAGAACAAAAGTAAAAATCACTTTTGTTCTACACCCTAAATGTGAATAAACGATGGGAGCAGAAGCAATCCCTTCTGTCTCAGCCTCTGCGAATAAAGTCGATCAAGTTATCTGCAGTGTCCGTTATTTATGGGACTATTGACAATGTCCAAAGCAGCTCACTAGAAAATGAACCGATCATTTTATTTGCTGTATCTGGAATCAAGAGGTGGATACTAGGAGTATCTGTCGTTGGTTCATTAAAGTAAAAACGATACGTTCCGCCACCTTCGCCAGGTTTAGCTACTAAAACAGTTTGAATAGACCCTTGTTCGTGTTCATCAAATGTCAAAGTGAATTCTGAATTTATGATGGAAGGGACTTTCGTTCCATCTGATTTCTCTTCAGCGTAGAGGTTCGAGACAGAAAAGAGAGCGCCTGCTAAAACCTCATTGTTAGAGGTTTTGAACTGTTGGCTTTGCTGAACTTGTAAGTTCCAATTTCCAGGCTCTGGTCTAGTATCTGTAATTTCAACATAATAGGTTGATGCAGGTAACTTTTCAGCAGTAACATTCATTGTATTTCTTGAAATAGGATGAGTACCAAAGTGAATAGGTGAAACAAAATCGATGGATAATTTGCCTTCTTTGGTATAAATATAAGTAATAGTTTGGTCCTCCACAGTAAACAGTCCAGTACTCTTTTCTGGTCCTTCTTTTAAGGAATAGTCTTCAATTTCTTTAGGAGAAGTTGTAAAAGATGTACCGATTTTCCCACTTAAATGATCTGGACTTGCAATGGGCACATGCTGCTCATCTACGTAATTGACAGTAACTTTCCCAACTATTTCTTCAGGATTTTCGTATAGTTTCAAGCCCATATCTGTCACTAAAAAGTATTGTGTAGGTCCATTGAAAGTCTCATATTTTTTTCCTTCAACAAAGGCGGTTAAAGCTTTTGTCACATACTGTTTGCTGTCAGCATCAAGCGAAATACCCTCTTTATTAACTCTAGAATGTGTGAGTTCTATCACATCTCCAGTTTCCAATACGATATGTTGATCATTGACCATTTTAGTAAAGGCGTTGGCCCGGGTATTATTTTTTACTTCTATTTGAGTAGGTGTTTTCTCTTTGTTTAGATAGGTTACTTTCATAGTGACTAAAGGCGTTGTTGAAGGATCTGTTCCATTCATGGTATAAGGATCTGCTCCTTGGGCAACAAGATTTTTTTTGTCTTTATCATATGTCAAAAGTGTTCCATATCCGCCGTGTCGAGGGATAACGATCGTATTTTCAAAATAGTAGTGAAAAGGAACCGAATACTCTCCTACAGAGCCAAACAGACTATTTTGAGCTGTGATCGATACTGTCTGGCTAAGATAGCTAGATAAGGTTTGCCCTTGTTTGATACTTTGCACAGGAAGTGTTGTTCCAAAAGAAAACGTCACATCCCCATTAACAGGATTATCATAGCTATCAATAAAATCGTCTGTAGTCAAGGCTTTTGAGATAGGAAATTCTGTTTGTTTCCATTTGACTACGGGGGTGAAATCAAGCTCTTTCCACCCTTCAGGAGTAATGATGTAATAGTAGGTATCCTTGGTTGTTGTAACCTTTTTACCGTTTATGTATCGAGACACTCGTCTGGTTGATTCCCGGTGATAAATCTCTATAATATCGTTTTCGGCTACTTTAAATGTATTTAATTTATTGGCAAAACCAATTCCTGTATCTCGACCATACCCTTCAGCATATAGTTTTTTCTCTTTCATTTTTGCACTATAAACCGTTACTTTAGGGTAGATATTATTTGGGATATTTTGCAAGATCTGCTTGTGATTTCCGATAGCAACAAGCTCTTGTGTACTAGGATCATAATCGATAGCAGCGTAAGGACCATTTTGCCCAGCCATGACATACGTATTGTTCGGGATGATTTGAGTTGGAACGCTGAATCTATTTTTAATCATCCGCTCGTTTTCAAAATAGGCATAGCCGTCTTGGATAGCAAAATTTGTAGGATCAGCAATATCACTTTTTAGATAGCGAACGGGAGAAGCAATCGGTTCAGAACGAAGATTAGAAAAGTATGATTCCAAGGAAAATCGATTCATTTCTTCAAAAGGAACCTTAAGAAAAGTGGTTGCAGTATTCAGGTCTGCATAAGGCAAGGTATAAGTGTGATCTGAAATGCGATATGTCCCGTTTAGCTCTTCTTGTTCTGTTGCCAGGATATCTTTCCAAATTTCTTTTTCGAGTTTTGGTAAATGAAGGTCTGCCAAGGCTTGCTTCGTCTCATCCGTTAACGAGAAACGCCAAAAATCAAAATAGGGAGTCAAATCCCGATTGGCTATTTTTGAAGCCATGATAATAAAAAATTGTTTTTTCTCATCACTAGTACTTGGTAAATCAGATGCAGGAGTTGCTCGATATAGTTTATTAAGCTCAGGATAAAAGCTATAGCCAAAAGTTCTAGGCAAAGTAACATACATACCTAATGCAGCAAAATAAAAATCTGTTGGGTATTTAGCGATTTCCGCATCCATGTTCCATAAAGGATCATTTTGTACGTTGGTAAAATAACGAGCGACTTTTGCTCTATAATTATTATTTTTGTTATTTGGACTCATGATGGCGTCATAAGGACTATTGTTGCCAGCAAGACTAGATTGTACATAATCTGAATAAATATTAACAGTTACCTCACTCATATTATCCCAAGTGTAAAATGGATTCTGGTAAGAGTGCCCTATCTCATGAAATAGCCCCCAGTTTGTCATATTCTCTCCAGAATTAAAGACTTCTCTATCGCCTGTTGTCGCACTATGCATGCCTAAATAAAAATCTGTACAGTAAAATTTTCCGATACCATCTGAAGGATTGGCTATATGAATCCGCTGTGGCGCTTTTTTCGTAATACCAAGGCCGTTGAAGTCAAGTCCAGCCGCATTGTTTTCAAGATGCAGAGCTTGGGACACATACTTCATAAAACGATCAACTTGTTCCCCTTTTAGAAAAATATCTTTTGCCCGATCCATTCGGATAGTGGCAATCGTATCATCGTTCACGAATTCCATAAAAGGCACATCACTAAATAGTTCCAAGGATGCTTTAAAATCTTCAATAGAAGTTTTTCCTTGTATGAAATAAGGAACATTGATGGTTTTAGAGAGACTGACATGGATCGTTTGTGTTGTAGAGGAATTGACTAAATAAACCATTCCGCCAGTCAGCGTATTGGTGAAGCGGTTTTCTCCTTGTTGGAGTTTTGCTTTTCCAGAATTGAACTGAAGTTTTCCATTTGTAAGTCCAGCAACATTTGTATAATTTCCCCATTGCCCAACGCGCAATTCTAAATTCTCTGGTGCTTCATCTACGTAAATGATGATTTCTTCGTCTTTTGGTAAAAAAATACCTGTAGATTCAAAAGAGGTGTGAGCATTCCTTCGTTGATCTTTTCCCTGTTCCGTTTTTGCGTCGCCTCGAGGAATGATTGTCATTTTTAATAAATCAGCTGATTCAGCGTAAACGACACGCGAGTAAAACGCTATGTTAACAAGGGTGGCAAGAGTAACTAGCCAAAATAAATGCTTTTTTTTAATTTTCAATGAAGTAATTCTCCTTATCGTTCTGTCATAGTGAGTATTTACAATGAACGCTAATATGTATTGTGGCGATAATACATTATATAATTTTTTGGAAAAAAGTTCTTTCAACTAAATTTATATAGGAAGAAAAAAAAGAAAAATAGAGTAAAAGTCATATATATAAGAAGTGAAGGCTAAATGAGCGAGGGTGTTCTTCATTTAATAATTTTTTTAGAATTATTTATTTAGTGAATTAAGCATTTTATAGAGAGAATGAAGAATTGAATATGTGAATTTTATAATATAAATATAACTTTTTAAAGAAAAATACGAATAAAAAAGAGTTTGAAATATTCTGATGATCGTGAAAAAGAACGCGCGCAAAACACCTACATAGATGGGTTCTTATAGGTTTATATCGATAAAATATGGATTTCGATAAATAACCATTCTTTTTTTTGTCGAAAAAAAGGACGTAACAAAGTAAATAAAAAAATAAAAATATTATATTATTAACTAATGTTATTTCAAAAACTTCTTAACAAGTGGAAGAAAAGGAAAAAACGAAAAATAAGAAACAGTTATGATAATAAAGATGTCGAAAATGTTGGAAAAAGAAATGAAAACCATAAAAAGAAGGTGAATAGATGTGCGTATTTTTTTGGACGATGTTTATGATAGACGTATAAGTGTTTTAAGTTATGTAGATAATCAAAGAAAGGAAGTGAGCTTATCAGAGATAGGAAAAGCAACTAAACTTTCAAAAAAAACCGTTTCAATGATTATTAAGCAGTTTGAACAAGAATTAGATGTTTCGAAAGAGCAATTTGAAGTATATTACACTAATCAAACAATGCAAGGTGTATATGCAAATAATTTAGATATAGTGAGTATTAGTAACAAACATTTAAAACATTCTATTTTGTATAAAATGATCAAACATCTTTTTTTGATGAATAGGATCGACGCCATCACTTTTTGTGATATAGAATTTATAAGCCCGGCGACATTCTCTCGTCATAGAAGAAGACTTAAGAAAATATTGAGTCGATGTGAATTAAGTTTAACGCGAACAAATGAGATAGAAGGCGATGAATTAAGAATCCGTAATTTCTTTTTTCTATTTTTTTCAAATGCTTTAAACAGCTGGGCATTCGATACAGATAGCTATGTAGAGATAAATGATTACCTAAGTAGCAATATAAAAGAGTGGGACAAGATCGATAGTATTAAAAAAGGGAAATTATGCTTATTGCTTTATATTTGTAATGTTCGTTTTGGGCATAAAAAATATATAGAGAAAAGTATTCTATCGAAGTTATCGGAACAATTTCAGGAGGGTTTTTATACAAAGTTATTATTTGACTACTTTCACTTACATAAGAAGAGAACGGAACAACAGTCATGGGATGAGACGAGTTCAGTATTATTTTTAATGTATAAAGAACGATTATCACATGAAGAAGCATTTGAAATTGAAGAATATCCTAAATATTTCAATGAAACGAATTTTCAGTTTACGAAGTACAGTAATCTATTAACGAATAAAATAATGGCTACTTTTTTTCAAGGAGTGACGAATTCATCGATTTATTGGGAGATAAGGAAAGAAATAGATATGATGCACTTGTTATTTGAGACTAGCTTTGTTGATCCAAGAATGTTCTATTACATTTACGATGAAAAAAGTTTTTATTATGCGGACACAGCTGAACAAAAAATTCAGTTGAGCATTAAAAATCTTATGCATGAATTGATTGAAGAGACAGAATATAGCCTGTTTTTTGAATCAATCAAAAAATCTATCAATCAAGAAACATTGATAGATTATGTCTATTTAGTAGTCTATACACTTTTAACGAAATTCCTACAAATGGACTTTCCGAAAGTGAAAATCTTGATTCGGAACTCTAAAATATTCGTAGAGCCGATTATACGTCAAAAAATCAATTTGATTTTTAGCGACAAAGTTGAATTTGTAGAAAATAAAAGCGCGTCCCCAGATATTATTGTGACGGATGTTCAGCTAAAACAAGCGGAGCCAGAAGCGAAAGTAATCTTTATTTCATCTTTTTCAAACAGCTTTGATTTTTCTCTGTTGCTAGAAGAAATAGAAGAAAAGATTTTAATGCTTTACTACGAAAGAACGCTACTAGTAAAAAATGAGTAGGTCATTAGTACTTGAATTGCGGATTATGAAGTGAATAAATTTTACCACTTATAAATAAAATCAAGGCATTCCAAGTGTCAGGATCATGAGAATACTCAAAATGGAATGTTTTTGCATTTGTTCGTTCCGATTCAAAGGAGTCAGAAATAATGATGTCCGCTTTATCAGAATCAAACGTAAAATCTAATGTCGAATCGCCAAAAATAATCAATAAGTTATTCTTAACAAAATCATAAATAAAATTATTAGGCGAATGTTGAATAAAAATCAGTAACTTAGCTTCTTTTTCAGCACTTTTCAAAATAGAATGAAAAAATTTAGCCATCAAAGAGATAAAACCTGGCTTCATATATTTTTTTAATAGGGGCTCAGAGACTAAGGAATCTGTTACGAATAATCGATAAGAAGCTTCATTTGGAGAAAACCATTTTGCTTTCGACTCACTGGAGTCATTTACTAGAAAACGTCTAAAATCGACACCAATATAGCGAATATATAATAAATTTATGATTAATAAATAATAATTTTTTAGATAATTATCGCTTGTGAGTCTTATATTGTATGATGCTAATAATTTATTTAAGATTTTTGTGGTCAAGAGAGCGAGTGGAAGTTCAGAGTTAATAAAATGTTGTGCGATATTCTGTTTTTCTTCATCCAAATCAATATTTGCGACAAGAAACCGTGATAAAAACCCAAAGAAATAGGCTTCGCTTTGTTTATCGATGGACTCTAAATCGACTTGTTTCAATTCTGAAAATAGATGTGTAGGAGCTGTTTGTTCGAAAAAATTCAGATAGATCATAAATTCGTTAGATAGAGATAAACGTTCCTTCCTATAAAGGACACGCCAAAAAGTAACATTTTGAAAGTATCTGACTCTATTTTTTTGTGAGAAAGATAGTCGATCATCATTTACAGCTATTGGAAGGATCTGGAAAGCACTTGGTGTTTTTTCAAATGGCCATTCCACTCCTTTAAAAACGATCCAAAACAGAATAAAGCCTAGCACACGAATATTTTTTTCTTCCCCAATGATATTCGTCTGATAAAGCGTAGCTGAGAACGATATTTTTAATTGAAAAGGCGCTAACATCGCTTTTAAACTTTTCAAATTCGAATAGACATGGGAAGGGCTTAGATTTAGATCTTGAGCGAGTGCTTCAACGGATACATAATGTCTTTTTAAAGAGCTGCTAAAATCGAAAATTTCTGGGAATTCTTAATATAGTAGAGTCTCATTGAATCAATCACATAACTGAAAGTTAGCGAATCTGCTAACTCAACAGTATAAACGAGTTTTCTCTTGCGTATTTTCACTTGTTTCTGAGTGAATACACTATTGAGATCATCGGTAAGTTTTTGTTTATATCGATAAAAAGTTTTGCTAGAAATAGTAAATTTTTTCATCATTTCCTGAGTAGTTGCTCCGTTTTGGGCATAGAGAAGTTGTTTTAATAACTCAAAGCGAAGGGCTTCATTTTTCTTCATGAAGAGCGATTCCATAGCCTAACAGCTCCTTTAACGATTCATGTATTGCGTAAATACATACGTATAATAACATAAACTCTTTTAGGAAGCTTGTAAGGTCTATTTTGAATGATTTTCAGATGAAATTTCAATTAGCTCCGACCCCTCTGAATATGTTGAAAACAATATAAATCAAAATGATTTATCATAATGAATATAAAATAGATACGAAAATGAAATATAAATAATGTCTATCTAACGTTGAATAGGAGAGAATACTAAGATGTATAACATAGGAATACTTTATCCAAACGAACCAGCAGAGAACATGATTGATTATGACGCATTAAGAAAAAAATATAATGTAGTTGATCTAGACGAGAATATTGAAGAGATCGATAAAGTACATGCGGTATTTATGCGAGAAGAAGAAACGTCAGATTTAAGCACTATTTGTGATTTGATTTTTAAAATCAAAAAGAAATCAGACTGCTATATCTGGATTGCTACTGCAACAGAAAATTCAGTAGGGAAGCTTGTTTATTTACAGTTAGGGGCAGATGCAGTATTTGGCGCCCATAAAGAAGTGAAAGAAATCGAATTGATCATGGATAATGCGCTATCTCGAATGGGTCAAAAGAAAGTAGAAAGCTCTTCTACAAAAACATCTTTTGGCAAGAAAGATATATTCGAATTAAATCCTAGTAACATTAGTGTTTTTATAGATGGAGGAAAAGAAGTTGTTTTAACGAAACTTGAATATAAAATAATAGAAGTTCTTTTAAAAACACCAAATACAGCGGTTAGCTATGAAACCATTTACCAAAAAATTTGGAATGACGATTTATTAGAAAACAAACAATATCGTGTAGCGAACGTTGTGTATCATTTAAGAAGTAAAGTTGAAAAAAATATTAAAAAACCTGAATATATAAAAACAGTCCGTTCGAAAGGCTATATGTTGAGTATTTAGACAGAGTGTCTTGTTTTTAAATCGGTAATAGTTATATAGGAAGAGAGTTTTCAAAAATAAGATTATCTAGCAGTAAATAAGGGGTTTCGTTTCAAATAGTTCTTCTTCCTCTGACGATGTTGAAAGAAAAGATGAGTTAAATAATATATCATAATATTTGTTGATTGTTTGTTTATTAAATTGTTTTGTAAATATAAAGTATAAATTTAATTTGAGCTTTCTTCTTTTAAATTAAATATAATTTGAAAGTTGAAATAAATAAAAAGTAGCTCATTGGGGGAGAAAACGTACCAATGAAGAGACTAAATTTTTAAGAAAGGAGGAAAAGGAAATGAAGAAAAAAGTATTATGGAGCACAGTTGCAGCTTCAATAATGTTGGTAAGTTGGGGTTTCCTTGCAAGTAATAACAGTATCAAAGCAAAAGAAATTCCGACGAAGGAAACGTCGGTATCAACAAGTGATTCTGAGAAAAAGACAGAAAAAAATTCTCCTTTAAAACCTGAGTTGAGGGGTGCCTGGGGAGCAAAACCAAGTGCGCCACTGGCTATTTTTGGACCGACACGACCAGATTTGTATAAATCTATGATTCCTGGTGTAGCAGAAAGTTTTCCCAATAAGTACTCTTTTCAGCCGAAAATCACTGCTTTAACAGATTTGTATAGAAAAAGACCTGGAAGAGCCGAAGAACTTATAAAGCCCGGATCTTGGCCACCGTATGATTCTCTTAAGCAAACTGACGTTGGGTACTATTTACTCGGCACTCATATGGGAATCAAAAACGGTCGTTGGATTGATCTTAAATTAGAATATGCAGATATCGGGCCTGTGAAATCTACAACTGAAACAGTGACGGTTGGAACGAACAAGACTCTAACAGCGGGGATGGGGACAGTCCATCTAGCGTTTGCTGTAGCAAGTTCAAAGAATACGGAGCCTATCTTTAGGATGAGTTTTATTGATCACGAGACTGGAGAGCCAGTCAAAATGGATTCAGGACATGTGACTTTTAATGATATCGATTATACCGAATGGATGAAAGTAACGCCAACGGGTAGTGGGAAGTTTGACTATATCTCAGCGAGAAATGATAACGGAATTTTAACGGACACAGCCAATTTCACTTCTGAGCAGATAACGATGATTTCACCAGAAGATTCAAATGTGGCAGACGACGACTTTACACGTTTTTTTACCATAGGATATAGCAATGTGGATTCTCTTGATATTCAGTACTACACTGGCGGTACAGCAATCAATATGTCGCAGTTAGAGGTGCCAGAAGCCATGTTTGAGTTAGAAACACCCAGTCTTGTGTCAGATGTCGATGGTAATTTAGAGGATGAAGTGATTACATCATCACTGATTCAACCAATACCATATCGAGCATCAATAGGGAAGTTGACAAGCCTTGCATTTGAGGGGACTGTAGATGACAGTATGAGCTTTATCAAATCAGATATTCAGGTTTATGACAAAGATAACAAGAATATCACTACCAATTTTATCTCAGCCTTAGATCCAAAAAATCCGCAAAAATTTACATTGGTGGCACTCCCTGCATACACGGATACTTTAGTTAATAAAACAGATCAGTTACGTATTGATATTAAAACAACGCTTAATAAAACGAATGATGCGTATAAGAAGTATCAGAATAACGCAACGGGGCAATTGACGATTCCTTTCCAGATGAAGTTGAAATATGCCAATGCTGGTGGAGTTGATTCGGGTAATTTAATAGAGTTAGATTCAAATATTGCTTTTGGCCATATCAATTTGAAGAAAATCACTATAAATTACAAAGACGATTTAGGCAAAAGCTTACAAGCATCACAAACTAAATTAGGATTTTTAGGGGAGTCTGTTACCTACAGTGCACCTACTATTGAAGGCTATAATTTAAAGTCTCCTAAAGAAGTGGATGGAACGGATAATTTTACAAATACAGAAAAGAATGTCGATTATGTGTATGAAAAAGTGACGCCGAATGTAACGCTTGAAAAATCAGTAGATAAAGCCAAAGCACAACCAGGCGAAACCCTACATTATAAATTGAACATTGGGTCTGTACAAGAAACACCTAAGGACTTAGACACAAGAACAATATCTGTTGAATACTGGGATGATTTGGGACAAAAAATCAGAACAGACAGTACCTATACGATGAAAAAGGGATCAAGCTATGATTTTAGTGAGATACCAGCTGTTGAAGGGTTCGATGGTATTGCAGCAACAGTCACTTCTAATGCAAAAGGCACAGTTAGTGATGACGATATTGTGATTAAAATAAGTGGCTTTAAAGCGACTCTTGATATGCTTGTACAAAAGAAAGTCCGATATGTGGATGAAAATGATCAACCCATTTCAGATGATGTAACCTATCTAGGAAGAGATAAGTATATACCAAATTATTCAGTCAAAGCGAAAGTAATTCCAGGGTATGTGATAAGTGATGGACAAGAAAGTTATCCTGTTACCTTTGATACAACATCACCCGATGAATACGTATTTAAATATCGTTCATCGAGAAACTACAATTCACTAAAAATTACAGAGGTACTAGATTCGAAGTTGGAAAATCCAACCAACTTTACTTGGAAATCAAAAGAGAATGTAGAGATTCCTAATGATTCAATCACGTATGATGAAGCAACTCGTAAAATCACAGCAACCTCACCAACAGATGGAATTGCTTTTAATCATGAGTCAACGATCGAATTCGATGCGAAAGTGGCTTCAACTGCAACAGCAAATGATGTAATCTCGCAAACAGCTAATTTTAAAGCAGGTTATCTTGCAGATGGTACCATAGACGTTTCGACAAAAACGCCAGCAGAAACACTGGTCACACTGGAGTCACAAGTCATTGTGAAATTTATTGACGAGAGTGCTGATACACCGCAGATTGCGGATGAGCTAACGTTTACACAAGAAATTGGTACGACAATCGATTTATCAAAAGAAAAATCAGTACAAGATGTAATTGAGAAGTTGAAGAAAAAATATGAGCAAATTTTACCAGCTCCTGGTGTTGTTGAATTTAAGCCTGATACAACGATAGCAGAGTTTAAATTTAAAGGTCGATTAACGTATGTTTCTTCACCAGAATCGTTTGATTTTGGATTGGAGGTTTCTTCTTATAAGAAAATCCGTATAGATGATCCTAAAGTAGTGGGAATGCCACTCATTGTTTCTGATACTAGGGCTAAATCTCCAGGATGGTCACTAAAAGTGAAGCTGACAGAAGAATTGTTAAACGAGGATGGAAAAACCACACTTAGAAATGCAGTTCGCTATAAATCAGGTGATACAGAAACGATTTTAAACAATCAGGCATTAAAAGTTGTTCAAAACGTAAAATCTGGAGAATACGATGTTAGTAAGGATTGGAGTTCAGAGGGTGACGGATTTAAGTTGGAAATTGCACCCGGTGCAGTGAACGCTTTAGGGAAGTACCATGGTGAAATTCTATTCGAGTTAGGTGAGACACCATGATGATAAGGAAGGACGTTAAAAAGATGAAACGAAGTAGTTATATCAAGGTTCTCTTTTCCTTAGTAGTCATAAGTGCCTTTTTCTGGGGAACTTCCTCTATTGCGCAGGCTGAAAGTGTTCAAACAAATGGAGACATCGTTATTCGCGATAATTCAACGGAACCAACAACGGAACCAACAACGGAACCGACCAAGTCGACTTCAGAGCCACCAAAAGTGAAGAAACCAGTAGGGCGTTTACCTTCGACGGGTGAGTTAATAACGATGAGTGTATCAATCAGCGGTATTCTTTTGGTTATTGGAATATGTTTATATAGGTTATTCCTGAGAAAAAAATCAAAAAGTACACAAGGGAAGGAGCTATAAAACAGTGAAAAAGAAAGTAAGAATGAATGTTGTTTTATCAATGCTCCTATTAAGTAGTTCCCTTGGAATGCTGTTGGGAAATGCTGTCTATGCTGAAGGACTTTCTCCAGATATGGAGGTTGGTTTTTCTGGCCGAGAGGATGAGGGGGATGGCATTAAAGATCCTGAAAATCCTGACGTAACAGTAGCAGGTGAGCCCAATACGGCTTCAAAAGAAAGATTACGAATTGATTTCGCACCGAAATTATCATTTAGCAGTGGAGAGGTAACGGATAGCGATAGTGATTACACCGTAAAAGCTCAGTTGTTTAAAGATAAGCTGATTCCAGCAAGAGGAAACTTCATTCAAGTATCAGATTATCGTACTAATCCTACTGGCTGGTTGCTACAGCTACGTCAAGAAAAACAATTTACCCATACGGAAAAGGCAGGAATTGCTTTAGACGGAGCTGTGCTTTCTTTTGATAAGTCATGGACGAATTCAAAAAAAAGCCCTGAATATGCGCCACATGTTTCTAAAGAAATTATCCGTTTAACCAATGTTGGTGAAACGTACAATATAGCAGAAGCTGATCTTGGTAATGGCGGCGGTACGTGGTCGATTATATTTGGAGCTTCTGATCAAAATAAAAATGAAAATGATCCCACTCTTGTACCAATGATAGATGATAACGGAAAGCCCGTTATGGATTCGTCACTTGGCAAGCAAATATATACAAATAGTGCAATAAAATTGTCTATCCCGGGGGCAACTAAAAAAGAACCAGGAACTTACACTACGGTGCTAACTTGGATTATTTCCGAGCTACCATAAATAAAAAAATCTTTAGGAGGAAACACAAATGAAATTAACACACAAATTATGCGGAGCAGCTTTATTAGCAGCTTTAGGAGTATCAATTGCTTTACCATCAGTAACGAAAGCGGATGAACCAGGGAATGCATTACCACAAGCAGGAATGGATATCCAATTTACTAAAAATACTGGTAGCGGTACTACAAATACTACAACAAATTCAAATGGTGAGGATGCAACAATTACTTCTGGATTAGTATCAACTGATGCCGGAACTTTCGGTCTGAGAGCTGGAACACCGTTAAACTTTGGTAAAGATAATTCAGCAGCATCTGGTACTAGCCGTTACTTCTTTGCAAAAAATGCTATTTTAGGACTTACGGGTGGGGAAGAGAAAACTGTAGAAAACTATATTTCATTTGTCGATGACCGTTCAACAGTTGACCACAGATATCAAATTACTGCTGAAATCACAGAACAATTGCATGCAGTGTTTCAAGGTAAAACTACAGAACTTACTGGAGCAGAATTAAGCTTCTTAAACGGAACTATTTACAATGAAGATACTAAAGGTGCAGAAAGTGACTTAACACCAACTGCTCCAATTTCTACAAATCCTGTTACATTTGGTAATGCAACAACAATTCTAGACAATACAAACGTAAATCAAGGTCGTGGGAATTACAAGATTATTTTTGGAAACATGGCAGAACAAGGTAACGCTACAGATTCAGAAAAATCTATTAAATTAACTGTCCAAGATAATTCAGAATTATTTGCGGAGACAGCTTACACAGGCGGTATCACTTGGAAAATGAATAATATACCAACAGCACCTGCAGGAGAATAATAATTGTAGCAAAGACTGTACAAGAATTAATCTAAAAAATTATTGAAATCAAAGATAAGAGTAGTGATGCTCTTATCTTTGTTCTTAGTGAAAGGTAGAGAAAGAATGAAAAAATGTAAACATATTATTTTTAGTACTCTTATCATATACATACTAGGTATAGCCTTCTATCCCCAAGTCACTCATGCTAATGAGGAGACAGGGAATTTTAACTACAGGATAGTTCGTCCTGAAAATCAGAATGGCTATGCGAACTATTTTGATTTAAAAATGACGCCAAGTCAAAAACAAACAGTACAAATTGAACTTCAAAACATTTCGGACAAATCTATAGATATTGAAATATTGTTAAATAGCGCAAAAACTAACGCAAATGGTGTGTTGGAGTTTGGCTCATCGAAATTAGAGAAGGATGCTTCCTTAAAATATGATTTTAAGGATATTGTAAAAGGACCTGGAAAAGTAACAATTCCAGCGAAAGAAACAGCTCCATTGAATTTAGACATTGACATGCCAGCTGAAAGTTATGATGGTATCATCACAGGTGGTATCCAAATGCAAGTGATTCCTACAGAGGAAACAAAGAAAAAGGAACAAAAGGAGCAACAAATTGTTAATCGATATGCGTTTGTCGTAGGAATGGTTTTAAGAGAAACCGAAACGCCTGTTCAACCGGATGTGAAGTTTAACAAATTCTACGCAGGTTTAACGAATTATCGTAATGCTGTTTACGTGAATTTTTCAAATACAGAGGCGGCATTTTTAGAGAATATGAGTATTGATCTTCAAGTAACGAAAAAAGGTTCTGATGAGGTACTCTATGATACGACAAAAACCGAAATGCGTATGGCACCAAATTCAAAAATAGATTTTCCTGTAGAAATGAATGGGGAAAGAATGGAAGCGGGAGATTATACAGGCCATATTTTAGTTAAAAGTAAAGATAAAAAATGGGAATGGACGGATGATTTTACGATCACACAAAAAGAAGCGGATAAGTATAATGGACAAGATGTTACCTTAGTTCAAGAACGTGGAATTGATTGGAAAATAATTGGTTTGATTGTCGGAGGTATCTTTATTGTTGTAATTATTATATTTGTTGTTATTCGTGTGATGAAAAAGAAACAAAAAGTGAAGAAGAGAAAGAAAAAGAAGAAATAACATAAATCAAGGAGGAACGGTGCAGTGAGCATTTTAGATTGGGCATTTATTGCATTACTATCGTGTGCTATTCTCTTTTTCCTCTTCAGCATATTATCCTTAGTTTTCGCAATTCAAATGAGAACAAAATATACTACCTTAAAAACAAAAAAAATAAAAGATAAGCGTAAACGTAAAAAACTAAAAAAAGTAATCAATAAGACACATAAAGCAATGAAAAAACATTTTAGAAGAGTGATACTTCTATTTTTATTGATGCTTATTATGGCTGGAGGAGCAGCTTACTCAAGGTATTATCAACAAACTACTTTGGAAAATGAAGATGCCAATATCATTGTTCAAAGCTACTTCTTAATTGAAGAAGTTGATAAACAATTGACAAGTGCGCAAGAGGGTGCGAGTGCGGAAGCGATCGAAGAAAGAATTAGAGAAGTAAGCTCTCTTTTAGTAACCTATGGAAATAATAAAGCATTTGGTGGTTTATCGCTGGATCGTCAAAAAAGCTTGAATCGCTATTACACAAAGATTAGGGAATTGGGAGCTAATCTTAGTAATGCCAATCGAGAAAAAATAGCGACGACAGAATATATTGAGACCTATCAAAAGACCATTAAACAATTACAAACAAATCAAAAAAATATTTTCAAATTGTTTGGGATAAATGAATCTGCCTTGAAGCAGAAAAAATAGTGATTTTCCAGAGGTGATGATGTGACCCAGGGAAAAAATAATCCTAAAAAAAAAGACGGACAGTTCCTTCAGTAAAGGAAAGACCGAGAAAAAAAAAGGGCGATGAGTCAATTGTTGCCAGAAAAAAAAGAAAACAGCAGCACATAAAAAAAAGACAATTATCATATAAGCGACCGGTAAATAAAAAGAAGAAGCGTAAAAGAAAACTGAAACAACTACTTAACGAACTTGGCTTGACTATTCTGATTACATTTAGTTTGTTGATCATAGTGAAGCAGTTAACTTTTTCTTTACCAAAGATTGAAGGATATTCTATGTTGAATACTTTAATGGATCAAGATCGCGTATTTGTAAATAAATTGAGCAAAGTGAAACGTTTTTCTTTAGTGTATTATCGAGATGCAACAAGTAAAGAGTTGGCTGTCAGAAGGATTATAGGACTGCCAGAAGAGCGATTTTATTATAAAGAAGATCAATTATTTGTGGAGGATAAAAGAATTCCAGAACGTTTTTTAGTTGAGGTTTTGAATAAAAGAGGTAAAGGGAATGCTGAATTCACTGAAGATTTCACATTACAAGAAATAACAAAGGATCAACAAATTCCAAAGGGAAAATATTTTGTATTAGGTGATAATCGACCATATGCTACCGATAGTCGAGATTTTGGTTATATAGATGAAAAAGATATTATCGGGGTAGTAAAAATGAAGGTCATGCCTTTTCATCAAATGCAAGCTTTTTAGATGTGGGGAAATAGATAATGAAAAAAAAGGGGCTATAAAAAAACAACTAGCCATAGTGAATTGGAAAAAAAGAAGTATTATTTTAGTATTGATCTTGATATCTATTCTATTTTTTGTTTTCTTGAGAACACATCAAGTCAGTGGTAATTCCATGCTTCCTACACTAAATGATGGCGATAAGATTTTGGTATGGAAAGGTAGAGTACCAAAACGATTCACTATTATAACACTTGAACCGATGGATAATCCTCAAGAGTCTTATGTAAAACGTGTAATCGGGATGCCAGGCGATAAGCTTGACTTAAAAGGGAATTCTTTGCGTATCAGCTATTTAACAAACAAAGTTGAAGAGTATGAAGAAATAAATGTAACTGATGGAGTTGCGATGATTTTGGAGGGACAAAACGAAATTCCTATGGATAAATATTTTGTCTTGGGTGATAACAGAAGTCACTCCAACGATAGTCGCAGTATGGGATTAATAAATCGAACGCAGATTGAAGGGGTTGTTGGTTGGAGATATTACCCGTTCAATAGAATAGGTCATATAAAATAGTTTTTATATAAAGAGTAGAAGAAAGTTGAGGTTCTATGAAAAAAATAACGATGTTCTTGAAAGAAAATGTTTGGGCTATGACCTTAAGCATCGTTTTGCCGATTTTAATTATAGGTATTGCCTACTATCGGCAGGGAATTTATTTTGGCAGCGAGGCAACTTTGTTGGCTAGTGATGCATTTGCACAGTTCTCTAATTTCTACGCTAGCTTTAATAATGTGCTGCAAGGGAAGCAAAGTATTTTCTATACTTGGAGTGGCTCATTAGGCTTGAACTATTGGTCATTAGCGGCCTATTATTTAAATGGTTTATTTACACCAATTGTTAGCTTATTTCATAATAGTCAAATTCCTGATGCGATGTATTGTATTACACTACTCAAATTCGGGGCAATGGGTGGTACGTTTTGGATTTATAGTAATCAAACATTCAAACTCTCTAAGTGGATCACAGTGGGATTGAGTGTTTGTTTTGCGTTGATGTCCTATACTGTTTCTTATTCACCGATGATTATGTGGTTAGATGCGATGGTTTTCTTGCCACTAATTATTCTAGGAATCGATCGCTTGATGGATCAAAGAAAGTCAGGCTTGTTATTTACTAGTTATTTACTGCTATTTTTATCCAATTTTTATATGGCTTTCATGGTAGGGGTTTTCTCTTTTTTATATTTCCTTGCTCGTCTGCTCACTGATTGGCAGCGGTATAAAAAAAGTTTGGGATTATACCTAGTTGTATCGTTACTTGCAGGTGGGGCTTCTATGGTAACTATTTTACCTACTGTTTTTGATTTGAAAAGTAATGGGGAAAGTTTAACTGCCATTTCTCAAATACTAACACCAGATACTGGAATCTGGGATATCATTGCTAAAAACATGGTAGGTGTATATGATACATCCAAATATGAAGCAGCTCCATTTATTTATATAGGATTACTTCCATTACTGTTTTGTCTGTTTTATTTTTCAACTAAAAAAATTCCATTGAAAAATAAACTCTCTTATGGGAGCATTGGAGTGATTTTAATTGCAAGTGTCTACATTCAACCATTGAATCTATTTTGGCACGGGTTACATTCACCAAATATGTTTTTATTCAGATTTAGTTTTTTACTGTCATTTTTGGTGTTAATGCTTGCGGCCTTTGGGTTAGAAAAGTTTGAAAAAGAAGATCAGCATACACTTATAAATATAGGAATCGCTGTAATAGCAATGTTTATTTTAACTGTGATTGCCTCCAATAAGAAACGCTATAGCTATATTAGTGGGGAATCACTTATATACTCAATTGTATTTGTAATTATTTATGTAATTTTGTTTATAGCCTTGAAAAAAATTAAAGGAAAACAGTCTATTTTTTATTTTGGGATCATGCTTGTACTTATTTGTGAGATATTTATGAATACAGGCAAAATGTTGGAAGGAGTTCGCAGTGATTGGGGGTATCCTAAACGTGAGTTATATAGTCATTATTATAAGGATATATCCAATCTAGTTGATCAAACAAAAAAGGAAAATAAGCAATTTTATCGAATGGCTAATTTAAATCCTATTTCTCAAAATGAGAGTTTTAACTATGGTTATAGTGGTGTTACCATGTTTTCTTCAATTCGTAATCGAAATTCATCTAGCTATTTAAATGATTTAGGCTTCCGCTCAACAGGTTCCAATTTGTATATTGATTATCAAAATAACACATTGTTGATGGATACTCTGTTAGGAATTAAATACAATATATCGAAAGATAAGCCGATGAAATATGGTTTTGAAAAGGAGCAAATTCAAGGAGCGTATACACTATATAAAAATAGTAATGCGTTACCACTTGCAATAAGAACGAGTAAAGAAGTTTACAAAGAAGGTCAAAATAAAAGCCAAGAAGATTTACTGAATTATTTAGCAGGTACAAACGAAAAACTATTTTACTTTAAATTACCTAAAGAAGTAAGTACAGAAAATCTAATTACTGAATACGATGGAGATATTGTGTATTACTCTGAAGAAAGACCAGGAAGTAGTAAAAGTATTACTTGGAGCTTAGATGTTCCAGCCAATTCTCAAGCGTACATCAATCTTTTGGCTGAAGATAGTAGCATGATGAGAGATGCCGTGGTGGAAGTCGAAGTGAACGGTGTTCTTCGTACAGCAGATATGCCGAGATCAGGTCAATATTTCAACGTTGGCTATTATCAAGAAGCTACTACAGTGACAATAAAAGCAAGTTTTAGAGGTGTTCCTGTAGTGAAGCTGATGCAACCAGATGGATTGATTTTAGATACGAAGGCTTTTGATAAAGTAATGAAACCTTTAAAAGAAAAAGGCGTCGATTTTAAAGTTGAAGGTAGAAAAGCAGTTAAATCTCTTGAGGTTACTGGAAAAGAAGAAGCGCTACTAACAACGATTCCATACGACAAAGGATGGAAAGCCTATATTGATGGGAAAGAGACGAAGATTCAAGCGTTCAACAAGGCATTTTTGGCGGTAAATGTTCCGAATGGAAAGCATAAAATAGAATTTATTTTCCTCCCCCAAGGATTCAAGATTGGTGCTGTATTATTTGTTTTCTGTACGTCCCTATTTTTATTACTCTATTGGCGAGAACATCAAATGTTGAAAGCTACCGTGAAGGATGAAAGGACTATAGAATGAAAAAAAGAATAAGTGTTCTCTATTTATTTGTAATCTGTTGTATTTTATTAATAGGATGTTCAGATAAGTTATCAGAAAAAAAAGAAACCTTTGAAGGACAAGGAATAACCTATCAGTTTAAGCTTCCTGCAAAATGGAATAAGATTGAGTCTTTTAAAGATACAATCAATAAAAACGCTGTTTTTGGAGCTGAGGATACAAACAGTAATTCAACAATGTTTATTATGACCTATCTTAAATCTACAGTTGAGTTAAAAGATTTTGCATCAAAAACAAGAGTTGAATTGCAAAAACGCTATAACTATAAAGAATTAGAAGGCGTTTATATGAAAGAATATGAAATAAACAAGCATAAGGCTATTAAATATACACTGAACACTACTTATAAGCAACAAGATGTTTGGGCTCATTTTTATTATGTAGAAACGGAGCATGGGTTTGTAGAATTGATTTTTTATTCAGCTAACGATGGGTCGTATGAAAAGAGATCTTTGATTATTGATGAGAGTGTTGACACATTGGTTGAAACTAAAAGTACGAAAAATAGCGAGACTACTGATAGTACTGAGAATACTGATGAGAGTAACTTAGAAGTGAAAAATGACAGACTGACATTTACGATGGATGGTGTCATGACTTTGATAGAGGATGACAAAAGTAAAAAACTAGTTTTACGCTATCAACTGACTAACTTAAGTGATGAACAGTTGATTCCCAAAGAAGTTCAGTCCTATATCACTGCTACTCAAAATGGTACAAAGCTTGAGCCAACAGAAATTTCTGATGCTAGCCAAGATCTTGATTTAAAGGAATTGATACAAGCAGGTGAAAAAACAATAGCTAAAGAGGAAAAAATTGAAAGTGTTTGGGTATTTTCATTGCTAGATTCAAGTAATGTTACGTTAACGTTTGATCAAGACCAGTTTAAAGATCAAAATCCGCAACTGGTTGATTTAACTAAGTAATGCAGGATGAATTTGTTTTAATAGATTGAAAAGGAGCAAGCAAATGAAAAAAAAAATACTACTACTAGCATTAACGTTACTCACTTTAAGTGGTTGTGCTGAGGCCAATGGACATGATACCTTGAATAAAGTAGATAAAGGCTTAGTTTGGCAAGAAGCTAGAGAGAAGCCGTTTGGAAAATACGATTATGGAAAGCTAGATGAAAAAAAATTCAATAGTTTGTTAAAAGAAAAATTCAAGGTAGAAATCCCAGCGTATTATAAGGATGTAAAAATTAATTTTGAAAAAGAATTTGTGACAGAACAAGTGAAGCTCGATCATTCTGAATACTTCTTAGCTTCTGAAGGGGAAACATTACATTTGAGGATTGTTAGTCAGTATAACAAGGGAGAAGAAGCAGTGTTATATACAACAACTAAGTTTGAATATCTGTTTGATCGAGAAAAAAAACGGGCAACACTACGAAATCAATCAATCACCATACAAAACACATCAGAAGATGGAAATTTTCCTAAAGAGGATATTGATCAACTAATTTTAACTATGGGACAAGCAATCAACGCTCAACGTCTTGCTAGTAAATTAGAAGAGTTTAATAATTTGAAGGAAAAAGAAAAAGGGAAAATCAAAAATCAAGTACTTGTTATCCATGATAATTCAGATATAGCAAGAGAAAAAAACGAACTGCAGAAGGTTGTATCTGTCAAATACGGCTCAGAAGGGGTCTTAAGAGATATCTATTTCTTTATCGTAGACGTTATTGATGAAGAAGTATAAAACAGAGGGAAGTCAAAACAGCGGCTAAGTTTTGCTTCACACTCTAGATTTATGAGGAGTTTACTATGAGCTTATTTACTAGTCAGTTAAATGATCGTACTAAAAAATATTATTCTATAGCTATGTATTGTCTGTTTTTATTTCTGAGCATCTTTACCATTTATTTTGTGTTAATTCAAAATAAAAAAATATTTATCGGAGATGATCTAAGCTTTCACTTAGGGAGAATTGAAGGATTGTACTTAGCTATTTTTAATGGCGATTATTTTCCCAAAATCAACTATTTTTTACTCGAGGGAATGGGCTATATCTCCAGTTTGTTTTATCCGGACTTTTTAATATATCCAGCAGCGTTGCTTAAAGTAATCGGTCTTTCCACAGCGCAAGCATATGTGGTGTATATTATTATGATTAATTTTTTAACCTTTGTAATAGCCTATCACTCTTTTTACTTTATAAAAAGTTCAAGAAAAAAAGCTTTTTTATTTGCATTGCTCTATGGGTTATCTTCATATAGGTTAAGTGATGTGTTATATCGTGCTGCTTTAGGTGAAACCTTAGCTTTTATGGTTTTGCCAATTGCTTTTGTCGGAATCATTAAGATTCTATTTGGAGATTATAAACAATTCTATATATTAACAATTGGAATGGTGTTATTAATTTTTAGCCACATGATTACGGCATTTATTTTTTGTATCTTTATTTTAGTTTTCTTGATATTAAACGTCAAAAAATTAATAAAAGAAAAACAAAGGATGCTCTATTTAATAGTAGCAGCAATTTGCACAATCCTATTAGTGGCACTTTCGCTGTTTCCAATACTTGAACAGCTTCAATTTCAAAAGCTTGTTCTTCAAGATAGCCCTATGTTTTATCTTGAAAAAACAGCGGAGCCTCTATTGAAGTATATGGATACTGCTTGGAAAAACCAAGGGTTTAATAATTTGGGACTCTTCGTTATTATCTTACTTATTTTACTCACAATAAGCGCTAAAAAGTTAGACTCTCTCAATAAACAACTAGTTGGAATAAGTGTTTTATTTTTTATTATGGCAACTTCTTTATTTCCAAACCGATTACTAAACAAAACTATTTTAAACATGATTCAGTTTCCTTGGCGTTACTTTATTATCGTTACGTTTAGTGTTTGTTGGGTAGCTGCAGATACTTTAAAGGAATTAATACCTAAAAAAATTAAAAGTGATAATTGGCTTATACCAGTTAGTCTATGCTTGTTACTTGTCAACACTTTTTACTATCAAAAAAATATGGAAACAGATCTTATCGGAAAGAGTAGAATGAGAGAGTATTCCTCGTTTTCAGAATTAGATGCCTATCAACTTGGGTATGGGCAAGAATATTTACCTAATGGCTTTAAATATATGATGGATCCTCATAGTTTAATTATACTGCCAGAAGAGACTAAAGTTGATAATATGAAACGAACCTATAATGTGATGACCTTAGATTTTAAAGCTAAGGAACGAACCAAACTGATTTTCCCAATTATTTATTACAAAGGCTATAAAGTAAATGTAGAGGGAAGCGGTACAGTCAGTGAGATTCAAAAATGTCAAGAGCCCTATGGCTTTTCAGAAGTTTTCGTAGAAGGAAATGGTCGATTGACTTTTTCTTATAAAGGGACAATAATTCAGAGAGTATCTTTCTATATTTCCCTTGTTACAGCAAGTCTTTTGATAGGCTATATATGGTTGCAGGGAAAACAACAAAAAAATAATGTAGATGAAAAGGTTAAGTTAGAAGACATGAATGATTAGACGATATCTTCAAAGCGATTGAATTAGTTTACCGGCATGTGTTGATTCCTGTATAATACTTTAACCCAGTAAATTAGGAGTGAAACGCATGCAAATCGACAACCTACTACCCATCACAACCAGACAAGAACTACGAGACTGGCTAAACACAAATAGCACAACCGCAAAATGTTGTTGGGTCATTGTCAGTATCAAACCTGAACCAAATAAAATTCAATATTTAGATGCAGTAGAAGAAGCCTTGTGCTTTGGCTGGATTGACGGTATTAAAAAGAAAGTTTCAGAAACACAAACAGCACAACGACTTTCACCAAGAGCGAAAAAAAGCCCTTGGACAGAACTGAACAAAGAACGTGTTCGCCGTTTGGAAAAACTAGGTTTGCTAACAGAACAAGGTAGGAATGTTTTGCCGGACATGACAGCAACTTCTTTTCAAATCGATACGGTTATCGTAGAACGACTGAAAGAGGATATGGAAATCTACGAAATGTTCTTAAACTTTCCAGAATTATATCGGCGTATTCGGATTGATACAATTCAAACGTACAAACATCAACCTGAATTGTTTGAAAAACGATTAGATAAATTTATTGAGAACACCAAAGCCAATAAAATATATGGTGCTTGGCATGACAACGGGCGCTTGCTTGAATAGGTAGAAAGTTAAGCTGAACAGTTATGTTCAGCTTTTTTACTTGCCTTGGAGCGCACTTCATGGGTTATGATAAGTAAAACGTATAGAAATGGGGATGAGGTAGATGACGAAAACATTATATCTGATGAGACACGGCGAAACATTATTTAACCAACAGAAAAAAATCCAAGGTTGGTGCGACTCTCCACTTACGGAAAAAGGCATCAAACAAGCGCAGATTGCAGGGGCTTATTTTAACGATCATGGTATTGATTTTGATGATGCGTATACGTCTACATCTGAACGCGCTAGCGATACCTTAGAGCAAGTGACAGATAGGTCATATAAAAGGGTCAAAGGCTTGAAAGAATGGAATTTTGGCCGTTTCGAATCAGAAAGTGAGGCACTAAACCCACCGTTACCCTATGGAGATTTCTTTGTTGGATATGGTGGAGAAGAAGAAGGTCAATTTAGAGAACGAGTATCGGAAACCTTGATGAAAATCATGAAAGAAGCGGGTAAAACGGTGTTAGGTGTATCCCATGGGGCCTCTTGCCGACAATTTATGCGAAATTGGGCCCATACAAGTGATGTGGATCAAAAAGACCGTTTAGGAAATTGCTGTATTTTGAAATTTGAATTTGAGCATGATACATTTAGATTACAAGAAATCATCAATCACGATTTTTCCAATTTGGAATGAGCAATTAAAGAGGATAACTCGATTGAATAGCAAAGAAGCTGCAAAAATGTTTGGTTTAACGACTGATACGATTCGTTACTATGAACGAGTGGGTGTCATTCCACGAAAAGAATGGGTACCGTGCGTACACTACAAGAGAGTTGAACTGGATTTAGTTAGCAAAAAGTTTGCGTCATGCAGGTGTCTCAATAGAATCTTTTCTCCCAAGAGTGCTAAGAATACTTGTGGTCGTCAAAACTTTTAGTATGATACGAAAAACGGCGAGTTTGAAATGAGGAATTAAAAAAATAAAAGAAAACGAGGTTGGGGCAGAAGTGTTTAACTCCGAGAAATAAGAAGGGATTTACGGAAATTGCTCTTCAAATTTTTGTGAATTTCGGCTTATTTCCGAAGGAGTTGCTTCTGCGCCCACCGTTTATTCGGTTACTAAGAGCCTGAAACATACCCTTTTTAGTTATGTCCCAGGCTCGTTTTCTTTTTATTTTTTAGCATTGCGATACAAAATGTCTTCTGTATCACCACTAGACCAGATTTTTCCAGAAGTAGCATCGAAATCTTCATTTTCTAGTTGGATACAGCGAATACGTTGATTATTATACGTTTTATAGTAATAGTTTAGTGAGCTATTCACCATAACAGAGGTATATTGCGTATAGTCATACGCTTGTGTTGTTTTTACGACACCTTTAGGAATATCCACATTAGCAAGAACATGAAACATAGACGTAACACCGTCTAACTCTGTCTGAACATCATGTAAGCAAGCCTTTAGAAAGGCCGCTCTAACAAATCTTGATGGTGGTGTAAAATCACCAGGAAGACCAAAAGCACCAGCGCCTTCACCAAATGGTTTCATGACCATATCTTTTAAATGAACTTCTGTTTTTTGACTAGGTTGAAGGCCAATATAATTTCTTAAATTCGTTGTATGCCATTTATAGTCGGGACTATTTGTCATGACCCCAACTGTGTTTTCGTGAATATTTAAGGTTTGTTCAGTGTATTCAATGACGATGCTTTTCCCGGTTTTATCAGTGATGACCCAATGAAGAGGTAAGACGATGCCTAAGAAATCTAAGGCCGTATTTTCAACTCGAGCGTTTTCCATTATCTGTGTTACCTCTTCAATCGTTGAACAATTAGACAATAAAAATGGGACAACATCATGAGGTGCTAAGGTATATTTTTTAGAAGTATCTTGATTGTTATAATCAGCATACCCTGAAAAATAAAGAGCAGCACAAGAAAGTCCTTTTTCATTTAAACCATCCGCAAAAACAAAGTGTTCCTTATTCACTTGCCGCGCCATTCCTACAAAGGCGTATTCATTTTTACGGTCGTAGCTCTCGTCATTAACGAATACAAATTTTTTTCTTGGAATAAACGTCGGCTCACCCTCTAAAATAACCGCAAAATCCATTGTTCTAGCTAATAAAACATGTTGATCTTTTGTCGTCATTGTAATACTTGTACACATCAATAATCGCTCCCTCTTTTTTCTAAAATAAACCTTCTATTATAAGATTATAAAATAATATAAATTAAAAATGAACTTTATAAAAGTTTAACGTAATTTATACTTATAATCAAAAATATACTATGAAAGAACGTTTTTAAAGTAAGAAAAAAAGTAACCTTTCTTGAATCAAGATAAAAAATTGTTCTAATCATGGTGTTTTTATCTATGACAGGTCAAATAAGAAATCTTAATCATCAATTTACAATCTTATTTTTAATAATAATTCGATAATATTGTTATTAAAAATATATTTAATGAAAATAACAATCATTATAATTTAATGTAAAACATATAATCTTTGACACGACTTCCTTTTTTGTTTAACATCAGAAAAGTTGCTCTTCACAAAAGCAATATAGAATGCATATTAGTCTATATCAATCACGAGGAAGGAAAGATGTATAAAAGATGAGAAAGAAATTATCTTGGTTTTTTGTAATGTTTGTAGGGTTGTTAGGAGTAGTTGGATTTAGCCAGCAGTCATTGGCTGCGGAATTAAATAATGGAGGGTTTGTTGATTCAATCCATTTTGATAAATCAGAATTGTCAGATGGCGAGTTGACCTCTATTCGAGTAACGTTCAGTGAAAAATCTACTACTAAGCTAAGTGCAGGAGATACCTTAACCCTATCCTTACCAAAAGAGCTTGAAGGCCTCGTTGATTCTGATAGTGTACCACGTGAAATTGATTTAAATGGGTTAGGTATAACCCGTGTTTATAAAGATAAAGTAATTGCGACATTTAATGAGAAAGTGAATCAGTTAGATCACGTTCGTGGTGAATTTACTTTCGGTGTGCGTGTAAAAAATGTTGCAGAAAATACAGTGAAAGAGATACCAGCAAATCTTGGAACATCAATCACCGTACCCAATATTGTAGTCAAAGGACACACAGGCGGTGGCGTGGAAGGTGAGAAACCTTTCTTTTATAAAACTGGGGATCTACTTGGGAAATCTGGTCAAATCCGTTGGTTTTTAAATGCAAATTTGAATAAACAAGAATTAGGAAATGACATCGTTTTGACAGATCAATCTGGTGGGGGACAACTGTTAAATAAGGATAGTTTTGTGTTTACGGTCGATAACTATTTAGGTCGGTCGACACTTAGTTTGTCAGAGTTTGAAAATCATGGATATGGGACCGTTACATTTGGCGAAGACAATGCTTTTGTAATTCGTCTTTATCGTGAAAAAGCACGGTTGGCTTCCTTTTCAATTATGTACACAGCGACAATAACAGAGGCTGGGAAAAAACAAGCGAACTTTACTAACGATTGTCAAATTGAGTATCAACTGTATTATGAAAAAGCGACAAATGAAGTAGCAACGCACAAAGTAAAGAATATCTTTTTAGACGGAAATGCCACAGGTGATGAAAATGAGCGAATAAATGAGCCGGAGGAACAGGAAGTAATCATAGAAGACGAATCCAATCAGATAGAAGAAATCACACCTCTGGATCCTAAAAAAACAGAAGAGACGAAAGAAGAAGAATTAAATCAAGCCAAAGAAGATCATCCCGAAATCTATGTTGGAGAGAAAACAGAAATGATTGAAGACGAATCTAGTGAGTTAGGTGAAATCCAACCAATCGAGGAAAAAACGGCAAAAGAAAGCGAAGAAGAGTCAAATCAAGCCAAAGAAGATAGTCCCGAAATCCATGTTGGAGAGCAAATAGAAATGATCGAAGACGAATCTAGTGAGTTAAGTGAAATCCAACCAATCGAGAAAGAAACAGCGAAAGAAATTAAAGAAAAAGAGTTGAATGAAGCTAAGGAAGAACAACCAGAAATTCACGTTTATGAACAAAAAGAAACAATCGATGATGAGTCAACAGAATTAGAAGAAATCAACCCAATTCAGCCAGAGACTGTTGATGTAACAGAAGTACCTTTATTAGAACCAGCCATTTCTGGAAAAGAGATTGAGGTGCACCAAGATAAGCCTGTCAAAGAAGAGATTAAATCGAATGGACATGCAGAAGGTGAACGGATACTAGTAAAAGAAGAAAAAAAACAATCAAAAGGTGATACCATTCTTTCGAATACATCTAAAAGAGATGCTGTACAACCAAAAGACCAATTACCAAAAGCTGGAAGCAAAGAGAGCAACATTGCTAAGACTTTTGGTTTGTTAACAATTATGCTAGCTGTCGGGGCTTATATACTAAATCGTAAAAAAAGAGTGAACTAATAATTAATATAAAGGATAAGACAAATGGTGCTAACTATTTGTCTTATCCTTTATTTCTGTTCTCTTTACTAGGCATTATTTCCATACCTTTAAACAAGTATAAGTGGTAGTTTCATGTTATTTTCCTTATTTTTTCAGAATAATATGTTTAATATCGATTAATAAAATCGAAACAAAATGATTTTAATATAGAAGTTGCTCATTTTTTACTTAAAGCATTTCAAACGTTTCTTAGAGCTATCCGTTTATTGAAAAAATAAATAATAATACGGTGTTAATATAGTATGTACAGGGAAGTATGCTTTGAAAGTATATTTGTTCGTTTTTATTCCAACGAAGTGTGTAAGGATACTTTTTCTGTTCGCTCAATAAGAATTTTTGTAGAAATTATCTACGCGTATGTTATGGAGGTATTTGATGAAAATGAGAGTGATACGTATCTTGGTTTTAGCAACATATACATGTTTTAAAAATATAGCCAATACTTAACCAATTTGTATATAAATGACTACTGATAATCAAATTACTGAGAAAATAAAAAAGAGTCTAATTCGGGAATGCTATATTTTTTAGCTATTATTTGATTTAAGGAATTAATTTTCTAAAGGAGGAAGAAAGATGAAGAAAAAAAATATAGTATTTTCACTAATACTATTAATGACATTCATATTAGCAATCGGGTACATAACAAAAGGAGCATCCTTAGAGGCAAAAACTGGAGACCTTAGTAAAGATGAAAACAAGACTTCAAATAATACTGGGTTATCGGCACCTATTCAAAGACAAGCGCCACCAGCACTAGATGCTAGCTGGATACCAGTAGACACGGCGCGACGTGAATCTGTTAATCTAGATGAAACTGGGGAACTGCAACTTGTGTACAAATTTGGTGATATGTTTGATACTCCATTGAATATTAGCTCATATTTGCAACTAATTCCCAATGTGTTTTTAAGAGATTTGAAGACCTATCCAGATGGTGTGGCTCCAGGAGATATTCAAGCTTTATATAGGAATTCAATTCTAACAGAAGAAGGAGACTATATTTTTGGACCAAATACTAGCCAGTCTATTGTTTTGGGCGTGAAAAATCCGGAGACTGGCGATGACATGGTTTATAAGACATTTAACCCGATAAAAAATTCTGCCAAGTTTTATAGGAAAGAGACTGCTAATGGTAGCGGAGCACTCATGGCAAAATATCGCGCAAAACCAAAAGAATCAAGTTTAGGGAGCTTGCCGGGGATAATGAACTTCGAATTTGAGTTAACACAAGTAATGTATCCCGAGAAAGGCAATATCCGAATTGAAATTTATCTAAAAAACATTACCCCAGATGACGCTATTAGAGATCTCTCGCTAGATAATGTGGCGTTAATGTCTTATTTTGATACGTTTTTGTCTGATAATGATGAAGTACCGATTCGTTATTTGGGAAATAATAGAGGACTGTATATTGAACAAACAGATGCGCTAGCAAATTCACCAATTTGGGCTCCAGAGCCAAGAGCTACATATCGTTTGAATTATTATTTTCAGGTACCAAATCCAGTAAGCAATTGGTCTGGTAGCAGTTATAGCGATGCATTGTATATGCTTAAACCAAATGGTGCGTTTGATGGGTTAAATGGTAGCGGGAATGAAGCAGATAATGGGATTGCAGGGACACCTATTCTGTTAAACGGTATTGTTCCACCACCTTCATATGATACAGCGATGGCTATGAAATCTGCTATAGTCCCAACATTAAAATATGGAGATTCTATCAGTTATTCTTATAAGGTTGGTTTACAGAAAATTAGTGAAAAACCTTCCATTATTTTAGATTCAAATGAAGGATTCAGGTTAACAGATCAAGGAACACATAAGATTACAGGTCAATGGTTTGATTCAGACAGTACCAAAATGAAATTGTATTATTCTATAGATGGTGGGACGAATTTTAAAAAATTTGAAGAAAAAGAAATTGCTCTAAATGAACTCGGAACAGGAATTGATTTTTCTTTAGAATTATCAAAGGATTTAAAAGATGAGGACCAAGAAATTCTAATCTATGCTGAAGATTTTCCTGAACCGGAAAAAGAGCCATTGAAATCAGAGGTAGTGACATATAAGTTGATCTATGTTGATTCTAACCCTGTCATAAAATTAGATAAAAACAATGGACGTGTTCCTGTAGATACCTATAAAGTGACTGGGACTTATATAGATGATGATAAATATAAGCCGACAACTGTTTTTTATAAAAAATTACAGGATCCGGACAGTCAATATAAAGAAGCGACAGTCATCAATGGATCGGAATCAACCTTTGAATTTTTGATTCCTAAGACCGAAATTGTTAATAGTGACAAATCATACATGTTCGCGATTCGTGCCAAGAATAAATATGAAATTGAATCCAACGTAGAAGTGTTGAAGCTTTCTAATAATCCTTCAAAACCAGCCTTTAATTTAGGTTCTGGCGAAGCAACAAAAGTGTTATCACCTACTGCAAAAAGCTACCCAATTACGATTACGGATTTTACCCATATAGGATTCTATTATCCATTAGACATGCAATATAAGATAGACGAAGTTGGCAGTTGGCAGTCTATTGGAACAAAAATCAATACGACTCAATCTAGTTCGATGACTGCTGTGACTGAAAGTGGACAAAAGATTGAAATACCAGCCTCAGCTTTAGCTTTTGGTAAAAAGCACGATGTTTACCTTAAAGTAGTGGACCAGTTTGGTATTGCATCTGATCCACAAAAAGTAGAATTCATTATGCCGGAAAGCCCTGTTTTAACAGTAGAAAATAAGGATGCCCCATCACTGGGTGAGGCACAAGTCGTAAAAGGAACAATTCAGACAGAATACTTCCCAGCAAAATTCCAATATAAGATCGAGAAAAATGGCGAAACTGGATCTGCTTATAGAGAAGTGGCGGATAAGGATCTAACAATTGATCCAGCAACTGGTAAATTTAGTTTTACAATAGAGGGCTCTTTGTTACCAGAAGGGGCTAGCTATGAGATTTTTGTAAAAGGATTTGATGCCTACAGTCAAGAATCAGCAGAGGTTAGTTATCGTTTGATAGAAGTCATCCATTTTAAAGTCAAGTTTGTGAACAGCAAAAGCGTGACCATCCATCCAGAAATCACAATTGATAGAGAGTTAGGAACGACAATTGATTTAGCACTAGAAAATGAAGTGCAAGATACACTGACGAAGTTAAAAAAACAATATACATTGGTAGATTCTTCTATACCATCAACTCCTATAGATATGGATAGCTCTACCGCTTTTTGGGAATACAAATTTACTGGACGTTTGACCTATATGTCTTATCCAGAAGCATTTGATTTTGGTTTAGAAATTGCATCGTTTAAAAAGATACGGATTGACGATCCTAAAGTGACGGGCCTCCCACTGATTGTTTCGGATACAAGAGAAAGTGAACCTGGTTGGTCATTGAACGTGAAATTGACACAAGAATTGTTAAATGAGGACGGAAAAACACCACTTAAAAATGCAGTTCGCTATAAGCATGGGGACACAGAAACTATTTTAAACAACCAAGCATTGCCTGTTGTTCGAAAACCAAGCACTGGGAAATACGATATTAGTGGAGAGTGGAGTTCTACAGGTGATGGACTTAAGCTAGAAATTGCTCCTGGTGCAGTCAATGCGCTAGGGAAGTACCATGGCGAAATGTTATTTGAACTTAGTGAAACACCATAATAACTGAGAAGTAAACGTTATAATTTAAGTTTTTACTCGTAGCGTTTATTTCAAGAGTAAACATAAAACTGTGTAAGTATTTAACACTGAGCTATTTTGGTCTAGTGAAATGCTTACACAGTTTTTACTCTATCACCAATCCATCGTTTAACACTGGCTTTTTAGTTTAACTATGACTTAATAGCGTATTTTAAATATCATTGTCTAACTTTAGCTATAAAACGTCGACCATTTCTAAATAGACCACTATTATAGCAAAAGAGCAAGAGTTCTAAATGCTGTCTCTATTCTAATCGATTGCTGTGATCTTCAAATCCTTGAAAAAAGCTTCTGTACCGATATCAACGAAAAATCCAATAGCTCCTTTAGCTTCAGCGCCATGTTTCATCTTGTCTACTACTAAAACGGGTTCTTCACTATCATTTACATAAAATGCTGCTTTAGCCTCTTTAATCATCGCTTTTAAACTGATCCATTCGTCCAGACCGATGTCAGCTGGACCCTCAAAATCAGTGATTCCAAGAGTGCGGAAATAGTCAAACGTGTATTTAGGATAGGAAAAATATTGTACACCACGATTTTTTCTGATGGGATCATCTATACGACCGTTAGTGGGTCTTACATAAAAAGATTCAAATGCTGTATCATCTTGATTGATCCGAAAAGCAATCCCGATAAAGCCACGCGCGAAATCAGGTGCATCTGGCAATAAGCGACTTAGCATTTTCACTTCGATTATCCCATTATGAAATGTTGAGCCAACTACTTTTGCGTACGTATTTTCATCAAATTCCATCAGTTTGTCTTTTTTTACAACTCTTAAAACAGGCTCGTCATTTAATGTTGTATACTCAATGCTAGTATGAATTGCTTCGATAGGTGTAATTTCACTGTGCATATTAATATCCTCCTCAATAATGGCGTATCTCTTAAATAAAAGTATAGACAATTTTTTAGGAAATGTTAAGTAGGCACTAATTTGTAACTATCTATCCAATTTGCTCCTTATAAAACTGTCCCCATTGTCTCATGGCTTCAATAACAGGTAGAAAAGTCTCCCCAAGTGTAGTTAGCTGATATTCGACATGCGGTGGGACTTTTTGGAAATCAACGCGTTCTACAAGACCATCTCGTATCATTGAGTTGAGGCTTTCGGTCAAAACTTTTTGGGAGATTCCAGATAATGAGCGCTTTAGTTCAGAATTTCTTTTTGGTCCAGTAATTAAATCTCGTATAATCAATGTTTTCCATTTGCTACCGACTAATTGAACAGTCGTCGCCACATCACAAAGCGGCATTTCTTCTTTTTTTATCATTGAAAATCAGCTCCTATGTAGTATGTCTAAGGTGCTAGTACCTCAATTTATTATGTGTTTTTTTAGAGTATTATTCAACCGTTTTCTCTATTAGTAAAAACTTTTATGTATAAGTAGTTTAATTTCTATAGTCAGTGCTATTAATTGTTTTGATTAAGGTATTGCGAATAGGGAACTTTAGTAGGAAATTATAGATAAAATGTGTTTAGAGAATAAAGAATGACATTCTGTATCGTAATCAGTCGTAAATAAGTTTATAATAGATGGCAGTATACAAATATCGGAGGGTTCTTACGTGAAAAAACTAGGTTTTGATCCACAAAAGTACATCGAAGAGCAATCAAAATATATCCTTGAAAGGGTCGATCATTACGATAAATTATATTTAGAGTTTGGTGGGAAATTGATTGGGGATATGCATGCGAAGCGCGTTTTGCCAGGTTTTGATGCGGATGCTAAAATTAAACTGTTACAAAAATTAAAAGACCAGGCTGAGATTTTGATTTGTGTTTATGCAGGGGATATCGAGCGTAATAAAATTCGTGGCGATTATGGCATTACCTATGATATGGATATTTTGCGCCAAATCGATGAGTTAAGAGAATATGGCTTAGCTGTCAATAGTGTGGTGATTACACGCTATAGTGGACAGCCTTCTACAAAAATGTTTATCAACAAATTGGAAAGAAGAGATATCAAAGTCTATAAACATGCAGCAATCGAAGATTATCCATCCAATCTTGAGAAAATCGTCAGCGAAGAAGGCTTTGGGAAAAATGACTACATTCCAACAACAAAACCAATCGTAGTCGTTACAGCACCGGGACCTGGTAGTGGGAAATTGGCCACTTGTTTGAATCAACTTTATCATGAGAGTCGTAATGGTAAGACTGCTGGTTATTCAAAATTTGAAACCTTCCCAGTTTGGAATGTTCCGTTGAAACATCCGTTAAATATTGCCTATGAAGCAGCAACCGTTGATTTGAAAGATGTGAATATGATCGATTCATTCCATTTTGATAAATACCAAAAAGTTGCTGTGAATTATAATCGTGATGTGGAGACGTTCCCAGTGATCAAACGAATCATTGAAAAAATTACGGGTGAAGAATCAGTTTATCAATCACCAACCGATATGGGTGTGAACCGTGTCGGCTTTGGTATCATCGATGATGACGTGGTGAAAGAAGCATCTAAACAAGAAATCATTCGCCGCTGTTTTGCTACAGAATGCGACTTTAAAAAAGGCTTGATCGATGAAGAAACGGTCAATCGCATTAAGTTGATCATGGAAGAAGTCGAGCTGAAAAAAGAAGACCGCAAAGCGGTACTTCCTGCTAGAGAGTATTCAGAGCAACTAAGAGAACAAACCCAAAGTAATGATACTCCTGCAGTCATTGCGTTTGAGTTAACAGATGGGAGAATTGTAACAGGGAGAACAAGTAGTTTAATGGATTCTTGTTCATCGGCAATTTTGAATGCTATCAAAACCTTAGCCAATGTATCGGATGAAATTTTGTTGTTATCTCCAGTGATTCTAGAAACCATTCAAACGATGAAACGGAAAGACCTACACAGTAAGATAACAGCTTTAAAAGCTAATGAAATCTTGATTGCTTTAGCGATTAGTGCGGTAACGAATCCTACAGCACAATTAGCGTATGATAAATTATCTGAATTGAATGGTGTCCAAGCACATTCTACGGTGATGTTAAGTAAGAATGATGAGCAAACGTTAAGAGAGTTAGGATTGGATGTTACGAGTGATGCGGTTTATCCGTCTGAGAATTTGTATTATATTTAGGCTGGTAGACTATCATTCAAAGTTGTAATAATAACGTTAAATCCTGATATAAATTTTTATTGAAAGACAAGTTGTTGAGTAGTCAATTACTTGTCTTTATTTTGTCGCGAGTAGTTTAAATGATGTCATATTTGCAAAAAAAAGAAAATCTATTGACAATACATAGATATTCCTCTATATTAATTTTATACATTGATGAACATCTATATGAAATGGGAATATTTTTAACTACGTGGTTATTTGCCGTTTAACAGTGTGACTGTTTGATATTTTATTAGCGTTAGCGGGTCATTTCATGATTTAGAATTAAAGTAAAAGGGAAGTGGAAAAATGAATTATGAAGATCATGCAGTGAAATTAAAAACAATAACGGATCCTAAAAGGATGAAGATTATCGATCTACTTTCATGTGGTGAAATGTGTGCTTGTGATATTTTAGTCCACTTTGATTTTACTCAACCAACTTTATCTCACCACATGAAAATATTGGAAAAAGCTGGATTTGTACATGTGACGAAAAAAGGCAAGTGGCATCACTACAGTTTAAATCAAGAGGAGTTAAAAATATTCATGAAAGAATTTAATCAATTATTTTTTAACTCAGATAGCTGTGTTTGTCAGAAAAATAACGTATAACAGAGAATCATTCGGCTTTTAAGCATTCAAAACATATGATGGAGTGATAAAGTAGCCGAATGATCAAACGGGCAAAAAAAATTTTTTTTAATCAACACATAGATGTTTATCTATGTGTTGGTGGAAGTTGGAGGATGAATAAGAATGAATCGTGTAACAAAAAAGATGTCGATAGTAGACAAATATCTTACCGTGTGGATATTCTTAGCAATGGCAATTGGAGTAGGTGTCGGCTACGTTTTTCCTGGTGTACCTAAAGTAATGGAAAGCATGTCTTATGGCACAACGTCCATTCCGTTAGCGATTGGCTTAATATTAATGATGTATCCACCTTTGGCAAAAGTGAAGTATCATGAAATTGGGCGCGTCTTTAAAGATTGGAAAGTGCTATTATTGTCTTTATTTCAAAATTGGGTCGTGGGCCCTGTTTTAATGTTTCTATTAGCGGTGATTTTCTTGAAAGATTACCCTGAGTATATGGCGGGCCTCATTATGATTGGTTTAGCACGTTGTATTGCGATGGTCATTGTGTGGAGTGAATTAGCGCAAGGGGATAATGAATATACTGCAGGCCTAGTCGCATTTAACTCCATTTTCCAAATTATTTTTTATCCTATTTTTGCCTATCTTTTTTTAACGGTATTACCAAAGGCATTTGGTTTAGAAGCACATACTCTGAGTATCACAATGGGAGAAATTGCTAAAAGTGTTTTCTTTTATTTAGATATTCCATTTATTGCGGGGTTCATCACTCACTTTACCTTAACAAGATTAAAAGGCGAAGAATGGTATGAAACGGTCTTCATTCCTAAAATCAGTCCACTCACATTAGTGGCCTTATTATTTACGATTGTTACAATGTTTTCTGTTAAAGGAGATAAAATCATTGAATTACCGATGGATGCTATCAGAATAGCGATACCACTGCTGTTATACTTTGTCTTGATGTTTTTTGTATCATTTTTACTCTCTAAAAAAATGGGTACTAGTTATCCAGTAGCGACGTCCCTTTCATTTACAGCCGCAAGTAATAACTTTGAATTAGCTATTGCTGTAGCTGTAGGAGTGTTTGGGATTAACTCTGGAGAAGCGTTTGCTGCAGTTATCGGACCGCTCGTAGAAGTCCCTGTATTAATCGCCTTGGTGAATGTAGCATTAAAATGGAAAGACAACTACTTTGAGAATGAAGAGTCACGATTATAATGAAGAAATCTATTTTTTAATCTGTTCAGCATATTCATTGGGGCTTAGAATACCCCGCAAAAGTCAGAGGAATAGAAGAAGAGGTCATGGATATGTATAGAAGAACTAGGAATGAGGTAGAAAAGGGAGTTGAAAATTTAGGATAAAGAATATAGTTAGACTAGAGAAAGTGTGGAACAAAACTAATTTTTAATGTTGATGTGTGCCATAAATCCGAATAAACAGCGAGAAAAAAGCAGATCCTTCGAAAATAAGCTGGAATTCACAAAAATTCGAAAAATGATTTTTGTAAATTCCTTCTTATTTCTCGGATCTAAACACTTTTATCTCGTCCTCTTCATCCATTTGTTGTTCCATTTAAATACTATCAAAGCAACTACGTTGATTCTTTGAAAGAGTCACTAATTTGATGACTAAATTAATCCTCTTACCTTATCTAACTGCCCCGGTTCAAGCGGGTATTTAGTTGTTTCGCCATTAGATGTAACAGATAAATTTTTTTCTGTTAATAAAAAATAGCCTGTTTCATGACGTTTGAAACTTACGTATTTTTTGTTAAACGGCGAACGACCATCCATCGTAATAGTTTTCTTAATCTCAGTTAATTCCTCAAAGGTTAGTTCGGGAGTAGACAAATTAAATTTATAAATCGTTTGCCACTTTTCTCCATCAAATTTCAAATAGTGGTGCTCATTATCCACTAATTGTACGCGATAGTTGTCGCCGCCAGCAGTTGCTGAAATTTCAACAATTTCTTCGGGACTATTTTTACCACAGCCGATATCTACTAGATAGTGTTTACCTTCAAGTTTAAGAACAATCAGCACATGTGTATGACTAATCGAAAACCACTCAGATTTTTCTTGATCGTAGATTGTTCCAGTGACCAATTTTACCTCGAAATTCAACGCTTTTAGTTTATGATAAAACCATGTATTCAAGTCATAACACAGACCGCCTTCCCCACGAACCAGTAGCTTCTCTTGTAAATATTCATAAGATAGCGTACTCGTATCTCCATTCATCTCTGAAATATTTTCAAAAGCAATTGTCTGCAGCTGTTTTTTTACCTTATTATTTAGTAATGCAATGATTGTTTCATTGTTCATCTTTTTCCCTCACAGTCTTTCCGTTTATTTACCATAAAATGACTATCCTTTGCTCCTCGTTCGTTACGTCAATTGGGTAGGGTATCTGTCTCTAGTATAATCGCTTACTTTTTATAAGTAAACCCTGTTCATTTAAAATCTCTGAACAGCAATCTCTTAAAAGCATCGATAATTTTCATTTAGTATTTTATAATACATTTATTGTGATATAATTTGATCAAAATAAAGAAAGGGAAACGGATGAAAAATTTTTGTTTAATCTGAGACTGAGTTTTCAATAAAGAAAAATAATAAATGGGTGGTAAGTGATGAGACTCATGGTCTTACGGTGTTTACAACGAATATTTTGAGCGATGAAGAGGCTGAGTTGGATTTAACCAATAAACTTTCACAGATTAAGGAAAAAGAAGTTAAGGTAACTATTCTTTAAGAGCACGAAAAAGAAAGTAGAGAAAAAAGTATAGTATATGCCAAATAGGGAAGAAATAGAAGGAAAACTATTTTCTGAAAAAGAAAGTAAAACGAAATACTGTGTTAAAAACTACTACAAGTCGAAAAATCAATTGAATAACGAAATTTGTCCCAGCTTAAAAACTGTAAAAGTGAGCGAGTTATTTAATATGAAAGGAAACCCTCAGCTAAATAAAAGTAGTTTTGTATTTTCTGATGATGGAGAATATCCATATTTTACAAGAACTGTAACTAATAATGGTGTATCCGGATATGTTAACTATTTAGATGATGAACATCTAATTAAAGGAAACTCACTTGCTATTGGCATGCTAGGAATGCGATTTTTCTATATGGAGCATGATTTTTATGCTGGGTAATTTTCTAAAACAGTTTATCCACTGTTCGACAAATTTAATCAAAATATTGCTGAATATTTTATTGTACAATTAAATAAATACCAAAAGCTTTATCAAGGTTCTTTAGTTAGAGATTTCGAAGAGCTATTTTATGATAGTTCAATAACTATTCCGTATAAAAATAGCAATATTCATTATGAATATATGGAAAAGTATATTCAAATTATTCGAGATAATAGGAGTGACATGTTGATAGATTATATTAATAAAGTGCACTAATATTTTATGAGAAGGCCATATGCTTGGCTTTCTTGTAAATGTATAAAGCGTTGAATCGATCAAAGATGATTATATAGTAAAGAATCTCTTCGTCAGATAGACAAAGAGATTCAAGTTTTTAGATATTCTAAAGTTTCTCATAACTTATAAATCAACTAAAAAGTTTCAATTTTATTTTTTATTCCCACTCAAAAATAAATTAGTTTTACACGGTACGTAATAGTTGAGTTTACGCCATTTTAAGTGATTTGAGTTTGTTTAAAATGTACTCAATTTTAGTAGAGTGTTATCAATTTAATCATTGAATGCTAAGAAGATAGCTTATCTAAAGTTTGTTGTTGCTTCTCAAAAGCTTCTGTTACTTTTTTTCCAAACTGACCTTTAACTGCTCCTTCTAAAGTTTGAGAGGAAGAAGACAATGCCTTTTTAGCACTTTCTATTGCTGTTTCACTTTGTTTCTTAGATTCTTGTTTCATGTTATGAGATTTCTGTATCTTGGCTGAACCAATTGCTTGTACACGTATTTTTTCTAAATTCTTTTTTAACTCTTTCAATAATTTTTTTGCTAATTCTTCCAATAGAACAACTCCTTATTCTTTATTTGCTTTTTGGAGGTCATTTCGATAGTCTTGTTCAAGTTTTTCTTGTTGTTGATATAGCTGTTTTTTTGCTCTTGATAGCTCTTCGTGATAGTCATTTTCTATTTGCATAATTGACTGTTTTGCCCGATCAAAAGGCTCGCTATCTACAGCTGATTGTTGAACAATTCGATAAATATCTGATAACGTTTCTTGTATCAATTGTTCTCCTGTTCGTTGTGTATTTTTTAGTATATCTTCATCCTCTTCAAGTTCACGGCGTTTTCGCTGATAATCGGCTGTAATCTGTCCCTCTTTCATCTATTAGCTCCTTTTTAAGGCTTTAATTGTTGCGCTAGTTGTTGATCTGTTTGAACCATTTTGTCGATTTTACTCTTGATTTCTTTCGCTAACGATTCGAATTTTTCATCCATCGTTTTTGCTTTATTGATTTTTTGCTGGAAAAATTCTGTTGGTTCACCAACTATTCGTTGTTCAGTAGCTCCTATCGCTGATAAGCTATCCTTCATTTCATTATCAGAGAGTACTTCTATTTGAGAACGGGCTTCCCGTAATGTTTCTTGCCAGATATCTTCTGCATCTGTAATTGCCTGTTGATATACTTTTATAGCATTAGCCATCGCATTTTGATAAGCTGCTCGCCCTGTATTAACGGCTAGTAACGCCTGTTGATCATCTAAATAAATTTTTTCATTCTTTGATAGTCCGCCACCACTGGCAGTTAGTTTGGCTTTTAGTTGATCTAACATAGTCAATTGAGTTAAAAATCCACGCATCAGAAAATGACTGGCTTGTATCATAGCTCCTTCAGAATTTCCCGAACTATCTGAAATTTTTAATTGACCTGTTTTTTTATCAAATTCCCAGCTAGTTAATGCATGGCTGCTACCGTCTATCCATACAATTGTTCCAAAATCATCGCTATTTCCAAAACGAGTATTAAAGTCATTCCATATTGTGACATCATCATTTTTTTGGCGATAATTCAAAAATAAGTGAGGATTTTCTTTCATAAATTTTTCCTCCGCTGGTGTTAAGGAACGATATTGAAACCAGCCACTAAAAACTGTTGTTGGTATTTTAAAGTGAGCGCCTACTTTTAGCATATAAGCTGATTGAGAATAGCCTGACAACTGATTAATCGTCCAATCTGGGTGATCAGAAATAAGATCACCAACATACTTTAACGCCACATCATCTTGAGGAGAACCGTTGGGAGACATACCTTTTAAAGCCGCTTTAAAATCTCTTCCATCGTCAGGATACGTTCCAGCTGCCACAACTGTTACTTGAGATACATCTGGTGTACCGTTTACTATCGGTGCTACAGCCATTCCTTGAAATCTGTAATCTCCATCTTTTACTGAAAGTACTTTATACCTTTGCTTATCAGTAGTTTCGAAAATTGTATTTTTTTCTAATTGCTTAACTGGTTTCCCGTTATCTTTAAAATTTGGGTCAACTGAATATAAAATTTCATTCAAGTCTTTTAACTGTTCTTCTGTAGCCACGTTTACACCTCACTTTCAGAACCATTTGAATAAATTACCTTAACTTTGTCCTGTGTTTTTCCATTCAGGACAATTTTATCAAAATCAGAATCAATGGGCCCGAAAGCACCTAACTCCGTCTGTTGATTGCTCGAAAAATGTATTGTTCCAGGACTAGAAGTACCCTTATCGGTTGTAATATTCACAGTAAAAGTCCAATAGCCAGTTTTATCATTGTATCCTCCTGACATTTCGGAAATAAAATCTACAACTTTCACATCTGCAAATCTATCTTTTATTAGTTTAACAACAGTTGTTTCCATTTTTATTACTTGCTGTTCTTTTCTTTCCTTCGCATTTTGATTAAAAGTAAACAAACTAACACCTCCAATTAATATAAGTACAAGTAAAGTAATAAACCATTTTTTCTTTTTCAAAGCCTCATGCTCCTTTGACTATCAGTTTTATCAGTGTATTTAATTTTATTCCCATTATCTTTATAGTTAGGATCAACTTTGTAAACCTCTTTATTCATATCCCTCAATTCTTTTTCTGTAGCCATTATAAATTCCCTTCGTCTTTATTTGAGAAAATCACTTTAACTTTATTTTCTGTAATCCCTTTTTCAAATTCAACCTTACCAGAATAAGACTCCAATAGCCTATCTCTATTATTCGTAGCCATTTCTACCCCAATATATGAACTTTCTCCAGAACTAGTAGTTATAGTAACCATAACTAAAGTATAACCAGTTAATTTATTTTCACCGTATTTCTCATCGAATTCAATTTCCGCCACATTTGCAAAGGTATTTTTAATTTGTTTTGCAGTTATTGTTTCCATATCGATAATCTGTTGCTCTTTTCTTTCCTTCGCATTTTGATTAAAAGTAAACAAGCTGCCACCTCCAATTAGTATAAGTACAAGTAAACCAAGGAACCATTTTTTCTTTTTCAAAGCTTCACGCTCCTTTAATTATCAAGGTGTTGGTACAGGAATAGATATGTAAAAATAATATTACTATATACTGATTATCCCAACTGAATTAAAAAGAGTCAATCCTTTAATTGTGAGAAATAGTTAGAAACGGATTCATAAGAAATCATCTTAGTTATTGGAAAAATAATGTACGGTAAAATTTATGAAGTTATTTTAAGATTGACTATAAAAATTAATTGTTGGTCGATTGGTTGTAAAATGATTACGCTATATCAAAAAAAACGTGTAGAACCCTTATGATTAAAGGGGTCTACACGCTTTTCTTTTACTCCCACTCAACAGTAGCAGGTGGCTTACTCGTAATATCATAAACAATCCGATTCACATGATCCACTTCATTCACGATCCGCACAGAAATCTTCTGCAACACATTCCAAGGAATTCTCGCAAAATCAGCTGTCATTCCATCAATCGAAGTCACTGCACGAATCCCCACAGTATAATCATACGTACGGCCATCACCCATTACACCCACACTACGGATGCCAGGTAACACAGTAAAGTACTGCCAAATATCACGATCTAAACCAGCATTGGCAATCTCTTCACGTAAAATCGCATCAGAATCACGCACGATTTCTAATTTTTCTTCGGTAATTTCACCAAGAACACGAATCCCTAAACCAGGACCAGGGAATGGTTGGCGCCAAACAAGCGCTTCAGGCATGCCTAATTCGATCCCTAATGCACGAACTTCATCTTTAAATAAAGTATTCAATGGTTCGATCAATTCAAATTGCATATCTTCTGGCAATCCGCCCACGTTATGGTGAGATTTGATTGTTTGCGCTGTTTCAGTTCCGCTTTCTACGATATCTGTATAAAGGGTACCTTGTGCTAGGAAGTCGATTCCATCAAGTTTTGTCGCTTCATCATCGAAAAGATAAACGAATTCATTCCCAATGATTTTACGTTTTTTCTCTGGATCAGAAACGCCAGCTAATTTATCTAAGAAACGTTCTTTTGCATCTACTTTAATAATGTTCAAGCCGAATTTTCCGCCTAAACTATCCATTACTTGTTCTGCTTCACCTTTGCGCAATAAACCATGATCTACAAAGATACAAGTCAATTGATCGCCGATAGCTTTTTGTAAAAGCACACCAACAACGCTTGAATCCACGCCGCCTGAAAGGCCAAGAAGCACTTTTTTATCACCGACTTGTTCGCGGATTTTGTTGATTTCCATTTCAATGAAGTTGCCCATTGTCCAGTCGCCTTCGCAATGACAAATATCAAACGTAAAGTGACGTAATAAGTCATTCCCATATTCAGAATGACGAACTTCTGGATGGAATTGCACACCGTAAAGGTTGCGAGCTGTATCTTCAACTGCTGCAAACGGACAATCTGCGCTAGTTGCCACCGTTTCAAAGCTATCAGGGATAGCAGCGACTAGGTCACCATGACTCATCCAAGCGATTTGTTTTTCAGGTGTTCCTTTAAAAATAGGTGAATCAGGAATCAAAAGTGATAGCTCTGACTTGCCGTATTCACGGTTGCCAGCAGGCTCAACTTTTCCGCCTAAATTATGCATCATTAGTTGCATACCGTAACAAATCCCTAGAATTGGAATGCCTAATTCATAGATTTCAGGATCGATACTAAACGCATTTTCATCATAAACACTATTTGGGCCACCAGAGAAAATAATTCCCTTTGGTGCCATGGCACGGATTTCATCCGCTGTGATTCGGTGGCTCAATAACTCTGAGAACACGCCAAATTCACGAATACGTCGAGTAATCAATTGGTTATATTGACTACCAAAGTCTAAAACAATAATTTTTTCGACAGTTGTCAAATCGGCAACATTGGTCACATTTATTACCCCTATCCATTTAGATTTATCTAAAAAGAGGTTGTAAAAAAAGCGTTTAGGTTCGAGCCAAGAAGGAACAACACGCAAATGTTGCGTCTTGTACTTTTCAACATCAAATCGCTAAGCTCTTTGTGTTTCAAAGCAAAGAACCTGCTTTTTTTACACCGTTTATGGAGAATTTTCCGTTAGGAAAATTCTGACCCCTTTAGAATCAAGTTAAGTGTTACATGTTTCTTTAATACTTCCGCATAAATATCTCATCAATGATATGATTTTCAGTCTTATGAAGTATAATATCCGCTCTGCCTCGAGTTGGCAAGATATATTCCTCTAAGTTCTTCAAATTCACCGTTTTCCAAACTTCTTTTGCCATCGCAAAGGCATCGTCACGATTTCCGATCGCATATTGATAATAGTAATTATCTGGATCAAGAAAAGCCGTATCAAGTAAGGCACCAAAACGTTCAAGGTACCATTTTTCAATCAACTTTGGTTCAGCATCCACAAAGACGGAGAAGTCAAAGAAGTCGCTGACGTAAATCTGCTGATTGGCAGGCAATTGCAGTGTGTTGATTCCTTCAACGATCAGAATATCTGGTTGTTGGATCACTTCATATTCGCCTTCGATAATATCATATACACTATGAGAATAAAGTGGTGCTTTGATTTCTTCTTGGCTATTTTTGACTTGGTTTAAAAAGTCGATCAACTTTTCCATGTCATAGCTCTCTGGAAATCCTTTCCGATCCATAATGCCCTTTTCTTCCAATACTTTATTCGGATACAGAAAACCATCCGTTGTAATCAGTTGGACATTGCGGCGTTTAAAGGTTCTGGATAAAATTAGCTGCAGTAAGCGAGCGGTGGTACTTTTCCCAACAGCCACACTACCAGCGATCCCGATGATAAAAGGCGGAACAGGCACATATTCATGCAAAAATAGCCCTTTGCTAACAGTTAAAGACTCAAATTCTTTCATATATAAATGAATCAGATGGGTCAGTGGCACATAAATGTCCTGCACATCCTGCAATGAAATTTGATCATTGAAGCCTTTAATATCTTCTAATTCTTCTTCTGTCAGCGGCGCTTTGCCGTTATGATAGAAGCCCTGCCATTCCTTCCGTGAAATGGGGTAATAATTCATTTTATCGTCCATCGGTTCCTCCACCAAAGCCAACATTTATTTCTGCTCCTATTTTAACACAATTTAGCTAGACCTAACACCAATTCCTAAAATAATTCTTTGCCTCAGCAAAACGGCTTTTTCAATGGTATGATAAATAAAGAAAACGAGTTAAGAAAGGAAAATGCTTGATGAAAAAAATCGTTTTATTTGGAGATAGTATCACAGCTGGATATGGCGAAGAAGCCATCACGCCGATTTTGCAAAATCTGATTATAGAAGAGTTGACGAATAAACAATATGAAGAAGTCACAATCGTAAATGCGGGGATGCCAGGAGATACGACAAAAGACGCAATGAAACGTTTGAAAAAAGAAGTCTTAGCAGAAAAAGCTGACATCGTAACGATCTTTTTCGGTGCCAATGATACGAATAGTGACAACCTAGTGCCGTTAGAAAAATACGCAGAAAACATCGAAACAATGATTACTAAAATCGGCAAAGAAAAAGTGATTTTACTCACACCGCCTTATGTAGATTGCGCTAGAAAACCAACACGTGCTGATGATCGGATTCGTGAATATGTCGAACGAGTGAAAGTGATCGGCGCTAAATATGAAATTCCTGTTATTGATTTATACAAAGCAATGGTGGTTTACCCCGGCACAGATGAATTTTTACAAGCAGACGGACTTCATTTTTCTAAAACCGGTTATGACTTATTAGCTGCCTTGATTGTTCGTGAAATAAAAGGTAGACTGGTGACAAAAGAAAATAGTTAGGAAGAAGAAAATGAATAATCATTATTATACAGAAAATCCAGATTTAGCTCATAATTTAGAGCAGTGGTCGTTTGAATTAAAAGGAAAGAAATTCCAGTTTTTAACCGATAGCGGAGTGTTTTCCCGTAATACAGTGGACTTTGGTTCTCGTGTGTTAATTGATGTGTTTGAGTGGGAAAATCTTCCCGAAGGCCAATTGCTGGATGTCGGTTGCGGTTACGGTCCAATCGGTTTAACGTTGGCTTCGTTCAGTGGAAGAACGGTAGAAATGATCGATGTTAATCAGCGAGCAGTCGCTTTAGCGCAAGAAAATGCGAAGAAAAATCATGTGGAAAATGTTGATATCCATACCTCAAATATCTACGCTGATACCCATGAACAGCAATACGCTGCAATCATCAGCAATCCACCGATCCGAGCTGGGAAAAAAGTCGTTCATGAAATTTTAAGTGAAGCGCATCCGAGACTGTTAGTCGGTGGGACGTTGACTGTCGTGATCCAAAAGAAACAAGGTGCACCAAGTGCTGAGAAGAAAATGTCAGAAGTTTTTGGGAATGTTGAGATTGTCACAAAAGATAAAGGATACTATATTTTAAGAAGCGTGAAAGAAGCATAGTTAAATAGACACTCGTAAACGTTCTGCTGTATACGAGTGTCTATTTTTTATCGTTAAAAAGCTGCGATTCTATCGATTTCTACTTTGAAATCTGGGTCGATCAATCCAGCGCCAACAACTAATGTAGAGGTTGGTTTTGACTCACCTACAGACTCAATTAACTTACTTCTCTCACCCGGCAAATACCCAACACCCGTAATATAAATCGTGATTTTTACTAAGTTATTTACCGTCAAATGATGTTCTTCTAAAGCAGCTGTGATTCTATCAAGCACCCCTTTTGTTTGATCTTAGATAGTTTGAGGTGTTTGTCCTGAAATATATAGAGTCTTGTTGCCAGCGATTTTTGTGTTTTGATAAAGTTGCAGATTCTTCACTCTGTTCGAGTTGATCGGTTTATTGTATAACACGGAAGAGTTGTTACTGGCTATTTAACTGTGAAGACAAATAATGTATCGTTTCGGTTGTATAGTAAATTAATACTCATTTTTTAATTGTTCATGAAGAACTTGTTTTTCATGTTCGGGAATAAATGCGCCATTTACTGCATTATGATTCAATTGCTCCATATCTGCATAAGTAATGCCGTACCATTCATGAAGTTTCATATATTCATCTGTTAACGTTGTATCAGAAACGGTACGATTGTCGGTATTGATACAGACGTTGATGCCAGCATCAATAAATGTTTGGAAAGGATAATCTGCTAATTTAGTAACGGTCTTCGTTTGAAAGTTACTGGTAGGACACATTTCTATCAAAATATTTTTGTCTCGCAATAAAGAAAAATATTCAGGTGTGTCTTTTACAGCGATACCGTGCCCAATTCGTTTAGCGCCTAAATAAACTGCATCAGCAACATTTTTTCCACATCCACATTCACCTGCATGAAGTGTTAAAGGAATCGTCAATTGATTGACTAACTCTAGCGTCTCTTCAAACGTATAAGGTGGAAAATCCAGTTCATTTCCAGCTAGATCAAAGCCTACGATCCCCTCTGTTTTGAATGATTCAGCTAATTGAACAATTTTCTCAATAGCTGCAGAGTCTTCGTGTCGCATACCGCATAGCAGGGCATTGCTTTTTACACCGAAACGTTGTTGTCCTTGTTGGAGACCTGATAATACAGCCTTGATTACTTTAGGTAGAGAAAGTCCTTTTTCAGTATGAAGGGAGGGCGCAAAACGGATTTCGATGTACTGGATATGTTCTTCCGCTGCCTGATGAATAACATCGAGTGTGGCGGTTGTTAAAGCTGCTTCAGTTTGTAGACAGGACAACACTAAATCAAAACGTTCTAAGTAATCATTTAAGTTTTGACAATCGGCAGGAGCAACTAATTGTTTTTTTAATTGATCATCATCAACGGGTAAGGAAATGCCTTGCGGTTCTGCTATTTTCCGTAAAGTTTCGGGGCGTATAGAACCGTCTAAATGACAATGCAGCTCTATTTTTGGTAGTTTTTTGACGTGCTCTCGTTTCACCATATCATCCTCTCTTTTTTTTTAGTACTATTCGTCTCGTCGATAAGTATTTTGAAGACTTTAACATGCCACGCGAGCTCTGTCAAATTGAGGCTAACTAAACCGTGGGAAATAAAATTAGGCTGTTTTTGTGCTAAACTTTGTAAACTTTTTGCTTAAACTATTTTATTCTAATAAATTCTGATAAACTAGAATCACTCGATACGTATTTTGAAAACGTTGATATGGTTGGTAGAGCTTGACAATAAAGGGAGAATAAAAATGAAGTTGACTATTAAAGAAATTGCAGATATGGCGGGTGTCTCTGTCACAACAGTATCCCAAATCATCAATAACAAAGGCAGCCGCTTCAGTGAAAAAACGAGAAATAAAGTATTAGCTGTAGTAGAAAAATATGATTACAAGCCAGATTATTTTGCCTCAAACCTCATTACGCGTCACTCAAAAACAATTGGCATGGTTGTACCTGATGTGACCGATTTTTTCTTTGCAAAAGTAATTGAGGGAGTTGAAACGTACCTAAATTCATTAGGTTATATGATTTTATTATGTAATTCGAAACACGATGAGGAGAAAGCAACACAGTACGTTACAGAACTTGTTCATCGCTCTGTGGATGGGATTATTTTTGCAACCCCTCACATTTTACCTGCTACTCATATTTTACGTAATAAAAGTAAACGAAAAGTTCCTGTGATTCTTGTCGATCGAGGCATCAATCCAAGAGAAAGTGGTCGCTTGATCGTGAAAGAATATGAAGGGGCATATCAAGCGGTTTTGTCGCTGATCCAACAAGGTCATAAACATATTGCTATGCTAAAAGAAAATGATGGTTACTATCAATTGACGGAAAGAGTGACTGCATATCAGCATGCTTTAAAAGATCATGGAATCCCAGTAAGGGAAGAATATATGAGTAGCGGAGATTTGAATTTGGGTGGTGGTTATACGGCAGCGAAAGGTGTATTAAAAAATTCTGCGATTACAGCTATTTTTTGTGGAAATGATGAAATGGCAATGGGAGCGTATCAGGCAATTGAAGAGTCCGGCAAGAAAATTCCTGATGATATTTCTGTTATTGGATTTGATGGATTGGAGATTTCAGAATATTTGGTACCAGGACTAACAACTGTTTATCAACCCAGTTTTGATATCGGCTTTTATGCAGCACAATTTTTGGTCGAGTCAATCAACGATCCTGAGAAAAAAATTCCGAATAAAATTTTCGATACAACATTTATTTTAAGAAATAGTACGAAATCGATTGACAATCAGAGTGATTTGATTTAATGTTCGTTTTATAAGCGGTTACATTTTATGTAAGCGTTAGTAAACTGTTTTACTAAAAGGTTTTAACCTGAATGATTTTAGTGTATAATACATCCTTGGGGATTGATTCGGAGGAAAAAAGCATGAGAATGGTAGATTTGATCGAGAAAAAACGTGATGGACAGGCCTTAACAGATGAAGAGATTCAATTCATTGTGTCTGGCTATACCAAAGGGGATATTCCAGATTATCAGATGAGCGCATTTTTAATGACTGTCTTCTATAAAGATATGACGGACGAAGAGATTACCACCCTGACATTGGCAATGGCTAATTCAGGCGAGATGATCGATCTTTCATCGATTCAAGGAATCAAAGTAGATAAACATTCTACTGGTGGTGTCGGTGATACAACGACCTTGATTTTAGCACCTCTTGTTGCAAGTGTGGGTGTTAGTGTAGCAAAAATGTCTGGTAGAGGACTTGGGTATACCGGTGGTACGTTGGATAAATTAGAAGCAATTCCTGGATTTCATGTGGAAATACCAGATGAAGATTTTATTCGTTTGGTAAATGAAAGCCATGTAGCAGTCATTGGTCAGTCTGGCGATTTAGCACCAGCCGATAAAAAATTATATGCGTTGCGGGACGTTACAGCCACCGTTAATTCGATACCGTTGATTGCAAGTTCGATTATGAGTAAAAAAATTGCAGCGGGTGCCGATGCAATCGTGCTGGATGTAACAACAGGTGAAGGTGCGTTCATGAAAAATATTGATGAAGCACGTCGCTTAGCTGAAACAATGGTTCGGATCGGGCACTTAGCCAACCGTCAAACAATGGCAGTCATCTCAGATATGTCTCAACCACTAGGCGAAGCAATCGGCAATAGTTTAGAAGTTGTTGAAGCGATTGAGACGCTTCGCGGTAAAGGACCAGAAGATTTAATGGAAATGTGCTATATATTAGGAAGTCAAATGGTTGTTTTAGCTAAAAAAGCAGATACATTAGATGAAGCACGAGCAATGCTAAAAGAAGCGTTGGAATCTGGCAAAGCGCTGGATAAATTCCGCGAAATGATCCGTAATCAAGGTGGAGAAGAGAGTATCATCGAGGCTCCAGAGCGGTTATTAACGGCTAAATATCAAATAGAATTACCAGCAAAAACAGCAGGAGTCGTACAAAAAATCGTTGCCAATGAAATTGGTATCGCCGCGATGCTTTTAGGTGCAGGACGTGCAACGAAAGAAGATTCGGTCGACCACTCAGTGGGGATTAAACTTCATAAAAAAGTTGGTATGCCTGTTAAGACCGGCGAGTCACTGCTAACTATTTATTCCAATTCAGAATCAATCGAGAACGTAAAAGAACTTTTATATAAAAATATCGAAATCGGCAGTTCTGGCACTGAACCTGAGCTGATCCATGATATAATAACAGCATAAAGGAAGTGTAAAAAATAATGGAATTAAATCAAATGATTGACCACACTATTTTAAAAGCAGATGCAAATGAAGAGGATGTTTTACGAATTATTGAAGAAGCGAAAAAACACGAATTCTTCTCGGTTTGTATTAATCCGTGCTGGGTTGCTTTGGCCAAAGAACGCTTAGCAGGAACTTCTGTTGATGTGTGTACGGTAATTGGGTTTCCTTTAGGTGCCAATACATCAGAAGTCAAAGCGTATGAAGCAACAGATGCGATCAACAATGGTGCAACAGAAGTGGATATGGTCATCAATGTCGGGGCATTGAAATCGAAGCAATACAAAAAAGTATCAAAAGATATTCAAGCAGTTGTTGATGCGGCTAAAGGTAAAGCTTTAGTTAAAGTCATCATCGAGACGGCATTACTCACAGATGAAGAAAAGATCAAAGTGTGTACGCTTGCCAAAGAAGCAGGTGCCGATTTTGTTAAAACATCAACTGGTTTTTCAACAGGTGGAGCAACTATCGCAGATGTTAAATTGATGCGTGAGACCGTCGGACCTGATATGGGTGTGAAAGCTTCAGGTGGTATCCATAATGAAGCTGAAGCACGCGCTATGATCGAAGCTGGGGCTACACGTATCGGAACAAGTGCTGGTGTTGCAATCATGGAAGGCGCTACAGGAACAGGCTATTAATTTAAAGAAGAAAGTGGCGGACAAATGACAGCAAAACAAGAATGGTTAGCTATTGCGGATGATGCGTTAACAAAAGCATACGTGCCTTACTCACACTTTCCAGTGGGTGCGTGCCTTGTTACCAAAGAAGGAAAAACGTACCAAGGAGTCAATATCGAAAATGCTTCATATGGATTGACGAATTGTGCTGAGCGGACAGCGATCTTCAAGGCTGTTTCAGAAGGGGAACGAGAGTTTCAACATTTAGTGATTGCAGGAAATACACCTGAACCGATTTCTCCGTGCGGTGCATGCCGTCAAGTGATGGCTGAATTTTGTACGCCTGAAATGCCGGTCACATTAGTTGGTGAACATGGCGTGTCTAAGGAAATGACCGTGGGCGAGCTACTGCCTTATGCATTTACGGAAAAAGACTTATAAGATCTAGCTACATGAACCAAACCTCTCAACAAATAGACAAATTGCTTTGCTACACAACGAATGAAAAGAGTTGATGTAAAAAGGCACCTACTTTGGTTGTTCGAGGTCTGAGCGGTTCATTCCACTTTGCTTAGAAACATGCCAAGAAACACAACGAAATTTTGAGTTGATGTTGATTGGTACAAGGTGACTGAAAGGAACGTTGCTTCCATTCGTTATTTTGAAGTTGAAAAATACAAGACGAACGAAGAGAGAGTTGTTTCATTGCTTGGAAACACAAAGAACAAAGTGATTTGATGTTGAAAAGTACAAGACGAACGAAGAGAGAGTTGTTTCATTGCTTGGAAACACAAAGAACAAAGTGATTTGATGTTGAAAAGTACAAGACGAACGAAGAGAGAGTTGTTTCATTGCTTGGAAACACAAAGAACAAAGTGATTTGATGTTGAAAAGTACAAGACGAACGAAGAGAGAGTTGTTTCATTATTATCTTGTTTCATTCAGTCATCCGGCTGTTGAAAATATAAAACTATTTTAGGGGGCTTTACAGAGATGAAAAAAGCAAAATTATTTGGTTTTGGCTTGACTGCACTGGCATTAACACTTGCGTTAGCGGCATGTGGTGGGGGTAAAAAAGATTCAACAGATGGAAAATCAGCAGGTGGGGACGCAGATCACAGCGTTGTTATCGTTACTGATATCGGTGGTGTAGATGATCGCTCGTTCAACCAATCAGCTTGGGAAGGGTTACAAGCTTGGGGGAAAGAACATGATTTGAAAAAAGGAGCAAATGGCTTTGATTATATTCAATCAAATGATGCTTCAGAATATGTAACAAACATTGATACAGCTGTTTCTAACGGATTTAAAACAGTCTTTGGTATTGGCTATCTGCTAGCTGATTCTATCAGTACTGCAGCTGATGCAAATTTAGATACACAATTTGGTATCGTTGATAGTGTTATCGAAGGAAAAGATAATGTAGTATCTGCAACATTTAAAGACCAAGAAGCTGCATATTTAGCTGGCGTGGCAGCAGCACACACAACAAAAACAAACACTGTAGGATTTATCGGTGGTGAAGAAGGCGCAGTAATCGACCGTTTTGAAGCTGGTTTCCACCAAGGTGTAAACGATACAGCAAAAGAATTGAAAAAAGATATAAAAGTTGAAGTTGAATACGCTGCTTCATTTGGTGATCCTGCCAAAGGGAAAGCATTAGCTGCTTCTATGTACCAAAAAGGCGCTGATATTATTTATCACGCTGCCGGCGGTACAGGTCAAGGTGTTTTCCAAGAAGCAAAAGACTTAAATGAAACAGGTTCAAAAGAAAAAGTTTGGGTTATCGGTGTAGATAGCGACCAAGATAAAGAAGGCAAATACAAAACAAAAGACGGTAAAGAAGACAACTTCACTTTAACATCAACTCTTAAAGGTGTAGGTGCTGCGGTACAAGATATCTCTAATCGTGCATTAGAAGATAAATTCCCTGGTGGCGAACACTTAGTTTACGGTTTGAAAGATGGCGGTGTTGATTTGACAAAAGGCTACTTATCAGACGAAGCACAAAAAGCTGTTGATACAGCGAAAGAAGAAATCATCGCTGAAAAAATCACTGTTCCAGAAGTACCAAAAGATGTAAAAGAATAGATTTCTACGCTTAGCGCTGTGGTAATAGCAGCGCTAAGACTTTATTAAGCTTTTAAAGAAGGAAAACGAATCATACAACCATTCATTTTCTTTCTTTAAGTGCCTAAAAGCTACTTTATTTTTAAGAAGTACTGTATTAATAGATGATGCAAGTGATTAAATTGTTAGGAAGTGAAAAATGTGGCTCAGGAAAACTATGTAATTGAGATGCGCAATATCACTAAGCAGTTCGGGACTTTTAAGGCTAATGATAATATCAACTTAACTGTCCGGCCTGGAGAAATCCATGCTTTGCTAGGGGAAAACGGCGCTGGGAAATCTACCTTAATGAACATTTTATCTGGTTTATTAGAACCAACATCAGGTGAAATATTTATGAATGGTTCAAAAGTATCGATCAATGGACCAACTACAGCAAATCGTTTAGGAATCGGGATGGTTCATCAACATTTCATGTTGGTAGATGCCTTTACTGTAACTGAAAACATCATTTTAGGTAGTGAACCGACGAATGCAGGTGTGTTGGATCGCAAAAAAGCAACGACAGAAATCAAGCGAGTTTCTGAACAATATGGTCTATCAGTGGATCCAAGTGCCTATATTCGTGACATCTCGGTTGGTGCACAACAACGTGTAGAAATTCTGAAAACGTTATACCGTGGTGCAGATGTTTTAATTTTTGACGAGCCAACAGCCGTTTTGACTCCTCAAGAGATTGATGAGTTGATGGAAATCATGCGCGGGCTTGTTCAAGAAGGCAAATCAATCATCTTGATTACCCACAAATTAGACGAAATTAAAAAAGTAGCAGATCGTTGTACAGTTATTCGTCGTGGCCAAAGTATTGATACGGTAAATGTCAAAGATGTCTCTTCACAACAATTAGCAGATATGATGGTTGGCCGTTCTGTCTCCTTTAAAACAGAAAAGAAAGTGGCTGATCCTAAAGAAGTAGTTCTTTCAATCAAAGAGTTGGTCGTTAAAGAAAGTCGTGGATTAGAAGCTGTTAAAAGTCTTAGTTTAGATGTGCGAGCAGGTGAAGTGGTTGGTATCGCTGGAATCGACGGAAATGGACAAACAGAACTGATTCAAGCTCTAACTGGACTACGTAAAGCAGAAAGTGGATCAGTTGAATTACGAGGAACGACGATCACAAACAAACAACCTCGTGCAATTACAGAAGCAGGCGTTGGTCATGTGCCAGAAGACCGCCATAAGTATGGTTTGATTTTAGATATGACCTTAGCTGAAAATATTGCGTTACAAACCTACTATAAAAAACCATTAAGTAATACAGGTGTTTTGAACTATAATCAGATCAATTCATATGCGCGTAGATTGATTGAAGAATATGATGTGCGTACAGTAAACGAATTGGTTCCTGCCAAAGCCTTATCAGGAGGAAATCAACAAAAAGCAATCATTGCTCGAGAAATCGATCGTAATCCAGATTTATTGATTGTTTCGCAACCCACTCGTGGATTAGATGTTGGGGCGATCGAATACATCCATAAACGCTTGATTGAGCAAAGAGATAAAGACAAAGCGGTATTAGTCGTGAGTTTTGAATTAGATGAAATTTTAAATGTTTCCGATCGTATTGCGGTTATTCATGCAGGGAAAATCGTCGGAATCGTTGATCCAAACGAAACGAGCGAAAATGAATTAGGGTTATTAATGGCTGGTTATTCATTAGAAGAAGCTAGAGCCGAATTAAGTCAAAAGGCAGGTGAGGCAGTTGAATAATCGATCAGAAACATTACGGAATGTTTTAGTTCCTATTTTATCAGTATTGATGGGATTTATTCTCGGTGCAATTATTATGTTGATTTCAGGTCAAAATCCGATTGCTGGATACCAAGCGATGCTCCAGACTGCGTTTCAAAGTCCAAAAAGTATCGGGGAAATTTTTGTAACAGCAGGGCCTTTGATTTTTACAGCATTAGGATTTGCGGTAGCAAATTCAGCAGGATTCTTTAACATCGGTCTTTCAGGGCAAGCCTTGTGCGGTTGGGTAACAAGTATTTGGGTAGCACTTGCTATGCCAGATGCCCCTCGAATGGTTGTTCTGCCGTTGGCGGTACTCGCGGGCGCTTTAGCAGGCGCTTTGGCAGCTGCCATCCCAGGTTTGCTACGCGCTTTCTTTGGGACAAGTGAAGTAATCGTGACGATTATGTTGAATTATGTTTTTCTTTATACAAGTACCCACATTGTTAATAATGTGATGGCAAAAGATTTAATGACGAATAAAGGGGTTACAAAAGTAATTGGAGAAAATGCTAGCTTACGTACAGGTTTCCTAAAAGAATTGAGTAGCGGGTCACGTTTGAATATTGGGATTTTTATGGCGCTTGTTTTCTTAGTTTTAATATGGTTCCTTATGAAGAAAACGACTTTGGGCTATGAAATTCGTTCAGTTGGGTTGAACCCATTTGCTTCTGAATATGCTGGTATGAGTAGTAAACGGACAATCGTGATGTCAATGGTTATTTCAGGAACTTTAGCTGGTCTTGGCGGTGTCGTTCTTGGACTAGGCACATTTGGCAACTTCTTTGTTCAAGGATCTTCATTGAGTATTGGATTTGATGGAATGGCGATTTCTTTACTGGGAGCAGGAAGTTCAATTGGAATATTCCTATCTGCGATTCTTTTCAGTGTGCTGAAACTTGGTGGTCAAGGAATGCCGCTTCGCGCAGGTGTTCCCATCGAATTAGTGGATGTTGTGATCGCTGCAATCATTTTCTTTGTTGCAATCAGCTATTTGATTCGCTTCTTATTAGCGAAAGCTTCAGGAAATAAAAAAGAAGTAGCGATTGTGGAAGAATTAGTTGGAAAATCAGATTCGACAAGTCAAGAAGGAGGCAAAATCTAATGGATATTGCATTAATCGCTGTATTAGCGCCGATTATTACACAAACGTTGGTTTATTCTACTCCTTTAGTTTTTACGGCTCTGGGTGGGACTTTTTCCGAACGTAGTGGTATTGTAAACGTAGGACTTGAAGGAATCATGGTCATGGGTGCCTTTAGTTCCGTTGTATTTAACTTAACCTTTGCTGAAACGTTTGGCGCAGCAACACCGTGGCTCGCTTGTTTAGTCGGAGGTGTGGTTGGCATGTTATTTTCACTGCTTCATGCAGTCGCGACAATCAATTTAAGAGCAGATCATATCATCAGTGGAACTGTAGTCAATTTAATGGCACCTGCTCTTGGAATATTCTTGATCAAAGTAATTTATGGAAAAGGGCAAACAGATACAATCACAGAATCATTTGGTTACTTTTCATTTCCTATTTTGAAGGATATTCCGATTTTAGGTGATTTATTCTTCAAACAAACCACCTTGCCAGCTTTCGTGGCGATTATCGTGGCCATTATTTCTTGGTTTGTTTTATTTAAAACGCGCTTTGGATTACGCCTTCGTTCAGTGGGTGAAAATCCCCAAGCAGCAGATACACTTGGAATCAATGTGTACGTTATGCGCTATGCGGGTGTTTTGATCTCTGGCTTTTTAGGTGGGATCGGAGGAGCTGTATTCGCTCAAACGATTGCTGGACGTTTTGCAGTTACAACGATTGCCGGACAAGGATTTATTTCAATGGCAGCGATGATTTTTGGTAAATGGAATCCACTTGGCGCGATGGGCGCAGCCTTGTTCTTTGGTTTTGCGCAAAATATCAGTATTGCGGGCTCAAATCTACCAGTTATTTCATCAATACCAGCTGTTTATCTACAAGCAGCACCGTATGTGTTAACCATTGTTGTTTTAGTTGTTTTCTTAGGAAAAGCATCTGGACCTAAAGCAATCGGGAAAAATTATATCAAATCAAAATAAAGTTAGTATAAAAGGGTGGGCTATGGGAAATTTTCTGAAGTCGCGCCCTTTTTCTAAATAGTTATTATGTTAGTTTTGCAGGACTGGCTTTCAAAATTTTTTAACAAATATCAATAGAAAGAAGGATGGTTATGTTTAAACGTGTACATTTAATAGTGATGGATTCAGTCGGGATTGGTGAAGCGCCTGATGCTGAAAAGTTTGGTGATGTTGGTAGTGATACTTTAGGACATATCGCAAAAGAAGCAGGCTTGACAATTCCTAATTTAGAAAATCTAGGACTTGGAACGATTGCCCCGCTTCACAATGTAGAAGCGGTTGCTGAGCATAAAGGGTATGCAACGAAATTAGAAGAAATTTCAGTTGGAAAAGACACTATGACTGGACATTGGGAAATTATGGGCTTGAATATTCAAAAACCTTTCCGAGTATTTCCAGACGGATTTCCAGAAGAATTATTAAAACAAATCGAAGAATTTTCAGGACGTAAAATAGTTTGTAATAAGCCCTACAGTGGTACAGCAGTTTTAGATGATTACGGAAAACATCAAATGGAAACGGGCGACTTGATCGTATACACATCTGCTGATCCAGTGCTGCAAATTGCGGCGCATGAAGAGATCATTCCGCTGGAAGAATTATACCGTATTTGTCAGTATGTTCGCGACATTACCAAAGATGAACCTTATATGATCGGTCGAATTATCGCTCGTCCGTATGTTGGTGAACCTGGAAACTTTACTAGAACAAGTAACCGTCATGATTATGCCTTAGATCCATTTGGCAAAACGGTTCTTGATTCATTAAAGGATAATGGGAAGGAAGTTATTGCAGTCGGCAAAATCAACGACATTTTCAATGGTCAAGGTATTACAGACTCAGTGCGTACGAAAAGCAATATGGACGGTGTAGATCAATTGCTAAACGTGATGAAACGAGATTTTGAAGGCTTGAGTTTCACTAACTTAGTTGATTTTGATGCGTTATACGGTCATCGTCGTGATGTAGTTGGTTATGCACATGCAATTGAAGCATTTGATTTGAGACTTCCAGAAATAATTGAGTCATTAGAAGAAGATGATTTGCTGATGATTACAGCTGACCACGGAAATGACCCGACATTTCCTGGGACTGATCACACTAGAGAATATGTTCCATTATTAGTTTACAGCAAAAAAATGAGCGGACAAGGTAGTTTAGCGCAAGGGCATTATGCAGATATTTCAGCAACAGTGGCTGAAAACTTTGCTGTTCCAAAAACAGAAAACGGCGAAAGCTTTTTAAATAAACTAGTATAGGAGAGACATGATGACAAAACTAGGTGAAATGTTAAAAGAGACAACAGCGTTTTTAAAAGAAAAAGGTGTTGGCGAAGTTGATTTTGGTTTGATTCTGGGTTCTGGTTTAGGAGAGTTAGCAGATGAAGTGGAAGATGCCATTGCGATTCCTTTTTCAGAAGTTCCTCATTTTGCGGTTTCAACAGTTGTTGGACATGCTGGTAAATTAGTTTACGGTACACTATCCGGGAAAAAAGTTTTAGCAATGCAAGGTCGTTTCCATTATTATGAAGGCCATTCAATGCAAAAAGTGACCTATCCCGTTCGATTAATGGCTGCGATGGGTGCTCATTCAATGGTCGTAACAAATGCTGCAGGTGGCGTGAATGAAACCTTCACACCAGGTAATTTGATGTTGATCACAGATCATATTAACTTTACTGGCGATAATCCATTGATTGGGGAAAATGATGAAGCGATGGGACCTCGTTTCCCAGATATGAGTCATGCGTATACACCTGCTTACTTTGAAATTGCTAAAAAAGTGGCAAAAGAGCAAAATGTACCACTGCAAGAAGGGGTCTACATGGGGTATTCTGGACCAACGTATGAAACACCAGCTGAAATTCGTATGTCTCGTGTGATGGGAGCTGATGCTGTGGGGATGTCAACAGTCTCTGAGGTAATCGTTGCAGCACACAGCGGGTTGAAGGTCTTGGGTATTTCATGTATCACGAACTTAGCCGCTGGCATGCAAAGTAGTCTGAATCATGCAGAAGTTGTCGAAACAACAGAACGTGTTAAAGCACAGTTTAAAGAATTGATCAAAGCAACGTTAGCTGAATTATAAAAGAGTCATTATAAAGGAGAAAAAATATGAGTGTCCATATTGAAGCAAAACAAGGCGAAATCGCTGATAAAATTTTACTACCAGGAGATCCACTACGTGCGAAATATATCGCTGAAACGTTTTTAGACAATCCTGTTTGTTACAACCAAGTAAGAGGGATGTTAGGGTATACAGGAACATATAAAGGTGAACGTGTTTCAGTTCAAGGAACAGGAATGGGGATGCCTTCTGCAACCATTTATGCCCATGAATTGATCAACTCTTACGATGTTAAAAAATTAATTCGCGTAGGTACTTGCGGTTCGATTTCTGAAAAAGTGAACGTTAGAGATTTAGTGATCGCACAAGCCGCTGCTACACCCTCATCGATGATCCGTAATGACTTTCCGAAATATGATTTTCCGCAAATTGCTGATTTTGATTTGCTATTGAAATCATACACTGTTGCGAAAGAAAAAAGATTTGTCACGCACGTAGGAAACGTTTTGTCTGATGATGTCTTTTATAAAGATAGTATGGATGGTGTGTTTGAATTAGGGAAATTAGGTGTTTTAGCGATTGAAATGGAAGCTGCCGCATTATATTATCTAGCAGCTAAATTTGATGTTCAAGCGTTGGCGATTATGACCGTGAGTGATAGTTTAGTAACAGGTGAAGAAACAACTGCTGAAGAACGTCAAACAACATTCAATGATATGATCGAAGTAGGATTAGAAACTGCGATCAATAGTTAATAGTTAGGAGGTTGGAAGAGAAGTATTTAACTCCGAGAAATAAGAGAGCGTTGCTTCTGCTTCCACCGTTTATCTGGATTCCTTAGGGGTGGGGTGTGACTCGTAGAGTCATGTCCCACCCCCTTATTGTAAATCAAAGCGATTGCTTGCAGAGCGGATGATGCACAATACTTGGTGAGCGAAGGGAGAGAAGTTCCACAGGCGAAATCCCAGCGATAGTATGTAAAATAGTCGAAACACGATTTCTAGTAAAAGCAAAATAAGAGACGTTTTCGCCATCTTGCTCTATCATATAAGATGAACTTTAGATTGGATGGAGGAAGAAAAAATGGATAATTTTAGATTTTATGTACCAACAGATATTCGTTTTGGAAAAGACCGCTTAAACACAGAGTTAACGGATGTTTTAGATGTGTATGGTAAAAACGTGTTGCTTGTATATGGTGGCGGGAGTATTAAGAAAAATGGTTTGTACGAGCAAGTGATAGAATTACTTGGAAAAAATCATAATAAAGTTGTCGAATTAAGCGGTGTAGAACCGAATCCTCGTATTGAAACGGTCCGTCGTGGCGTAGCGCTATGTCGCGAAAATGATGTGAATGTGATTTTGGCAGTAGGTGGAGGCTCAACAATCGATTGTGCTAAAGTGGTTGCAGCAGGCGTTTATAGCGATGAAGATCCATGGGATATTATCGTAGCGCGAAAAGGATATCAAGGCGAGGCGTTGCCAATCGTTACCATCTTAACGTTAGCAGCAACAGGTAGTGAAATGAATGCTGGTGCAGTTATTTCGAATCTAACTACAAATCAAAAATTAGGTATTGGTGGACCATCAATGATTCCAAAAGTTTCTTTCCTTGATCCGAAAAATACTTTTACAGTACCCACTTATCAAACAGCTGCAGGTTCTGCAGACATACTAAGTCATCTTTTTGAAAGTTATTTCAATGTTACAGAAGGGACAGATATACAAGATTTTGTTTCAGAAGGAATAATGCGTGCCGTCATCAAAAATTGTCCAGTTGCACTTGCCACACCTGATAATTATGATGCTCGTGCTAACTTAATGTGGTCAAGTAGTTTAGCGTTGAACGGTTTAACCAGAAATGGGAAACATGGTGTTTGGTCATGTCATGCGATGGAACATGAGTTAAGTGCGTTTTATGATATTACGCACGGAATTGGCTTGGCTATTTTAACGCCGCGTTGGATGAATTATGTTCTTAATGAAAAAACAGTCACGAGATTTGCTCAGTTTGCGCACAACGTTTGGGGAATCAACGAGAAAGACCCAATGCTTGCAGCGAAAAAAGGAATTCAAGCAACATATGATTTCTTCAAGACATGCGATATTCCTATGACATTACCAGAAGTTGGGATTGATGAGGAAAAATTTGAAGAAATGGCGAAACAAGCGGTAGCGCATAGTACAATCAAAACAGAGGCTTTTGTTCCGTTAGCGGAATCAGATGTTGAAGCGATTTATCGTGAATGTTTAACAGAATCTAGTTTTGCTTAACGAACAATCTCTACTTGAGAAGGGATACTTCTATGAGGTAATGGTTTGCTGAAACGTATTCAAAAAACTGGGTGCTTTGGGAAGCTTAGTTTAAAGATATCGAACAACCCGATTTGCTTGAAATGATTAGTCCTATTATTCGAACGGATTTGAAAGCATCTATTGACGTTCTTGCTACAAGCTGGATATTTTACTGTGAAGCGTTGCAAAAGATGCATTGCAAGAAAAAGTAAGATCCTCGATCACGGTACACTTGTTAGAGGAGCAATGCTATGTTCAATACAACATGTCCGATTTTGAAGTTGTCACATAACGAGAAGCTAATAAAAATGGGCTACAACACTTATACTGAAATGTAGAGTAATAACTAAAAAAGCCCTCAGAAACGTTTGCGTTTCTGAGGGCTTAAAGTGTTATAAGTAGTATTTTTTCGCTACTGTTAAATCATCGTTTAATTCATAAACAAGTGGTTGACCTGTTGGGATTTCAAGATCCATGATATCTTCATCTGAGATACCTTCGATATGTTTTGCTAAAGCGCGTAAAGAGTTACCGTGAGCTGCCACTAAGACCGTTTTATTGTCTAATAAAGCAGGAGCAATCTCATCTTGCCAGAATGGTAACGCACGTTCTAACGTAACTTTTAAGTTTTCTCCACCTGGGATATCACGTTGGTCCAACATTGCATAACGACGATCATTCGCTGCAGAACCCTCATCAGTTGCTTCCATCAATGGAGGTAAAGTATCGTAAGAACGACGCCAGATGTGTACTTGGTCATCTCCATATTTTTCAGCAGTTTCTTTTTTGTTTAGACCTTGCAATTTACCATAATGACGTTCATTTAAGCGCCAAGATTTGATTTGAGGAACCCATAATTGATCTGAGTTTTCTAAAAGCAAGTTACATGTTTTGATAGCACGAGTTAAGACAGAAGTATACGCTACATCAAATTCAATTCCAGCTTCTTTGATTTTGCGGCCGCCTTCGATTGCTTCTTCAACACCTTGTGGTGCTAAATCTACGTCAGCCCAACCTGTAAATTGATTCAACGCATTCCATTCACTAAGTCCATGACGAGAAAATACTAATTTTGGCATGTATAGCTCTCCTTTGAGTTGTAGTTTCTGAAACTTTCATTTCCTGTTCTATTGTACACCGTTTTAAAATAGATTTCCATTGTAAATTAGTAAAAAATACTGGAGGCGCTAGTTCTTATAGTAGTCTAAAGGAATAGACATCTATAATAGCGAAAACAAATAAGAAGAGTGTTGCATTCAGGCAACACTCTTCTTAACACGCACTTCCATTAATAACTTGCTATTATTGAGAAATTTTAGCAACATCCGCTTCTGGTAAATTGATGTATTTGTAGCAAGTTCCAACGGAAACATTGCATTTTGAAGAAATAAATTGGATCGTTTCTTTCTTTTCATGATATAAGTGACGGATTTTTTTTACGGTCCGTGTATCAATTTTAGGACGTCCTCCGATTTTGCCTTTTTTTCGAGCATTCTTCAATCCGATCAAAGTACGTTCTGTGATTAAATCGCACTCCATCCTTGCCAACCCATTCATCAACTTGAAGTAAATATCCCCCATTGGAAGGCGCGTGTCGATTTCTTCATCTAAGCTAACTAGATGAATGCCAGATCCTTTGAAGGTCTGTGTCAGTTCAGTCAACTGGCGGGTTGAACGGCCTAAGCGATTCAAGCGGCAGATAACTAAGGTATCGCCTGCTTCTAAATTGTTGAGGATTGTATCAAGTTCAGAAATGAGACGTTTGTCATTTGTAACATCGAAAGATTCATGATAAACGTCGTCGCAACCGAAGTCAGATAAGATTTTGATTTGAGCATCTAAATCGTTGTCTGTGATTGTTGTACGTGCATAACCAATTATTTTCATCGTTCGTCCTTTCTAGTAAAAAGTAAAATAGGATACTAAAAATGTAGCATATAAACGAATGGAATGATAGGTGTTTTTTTATCTTTTTTTAATGCTATTCTTTGTTTTCAAATCTATTTCAAATGTTTTGCTATTCTGATACATGAATCGTTTTTGGCCCTGCTTGTCCACCTACGATAACAGTTGAAACAACATTAAGAAATAATCCGTGTTCAACAACACCAACCAACTGATCTAAATAGGTGCCTAATGCAATCGGGTCAGTGATTTCTTCTAAATGGAGATCAATGATAGAATGGCCGCCGTCAGTGACCAATAGTTCTTCATTAGGAGTGGTACGCAAAACAGGCGCAAACCCTTTTTCTTCAAATAAACGAACGAGTTGTTGGCTACCGTATGGAACGACTTCAACAGGCAACGGGAATTTACCAAGTTTTTTTACAAGTTTTGAATCATCGACGATCCAAATGCATTTTTTTGAATAGGTTGCAACGATTTTCTCGAACAATAAAGCAGCACCGCCACCTTTGATACCTTGGAAATCTTCACTGATTTCATCTGCTCCATCAATCGTTAAGTCGACATAAGGAACCTCATCGATCCCTTTCAAAGGAATACCTAATGCTAGTGCTTGACGCTCCGTTTCTTTTGATGTAGTGACACCAACGATAGATAAGCCTTCTTCTTTCACGCGGCGCCCAATTTCATCCACCATAAATTTTGCAGTAGATCCAGTTCCCAGGCCTACGATCATACCATCTTCTACATATCTTGCTGCTTCGATTCCTGCCATTTGTTTAAGATTCATCCACTTGTTTACCCCTTTCAAATAATCAAACACATTGTACCGTTAAACGAAAAAAAAAGATAGAATGAATTAGAAAGATTCCTATTTTCTACTATATAAATGCTCCTAGAAAAAAAGATACTAAATAATCTCTCGTTTTATACAAAAAAACTTCGTAAGTGGTTGACATACGTATATTATCATGCTATCCTAGCAAAGGTGCTTTATCTACAGGTCTCTCGTTGAGACGTGCTGACTGTCTATCGAAGCATATTTGATAATAAGTGCAGAGATTGCATTATTTTTTATCGCTAAAAAAGAACCACCTGGATGTGTGGAACTAGATGCGAAAAGAGGAAGGAGGAAACAAGGAATGCCTACAATTAATCAATTAGTACGTAAACCTCGTAAATCAAAGGTGGAGAAATCTAATTCACCAGCGTTGAACAAAGGATATAATAGCTTTAAGAAATCTCAAACGAACGTAAACTCACCACAAAAGCGTGGGGTTTGTACTCGTGTGGGAACAATGACACCTAAAAAACCTAACTCGGCTTTACGTAAATATGCCCGTGTTCGTTTGTCTAACTTAATCGAAGTAACAGCTTATATCCCAGGTATTGGTCACAACTTACAAGAACATAGCGTGGTACTATTACGCGGTGGACGTGTAAAAGATTTACCAGGGGTACGTTATCATATCGTACGTGGTGCGCTTGATACAGCCGGCGTTACAGATCGTAAACAAAGCCGCTCTAAGTATGGTACTAAAATGCCTAAAGCTGCTAAATAATTTGACAATCACTAAGGTCTTATATAATAAAGAATTTTCGGAAGGAGGAGTTACGGATGCCACGTAAAGGTCCTGTTACAAAACGCGATGTTTTACCAGATCCAATTTATAACTCAAAATTAGTAACTCGCTTGATCAACCGTGTAATGGTTGATGGTAAACGCGGGATTGCTGCTAATATCATCTATAATTCATTTGATATCATCAAAGAATCTACAGGGAACGATCCATTGGAAGTTTTCGAACAAGCAATGAAAAACGTTATGCCTGTACTAGAAGTAAAAGCTCGCCGTGTTGGGGGTTCTAACTATCAAGTACCAGTTGAAGTTCGTCCAGAACGTCGTACAACTTTAGGTTTACGTTGGGTTGTTAACTATGCTCGCCTACGCGGTGAACATACAATGGAACAACGTCTAGCGAAAGAAATCATGGATGCTGCCAATAACACTGGTGCTTCTGTTAAAAAACGTGAAGACACACACAAAATGGCGGACGCTAACCGTGCGTTTGCACACTATCGTTGGTAAGATCCTCTCTGTATGTAATTTAACTTTACTGCAGACAGTCACTTTACAATCGATTTAAATAAAGAGAGGAGAAACCTAGAATGCCAAGAGAATTTTCGTTAGAAAACACTCGTAATATCGGTATTATGGCGCACGTTGATGCGGGTAAAACTACAACAACAGAGCGTATTTTATACTATACTGGTAAAATCCACAAAATTGGTGAAACGCACGAAGGTGCATCACAAATGGACTGGATGGAACAAGAACAAGAACGTGGTATCACGATCACGTCTGTCTGCAACAACTGCAGAGTGGAAAGGGTACCGTGTAAACATTATCGATACACCAGGACACGTGGATTTCACTATTGAAGTTCAACGTTCACTACGTGTATTGGATGGTGCTGTGACCGTTCTTGACTCACAATCAGGTGTGGAACCTCAAACTGAAACAGTTTGGCGTCAAGCAACTGAATATAAAGTTCCACGTGTTGTTTTCTGTAATAAAATGGATAAAATCGGTGCGGATTTCTTATACTCTGTAAACTCATTACATGATCGTTTACAAGCTAACGCTCATCCAATCCAATTACCAATTGGTTCAGAAGATAACTTCACAGGGATCATCGATTTAATTACGATGAAAGCTGAAATCTATACAAATGACTTAGGTACAGACATTCAAGAAACTGAAATTCCAGAAGAATATATGGATCAAGCAGTTGAATGGCGTGAAAAATTAGTTGAAGCAGTTGCTGAAACTGATGAAGACCTAATGATGAAATATCTTGATGGTGAAGAAATTACAATCGAAGAATTAAAAGCGGGCATCCGCCAAGCAACGATCAACGTTGAGTTCTTCCCAGTAATGGCTGGTTCTGCCTTTAAAAATAAAGGTGTTCAATTAATGCTTGATGCAGTTCTTGATTACTTGCCATCACCACTAGATATTGAAGCGATCAAAGGGATCGACGTTAAAACAGACGAAGAAACAACTCGTCCTGCTGATGACGAAGCACCTTTCTCATCGCTAGCATTTAAAGTGATGACTGACCCATTCGTAGGTCGTCTAACATTCTTCCGTGTTTATTCTGGTGTCCTTGAAAGTGGTTCATACGTATTGAACGCTTCTAAAGACAAAAAAGAACGTATCGGTCGTATTTTACAAATGCACGCGAACACTCGTAAAGAAATTGACAAAGTGTTCTCAGGAGATATTGCAGCAGCTGTTGGATTGAAAGATACAACAACTGGTGATACTTTATGTGCGGTAGATTCACCAGTTATTCTTGAATCAATTGAGTTCCCAGAACCAGTTATCCAAGTAGCTGTTGAACCTAAATCAAAAGCTGACCAAGATAAAATGGGTGTAGCGCTTGCAAAAACTTGCAGAAGAAGATCCATCATTCCGCGTTGAAACGAACGTTGAAACTGGTGAAACAGTTATCTCTGGTATGGGTGAATTGCACTTAGACGTATTAGTAGACCGTATGAAACGTGAGTTCAAGGTTGAAGCTAACGTTGGTGCTCCACAAGTATCATACCGTGAAACTTTCCGTGCTCCTGTAACTCAGGCAGAAGGTAAGTTTGTACGTCAGTCTGGTGGTAAAGGTCAATACGGACATGTCTGGGTTGAATTTACACCAAACGAAGAAGGTAAAGGCTTCGAATTTGAAAATGCTATCGTCGGTGGTGTGGTTCCTCGTGAATACATCCCTGCGGTTGAAAAAGGCTTGGCAGAATCAATGAACAACGGTGTTCTTGCTGGATATCCATTAGTGGATATCAAAGCAAAACTTTACGACGGTTCATACCATGATGTCGATTCAAATGAAACAGCCTTCCGTGTAGCTGCTTCTATGGCGCTACGTGCGGCTGCTAAAAAAGCAATGCCTGTAATTTTAGAACCAATGATGAAAGTAACAATCACTGTACCAGAAGATTACTTAGGTGATATCATGGGACACGTTACAAGTCGTCGTGGACGTGTTGAAGGTATGGAAGCACACGGTAATTCACAAATCGTTAACGCGATGGTGCCTCTAGCTGAAATGTTCGGTTATGCTACAACATTACGTTCAGCAACACAAGGTCGCGGTACGTTTATGATGGTCTTTGACCACTATGAAGATGTACCAAAATCTGTACAAGAAGAAATCATCAAGAAAAATGGCGGAAACAACGCATAATAGTTAAGAAATAAGTCGTTACTTATTTATGACTAGGATTTTCGAACGATTTCGGTTAAACTTATAAAAGATGATCAGGTAGTTGTCACTATCTATCAAATAAAATAAAAATTCATATATTTTAGGAGGAACATTTAAAATGGCTAAAGAAAAATTTGACCGTTCTAAACCCCATGTAAACATTGGTACTATTGGACACGTTGACCATGGTAAAACTACATTAACTGCTGCAATCGCAACTGTGTTAGCTAAACACGGTGGCGGTGAAGCTCAAAACTATGCTGATATCGATAACGCTCCAGAAGAAAAAGAACGTGGTATCACAATCAACACTTCTCACATCGAGTATGAAACTGATGCTCGTCACTACGCACACGTGGATTGCCCAGGACACGCGGATTACGTTAAAAACATGATCACTGGTGCTGCACAAATGGATGGAGCTATCTTAGTAGTTTCTGCTGCTGATGGTCCTATGCCTCAAACTCGTGAGCACATCTTGTTATCACGTAACGTTGGTGTACCATATATCGTTGTTTTCTTAAACAAAATGGATATGGTAGATGACGAAGAATTATTAGAATTAGTAGAAATGGAAGTTCGTGATTTATTATCTGAATATGACTTCCCAGGTGACGACACTCCTGTTATCGCTGGTTCTGCTTTGAAAGCTTTAGAAGGCGATGCTTCATACGAAGAAAAAATCATGGAATTAATGGCTGCAGTTGATGAGTATATCCCAACTCCAACTCGTGATACTGACAAACCATTCATGATGCCAGTCGAAGACGTATTCTCAATCACTGGACGTGGTACAGTTGCTACTGGCCGTGTTGAACGTGGAGAAGTTCGCGTTGGTGACGAAATCGAAATCGTTGGTATTAAAGAAGATACTGCTAAAACAACAGTTACTGGTGTTGAAATGTTCCGTAAATTGTTAGACTACGCTGAAGCTGGCGATAACATCGGTGCTTTATTACGTGGTGTTGCACGTGAAGATATCGAACGTGGACAAGTATTGGCAAAACCTGCTTCAATCACTCCACACACAAAATTTAAAGCTGAAGTTTATGTTTTATCAAAAGAAGAAGGCGGACGTCACACTCCATTCTTCACTAACTACCGTCCTCAGTTCTACTTCCGTACAACTGACGTAACTGGTGTAGTTGAATTACCAGAAGGCGTTGAAATGGTAATGCCTGGTGATAACGTTGCAATGGACGTTGAATTGATCCACCCAATCGCTATCGAAGACGGAACTCGTTTCTCTATTCGTGAAGGCGGACGTACTGTTGGTTCAGGCGTTGTTTCTGAAATCACTAAATAATTTAAATTTAACGATTTAATATAAAGTAATAAAACCGACGTAAAACATCGGGGTACTCGGACGTAAGCCGAAGGGGATTTCCCTTCGGCTTTTTGTGTTTTAAGGCGTAAAAACAGACTGAAGAAATTCTCTTCAGTCTGTTTTTTTATCTTAAAGCTTTCCAGTCAGAAACTGAGCTTCTCCAAAGCCAAAGCTCCAATCTGCATCATCATTGATGACGAAAGAAACAAGTAAGTTTTTAGGGGCAATCCCACATAACTCATATAATTGCTGTGCCAGTGATCGATAAAATTTTTCTTTTTGAGCTGTAGTTCGTTGCCGACTAATAACGGTTAATGAAATCATCTTAGCGGGATCTCTATTAAATCCCAACCCGGTATCTTCTAACACCATTTCAAAAGGTTTGTGCTGCGTAACGATTTGATACCTATCGCCTGTTGGAACATCAAAAGACGCTAAGACTACTGAATGAGCAATATCAAGTATCGTTTGGATTTCTTCTTTACTGCGCCCTTCGACCAAATCAAATTTTAGTAATGGCAAGTTAAGCCCTCCTTTTTTTCTAGCTAGTTGCTATATAAAAGTTCTATCGTATGTGAGTTACAAAACTCTACATATTCTTCAGGTATATCTCTTGATGTAACGATGCCCTTGATACTCTCTAAAGGTGAATAGGTCAGCAAAGTAGAGTGGTCAAATTTCGAGCTATCGGCGAGTAGATAAACATCTTTGGTTCTTTCGACAATCATTTTTTTTATCCGATATTCCATCAAATCTGAATTTGTTAAACCACTAGTGATCGAAACCCCAGTTGCTGCCATGAATGCTTTGTTTATATTGTATCTAGTCACGATGGTTTCATCCTCGATTCCGACAAAAGAACGTGTATCTCTTTTATAACTATTACCGATAAGGATCAGTTGGACATTTTTCATTGCGGCCGCAAGGTTAATAATATCGAGATTATTTGTTAATAAAGTAAACGATAACTCTGGATCGATATGTTTCAAAATTTGACTAGTTGTTGTGCCTGAATCAACATAAATTAAATCTTCTTCTTTGATTAACGAGGCGGCTCGTGCACCGATCTGTTCCTTCTCTGTCTGATTATAGATAGTTCGATTTTCAAAAGAAACCAAGTTGTTTTCTACGTAAACGACGCCACCATAAACTTTTTTTATAGTTCCTCTCTTTTCCAATTCATTAATATCTCGGCGAATCGTATTTTTAGAGACGTTGAAAACATGACACAGTTCATCAAGAGAAATACTGCCTTGATGTTGTATGTAATTTTCAATTTGCTGTATACGTTGTAATTTCATATTCCGTAGCCTTTCCACTTCGTGTGATTAGATTCACTATAACATATGGTCTTAATGTAATCAACATATAACCAATTATGTGTAATTTCGCCTTTTTTTATTCACATTATTTTGTTTTAGACTCGGAAGTTAGCAAGAAGTGACCAAAAAATAGAACTTTTCACCTAAAATGGGTTGACTATTAGAAAAACGAATTGTACAATGTAATCAAAAGTTAACCAAAAATATCAAGATGTAACCAACGTGTTGATTTTTAATAGAAACTAAGGAGGATGTTATTATGGCAGCGATACGAAAGTTAAAAAATTATATTTGTGGCAAATGGGTGTCTAGCCGTACAGAAACATATGAAACGGTTTATAATCCAGCTACGAAAGAAGTGTTGTGTGAAGTACCACTTTCTACAAAAGAAGATTTAGAAGAGGCTGTCACAATTGCTAGTGAAGCTTTTGAAACATGGAAAGAGCTAGCTGTGCCAAGACGTGCCAGAATTCTTTTTAATTATCAACAACTCTTGATTAAACATAAAGCGGAATTGGCTCGTTTAATTACGCTCGAAAATGGGAAAAATCTTAACGAAGCTCTAGGTGAAGTGCAAAGGGGTATTGAAAATGTAGAATTTGCTGCTGGAACGCCAACATTAATGATGGGGGATTCATTATCTTCGATTGCAACAGATGTAGAAGTTGCTAACTATCGTTACCCAATTGGAGTAGTCGCGGGCATTTCGCCTTTTAACTTTCCGATGATGGTTCCTTGCTGGATGTTTCCGATGGCAATCGCTTGTGGAAATAGTTTCGTTTTAAAACCGTCGGAAAGAACACCTTTGCTAACTGAACGATTGGCTGAATTATTTACAGAGGCGGGGTTACCAGCTGGCGTATTTAATATTGTATATGGCGCACATGATGTTGTGAATGGAATTTTAGAGCACCCGGAAGTGAAAGCGATTTCCTTTGTTGGCTCAAAACCAGTTGGCGAGTATGTTTATACAGAAGGTAGTAAAAATTTGAAACGAGTGCAAGCATTGACGGGGGCCAAAAATCATTCAATTGTTTTAAAAGATGCAGACTTAGATGATGCTGTGACCAATATTGTATCTGCTGCTTTTGGTTCTGCAGGTGAGCGTTGTATGGCATGTGCAGTGGTAACCGTTGAAGAAGAAATAGCAGATGCCTTTATCGCTAAGTTAAAAGAAAAAGCAACAGGTGTAAAAGTCGGAAATGGCTTGGATGACGGTGTCTTTTTAGGACCAGTTATTCGCGAAGAAAATCAAAAAAGAACACTAGCGTATATTGAAAAAGGAATTGAAGAAGGAGCCCGTTTGATTGCAGATGGTAGGGAGAATATTCCAGACAATGGTTATTTTGTTGGTCCAACTATTTTTGAGGGTGTGACAACGGATATGACGATTTGGCGGGATGAAATTTTCGCTCCAGTATTGTCGATCATCAGAGTAGAAAACTTACAAGAAGCCGTTGCGACAGCGAATCAGTCTGAATTCGCAAACGGAGCTTGTCTGTTCACTAATAATGCCTCAGCGATTCGTTACTTTAGAGAAAATATTGATGCAGGTATGCTAGGAATCAATTTAGGTGTACCAGCGCCGATGGCATTCTTCCCGTTTTCAGGTTGGAAGTCCTCGTTTTACGGAACGCTTCATGCAAATGGCAAAGACAGTGTAGAGTTTTATACGCGTAAAAAAGTAGTCACAGCACGGTATCCTAAGACAAATATTTAATGGGAAAGAAGGTGTAAGGATGGTTCATTTAAAGTATAAACCTATCCCACAAGAGTTAGCAAAAGGCACCACGTTACTTCAGCGTATCAATAAAAATAATGCAGCTTTACAGTACATTGAATTGAAAGTCATAAAAATGACGAGTGGAAGTAAATTTCAAGAATCATTAGGAAAGCAAGAAGTGTGTATCGTTGCCCTGACAGGAAAAATCACAGTAACAGATGGAGAACAAACCTTTAAGACAATCGGCACACGAAAAAACGTTTTTGAAAAAATCCCAACGGATAGTGTCTATATCTCGATAGAGCAAACGTTCGATATTACAGCGATAACCGAAGCCACGGTGATTCTATGTTACTCGCCATCTGATAAGAAAAAAACAACTACTCTGATTAAAGCATCAGATAATACCATTGAACGTAGAGGGAAATATCAGAATAAACGTTTGGTGCATAATATTTTACCAGATACAAGTCCAATTGCTGATCGTTTGTTAGTTGTGGAAGTGTTTACTGATGGGGGTAACTGGTCTAGTTATCCACCTCATAAGCACGATCAAGACAATTTGCCTCTAGAATCGAAATTAGAAGAAACGTATTATCATGAAATGAATCCCAGACAAGGGTTTGTTTTTCAACGAGTGTATACAGATGATCGCTTACTGGATGAAACGATGGCTATAGAAAATGGTGATGTCGTCGTTGTTCCAGAGGGGTATCACCCAGTAAGTGTACCAGATGGTTACGATTCTTATTACTTGAATGTAATGGCAGGCCCAACTAGAAAGTGGCAGTTTCATAATGATCCTGACCACGAATGGATTTTAAATAGAGAATAGAAGGGGTGACAAGGATGACAAAAATATTTGATATGATTGCCCTTGGTCGAGCGTGTATTGACTTGAATGCAGTGGAGTATGATCGACCGATGGAAGAAACGATGACCTTTAAAAAATATGTAGGTGGTTCACCAGCAAATATCGCAATTGGCAGTGCCAAGTTAGGTGTGAAAGTTGGTTTTATTGGGAAAATTTCAGATGACCAGCATGGACGTTTCATCAAAGAATACATGAGCGAAGCTGGAATAGATACGAGCCAACTGTTCACTGATCAAAAAGGACACAAAGCAGGATTGGCATTTACGGAGATCAAAAGCCCAGAAGAATGCAGCATTTTGATGTATCGAGATCAAGTGGCGGACTTGTACCTAGCGCCAGAAGAAATCGATGAAGAATACATCAAACAAACAGATCTCTTGTTGGTATCTGGAACGGCACTTGCGCAAAGTCCTTCCAGAGAGGCGGTATTAAAAGCGATTGCTTATGCTAGAAAAAATCAGGTGAAAGTTGCGTTTGAACTAGATTATCGTCCGTACACATGGCAATCACCAGAAGACGTTTCCGTTTATTATTCAATTGCTGCTGAAAATGCTGATATTGTGATCGGTACAAGAGATGAATATGATGAAATGGAAGGCAAAAAAGGTGGAACAAATCAAGCGACTACAGACTATCTATTTCAGCATCGTCCTGAATTGATTGTGATCAAGCATGGCGTAAAAGGTTCTTATGCCTATACCAAAAAGGGAGAAACCTATCAAGCGGGTTCGTATAAGACCCAAGTCTTGAAAACGTTCGGTGCAGGTGATTCTTATGCAGCAGCCTTTTTATATGCATTAAATACAGGGAAAGACATTGAAACCGCATTGAAATATGGAAGTGCATCGGCGGCTATTGTTGTTAGTAAACATAGTTCATCAGAAGCAATGCCAACAGCCAAAGAAATCGAACAATTAATTGCAGATCAATCTTGATTAAAGTAAGGCGGGAAAGTAATGGCTAAAAAAATTCGATTAACCACAGCACAAGCACTGATTAAATTTTTGAATCAACAATATATTCAAGTTGATGGTGAAGAATTCCCTTTTGTTGAAGGTATTTTTAATGTCTTTGGTCATGGGAATGTCTTAGGAATCGGTCAAGCACTTGAAGAAAATCCAGGGCATTTGAAGGTAATTCAAGGGAAAAATGAACAAGGGATGACACATGCAGCAGTAGCCTATAGTCGGCAGAAATTAAGACAGAAAATTTTTGCTGTTACAGCTTCAGCTGGTCCAGGATCTGCCAACATGCTCACAGCGGCGGCAACTGCGTTTGCCAACAACATTCCAGTGCTGATCTTACCGGCAGATACGTTTGCTACACGTCAGCCTGATCCAGTTTTACAACAATTAGAACACGAAACCAGTGCGGCAATCACAACGAATGATGCCTTTAAAGCGGTCTCTAAATATTGGGATCGTGTTCAACGACCAGAACAATTGATGAGTAGTCTGCTACGAGCGTTTGAAGTCATGACGAATCCAGCGAGCTGTGGTCCGGCAACGATTTGTATTGCTCAAGATACTGAAGCAGAAGCGTATGATTACGATGAAGAATTTTTTAAAAAGAGGGTGCATTACGTTGATCGGCAAGTTCCTACAGAACGTGAACTAAATGGTGCCGTAGAAAGAATCACGACAAGTAAGAAACCAGTCATTATCGTTGGAGGTGGAGCAAAGTATTCCCAGGCACGGGAAGCATTGATTCATTTGTCTACACAATGTGGGATTCCGTTAGTTGAAACACCTGCAGGTAAATCAACTGTAGAAGCAGACTTTAAAAATAACTTAGGAGGTACGGGTGTTTTAGGAACTTTGGCTGCTAATAAGGCAATTCGACAAGCTGATTTGGTTATTGGAATCGGTACAAGGTATACGGATTTCACCACGTCTTCTAAAACCGCTTTTAATTATGACCAAACGAAATTTTTGAATATCAATGTCAATCGCATGCAGGCCTATAAGTTTGATGCGTTCCAGCTTATCGGCGATGCAAAAGAGACAGTAGAGAATCTGATCCCGATGTTGGCAGACTATCAAACGTCATTTGGTGAAATTATCAAGGATCTGAAAGAAGAATGGGCTGTTGAAAGGAAGCGTCTAGGTGATATTTCTTTTTCGAGGGAGAACTTTTCTCCAGAGATTAAAGACCAATTCACGCAAGAAATTCTCAATGAATATTCGGATACGCTACAGACTGAATTGGCTCAAACTAGTGCATTTCTTACAGTTAATAATAACGTAGCTAAAGACAGTATTGTCATTGCATCAGCTGGCTCTTTACCTGGTGATATGCAGCGTTTATGGAATCCACTCGTGCCGAATACGTATCATCTTGAATATGGTTATTCTTGTATGGGGTATGAAATCAGTGGTGCTTTAGGCGTGAAATTAGCCAGTCCAACACAAGAAGTCTATGCCATGGTAGGTGACGGGAGTTTCTTGATGCTTCATTCAGAACTAATCACGGCATTGCAATATGGGCAAAAGATCAATATTTTGTTATTCGATAATTCTGGATTTGGCTGTATCAATAATTTACAAATGGCTAATGGTAGCAGTAGCTATAAGTGTGAATTTAGAGATCATCGTGAGCAAATCATGAATATAGATTATGCGAAAGTTGCGGAAGGGTATGGCGCCAAAAGTTATCGTGCTAATACAAAAGAAGAACTGATTGCAGCGCTAGAAGATGCTAAAAAACAAGAAAAATCTACTCTGATTGAAATGAAGGTTTTACCAAAAACAATGTCAGATGGGTATGACAGTTGGTGGCACGTTGGGGTTGCAGAAGTTTCAAAAAGTCTGGCAGTTCAAGAGTCGTATGAGCGTAGTCAAAAAATGTTGGAAAAAGCCAAAGAGTATTAGCATGACAATAGGTTGGATCGGGAGCGTTTCACTTCACGAAATAAGAAGGAGTTGTTTCTGATCTTACCGTGTGTTCAAATTCTAGGTCTATAGGCTATAGCTTAACGAGTTATAGTCCATATGCAAAGAAGTATTTTTTGAAAGCGCATACGTTACAGTGTGGCTAAGGAAGTTGTCCAGCAGGTTTGTAAAAAAGAAAATGGAGGCAAAACAATGGATTTAAAAGTTGGCGTCATTGGGACAGGTGCAATCGGCATCGAACATATTAAACGAATCAATGAAAAAGTGCAAGGCGCGTACGTGACTGCGGTATCAGATATAAACGTAGAACAAGCTCAGCGTTTAGCAAATCAGATTGATGCTGTCTTTTTTGAAACAGGAGAAGAATTGATTGCTTCACCTGATGTGGCTATTGTTGTGGTAACTTCTTGGGATCCAACCCATGAAAAATATGTTTTAGAAGCAATTAAACATGGAAAATATGTTTTCTGTGAAAAACCTTTAGCGACAGATAGCGCAGGTTGTAAACGAATCGTTGATGCTGAAGTAAAAGCAGGAAAGAAACTAGTTCAAGTCGGCTTTATGAGACGATACGATCGAGGTTATATTGAATTGAAAGAAGCCATCGAAACCAAAAAATTCGGGGAGCCTTTGATGCTTCATTGCGCCCATAGAAACCCAACGGCAGATGAAAACTATTTAACGCCAATGGCGATCATTAACACAGGAATCCATGAACTCGATGCTTTGCGTTGGTTGCTTCAAGAAGATTATATTTCAGCTCAAATGATTTTGCCTAAACAAACGAGTTTCACACATGAAAAACTGCATGATCCACAGATGTTGATTTTAGAAACAGTTTCTGGTGTCCATATCGATTTAGAGATTTTCGTTAATTGTCAGTTTGGTTATGATATCAAATGTGATGTTGTCTGTGAAACGGGAGAAATTGGATTAGAAGATCCAGCATACACACATGTGAAGGCAAAAGGAAAAAATTATACCAAGATCGCACCAGATTGGCAAACTCGTTTTGTTGAAGCGTATGACTATGAATTTGAATTATGGATTCGTTCGATTCAAACGGGCAATCTAACTGGACCGACTGCTTGGGATGGTTATGCGGCGGCCGTTACGATGGACGCTTGTGGTAAGGCTAGAGATACAGGTGAGCGAACATTGATTCAGTTACCTGAATGTCCAGCATTATATAAATGAAGCAACTTTATTAAATAAATCAACATTTAACTTTTAATTATAGGAGGAAGTAAAGAGTGGAAAAAATCAAGGTTGGAATTGTTGGCTTAGGCCGTTTAGGGAAAGTTCACGCAAAAAATTTAGCTGAAAATGTTCAAGGGTGTCAATTAATTGCCGCTTGTAGTTTTGTAAAAGAAGAATTGGATTATGCAGTCAGGGAATTAGGGGTAGAAGAAACCTATCAAGACTATGAAGAAATGGTCAAAAGTCCAACGATTGATGCGGTGTTTATTGTTTCCCCTTCTGGGTTTCACTGCGAGCAGATTCAATTGGCGATGGAACATGGTAAACACGTCTTCAGTGAAAAACCGATTGGCTTGGATTTAGCTGAAATCAAAGCGACAGAGCGGGTAATTCAAAGTCGTCCGGAACAAGTATTTATGTTGGGATTCATGCGTCGTTATGACGATTCGTACCGCTATGCCAAACAATTAGTAGAAGATGGGGAATTAGGGGAACTGACTCTGATGCGCTGTTATAGTATCGATCCTAGTTCAGGTATGGAAAGCTTTGTAAAATTTGCGGGCGCCAGTGATAGTGGAGGGATTTTTATGGATATGTCAATTCACGATATCGATTTAGTCCGTTGGTTTACAGAAAAAGAAGTAAGTAAAGTATGGGCGCTAGGGAAAAATGCTGCATATCCTGAATTGGATAAAGTAGGAGAATTGGAAACAGGAGCGGCCATGATGCAATTGGAAAACCAAGCGATGGCGATCTTAGTTGCAGGTCGTAATTGTCATCATGGTTACCATGTAGAAACTGAGCTGATTGGAACGAAAGGGATGCTTAGAGTAGCAGCGGCGCCAGAGAAAAATCTTGTTACGATCATGGATGAAAAAGGCGTTGTACGAGCTTGCTCACAAGATTTTCCAGAACGCTTTCGTGAAGCTTTCGTTAATGAAGCGAAAGAGTTTATTGCATGTATCAAAGAAAAACGTCAACCGCAAGTTTCAGCTTATGATGGGCTGCAGTCAACTAAAATCGCACTAGCGTGTAAACAATCATTTGAAACAAATGAATTGATCACAATTGAAAATCTATAGATAGCAGTCCTTTGAAAGGGGAGAAAAATAAAATGAATGAGTCAAAAATCCGTTTTGGCATTGCGCCGATTGCTTGGACAAATGATGATATGCCAGAGTTAGGGAAAGAAAATACGTTTGAGCAGTGTATTAGTGAGATGGCTTTGTCCGGCTATGTAGGGACTGAAATTGGGAATAAGTACCCGAAAGATCCAGATGTCTTACGACCGTATCTTGATATTCGAGGGTTGTCAGTCGCAAGTGCTTGGTTTAGTGCCTTTTTAACAACGAAACCGTATGAAGAGACAGAGCAAGCGTTTATTGAACATATGAATTTTCTCCATGCTATGGGGGCCAAAGTGATTGTTGTGTCGGAACAAGGACATAGCATTCAGGGTCAGATGGATCTAGCAATTTTCAAAGAAAAGCCGGTATTTTCTGCGTCAGATTGGCAAGCATTAGCAACTGGTTTGGAACGCTTGGGTGCGTTGGTAAATGCGAAAGGAATGACGATTGTTTATCATCATCATATGGGGACAGGTGTGCAAACGACAGAAGAAATCACTCGTTTGATGGACTTGACAGATCCTGAAAAAGTTTCTTTGCTATTTGATACCGGACATTTGGTCTTTTCTGGCGAAGACCCAATTGAAATTTATCAAAAATATCAAGAGCGTATCAAACACATTCATTTTAAAGATATACGAGAGCAGATAGCAAGACAAGTCAGCACAACGGAGCAAAGTTTTTTAAATGCAGTTAAGTCAGGAGTATTTACTGTTCCAGGAGACGGGATGATCGATTTTGCACCGATTTGGGAAGTTATCAAGAGTAGTGATTACGAAGGGTGGATTGTTGTTGAAGCCGAACAAGATCCGGCGCAGGCTAATCCTTTTGAATACGCAGTGAAAGCGAGAGACTACATTCACGAAATCACGAGTATTTAAAAACAAAAAAAGGAGCGGAATTCTATGAATCTATTTTCTCTTATTAGTTTTGTCGTAATCGTGGCTTGTGTTTGGATTTTTGCGTACAGTCGTGCGAAAGGTGTAGATACTTCTGGATCAGAAGGGTTCTTTATGGGAGGGAGAAGCCTGACCGCTTTGCCGATTGCAGGTTCTATTATCATGACGAATTTATCCACTGAACAAATCGTTGGTCAGAACGGGCAAAGTTATCACGCTGGTATGGAAGTTATGGCGTGGGAAGTAACAGCTGCGATTGCAATTGTTGCCTTAGCGGTCATTTTTTTACCGAAATATTTCAAATATGGTATCAACACCGTTTCAGATTTTATTGAAATTCGCTATGATACAGTAACGAAACGGATTATTTCGATTCTATTTATCGTGACATATATGATTTCATTTTTACCAGTTGTTTTATATTCAGGTTCACTCGTTTTTAATAAAATTTTTCATATAGATGAATTGTTAGGTGTTCGTCCGATTGTCGCCATTATTTTGGTTGCCTTAATCATCGGCGTGATCGGAATTCTCTATTTATTGATTGGTGGATTATCATTGAGTGCCAATAGCGATACCGTATATGGTGTTGGGTTGTTGATTTGTGGTTTATTGATTCCAATCTTAGGTGTAATGAAACTAGGTGATGGGAACTTTATTGGTGGTGTGGATTATATTGTCGACCATACTCCGTGGTTGTTAAACTCTGTTGGCGCAATCGATTCAGCGATTGTCCCTTGGCCAACGTTGATCACGGGAATGTTGTTCAATAATTTATATTTCTGGTGTACGAATCAAATGATTGTGCAAAAAGCGTTATCAGGGAAAAATCTAGCAGAAGCGCAAAAAGGAACTTTTATCGTAGGACTTTTCAAAGTATTTGGTGCGTTGTTCTTAGTATTTCCAGGTATCGTCGCACGTAATATTTTCGGTGATGCACTGATGAGTAATCCCGACAATGCATACCCATATCTTGTGACGGAGGTTTTACCTCAAGCATTGTTTGGTGTATTTGCAGCTGTGATTTTCGGGGCAATTCTGTCTTCCTTTGCGGGTGCGTTGAATGCAACAGCGACTCTATTTTCGTTAGATTTCTACAAACCTGTGATTAATAAACAAGCGGATGATAAACAAATTGCTCGGGCTGGGAAAATTGTTACTATAATAGTTGGCGTAATATCTGTGATTGTTGCACCGTTCATTTCCTTCGCTCCAGCAGGATTATATCAGTTTGTACAAGAGTTCAACGGATTATATAATATGCCGTTGTTGGTTATTATCCTGTTTGCCTTTTATTCGAAAAAAGCGACAGCTATCGCAGCGAAATCAACAATTGCGATTCATATTGTGTTGTATGTATTATCAAAAGTCTTTTTGAAAGATATTCATTTCTTGTATGTGTTGAGTCTGCTATTTTTCTTAGATATTTTGATCATGTTGGCAATTTCTAAGTGGAAACCAGATGGAACATTTGTGTTGGAGTCCTTCGATACGAAAGTAGACATCAAACCTTGGCGTTATGCGAGAGTCGTTTCGATTGTTTTGGTGGTAATTGTCATTTTGACTTATGTTGCTTTTTCTCCAATAGGTTTAGCGAGCTTACAATAAGGTGAGCTTAGTGTTCGGGAAAAAAGAATGTCGATTAGCAGGAGGGTTGATATGGAAAAAACGATTTTGATTATCTGTGAATCTGGAATCAGTGCTTCATTATTGGTTTCAAAAATTCTCGAGTCTCTTAGGGAAAAAGAGTTAGAATACGCAATCGATTATGCACCTGTAAGTCGTATTCAAGAGAAACTTATGTTTAAAAATTATGATGTATTACTTTTAACACCTCAAATTGCAAGATATGAGGAGCAAATACGAGGGATTGTTGATCAGGAAAAATGTACGTCTAAGATTGTTTTTATGAAACCAGAAGATTTTCAGTATATGAATGTTGAACGAATGATTAGTCAACTATAAACAAGTATTTTTGTTAAAAAGGAAGGAGTTGCTTCTGCGCCCACCGTTTATTCGGTTACTAAGAGCCTGAAACATAACGTTTTTAGTTATGTCCCAGGCTCGTCTTTTTTTGCTTCAAAATAGTAGTTGCGCGCAAGGAGCTTCCGTTGTCAAAACGATTCACTTTCCTTCTATTATATATACAGTTTTTTATTGCTGACTGAATCAGTTGTATACAAAAGAATAATAATCAAAAGAATGCTTACAAAAAAAATGTCTTTTTTCTGAAAAAAACCTTGCTATTACTATGTTTCTGTAATATAATTACAAAGGTGCTATTTACAGAAGTGTAAAAGCATTGGTAAATCAAGCTTTTGATCTACCGGCTAAGAAACGAGAGGTTGCGACACGCCCGGACGCTTTGCCACGAACGAGCGTGACGGAAAAATTTTCGTGGAGCTATGTCTACTTTCAAAATAGGCGAAGGAGGGAACAAGATGGCAAAACAAAAAATTCGTATCCGTTTAAAAGCGTATGAACACCGTATTTTAGATCAATCAGCGGATAAAATTGTGGAAACAGCAAAAAGAACTGGAGCTGACGTGTCAGGACCAATTCCATTACCAACAGAACGCTCGCTTTACACAGTTATTCGTGCGACTCATAAATACAAAGATTCACGCGAACAATTCGAAATGCGTACGCACAAACGTCTAATCGACATTGTGAACCCAACACCAAAAACAGTTGATGCTTTAATGAAGCTTGACTTACCATCTGGTGTGAATATTGAAATCAAACTATAAAATCAAGATGATGGAGGTGTACTCATGACCAAAGGAATCTTAGGAAAAAAAGTGGGAATGACACAAATCTTTACTGAGTCTGGTGAATTAATTCCAGTAACAGTAGTTGAAGCTACGCCAAACGTAGTTTTACAAGTAAAAACTGTTGAGACTGACGGATACGAAGCTATCCAAATCGGTTACCAAGACAAACGTGAAGTATTAGCGAACAAACCTGCGAAAGGTCATGTTGCAAAAGCAAACACGGCTCCTAAGCGCTTCATTAAGGAATTCAAAAATGTTGAGCTAGGAGAATATGAAGTAGGTAAAGAAATTAAGGTAGATGTTTTCCAAGCAGGTGACATTATTGATGTTACAGGAACTTCGAAAGGTAAAGGATTCCAAGGCGTTATCAAACGTCACGGACAAAGCCGCGGACCAATGAGTCACGGTTCACGTTACCACCGTCGTCCTGGGTCAATGGGTCCAGTTGCACCTAATCGTGTATTTAAAAATAAAAAACTTGCCGGCCGTATGGGTGGTAACCGCGTAACAATTCAAAACCTTGAAATTGTTAAAGTGGACGCTGAAAGAAATGTAATCATGATTAAAGGTAACATTCCTGGAGCGAAAAAATCATTAATCACAATCAAATCAGCTGTGAAAGCTAAATAAGCGTAGGGAAAGGAGGAACTAAGGAATGCCGAATGTAGCATTATTTAAACAAGATGGAACTCAAAATGGCGAAATCACTTTAAACGAAGAGATTTTCGGAATCGAACCAAATGAAACAGTTGTCTACGATGCAATCATCATGCAACGTGCTTCATTAAGACAAGGTACACACTCAGTAAAACACCGCGGAGAAGTTCGTGGCGGCGGCCGTAAACCATGGCGTCAAAAAGGAACTGGTCGTGCTCGTCAAGGTTCAATTCGTTCACCACAATGGCGTGGAGGTGGCGTAGTCTTCGGACCAACACCGCGTTCTTACAGCTACAAACTTCCTAAAAAAGTTCGTCGTTTAGCAATGAAATCTGTATTATCAGATAAAGTTGCTGAAAACAATTTGGTAGCTGTTGAAGCTTTAGGCTTTGATGCACCAAAAACAAAAGAATTCAAACAAGTTCTAACAAACTTATCTATTGATGCGAAAGTATTAGTTGTTTTAGAAACTGGAAATGATTTTGCAGCTTTGTCTGCACGTAATCTACCAAACGTTTCTGTAGTAACTTCTGATAACGTAAGTGTTTTAGATATCGTTTCTAATACTAAAGTATTGGCAACACAAACTGCTCTTACTCAAATTGAGGAGGTGCTTGCATAATGAACTTACTAGACGTAATCAAACGCCCAGTGATCACTGAAAAATCCATGCTTGCTATGGACGAAAAGAAATACACTTTCGAAGTGGACACTCGCGCAAATAAAACTTTAGTAAAACAAGCTGTTGTAGCAGCATTTGATGTTAAAGTTAAAAACGTAAACATCATTAACGTGCGCCCTAAATTTAAACGTATGGGTAAACACGCTGGTTACACAAAAAAACGTCGCAAAGCTGTTGTGACATTAACAGATGATTCAAAAGAAATTCAAATTTTCGATGCTGCTGAATAAGCAGTCCATGTTAACTATTAAATGGGAGGGAAAAAGACGTGGCGATTAAAAAGTATAAACCTACCACAAATGGCCGTCGTAATATGACAGCATCTGATTTCGCTGAAATCACGACATCAACACCTGAAAAATCGTTGTTGGCGCCATTAAAAAACCATGCCGGTCGTAACAACAATGGTCGTATTACAGTTCGTCATCAAGGTGGCGGTCACAAACGTCAATACCGTATGATCGACTTCAAACGTAATAAAGATAACGTTGTAGCGGTTGTCAAAACGATTGAGTATGATCCAAACCGTTCTGCTAACATCGCGTTAGTACATTACGAAGATGGAATCAAAGCATACATTCTAGCACCAAAAGGATTGGAAGTAGGCATGCGCCTTGTTTCCGGTACTGAAGCAGATATTAAAGTAGGGAACGCATTACCATTGGAAAACATTCCAGTCGGTACTGTTGTCCACAATATTGAAATGAAACCTGGTAAAGGCGGTCAATTAATCCGTTCTGCTGGAACAAGTGCACAAGTACTTGGTAAAGAAGGCAAATATGTATTAATCCGTTTGAATTCAGGCGAAGTTCGTATGATCTTAGCAACTTGCCGTGCAACAGTTGGTTCTGTTGGTAACGAACAACACGAATTAATCAACATTGGTAAAGCAGGCCGCTCACGTTGGATGCGTAAACGCCCAACTGTACGTGGTAGCGTAATGAACCCGAACGATCACCCACACGGTGGTGGTGAAGGGAAACAACCGATCGGACGTAAAGCTCCAGTATCACCTTGGGGTCAACCTGCTATCGGCTTGAAAACTCGTAATAAAAAAGCTAAATCAGACAAACTTATCGTTCGTCGTCGTACTAAATAATTTTTTTGACCATGTGTCGTACATTTTGAGAGGAGGTTCACCATGGGTCGTAGTTTGAAAAAAGGACCTTTCGCTGATGAGCATTTAATGAAAAAAGTTGAAGCTCAACAAGGTGCCGAAAAGAAGAAAGTAATTAAAACTTGGTCTCGCCGTTCTACAATTTTTCCAACATTCGTTGGATTTACAATTGCCGTATATGATGGACGTAAACACGTTCCAGTATACATCCAAGAAGACATGGTAGGACATAAATTAGGTGAATTTGCACCAACTAGAACTTATCGTGGCCACGGAGCCGACGATAAGAAAACTAGACGTTAATTTTGAGGGGAGGAAATGCAAATGTCAGAACAAATTACATCAGCTAAGGCAACTGCAAAAACAGTTCGCACTTCACCTCGTAAAGCCCGTTTAGTAATCGATCTTATCAGAGGTAAAAGCGTTGCGGATGCAATTTCTATCTTGAAATTCATGCCAAACAAATCTGCTGGAATCATTGAAAAAGTTTTAATGTCAGCAGTTGCTAACGCAGAAAATAACTTTGACTTAGACGTTGAAAACTTAGTAGTATCTGAAGCATTTGTCAACGAAGGACCAACAATGAAACGCTTCCGTCCACGTGCAAAAGGTTCAGCATCACCAATCAATAAACGTACAAGTCATCTTACAGTAGTCGTATCAGAAAAATAATCTGTTTTAAACAGATGTCACTTGATAAGAGGAGGTCCATTATTCTTAATGCATTAGCATTTTGAAATAGTGGCAACCGAACCTTAAAAGATTAAGAGGAGGGACAATCAGTGGGTCAAAAAGTACATCCAATTGGAATGCGTGTAGGCATCATCCGCGACTGGGATGCAAAATGGTATGCTGAAAAAGAGTATGCTGAGTTCTTACACGAAGATTTAAGAATCCGTAAATTTATCGCGACAAAACTTGCTGATGCCGCTGTGTCTACAATTGAGATCGAGCGCGCTGCAAATCGTGTGAACATTTCAATCCACACAGCTAAACCAGGTATGGTTATCGGTAAAGGCGGATCTGAAGTCGAAAACCTAAGAAAATCATTAAATTCATTGACTGGTAAAAGAGTTCATATCAACATCATTGAAATCAAAAAACCAGATTTAGATGCAAAATTAGTAGGCGAAGGAATTGCACGTCAATTAGAAAACCGTGTTGCTTTCCGTCGTGCTCAAAAACAAGCGATTCAACGCACTATGCGTTCAGGCGCTAAAGGAATCAAAACACAAGTATCAGGTCGTTTAAACGGTGCTGATATTGCTCGTTCAGAAGGTTACTCTGAAGGTACAGTTCCACTTCACACTTTGCGTGCTGATATTGATTACGCATGGGAAGAAGCAGACACAACTTACGGAAAATTAGGAGTTAAAGTGTGGATTTACCGTGGAGAAATTCTTCCAACGAAAAAAAACACTGAGAAAGGAGGGAAATAATCATGTTAGTACCTAAACGTGTAAAACACCGTCGTGAATTTAGAGGTAAAATGCGTGGTGAAGCCAAAGGTGGAAAAGAAGTAACATTTGGTGAATGGGGCTTACAAGCAACTGAATCTCACTGGATTACTAACCGTCAAATCGAAGCTGCCCGTATTGCTATGACTCGTTATATGAAACGTGGCGGGAAAGTATGGATTAAAATTTTCCCTCACAAATCATACACAAGTAAAGCTATCGGTGTTCGTATGGGTAAAGGTAAAGGGGCTCCTGAAGGCTGGGTTTCACCAGTTAAACGTGGTAAAATCATGTTTGAAATCGCAGGCGTACCTGAAGAAGTAGCTCGTGAAGCTCTTCGTCTTGCATCCCACAAATTACCGGTGAAAACCAAAATTGTAAAACGTGAGGAAATGGGTGGTGAATCGAATGAAGGTTAAAGAAATCAGAGAATTAACCACTGCCGAAATGCTTGAAAAAGAAAAGCAATTCAAAGAAGAATTATTTAATCTTAGATTCCAACTAGCAACAGGTCAATTAGAAAACACTGCACGTATTCAAGAAGTACGTCAATCGATTGCACGCATCAAAACAGTATTGCGTGAACAAGCTAACTAATAGTGGAAGGAGGCCAAACGCGTATGACTGAAGAAAGAAATCAACGCAAAGTTTACCAAGGTCGTGTTGTTTCAGATAAGATGGATAAAACTATCACTGTTGTCGTAGAAACAAAGAAAAACCATCCTATTTATGGTAAACGTATGAAATATTCTAAGAAATATAAAGCTCATGATGAAAACAACACTGCAAAAGTTGGAGACATCGTAAGAATCATGGAAACTCGTCCATTATCAGCTACAAAACGTTTCCGTTTACTAGAGGTAGTCGAAGAAGCAGTTATTATCTAATAAAAACGAGATTTTCCTATATAGATTGAGACATAAAATCTGAAAGGGGGATACACATCGTGATCCAACAAGAAAGCCGATTAAAAGTCGCAGATAACTCAGGTGCTCGTGAAATCTTAACGATTAAAGTACTAGGTGGTTCTGGACGTAAAACTGCTAATATTGGTGACGTGATCGTTGCTACCGTTAAACATGCAACGCCAGGTGGGGTTGTCAAAAAAGGTGAAGTCGTAAAAGCCGTTATCGTTCGTACTAAATCAGGAGCTCGTCGTACAGACGGTTCATACATTAAATTTGATGAAAATGCTGCTGTAATCATTCGTGATGATAAGAGCCCGCGTGGAACTCGTATCTTCGGTCCTGTTGCACGTGAATTACGTGAAAACAACTTCATGAAGATCGTTTCTCTAGCACCAGAAGTATTATAATCAGGACACGTATCAAAGGAGGTGCGAAACAGTAATGTTTGTTAAAAAAGGCGATAAAGTGAAAATTATCACTGGTAAAGACAAAAATAAAGAAGGCGTTGTATTAGCAGCGTTTCCTAAAAAAGACAAAGTCATCGTTGAAGGTGTTAACATCATGAAAAAACACCAAAAACCAAATCAAGCAGCGCCGCAAGGCGGAATCCTAGAAGTCGAAGCGCCGATTCATGTTTCTAATGTAATGGTGATTGACGGAACAGGTGTAGCTGGTCGTGTAGGTTACAAAGAAGTCGATGGAAAAAAAGTCCGTGTTTCTAAAAAAACCGGTGAAGTCTTAGATAAATAGATTAAAAGGAAGGAGGGGCTTACTAAATGAACCGCCTGAAAGAAAAATATATTAAAGAAATTACTCCAGCATTAGTGGAAAAATTTAATTATAGTTCAGTTATGCAAACACCAAAAGTTGATAAGATCGTTATTAACATGGGTGTGGGTGACGCTGTTTCAAACGCAAAAAATTTAGATAAAGCAGTTGAAGAATTAGCATTGATCACAGGTCAAAAACCATTGATCACTAAAGCTAAGAAATCAATCGCTGGTTTCCGTCTACGTGAAGGCATGCCAATCGGTGCAAAAGTTACTTTACGCGGAGAAAGAATGTACGAATTTTTAGATAAATTAGTATCTGTTTCTCTACCTCGTGTACGTGACTTCCACGGAGTAAGCAAAAAAGCTTTTGACGGACGTGGTAACTATACTTTAGGTGTTAAAGAACAATTAATCTTCCCAGAAGTTGATTATGATTTAGTAGATAAAGTACGCGGTATGGACATCGTTATTGTAACGACAGCAAACACAGATGAAGAATCTCGTGAATTGTTGACACAATTAGGTATGCCATTCCAAAAATAATAAAAGGAGGCGAACTACGTGGCTAAAAAATCAATGATTGCTAAAAACAAACGCCCTGCAAAACATTCAACACAAGCATATACTCGTTGTGAACGTTGCGGACGTCCACATTCAGTTTATCGTAAATTTCATCTTTGCCGTATTTGCTTCCGCGAACTTGCCTATAAAGGTCAAATTCCCGGCGTGAAGAAAGCTAGCTGGTAAACAAGTAAACTCGCATAAAGGAGGTAAATAGTTCAATGGTCATGACAGATCCAATTGCAGATTTTCTAACGCGCATTCGTAATGCAAACATGGTTAAACATGAAAGCTTAGAAGTGCCTGCGTCAAAAATCAAACGTGATATCGCTGAAATCTTGAAACGTGAAGGTTTTGTACGCGATGTAGAATATATCGAAGATGACAAACAAGGCGTGATTCGTGTTTTCCTTAAATACGGTAAAAACGAAGAACGTGTTATCACAAACTTAAAACGTATCTCTAAACCAGGTTTACGTGCTTATGTCAAATCTGACGAAGTACCTAAAGTATTGAATGGTCTAGGAATCGCGATTATCTCTACTTCTGAAGGTGTTGTAACTGATAAAGAAGCAAGAGCAAAAAACATCGGCGGCGAAGTAATCGCCTACGTATGGTAATTTAAAAAAACACACAAGGAGGTGTCTCTAAGTGAGCCGTATTGGTAATAAAATCGTTGTACTTCCTGCTGGCGTTGAAGTCAAACAAGAAGGAAACAACATTACTGTAAAAGGACCTAAAGGTGAATTAACACGTGAATTCTCTTCTGATATCACGATGAATATCGAAGGGAACGAAGTAACATTCACTCGTCCAAACGATAGCAAAGACATGAAAACAATCCACGGAACAACTCGTGCAAACTTCAACAACATGGTTGTTGGTGTAAGTACAGGCTTTGAAAAAGGTCTTGAACTTATCGGGGTTGGGTACCGTGCTCAAATGCAAGGGACTAAATTAGTTCTTAACGTTGGGTATTCTCATCCAGTAGAAATCACACCACCAGCTGGTGTAACTGTAGAAGTACCTTCGAATACACAAGTAGTTGTAAAAGGCGCTAACAAAGAACACGTTGGTGAATTAGCAGCAAATATTCGTGGTACTCGTCCTCCAGAACCTTATAAAGGCAAAGGAATCCGTTATGTTGGCGAATTCGTACGTCGTAAAGAAGGTAAAACTGGTAAATAATAGCAGCTTGAGAGTTATTTTTCAACTCAGTTTGAAAAATAACGATCCGTTGTCTATCGCAGCTTAATAGCTAGCAAATATAAAGAGGTGACAATTGTGATTACAAAACCAGACAAAAACAAAACACGTCAAAAGAGACATCGTCGTGTACGTAACAAAATCTCTGGTACTGCTGAGTGCCCACGCTTGAACGTATTCCGTTCTAACAAAAACATCTACGCGCAAATCATTGATGACGTAGCGGGTGTAACGCTAGCAAGTGCCTCTGCCTTAGATAAAGAAATTTCAGGTGGAAACAAAACAGAAACAGCCGCAGCTGTTGGTAAATTAATCGCTGAACGTGCCGCTGAAAAAGGCGTTAAAGTAGTAGTCTTTGACCGTGGTGGATACCTTTACCATGGCCGCGTGCAAGCTTTAGCTGAAGCAGCGCGTGAAAATGGACTAGAATTTTAGGAGAAGGAGGAACACCATTCATGGTTTATATTGATCCAAAACACTTGGAATTAGAAGACCGCGTGGTTTCTATCAACCGTGTAACGAAAGTTGTTAAAGGTGGACGTCGTCTACGCTTTGCAGCACTAGTTGTTGTGGGAGATAAAAACGGTCACGTTGGCTTTGGGACTGGTAAAGCACAAGAAGTGCCAGAAGCAATCCGTAAAGCAATCGAAGACGCGAAGAAAAACTTAGTTGAAGTGCCTATGGTTGGTTCTAGTATCCCTCACGAAGTGATCGGGGTATTTGGTGGTGGCCGTATCCTTATGAAACCTGCAGTAGAAGGTTCTGGGGTAGCCGCTGGTGGACCAGTTCGTGCCGTATTGGAATTAGCTGGTGTAGCAGATATTACATCAAAATCATTAGGTTCAAATACACCAATCAACGTTGTTCGCGCAACAGTTGAAGGGTTAAAACAATTAAAACGTGCCGAAGAAGTGGCAGCACTTCGTGGTAAATCTGTAGAAGAAATCTTAGGATAAGGAGGACAAAATAATGGCTGAATTAAAAGTAACTTTAAAACGCAGCGTTATCGGACGTCCTCAAAACCAAAAAGATACAGTTAAAGCATTAGGTTTAGGTAAACTAAACAGCTCTGTTGTGAAACCTGCGAACGAAGCAATCAAAGGTATGATCAACACTGTGTCACATTTAGTGGACGTTGAAGAAGTTTAATTTACAATAGTACATTGTTAAGGAGGTGCCAAACCAATGAAACTTCATGAATTGAAACCTGCTGAAGGTTCACGCCAAGTACGTAACCGTGTTGGACGTGGTACTTCATCTGGTAATGGTAAAACTGCTGGCCGTGGACAAAAAGGGCAAAAAGCTCGTTCAGGCGGTGGTGTAAGACTAGGATTTGAAGGGGGTCAAACTCCATTATTCCGTCGTTTACCAAAACGTGGCTTCACGAACATTAACCGTAAAGATTATGCAGTCATCAACCTAGATGTCTTAAATCGTTTCGAAGATGGAACTGAAGTAACACCTGCTGGATTGATCGAAGCTGGAATCGTGAAAAACGAAAAAGCTGGGATCAAAGTTCTTGCTAATGGTGAACTAACAACTAAAAAATTAACTGTGAAAGCAGCTAAATTCTCTAAAGCAGCAGAAGAAGCAATTGTTGCAGCTGGTGGAACAATCGAGGTGATCTAATGTTTAAACTATTAAAAGACGCTTTTAAAGTCAAAGACATTAGATCAAAAATTTTGTTTACTGTATTCATTCTTTTTGTATTTCGTTTAGGTGCGCATATAACTGTACCAGGCGTAAATGCAAAAGGATTGCAAGACTTAAGCAATTTGCCATTTCTAAATATGTTGAATATGGTCAGTGGTAGTGCGATGCAAAATTTCTCCATCTTCTCGATGGGGGTTTCGCCTTATATTACAGCATCGATCATCATTCAATTATTACAAATGGATATCGTACCAAAATTCGTAGAATGGTCTAAGCAAGGTGAAGTTGGACGTAAGAAATTGAATCAAGCAACAAGGTATCTAACGATTGTCTTGGGTATTGCTCAATCTATTGGGATTACTGCTGGATTTCAACAATTAAGTTCAGTTGGGATCGTAAAAAATCCTAACATCAGCACGTTTGTGATGATTTCTGTCATTTTAACTGGTGGAACAATGTTTGTTACGTGGTTAGGAGAGCAAATTACTGAAAAAGGAATCGGTAATGGGGTTTCAATGATTATTTTCGCTGGGATTATTTCTCGGGTACCAGAAGGTATCAAAGAAATCGTTGACGATTACTTTATCAATATTGAATCTTCTAGAATTTGGCAATCTGCTATTTTTATTGCAATTTTAATTATTGCAATTTTGGTTATCGTTACGTTAGTAACGTTTTTCCAGCAAGCAGAACGAAAAATTCCAATCCAATATACAAAACGTGTTTCAGGTGCGCCGACTAGTAGTTATTTACCGTTAAAAGTAAATGCTGCGGGGGTTATCCCAGTTATTTTTGCCAGTTCATTGATTGCAACGCCGAATGCTGTTTTACAAGCCTTTTCTAAGAGTTATTCTGGTGAAGGTTGGTATGATGTAATGACACAAATTTTTAGTTACAATACCGTTCCAGGTGCAATTATTTATACTGTACTGATCGTTGCTTTCACATTCTTCTATGCTTTTGTTCAAGTTAACCCTGAGAAATTAGCGGAAAACTTGCAAAAACAAGGAAGTTATATTCCAAGTGTACGACCAGGTAAAGGGACAGAAGAATATATTTCTGGAATGTTAATGAGACTAAGTGTTGTCGGTTCGATATTCCTAGGCTTAGTTGCGCTATTGCCAATCATTGCTCAAATGATCTGGAAATTACCGCAGTCTATCGGTCTTGGGGGAACGAGCTTACTGATTGTGATAGGTGTTGCATTAGAAACAGCGAAACAATTAGAAGGTTTAATGTTGAAACGTCAATATGTTGGCTTTATCAATAAGTAAGAGTCGTGTGTTGAGGGATTGCCTCAGCACCATTCTCTTTCTGGGCTAGCTTCAAAAGCCAGCCTTTAAAATTAGGAGGAAATGAAATGAACCTCATTTTAATGGGACTGCCTGGGGCAGGCAAAGGTACTCAAGCAGAACAGATCGTGGATACTTATGGTATTCCTCATATTTCTACAGGAGATATGTTCCGTGCTGCTATGAAAAACGAAACTGCTCTTGGCTTAGAAGCGAAATCTTATATCGATAAAGGTGCTTTGGTTCCAGACGATGTAACGAATGGAATTGTCAAAGAACGTTTGGCAGAACCTGATACTGATAAAGGTTTTTTATTAGATGGTTTTCCACGTACTTTGGATCAAGCAGAAGCATTAGATAAAATGTTAGTAGAATTAAATAAAAAAATTGATGCTGTCATCGACATCCATGTTGAAGAGGAAATTTTAGTTGAACGCTTAGCAGGACGGTTTATCTGCCGTTCATGTGGAGCAACTTACCATAAAATCTTCAATCCTCCTACTGTGGAAGGGACATGTGATCGTTGCGGCGGACATGAATTTTATCAAAGAGAAGATGATAAGCCTGAAACGGTCAAAAACCGTCTGGCAGTCAACATCAAAAGCAGTGCACCAATTTTAGACTTTTATAAGGCTAAAAATGTATTGCATACAATAGATGGGAATCGCGAGATCGATACTGTTTTTTCAGAAGTGAAAGAAATCATTGAAAAAAAATAGTTTTCTGAATTGCCGCAAACTTACCATTTTGTTTGATACAGATTCTCTTGCCAAATAGAATAGTTTATGATAGAATGTATCAGTCCGACTTCTACCTTTTTGTGGAAGCTTAATTGAAAATTCTAGGTGGGAGCTGAAGTTTCCGCCATTTTATCGTGTGAAAATGCGAAACAAGTACAAGGAGGTACTGTGCGTGGCTAAAGAAGATATGATTGAAGTCGAAGGTACAGTCGTCGAAACTTTGCCGAATGCAATGTTTAAAGTTGAACTAGAAAATGGACACCAAGTTCTTGCTACTGTTTCCGGTAAGATCCGTATGCACTACATTCGAATTTTACCTGGAGATAAAGTAACTGTAGAGTTATCTCCATATGATTTAACTCGTGGTCGAATCACTTATCGCTTTAAATAATTGTACTCCGTAAAATTCAGGGAGGTATTATCATGAAAGTAAGACCATCAGTAAAACCAATGTGTGAACATTGTAAAGTAATTCGCCGTAAAGGACGTGTTATGGTCATTTGCCCAGCAAATCCAAAACATAAACAACGTCAAGGATAATAGGAGGTGTAACGTAGAATGGCTCGTATTGCAGGAGTAGACATCCCTCGTGATAAACGTGTAGTAATTTCCCTTACTTATATTTTTGGTATTGGTAACACTACAGCTAAAAAAGTTTTAGCAAACGTTGGCGTATCTGAAGATATTCGTGTTCGCGATTTAACGAACGAACAAACAGATGCTATCCGTGCGGAAATTGATAAGTTAAAAATTGAAGGTGATCTTCGTCGTGAAGTGAACTTGAACATCAAACGCTTGATGGAAATCGGTTCATACCGTGGAATCCGTCACCGTCGTGGATTACCAACTCGTGGACAAAACACGAAAAATAATGCACGTACTCGTAAAGGCCCAGCTCGTACTGTAGCAGGCAAGAAAAAATAATTCCTAAGTGAAGGAGGTTAGATCCTCATGGCAGCAAAAAAAGTTAGTCGTAAACGCCGTGTGAAAAAGAATATAGAAACTGGGATTGCACATATCCATTCTACATTCAATAATACAATTGTAATGATCACTGACAGTCATGGTAATGCATTAGCATGGTCATCTGCAGGTTCATTAGGTTTTAAAGGAAGCAAAAAATCAACACCGTTTGCAGCTCAAATGGCAGCAGAAGCTGCAACTAAAGCAGCACAAGAACACGGACTTAAAACTGTTGATGTAACAGTTAAAGGACCTGGTTCTGGACGTGAAGCAGCTATTCGTTCATTGCAAGCAACAGGTTTAGAAGTGACTGCAATTCGTGACGTGACTCCAGTTCCTCATAATGGATGCCGCCCTCCAAAACGCCGTCGTGTTTAATGAGTGCCACTCATTCTGAGTTTGAATTAAGAACGTCATTGAACAAGACACTTTTCGTTTTGAAAGGGGTATAGATAAGAATGATTGAATTTGAAAAACCAAGAATCGAAAAAATTGATGAGAATAGAGATTATGGCAAGTTCGTCGTTGAACCACTGGAAAGAGGTTACGGGACTACTTTAGGCAATTCTCTACGTCGTATTTTATTATCTTCTTTACCGGGAGCTGCTATTACCAATATTCAAATCGATGGTGTGTTGCACGAATTCTCTACCATTAAAGGTGTAAGAGAAGATGTAACTCAAATTATCTTGAATATCAAAGGGTTAGCATTAAAGCTTTATGCAGAAGAAGAAAAAACCCTTGAGATCGATATTACAGGACCTGCTACAGTAACTGCTGGCGATATTATCGTTGACAGCGATGTTGAGATCTTGAATAAAGATTTAATTATCTGTAGTGTCTCTGAAGGAGCTACTTTCCATGCTCGCTTAACAGTGAAACCTGGTCGTGGCTATGTTCAAGCAGACGAGAACAAAAAGGAAGATATGCCAATTGGTGTTCTACCTGTTGATTCCATCTATACACCAGTTCGTCGTGTAAACTACCAAGTAGAAAACACTCGTGTTGGTCGTCGTGATGACTTCGACAAATTAACAATGGAAATATGGACTGATGGTTCAATCATTCCTCAAGAAGCCCTTAGCTTAGCTGCTAAGATTATGACGGAGCATTTAGACATCTTTGTTAACCTTACTGATGAAGCGAAAAACGCTGAAATCATGGTTGAAAAAGAAGAAACACAAAAAGAAAAAATGCTAGAAATGACCATCGAAGAACTAGACTTGTCTGTTCGTTCATACAATTGTTTAAAACGTGCAGGTATTAACACTGTACAAGAACTTACAAATAAATCTGAACCAGAAATGATCAAAGTACGTAATTTAGGTCGTAAATCTCTTGAAGAGGTTAAACTAAAACTACATGATTTAGGTTTAGGCTTACGTAAAGACGATTAATACTTTTTACGAAGGAGGAAAACCAACGTGGGTTATCGTAAATTAGGACGCACATCAAGCCAACGTAAGGCAATGTTGCGTGACTTAACTACTGATTTAATTATCAACGAACGTATCGTTACGACTGAAGCTCGTGCGAAAGAAATTCGTTCAACTACAGAAAAAATGATTACTTTAGGCAAACGCGGAGATCTTCATGCTCGTCGTCAAGCAGCTACTTTTGTACGAAACGAAGTTGCTAGTGTACGTGAAGAAGATGAAAAAATCGTTGTTGAATCAGCTTTACAAAAGTTATTCAATGATCTTGCACCTCGTTACGCAGAACGCCAAGGTGGTTACACTCGTATCTTGAAGACAGAACCAAGACGCGGAGATGCAGCACCAATGGTAATTATCGAATTTGTTAAATAATCAAACTATACCGTCACTTTATAGATGATTCTTTTAGAGTGTTATGATGTTGGAGGCGACTCCTAGTCTAGCTCAACGCTTTCCCTGCCAGACTTGATTTGGCAGGGTAGCACTCATCATAGTATAAGGTGTATTTTTTTGTCCTAAGATTTTTTCTTAGGACTTTTTTGTATAAGGATAAATTCAATAATATTTGTTATGTTATTGCATCCATGTGTAATCTTTAGTATACTTTCGTTAGTCGGAATTTTCAGACAAAATAAATGAGCTATAAAAAGGGGGAGTAATATGGCACAAATGACAGCTTTCACGCTATTGATGGCCATTTTGTATATTGGGGATGTTGTCTCAATCAAAACCAAAGCATGGGTTTCATCTGTTTTTATCTGTGCAGTATTATTTATTATTGGTTACTGGACATTTTTTCCAGAAAATATCGTTGAGATTGCGGGAATTCCACCAGTCGTTGCAACATTATTGATGTATTTGTTAATTACGAATATGGGAACATTATTATCAATCAAGGAACTAGCAAATCAATGGAAAACAATCGTAATCACATTTTCAGGAATTGTAGGAATTGTTGTATTATTATTAACAGTAGGTTCATTGTTTTTCGATTTTAAAACGGTTCTAGTTGCTGTTCCACCACTCGTTGGAGGGATCGTATCCTCACTGATCATGTCAGAAGCGGCGCAATCAGCCGGTCTAACTTCATTATCAGTATTAGCTATTTTGATTTATGTGATGCAAGGATTTGCAGGTTATCCGTTAACGTCGATCATGTTGAAAAAAGAAGGAAAACGAATGCTTGAAAAATACCGCAGTGGGGAATGGACACCGGTTCATGAACAAGAGAATGAAGCGTCTGAAACAGATGAAGGTACACCTAAGATGTTTACCAAGGTTCCTAAAAAATACCATACAGATTTTTCACGAATCTTTCGTTTGGCGATCGTGACTTTAATTGCGTATTACGTTTCAGTTTGGTGTGCACCTTTTGTAACAATTAGCCCGTTTGTTTTATGCTTATTCTTAGGTGTTGTGGCATCTACATTAGGCTTTTTGGAAAAACAACCATTGAAAAAAGCGAATAGCTTTGGTTTTGCTATTTTGGGATTAATGCTTTTTATTTTTGATGGCTTAAAAAAAGCAACACCAGAAATGCTAGAGGAATTATTATTACCGATGGTGGGCATTATTGTGATTGGTGTGATAGGGATGTATGTCTTTTCTGCAATTGTCGGGAAGTTTTTAGGGGTGAGTAAAGAAATGGCTTTTGCAGTCTCATTAACTGCTTTATATGGCTTTCCAGCAGATTACATTATCACCAATGAAGTTATTCAGTCATTAACCGAAGATGAAAAGGAAAAAGAAGCATTGACAAGTCATATGATGCCACCGATGTTAGTCGCTGGATTTATAACCGTTACGATTGTTTCGGTTGTGTTAGCAGGTATCTTTTCGAGTATTTTATTGAGTCTATAGAAATGAGGGAATAAATTGAAAGAATTAAAAGAGTTGGTTCAAAAGTACAAAAAGGAAATGATAGATTTTAGAAGAGATTTACATCAACATCCGGAATTACAGTTTGAAGAATTTAGAACAACAGAAAAAGTTGCTGAAACGTTAGATAGAATCGGTATTCCTTATCGCAAGACGGAACCTACAGGAATCATTGCGGAGCTTGTTGGGGGACAACCTGGAAAGACGGTTGCGTTGCGAGCGGACATGGATGCTTTACCCGTTCAAGAATTAACAGATGGTATTTCTTATAAGTCATTAGAAGATGGAAAAATGCATGCCTGTGGTCACGATGCTCACACAGCAATGCTCTTGACTGCAGCGAAAGCTTTAAAAGAAGTACAAGCAGAGATCAAGGGAACCGTTCGCTTTATCTTTCAGCCATCAGAAGAAAATGCTCAAGGAGCTAAAGCAATGGTTGCCCAAGGAGCTGTAGAGGGTGTGGATGATGTTTTTGGGATTCACATTTGGTCGCAGATGCTTTCTGGAACAGTTTCTTGTGTTGTGGGCTCGTCTTTTGCTTCAGCAGATATTTTTTCAATCGACTTTAAAGGACGTGGCGGACACGGTGCCATGCCAGATGCTTGCGTAGATGCTGCTGTGATTGCTTCTTCTTTTGTGATGAATGTCCAAACAATTGTTTCTAGAGAAACCAATCCGCTTGATCCAGTCGTAGTGACTGTAGGTAAAATGGATGTTGGTACCCGATTCAATGTCATCGCTGAAAATGCTCGTTTAGATGGCACTGTACGTTGTTTTAGTATTGAGACGCGTGATCGTGTGGAAAAAGCTTTAAAACGCTATGCTGAACAAACGGCGGCTGTTTATGGCGGTACAGCTATAGTAGAGTATAATTACGGGACTGTACCAGTAATCAATGATGAAGAAGATGCATTATTTGCTCAAGCAATCATCAAAGAAAGCTTTGGTGAATCAGCATTGATTCAAGAACCACCGACCACAGGAGGAGAAGATTTCAGTTACTTTACAGAGAATACATCTGGTTGTTTTGCGTTAGTAGGTTGCGGAAATCCAGAGAAAGATACGCAATGGGCTCATCATCATGGACGTTTCAATGTGGATGAAGATGCTATGGAGATCGGTGCGGAATTATATGCACAATATGCATTTGAGTATTTGAATAAATGATTATTGCCACAATGAAAAGTAGGAATAGTAAAAGGGATGTGAGAAAACTAATTTAGTTTTCTTTCATCTTTTTTTATTGTCAATAAGTAAATAACTGGATGTTCCTAAAAAACTTTCTGTCTTGACAGATAAGAATACACATAAATCGACTTATTTTGTTATAATATAGAATAGTACAAAGATAAGAATAGATGATTGAAAAAACACTGATTTTTTGTTAGTGTTAGTAAGACTAAATAATTGAGGGAGTACGCGATGCAACCGATAATTGAATTAAAAAATATCGATTTTAACTATCAACCAGAAGATGCTTCTCCCGCTTTGAAAGATGTATCTTTTTCCATCCAACAAGGTGAGTGGATTGCAATTATTGGACATAATGGATCAGGGAAATCAACATTAGCAAAAACAATCAACGGATTATTGTTACCCGCTTCAGGAAGTATTTCAGTTGGTGGCAAAGAGCTGAATGAAACCAATGTTTGGGATATCCGCAAAATGGTTGGGATGGTCTTTCAAAATCCAGATAATCAATTTGTAGGATCAACCGTAGAAGATGATGTTGCATTTGGCTTAGAGAATCAAGGGATTCCGCGTGAGGAAATGCTTGTCAGAGTTAAGGATGCGCTAGAAAAGGTGCGAATGAGTACCTTTGCCACACGTGAACCAGCTCGTTTATCTGGCGGTCAAAAACAACGCGTAGCGATTGCGGGTGTTGTGGCGTTACGTCCAGATATCATCATTTTGGATGAGGCAACAAGTATGCTTGATCCTGAGGGACGAGATGAAGTGATTTCGACAATCAAAAAAATTAAAGAAGAAAGTAATTTGACAGTTATTTCAATTACGCATGATATTGATGAGGCAGCAAATGCAAATCGGATTTTAGTCATGAAGCAAGGGGAACTTGTCAGTGAAGGCACACCCGAGAAAATTTTCTCAGCAGGAACTGAGTTGATTCAGATGGGTTTAGATCTTCCTTTTCCAGAAAAGTTAAAAATTGCCTTAAAACAACGAGGCGTTGATGTGCCAGATGAATATTTGACTGAAGAAAGGATGGTGGATTGGCTATGGACATCCGTTTTGAACAAGTAGATTTTACGTACCAACCCAATACACCATTTGAACAGCGGGCATTATTTGATTTGAATTTGACAATCGAAAATGGTTCTTATACAGCAATCGTTGGGCATACAGGTAGTGGTAAATCGACATTGTTGCAACATTTAAATGCTCTAGTAAAGCCAACAAAAGGGACAGTGACGATTGGAGATCGAGTGATTGTTCCTGAAACAAATAATAAAAATTTAAAGCCGATTCGTAAAAAAGTGGGAATTGTTTTTCAATTTCCAGAAGCACAACTGTTTGAAGAAACTGTAGCGAAAGACATTGCTTTTGGACCGAAGAATTTTGGTGTATCAGGAGAAGATGCTGCACGATTAGCTGCTGAAATGCTTGAGTTGGTTGGTCTGGAGGCAAGTTATCTAGAACGTTCACCATTCGAATTATCAGGAGGTCAAATGCGTCGGGTGGCGATTGCGGGAGTCTTGGCGATGGAACCAGAAGTATTGGTTTTAGATGAACCTACAGCTGGTCTCGATCCACAAGGACGTAAAGAAATGATGGCCATGTTTCAACGCCTCCACGAAGAGCGCGGCATGACAATCGTTTTGGTGACTCATTTAATGGATGATGTAGCTAATTATGCAGATCATGTCATCGTATTAGAACAAGGTCAGGTTGTTAAGGCAGGTAAACCTCAAGAAGTTTTTCAAGATATTAACTGGTTGAAAGGAAAACAATTAGGTGTACCAACGGCTGCGACTTTTGCAGAGCAATTGTTAGCAAAAGGTTTTTCTTTTGAAGAATTACCGTTGACCGCAGAAGCTCTAGCAGAGGATTTATTAAAAGGACTAAAAAAGGCAGGTGAAGACCTGTGATGAATAAGTTGATTTTTGGGCGTTATATTCCTGGTGATTCATTTATTCATACGATGGACCCAAGAGCCAAATTGATTGCTAGTTTTTATTTTATTGGCATTATATTTTTAGCGAATAACTGGCAAACATATGGTGTCTTAGCTATTTTTACATTATTTGCAATTTTTCTATCCAAAGTGAATATCCGTTTCTTTATTCGGGGAATCAAACCGCTGATTTGGTTGATTCTGTTCACGGTTGCGTTACAGATGTTGTTTACCCAAGGCGGAGAAGTTTACTTTAAGTGGGGAATTTTTACAATCACTGAATTTGGTGTAATTAATGGGTTGTTTATTTTCTGTCGTTTTGTGTTGATTATTTTCATGTCTACATTATTAACGTTGACAACACCACCTCTGGATTTATCAGATGCGATCGAGTATTTATTACGTCCGTTAAAAGTAGTTCGTTTTCCTGTGCATGAAGTATCATTGATGTTGTCGATCGCATTGCGCTTTGTACCAACCTTGATGGATGAAACAGAGAAAATCATGAATGCTCAGCGTGCTCGTGGCGTCGATTTTGGTGAGGGAAATCTGATTCAAAAAATGAAAGCTGTTATACCGCTATTGATTCCGTTATTTGTCAGCAGCTTTAATCGAGCAGAAGATTTAGCAACGGCAATGGAAGCACGTGGCTATCAAGGTGGGGACGGTCGGACAAAATATCGGATTCTTCATTGGCATTTAAAAGATACGGTCGTGATGCTCGCATTCGCTGTATTAACAGTAGTATTGATTTTTATAAGAAGTTAGAAGTAAAGGTGGAAAAGAAATGCCGCGCTATAAAGCAGTTATTGCGTATGATGGAACCAATTTTAATGGATTTCAGTCTCAACCAAATGGACGAACAGTTCAAGCAGAAGTTGAAAAAACAGTAAGAAAAATGAACAATGGCAAAACAATCACGATTTTTGGATCTGGTCGGACGGATGCAGGTGTTCATGCTGTAGGGCAGGTGATTCATTTTGATTATCCACAGACGAGAGATTTGGAAAAAATGCGTTATGCTCTCGATACTCAAACACCTGAAGATATCGCTGTTAAAAGTGTAGAAATCGTACCAGATGATTTTCATGCTCGTTATCATGTTGTTGAGAAGATCTATCAATTTCGGGTAGATATCGGGAAACCAAGAAATCCATTTAAACGATTCTATGCTAGTTATTTTCCTTATGAGGTTGATATTAAGAAAATTCAGAGAGCGTTGACTGATTTAGTTGGAACGCATGATTTTACGTCATTTTGTGCTTCTGGGACCGAGATTGAGGATAAAGTTCGAACGATTCATGAAGCAAGACTTGAGATCAATGAAGCGGGAGACGAACTGGTTTTTACATTTCGTGGAGATGGTTTTTTGTATAAGATGATCCGAATATTGGTAGGAACACTTCTTAAAATGGGAAATGGTCGAATGGATGAAACAAGAATTCCTGAAATCATTGCCGCTAAAGATCGGAATTTAGCTGGACCAACTGCACATCCGGAAGGATTGTATTTGGTTGAAGTAAGATATGAATGAATAAGTTTTTTATGAGTAAAATAACCAAACGTTTTATAAAAAAGGAGAGTAGCTATAGCTCAAAGAGTTGTAGCTACTCTCCTTTTTTATTTTATATTAATTCTTAAAAAAATTTAAAAACGTGAAAAATATTTGTATATTTCAGTATACAGGAGTAAGATATAATTCATAAAATCGATTGGGAAAGAATAATCGATGGAGCAGAATAATTCCCTTTTCTTTAGGGATAAATGCTGGTGTACCAAGCTAGTTTAATTTTTGTAGATAATGTATTCCATATAATAAATTGTTATAAAGTTATTTTTAAGTCAGTAAATTTAGTTGGGGTTTATCGGAAAATTACTTATTTTGATAGATTACTCATTTCAAAGCTTCCATAAAACAATCTTTTATACGTATATTGTATAGAAATAGTATATAAATTAATAAATAACGTATTTGAATGAAGATAGGAGGATAAAAATGCTTGGTGTTATTTTATTGTACGTAGGAATGGTGTTAATAAGCAATGGTCTTTACCGATTACAAGGAACACAAGATAAATCAGTCGTGGTGATGAATCTATTTACAGGTGGATTAAGTTTACTTTTAAACCTAGTAGCTCTTTCTTACGGGATAGTGGCGAATAAAGATTCATCGTGGTTTTATGCCAGTGCGACTGGTTTATTATTTGCGTTTACGTATCTTTATACAGCAATTAATTCGATGTTTGATTTAGATCAGAAGCTTTATGGCTGGTTCAGTTTATTTGTAGCAATCAACGCGATTCCAGCAGGAATATTATGTTTTTATGGGTATGGCGGAAATACGCTATACGGAATAATTTGGTTTCTCTGGGGAATTCTTTGGTTTACGGGATTTCTTGAAAATACACTCGGAAAAAATCTGGGGAAATTTGTGGGTTATCTATCGGTAGGGGAAGGAATCATTACTGCTTGGATTCCAGGATTCTTAATGCTACTTGATTTATGGCCAAAATAAAATGAGAAGGGAGCATTTATTATGCAATTAACAACAAGAGAACAAGAAAAAATGATGATCAGCTTGGCAGCGATGATTGCCCAACGCAGAAAAGACAAAAAAATAAAATTGAATCATCCAGAAAGTATCGCTTTGATTACGGATTTGATTTTAGAAGGCGCACGTGAAGGAAAAACAGTTTCTGAATTAATGAACGAGGGTAGAAATCTTTTAACAAAAGAAGATGTCATGGAAGGTATTTCAGAAATGATTCCAATGATTCAAGTAGAAGCAACATTTCCAGATGGAACAAAGTTAGTTACCGTTCATGATCCAATCCAATAAATTCATTTTAATGATTCGATGAAGGAGGAAAAGTTATGATTCCAGGAGAATATAAGTTAGCAAAAGAACCAGTTGTATGTAATGAAGGGTATGATGCCATCACTTTAGAGGTGAAAAATGTTGGTGATCGAGCTGTTCAGGTGGGGTCACATTTTCACTTCTATGAAGCAAACGAAGAAGGCTTGAAATTTGATCGTGAAAAAGCAAGAGGCAAACGTCTAGATATACCTGCAGGTACTGCAATCCGTTTTGAACCAGGTGAAACCCGTAAAGTGAATTTGATTGACGTAGGGGGAAAACGCCGTATTTATGGGTTCAATGATAAAATAAATGGTTTTTTAGATGATGACCGCACAAAATAGCTGAAAAGAGGGAAAAATATGAGCTTTAAAATGGATAGAAGTAAATACGCGCAAATGTTTGGCCCAATAGTCGGGGATAGTGTTCGATTAGGAGATACGGATTTATTTGCAGCAATTGAAAAGGATTATACGATTCACGGTGAAGAAAGCAAGTTTGGTGGAGGAAAAGTTTTGAGAGATGGCATGGGGCAAAGCGCTACAGAAACCCGTGCAGCAAATCCACTGGTTGTAGATACAATTATCACCAATGCAACAATCATTGACTATACAGGAATTATTAAAGCGGATATAGGAATTCGCGATGGTAAGATCATCGCCATTGGTAAAGGCGGAAATCCAGATAATATGGATGACATAGACTTTGTCGTTGGTGCTAGTACGGAAGCAATTTCTGCTGAGGGTCTAATCGTAACAGCGGGTGGATTGGACATTCATGTTCATTTTATTTCACCAGGTTTAGCACAAGCGGGACTTGATAATGGCATTACAACATTATTCGGTGGGGGAACAGGTCCAGCTGATGGAACAAATTCAGCGACTACATCACCTGGTAAATGGCATATCGAACGAATGCTTCAGTCAGCCGAAAACTTACCAATCAACATAGGTGTTATGGCAAAAGGTGCGGGTGCTGTACCTGAAACGATAGCAGAACAAATTGAAGCAGGTGCCATGGCGATAAAAAACCATGAAGATTGGGGCGCAACTGCTGCTGGAATTGATAATTCACTGAAAGCTGCTGATCAATACGATGTTCAATTTGCGGTTCATACTGATTCGCTTAATGAAGGGGGATTCGTTCAAAATACGTTAGATGCTTTTCAAGGACGAACAGTGCATACATTCCATACTGAAGGTGCAGGTGGTGGACACGCACCAGATATCATGGTAGTAGCGGGGCACGATAATGTATTGCCTTCATCAACGAATCCAACAAATCCTTATACGATCAATGAAATCAGTGAACTCTTTGATATGGTCATGGTTTGTCATAACTTGGATCCGAAATTACCAGAAGACGTGTCATTTGCAGAATCTCGTGTACGTAAACAAACGATCGCAGCAGAAGATGTTTTACATGATATGGGCGCACTAAGTATTATGACTTCTGATGCAATGGCTATGGGACGTGTTGGTGAAGTTGCAATGCGTTGTTGGCAATTGGCCGATAAAATGAAAAAACAACGTGGACCATTAGATGGAGATAGTGAATTTAACGATAATAATCGAATCAAACGATATATTGCAAAATACACAATAAATCCAGCCATCACAAACGGTGTATCAGATTATATTGGATCCGTTGAAGTAGGAAAATATGCTGATTTAGTCATTTGGGAACCAGCGAAGTTTGGAGCAAAACCCAAAATGGTTTTAAAAATGGGTATGATTAGTTATGGTGTGATGGGAGATGCAAGTTCAAGTCTACCTACACCACAACCTCGTCTAATGAGAGATCTCTTTGGGGCATGCGGCAAGGCTGTGACTGCCACAAATATTACATTCGTTTCACAGTTTGCATACGATCATGGAATCAAGAAAAACATTGGACTTGAAAAAGTTGTTTTACCTGTTCATAATACAAGAAACTTAACCAAGCGAGACATGAAATTAAATAATTTCAGTCCAAAAACGATTACTGTTGACCCTCATACATTTGATGTGAAGATTGATGACGAATTGATTACTTGTGATCCCGTCGACACTGTGGCGTTAAGCCAAAGATATTACCTATTCTAAACAGAAAAATGCTGGGACAAAAGTGGCAAGCTATCAAAAATTCTTTTAAAAAAATGATATCTATATACATTTAGAAGAAATTTTAAGGAAGCTAATGCCACTTTTGTTCTGTTAAATTATCAATATGTTATTACAGGAGGAAGAATATGATTTTGACAACTATTGATTCAAATCTTGATGAAATCGATGATATTACGAAATATCATGTTGAAACGGTTAGATTAAACAGTGATGATTTAAACAAAAGAATTTTAAGGGTAACCACAGATCATGGCAACGATTATGGTATTCGATTAACAAGTGAAAGTGAAGCGTTGCGTAATGGTTCTATCTTTTTTGTCGATGACCATAACATATTAGTCATTGCGGTACGCTCTGAAGAAATGATTATCATTAAACCGTCAACGATGGATGAAATGGGTGAAATTGCTCACTTACTTGGAAATACACATAAACCTGTTGTTGTAGAAGACGGGAAAATTGTTTTAGAAGTAGATCCAACTGTAGTTGATCTTTTAAATAAAAAGGGTATAGACTACGAGATTAAAAAAATCAAGTTGAAAAAAGCTTTGAAACATGTGGACTTGTCGCATGAACATTAATGTAAAAAGGTTTGAAAATTTTTTAGATGTTGTACAAGTCTGCGATTCCACTTTTCCTATTGGGACATTCAATCATTCCTTTGGTATGGAAAATTATTTGAGAACAGATAAAATAACGAATGCAGATGATTTTGAAATTTGGTTAGATACGTATTTAAAAACACAATTTAAATACGGTGAAGGGTTACTTATAAATCTTTGTTTTAAAGCTTTGGAAGAAGAAAAAATAGAAGTAATTTGGGAATACGATAAAATCATTACATGTTCCTCACAAGCAGCTGAAACAAGAAATGGGACAAAAATGATTGCGAAGCAAATGATTGACCTAGTTCAAACTTTACATGATATTCCATTACTAGATGATTATAAGCAACAAATCAAAAAGGCTACTGTTTATGGAAATCCAGCGATTGTTTTTGCTATTTTTGCTCATTATAAAGGACTGGACGCAGATGAAGCAATCTTACTTTATGGCTATAGTATAAATTCTACGATGATTCAAAATGCTGTCAGAGCAGTCCCTCTAGGGCAAAAAAGCGGACAATTAATTCTACAAAGAACAATCCCACTTCTAGAAGAGATAGTAGCAGAAATGAAGCAATTGGACGCATCTTATTTAGGAGCCAATGTACCTGGAATCGAATTGTCACAAATTAACCATGAAACACAAGTATTCAGACTTTTTATGTCATAGGGAGGAAATAACAGATGAAAAAAACAGTAATAATTGGTGTCGGTGGACCCGTTGGATCAGGGAAAACATTACTTATTGAACGTTTAGTTAGACAAATGAATGAGGATTTGAACGTTGCAGTAATAACCAATGATATCTATACAAAAGAAGATGCAAAATTCTTATGTGATAACTCTGTTTTAAGTGAAGATCGTATTATCGGTGTAGAAACTGGAGGATGTCCACACACAGCAATTCGTGAAGATGCATCAATGAATTTTGCAGCTATTGAACAATTAGAAGAACGATTTGAAGATTTAGATGTAATTTTTTTGGAAAGTGGTGGGGATAATTTAGCCGCAACGTTTAGTCCAGAATTAGTCGATTCCTCTATTTATATTATTGATGTGGCCCAAGGAGAAAAAATTCCTAGAAAAGCAGGTCAAGGAATGATCAAGAGTGATTTATTTATCATCAATAAAATCGATCTGGCTCCGTATGTTGGTGCTGATTTAGATGTCATGAAAAAAGACACCGAAGTTTTTCGAGAAGATAATACTTTTTTATTTACTAACTTAAAGGATCAAGAAGGGGTAGCAGCCGTAAATGAATGGATCCGTAAAAATGTTTTACTAGAAGGATTATAATATGAGGCAAGATACAGACGGACTTATTGAAATGGCATTTACCAATCGTAATAACCGAACCATTGCATCTAGAATTTATCATGAGGGCAATTCTCGCGTGTCCTCGAATATTCCATTAGCGACTGAGAAAACACCATATTACTTCTTTATTAGTACGGGTGGAGGTTTCCTTGAGGGAGAGAAATATGAACTGGATGTTACGGTAGCCAAAGAAGCGCATGCTATCGTGACAACTCAAGCACCAACTTACGTATACAAATGTGACAATAAAATACAAACAACACAAAAAACACAGCTTGTTTTAGAAGAAAATAGCACATTTGAATATTTAACAGATGAAGTAATTCCTTATAAAAATTCAATTTACAAACAAGAAACAATCGTTCAGATGAAAGAAAATACAACGCTAATTTTAATGGATGGTGTAACAGCGGGCTGGTCTGCTGATGAGCAACCGTTTCAATACGCTGAATTACAGATGAAAACAAGTATATATATGGATGAAGAATTAATCTACAATGACCATTTACTATCAGAGCCATTGAAAAATGATATGTCTGCACTAGGTTATTTTGAAGACGGCTTGAATTATAATACGTTGATAATTATCAGTCCTTCTTGTACAAAAGAGGTTATTGAAACAATTAGAAAGAAATTAAATGAAATTGAAACAACTGTCAATTTTGGCATTTCAAGTTTAGAAAAACCTGGTTTTGTGCTTCGAGCGCTGGGGAAAAGTGGAGAAGAAAATCGCTATATCCTGATGCAAGCACTCAATCATTTTCGAATAGAACAGCTTCATTATCCTGAATTGATTCTTAGTAAAAATGACAACTACATCCAGAATTAATGGACAAGATGAAGATTTTTTACGAACTTTTTAGTAAGAAATGGCGAGGCATTGTTCTGTTATGTAGTAAAAAGGGGAAAGTAGTGTGGAAATGGCTAAGAAGACATTTAAAAATGAAATTATTGATTACTGGTCAAAGAGATCTGAAACCTATGGACAACAGCATCATGAAGAATTACTGGGAGAACCAAAAACATTATGGCAAAATGTCATCCTTAGTGCTTTTAATGCAAACGAAAAACCAGTTAAAAAAATTCTTGATATAGGTACTGGTCCAGGTTTTCTCTCCATATTGCTTGCTGAAAAAGGTTTTGAAGTGACGTCAATCGATATGACAGAAGAAATGTTGATTCAAGCGAAGTTGAATGCGGGTGATCTCGTTGAAAAAATCGAATGGGCATTGATGGATGCTCATAAGTTGACATTTGATACAGCTGATTTTGATGCAATTGTCACAAGAAATGTCACTTGGAATCTAGAAAATCCAAAGGAAGCATATAAAGAATGGTATCGAGTATTAAAACCAGGAGGAATCTTACTAAATTTTGATTCAAATTGGTACAAATATCTTTACGATGAAACGCTGCGGGAGAAATATGAAAAAAATCGAGAATTGACGCAAGAGATGGCTGTTAAAGATTATTATGAAGGGACAGACATTGATTGGATGGAAGACTTAGCTAAAGAAATGCCTTTATCAAAAATTACCCGTCCTATATGGGATAAGAAGGTATTGAAAGAGTGTGGATTCCAATCTATTACAATTCATGAGAATATGAATGACCAATTACTAAGTGATATTCAGAAAATCAATTTCTTGTTTTCCCCTATATTCCTAATAGAAGCAACAAAATAAATGGCAAAGGAGATGAGTTGTTGGCAAAGAAAAGAAAATGGATGCCAGTCTTCTTTTTTACTTTCTCTATGATGCTACTAATTTTAGCAGGCTGTAATTCATCAAAAAAAGAGAGTCGATCTTCTAATCAAATAAATTACGGTAGTACAAAAGATATACGAGATATTAATCCGCATTTATACAATGGGGAAATGGCTGCGCAAAATATGGTTTTCGAAGGATTGACCAAAAATGAAGAGGGAAAAGTCAAACCTGCGTTAGCAAAAAGCTGGGCTATTTCTGATGATGGTAAAGAATATACCTTTTCTTTACAAACTAATGTGAAATTTACGGATGGTACGGCATTCAATGCAGATGCTGTGAAGCAAAATTTTGATGCAGTTTTGGCTAATAAGGAACGTCATGCTTGGTTAGATATGGTGAATGAAATCGAGTCGACACAAGTAGTAGATGATGAGACTTTCAAATTAACCTTAAAACATCCCTATTACCCAACCTTGATTGAACTCGGGTTGACTAGGCCATTTCGTTTTATCTCGCCTAAAAGTTTTATTGAGGGGGGATCTAAAACGGGTGTGTCAAGCTATGTGGGAACTGGGCCGTATAAACTGGAAACGCACAAGGACAATCAATATGCGCACTTTGTAGTGAATGAAGATTATTGGGGTGAAAAACCAAAAGTTTCAGAAGTGGATTGGAAAGTAATTCCAGATTCACAAGCATTATTACTTGCTCTAAAAAAAGGAGAAATTGATCTTATTTATGGTGCAGATGGCGACCAATTAAATATGGATGCCTATAACGCAATGAAAGCTGACAAGGCTGCTTTTACAGCCGTATCTAGCCAACCAGTAGCCTCTCGTGCAATACTATTAAATAGTAAACGAGAAAATCTGAGTTCATTAAAGGTTAGACAAGCGTTAACTTACGCAGTCAACAAAGAGAATATTATTAAAGGTGTACTAAACAATTCAGAAGACAAAGCAGATACGCTATTGCCAAAAACGGCTCCTTATTGTGATATTGAATTAAAGAGCTATAATTACAACGTGGAAAAAGCAAACCAATTACTAGATGAAGCAGGATGGAAAGTAGGAAAAAATGGAATACGTATGAAGGATGATAAACCTTTAGCACTAACTTTTTCCTATAATTCACAAAATGCACAAGAAGGAACGATCGCTCAATCGATTCAAGCGGATCTTAAAGAGGTGGGAGTGGACTTAGCCATTATTTCTGAGGAAAAACAGAATTTTCTTGATCGTCAAAAAGATGGAGAGTTCGATTTACAGTATTCGTTGTCGTGGGGAACGCCTTACGATCCGCAATCTTATCTTTCTTCTTGGCGAATACCGGCACATGGAGATTATCAAGCACAATTAGGCTTGGATAAAAAAGCATGGTTGGATGATAAAATCACACAAGTGATGATTGAGCCAGATGAAAAACAGAGACAAACAGATTATAGCGAAATTTTGACGTACATCAACGAGCAATGTGTATATATCCCAATTTCGTATTCGAAAACGAAAGCAATCGGTAAAGCTAACCTTAAAAATATCACGTTTAATGATTCGCAATATGAAATACCATTTGAAAAAATGTTCTTTGAATAAGGATAGAAAGTTGGGTGACAATGATTAAATCTATTATTAAAAATTGTGGAAAAATCCTACTTCTTCTTTTTTTAATAACGTTTATTCCTTTTTTCCTATTGACGTATCTATCCAATGATCCAGCTGAAGTAGCACTAAGAGTCCAAGCAATCACACCAACTGAACAAAATGTGCGTCAGATGCGTTCAGAATTGGGGTTAGATCAACCTTTTTTTGCAAGATATATTGATTGGGTTCAACAGGCTCTAAAAGGGGATTTAGGTAAAAGTTATGCTACTGGTAAATCGATTGCTGGTATGATCAGTGAGGCTTTTCCATATACAGTATTTTTGACTCTAGTAACACTGATCATCATTATTGTAACCTGTTTAGTACTGGGAATTTTGGCTGCTAATTATCAAAATCATTGGACTGAAAAAGTCTTAAGATTGATCACCTTTGTCTTAAATGCAATTCCATCATTTTGGCTAGGGTTGTTACTGATCTTTTTGTTCTCTATCAAGCTAAATTGGTTACCAACGGGAGGGGCCGAAGGGCTATTATCAGTTTTCTTGCCGGCATTGACACTTTCTTTGGCCTACTCTAGTTCGTATATTCGGTTGATTCGCAATGATTTATTGCAAAATAAACAGTTGCCATATGTCGACTATTATTTTACAAGAGGATTTTCAAAAAAATCGATCACGAAACATTTATTGAAAAATTCTTTGCGTTCTTCTGTTGTTTCGATTGGCGTGAGTATTCCCAAACTGATTGCTGGTAGCATCATTATAGAAAGTGTTTTTGCATGGCCTGGTATGGGGCTTCTCTGTATTAATGCAATCAGAAATCGCGATTTACCTGTTTTGCAAGCCTATATTGTGATTATGTCATTGTTCTTTATTAGCAGTAGTTTGTTGATTGATTCCTTAAACAAAAGGATTGATCCCAGACTAAGAGAGCGAGGCAGCTGATGGATGTAATGAAAAAAATAGTCAAGGATAGAATAGTTCTTGTTTCTATTCTCTTTTTAAGTCTTTTAATGTTAGGTATTATTTTTGCGAATGTCTTGTCACCGTATGATCCAAACAAACAAGATATTATGAATAAATTGGCTCATCCAAGTAGTGAACATTTTTTTGGAACAGACATGTTAGGTCGAGATATCTTTTCGAGGATATTATATGGCGGTAGAGTGACGTTACTTCTCTCCTTTTTGATTGTTTTCTTGATTCTTTTGATCGGGCTCATTTTTGGTGGAATTTCTGGGATGTTTGGTGGTTGGATCGATGCAACAATGATGCGATTTTGTGACTTGATGCTTTCTTTACCGAATGAAATGATGTCTTTATGTATTATTGGTATTTTAGGCCCTAGTTTACTGACGATTATTTTAGCACTGACACTAGTACGATTTCCGTGGTACGTTAAAATGATCAGGACAGAAGTCCTTAATTATAAAACAAAAAATTATGTTGTCTTCTCCCTAAGTTCTGGAAAGTCTAAAGGATGGGTATTTAAAGAACACATTTTTCCCCCGATTATTCGGGCAATCATTGTTTATTCTACATTAGATATTAGTGCAGTGATTATGAGTATTAGTGCGCTATCTTTTCTCGGAGTTGGGATTCAGCCACCAACAGCTGAGTGGGGTAGAATGTTAAACGAATCCAGAGAAATCGCTGTAGTTGAGCCTTGGCAGATGATTCCTGCTGGGATCACACTATTTCTTGTGATAGCGATGCTCAATTATATCGGAGACGCTGTTGCAGAAGGAATCAACGAAATGAATAGCGAGTAACGAAGGAGAAAGTAATGGAAAATACACTAGTTTTGGTAGTGGAAGAGTTGACCGTAAATGAACTCAAAACAAATAAAAAAGTTCTTGCTAATCTAACTTTTCAAGTAGAAAGAAATGAGTTTTTAGGCATTCTGGCACCAAGTGGAAGTGGGAAAACGACACTTCTTAAAACGATTATGAGAATCTGTCCAAAATCACTTCATTCAAGTGGATTAATTGCCTATTTTCCGGATACTAAAAATAAAATCGTTATTCAGGAGAAAACAAATGTTCATTTTTCGGCGGTATTAAGTCGCGAATTAACATACATCCCTCAAAATGCTTCAGAAGCATTTGATCCTATTGAAAAAATGGGTGTGCAATTGAAAGAAACATTGACAGAAAATCGATTTTCTATAAGTGAAAGAACAAATATGATTCAAGAGTTATTGGAAAGTATGGACTTACCAGAAAGTATCTTAAACAAATACCCCTTTCAATTATCTGGTGGAACATTACAGCGCTGTGCAATTGGGTTAGCACTTATTTTGAAACCCAAAGTGATTATTGCAGATGAGCCGACGAGTGCATTGGACACGATAAATAGAAAGAGAATTCTAGATAATTTCTTGCAGCTAAAAAAACGAAATGAGACGACTCTACTTTTGGCGACACATGATATTGCTATTGTAGATTACTTATGCGATACGGCACTGGTTTTAGAAGCAGGTAGAAAAATTGAACACAAAAAAATAGACAAAATGGATCTTGATTCAACCTCATATTTGGTAAAAATGCGTAGAATAAAAAATAAAATAGGTTCGACATTTTGGAGATTAAAAGATGGAAAATTGGTTAGTTCTTGAGCAATTATCAAAGACGTATTACAAAAAGCGGTTATTCAAGCCAAGAGAAAAAATGGACGGTGGACTAAAGCCGTTTTCACTTTGTATTTCAGAAGAGATTATTGGTATTTTAGGAGAAAGTGGTAGTGGGAAAACAACATTAGCTAAACTAATAGCTGGTATTGAAAAACCAGATAAAGGGTCAGGGGAAATCATATTTAAACTAAACGAGCCACTCAAACAAAAGAACCCAGTGAGCATGATATTTCAAGAGTACACCTCTGCAATCAATCCGGACTTTACTATAGAAAAAGCCTTAGTAGAATCAGTTAGTAAAAACAATAAAACACAAGAAACAAAAGAAAAGATAATTACTGTTTTAAATAAAGTGGGATTATCTGAAGAACTCTTAGACAAGAAGCCAAGAAACTTAAGTGGTGGGCAGATTCAGCGTGTTTGTATTGCGAGAAGTATCTTAACGGAAGCAAAGGTATTGATTTTGGATGAAGCCTTTAGTTCGTTAGACTTATTTAATGTGGACCGTATGCTTGAGTTGTTACTTGCTTTAAAAAAGGAATTTAACTTGTATTATATAGTCGTTACTCATAATTTAGAACTGGCTACTTATTTTTGTGACAAACTTATTTTTTTAAAAGAGGGACATTTAGAAGAAGTGATAGAAACGAGTCAATTGATGCATGCGAAATCTGCTTATGTCCAAGCTTTGATTGATGCTCAAATTTGAGCGCCAAATAGTATAATTTGCTAGTAGTGTAGCAAAATGAATTACTATATTGAAATAGATTCAAAGAAAGGAATGAAATTCATGTCAAATTCAATTAATACAGGCGATACAGCATTTATGATTTTATGTACAGCAATGGTGTGTTTAATGACACCAGGTTTAGCTTTTTTCTATGGAGGTTTGGCACGTAAAAATAATATATTAATCATTATGGGACAATCATTTGTTTCAGTTGGAGTCACAACGTTAATGTGGATTTTTGGAGGGTTTGGGCTAGCATTTGGTTCAGATTTTCATGGTATTATCGGAAATCCAGCTGATTTCTTCTTGATGAAAAATGTCGGCACATTAGCGAACCTTTTACATGGGGCAACGATTCCCTTTTTAATGTTTTTTGCTTTTCAATTGATGTTTTGTGTGATCACCGTCCCTCTTATGACAGGGGCTTTTGCAGATCGTTTGACGATGAAAGGGTATATTTTACTGTTGATCGGCTGGAATTTATTGATTTATTTCCCTGTCTGCCATTGGGTTTGGGGTGGTGGATTCTTAAGTAATTTCAACTTTAAAGACTTTGCTGGCGGTACAGTTATTCATACGACAGCCGGATTTGGTTCTCTAGCAACGATCTTGTACTTAGGACAAAGAAAGTTGACGGAACAACAAAAAAGCCAACACAATAATTTGATGATCGCTGCAATCGGAACTGGACTTTTATGGTTTGGTTGGTTTGGGTTTAATTCTGGTGGTGCATTACGTGCAGATATTCAAGCAGTGAATGCATTTGTTTCAACGTTTGTTGCACTTGCTACATCTTTAACTGTATGGATTTTATTTGCCAAATTTAAGAAGGGGTACTATGATTTTGTGGATATTTTGACTGGGTCAGTTGCAGGATTAGCAACGATAACCCCTTGCGCAGGATATGTAAAACCAACAGAAGCAATTGCTATTGGTGCCATCGCAGCAATTATTTGTAACCTTGCTGTTGATTTTCGCAAGAAAAAAGGCTGGGATGATGCATTGGATGTATGGGGGGTCCATGGTATTGGTGGATTCACTGGAACTATTTTAATTGGTATCTTCGGAACAGGTGCTTCATTAGTAACTGCTAGCGGCTTAAATGCACTGCTGGTTCAAATTTTAGGTGTCTGCTTCGTTGCAGCGTATGCCTTCATCATAACAAGACTTATTCTAATTGTTTCATCAAAAATAACAAGAATAGAGACAACAGCAGAAGAGCAAGAAAAAGGATTAGATATAGAATTTTTTCACCAGTCTACCTATGATGAGTAAATTTCATCTTATATAAGTAGTTAATCTAAGGGAAGGAGCAAAAGCTAATATGTCTTGCTCTTGACCCTTAGATTTTTTTAAAATCAATAGATAAAACCGCATGTGCTTAGCAACGCTCATGTAATGCATGATGAGACATTTAATAATCGTACAATTCTGTACTTATTCTTGAACAATATTTTTTTTCTCAAAAAGCTGTTGTAACGTCCGATATAAATCAGCTAATTCTTCTTCATCATAAGAGAGATCCCAGAAGTAAAGCGGTAATTCTGGGTATTTTTTCCTTGGTAATAGAGAAGAACTGATCACCAAATCGTATTGCTCATTTAGTTCTTCCTGATAAGGAGCAGAATCCACAAAACCTAAATCATTTAAGAACTGATAGATCCTTCTAACTAGAAGAAAATTATGCTCAAAAGCCACACCGATGTTTAAATGCTCTGAATGTTTTGGTTTGTCATAAACAGGAAGTAATACACTTTTGAACATTTTAACCAGCGGATTTTTGATGGTATAAATAAATTTATATTCTTTTTCCTTTGCTTTTTCATCAAAAAAAACTTGAATTTTCGTTTCCAGAAGTTCGTCCGCTTTTTTCTTTTTACGTGGTAACTCCACTAATTTTTGAAGGTTAGGGAAGGGTTGACGCAAAACATAAAAAGTAAAGGCAATATTCAGTAAATTTCCAATAAGAACGGGTTTATCAAGAACTTCTGGCTCTTTTTTAAAGATGTTGATTTTAGCATAGTCTAAAAATTCTTGAACCAATTCATAGACAGGATTTGGTCTTATTGAGAAATCGTGTAGTGTTTGAGACAAGGACGGATCATCATCTAAGGTATAAAAAGGCGCATAATGTGCGAGAAAAAAGATAAAGCTGCTTTCCCCTTTTGTGTATTTAGGAGGCAAAGCTTGACGTGGCCCTAGTTCTTTGTTGAGGCGCTCAAAATCATAGTAAGGATTATCCTGCATCAAGAAATCATACCGTTCATCATACGAAACAAAAATCTTTTTCCGAGTGCGACAGAGAAAAATCGCTGCAAAATAAGGCAATTCTTTAGAGCCTAAATAGGTTCTGGATAATGGGAAATATTCAGAAAATGCTTCTGCCAGTCTTTCCGCTTCTTCACGGGGAACACTTTTAAATGGCCAGATCGTTCCTCTGGTTCCTAGCCACAAGGCATCGAAAAGTGCGACTCTGACCGCACGTTCATCACCAATCAAGTTGGCTTCAGTATATGTAAACCGCAGATTATATTGCTTTACGTGTCTTTTCAAAGGCAGCATCTTTCTAGAGACTGTTGAACGGCTCACGTAATAGCGTTGACAAAAATCATCTATGTTAGGAGAATCATGGTTTAAAAAATAGAGAATAAATTGAAACGGAACCGATTTTTTTAATAGAAAATACCGGTATTCATCGATTGTTACGAGTAAGTTAGTACTGTCGATCTTGCCAGCTTTTTGTAAAATCGAGGGGTGCGTTGAGATTACTTTAGCTAGATCATGATTGATTTCATTCATAATAATAAATACCTGTTGATAATTCAAAGATAGTTCCTCAGATAACTGAGTAATAGAAATATCTGACTGATTGATTTGTGTAATTCGTTTGAATACTTTAAATTTGGTAAGCATTCCAGAATCCATCATCAATTCCTCATAGAGCATGCTAATCACTTCCTTGTCCCTATTCTACTGTACTTTATGGTCAATTGTCAGCTAAGACGATAATTAGTTTTTGCGTAGTCATTCATATAGTTCTAAAAGGATGATTTTATATCCTAATGAAGAAAGTTATTGTTTTGAGCGCACAGAAAAGAGAAGACGGTGACGTCTTATGAAGCAAAAAGGAGTGTAGTGTAACTCCACGAGTCACACCACACTCCTAAGAAAGCCTGATAAATGGTTGAAGCAGAAGCAATTACTCATCAATCTCTAGGTGCTAAAGACACTAAGAATTGAAGGAGTTGGTTATAGCAGTTAAATACTTCTGCCCAGTCTTTCCAGTTATCAGTTAAGATCAGGTTCTTTTTTTAGTTTGATCCAAATTAAACCAATGATAAATCCAAGTACTGAAGGAACAACCCAGCCCATTCCAATCGTAAATAAAGGCAAGTATTCCTCAGCAGCAGTTAAAATAGTTGTAACCACTGTATTTGATTTAATAAAATCGGGCGCACTGTTCAAAGCATCAAGTAAGGCAGCAAATAGTGTGATATAAGTTGTTGTGCGATAGACTTCTTTGCGATGATCAAACAGCGGGCTGACGATGACTAAAATCATCAAGGTCATCGCTAATGGATAAAGGAACATCAAGACAGGGATTGAAAACTGAATGATATTCGTTAATCCAACATTTGCAAACAAACAAGGTAATATACTTGCTATCGCAATGTAAAATGAATAGGAACCTTTTGGAAACAGTTCGCTGAATGTTTCAGAAAAGGCGGTAATCAATCCGATTGCTGTTTTTAAACAGGCAAGGATAACAATAAGTGCAAGTAAAATACTACCTAAATTACCTAGATAGTGGTTAGCGATTTGAGCTAAAGCAATTCCGCCATTTTCACTAAGCGGGAATTTCCCTAAACTCATCGTGCCCATATAAGACAACAAAGTATAGATGATCCCCATCAAGACAATACTGATTGCGCCGGACTTTATCGTATCTTTCGCAATATCATTTGGTTTTTCAACACCCATACCTCGAATCGTTGAAACGATGATGATTCCAAAAGCCAGAGAAGCTAGTGCATCTAATGTATTATAGCCTTCAGTAAATCCTTTAAAAAAAGGGTTGGCCGTATAACTATCTGCAACAGGTGCTAAAGAGATCGTTCCGAGTGGCGTTAAGAAAGCAAATAAAATCAAAATCGCCAATAAAAATAGAAATAATGGATTTAAAAATTTTCCTACATACCCTAATAACTTAGTCGGTTTACGTGAAAAGGCCCAAGCAACCAGAAAGAATAGCGCCGAAAAGACTGCTAAAATCAATTTATGCTGATCACTTGGAATAAAGGGCACTAAGCCAATTTCAAAAGACGTTGTTGCCAGACGAGGTAAGGCAAAAAAAGGACCAATCGTTAGATATAACAATACAGTAAAACCAACAGCATAGCGTCGATTCACCCGAGTTGCTAAATCAAACACCCCATTACTTTTGGAAATCCCAATGGCAATCACACCTAGAAATGGCAAGCCGATACCTGTGATCAAAAAGCCGAGGTTCGCTAAAAATATAGTAGCACCAGCCTCTTGTCCCATATGAACTGGAAAAATCAAATTTCCCGCCCCGAAAAATAAGCCAAATAGCATGGAACCTACGTAAAGGTAATCACGCCATGATAATTTTTTTGTCACACTTCAACACTCCTTAAAATTTATCCTTACTAAAAGTACCAGAATAAGAAGACCACAGCAAGCGAATTTTCAGAAAAAGTTTGATGTTTTCAGTAAACATTAAAAATTGATGAGCCTAATCGACAAAATAAGCAAACTGATAATCATCACAATACGCACCATTGATAAAAAATTCATCTTTAAATAAAGCTTCTTGGACAAATCCATTTTTACGATAAAACTGAATCGCTTTCGTATTGGTCCCCATAACGCGCAAAGAAATCTTATGAATCCCCTCTTCAGCTGCAATATCTTTTAAAAAATCCAGTAATTGACGTCCAATACCCAATGACTGACTATCTGGATGAACACCGATCCCAAACATCCATTGTTTTTTATGTGAAGGCAAAGAGGTTGGATGATGAACAGCAACAAAACCATGAACGCTGTTTTCATCTGTAGCGACAAAAATAAGTCGTCCCTCGCTCTTTTCTTTGTATTCCTCAACCGACTCATAGAAGTGAAGTACCGGAGAATTTTCATTTGTCCAAATCGTATTTTCTATCTCTAGTAATGATAGAAAATCACGTTCTTTAACGAATCGGATTGTAATATGTTTGTCCATTATATCCCTTCTTCCATACCGTTCAGCTCACCAAAACGCTCTTCTAGTTTTTGTTTATGTGAGGCTAAAATATCTTCAAAACGAATATCATATTTATCTGCTAAAATAAAAATATTATCCAAAACATCGCCGAGTTCTTCCGTCAAATCTTGAACCAGATGTTCCGTCGATTTTTCTTCCTCATCTGGGCGGTCACGCCCGATTTCTAAGGCACGTACAGCTCGCGCGACTTCACCTGTTTCTTCAGACAAAAAGCCTACACGAACAAATGAATTGAGTTCATACCAGCCTCTTTTTTTGTAAAATTCACTGATCCATTGTTGATAGTGTTGAAGTTCCACATAAATTCCTCCAGTCTATTTTACTATGGTAGCATAGAGAATCAACAATGTGGAAATACTTTACAAGCAATTTTTTAACAAAGCAGAGATTTCTTATTTGTAGTATCATATTCAAGTATAAGCAATAGTTCAAAAATGGAGGGGCGGAACAAATGACTACATTTTATTTTGTTAGACACGGTAAGACGGAATTGAATTTAGGTTTACGATTTCAAGGTGGGGACATCGATTCTCCATTATTGCCAATCGGAATTGAACAAGCGATTCAGGCAGGTCGCTATCTTAGTGATCGTTCATTTGATGTAGTAGCAGTCAGTACTCAAAAAAGAGCAATGGATACAGCAAATTATATTCTTAAAGAAAATAATTTTTTAGATGGTCTAACGGTACAGTATCATGACAGCTTAAGAGAGATCAAATTCGGCAAGCGTGAAGGGGTCGAAATCGATCATATGGATGAACAAACGGCTCATTTACGCCAGCGGCCAGATTTATATGATCCTACAACATTTGGGGGAGAGACGATTGACTCTTTAGTATCACGTTCAACTCAGACGATTGAAAAGCTTAGCAAAGATTATCCAGATGGCAATGTACTGATTATTGCTCACGGGGTGTTACTGATTACGTTGATCAATTCACTGATAGGCAAAGAAAAAGCAAAATGGCGTGAAGGCGGACCACTTGCCAATACTAGTATTACTATTTTAGAAAACGAAAACAATCAAGAACGTTTTACAATCAGATCATTTAACGATGTTTCATATCAATCCACAAGTGAAGAGGCATAAAATGAATCGAGTGAAGATGTATATTTAATTAGAGTAGGTGGGGATTTTATGAAGAAAATGGCGGTTTATTGTGGTGCCAGTGCAGGGAATAAGACAATTTATCAGGAACAAACAAAGGCATTAGGGCAATGGATGAGTCGTAATGATTATGATCTTGTTTACGGTGGCGGCAATGTTGGTTTAATGGGGTTGTTGGCTGATACGGTTATTGAAAATGGCGGGAAAGTGATTGGTGTAATGCCAACATTTCTATTAGAGCGAGAACTAGCGCATCAAAATATTACTGAGATGCATATAGTGAACGATATGCATGAACGCAAACGAAAGATGATCGATTTGGCAGAATGTTATTTAGCATTACCTGGAGGGCCGGGGACACTAGAAGAAATATCAGAAGTTGTTTCTTGGGGCCGTGTAGGGGAACATCAACATCCATGTATTTTTTTTAATGTCGATGGCTATTATGATTTATTAGCGGATTTCTTTGATAAAATGGTTGTAGAAGGTTTTTTAACAGCAGGAGATCGGGAAAAAATTTTCTTTTCAGATTCTTTAGAGGAAATCCAACAATTTATTGATACATTCATGCCACCAACTATTAGACAATATAAATAAGAAAAAAGGGGATGGGATAGAAGCGCTTATTTCCGAAGGGATTGCTTCTATCCCACCGTTTATTCGCATTTAAGGTGTGAAACAAAAGTGATTTGTACTCTTGTTCCACACCTTTTTTTTCTTAGGATTTAGACAGGATACGGTGTAAAAATTCTTTCGTCCGTTCTTCTTTAGGACGAACAAAGATATCATCAGAAGTACCTTCTTCAGCGATGACACCTTTGTCCATAAAGATTACTCGGTCAGAAACCTCTTTTGCAAACTCCATTTCGTGGGTCACGATGATCATCGTCAATCCTGTATGTGCTAAATCTTTCATTGTTTTTAATACTTCACCGACCATTTCAGGATCAAGGGCCGAAGTTGGTTCATCAAACAGCATCACATCAGGATTCATAGATAAGGCACGGGCAATCGCGACACGTTGCTTTTGTCCACCAGAAAGCTGTGATGGTTTTGCATCAATAAAACGCTCCATCCCAACTTTTTCAAGATTTTCTAAGGCAATCTTTCTGGCTTCATCTTTGCCTCGTTTCAAGACAGTGAGTTGTCCAGAAGTACAATTTTCTAACACATTCATATTATTAAATAGGTTGAATGATTGGAATACCATCCCTAAATGTGTACGATATTTTGGTAAGTTATAGCCACGTTCTAACACATTTTCCCCATTATAGATGATTTTGCCGCCTGTCGGTTTTTCTAGTAAGTTTATGCAACGTAAAAGGGTTGATTTACCTGAACCAGAAGAGCCGATGATTGTCACGACTTCTCCTTTATTTACAGTTACATTGATATCTTTTAACACTTCATTTTCACCGAAGCTTTTTCTTAAATGTTCGACTTCAATCATTTGATTCATCCTTATATCCTCCTAATTTAAACGTTAAACGAGTCTGCGAAGCTAGATGATTAGCTTTCTTTTTGATTTTCTACTTCGTCTAGTTTCACATAAGCAGAAGGGCCGTCCATTTTCTTCTCAACAATACGTAAAACACGCGTAATCGCATATGTCATAATCAAATACATGATTCCAACGATCGTAAAGGTTTGGAAGAATTGGAAGTTTGCGCCAGATGCAGAATTTCCTTGGAAGAATAAGTCTGCTACCCCGATAACGCTTAAAACAGCCGTGTCTTTGATATTGATCACAAACTCATTTCCTGTTGCAGGCAAAATATTACGCAATACTTGAGGAACAACGACTTTACGCATTGTTTGGCCATGAGTCATTCCAATCGCTTGTGCTGCTTCAAATTGTCCTGGATCAACAGCGAAGATTCCGCCACGAACGATTTCAGACATATAAGCCCCCGTATTAATAGAAACAATAAACAGAGCCGCAACCGTTCGGTCTAGAGAAATCCCAAAAGCTAAGGCTAAACCATAGAAGATAACCATTGCTTGCACCATCATGGGTGTTCCGCGAAATACTTCAATGTAAATCGAAAGCAAGGCATTTCCTAATTTTTGGAAGAACCGTTTCACTTTATTTTCAGATTCTGGAATCGTGCGGACTACTCCGATCAATAAACCTAAAGCTGTTCCCACAACCGTTCCAATCAAGGCGATAAATAAGGTTAAACCTGCACCACGTAAGAACATACCACCGTATTGATCCCAAATAGTTTTAAAGTCTGTTAATATACCTGATTTTTCGCTATCCTTTGTTTCAGCAGCGGGTTGATCTTTCACTGCTTGATCCATGATTTTTGTTTGTTCGTCTGAAGAAATAGTGGATAAAATTTGATTGACCTTGCTGATTTCGGGATCTGCTTTACGCATACCAACTGCGACTTGAACATCTTCAGAATTGGTTTGGAAACCATTTTCTTTAGAGAATTCAAGCATTTCTAAGTCTTTGTTAACACTTGTAGCAGTCACACCTTCTGGTCGCTCACTGACATAACCATCGATCATACCAGAAGCAAGAGCGGTTCTCATTGCTGAAAAATTATCCATCGCTTGTTGTTTATTAACGCCAGGAATTTGATCGATCACACTATAATGAAACGTGTTGAGCTGTGCAGTAATTTTAGCACCAGTTAAATCGTTCAAATTTTTCGCATCGGCAAACTGTCCTTTTTTCTGAACAACGACCACCAATTGTGATTCGTAATAAGGATCAGTAAAATCAATTTCTTTCCGACGCTCTGCGGTAGGGCTCATCCCAGCAATAATGGCATCGATTTTTCCAGATTGCAAGGCAGGAGCCAAACCGTCCCATTTTGTTTGTACGATAACAAGTTTTTTATCCAATCCCTCCGCAATTTTTTTAGCGATTTGGACATCGTATCCTCCTGCATAAGAAGAATTTCCTTGAATAGGTACAGCACCATGTGCGTCTGTTTTTTGGGACCAGTTAAACGGAGCATAACCTGCCTCCATCCCGACACGGAATTCACCGTTCGTTTCTGCATGACTGAATACTGGAGAACAGAAGACACTTAAAATAATTGCAAATAGTAAGCCAAGTGAAAATGATTTCTTGTTCATGTTTTTCTTTCTTCCTTTCTGTTTAACGACTTAATTTGTTCTACTATTATTTAGTTTAAAGAGTTTTGAAGAAGGTGTCGAACCTATTCTTCTACACGTAAAAAAACAACCATACGAAAATGCATGGTTGCCTACTATCGTCAGGTACTCTCAACAAAAACATAGCGCAACTTAGCATCACTACTAAGACAGTCCGTAAGTTGTTCGCTTACGTCCCAACACATAACAGGGAGGCTGTTATGCATTTCGGCGATTTTTCCTAGACTTGCTTCGACGTGTCCTCTCACTCCGCAAGCTTAATAAAAAACGCAACCTCTACCTCGATTTGAGGTACTATTTAATTATCAGATTCAAGTAATCAGTGTACGTTATTTAGCTAGAAAAGTCAATGTTTAGAGAAGCTAGAGTGAGTATTTTCTAATCTGGATGTCAAAGAAGAAAAGTGCTTATTTTCTTTCAAAAAACTAATCTATTTTAAACGGATTGAACAAGGAAAAAAGGTTTAAACATCTACGAAAAACTTCATATAGGATTTCGAGAATGTGATAATGTGGTCTTTGAACGGGTTACGAGCGGGCAATTTAATGATCTGCTTTGTTTGATAGCGATTTGGACGAAGAAATGAGAAAACAAGGGATAGAGTTCAAGTCTCAATAAAATAAGAACAGTCAACAATTCAATTATACATAATGGTTTTGTAAGAGGAAGTAAAGCGGAGTTGAGATTTGCAAGTTTTCTAGCAAACTAAAATCATTTCAAGGAGAAAAAGATTTGCCATCATTATCAGTACAAAATAAGCGAACTTTAGAGCTGATAATCATGCATTAGTCTTTGGTTGAGTCTCAGTGTTTCTAATCGGAATGGGGCTTAACATCGTAACTCATGCTTTAATCCAACCGTATATCGTGAATCCAAATAACCCAGCAATTTTGGTTAAGAGAAGGGTGTAAGCTTAACTCAAAAAATAACTAGACCAACTTATTTCTTATGGTAAACTAATAGTTACGGGAGGAATCAAAAAATAGTTTTAATGATAAGTAGGGAGGAATTGGTATCATAAAATTTAAAAAGTTAACAAAAACAGCGGTGTTGTTGCCGCTCTTGATTTTTATTGCAACATTTATCTATGGATTATTGAAATTTGATGTTTCAGGGAACACGTCCAATCAGCCATACGGATTGATTTATTCTTTTGTGGTACTACAATTTGTTTTTATTGGTTATATCGTTTCATTTGTCATAAATGGAATTGTGGCGGTCTTTTTTTTGAGAAAAATGAATCAAAAGGAGCCACAAGTTCAACGTTTAATCAGTATTTATGTAACATCTTGGCTTTTATTACTCGTTTTATTTTGGAAGATTGGCTATTCTGCTCTGTTTCCGTATACGACACTGTTTAATCCTGGAACGATTGGTGTAGGGCTAATGGTCTTTTTTGTAGCTGTGACGGGGTGGCTAGTCGTTGATCGTTCAAGTGATTTCACGAGTGATAAAGTAAAATCTGTTCGTATAAAATCTGTTGTTTTTGGCGGAACGCTTCCAGTTATTCTTATAATTTTGACTGTTGGAACACGCTTAGGCTTCCTTACACAGGCTCAAAATAATCGAAATGATGAATACCAACAAGTGATTGAAGAAAAGCTTCATAGTGTTGGAACAAAGGGCGAGGTACAGATTGTCAAAGCATATGATTCTTCAAAGTCGACCTATGTTCAGTTGGATTATGCTGTAACGCAAGCAGGTATTTCTGTATCTGCCAAAGGTGTTTTAGAACGCTCGAATCAAAATGATAAGTGGGAGCTAACAGATAGTACCTTGACTACCTATGACAACTCGATTCAAACGATTCTTCAAGTACCAGCCCATTCAAAAGAAGCGAAAGCATTTCTGGATGGATTTTCAGAAGAAGTTGAAAAAAGTATTGTTAAGAGTGGATTAACAAAAGAGATAGGGCTAAATAAACCACTTGAAAAAAATGAGATTCGAACAGCATATGACTTACCTTATCTAGCTTATAACAATGAGAGTAATACTAAAAAAATCAAGCAATGGGCGAAAGAAAATAGTCAATCTACAAACAAAAAACAGGCAGTCTTTGGTGGGTATGCAGCAGTGACAGTCGAGCAATTGATGAAAAGCCAGATGATCATTGCTAATGTCCCGATACAATATCCTTATGTGGAAGAGAGTGACCTTGACGAACGAGAAGAAAATGCGTTGAAGTATCGTGATGAAGTCATAAAAAACCTAGATTACTCTAAGTTAATGGATGGGTATTATGAGATAAAGGTAGGATCATCAAACGATTCACAATTGTTTCTTGTAAAAAATCATCAGATGAATGAAGTAGAAGAGTTTTTAAGTAGTTCGATGTTACGTGAACCAACTGATGATTTAGGAAGTTTTGGTTCTGATTACAAAGAATGGTAAGGTATGAAAACTCTTACTAGTGAAGGCAGAACAAATAACTACATATCGTGTGTTTATTCCAAATTAATACTGTACAGAAACCAAATTAGAAAAAAAACAATGGATATGTGTAGAAAAAAATGAGCTATTACATGTATATTGCTACAATAAAAGCATAGAGAAAATTCACCGCAAAATGACTTCTCTATGCTTAACCAAAATGGCTCATAAGAGCAATTTCTCATGGAAATTATAGCATAATGTAAGAAGAAATATTATGACATGAATTTGTTTAAAGAGTGAACGAATGTGCTAGCTATTACTTCAGCTTTAGCTTTCATCTTTGCATGGAGTAGTCCATAACTGACTAACTTAAAATAACAAATGCCGTCACTGTACTTCCTTACTTTTCACAATCTTTTTGAGTTGAGAAGTGAGGATTGACGGAGTCTTGTTAGGTAGACCAATTGACATTGACAAAGAGAGCCCGCTTATCGCTTGATAGGCGGGCTACTTTGGTTAATCGGAATTTGAGGTTAAAAAACAATTTTTTATAAATATTAGATGAGTTTATTATTTTAATGCCTGTTCTATAGTTAACTTACTCTTACGTTAAGGAGAAAAGAATGGAAAAGAAGACACTAATAGCTTTAGGTATAATCATTTTAGTCATTGGAGGCGCATGGTATATGAAACGAGAAAAAGATTTAGCAAAATTACATGATATTCAAACAGATTTAGCTAATTATTTGTATAACAACTATCGGTTATATACTGTAGATAAAGACAAAGATGACAAATTAAATTCAGAATATAATAAGGGGGAAGGGAATTTAACTACTGAAGAGTTTCTAAAAAAATCAGATGAACTCAAAGAATACTCCGATATACAAAAAATAGAATTTACTAAGTTTTCTATTGGACCAATGAAAGGATTAGACGTTAATTTTGTAATTAATAATGTGTACCCTGACGATACGATATTAAGTACCATTTCTGCAGAAACAGGGAAATGGTTGTACAGCTTCAATTCTATGAATACCCGAAATGGGTATGTTTTAGAACGAAAAGAAAAAAGCACTGACAAAAAAATGGCTGAAGAAAACATTATCTACAACAATAAAGGGGTGGAATAATTATGGGTACGACAGAAAAATTGCCCAAAAAAATTGGTTGATTACAACAAATTATCGAACGAGTCTTATCAAGTGAAACATAATAATGTTCAGACAGGTGATCGACTAGTAGACGATAAATATTTAGTTTTGTACACCATTACCACAAACTAAGATACCTTAAAAGCAGAATATACCCCAAGAGAAAATTAGTTTGGCGAATCAGATGGGGAGTAAATTCACCACGCTATTGAAAAAAATTATGGTCAAAATAGGCGAGTTAGTCCAACTAGACCAAGACTTAGAGAAACAACTCGCTTAAATTCAAAGGGAGTGAACCCAACATGAGGAATGAAGACCAGGCACTAGCAGAGTACCACCAAACAAGGCGACAGCTTGTTAACGGTCATTGTTACGTGGTTTTATGAATCTAATCGCTATGTTATGATTATCTTACTTTTACTTTAAGGAGAAACGAATGAAACCAAAAAAAAACATAGTTCTAGCTTTAATAATTTTAGTAATCATTGGAGGAGCATGGTATATGAAACGAGAAAAAGATTTAGCAAAATTACACGATATTCAAACAGATTTAGCCAATTATTTGTATAACAACTACCGACTTTACACGTTTAACAAAGAAGAATTAGATCAATTAGATAAAGATTATGACAATGGAAAAATGACGTTTCCTGAATATTCTAAACGTGTAGATGATATAGCTAAATACTCAGATATCGAAAAAGTGGAATTTACTAAATTTTCTGTTGGACCAATGAAAGATTTAGTCGTTAATTTTAAAATCAATGATGTGTACTCAGATGATACGTCATTAAGTACCATTTCCGCAGAAACAGGGAAATGGTTGTACAGCTTTAATTCTATGAATAACCGAAATGGGTATGTTTTAGAACGAAAAGAAAAAAGCACTGACGAAAAAATGGCTGAAGCAAATATTATCTACAACAACAAAGGAGTGGAATAATTATGGCTAATATAGGAAAACCACCACAAAAAGAATTAGACGATTATAACAAATTATCCAAAGAGTCTTATCAAGTGGAAAGTAATAACGTTCAGACTGGTGACCGATTAGTAGAGGATAAGTATTTAGTTTTAGATACTGTAGACACAAATAAAGATATCCTAAATGGAGAAAATAACCCAAGAAAAAATAGTATGCAAGCTATGGCTGTGGCTGAAATTAAAGATGAGTATAAAACAGAAAAAAGATTAGAAAAGGTATCCGGCTATCCTAAATCAGTCGTAAAACAAGACGTAACCATTGTCTATGCTGGCACAAGTGGCTTGAAGGATTGGACATCCGATGTCATAGAAATTGGACTAGAGGCTAAATATGAGAATGGGGCGTTCTCTTCAGCGATAGATTACGCCAAAGAAATTGAACGGAAGTATCCAAAAGAAAATGGCTTTAACATTGGAACTACAGGTCATTCATTAGGTGGTGCAGAAGCTATTTATGTTGCGGTATTATTAGGATACAATGCCTTCACTTATGGTGCTGCTGGTTCAGGCTTAACAGCCGAACAGATTAAACAGTACAAAGGGACGATTGTGAATCTTTTCGATACAAGGGATACTGTGACGAGTGGTGTGTTGACTGGTGGTCGGAAAAAAATCCCTTTTTTGAGTATGTGTATCGACAATCCATGGTGGAGAACAGCCGGACATTCATTAGATCAGTTTCAATTGGATTATTTTTGAAATTTTTAATTAGGTGGTAAGAAAATAAAATGAAGGTTGTCAATGTTTAGTTGATTGAGAGAATGTTGATTATACAACACTAATTTTATACTCTAGATATTGTTAATACGTAGTTTTATGAATTCAATAATTATGTTATAGTTAAATTACTCTTACTTTAAGGAGAAACGGATGAAAAAAAATGCATTCATAGCTTTAGCTATAATAATTTTAGTAGGCTTAATAATTGGAGGTAAATGGTACATGGACAGAGAGAAAGACAAACAAGAGTTAATAGAGATTCAAACTGATTTAGCTAATTATTTGTATAATAATTACGTACTATCTACTATTGACGAAAAACAAAAAAAGAAAATATTTAACGAATTTAATAATGGAAACGGTAATTTAACGGAGTCTCAATTTTTTGAAAAATTAGAAGAAATGGAAAAAAAGATTAGTATTGAAAGCGTTGAATTTACGAATTTTTCAGTTACTCCAATGAATACAGTTAAAGTTTATTTTAAACTAAACAATGTTTATGAAGATAGTGTTTCTCTAGATACTGTTTCGGCAGAAACTGATAAATTAATCTACAATATAAGAACACTCTCAGGAGAAGGACCTTATTATCTTGAGGAGAAACCAGAAAAAATAGAAGCTAGTATGCCTACTCAAAAAATTGTTTATTATCACGGGACGGTGAACTAATGGATCAAAATAGACAATTTTCTGATCAAGTTTATCAAGTTGAAAACGGAAATGTACCAGTTAATGAACGATCACAAAATAAAGAGTATATCATTCTAGATAAAGTAGACACGAATAAAGATAAAATTGGTACAGATAAAGCTCCAAAAAACAACAGTATGCAAGCCATGGTTGTAGCAGAAATTAGGGATGAATATAAGGATAAAAAAACAGAATATTTGAAGCAAATACCTGGGTATCCTGAATCAGTCGTAAAAAAAGACATAACGATTGCCTATGCAGGAACAAGTGGATGGCAGGATATAAAAACCGATGTCCGAGAAATCGCTCAAAATGACAAACATGCAAATGGTGCTTTTCAGTCTGCTTTAGATTATGCTAATGTTATTGAGCAACGTTATTCTAAAAAAGATGGTTACACTATTTCTACTACAGGACATTCATTAGGTGGTGCAGAAGCTATCTATATTGCTGTTTTAAAAGGATATAATGCTATTACATATGGTGCTGCTGGTTCGGGTTTAACGGATGCACAGATTAAAAATTATAAAGGGGTTATTGTTAATATCTATGATACATCTGATACGATAACTAGTGGTTGGATGACTGGTGGTCAGAAGAAAATACCATTCTTAAGTATAGGCATCGATAATAAAGGGTGGAAGTTATTTGGTCATTCAAGAGATCAATTCAAAGTAGATAAAAAAGGGAACTATATCAACAAATACGGCGATATCGTGGTTTATTCAGATTTGAATGGCGGTATTTCGATTGAACAAACCCTTTTAGCGCAAAGTATCGTTGAAAATAAGATGCAAATGCGCAGATTAGAACAGTATGGTGTACATAAAAGTAGCAGTAAAAAAGAGTACCAACAATTAAAAAAAGAAAATGAGTGGCTTCAAACTCAAATTGATAGTTTTACCAAATTGAACGTTTTACGTAAAAAATTTACTGCTAGTGGTGGCGGTTTATCTGGAAATGAACAAATCTATTTAGACGATAGCCAAGCGCTAACCATTGTAAAGCTTGCATCTTCAAAATTTGAACTGGCAATGGAGAACGTCGTAAAGCTCTATAAAGATGCCGTTAGGGAATTAGAAGAAATATGGCAAGAAGGATGTTCGACGATTCAACGTAATTGTCCTGACTTATCTTATGGCGAAGTTTTAGATGCTATGCAGGCAATGGGTTGTACGGAACAAACAATGGTGACGATTCCTTCACAAGAATTTCAAGAAAAACTAAGTTTAGCACATCAAATGAGTAGTAAATTTAGTACCCTAACCAAAGATATTACTGCAAAAATAGGTGAATTAGTTCAACGAGACCAAGAATTAGCGAAACAACTCGCCTAAAAAAGGGAGAGATACGAGTATGGATCAAGAAGAGCAAGCATTAGCGGATTATCAACAAACGAGACGACAACTTGAAGAAGAATCTGACGCATTGACAAGAATTAGGCGACAAGCGGAACAAGCAACGAATGATACCTATTCTGAAATGCAGCGGCAGGTACAACGATTTGGTGAAACAAATGAGCCTATGGAATGGGCAAGACGTGAGCTATCACGTCTTGAAGAAGATTTTTTCTCAGAATTAGACAGAGAGAAACGGACCCTTTCGTTAAAAGAAGACGAAGCAGAACAAGCCTATCGTAAAAAACTTCAAGAACAAATGAAGCCGTAAAAGGAGTATGATTACGTGTTAGAAGCAATCGAAAAACTATTAAAAGAATATAAAAAGAATTTACAAAAGATGAGCGCTCAAGCCACTGCAATGGCACTTGTTCAAAAAAAAGATAGTCTTGTGAAAAAAACAAAAAAATCTGGAGAAACGGAATCAGAAAGTGCAAAAAGTTCCATTACTTCTGCAACAAGTGGTCTAGGTGATGTAGTAAAAGGGCAATTTGGAAAAAAGGTCACACAAGTGTTAGACCTGCAAGGGAAAATGCTTGATAAATTTTAATTGGAATTAAAAAAGGGAGACGTTCTAGTGGCGGATAAAGACTTAGAACAACGTCAAAAGGTTCGAGAACGGAGTAAAAAAAGTTGGATTGAAATTTCTAAGAATGTAAAAATGGAAACCAATTTTTTTACGGATTGCCTAGATAACGATTGGGAGCGAAAAGCGACCGTTCGGAAACAGGCAACAGCGCTCGGCAGAGCGCACCTTTACATCGTAAAGTATAGTACGTTTATACTCTACGTGGAAGTGATTCCGAAATACAACTGCCTTGTTAGGTGTTCGGATGGGGAGAAAATGGCCCAAATTGTGGCGCGCACGGAAAAAACGAAACGTGAAAATTCAGGTGGGATACAACAACATAATCAAGAGAAACGGACAATCATTCAAACAAAGATATCGACGTTACTTGTTCGTATTTAAATTACGACCTAGTAAATACCAATGCAATCGAGTATCGAGAGAAAATTCAAGAAATTATTAACAGCGATTGAATTTTTTTCGAGACCGCCAACACGGAATCTTTTTTCAAGATGCCCTTGATTATTTCTCAGAACGTTGGAAGACCGATTGGATTGCCACAAAAAAAGATATATCAGAGTTTACTATGCGGTATGAAGTACGTGATACCACTACTTACGAGCCTAAATTGATTATGGTTGATGAGTATACTCCCAAAGACTATCGAATGAATTTTCGAGAGATTCTCCACCTGTTCAAAAAAAAGACCACTATACATGTAATTGTTCAATTTTTTTCTACATGTATCCATTATTTTTTCCATGCTACTGCTTTTCACTATCCATATCTACACCCAGCAGTAATAAAGAGGGTTTAGAAAAGGGCATTACTGGATGAAATGGTCCAGACCTACCTAACACAAGAATAAAAAACGGAGGAAAAAACAATAGAGTTAAATGATATAGACTCACTATACAACCAACTAAAAAAAAGAAAAGAGGACTACGTGTTTTCAGGTGAAATCGTTGAACGATTACCAGAATTAGTTAGTCATTGTCCAACAGAAGTTGATCAATTCGTTTGGTTTTCTGGCGGTATTCTTTTTTGGATGATTCATTGGAGATCGCAGCGTAAAATGTATGAAAAAATTGGAATCAGTAAATTAGAACAAAAGATTATTCGTATTTTAGGAGATTATGAGGTTCTGTTTAAAAACGGCTATTGTGTTTTAGTTCGAAAAGCAGATTGCTAAATAGCGTAGTACGTAATAATCATTTTTTATACCGAAAAAAGATACTAAGAGTAGAGGGGAGGATCATCCGTTGATGATTTTACCCTGTGATTCTTAGTATCTTTTACCTCTTATGTCTGTTGAAACTGACTATTGTACAATGAAGCATACAACGAAGGTTTCGCCAACAATTCTTGATGATTCCCTTTCTCCACGATATCACCGTCTTTCATCACTAAAATCAAATCAGCATTTTCAATCGTAGACAAACGATGCGCAATCACAAAGCTAGTTCGATTATTCGTTACTTCATCCATCGCTTTTTGGATATGCGCTTCTGTTCTAGTATCCACGCTAGACGTTGCTTCATCCAAAATAACTACAGGAGGATTTGCCAAAATGATTCTGGCAATCGTCAAAAGTTGTTGCTGTCCTTGTGACAATGAGCCGTTTTCACTAGAAATAATTGAATCATAACCGTTTGGTAGTGTTCGAATAAAATGATCACATTGTGCGATTTTAGCGGCTTCGACCACATCGTCTCGCGTCGCATCCATTCGTCCATACGCGATATTTTCTGCAATTGTTCCTTCAAATAACCACGTATTTTGTAAAACCATCCCAAACATCGCACGTAGATTTGTTCTTGAAAGATTTGTGATATCTACGCCATCAAAGGTGATCCGTCCTCCATTTAACTCGTAAAAACGCATCAGTAAGTTCACTAACGTTGTCTTGCCAGCACCTGTTGGTCCGACAATCGCGACCATTTGTTTTGGCTTTACGGTGAAATCAACTTGCTTCATCAAAATTTTTTCCTTAGTATAACCAAATTGAACGTTATCAAAAGCTATTGCACCAGTTGGGTGATCGATGGATTGCACGTTCGCTTTTTCTGGAACATCATCTTCTGCATCTAAAATCTCAAAAATCCGATCGACGGCTGCTAGCGCTGCTTGAATGGAGTTAATAACATAAGATGCTGTAGAAATTGGTTCAGAAACTTGATTGATATATTGTAGATATGCTTGAAGGAGCCCAATCGTGATACCACCTTGTAACACTAAGAGTGCTCCGATGATTGCACTGACAATAAAGGCTAATTGATTGATCAAACGAATCGCGGGATAAATCGCAAAATTCATAAATTGAGCATTCAAAAATGCGTTGTAATGTTTTTGATTTGTTTCAGAAATAATGTCTTTTGCGTGCTCTTGTTGGTTGAAGGTTTTTGTCACTAAATTCCCAGATAAAAACTCTTCTGTTTTATTATTTAAAATCCCAAGTTCTGACTGACTTGCTTCGGCTAGTTTCTTATTTTTATTGGCAATTTTACCAGTTAAGAATGAGCTTCCGGCAATCAGGACCACGACAACCAAGGTTAGTTTTACATCAATGTAGAACAACATGATCCCAGCAAAGACAATCGTTGAAATCGAAGTGAAGAATTGATTGATCCCTGTTAGGAAAACTTGTGACAATTGATTTAAACTGGTCGTTGTTCGACTGAGAATGTCCCCAACCTGATGTTGATCAAAAAACGCCATCGGTAATGATTTAAATTTTTTCGTGACTTCTTTTCGGACTCTTAATGTGATCCGTTCGCTTAAAGAAGCCATTACACGTTCTTGCGTATAAGACATCAAACTACTGATGATCGAAAAGACAATCAATATCAAAACAGGCATCAATAACGCTTCTTGCACCATTGGAAATGTGATGTGACTAACTCCATGAGTCTTGATTAGCATAAGCAAATCATCAATAGCAATCCCCATAATGAAAGGCATAGCAATGACCAAGGCATTCCCAACTAAACTACATAGAATTAGACCGAAAAATATAGGGCGTTCAGGTCGAATCAATTGAAAGAATCGTTTCAGTGTTTGTTTATTTACTTTTTCCATCATGACTGTGCTCCTTCCATGATAATCCCTTGTGAGCGGGCAAATTCTTGATACGTTTTATTCGTTAGTAATAGTTGATCGTGGGTTCCTTGTCCAACGATTTTCCCTTCATCTAAAACGATGACCGTATCGGCTTGTTGAATCGTGCTTAGTCGTTGAGCGACGATCAGTAGAGTTTTATCGGACATTTCATCTTTTAATGCCAGTCTTAATGCAGCATCCGTTTTATAATCAAGCGCTGAAAAACTATCATCAAATATATAAATATCCGCAGGTTTGATCAATGCGCGAGCGATACACAACCGCTGTCTTTGCCCTCCAGAGAAGTTGGTTCCGCCTTGTGCCACAAACGAATCATAACCGTCTTCTAATGTATTGAGATAAGGAGAAAGTTGCGCAATTTCAGCTGCCCGATCCATATCAGCTTTCGTTGCCTCAGGATACCCCATCAATAAATTACTTTTAATAGTTCCACTAAATAAAAAGGCTTTTTGAGGAACATAACTGATTTTAGAGCGTAATTCTTCTTGTGTAACCGTTCTGATATCCACCCCATTAAATAAAATCGCCCCTTCTGAGACATCGCTCAGTCTTAACAATAATTTGGCAACCGTACTTTTACCAGAGCCAGTTCCTCCGACAATGGCAGTTGTTTTGCCATTTGGAATGTTGAAATGAATATTTTCCAAAACAGGTTCATCTGCTTGATCATAACTGAACGTCACATGATTCAATGCGATCAAAGTATCGTTAAGGTCAGTTTCTTCAAGCAAAACAGGTTGGTCAGTATCGAGAATTTGATCTTGGGTGTTTAAAATTTCTTCAATTCTTTTTACTGAAGCAAGTGATCTAGGCAACATTACTAAAACCATTGCAGCGATCATTAAGTAAGCAAGAGTTAGTAAAGAGTATTCAACAACGGCAGAAACCGTACCAATTTGCAACGTGCCAAGAGCCACTAAGTTTCCGCCAAACCATAAGATTGAAGAAAAAACCACACCCATTAACAAGAAAGCAACTGGCGTAATAAACGCAAAAATGCTATTGACTCGAATCATGCCGTTTGCATAGTCAGAAAATGTTTTATTCGTTCGTTCTTCTTCATACTCTTGATTGTTAAACGCACGAATCATATTGATTCCAGTAAAGAATTCACGTAACGTCACAATGATCTTATCCATATTTGGCTGAATCGACAGTGAAAGAGGAGTCCCTTTTTTCATCAAGATATACACAATCAAGCCAAACGCTACAATGGCAATCAGTGGAACTAAAGCGAGCATTGCTGAGTAAGTAAATGTCATATAAAGCGAAAAGACTGCAATGATTGGTGCCGGTAAAATCAATTGTAGAAACAACACAATCATTTGCTGAATATTGTCAACGTCATTTGTCATTCTGGTCAATAGGGAACCAGTCCCAAAATAATCGGCATCTTTAATAGAAAATGTTTGTAGTTTGCTGAAAAACATCTCCCGTGTTTCTAAGCCAAATTTAGCGGCTACTTTAGCTGAAAGATAACTGCCAGCAATCGCTGAGAGCGCACCAAATAAAGCCATTGCGAACATTTTAAGCCCAATCGTTTTGATGGATTGTTCATCACCACTTGCAATCCCTACATCGATCAATTGCGCTACTAGTAACGGTACACCAAGTGTTCCAATAATTTGTAAACATAAACAAAGAACTGTCGCTAAAATAAGTGTCAGGTTCTTTTTAATGAAAAAATGAATGATCTTCATTTAAATTCCTCCTTTTAAAGACTCAAAGGGAATTCTACACCTTCAAGTTACTTGAATGTCAATGATTTTCGTTTATAATTAAAATCGGAGGTGAGGGTATGGAAAAAGAGAAGTTATTAACTGTGGGGCAAGTAGCTGAAATCATGAAGTTACCAAAATCAAAAATCCGTTATTGGGACGATATGAACTTACTGACATCCTCCAGAAATAGACAAAACGGCTATCGGCTGTTTGATATGGAGGATATCCTGACGATCAGTGATATTGATTTTTACCGTAGGCTCGACATTCCCATTAATAAAATGACGAATCTTTATCGAAAATCACCAGAGGAATTATGGACGATATTAGATGAAACTGAAACACGTGTTGCAGCAGAATTAGCAGAACTAAAGAAAAAAAAGCAAGGGATAAAGCATAGAAAAGATCAACTGTTGAGTTTGATCGAGTTAAAAGAGAAAGAGTTTAGTGACGAACCATTAGATGTAGAACGGATCATCCCAATTGATTTAAGTGATCCAAACGAATTACAGACCTACATTGATACGCCATCAAGCTTAGTCGTTTATAGCGACTCTATCCATGAAAAAGAGCTCATATATGGATTTGCGGTAACCACCAAAGAATTTGTGGAAGAAGAGACGATTTGGCAACAACCAGAGCAAGTGGAATACCAATACAAACAATTCCTACTCACAATTAAGTCAGATGATCCGTTAGAAAATAATTTTCAATCAATAAAAGAGAAATTAGAAAAACAAGGGTATCAAACAGGCACAATGATTGGGCGTTATATCATGACAGCAGAGGATCAAGATGGATGTTATAGAGACTATTATAAAACGTGGGTCGAAGTAAGTAGGGGATATCGGGCATAAATATCGTAAACTTGCTAAAATGGTGCTATGATTTAGCCAATCACAAAAGGATGATATCAATGGAAAAATTACAAACAATTCAAGACGTAGTAACCTTTATCAATGAAACTCACTTTGCATTTTTATATGTATCACAAGAAGACTGCTCGGTGTGCCATGCGCTTAGGCCAAAAGTGACAGAGCTCTTAAAAAGCTATCCCAAAATCAAAGTAAGAGAAGTGGAAGCAGATAAAGTCAAAGCGATTTCAGCTGAATATTTGATTTTTTCAGCACCAACGTCCCTTTTTTTTATCGATGGAAAAGAATATCTTCGTGAGGGAAAATTTGTTCAGTTTAAAAAATTAGCTAATGCAATAGAGCAGATTTATTCCTTTGAAGAAATCCATTAAAGCTCTTATTACTCTCTCTCACTTTATTTTAGTCAACTAAATAGAGTGAGAGCTTTTTTGCATAAAATCAAGTGGGATAATAAAGAATGGAGAATGAATGAATGAAAAAAAGGCTGGCGTTTATTTTACTCGGCGTAATAGCGATAACAGCGGCAATCGTTTATTTTGGCAAAGAGACAGAACAAAGTGAAGAAAGGCTATTTAAAAAAGAAGCCATTGAATTTTGGGTAGTAAGTGATCCTCATTACATTGATAAAAGCCTAACAGATACAGGTTTAGCCTTCAAAAAAATCAAACAGACGGCAGCAGGCAAAGAATTGGATTATCAAAAAGAAAGCTGGCAAGCCTTCATCGGAAAAGCAATTGAACAAAAGCCAGATATGCTGGTCATTACGGGCGACTTAACCTTAAATGGGGAAAAAATCAGTGCGGAAAAGCTAGCAGAACAACTCAAACAACTGACAAAAGAAGGGATCAAGGTATTTGTAATTCCAGGAAACCACGATGTCAATGATGGCTGGGCTAGAAGATTTGTTGAGGAGAAGCAGGAAAAAACGGAGTCCATCTCAATCGCTGATTTTAAAGAAATTTTTGCCGATTTTGGGTATCAAAATGCTATGAACTACGACAAAAATTCATTAAGTTACTCCGTAGCAGTCAATCAAACATACAATTTTCTTTTTCTTGATTCGAATATATACCCCGATGACAAACAACCGCAAACAAGACCTACGACGGGAGGAACAATCCGTGGGAAAACAATGAAGTGGGTTAAAAACCAACTAGAAATAGCTAAGCAAGAAAAGAAAAAAACATTGGTTTTCGTGCATCACAATGTTTTTGCTCATAATAAATTGTTATCAAGCGGTTTTGTCCTCAATAATGCAAAAGAATTCAAACAACTTTTAGTAGACTACCAAGTGCCTATTGTTTTTTCTGGTCATATTCATGCGCAAGATATTATGTCTGAAACAATCGATGAGCACCAATTGACGGAAATTGCGTCCAGCTCTTTTTCGATTGCCCCTCAAGGCTATGGTGTAGTGAATTTAAAAAATGACTCATTTGAGTACCAAAAATTAGAAAACGCACATTCGGTTTCTGAGATAAAAGAGTATCCACAATACATAAAAGAACGTTTTATAAAGGATGGGGAGCATTTAGGCTACAGCCAATTAATTGATGCAGGATTATCAGATAGTAAAGATTTAGACATTGCTGCTGAATTCGTTGGTCGAGTAAATTATCGCTTTTTCTCAGGTAATGATTTTATAACGGATAAAGAAGTAGAAAAAATCAAAGCGGAAATGGGTTATCAAATTATCAGAAAAAATAGCACATTTTTAAAAGAATACATCGATTCGATCATCCAAGATACAAACCAAAATGACAATCGATTGAAGAAAAATTTTGATTAATTTGTGTTTAAAATGTTTTTATTGATAGTTTTTGGCTATCATACCTGAGAATAAAGTATTATCCGTTTCTTAGGTTTTGTACTATCATAATAAGATAAAGCAAAGGTTAAAAAAATGAAGATAACTTCAAGTAGAGGAGCAAAAAAATGGAATTGATTTCAGGCGAAAAAGGATTTGAATTGGTACATGACAGTGGGAATTGGGTATTAAAAAAAGAGATTGGTTTTTCTCCAGTTGAAATGTTAGTGGCATCTATTGGTGCATGCGGAGCGTACGTTTATGAAAAGATATTAACGAATTCTCATATTGATTTTTCTATTGAAACAGTAGCAATCTCTTATGAACGAGCAGAAGAAAAACCAGCGAAACCTTTGAGTCGCGTCGTTATTGCTTTTTCGATTCGGGTTTCAGATGAAGCACAAGGAAAAGCAGAGCGCGCCTTGAAATTGATTGGCAAAAATTGCCCAGTCATGCAATCGTTAGATCCAGCAATAACGGTGGTTGAAAATGTGATTTTTGTTTAGTTGATTGATTGCGTTTCACTGGCTATTTTCGGCTAAATAAACGCATGACACTTTTAAGTGATACAAGGAGGAACAGAATGAAAAAGTTCATTACGATTACTACTCTGGCACTGTTAGTTTTTATAACAGGTTGTAACTCAGCTAGGAAAACAGAATCGGCTGAATCAAAAAAAACAATCGTTCATTTTACCGAGCCAGCTGAACTGCTAACGCTTGATACAACACAAGAAGAGGATTTCATTAGCTTTAATGCTCAAAATCAGGTTTTGGAAGGGCTTTATCAATTAAATGAAAAAGATGAAACGATACCGGCTGTGGCCAAAGAACTCCCAAAAATCAGTGAGGACAAACAAACGTATACAATTGTTTTGAGAGAGGATGCGAAATGGTCAAATGGGGACTCGGTCACGGCGAAAGACTTTTTATACGCATTTAAAAGAGCTGTAACACCAGAAACGGCTCCATCATATGCTAGTCTGTTCGTTTCTTCTATAAAAAACGCCAATGCCATTTATCAAGGAAAAATGGCTCCAGACCAACTTGGGGTAGAAACACCTGACGAGCATACATTGGTGATCCATCTAATCAAACCGATTCCTTACTTCACTTCCTTATTGACATTCGAAACCTTTTTCCCAATCAATCAAGCGTTCGCGGAGAGACAAGGGAGTAGCTATGGGACGTCAGCTAAAACAACGCTTTATAATGGTCCCTTTGTGTTGGAAGGGTGGGAACAAAATTCCGATACGTGGACCTATGTCAAAAATCAAAACTATTGGGATAAAAAGAATGTGCACGTCGATGAAATCCAAACGACCGTTGTAAAATCAACCAGTACAGCAGTCAATTTATATCAAACAGACGAACTTGATCGAGTGATATTAGATGGAGAATTCTCGAAACAATATAAAAATGATTTAGATTTTCAAAATCAAAATGATACAAAAATGGGGTACCTGCGCTTTAACCAAGCGCAAGGCAAGCTATTAGAAAATCAAAACTTACGGAAAGCAATCGCTTTAGCAATCGACCGTGATACGTTCGTAAAAAATGTTTTAGGAGACGGATCTATTGCAGCAGCGGGATTTGTTCCGAAAAATTTTGTTCAAAATCCCAAAACAGGTGAAGATTTTCGCAAAGAAAATGGTGTGCAACAAACATTTGACAAAGATACAGCACAAAAGGCATTTGCACAAGCGAAAGAAGAGCTGCATAAGACCGATATCACACTCGTTTATTTAACAAAAGATACAGATACAGAGAAAAAAACAGCTGAATATCTAGCGAGTCAAATCGCTGAAGTACTACCAGGCATTAAATTTGAACTCACAACCTTGCCGAGTAATAACTTGCAGGAACGCTATTTATCTGGCGACTATGATATTGCGTTTGGTCAGTGGATGCCTGATTTCAAAGATGCAATCACCTTTTTAGATATGTTTGCTTCCACATCAGGTTTAAACCATGTCAATTACAAAAATCCTGCCTATGATCGTTTGATTCAAGCAGCTTCAGATACAGATGCGGCAGAGGAAGAAAAACGTTGGTCGGATCTATTGCAAGCGGAACAGCTTCTATTAGCAAAAGATTACACGATTGCTCCGATTTACCAACAACAAACAGCATTGTTGCAAAAGAAAAATATCAGCGGTGTAGTAAAACATAGTTTTGGCTCACCATACAGCTTTAAATACATTCAAGTAGACGAATCAAAATAACTAAAAGACTAAAATAAAAGGATGGAACCTTTGTTTTAGTCTTTTTTTGCACTAAAATTTTGGTTTTCTCTTGACACATGAGTGTCTGTTCATGTATTATAGCTATATGATATATGAACGGTTATTCATTTGAAAAAGACAAGATGTATCTTTTCAGAAAATAACCAAAAAGGAGGATGAGTATAATGGAAACAATGAAAGCACACGATCACAATTGCTCAAATGAAAAAGGGCATGAACACGATCACGACCACGGACAATCCCCTGTTATTTTATTTTTTATAGGATTAGCTATTTTTAGTATCGCATTCTTTATCAATAAAGGATCTTTAGTACAGAACATTCTTTTTGTCAGTGCAATGTTATTATCTGGTTACCACATTATGGTAGAAGGTATAGTGGATACCATGACTGAATCCAAAGAGCAACGAAAGTTTGTACCTAATGTTCATATTTTGATGACCTTAGCTGCTTTTGGTGCGACCATTATTGGGAATTATGAAGAAGCGGCATTACTGATTATTATCTTCGCAGCAGCACATTTTCTTGAAGAATATGCAGAAGACCGCAGTAAACGAGAGATTACCAATTTACTTAAACTAAATCCAACAGAGGCACGTCTGATTCAAACAGATGGGACTGTGAAAATTGTCGACGTGGCAACATTGAAGGTCGGGGACCAACTGCAAGTGCTAAACGGTGACCAAATTGCGACAGATGGCATTATACTATCTGGACAAACGTCTATTGATGAATCTTCTATCAATGGTGAAAGCATACCAAGAGAAAAAACAGTTGGTGACGAAGTATTTGGGAGTACAATCAATGGCAGTGGTACATTTACCATGGAAGTGACAAAAGACAGCAGTGATACCGTATTTGCTAAAATTCTTCAATTAGTCAATCAATCGCAATCTAATTTATCCAAAACAGCTACTAAAATCCAAAAACTAGAACCTTATTACGTGACGATCGTTTTGATTGTCGTACCGATTTTTATAGTAGCGGGGCCTGCCCTATTTAATTGGACATGGGATGAAAGTTTTTACCGCGGTATGGTATTTTTGATCTCTGCATCACCATGCGCACTAGCAGCGAGTGCTGTACCCGCAACATTATCAGGAATTTCTAACTTAGCTAAAAGAGGTGTTTTATTTAAAGGTGGTTCATATTTAGCTAACTTAGCTACAATCAAGTCTGTCGCTTTTGATAAAACAGGCACGTTGACGAAAGGTAAACCATCCGTTACGGACGTTTATTTCTTAACTGAATTGGCACAATTATCTGAGCAAACGTGTATCGATATCATTGTTGCTATGGAAAAAACAGCCAATCATCCGTTAGCAAATGCAATCTTAAGCCGATTTAATGCGACTGCCGATTTGACATTAACCGTTGAGAATGAAATTGGGAAAGGCTTGGTAGCAGAATACCTCGGTGATACTTATCAAATCGGTAAACCTGAAATTTTCGGTCAAGTTAGTATACAAATTAATGCTTATAATGAACAATACGCAAAAGAAGGGAAAACCGTTGTTTATTTTGCTAAAAATAATGAAGTGATCGGACTGATCGCTATGATGGATGTACCAAATGAAAATGCGAAAAATGTAATCAACTATCTAAAAACACAAGGGATCCATACCACGATGATCACTGGAGATGCAGAATTAACAGGACAAGCGGTTGGACGTCAAATTGGGATCGATGAAGTCGTTGGAAATGTCTTACCAGAAAATAAAGCTGCAATCATTAAAGACCAACAAGTGCGATTTGGCAACGTAGCGATGCTAGGTGATGGTGTCAATGATGCCCCAGCTTTAGTCACTGCGGATATCGGTGTAGCAATGGGTGAAGGGACAGATATAGCAATCGACGTAGCAGATGCGGTATTGATGCAAAATGATTTGACCAAATTCAGCTATGCTCATAAAATTTCTAAACGGTTAGATCGAGTGGTGTGGCAAAATATCCTCTTTTCCATGTTGATAGTTGTACTATTGATTACGTTGAATATTCTAGGAAAAATGGATATCACAATCGGTGTTATCGCACATGAAGGAAGTACACTGCTCGTGATTTTGAATGGATTACGCTTGTTGATTCCGTCAAAAGACTAGAGAAAAGAAAGGTGAGACAAAAGTGCTCAATTCTGAGAACTAAGTAGGGATTGTGCAAAGTTAATTCAGTCTTCATAATATGTCTTGGAGATTCAAGCATATTTCCGAATTTAGCACATTGAATTCGCTATGATTGAAGCGGCATACTGTTTATTCGTATTTAGAGAGTTGGATGAAATGAATGTCCAACTCCCTTTTTAAAAGAGGGCATTTTTTATATTGACAGCCCTTCCAATATTTGTTATGCTAGGTTTCAAGTAGCAGATGTTATTACTTTGGGTAAGCATGTTGCAACTCTTCAATTTTTTAACTGGATGTTATCACGAAAGTGAGCAAGACCTATTTGCACCGTTATTTGACGACGGGTAAATGGGATTTTTTTGTAATCGGGGACTTATTATGATCATAAAACGAGTACTAAACAACAATACAGTTATTTCGAGCAATAGTAAGGGTGTAGAAGTTCTTTTAATGGGAAAAGGAATCGCTTTTGGACAGAAAAAAGGTCAACCTGTTGATCTGGAGCGGGTTGAAAAAATTTTTTTATTAAGAGATAAGGCTACACAAAATAAATTTACAGAGCTATTGATAGATGTGCCGATGGAGCATATCCTAGTAGCGGAAAAAATTATTAATTTCGGTAAAATCAAGCTCGGAAAAAATTTAAGTGAAACAATTTACGTTAATCTGACCGATCATATTCATTCAGCTGTTGAGCGTTATCGAGAGGGAATCATCTTGAAAAATCCTTTGAGATGGGATATTGAGCGTTTTTATCCAGATGAATACGTGGTAGGAGAAAAAGCGCTGGAAATCGTTCGGAAAGAACTAGGTGTCGAATTTGTTATTGACGAAGCTGCGTTTATTGCTATTCACTTTGTGAATGCTGAGCAATCTAAAAGTTTTGATTCAGCGTATGAAATCGCAGAAATTACTAAAACTATCGAAGATATCGTAAAAAAGGAATACAATACAGAATTTGATGAATCCTCTTTAGACTATTATCGCTTTATAACCCACGTTAAATTTTTTGCCCAAAGGTTATTAATTGGAGAACATTATGAAGATGAGGATTCTGAGTTGCTTGATACACTCAAGAAAAAGTATGAACTGGAATATCGCTGTTCATTAAAAATCAGCGAATATGTTCAAAAGGCGTTTGATTACTGCTTAAGTTCGACAGAGTTAGTATATCTTACTGCACATATCAGAAGAATTACGAAAAATTTATAACCAAATAGGATTGTTATCCATTAGGAGCATGACCTAAAGCAGTACCCAAAAGCGGGGCTGTTTTAGGTCTTTTTTACTTAGAAAGGATGAAAAAAAATGAACTATAAAGATTCAGCAAAACAAATTCTCGACTTAGTCGGAGGGGAACAAAATGTCCAGTCAGTGACGCATTGTATGACACGCTTACGTTTTGTTTTACGCAATGAAAGTTCCGTTGAAGATGTCCAGGTCAAAGAAGTTCCAGGTGTGATGGGTGTGATGAGAAAAGGTGGTCAATATCAAGTTATTATGGGAAACGATGTTGCATCTTATTATAAAGAGCTAGAAAAATTAGGACATTTCAGCAATCAAGCACCAACTGAAAATAGTGGGGAAAAGAAGAATTTATTTGAGGCCTTTGTGGATGTAATTTCAGGTTGTATGTCACCGCTGATTCCTGCGATGTTAGGTGGCGGAATGATCAAAGTATTATTGATCTTGTTACCATTAATGGGGATTTTAGATGACAGCAGTCAAACATTTGCGATTCTATCGTTTTTTGGTGATGCACCATTTTACTTTATGCCAATCATGCTGGCTTTTACAGCAGCGCAAAAGTTCAATGTGACACCAATGCTAGCGGTCACAGTAGCTGGAATTATGCTACATCCGAATTTTGTTGAGATGGTCAATCTTGGTGATCCAGTCCACTTTTTTGGATTACCAGTAACGCTTGCATCATATGGCTCCTCGGTGATTCCAATTTTGATCATGGTTTGGTTAATGAAATATATTGAGCGTTTCTTTGACAAAATTATTCCTAATGTGATCAAAAGCTTCACAAAACCATTACTTATTTTATTGATTTCAGGACTCTTAACGTTGGTCGTAGTCGGACCGTTAGGAACGTTTGCAGGACAATTGCTGTCATCTGCTATCATTTGGATCCAAGGAAAAGCTGGTTGGTTAGCGCTAGGTTTAATGGCGGCCTTTATGCCATTGATCGTCATGACTGGTATGCACTGGGCTTTTGCCCCGATTTTCCTAATTGCTTCCCCAGCAACTCCTGATATTTTGATTCTTCCAGCAATGTTGGCGGCAAATTTAGCGCAAGGGGCGGCAGCTTTAGCTGTTTCTGCTAAAACAAAGGATAAAAATTTAAAACAAGTGGCTGCGGCTTCTGGTATTTCAGCGTTACTAGCGGGAGTGACTGAGCCTGCACTGTACGGTGTAACCTTAAAATACAAAAAACCGTTATATGCTGCAATGATTTCAGGGGCAATTTGTGGCGTGTATATGGGAATTACTGGGTTAGAATCCTATGCATTCGCTGTGCCATCATTGGTCGCTTTACCTCAATTTATCGGGGGACAAGATAACGGAAATATTATCAATGCGATCGTGGTAGCAGGGATTTCAATTGTATTAACATTCGTTTTAACATGGATATTTGGAATTGATGAAGTAGAAAAACACGAGACGGAACAATCAGTTAAGATTTCAGAAGCTGTAGAAACAGGTAGTAACGACCCAAAAAAAATTTATGCACCGATGAAAGGACAAGTGATTCCTCTAGAACAAGTGAATGACGCTGCATTTTCAGGAAAAATGATGGGAGAAGGCGTTGCGATCATCCCAGAAGAAGACACGATCACAGCACCTTTTGATGGTGAGGTAACTGCGTTATTTCCGACAAAACATGCTATTGGTTTAACAAGTGAAAATGGCATCGAAGTTTTGATCCATGTAGGAATTGATACAGTAGAATTAGCAGGAGAGTATTTTACCGCTTTTGTTGAAACCGGAGAGAAAGTAAAAAAAGGACAAAAAATTCTGGCAGTCGATTTTGCTAAGGTGAAAGAAGCTGGATATGACACAACAACACCAATTGTTGTTACGAACACTGATTCATATATCGATATTGTAGCAAAGGAAATAACTAAAACGAAGAGTCAAGAGACGATTTTATATGTTGTATAAAAAGAATAAAGGAGAATCAATTATGTCTAAATTTCCAAAAGATTTTTTGTGGGGTGGTGCTATTGCCGCTAACCAATGTGAAGGCGCGTATAATGAAGATGGGAAGGGGCTAAGCGTAGAAGATGTTGCCCCCCATGGCTGGAAGGGGCTGCCAACAAGCGAACCAACCTCAGATAACATAAAACTAGTCGGTATCGATTTTTACCATCGATATAAAGAAGATATTAAATTATTTGCTGAGATGGGGTTTAAAATTTTCCGACTATCAATTGCTTGGTCACGAATCTTTCCACAAGGGGATGAACAGGTACCGAACGAAAAAGGGCTGGAATTTTATGATAAAGTCTTTGATGAATGTCATAAATATGGAATGGAACCATTAGTTACACTATCGCATTATGAAACGCCGCTTCATTTGTCAAAAACCTATGATGGTTGGCGTAATCGCAAAATGATTGAGTTTTTTGAGCACTATGCCAGAACTGTTTTTACGCGCTACAAAGGAAAAGTAAAGTATTGGTTAACATTTAATGAGATCAATTCGATTACACATGCGCCTTTTTTAAGCGGAGGGATCTATACACCGAAAGAAAAACTCTCAAAACAAGACTTGTATCAAGCGATTCATCATGAATTAGTAGCGAGTGCCAGAGCAGTAAAAGCGTGTCATGAGATACTCCCAGATGCTCAAATTGGTTGTATGATTCTTGGAATGCCAGTTTATCCGTTGACACCAGCACCTGCTGATGTACTAGCGGCGCTTCAGACAGAAAGAGAAAACTTTTTCTTTTCTGATATTCAAGTAAGAGGAACTTACCCAACGTATGCTGAGAGATTTTTCAAGGAACATGATATTTGTTTGGACATTACAACGCAAGATCAACAAGATTTACTTGAGACAGTAGATTTTATATCCTTTAGTTACTATATGAGTACGTGTGAATCTTCAGATCCGTCACTGGAAACAGGAGAAGGAAATATTTTAGGCGGAGTACCTAATCCATATTTGAAAGCGAGTGAATGGGGGTGGCAAATCGATCCAGAAGGGTTGAGATATTATTTGAATATCTTATATGATCGATACCAAAAGCCCGTCTTTATTGTTGAAAATGGCTTTGGCGCAGTGGATGAGTTGATAGAGCTTAAAGACGGGACTAAAACTGTAAATGATGATTATCGTATCGATTATTTGAATGATCACTTAGTCCAAGTAGCTGAAGCGATTGAAGATGGCGTTGAGATCATGGGCTATACTTCGTGGGGCTGTATTGATTTAGTCAGCTTTACAACCGCGGAATTAAAAAAACGTTACGGATTTATTTATGTGGATCGACATGATGACGGAACAGGTACTCTGAATAGATACAAAAAGAAAAGTTTTAACTGGTATAAAGAAGTTATTGCAACAAATGGGGAAAGTCTTGGTTGATTATTAAATAAGATTGAAAAACCACCTTGACTCGAATTGTTCATACTAGAGGTGATTTGATTGGTAAAGGGGCTCAAAAGACTGAGGGTGCTAGTGTAATCAAGGTCGATGTAAATTTAGTTAGAAGTGCCTTTATAAAGTGTGAAAAAAATGAGGATTTTATGTGAAGAAATAATGAATCGTAAAAAAACAATTGCAAGAGCTTGATATTCGGAAAATAAAAAAATAACAAATAAAACAATGTTTTAAATTTTTATTTTTTTAAATAATCATAATTTAAGGGATGGGAAAATTAATATTTAAGAGAAGTGGTTTCTTTTTTTATTAGAAAACACTTCTCTTTTTGTGTAATCATAGAGTAGAAAATGAGGTTATTTAACATAAGAGAAGGTGGTGTTGTATTTTTGAATAGGCAAGAACGAAAGGCTATTTTTATTAAAAGAGAGAGGATGAAGTATTGAATGTCTTTTTAAATTTACCTATTATGGTATATAAATCAAAAAAAAGTGATATTTTTTAATTATATTATGATAAAAAAACATTTATTTAATGAGTTTTAGCTGAATATGTTTGAGAGACACAGTTAAAGCTGATTTTAGTTTCTTAAAAATAAAAATAAACAGCTAATTCAGTTTGTTTGTTTAAGCTTTATCTGATAAAATAGAAAAAGGTAGGCATGTTTTTGATTCCTTTTTTGCATTGTTTTTTATCAAGTGAACTAAAAGTTGAATGAGAAACTTTTCATCTGCTGAAAAACATACTTAAAAGTGAAGGTGATTACTTTTACAATAAAAAATTCCTGCACTTGTCACTATATTTACATATATAGACAATTCACATAATTTACTTAGTATTTACTATCAGTACATTTAGAAAAAATGAATGAGGTAGCCCGATTTTTATAGAAGGAAGTGAGCATATGCTAAAAATATTTGGCAAAGGTAAAAAAAGAAAAAAATATGACGATTACGACGATTATGATGAAGAAGATTATGACGACGATGATTACGATGATGATGAAGACTACGACGACGATGATTATGATGATGATGAAGACTACGACGATGATGATGAAGATGACTACGATGATGAAGATGACGACGATTATGACGATGATGAAGACTACGATGACGAAGATGACGACGATTATGACGATGATGAAGACTACGATGATGAAGATGACGACGATTATGACGAAGACGAACGTCCGAAATTCTCATTGAAAAAGAAAAAGCAGGTTCCAGCACCGAGAAAGCCTAAACCAAAGAGAAAGAGACCGCCAGTCAATGAAGTGATCGATGATGATGAATTAGAAGAACTTCAAGAAGAAAATGAACAACTTCAAAATGAACTTCGAGAGCTAAAAGTAGAACTACGTAAGAGTAAGAGAGAAAATTCTCAATTGCAAAACGAAATAGAAGCGGTACGTGAAATAAGTGAATCATTAGAAAATGAATTATCAATGGTGCAAGCTGTACCAAAAGATTACGACGCGCGTATGGCAGAACTTGAACAAGTAAAAAGTAAATACAACAGCTTGCTACGTGAAAGTAATCGTCAAATCGACGAAACTGATTTAAACCGTAAAAAAGCAGAGCGTTTTGCGAATAAGATCAGACAGTACGAACAAGAACTTTTAGCGAAACAAGAAGAAATCGATAAACTTGCAGAAGATCGTATCGTAATTATGGCATCTGATACACCACAAGATACAGGTGCCTATGAAGAGTTAGCAAAAGTTCGTCAAGAATTAGAAACGGCAAAACGCCAACTTGCTCAAAAAACGATCGATGTCGATCAACAATTGTCTAAAGAAGATATCGGTGAAGTGCTATTGGATGCGAAGAGACAAGCAAAAGAAATCATCAACCAAGCAAATCAACGTGCGCAGCTTATAAATGAAGAAACGAAGAAAAAAGCGAGTGTCTTAAAACGCTTAGAACGTGCAGAACAAGAATACCAAAATTACTACAAACGCATCAAAGATGTGAAAGAAGAATCGGAACAAGCATTCAACCAAATCATCAATTTGGTGAAAGAAGATCCGTATCAATAAAATAAGAGAGGACACAAAATGAAAAAAAGAAATCTAAACAGTAAAAATTTACGATTATTAAGTGTAGGGTTGCTTACTTCAAGTGCTGTCCTTTCTGTTAGCGATGTTCAACCAGTTGTTGCCAAAGAAATTGAGGATCAAATAACTTCAGGATCGGAAGAAGAAGAGAGTGTAGAAATTTTATCTTCAACGAAGGAACATGAAACAACAGAAAGTACAATAGAAGAGATAGAATATAGTTCTTCTACCGAAAATAGCACAACTTCTTCAACCGATGATCCGACTGAAGAAACGAGTAGTGAGTCGTCCAATTCGTCGGATGATCCGAGTTCTACTCAAGAGCCAACAGACTCAACAAGTACATCTGAGACAAATACGTCAACGACAGATACAACGACAAGTACAACAAGTAGCAGTACCGACTCAAGTACAACGAGTACGACAACAGCACCATCAAAGCCTAAACCAAGTAAGCCAAAGCCTAAACCAAAACCAAGTAAACCGAAACCAAAGCCAAGCAAACCAAAACCAGCTCCAAGCAAACCAAATCTGCCAGTTCAAGGACCGATCCAACAGCCGAGTGTACCAACTCCGCAACCAAGTAGACCTATGCCTAATCCTACCGTTGGAACGGTCACTGGAAATACTGCCAGTGGTACTTCAACGGGCGGTTCAGATCAGGTATTTCATATCAGTCCTAATCTGACGACTAAAAGTTTTGTAAAAGTCATTGGCGAAGATGCCCGCTCAATTGCTGGCGAGAATAATTTATATGCTTCAGTAATGATTGCGCAGGCAATTTTGGAAAGTGCTTCTGGAAACAGTGCGTTAGCTTCAGCACCAAACTACAATTTATTTGGGATCAAAGGTAGCTATGAAGGCGCAAGCGCTAATTTCTTGACCAGTGAAGACAATGGATCTGGTAGTATGTTTACGATTCGTTCTAATTTTAGAAAATATCCATCCTATAAAGAATCTTTAGGGGATTACGTAAAACTTCTTAGAGGCGGAACCGACGCTAGCAGTGGATTTTATAGTGGTACTTGGAAAAGTAACACAAAATCCTATAAAGATGCGACCAAGTTTTTAACTGGACGTTATGCAACAGATACTAGCTATAATTCAAAATTGAATGGCTTGATCGATGCATATGACTTAACGCAATATGATACGTTAAAAGATAAAAAGAAAACGAAAAAAGCTAAAAAAATCACGTTGAATACTTCTTTTGATAAATTAGAGAAGAAAGAAGATAAAAAAGATCAAAATATCGAATACCTTACTCACATTGTGAAAAAAGGGGAATCACTTAAATCAATCAGTGAGCTGTATAATATTTCTACGCTGGCTATTTTGGAAAAAAACCAATTAGATCGACGTATGCTATTTATTGGCCAAAAATTGAGTGTGCCTAAACAAGAAGAAAAAGTGACGACTGTAGCGAAAGAAGATGCTGTAGATCGTTCATTAAATATGGTTCAAAAATTATCGAATGCGTTTAATGATCAAGAAACGATTCAAACAAACGTAAAAGAAACAGCCAAAACAACTTCATCGGCTAAAAAAGAAGCAACGACTAAAAAAGAAGCAAAAGAGTATAAAGTAAGCGCAACGCGTAAGAAGACAAAAGAAACGTATGAAGTGAAAAAAGGAGATACTCTAGCAAGTATTTCTAAAAAAACTGGTATTTCAGTTTGGTCGTTAAAAGAGTGGAACGATCTAGATCAGTATTTCTTAACTGAAGGGCAGCGCTTATCCTAGCGCCAGTTTATGATCTTCAATCATAAAAAACAAGAGAGGAGAACGGTTTAATGAATGATTATTTCGATGTGTTTTTTCATCAACAAGCAATCCCATTCACTGCGGGAACCGTTCTCTATCAAAAAGATAACACGGAAGAAATTGTTGAAGCGTGTGAAACACTCTATGAACGTTCAACAGGTGAGCTTCTTACTTTTCGGGAAAACGATGAAGTTTCCCGGAAAGTCATTTCTTCGTCTATTAAAAAACATGTAGAAATTCAATTTTTTCAGGCTCAATTAAATTGGGAGGTTTTACTGGAAGAATTGAAGGAACTTTTCCCACAGTTTGTATGGACGAAACTTGTCGAAGAGGTCGATGGTATTTTTAGTACATATTTTTGTGAATTGATACCTGTTGCGTTTAGCTCGAAGGAGGAACCAATCCAATTTATGGTTTCTGCTAGCTTAAAGCAGATGGGGTATTCAACAGGTGAGTCTGTCAGCAGCATTTTGGAGGCAAAACTTTTATCTATTTTTAGAGAAGAAGAAGCCCCTTTTTCTGATGAAACACTTAGTTTTCCCGTAGAAGTGTCTATAGAAGAAACAGTTGAAAAAAAAGTAGAGCCTACTTACTCATTTTTAGATGAAGAAGAATCGAAAAATGAGAAAATACTTGAACTTGAACCGAAAGTTGAAATTGAACAAATGCCTATTGTTCGTTCAGAAGAAAATGAAGTCCGCTTTTTAAAAGAAAGTTTAAAGCGAGAGAAAGCGTCAAAGGAACGTGTGCGGGTAGCAAAAGAAAAATTAGAGTACGAGCTGCTCGCCATAGAAAACAGCTTACTCGTTAGTGGATTAAAACGGTTCAAGAAGCATCAGAAAACGTCAATTGATGAAGAAGATTGGTATAAACCTGTTTATATTGATCTGATTCAATATGATGATCTCTATAAAAAAGCGAAGTTTATTGAGCAATCATGGCGCTTGAATCGACAATTAGTAACAACCACTGAAAAAATGACCGTAACCAAAGATCAATGGGTGTATGAACGAGCTCGTATTGAAAAAATCAAAAACAGTGTTTCCGAAATGGATTTACGGTCAATGATGGAACAATGCCATTTAATCAATGAACGGGTTAAAATTCGTCCAGGTTTCTTATTTTTGAAGCCTAGGGTAAAGTTATATCAAATAGACTATGAACAATTACAGAAAATCAGTGCCTTTTTTGATATCATTCAAACTGAAAATAGATTATTAGAGTCAGTGATTGAACAAAAAGAACTCAATACATTATCGTAAATGAGAAAGCAGAAACACTAGGAAGCTAGATGTGTTTCTGTTTTTTTGTCGATCAATTTTGTTAGAGAAAAACATTATGCAAAGAAAATTTGAGTAGAAAGGCTGTAACAATTCTATTTTTTTGTAACATTACGATTGTTATAAAATGAAAAAGAAGAAAATTTCAGAAAAAAACATGATTTTTTACATTCTATAAATGAAACGCAAATCCAGTACGAACAAGTGTTTTTCTGAATGTTTTTTACAGACTGTTACGTAATGAAAACACTCGTAACGAATTGTCACTATATGTTCACCTATGAAATATTTTTAGATGTTAAAGTATGCAAAGTCGATAAATAAACGACGAAAATACTTTTTACAAAGGAGAAACAACATGAAATCACTTAAAAAGATTTTATTAGCAACAACTTTGACTGCAGGATTTGGCATTTTTATGGGAACGACTGACGCACACGCTGATAGCTTATATACAGTAAAAACTGGTGATACATTATCTACGATCTCTCACCAATTTAATGGAGACAATAGCCTGATCGATTTAATTGCAAAAGATAATAATATTTCTAATATAAATATGATCTTTGAGGGAGAACAGTTAACGATCCGCACTGCTGATGAAGCAGCACCAGCGCCAGCCCAACAGGCAGCAGTAGCTCCTGTGCAAGAAACGCAAGAGCAAGCAGCACCAGTGGTAGAAGAAGCATCAGCAGCACCAGCTGCGACTACTTCATCTGCAAAAGAATGGATCGCACAAAAAGAATCTAGTGGTTCTTACAGTGCTACAAATGGTCGATACATTGGTAGGTATCAATTAGATGCTTCTTACTTAAATGGAGATTACTCTGAAGCCAATCAAGAAAGTGTAGCAGATAGTTATGTGGCTGGACGTTATGGCTCATGGGAAGCAGCACAAGCATTCTGGATGGCTAACGGTTGGTACTAAGCAAAATAGTTCCTTCATTAGTATTCTAGAAAGCTTCAAAAGTAAAAATTGGGACAGCAGTCTATTTCTAAAGAACTGCTTCTTCCTGTCATTTATCCTGTTTTCAGCTGAGACTGAGACATGACTCTAAGAGTGATGTCTCAGTCGTTTTTTTTTAGGAGCGAAATGTTATTAGGCGACTTTATTTGAGATGTGAGTATAATTAAGTAACTGGACTTTATCTAAGAAAGGATGAAGCAAAATGACTAAATTTTATAAAAACCTCAAAACAGGAGCTGTTATCACGGCTGTGAAATACCAAGAAAAAGTCATGAATAATACGGCAGAAACAAGTGCTGATCTAGGAACGATGGATGTAGGTTCCTATGGTAGTATTGTGAACGATGTATTTGAAGTTTATAGTCCATATGTTCCATATGATCCAGAGACAAAAGTACAATAGTCATTTTAAGTAGGAGGTTTATATGAAAAAACAAACATTGCTGAACAGTATTTTTAGATTAGTTCGCTTTATTTTTATTGTTGTAATAGGGTATTTAGTTTATAAGTCATTATTCTCAGAAATTTTAACAAGAAAAATTCATCTCTTTCTATACATTATTTTGTGGCTGTTTAGCTCCTATCTAGTGATTCCTTTTATCAATAAATTAATGACCGGGCGCTATCTGCCTGATTATTTCATCGGTCGTTCTAGAACCAGTGATGGATTGCTTGGTGATCCTATCAATCTTGCTTTTACAGGATCACCAGCGGAATTGGAACAACTCTTTTTAAGTGCTGGATGGACAAAAGCAGAACCTTTGTCCTTACGTTCAAGTGTAAACATGGTCACGGCAAGCGTGTTTGGTCAATCTTATCCTAGCGCGCCAGTCAGTTCCTTATTCTTATTCAATAAGAAACAGGATCTAGCATTTGAAAAAGAAATCAACAATAATCCAAGACGGAGACATCATGTCCGTTTTTGGAAAACACCAGATAACTGGTATTTACCTGGAGGAAGAGAAGCTGGTTGGCTCGGTGCTGCAACGTACGATAAAAAAGTTGGCTTTTCCTTTTTTACAGGCCAAGTGACACATAAAATCAATTCAGATGTGGATCAAGAACGAGACTTTGTCTTAGAGACATTTAAACAATCGACTGAAGCCGTATCGATTGAAATAGTGGAACACTTTACAACAAGTTATCATGGCCGTAACGGTGGTGGGGATGAAATTTATACGGATGGTGCGCTACCCTTTATTAAAATAGACAAATAACCAGAAAAATGCTTAGAACATTCCTTTATAAGCTAAACATAGAAATTGAATAAATGGTGGACAGAAGCAACTACTTCGACAATGACAGAAATTGTTACCGAAAACAGTATTACCTTTTGTGGGGTATAAGATATACCGTGATGGCGCATTGGTTGGAATGGGTGCAGTGAAAACAAAAGAAAGTACAACACCTCTTGTAACCAACGCATGGGATGCAGCAAAAGCATACAACGGTGGAGACGTTGTGACGTATCAAGGCAAAACCTATAAACCAAAATAGCGGACACAAGGAAATATACCAGGAACAGAACAATGAGGGCCGTGGGAATAGGATAGCTAGAAAAACAAAAAAGAAGCTAGGCATAACAGCGATTGTTACCTAGCTTCTTTTTCTATTCTGGCGGTGTATCTAAATAGTCATGAATGAGCGCCGCATATTTTTCAACAATCATTTGTCCTTTTTTCATCAAAATATAAATACCAGGATCGACCATATTGACAATATAATCCGTAGTGAATTCTGTTTTCAGCAATTTAATTGCTTCTTCTTTAGTCGTACATGTATTTAGTCCATTATCTTCAAAAACGCTATTTAATTGACCTAAAGACCAGTAATCAATAACCGAGGTATCGTTTACAATAGTTAGATAATCGGCAAACAATAACTCATTGGTACTTGCAACAGGATCAATTCCAAGCTCCATTTCAAAAAAATCTGGAAAATCGATAATAGTTGACTCTTTCTCATTGAGCCAATCAAGTAAGATCACTTCCCCCGGAAGTAAACTATCTTCATTACGAATCATGCTTTCCCTGGGTACGAGGTTACTTGTGCCATTCGCAATTGATTTTAGCCAGTCATCAACGTTCCGATTTTCTGACATCACTGGAAATTCAGGATATGACGCATAAATTGCAATAATTTTAGCTAGTTCCTTATCTAAATCAACTACCTCTTTCGGTTCTTTCTGTTTAAAAAAGTCAAATAAGCCCATTTTGTTCTCCTTTTTTTAGTGAATAGTCACATGATATCGCTATATTGGTTGATACAAACTTGCATATCGTCGTGCAAAGTAATCCAGAAAAAATGTTAGTGGATAATTACCAATACGTACATAATTTGTCGTGGTCACGTTAACGGACAGATCAAATTGATTGGTCAACGTATTTTGTGTATGTTGTGTTAAAAGAATTGATTTGGCTGGACTATCACTGATTTTCCTCATTAGTTCACTGCTGCGATTAAGTAATGAGCCATAAGATGAAATGACGATCACGATTGATTTTTCGCTGAGCTCTGTTACGAAGGCTTCTTGGGTTTCTTTTGTTTCACCTACAAAAATCAGCTTTTGACTTAGCAGAAAAGAAGTTTGCAACTCTTTTGCTAGTTCCATTGTGGAGCTATATCCAATAAGAACAACTTCCTCTGCTTCGTGGATATCTGCTAAAATTTGATCGACTTGTGCAATATCGAGTGTTTGTAGAACATCATTTTCTCAGCACTATATGAAGTAAGATAGCCCTTAGGATCATTTTTTAGATCAGTTAATTCTTGTTCTTTCATACGTAAACCACTGTGCTTTTTCATCGTTCCTAAAGAAACTAATGATTCCCATAAAGAAGCAAAGCTGGAGACACCAAAATGACGGCAGAATCGTGTTAGCGTTGCAGGGGAAACAAAGCAGCGTTCAGCAATTTCAGTAATCGTCAATGATCGAATTTCATTGAGATGTGAAAAGAGGTAAATGATGATGCGTGAATACGTCGCATCTCGTTTGGTTGTATTTAAATAATGGAGAAAATCGAATAGGTCTAGCATAAAAAAACTCCTTTAAAGTACTTCATTTTCATAAAGATGAAAATGAACAAAAATAATGAAAATCATGCAAGAAAGATAAAAATACCTTTGCATTTTCTCATGTTAAGATAATTTTAATAAGTCAATTATACACTAAATCAATGACTGAGAGGATGGGAAATATGAGCGGATTTCCACAAAATTTTTTATGGGGTGGCGCAACTGCAGCAAATCAATTTGAAGGGGCGTTTTTAGAAGACGGTAAAGGCTGGTCAACAGCGGATACAGCACGTTTTATCGAGGAAAATGGTATTAGCATGGCAGAGCTATTAAAACCAACAACAAAAGCAGATGTTGAATTTGCGATGAAGGACAAAGAAGGGGTTTATCCTAAACGTCACGGCATCGATTTTTATCACAGATACAAAGAAGATATCGCATTATTTGCAGGAATGGGTTTTAAAACGTTCCGTCTGTCGATTTCTTGGCCGCGTATCTTTCCAAACGGTGATGAGTTGGAGCCAAATGAAGCAGGTTTAGCCTTTTATGATGCGGTATTCGATGAATGTTTGAAATACAATATTGAACCTTTAGTGACGATTTCTCATTATGAGTTTCCTTTAGGGTTAGCCCTTAAACAAAATGGCTGGGAGAGTCGTGAGACGATTGCGGCATTTGAACGTTATGCTCGTGTTCTGTTTAATCGCTATAAAGATAAAGTGAAATACTGGTTGACCTTTAACGAAATCAATATCATCGGGATGACCGAATATCTAAGCGGTGGTATTTTAGCAGATGGGGAAAAAAATATGCTTCAAGCGCAATACCAAGCAGCGCACCATCAACTTATTGCGAGTGCCTTAGCAGTCAAAGCCTGTCATGAGATTATTCCAGATGCTCAAATCGGCTGTATGTTAGCTCGCATGGAAGCTTATCCAGAAACCTGTAATCCGCTAGATGTCATGGAAAGTATCAATAGTGATCACAATAACTTGTTTTATTCAGTTGTTCAAATTCGTGGAGACTATCCACGTTATATGAACAAGTTTTTCCGTGATCATTCTATTACGATCCAAAAAGAAGCGGGAGATGATCAAGTTTTACGTGAAGGTACCGTTGACTTTATGTCCTTTAGCTATTATATGAGTAGTATCGCATCACATGAAAAATAGGGGGACACGACAGGTGGAAACTTACTTGCATCTAAGAAAAATCCCTATCTAAAAGCAAGTGACTGGGGCTGGTAGATCGATCCGGTGGGACTTCGTGTGACATTGCATAAATTATATGACCGCTACCAAGTACCATTGTTTATTGTAGAAAATGGATTAGGAGCAAAAGATGTTGTTGAAGCAGATGGAAGTATCCATGATAGTTATCGAATCGACTATTTAAGAAGTCATATTGAACAGATGGAACAAGCAATTGACGAAGGAGTAGAGTTGATGGGGTATACACCATGGGGCTGTATCGATTTAGTCAGTGCAAGCACCAGTGAAATGTCCAAACGTTATGGCTTTATATATGTTGATTTAGACGATGAAGGAAAAGGAACATTGGCTCGTTCGAAAAAAGATTCTTACTATTGGTATAAAAAAGTGATTGAAACAAATGGCGCGAACTTAGATTAAGTAAATAATCCCGAAATATAGTCATGTAAGCGTTGCTTATTTCAATTGAATGGCTTATACTGAAAGCAAGAAAAAAAACGTTAATGACGAAGCAGTCATTTTATAGAGTATGTTACTGAATTTATGCAGGCAGAACTCAGATTACCTAGGAATGTCCTTTCCTGGGTAGTTTGAGTTTTTTTTCTGGAAAGGAGTAAAACAAGTGAAAGTAAGTCAAATTTTAAACAACAACGTAGCAATCGTAAGTCGAGGAGATAATGAGGTCATTGTCTATGCTAAAGGGTTGGCCTTTAGAAAAAAAGTTGGACAGGTCATTTACGAAAATGAAATCGAAAAGACCTATGTTCTAGATTCTAATGATATGCTGGAGCATTTTAGTTATTTGTTGTCCCATTCTGACGCCAATCATATTACTTTAGTCAATCAAATCATTGCTTACGGAGAAGAAATGTTGGGTGAAAAATCAAATGATTACCTCAGTTTGACCTTACTGGATCATATTGAATTTGCATTGAAACGTGCAGCCAAAGGACAATTTATCCGCAGCCCATTAACTTGGGAAGTAAAGAAATTTTATCCGCAACATTTTGACATTGGCATGTATGCATTGAACTTGATCAATGAACAATTTCAACTAACGTTTCCAGAAGACGAAGCCATTTCAATTGCCTTACACTTTGTCAATCTGCAAGAGGATAAGAACAATTTGGACGAAACGATCCGCTCAATGGAAAGTCTAAGAGATATCTTATCGATCATTCAGTACCATTTTCAACTCAAATTAGACGAAGGTTCTATGAATTATATGAGACTGATGACCCATCTGCAATACTTTATTCAACGAATCATGACTAAAAATAGTTATGAAGAAAGCGACACGATTTTAAATGAACAAATAAAATCAATGTATGCAGGTTCGTTTGAATGTGTGCAGAAAATCAGAGTCTACATTAAGCAAAAGTACGCCTGTGATCTAACGATCGATGAAGAAACCTATCTTATGCTCCATATCCATCGAGTGACGAATCGGAGTCAAAAAGAGAGGACATAAGAAAAATGAAATACCAATCATTTAATGAAGAAATCATCCGTCTAGTGGGCGGAAAAGAAAATATCCAAGCAGTGGTACATTGTATGACTCGCTTACGCTTTACCTTGAAGGACCGCGAAAAAGCGAACACAGAAGAATTGAAAGCACTTGATGGTGTGATCGATGTTGTTTCCAATAATGTGGCCTATCAAGTGATTATTGGGACACATGTCAATGAAGTGCACGCTGAATTAATCAGTATGCTCGGATTAGCATCTAGTACAGATGAGGAAACGGAAGTAAAAGAGAAGAAAAATCCTTTGAAAGCAGCAATGGATTTACTTTCTGAAACCATGACACCGGTAATCGAACCGATTATTGCTTCTGGATTACTTGCTGGATTTTTATCGTTATTTTCAATTACAGGGCTAATTTCTGCAGATAGTCCAACGTATCAATTGTTAGATTCGATTCGTTCAGCCGTCTTCTTCTTTTTACCAATATTTATTGCGATGTCTTGTGCAAAGCGTTTAAAAGCTAGTCCTTATCTAGCAGTGGCACTAGCTGCAACGCTTGTATCAACGTCAATCAATGATGTAGCTGGTTTAAGTATTTTTGGTATTCAGCTACCACAAATGGTTTATGCGAACTCATTTATTCCAATTATTTTAGCGGTATGGTTTATGGGGCAATTAACTGTATTGCTAAATAAATATGTACCTAAGTTTTTACAGTATTTTTTAAACCCATTATTGATCATGGTGATTTGTTTACCCGTGACATTGTTGATTTTTGGTCCAATCGGTATTTGGATCGGTGACGGTATTGGGTGGTTCTTTGAAGTCCTGCATAATACTTTTGGTAGTTGGATCGTAGTGATGCTCTATGCAGCATTCCAACCATTCTTGATCATGTTGGGAGCTGGGAACTTTATGATGCCGTTAGCATTGAACTTTGTGAATAAAATGGGGTATGATCCAATTTTCTTAGCAGCAGCTACAATTTCTGATTTAGCTGTATCTGGCGCAATGCTAGGATACTTTTTAAGAGCGAAAGATTCTAAACAAAAACAATTATTTGGGACAGTCAGCTTCAGTGCGTTGATGGGTGTGACAGAACCTGCTATTTATGGTGCATTTATTAAATTTAGAAGACCGTTCATCGCTGTTATGATCGGTGGTGGTCTTGGTGGTTTGTTTGCAGGGTTAATGAACGTTAAAACATATTCCATTGTTTGGGGATTGATGGGCTTGCCATCGTATGCCGACAACCAAGATTTTTCTAACTTAATTTTTATGGTCATTAGTGTTGTAATCGGTTTTGTTACAGCGGCAGTTGCAGCTTATATTTTAGGGATTCCTCAAGATGAAAAAGCAGCTCAGCCAAAAGAAACATCAAAAGAAGCAACGAGTGAAAAGAAGAGTGAATTAAAAAAAGTTCCTTTAAACTCTGTCGTTGAAGGAAAAGCAGTGCCGTTAGCTGAAATCAACGATCAAGCATTTTCAACTGGGGCATTAGGTAAAGGACTAGGAATCATTCCAACAGATAATAAAATTGTTGCACCTGTTTCTGGTGAAGTCTCAGCTGTTTTCCCAACAAAACATGCAATTGGGATTAAAACAGAAGAAGGCGTTGAAGTGTTGATCCATATTGGGATTGATACCGTAGAATTGGACGGCAAACACTTTGATACGATCGTAGAGCAAGGCACGATTATCGAAAAAGGACAATTGTTATCTACTGTTGATTTTGAAGGGATTCAAAAAGACGGTTATGATCCAACTGTTATTGTGGTCGTTACGAATACAATGGATTATCTAGATGTGATTCCAGCAGTACAAGAAGATGTAACTGTTGGAGATGAATGTTTAACGGTTATTTTATAGAAGAATTACTAGAAAGGGGATTGGGATTTACTCAGCCTCTTTCTGGTCTAATGTTACTAAGGAATCAAGGAGGGTTTAGAATGAATAAAAACGAATTTTTATGGGGAGGCAGTATTGCTGCTCACCAATGTGAAGGGGCTTTTGACCAAGATGGAAAAGGTGTAGCAATCATGGATCTTGTTACACAAGGCTCTCATGAAGTTCCACGAGAAATTTGCAAAACGATCGAATCAGGGAAATATTATCCTTCTCATGACGGCATCGATTTCTATCATAAATACAAAGAAGATATTGCATTGTTTGCTGAAATGGGGTTTAAAGCGTTACGTATTTCAATTGATTGGTCAAGAATTTATCCTAAGGGCGATGAAGAAACGCCAAATCAATTGGGGATTCAGTTTTATCAAAAGGTTGTTGATGAGTTATTACAAAATGACATTGAGCCGATTGTGACGTTATATCATTTCGAGATGCCAGTTCACCTGGTTAGAGAATATGGTTCATGGACGAATCCAAAAGTGATCGAGTTTTATTTGAATTATTGTCAAACGATGTTTGAAGCCTTAAAAGGTAAGGTCCGTTACTGGGTTACTTTCAATGAAATGAATCATATTGATCCACAGACAGAAGCTTCAGACATTTTTACTTACATTATTGCAGGACTAAAGTATACGGAAATGGACAATAAAAAACAAACACTTGCAACAATCAGCTATAATATGACATTAGCCAGTGTTAAGGCTGTTAAATTAGCGCGCACGATCGATCCTACTAATCAGGTTGGTTGTGTATTTGGTTTGACACCTGCTTATCCTTTAAATTGTGATCCGCAAAATGTCATGAATTCATTGAAAGAGACAGACCGCGAATTCTATCAGATCGATGCTATGTGTATGGGGAAATTCCCTGAGTATAAACTGAAAGAATATCAAGCGCAAGGAATCGATTTAACTGTTTCAAAAGAAGACCAATTAGCTTTTAAAGAAGGAAAATTAGATTTCATTGGGTTGAATTATTACTCCTCTAGTGTGGCTCATTATGAGGGGGATGATGACAATGAAGAAACCTTATTCGGTGGTGTCCAAAATCCTTATTTAGAGCAAAGCAAATGGGGCTGGGCAATTGATCCGACTGGATTGAGATATCTATTGAACTATATTTATAGACGATATGGCTTGCCGATCATTATCACTGAAAATGGATTAGGAGCAGTTGATCAGCTGGAGGCAGATGGCACTATTCAAGACGATTATCGCATCGAATATGTACAAAAACATTTAGAGCAAATGGAAAAAGCAATCGTCGAAGATTATGTTGAGTGCTTTGGGTATTTAATGTGGGGACCCATTGATTTAGTCAGTGCAACAACTGGTGAAATGAAAAAACGTTATGGCTTTATCTATGTAGATAAAAATGACGATCAGACAGGAACCTTAGAACGGAAAAAGAAAAAATCATTTACCTGGTATCAAGAAGTCATACAAAATAATCCAACATTTAAAGTATAGAAAATTGTAGTGAAAAGCAAGAGAATGGACCAAAACGAGAGACGTTTTGGTCCATTTTTTGTGTTGAAAACTAAATTGAATATGTAAAAGAATAGACTGTTTTTTTACTTTTTTAGTAAAAAAGTAAAAAATAGTTGGTATATTTGGTGTGAATACGATAACATTGTAATTAATAACATTCATAATCATAATTTTGTATATCATGTTAGATAGTTTAATTTAAGGGTCTGAAGGGATCCTCAAAAGAAATCGTAAAAAAGGTTAGTGATAAATAAATAATTAGGTGAAATTTGTGTTGGTTAAAAAGTTTTGAATAAGAATTATTTTGTGTGGTACAGGGGGAGTAGCTATTCAGCTATGAAAAGTGACAAATGAACAATAGATGTATTTGGTTTGATCACGTCTAGTTTAGAGATAACACTCATTGGAGATTTTCTTGTTCTTTGAAGGAACAAGAAATGAGAAAATGATATTTTGATGAATAAATATGTTGGTTGTAGAAACAGCTTTACTCATTCAACACCTAGTATTGTACTATTTAAGTATGTTCAATGTCAATAGGTATTGGTGTAATTGGTTTTATAAAAAAAGTCTTTATCTCTTATTGTTATTAAAAAAACGTTCATAATGTTATTTTATCAAAGGTAAAAAAATAGTTTATCAAAGAACAGGCTCAGTTCCTTTGATCATTTATGAACAAAAAATTCTCCCTTACAAAGTGTGAAAGCGTCTATTTAGTTGGAAAAATACTGGAAAATCAACGTTTCAGTGCTTCAGTTTCAACGCCGTCAAATGCGCCGTCACAAATAAAAAATGAGAGAGGGACTGCCATGGCAAAAAGAGGGGAAAATATCTATAAGAGAAAAGATGGCCGATGGGAAGGCCGGTATATAAAAGAACGAAAAACAGATGGGAAAATTCGTTATGGTTACATTTACTCCAGAAAATATTTAGAAGTGAAGCATAAGCTAATGTTGTTAAAAGCGGACTCTTTAAGAGATACAGCGTTCCAATCCTACTATACTGGAACGCTGACTGAGTGGCTAGAAGTATGGCTTGATACAATTGCTAAACCCAAAGTTAAACTAAGTACGTACAATAGTTATAAAAGTAAAGTTCAACTGCATATTACCCCAACCATCGGGAATATTCGCCTGCATGAATTAGTGCCCGCAGACATCAACCAATGGATTTTACAATTGAGCTTAACGCTATCACCAAGCTCTGTACATGCCGTTCATCGCGTGTTAAAAACTGCGTTAACTCAAGCGGAGCGACAGGATTTGCTAAAAAAGAATCCCACTTTAAATATTGATTTACCTAAATTAGAAAAGCAAAGAGTCCGTGCTTTTTCTATTGAACAACAAAAAAAGATCAAAGAAGCCGCTAGAAAAGACGAAAGATATTTACCTATTATACTGGCCTTGGAAACCGGTATGCGAATAGGAGAAATCAGTGCACTACGCTGGACAGATATAGACTTTTCAGAAAAAACAATCCACATTAAGCGAACGCTGCAACGTTTGCAGGTGGATAAAGGCAAAACGGCTATTATCGAAGGAACGCCGAAGACATTCCAATCAGAGAGAATCTTACCCTTGTCAAAGCAACTAGAAGCTTATTTAAGTAAAATCAAACAAACATCAGAAAGTTTGTATGTTGTAGGGTTAGCAGAATCTTGTACAGAACCACGAACGATCACGTATCGGTTTAAAAAACTGTTGGACCAACTTCAAATAGCACAATTGCCTTTCCATGCTTTGCGACATACATTTGCAACTCGTTGTTTAGAGTTAAGTGTGAACATTGCGACAATCAGTTCAATGCTAGGACATACATCAACAAAAATGACGTTAGATGTATACACCAATTCATTTATGAAAGATGAGCGACAAGCAATAGAAAAAATATCTACCCTTTAACTTAGTTGCTCATGCTCAAAAATTGATTAGAAGCCACTTGATGCCCTCAAGTGGTTTTTATATTGCCCTAGAATATCGATCTATAACCGTCAACTGAGCCGTCAAACAAATTATAAAGCGCATGGAACCCATAATAAAAAGCCAATTCTTGTTCCTTCAAAAAAGAAGAAATGGAAAACAACTTGGATACGGCTTAATCTAATAGCCTATATACTTTATTATATGGATTTTTTTGGCTGTGTCCATTATTTTACTTTGAGTGAGAATTAATTCAAAGTGGTATTTAAAAAAATTATTATGGGGGTAAGGATTCATGAAGAGTAACAAAAATGTCAGAAAAGATGATTTAAGTCTTGAAAGTAACACAAAAAAAATTTACAAGATGTATAAGAGAAAGAAACAATGGGTAGTAGCTCCTGTCGTATTTGGATTATTGATTAATGCACTTAGTCCTGTAGCTGCATTAGCGGTAACAGATACTGATATAATTCTTAAAGCAGAGCAAGCAAGAGCGGTATCTACTAATGATTTAGAGGCACTAAAAGCAGAGGCTGAAACCAATATTTTAGTATTAGTTTCACTAACAAAAGAGGCGAAAGACCAATTTATCAAAGCGGTTAAGGATGCTACGAACGATAGCGGAATTAAAATCGCGCTCAAAGAGGCACGCCAAGCTGATGTAGTTCAGTCGGTTGCGAATGAAAAAGAGGAATATGCGAGTAAAATCAATGCATTGAGTTTCTTATCTGATGGGACGAAAACAACATATATCAACAAGATTACAGCACTTGGGTTCGATGCGTTAATAAAAACATATGAAAAAGTAGTAGTGGATAAAAATTATGCGACAGCGAAAGCAAGTTTTGACACACAATTAGAAGAAATCAAAGTAGCTGCAAATGAAATTATGGAACAAGCAATTGCAGAAGACACTGCACTTGCGAACATTCCACAATACAAAATAGAACAAAAAGCAGTTATAAATAATCTAACGTACCTTTCAGAACTACAAAAGTATAACTATAATAAAGGAATTGATGCGGTAGAAACAAAAGTGGAGATTGACGCTATTGTAGCAAAGGCAACAGCTGAAAACACTACTCTTTTAAGTGAGGAAATAACAGGGAAAATTGCTGAGTTAAAAGCGAAAGTAGCAGAAATTAAAGAAGTTGATTCAACAAAACATGATGAATTAATAGCGATGATCAACGGCGTAGGAAAGGAAACCAACGCTGAAACACTAAGTAAATTAATCTCGCTAGAATCGGTTATTGCCAAAGAAGTGAAGGACGTTCTAGAAGGTGCTCTTGCAACACAACTAAAAACGGAAAAAACAGCTTTAAAAACAACTATTTTGAATGATAAAAAAGCAAATGAGTTGATTACAGATGCAGAAGTGAGAAAATTCACTACTCGTGTAGAAGCTAGTAAGACGCTAGAAGAACTGAGTGTAGTACAATCAGAGTGGAAGGCGCTTGTTGCCGTTAAAGACATTGAAAAAGAGCAAGATATTGGAAAAGCACAACAAGTAGCGAATGATTTAGTCAACAAGCTAGAATTAGATGAGGTTCAAAAAAATCATTATTTAGAATCCATTCGATTAGAGAATGATACAACAGAAATAGCAAAAATAGTGGTCGAAGCACAAAACGCTGCACGTGAATGGAAAGAAAAAAATGAAGCAGAGCTAAAAGCTGCTAAAGAGCAAGCAATCAAAGAGATTAACGCATTGAAACATCTATCAAAAGACGCCAAAATAACACTGATAGAGAATGTGGACAAAGCAATCAATATAGTTGAGGTAGCAGAGCAATTAGCTAGTGCTAAAACAGAAGATGCGACCGTTCAATTAAACAACGAAAAAGAAACGGCAAAATCAAAAATCAAAAAGTTTAACTATTTGTCAGAGGAAGAGCAAAAACCTTTTATTGATAGTATTGATAAAGCAGAAAGTTCAGCTGCAATCACAGCAATTTTGAATGATGCAATCTATGCTGATTACAAAGCTGGAGTTGGCGCGATCGATGATGCTGATCTAGCAGATGCCAAAGGTTTAGCTAAGGAAGTTATAAATAAATTGGAAAATCTAACTGCAGCTGAAAAAACAGTGGCATTTAAAGATATTGATAAGGCAACTACAGTACAACAAATTACTGATGCATTAGATCAAGCCAAAGAATTAGATAAAGGCAATGCATCAGCAAATGAATTAGCCAAAGAGTTAGAAAAATATAAAGAGGATAAAAAAGCCGAAATCGATACACTAGAATTTTTATCCAAAGAAGAAAAAAATGGCTATAAAGCAGAAATCAATTTAGCTACAGATAGAGACGAAGTGGATGACGTATTTAACAAAGCCAGTGCGGCGAATAAGCAAATTGAACAAGAGAAATTTGAAGTAGATAAAGAAAAAAATACGCTCATTAGCAAGATTAAAAATTACAAAGAATTAACGGACGCAGAGAAAAAACAATTTATCTCACAAACGTTTGATTGCAAATCTGTAGATGAGGTTACTACATTAAGTAAAAAAATTGCTCAGCTATGCCTAGACCGTGAGATATCAAATGCAGCAGATAATTATAAAACTGTAATTAAAAAGGCGATTGATGGTCTTTTAAGTTTATCTCAAAGACAAAAAGAGGCCTATCAAAAAGAAGTTGAAGCTACTAAAGATAAAGCTGCGGCAGTAAAAATTTATGAATCCGCAAAAGCAGAAGATATCCGTATCTTTGATAAAGAAAAGACAAATGACGTTGACTCATTGATTGCTTCTGGCTCTTATGTAGAGGCTCAAAAAGTAATCAACCAATTAAAATCAGATGCTACTCGTAAACAATACCAAAAGAAACTTAATGATAGTATTGCATTGACGGATGCGAAAGCTGATGCGAATAAACAAATCGATGCTTTAGAAAACTTATCTGTTGAAGAAAAAGCAGCAGCGAAAGAAAAAATCTCTAAATTAACAACAAAAGCTGCAGTTGAGAAGGAAGTTAAGGCACTCGTAAAAGCAGATAACCTTGTTCACGATAAGCTACTGATTGAGTTGGCAGAAGCACAAATCAAAGGAAAAGACTTTGCCAAAGCAGCGAAAACCATTGAACAAATCCGTGACGCGGATACTAAAGCTGCATTGCAAAAACAATTAGAAAACGCTCAAAAAGTAGTACCAACATTCAGAGGATCAGCTCATGTTAGTAATAAAGGCTGGATGAAACCTGTTGGAGCCAATAAAGTGATTGGGACAACTGGAAAATCTTTACAAATGGAAGCTGTAAAATTAACATTATCAGACGTTGAAATGCCTAAATCGGCTAAGTCAGTTGCAGGTGGTATCAAATACCGTGCACACGTTCGAAACATTGGCTGGCAAAAATTCGTTTCAAATGGCGCCGTAGCAGGAACTGTTGGGCAAGTTCGTCAAATGGAAGCTATCCAAATCAAATTGACGGGTGAATTAGCTAAACGATACGATGTTCAGTATCGTGTTCATGGACGTAACTATGGCTGGCAAAAATATGTTTCAAACGGCGCAACTGCTGGTACTGTTGGCAAATCATTGCGTATGGAAGCTCTTCAAGTTCGATTAGTAGAAAAAAATAATTGGGAAGAGATTCGCTAATTAGGTTGAGATCCTCACCTGAAAATTAAATCTCTTATAAGAAGAAACCACTCTAATGATCAGAATCTTCAGATCATTGGAGCGGTTTTTTATTTTACTTAGCTCTATGAATTCTAAAGTTCTCAGAGTTCTTGTGTACTAAAATCTGTCGTAAACGGAAATTTCTGTTATATAAAATATCTATTTTCCTCATAATATAGAGCTTTTTTGAGCAAATATGTGTAATATTATAATTAGGAATGATAGACTGAATCTGTTGTTGGAATAATCAGAAAGTTTTTATTTCTTCTATTGAAAGCACTTTTATAAAAAAGCGAAAAAATAAGAAAAGAGGAATAGAATGTATTATGTAATGATGCCCTCTCACGATATTCGCCGAAACTTAGCGACAGAACAATATCTACTGAACCAATCAACGTTTGACGAGCCACTTGTTTTGTTTTATATTCAAAAACCTTGTGTCATTGTTGGACGCAATCAGAATGTGCGAGCGGAAGTTGATTTGGCTTATGCAAAAGAACATCAAATCACAATTACCAGAAGGTTATCTGGCGGAGGTGCGGTGTATGATGATTTGGGGAATCTGAGTTTTAGCTTTGTTGTGAATGCAGATCATGAATCTTTTGGGAACTTTAAAGTAGTCACACAACCAATCATTGATGCCTTACATGAAATGGGCGCAACGGGGGCCGAAGTCAGTGGTAGAAATGATTTGTTGATTGATGGGAAAAAATTCTCTGGAAATGCTATGTATACGAAAAAAAAAAATATATTCTCACGGTACATTGATGTTGGATGTTGACTTAGACGAAGTTAGCCGGGTATTGACTGTTTCCGAAAAAAAGCTAGCATCAAAAGGGACAAAATCTGTCAGAAGCCGAGTAACTAATCTCAAACCATATCTGGCGAAAGAATATCAAGGGATTTCTACAGAAGCGTTTCGAGATCGATTATTGCTGCATTTATTTAACGCGAAAACGATGGAATCAATCAAGTCACAAGAGTATCAACTAACACAAGAAGATGAGCAAGCTATCGACCAATTGGTGTTAGACATTTATGGAAATGATGATTGGGTATTTGGTGAGGAACCGAAGTATACAATAAAAAGAGAAGAAAAGTTCACAGGTGGACTAATGGAAGCCAATATTTCTGTGGAAAAAGGACGTATCTCAGCAATTGCGATTTATGGTGATTATTTTAGCCAAAAAGATACGAAAGAAATAGCCGATTTATTGATTGGCTGTAGGTATGATCGAGAAGCACTGGAACATGTCTTAGCTGAAATCACTGTAGACGATTATTTTAGTAATATTTCGAAAGCAGAATTTATTCAGTTATTGGTCGATTAAGTTGGAGGGAATAACATGATTCGTTTTGAACAAGTATCAAAGAGCTATAGCCACAAGAAAGTGACTGTCAAAGCATTAGATAATGTTGATTTGCAAATAAACGACCATGAATTATTTGGTGTGATCGGTGAAAGTGGTTCTGGGAAATCAACGCTATTGCGTATGATCAATACCCTAGAACGGCCAAGTCAAGGCACAGTCAAAGTTGCGGGAGTAGATTTGATGCAGTTGAGCGAAGCAGAACAGCGTCAAAATCGAAAACAAATCGGCATGATTTTCCAGCAATTCAATTTACTTTACAATCAAACGGTGAATGAAAATATAGGACTTCCTTTACGTTTAAATAAAACCTATGATCAAAAGCGGGTGCAGGAAGTGCTGGATTTTGTACGTCTGTCAGAGAAGGGAGAACAGTATCCCAGACAGCTTAGCGGTGGTGAGAAGCAACGTGTGGGGATTGCGCGAGCGTTGATTACACAACCTAAAATCTTACTCTGTGATGAACCAACTTCCGCGTTAGACGGCCAAAATGCCTATGACATCATGGAATTATTACGAAAAATCAATCAAACGTTTGGGACAACGATGGTCATTGTTAGCCATGAGTTAACATTGATCAAGCAATTATGTAATCGAACGGCGATTTTGGAAAAAGGCAAAGTGCTAGAAACTCTAGCGATTCAAAAAGAGCAACAACAGCTGCAATTTGGCACATATTATGAAAGAGTTCGGGAGAGTTTGGGATGATGACAGCATATATAGATAAAATTAGTTACTACCTTCCAGAACTTACAAAAGCTCTTTCTGAAAGTGGCATCATGATTTTAATTTCAATCGTCGCTGCGGTAGCTCTGGGATTACCACTTGGAACCTTTGTGTATTTAACGAAAATATTACCGAGTAAGTCCAGTCAGTGGATAGGGATTTTATTGAATGGCTATATTAATATTGTTCGCTCATTCCCTTTTTTATTGTTTGTAGTGGCACTGATTCCCTTTACTCGCTTTGTACTAGGAACGGCATTTGGGACGTATGCAGCAGCGTTACCATTAAGTTTTGTAGCAGTTGCAATATATGCCAGACTTGTGGAACAAGTGCTTTTAGAAATGCCAAACGATAGTTTAGAACTAGCACGTTCTTTAGGCAGTACCAAGGTTCAATTGATTTTTCGATTTTTATATGTGGAGGCACGCTCTGGATTAGTTCTGGCGTTGACATCAGTAATTATTAGTATGGTTTCTTATTCGACTGTAATGGGTGTGATCGGTGGTGGCGGAATTGGCGATTTTGCCTTGCGTTATGGCTATCAACGTTATGAATATGCCGTCATGTATACGGCAATTGTCTTGATGATCGTTTTTGTCAGTGTGATTCAAATCAGCGGTAGCTGGTTAGCTAAAAAAATAAACAAAAAATAATAGATTGGAGCAAAATCATGAAAAAGAAAGTATGGATCAGTATGTTAGTGTTGGCTGGAGTGGTAATTGTCGGGTGCGGAGGTCAGAAAAAAGAAGCAAATACAGAGAAAAAAGAAGATAAAGTGATCAAAGTTGCTTCACATATTCCCTCAACCATTGAAGTAGTTGAGTTAGCTGCAAAAGAAGTTGAACCTGGCTACAAAGTAGAATTAGTGCAAGTAAATGATAATATTCAATACAACGAATTATTGAATGCCAAAGAAATCGACGCGAACTTTGCGCAACATGAACCGTTTATGCAAAAATTCAATGAGGAAAAAGACGGTAATTTAGTTGTCGTACAAAAAATATACAATGCTAAAGTTGGGTTTTATTCTAAGGAGTATAAAGACATCAAAGAGCTTCCAGAAGGAGCAAAAATCGCCTTGCCAAGTGATGTTTCAAATGAAGGTCGGGCTTTGGCAATCCTAGATGATGCTGGTCTGATCACATTAAAAGATGGCGTTGGCTTTAATGGAACAATCAAAGATATTGTTGAAAATCCGAAAAAATTGGAATGGGTTTCTGTTGATTTATTAAATCTAGCTGAAGCGTATAACGAAAATAATATTGCAATGGTCTACAATTATCCAACCTATATTGCGAAAATTGGGTTGACACCAAAAGATGCTATTTTATTAGAGAAGAAAGTAGATGATCGTTTTGCAATCAGCTTGGTTGCCAGAGAAGACAACAAAGATTCAGATAAAATCAAAGCGCTGAAAAAAGCGATGACGAGCGATAAAGTTCGAGAATTACTGGAAACAAAATACAGTGAAACATTAACACCTGCATTTTAAAAAATCAGCGTCGCCAACAGGTTAACCCTGATAAGCGACGCTGATTTTTATTTTTTATGATAATGCAACAAAGCTAAGTAGTAGAGTCAATGAGCGTTTGATCTTCTCTGATTTTAACCCATGATGTTATTATTTTCTGTAGCCATTTGAATCGCTTGTGCGTAATGATCCATAGCTAGTTGGTGCATAGTGATCGATGTAAGATCTTTTTCGATATGACCTATCCGAGTATTCAATTCATCAATTTTTACTAAAGTTTGCTGTAACACTTCTAGCATACGTTCATCTGTATTCATACTATCGCTCCTTTTATTGTTCGTTTCATTTACTTTCGTAAGTGGGTGCTTTTGACTGGTAAAATAAAGCATAGAGAACTGTACAAACCACAGGGATCAACCCTGCAACGAAGTACAACCCTTGGAAGGAAAGTAGACTTCGTAATTCGCCTAAAACGTACGGTCCAACACCTAAACCAAGGTCTAAACCAATGAAGTAAGTAGACAATGCAATGCCTATTCGATGACTATTAGGACTGGCTTTTAAACAAATCGCTTGGCCATTTGACATAAACGTACCATATCCCAAACCAATCAATCCACCTGAAACAAGCAACATCCAACCACTTGTGGTCACGCTCAATAAGAGTAATCCTGCCGTTAGAAAAATAAAACTAGGGTACATGACCGCATTTTCACCACGCGCATCAAAGATTCTGCCAGACATTGGACGAGTCGCTGTGATCACCAACGCATAGACCACAAAGAAAAAAGAACTAGCACTGACTAAATCGATCACTTTGGCATAAGAGGAAAGAAATGAAAGGACGCTGGAATAAGAAAGTCCCATCAAAAAGGCAATAAACGAAATAAATAGCACTTTTTTTTCAATAAAACTATCAACTGTCCAACGAGATAAACTAGCTTTGTGAGCAGCACTTAATTGAATATTTTTTACAGGGAAGATAAAACAGGCAATCGTTGTCAAGAAAATCAGCACGATCGAAAACAGAATAATAAAATAAAAACTCGTTGTATTTAATAAAATCATCCCAATAAATGGACCAATCGCTGCAGCTAAACTAGTGCTTAATCCATAATAATTGATTCCTTCACCATGTTTTGATTTAGGAATATAGGCCGTCACGATCGCATTTGTCGCTGTCGACACCGTTCCATAGCCAAAGCCATTAAGTAAACGAACAAAATAAAGAATCCCGATACTTGGAATATAGAGATAAGCAATCGTTGTGATGAGATAAAACAAAGCACCATATCGCAAGACCGCTTTTCTACCAAGCAGTTCCAACATTTTTCCCATAAATAGCCGTGCAAATAAGGTACCGATAATATAGATCCCTGAGGCAAGACCTGCTTGACCTAGTGAAGCATGAAGCGTATCTTGCGCAATCACTGCGATGATCACCATCAATAAGTAATAAACGAGATAGACCACAAAATTGATCAACGTGATGCTGATAAACCCTTTATTGAATAATTTTTCTTCTGAATGTTCCGTCATTGTTGCACGTTCCTTCTTTCTTGTTAGGATAAGCTTAAATTGCAAATTACAATTCTTTTCTGAAAGCTAGTTGTATAGATACTATACGAAAAAAGCCATTAAAAAAAATGCGGATTTGTTTTAAAAAAAAGTTATTAACAAAAAAGCACAACAAAAGTCATATACATTTGTTGTTGCTTTTCGATGTGTTATCATCTTAAATAAGAATAGCTTTTACAGGAAATATTCATATAAATGGTGAGGAGTTACTAAATGGACAGCCACGTGTTGCAAGAATACTTAGACGATCATTCGTTTCCAGTCGTAGTGAAGAAAAAGAGAACGTACCTTACTTATGAAGGGTTACAAGACCGTTATGCTTATATTTTAAAAAGCGGCATTATCAAAACTAGCGTTATTTCGCCAGATGGACGAGAATTCAATCTTAGATATATCAATAGCTTGGAAATCGTCTCGCTTTTAAGGGATGAATATTCTCAGTTTATCGATGCGCCGTTTAACATCCGAATCGAGTCAGAGCAGGCAGAGTTGTATCAGATCGATCGTGTTCAGTTTTGGAAGGATATCAATCAAAGCAAAGAACTGCAGATGTATGTGAAAGATTATTATCGTGTGCGTTTGATGTATTCAATGAAGAAGATGCAGCAGATGTTGATGAATGGGAAATTTGGTGCGGTTTGCACTCAGATTTATGAGTTGTACGATACGTTTGGTGTGCAAATAGATGACGGATTATTGATTGATTTTGTGGTGACAAATGAAGAGATTGCTCATTTTTGTGGCATCACTTCTGCTAGTAGCGTCAATCGAATGATGCAGCAGTTGAAGGATTTAGGAGCAATTAAGATTCAGGAACGGAAGATTGTGATTACAGATCTGGAGATTTTGAAGGATAATATTATTTTGTAGAGTCACGTAGAGAAATTCTGATTTTGGACTGTTTGCTTACTGGATTAAATTGTGTGATAATCCGTTACGAAGTATAATGATAATAGAAAAATCAAGAAAGAAGGAATCGATGAGCATTTAGCAAATGGATTCCTTTTTTATCTGTATAGATACAGTGAAAAGGAGAAATTATGAAAATAGATCGCTTGCTCAGCTTGGTAAATTTATTGACGGAAAATGACCGAATGACCGCCAAAGGGTTGTCAGAACGGCTGGAAGTATCTAAACGCACCATTTATCGTGATATCGAAACATTGAATTTAGCTGGAATTCCAGTTATTTCTTACTCAGGCATTCATGGCGGTTACGGCATTGTTGAAGGATATAAAATCAGCAAAAATGTTTTCTCAACTGAGGATATTTCGACGATTATGACAGGACTTTCAGCGATTCAAAGTATTTCAACATCCTCTGAAATTAGTCCTTTACTGGCAAAAATTGCCCCGAATACGAAGGTACAACAGCCGCAAAGTGATTTGCTGATCGATTTATCTTCCTGGTATAAACCAAATGAAGGAAACAATAAATTGGATGATTTACGACAAGCGATAGCAACGCAGCAAATCATTGTGATTCAATACCATTCTAAGAAAGGCTATTCTGAAAGGGAAATAGAGCCTTATAAACTTATTTTTAAAGCTTCACATTGGTATCTGTATGGTTTTTGTTTAAAAAGAAAGGCGTTTCGTTTATTTAAACTGACAAGGATTCAAACATACGCGCTGTTAGGCGAGATATTTGAATCTAGAGCACTAGACCCTGTAGAGCTAACCATAGAGTCTGAAAATGATTATTTAGAAGCGATGGTATCACCAGAAGTGCAGCAAATTGTCTTAACCTATGAGCAAAAAGATAAATTATATTTGATCGATAAACTAGGGGCAGAATTTTTTCAGGAACATGAAAAAGATTTAACTACTGGAACGATTGTATTTCCACTGATAAATCATAAAAAATCGGTCGATTTCATTTTACGTTTACAGGATAAGGTACGAGTTATTGAACCGCCGAGCATAGTAGAGGCAGTCAAAGCGAAAATCGAAGAAATGTATTTTCTTTACAAAAGCTGACAACCAGTTGTCACACTTCTGTTGTATGATGAACTCCAACAGGTATCTAGCTTATCCTTTTTCCATCAAATCTGGAAGTTGTTACCGTTATCTAGCTATGCGGTCTAGCTCCTCAGGAAAAAGATAAAAATAGTTTGTGGTAAAGAGCACCACAATCGATTTTTCCTATTTTCCAGTCGGAGCTGAACGAGCCCGCTTCGCTTTTAATGTTATCTAGCTATGCGGTCTAGCTCCTCGGGGAAAAGATAAAAATAGTTTGTGGTAAAAAGCACCACAATTGATTTTTCCTATTTTCCAGTCGGAGCTGAACGAGCTCGCTTCGCTTTTGCTTTGAAACATGCCAAGAAATACAACGAAGTTATGAGTTGATATTGATTGGTACAAGGTGACTGAAAGGAACGTTGCTTCCTCCTCTTATTAAGATGTTGAAAAGTACAAGGTGTAGCATAGCGGAACGTTGTTACCGTAAGTTATCTAGCTACGCGGGCTAACTCTTCGGGAAAAAGATAAAATCTAAATGAGGCAAAAAGCACCTCAGTTAGATTTTCCTATTTTCCTGTCAGAGTTAAACGAGCCCGCTTCGCTTTTAAATTAAGGAGGAATAAATCATGACAGAAGTGTTTTTTGTATTATTAGAAGATTATGCAGATTGGGAAGCAGCATCGATTGCAGCAGCCCTGAATCAGCAAGAGGGGTTCACGGTTAAAACTGTTTCAAATGAAAAACAAGCGATTCATTCAATGGGCGGTTTTTCGACATTACCAGATTATACGCTTGCCGAAGCGTGTCAAAAAGAGTTTGCTGCGTTGATTTTAATTGGTGGAAAGTCTTGGCGAACGGATAAAGCAAAAGAAGTCGATGCTTTAGTAGCCAAAGCGGAACAACAAGGTGCTGTGATTGCAGCGATTTGTGATGCGACTGTCTATCTGGGAAGTCTAGGGTTACTAAATGATCACAAGCATACAAGTAACCAATTACAAGACATACAAGATTACGCTGGCGCGCGTTATACTGGTGGGAATCACTATTTAGAAGTTCAAGCAATAAGAGCAAACAACCTGATTACAGCCAATGGGACTGGGCATTTAGAGTTTGCAAGAGAAATTTTGTTGGCACTTCAAGTAATGCCTGAAAAAGAAGTGGAACAATGGTATAACTTTTACAAGTTAGGTTACTATGAAGCGATCAAACAAGAACTAAGAACTGCTGGTGAGGATCATGTTGGCTAAAAGTACCTTTGAGCTTGTTTCATGGGAGGAAGAATTATTGGCAGATATCCCGACTGAACAACCAGTGGCGAAAGCTTCTGCTTGGTATAAAGCCTTACAAGAAATTACAGGCAGTTTCAAAGCAGATTATTTGTTGCATTACTCGCAGTACAATCAAGAAAACCCTCATCTATCAGAAGCGACCTATTTAGGGTATCTGTTCTTTGAAGAGGTGCTAAAAGGCCGCAAAGGCACGTTTGTCTTAGAAGAACGAGGGACTTTTGAAAAGGGACTTCCGCACAATGAATTAGTGATAAAAGAGAACACTGGAACGGAAGAACTTTCAGGAATTCAAGGTACGGGCAAGTATTTTTTAGATGGAGACAACTTGGTTATTGAGATTGATTATGGGATTGAGAAGTAAGGTGTTTGTTAGTAGCGGAACAATCCAAAATGTAGTTTTAGTACAATTGAAAAATGTATGTAAATGTATTACGATAATCAGTAAGACGAATGTTTGAAGAGGAGGTAACTGAATGAATACAGTGTCATTTAGATTATCTAACGATGAAAAAGATTTTATGCAAAGGCTGGCTAACTCTAAAGAGATATCCTTATCTGAACTTGCTAAGACAACAATTTTGGAAAGCCTAGAAAATCAGATTGATTTAGAAACATACAATAATCTGATGAAAAAGCATCAAATAAATGACGAAAGTATTTCTCATGCTGAAATGATGCAGGAGCTTATTTAATGATAAGTGGACAGGTTGTTTATCGTGATAGGACAAGATAATAACAATTTTTATCACAGTGATTTTGCATAGGAAAACTGTTTATCAGTAATAGTAGCGAAAGGCTTAGAAAATAGTATTCATTTCTAGGTCTTCCGCTTTTATACGAAAACTACTTGAAAGCAAGCGCCTATTAAAATTTTTAATGAATTGTTTCGCGAGAAAGACGTTCTATTTTGGAATAAATGAAATAATCCCTTCTTTATTTTTATAGTAGTAGAATTCTTGATTTTCTTTTATACCTAATTTTTTTGGAAAGATAATAACAATTCGCTCTCTTTGTTTTGTTGCTTTTAGTAAATCCAACATAATCCCTCCCATTTTTAATGTGACTTAAAATAGTCCAATCATATTTTTGTTCCTTACACTATCTAAATACGCAAAAGATCATTCCTTTCATTTTTTTAATCAACTATTTTGATTTTGTGTAATAATAGCCAATTGTTTTTGCGACTCTGCTATCAATAACTCAAATTCTTTATTAAATGTTTCAAACAATTTGGCACTAGCGTAATACTGTTTAACGACCTGTCTTTTATTGATTGGTGTTGTTGGATTGGTAAAATATTTTTCAAGAACTTCCAATGGTTCTTTCCAAGATTCTAAACGTTCGAGTGAATCTCGAAGATTTAGAATCTCTTGATACGGGACAGTTTTAATGCAGATGACGGAATTTTTCATGGTAATTCTCCTTTTCTTATTAGTATGTAGAGCAAAAGAAAAAGTGAAAGCTGTCCGTCTCTATGGTTGAATTATGCCAGTATGTAGGGAACTTCTTTGTGTAACCAGAGAAAAATTCAAAAAGTGTCTAGAAATTCTTACAAGAATTAGGTACAATAAAGAAGCTAGTGCTACGGTACTGGCAAATGGGCAACTTGGATAGAGAGGTACTGCTTTCTATTCAGGGCTTCATTGAACGGTTGGCGCCGAACAATGGAGTGCCTTTTTTCTTTTTCTCAAAATGTGTAGGATAGAAATAAAAAAAGACGATCCACAGGTGACCTGTAATCGTCTACAAATAGGCAAGATAAAGAAACTATAAAATGTGTCGTCACTATAGAAGTGTACAACAAAAATAGATCCATCCTTACGCTATTGGCAAAGTTGTTTTACAGATACTGCTGTTTAAACAAGGCTTCTGGTTTGGTTGGCGCCAGACCACGAAGAGCCAATTTATTTATTTTTAATGTTAGTTATTTCTATCCTATGTTTGTTATTATACAGAAAGAGTGGCTTGTTCACAATGAATTTTTTTGAGGGGAGGGATTAAATAACACGAAAAACATGTCCCTTATATATAAGAAAAAATAACAAAACTTTTTTTGAGTTGGCTGACTATTTCTGCAGAGCGTAAAATAGAGTATATAATCAAATGAGTCCAAAAAATAGGACAAGTTTGACAAAATCAGAATTATTTATAAGGAAAAAGTAGCGAGGGATAAAAAGTTTGATAAGCTGAAAATGGTCGCTTTCTCTTTTGCGATGGCGATACGTATCGCAGAAAGGAGGTGCATGACCATTCTTCTGTTATTTACAACGATCATTGGTCCGATTATTGTCGGAGTGGTCTTAGGGCTATTCAAACATTGGCTTGATAATCGACAAGGCTAGAAAGCGACGAAAAGCCAAAATAAACCCCATCACTCTCCGAAAGTGATGGGGTCTTTGGTGTATGACCATTCTTCTTTTATACGTATAAGATACATGAGAAAAAGAGTGTAGTCAAGTTTATTTTTCTATGAACGTATTTAGTATGAAGACATTAGTTCTGACCACTCATCGGGCTCATAAAATTCACCTTCGTAACCTTCAGAAAAAGGATCGTTAGTTAGTGATTCTTTAGTTAATTCGTTTTTATTTTCAGTATGAGTAGAAAAATCTGTGGGAATAGAGTTGTTTTGTAATTTTTTGTCTACGAATAATATATTTGTCACTCCTATTCTGTATAATTTACTAGATTTATATTAGCGTTGCTAGATTTTATAATGATATCAGCCCAGATTTTATGTTCTGGGTCGCCGATAGTTGGAGAAAATAGATATAGAATTTTTTCAATCCACACATAAAAATGTGACATGTTAAAATTATTGTACCATATTTTTTGGCGTTTGAAAAAACAATTTAAAAGAAAAGCTAATTTGACAAAAAGTTTAGTTTTGAAATAATATATATTATTTTAAAATAGATATTGAATTGAAAGGGAAAATGAATGAATAATAAAGAATCATTTGAAAAGTTGTTGTTTGTTATTATTGCAGCACTTCTTACAGTTATGGTAAATAAACTTTGGAAACGTAAAATTGAATTCTCTAATTTGTTTATACTAGCATTAGTAATTTTATTAGTCGTCTACTTTTTTCTCTATCAATCAAAAAAATAATGCAACTATTTAAATTTTTAGATAGTTCTTTTTTTTATAAATGATATAATGTATTTAAGACATTTAGGAACTAATTAAGGAGAATAAGTATGTATATAGCCCATGTGAGAAAGTCAGATGGAGAAGAGAGCTCTTAAAGGATCATCTAGCAGAATGCGCCGAACTAAGCGCTGATTGGGGCGGAAAAATAGGACTAAGAAAAACTAGCTATTTGGCTGGTTTGCTTCACGATCTAGGGAAGTATTCAAATGAATTCCAAGTGTATTTAAAAAAATCAGTGGCTGATCCGAAAAGTGTGACACGAGGCAGTGTTGATCATTCAACAGCTGGCGGTAAGCTTTTGTTTGATTATTGCCACAAAAATAGTCGTGATTCATTTTCATATATTCTTGCTGAATTAGTAGGTAATGCAATTATTTCTCATCATAGTAGCCGAGGTCTGCAAGACTTTTTTCCCCCAGAAGGAGAAGCGACTTCTGATTATCTCAGACGAGTAGATGAAATAGAGGTTGTTGAGTATGAACTAATCAAAGGTCGTTTTTTCCAAGAAGTGATGTCAGAAGAACAGTTTCAGAAATTACTGTTGGAAGCAACAAAAGAATTGAGAGGGTTTTATCAAACTGACGGAAAGAACCGAGTCAAACAAAACGATACCTTTTTCCTTTTGAAATTCATTTATAGTTGCCTTTTGGATGCGGACCGAACGAATACGATGTTATTTGAAGAAAATAAAACATTTAAACAGCATGAAAATGACGTATTACTTCAATCCTATAGCCAAAGTTTAGAAGAATATATTTCAACATTTACTGCTGACACGCCAATCAATCAACTTCGTAGTCAAATGTCGGAACAGTGCAAAGCGTTCTCTGAAAGAAAAACAGGGATTTACACCCTTTCGATTCCAACGGGAGGCGGAAAGACGTTAGCTAGTTTACGTTTTGCGTTGAATCACGCTATCAAATATGGAAAAGAACGCATTATTTATGTCGTGCCCTTCACAACCATTATAGAGCAAAATGCTGCAACCGTTCGAGAAATTTTAAAAGACGAGATAAATATATTAGAACATCATTCTAACGTTTTTACGGATCAGGAAGAAACGAAAGAAAGACAAACAGAGGAGTCAGAAGCAGAAAAAGAAGCGTTAGAGCAGAAACAAGCATTAATGAAAGATAACTGGGAAAGTCCAGTAATCTTTACCACAATGGTGCAGTTTCTAAATACGATATACAGTCGAGGAACCCGAAATCCACGTCGTTTTCATAATTTAACAAATGCAGTGATTATTTTTGATGAAGCACAAGGTGTTCCAACAAACTGCACTCATTTATTCAATGAAAGCTTGAACTTCTTAAAAAATTATGGCACAACGACAAGTGTTTTATGTACAGCAACTCAGCCATCTTTGGAAAATGTCGGTAGAGCATTAGCCAAAGAATCCGATGACGAAATGGTCTCTAACTTATCAGAAGTAGAATCAAAGTTTAAACGAGTAGAGGTTGTTGATCGGACAATGGATGAACCATGGACGCTTGAAGAGCTAGCAGAGTTTAGCCAAGAAATTTTAGCTGAAAAAGAAAACGTGTTGATTATTTTAAATACAAAAAAAGCTGTTCGAAGTCTCTATCAATATTTGGGGAATACGCAATTAGAGAATATTGAATTGTATCATTTGAGCACCTCAATGTGTGCCAAGCATCGAAAAAATTTATTGAATGAATTACGTGAAAAGCTAAAAGATGGCGATACAAAACTCATCTGTATCACAACCCAATTAATTGAAGCCGGTGTGGATATCAGTTTCCAATCCGTTATTCGTTCAGTAGCAGGTTTAGATTCAATTGCTCAAGCAGCAGGACGTTGTAATCGACATGGTGAAACCAAGCCGCAACCAGTTTACTTAATCAATCTTTCAGCAGACCTTGAAAATCTGACTCATTTACCAGAAATTAAACAAGGCCAAGAAATTACGCTAGATATTCTTAAAGAAAGCAGTGAACTAGAACAAAAGGAATTACTTTCTCATGATGTTCAGAAACGATACTTTGATCAATATTACGCTCGTTTTAAAAATGAACTAAATTATCCAGTAAAAAAGACATCCCTCAATCTATTTAGTCTATTAGGTGAAGGGGCTAATGCTCTAGAGCACTACAAACGAACACATGGCTCTGCTCCTCTATTGGCTTTTAGAAGTAGTCCTAAAACAGTAGGGAAATATTTTCAGGTCATTGATAGCCCAACAACATCAGTACTTGTTCCGTATAAAAAAGGCAACGATCTAATCGCTGATTTAAACGGAGAGTTGAGCCCAGAAGAGTATGCCCCTACTTTAAAAAAAGCGCAACAATATATGGTCAATGTGTTTCAGCACGAACTGATGGAACTTCAAAAAACGGGTAGTATTTATCCACTTCTAAATGGAGATGTTTTAGCTCTGACGAGCAATGCATACGATTTGAAATTTGGAATCGATTTAGAAGCAGAAGCTGCGAGTGGTTATTTAGAATTTTAAAAAAGGAGGAAGCATAAATGAAATATAAAAATCAAATTTCTTTTAGAGTAGAAGGTGAGTATGCTCTTTTTACGGATCCTTTGACAAAAATGGGTGGAGAAAAGATGACCTATCAAGTTCCTACCTATCAAGCCTTAAAAGGAATTACCGAAAGTATCTACTGGAAACCATCAATTGTTTATTACATTGATGAAGTTCGCATAATGAAATCCATTCAAATGGAATCTAAAGGCATGCGCCCAATGAAATACAATGACAGCAGTGCCAGTGATTTAGCGTATTATACGTATTTGAAAAAACCTGTTTATGAAGTGAAAGTCCATTTTGAGTTTAATCAACATCGTCCTGATTTAAAAGGCGATTGGAATGAAGACAAACATTATCAAATATTAAAACGTTCAATCAAAGCTGGCGGGAGAAGGGATATTTTTCTAGGTACGCGAGAATGTCAGGGATATGTGGAACCTGTTGAGTTTGGTGTGGAAAAAGGGGACTATGATGCGTATGATGGTGAGCTACATTTTGGCACAATGGTGCATGGGTTATCCTATCCAGATGAAACAGGGAGAGACGAACTAGCTGTTCGTTTGTGGCACCCGATTATGGAAAAAGGGATTATTCAGTTTCCTCGCCCAGAAGCCTGTACCTTAGTTCGACCGCTTAGAACGATGCAAGCTAAACCATTTGAACTTTCAGAAATAGAACCCGTTGATCAGTTATTTGAATCCTTGGAACAGGAGGTTGAATGATGAGTTGGTTGAATGATTTATATGAAACGTACAGAGAAAATGCCGACCAAGTAGGAAAAGTCCAACGAACTTCGTCTGGAAAAGAAATTGTACTTTTACCCATTGCACATGCGTATCAAAATGCTCAAATCGAAGTAACGATAACGCCAGAAGGTGAATTTTATTCAGCAAGCGTCGTTCCAAAAGAAGACGCTCAAACAATGATACCTGTAACGATCGAATCTGCTGGAAGGGCTGGTTCAACATCTGCACCACACTTGATCCATGACAATTTAGTTTATGTTGCTGGTGATTTTGAACACTATGGTGGTGTTTACAAAAAGAATAAAGCTGGAAAAAATTCTTATCAGATGTATTTAGAAAACTTGCAGGCATGGTGTGAATCAGCTTATTCTCAGCCAGTCGTTAAAAGTGTTTTAAGTTATTTAAAAAAAGGCAAACTAATTGAAGATTTAGTACAAGCAAAGGTAATGGTGGAGAAAAATCATCAACTTATTCCCAAGTGGTCAAAGGAACTAGAAGCAGAATTTGGTGAGAAACCAGCATTATTTAGTGTAGTAGTTGGAGAACAAGCGACCTCTTTTGTTCGATTTGCTGTTCAAGAACAAGGAACAGGAAAACGACCACTTTGGGGCGATTCAGAAATCATTGACTCCTTTGTCGCTTATTATACAAACGAACTGACGAACGAGGGGCTAGATTATGTGACGGGCGAAATGTTACCTCTGACAGAAAATCACCCTTCAAAGGTACGTTATGGTGGTGATATGGCGAAAATAATTTCTGGCAATGATTCGGTGAATTTCACCTATAAAGGTCGTTTTACAGATAAAAATCAAGTGGCTTCGATCAGTTATGAAGTCTCTCAAAAAGGCCATAACGCCTTAAAATGGCTGATTGGCAAACAAGCGTTTAGTTTAGACGGACGAGTCTTTTTAACCTGGGGGAAAAAAGAAACGAATGTTCCTAATCCAGAAGAATCCAGTGCTGATTTTCTTAATTTTGATGCTATTTTTGCAAAGGATGAAGAAGCAGAAGTTTTACTAAACCCAGATACAACCCATCAACAATTTTCTGAGTTATTTAAAAAAGCCTTGAATGGTTATAGCGTGAAGCTTGCGTATCATGAACCAATTTACATCATGATTCTAGATGCAGCTACTCCAGGCAGAATGGGGATTCTGTACTATCGTTCGATTGAAAAGGAACAATACTTTGCTCGAATTGAAGACTGGCATCAAACTTGTTTCTGGCGACATACTTACGGCAGTAAAAATAAGCAGCGTTATACTTTTTGGGGAGCGCCATCTTTGAGGGATATCGCCGAAGCAGCCTACGGTTCACGAGCGAGTGATACGCTGATAAAAAATACAATTCATGAACTATTTCCTTGTGTTGTAGATGGAAAAAGGATTCCAATAAATCTAGTTCGAAATCTCCTACAAAGAGCGTCAAATCCTGTAAGCATGGAAAAATGGGAATGGGAAAAAACATTAAGTATTGCCTGTGCAGTAATGAAAAAACACTTTAATTTTAAAAAGGAGGAAAAAAATGTGGCTCTAGATAAAAATCAGAAAGATAGAAGTTACTTATTTGGAAGAATGTTGGCAGTTGCTGATGTGTTGGAAGAACGTGCCTTATATAAAGCAGGTATTAATAGAAGTACAAATGCGATTCGCTATATGAATGCTTTTAGTAATCATCCGTTAAAAACGTGGAGGATCATTCAAGAAAATTTGATTCCGTATCAAGCAAGGTTAAGAGGAAAAGGAAGTTATTATCAAAAATTATTAGATGAAATTGGTGATTCTTTTGAGTTTGAAGACTATACAGATAAAGCTTTAGACGGGAAATATTTATTAGGTTATTATAGCCAACGAGCAGATTTGAAGAAAAAAACAGAAGAGAAAACGGAGGAATAAATCATGACAGTTTTAACACACAAAATCGACTTTAAAGTAATCACATCAGTGACAAATGCTAATCCAAATGGTGATCCACTAAACGGAAACCGACCACGCCAAAATTTTGAAGGCTATGGCGAGATTTCGGATGTAGCGATCAAACGTAAAATACGCAACCGTCTACAAGATATGGGTGAAAGAATTTTTGTCCAGTCTGATGATCGAGCAGATGATGGACTAAAAAGCTTGAAAGATCGTGTCGATTCAATTGAAGAATTAAACAAAATCGCTGCTGATAAAAAGAAAGCCGATGTGAACCGATTTAGTGAAGTAGCTTGTGAAACGTGGATCGATACCCGTAGTTTTGGACAGGTATTTGCATTTAAAGGATTGGAACTTTCTGTAGGTGTTCGTGGTCCAGTTTCGATACAAACTGCAGTCAGCCTTGAACCAATCGACATTAATACAATGCAAATCACGAAAAGTGTCAATTCAGTCAGTGAAGGCGGCGGAAAAAGCTCTGACACCATGGGGACCAAACACTTTGTAGATTTTGGCGTCTATGTTTTCAACGGCAGTATCAACGTCCAACTAGCAGAAAAAACAGGTTTTACCGAGGCAGATGCAGAAAAAATCAAAGAAGCCCTAACCACTCTTTTCGAAAACGATGCATCATCCGCTCGTCCAGATGGCAGTATGGCAGTCGAAAAGGTTTATTGGTGGGAACATCCGAGCAAAATGGGCAAAGCATCATCCGCGAAAGTCCATCGCTCTGTAAAAATCGAAAAAATTCCTGAAGTCGACCGCGCAAAATCATTTGATGATTACAAAGTAACCGTGGAACCACTAGAAGGAATCGAGCTAACAGTCATCGAAGGGCTATAACATGTACGATGAACAAGATTATTTAATGATTTCAGGCATCCAACATTTTCTGTTTTGCCGCCGTCAATGGGCCTTGATTCATATTGAACAGCAATGGCAAGAAAATGTTTTAACGCTGGAAGGACAATATTTACACGAAAAGGCCGATCAGCCAACAATTAGAGAAAAACGTAAAGATCGCTTGATTGTTCGTGCATTGCCGATCCATTCACCGACTTTAGGAATTACTGGAATCTGTGATGTGGTGGAATTTGTGCAAGGTCCAAACGGTGTAACATTAAACGGAGAAATGGGAACTTATTTACCTGTACCAGTTGAATACAAGCATGGTAAACCCAAACAAGAGCATAGTGATATATTACAATTAACAGCTCAAGCCGTTTGCTTAGAAGAAATGTTAGTCTGTGAAGTACCTAAAGGCTATTTATATTATCATGAAACGAAACGCCGAGAAGAAATCGAAATTACACCTGCTTTACGAGAAGAATTACAAAAAAATGTAGCAGAAATGCATCAGTACTGGACCAGACGCTATACACCAAAGGTAAAAACTGGAAACTTTTGCAAAAAATGTTCCCTACAAAATATCTGTTTACCTAAATTAATGAATGTTCAAACCGTTAAAGGTTACTTAGATCGGAGGTTATGCGAGTGAAAAAACTGTTGAATACCTTATTTGTAACAACCCGAGATGCCTATTTAGCTTTAGACGGTGAGAATATTGTCGTCAAAATTGATGAACAGAAAAATAGAGTTCCACTTCATAATATAGAAGCGATTGTCACTTCTGGTTATTTAGGTGCTAGTCCAGCGTTGATGCGTAAATGCGCTGAAAAAAATATAGGCATAACCTTTTTAACAAATTCTGGTAAGTTTGGCAGTCGAGTGACTGGCGGCATAACTGGTAATGTCACATTGCGGAAAAAGCAATACCGTCTATCGGATACAGAAGCAGAAAGCTTAGAAATTGCTCGTCATTTTATTATTGGTAAATTGTACAATCAACGTTGGATGTTGGAACGGATGACGAGAGAAAATCCGATGAGAATTGATGTTGAACGGTTTAAACAAATTTCTGGAGAATTAAAAAAATACATTGAAGATATCCGTCAAGTTGGCGATTTAGAATCGTTAAGAGGAATTGAAGGACAAGCTGCGAATCGTTATTTTCTATTGTTTGATCAAATGATTTTACAGCAAAAAAGTGATTTTGGTTTTTATGGTAGAAACCGCCGACCACCTTTGGATAATGTAAATGCTATGCTTTCTTTAGCATATACTTTGTTAGCGCAAGAATGTGCTGCTGCATTGGAAACCGTTGGACTTGATCCTTATGTTGGCTTTATGCATCAAGATCGACCAGGTAGAGCTTCTTTAGCGTTAGATTTGATGGAAGAGTTGCGAGGCATTTATGCGGATCGTTTTGTTTTAACGTTGATTAATAAGAAAATGGTGACCGAAAAGGATTTTGTCAAAAAAGAAAGTGGTGCAGTCATTTTGACGGATGATGGTAGGCGTACCTTTTTTCAAAAATGGCAAGAGAAGAAACAAGAACAAATTCAGCATCCGTTTTTAGGTGAGAAAATCAATTGGGGATTAGTTCCTTACGCTCAGGCATTGTTATTAAGTCGCTTTTTAAGAGATGATTTAGATGGTTATCCACCGTTTTTATGGAAGTAGGTGAAAAGTATGTTAGTGTTGATCACTTATGATGTCGCGACAAGCTCGAAGAATGGAACTTGCCGTTTGAGAAAGGTAGCAAAAAAATGCCAAGATTATGGACAGCGTGTTCAGAATTCTGTTTTTGAGTGTGTTGTTGATGCAACGGAGTTAACTCGCTTGAAAAAAGAGTTGATTGATTTAATTGATGAAGAATTAGATAGTTTACGTATTTATAGATTAGGGAATAATTATCAAAATAAAGTAGAGCATATTGGTGCAAAAGAAAGCTTTGATGTAGAAGCTCCTTTGATATTTTAAGTAAAATTGGTGCGAACCCCAAGTGCACATGAAATCACTGGGGGATCCGCACCAAATTTTAGGTATATTTTGTTTAAAAAAGCCGTTTTTCTCATCTGAATTTAATTTTCAAAGTATTTTTTTGTGAGAAAGTAAAAACATGTCATGTATTTTTGCTGTTTTCACGGTCTAGCTCTGTATAGAGCTAGTGGATTGAAATTTCTTCTAATTCTTTCAGGCGTTCTTCAATCGTTCGTCTAGCTCTGTATAGAGCTAGTGGATTGAAATTCTGTCACTATCAGTCGCAACAATAATTGTTTTAGGTCTAGCTCTGTATAGAGCTAGTGGATTGAAATAAGCTAAAGAGAAGCATATCATATGGTTTATGAACGTCTAGCTCTGTATAGAGCTAGTGGATTGAAATTGCTTATTTTATTTGCAACACTTTAATGCGACCAAGTCTAGCTCTGTATAGAGCTAGTGGATTGAAATGAAGCAAGGTAAAGAAATTACAAGAGTTACTGAGTGTCTAGCTCTGTATAGAGCTAGTGGATTGAAATTTGACCCTATAGATAAAGTTACCGTTGCGAAAAAGTCTAGCTCTGTATAGAGCTAGTGGATTGAAATCACGAAATACACCCTCTTCTATTTTTATGTAAAAGTCTAGCTCTGTATAGAGCTAGTGGATTGAAATATTATATTTGTTTCGAGTTCGCTTGGTTGGTTACCGTCTAGCTCTGTATAGAGCTAGTGGATTGAAATAACACCGTTTATTACTATTAATGGAGAACCTGCAGTCTAGCTCTGTATAGAGCTAGACACTATCTAAGATTCCAAAATAACAATTGCTGATTCATATTGCTCGTCTTATTTAAAAAAATTCTATACAATATAAATGGAGACAAGTAAAACGGTAGTGGAGGGAAATGAATGAATAACGTGATGGAACAATTAAGGAAATATGCATTATTACGAGGAATTGTTTATATGATTTTTGGATTGTTGATTGTGATCAATCCTAGGAGTGTGTTCCAAGTCGCTGTTTACTTTATATCAGCTTATATTGCAATCAGCGGTGTATTAAATCTTTACGATGGTGTTAAAGTCAAAAAAGCAACCGGTACCTATGGAATGAGTTTTCTAGGTGGAATCGTCTTATTAGTGATTGCAGGAATCGTGCTTGTTTTTGCGAAGGGAATCGTAAGTATTTTACCGATTTTCCTAGGTCTTATGATCGTGATTATTGGCGTGACTCGTGCGATTCAATCCGTAAACTTACGAACATATGTCAATGTTAGTTGGATGCCGATGTTGATTTATAGTGTAGTTTTGATTATTGCTGGATTAGTATTAACGTTTAATCCATTTAGTAGTTTACTGGTACTTTTCCAATTATTTGGTGGTATTTTGATTTTTATGGGAATTGGCGAAATTGTTGCATATTTCCAATTACGTAAAATTAATTAGCAAAAAAAGAGGCTGAATTTTTGGCTTCTTTTTTTTACATAGTAGAACTTTTAGCGGAATCTAATAAATGAAAAAATTTTCATCATGATTTGATTGACCTCGCTTTAAATACTGGGTACTCTATACAAAAAGGCGGGTGGAAAAATGAAGGACATAGTCATTTTATTAGTGGAAGATGAAGCGAGTCTAGCTAATTTTATTTCGGAAGAACTTCGATTTGAAGGATATGAAGTACTACACGCAGCGGATGGTGAACAAGCATTAGAGCTATATGAACAAAATCAAGAAAAAATCACGATGCTGTTATTAGATTGGATGTTGCCAAAATATGATGGAATCACAGTTGCTAGAAGGATTCGTCGAGCGAGCCAAGTCCCGATTATTATGATGACCGCCAGAGACCAAGTAACAGATAAAATTACTGGATTGGATGCTGGGACAGATGATTATATTACAAAACCATTCGATATCGAAGAATTATTGGCTAGAATCAGAGTGATTATTCGTCGCCAAGAACAATTCCAGAAATTTCAGCAACAACCTGTACTATTTCAGTATGGTGATTTAACCTTAGATATAACGAAACGAGTAGTCAAACGATATAATGAAGACATTCAATTGACTCAAAAAGAGTTTGAGTTACTGGCAGAATTAATCAAACATCCAGAAGAAGTACGTTCACGGGATGAACTATTGAATGCAGTGTGGGGATATGATTATTTTGGGCAAACGAACACTGTAGATGTCTATATACGTTCACTTAGAAATAAGATGGACCATGATTCATCTTGCCGATTGATACAAACGGTTCGAGGAGTAGGTTATGTATTGAGGATGAATAATGAAAAAAATTAAAACGACACTCAAACAACGAAAAAATACAACACAATTTCAATTGACCATTCGTTTTATTGGGTTACTTATTTCTGCTGTACTAATTTTAAGTCTAGCGATTATGGGCATTACTGTAGCAGAACTATACGAATCAACAGAAAAACAGGCAGAATTGTTGGAAGATTCTTTAAAAAATAGTGATGCAAAAGAGGCTAAAGAATGGCAAGAAGTTCTAGTGAAAAATACTTCAAAGGACAGTTCTCTTTATCTCATTTACGTTCAGTTGAACTCTGGGGAAGTCATTTATTCTTCCGACGATGCCGAAGAGGTATTTCAGGAATTTCCCCAGTTGAAACAGTTCATTTTAGTTGACCGTATTTTATGGACAAGTGAAATCGAGCCTTACTACTATGAAAGCTTTAAAAAGGAAGGGGCAAAAGTAACGATTTTAATAGATATGGAAGACCAATTTGAATTGATTGGGCGGATTTTTTCGTTAACGATTTTTATCACGTTGGCTGTAATTGTCTTTGGATCGCTGGTAACACATCGTTTTTCTAAAAAATTAAGTGGTTCATTGGTGATCATGGATGAGGAAATCAATCAACTGAATATCTCGGATTCTAAACAACAGCTAACGATACCAAAAACACCGCAGGAAGTTCAAAATATCTCAAAGTCGTTCAATCAGTTACTAGTGAAGCAAAGAATATATTTGAAAAGAGAGCAACAATTCGTCACAGATGCCTCTCACGAACTAAGAACACCGATCGCTGCAATTCGCGGGCATGTTAATTTGATCAAACGCCGTGGCGTGTCACATCCAGAAGTGATCCCAACCTCGCTTGATTATGTGGATAAAGAATCAAAACGACTAGAATTACTTGTAGAGAAATTACTTTTGTTAGGCCGTTTAGATACACAAGTTGATACAGAATCGGTGGATTTATCTTTGATGATTCAACAAACAGTCGAAGAACTGAAAGTCATGATGTCACAAGAGGTCATCCTTAACATTGAATCAGGAATTTTTGTTGAAGGGCAAGCAGAACATTTTTATCAGATTGCACGGAACTTACTGGAAAACGCTATGAAATATACAGATGCTGCTGGGACAATCACTGTTGAACTATTTTCTGATGAGGCTACGATTCGCTTCATTGTTGAAGATTCCGGTATGGGAATTCCTGATGAGGAGAAAGCAAAAATATTTGAACGTTTTTACCGAGTGGATCAATCCCGCTCCAGTGAGATTTTTGGTACAGGAATTGGCTTATCGATTGTGAAGGAGCTTGTTGAAAAATATCAAGGGGCCATCGCTGTGACAGATGTATTGCCTAAAGGAACTCGTTTTGTCGTGACGCTTGTAAAATGAAGATTTCTTCATTTAACTTTCATGTTGATTTATTTTTTAATAGGATTTACCTGCTAAAATAATAATGTAAAGCAAATCAGAAATGGAAAATTGAAAGGGATGGATAAAATGAATAAAAAGATGATAGTAGTAGGTACACTATGTTTAAGTTTTGCTCTAGCGGGCTGTACAAAGACAGATAAGTCGTTAGAGACAAACCAACAAAGTAAAGTGAGTACAGAAGTGAGCCAATCAACAACGCAAAATTCTAGTAGCACGTCAAACAGCGCTACGAAAAAACAAATACAGATAAATGTAAGTGTAGAGGATGCAATCAAAGCTTATAATGAGGCATACCCAAATACATCAATCACCTCTTTGGAGTTAGATCCTTCATTTGGTGTCTATTATTATGAAATCAAAGGTGTAGATGATTTTAAGGAATATGAAGTCAAAATCAATGCAGAAACGGGCGATCTTAAAAAAGATCGTGAAGAAACATTAGATGAAGATGAACAAAATGGTGTCGAAAAGACGAATGAATCCTTAGATTTGAAGAACATCAAATCTTTAGAAGATGTCTCAAAAATTGCGCAAGACAGTGTCGGAGAAGGAACAGCAATCGAGTGGTCGTTAGAACGAGACCTATCCGTTACTTATTGGGAAGTAAAAGTACAAACTGGAAATAAAGAGATGACTGTAAAAATCAACGCTCAAACAGGAGATGTTTTGGAGAAAAAATTAGACGACTAAAAAGGAAACAGATTCTATTTTTATGGACTGTAAAAGGATGCAACAAAAGTTAAGGTTGGGACAGAAGGGATTATTTCCGAAGCAAAGTGAAGTAATTACTTCTGCTCCAAGCGTTTATTCGGATTCCTTGAGGCTTAGATATGACTCGTAGAGTTATGTTTAAGCCTCATTTTTTAATCTAAAAATAGAAAAGAGACTTGCAAATAAAATAGTGAAATGGTACTCTTAATTTCTAATTGAGAATGATTTTCATTGTCAGTTATTACGGTGGTTTATTCTAAAATGATACTACAGATAAAGGATAAAAGAATAGGAGAAAAATGATGGACATTGATTCAATTGAGCAAGCCATTAGAGAGCGCCGGACGATTCGGACATTATCCAATCAAGCAATCTCTATGGAAGTTATAGATGAACTATTAACAAGTTCAAGTTATGCCCCTTATCATTCGAAAGAAGAACCGTGGGAAGTCATTATCGTCAATGTTGCGCAAGATCGTCAGCTATTTGTTGAAAAAATCATGGAAAGCTATGATCGATTGAATACATGGGCACACTATGATCAGCAAAATCTAGCAACAGCCAAAAAAAGAACACGTGATTATTTTCTAGCGGTTCCGTTGACCTTGATTGTCACAGCGCCTACACATGAAAGTGAAAAAATGAACTTGGAAGCAGTAGGGGCTGTTTCAGCGTTTATTCAAAATTTTCAATTGGCTGCTTGGTCAAAACAAATCGGCGTGACTTGGCGGACGATTCCAGTTATTTTTGATGAGAAGTTCAAACAGGCTGTTGGCGTGACAGCAGAGCGACAAATTATCGGGTTGCTTGATATCAGTGCAATAGATGAAACGATGAAAATCCCGACAAGCCGGAGAAAATCGGTAGATCAATGGACAGCTCAACTGTCTGATAAAATAGCGGAAATGAGTGAAGGCAATGAGTAGTTCTGATACACAGGAGGCGTATTTTTTTGCAAGTAATCAAGGCAAGTGATGGAAGAAACAAGACGAAAAATCAGCAATTTTTTTCGTTGATGTTGTTAGTATTGATCGCACTTATTTTCTTTTCAATTGTTTACTCGTTGATCAATGGGCAAGCGAATATTTCTATGGAAGATGTATTTCAAATTCTGTTAACCAAAATATCAGGTGGTAGATTTGGATCGCTTGATGGAATCGCGAGTAATTCAGCGGTCAATATTATTTGGTTTGTTCGGACACCAAGAGTGATTTTAGCCGTTTTTGTGGGCATGGGGTTGGCTATTACTGGAGCTGTGATGCAGGCTGTTGTTCAAAATCCGTTAGCGGATCCTTATATCTTAGGCATTTCCTCGGGCGCTTCACTGGGTGCAACTTTTGCGATTTTGGTCGGATTTGGTACTGGAAGTATTTTTTCTCAATTTGGGTTAGCTTTTGGAGCATTTGTTGGTGCGATGGCTGCAGCATTTGGTGTGCTTATTTTGTCGGGAATCGGTGGTCGCATGACTTCGGTTAAATTGGTTCTATCCGGTTCGGTGATTGGTGCTCTTTGTAGTTCTATATCAAGCTTCATTGTTTATCTTGCGAATAATGCGGAAGGCATGAAGACTGTAACATTTTGGGCAATGGGGAGTTTAGCTTCTGCAAGCTGGAATAAGTTGAGCGTTTTGTCGATCACGGTTGTTGTGATCACGGGTTTCTTTTTATTTCAACATCGTATCTTGAATGTGATGTTATTAGGTGATGAAGCGGCGGTTACTTTGGGGGTTCCTTTGAGCAAATATCGTCAATTGTATTTACTATTGTCTGCTCTTTTGACAGGAGTGATTGTGGCGTATTCTGGCATGATTGGTTTTGTAGGATTGATCATTCCGCATATCGTCCGTGGGTTTATCGGGTCAGATCATAAACGGTTGCTACCGATTGTCGCTTTGTCAGGTTCTCTCTTTATGATTTGGGCTGATTTGCTTTCAAGAGTCATTATTCCAAGTGTAGAACTGCCAATCGGTATTATTACATCCGTGATCGGTGCACCGTTATTTATCTACATTATTGTCAAAAAAGGCTACAATTTCGGAGGCTAACAATGGAATTAACTGTAAACGACTTAGAAATCTTGATCGGACAAGAATCGATCGTTAAAAGTATCTCTTTTCAAACACAAAAAAAACAATTTGTGGGGATTATCGGAGCGAATGGTTGTGGCAAATCAACGATGTTAAAAGGGATATATCAAGGAATCAAACCGCAAGCTGGCCGTGTATTTTTAGATGAGTTGGATCTTTTAGCGGTTTCTGAAAAAAAAGTGGCTCAAAAATTAGGTGTAGTGAATCAGTTTAATGAATTGAATTTTGATTTAAGTGTTTTTCAAATGGTTTTATTGGGGCGAACACCGCACAAGAAGTTATTAGAATCAGATACACAAGAAGATAATGAGATTGTAATGGATGCGTTAGCTAAGACCAATTTAACTAGCTATTCTGAGCGAAGCTTCTTGTCACTATCTGGTGGTGAAAAACAAAGGGTGATTTTAGCTCGGACGATTGCACAACAGCCTAGTTATATGATTTTAGATGAACCGACGAATCATTTGGACATTCGCTATCAGCTTGAAATATTGAGTTGTGTAAAAAATCTTGGAATCGGAGTTTTAGCCGCACTCCATGATTTAGAACTCGCAGCTCATTATTGTGATTATATTTATGCAATGAAGGCAGGGGAAATCATTGCGGAAGGCAAACCTGCGGACTTATTTACCGCGAATTTGATTGAAGAGATTTACGGTGTTAAATGCACGATTTATCAAAATCCAGTGACCCGGGGTTTAGGATTTTGTTATTCATTAGACTAGTCCCAAGGTTTAAATTTATATGTAGAGGAAGCGAAAAAAATGAAAAAAGCACTTATTGTTAGTTTAATAGGGGTAACGATTTTAACAGGTTGCGGTCAAAAAGAGCAAAAGTCTGCTGAAACAAAACAAAGTGAAGGGTATCCTGTAACGGTTCAAAATTTTACGAAAGCAGAAGGTGCGGAAAGTTGGAAAAAGAAAGAACAAACTTTTGATAAAGCACCAGAAAAAGTTCTAGCGAATACACAACCTGCAGCAGAGTTATTACTGCATTTAGGCTTAAAAGATAAAATTGTTGGTGTCGGTGCAGTATTTGGCGAACCTGATAAAGCAGTCGAAAAAGAGTTTAATGAATTGAATCATTTATCTACCGATTATATTGGCAAAGAAATGGCGCTAAGTGTTGATCCAGATTTGATCTATGGACGCGGGGGGCTGTTTGATAACCAAGACTGGGGTGTCGGTACTGTTGATACGCTAAATGAAATGGGAATCAAAACCTTCGTATTGAATTCTTCTGTAACGGGTGGCACGTTTAATTCTGTTTATGATGATATCGATAATTTAGGCAAAGTATTCAATGTAACGGATAAAGCAGGCACATTCAAGGCAGAGTTGAAAGAGCGTCAAGCCAATGTCGAGAAAAAACTTACGAAAATCAAAGAAGACCAAACGTTTGCTTATCTTCATACAACAGATCCAGCTGAATTATATGTTTATCCTGCAAATAATGAAACGTTTTTCAATGACATTTTCAATATGGTGAAACTAGACAATGTTTTCAGAGATGAAAAAGGTGAAGTCAGTATAGAAAAATTGATTGAAACAGATCCTGATGTTTTGATTGTAGCAGATTGGAGCACGTTGAAAGAAGGGATTTCTGGCGATAAAATGATCAATGAAGTCTTGAAAAATCCAAAACTTTCAAGTATGAAAGCCATAAAAGACAAAAAAGTTTATGCGGTGGATTATAATTATATGTTTGGTTATGGCTACCAATCATTAGATGGAATTGAAAAATTAGCGGATCAAATGTATCCGGAAAAATAAGCAATCGTCTATTCTGTATCAAAGGAGGTTGGGTCAAGACTCTATGAGTAATAGCCCCCTTTTTTTGACTACATTCAAAGAATGAAAGGATAACAAGAGTTTAGTGTTATTGAAGAACAACAAATAGTACGAAACACTCAAAAACCTTTGTAATAAAGGTTTTTTTTACTTTAAAATAAAAATAGATCAGACCATAAAATAAGAGAGAAATGAAAACTAGTCTAGAAAAAAAGGAGATTTATGCTATACTAAATTTAGTTTGTTACGTTCATTTTTAAGGTTAAAACAGTAGAATTTACTGAATAGTAACAGGCAATTGCACGATTGATTTACATAAATAATAATGAAGCGGATTTCAGAAAATTTACACAACATTTACGCCATTATTATGATAAATTTACACCACTAAAATACAATGGATATAGCTAAAGTAGGAGAGTAATTTCAACTTTAGGAATATCGACATGCGAAGGGATGGAAAGAGTGAAAAAGAGAACGAAATTGTTAGGGTTGCTATCTGTTATTGGTTTGAGTGTGGGGTTACTTACAGGATGTGGGTCAGGTGGCGATAAAAAAGCTGCGGATGATACGAAGCCATTAGAATTACAATTTGTACCAACCAACAACGATGGCTCAATGGAAGCAAAAGCGAAACCTTTCGCAAACTATTTGTCAGAAAAATTAGGACGTGACGTCAATGTTACGTTAGCAACAGATTATTCAACAATCGTTGAGGCTATGGCATCAGGCAAAGTAGATATCGGGATCATGCCGCCATCAGCATACGTTCAAGCACGTAATCAAAAAGCTGCTACAGCGATTCTATCTTCTGAACTAGGCGCGTTCAACCGTGAAACTGGGAAACCAGAAGCGGATAAATTATCTAGCACCTTCAAAGGTGAAGTGCTTGTACGAGCAGATAGCGGAATCGATTCTTTGAAAGACTTAAAAGGCAAAAAAATCGCGAGCTTAAGTCCCAATTCAGCCAGCGGCTATATTTATCCAGTTGTTGAAATGAAAGAAGTAGGGATCGATCCAACGAAGGATGTCACACTGACAACGGTTAATGATATTCCAAGTGAAATTACCGCTGTTTTGAATGGCCAGCAAGACGCTTGTTTTGTTTTTGAAGGAGCACGTAATGTGTTTGCCTCAAAATTTGAAAAAGATGACTTGTTTAAAGAGTTAAAAGTCTTATATCTAACAGATGGTGATATTCCAAATGATGCAATCGCCGTTCAACCTAAGATGGATAAAGACCTACAAGCAAAAGTCAAAGAGGTTTTCTTGGCAATGCCCAAAGATTCAGAAGGCGCAGAAGCGATGGCAATGTGGGGACACAAAGGCTATGTAGAAGCGGACGATAAAAATTACGATACAGTCGAAGAATATACAGAAAAAGCAGCAGAATAAAGCGTTGCGACATGAATGAGTGACCTAACGAGGACGAGACAAAAGCCCTTAGCTTCGATAAATAAAAAGGAGGCTGCTTTTTCTCGCCGTTTATTCGGATTTAGAGCCTGAAACAAAACTAGGATTTAGTTTTGTCTCAGCCTTTTCTATTTTTTTATTAAAAAGGAGAAATCATGATTCAGTTTGAAAATGTAACAAAAACCTACAATAATGGGGTCAAAGGGCTTAAAAATATTAATTTAACCATCAACGACGGTGAGTTTGTGTCAGTGATTGGATTAAGTGGCGCGGGTAAAAGTACATTGTTACGCTCGATCAATCGGTTAAATGAAATCACTGAAGGCAATATTAACATCGATGGTGCTTCGATCACGAAAGCCAATAAAAGAGATTTACGCAGAATTCGTAGAAATATCGGCATGATTTTTCAACATTTTAATTTAGTAAAAAAAAGTTCTGTTCAAAAAAATGTTATTTCAGGTCGACTAGGCTATTATTCCACGCTGAAAAGTATCTTTGGGATTTTCTCAAAAGAGGACTACGCATTAGTCAATGACGCGTTAGGTCGTGTTGGCCTAGCAGATAAGCTTCATTCAAGAAGTGATGAGTTAAGTGGTGGGCAACAACAGCGTGTGTCGATCGCAAGAACGTTGGTTCAACAAGCATCGATTATTTTAGCAGATGAACCGGTAGCGTCATTAGATCCAATCACGACACAAAAAATCATGAAAGACTTAAAGAAAATCAATCAGGAGTTGAATCACACTGTAGTGATCAATCTTCACTCTGTCGATTTAGCCCGTGAATTTTCTAGTCGAATCATTGGTTTACGTGATGGAGAAGTTGTTTTTGATGGGACTGCAGCAGAAGCGACTGATGAAGTCTTGACGAGTATTTATGGTGCGGATATTTTGAAACAAACTGAAGGTGTTGCGTAATGAAGGTAAAAGATACGATTCACCGTGATTTATATAAGCATTTATTTATCGTAGTATTGCTCCTTTTATGTGTGTATTCAAGTGCACGTGTGACTGGCGCCGAAATGGCAGATGTTTTTAATAACTTAGATCAGATGGGCATTTTTTTACAACGTTTTCTTAGTCCTGATTGGGGGTATATTCCTAAAATCATTGAGCCGATGTTGAAAACAATCAAAATGTCTGTAGTTGGAACCACGCTTGGCGTAATATGTGCTGTGCCGTTTGCATTTCTAGCGACAACAGTTGTAACCAGAAACTTTTTTATAACAACAATCATTCGTTTTTTTATGAGTATCGTTCGGACAATTCCTAACCTATTGCTGGCGGCACTGTTTGTAGCAATGTTTGGGATCGGTGAATTCACGGGGGTCTTAACGATTGCTGTTTTCACATTTGGGATGGTTTCACAGTTAGTTTACGAGGCTATCGAAACAATCGATCATGGTCCAATCGAAGCAGCTGAATCAGTTGGTGCAACAAAGACTCAGATTGCTTTTTGGTCAATTGCACCGCAAATATCGCACCAAATTGCCAGCTATTCTTTGTATGCATTTGAAGTCAACATTCGTGCATCAACGATTCTAGGGTATGTTGGTGCTGGTGGAATCGGTGTGATTTTAAATTCGTCATTGAGCTTGATGCGCTATGACCGAGTGTCGATCATTATTTTATCTATTTTAGTTGTGGTGATCACAATCGATTGGATCAGTGAAATGATCAGAAAGAGGTTGGTATGATGAGCATGAATCGAAAGTTAAAAAACTATTTGCCGATCATTATTGTTTTAGCAATCATTCTTTATTCGGCAGCGGGGATTGATTATTCTGAAGCTGGAAATATGTCTTTTGATATGGTTAAATCCGTATTTTCAGGATTATTCCAACCTGATTGGGGATACATTTATGATGGAAGCGGTGAAGATTTACTAAGTTTGTTATTGTTAACGATCGGGATCGCTTTTTTAGGAACCGTTATTGCGACAGTATTAGCATTACCTCTAACGTTTATCAGCGCCCACAACCTATGGAAATCAAATACGATCGTTTCAAAAATCGGTAAGTTCATTTGTAATGTCTTAAGAGCTTTTCCAGAACTTGTTTATGCTATTATTTTTGTGAAGATGGTTGGTCCTGGCCCGTTTGCTGGGGTCTTGGCAATCGGCGTTCATCAGATCGGAATGTTAGGTAAATTATATACCGAAGAAATCGAAGCGATGGATGAGGCGCCAGTAGAATCAATGACTGCTGTGGGGGCTAATTTTTGGCAGACAATGTTTTATGCGCGCTTGCCTCAATTGATTCCAACCTTTTTGTCATTAGCGTTGAACCACTTTGAAATAGCCGTTCGCAGCGCTGCAACACTTGGGTTAGTTGGAGCCGGTGGAATTGGTGCGCCAATGATTTTTGCGATTCAGGCAAGAGCCTGGGATAAAGTCGGGATTATCTTGTTTGGAATCATTATTACAGTATTTTTAATCGATGCTGTAACTGGTTATTTACGTAAAAAACTACAGTAATTCGTGAGGATAGAAAAATGGATAAAGTAACGATATTAAGTACAACAGATGTCCATGGTTTTTTAACAGCCGCAGCAAATGGAGAGAACGGTCTTTGTTCTCTTCCTGCGATTGCTGAAAAGTATCATGAACCGATTCTGATCGACAATGGTGATTTTTTAGTGGGTAGTCCTGAGACTACTTTTTTTAATACCACTATGGCTATTTCGCCTTTGATTGAATTAGCCAATACTATTGGATTTGATGTAATGGTTCCAGGAAATCATGATTTCGATTATGGAATTGATTTTTTGAAGCGTCAAGTTGCTGCGTTTAACGGTCAGTACCTTTGCGCCAACGTCTTAGATTTAGCAGATGAATTGATTTTTGAGCCGTATACGATTATTGAACGTGGTGAGTTGAAAGTTGGTGTAATTGGTGTGATCACTGGTGCAATGCCCCAAATCACTGATTATGATCAAATTAAGGATTTGAAATTCATCAATGTGCTTGAGAGTTTGAACCGCTGGGTACCGCTTGTGCGTGAACAGGTCGATGTGTTGATTGTCAGCTACCATGGCGGGATTGAACGGGATATGGACACAGGGCAGCCTACGCAATACGATACAGGAGAAGATCAGACTTATCGAATCATTAGTGAAATAGTCGGGATCGACGGTGTGGTATGTGGGCATCAGCATCGAATCAATGCAGGAATAGTAAACAATACAGCATTTGTCCAACCTGGCTATCGAGGCAATTACATTGGAGAATTAACTTTTTCGATTCAAGAAAATCAAGTGACAGATAAAAAAGCTCAATTGATCAGTACCGAAAAAGTTACGCCAGCTAGTTACTCTTTGTACGATCAGTCAGATTATAAAAAATGGTTGGAAAAAAAACTTGATCTAAGCTGTTTTCCACAATATTTAGCGAAGAAAGTTCCAGGAACGTTTTATGCTGTTAACGTAAAAGGAACAACAATTGGCTCTTTTTTAAGCAGCTTTAGGCCACCGTATACGCTATCAACCTATCATGTCTCTCAAAGCGAACTGAAAGAGCTACTGTTAAGACAACCTATTGAAGGTCTAACCATAGTAAATGGCCAACTCATACCTGACCAATCGAGTTATCGAGTAACGACTAATGAACCAATCTTTCCAAGTTATCGTTTGGAAACAAATTATATTTATAATCTGTTTGACGAATATATAGCTTGGATTAATATGAATCAATACAGGAATGAGGTGAAACAAGATGAAGCAACAACTTAAAATTTACTATACATCAGATGTTCACGGCTATTTATTTCCAACCAATTATGCGGATACACAAGAAAAAGATATGGGGCTATTAAAATGTATGCCAAACTTTCAAAAAGATGAGAATACATTGATTATTGATGGTGGAGATATGCTGCAAGGCTCAGCTTTAGCAACCTACTGTCAAGCTCATCCGGAGGAAGGGTTTCCTCAAGCAACGGTCTTGAATCAAGCTGGCTATGATTTTGTCACATTAGGGAACCATGATGTTAATTATGGCACAAGTTACTTGTATCAGTATTTAGATGCCCTTCAAGCAACCTGTGTGTGCGAGAATATCTTAGATAAAAGCACTAATACCAAAAAATTTCCGTGGACGGTCAAAACCGTAGCGAATGGCTTAAGAGTAGGCATTGTCGGCGTGGTGACAGAGTATATCACTGTTTGGGAAAAAGCTGACAATATCAAAGATATCACGATAGCTGATCCATTTATAGCGGCAAAACAGGCGCTAGAGGAAATGAAACCACAAGTTGATCTTACGATTTGTATTTATCATGGCGGGTTTGAAAGAGACGTGAAATCAGGGAAGCTCTTGTCTAAAACACGTGAAAATATTGGCTATAAAATCTGTGAGGAACTTGATTTTGATTTATTGTTGACAGGACATCAGCATTTATTGATCGAGGGACAATTGCTGCATGGTACTTATGTTGTACAACCGTCATCGAATGCGCTAAATTATTTTGAAATCGATATTGAAAAAACGAATAATATCATAGATATAACAGCGAGTGTAGGCAAACCTAGTGCTGTTCCAGATTCTGATTTGGTAAATGAATTAAAGCCTTTGGAAGCAAAAGTACAAAGCTTTTTGGACCAAGCAATTGGCAAACTGGACAGCGATGCATTAGCGAGCGACAAGTTAGAGATGGCACTGCATGGAAGTCCAGTGATAGAATTAATTGGAGCGATTCAATTACAAGCTAGTAATGCTCAAATCACAGTAGTTTCTTTAGCAAATACATCACCTGGATTTCATAAAGAGGTAACGATGCGAGATGTGATTGCGACGTATCCATACACGAATCAGCTGATTACGCTAAACATCACTGGGGCTCAATTAAAAGAAGTTGTGGACAAAAATATGGATTATTTTAGTTTGGACAAACAAAATAAAGTGAACATTTCAACCCATTACTTGTATCCTAAAATTGAACACTATCATTTTGACTTTTTCGTTGGAATTGATTATACGATCGATCTCTGCCAAAAGGCTGGAAAGCGTGTAACCGAGTTGCGTTATAATAACCAGCCGATCAAAGATACAGATGAATTTACGATTGCTTTAAGTGATTATCGAGCAAGTGGTGGTGGCGGGTTTAAAACCTATCTGGAATGTCCTGTTCTTAATGAAGGGGCAGAAGAAATTGTTGGATTGATTGTTGCGTACATTCAGGCAAAAGAAGAGATAGTAGTGCCTAAAAATATGAATTACAAGATCAATCATTCGTGCGCTCAAGAGGGATGAATGTTGGTTGTTTCAAGAAAAAATGCGTTACAAAACTTTTTTTAGTTTTGTAACGCATTTTTTATGAATAACGAAGCTTATCAATTGGATAAACCGTATGTAGGGGAAAATCATTGCCTATTGTAATGATAAAACTTGTCCGATATAAACGGTTGAATCACTTAAATTATTTTTCAACATTAAATCTTGAAGTGATAATTTGTTCTTTTCAGCAATTACAGAGAGTGTATCTCCAGGCTGAACAGTGTAAGTAGTTGCTGGAGGTGTGGCGTTTTGTTCAGTTGAGCTTTCAGTTTGCTCGTCAGCAACCTCTGATGAAGGGGTTGTTGTTTGATCTGGTTGACTTGACATTTCAGTGGTCGAACTAGATTCTTCCAGTCTGCTCACGGTTGTTGAACTTTCTCTTACAGGAACATTGCGCTCTGTGTTATCAGCTACCGATGACTGAGTTGTTGTTCCATGCGCTTGTTCAAGCTGATTGACTTGTTTTTCTATACTGTTTAATTGTTCTTCTTGCTTCGCGCTTGCTTGAACATTTAAGAATAGTAAAAAGCCTAGTGCAAGTGTATTTATAAATAACAATAAAATAACAGTTATAATCGTCGATTTCGAGTTGGATACTGGACGCTGTTGCTTCCGTCTTGAATATTCTTCTTCCAAAATACTTTCACTCCTTTCCTAACAAGTTCACAAGAGAAACACTGTGAAATAAAGCAACTATAGTATATCACAATAGTATAGCACACTCCAATAGGAAAATAATTGGAGTGTATATCAATGATTATTTATTTAAATGAAAAAACAAAATAAAAGAACGTATGAAAATAAAAAAAAGTTTATTATGTAATTATCTGTTGATTTCTAGAGCTAAATTGTTTTATTTCAAGGAGAAATTTCTTTCTTTGTTTTTTTGTTTAGAAAAATATATTTTTTTACTAGTCCATATTTTTTTTCATCATAATCAGTTTATCGTCAAAATGATAGACTCCCAACTAATGTTATACAGCAGTTCGTTTTTACTAGTTATCAGAAAATCCCCTTGAACAAATAAACATAAATAGTAGTGGAAATCCTCTTACTAAGATTATAATAGAGAAGGATACTAAAAACGTGGGGATCCGTACAGAAGGGTTAGTCGGAGAAAATTACGTTTACATCCACGAAAATGAGCGTGTAATTAAGTGTCCGTTGGCGCAATCAGTGCTGACGATTTCACTAGAGGCACGATAAAACTGGAGGCATTACGATGGAGCATAAACAACTGGATCAATTTCCAAAGGATTTTCTATGGGGATCAGCATCTGCTGCTTATCAAGTAGAAGGTGCATGGCAAGAGGATGGCAAAGGTGTTTCTGTGTGGGACGAATTTGTTCGAATTCCTGGAAAAACATTCAAAGGGACCAATGGGGATGTAGCAGTCGATCATTATCACCGGTATAAGGAAGATGTTGCGTTAATGAAAGAGCAAGGCCTAAAAGCCTACCGCTTTTCTGTTGCTTGGACACGGATCTTTCCAAACGGTCGGGGTGAAATCAATCAAGCTGGGTTGCAGTTTTATATTGATTTAGTGGATGAATTGATCGCAAATCAAATTGAACCCGTTTTAACGCTGTACCATTGGGATTTACCACAAGCGCTACAAGATGAATACCAAGGGTGGGAATCAAGAAAAATCGTTGCAGACTTTACAAATTATGCACAGGTTTTATTCGAAGCGTTACGTGGAAAAGTAAAGTATTGGGTCAGTTTAAATGAGCAAAATATCTTTATCAGTCACGGTTATTTAATGGCTTCTCATCCACCGGCAGTGAGTGACCCCAAACGAATGTATCAGGCGAATCATTATGCTAATTTAGCCAACGCAGCAGTAATCAAGAAATTCCATGACATGGATATGCCAGGGAAAATTGGACCAAGTTTTGCTTATAGTCCAAATTATCCGTTAGATAGTGATCCACAAAATGTGTTAGCAGCTGAGGACTCAGAAGATTTAAATGCACATTTTTGGATGGATGTTTATTTATTTGGGAAATATCCAATTGCAGCTTTAAAATTGTTGAAAGAACAAGGGGTAGCGCCTATAATCGAACCTGAGGATGACGAACTTTTAGCTGCTGGCAAACCGGACTTTTTAGGAATCAACTATTATCAAACCAATACGGTTGTCTTCAATCCGCTTGATGGTGTTGGCTTAGGGAGAATGAATACGACAGGTGAGAAGGGGTCTTCAGAAGAATCAGGTCTACCAGGTGTCTTCAAACGTGTGGAAAATCCATTCGTAGAACGTACTAATTGGGATTGGGAAATCGATCCAGAAGGGTTGCGTATTGGGCTTCGAAGAATCACAAGTCGTTATCGAATTCCTGTGTTGATCACTGAAAACGGACTTGGAGAATATGATAAACTAACGGAGGCTAAAGAAATCCATGATGATTATCGGATTGATTATCTAAAAGGACATATACATGCAATCAGAGAAGCAATCACAGATGGTGTGGATGTTTTAGGCTATTGCACATGGTCCTATACAGATTTACTAAGCTGGTTGAATGGCTATCAAAAACGATATGGTTTTGTTTATGTTGCGCAAGATGAAAACCAAGAAGGCTCTTTGAATCGATACAAAAAAGATAGCTTCTATTGGTACCAAAAAGTGATTCAAAACAATGGTAACACGATTTAAAAGGTCAGTTGAATAGTGAATAAGCTGGAGCAAATCTCTCTGATTTTTATTCAGCTTATTTGCCGTTTCGAATTAATGAATTTTTCAGTGGAAATGAAAGGAGCGAAGGTCTATCATATGAACTTTCCCCAATCACTTGTTATAATGAATCCATATTGTATCAATCGGTCGAAGTACGAATCAAGTGATAAGAACGTTTAAAATAAGGGAGGAAGTTCTCATGGAAAGATTTGACGTCATCATTATTGGAAGTGGACCTGGCGGGATGGCAGCGGCCTATGATTTAGCAGATAAAGGGAAAAACGTGGCGGTCGTTGAAGCTGATTTATGGGGTGGTACGTGTCCAAATCGAGGCTGTGATCCTAAAAAAGTGCTGTATGGAGCAGTTGAAGCTAGAGATAATTTACTGCAGTTAGAAAAACGAGGATTCAACACGATACCGGAAATCAACTGGACAGATTTGATGGCGTTTAAAGAGACTTTTACGAAATCGGTACCGACTGAGCAAAAAGAAGGTTTAACAAGTGCAGGGATTCACAAAATCACAGGGAAAGCTTTTTTTAAAGATACCCAAACTATCGAAGTTTGTGGGGAACTGTATCAAGCGGACAAAATTATTTTAGCGACAGGACAACGTTCGGCGATTTTGGATATTCCTGGTAAAGAATATTTTAGTACGAGTACTGATTTTCTGAGTATGCAGGACTTACCGAAAAAATTGGCTTTTGTTGGAGGGGGTTATATCTCACTTGAATTGGCCAATATTGCAAGCAGTTGTGGCAGTGAGGTACATTTACTTCATCATAATGAACGACCGCTAAAAGGCTTTGATGAACTGTTGACTGAAGAGCTGATCGAGCATTTAAAAAGCCGTGGAATTACGTTTCACTTTAATGAATCGGCTGAGGAAATCAGCAAATCTGGGGCTCAGTTTGAAGTGTCTTTGACAAGTAAGGAGACGCTATTGGTGGATCGAATTTTCTGTGCAACTGGGCGCATCCCGAATGTGGAAGGCATGGGACTAACTGAAATTGGGGTTGAGTATACGCATAAAGGACTTGTGGTAAATGATTATTTGCAAACGACAGTTGAAACTATTTATGCTCTAGGTGATTGCTTGGAAAAACAACAGCCAAAATTAACTCCAGTCGCTAGTTTTGAAGGAAGTTATCTGGCTAATCTGTTTACTGGTAAAAATGAGAAAATCCATTATCCTTTGATTCCAACAATCATATTCAGTTCTCCTAAATTAGCTCAAATAGGTTTAACTGATTTGTCCGCTTTAAAAAGTACAGAGTATGAAGTGAGTGACTTAGATTTAAGTCAATGGTTTACGTATAAACGAATCAACGAACCGCTTGTCAAAGCAAAAATAGTTACGGAAAAGCGTACGGGTTTATTGGTTGGCGCAACAGTCCTAGGAAATGAAGCGGATCAATTGATCAATCTGTTTACTTTGATGATCAATCAAAAATTACCAGCTGAAAAAATCAATGAAATGATCTTGCTTTATCCAACGGTCGCTAGCGATTTAAGTTATCTTTATTAAAAACAAACGACAAACGAAATCTAAAACCTTTCGTTTGTCGTTTGTTTTTAATTATTTTTATAGCCTAAGAATTAACTGTTGACTTGCTTTAAGCTGTAAGCAATAATAGGATAATTACGTCAACGGTATTGAAAAGTGTTTATAAACGGATGATCCATAAATATAATTTATTGATTACATGAAAATAAAACATTAGATATTATAGACGATTCTTTTTAAAATAAAGATAGTGAAAAAGTGAACAAAGTCAATTTTAAACAGCTAGGAGAATGGCGATGGAAGCAACGAAAAAAAATTACACCCCTTTGATTGGTTCTTTATATACGAATTTTATTTTTCAAGGTATGGCAGCGATTATTCTATCTCAAAACCTGAATGCATTGATGGATAGCTGGCAAGCAACGGTACAGCAAGTAACATTGGTCATTAGCGGTATTGGTTTAGGCCGCGTGTTGATTTTGTATTTTGCCGGTTATTTTTCAGATAAATTTGGACGTAAGAAAACGGTCCAACTGGGAATTATTAGTTATTTGATCTTTTTCTTAGGAATCTTGGTCAGTCAAAATTATGTACAAGGACTCTTTTTTGCCTTGTTTGCTGGGTTTAGTAATGCATTTTTAGATACAAGTACATACCCGACGTTGATGGAGGCTTATCCGAATGAAAAGGACAATAGTTCTCTTAGTGTGTTGAACAAAGCGTTCATTTCTTTAGGTCAGTTTATTTTACCGCTGTTGACACGATTTATGTTGAACCATGAGATTTATTACGGACTTGTTTTTATTGGATGTGCGTTGGGATTGTTTCTTAATTTACTCTATATTTCAAAACTGGGATTTCCAGAAAGAGCAGAGATAGAGGCGAATATACCACAAATCATCAAAGAAGAAGTGAATACGAAAGGGAAACAACCACTGTTTAAAGTTGAAGGCTTAGCGTTATTAGTTTTTAGTTTTACTTGCGTGTCTACTTTCAATATTTTTATTTTGTGGGTACCATCTTTTGCAGAATCATTGAATCTTATGAACCATTCCAATAGCTTGGTTTTAGTCAGTGCCTATAGTATTGGTTCGTTTGCATCAGTATTTTTAACGTCATTGATCGTAAAAAGAGGCGTTGCCCCAACCTTATTACTTGTTTGGTGTACTACAATTTCCTTATTCTTACTGCTAGGCATGACCTTATTTCCAAGTACGCCGATGTTTTTGATCGGTTCAATCGGTATTGGTGTTTTTGCTGCGGGTGGAATTTGGCAGTTAGGGTTGGCAGTTTTGTTGGAGTTATTTTCAAAAGGTAAAGGACGAATCACTAGTTACTATTCGATTGCAACATCTGTTTCCGTAATGGTCATTCCATATATTACAGGACAACTGGAAAAAATAAATGTTTCGCTAATTTTTTGGTTAAACATTGCATTGACTGCAGTGGGTGTTGTTGCTGCGATAATCATTCGATACCGTTATAAGAAAGTAATGAATGAATCGCAAGATGCCATCGCATTAAAAGAAATCACTCAATAATCAAAAAAACATATATAAGTAGGTATAAAAGAGGGCGAAGTGATACTCAGGTGTTTTGAGTATGGCTTCGCCCTTTCAATCTTGTTTAGTTTAAAAATGCTTTTGCAATGTTTTCGTTGATTGTAATCATTTGGTAAAAGTCATTGATCGTCACGAATTCATTTGGCTGATGTGCATATTTTGTTTCGCCAGGACCTAGAATTAAAATAGGGAACGCTTTGTTGACACGACCAAATTGAGAACCATCGGTATAGCCTGTCATACCAAATGTATTTGCCGTTTGGCCAGTAACATCTGCAACAACTTTTTGAGTTAATACAGTGAATGGATCGTCAAGTTCTGTTTTCATCGAAGGTAAGTCATTGATGAACTCGATTTCCGCCTTAAAATCTGGAACGGTTGTGGCTAAGGTATCCAGCATTTCTTTAAATTGTTGTTTTAATTCAGTATGATTTTGTGCTTTGATGGTACGGATATCGATTTCTACTGTACACTTATCGGGTACGACATTGGTTCCATTGCCGCCGTTGATAATATCCACACTAGAAGTTGAAGCACCGACTAATTCATCTACAGATTGAGAAAAATCAAAGGTTTCTTTAAAGGCATTTAAAACTAAAAGCATATGTTCAATTGCATTTACTCCTTGATCTGGCATTGAGCCATGCGCTGTTTTCCCGTACGTTGTGATACGAGGCCATAAAGCACCTTTGTGCGCCACGCCGATCTCAACATTTGTAGGTTCACCAATCACTAATGCATCTAGATCATCTGCATAGCCTTTATCAACTAATTGACCAGAACCGATAGCGCTCGTTTCTTCTCCAACCGTAGCTAAAAGTTTGATGGTTCCTTTAAAGTTTGAACCTGCTTCTTTTAAACGAATCATTGCAACAACTGCCGCAATCAAGCCAGATTTCATATCGCATGTTCCACGACCATAAAGTAAACCGTCTTTTTCAATTGCTGCAAAAGGATCTTCATCCCAAGGAATTTCACCCACAGGAACGACATCCATATGCCCAGAAAAACCTAGGACAGGACCTTCTTTAGTGCCTTTTAAAGTCGCAACTAATTGATTTCGATCGGCGCTATATTCCACTTGTTCACAAGGAATATCATGTGTTTCAAAAAGAGCTTGTAATGTATCGGCAACCACCTTTTCATTGCCTAGAATACTTTTGATTTGAACGACTTCTTTCAATAATTGTAACGCTTCTTGATTATTCATAGCGTCTCTCTCCCTACACTTGTTTTTCTTTTGGAATAATAAATACGATTGAACCTAAGGCTAAAACGCAGAACAGAATATTTGTCAATAAACCAAACGTTGCTCCTTGTGTATAATTGCCACTAACGCTAAAACCATTGTACACTGCCGCTGAAATTGCCACACCTAATGCTCCGCCAAGAGAACTGGCCATTTTATAAATACCTGAAGCGACTCCTGCTTTTTCATTTGGAACACTGGAAATCGCGGTATCCGTAGAAGGTGTTGCATACATCCCAAGACCCATCCCAAACAAACTATACCCAATAAAAACTAACACAAAATAAGCAGTACCAGTCACCATCGTTAAGGCCATCAAACCAACGCCTGTTCCAGAAAGGATCGTTCCCCATAACATTGGTTTTTTCGCCCCAACGGTTTGTAATAATTTTTCTCCGATTCGAATAGTGATTAACACCAAACAGAGGTAACCAATCGATAACATCCCTGTTTTAGCGGAAGAAAGTCCACGACCTTGTTGAACGTAGGTATTGATCACGATCAAAGTACCTGCAACGGCATTCAATAAGAAATTAGAAATCGTTGCCCCAAGATAACCGCGGTTTTCAAATAAAGAAAACTCAACGAAACTATTATCAATGGTTTGCTCCACCCTATAAAATGCAACTAAGCCAATGATCACGACTGCTGCTAAAATGAGTACAATCTGGCTAGTCCAACCCAATTCAGAACCTTTAGAAACAACTACATTTAAGGCAACCATTGAAACAATAAATAAAAGTAAGCCAATCGAATCAAATTTACTTTTACTATCGCTTGTAACTTTACTTTCAGGTGTGCCGAAAATCAACAGAGCACTACAAATTGAAACAATGATCGAAAAAATAAAGACATAACGCCATCCCAAAGAACTTGCAATAGCGCCACCGAAGAATGAACATAAACCAGAACCACCCCAAGAGCCGATCGACCAATAACTTAGCGCTCGTTGTCGATCTTTTCCTTCATAATACGTTTTGACTAAGGCCATTGTCGCTGGCATGATACAAGCAGCTGATAAGCCTTGGAAGATTCGACCACCTACAAATAATACAGGTCCATGTGCAGCTACCAAAGCTACCGAACCGATAACACTTAAAATAAGACCAATATACGTTAATTTCATTCTACCTAATTTATCCGCTAAACCGCCAGCTACGACGATAAAAATTCCGGAAAATAAACCAGTCATGGAAATTCCTATGCTTAAAACACCAGAGGAAATACCTAAGTCACTTTGAACCGTGGGTGCCATATTCAATAAAGATTGAGCAAATAACCAATAGGTCAAAACGCTTAATACGATCCCTATCAGTAATTTATTTGTCCCTTTATAGGGAGTCGCCTCTGCTGTGTGTGTGGTTGCTTTCATAGTGAAACTCCTTCAAATAAATAATATAAAACAGTTGCCCCCATTGATTTTGCAGCAATCAATAAACAATCTTCGTCAATATAAAATTTTGGATGATGATGAGGATACATTGGCGTTCCTTCTTTGTGAGCCCCAACAAAAAAGAAACAACTTGGTCGTTCTTTGGCATAATAAGCAAAGTCTTCAGAAGGAGTTTGTGGTCCGCATTTAACTAATTGTTTCACTTCTGGAATTTCCGCTTCATTTAGAGCTTTAGCAACCATTTCAGTAGTTTTGGCATCATTAACACAAACTGGATAATCATTAGCGTAATCAAGTTCATAACTGATACCGAAACTTTGGCAAATGCCACTAAGGATTTGTTTAAATTCTTTTCCCACGATAGCGCGTGTTTCTTCTTTCATGATTCGTACATCGCCTTCCAATGTAACAGAATCTTTGATAACATTGGCTGACCCTTTGCCGTCAAATGAACCGATTGTAACGGTTGCCGTATCGAAAGGATCGATTCTGCGGCTGACGATGGTTTGAACAGCTGTTACAAATTGAGAAGCAGCTACGATCGTATCATTGGCATCTTGCGGTGTTGAGCCATGACCGCCTTTTCCATGCATGACCACTTTAAACGTTGCCCGACCTGTGTGAACAGATCCAGCATGATAAAGAACATCACCAAGCGGCATCATGCTCATCACATGAATCCCTAAAACATGATCTACACCATCTAAACAACCCGCTTCAATCATTCCTTTTGCACCACCGGGTGGCACTTCTTCGGCAGGTTGGTGGATGATACGAATCGTTCCTGCTAATTGATCTTTTAACTCAATCAGCGACGCTGCCAAAATCATCATATAGGCTGTATGTCCGTCATGTCCGCAAGCATGCATGACATTTGGTGTGCGGGAAGCAAAGGGCAAACCCGTATCTTCTTGAATCGGCAACGCATCGAAATCTGCTCGAATCGCTAAGAAAGGCCCTTTTTTACCTCCGTGGATATCGACTAAAATACCATTACCGCCGCCCACTTTTGTTTGAACATCACAGTCTTTGTCAGCGTAAAAATCAGCTATATATTTTGCTGTTTCTGTTTCTTGAAAAGATAACTCAGGGTGTTCGTGAAAATGTCGGCGAATCCTGATTAATTCAGCCTCTTTTTGTTGAAGCAATGTAAATAATTGTGCGCGTAAATCGTCCATTGGATATTCTCCTTTCAAATACACTATATATTCTAAGCTTAATTAAAAACTTCACAATGATAGGAATTTCTAAATTTCAGGAATTCCTTTTAAATTCTAAAGATCGGAAATTATAAGGCTAGCAAACGAACGATATTTTCTTAATTGCATGCTATAATTAAGAAAGAAACAAACAAAAGAGGGATGCAAATGATTGTAAATGAAAATTATCAGATTAATTATCAACAATTACGGACGAAACAAGATATACTTTGCAAAGAAACGACCCTTTTAGTCATTTTAAAAGGAAGTTTGTTTATTACTATAGAAGAAGTAACGGATCAAGTAAGTGCAGGAGAACTGTTTGTCATGAATACAGGAGAACGTGTTCTTTTGAATGTTGGTTTAGAACAAAGTTGTATTTATTTAGAGCTGAGGATCAACAGTGTCTTTTTTGCGACTCAATTTCCTGCTTTTTTCTACACTCGTTTTGACTGTAGACCAATTCAGAACGAACATGGCAAGATGCCTGAGATTGCTGCGTTGAGAAGACAAATTGCGGAATTATGTTTAGTTGAATTTAGTGATGATCCATCAAGAAAATTAAAAATCACGTTGTTTTTAACTCAAATCATTTTGTCTCTCGTACATCATTTCCAAAAAGAAGATGTTATAGATTACCATCCTTCAGATAATCAAAAATTAAGAGAGATTTTGGAATATATTGAAGCACATTACCACGAAGGAATCTTATTATCTGATGCGGCCGACTATTTTTTTATGTCGGAATCCTCGTTATCGAAGTTTTTCAAGAAGGAAACTGGCGAATATTTTTCTCATTACGTACGGACAATTTGTGTAAAACATAGTTTGTCAGAATTGCTGTATACAAAAAAAAGTATCGAGCAAATTGCCTTAGATAACGGTTTTAGCAATAGCAAAACCTATCGGCAACACTTTAAAAAAATCTTTAGCGATTCGCCCACACAGTATCGATCCGCTCATTTAGTCCAGGCGAAGGCACCGGAGAAAATCAAACAAGTAACGGAAACATCAGCGCTTCAAATCAAAGAAATTTTGGTCCCTCTGTACAGCTTTATTCAAACGGGATTGGAAGAATCACGCCCTTCAGAATTATCACTAAAGACCAAAAAACTTCATATTACCGCAGAACAATTTGAAGCAGATCATTTAAAAAAAGACGTCATCATTCATGTTGGTTCGTGGGAAGCATTAGCCTCTAGAAAAATTCAAAATGAAATTCTAGACATAAAAAAACAAATGGGCATCAAATACATCAGTATTCAATCACTATTTACCCAAATTCCCTTAACAGTTCAGATCCATCAAGAAGCTGCGATGAATTCATTTCCCGCATTCGAAGAGTGGGACTACATCTTAGCGTTTTTAGAATCCGCTCAGTTAGCTCTTTTTTTCCAGGTGTCACTTGTAGAATTTAAGCAACTAGATGAACGTGTCAAAGATATCTGCCGCAAATTTTTTCGACATGTTCAAAATAAGTTTGGAACCAAAATGACGGAACAATGGAAGATCAATTGTCTATTTAAAGAACAAAATCTTGCGGAGTATTACCCAGAGTTTCTAGAAGTGAAAAAAAGATTCTTAGCGCTCTCACCGAAAATAGCTGTAGGCGCAGAATTTCCCATAGCGGACCCCTTTTTTGAGCAACAACAACCAGAACAAACACAATTTTTCTGTGAGATGATTGCAACAAAGTGTGACTTTCTATCTTTTTCTGCGGAGCCTAATTATGTGTTTCAAAATTTAGATAATCCCTTTCCTGATTTAAAAAACTATCATCAATATGTGTTGAATAAAACTCATCGTATCAAGCATATTCTAAAAGAGTACGAAATCAAGCTACCACTTTATCTTACTGAATGGAATACACTGACTGGGATGACCAGAAACAGTAATGGAACTTTCTTTAGGGGGGCCATTATTTTAAAAGATCTGTTACTGTTGGATACATTAGTAGCAGGTTTCGGTTTTTGGTTGAATATCGAATTGTATGAAAAACAAACACAAGAACGACCACTAAAAAATGATGGGCTTGAACTGTTTCATTTTTACAGTGGAAAAAGACCTACTTATTTTTGTTTATGGTTGGCTAGAAGGATGACAGGGAAGATTCTCGCTCAAGGAGAAGACTATCTTTTGACCTCAGTTGATGGGAAATATCAGTTGTTGTTGTTTAATGCGAATTATTTTGATCCCCATCTTTCATCTGAAGAGGCCTTTCTTGAAAGTCAGGCAGTGACCTTTGAAATTGAACTAGCAGCGATTAAACCAGCACACTATCAAATCAAGCAAATTGATTTTAACCGTCATAATGGTGCCTTATTTTATACCTATGAAGAGTTTCGTAATGCCGAAGCACTGGATTTGGAGACACAAAAATATGTTGTTGAGAGTACGAGACCGAAAATCAAAGTCTTCGATACTCAAATCGAACACCTATTTAATTATTATGTAACACTTGATACAAACGGTATTGTGCTATTGGAATTGACACCAACGGTATGAGCAATCAAAGCGTGTTTCCTTGACGAAAAGTGCTCTACTAGCTAGTATTTAGTTAAGATAGATTAGTGGAGAGGAAGAAGTAAAATGAGTATTTATGAGTATCAAGTAAAAACGACAACAGATGAAATGGTTTCGTTAGAAGAGTATCGTGGAAAAGTTCTCCTGATCGTAAATACTGCGACAGGTTGCGGGTTTACACCTCAGTACGAGGGATTAGAAGAGTTATATAAAAAATATCGTGAACAAGGATTAGAAATACTAGATTTCCCATGTAATCAATTTGGGCATCAAGCTCCTGGCACCAATCAGGAAATCAGTGAGTTTTGTCAATTGACGTATCAAACGACATTTCAAACGTTTGGAAAAATCGATGTAAATGGAGAAAATGCTGATCCGTTGTACACTTTTTTAAAAGGTGAAAAAGGTGGGCTTTTAGGTGGTGCAATCAAGTGGAACTTTACGAAATTTTTAGTAGATCGTGATGGTAATGTGGTAAAACGCTTTGCACCAACTGTTGAGCCAGAAAAAATTGCTGGAGATATAGAAAATTTATTGTAAGAAATACTTTTTTTATTCTTGATATTAATTATCATCTCATGTTATAATAATTTTGCTAAGTAATATAGAACATAAAGAGTAAGCCCCTGGAGAGTCTGATTCTCCAGGGGCTTTTTTGTGGCGAATCTCACCCTATCTACTGTTACTTCTTGTGTCTTTTATTCAGCCAATACTCAAATAATGAGACGAGTATTCCAACAAGAAGCGGACAGACTAATGCCACGAACATAAAGAGGACACCTCCATCCAGTCGCAAGACTGTAAGATAGGCGACAAAATAAAATACGCAAATTTAAGTCTGAATACTTTTTTAGAAATACTTTGGTATTGAATGAATTGAAAGCCCTTACCGATGTAAAGATGGTATAAAGAAGCCCACTTAACTTTAACACTATCTTTATAGGAAAGTTGATATGCTATTTTTATCAAATGAAGGAGAGGGATTTTGATGACGATTATATCTGGAATAATTGCAGGATTACTGCTTATTTACTTATTTTACCAACTATTTTGGGGGGATCAACGGTGAGTACAATTTTTATCCAACAAACAATCTTTTTTATTGTCTTGATCGGTTTAGCAATTCCACTAGGTATTTATATCCACAAAGTAATGACAAACCAAAAGACAATTTTGACAAAAATGATCCATCCAATCGAAACGAAAATCTACCAATTTTTAGGAACACCAGCGCAAAAAGAAATGACAGCGAAGCAATATAGCTTGAGTGTTCTCTTTTTTAGTTTCTTTTCGTTTATTCTTTTGATGGTTATGCTTTTGGGACAAGGCTTTTTGCCGTTGAATCCTGAAAAATTGCCAGGGACAAGTGTTTCATTGGCGTTTAACACTGCAGCAAGTTTCATCACCAATACCAACTGGCAAGCCTACGCTGGTGAAGAGACATTATCGATCTTTACACAAGCCTTTGGATTAACTGTTCAAAACTTTGTATCCGCTGCTGTAGGGATTGCGGTATTATTTGTTTTACTTCGTGGTTTTACAAAACGGACAACAAAGCAAATTGGCAATTTCTGGCAAGATTTAACAAAAATTATTTTATATATATTATTACCATTATCTTTTATCATTTCCTTACTATTGATTTCCCAAGGTGTTGTTCAAACATTTGCTGGTTCTGTTGAAACGACCAGTCTAGAACTCGGCCAAAAGATCTTTTTACCTTTGGGAACTGTTGCTAGTCAAGTTGCCATCAAACAATTAGGAACAAATGGCGGTGGTTACTTTGGTGCCAACTCAGCTCATCCATTTGAAAATCCTAACTTGATTAGTAATTTCATTGAAAATAGTTCGATTCTATTGATTCCTGCAGCTCTGATCGTTGCTTTTGGACTGTTTGTGAAAGATTGGAAACAAGGTCGAACAATCATGATCGTTTCTCTTGGCTTTTTGATTGCAGCTTTGATGGGTGTGACGTTAAGTGAATATTACGGACCGCAATTTAGTCACGTGATCGGTCAAATGAACATGGAAGGTAAAGAAACACGTTTTGGTATTGGTTGGTCAAGTCTTTGGGCAGTTAGTACGACAGCTGCTTCCAATGGTTCTATCAATGCTATGCTGGATAGCTTCACACCACTTGGCGGATTGATTCCAATGTTCTTGATGCAACTAGGAGAGATTATCTTTGGTGGTGCGGGTAGTGGACTCTATGGAATGATCGTTTTTATCTTGCTTGCTATTTTTATTGCTGGCTTATTAGTCGGAAGAACACCTGAATATCTTGGAAAGAAAATCGAACCTTTCGATATGAAAATGGCTTGTCTAGTGATCTTAACGCCGTTGTTATTGACTTTGATGGGAACGATGTTGTTTGTATTGAATCCACAAGCAATGTCTTGGTTAACAAATCAAGGCCCCCACGGTTTTTCAGAAATTCTCTATGGTTTTTCTTCACTAGCGAATAATAATGGAAGTGCCTTTGCAGGTTTAACCACCGATACGCCATTCATGAATATCCTTGGTGGAATCATTATGATCCTTTCTCGTTTTATCCCGATGTTAGCCGTGATTTATTTAGCCTCTAATTTAGGGAAAAAGAAAATAGTAGCAACAGGTTCAGGCACACTTTCAACGACCAATGCAACGTTTGTAACGATGTTGATCATTGTGATTTTAGTGATTGGCGCGCTAAGTTTCTTGCCCTCAATGGCATTAGGACCAATCGCAGAACACTTTATGACAAAATAAAGCAAAGAAGGGGAAACAAGTGAAAAATACACAAAGTAAACACAATGTTTATATAGAAGCTTTCAACTCGTCTTTTAAAAAATTAGCACCAACGATTCAATTAAAAAATCCAGTGATGTTAGTTGTTTATCTGGGCGCTATTTTAACGACGGTTTTGTACGTTTTAACGTTTGCTGGCTATACAGATACAGAGCCATTCTTCATTTTAGCGATTGCCATTATTTTATGGCTAACGATTTTATTTGCTAACTTTGCTGAAGCAATCGCAGAAGGTCGGGGGAAAGCCCAAGCGGAAAGTTTAAAACAAGCGAAGAAAGAAGTCACCGCACATAAAGTTGCTTCAATCGAAGACGCTGTAGCAAAAAAATTCACTCAAATCAAGTCCTCTGAACTGAAAAAAGGAGATCTGGTTTATGTAGCATCAAACGAACAAATCCCAATGGATGGCGATGTGATTGATGGTGCGGCTTCGGTGGATGAAAGTGCAATAACAGGTGAATCGGCTCCTGTTATTCGTGAGTCTGGTGGTGACCGTAGTGCTGTCACTGGCGGAACAACCGTTGTTTCAGATTATTTAGTGATCAAAGTGACTGCTGAAAATGGCGAATCTTTTTTAGATAAAATGATCTCTATGGTGGAAGGAACCGAACGGAAAAAAACACCGAATGAAATTGGGCTCCAAATTATTTTGATTATGTTGACGATTATTTTTCTAGTCGTTTCAGCGACATTAATTCCTTTTACCAAATTTTCAAGTGAACTGGTGGGAACCGGTTCTGCTTTAGCGTTAACTACAATTATCGCTTTACTTGTTTGCTTAGCGCCAACGACTATTGGTGCATTGGTTTCTTCTATCGGAATTGCCGGAATGAGCCGCTTAAACAAGGAAAACGTAATTGCGATGAGTGGACGGGCAATCGAAGCAGCTGGGGATGTAGATATTTTATTACTAGACAAAACAGGTACCATCACGCTAGGCAATCGCCGAGCAAGTGAATTTATTCCAGTGACAGGTGTCAGCGAATATGACTTAGCAGATGCTGCTCAACTATCCTCTTTAGCAGATGAAACGGCAGAAGGGCGCAGTATCGTTATTTTAGCCAAAGAACAATTTGATATCCGTGGTCGAGAACTAAATCAAGTAGAGCTTGAATTTATCGAGTTTACAGCAAAAACGCGCATGAGCGGCATCAATTACCAAGGGGACGAAATTCGCAAAGGTGCTGCAGACACGATGAAACAATATGTAGAAGAAAAAGGCAATCACTATCCAGAAGAATGTGATATTATCGTTCAGCGTGTTGCAAACGAAGGCGGGACGCCCTTAGTTGTCGTCAAAAATAATCAAGTATTCGGTGTGATTTATTTAAAAGATATCGTCAAAAATGGTGTGAAAGAAAAATTTGAAGATCTACGCAAAATGGGAATCAAAACAATCATGATTACAGGCGACAATCCAATGACTGCAGCCGCAATTGCCGCTGAAGCAGGCGTGGATGATTTCTTGGCAGAAGCAACGCCAGAAAATAAAATGAGTTTGATTCGTGACTACCAAGAAAAAGGACATCTTGTTGCAATGACAGGTGACGGTACAAACGATGCACCTGCGTTAGCTCAAGCAGATGTTGCAGTTGCTATGAATACAGGTACCCAAGCAGCCAAAGAAGCCGGAAATATGATTGATTTAGATTCCAGCCCAACAAAATTGATCAGTATCGTCAAAATTGGGAAACAATTATTGATGACGCGAGGTGCTTTAACAACGTTCAGTATTGCCAATGATATTGCAAAATATTTTGCGATCATCCCAGTTTTATTTTTCAGTATCTATCCAGCTTTGGATGCCTTGAACATCATGAAATTAACGAGTCCAACAACGGCGATTTTATCAGCGATCATCTACAATGCTGTAATCATCGTAGCGTTGATCCCATTGGCGTTGAAAGGTGTTTCTTATAAAGAAAAACCAGCCAGTAAAATTTTAAGCCACAATTTACTTGTTTATGGAGTGGGTGGCGTGGTAGCACCGTTTATTGCGATTAAAGTAATCGATGTTCTATTGACACTCGTTTTGTACTAAACGTTACTTACCTTAGGTTCATAGGCTAGTCTTTCGGAAAAAAGATAAAAATAGAGTATGGCAGAGAGCACCGTTCTCTATTTTTCCTATTTTTCTGTCAAGACTAAACGAGCCTATTCATCTTTAAAATTAAGGAGAAAATCTCATGAAAAAAATAATGATCGCTTCACTAAAAGGTATTTTATTATTTACGATAATCTGCGGTGTCATTTATACTGTAGCAGTAACAGCCGTTGGGCAAGTATTATTTCCAGCCCAAGCAAATGGCAGTTTGATCAAGGATGAAACAGGTATCACAGGGTCAAAGTTGATTGGACAATCCTTCTCAGAAGAAAACTATCTCCATGGACGTCCTGAAAAAGTGAGCCAACTATCACCTGTATCGAAAGAACAAAAAAATCGTATTGAGAAACGTGTACAAGAACTTGACATAAAAGAAGTTCCTATTGATTTGGTTACAGCATCAGCGAGCGGTATCGATCCTGAAATTTCAATTGAAGCGGCAATGACACAAGTCGAGCGAATCGCGACGAGTAGAAATATGAAAAATACCCAAGTCCGTGCTATAATCAAACAAAATATCACAGGACTTAAAATCGGACCAGTTGATTCACAACGTGTGAATGTTTTAGGTGTAAACCAATCATTGGATAAGTCTAAATAAACAACCAGACTATCTCAACCTCGAAATAAAGGATGGCATAAAAAGTGGAAGATGAACGTTTAGATCCAGAACACTTATTAGAAAAATGGAAAAAGAACGAACAAAGCCTGAGGTCTGGTCGACTGAAGGTTTTCTTCGGCTATGCGGCAGGCGTTGGGAAAACCTATGCGATGTTAAAAGAAGCCCATGAACAACTTGAAGAAGGCAAAACTGTTTTAGTTGGGTATGTAGAACCCCATGCACGTCCTGAAACGGAAAACTTGGTAGCAGGATTACCCACATTACCAACCAAAAAGTATGAATATAAAGGGATTACAATCAACGATTTTGATGTAGATGCCGCATTACAAGCAAAACCAGAGATTATTTTGGTGGATGAACTTGCCCACACCAATGCAGTAGGGGCTAGAAATAGAAAAAGATACCAAGACATCGAAGAACTATTAAAAGCAGGTATCGATGTTTATACAACCGTTAATGTCCAACACATCGAAAGTTTAAATGATGTAGTGGAGCAAGTGACAGGGATTCATATTTCCGAAACCGTACCTGATACATTTTTTGAAACCAGTTCATTAAAAGTAGTAGATATTGAAACAGAGGAATTACTAGAACGATTGAAACAAGGCAAAATCTATCATTCCGAAAACGCCAAAAAAGCCATGGCCAATTTTTTTAAAACAGATAACTTAATCGTTTTAAGAGGCTTAGCTATTCGCAAAGCATCCGACCATATCAATACAACGAATCAGCAAGAAACACAAAAAAGTACGGGAATCCATTCTAAATTACTCACGATTATCGATGAAAAGAATCCAGAAATGACAAAAAAATGCCTCCGCTGGACGGCTCGTTTGGCTCAAGCATTAGGGACGGAATGGATTGCACTGGAGATTTTAGAAGACATGTCTGAACATTCAGAGTCTGACAATTCAAAACTTGCAGCGAAACTTGGTGGTGAAGTGGTCACCTTAGAAAGTGACAACCAGCGAGAGACAATCGTTCAATACGTAAAAATGCGTGGAGTGACGGATGTTGTAATGGGGAAAATCATTAAGCGCTCTCGCTTTATCCGTTTGTATCGACCTGACTTAGAGGATGAGTTGGTTGCCTTTATACCAGATGTGGATATTCATTTAGTACCTTATCAATCAAACAAGTATTTGCTGAATAAATACGCCACCAAGAAAAAGAACTTACAAAGTATTTTTACTTGGAAAGACCTGTATATGACGATTGGCTTACTCGCTTTAGCGACATTGTTTTCCGAATTGGGATCTTATTTTCATATTGGCGATCAGAATTTAATTTTGATCTATATTCTTTTTGTTTTGTTAGTAGCCAGAATAACAACTGGTTATCTATGGGCGGCGCTCTCTTCGATGGCTAGTGTTTTGATGTTTAACTGGTTTTTCGTCGAACCGCTGTACTCTTTAACCGTTTACAAACAAGGGTATCCAGTAACGTTGGTTTTCATGCTACTGGTTGCTTTGTTAGTCAGTAATTTAATGATGCAAATCAAAAAACAAGCATTCTACGCCATGAAACGAGAGCATCAATTAGAGATTTTGTATGAATTGAATAAAAAATATTTAATTGCTCAGGACCAAAAAGAAATCTTCACAACAACAGCTGAATACTTGTCTAATATGCTAGATAGAGAAGTCGTTTTATACGGTGAACAAGAACTGAAAAATCCAGAAGGTGCGCCAATCAAAGGACCGTTAAGAAGTTTGGAAGAATTAGCGGTCGCTAACTGGGTCTTCATCAACCAAAAACAAGCGGGCTACGGGACGGATACGTTAATGGGAGCCAAAGCACTCTATTTACCGGTTTTATCAAATGGCGTTACGCTAGCGGTTATCGGTATCGAAAAAAGGAAAGAAAATCCGATAACAGATGAAATCATTAGCTTTTTAGAATTGATTTCCACGCATCTTTCGCTCGCAATCGAACAAAATAAACTGACATCAGAGCGCCAGCAAATCTTAGTTGAAAATGAAAAAGAACGAATGCGAGGCAATTTACTGCGGGCAATCTCACATGATTTACGAACGCCGCTTACTGGAATATCAGGATCAGTCGAAACGATTTTAAATGATGATGAGACAGCCAAACTTCCGCAAGAAACGAAACGCAGATTACTTGTTGGGATCAAAGAAGATGCAGATTGGTTGATCCGTATGGTGGAAAATTTATTATCGATCACTCGGATCAATGAAGAAACGATGAAAGTTGCTAAAAGCAAAGAAGCCGCTGAAGAAGTTGTTTCAACCGCGATTCAGAGGATTAGAAAAAGCTATCCTCATAGTGAAATCAAGGTCACATTACCTGAAGAGTTTGTACTTGTGCCGATGGATTCGATTTTGGTTGAACAGGTCCTATTTAACTTGATGGAAAATGCAATCAGACATTCGGAGAGCGATTCTCCGATTTTCGTTACGGTTACGTTAACTGAAAAAGAAGTGACTTTTGAAATAACCGATCAAGGTAAAGGATTGACCCCAGAACAACTAAAATTATTGTTTAGTGGCATGACCAAACAAAATACACCCGTCGATTCTAAAAGTGGGATGGGAATTGGTTTATCAATTGTTAAAACCATTATCATGGCTCATGACGGAATACTTAAAGCTGGAAATAGACCCCAAGGTGGTGCGATATTCACTTTCGCTTTACCATTAGAAAGAAAGGAGCAATTAGAATGGCAACGATTTTAATTATTGAAGATGACGATGTGATTGCTGAATTCATGGGTGCTGTCTTAGAAAAAGAAAAGCATACAGTTCATCTAGCACATTCGGCATTGGAAGGATTATCGACCTTTCGGATGTGGCCGATGGATTTGATATTACTTGATCTTGGTTTACCCGATCAAGATGGAATCGAAGTATTGAAAAAAATCCGAGAAACCGCTGCTGTACCCATCATTATTATCTCAGCACGGGATCATGAAAATAATAAGGTCGAAGCGCTAGATTTAGGAGCAGATGACTACATTACCAAACCATTTGGAACGCCAGAATTACTGGCCAGAATCAGAACAGCACTAAGACATGCTGCGAGGAATGCGGGTGTTCAAAACGAAGTAAAACAGCTTAACAATGGTGATTTGTGTATCGATATTGAACACCACACGGTTAGTAAAAGAGGGCAAGTGATCCATTTGACCCCAAATGAATACAAGATCATTCAAGTTCTTGGTGAAAATGTAGGGAAAGTACTGACCCACACGTATATTTCTCAAAAAGTCTGGGGGCCATACAGCAATGAAAGTCAGACTCTAAGAGTAAACATGTCGAATATTCGTAAAAAAATCGAAGATAATCCCGTTGAACCAGAATACATTTTGACTGAAATCGGGATAGGCTATCGAATGTTAGAAAAATAGCTTTTATAAGTGTTTGTCTCAACTAGTTTTGTTTAACATTTTTATGCTGCTGTAAGCTTCATAGGTGAAAAGGAAATTTCTTATATTTGGTGTTAAATACATCAATATATAAGAATTTTTTTTGTTTTTCTATGTTAACTTAATATTAAATAATTAATTTAAAGAATAAGGAGAATGGGAATGAAAAAAATAGTAGTTTTATTGCTAAGTCTGTTATGCTTGTTTTCTTTTTTTTCAAATGAAGCATTTTATGCAGAAGAAAATGTTTCATCAACAGCAAAAGTTTCATTTACCAAGAATCATATAACTGGAGAAAAAATAACCTTAGCGAATATACAAAATCCAATAGGAAACATCAATGGAATTGCTAATGAACGAAAGATCTCAAAAATTCTACCTCGAACAGGTGATGAAAGCGATCAGTGGCATAAGTACCTAAGTTTTCTTGGATTAGAATTGTTAATAATAGTAATTGGACTTTGGAGAGAGAGTATAGCAACAGTAGTAAAGGATGGAATTCTAAATGGAAAATAAGAAAGGATTCATTAAAATTACAAAAAAACTATTAAGCTTGATAATAGCGATATTATTGATAATAGGTTCAGTATTAGGAACGCAAGTTCCAGTATTTGCTATAAATGAAAGGATGAATCCGGAGAATAGTGACGTTTCATCAGAAGAGCTTTCAGCAGATTCAAATAAAACGACAAAAGAGGAAGAATCCACAGCAATTCCAAACAAGACGACAGAAGAAGAATCCTCCTCACCAGATTCAGAAAAAATCCTGGAAGAGAAAAAAAATACCACAAACACAAACTCAAACGAAATGACAGAAGAAGAAACTTCAACGGATTCAAATGAGAGTGGAGAAGAAAAACAGCCTATTGTGATAACTCCTTATGAAAGCGATCAGAGTAAAGCTGAAAGCGGAGAGTATGATATGGGGCTAGTGCTTACACAAAATCCTAAGGTAACGCCAGGACTAGATATTAGCTATACTTCTGGAGAAAAAGATGATCCGTGGAAGGGCGGAGATATTCACCTTGAATGGTCAAATAGTTTAAAGTTGGAACTTGACTGGGGACTAATGCTAAATCCTATAAATATTTTTAATGGAAAAACGTTTAAATATATTAGTCAAATTTTTTCAAATGGATTTGGATTTAGAGCAGATATTATATTACCTGAGGGAATTACAGCACAAGATACTATTGAAGGGACATTTGCCAACGGAAGAAAGCCTAAATTATTGATAGCAGGTAGTCCTATAGAAGCTGAAAGATCCTCATTTTCGGTAGATCCAAATAATGAACAAATCTTAATTTTAACGTTTAAAAAAGAAAATAGTGGTGGATTGATTGAAGCTGTTATTAATGCTTTTTTCAATATTGTGATATCCATAATAGGTGGAGAGCTAGCTGTCGGTTTTCAGTCAGATATTGACATTAATGCTGCAGTTGCAAAAGGTCTTGTATCTGACTATAGCACTGAGAAAGTACTTACTAAAGGAAAATTACCGCCTGCAAACGATAAGAAACTTGATTTTAAAGTTTATTTCTATGATAGTAAAGATATTAACAATAATTACGACATATTACCCGGACATGAAAACAAAAATTTATCAGAGAGTTCATTGGCAACTTGGAATTCATATATATCACCAATAGATAGAGAGTCAACATATAATATTCAAGACGATGTAAAGAGCAATGTAACAATGGATGGGTTCCCTGAAGTAAAGGATGAATCTAATTCGCAACTATTTGGTTTGAAAGGAAGTATTAACAATCGTAGATTAGATTTAGAGTTTGAAAAAGATGGAGCTTTTTCATCAATGGATTCAACCAGATTTAATCGAGTCGTTAATTATTTTGATCGCAATGATGTAACAGAAGAATCTGTTCTAATACATACACCGACAAAAGTTCCTTTGCTTGAAGGTGCAGATTCTACTATAGTCTACAGTGGGAAACAAGTAGATATGTATGGAGAAACACAACTTAGCCCAGTACCTTTGATAGTAAATAATGGGAAATATGTTCCGATTAAAATAGCAATTGATGACAAGGAAAACTATAAGGAAATAGATAGAAATTCTGAGCTGCCTATTATTTTAAGCTGGCTTGGTGAAATGAATGATAAAGGAACCTTCAAAATTTCAATGAGCATAAAAGATAAGAAGAAAAAAAATTCTTTTTGGGGAGGGACTGAAGATAGAAATGTTACAGTTGATGTGTTGAAAGACAACCTTCCAACATTAGATAATGACCCCAAAAAGCAAACGCACATCTATCAACTAAAGCTGCCATCAGTTAATGATATTCTTAAGCAGGCAGGAGAAGCAGCAATTGATGACAGTCTTAATCCAGATGGTGTTCAAGTTATATTTCATATTAGCATGATTGATGAATATGGAGAATCATCTAATATACTTGATTATGGACTGTTAGCCATATTATCAAAGAAAGATACAAATGTATTTGTCGAGCGCAAAGTTACTAACGAGAGAACTAATGAATCAAATAACAATACTAATACCATCATAAAAGCTAAAGTAGGTGATAAAATTAAGCATGAATATACATTTAAGAATACATCTGAGTTTAATACATTTTACAATCCAATATTTAAAGCCTATTTACCTGGAACAACTTCACAAGTTCAGTATGTAGAGGGATCAGCAAAATTTTCTTTACCTGATGGGGTGATACAAGAGATGAATCAAGTACCTTTACATTCGTTAACTGATATATATATGTATGCCAATTCATATACACATGTTTTTTTACCAGGAGAAACTATTAAAGCAGTATATGAATATACACTTACAAATTCTACATCAGGAGAAAGTATTGAGTTGCCGGCAGAACGCCTAGAGGCAAGTTCAGAAGTTGGTGGATTTACTAATAAAACCATTGGGATAATGGAACCTGTTACGATTAAAGTAGAGACAGTTCCAGAAGAATTGACGTTTATTCATACACCTGAAGATATTGATTTTGGGGTGAATAAAATTCCTAAAAAGGATGAACAAATTGAACGATTAGATATAATGCAGAATATTCTTATTAGTGATACATTAATCGATTCAAATTGGTCATTAACGCTTAAACAAACTGAAGATTTTATTAACAAAGATGGAGATAGTTTACCTGGAACGTTGATTTTTAATCCAAAACAAAAAGAGCTCGGAAAAGAGTTTGATATAAATAGAAATGAAAAAACAATCTATAAAAATAGTAAGAAAAACTATGGACAAGTTTTTGACGAGGATCTTGAATTTGATAAAGAACATGGTATAAAGTTAAAGGTATATGGTGGAGGTAAATATAGCAGGAATTCATCTTATACAACGACACTGACTTGGACATTAACTAGAGGTCCGCAATAGTTAAGTAACAATATAGAGACAACCTTTTAGTGATACTTTAGACAGCGCTAGAAGGTTGTCTCTACATTTTTTAAGTCTTTCTAATTTTGGGGGATAAATGTTTTTTGGAAAAATATTCAATAATAATTTATTTTTTTGATACTATATATTGGTTTTTTTAAAACCGATATATAAGAAAATAAGATAATTTTTTGTTGTATATTATATTTAGTGAATTTATTTGATTTGTTGCTATTTAGAAATAGAGCAGCTCTTGAATGTAATTCATGTAATGCAATACTTATAGACTACATAGGACTTATTGTTTTATGTTGGGAATTTGCATAATCTATCTATTCTTTTTATTCAAACAATTTAAATACAGGAGGAAAAAAAGATGAAAACAAGAACACTAACTTTAGTATCAACTGCAGTATTAATGGCAAATGTAGGGGCTGTTTCTGCTTTTGCTGCTCAGGATGAGGATGCAAACAGTAAATCAGCAACAAGTACTGCAAAAGTAGAATTTCAAGCACCAGCTGAAGAAACAACACCACCGCAAGGAACGGAAGGACCTGATGGACCTGAAAATCCTGATGGTACTCCAGTTGACCCAGAAGATGGAAATAACTCAGGTACTGGTATGAAAGGACCACTTTCATTGGATTATGTCCCAAATATTGACTTTGGTAATCAAGAGGTTTCATCAAAAACACAATCATACAACGCAAAAAATCAATTCCCTTACGTGCAAGTAACAGATAATACAGGTTCTGTTTCCGGATGGAATGTAACTGTTTCAACAGACGGTTTCACTAGCGATAGCGATGTATTAAAAGGAGCAGAGTTAACATTTGCACCTGGTCAAGTTTATACGCCAGGATCTGTATCAACAGCTCCAGAAGCAAAAGCAGTTGTTGTCGGATCGGAAGCTAAAACAATTTTTAATGCTAAAAAAGATGCTGGTGCTGGAACCTGGATCAATCAATGGATTGGAGAAGAACCAGTAGATGGAAAAGGACAAAATGATGGTATCCAATTAAAAGTTATAGGCGGTACAGCTAAAGCAAAAGCTTATACAGCTGATTTAGTTTGGACAATTACAGCAGGTCCTAACAGCGAAATATAACAGAATAAAAGATAGATGATTGTGCAAATTCATAAGTTTAGAAGAGGATGGGACAGAAGTGTTTAACCTCGAAAAATAATTGGGAATTCACGGGAATTGTTCTTCAAATTTCCGTGAATTCAAGTTTGTTTACGAAGAGGTTACCTCAGTTTCAACCGTTATTCGCATGTAGTATGTGAAATAAAAGAGATTTTTACTCTTATCCCACACACTTAAAAAAATATATAGAAGGAAAATAACAAAATGAAAAAAGGTATAGCGAGTCTTTTAATGTTAACAACAATGTTAGTATCGTTTCTGCAACCTAAAGAAATGTATGCAACTGAAGAAAATTCTCAAGATGGTTTTTCTATAAATGCACAAATACCAACAAATCAAATCGATAAAAATAAAAATTATTTTGATTTAATGGTAGTGCCAGGGCAAGAACAAGATTTAACGGTGACAATAACGAATGCTTCAGCAACAAAAGAAACGTATATAGTGGAAGTTAATCCAGCTATAACTAGTGCTGGTGGAGTTATTGATTATAGTAAAAAAAATGCAACAATTGACAAGACAGTGCCATTTAGCATTAAAAGTATTGCTAGCATATCCGACAAAGAAATTACTGTTGCTGCACACGGAGAAAAAAAAGTGACTATTCATCTGTCTGTTCCAGAAAAAGAGTTTGATGGAACTGTTTTAGGAGGAATCATTGTATATAAAAAAAATAGTTCAGACTCTTCAAGCAAACAGAACGAAAATGGTGTACAGATAAGAAATATATATAAATACGTACTGGCTATTAGCTTGAAAGAAAATGACAAAAAGATTGTTCCAGAACTTAAATTAGCAAGTGTATTTCCAAAAGAAAGTGACTATAAACCCGTTATCGTAGCAGAATTATATAATCAGAAACCCGTAGTATTAGGTTCAATAGATTTAGTGGCTGACATCTACAAAGAGGGGCAAAATAAAGCATACATTCACCATGAGAATAAAAGTTTGTTGATGGCACCAAATTCTAAAATGAATTATGAATTTGGATTAGATGGAAATCGATTAAAAGCAGGTAATTATACGATTGATATATCAGTAAAAGCTGAAGAAAACAAGTATTCTTGGCATTTTACTAAAAAGTTTACTATCAATAAAGAAGAAAAAAATAAAATAAATTCTAATTCTGTGTTTGAAGATTCAGAAGGTACAGATTGGATTCTGATCTCTTTAGTGATAGTAGTAGGAATTCTATTACTATTTATTGCTTATATGATAATAAAAAAGTTTATTGGAAATAAATAAAAAAATTTAAATTAGGTCGAGTAGTTTTTATGACTACCATTTATTTAAGAATAACTATCGAAACCATTCTGTTTAAGAAATTTATTTTCTATATTACGTGTTAGTTTATTTAATTTTTTGTTAACTTTGTCTATTAACAATTTAAATTTATTGATTGGGCAGATAAGATAATTTTATCTTTTTATATAAAACGATACTATTTGATTTGTTAGGTTATTAAAAAATCAAGATTGAAAAACGACAGTATATCATAATGTTTATATTTAGTTTAATATGCTGTTTTTGCATGTGTGGCACATTAAGGAAAAAGATCAACGAACATCCTATTTTGGTAGCAGGTAGTTGGCAAATGGTTACAATACCAATATAGGAAGTAAAGATAGAAACAATTGATACAATTCAGGCTAAATACCATCATTAAAGGGTTATCTATTAACTAAAAAATTCTATATAACTATTATTAAAGTTACTACTATTTTATACTATTAACATTTAATCTGAAATAAAATTGTTATATTATGATGGAGGTTTTGAGAGTTATCATAGTACGATTCAGAAACATATTCTAGGTATGTTAACTGATATTTTATATGGAGGATAGTGATTATGTCACAAAGTTTTATTGATGCTAAAGATCAAAAAAAATTAGATATATTTAAACACATACTTTTTTCGGATAGCGGTAAAACTATGAAAGAATTGCTTCACCACTTTGAATTAAAAGATACTACTTTACGTAGATATATCAACGAATTAAAAATAGATTTGGAACAAACATTTGAAGGAGAAGTTAAGCTAGACGAAATAATAAATAGAAAAATAATAGTAAGAAATCCGTCAGAAATGGCAATTAATTATATAGTATCTATACTTAGATTAAACTACATTAAGAATAGTTTTCTTTATGACATAATATCTTCCTTAACGAGAAAAAACTATATTTCGGTAGATAAGTTAGCTGATGATTTGAATTATAGTAAATCTATTACATATAATAATTTAAGTAAATTAAATGAGTTGTTAGAACCATTTGGAGCAGAATTAGATTTTAAAGATAGCAGTAATTTTTCTGGTAATGAGTTTGGTGTTCGGTATTTTTTGTTTTTATCCTATTGGCAAATGTATGACATCATAGAAATGCCTAAAGTATTTGGATTGGCTAGACAGGAATATATAGATAGTGATTTTATAATTAAAACTATGGGGTTAAGTGAAAATCTAACAGTCACACAAAAATATCAATTAATGTTGCTATCTTGTATTACCTCTTATCGTTTAAGGTTTTCAAAACAAATTAGTATAACACAAGATTTTATTGATGATATAGAATTTTTTTATGATGGAAAAATTTGTCTGAATCTTAACATTGATACTAAAACTCTAGAGAACGAATCAAAAATCTTCAGTTATATGGTGCGCTTTTTTGTATTTGACGTTGATACACTTAAAAGAAAAAAAGAGATTGTCGAAAAGTTTAAAAACTCAGAACTAGAAATTTCAAACGCTGTAGATTTTGTATTGTTCAAAATGAAATCAACTTTTTTCTATGAATATAAAAATGAAAACTATGTTAACTCCTATTACTTTCTTATTATCACAATCATTTATTATAAGTATTTTCAAATTCATGTTGATAACTCTTTGAATGATTCATTGAAAAATAATTTAAAATTACTTAAAAAGAAAAAATCATATCTTACCGTCGCAGATAATTTGAAATCGTTTGTTCAATACTTACCTAATACAGATTCTTTGAGTACGCTTGGAGAAGATGTACTTGTAGCGATTTTGTACACTATATATGAAATGAATTCTAAGGTGAAACCTGAAAATATTTATATTGCACACACCGCTAACATCTTTAACTCAGTTTATTTAAAGGCAATGATTTCAAAAATTTTTACTGACAAAGTAGTAAACTTTTGTGACAGTCCAGAGGAAGCTCAAATAATTATTTCCAATAATTTTGAGTCGGTTAACTCTGGAAAAAAATTTTTTTATTTTGAAGATATTTACAATAAAGATACTTGGGATGGACTAATCGTATTTTTGTCTGGTCATTTAAATGAGAGCTTTTTCTGATAGGTGGTAAACGACTATTAAGATATAATTATTTAAATATTGAAAATAATTAGTGGAATGGTCAAGCTCAACTTTTTTAATTGTATATTTTTTAGTTTTTTCGAATGAATATACTACATGTGATTATAGGAGTGTGTTTTAATGTTTTGTGCTTATATTACTAACTTCATTGGAAGTCAAGAAGAATGGGAAAACATGAAAATGAGTTTACCTTCTCATTGGAAAATTTCATGAAAAGATGGAGTACAATCAAAAGATACCGATTTGATTATTTTAATGGAAAACGGTGACGATCAGGTAAGTGAAACATGTGTCAAATTAATAGAGATCAGAAGTAAAGCAAATGCGTTAATTTGGATATGGTCTACATCAAATAGCGATAAAAGTAAAAAAATATATTTAAAGTTAGGTGCAGACGGTATAGTTAAGAATCAGCTGAGTACTGAAGAAATATGTATGATAATCGATAACTCTATGAAACAACATAAAAAAAAATACGATTATGAGAAAAAATATGACCAATTTGAGAAAGGTCTGAAAATAACTTTAGACCCAAGAAATAGGAGTATAACCACGGAAAATGATCAAGAAATTCAATTAACGAATAGTGAATACAAATTGATGGATATACTTTTCGAAAATAGAAAAAAAACGGTAACTTACGAAGAAATTTTCCAAAGCATTTGGCCGCATAATGAAGAATCTGATAACAATTATTATCGAATAGCTAATTTGATTTGCCATCTTCGTAAAAAGTTAGAAGGAACGTTTGGAGATTCCAGAGTGATTCAAACTATACGATCAAAAGGATATAAATTGAATAGTTAGTTATAAGGATAACAAAAAAAGGAACATGGAGTAAACGATGGAGGAACGACAATGAATGTTGTAACAGCGATTGATTCTATGAAAGGATCCTTATCTAGTATTGAAGCAAATCAAATTGTTACCAAAGTCTTTTCCGAGCAAGGACATCTAGTCAAAGCCATTGCCATTGCAGATGGTGGTGAAGGGACAGTTGCAGCGGTGATCAAAAATGGTGATGGCCAGAAAATCCCAGCAGAAGTACACGCTTTAGACGGTCAAATCGTGACTGTTGAATTTGGTTGGTTTAGTACCGAAAAGATAGCTGTGATCGAATCTGCTGCGGCTTCGGGGATTCAATATTTAGATGGTACACTGGCGACCCATCCACTCAATACCTCCACATATGGTACTGGAGAATTGATTTTAGCAGCCTTAAATCAAGGGGCTAAAACAATTATCATCGGCTTAGGCGGAACAGGGACAATAGATGGCGGTATCGGATTACTAAGTGCTTTAGGTGTTGAGTTTTTTGATCAAGACAATCAGTTGTTATCTGCTAAAGGAAGCAATGTAGCGGCCATTGATCATTTTTCTGTAGAACATTTAGATTCACGTTTAGCAAATACCTCATTTTATAGTGCATCAGATGTCACGAGTCCATTACTAGGTGAAAATGGGGCTGTTTATATGTTTGGCCAACAAAAAGGAGTGGCTGAAAATGAATTGGCTCAGTATGAAAATGGAATGAAGCACTATCAGGAAAAAGTTTGCGGAACAAGACTTTCTGTAGCCGGAGATGGTGCAGCTGGGGGACTTGGTTTTGCAATCAGGGTGTTTTTAAAAGGCGTGGTTCAATCAGGTTTTGCCTTTATTTCAGAACAAACAAACTTAGAGGAAGCGATCAAAACAGCTGATTTAGTGATTACGGGTGAAGGGAAAATGGACAACCAAAGTTTACAAGGGAAAGTTCCTATTGGTATTGGACGGATCGCAAAAAAATATAAGGTTCCAGTTGTGGCGTTTGTGGGAAGCTTTACTGGAGATCAACAGCTTTTTCGAGAAGAAGGTATTTCGGTGATTGTGCCAATGGTCGATCGAATAACAACATTGGAGGAAGCGATGAATAATGCGGAAAGTAATTTAGCGAATGCTGCTAGGCGTACAGTGCAACTCTTGACTCTAATGGAGAAACCACTTACCTAAAAAGTGTTCCCGTCGTTTATTCGCATTTAGGATGTGAGACAAAAGTGATTTTTCCTTTTGTCCCACATCCGTTTTTTTTTATCTCCGCCTTAAGTTCGTCAAATATAGGTCTTAAGTACCATGACAAGGACGGTGTATTCCTTCAAAATGATAAGAGAAGTAGGAGGATAAATGTTGAAAGGGCGAACAATCAGTTAAACACAATTTTGTAGGTAGCGTAGAATGAGAATCAGTGGAGGGGAAAACATGTCTGTAATCGAAGCAAGAGGTATAAAGAAAAGTTACGGCCGCAATGAATCAAAATTTGATGCATTAAAAGGCGTGGATCTAAAAATTGAAGAAGGTGAATCCGTTGCGATCATCGGTAAAAGTGGATCAGGTAAATCAACATTTATGCATATTTTAGCATTATTAGATAAACCAACTTCTGGAGAAATTTTATTAAATGATCAAAACGTAACAAGTATCAGTAAAAAAGAATTAGACAAAACTAGAAATAAACAATTTGGTTTTGTGTTTCAGCAATTTTTTATGAATCCAAAAGATACTGTGTTAAATAACGTGATGTTACCGCTAAAAATCGGTGGCATTTCAAATGGCAAACGCAAAGAAATGGCGCTTGAAGCACTGAAAGCTGTGGAATTAGACGATAAAATCAACAATAAAGCCAATAATTTATCCGGTGGTCAAAAACAACGAGTCTGTATTGCACGTGCGTTGGTAAACAATCCTAAAATTATTTTTGCAGACGAGCCGACAGGAAATCTAGATTCAACAACAGGGGATAAGATTGAACAGCTGTTATTTGATTTGAACAAAGAAAAAGGGATCACGCTGATTATTGTCACTCATGATCCAGACCTTGCAGCACGCTGTGATCGACAAATTCATGTGCGTGATGGATTAATTGTAGGAGGGGATGAGTAGATGAAATTTAGTGATATTTTAAAATCAGCCAGTTCCAATTTAATGCGTAATAAAGGGCGAACGATTCTAACGATCGTAGCTATTTTTATAGGTGCATTTACCATTTCACTAACAACGGGTGTCAATATTGGCGTTAATGATTACATCGACAAACAAGTCGGAAGTGTTGGCGGCCAAAATCAAATCATGATCCAGCCTAAAATGACTGGAGGAACTAGTGAAGACGGTGAACCACAAAAGTATGATGAAACGAAAAAAACAAGCTCAATGCAACAACAAGAAGCGTTAGATAGCAAAGACCTCGAAAAAATCAGAAAGATTGATGGTATCAAAAGCGCAGAAGCAATGAAATCTGTTTCAACTACTTACATTACAGGAGAAAACAATGAAAAATATGTGTTTTCAGGAATGCCAATGGTAGAAGAAATAAATGTAGACCTTGAAGCAGGGAAAGAACTAGATCAAAAAAGTTCAGAATTACAACTCAATTTAGCACCAGAATACGTGAAATCTTTAGGGTACAAATCAAGTGAAGATGCAATCGGTAAAACGGTGAAAATTGCAGCACCTTCTGCGGCTACTGGAGAAGAAAAAGTAGTCGAAGCGACTATCGTTGGAGTGCGTAATACGAGCTTGATCCAAGGCGGAATGTCTTTAATGAACCGTGCTCTTGTTGATGAAATTTCAAAAATCAACGAAGAAGGCTTACCAGCAGCGATGACCGGTCAATACGGTTTGATCATGGGTGAAATGAGCAAAGATGTAAACAAATCAGAAATCGCAGATGTAAAAGAACGTTTGGACAAAGCAGGCTACATGGGACAAACAGTTGAAGACCAAATTGGTATGATTCGTAATGTGATCAATGCGATTACAGGCGTCTTAACGATGTTTGGGGCGATTGCATTACTAGCAGCTAGCTTTGGGATCATCAATACATTGTACATGTCCGTGCAAGAACGGACTAGAGAAATCGGTTTAATGAAAGCGATGGGACTTAGCAGTGGGAAAGTCTTCACGATCTTCAGTGTAGAAGCGGCTTTGATTGGATTTTTAGGTTCACTTCTAGGTATTTTAGGAGCTGTTGGTGCAGGTGCATTGATAAATCAAGTCGCAGCGGATTCATTCTTAGAATCCTTGTCAGGCTTTACGCTGATTCAATTCTCGGCTTCTTCATCTGCTGTTATTATTCTAGTAATCATGGGTATCGCATTCCTTGCAGGAACTTTGCCAGCTAGAAGAGCAGCTAAATTAGACCCAATTGAATCATTGCGTTATGAATAAGGGTTACATTACTGAGGCTGGGACAGAAGGGATTGCTTCTGCTCCCAGCGTTTATTCCCATTTAGGGTGTGAGGCAAAAGTGATTTTTTACTTTTGTCTCACACCCATTTTTTGTAAGCATATTTTTTACCTAAATGAAAAAGAAGGAGTATACTAAGTTCACATTTTAATTTAAAGACGGAGGAATTATAAATATGAAAGCAGTAGTGATTAATCAATACGGCAGCAAAGATGAATTAATTGAACAAGACGTGACCTTACCTGAATTAACAGAAAACCAAGTACTTGTTAAAGAGCATGCAACCTCTATCAATCCAATCGACTGGAAATTGAGAGAAGGCTATTTAAAACAAATGTTTGACTGGCCATTTCCAATCATTTTAGGCTGGGATGTTGCAGGTGTTATCACAGAAGTCGGTAGTGGCGTGACGGATTGGAAAGTCGGCGATAAAGTTTTCGCTCGTCCAGAAACAACCCGATTTGGTACGTATGCAGAAGAAACAATTGTTGATGACCATTTATTAGCGAAAATTCCTGAAAATATCTCGTTTGAAGAAGCAGCAGCTGTTCCTTTAGCGGGTTTAACGGCATTACAAGCACTATTTGACCATGGAAAACTTCAAAAAGGCGAAAAGGTGTTGATTCACGCAGGTGCTGGGGGTGTAGGAACGTACGCGATCCAATTAGCGAAACAAGCGGGGGCGTACGTTATTACAACAGCGAGTGAAAAAAATCATGAACTACTCAAAAAATTAGGTGCAGATGAAGTGATTGATTATCATACGACCAATTTCGCAGAAGTCTTAAGCGATATCGATGTAGTCTTTGATACAATGGGCGGAGAGATTCAAAAAGCTAGTTTTTCGGTACTAAAACCGAACACAGGACGCTTGATTTCAATTGTTGGGATCGCAGATGAAGAAGTGGCGAAAGAAAAAAATATCAAAGCAGAAAGCATCTGGCTTCAAACGAATGGAAAACAATTACAAGAAATTGCAGAATTAATGGCTTCAGGCAAAGTAGTGTCAGTGATCGGAGAAGTATTTCCTTTTTCTAGACAAGGTGTTTACGATGCACATGCATTAAGCGAAACCCACCATGCAGTGGGAAAAATTGTCATTAAAATGGCGGACTAACCACACAACAAACCGTCCTCAGCAAAGAAAAATGTTGAGGACGGTTTATTTGGTGGTGTTTCCTGCTCTAAAGCGAATCAATTCAAGTAAGCCAGGTAATTCTTGCTGGATGTATTCTTGATTTAACACATATGTTTTGGTTGTTCCTAGCTTGATTTCTTGAATCAGCTGAGCATCCTTAAGCAATTTTATATGGTGAGATAAAGTGGATTTTACAATATTGTATTTTTCTGAGGTAATCCGTTTTTCACCATCAAGTAACAAGCAAGTAAGGATATTCAAACGGATTGGGTCACTGACTGCTTGTAGCGCTTGAAGAACAGGATCCTGGTTGTCGGTCGATTTATTTTTCATAAACAGATTATAACACAAACATTCTACTTTACATATTGCTGAGAGCGTGCTATATTTTTAATGTTCGAAAAAAATCGAACAAAAGGAAGAAATGAGGGATATTATGGAAAACACATATAAAGAAAATAATTTCGATACGATCATGAAAGGGAGAAGATCAATTCGTCATTATGACCCGACAGTTAAAATCAAGCGCGAAGAGATGGAGCAAATCATTAATGATACGGTTAAAGCACCTTCTTCTGTCAATATGCAACCTTGGCGTTTTACTGTGGTTGAAAGTGATGAAGGGAAAGAAGCCTTAGCACCACTTGTTCGTTTTAATAAATTGCAAAATGAAACATCCGCTGCAATGATCGTGATTTTTGGCGATCTAAACAGTTTTGAACACGCAGAAAAAATTTATGGTACTGCTGTTGAACAAAACCTAATGCCACAAGAAGTCAAAGACCGCCAACTAGAAGTATTGAGTCCTTTATTTGAGCAAATGTCGACAGAAGATAAAAAAGAAATGGCGATTATCGACGGTGCTTTAGCAGGAATGAACTTAATGCTTGTTGCGCGTGCTTATGGATATGATACAAATCCAATCGGTGGGTTCGAACGTGAAAAAATTGCAGAAGCCTTGGGAGTGGATAAAGAACGTTACTATCCGGTCATGATCGTTTCAATTGGTAAAGCAAATGAAGAAGGTTACCCTTCGTATCGACTGCCAGCAACTGATATCACAACCTGGAAATAGGAGGAGCAAGCATGCAAATCATTCCCTTCGTGTTAGCCGTTATTGTTGCAATTGAACATTATTATATAGTGTACCTAGAAATGTTTCAGACAACTTCACCTGCAGCACAACGTTCATTTGGATTAGAACAAGAATTTTTAGAAGATCCCCGAGTACAAATTCTTTTTAAAAATCAAGGATTGTATAATGGATTTTTAGCAACAGGAATTTTATGGGGCGCCTTTTTTGCTTCAAATAGTTGGAGTGTTGTTACATTTTTTATTGTGTGTGTGATTGTGGCCGCAGTTTACGGGGGAATGACCTCTTCGAAATCAATTCTATTGAAACAAGGTGTACCAGCAATTATCACGTTACTAGCATTAATGATTTTTAAATAATCAAAGAAAAGTTTGAGACAAAATCCATTGTCTTAGGCTTTTTATTTTTCATTTAAAAAAAACTTATAAAAAGTAAGTCAAAACTCTTTACTTACTTTTAGTAAGAGGTTATACTATGAAAGTAATCAAAAAAGAATTCGAATCGAAAAGGAGCAATACACATGACAGAATTTACTCAAGCATTAAAAAAACGTCGTTCAATCTACTCTCTAGGAAATAAACTTCCTCAATCACAAGAAGAAATCAAAGCGTTAGTCAAAGAAGTAGTGAGAGAAAGCCCAACAGCATTTAACTCACAAACACAACGTGTGGTTTTCTTATTCGGTGATGCACATAAAAAATTATGGTCAATCACAGAAGAAGCGTTGAAACCTTTAACACCAGCAGAAGCTTTCCCAAATACACAAGCTAAATTACAAAGTTTTGCAGCTGGAACAGGTACATTGCTTTTCTTTGAAGATATGGATATTGTTAAAAACTTACAAGAACAATTTGCCTTATATGCAGATAACTTCCCAGTTTGGTCAGAACAAGCAAGTGGTTTAACACAAGCAAACGTTTGGACTGCTTTGGCTCAAGAAAACATTGGTGCAAACTTACAACATTACAACCCAGTAATCGATGAAGCAGTAGCAAACGAATGGTCAATTCCAAGCAGCTGGAAATTAAGAGCGCAACTTGTTTTCGGTTCAATCGAAGCCGAAGCTGGCGAAAAAGAATACATGGAAGATAGCGCACGTTTCCTAGAATTTAACTAATTAACGCAAATGGAGGAGAGAAGCATGGCGGTCACACTACCTAAAGAAACGATTGTAAAACAAGTGAAATTGAACGTACAAAATCTGGAGAAAATGACAGAATTTTATACACAGATGATTGGACTTGTTTTACTTAAAAAAGAACTAAAGACAGCTTTCTTAGGTGCACAAGATTCTTCGGAGGCAATCGTTGTGTTGGAAGAACTTGTTGATCCTATGGTAAAAGATAAAACGACGGGATTGTACCATACGGCTTTTCTCTTACCTTCGCGTAAAGATCTAGGCAATAGCTTAGTGTGGCTACTACAAAACAATAGTGAAATCGGCGCGGCTGATCATGGTTACAGTGAAGCGATATATTTAGCTGACCCAGAAGGGAACGGCATTGAAATCTATCGTGATAAGCTGATGACTGAATGGGACATTCGTAAAGATGGAGAAATCATCGGTGTGACGGAAGAGCTAGATGGAGACGCTGTTGTTGCAGCAGCCGATGGAAAATGGTTAGGTATGGCACCTGGATCAAGAATCGGGCATGTTCATCTACAGGTTGCAGATTTAGAGGAGACGGAGACGTTTTATGAAAAACTTGGTTTTTCGTTGAAATCTAATTTTGGCAGACGTGCGAAATTTTTCGCAGCAGGCGAGTACCATCATCATATTGGGACGAACACTTGGAATGGTGAACATGTGGCTCTAATTGGTGAAAATCAGTTGGGCTTGGCGTGGTATACATTCCAGTTGCCATCTAAAGAAGCGTTTCAGCTTTTTAACAAACAACTTGATGAAACATCTGTTGAATATGTGACGGTAAATGAGCAAGTAATGATACAAGATCCAAATGGGATGCAGATTAAGTTTGAGTATTAACTGGAGAGAGTCAACTTCTTAATGGAGGTTGGCTTTTTTCATTGCGGTTTGATTAAGTCGTGACTTATTAAGATAGAAGAAATGAGAATTGCGTTGAGAAATTTTTTTCTATCACAGTATTTTTTGCTAATTTGATTAGAGTTAGTATAGCTAGAAATTCCATTAACACTGTTAGATGCAGAATAGTTCAATAGAAACAAAGCGGGTAAGAAGGACTTTTGAAGAGATTCTTCAGCTTTTGAGTTCTTTTATATACGCAGACTTCTTTTAAGCTGTTATCCAAGAATAATTAGGTTTAATAATGACTAAATATTGCGTATTTTTTCTAGGTATTTTACTAGGGGAATTTTATAGGAAAAGAACTTTTTTACTTTAAGTTTTTTATAAATCTGTAAGTGCTTATTCATAGTGCAAAATACTAATGACAATGAATTGTTCTTGAAGTGTAGTATAGATTTGAGAATTGCTTATTCAGATTAAAGTATTCTTCCCCAGTGAAAGATTCCTATTATAGAGTTGTCTAATCCGTTGGTTTGAGAAGATAACATACTCATCAATTGTAATTTCAGAAGTTTGTTTTTTATCAATATTGATTTTCTATTGCTTAGATAGGGGATTTTCCTAGTAAAAATTTTAGTAAATCCAAAATAGATTATTGATGGTATAGAATTCGAATTGCAATGAATCGATCTTTAAGTATGGCTTAGATGGGGCGAACTAGTTTTATGTTAAATTATTTTTCCCAGTGAAAGTTTTCTTTTGTTGAATGTGTTTAATCCGTTGGTTAGTGAAGAGTGTATGCTCATTCAGTATAAATTTAGAGTTTTGTTTTATCTAAGGAATGACAAAAGATAGGATAAGATTGAAAAAAGCAATGGATAAGTAATTTGAGAATGACCTAAGGAATTTCTTATTTTAATTGATTTTATGAAGCTCAGTTCTGTAAAAATCTTGGTATTCTTTCTATTGGTTTGCATAAAAAAAGATGTCGATGATTGCTCACCAACATCAGAAAATATAGAGCCTTATTTACCACTATATTTTTTTATTTTTTCTATATCAAAACTTAGTGTTTCAAATAATAAAATACACGGATTCTTATAGCTTAAGTTAGAATCATATCTCTTGTAATCTTCCGATATATTTGTAACATCATCTAGTTCAACTAGTGTAAATGTACCCTTTAAGTTAAGCATTGTGACATATCCAGCATCAAATTCAGCATAACAAGCTATTGCCGCTTTTGGATTGGCTTGTATATCTTTGACAATATCAGTATTTTTATCTAAATAAAAATACAAGGTTACAAAACTGAATCGGCTCATAATCGATTGCAAAATCAACGTTTTTGGAAATCCATTCTCGTTAATTGTTGAAATACCATATGCGTGTGTATGTTCTAAAATAGTTTCTGCAGTTACCATAGTTTTCCCTCCATATGAATCGTAATTTTAACATAGAAAAAAAGCGAAAAAAAGACCCTATATAAATTAAAAGATATTTTTAATTTATATAGGGTTCGAAGAGAGGCAGACGTCTGTTAGTTCCTAACTATCAATTTAGATTGTGTGTATTCCCCCTTTCTTTAAGACACATAAGGAGTAGTCAATCTCAATAATGATAGTTATTTCTGTTTTAAAAAATCTAATAGATCATTTAATCTTACAAATTTCCAACGCCAATCTGCCCATACAATGATACCTTCCTTCTGACAGTACCAAGAAAGAAAATCTTCGTTCAATTCTTGACGTATTTGCTCTAATAAACCTAAGTCCGTTTGAGTATGTGTTATTGACTCACCAATCAACTTTAATTCATCCTCGATGGATTTTAATTTCAGTCGAGTATATTTTTCAAAACTATCATTATATTTACTTTTTTTTAATCTTTTTTTAATTAAATCGACACCATTATCTGAAATAAAGACCTGTCCATTTTCATACATAATCTCATTTTTATCAATAAATTTTTTATGGTACTTGATAACGTCTTTACTAACCTCTAGATTTTTCGCAATATCAGACATTTTTTTCCAACACATACAAACACTCCTTAAATAAATCTTAATATTTTTTTTACTAGTAAAAAAAATTATATCTGTTTTAATTAAAAAAAATTTACTAGTGGAAGGAATCCGGATGACCTTTAATACTAGTTTTAAAACTGGTGAAAAAATTTTTTTTAGATAGAAGAAATAAAAAATAAGGTAGGGGAAACTAAAAATCTATACTACTTTCATTTTTTTTCTTTTGCAAATCATTTGGTTTTAAATGCTTCCTAGGATATGATGTTTGCAAATATAAAATTTAGAAAGGTTTGATTTTTTTGTTCGCTAAATTAAGTAAAAATAAACTGGTAATATTTAAAACATTTTTTATTTTCATAGGTTTTATAAGTTTCTTTTTTGGAAATGTAAAAGAGGTTTTAGCAGAGAGTGCATCGCCAAATATCTCTTATCCGGCACCTTCAATGGGAAACAAAATTTATGATTATCATTACGATATACAAGTCAGTGGATTTCTATATAATATTTATAATAGTAATACTGAGGTTGCAGTTTTTCCTGATAATACAGATACTAGTGAATTTTACTCTAAAAAAACATTAGAAATATATTATGCAAATACAGGGAAAATTGAAACTTATAGTGTGCCTGTAAGAACTGATATTGTAAATGAAAATTCCAATTTTGGTTTACCAAAGGAATCAGTACCGGAATTAGTAAATTTTTTAAGTAACAAAGAGAATGCTGGAATACCAGTTTACTTCAGGTTAAGTAAGGATAACTCAAATCAAGCAGGGTATTGGAATGGTCCAAATACTTTTGAGGTTCCATTTGATGCGGATGAACACAAACCAGTGATCAACCAACCAACAGAAGGAGATCAAGTGGTAAGTGGAACAGGCGTACCAGGAGATACTATCGTCATTACGGACGGAAATGGCAACGAGCTAGGAACTGGGACTGTAGATGGAAATGGAAAATTTGAAATCCCAGTCAATCGCCCCTTAGAAAAAGGAGAAACGATTACTGGAACGCCAGAAACAGATGGACAAAAAGGCACACCAGGCACAACAGTAGTAGCAGAAAAACCATTTGATCCAGAAGCCCACAAACCAGTGATCAACCAACCAACAGAGGGAGATCAAGTGGTAAGTGGAACAGGCGTACCAGGAGATACCATCATCATTACAGACGGAAATGGCAACGAGCTAGGAACTGGGACTGTAGATGGAAATGGAAAATTTGAAATCCCAGTCAATCGCCCCTTAGAAAAAGGAGAAACGATTACCGGAACGCCAGAAACAGATGGACAAAAAGGCACACCAGGCACAACAGTAGTAGCAGAAAAACCATTTGATCCAGAAGCCCACAAACCAGTGATCAACCAACCAACAGAGGGAGATCAAGTGGTAAGTGGAACAGGCGTACCAGGAGATACTATCGTCATTACAGACGGAAATGGCAACGAGCTAGGAACTGGGACTGTAGATGGAAATGGAAAATTTGAAATCCCAGTCAATCGCCCCTTAGAAAAAGGAGAAACGATTACTGGAACGCCAGAAACAGATGGACAAAAAGGCACACCAGGCACAACAGTAGTAGCAGAAAAACCATTTGATCCAGAAGCCCACAAACCAGTGATCAACCAACCAACAGAAGGAGATCAAGTGGTAAGTGGAACAGGCGTACCAGGAGATACTATCGTCATTACAGACGGAAATGGCAACGAGCTAGGAACTGGGACTGTAGATGGAAATGGAAAATTTGAAATCCCAGTCAATCGCCCCTTAGAAAAAGGAGAAACGATTACTGGAACACCAGAAACAGATGGACAAAAAGGCACACCAGGCACAACAGTAGTAGCAGAAAAACCATTTGATCCAGAAGCCCACAAACCAGTGATCAACCAACCAACAGAAGGAGATCAAGTGGTAAGTGGAACAGGCGTACCAGGAGATACTATCGTCATTACGGACGGAAATGGCAACGAGCTAGGAACTGGGACTGTAGATGGAGATGGAAAATTTGAAGTCCCAGTCAATCGCCCCTTAGAAAAAGGAGAAACGATTACCGGAACGCCAGAAACAGATGGACAAAAAGGCACACCAGGCACAACAGTAGTAGCAGAAAAACCATTTGATCCAGAAGCCCACAAACCAGTGATCAACCAACCAACAGAAGGAGATCAAGTGGTAAGTGGAACAGGCGTACCAGGAGATACTATCGTCATTACGGACGGAAATGGCAACGAGCTAGGAACTGGGACTGTAGATGGAAATGGAAAATTTGAAATCCCAGTCAATCGCCCCTTAGAAAAAGGAGAAACGATTACTGGAACGCCAGAAACAGATGGACAAAAAGGCACACCAGGCACAACAGTAGTAGCAGAAAAACCATTTGATCCAGAAGCCCACAAACCAGTGATCAACCAACCAACAGAAGGAGATCAAGTGGTAAGTGGAACAGGCGTACCAGGAGATACTATCGTCATTACAGACGGAAATGGCAACGAGCTAGGAACTGGGACTGTAGATGGAAATGGAAAATTTGAAGTCCCAGTCAATCGCCCCTTAGAAAAAGGAGAAACGATTACCGGAACGCCAGAAACAGATGGACAAAAAGGCACACCAGGCACAACAGTAGTAGCAGAAAAACCATTTGATCCAGAAGCCCACAAACCAGTGATCAACCAACCAACAGAAGGAGATCAAGTGGTAAGTGGAACAGGCGTACCAGGAGATACTATCGTCATTACAGACGGAAATGGCAACGAGCTAGGAACTGGGACTGTAGATGGAAATGGAAAATTTGAAATCCCAGTCAATCGCCCCTTAGAAAAAGGAGAAACGATTACTGGAACACCAGAAACAGATGGACAAAAAGGCACACCAGGCATAACAGTAGTAGCAAAAAAATCATTTGATCCAGAAGCCCACAAACCAGTGATCAACCAACCAACAGAAGGCAATCAAGTGGTAAGTGACGCGAAAAATTCTAATTCAAACCAAGGTAAAGAAAGATATGCATTACCAAAGATGGGTGAAAAAGACAATCTATTTCTGTATTGTGTTGGGTTACTGTTGATTATATTTATATTAAGTATAATTCTATACAGAAAATCAGATTTTGAAGCAAAATAGTTAAAAAAGCATAGCCCCGTAAACTGAGGTTATTTAAGATTTAAGAAAGTTCAAAAAATTAAACCAATTGGTATGAAGAGCTTGGAGCATAAGTTTTGAGACAAAAAAATAGAAGACCGAAAATCCTCTTACGATTTTCGGTCTTCTATTTTTTATATTATGAGAATAAAATTTATTTGTTGGTTGATTTACCTTGCATCTTCTTAAATTTTGGACAATTAACAAAAAGTGAGTGAATCCTAAGCAAGCATTCAGATAACAGAAAGCGGATTTGACGCCGATTTTCTTAGTTAATGTTTTTTTGAATCTTGCAATTCATTTAACTCTTTGCTTTTGTATATTTTCTATTATTCTGTATTAAAAAACATTGGTATATTCACAAATATCAGAAGATAAGGGTTCGTTAGATATAGAAAAAATAAAGAAAATAGTATTATTTATTAGTTCATAGTTCACTTATTTAAAAATTTATTTTTTTCGTTAATTTCAAATAATGTAAGATCTATCAAGGCTGACAGGTGAGGCAATATAAGCAATGGGAAAGTTAGAAATTTATAAATTCTAGTATGAGAAAAAAGGAGTAATGAATGGTAATTATTTAATTATTTAAATTTTTTTCAAAAATAATAGTTGACAATCAGACAATAATATTTATACAATATTTAAGTCTCCAAAAAAAACTAATAAATCAAAAAGAAAAAGGAGAATCACATGAAAAAAAATGAAGAAATAAAAGAAATTGAATTATGTAATAGTAAAGTTAGATATAAACAAAGAAAAAGAAAAAAATTTTGGATAGTATCATTAGCCTTATTCACAGTCACTTTCCTAGGAACAAGTACTGCTGATTTTCATTTAGTAGGAGCTAATGAAATGATTGCCTATGCTGAAGAAATACCTCAAGAATTGATTATTACAGACAAAGGTTTAGGAACTCAATATGAAAAATATGTAGATCCTGATACTGATAATTATATAACGATAGATGCTAATTATAATCGCTACACAAGTGATGAAAATAATCTTTTTATAATAGAGGTTGAAAAATCTACCGGAACGTTATTTGGGGCAAAACTAACCGTTGATACAGGGATTATGACCAACAGAGTAGCTATCCCCACTGATGGTACTGAAATTGTGATAGATGATGCAGCAATCAGCATAGGGGATAATGGGACTACTTTTTCATATATATTAACCAGTAATGTTGGCGATCCTTTTGTAAAAGTATATCAAAATAGCCGGACATTTCAAACTGGTGTTGAAAATTTTGGAGGGATAGGGGTATCTAGCCCATTTGGCCAACTGTATGCAAGATATATACCAAAGAAAAAGAATATTGAGATACGATACCAAGATGAACAAGGAAATACACTTTATCCTACGTTGACCAAAGAAGGTTTCGATACAATTGAAACATACAGTATTGCAGGAGAACCTATTGAAATTCCTGGATATACATTAATACAAGATCCAAAGATAGATCAAGTACAAATTTCTCAAGATGATAGTCAAAATGTAGTTAGTTATATTTATGCATTTGATGCTGAATCCCATAAACCAACGATAGATAAGTTACAAGAAGGTGATACGGTTATTATTGGCACAGGTGTAGTAGGCGACAAAATTATAGTGTCAGATAAAGAGGGAAATATAGTCGGTGAAGGTGTGGTCGGACAAGACGGAACATTTACAATTCCTTTAACTAGTGAAATTAAAGAAGGAGATATAGTTACAGCAACACCAGAAACTAATGGTCAAAAGGGAACTTCGACCGAGATAGTTGTAGAGAAGAACTCATTACTAGATCAAAAAGCAGCAAAGAAAGCAGAAATTGATTCCATTGCGAATGACACAAAAACGGCAATTGACAATGACCCAACGTTAACAGCAAAAGAAAAGGCAACCCAAAAAGCAGCAGTGGACTCAGAGACTGAAAAAGCAAAAAATGCTATTGATAATAGTACAACCACGGATGCAATTCAGTCAGCAGGAGAAACAGGGCAAACGTCAGTGAAAAATCAATACAAACCAGGAATGAGCTTGGACGATCAAAAAGCAGCAAAGAAAGCCGAAATTGATGCCATTGCGAATGACACAAAAACGGCAATTGACAATGACCCAACGTTAACAGCAAAAGAAAAGGCAACCCAAAAAGCAGCAGTGGACTCAGAGACTGAAAAAGCAAAAAATGCTATTGATAATAGTACAACCACGGATGCAATTCAGTCAGCAGGAGAAAAAGGACGAATATTAGTAAAGAATCAGTATAAACCAGGCACTAGTCTGGATGATCCAAAAGAATCTAAGAAGCCCATAAATGATTCCGTTACGAATGACGCAAAATCAGTACCAAATACTAATATTGAAAATAAATCTAGAAAATCAAAAAACAATCTAGGTTATTCGACTTTACCTAACACAGGTACAAATCAAACAATTTGGACTAATTTCTGGGGTATGATCCTACTAACTTTAAGCGCATCATTACTTTTTCCCTATAGAAAAAGTAAAACTGTTATACAAAAAAATAATAGTCTTGAAAAATGATGATCTGTTATCTATAAATGGACGAATAGTAAGTACAAATAAAGCGTATGTTTTAGCCTATACAAAATAAAAAAATTCAGAGAACATTTGCTAGGATTTCTTGAGGGTGGGGTGTGACTCATAAGTCATGTCCCATCCTCTTTCCTATAGTCCTTAAATTCGAATCAAGCTCTCGACTTATCGTAATAAAAGATAGTGTATTCAGATAAAATAATCTAGATGATTCATAAAATAAATAAAATTTATTAGTTGTTTATGTTTTGTTTACAATTTGTTTATATTTGACAAGTATACTAATTATTAAAGGGTATTTTATGAAAAAGAAATTTTTTTTCGCTGTATTCATCGCACTCTATTCGTCACTCTTATTAAGTGTTGGGCAAACTGACACAGCATTAGCAACTGGTTATTCTGATTCTATCAACTATAGTTTACAACAAACAGATCCTAATGAGATTTTAGGTTCAACAAATTGGCAAGGAACTATCGTTACTGATGAACAGGGGAATGATTTGACTAGTCAAAATAGTAATTTTATTGGATTAGCTAAGTACGATGCAAATAGCAATCATTATGATTTTTTTGATGCTACAATAGGTCAAACACGTAATGATCGTGGTAACTTTTTTTATTACTCAGGAGGGAAAGAAGAGAATTCTTTTTTCTGAATTAGGCTATAACGTTGCAGTAGATATGGTGGAACTAAATAATGATGTGTTTACATACAGTGGAACTGGAAAACAAGCGGATGTTTCAGATGGAAAGGTAATCGTAGAACATGTACCATATGCAGGAGCATTAGAGTTTACAACCACATTGCCTAAATTGATAACACAAACTGGATCTATTGATTGTTCAAAAGAAGGTAGAGATTTTTCAGCTTATAATCAAAGTTATTTAGGATTAGCCCACTATGATGATCAAACAGGACGTTACGAATTTTTTGACAAAACTACGGGACAAACAAGAGGGAATTATGGTTATTTAGATGTTGTACGAGACAATAAAGTACGTGCCTCACTTTCATTAGGAATGAACTATGGTGCACAATTAGAATTAACAGAAATAAATGACCAACGCTTCACTTATACCAGACAAGGAAAAGATGCACAAGGAAATGATATTCCAATTACGGTTGAAAATGAACGGTATACAGGTGAATTTCCACTAGATTTTACCTTCGGAGAAGAGGAGCCTGGAGTAGATAAAACCGTAATTGACGTTACTCAATTTACTAATCGTAAAAACAAAAATCCATTATTGAATCCTATCGTAAAAGAAGCTATTGAAAAAAATACGTATACATTATCTGGTTTATCGAGTTCAATGACAGCAGACGAAGTAGCGAAAATATTAGATGGTGAAAGACTGTATTATTCAAGAAGAATTTATGGCAATGCGCAACAGGTTCAACGATTTATTAGTACAAATAATTTATTTGAATACGTTTATTTTGCTGGAGCTACAGGACTATTAACTTCGATAATTTAAAAGAGAATGCTTTCGAAAAAAGTGTATCCTACAGCTAAAAAATAGGAAATGTGTATTTAGTCAATGAGAACGTATCAATATCTTTTGAAAAAAATAAACAAAGTGTTACGTTTAAAAACTTTTAAATCCTGAAACGAAAATATAAAGAGTAATGAGTGGAAGATGAAGTATTGTTGCATACCTTTCATTCTTACTATTTCTGATGTTGGTAAGAAATTACCAGCATCTTTTTTTGTAAGAAACAGTGATTTTATTAAAAATACGTTCAGATGAAATGATTGTATAATTTCGTTCTGTTTATATTTTTAAGTTAAAAATATTCTTTTTTTATTTTCAAAATTTGTTTGATTTTCATAGGTGGAACAAAATGACAAAGAATCTTTCTTCTTTGTTTAAATAACAATAGAATTTATTTTTTGAGTGTTCGTTTTCGATCCGTTATTTTTTAAAAAAAGCATAAAAATGTTTTTTTTAAATATTTTTTCGTATAAAAGATTGTATAATTCAGAATGGTGTATATTTATACTTGTAAAATGAAATATAAAAAATGTGATTCACTTTTTTAAAATAATAAAAAGGGAATAAAATAACAGATGTTAATTAATTAGTTGAACGGCGTATAAAAATAAAAAAATCTTGGTATTTTATATACCAAGAAGGATAAGATGTTTTCTTTATATATTATAGGAAAAACCAAACAAAAAAACAAGTCTTTTTTAATTTAATTTATACATAATTGAAAAAATGTTGATATATATGGATTTTTTTATAGCTTTTTATACACCGTCAAATAAGCCGTCAGAGAAAGGAAGAAAGAAATGTCAAGAAAAGGCGAGAATATATACAAAAGAAAAGATGGACGCTGGGAAGGACGCTATAAGAAAGGCCGTAAAGAAAGTGGCCAATTGCAATATGGATATATATATGGAAAAACCTATGGAGAAGTAAAACAGCGTCTGTATAGTTTTAAACTTAAATATCAAACTATCATGCAGTTACATGGAGAAAGTACACTCTCATATGAAGAATGGGGGGAAATATGGTTAAGACAACAACAAGGTCTCATTAAGCACTCTACCTATACTAGCTATCTATATAAACTAAAAAAGTATATTTTTCCTGTTATTGGACAAACACCTCTTAATCAACTTACAAATAATCAAATTCAAGAATTAATCGAAGAATTTCAAAAGCGTGATTTAGAGTCAACAACTATCCATGTTTTATACCAAATCCTAAAAAAATCATTAAAAGAAGCCTTTGAACAAAAGCGAATTCTTCAAACGCCTTGTCAGATGATCCGTTTGCCTAAAAAGAAAAAGAACAAAGCCAGTGCTCTTACTAAAAAAGAGCAAGAACGCTTAGAGAAAAAGGCGAAAACATTACCTCTATACAAAGGTCTTCCAGTTCTTTTGGCATTAAATGCTGGGCTGCGTATTGGAGAAATTGCTGCTCTTCGCTGGGAAGATGTTGATTTAGATCAACGTATAATTCATATTCATCAAACATTCCAAAGACTTCCATTAGGAATGGAAAATCAAAAAACGCAATTGGTATTCGATAATTCTAAAACAGAAAGTTCCAATAGAGTTGTGCCTATCAGTTTTAGTCTGTACAAGTATTTAAAAAAATGGAGAAAGAAGGCCCCAGGCGCATATGTCTGTTCAAACAAATCAACACCAAGTGAGCCAAGACTGTTAACGTATCATTTCCATGAAATACGCGAGATATGCGGCATTAATTCAGTTCATTTTCACCAGTTACGTCACACATTCGCGACACGATGTATTGAATCGAATGCGGATATTGCATCGGTAAGTAAATTATTAGGACATACCTCCACACAAACTACATTAGATATTTATACAGATTCTTTACTTGAAAGTCGGCAACAAGTAATTGAAAAGATGGAGTTAGCAAAATCTAAATAAGAATAAAAAAACGAGTGTTTTCGTATAATACAATTAAACTTTACAAAAAATGATAACGTTTACCTCTTTTTTAGGTAAATATATAAATTTTTGCGCTATCATAAAAAATATTTAAAAGGTACTGAAAAAAAGTGCCTTTTTTTATTATGTCTTTTTTTATAAGCCGTCATCAATGGTCAATTGTATTAATAGTACGTTTATTATACTAGCGGTACGTCAATTTTTCTTGGTATATAAAATTCTAGGAAAAGCTAATCACATAATTATCATATGATTTCTTGAAATAGTAGTTATAAAGATTAGAAATATGAGACATAAAAGAGACGAGTAATCCAAAAGAGAATTAAAAATAGGGAGATCGACAGCGAATGTTATTGATAAGGAATAAAGTATCTCAAGTATACACTATCTAGCTAAATAACAGTTTTTTTTTGACTTTAAAAATAAAATAAAGAATGAAGGGGATTTACAGGTATAAGATGATTAATAGCAAATCATCAGTTAGAGCAAACAAAAAAAATCATTCTGACTTTCTAAAAAGAGAGATTAATAAATAAACTCAATACATTAAGACAACCTGAATCAAATGGAAGGATAGAAAGCTTTTGTTACTCCCCTTTTTAATGGGGAAGTGAGACGAATGGAGTTAAAAAGGACTTTACGTGAAAGGAATAATAAGAAAATGAAAAAAAGGAAAACATATAAACTGTTGTTAGGATTTTTACTCATAATATCCCCACTACTAATTTTATATTTGGGAATAAGTAATAGTACGATTAAAGCTAGTTCAGGTGTAGTTCCTATTTTAGAATCTCCTGACGTAACTCAACTGGATCCTCGTGGGAACATTGTCGGAGGAAATGAAAACGTAAATTTCAAAGATGCAATCCCTATACAGTACATGGGGAAAAGTCGTATCGACGATCTAACAGTAACACCAGAAGGTCAAAGCGAAATAAAGGTAAATATGGCGTCAACTTATAATGTAGGATCCGTATTTAGAGTAGCTAATTCTGGATTTTATAAAGGGAAGCCAATGAAACTTGCATTTAGAAGCAATAAAAAGATGAGAATGCTTGTCACGTCAGATGGGAATGGGGAGTTCATAAAGCCGTTTCCAACGGGCAATTATGACTCTGGAAGAAATAGTGATCCTATATACGAGATATGGGTTGAAGATTCTGAAGGAAAGGAGATCACTGATCCTAAAGTGAAATTTGTTTTTCCTTTCCAACAAACATTATCAGGGAGCCAAACAGGTGCTGCTTACAATTTGAGTCAATTGTTTGGTTCGAAGAGTGGAGTCGGTAATTTATTTGTACAAAAAGACGGAAATTCCAACCCGTTGAATCCCCAATATATTGGTGTAGATTTTACTAGTAATGCATTTAATCTTGTCTTGACAAACAGACCAGTGAATTCGAAGTATAACTATCTATACAATCCGAGTGAAATCGGACACTTATTTTACGGATTGTCAATATATACTGGTACCTATCCCGAGGGGACAAAAATCACTAACGGCACACAAAGTACAGCTGCATTTTTACAGAGTGGAACTAATATGTTAATCCCACTATCTAATGGAGTTCCAAATGCATTAGATAGTACAAATGATGATACAAATAACTTTTCTGCAAAAATCGATTTTACTCAATCTTTATATAAACAGTCAGATGATTCATTCTATCCAGATAGTTTAAAAATAACTTTGGATGTTTCAAAAATGGGTATTCAACAAAGTGTAGATAACATAAAAGTTTCTGACAGTGATGGGAATAATATTACACAAAAAATAGGTGATATTGTTAATCAACCTAATGGTACTTTAGAGATGACTTTAAGCAAAGCTTTGCTACAAGAATTAGGCGACAATGTTCTTACCTATTCATCGGAATACCAGATTGATCGAACGAATCCTGACCTTATACAGTACTACGATATGACAACAGGTTACTTCAGTTTCCCTTTTACAGCAAAAAATTCAGATTCAACTGATACAACCACCGGAATAGCTAAAGTTAAGATGCCAGCTCCAACTGCAGATCCAATCCCGCAAACTGTAAGAATTGGATCAAGTACCGAGGACTTAAAAGCAGCAGATTTAGTAACAAATTTAAGCAGCTTAGTGCCCAATGATACGGTTGAAGTAGTAGGATTTAAGGAGACAAAAACCTTCTCGACCGAAGGCAGTGAAAGCGCGGTTGTTCAAATCAAAAGTAAAGAAACTGGACTAGTAGGAGAAATCACGATACCCATTACGGTTGTGAAAATCCTAGAAGAAGCACAATTATCTTGGACGACCGATAAGCTAACGGACGTAGAGAATGAATCAGTAGATGGCGCTACAATTGCAGAAACGTTTTCTAAGAATGTGTATTGGCAAACACCACTAGAAAACCGACAATATGTTATGTTGACGACCAATACAGATACAGGGGATATTGTAACAACCCAACCTATCACAAATGGAGCTTCTATAGGGACCTATCAAGAAGAAATGCTAGAAATACCATCGAGTGCTATAACTAGTGGAATCAATCATTATTCAGTTGCTATATATGCAACAGATGAAGCCGGGGCGAAAACGGGCAATGCTCTATCAACCATTAAACTTACGCTGACCGTTTCTGGAAACATAGTAACTGAGCAGGCAAATCTCTCTTTTCAAACAGATGATATTGTAACTGCAAAAAAAGAAGAATTAGCTAGTCCAGTTAAAGAAGCGCTTAATGAGACCTTTTATTGGCAAACGATTTTCAAAAATAAACAATACCAAGTAGTTGTAAAAAAAGGTTCAGAAATTATCTACCAACAAGCTGCAACGAATAGTTCAACAGGAGATAATAGCTGGTTGCAGGAAAGTGTGAAGATTCCAGTAGATAAATTGATGATTGGCGAGAACAAGCTGACAATCGCTATGTATACTTTGGATGCAGACGGAAAATTGTCAAGTGATCCATTATCACAGATCGATTTAACGGTCACAGTTGTGGATGCAGCTCTATCTTGGAGTAGCAGTTCAGTAGTGAAGCAAAAAACAGAGAGTTTAGATAAATCTACGATGAGTGATGTTTTAGTTCAAAAAATTTATTGGCAAACAAGTGTAGCGAATAGAAACTATTTGCTTATTACTAAAGATGCGAGTGGTAAGACCGTTACAAGTCAAAAAATCGTAAACGATGCTCTTGTTAGCAAATACCAAGAAGTTTCCATTAGCGTGCCAACGGAAACGTTGAAGTATGGAAATAATACGTTCTCTGTAGCTATCTATAGGATGGACTCTTCTGCTTCAGCAACAGGTGATGCTTTAGATTCCTTAAGTTTAATAGTCAATCTAAGTGGCTCTCTCCAAATAGTTTCTATTCCAGATGTAATCGATTTTAATGTACAGACTTTAAATCCTAAAAAATTGATTCGTGTAGATGACCCCTCAGTAAGTGGCGATTTAGTTGTAGCGGATACGCGAGATGGTATAAATCATCAATGGGTTGTAAAGGTTAGTTTAACAAAACCGATTCAAAGTGCAGGTGATACTGGAGTGGCAGTTCTTTTACCAACTGCATTAAAATACAAACCTGCTAACAAAGATGAATTTACTGTTACTTCAGAAGCTCAAGAAATTCTGTCTGAAAATGATGGCTATGGAAAATTTAATATCAGTTCAGAATGGGGCAGTACTAAAGAGAGTAGTGGATTCAAATTTGAGACGTCACCTGCAAATATTGCGAAAATTGGAGCCTATACAGGAGAAATAACGTATACGATCTCAGATACGTATGAACCATGAGAGGAGAAGAAGGATGAAAAAATATAAGAAAAGACATTTATTCTTCCTATTTTTAAGTTTCGTACTACTTTCTAGTTATTTCTCGAGTAACACTGTTCACGCAGATGGCTCAGTAAGTACGAAAGGCGTTATTCAATTATATTCTGATACTGCTTCAGATACTTCATCAAGTAGCACAACCGTACCAGATCAATCAAACGAAAAACCAAGCTTCCCCAGTACTGGGGAAGTCGTTTTAAAAGGAGTAATACAGATTGGTATTTTTGTTATTGTTTTCGTTCTTTTTATTTTCTTTTTACGAAAAAAAAGAGAGGAGAAAAACAAAGATGAATAGTAATCTAAATAGCATAAAATTGGTTGTGGCCATCTTTGTAGGAGTAATGCTAAATCCGATTGTCTCGTATGGTGTTGAGAGTGGTGCGTCACTTACTTTGGTTGGAGGAGATCCAGATAAAGGCGTGTTGGATCCAGAAGACCATACGAAAATCGTTGATCCTGGAGAGATTATTTCTACCAAAGGACCATTAAGACTCGATTATGTTCCGTCGTTTGATTTCGGAAAGACAAAGGTTTCAAGAAAGACAATGGCTGCCAAAGCAGATGCTCAATTGCTACATCAAGGATCTGGACCAAGGGCGAATTTTATTCAAGTATCAGATTACCGCAATACGCAAGCTGGATGGTCACTGCTAGTTCGGCAAGAACATCAGTTTCGAGATGACACAAAAGCTAATGCTAGTTTAAAAGGCGCAACATTGTCATTTGATAAAGCATGGTCCTATTCTTCTTTGGGTCAAGCATACGCACCCTCTGTTTCGAAAGAGACCATTGTTATGAACAATATTGGTGATACCTATCCTTTAGTTGAAGCAGAGCCAGGAAAAGGGATGGGAACGTGGAGCATTAGCTTCGGTGCATCTGAAACAAATCCACTCAAACAAGCGAATACATTAAGTGTAAAGCGCGGTAAAGATAATAAGATAGAAACAAACCCATCATTCGAAAACCAGAAAATATATGAGAATGATGCTATACAATTAACCATTCCAGCAAGCACTGCGATTCAAGCTGGAAATTACTCAACGGTGTTAACTTGGATAATTGCCGAGTTGCCATAAATAAAAAAACATTTGGAGGAAACAAGAATGAAAAATTCAACAAAATTAGCAAGTGCTGCACTTGTTACAGCAATAAGTTTCGGGGCTTTAGCACCACAGGTGGTAAAAGCAGATGGAAATGTCTTGACAGGGAAAGGTAAAATCGAATTTACTAGTACGTCAACTTCTTCAAGTACAACACCAACGAACCCACCAGGGGGTAGTAATGGCGGAAGCAATGCATCTGGAGTTTTAACAGATAGTTCAGCTGGTAATACTACACAAGTAGGACCTTTTGGTATAAGTTATGTAACTAACTTGGACTTTGACAAGCATTCAATCGTGGCTAGCGCTGCAAATGCTGAAACCTATTGGGCGAATACATGGGTAGCAAATGTTGGAACTACAAGTGAAATAAAAAATTCAAATTTTATTAAATTTAAAGATACACGTGCAACATTAGATCATACCTATGAAGTTGCTGCTAAAATTACTAAACCATTTACAGCAACTGTAGGGACTAATAATACAGCTGTTACTTTAAACGGAGCAACAATCACTTATACAAATCCTAGATTGGTTGCTGATACAGGAACAGAAGCTTCATTGGCTCCAACTGCAGGCTTAAATGCAAATGCAGTTGTTACAGGAGATGCATCAACTCCAATCGTAGCAAATGTAAATACAGCTAGCGCACCACAATTTACAACAGGATATGGTGAATGGTCATTATTATGGGGTGAATACAACTCTGATTCTGCACAAGATACTTCTGCTAAATCTATCCAATTAACTATTCCACGTGGTTCAGAGAATGCTGTAATCCAAGAAGGTGCTTATACAGCTGAAATTACATGGACTATGTCAGATACACCTGCGTAAAAAAGAATTTATTATGGGGGGCTGGTTGCGAACCAGCACCCTTTTTTAAGGAGAGAAACTATGCGTAAAAAAAATAAATACACATATTTTATTGTAAAATTTATTGCCATTTGCTTTTGTTTCTATTTGCCTATGAGTGCGAATGCAGAAGAATCAGGTTCTTTTACATATAAAGTCAAACATCCAGAAAATCAACAGTCAGATGCTGGATATTTTGATTTAAGAATGCTACCAAATCAAAAACAAACAGTTCAAATTGAATTGACAAATTCATCGCCTACACAACCCGTTACCGTAGAAGTAAAGCGTAACGCTGTTAAAACAAATAGTAACGGAGTACTTGAATATGGTCCTAACACAATTAAAAAGGACAAGTCTGCGGCAATCGATTTTGACACTATTGTAAATGTTCCAAAAAGTGTGACGTTAGCAGGTGGAGAAAGTAAAACTATTGATATCGAGATTCAGATGCCGGAAAAATCTTTTGACGGGGTTGTTGCTGGAGGAATTCAACTACAGCAACAAGAAAACGATGAAGAAAAAAAACAACGTGAAGCACAATCTGGCGTAACAAACAGATACGCATTTCTTGTAGGTGTTTTATTATCAGAAAGTGATGCAAAAGTGCCATCTGAGATTACGTTTAATTCAATTTATCCAGGACTTTCTAATTATAGAAATGCTGTTTTTTTAAATTTTAGCAATACAGCAATGGCTTTTACTGGAGATGTGAGTGTTGAATTTGATATTCGTCAAAAAGGATCGCAAGATATTTTATATGATACAAAAAAAACGGATATGAAAATAGCTCCTACGTCAATGATTGATTTTCCGTTGCTTTTAAATGGAGATGAAATGAGAGCTGGTAACTATACAGGTCATGCGGTAGTAACAAGCGGTGATCAAAAGTGGGAATGGGAACAAGACTTTGAAATTACACAAGAGGATGCTGATAAATACAATAAGCAAGATGTTAGCTTAGTTCAAGAACAAGGAATCAATTGGCAATTTATTTTGCTGATCGTTGGTGGTGGAGTAGTTCTACTCGTAGTAATTTCACTCATTATTTATTTTGTTAAAAAGAATAAAAAGAATAAAAAAAGAAATAAGTCAAGCAAAAGTAAGAAAACGAATAAACGAAAGAAAATAAGGTAGTCGTAAGGAGCGAAAGTAGATGTCGGGTTTAGATTGGTTTATAGTTGTTTCTATGTCAAGTGCAGTTCTGTTATTTGTACTAGCCTTATTTTTTCTACTTTCTTTTATTCAGTTAACTAGAAGATGGAAGACTTTATCAAAAAAGCGAGTGAGAAATAAAAAAAAACGTCATAAACTAAAACGACAATTAGCGAATATTTCCAAAAAAAGAACTAGAAAAATTATTCAGCTGTCAATCTGTTTATTTCTTTCTTTCATTATATTAAGTGTTGGGTTATATGGCCGATACTATCAATCGTTGCATCTAAATGCAGACGATAAAGAGATAATCTCACAAAGCTATTTCGTGTTAGAAGAAGTAAAAGCAGAGTTATCGAATATTAAATCCGGTTCAGATGTAGACAAATCACAACAGAAATTGAAAGACATGTTGAGTATGTTGGTCTCATATACATCAAGACAGCCTTCAACAACTTTGAGCATAGACGGACAACAACAATTAAGAAACTATTATAAAAAAGCGACAGAATTGGGCACAAATTTATACGGACAGACAACGGCTCAATTAAATGATAGCAAACGGATTGATGGGTTTTTAACAGATATATCTTCTTTACAAAAAAAACAAAAAGAAATTTTTGAAACCTTTGGGATCAGTAGTGATTCTGTAAAAAAACAAAATTGACAATCGAAAAGAGTAGCATCGACTATTCTTTTCGATTTTATCTAAGTAAAGTAATGAATAAATAGAAGGAGCAGATTATGAAAAAAGCGAATCCGCAATCAGCATATAGAGTATGTATTTTTCTTCTAAGTATTTTGCTTCCTATAGTCATTATGGGTTGGGTATATTATCAGAATGGGATTTATTGGGGAAGTAAAACAACTATGCTGGCGAGTGATGCGTATCCTCAATTATTAAATTTTTATTCGAACTTTCATGATGTATTAATAGGAGAGCAAAGTATTTTTTATACTTGGGGAGGTGCTTTAGGAGGGAATTTTTGGTCATTATCTGCTTATTATTTAAATAGCGTATTTACATTTATCGTTGTTTTCTTTGATAAAGTAGATATGCCTGAAGCGCTATATTTGATAACACTCTTAAAATTTGGGGCAATCGGTGGCAGTTTTTATTGTTATTCACAACACAATTTTTCTGTAAAAAAATGGATTAGTTTAGCAGTGAGTCTTTGTTATGCATTAATGAGTTTCAGCGTAGCGTATTCACCTATCAATATGTGGTTGGATGCATTAATTTATCTTCCGCTAGTCATTTGGGGGATTAATAGAATACAAGAAAAACAAAAACCTTTTTTACTATTTATAAGCTACACTTTGTTATTTGTTTCTAATTTTTACTTTGGTTTTATCGTTGGTTTTTTCTCTGTATTGTATATGTTTTTACGCGTATATTGCTATCCAGTGTATAAAAAATCTATACTCTCGTATTTTATTACTTCTTTACTAGCTGGTGGAACATCGATGGTCGTTATTTTACCATCAATTATTGATCTTCGGACAAATGGAGAGACGCTTTCTCCAATCAATCAACTGATTACACCAGATATTGGCGGCTGGGATTTGATAGTGAAGCAATTCGTAGGATCGTATGATACAGCGAAGTTTGAAAGTGCACCTTTTATTTTTGTGGGAATATTGCCGCTACTTTTAGGGCTATTCTTTTTTTTCAGTCCGCAAATATCAGAACGAAAAAAAATAGGAAATGCTTTGTTAGCTGGTTTGCTCATACTTAGTGTGTATATCTATCCGCTTAATCTGTTCTGGCATGGATTTCATTTTCCTAATATGTTGCTTTTTCGATTTAGTTTTTTATTATCCTTCATGATTTGTTTTTGGACACTACAAGTTATAGAAAAATGGAGACCAACTAATTTATCTATTTTTATTAACTTTAGTATTGGTACTATGACTCTTTTTTTAATCACTTACTTTTTAATGAATCCAAAAAGATATGATTATATACAAGCGAAAAATGTGCTGTGGACACTCTTTTTTTGTCTCATTTATCTAGTCGGTATCTATTTACTGCAACGTTTAGAAAATAAAAAGAAGAACATTTTGATCCTTTTCTTATTGTTCTGTGTCATCGCTGAAATGACTGTCAATACGAAACAAATGGTCGCTGGTATCGCAAAAGATTGGGGATTTCCCGAGCGTACAATGTATAGCGAAAACTATAAAGACATTGAAGGCTTAGTGGATCAAGCAGATAAAAAAATGGCAGCGTCGGGTTCATTTCAACGAATGATCAATTTAAATCCAATTAGCTTAAATGAAGGGTTTAACTTAGGGTATAGCGGGATTAGTCAGTTTTCTTCAATACGCAATCGTAGTGCCCTGTCTTATCTAGCACAAATGGGGTATCGTTCTGAGGGAACGAACTTAACAATACAGGCTATAAACAATACCCTTTTAATGGACAGCTTTTTAGGGGTTGATTATATAGTAAGTCAAAAAGACCCATTACTATTTGGCTATGAAAAGGAAACACAAGCTGGTAATTATCAATTATACAAGAATAAGTACGCATTACCTTTGGGCATGTTGACGGATAAAGGGATATACGATAAAGAGAACGTCTCTAATCAGTCTGATTTATGGAATTATCTATCTGGAAAACAGGAGGAGTATATCCGTCTGACAGGTCTCGATAATGAAGTAGCGACAAATACGATTATCACTCGTGAAAATAATTATGTGACGTACTCACAAGAGCAACCTGGAAAAAATATGACTATTGAATGGGACGTTTCAGTACCAGCAAATAGCCAAGCGTATATTAGTTTATATACTCAAAACAATGCAATGATGAAAGATGTTAATACCGAGATCACAGTGCAAGGTCAGAGTTCCAATTATGAAATGAGTAAGGTAGGACAATACTATAACATCGGCTATTATGAAAAAGCGGCGTTAGTACATGTAAAACTTACATTTTACGGTTCTGCAATTGTTCAATTTCCCGAACCAGATGTTCTATTAATCGATACTGAGAAGTTCGAAAAATCGGCAAAGGGAATCCAAGAAAAAGGTGTCCCACTTAAAGCTGAAAAAAATCGTGTATCAGGAAATGTCAAAGTTGATACAGAGGATGTACTATTGACAACAATTGCGTATGATTCTGGTTGGAGAGCCTATATCGATGGAGAAAAAAAGAAAATTCAATCATTTGAAAATGGATTAATCGGCATACCTATCTCTAAAGGCCAGCACAGTATCGAATTGATTTATTACCCTAAAGGTTTATTTATAGGAGCTGGAATAAGTGGTATAAGTGTTTGTATATTTATAAGCAGTTACTTCTGGAAAAAGAGAGGGAAACAATACGAATGAAAAATAATAAAAAGATACTGATAAGTGGAATAGTTTTAATTATGCTTTTTCTAGTCGTAGGATGCAATAGCAACAAATTATCAGATGAAACGACCAAAGTGGAAGGAAAAGGAGCAACATATAGCTTTCGTTTACCTTCTAGTTGGAAGAAACAAGCAGATTTTAAATCACTTTATGGAACCCAGGCAGTATATGGTGCAGAAGATACAGTGAGTAATTCCAATATGGCTGTAGTGATTGTCTCAAAAGATGACATTAAAAAAGATGGATTTGGTGAAAAAACAAGGAAAGATTTAGCTACTCAAAATGGATATCAGGATGAAAAAGATGTTTATTTTGTTCAAAAGGAAATAAATGGAAATGATGTCTTCAAGTATAGTTTTGAAACTATTTTTAACAGCAAACAAGTGTGGGCTCATTATTATAGCATTTTCACAGAACATGCGGTTATACAGTTTCTTTATTATTCCGCCCAAGATTCTTCTTACGAAGATAGAGTGAAAATAATTGATGAATCCATTGAAACGGTGAAAGAAGTTAGCTATAGTGCTGAAAAAGCTGAAGAAGAGGCCAAAAAATCAAAAAAAGATGAAGTTTCATTTTCTACCGATGAATATGAGGTCAATATTATTGGTTTGGGTACATTGAAAAATGATGGTGATGAGTTAGTTGCTTTACGTTTTTCTTATAAAAATAAAACACCAGAAGCTCAGCTTGCAAATGTGTGGGTAAAAGATATTGAGTTGAATCAAGCTGGGAAAGTGTTAACAGAAACAATCTTACCGAAAGATAGTGTAAATTATGATATTGTTCGCTTACAAGATAGCACGGAAAGTTCTGTACCAAAAGGTGAGACCAAAGAAGGGGTATTGCTATATAAAGTGAATGGTCAAGCCACTATCTCACTGACTTTAGCTGAAGGGATACAAAGTGAACAAAATGAATATGCGTTAAAATTACCTCAGAAATAAGGATAGGAGAAAAGTAGATGACGAAGATGAAGCTTGTTATTGAATTATTACTTTTAGGATTGTGCCTGACAGTTATTATTGGCTGTACCAATCAAAAAAACGAAAAAACGTCACTTTCTTCTAAAGAAGAGAAACTTATATGGCAAGGTAAACGAACTAAACCTTTTGGCGTATACGACTATAAAAAGTTGTCTTCAAAGGAAGAAGCAACAAAAATATTAAGTGATAAATTTCAAGTGTCATTGTCTTCTTTTTATAATATATCTAATAAATTATTAGATGAAACTAGTTTTTTTAAAGACTATGAAAAGCAGATGACAACATACGATATTATCGCAAAAGAAGACATATTAATAGTTGATCAGACCACTTATTACGGTTCGTCAACGATACCAGAGTTAGTTAGATCCGTCATTCAAATGACTTATAAAGTAAACACGGAAAGTGAAATAGTAAAAACAACAAATCAACAAGTCACTATCACAACAGTTGCTTCGGAATCTCCCAAATTTTATGCTTGTTTAGCTGATATAAGTAAACAGATGGCATCGAATATCTTTTTATCTAAAGGAGATGAAACGGTAAACAGTGCGCTTAAAAATTATCCAGAGCAAGATGAACAACGGAAAATGGAGTCAGTTAGTCTATTTCCTCAAAGTAAATCGGAATCCCCTTTAATGAAAAATATAAAATTATTCTATAACGCTAGTGGTAAAGTAACAGAGTGGAATACTACTATTGAGTCAGAGTAACAAAAGGAGCGAATTGAGATGAATAATAAGACTAAACAATTATTCACTACTTTTGGGACTTACGGTCTTTTTCTGTTCCTAAGTGTGTTTAGTATCTACTGGGTATGGCTAAAAGGACCAACATATTTTAATGGAGACGATCTTGCTTTTCATTTAGCTAGGATTGAGGGCTTATCGCAGTCAATTAGTTCAGGTGAGTTCTTACCTCGAATCAATTATTTTTTAGCCGAAGGAATGGGTTATCCAACAGGTATATTTTATCCTGAACTTTTCTTATATCCAGCAGCGATTTTACGATACTTTGGTTTTTCCGTTGTAACAAGTTATCAATTATATTTGATACTATTAAATTTTATCACGTTTGTTATTGCCTATAATTGTTTTTATTCAGTGAACAAATCAAAATGGGGCGCTTTGTTATTTTCTGTTATTTATGGTTTGTCATCTTATAGGATGAGCGATGTCTTATATAGAGCTGCAATAGGAGAAAGTTTAGCCTTTCTGTTTTTTCCTTTAGTCTATGTAGGAATTTATCAAATTATATATGGAGACAAAAAAAAATGGTGGATACTTGCTATTGGTATGACGGGGCTAGTGTATAGTCATCCACTCAGTGCCCTTTTAACTTGTATCTTTTTGCTAGTATATTGCCTAATTTCTATTAGACCCTTGTTCAAGGATAGGTCCCGCTTACTACGTTTAGTATTAGCAACAGGTGCGGCAGCATTATTGAGCGTAGATGTTTATCTTCCAATGCTAGAACAAGTGTTATTCCAAAGATTGCGTATGCAGGATGTATCGATGTTTTATCTTGCCAAAGAAGCGCAATCTATAGGAGAATATTTGTCAATTGCCTACAATAACATTGGATATAATAATATTGGAATACTCATTCCAATAGGATTGCTAATCGGTCTGATTTACTTAAAAAAAGAAAGCAAAGAAAATCGACGCTTACTATTTATTGCGATACTATTTTTTTTCTTAGCAACGAGCTATTTTCCACATGCGTTATTCCATGGCACATTTTTTAACGCTATTCAGTTTCCCTGGCGCTATTTCCTAATTGTAACATTTTTAGTTTGTTGGTTTGTAGCAGATAGTCTGGTTAAGGTAAATAAACTTACTTTTAAAACTAGAACTACCTTGATAGGTTTATTATTACTTTTAACGATTGGATTGAATCTTCAAAATCAACTACAGTTAAATAAGTTCAGACCAACCACAGCTAAACAATTCGAGCAATTGGATGGAAATTCGCTTGGTTATGGAAAGGAATTTTTGCCAAGTGGCATGGAAGCCTGGACGACGCCAACGAGTTTATTATCTGAACCACAAGATCATGTTGAAATCACCAATATGTCTAGAAATAGTAATGCTTTCTTTTTACATTATAATGTAAGTTCTTCCACGAGGCTAATTTATCCGATTCTTTATTATAAAGGATATGTAGCTGAGGTGAACGGGACAGAAAAAGCAGTTGAAGATGCAGAAAGCTATAAAGGGACTAACATGCATGGATTAGTACAAGTTACTGTAAAAGGAAAAGGTACAGTTTTGGTGTGGTATAAAGGAACAATTATTCAAAAAGTAAGTCGATGGATAAGCTTAGTTAGTTTAATGTTATTTTTCTTTTATATTGTTATCTTGCCTAAGGTGACAAATCACAAAGACAATAATCAGCGCACGTGACAATCGCTTCAATTATAATCGATTTAATTCTGTTTAAAAAGAAATAGGTTTGAACTATTAGACATAACATAATAAATGGAGACAATCGTTGAGAAAGTCACAAAAATTAAAGTAAATACAGAATACTCACGGATTGAACTACTTAAACTATGAAAGTAAGTTTAATCTAGTATTCTGATATTTCCTAGTAAACATACCTCCGAAAAAGTAAAAAAACTTAAAGAAATCGGTAAAAATTTTATGTAAAAACACTCAGTTTTCTTACCTAAAAATAGATAGTGTATGGCGAGAATGTGCAGGGGAATCTAAGCAAGAATTTCTTCCGTTATCTTTGCGATAAAAGATGATACATAAAGGAATCTGAGAACCAAAAGAGAATTAAATATGAAAGGACGATATATTATATGTTGAATCTAGGAATAATACAACAAGAAATAAAAGCGGATGCGATGCTGGATAGTTTGTTAGAGCTAGAAAATTGTTGTGTAAGCACTGTGGATAAAAAAGAACAGTTACAACAATTGGATGGATTAGTAATAGTGATGAAAACAAAGGATCAAATAGCTAGTGTTATTGATTGGTTAATTGCGTCGCAAACAACACCCACTTTATTTGTCTGGATTTTTTCAGAAGTTGAATTGGAACATGAGCAGATGATGATGATGAGTTTAGGAGCTAATGATGTAGTGATATCAACAGCGAATTTACCTCAATTATCAATTATCATAAAAAATACATTTTCTAGGTTAAACGGTAGGATTTCAGAAAAAATAAACCATTCTTCAGAAAAATTCTTGAATGAGAAGAATCGAACAGCATATATTAATGGTGATGAGATCTCTTTAACTAAAAAAGAATTTGAACTTTTAAATATTTTGTATGAAAACAAGAATACGACCGTTCATTACGAAGAATTAATGGATAAAGTATGGAAAAATCATTCTAAAAGAAACACCTTTTTGATAGCGAATACAGTATTTCATATACGGAATAAGATGAAAAAAAGTAAAAATTTCGATATAAAGACTACACGTTCTAAAGGATATATGCTAAAAATCAAAGAGAATGAAATGGAGTAATTAAGAGATAGAGGTAGATAAATGCCGATAAAATAAAGAGAAAAAAGAAGGTATGTTACTGAAACTGCCAAGAAATGTCTACTTTTAAATTTGGGAAAGCGTATCAATTGTTGAAAACGGTCTACTAGAAGTATAAAAAAATTTCAATATAGCTAAACTGGCTAGGTTTTACTACTTCTAATTGAGAAAAGCATAGAGGTTCAGTTCTTCTTCCTTATGAAGAAAAGAAATAGCAATTAGTCTTTGACAGCATGTGGTGTGAATAGGGTAGTCATTTTTTCAGAATAGTTTTTTCCTTTTCTAAAGTTTTGCTTTTACTTCTGTAAACTTCATTTTATTTTTTGGTGATTGGCCATAATATTTCTTCCTTTCGTTGTTCTGCATACAGATAAACAGCATATCATGAATTAGAATTATCTATTTTATTAGTATATATCCAACGAGCTCTTTTTAACAGAAATATGTGCCAAGTGACATAAGAAAGACATTATCTACAACGTAAGGAGGTGAATTTTTTTAAGAATGATCATGTCACATATAGGAGAGGAGGAATAAAATGAAAAGGAAAAAAACTGTATTTTTACTTACAAGTTTTATTGTAGTAGTAAGTATGTACTTATCTATGAGCACGTCATTGATCAAAGCAGATACACCTAAAGAGGGCAATGAAACGCTTAGCTCACGACAAACTGTTTCAGAGATAGCACGACCAAGAATGGAAAATATTGAAGCCTATGAACTTACTGCGAATGGTACGGGAATTGTTGCTAAAAATATAGCAAAAACGATGACAGATATCCAAGGTTACAATGGTGATATTGCCGCAATCAAACAAATGATTCTCAAAGAGACAGGTGCCAAAGCATATGGGTTATCCGGGGGATCTGTAGTGGATGTCACAGACAGTATCCAAGTATCTGACTTAAAGGGACTAGAGACCGTTTCATCGAATAATTTGCAAGAATTTCATTTAACGCTAACAGTACCGGCGACTCAGTCAGGAACAGGTAGTGCGTTGAGTAGTGACGTCATCGTATACATTGGAAATGTTGCAAAGGTAAGTAATTGGAGTCAATTAGATGCTGCTCTAATGAGCAATACGGTAACAATCGTTGATGTACAAAGTTCTATGACAAATACGGCGACTGGTAGAGCAGACCGCAATCTTTCAGACAATCGGCCCAATTATGTATTACTAGGGAATGGCTATTCGCTCGATTTTATAGGCTATTCTTATAGATGGGGCACGAATACATCCATCGTGCACAAAGCAGTGGTCGATAACGTTGACCTATATGGCGGACATTTCTATGGACCTGTGACAATGTGGGATCGAAATGCCTATGGTTCAAGTATTACGTACCGCAATGTAAATTATACTGGATCACAATTGACCGCTTCTTTCCAAGCTGTTCTGCGCTTTGAAGGAAAAAATGTGATTAAATCGAAAGCCACTCAGTATACATCCTATAATGGAACAGTCCGAAATATGGCTGATACAAACCAATCTGGTTTGGAGTCACACACCCTAGTGTTTGCCTCTAATACAGATACGACTATTGAAGCAGAAAACGGAGACGGTGTGATCTTAGGTAGTTGGTATTCTGACTGGGATACGATCGCTACTATTCAACCGTCATTAACACTTGAAGAGAATGCCACCGCCACGATTCGTACATTAGGCAATACAGGGGAAACCAACTCTTGGCAAACAAATGGAGGAAGTATTCCGTCCGTCATCAGTGTACAAAGAAATGGAAAAATCGACGTTGGGAAAAATGCTAATCTAAATGTTGAAACGGCTGATGGTACGACACGTGTACCAGTTCGATTGGGTTATCAGGCAGCAACATCGCAATGGACGACGAGTATCAATCTTGAAGACAGTAGTAATTTCAATGTAACGATCAATGGACCAATCAGTAACACCAATTCTCGTGCAGGATTCATGCTTCAACAAAATTCAGCAATCAATGTGGGAGATAATGCAGAGATGGTTATCAATGCCAATCAAATGACCACTGGAGCACCGATTATCTCGATGGGGCAAAATGCCAAATTTGATGTCGCCCAAAAAGGGAGTCTCGTCTTGAACAAAAACGGAGGAACTGGTCGTCTTTTGGATCTTTCAACGGGATCGAAATTCCAAGTAAAAGACCAAGGTGTGACGAAATTCATCTCTACTAATGAAGGGGCCTCTACCAGTTCAATGATTTATGGTGGAAGTGGGTCATCCTTTATCATTGGTGATAAAGGAACATTTGAGTCTGTGATAAAAGAGGGTACAGGCGTAAGGAATATGTTGGATTTTGGTAGTAACACGACATTCCAGTTTTCAAACGCACAAAAAATCGATTTGGACTCACGTGGCAATACTAACGTAAATCTGATTAATATGACAAATCCAGGTACGTTTACTGCGGATATCCAAGCAGTTTCTGCTTGGAGTAAAGCAGATGCTAGCCAAGCAACGCCAACTTTCTATTGGATACCAATGTATGGTATGTCAATCAAGTACAATGGTACTACTACAACAAGTGTAGTAGGAAATAGTATTACTAACGCTATTCAGAAAAGCTTTGTAGATAATTATCGGACAGAGAACTTTTCTAGAATTGTATACGACTATATTCCAGATGTTCTTGTAGGATTTGACCAACCAAGCGACAATAAGACACTGGAAAGTGGACAAAAACTAACGGGAACGGTCAATAATAATGCATTGATGCTCTTTTATCTTGTAACGGACGAAAGTGATCCAAGTACAGATGTACTATTGACAACACCTACTGTTACCTCTCCTATAGAAGGAGATACCCGTAAATTTAATACGATCGCCGATAATAATGGGAAATTTACATTTGATTTACCAAGTAGCGTAACGTTAAAAGCAGGCCAAAAAATCAAAGCATACGCTTGGTTAGATGGTAAAGACAGCTATGCACTTCAAACGGTCGCAGATAAAACACCGCCCGAAGGAGAATCTGTCAACTATCAGGTTGCGTTGAACGGCCCAACACCAACAGCAGATAAATTCGTAAAAAATCCGACTGATTCCAATCCAACGCCACAAAACTTCACGTATGCATTTAATGCTGAAACACCACAATCAATGGTCGATGGCTTTATGAGTCAAATTGGCGAACATACAGTGAAAGTGGATTTATTCGATGAAGCAGGCAATGAGACGACCATCGTATCAAAACTTACAGTGAATAAAGTGATAGACGGTTCTGATTTTAATGCACCGTATAAGGACATTCGTGACTTATCCGATGATCAATTAAAAAGCTATATCCTTGAGCATAGTCAATCAACGGCGTATAAAATTAGTGATGGGCAGAAAACAGATATCAGTTCTTTAATAAAAGTAACTGATTTTGGTGGATTGAATGAGACTGAAAATCTTCGACCTAAAGCATATCCGGTAACATTGACGGTGAAAGCAGCAGATTCAGGATTAGCAACAGATATCTCAATAACGATCAATGTGACGGTTGTTGACATGGATGCTGTATTACGTGTTGAATTTGTGAATGAAGCGAATCAAGTGCTTTCAGGTTACACAGTAACTATCAATACGATAGTAGGCAATACCGTAGACTTAACGACAAATGATGCCGTTCAAACCCAAGTAGAAAATGTCACCGCTGCAGGGTATGACATCGCGGAACGTCCAGCCAACGAGAACGCAATCACAATCGATAATACGGCAGTTACTGTACAGTACAAGCTGCAAGGAGTCTTAAGTCTGACATCCGTGCCCAATGCCCTTGATTTTGGAACCTTGACATACGATGCAAGGACTAAACGCGTGGAAGATCCATCTTTCGACGAGCAATTAGTCGTAACGGATACACGAGCAGATGCTAAAAATGGTTGGCGTATGACCGCATCTTTATCTACACCAATGCGCAATAGTGAAGGACAAGAATTGATTAATGCCTTGCGCTATATGAATCAAGGCAAAGAAACAATATTATCTCAGGATGCACAGGTGATTTACACTAATACTAAAGGTACAGCTGGTAGTTATGCCATCAGCGATGGTTGGGGTAAAACATCTGATACAGACGGGATAAAACTCCAAATCAATTCCTCTGACACGGTATATACGGGAGATTATGTTGGCGTCATTACATGGAAAGTGATGGCAGGACAACCATAAAAGGAGAGAGGGAAATGAACTATTCACGCATTATCTTGTTCGGCTGTTCTCTGCTTCTATGGGTGGGTACAATAGTTTCTGGGCCCATTGTCCAAGCTAAAGAGGGGACTGGCGGTCAAGTCAGTACGACAGGTAAGATTTCTTTTTATGAAGAAGTGACTGAACCCAGCAGTTCTGCTCCAGTGGAATCAAGCACAGCGAAGCCGACTAAACCCATAGGGAACTTTCCTAGTACTGGGGAACAAATTCGAACGTACAGTTTGATTTTAGGCGGCATGATCCTTTTATTCCTTCTCTTACTCTTTTTACGGAAGCGTAGGAAGGAGGAGCGGGAATGAGCGTAACAAAACAAACTTTTTTACTCAGTATGGTACTAATTATCGTGCTTTTCAGCAGTACGTTCAATTTGACTGCTAACGCAACACCTGCATCGTTAAATCAATCTGGAACTGTTTCAGTTGAAGGGAGCGTAGTGACGAATCCAATTGACCCTGAAAATCCAGGAGTACCTATTGATCCAGGACCAGGTCCGTCCACAGAAGGACCACTACGTATCGACTATGCATCATCTCTGGATTTTGGCGAAAGCAAAATCAGTAAAGGTACGCGTAAGTACAATGCATTAGCACAACAGTTTTTTGGAGAAACTGGACCTAGAGGTAGTTATATCCAAATTACGGATCAACAAGCGGATTCCTCTGGTTGGACACTACAAGTTAAACAAGAAACACAGTTTACCAATCAGATTATTCAAAATAAAAAGGAACAAGAACTCAAAGGAGCCGTTCTTTCGTTAGATAAAGGATGGGCGAATTCTAGCGGCACGAGCGAAGCACCAACGGTGACGCGTGAAACGATTGGGTTGAATTCTATCGGTTCAGCCTATGAAGTAGCGACAGCACGAGCTGGCAGCGGAAAAGGGGTTTGGACCATCGCATTTGGAGCGTCAGATACCAATACGAATAATCAACCACATACCTTGAGCCCTGTAGTGGATGCTTCAGGTAAACCAGTAATAGACCGTACTTACAACAAACCGGTCTATCATAATTCAGCAATCATCTTGAACATACCCGAAACAACGACGATATATCCGGTCGAATATCAAACGGAGTTAACTTGGATATTAGCCAAGTTGCCTTAATAGATTACACACATTTTAGGAGGAAAAACAATATGAAAGCAAGAAGTCTTTGTACAACAACATTAGCAGCAATCTTAGGAGTAGCGGTGGTAGGAACAGCATCCCCTGCTTTGGCGGCACCAACAGAATTAAGTTCAACAGGAAATGTAACTGTAGAAGAAGGAACAGCCGGTGGTGGTGACCAAGGAACGGTCGATCCAGAAAATCCTGATCAAACATTACCAACTCCAGATCCAGACTCTCCAGGAGAAAATACAAACCCAGATACTGGTTCCCTAGTGATTGAAAAAACAACAAATTTAGACTTTGGAACAATTAAAACATCAGCGAGTGATGTGACAAGATTTGCGAAACCAATGAGTTTTGAAAGTGGTGCGAAAACGCGTGGCGCATACGTACAATGGGCAGATGTTCGTGCGGGAGGAACATACGGTTATACAGTGACCGCTCAATTATCAAGCCAATTTAAGGATAGTACGGGAGCGAATGTATTAACTGGTTCGACGATTGATTTCAGTAATGGATTATTGGCTGCACAAGGCGACAATACAAATACAGTACCATCAAGCGCACAAACTGCTTTTCAACTAACGGAAACAGCGAACGATGCAAAAACAATCGTAACGGCAAGCAAAGATAAAAAAGAAGGTAAAGGTCGTTATGCAATGGAATTTGGTCAAAGTAAAGATTCAACGGTGGGTGTCGCAGGTACTGATGCGAATTCAGTGAAATTAACTGTCCCAGCAGCTACAGCTTCAAACATGGCAGCAACAAATTATACTGCAACAGTCACTTGGAAAATTACTGCTGCACCAGCTGAAGAAGAAACTCCGGCAGGATAAACTGTATTTTTCTATTTTTTGTAGACTAACAATTATGTCTTGTTAGTCTACCTACATAAAAAAATACTTAGAATAAATGAGGTTGATTATGGAAACATATACAGTATCTAGATGGCAACGTATTTTAATTTTTTGGAGTTTAGTTGTGGGACTTTTTTTCTTTTTCCAAACAGTTCCTGGCTATGCCGCAAAAGAGAACCCCATAGGTGCTACAGGTTTTACCTACAGTATCACCTTTCCAGAGAATCAGGTAGACAAAGATTTAGGCTACTACAAATTAAAAATGGCTCCAGGCCAACACCAACAATTAGCTATTGCTTTAAGCAATCCTAGCACAGAAAAAGTGACAATCGATGTGAAATTGAATGGGGCGAAGACTAACCAAAACGGTGTGATCGAATATGGAGAATCTACAATAAAAAATGATCAGTCATTAAAATTTGATTTTACCGACCTTGTGAAAGGACCAAAGTCAGTGGAGTTGGCGCCAGGAGAAACAAAAAATCTAGAGCTGACTGTTGACATGCCAGAAACTGACTACGATGGTTTGATCGCTGGGGGCATTCAGTTGATGCGTGCGGGACAAAATGACGCAACGAAGAATAATGGTGGCTCAAAAATCATCAATCAATATGCTTATGTTATCGGGATGGTTTTACAAGAAAATGAGACCCAAGTTAATCCCGATCTGTCCTTAAACAGCGTAAAAGCTGGGCAAAACAATTATCGTAATGCGATTTTTGTCAACTTTTCCAATGTCATGGCTACATACTTGGATAACATGACAATTGAAGTGCAAATCACTGAAAAAGGAAAAGAAACAGTACTATACGAAAGAAAACAGACGGCTATGCGGATGGCGCCAAATTCTTTCATTGATTTTCCAGTTAGTATGAATGGTGAGCAAATGGCTCCCGGAGACTATGATGCAGATATCCTCGTTACCTCTGGAGAAAAACAATGGGCATGGAAAAAAGCCTTTAAAATTACGGCTGAAGATGCTAATAAATTCAATGAGCGGGATGTCGGTTTGATCCAAGAAAAAGGTTTAGACTGGAAATTGATTCTATTACTTGTACTAGTTTTCCTTATGTGTGTTCTTTTGCTCTTTTTCATTCTTCGATTCCGTCGTAAGAAGCAACAAGAAAAAGAAGTTGCTATCAAGAATGAACATCAACAAGCGAAAAATCAAGCAGCAGTGAATACAAGTAAAAAGCATAGGAAACCAAAGAATTAGCGGAGCATAGGGGATGAAATGAGTGTCTATCATAGATTGGATTTTAGTTATAGGTATTGCACTAACAATCGTTGCGCTCCTAGGATCAGCCTATTTTTTGGTTCAGATTTTAGGAGCACAGCAACAGATTGAGAGGCTAAAAAACAGACGAATCAAAAATAAGAAAAAAAAGCGAGTAGTGGCAAGTAAAAGTCAACAGCTTATAAAAAAAGAAAACGAAGTCTTCTGCTTTGTTTAATATCGTTGTTGCTAACGGGTATATTTGGTGGTACTTCTAAGTATATTTCACATTATCAGGCTATGAACCTGACAACGGACGATTCAGAATCTGTTGTCAAAGGCTATTACCTGTTAGATGATTTTGAAGAACAGATAACCATCGCCAAAGAGAAAGGCGATAGTGAGGAAAAGCTACAAAAAAATATTCGGTATCTAGCAACAGCAATGGCTAGCTATGGAACAAAAACGGCGAGTACGACTAATTCGAAAGAAGGTCAACTGATACTGAATCGGTATTATAATGCAATCAAGCAAATAGGAATGAATGCAAGTACTCAGACTAAAAATTTCTATGGTAATACACAAGTAGTCGACAGTTTTATAGAGGATATAAAAAAAATACAGACGTATGAAAAAGCAGCCTTCTCCTATTATAAGGTCGACGAATCTAACTTATCACAAGAGTAATAAGTGGAGTGAGAAGCAATGAAAAAGACAAAGTCTCACAGACTATCGCAAGAGGAATCGACTAAGCAAAGGCAACGAATATGTCAGCCGACTGAATCAAAAAACAAACATTATTCTAATAGTCAAGCTCTTTTTTTTAAAGAACTGTTTTTAGCTTTGACCGGTGGTAGTATTTTGGTAGTGGGATTGACTCTAATGGTTGTGAGTATTTTAACGATACAAGGATTTAGTATGGTACCAACCTTACGAGAAGGAGACAAGGTATTAATTCGAAAACAGGGAGACTTGAAGCGGTTTGATTTGGTTGCTTTTACTGTAGGTGGTAAGGGTCCACAGGTTCGCCGTATTATTGGCCTCCCAGGAGAGACGGTTCGTTATGCAGACGATACATTGTATATTAATGAACAGCCGGTGGATGAAAAATTTTTGGTGGAAGCTATTAATGAGAGCCAAAAAAATGGTCGCAACTATACAGAAGATTTTGAACAAAAGACTGTCGTTATTCCAGAAGGGTATTACTTTGTATTGGGAGATAATCGACCATATGCGAATGACAGTCGACAGTATGGTTTCGTGGCTAAGGATCGTGTACTTGGTAAAGTGATCACAAAACTGTTTCCATTTAATGAACTTGAATCATTTTAAAAATATAAAATGGATCAAAGTAAGATAAAAAAAGCTGTGTTATTAATTCAATTACTCCTTATCAAGTAGATAGCAAAATCTAGAGTAGCATGGCTTTGGACATAGGTATTTATAAACCAAAACTTTAAAAGATAGGAATATTCGTTTATTATAAATTATTGAAGACGGGGTTTCTACATTGATTTTTTGCAAAGGGATTTGTTATGGTTAAACATTTACTTTTAACCATATTTCCCCACCTTCAAATTGAGTAGTAATACCGGTTTAATCACTTGGATTGTTAAGGTTATCGGTTATAGCATAATACTCTAATGGTAGTTTAGGGGATTTAAACGCTTGTCCCAACCTCTTCTATTTGGCTGAAAACAACTGAGTAAAAGTATAAAAAATTCTTCGTTTGTGATAACGTGGAAGACATCCCAAAAGTCTAGATTTTTTATAAGATAAGGTATACAGTTAAAGATAAGTAACATAAACTGGGATTATAGGCAGCAAAGACTATTTTGGGGCATAACCTAAATCGATTCATATATCAAATGAACGGCTCTCATAACAAGGGATTTTTACTTACAATGCCATGCTTAAGGATATGTTTAATAAAGAAAGGTTGTTGAAAATGTGCACAAATATTAAATTAATAGCAAAGAATAAGGATATTTTCTTTGGTCGCACTATGGATTTGAATATGTCAATGTTTGGTGAAGATATAGGAATTGATCTAGATGTAAAGTTGGTTTCTATACCTAAAGGTGTAACTGTTAAGAGTCAATTGCAACCATGGAAAAGTAAATATGCTGTTTTAGGCGTGTCTACGAAGGATACTACAATCCTGTATGATGGTATCAACGAACATGGCTTAGCTGGAGATTGTCAAGTTTTAGTGGAAACAACGAGAAGTAAGACAGCCGAAATTGAAGCACAAGGAAAAACACCTATGATTGGGGAGGAATTTGTCACGTATGTATTAACGAATTTTAAAAGTGTAAAAGAACTTCGAGAAACATACACAAAATTCATGTTGACGGATCAATTTTATGAATATCAAGGCGCTAAATTACAGTTTCCACTGCATTATGCGTTTATTGATGAAACAGGTGATGGTGTTGTTTTAGAACCAGTAGTTGCGGGCGGTTTTAAAATGTATGACTATGTCGGCGTGATGACAAATAGTCCTGAATACAATTATCATACAGTGAACATTAGAAATTACATTGGGCTTGAAAATACAGGAGTATCTGAAAAAAAAGTCGATAAAGATTTAACACTGCAACCTATTGAAAATGGAACTGGTTATGGTTTGTTTGGTATTCCAGGTGATTATACCTCTCCTTCACGCTTTGTACGAAGTTTTTATTATAAAAATATGGTGGATACGTTTGATACAGAAACAGGTATAAATACCTTGTACGCAATTTTTAGACCATTAATCATACCACGTGGCTTAGAACATGCGAAGAAAGAAGAGAAGATCACGGACTATACACGTTACTGGTCAGGATATGACGTTACGAATAGAACCGTTTATGTCCAAACTGGGGAAGGATTAGCTATTACATCCAAAACCATGGATGCAACATTAACTGAGATCACATATAATGATATTCAACTAGATAATCACATTTATACAGTTTAATGAGTGAGCGGACTAAAAGATTATGAGTCAAGGTGTACATCAGTATAAAAATAAAAAATAGTTATTTGAATACTTACTTAACATAATCTCAATAAATTCACAAACAAAGCGTACCAACCAGAATATAGGTGCGCTTTTTTTGTGAATTTAATGTTCAAAATAATTGTTAGTAGAATTTATTTTAGAAAAATTTTAAATATTAAAATGAGAACGTCTTATCTGTACGAAAAGAAGGTAAATAAAAAAAGGTAGTTTTAAGTGTCTAATAATGTATGTTATGTTAGTTATTAAAACAAAAAAGATAAGGGTCAAGCAGGAGTTGAACCTGCAATGTCTCCCAAATGAGTTCATGACCCGAAAATTGATAAAGTACTTTATAATCAAATTATATACTAATTTGGAATAAGTTAAAAAAAATCAGCTCAATAGTATAAATAGTAGACAGATAACGATTTTTAACAAGTATGTCAAAAAGGATGAATAGATGATAAAACGAGAAGAAGAAAATTCTTTAGTTATTGTATTTGAATTTCAAGGAGATCGTATAATGAGAGAAGTGTATTAAGAAATAGGCCGACAAATCTGTATCGAGAAAAATATACGTGAAAATGGTAATTATGATGTGAGCAGAGGAATTAATTTTAATCGATTGATGTATGAAGGAAATGTTATAACGTTAGATACTGAAAAACTAAATAAATGAACATGAATAACAGCTTAAAATAATCATGCCACATTTTTTATTATGATATACTATCTAATGAGGTGAAGGTGAATGGTCAATATGAATGATGTTGCAAAAAAAGCAAACGTCTCTAGAGGAACTGTATCCAATTATGTCAATCACGTAAAAATCAAGCCAGAATTAGCTGCTAGAGTAGAAAAAGCAATTGAAGAGTTGAATTATATACCAAATCAAGCGGCTAGATCATTAAAAAAACAAGAAAGTGACATCATTGTATTTATATTACCAACGATATGGACGCCATTTTTTTCTGAATTGGCCTATTATATCCAGTTAGAATTGCAAATTCAAAATTTTAAAATGTTATTATGTAATTCTCAAAATGATTATAATTTAGAGTTAGACTATATAAAAATGGCGCAAGAACAGAAAGTCAAAGGAATTTTGACTATTTCCTACAGTGATATAGAACCCTATCTTATTTCAAACATACCGATTGTTTCAATTGAGCGTTATTTTAATAGTGCTATTCCATTTATAACAAGTGACAATTTTGGTGGCGCTAGACAAGCAGCAGAAGAATTGCATAAACGAGGGTCAAAACGACTGCTGTTAATTTTAAGAGAGTTACCCAATAATTTAGGTATTTTTGAACGAATGAATGGTTTTATTGATTATTGTACTCATAATGAATTGGAATATGAAGTTTATTTAGATAAAGGAAACTCAATTGATTTTCCCAAAAGACTGGATCTATTTCTAACTGAAAAATTTTCAGAGAATTGTCCTTTTGATGGGATTTTTACTGTAACAGATCGATATGCAGAATTTGTTTTTAATACATTTGCACATTTACCGTGGTCGATTCCAGAAGATGTACAATTAGTTGGTTTCGATGGTGCTAGAAGCTTTTCTAATCAGTCATTGACTATTTCAACAATGTCTCAGGATGTGCGTGAGATTGCTCGTTTAAGTGTGAAAGAGTTAGTGGAATTTGATGATAGCTTAGCTATACAAAAGAAACATATATTACCAGTGAAGTTTACAGCATTTAAAACGACTAGAAAATTGGATGAAAAATAAATCCAATTTTTTTGTTTGAAAGCCCTTGCTTTTTTGGAACGTTCCAAGTATTATAATAATTATATATGGAACGTTCCAAAAACGGTTTTTTCTAAAATAATCAAGGAGATGAATAGTTTGGATTATAAAAAAATTGCTGAAGAAGTATTAGAAGGTGTCGGGGGAAAAGAAAATATAGCGAATGCTGCTCATTGTGTTACGCGTTTACGCTTAGTATTGAATGATAGTAATAATTATAATAAAGAAACATTAGAAAATATCGAAGGCGTTAAAGGAGTATTTTTTAATAGTGGACAATTACAAATTATTTTTGGTACAGGAACAGTAGAAAAGGTTTTTGCTGCATTTCAAGAAGTTTCAGGGATAAAGGAAGCTTCATTGCAAGATGTAAAAGCCTCTGGAACGAAGCAACAGAATAAATTACAACAAGCATTTAAAGTATTCTCTGATATATTCATTCCAATCATTCCAGCCTTTGTTGGGGCGGCGATGATTTTAGGATTGAAGTCACTATTAACGACACAATTTGGCTTTTTAGGTGGCTCAATGGCGGAGGAATGGCTTTGGGCGCAAGATTTAGCTAGTTTTCTAGGCGTTATTGCGACAACATTTGCTTATCTTCCTGTCTTAGTCATGTATTCAGCAACCAAACGATTTGGTGGAAATCCAATCTTAGGTTTAGTGTTAGGTTTTGTGATGATTACACCAGATTTGATGAATCGTAATGACTTTGTCTTGGGCAATTATGATACCTTATCCTCTTGGCATGTATTTGGGTTATCCATCCCACAAGTTGGGTTCCAAGGTGGCGTGTTTCCAGCAATTTTAACAGCATGGTTCTTATCAAAAACAGAAGCATTTGCGAAGAAAAAAACACCACAAGCGTTGAGTTTTATTTTGGTACCGACAGTTACTATTTTATTCTCTGCTCTTGCTTTATTCTTAGTATTTGGTCCAATCGGTAATGCAATCGGCACGGGATTAGGATGGATCATTGATATTCTATATAACAAAACAGGATTTGTGGGTGCCTTTGTTTTTGCAGCATTGCTTCAGCCACTTGTTGTAACGGGCACGCAACACGCGATCCAGGCCATTGAAGCGCAATTAGTTGTGGCCACAGGATTCAACTACATTCAACCATTATGGTCCGTTTCAATCATCGCACAAGGTGGAGCAGCATTGGGTATGTTTTTCCTTGCGAAGAAAAATTCTAAGCGTCGTGAAACAGCAATGTCTAGTTTTGTTCCAACATTATTTGGTATTTCAGAACCAGCAATTTTTGCAGTCAATTTACGTGACTCGATTATTCCATTTCTTGCTGCTTCATTTTCAGCAGGGATCGGTGGTGCTTTTATGAAAATATTTGATGTCAAAGCAACAAGTTTTGCTTTAACAGGTCTACCAGGTTTGACGATCGTATACCCACCTAGATTGATCTTTTATATCATCGGAAATTTAATGGCATTTATTTTACCGATTATTATTTTGATTGTTTGGAATCGCGTTAAAGGGGTAAAAGGAGCAGAAATAGGGAAAGGTAGTACCTTATAAAAAGAAGGGACGTCTGAGAGCAATTGATGAGTAAAAAAATTGAAAAATATACATTTTATACGACGGAATGGCAAGAATATTTAAGTCAATTAGAAGAAAAAATAAACGAGAGCGCCTATCTCCCAAAGTATCATTTATATCCCAAGACAGGCTTGATGAATGATCCAAATGGTTTGAGCTATTTTAATGGCAAGTATCAAGTATTTTATCAATGGTTTCCATTTGACTCTTTTCATGGAATGAAACATTGGGGACATGCTACTTCCGAAGACTTGGTTAAATTCAAAGATGAAGGTTTTGCTCTTATTCCCAATGAAGAATATGAAAAAAATGGTGCCTATTCTGGTAATGCTTTCGAATATAATGACGAACTCTATTTGTTTTATACAGCGAACTATAAAACAGATACAGGGAAGTTAGCGAAACAAGCTTTGGCGATCATGGATAAAAAAGGGACTATTACGAAATATCCGAAGAATCCAATCCTTGATGGTGCACCGAAAGGATTTAGTCAAGAATTAAGAGATCCTTTTGTTTTTGAGCGTAACGGTTCTTTTTATATGTTACTTGGCGGAGGTCGTTTTGTGAAGGGAGAACAAACGGGTTTTGGCGACATTGGTGAATTGCTTTTGTATAAGAGTACTAATTTAGTGGATTGGACGTATCAAGGAACGATTGATTTACCCATCGATAAAGGTTATATGTTAGAATGTCCGAGCCTTGTAACGATTGATGGAAAAGATGTTTTATTTCTATCACCGATGGGCTATGAGAAAGAAACGTATCGTTACCAAAATCGTTTTTCTTCCATTTATTTAGTAGGACAATTGGATGTTGAAAAAAGAACGTTTGAATTAGAGCATGTGGATGAGTTGGATGCTGGCTTTGATTATTATGCCCCTCAATCATTTTATGGAAAGAATCAGTTGCCATTAACGTTTGGTTGGTTTGGCTGTGGTGAGCAAGTATATCCAATTGACACTGAAGGTTGGAAACATGGATTAACGACTGCACAAGAAATGAGAGTAGTGGATGGAAAATTAAGACGTTTTCCAACAGAAGAAGTACAAAAACAGTTTGCCGATAAACAAACAATAAGAACTGACCAACTTCTTTTAGAATACCCCTATTATCATCTTCAATTTGAATTGAACAAAAAACAAGATTCGACTATTTGCTTTGGTACAAAAGATGATTTTTGGCAATTGAATTTAGATGAAAAAAAAGAGACAATAACGATTGATCGTGGCTATTTAGCTAAAAAAATTGATACCGAATATGGCATGAAACGAACATGTGAAATAGCTGAATTAGCAGATAATATCACAGTTGATGTGTTTGTTGATAATAGTTTTATAGAACTGTATTTGAATGAAGGCGAACGCGTTTTTAGTTTTAGGGTCTTCTTAGAATCAGAACAAACCACTATTTCGTTTTCGAAAGAAACTGAAGCCACGTGGGCATATTTTGAATAATAGAAAACGCTATACGCATCTTGATAGATTTCATCAAGATGTGTATAGCGTTTTTTGTGCAACTTTTTATATGCGTAACATTTTTTATTCTGTCCTTGTGTTCAGCAGAAATTAAATCTGTCTGAGAGGAGTATAAGGCTGGGCTTACCAGATGAATGGTTTCAGCTCTAAATACTTGCGCCACCTCCACCAGAAGATCCACCACCTGGTTTAAATGGCCACCACCAAGCAAATAATTCTATCATGTAAAAACACCTCCTTTATTGTCCGCATTTGGCTAAACATTTTTATATCAACGAATAGATAGTGCCCTCTAATTTTTGGCAATATCTTATGAAACTTATTTTTGGGAAGTGCTAGTCGAATTATCAAAATTTACAGAAGGTACAGTACTTGCTGTTGGATCAGCTTTAAAGTAATCCTTCTTACCTAGACCCATCATATTTGCAAAGATATTTTTAGGGAAAGAAACCACTTGCTCGTTGTATTCTTTTACAACGTCATTATATCGTTTTCGCTCAACAGAGATACGATTTTCAGTCCCTTCTAATTGGGTCATTAATGTTTGTACATTATTATTTGATTTTAGTTCAGGATAATTTTCATTGATGACATTGATCAACGTTCCTACAGATTGGTCTAACTCTTGGCTAGCTTTTATTTTATCTGAATCATTGTTCGCAGAACCGTATGCTTCACGTGCTTTAGCAATATCACCAAAGACTTGTTGTTCTTGTTGCATACTGCCTTTTACACTGTTGACTAAGTTTGGAACGAGATCGGCTCTACGCTGCATCACGTTTTCAACTTGACTCCATTGAGACTCTACTGACTGTTCTTTCTTGGCTAATCCGTTGTATTGACTGACCCCGAAAACGCCTAATAAAACAATGACGATTACAGCAATCAAGCCAAATCTTGTTTTGTTGTTTTTCATGTCTTTTCCTCCTAAAATTTAAATTGTAACAGGATAGCTCGTGACGCTAGATAGTGATAAATACTTAATGCAACGAGCATTTTTAATTCAATGTAATGTTATTGTAATGTTTTTGCAATCTTTTGGCATCCAACTTAAGACCTATTTTTTATAAATAAATGGTTGTATACAGTTAATTATAGGAGGTTTTAACGTATCAGCCAAAGAAATCCACTTTTATGAACGTTTCTTAAAGTATAAAACATATGATTTGTCAGCACTTATATTTTGTATTAGTGTTAAAGAGTAAGCTGGTAGTTACTTTTATTGGCAACAAATTTAGAGGAGGAATCAAGATGACAGAAAAAATTGAAAATCCGTTAACAAGATTCTACGATGGGAAATTTGAAAAACAATCACAAGAGGCACCTGCATTACAACAAAAAATGACTCCTGTACCTGATTGCGGAGAAACATCTTATAAAGGATCAGGCAAATTAGAAGGACGTAAAGCGTTAATCACAGGGGGAGACTCTGGAATCGGGCGTGCTCCAGCCATTGCGTATGCAAGAGAAGGCGCGGATGTAGCAATCAATTACTTACCTTTTGAAGAAGCAGATGCGAAGGAAGTCAAAGCCTTGATTGAAGCAGAAGGACGCAAAGCGGTTTTATTACCAGGTGATTTAAAAGAAGAAACATTTACACGGAAACTCGTTCATGATGCAGCAAAAGAGCTAGGTGGGTTGGATGTTTTAGTCTTGAATGCAGGAATGCAGCAGGCTGTAGAGCATATCAAAGACCTATCAACACAACAAATCATGGATACGTATACGACAAATATTATCTCAATGTATTGGGCAGTGCAAGAAGCTTTGGATTACTTGCCAAAAGGCGGGAGCATTATCACAACAACTTCGATTCAAAGTGCTGAACCAAGTGCAAATTTATTAGATTATGCTGCGACAAAAGGTGCCATCACTTCATTTAGTAAAGGCTTATCGGCACAATTAGCTTCTTCAGGAATTCGTGTCAATACTGTTGCACCAGGTCCAATTTGGACAGCGTTACAAATTTGTGGTGGACAACCACCAGAAAATATCCCTGAATTTGGACAGCAAGAATCGATTGGACGAGCTGGGCAACCTGTTGAATTGGCATCTGTTTATGTATTTTTAGCTTCTAATGAAGCAAGTTATGTCACAGGACAAGTCTATTCAATTACAGGCGGAAGTTTCTTTGCTTAATTGATTCCGTTATTTAAGGAGATGAATGATAATGCCTTGGGATTTAAAAGATTATCCAAGTTCGTTTAAAAACTTTGAGCCTTTGTTAAAAAAGAAAGCCATTGAGATTGCCAATGCATTAGTCAGTGAAGACTATCCAGAGGACAAGGTGATTCCGATTGCCATCTCTCAAGCTAAGAAGTGGTTAGGTGAAGCAACGGACACTGAAAAAGCTGTTTTTAAGAAAGAGGCTGATCCTGAAAAAACGGACAAACACAGCGGTAAAAAAATCAACACAGATTTGTTGGATAATGATGTGTTGGTTTATTATCAGGAAAATCGATGGCATGTTCAGACAAAACAAGCTGAAAAAGCAGCCGACTCGTTTGATACGAAAGAACAAGCAATGAAAAGAGCAAAAGAAATTGCTGGAAATAAAGAGTCTAAAGTTATTGCTTACAAGAAAGATGAAAAGCCTACTAGTTGAGCATGTAAGAGCTGAGATTTAAAGAGGACAAATAAAATCAGGCAGAAACAAAAGCGTTTAGCTCCGAGAAATAAGAGGGAGCTGCTTTTTTCTCGCCATTTATTCGGATGTAGAACGCAAAACAAAACTGACTTTTGGTTTTGTTTTGCGTTCTTTTTTAGGTGGAATTTGACGAATTCGTATCGATAGTTTCTTTTGTGCTATGATAAAAGAAATAATTGAGTGTAGGAGACAAAGATGAAAAAGAATCAACCGTCAAAATTTGATTGGTACCATAATCAATGGGGGACCCCCACACATGATGACCGTTTACTTTTTATTTTGCTTACTGTAGGAACCTTTCAAGCAGGATTAAGTTGGAAGGCAGCTGCTGGTAAATTAGATGTATTTTTACGAAACTTCCATAGTATGGAGATTCAAAAAGTTGCTGGGATGATGCCGGATGATGTGGAAAAAATCATGCAAGACCCTGAAATGATTCGCAACCCAAGAAAAATAAACGCGACAATTCAGAATGCTCAAGCGATTTTAGCAGTGCAACATGAATATGGTAGTTTCGCAGAGTATATGTGGGATTTTGTTGGAGGTGTTCCTCGGTTGAATGTGTATGAAGAAGCATATGAAGTCTTAAATGTCACACCGTTATCTAAACATGTCGCTAAGGATATGAAAAAACATGGGTTCACCTTTGTCGGACCGGTTGTGACGTATATGTTTATGAAAGCCAGTGGGATGATTCAAGATGAAGTGTTGAATCGGGAATTAAAATAGCAAGGCAGAACGTTTTAAGTCTATAAAATCGAAACTTAGGTTTTTTAAGAATAAAAACAACTTGTGTAAAACATCTAACCTACACAAGTTGTTTTTCATTTTTCAGGAACTATTCAGTTATAGTTCCTAAATTATCTTATTCAATCGTTCCCCAGTCTCAACCAATAATGCGCCAAAATTTTGATAAACCACAAAAATCCAACTAGATAGGCAAACAAAAAACAATCAGACCGGCACCTCATCGTTTTCAATAGACACACTCACACCAGAAGATGAAGTGGAAATTGATCAAGCAGTTGATTATTATTTAGCAATGGAAGGCTTCAATCCTATGATGCAAGCACGTGGGTTTGGTAAATATCGGTGGAAATCTCATTTATTCTAAATTTAATGAGGCTATAGATTCTATAGACGAATAAAAGAGGCAGAGGAACAACTTGGGAGATTAACAATTGTATTACAAATCAAAGTTGTAAAAAAAACATTTAGAGGGGAAAAGCGTTGTTTAATAAAAAAGTATTCAAATATGTATATATCACTATTTTTATTCTATGGCTTATAGGTATTATATTGACCTTGAATTTAATGCCTATACAAGATTTTGGAACGCTAACTTATGCTCAACAAGTAGAAGCTCAAAAAGAGTATTCTATTCATTATGATCTGGGGATACTTCTGATTAAAATCAGTGAAGTTTGTTTTATCTTAGTAAGTCTTTATCTTGTATTTAAATGGGTAATAAAAAGGCGTAACTAGCTAAAAGTGAGTGGATAAAACAAACAATTTTCGTTTGTTTTATCCACTCACTTTTTTTATCAAAAAATCTTACAACGCTTCACCATTACTCTTGATCACTTGCTGATACCAGTCAAATGATTTTTTCTTAGAACGCTTCAACGTCCCTTGTCCTTCATTATCCTTATCCACATAGATAAAACCATATCGTTTCTTCATCTCACCAGTTCCTGCAGAAACCAAATCAATAAAGCCCCAAGGTGTATAACCAATCAATGGAATCCCATCAAATTCAACCGCTTCTTTCATCATCTCAATATGCGCTTTCAAATAATCGATGCGATATTGGTCGTTGATTGTGCCATCTGGTTCAATTTCATCGATTGCGCCAAAGCCATTTTCCACAATAAACAACGGCAATTCATAGCGCTCATTAAACCAGTTCATGGCATAACGCAAGCCTAACGGATCAATTTGCCAACCCCAGTCAGAGGCTTCTACATAAGGGTTCTTCACTAAATCTTTCGACTCATCATAATCAAAAGCAGGTCCTTTTTCATGATCTTTAATTGCAAATGACATATAGTAACTAAAACCGATATAATCCACACAACCCTGGGTTAAATCAGTCAAATCTTGTTCTGTAATATCCAGATCAAAGCCTTTACGCGCCAAATAGTTTTCCATAAAGCTAGGATAATGACCACGAACATGAACGTCTGTAAACCAGTATCGTTTTTGCATCGCACTGACTGACATCATCATATCTTTTGGATCACAAGAATACGGATAAATGGGACACATGGCAATCATACAACCAATTTGAAAATCAGGATTGATCTCATGACCGATCTTGACTGCCTGAGCACTCGCTACTAATTCATAGTGAGCCGCTTGATACATGATTTTTTCACGATTTTCACCTTCTTGGTACTTAATACCAGAGTTGGTAAAAGGCGCAAAGTCTTCAGCGTAATTCGCTTGATTATTGATTTCATTGAAGGTCATCCAATACCTAACTTTATCTTTATAACGTTCAAAACAAACACGTGCAAACTTCGCAAAGAAATCAATCATTTTACGATTACGCCAGCCGCCATATTCAGTAACTAAATGATAAGGCATTTCAAAATGAGATAAAGTGATTACAGGCTCGATCCCATATTTTAAACATTCATCAAACAAATCATCGTAAAACTGCAATCCTTCTTCATTTGGTTCCGCTTCATCTCCAATCGGAAAAATCCGTGTCCAGGCAATGGATGTCCGGAAACAATTTAACCCAAGGTCGGCAAATAATTTTACATCTTCTTTGTAATGATGGTAAAAATCGATGGCTTCATGATTCGGGTAATTTTCCCCTTGTAAAACGCCATCTGTGATTCTTCTAGGTACGCCATGGGCACCGACGGTCATCACGTCAGCAACGCTTACACCTTTACCACCTTGATCCCAACCACCTTCTAATTGATGAGCAGCAACCGCGCCGCCCCAAAGGAAATTCTCTCTTAAAATTGACATATTCTCTTCTCCTTTAAAATTGTATGTCCGACCTTCAACAACTAGTGCCTTAGCACATGAAATGCGTAAAGATCGAAACATTTGAGTATAAAAACACTGCATAGTTGGGAGGAATTAGTTGAACGGAGTCAGCTATACAGTGTTTTTTGAATTATGTTAGAACAAAATAGCTAAGCTTCTATCCCTTCCAAGACTTCTTCTGTAATCGGTTGATTTGTTTCTTGTGCATAGTTGATGGCATCCATTTTTCTAGCAAAAGGAAGGTAAATAAAGAATCCTAATGTTAAGACAAATAATTGAAGTAAAGCTGCTTGCCAACCACCAACTAATAAACCAGAGATGATTGGAGGTGTTGTCCAAGGTACTTGAACCGCTGTAAACAATGGCACTAAACCGGTATACAAGGCAAAGTAAGTAATGACTGAAGACACGACTGGCGTAATAATAAACGGCAATGCCATGATTGGATTCATTACAATTGGCGTAGCGAAAACGATTGGTTCATTGATATTAAAAATAGCAGGCCCAATTGATAGACGACCTAGTTGTTTGAATTGAGCTGATTTTGCAAAAAAAACCATAAATACGACTAATCCCATTGTCATACCAGCTCCTGTAACAGTTAAAAATTGATCTAAGAATTGTTGTGTCACGATATGTCCACCATTTGCCACTGTTAATTCTTTTCCTGAATTTAGGATATCTGTATTTTCCAAAGAGTTTGCTTGTAAGATGGGTCCCATGATTCCGCCGACAATTGTTGAACCGTGTACTCCGAAAAACCAAAATAAAGGAACTAGGAATCCTAGAACTAAAGCCCCACCCAAGGAGTCGGTCACCCCTTGAAGTGGCGATTGTAAAACATCATAAATGAAATCAAAGAACGTTGTTTTAAAGACTTTGTCAAAGAAAATATACACAAACATCGCACCGGTAATCAAAGCACCAGCAGGAATCAACGCTGTAAATGAGTTTGCTACGTTTTCAGGAACAGCTTCTGGTAATTTGATACGAATATCATGACGCAAGAACCAACTGTAAACCCAACCAACAATCAATCCAACAATAATTGCTGTGATCATACCCTTACCAGCAGTCCAATCTTTGTTAATAATGTTTCCGATCGTCACACCGCTATCTGCATCTGTCATTTCAGAAGACATAAATAAAATAAAGACAACAAGTGAAATCATTCCAGCAGGTAAGCCTTCGAAACCTTCAGTTTTTACATACGAGTAGGCGATCCCGATCACTGCAAAAACGGACATGATAGCAAAAGAGGCACCATACGCCTGATTAAAATAAACAACTAAACCACTATCAGTGATCCATTTTGCCACAGATTCGATCGGTAAATTAGCTAATAATAGAAAAATCGAACCGACGATCGTAAAAGGCATGGTATACAACATACCATTTCTTAATGCTGTAATCGCTTTAGTATTGACGAATTTTAAAACGGGTGGTAGAACTTTTTCATTGATCCATTCATTCATTCTAAACCTCTCCTTTGGTTATCTAACGTAACGAAAAATAAGTGCGTGTAGTAGTAGTTCAATTGAACGGCCGCTCTAATTTGAATCTACTGAATACGTTTACATTCATACTATAAAAGAAATCCTTCCTATTTAAAATAGGTAAAGCATGTTCAGAAACATGTACCATGTAAAAAAACAAAATCATCAAAAAGATGCAGTGGTGACCGAAGGCATTTAGGTTCAAATAATTGGCCTAAAAAACCCCACAATGCGGTTTATGCATTGTGGTTTTTTTAGGGAATTATTGAGGAACCTAACTTTTTTACGCGTTTATTCAGATTGACATCCTGGACATTTATTTACGAATCGCTGGTAATTTCAAGATGATTTTTTTAGGGTCAAAATCAAGTAATTGAATAGTATGTGTGCCGCCGATCCCATATTCGGGGGATTGATACAGTTCGCCATAACTAGCACCAATAAAGTTATCGATATCTGCTAAAGTGTCCCAAGTTCCTGTGAAGACAGCATAATCGCCAGATTCAAGCGTAAAGGTACGATTTCCTTCATTCGCTTCGATAAAATAGTTGTATGTGCCATTGCGTTCATCAGGGTCATTGATAATGATTGCTCTGACGTTTTTTTTATCAGTTGGGAGAATCTCTAATTTCTGGTTATTCACTTCAATAAAGTCTTCTGGTGTTTTAGGAATAGCAAATTTGTACTGTTTTCCAGTGATCACTTCTGTATTCAAATAGTCGATGGTAAATGACATGAATAGTCACACTCCTCTTTTTTAATAGGCCAGATATCCTAGCATTGCTTGACTGTGCTTGGTGTTTGATAGGTGAAATCTCATCTCAAAAACCATAGCCACACTTCAGCATTTTGTCAAAATTTTGGTATCACGATCAGCATTAAATAGGTTAGTCTGGTCGGTTCTACTTTTGACTCGCTTTTTCTGCAAATTCTTTACCTGCTTGATGGGCCAGGAGTTCAATCAAGGCAATAACAGGAATTTGCGTCGTGATGTTGATATATGGATCAATATAAATCGATCGTTCATCAGGCATGTAATAAGAAATGTTGTAATCAGCTAAACGAGCAATCGTTGAATGTTCATCATTAGTAATGCTTAGAATTTTAGCCCCAGAACGTTTAAAATCAGTTGATTGTTTGATGATTTCGGTGGTTTCTCCTGAAACAGAGAGAATGATTGCTACTGTATTTTCAAAGCCTCTTTGTGGAATCGGTGTAAAAGGATCATCAATACTATAAGCATTAATACCCATGTTAGCAAAATAGCGGCTACCATAATTTCCTAAAATACCACTTGTCCCGATACCAGAAAAAACGATATGGCGAGCAGAGGCGATCATCGTGATTGCGGGTTTTAATGTTTCGTAAAAGGTTTGTTGATTCAGGCGTTTTAAAAAAGAATCAACATGAACCGTAGCATCATAGTATTGTTCAAAGGAATGTTCCTGCTGTTTTTCTTTTTTGATAGCATATTTTAATTCTGAAAACCCATCAAATCCCATTTTCGAACAAAACCGTAAAATCGTTGAGGTAGACACGTGACAATTTGTAGAAAGTTGACGAATCGTTAACATCGGAACATTGTCCATATGTTCTAATATATATTGATAAACAAGCATTTCAAGCTCATTTAACGACTGCACTTTTTCTAAATCAAACAAAAAGATCCCTCCTGCGCAAAGATTATTCTCTCTTCAGTGTATAAAGAAGAAACAAACATGTATTCAAGTTATATTGTACAGGAAACCTTTTTATTTCGCTTGTGATGACTATTTTTAAATCAATAAAAATAAAACAGTGAGGGGAAACTAATTCTCCCAACTGTTTCGAGTCAATTCTTTTCGCTTATGAAAGCGTTGATACAATAAATAAGCAATCAATGCAAATAGTAAGGGCCCAATCAATAACGTGAAACTTTGCAGTAGATTCCCTTCGGAAAGAGGGTGGTAAAGTTGAAAGCCGATCGCTAAGGCAATGCTAAAAATAACACTACTGCTAATAAGCGTTGCTACGAGAGGGGATTGAACCAAAATGGATGTTGGATCATCTATTAATTGTTTTTTCTTAAATGCTGGATAGGCAAGTGCTACTAATAAATAAGGAATGGCTCGTGAAATGTTGGTCATCAAAGTCAATTGATTATACAAAAAGACAACATATTGACTACACAAGCTAATGCCTAAGATAAATAAACTGATTAGAATACCTTGAATTAGTAAAGCATAAATCGGCATATCGTATTTATTCGTTTGTCTTAAACGAGGATGCCAGTAATGGTTTGGCGTTCCCTCTACAAGAGTTCGAATCGGCAAATAAAAAATAGTCGATAGTAAACTAATATAAGAGAGTAATAAGGTTAAAGCTGTAAATCGAGTAAATAGTTGAGCTAGAAGTTGAGACTGAGCAGAAGACAATGAAAGAGCTTGACCACAAGCATACCCCAAATTCTCCATTAATTCATACATTAAATTTCCTAAATGAATCGTATGATTGGCTTTTAAATTAGTTAGATCCGTTCCACCGCTCCATAAAAGGATACCTAAAAAATAACAAGCAACAACGAACAAACTACTATAGATCAATAATTTAGGAAACTGTTTCTTTTGTTTTCCTGTTTTATCAACTAAACTTGCAATCGTATCTAAACCGCCAAAAGCGGTAATGGCAAAAATCAGAAAAGATAACTGTCTGACCAATGTTTGTTCAGAGGAAGAATCTATTTCAATTCCTTTAAAACTAGCAGTAAGATTTGGTAAAATATCCGACCGATTGGTGAGCCATAACAACAAATTACCGCCAAGGCTGGTAACAATCAAAATAGTCATCAAGATCCCGCTGAAATATAACGTAGAAGCAATGCCTTTAAATCCTCTGCTGACAAAAAACAACATCACAGCAACAGCAAAGATAGCGAAAAGACCAATGAGAATAGACGTCGATATATTTGGTATAGAGGTGCTTTTTTTTGTTAAATCTTCACCAAAAAGTAAAATGGATAAGGGAATCCAAACTTTCATAAACAGACTGATCATCCAAATAAAATAACTGCAATACCATAAAAAAGCAGCAATAAAAGCAATTTTTTCAGAGAGATGACCCGCGAGCCATTGGTATAATCCGCCAATATGATTTTTATAAACCCCTGTAAATTCTGCTATAATAATAGCGTAGGGAATAAAGTAGAATAAAGCCGCGCCAATAAAATAAGGAAAAGCTTTGATACCCATTAAGAAAAAGGCAGTCGTCATACTTGAAAATGAAAAAACAGTCATAGTAATGATCATGACCAAACGTTTGGGACTAAAAGTAGTTGTCGTTTTCATAAAAAATCCTTCTAAAAATAAGATGATGTTGGCTTAAGAATAAGAGAATCATTCGTAAAAAACAAGCTTTTTATCAAAAATTAGGGAATAGGAGTAGTCAAATGACGGATCAAATTCAACAAAGAATCGATCAACTAAAAGAGGAACTCCAAGTTGATTTTATCGCTTTAGCGCTATCTACACTCAATGAAATGACAAAAGTACGTATGATCCGCTGGAAGTATGTATCTGGCAACACCAATCAACAATATCAACGAATTCGGCTACAAGTTGGGAAGGGAATTGGTGGCATCGTTTGGCGAACGGGCAGAGCATACCAAGCGACAAATCTACAAAAACAACCAGGGAAATTAGTTGAACTACCCATTACTCGGATGGAAAAATTAGAGACCATTGCAGCTTTTCCAGCGCTAGAACGTGGTGAGGTAAAAGGTGTTTTGCTAATAGGGTATCGAAAAACAACAATTATTAATGATGATTTTTTGGCAGTTGCACAAGGCAAAACAGATGAAATCACTGTTTATTTATAGGTGAAAAAATGAAAATGAGCATAATGAAAAAAGTATTTGAAGAAGCAAAAGATGCATTGTTTTTGATTGAAGTCACGAAATGCATCAAAAAAAATAAAGCGGCATCTGAATTAGCCGAAACCTACCCGTTTACGTTAGAAAAAGTTTTGGATATAGCCAAAGGGGAAGGCTGTATGCTGCATTCAACGATGGAAAAATGTTTAGACTGTGAAGTAAAAGCTGATTGGGATCAAGCTGCATTTCCTTTGATTTTGGAGGATTTAAAAGGGCGACAGGAACAATTCAGTGGCAGTTATACGGTCATTGATCTGCATACTTCATTGTTAAGTATTCGTCGTCTGGCAGTCCAAGATCGTCTGCAGCAAGTGATCCAAAACAAACGATTGATTGAATACGTCAATCAAGCCCACGAAAATGAGCGCCGCGCCCTTTCTCAAGAACTACATGATGGCTTAGCTCAAAGTATTTATAGCCTGATGCTAGAAACGAGACAATTAAAATGGCAGGATCAATCAGAAGTCTTGTCCACCAAATTACAAAAAATCGATGAAGATTTTGTTGCGTTACTCGGGGAAGTAAAACAACTCGCTATTGATTTAAGACCGACAGCTTTAGATGATTTAGGCTTGATTCCAGCAGTTGAAACGTTATTACATCGTTTGACAGAAACAACTGGAATGGCGCTTCATTTTATTCCGATGATTGAAAATAAACGATTTCCTGACAGTGTAGAAACAATCACTTATCGTGTAGTACAAGAAAGTGTGATGAATAGTGTAAAGCACGCTGCAGTTGAGGAGTTATGGATAACCTTGAGTGAGCAAAACGGTCATGTGGTACTCACCGTTCGGGATCATGGCAAAGGCTTTGATTTTCAAAAAGTAAAAGAGAACAGCCAAGGTTTAGGTCTTTTAAATATGCAGGAAAGAGCAGAATCAATCGGCGGACGCCTAAGCGTTCATTCCGAAAAAGCAGAAGGAACTACAGTGACATTATGGTTGCCTATCCAAGGGGAGGTCGTACAATGAACATTATAATAGCAGATGATCATGCAGTCGTTAGAAGTGGTCTGCGTTTGTTGCTAGAAAGTCAAAAAGAGATCACCGTCGTAGGAGATGCAGCGGATGGCACCGAAGCATTTTTACTTCTTGAAAAATATCCAGTGGATGTGGTTTTAATGGACATGAGGATGCCTCCAGGTGAAAATGGCTTACAAACAACACGCCGGATCAAAGAACATTTTCCAAAGGTGAAGACGATTATTTTGAGTATGCATGATGAAGAAGAATACGTTCGCACAGCTTTAGAATACGGTGCAAAAGGGTATATTCTCAAAAGTTCGCAAGATATTGTTTTATTAGAGGCAATCAAACAAGTGGCGGAAGGAAACATTTCAATCGACCCACTATTTGGTTCTTATACTAAAGACCATTGGCTAAAAAAAGCGGATAATGAGGAACAGGATGAAAAATACCAACGTCTATCCAAAAGAGAACGGGAAGTTTTACCGCTCGTTTCTTTAGGCTACAGCAACAAAGAAATTGCGGAACGATTATTTATTTCCGTGAAAACAGTCGAAGTTCACAAATCCCATGTGATGAAAAAATTAGAAGTTGAAACATTCAGTGAATTATTGCAATATAGTATGAAACATCAATTAATCGACTTATGAGGTGAGAAAAATGATTGGTATTCTTTATGTATTTCATGGCAGTCAAAAAAACGAAAAAAATCAGGCTGCACGGACATTTATTCAACAACTAGAAAATAGACTTGATCCACGTTTGTATCAAGCAACGGCATTTTTAGAAAACCACCCGGATACGATTGCCAGTATTGCTGAAAACATGATCAAAAACGGCGTAACCAAAGTGATCGTTGTGCCAGTACTATTATTTGGTGCTAAACATGCTTTAGTGGATATTCCAGCTGAACTTGAACCAGTAAAAAACAAGTATCCAACTATTCAATTTAGTCAAACAGAAACATTTGGTAGTAAGGTAGGCAGTCGTCAAGTTTTACTGGAACGATTCCAAGAAGTAGCGGCTTCTTATCCAGATGAAGAGTTGGTGGGAATAGTAGTGGTCCATGGCACCAAACAAACTACTGAACCACAAAACGTTTTAACTGAAATCGCAAAAGACATTCAGCAACAAGTTGGATTTTCGATTATCCCGACAAGTCTAAAAGGGCAAGAAGATTTTCTAGCAGATATCAAAAAACAATTATCGAAGCAACTAAAAATAGTGATTGTGCCTTTCTTTTTATTCGATGGACATTTGATAACAAGTATGAAAAATAAATTAAGCGAAGCGTTCCCAACAACTGAATTTACGATCACGCGAACGCTAGAGTTCGATCCACGAATTTTAAGTGACTTGGAACAAATCGTTACAGAGGCAGTCTCATGTATCCAATAATGCTCGAACTAACAGGGAAGAAAATCGTTATTATTGGTGGTGGGCAAATCGCTTTACGAAAAACAAAAAGGATTTTAAACGCTAATGGAAAAGTAACCCTGGTTGCACCTGAATTTCTGGATGCATTTTATGAATTAGAAAATGTCATGCTAATCACAGCAACGTACACTGCTGAACAGATCAAAGAAGCCCATCTAATTTTTGCGTGCACAGATTCTAAAGCAGTCAATCATCAAATCGTCAACGATGCCTCTGAACATCAATGGGTCAATGACTGTAGCCAAAAAGAAAATAGTGATTTTTATAATATGAGTACGATTGAACAAGAAGAGCATATGATTGCCTTATCTTCTTATGGAAAAGATCCTGAGTCCACAAAGAATTTGAGAAAAGCGTTGATGCATATTCTTGAAAAAAAATAAGTATCTATTTGATACCAAGCTACTTCGCTTCTTTTGGCGAAGTATTTTTTTAGTACATGCTCGTGAGTTATTAGGTAATTCCCTAATAGTCAAGGTCTGTCATTCTTGCTATTCTAAAAAAGACAACGCATCGATTATATTGCTCAAAAAATCACAAAAGGAGAGTTTACATAAAATGAAAGAAAAGCTTGTCTTAATTGGAAATGGAATGGCTGGTGTCCGTACGATTGAAGAAATCTTAGACCGTGATCCTGATCGCTATGAAATCACGATCGTCGGGGAAGAACAATACCCGAATTACAACCGAATCATGCTAAGCAATGTCTTACAAAAGAAAATGACGGTTTCAGAAATTATCACCAATCCACTCGAATGGTATGAAGAAAATCAGATTGAATTAATCAATCATGATCCTGCTGTTCAAATGGATACAAACAATAAAAAAATCACCACACAATCTGGTAAAGAAATACCCTATGATAAATGTATCTTGGCAACAGGTTCTAGAGCCTTTATTTTACCTATTGAAGGGGCTAAATTGCCAGGAGTTGTTGGGTTTAGAATAATCGATGACACAGAAAATATGCTTGAAGCGGCTCAAAAATACCAAAAAGCAGTTGTTATCGGCGGTGGGTTACTGGGCTTGGAAGCGGCAAAAGGATTGCTAGATCAAGGAATGGAAGTCACAGTCGTTCATTTAGAAAAATGGCTGATGGAAACGCAATTAGATGAAAAAGCAGGGAAAATGCTACAAGCTGATTTAGAAAAACAAGGATTAAAATTCTTAATGGAAAAAGCAACTCAAAAAATTCTTGGGGACACTCGTGTTACAGGATTAGCATTTAGTGACGGAACAACGATCGAAACCGACATCGTCGTAATGTCGATCGGAATTCGTTCAGAAACAACGCTAGCAAGAACAACAACGATCGAAGTAAATCGTGGAATCGTTGTGGATGATTTTATGAAAACCAATAGTCCAGATGTGTTTGCAGTAGGTGAATGTGCGGAACATAATGGCAATGTTTACGGCTTGGTTGCACCGTTATTCGAACAAGGAAAAGTGCTGGCTGATGTGTTGACAGACAAAGAAACCAAACCATACCAAGGCAGTACTACATTTACTTCGCTAAAAGTTTCTGGTTGTGATTTATATTCTGCCGGAACTATTCGAGAAGCAGAAGGCATCAACAGTATTGAAGCATTTGACGGAATCAATTACACGTATAAAAAGATTTTTGTGAGAGACAATCAAATTGTCGGTGTTGTTCTTTATGGAGATACAAGTGAAGGCAATCGCTATTATAATATTCTAAAGAAAAACGAAAGCATTGAAGACTATACACCGGTTTCTCTCTTGCATATGGTGGGTGAAGAAGCGAGTGCGGATGTGAGTGAATGGCCAGATGATGAAGTGATCTGTGGCTGTAACGGCATCGATAAACAGACAATCATGACCGCAATCAATGAAAAAGACTTGACCTCTGTGGCAGATGTGACCAAACACACCAAAGCAGGCGGTTCTTGTGGAAAATGTAAATCAGTGATTGGCGATGTTTTAGGGTATGCATTAGGTGGCGAAGTCATTTCAGCGCCAACTGGAATTTGCGGATGTACAGATTTAACGAGAGATCAAATCGTGACACAAATCTACGCAAAAGAATTAACTTCTTCTGAAGAAGTTTATCGTGAACTGAATTTTATTAATCCAGAAGGTTGTCCAAAGTGCCGACCTGCAATCAATTTTTATTTAAATGTTGCATGGCCTAAAGAACACGAGGATGAAAAAGAATCTCGTTATGTCAACGAACGGCTATATGCTAACATCCAAAATGATGGTACTTTTTCGGTGATTCCAAGAATGCGTGGTGGAAAAACCAACCCTCAGCAATTACTGTTGATTGCCAAAGTTGCAGAAAAATACGATGTACCGATGGTCAAAGTAACCGGTAGCCAACGAATTGGCTTATACGGTGTGAAAAAAGAAGACTTGCCAAAAATCTGGGAAGAATTAGATATGAAAGCAGCAGGTGCTTATGCAAAAGCGGTTCGATCAGTGAAAACCTGTGTGGGTGCGAATTTCTGTCGTTTTGGTACGCAAGATTCAATGGGACTTGGAATCAAGCTAGAACAACGGTATGAGTTTATTGATACACCACATAAATTCAAAATGGGTGTTTCTGCTTGTCCAAGAAGTTGCGTGGAAAGTGGTGTGAAAGATTTTGGCATCATCGGCGTGGAAAATGGCTTCCAAATCTATGTTGGCGGAAACGGCGGAACAGAAGTCAAAGAAGCGGTATTACTAACGACTGTGGAGACAGAGCAAGAAGTGATCGATATTTGTGGAGCTATGCTGCAATATTACCGAGAAACGGGTATCTATGCAGAACGAACTGCTCCGTGGCTAGAACGTATGGGCTTTGAGGTTGTAAAAGAAGTATTGTTAGATGCTGAAAAACGTCAAGAATTGCTAGAAGCACTTGAGGAAGCAGTTGCAGGACGTCGTGGAAATCCTTGGGACGAAGTGGTTGAAGATCATAAAACACAGCAAGAGTTATACACAGTGGGGAGAGTATAAAATGGAAAAAATTTATGTTGGGCAATTAGAAGAGTTAGCACCTAGAATGGGCAAAGAAGTGATCGTTGGACAGCAGAAAATTGCTGTATTTCGTTTAAGCGATAATCGTGTTAAAGCAATTGAAAATGTTTGTCCCCATAAACAAGGACCGTTAGCTGAAGGAACCGTTTCTGGTGACTATGTATTTTGTCCATTACATGACTATAAAATCAATTTGGATGATGGGCAAGTCCAAGAGCCAGATGAAGGGTGTGTTCGCGCCTATGAAACGATTGTCGAAGATACCCTTGTTTATGTCATGGTGTAGCGATGGGAAAAGTTTATTTTGTTGGAGCAGGTTCTGGCGATCCTGAATTACTAACACTAAAAGGGAAAAGAGTACTGGAATCAGCAGATATAATCATTTACGATCGGCTGGTTCATCCAGTTTTATTATACCTTGCCAAAGATTCGGCGCGTTTTATTTATAGTGGGAAATATCCCAAACATCATGTATTAAAGCAAAGAAATATCAATCAATTATTGCTAGAAGAAGGAAAACGAGATCAGATCGTGGTGAGGTTAAAAGGCGGTGATCCAGGTATTTTTGGTCGTGTAGGAGAAGAAATCAACACACTTCAAAATGCAAGAATCAGCTATGAAATCGTTCCAGGGGTTACCGCTGCTTCTGCTGCTAGTAGTTACAGTGGCATCCCTTTAACGCATCGTGAGCACAGTAGTAAAGTAACGCTTGCAACGGCTCATCGTCAAGTAGGTGAAACAATTGATTTTAAAGGACTGACGGAAAACGGGACGATGTGCTTATATATGGGTGTCGAAAAAGTGAAGAGCACACAACAAAAGCTTTTAGAGCAACATGTTGCGCCACAATTACCAGTGGCAATCGTTGAGTGGGGAACTTTAGGTCGTCAACGTACAGTCACAGCAACCGTTCAAACGATGACTAAAGTAATCGAAGCAAATAAAATCCAAAACCCTTCCCTAATTATTTTGGGTGATGTCGTTTCTTGTCGGAATGGCGCGGATTGGTATGAGCAATTGCCGTTGTTTGGGCATAAGATTTTGTTGCTTGATACTGAGAAAATCACTTTTGAAACGATTCTTACTTATACGCAAAAAGGAGCAGATGTGTATGGGATTCAAGTGGGTGACAATCGTGACCTACGGTTTGATGAGGTGCATAAACAGTATTTGAATGATCATTATTTTGATGAAATGGTATATTTGGATCAAGATTTAATGACAATGTACAAAGATCAATGGTCTGTTTTAAATGAACAAATTAAGTAAGCTTCATGGGCTAGATTCTCGAGAAAAAGATAAAAATGGAATGTGACAAAAAGCGCCACAGTCAATTTTTCCTATTTTCTAGTCGAATCTAAACGAGCCCGCTACGCTTTTAAAGTAAAGGAGATAAATATTATGGGTTCACTTCAACCACCAGAAATAGTTGATGTTACAATTGAAAAAGGTGTTCAAAAAGCGCGGGCTAGTTTTTTGACTTTAGCAGTGTTAGGTTTTTTAGCAGGTGTTTTTATCGCTGTTGCAGGAATTGCGATGATCCGGGCAATGGGAACGATGCCCAAAGAATGGGGGTCGTTAGTAAATGTGATTGGTGCAGCTGTTTTTCCATTTGGATTGATTTGTTTATTATTAGCCGGAGGAGAGTTGGTTACTGGCAATATGATGGTCGTATCAATGGCGCTGTTTGCCAGAAAAATCAGTGGGAAAGAATGGTTGAGAAATATTGTGATCGTGACGATTTTCAATCTGATTGGTTCTTTATTTGTAGCCTACTTTTTTGGTTATTTAAGCGGTGCTTTACAAGGGGATTTTGCTGAACGTGCGATTCAAGTTTCGCTAGGCAGAACCAAAGATACGTTTTTACAAGGGTTTCTTTCGGGGATCGCTTGTAACTTTTTAGTGAGTACAGCGGTGTATTTAAATTTTACAGCCAAAGATTTTATTGGCAAAATCGTGGGGATTTTCCTACCAATTATGGGGTTTGTTATCTGTGGATTTCAGCACGTTGTAGCGAATATGTTTTTGATTCCAATGGGGATTTTATTAGGTGGCAATACGTGGGCAGCTTTTGGACAAAATATGGTTAGTGTCTATCTGGGAAATATCCTTGGTGGCGGCTTTTTTGTAGCAGGTCTGTATTTTTTAGCATATAAGGTTGGCACAGGCCAGTTGTCAAAAAAATAAAATTTAGTATGATGAAAAGATGAGAAAAGAAAAAGGAAGTAAATGAAATGAAAATCGTCCGTGTCGGCACCAGAAATAGTCCTTTAGCGATGAAACAAACAACGATTGTTCTAAATTTATTAAAAAAAGTACATGGAGATTTTCCGGTTGAGATTGTACCGATGACCACTAAAGGAGATCAAATGCTTTCAGTCAGCTTATCTAAGATTGGTGGAAAAGGACTATTTATCAATGAAGTTGAGCAGGCTTTATTGAAAGGGTCAATCGATTTTGCGGTCCATAGTTTAAAAGATATGCCAGCAAAAGTCGCAGATGGATTGACATTAGCCGCAATTCCAGAAAGAAGTGATCCAGCTGACTGTCTGATTTTTAGAGAAAAAACCTCTTTAGACGAGTTGCCAAAGGGCGCTAGAATTGGAACGAGTAGTCTACGACGAGAATTTCAAATGAAAAATCTACGGGAAGACCTTCAAGTAGAATCGATTCGAGGAAATGTGGGAACTCGTTTAAAACGGATGGAAGAGCAAGGTTTAGATGGTATTGTGTTGGCTGTAGCTGGTTTAAAACGATTGGATTGGTTTGCGGAACCAACACATCCCTATCTTTTTTTAACCTGTGAACAATGTATTCCAGCCGTCGGACAAGGAGCTTTAGCTGTGGAATGTCGCGGTCAAGACCACGCGATGAAGGACTTTTTAAGCCCAATCGATGATTCGTTAACTAGAAGCTTGGTCATGGAAGAGCGTGATTTTTTGGCGATGTTAAACGGAAACTGCGATATTCCTATCGGAGCTTTTGCGGTCCAAGAACAAAATGGCTATCGTTTTTCGGGATTTTTAGGAGATAAAGAGTTAGAACAATCGTTTACTAAAAGTATCGTTGTGCAAGATTTAGTAGGTGTTGGAAAGCAAATAGCCGAAGAATTATTAAATGAAATGGATCGGGAATCAATATGAATAATATCCTTTTAACCCGTTTGATAGAAGATAATAAAGAAGATCGTTTCTATTTTCAGCAAAAAGGATTTGAGACAGTTGAAATCCCATTGATTCGATTGGAAAAACGAGAAGTAGGACCGTCATTCGAATCAATGGTAAAACAAAGCGAATGGATTTTTTTAACAAGCCAACATGCAGCTGTCTTTTTTTTGCAACAAATAAGCAAAAGTACTCTTCAAATGAAGAAATTCGCTGTAATTGGTGAAAAGACTGCACAAGTTCTTTTAGCCAGTGATATAAAGCCAGCATTTCAGGCCACCTCTCCGACGAAAAAGAATTTAGTTGAAGCTTGGACAGCCAATTATGTAGTTCCAACTAGAATTTTTTATCCCAAAAGCAATTTAGCAGATAACAGTGGAGAGAAAAAATTAATAGTTAGTGGGCATCAATTGTTTACACCAATTCTTTACGATAATTATTTTCCAAAAGAAAATCAACGATTGCTACAGGAGTGTTTACTGACGACAAAACTAAAGGCAGTTTATCTAGCAAGTCCGTCGTTGTGGCAGCGATTTTTATCTGTTTTTAGAACGACTGAATTAAAAGAAATGCCTAAACTCTATTGTTTAGGTGAGACAACAAGGCAAGCTATTATAAAGGACGGTTATGAAGCAACTTTAAGAAGTGACATATAGTTGAAAGGATGATGGAGTTGCCTTTCAGCTCTATTTTTTGTCAGTCAAACGAGTTGACGAATGTTCTAAATCAGGTACAATGAATAGTTCAAAGGCTAAACCTATTTTGAGCTAGATGGAGGTTCTTTTATGAGTAGAGAAATTATTCTATATATTGCAGCGAGCGTTGATGGCTATATTGCAGAAGCAGATGGTAGTATTGACTTTTTAGGCGGTGGAATTGAATTAGTTGAAGAAGACACTAGTTACCAAGAATTGATGGAAAAAATCGATACAGTCGTGATGGGTCGAACAACCTACGATCAAGTCGTCAATGACTTATCTCCGGAGCAATATCCTTATGAAGAGCAAATATCCTATATCATTACAAGTCATCCAGAGGAAAATGCTGAAAAACTAATTTTTACGAACCAAGATCCTGTAGCCTTGGTCCAAGAGTTAAAAAAACAAGAGGGGAAGGCGGTTTGGATCGTGGGCGGTGCTAGTATCATTGCACCATTAGTAGAAGCAAAATTGATTGACACGTATATTCTTACAACTATTCCAAAGATCTTAGGGAAAGGAATTCCGTTATTTAATGAATTCAATGGATCTGTAGAGTTAAAAGTAGAGCAAGTGTATGTGAAAAACGATATGGTCTATACAACATACTCAAATCAGAATCATTAATTTCCAATGAAAGGAGTAAGAAGCGTAAAACACCGACCGCTGTTTTACGTTTTTTATATTGTTTTACGTTACTGAATGGTATTCGAAAAGGACTGAAAAAATCTTCCTTTTGACAATGGAAGAAAAAAGAATTATTATTAATGTATAAGGTGACTACATATGTAGTTCCTTTGTGAAGAATTCGGTAATAAGGAGACTTTTTATGTCAGATAAGAGAAAATCATTGACTATCACTGACGCAGAATGGGAAGTCATGCGTGTTGCTTGGGCGACACAAGAAACAACAAGTAAAGAAGTAACAGATATTCTCAATAAAAAAACGGAGTGGAAAAGTACTACGGTCAAGACTTTACTGAGTCGTTTAGTGGAGAAAGGGATGCTGGGAACTACTCGTAACGGCAATAAGTTTACCTATTTTCCTTTGGTAGAAGAACGCAAAAGTATTGAGGCGCTTTCTGAAGAATTATTGACCAAGGTGTGTAGTAAAAAGGTCGGAAATGTTCTTGCCTCAATAATTGATGAGACTATTTTAAGTTTCGATGATATCAATCAATTGGAAAGACTATTGAAAGAAAAACGAAAATCCGCCGTAAAAGAAGTGCCCTGCAACTGTATACAAGGTCAATGTCAGTGTCACTTAGTAAAGTAGATAAGATCAAAATTAGAAGGAGTGTTTCTCAATGGAAAAAACTGTAACAATCAACGGCATGAAATGTGAGGGGTGTGCTACTATCGTCAAAGAAAACGTTGAAAAAATTGAAGGTGTTCAATCTGTCAGTGTTGATTTGGCGAAAAAATCAGCCGTAATAACAAGTGATAGAGAAGTTTCAAAGGATACTTTACAAGAGTCATTATCCGAAACAAAATTTACTGTTGCGTAGGAGCGTAGCAAAAAAACATCTACTGAGAGTTTACTCTTGGTAGATGTTTTTTTAATAACATACATTACTGAAATTGAGGTCTCACTGCACTTAATCTAGAAAAAACTCTAGTTTCAAATCGATAAAACAATCACTTACTGTTTATCTTTACGATAAACCATCAAATAATTCATCAGCATTACGCCATTGCGATAGTTTACTTTTTGCTCCACTAATTCAAATCCAAGTGATTCAAAAAAAGGTTTCGCTGTGATGGATGAGTAGACAGTCAGTTCTTTTACGCCACTTTTCAATGCATGAGCCATCAAATCTTGGGCTAGCATCTTACCGATTCCGTACCCAATCCATTTTTTGTCGACATACAATAAATCAAGTTCACCTGTGTCGGTAATATTGCCAAAGCCAATCACTTCCATGCGATTCAGCGCAACAATACTATAGGTCGATGAGAGTCTGGCATCCCATTTTTCATAATCAGGATCCAGCTGAACCCATTGTTCGATTTGTTGTTGTGTATAATCTTTTTTATTAATTGCTTGAACAGTTCCGTTAAATATAGCAAGTATGTTTTCTAAATCAGATTTTTGGTATTTTCTTAAACTGAATACAGTCATTATTTCTTCACTCCTATTCATTATGACTAGTTTAATCACATAAGAGAAATATGTCAAAGTATAAATGAAAGAATAGTGGATTTTTTGGCAAAATAATGACTGTTTTGACTAACGCCACTCTGTATTAGGGCTTCAAGCAATCTAAAGAGCGAAGTTTCAGTCCCAATCTATTGCTTTTTTTCTCGAATCGCTTGGATATTCTGATAGTATTTTTTAGTTAATATACTGTCTTTGTTTGTATAATAATAGAACTTTTCTTTGGTTTTGATTTCTAGAATCGGTTTTTTATTTGTTAAAACAAGCAAATAAGCAGGTTGACCATTCACTTGAAATTCTCCCGTTAAATAATTTTCGGTTGCCGTTCCATAAATACGGAGTTTGTCGCTAGGAAGGCTATCGACTAGTTTCACTGATTCAATGTCACTCCAAGCAATCTGTTTACGCTGATTTAATGGCGCTGATAAGGAGATACCAGTGTGGGTTGTCGTTAAGTCAAATGGATTACTTGAAAAATCGCTGATCAGCATTGGTACACTTGATGCAATTAACGCAATCAAAACCAAAATACCTGTGATGCCTAACGCTAATTTTCCAGCAGGTCTACCTAAATTGACGGAGATATTCATGCCAATACGATCAGGTACCATGATTCTTTTGTCATTTGGATTCATATAAATGCCATACTTCCAATATTGATCTTCATCGCTGTAGCGGTATTCCGTAGCTTGCGCAATCAAGTAATCTTGTTTTTTTCTAGAAGAAAATAAATAATAAAAAGTGAAAATGACAAATCCGAGTATAAGCACAGCATAGCCAATTGAAAATACCATCATTCGTTCATAAGGAATCGTAACTGAACTTGTTGGCAAAAAAGCGAAAGGACTCAAAACAAATGCTGAAACAGCCATTAGAACAGACCAATGATGGCGCATTTGATCGTTGACCTTTTGATTGATCATTTCATCACTCGTGACAGGTTTGACTGGAAAGCGAGCAATAAAGTAATAGAAAAGCAAAAACATTCCTGTCATAAGAATGGAAATCAGACAAATGAGCCAGGTACCATTAGACAAACCAAGTGTTTGAACAGAATAAATACAACCAGTTAGAGTCATCAAAACACTTGGTAAAAACCACCAAATAGAAATCAATTTGCGGTTTTTATTCACCACTAGTCGAGTATCGACTAATATCGGTTTCGTGGGTAAAATCCAATTATTTTTGACTTTAACAGCCGTCATTTTACGAATATAAACAACCTCCAAGTAAAAAGAAGCCCCAATCAATCCGATAGTCATCAGCATAAAATAGAACAAAGTCAAAGAATCATAAGGAATCAATAGAATTGGTAGAGCGATAATACTGAAAATAAATGCCAATTGCACTAATCTTTTCTTATACGTTTTACTAACGAGTAAAACCTGTTCATCTTGAAGTTTATCTTTTGGTAACGTTGTTTCTAAAATAACATTTTTATGCGGATTTGCAGGGATTCTACCGGTAAATGCCATTAAAAAGTTGAACCCAACAAGCAATAAATAGAGAAAGAAATTCATTTTCAACACACCTTTTACTGTTCAAATTTTTGATACATCCGTTTGACTTCTTCTTGTACGGTACTTTCTGAAAGTTTATGAATAGAAGCTACAGCTAGTAATAATTCCAAATCTTTTATAAATCGTTCCTGAAAGGAAGAATCGAGTACTTGCTTTTCAGCAACCTTGGTACCATTTCTACGATCTGTTAAAATGTAGCCATCATGTTTCAATAGAGAGTAGGCTTTTGAAACAGTCATCATATTTACGCCGATTTCATCCGCCATTTGCCGAACGGAGGGAAGGAGCTCGCCTGGCTGCAGTTTATGCGTTGCAATCCCAAGGATAAGTTGATTACAAATCTGTTGATAAATCGGCGTTTGGCTTTGAGTATCTATTTCTAATAACATATAGTCACCTCTTTTACTTCTTTGTATTACATATGATAATACAAGTGATGCAAAAAAGCAATTTTATTTTATTAAAAACTTGTGAGTTTGAAAATTGAGGCATATAATGAAAAAGAAATACGATGAGTGAAAGGATGAATCAAAATGTCAGTAATCGACCCTACAGTAACACAAAAATTTCACGATACATTTGTGGAAAATAATAAGCAAAATGCCCTACAGCGTGGAGTAGTTAAAAATGGTATTTCGGCTTCCGCACAAAATCAGATCGCTGAAGTCAATAATGTGCCCGTCTTTTCAGTAGATCTTGCAACTGGAAAAGTAGCCAATCAAAAACAAAGCGGACGTTGTTGGATGTTTGCAGCGTTGAATACATTTAGACATAAAATGATCAACAGCTTTAATTTAAAAGATTTTGAACTTTCTCAAAACTATACATTTTTCTGGGATAAATATGAAAAGTCCAATTACTTCTATGAAAATATTATTGCAACAGCAGATCAAGCATTAGATAGCCGTAAAGTTGCTTTCCTATTAGCAACACCTCAACAAGATGGTGGACAATGGGATATGATCGTTTCTCTTTTCCAAAAATATGGGGTTGTGCCAAAAACAGGCATGCCTGAAAGTAGTAATAGCTCAAATTCACGTGACTTAAACAATTACTTAAATAAAAAATTAAGAAAAGATGCAACGATTTTGCGTGCGTTAATCGCTAGTGGGAAAACAGTGGGAGACGTTCAAACAGCCAAAGAGGAAATGCTGGCAGAAGTGTATAACTTTTTAGCGATTTCATTAGGTACACCGCCAGATACATTTGATTTTGAGTACCGTGACGAAGAGAAAAAATATCATTTGGATCAACAGTTAACACCGCAATCGTTCTATGAAAAATATGTGGGTGTGAATCTTGATGACTATGTAAGTGTGATCAATGCCCCAACAGCTGATAAACCATACAACCAAACGTATACTGTCGAAATGTTAGGAAATGTTGTAGGTGGCAAAGAAGTGAAATACATCAATGTGGATATGACAACATTCAAGAAATTAGCAGTTGCGCAGTTAGAACAAGGCGAATCTGTTTGGTTTGGTTGTGATGTGGGTCAGTCTTCCACAAGAGATAGTGGAATTATGTCGTTAGATGCTTATGATATGAATGATTTATTCGATATTGATTTCACGATGACGAAAGCTGAACGTTTAGACTTTGGTGAAAGTTTGATGACTCATGCGATGGTTTTAACAGGTGTAGATTTGGTCGAAGGCACTTCTACTAAATGGAAAGTAGAGAATAGCTGGGGTGAAAAAGTCGGAGACAAAGGGTTCTTTGTAATGAGTGACGCTTGGATGGACGAATACACCTATCAAATCGTTGTTCGTAAAGAATTCTTATCACCGGAGTTACAGGAAATATGGAAACAAGAGCCAACTGTCTTAGCCCCATGGGATCCAATGGGAGCTTTAGCATAAAAAGAGAGTGATAGAGCCTACTTTTAATGAAAAATCTCACCTTAAATAGGGTGAGATTTTTTTTATTACGCTAAGTACGCTGATATTTTCAAAAAGATTTTAGTGTGTTATAATTTGTATAGGCAAAGAAAAACGCTGACATTACTACCGCCTAAAGTAAGTAATATCAACGTTGACTGATTCACTAGGAATCTTTTTTTGATAAGATAAGTGTATCATATGTTGATTAGATTTACAAAATCATCAGATAAAAATTTTCTGAATTATCTGATCGAATGAGACTTCCTATCTAAGAAGGTAAAGGTATGAGGACATCAATTAGAATATATATCGGTAAAAATGATAGCTTTGTTAGACAATTTATATGCTTAATAAAGTAAAATAGCGTGTTATATAGTTTTTCTAACTTATTAAATTTTATTTAACAAATAACAAAGAACGGGGCTATTGCCAATTCGTTTATTATGGCGTAAAATGAGAAACAGTTTTAAGAGAATGAATACAACTAAATCAACTAACTTTTGATAATTAGCGCCGGCTGATTATCAGTCAAAGTGTGGATCAACAATTCTTAGGCCGTAGATGGAATTGTTGATTGACACCTTTTTTATTTTCTCTTTTGAACTATTTAAGAAATAGCCTGTGTTGTATGACACAAGGTGAACTAAAGCGGGACGTTGTTCCAGATAAAATAAGGAGGTTTTTATATGAACAAAGATTGGTTAAAATTAATGATTGGTGCTTTTTTTGAAGTATTATGGGTCATTGGAATGAAACATAGTCATACATGGTGGGAAATAGTATTGACGGTGGTCTTTATTTTTATTAGTTTTTACGCGTTGATAAAAGCAGGAGAAACGTTGCCTGTTGGAACGGCATATGCGGTATTTGTGGGGTTAGGCACAGCAGGTACAGTACTCACAGGAATCCTCTTTTTTGGTGAAGAATTTAAGCTATCTAAAATTTTGCTGATTGTAGTACTGCTCATTGGTGTAATGGGCTTGAAAGTTGTAACAGGAGAGAAAGGAGTGGATCAAAAATGAGTTGGGTGTTTTTAATGATGGCAGGAATTTTTGAAATGCTTGGCGTTGGGTCGATCAACCGCTTTAATCTAAACAAAAATAAAACATCTTTATTCCTTTTATTCTTTACTTTTGGCTGTAGTTTTATCTTTCTTTACTTAGCTATGAAGCGTTTGCCAATGGGGGTTTCATATGCTATTTGGACGGGGATCGGTGCAGCGGGAGGCGCTATTTTAGGAATGCTTTTTTACGGGGAATCAAAAGATTGGCGTAGAATTGTCTTCATTGGGATCATTTTAGCATCTGTTATTGGCTTGAAATTGATCGGCTGATGAATTAAACATTAGATGAGAAAACGTAAATCATTATAAAAAAGGAATGGGTGTGGGACAAAAGTAAACATCACTTTTGTTTCACACCCTAAATGCGAATAAATGGTGGGAGCAGAAGTAATCTCTTCGGAAATAAGCTTCTGTTCTAGCCTCATTCTTTCTTAGTTTTCCCATAGCTGTTTAGCTATGCGGTCATTCTACATTAGTGTACTTTTCTGATTAAATTTTGTTTTTTTATATGGTTATACACCGTTGGTATTGAGACATTACATTTTTGAGCGATTTCAGGAACAGACAAAGTTGAATTAGTATATAGTTTCAATGCTTCATTTACCTCTTTTGTTCGGGGGGGACGTCCTAATTTTTTGCCATTTTGTCTGGCTGCATCAAGACCAGCAATGACTCGCTCACGAATCAATTCAGCCTCCATTTCAGCAAAAGCCCCCATAACAGTAAAGAAAAAGCGCCCCATAGCTGTTGTAGTATCAATATTATTTTGAATACTGACAAAGTGAATATTTCTTCGATCAAATTCTTCTAATAAATTCAGTAATTGTTTCGTTCCTCTCGATAATCGATCCAGCTTAAAAATAACTAGTGTGTCACCTGATTTTAGACTAGACAATACTTTGTTTAACTCATTTCTAGATGTCTTTCGACCACTTTCACGTTCTTTGTAAATAATATCTACCCCATAACGTTCAAGCGCTTTTTGCTGAGAATCAAATTTTTGCTGATGCGTACTAACACGCATATAGCCGATCACTGCCATTGATAAACACCTCTAAATTTTTGATAGTTTGATTGTAGCTAGAAAAAAATTTAATCATTGAACGTTGGAAAAAGCTGAAGGAACATTACTAAAACACTATAATCACCGCCTATTTAATCAATGATACAAAGAGTAAAAGATATTTTTCAAATACTATTGACATTGAGTTTCCTCTATAATAAACTAATGATTTTTATAGAGCCGAAACGCTTGTGATTTTTTTTAGAGGAAACAGTCCGGAAATACGTTATGAAGGGATTTAGCCATTCAAGCGTATTTCCTTTTTGCGTTTTAGTTGATTTTCTTAATATCATTAGTTTTTTGGACTCTCCAAATGACAGCTAATCATTAGTGAGAATCCTTTTTGTTGAGCTTGTATTAGTTGATTTTTTGTTGTTAACGTGAGGAGGCATTGTTTTTTGAAGTTCGAGGCAAAGTGAGGGTTTAGAAAAAAATGGCGGAAGAGCGAAACAAGAAACAACAATCGACTAAAAGAAAAAGAACGCCACAATCAACAGCAAAACAAGCAGTAACTGGAAAAAAAAGACCTAGTCGTTCAAAAGCAACGGACAAACTGGAAGATAGGAAACCACAAGTTAGAAAAAAGAAAAACAAGCAGGCGCCTATTTCTAAAAGAAAAAAAATCGTCGCCCATCATAAACCCCAAAAAACTGTTTATACCCTATTATTTAATGCTATTTTTTATGGTTTTATTTTGTTCATGGTTATCGGATCAACTATTTTTGCAACGACTAAAAATTCAGATAAGAGTGTGTTGGGTCATCGACTCCTAGGGGTACTAACCGATTCAATGGTACCGAGAGATCCTAAAAAACAAAAAGGAGGCTTTCATTCCGGAGATGTGATCATTATAAAAAATATTGCTGGGAATGAGGCTGAAGTGGGAGATATTATTACCTTTCGACCAAGTATCAAAAGCCAGTCCTTTTTGACCCATAGAGTGAAAGAAAAGATGGATCATTTAGGGGACACAAAAGGTACCTATTATATCACGCAAGGAGATGCCAACTTAGCGGAAGATGTACCTGTCAGTGAACAACAAGTCGTCGGAAAAAAAGTTCTAGTTATTCCTAAAATAGGCGCAATTCTTAGTTTTGTACGTGAAAATGCACTGATTTCGATTATCTTTTTAATCTCAGTTTTTGGCTTTATCACGATTATCAGGTACTACATTTTAAACAAATAAAGATATTTACTTTTTAATAAGGAGTGAAGGAGAGATTCCTTCATCGTTGTTAAAAAGTTAATAATAAAAATTTTGGGGAGGAACAATAGAAATGAATAAAAACAGAAAGAAAAAAGTCCTTGCGTTGGCAAGCGCCTTTGCACTTGCAGCACTAGCTGCGGCAACATTTGCATGGTTTGCCAGCGAAGACGAAAAAACCAACCACTTTGAGGGGCAAGTTGCGACGGGAAAAGACATAGAAGTGGTGGAAACATTTGAGCCGCCAACCGAATGGGAACCAGGTTCAGAAGTAAATAAAGATGTAGCGATTCAAAATATCGGTAAATACAAAACATTGACGCGTGTTTCTTTAAAAGAAACACTAAAACTTTTGAAAGATCATAAACCGAAACCAACAACAGGAGCTGAGCTTGAAGGGAAAGAAACTAAAGATGTTTATGTATTACCAGGAACAGCTGCTTCGGATGAATTCAAAGATTCTACTTTTGACAGCAAGGGTGCACCAAAAATCACTGTAGCAGAAGGTGACTTTGCAGGAACTTACACACTGAAAGTCAAAGAAAAAGCTGAAACAGTTGGGACACAAACAACCTATACGTATCGTTACACTTTTGAAAAAGATGGTGTTTTATACTATGCCAGCGGAATTGATGGGTTTGCTCGTAATGAAGCAAATCAAATCAGCGTAAAATCAGGAACACCATCACTAAACTATGTATCCTTCGAATACAATGAGCCTGGTGAAATAAAAGATTGGACAAATCCTGTCTATGCACCAACATTCACGCCAGATGGTACATTGATTTGGAATACACCAGCAGCAACAGGCGATGGCAATATTCAAATTTCGTTTAACAACATCACAACAGATCCAACAGTTGCGGATAAATGGTATTTCAATGCAGCTGATGGGTATTTCTACTATACAAGCGTCCTAGAATCAGGTGCAAACACAACACAATTGATGGATGCAGTTAAATTATTAGGTACCGCAGGAAATGAATACAGTAAATTAAGTTATGACTTAGTTATTAAAGGCCAAGGAATCGCAGCGTATAAAGATGCGGTTGATGATTGGTTGAAACCTGGTGTCAACGATGCGTTAGCTAAAGCATTAAAAGAACTAGTACCAGCTAAATAATTGAAAAATAGCTATCTATTTGAGGGGGGAAAAGGATGGAAAGAACATTCAAAGAAGCAAGATGGCTAGTGGTAGGCTTATATTTACTAATTAGTTTATCACTTGCTTTAAACCCAATTGAAGTAAATTCTGAGTCCAATCTTCCTCCTGGAATAGTGGCTGGTGATGATCAAGGCATCAAAATAAAGAATGATGGTCAATATCTCGTGGATATTCGGGATGTTGCGCCGGGGAAAAAATGGTTTACAAAAATCACAATCATCAATATGGAAAAAGATATCCCCTATCATTTAACCATGCACATAAGTAAGCCGACAATAGTCGAAGGTTCATTAGATTTATCGAAAGCGATTCAGATGACATTGATCTACGAGCGAAAAGAAGTCTATAAAGGTCCGTTATCTGGCGTAAACAAATCCTTAAATCTACAAGACAAGTCAACGCCATTAAATCTAGGTACATTTAAAAGCGGTGATACCAAAATGCTAGAAGCATACTTTGAATTAGATGGGAAAGAATATACCAATAGAGACTTCTTCGAAAAGAATGTTGTAGAAAACATTTGGTATTTTAACGCTATTAAAACGACATTGCCTGAAACAAAAGACCCAGATGATCCAGAAAAACCGTTTATCGAAAATATCTTAAGTAAATTAAAACTACCACATACTGGGGAAGAATGGCGCAACGCATTAATTTTTTCATGTATAGGCTTATTTTTGATATTAATTTCATTATTGATCATCAAGCATAAAAAACAAGAAAAGAAACTTCATAAATAGCAATTGGATTTTTTAGAACGATCAAATGATGGGAGGCGGTACAGTGTGAAAAAGAAGAAAAAAAGTTCGATTAAAAGAAGAAAAATGAAACAAACGAAAATCAACACGAAAATGATCATTACAGCCTGTACTTTCCTTTTTTCTGGTTTGATGGTTCTAGGAAGTACATACGCTTGGTTTGTTTCAGAAGACAGTGAGGTCAATCATTTTGTCGGAACAAGATTATCAGCCGAAATCGTAGAGGAATTTGTACCTGAATTTGAATGGCAACCAGGTCTAACAACAAAAAAAATCATCCAAGTCAAAAATACAGGAAACATTCCTACCTTTGTTCGAATCAGTTTATACGAGTACTTATTAACATTCAAGATAGATACTGCAGATCAAACAGGTAATGGAAATTTAGCCACTTCTCCTAACGAGATAGCACCGACCGTCAATCAAAAAAACACAGAAACTTGGCAGCCAGCAGCTAAAGCTGGAGGAACCTATGCACACGAAGGAAAAAATGTGATTGCCGCAAAAGCAATCACTCCGAACCCTCGTACGGGTACTGAAATGTATCGATTCAAAGATAGTGGCAGAGATCAAACAGACCTACGTTGGTTTCAATTGGGCTTTCCAGATAATGTTCATCATTCAGCTCCTCCAACTGGAACTAAAGACTATTGGTTATATAAAGACGGGTACTTTTACTACTCTGAGTTACTTCAGCCTGGTGAAATAAGCGCAGCGGTAATGAAAAATGTTCGTTTAAGTCCGAATGCACCCAACAAATTTAAAGCTGCTCTTTATCAATTAAACCCAGTAATGGATGCACACGATGAGACAAAAGGACTTTTAAGTACGTGGAATATCGGTAACTCTGGCGAGCTATACAACATGTATCATGATCGTTTAAGTGACTAAAAGGAGTGGATAGAGCGTGAAAAAAAAACAGACAACAAAAAAGTATCTCACCGTTAAACAGCTCTTTTTATTTACAGGATTCTTAGTGGTGCTTGTCAGCCTTTCCTTTGGACTTTATCAAACGTATGCAGCTTTAACAGATAGTGACCAAAAGCGAAACGAATTTAGAATCGGTGATTTTCAAACCTCAATAGAAGAAGAATTTGAGCCACCGAAGACATTCGAACCTGAAAAAGAGTATTTAAAAAAAGTAACCATAAAAAATACAGGTGATCAGGAAAGTTTTATTCGTGTTTTGTCATTGCCGATACTCTCTAAAAAACAGCCAAATGGGTCAACCACATTATTACCTGTAACGATTGATGGCCCCACTCCAATTTTAAGTATTGATTATAATTTAAATGACTGGATAGATGGTGAAGATGGCTATTTTTATTATAAAAAGAAGTTAATCAAGGATGAACGTACAACGAACCTATTTACCAAAGTCAAAATGAACCAAGCAACTATCACGGAAGACTATATAGATGTCTTATTATCATTCGAAGTTAAAGTAGAAGGAATCAGTACAACAAAATATGCTTATCGAGATGCTTGGTGGGGTGGGGAAATACCAAGAGGCAATCCCAGTTTAGAAATAGATAAGCAACTAAAAAAACAAACCATTAATGAGTCGCTTTAAAAAGTCAAAAGACAGGAAAGTGGGTGCCATTTTGAAAAAAAGGACAAAAGGACAAATGACGATAATTAAATGGCTTATGCTGATTTTTTGCTTAATTGCTACTGTTTATATGGCACAATCCTCCTTGTCGTATACGAATGCCCCAATTAAAGCAGCTAAAAAAACAGAGTTGGGGTCAGGTCAAATTAAAATAAGCAAAACAGCTGAACCTGTAACTGGAATGGTCAACCAATGGGATATCACACTTCGAATTGAAGGACGTAATCAATTTCCCCCGCCTCCGACAGATATTGTATTGATTATCGATACATCAGGAAGCATGAAAGACTACGATCGTATGACTAAAGCAAAGACAGCCGCTGAAAAATTTGTAAATATGATTTTACGGAAAGATTACGCTAATAGAATCTCGCTGATCACCTATGGGACAGAAGTCACAAAGTATACCTTTAACGAAGGAGAGTGGAGTGGTCAATTTGCTGATTCAATGCATAAGAACGCACTGTTAGATACAATCAAATCGTTAAAACCAGAAGGTGGAACGTTTACCCAAGCAGCGATAAAATCAGCCACGGAAGTAATAATGAATGCATCAGGAGAGAAACGGAATATCGTTTTGATATCGGATGGTGTCCCAACCTTTAGTTATCCGCCAACCGAACCGTATAACCGACTGTTCGGCATGCAAAAATATACTGTTAAAAATGGATACAATTATTATGAAACGGTTAAAACCATTCCTAAAGGGAAGTTTAATTACAACAAGCCGACTGGAAATGGTGCAGAAGGAACGTATCGTTATAGTGGACTTCCACCAGATTATGAACAAATGCCACCTAATTCAAAAAATCGCTTAATGTCTAACCATGCCCACAGCGCAATAGCAGAAGCGGCAATTACAAAAAACGAGAAACGATCGAATGGAGAGAATCTAGTAACGGATTTTTATACGATTGGAGTGGATATGGATTTAAACTCTTCAGATGATGGGATTGTTACAGGGAATAAAACGTTGAAAGAAATTGCGTCTTCTGAGGATAAAAGCTTTGCTGCAACAGCAGATAATTTAGAAGATATTCTTGGCGGCATTGCTGGGGAAATTGTTGGGGCAATCAAATCAGGATTTGTTGTCGATCCAATGGGCGTTGGGTTTGAAATGGTTGGGTCCGTCCAATCTACTCAAGGAACGACAGAGGTCAAGGAGGTAACTGGTCGACCGACAATCAATTGGAATGTAGGGGCACTTAAAACGCCCGTCTCACTAGAACCGGATGAAGATGTTATGTTTGCTGAAATCAAGTACCGTGTTAATGCGGATGATAATGTTTTAAAGCCAAACATTATCGACAAAAATGGATTAGCCAAAACCAATGGCAGAACAACGCTTGTCTACAAGGACTACAACGATGTTATGCAACCAGCAGAGGAATTCATCGTTCCTAAAGTCAAACCAATCATTGTCAGTTTACAAAAAAAATTACTCAATGAAAAAGACGAGGAGATGGATGATCAAACTGAGACGTTTGATTTTAGCTATGGTAAAGATCAATATACAACAAATGATCGCTTTTCTCTTTATTCAAATGAAGTAAAAAAAATGGTTCATCCGTGGAAAGCAGATCAAAACTACACTGTAGAAGAAATCTTACAAGTGAATCAAGAGTATGAAACAACGATCGATATAAACGGCGTAACAAACACGGGCATAAAAAGTAGTTTCAACTTCACATCTCCAGTGGAGACCTATGAACATCAACAAATAATTGTGACGAATAAGAACATGCCAAAAAGAAAAACAGTTGTTTTGAATATTCGACAAACTGTTCTTAATCCTAATTCAGAATTAGTCATACCATCGAAAGGCTATTATCATTCTAGGATCGATGAAACAGTGCAAAATATGAATTTGATTTCTGAAAGCACAATAAAGGATTCAGCAGTTGAGGTATCTCAAGAACTCTTTGCAAAGTATGAATTTACGTTAGAAAAACAACAAGAGAAACTTAAAATCAAGGATTTTGTTCCAGAATATTATACATTTTTCGGCTATATTGCAACCACGACAAATGTAGATTTAAACGTAACACACCTTTCGAGTAACACTTCTGCTTTGATCAAAAATAATGAAGCAGTTTTAGATTATCAACAAGATAATGAGTATTGGGTAACGATGTTTATTACGCCAGATTTAGGTAAAGATAATGATGGAGAACCCGTTAGTTCCCCTAGACCATATAGCTGGGACTATAAAGTAAACAAGTTTGGTTCATAATCTTTCTCAAAATAAATAGTCTTCAGGAGATACCATTTGTTTTGAGAATTTGTTTATAGCCATGTGCTGTGGCGGACTGATCCAAGGTTTCTAAGATAGAAAGATAGTGAGTGATTTTCGGGTTTTCTGTTTGCTGTTGTTTAGCTGTTTGAGCAATTTCAGAATTCAAGCTTGCAATGATGGTTTCAAATAATCGGTAATCGCTTTGAGCATTTTCTTTAGCTAAAGCCGAAAAAAGCAGGGTATTGTCATAATCTTGGTGATTTAAGCATAAGCAAGAAAGATTTAGATAGAGTCTTAATTTAATTTCTTGATATTGTTCTAGGTCCTTTAGCACGTCCATTTTTTTCCCGACGAGAGTTCCTAAAGCAATTGCTTCAGAAAGTTCAAAACAGTATAAGGAATTATTTAACAATCTCAATTCATAGAGATACCATTTGTCGATGCCAATTAAGTATTGTTTGATGGGTAACATTAACTCGTTTAAACAAGCAAGAGTGTCTGGATTTGTTGGTTCAGAGTTTAAATAGGTCATTGCTTGAGCCACTAAATTTAAATGGAGATATTTTTTGTTATTTGTTGAGGTATACAGTTGTTGGGAGTCTTCTACAAGCAAAGAGATTCTTTTCATATCCTGTTTAAAAACGGCTTGGCTTAATTGATAGTACAAATGATTCTCAGTCGGAAAGGCTTCAGGATCAAGTAAACACAAAAATTCATCAACAGAAATAAAAAGTTTTTCTAGTATGATTAGAAATTTATCAAACGATGGCATATTAGAATTTGCCTCAATTAAATAATAGGTTTGCCTGGTCATAATGCCTTCATAGATATCTTTTTGACTAAGTCCTTTTTCTTGTCTGATTTTCTTCAATAATGTTCCATAATCTTTCAAAACGGCTTTCTACTCCTTTGGGTATAAAATACTTTGCTTAGTGAAAAAATTTGTGACGCTTATGTTATTATAACAAAAGTATTAAATAATAAAATGTTTATAGTTTTTATTTGAATTAGAGAGGGGGTGAGCGCGGTGACCAAATCATTTATTTGGTTTATTACATATTAAAAGAGCGTTATAGAGTTAAAAATAACAATTGTTAGGAGAGCATTTTACATGAAACAGAAAATCCGCTATTTATTATTTTCTTTCGTTTTAGTTTTATTGGCTTTAGGAGCGTTTGGAGGAAAACAGGCTGAAGCCGTTCAGAATACTTCGTCTTGGTCGACTGGAGCAAGTGCGAATAATCAGCTGGGAACGACATTAGCAAATAATCAATTACAGAATCCACTTGTGACACCTAAGAGTGCAACACAACGCTATTTTGCTCCACCATCATGTGGGGGCGTTCAAGTAATTAAATATGACGAACGTACAAATGCAAGATTATCAGGTGCACAATTTACGATTTATGACCGCTGGGGGCGTGCGCTCCAAGACATTCAAACAAACTACAATGGGATCGCAGAAACAAGATCATTACCGATCGGCTACTACACTATTCGGGAATCAAGAGCACCCAATGGGTATCAGCTAGAACCAAGTATGCAAAGTTTTACTATTCTTAGAGGAGGCCAACTTGTTTGTATAACTAAAAGTAATAGACCTATACAAAATCCAGTAGGCGGCCTTAAAGTTATTAAAGTTGGTGAAAACAATCAAGTTTTACCTGGAGCCACTTTTGATATCTATAATGGAAATAACCAATACTTGGGTCGAATCACGACAGGTGCCAATGGCGTTGCGGGACTAGGAAATCTACCTTTCGGGACGTATAAATTGATCGAAGTTCAAGCGCCAAATGGCTACGAGCTGGATACTACCCCTAAATATGTTACGATCTCTCCATCGCTCCCAGGAGGAGTAGCAAGTATTACGATTTCCAATAAAAAAATAGTAAGCAAGAGCAGTATTAAAATTATTAAAACCGGTGAAAATAATCAAGCATTAGCTGGAGCTGTTTTTGATATCTATAATTCAAACAATCAATATATGGGACGAGTTGCGACAGGTGCTAACGGAGAAGTTTCAGTAGGGAATTTAGCATTTGGAACGTATAAATTAATTGAAGTTCAAGCACCAAATGGTTATGAATTAGATGCAACACCTAAATATGTTACGATCTCTGCATCATCACCTGGGGGAGTAGCGAGTATTACAATCCCAAATAGAAAAATAGTAAAAAAGGGCAGTATCAAAATTATTAAAACCGGTGAAAACAACCAAACTTTAGCTGGAGCTATTTTTGATATTTATAACCCAGATAATCAATATATGGGACGAGTTCCGACAGGTGCTAATGGAGAAGTTTCTCTAGGTAATCTAGCGTTTGGAACGTATAAATTAATCGAAGTTCAAGCACCAAACGGTTATGAACTAGATGCAACCCCTAAATACGTTACGCTTTCTGCATCGTCGCCAGGAGGAGTAGCAAGCATTACGATTTCAAATAAAAAAATAGTATCAACTGGAACCCTTGAAGTTATTAAAAAAGATGAGAGTGGCAAGCTATTAGCTGGAGCAGAATTTGAAGTTCGTGATGAGAACGATAAAGTGATCGGCAACATTACAACAGATGTGAATGGCGTTGGTCAGTTAAAAGACTTACCATTCGGAACCTATACGCTAATCGAAACAAAGGCGCCAGCAGGCTATGAATTAGACGAAACACCAAAAACAATCACAGTCGCTAAAGACGATCCAAATGGAGTAGTCAGTGTGATTGTAGAGAATAAAAAAGAAACAACAACTGGAAATCTAGAAGTAGTGAAAAAAGATGAAGAAGGCACACTTCTAGAGGGAGCAGAGTTTGAAGTTTACAACGACAAAGATGAACTCGTTGGCACTATTACCACAGATGCCAATGGAGTAGGTCATTTAAATGACTTGCCATACGGTGACTATAACCTAATCGAAACAAAAGCACCGGAAGGCTATGAATTAGATACGACACCAAAAACAATTACAATTGCTAAAAATGATCCAGACGGTACACTATCTGTTGAAGTAATCAATAAGAAAGAAAAACTACCAGAGACAGGTATCTTGAAAATTATTAAGTATGTAAAAGACTCTGACCCAATCGTTTATCTACAAGGTGCAGTTTTTGAAGTCTATGATAATGACACTCAACTTGTAAGCACACAAACGACAGATGCTAATGGTGAAATTTTATTAAATGATCTAGAACCAGGTAAGTATTATGTCATTGAAGTTGAAGCACCACCAGGTTATGAAGAAAATTCAGTTTTTTATGAAGTGATAGTTGAATCAGGAAAAATAACTGAAGTAAGACATGCGAATGAGAAAATGGAGAATTTAGGTGGATTGAAAATCACAAAATTTGCCATAGATGATGATGGCTTCGAAACCGATATTGTCTTGCCAAATGCTGAGTTTGAAGTAACCGATTCAGCTGGAAATGTTCACAAAGGAACAACGGATGCCCAAGGAGAACTTTTCTTCCCAGATCTACCGGTTGGAGAAGTATCGATCACTGAAACAAAAGCCCCAGATGGCTATGAAATTGATACAGCGACTCAAACTAAATCAATTATCACAGGGGAAATTGCAGAAGCTATTTTCTACAATAAACCTAAAGTAATACTAGGTCGTGCCTTAGTATATGTTTCAAGTAACAATACAAGAACAGTACTAAATGGCTTGGAATATAATATCAGATGTACGAAAGGTTCCGCATACGAAACAACTGTTTTAACCAATAAATTTGGACAAATCAGTACTTACTTGCCACCAGGTGAATACGAAATAGAGCCTGTTGTAAAAGGCTATTCAAATGCTTCTAAAGCAAAAAGCTTTAAGATAGAAGCAAGCAAATTCACAATCGTTCGATTGACGATTTAAACAAGAACCACAGATAAAAAAGTGTTTTAAGATAGATTGTCTAAACAACAATCTATTTTAAATAAATGATAATAAAGGTGCACACTTTATTATCCAAAAGATATTTAGGAGGAACAAGAATTATGAATAAACAAGCTGAACAAAAAGTTGGGAAATCTTTTGAAGAATTAACGCCCGAAGAAATGAATAAAGTGCAAGGGAGCTACGGCTACGGTTACGGCAATGGATGGAATAATGGTTGGGGCTGGTCATCATCTTCCTCATCATCATCTTCATCAAGTAACTGTTACTCTGCAGGATGTAGCTATAACTGTTACTCTTCAAGATGTTGCGGCTGGTATTAAAATAAGTTGATTGCTAGACGAGATCCTTTTAGTGGGGAACTCGTCTAGCACTTGTTTTTAATCTAAGGAATTTTACATAAATAAAAGCAAAAAAAGGAGTTTAGCATGAGTCTTAAAAATTTGGCAAAAGCAACATCGATCCGGCAACGCTATGATCTTTTAAGTGACTATTATTTAAACCATCATACGACTTATTCTGGAGAAAAACGTGAAAATTATAAAAAATGGCGTAAACGTCCAACGACTGTGACAGATGAACGCTTTAAGGAGATTTTAGACTCTCTAGCATTAACGGAAGAAGAATTTGATTTGGCTGTAAAAGAGCTAACATCGGCAGAAAAAGAATATATTTCGGATGCGATTGAAAATGAATCGTGGGTGAAAACGACAACCCTTATTTTAGAACAAGAGGATCGCTTAGTTGAAGATGTCTTAGACGAAAACAAGGCGAACTTTACGTATGCTTTGCGACTGCATATTGATTATTTGAAAAAACAAATCCAAGGAATAGCAGCGGACTTCCCCAGTATTCAAGTTCAAGTAACAGCAATGGCAGACTATATAGGGGAAATAATCAATCGCTTTATGGACATTGGTTTACGGACTTTTGTCTATGATTTACATGTGGAAAAAGAGAAAATGTCTGTTTTAACATCAATGGATGAAAAAGAAGGGTTCCAACGGTACTTGATTGCACGCTTTGATAAAAAGGAAAAACTGATTTCATTTTTTGATCAGTATCCAGTTCTGACAAGACTTTACGCAGAAACAATCGACTTTCAACTGACTAATTTCCGGGAATTGATGAGCGCACTTGCTGAAAGTGAAACAGAGCTGAACCAAGTGTTTCAGGTCGAAAAACCGATTTCTCTTACAGGCTTAAAAATGGGCGCTGGTGATTCTCATGATCAAGGAAAATCAGTTGCAATTCTAACGTTCCATCATGAAATAGAGGTTGTTTTTAAACCCAAAAATTTAATGATCGGGCAACGCTTTGATCGTTTTGTTCAAGAAATCAATAAAATGGCACCAGAATTTGATTTTTATTTAACCACTAAAATAGTGAAGGAACAGTATACATTTGAAGAGTGTTTGATTCATTCTGAATGTTTATCTTTTGAAGATATTACGCATTATTACCGTCAATTTGGACAAACTATTGCGTTGGTTTACTTACTAAATGGAAACGATTTTCACTTAGAAAATGTGCTGGCTTTTGGTAAATATCCTGTGTTGATCGACCTTGAAACAATTATTCAAAATCATTTTCCTATGCCAAATAGCGAAAATGCACTCGTTAAGGTAATGCAGGAAAATGTTAAGTCAGTCGTCATGAGCGGTCTCGTTCCTATCTATTTATTTGAAGAACGAGCTGAAGCAGATGTCGAAGGCGCAAGCATTGGGGTTCAACTTAGTGCATTAAGTGGCGGCGAGCAGAAATTACCATATAAAGTATTGAAATTGGTTGATTTTGATTCAGTCAATATGCAATTCAAGTATCAAGAACATATTACGGATGGGGCTGAAAATATTCCTTTATTCAAAGGTGAAAAAGTTGATTTTGTTCCGTATATCGACACAATCATTGCTGGATTTAAAGAATTCTCAGCATTTGCTATGAAAAATAAAGACACATTAGCGTTCTTAGCGGAAAAGACCTTTTCGGATTGTTTCGTTCGTAATGTGATCAAAACCACGCAGAGTTATGGTGATTTGTTGGATTATTCTACTCATCCAACTTGTATGGTCGATTATATTGAACGAGAGAAACTGTTTGAAAATCTATGGATGCATGGCTACTCCAACTCAAAACCTGTACCTTATGAAGTAAGGGATATGTTGCAGCATGATGTACCGATTTTCTTTAACCCAACAAGTTCAAAAGATCTAATGGCAAGCCAAGGCGAGATTATCACGGATATGTACCAAGGCAACGCTATTGATCTTGAAGTGTTACGGTTGAAAAATTATTCAGAAGAAGAAGAAAAACAGCAGTTAGATTACTTGAAAACATCATTTGGATTGTATCATGCCAAGGACTTACAGGAAAAAGCAGTTCCACTGAAAGGACAGATCAGACAAGCAAGTTTTTTAGAGGGTGCGACAGCTGTAGGAGAAGTGATTCTTGAAGCTGTATTTTTAGGTGAAGATTCAATCGCTTGGAAAGATATCGAAGAAACATCACCGGATAATTATGTGGTTGATGTCATGAATGAGAATTTTTATAACGGTATCACAGGAATGTATCTGTATTTTAGTGAACTATATCATGTCACACAGGATAAACGATTCCAAAAACCATACGAGTTGGCGGAAGCCTTAGTGATAAAACTGGATGAAGAGTATATTGAAAGTATTTCGGCTTTTTACGGTTCTTTCGAGCCGTTTACCCGTTGCTGTACACCTATAAATACAATCATGATCCTAAATTATTAAAAACAGCAGAATCAATAACTATGAAATATATGGAACAGTATGATAAAGCAAACATTGAGGGATATGATTGGAACGGCGGTACAGCCTCAATTATTAAAATTTTTGTTCATTTGTACCAACTAACAAATAAAGAAAGCTATTTTACATTTGCGAAACGATTGCTTTTGGATTTAGATCTTACCAAAATCACGCAAGGCGGTTTTGCCCATGGGTATTCAGGAGTGATTCATGCAGCAAATAGTTTAGCACAAATAGAAGAAACCCCTGAAATCGAGCGGGTGATTAGAACTTGTCTAATCAAAGAAAGAACGACGTTTGATACTGTTCAAAAGGGCTGGCTGGATTTTCGACCAAACCCGCCAGTGGTCAACGACTTGTGGTGTTATGGTTCTACTGGGATCGGCTTAGCATACTTAGAGTTGTTTACTAGTGGTTTTGAAGATTCTCGCTTAGCAGAGGAAATTCAAATTGCAGCACAACGATTGATCGAACAAGAGAAAAAAGACGACTGTTTATGTCACGGAAACTTTGGGGATCTAGAATTTTTGATGAACTACAGCAAAACATCACTAGCGACAAAAAAACAAAAGGAACAGATTCAAGAAAAAGTACAAAAAGTAAATCAGAAAATCCGTGAGGAGCACTATACCTTTGAAGGCTTACCGACGATTCCAAAATATGGCTTATTTACAGGATTATCAGGTATTGGTCATCAACTTTTACGAATGCACGCTGATGAGCAGACCGCGAATATATTAACGTTAGAACTACCAAAGAAATAAGGGGGGAGCATATTGACGAAAAAAATACCATTTACTGAACAAAGCGAACATAGTGAATGTGGATTGGCTTGTACAGCGATGGTCTTGAACTATTATGATGATAATGTAACGCTAAGCCATCTTCGAGACGTTTATGGCGTGCCAAAAGGCGGTAATACGCTGACCAATTTAAATCAGATTTTAATGGATAGAGGGATCGAAACAAAAGCAATTCGAGTGCTAGATTTCGATATTTTGGAAGAACAATCAGCTCCTACAATTTGTTTTTGGGAAGAACGTCATTATGTTGTATTAGAAAAACTAACTGCAAAAGAAGCAACAATTCTTGATCCAGCAAGTGGACGAAAAAAAATCAAACGCTCTGAATTTCAAGCTAGTTTCTCTAATATTGCCTTGATACTAACTGGGGTCGACGTTACAATTGCACAACGAAAGAAACAAAAAAATGCTACATGGACCGTTCTAAAAGACATTTTAAGTGATCAAAAAGCGAAAGTAGCGCTATTTATCGCTCTAACGCTTTTGATTCAAATGGTGACGATCGCAATTCCAAGATTAACCCAAACAATCATCGACAATTCAACTGTTGCAGTCTCTAATTTCTTTCAAATCGGTTCAACAATCGTGATTCTTTTTATTGCGTATTATTTGCTTCAGGTCTCTAGAGGACTTGTTTTGATCGTATTAGAAAATTTATTTGATTTAACGTTGATGAAAGCCTTTATGAAAAAAATCATTCATTTACCCTTACGCTTCTTTGTCAATCGTTCAACGGGTGATTTGATTTTTCGTGGTAATCTTAGTGTGGTCATTCAACAAATTATGAGTCAACGGATGCTGACGATTTCAGTTGATTTTCTATTTGTATTTGTCTATTTGATTTTGATGGCCAAGTTATCGTTGAATTTGACTTTGATCGCTATTTTTGGAGCCTTTGTAATGGGAGCTATTTCAGTTGTCAATTCCAAACGGGTCCAAAGTATTACCAATAAAGAATTGATTGCTCAATCTAAAGTACAGCGGATTTTAGTAGAATTATTCGAAGGAATGGAGACCGTAAAGTCTTCAGGATCTGAAAACCAATTCTATGCAAAATGGCGTAATGAATTTAAAAATCAAATTATGTTGCGAGCAGAGAAAAATCGCTTTTCTACGTGGGTCAGAACGATCCAAACATCAATCCAATTTATTTTGCCGATCATCATGATTTACGTGGGCTTGTTCCAAGTCACAAAAGGTCAAGTGACACTAGGAGAGCTAATCAGTTTTAATGCATTATCAGGAGCATTTATTACGCCAATCGTTACAGTGTTTGATTCGTATACGGAGTTCTTACTTTTGCGTTCTTACTTCGGTAAATTAAATGAAATCTTAGAAGCATCTGATAATCCTCGTCTCGCGATTGACGGGAAAACAATCAATACCATCGATTCAGTGGTCGTTGAAGATGTTTCGTTTAAATATAGTTATTTTGAAGAAGACATCCTACATTCTGTTTCCTTCCAAATTAAACAAGGAGATAAAGTTGCCATCGTTGGTAAAAGTGGTTCAGGGAAAAGCACATTATTAAAACTATTGGCTGGCTTATATGATACCTCTTCAGGACAAATCAAATTCAATGATATCGATCTAAAACAGGTTGACGATGTGTCCTTAAAAAACTGTATTAGTATTGTGAATCAAAAACCGACGATTTTTAATGCTTCTCTATATGAGAATATCGTGTTGAATCAGGAAGAAGCAAAGAGAGAACGAGTAGAACAAGCCATTTTTGATTCAAGAGTTGATGAAATTATCATGAATTTACCGTTGGGACTGGAAACACAAATTTCAGAAGGCGGGATGAATTTATCCGGTGGTCAAATGCAGCGCATTTCTATTGCGCGTGCATTAGTAAAAGAAACTAGTTTATTGCTGATGGATGAACCAACTAGTTCATTAGACAATATTTCAGAAAACTTTATTATGAACCGTTTGAAGACCTATGATTTTACGTGTATTGTCGTGGCCCATCGTTTGAATACAATCAAACATTTCGACAGGATTTTGGTAATGGATCAAGGAAGAATCGTAGAAGAAGGAACGCATCAAGAGTTATTGGCTTTGGGAGGTCATTATCACTCGATCTATTTTGAACCAACAAGTACTATCTAAAAAAGTAACGGTTGGAAGATAAGGTGAATAAGGGGGAGAATAAATGGCAGTTATTGGCTATATGCGTGTAAGTACACATTATCAAAAATTTGATTCGCAACAACAGGCACTGAAAGATTATGGTGTCGATAGAATTTTCAAAGAATATGAAAGTGGACGGAAAAGTTTTCGTAATGAGTTGAATAAAGCATTGACGATTTTGAAGCCAGGCGATACGTTTGTGATTTTTAAACTCGATCGTTTAGCTAGAGGAACCAAGCAACTTTTAGGGTTATTAGAAGAATTCGATCGAAGAAACATTCATTTTGTCAGTATTGAAAATAACATTGATACCTCAACCCCAATGGGACGGTTCTTTTTTACGATCATGGGGGCATTCGCTGAAATGGAAGCTGAATTGATTCGTGAACGTGTCTTAGCGGGCTTAAGTGCCGCTAAGAAAAATGGCGTAATTTTAGGCCGACCACCACTTGTTAATCAAGTTAAAGAAGCACTCAAGTTATATCATAATACAGACCTGTCAACAGAAGAAATAGCGAAACGCTGTGGTATTTCTACTTCGACGATTTACCACCATCTAAGAAAAGAAGGGATTTATCGAACGAAGAAGATAACGGATCTATCAGTAAGTGATAAAGTATTAGTTAGTAGTGGAGAAAAATAAATAGCAGAAAGAAGAGACTGAAAATAACTCGTTGAGTTTTAGCCAGTCTCTTCTATTATTACTTATTGTAAAATTCGAGCATATCGTGTCGCAAATTCATTATTATAAGATCCACCATTTACGTTTGTGCCAACATCCCAATTGGCAGACCAGGTCATTAACCCCTTGATTGGATTGCCATCTTTCGCTAATTGATCGAGTGCTTTATAGACAGCTGTTGGATCGATCACATAGCCACTGCCGGCACCGTCAACATTTGCAGGAAGTCCTAAAACAAGTTTGTCATTTGGAATTTTCAAGAAGGTTCGCGTGCCGTGGATCATAGAGTCAGACATATAATAAAGGAACTCATATTTCAAAGCATCATTGCTTTGTGGAATCCATTTATTGATTTCATCTACCCAAACACCGTCTCCGCCTTGATTGTATAACTGAGGTGCAATATAGTCATAATAACCATCTAAAGAAGTAATGTATTTTTCATAAGCAGCACCTGGTTTTAGGTAAGGAAATTCTGGTGCCATTGTGATGATGAAATTTTTTCCTTGCGCTCTATAGTGATCTTTGACTTTTTTTAGCGCTGTCGGGATAACAGTTTGATTGTCCCCAGCTGTAATTGCTGATTGTTCTAAATCGATATCTAGGCCATCAAAACCATATGTTTCAACTTGACGAATAATCTCATTAGCAAAGGCCTGTTCATCTCCTATTTTTAATTGAATATGAGCATCTGCACCGCCAAGGGCAAGTAAAACGGCACGACCTTGACTGTTGAGTGTTCCAATTTCTTGTCTAAATGCAGCATCTGTTTTATTGTATGGAGCGAAGGTTGGAATGCGGCTGACGCCATCACTCTTCATAAATGAGACGGGTACTACATTATAGGCTTTATTCACTTCGGCTAACGAAATCGTTGCGGAGGTTCCTTGTTTGTAGCCATCACTACCTTTAGAAGCCCAGTTATGCCAATAGCCGACAAGGACTTTTTTATTTGCTACACTGACCATTTCACTAGCAGAATCTGCAGCCATAGTAGGTGTTGCAGTAGACAAACTAGCAATACCAATACCTGAAACTACTAGAAAGGCTGGAATAAGTTGTTTGATTTTCATGTGCATGGCTCCTTTGGTTTCCTTGATTGATTATTTAACGTTAACATCAATGGCTTGATAAAAAGCATTTGTAGTATCAAAAACATTCCAAACCGCATAAATGACGTGATACCCTTTGCGGTCACTTGGCACGGTAACCGTATGTTTCACAGATGCTTCAGGAATAGTCCCTTTGTCATCGACTTGGCCAATTAAATCAAAATTTTTGATATCTAATGGTTGATTTGGGTTCCAACCTTGTTTCGTCATGTAATAATCCCATGTAGACGTTCTGTGACGAGCAGTTAAAGTCCAATTGATTGCAAGAGGACCAGTTGAAATATCAGATTTATACCAGCGGTCCATTGTCTGAACATCTAGTGGTTCAAACCCGCTAACGCCTGCACTAGCCAATTTTCCAGGAGTGAATGTATTTTTAGTTGCTTCAATGCTTTGAGGTTCCCATTCAGCACGACCAACATTTTTATTGATTTTTCCACCTTGGGTACTACCGAAGTATGCACGACTCCCTGGGGATGAAACATATCCATGAGCATGTGTGACAGTGGTTGAAAGAGATAAACCTCCTGCCAATAATCCAAGTGTTAAAACAGCTTTGAGCATTGTTTTTTTCATTGTGATTCCTCCTAAAAGTATTTTTTTATAGCGCTTACAATAGATAATGTAACATGGCGTTTTATATTATTCAAATAATAAGATTATATTTTTTCGGTTATAAAATAATGATATTTTGCAAAAAATAGCATTAGTAGAACGTAATTATCTTTTTTTAAACAAAAAAGTGAAACCCGCAAGTTTAGAGTACAGATAGAACCTGTACTCTAAACTTGCGGGTTGTAATTGTGATCGATCTAACGAGTTAAAATTTTTTCATCATTCTCTATCACATCGAGTAAATTTTGATTATCATTAAAAGTAGCAAAAACTTTAGCGTGGCTAAAATCGGGTTCTTTTAAATCAGGGGATTTCATGAAATCATTAAAAGCGGCTTCGTACGTTAAAAGATCTAACATATATAATGATTGATAGGATCTGTTCAAGGCCATTCCTTCAGTAGCCAACGTAAAAGCTGTCTCATAATTCTTGATTAATGAATAGAATTTAGCTGTATTGAAGAAAATTTTAGTTGCTTCAATGGGCATTTTAACCGTCATTTTGTTCAGCATATCGATTGATTTCTCATAATAAACTTGTGCTTTATCCAATTCATTGGCCATTTCATATACAATTCCTAAACTATTGACAGATAGGATTGCATATATCGAATTTGAGTCACCAAGTTCATCAGCTCTGTAAAAATAAAACAAGCTATCCGTTGTATTGTTATAGCCCAACAAGTTTGTGATGCCCATAAAGTAAAACCAACGAACTTCTAATTCTCTATTTTGAAAATCAGAAACATCGATTGAGGTAGATTTTAAAAGTAAATGAGCTTCTTTATGTTTAAAAGTATTACACAAGTCTTCTACGCGATTCAATAAGGAAGTGAGCTTTTTTTCATCATTATCATCTAATACGCTTTCGAGACTGAGGTTTAATCTTTTGCAGATTGCATCAAGGATTTCCAAGCTATCGCAAACATTTTTATTTTCAATGTTACTAACCGTTCCTTGTGTACAAATTCCAGCGGCCAAAGTTACTTGCGATAATTTCTTCTGTTTTCTGACTGTGCGAATGATATCTCCTTTGATTCTCATATTTTTCCCCTCTATGTTTATGCATTATAATACTAGTTTATATAATAGTATGGTATTATTCTTTTGGAATCAACTAATTTTTTTTGGAGGGATAAAGATGGAAGTGCTTTCTGAAGTCTTAGGAGAAGTATTTGGCTATGGTAATACAGGTCACGTATAGAGTGGAAAAATTAGTTATTAAAGGTTGTTCTTTTACAAATAGGTAGGACTGAAAAACTTTTTAAAATAGGAGGAATTTTACTTCTGTGTTGAAAAGTTTTTTTAATGTATTTAAATAGTGCATGTGATAGCTTTTTTGTGCGGGTTTGAGCTATATATTAAGCAAGAGTAATCGTTTGCAGATTTTTATTTTATCACTGGTTTGGTAGATTATGGTATAATTTAACGAGTCATATCAGTATAGAAAAGGAGGAGATCCAGTGGCAAAAAAATTTACGACCCCGTATGAAGTAGCTTATTATGATGGCGATATTACAAGGAAAATGACGATCCCGTCAATGCTGGCTGTTGTAATCAAAACATCTGAAGAACAAAGTGATGCCTTAGATAGAGGAAGCGACTTTGTGGCTTCGTTTGGTCTTGGCTGGGTCATTACCAATTACGAAATCCATATCACACGATTACCCAAAGTTGGAGAAAAACTTGCTGTAACGACACAAGCTATAGCGTATAATAAATACTTTTGTTATCGAAACTTTTGGATTCATGATGAACAAGGAAACGAATGCGTTTTAATCAAGTCAACGTTTGTATTGATGGATAAAGAAAATCGTAAAATGAGTAGTGTATTACCTGAAATCATCGAGCCGTATGAAAGTGAAAAAATCAAGAAAATTTACCGCGGTGAAAAAATCGAAAAAGTGGAAGCTGGTGAATTTTTACCCTACCGTGTCCGATATTTCGATATTGATGGCAATCAGCATGTTAATAATGCCATTTATTTTAATTGGTTGCTAGACGTATTAGGCTATGATTTCTTAAGTACACATGAGCCGACTTTTATCAATGTCAAATTTGATAAGGAAGTTGAATATGGTCAGGTAGTAGAAAGTCATTATGACATGCTCAATACAGATGAAGGACAAACGACGCGTCATGAAATCCGCATCGAGGGTCAAGTTTATTGTGAAGCCAACATGAAATGGAAAAAAAGCGAAGAAAAAGATTCGCGCAATTAATTTTTTTTGACTGAGACAACTTTTTGTTTTGTCTTAGTCTTTTTTAGTATAAAATAAGTGAAGAATAATCATTTTAACGATATGTCTATAATAGTAGTTTTGTGAAGAGAAAGGATAAAATGACGATGATTCGCTTAGGTTTGACTTCTTTTAATGAACATGACAAATTAACCGGAAAAAAACGTTCTACTTTATATGAGTATGCAGGTTATCTGCCGCTAGTTGAGATGGATACGGCATACTATGGTATTCCCAAACAAGACTCTGTTAGAGAGTGGGCTAAATCAGTGCCAGAGAATTTCCGCTTTGTAATGAAAGTCTATAGTGGCATCAGTTGCCAAGGTGAATGGCAACAGTACTATCAAAGTGAAGAAGAAATGATTGAAGCTTTTTTAACAAGTATGGCACCCATAATCGAAACAGGGAAGTTGTTTGCTTTTTTGATTCAATTTTCGGGAACTTTTAGCTGTACGAAGGAAAATGTTCAATATTTAGAAAAGATTCGACAATGGTTTGTTGGATTTCCGATTGCGATAGAGTTGCGAAATGGTTCATGGTATACAGCTAAATATATTAAACAAACACTATCGTTTATGAAAACCAATGCATTTTCATTAGTAGTTGTCGATGAGCCGCAGATTCCGACAAATCCCGTTCCATTTTTCCCTTATGTTACCAATGATCAATTTACGTTATTCCGTTTTCATGGGCGTAATGCTGCAGGTTGGATGGCAAATGACAAAGATTGGCGTAAAAAAAGAACGTTGTATCGATACAATGCAGAAGAAATTGCAGACTTGAGTGAAGCTGTGGAAAAAGTGGCGCGTGAGACGCAAGAAGTGGGTGTGATTTTCAATAATAATTCCGGCGGAGATGCGGTCGGGAATCTATTAGAAATGAAAGCTGCACTTGGGTTGGAATATACAGATTTAAATCCAAAACAAATGGGCTTGTTTTAGTCAATTGTAAAACGGATGAGTCAAACAAAGAAAGGGAATTTATGATAAAAGCTATTTTCTTTGATATCGACGGTACATTAGTAAATAAGAATGATAAGGTCTTAGAATCAACTAAACGAGGGATCGCATTAGCACAGTCGCAAGGAATCCTTTGCGGTATAGCAACGGGACGCGGTCCTGTTCATTTAAACCAGCAAATAGTTGGGCTAAATTTTGATGTTTTTGTAACGTACAATGGTCAATTGGTTTATACAAATGAGACCACCATTTGGGCTGATCCTTTTTCAGATGAAGCCTTGAGTCGAATTATTTCTTTTTCCGACTATCATCATCGGCAGATTATATTTGCTTCAAGACGTAGTATAGAAGGAAGTTCGTTGATGCGTTTTGGTCAAAATAAATGGGCAAAAAAAGTTGTACGCTTTTTGCCAAAGCGTTTTCCAGTGGCACTTTTCAAAAATCTGACCAGCCGTTTTTCAATTCATAAGAAGACAAAGCGTTATCATGATCTTGATTTATTGAAAGAACCAATTTATCAGTGTGTGCTTTTAAGCCCGAAATCAGAGGAGACAATGTTAAAAGAACAGCTGTTGGATAGTCATATCACACGCTCTAACTCATTTACGGTAGACATTATTCCAGCAGGTGGTTCAAAGTTAGCTGGGATTCAACAATATGTTAAACAGTTTGATATTGAATTAGAGGAAGTAATGGCATTTGGTGATAGTTGGAATGATTTAGAGATGTTAGAAGGTGTGGGACTTGGTATTGCAATGGGCAATGCCGAAGTGGAAGTTAAAAGAGTTGCACAATACGTGACCGGTACAAATGAAGAGGACGGAATTTATCAAGCCTTATTACATTATGGGGTGATTGTTTAGCTACAGGAATGAGCTAAAATTTAAAGAGACAAGAAACGACACAGGTAAGTTTTCTTGTTTTCTATTTGAGCCGAAATGGATCCGCTAGCTCCGGCTGAAAAAAAGGAAAAAATTGAGCGAGGCAAAAAGCATTTCAGTCAGTGCTTTCTATTTTTCAGGCGGATCTACAAGAATCCATTCCGCTTTTAAGTTTAGGAGGAACCCAATGAAAATCGATAACCCATTTGAAAAAACTGAACTGTTTCACGAAAGATTTGATAATAGAAAACCTAAAATTCCAACACACTTTTCTGCCAAACAAGCATCAGATAGAGCTGGCTTTAAAGCCGAAGAATTAGTTGAATTTCTATACGGGGCAGCGAATAATGATCCAGCAGTCTTTAAAGAATTAGTAAGTCAGCTGAAAGTAGCTGTCGATCAGGCAGAAAAAAAGGTACTCAATAAGGAAAAAGAAGTGACCGATCCTTTAGTTGAGCAAGTAGATGCATTGATTGATTTGTTGTATTTTACTTATGGATCATTCTCTTTGCTAGGGGTAGATCCTACTGAACTATTTTCTATTGTTCATGAAGCAAATATGGGGAAGCTGTTTCCAGATGGCACTCCGCGTTATCATCCAGTGACCCATAAGGTATTGAAGCCTGACAATTGGGAAGCTGATTTTGCGCCAGAACCTAAAATTAAAGCAGAATTGGAACGTCAATGTAAAGCTTCGGAGGACTAAATGAAACAGAGGTGGGGCATGACTCTACGAGTCACACCCCACCCTATAAGGAAGCCAGATGAATGGTGGGAGCAGAAGCAAAGCGGCAATTCACAAAAATTTAAAGCGCATCAAGTAGTTCCCAATTGTCCTCTTTTTACAGGATTACTGTAAAAAGAGGCAATTTTCGTAAATTCCTTCTTGTTGCGGTAAAACACAACGAGGACGAGTTGATGTACACAGTACCTACTTGGTTCTCGGAATGAAATTCTTCTGTCCCAATCTCATTATTAGTTATGATTTAAAAAATGTTTGATATAAAGCCTGAATCGCTTTTTGCTCTTGATCCTCACGAATACCAAACATAATGCTGACCTCGGAGGAACCTTGGTTGATCATTTCTAAGTTGATTTTATTAAAAGCTAAAGCGGCTGTGCTGTCAGCCATGACCCCGATTCGTTGGCGCATTCCTTCTCCAACAACCATCAACATCGACAAACCATGCGTGATCCGCAACTCATCAGGCTCAAGTTCTTGTTCTAAGCGTGTCATTAATTCTTTTTCTATTTCAATTGTCAATTGACCTTCTCTTAAAATGATGGAAATATCATCGATTCCAGAAGGCATATGTTCATAGCTCAGCCCTAATTCTTCAAGAATCTGAAGCAAGCGGCGACCGAAACCTAATTCTCTATTCATTAAATACTTGCTGATGTAGATACTAGCAAAACCTTGGTCGCTGGCAATTCCCACAACTGGATCGTGTTTGACCGTTCTAGAAGTCGTGATCAATGTGCCAGGGTGTTCAGGATTATTCGTATTTTTGATGACTACCGGAATATTGGCCCGATAAGCCGGCATCAACGCTTCATCATGTAAGACGGCAAATCCAGCATACGCTAATTCGCGCATTTCTCTATAAGTCAGTTCTTTGATTGTTTTTGGCTCGTGAATAATCCCCGGATGTGCAACAAAAATACCGTCGACATCCGTAAAGTTTTCGTAAATATCAGCTTTTACACCTGCTGCAACAATCGATCCTGATATATCTGATCCTCCCCTAGAAAATGTACAAATGTCACCAGTTTCTGTAAAACCAAAAAAGCCAGGAATCACTAAAATTTCTTCAGTCGTAGCGAACTGGTAGATCTTGTTTAGAGAAGATGGCAAAATCCGAGCATTTCCAGGTTCATCTGAAACGATGATTCCAAGATCTAAAGGATTTGTGTAACGAGCATTCAAGCCTCGTTGTTGGAAAAATGCAGCCACTAATTTAGCATTATTGTCCTCTCCACTGGCTAAAAAAGCATCTAAAAGATGAGGGTTATGTTCTTTTTCCAAAGTCGCTAAATGTTGGATTGCATGTTGAATATCAGTTAAAACATCTTTAGTAAGGGTTAGTTCATCTAAAATTGCCTCATAACGGGCAACGATTTTAGCGACGATTTCAGTAGTATTTTCATTATTGACGTACGCTTGATAATAAGAAATAAGCATATCTGTTACTTTGATGTCTTCAGAAGAACGCTTACCAGGAGCTGAAACAACGATGAACTTTCGTGAAACGTCTTCTTTTACGATGTGTAAAACTTTCTCTAATTGTGTTGCAGAAGCAAGCGAGCTTCCCCCAAATTTTGTGACTTTCACTTTTTTCACTCCTAATTTTAATAGATTTTTCATTATAATAGTAAAAGAATACCGAAATATCCTTCGAAAAGCAACCGTAAAATAGACAATTAATTAATCTTTTCCGTTGTTTTTCAACAAATTTCTTCATTTTTTTTCAAACTTTTGTTAGACTGATAGAGCTGAATAAGAATAGCAAAAAAGGAGCACCAATAATGATACAAAGATATGAAGGAATTATTTTCGATATGGACGGCGTATTGGTCGATAGTGAAGAATTCTACTACCAACGTAGAAAAGCCTTTCTCAAAGAATACGATCTATCCATTGAGCAAATACCAATTCCTGAATTTGTTGGAGCAGATATGCGAAGTCTATGGGATACGATTATAAAAGTAAATGATACAACGTATGACAAAAATTTCCTGAATGAAAAATATTTACACTATAAAATCGAACACCCCATTGATTACGGGTATATGATCGACCCAGATGCAAAACGAGTATTACAATTTCTTAAAAGAAAAGGCTACAAAATCGGTTTGGCTTCGTCCTCAATGATGGATGCGATTCAAGATGTTTTGAAAGCTGGACAATTGGCTAGTTACTTTGACGTGATCGTCAGTGGAACCCAATTTAAAAAAAGTAAGCCCGACCCTGAAATTTATCTATATACTGCTACCGAATTAGGGATTGATCCTGAAAGTTGTCTTGCTCTTGAAGATTCTGAAAAAGGAATACGGTCGGCACACGATGCAGGAATGACAGTCTGGGCCATTCAAGATAACCGTTTTGGCATGAATCAGCAGTTAGCTGACGCACAATTAGATACCTTAAGTGAGTTGTGTAAAAAGTTGCAAGATGTGGAAGATATCGGTTAAACTTATTAATAATGAGGATAGAAAGGGTACAATAGTACAAACTCAAAACAATTATTAAGAAATTACAATTAACTAGTGCTTGATAGAGTGGATTGTGGTATAATTTTCTGTAGGTGTTTTTAAGAATTTTATGTAGATAAGAGACTGATACAATTGCAGATAGAAGTGATTTTGTTATTTATTAGCAGTTGTATAATCATATATGGATAAATAAACGGAGGAACCATGAATGAAGAATAATCTGATCATTATCGTAGTTTTAGCTATAATAATCATCGCAGCAGTTTTGTATTTAGTTGGTTATTTTATGAGAAAGAAAAATCAAATGAAACTCGATGATCTGGAAAAGAGGAAAGAAGAGCTGTTCGACTTGCCAGTGATTGAAGAGGTCGATGATGTCAAAAAGATGCACATGGTCGGTCAAAGTCAGAACACGTTTAGAGAATGGAATCAACGTTGGACTGAGATTTCTACTCGTTCTTTTGCAGAGCTAGAAAGTCAGATTTTTGAAGTCGAAAATTTAAATGAAACCTTCCGTTTTATGAAAGCGAAAAAAGCAGTCGCTGAAGCAGAGCAGACGATGACAGAGATGGAATCAGAAGTTGAGATCATCCGTAATGGTTTGAAAGAACTGCGCGAGAGTGAAGAACGTAATTCACTTGAAGTGCAAAAAGCTTTAGACGTTTACGAAGAAATCAGCAAATTACTTCATGACGAAAAAGCAGAATTTGGTTCTGCTTATCCTGAATTACAAAAACAAATCAAAAATATCGAAATCGAATTTACTCAGTTTGTCACATTAAATACTTCTGGTGACCCAATTGAAGCGCGTGAAGTATTGGAAAACGCTGAACGTCATACTTATGAATTAGATGACGTAATGAAACGCATTCCGCCACTTTATGATGAATTGAATCGGACCTTCCCAGATCAACTAAAAGAGATCGAAGAAGGATACAAACGTCTGCTTGCAGATCACTATGTATTCCCTGAAAAGAATTTCGAAGACGAATTAAGACGTGTTCAAAAACGCGTTAAAAATTCAACCGTTGATTTAGAGAAGACGGAAGTTGATGCAGTAGAAGTAGCCAATCGTGATACAGCGAATGCAATCGATGCATTATATGAAATCATGGAACGTGAGATCAATGCTAAGAAATATGTGATGACGAACCATAAAGTAGTGGGTGACTATATTGCCCATGCACTGAAAAATAACCGTCAGTTGATGATTGAATTAGATCACACCTCTCAAAGTTACACATTGAATCATAATGAGTTAGGACGTTCAAGAGGTTTCCAAACAGAGATCGAAGAATTGATTCGTCGTTATGAAGATTTCGAACCAAAAATGAACGAACACACGATTCCTTATTCTGAAGTTCAAGCATTCTTTAAAGATTGCTACAAGATATTAGATGACATTGAAAATCAACAAGTTGAAATCGATGATTCCTTAAAAGAATTACGCAAAGGAGAAAAAGTTGCCCAAGAAAAAGTTGATCAGTATGATTTCCGACTACGCAATATCAAACGCCACGTTGAGAAACAACGTTTACCGGGATTACCAGCTGATTACTTAGAGTTTTTCTTTGTAGCTACAGATCGCATCGAAGAATTGAGCAAAGCCTTGAATCGAATCCGTATCAATATGGAAGAAATCAAAAAACTTTCTGATTTGTGTAATGAAGATTTAGAATTACTGGATAAGAAAACTAATGATTTAATCAACTCCGCTGCATTGACAGAACAAATGATGCAATATGCGAATCGTTATCGTCATACACATGAAGCAATTCGTGTAGCAATGGAAAATAGTTTAGAACTATTCTCAAAAGAATACAGATATCAAGATGCGCTAGATGAGATTGGTACTGCACTTGAACGAGTGGAGCCAGGTGCATTTAGAAGAATCGAAGATTTCTACTTCAAAAATCTTGGTGTAATGTAATAGTGATTGATTGTTAAAAGGCGAGACCGTGGTCTCGTCTTTTTGTTTGTTTCGAATGATTATGCAATGAATTCTGATTGTTAGGTTGAACTAGTAAAATAGAAAGTATATAATAGGAAAGAATTTCAAAAGAAGAAGGTTTTTTTAAATGATATATTTTGACAACAGCGCAACAACACCGATTTACCCTCAAGCTTTAGATACATATATAAAAGTCAGTCAACGAATTATTGGAAATCCGTCTAGTTTGCATGACATAGGTAATCAAGCAAATCGTTTAATGGAACAAGCCCGTAAGCAAATAGCAGATTTGATCGAAGTGAAGCCAGATGAGATTTTTTTTACAAGCGGTGGAACTGAAGGGGATAATTGGGTGCTGAAAGGAACAGCTGTAGAGAAAAAAACGTTTGGTCGCCATATTATTATTTCATCTATTGAACATCCTGCTGTTGCTGAAACAACAAGGCAGCTTGCAGAGAATGGGTTTGAAGTTTCCATCGCACCTGTTGATGAACGTGGATTTGTGATAGTGGATGAATTAGCCAAGTTGATTCGCAAAGATACGATCCTTGTTTCCATTATGGCGGTCAATAACGAGATAGGCTCGATCCAGCCAATTCAAGCAATTAGTAATTGCCTAGCAGACTATCCATCAATTCATTTTCATGTTGATGCTGTTCAAGCTATTGGCAAAGTTGCTCAAGAACAATGGTTGACGCCTCGAGTTGATTTCGCTACATTTTCTGCTCATAAATTTCACGGTCCCAGAGGAATAGGGTTTATTTATTGGAAACACGGTCGTAAACTTGCACCGCTTTTAACTGGTGGCGGGCAAGAAAATGATCAAAGAAGTGGAACTGAAAATGTGGCTGGAATTGTTTCTATGGCGAAAGCTTTACGTTTATATAAAGATAAAAACGCAGAAAAACCAGAGCATACTGGAACTATTCGGCGATATTTGCTTGAGGCATTACAAGAATATCCGAATGTCAGAGTATTTTCAAAAGAAACTGCGGACTTCGCCCCTCATATTTTATGTTTTGCGTTAAAAGGAATTCGAGGAGAAGTACTTGTACATGCATTAGAGGAAAAACTAATCTACACTTCAACAACTAGTGCATGCTCCAGTCGAAAGAAAATGACCAGTAGCACATTACATGCTATGAAAGTACCTGATTCGTTCGCAACGTCGGCCATACGGGTTAGCTTGGACGAATCGAATACAATTGCAGAAGCGGAACAGTTTATGATTATTTTTAATCAACTATATAAAAAGTTCCTAGTGTTAAATAGCTAAGAAAGTAAAAAAATCAAGCGTTATAGAAAAGGATTGAACAATTGTGAACTATACTGAAATTATGATTCGCTACGGTGAACTTTCAACTAAAGGAAAAAATAGGAAAATATTTATTTCCCAACTAGCACAAAACGTCAAAAGAGTACTTGGTGATTTTCCAGCTGTCAAAATCCATGCTGATCGTGATCGGATGCACCTATTATTAAATGGTGAAGACAGCGCTAAAATCTTACCTAAATTAGAAAAAGTCTTTGGTATCCAAACCTTTTCGCCAAGCGTACGTGTCGAAAAAAAAATGCCAGCAATTCGTGAAATGGTTCAAACCATGATCCAATCTGCTTACCAACCAGGTCAAACATTCAAAATTACTTCTAAAAGGTCTGACCATAGTTTTGAATTAGATACAAATGAATTGAATCGAGAACTTGGCGGTGCCGTTTTTGAAATTTTCCCAGAGATAACTGTCCAAATGAAAAAGCCAAACATTGAAATTCGTGTAGAAATCCGCAAAGAAGGAGCTTACTTATCTTATGAAACGATTCGTGGTGCTGGTGGATTACCTGTTGGAACGAGTGGACGTGGTATGTTAATGCTCTCTGGTGGAATTGATTCGCCTGTTGCGGGGTATTTATCAATGAAACGCGGTGTAGAAGTGGAAGCTGTTCATTTCGCTAGCCCACCATACACAAGTGAGCAGGCGTTACAAAAAGCGAAGGACTTAGCTGCTAAAATCGCCCCTTATGCTGGTAGTATCCAATTTATTGAAGTTCCATTCACTGAAATCCAGGAAGAAATCAAACGAGTAGTTCCAGAAGGTTATCTAATGACGGTGACACGCCGAATGATGCTACGTTTGACTGATGCGATACGTGCTGCAAGAAAGGGCTTAGTAATCATCAATGGAGAATCATTGGGGCAAGTAGCATCACAAACCTTACAAAGTATGGTTGCAATCAACGAAGTGACGACAACGCCGATTATTCGCCCAGTCGTATCGATGGACAAGGGGGAAATCATCGAAATCGCTGAAAAAATCGATACCTTTGAGTTAGCAATCCAACCATTTGAAGATTGCTGTACGATTTTTGCACCGCCACAACCTAAAACAAGACCTAAATTAGACAAAGCCCAAGCCTATGAAGCTAGACTTGATATAGAAGGGTTGATGGCCCGATCAATGGCTGGTTTAAAAGTTAGTGAAATAACTGAACAAAGTGAACAAAACGAAGAATTTTTTGATTTGCTATAAAAGCTAGAAGAACAGACTTGATAACGTTATCGATTCTGTTCTTTTTTATTAGTTTTTTTCTAATAGCTCCTATTTTTTTCACAAACAAGTTGCCCACGACTTGTAAGCATGATAAACTATAAATATATATATGTGAAATGAGTAACAAGGAGGCTAGGAAATGAAGGAATTACTTAAAGAAAAAACAATGCCTAAAGCGACAGCCAAGCGGTTGCCGTTGTACTTGCGATATTTGAAAATGCTAGGAGATTCTGGTGTAACGCGAATCAAATCAAAAGAATTTAGTGACGTGATTCAAGTCCCACCCGCAACCATTCGTCGTGATTTTTCTCACTTAGGAGAACTTGGGCGCAGTGGTTATGGCTATGATGTCCCTTACTTAATCGAGGTTTTTAGTCATATTTTGAATACACAACAAGAAAAACGGATTGCGCTAATCGGGTGTGGCAATTTAGGAAAAGCGCTAGTCAAAAATAACTTTCGAAGAAATGAAAACTTGAATATTGTTTGTGCATTTGATACTGAAAAAGAACTTGTGGGGCTTTCTGTAGATGATATCATCATACAACCAATGGAAAATCTAACTGAAGAAGTCAAAAAAACAGGTGTCACGGTGGCTATCTCTACGGTACCGAGCCAGTTTGCACAAGATGCGATCGATAAAATCGTCGATGCTGGTATTACAGCTATTTTGAATTTTGCTCCAGATAGAGTAACTGTGCCTCACAATGTGAATGTCCAATACATCGATTTGACAACAGAATTGCAGACGTTGATTTATTTTGATGAAACGTTTGCGAGTAAAAAAAACTAGAAAGCAAGAACTTTGTCATCTATTCCTCCTTCCTCTATACTAAATAAAGAGAGAGAATGTCAAATTGTTGAGTATTCGTAGCTTGAAACGCTTGCTCAGCTTTTAAATTAGAGGAGGAAAATACAATGAACGTTACAAGAAAAGGCGAAAAAGTGGAAATAATTGGTGCCCAACCCGAAGTCGGTGCTAAAGCGCCAGATTTTTCATTAGGAAATTTAAATGATGAAGTAGTAAATCTATCAGATTTCACTGGTACGCCTGTGCTGATCAGTGTTGTACCTGATATTGATACTAGAATCTGTTCACTACAAACAAAACGCTTCAATCAAGAAGCTGCGAATGTTGAAGGTGTAAAATTTATCACGATTTCTAATAACACAAAAGAAGAGCAAGCGAATTGGTGCGCAGCTGAGGGCGTGGATATGGAAATTTTACATGATACTGAAGGTGAATTTGGTGAAGCCTATGGATTGTTTATTCCTGCAATGGGGCACTTAGCTCGTAGCATTTTTGTGATCGATAAAGATGGCAACATAGTTTACGAAGCAATTTCAGCAGAAATTTCAGAAGAGCCTGATTATGCTACTGCGTTGGAACAAGCTAAAGCCGCACGTTAATTATTTTTCAAATTGACTTCTATTCAACTTCAATGTTAAAATGATTCAAAGACTATGAACAAGAGGAGTATTACTGGCATCGTTCTAGAGAGAGAATCAATCGGTGGAAGATTTTCACATAACCAGTAAGAAGGTAGCTTGGGAGTCAATGATTTGAATGGAGTAGAATGATTCGATTAGTGATCGTTACCTCACGAATGAAGCGGTGTCTGGATCGTCAGACACAATTTAGGTGGTACCGCGTACAGAAGTTTACGCCCTAAAATACGAAAGTATTTTAGGGCTTTTTACATGTTCATCACAGATTGTGAAGCAATCTGATGTTGAACAGTACAAGGCGACTTATAAGGAGCGTTGTCACCTTAGTTTATCGTTTCACCATTCATTTAAATTAGAATCAGAAAGAAGGAACGCGTATGTCAGAAGAAAAAAATCTACCGACAAAATACCAACCTACAGAAGTAGAACAAGGCCGTTATCAAAAATGGCTAGACCAAGATTTATTCAAACCAAACGGCAATAAAGATGCAAAACCCTATTCAATCGTGATTCCACCGCCAAATGTTACAGGGAAACTACATTTAGGTCATGCATGGGATACCACTTTACAAGATATGATCATCCGTCAAAAAAGAATGCAAGGTTTTGATACATTATGGCTGCCGGGAATGGATCACGCAGGTATCGCAACCCAAGCAAAAGTTGAAGAAAAATTAGCTGAACAAGATATTTCTCGTTACGATTTAGGACGTGAAAAATTTGTTGAGCAAGTTTGGGATTGGAAAGAAGAATATGCTTCTCATATCCGTGAACAATGGGCAAAAATGGGCTTATCACTAGATTATAGCCGTGAACGTTTTACTTTAGATGACGGATTATCTCAAGCTGTCCGTAAAGTCTTCGTTTCTTTATACGAAAAAGACCTGATTTACCGTGGGGAATACATCATCAACTGGGATCCAAAAGCCAAAACAGCCTTATCTGATATCGAAGTAATCCACAAAGATATCGAAGGGGCCTTTTATCATATGAGTTATCCACTGACGGACGGAACAGGCGTTGTGGAAATCGCAACAACACGTCCTGAAACAATGTTAGGCGATACGGCGATTGCTGTTCATCCAGATGATGAGCGTTATCAAGCCTTGATCGGAAAAACAGTCACATTGCCATTAGTAGACAAAGAAATCCCGATTATTGCAGATGAGTATGTAGATATGGAATTTGGAACAGGTGTCGTAAAAATCACACCAGCCCATGATCCAAATGACTTTGAAGTGGGTAATCGTCATGATTTACCTCGTGTGAATGTCATGAATGAAGATGGTTCTATGAATGATTTAGCAGGTAAATATGCAGGGATGGACCGTTTCGCAGCACGTAAATTGATCGTTTCTGATCTAAAAGAAATGGGTCGTCTGATTAAAATTGAAACAATGAATCACAGTGTTGGTCATTCAGAGCGTACAGGTGTCGTTGTTGAACCTCGTTTATCCACACAATGGTTTGTTAAAATGGCGCCATTGGCTGAAAAAGCCATCAAAAATCAAGATACAGAGGATGCAGTAGAATTTTATCCACCACGCTTTAATCAAACATTCTTGCGTTGGATGGAAAATGTCCACGACTGGGTAATCTCACGTCAATTATGGTGGGGCCATCAAATTCCTGCTTGGTATCATAAAGAAACAGGCGAAATGTATGTTGGCATGGAAGCACCAGCCGATCCAGAGAATTGGACCCAAGATTCTGATGTGTTAGATACATGGTTCAGTTCAGCATTATGGCCATTTTCAACAATGGGTTGGCCTGATGAAGAAGCAGCTGATTATCAGCGTTATTTCCCAACAAGTACTTTGGTAACAGGCTACGATATTATTTTCTTCTGGGTTAGCCGCATGATGTTCCAAAGTTTAGAATTTACAGGACAAGCACCATTTAAAAATGTCTTGATGCATGGCTTGATCCGAGCAGAAGATGGACGTAAAATGAGTAAATCTCTAGGAAACGGAATCGATCCAATGGAAGTCATCGATAAATACGGGGCAGATGCGTTGCGTTGGTTTATGTCCAATGGCTCTACACCTGGCCAAGATATGCGTTTTAGTTATGAAAAAATGGATGCCTCTTGGAACTTTATCAATAAAATCTGGAATGCTAGCCGTTTTGTAATCATGAATATTGAAGGAATGTCTTATAAAGATATTGACTTTAGCGGTGAGAAAACAGTAGCAGATCGCTGGATTTTAACACGTCTAAATGAAACGATTGCACGTGTGACGGACTTGTTCGATCGTTTTGAATTTGGTGAAGCGGGTCGTCAGTTATATAACTTTATCTGGGATGATTTCTGTGACTGGTATATTGAAATGAGTAAAGAAATTCTGTACGGCGAAAATGAAGGGGCAAAACAAACAACACGTAGCATTTTAGTCTATACATTAGATCAAATTTTGCGTTTACTACACCCAATCATGCCATTTGTGACAGAAGAAATCTGGGAAAATATTCCGCATGAAGGTGAATCCCTTGTGATTGCCGATTACCCAGTTGTTCAGGCAGAGTTTTCGGATGAAACCGCCGCTCGTGGGATGGAAGTCTTAAAAGAAGTGATTCGCGCAGTACGTAACATCCGTGCAGAAGTAAATACACCACTTTCAAAACCAATCACATTATTGATCAAAACAAGTGATGAAACGGTTGATAAATTCTTGATCGACAACACAAATTATATCGAGCGTTTCTGTAATCCAGAAGAGTTGACGATTGCAAGTGATATCATTGCACCAGAATTAGCGATGTCAGCGGTTCTGACCGGAGCAGAGTTATATTTACCACTAGCAGGTTTGATCAACGTAGAAGAAGAAATTGCCCGTTTAGAGAAAGAATTAGACAAATGGACGCAAGAAGTCAAACGCGTACAAGGGAAATTAGCCAATGAACGCTTTGTTTCTAACGCGCCAGATGACGTTGTAGAAGCTGAGAAAGCAAAAGAAAAAGATTATCTAGAAAAACAAGTTGTTGTGAAGGAACGAATTGCGCAACTACGGACAGTGAATTAACTATAAAGAAGTGGATCGTTAGTCAGAAAAAAATCTGATTAACGATCCACTTTCATTTACACTCAATTACTGGTTCGTCACCTTAACAGTAAATCGTTGAATCTCAATACCGGCATCATTCAATACGGCTAGCTCAACTTTATCTGTAGGTGAGGTAATAGCAACGCCTAATAAGCTAAATGTCCCATCTTCAGCTATTTTTACGGTTTGTTGTCGTCTTCTATTTACATAGAGACGAACAGTTGTAGCGGACTTGCCTGTTACTTTACCCGTTACAAAAGTATCATCTATTTTTTGTGGGTTTAGTGTCATTTCTACCGTAGGCTCTTGAATCACTACGTCATTCCGAGTAATTTCATCTTCATAACGATAGCCTACGAGTTCTACTTCATCGTCCGTATAATCAATCAAACCTTCGACATCAAAAGCAAACTGTCTAGTTGAAGATAGTAACGTGCGCTCGATTTCTTCTCCGTTGATGATTAAAGCGACATGCGTATGAAAATAATCAGTTCCGCCTGTGACTGTTGTATCCTCGTATAAGGTGTAAGGACTCACAGTCAAAGAATAAGCTTTTCTTCAATAGTCACAGTTGCTCGCTCTAATTCCTTATTTTTTCGGTCTAATGCGATTACTTCTACTTTATCCGTTACATTTTTGATTAGTCCAATGACTCTCCATTCTTTCTTCATATTTTCACCTCCTTATTTATACATTTGTGTAAACTATAACATATTTATAGTTTAAAAAATATATCTTTTGGAATTGATTTATTTCTGAGTGTTTAGATAATAGTTAAAAAAGATGGGAAAAGCACAAAAAAAAACAGCAAGCATTATCTCTAACTTGCTGTTTTACGTATTTATACAATTGTTTGTACCTCTATTGGATCAAAAAACGATTAAACAAGAACAAAATAGCATAGCCATAAGTCGCCACTGACCAAAGTTTAAAGACAAGTAAAATTTTCATATACTCTTTAAAAGGAAGTTCTGCAAGTCCTGCGACTAAACAGACTAAGTCGTCTGGTGCAAAAGGAACAAGCAATGTGACGATCATTAATTTCTTAATGCCTTTTTCAGGACGATCCAACATTTTCTCGAACGTCAAGTAACGTTTTTTAGTTAAAATCAATCGCGCAAAGGACTTGCCATAATAACGAGCTAGCCAGTAAACAATGATTTCGCCGATAATCAGGCCAATATAACTATAAACTAATCCTTGAATATTGCCGAACATCAACATACCGACAACTGTTGAAATTCCTCCAGGAAGAATCGGAACGATTACTTGAACCATTTGCAAAAAGATAAAGATAAACACCGCATATTCACCGAATTGTTTTATAAAAGCTTGCAAAGACTGAACGGAATGGAAAATTCCTTTAGAATAACCGTAAATCACTAGAACAACAAAACAGATAACACCTATAATAGGCAGTACATAGATGACCCGATTCAGAATTTTTCTACCCATGGCTTCAGTTTCCTCTCAATATTACTTGGATTTTCGACCTATAAAATGCTTTAATAGTTGATAAAATAATACGCCTAAAAACACAGAAATGCTAATAAAAACGCCCACGATAAAGTTTCGTTGTTGATAATGCATGGTGATTTGATGTTTGCCAGATGTTAAGTCAATTCCAGTGAAATTCCCTAAAACAGATGTTGCTTTCACTTTTTTTCCATCTACTGTGATTTGCCAATTTTTATCATATGGAATGGCTAAGTAAAGCAAGGAGCCCTCAGAATTATTTACAGTAATTTCACCGGTCAATGTACCAGAAACTTCTTCTTTCATTAGGATTGCTTGAGATTTTTGCTTAGTAATAAGCGAATCAAAAGACTCCTGTTGTAAGGTCTTCAGTTCGATCGTTTTGTCCTCAAGTTCTTTATTAGACTCAAGTTGTAATTTAACGATATCATCTTTTTCAAAATAACCAAGGTTAAACAATTGATTGGTTGCTATATAAACAGCAGGTTTGATTTTTTCACCATTTACTGTAAACGAAGTGATTTTTTCCCAATCGATTTCAGGTGCATAAAGGTACAGTTCACCATTAGCGGTTGTTTTTGTTGTAAGCGTGTAGTGTGTATCATCTTGTTCACTCCATGCGATTTTTTGTGTATCCTTAAAATAGGCATCATCGTTTTGTTGAATCTGCTGTAAAATCATTTCTTGATTTTTTAACGGTTGATTCTTCACTAACTTAAACGAATGAAAGTCTTGCGGGACTAAAAAGCCCATACCGATGGCTTCATCGTTTTTGTAAACATTTGTTGAAGGATCACCTGAACTATTCTTTTGATGAGATTTAACTTCAGGTGTTAATTGATAGTTCACGTTTAATAGTAAATTGATCACTTTGGAGTCATCTACATAAGCAATTCTACGATCATTTTTTTGATACAATCCTAGCGCTTGAAGCGTGTCTTGCGTTTTTGCATCTAATGTAGAAGTGTAACTTGAAACACCTGCATAGCCGTATAAAATTGGATTGTTGTAGCCATTGTTTTTTTCATGATAGCCGGCTGCATCTGAATCAACTGTTTGTTTTATCCGAAAGAGATTCGGGTTTGTCTCTTCCAAATCTGAAATGATCTTATTCTGAATCTGATAAGTTTGCGCAAATTTTTCTTGGTTACCAAATGGAATATCCTTAAAGCTGATCCAAAAATTAAAGACTAACTCAGAGCAGACGACTAAAAATAAGAGTCCATATAAGCAACCTTTTTTTGTACCAGTCATTTTTTGAATCCAAACAACTAAAGCAAACGTTAGCCAAACACTAAGCAGACTGATGATAAAATAATGATCAGACAAAAGAAATACTTTTTCTTTTGAAAGCTTTAAAGAGACATACCCAATTGTGAGTAACATAGAAAAAATAGTAGGAACCCGTAGACTTAGGTTTACACCTTGTTTTAATTTAAGGAAGGCCTCATAAGCAAATTTTATGACCAAGAAACTAAAGATAAACGTATTTCGATAAGGAAATCCAGCTGGACTTTGGAACATATGCCAAATCGTATTAATTAATTCTAGCCAGAAACTTAAGAAAATAAACCCGATCAAAAAAGCCGCTCCTCGTTTTTCCCTTTTAGAAATAGTTGAGAGCTGAAAATAAGCGATAAAGAGTAAAACCATCAAGATGCCAGAAAAAATCGTCGGCAAATGCTCCAAGCGCCACTCGAAATTAACACTACCAAGACCGAATTGTGAAAGAAAATTAAAACCAAAGTTAGGTCTTGGTAAAAATGTCTGCCAATCAAAATTTGTCTTTTTCGTTGCTAACATGCCTTCTACGGCAGGAATTAAAATAAAACTAGTGCTGATGCCAGTGAGAAAAGACGTGACAAAAAACAAGCGGCCTTCTTTAATAAACTGCCAAATACTTTTCTCTTTTGCCGAGTCTGTTTTTTGATAATACCAATACACACTATAGCAGACTGCAAAAATACATAGCATGTAGCCCATATAATAGTTTGTTACGATACTCAGAAATAATGTGACGGAGTATAAGGCGTACTTTTGATGGTCCCATAATTTCTGAATCCCCAAAATAAGTAAAGGAAATAAAATCAACGCATCCAACCACATAAAGTTCAAACAATAAACCGTTACAAAGCCACATAAACTATAGGATGTTGAAAAGAGTAACGTAGAAATCGTGGATTGCGCATATGTTTTTTGAAGATAGTAGAACATCGAACTACCCATAAACGAAATTTTGAGCGTAATAATCAGCAAAATCGCAATTGGTAATTGTTCATAAGAGAATAGTAAGACTAAAATATTGAATGGGCTTAGTAAATAATAGGCACTCAGCGGTAAAATCGTTCCACCTAGGGCATCAGAGAAAGAATAGAGCGAATAGGTATCTCCTTGGAAAAATTGCTTAAATAAGCTTAAAAATGGCATGTACTGTGTCCCTAAATCACTGACCAATAGGTTATTATTCCCAATTGGTGCTAAACCTAAAATCGACCAAAGAATGATCAACAATAAGAAGGGCAGGAGGAAACTCCCACAAATCAATAAATTATTTCTGTTTTTTAACATAGTTAATACTGCTCCTCTATTCTAATAATGTGTCACTGTTTTAGGATAAAGGTTCAATTAATCTTGATAAATCAAGCGAACTACCTGCAACAATACTACTTTTTTTTAACGAACGTTGTGGAAATATCACACTAACAACCTAGTTTATCATGGGTCTAGGAGTTGTTGCAAAAGAATCCGTTTCCAGTTCATACATATAGGTTTAATTATTTTATCACATCTGTATTTATTTAAAAGCAATCAGTTATTTTATTTACGATTTTTTATACAATCGCATTTTTTTATCCTTCAATCGCTCATTTACGGAATTAAAAGCGTTAATTAGTGAAAAGCACTACAGCTTTCGATATAATAGAGACTGAGGAGTTGATAAGATGTCATTAACGATAGAAGAAGCAATCGATTGGATTCATAGTAGACTGCCGTTTGGAACGAGACCCGGTCTTGATCGGGTGGAAGCCTTATTGAAACGAGTCGGTAATCCAGAAGAAAAAGTACCAACGATACATATTGCAGGCACGAATGGAAAAGGCTCTACTGTAACTTATTTACGGTGTATGCTAGAAGAATTAGGACTCACCGTAGGAACCTTTACTTCACCTTATATCGAACAGTTCAATGAACGAATTGCCATTAACGGAAAAGGGATTTCAGACAATCATATCATCCAGTATGTAGAGAAATATCAATCCTTAATCAGTGAGATGGATCGCCAACCAGAGAGCGCGGGAATTACTGAATTTGAAACGTTGACTGTGATGGCACTTGACTATTTTCTAGATGAAAAAGTTGATATCGCCATTGTAGAAGTAGGACTTGGCGGATTGTTAGATAGTACGAATGTTGTGAAACCAATTTTAACCGCAATCACTACAATTGGAAAAGACCATACAGAAATTTTAGGTGATACACTTCAGAAAATAGCCTTTCAAAAAGCTGGGATCATTAAAGATACGATTCCTGTAGTAACAGGTAATATTGAAGAAGAGGCTTTTGTCGTGATCGATGAAGTCGCATCTGAAAAACAAAGCAAAGTCTATCGCTATGACAAAGACTATAAAGCGGAATACCAACGTCCAGATAAAAATTGGGGTGAAATCTTTGATTTTTATGGGGAAGCGGGCAAATTACCGAAAGTCAAAGTTCCGTTATTAGGCCGTCATCAAGTAGAAAATGCGGCAGTAGCGATTCAATTGTTTTATCTTTATTGTAGGACTCAGCAAATCAACTTTACCGACAGAACTGTGTATCAAGGTCTGGCTCAAGCCCAGTGGCCTGCTAGAATGGAAAAAATCAGTGATGAACCTTTAATTGTTTTAGATGGTGCGCACAATGATCATGCGATGCGACGACTAGCAGAAAATCTAAAAAAAGAATTTCCAAATCGAGAGATCCATATTTTATTTTCAGCGTTATCGTCAAAAAATATCGATCAAATGATTGCATTATTAAGAAAAGTACCGAATGTTCATTTGTATTTAACGACATTTGATTATCCACGCGCAATCGAATTAACAAAAATGGAACATTTTGAAGACGATAAAACAGAAATTGTTTCATTATGGCAATTTGGCTTAGGGGAAATTTTAGAAAAAATGTCTGCAGATGACTTGATGCTAGTGACAGGTTCTCTTTATTTTGTTTCCCAAGTACGTGAACTATTATTGAATATAGGATCTGGCAATACGGAGTAGATTATCGATAAAAAGGGCTTGCGTGGTTCAGCACTTTGAAAAATGGTAATCAATAATTATAAATGGAGGACAAGATGAAAAAAATTGATGGCGTGATTTTTGATATGGATGGTTTATTATTTGATACGGAACTGATTTATTATCAGTCAACTCAAAAAATAGCAGATGCGATGAATTTTCCCTATAGTAAAGAAGTTTACTTACAGTTTTTAGGTGTATCAGATGAAGAAGTACAAGAGAACTATCATCGAATCTATAAGGAGTTTGGTAAGGAAAAAGTGGATGAGTTTATCCAACGATCATATGACGATACGTATCAAGTATTTGAAGCGGGGAAAGTTCCCTTAAAAGAAGGGGTTCTAGAATTACTTGATTTTCTTGATCAACAAGACATTCCAAGAATCGTTGCGTCAAGTAATGTTCGCCCGGCAATTGAATTATTATTAGATGGAGCTGGAATTAAAGATCGTTTTTCTGACATTGTTTCAGCAGAAGATGTGACTCGAGCAAAACCAGACCCACAAATATTCCGAAAAGCCTTAGCTAGTCTGGGTACAAAGGCTGACAATACCTTGATTTTTGAAGACTCGTTTCACGGTGTAACAGCGGCTGATGCTGCAGGTATTCCAGTAATCATGGTACCAGATTTATTAGCACCCACCGACGAAATCAGAGAAAAAACATTGGAAATTTTTGAGAGTTTGACTCAAGTTCCAGCTTATTTAAAAAAATAAACTCTTCACTCCTTTGCGTATCTTATAGTAGAAGCGTATTAAGGAGTGATTTTTTTGATCAAAGACGAAAAGCTATTTATCAGAGAGATGCCAGAAGATTGTTTGCCTCGAGAAAGGCTCGAAGTTGTGGGAGAAAAAGCATTATCGAATCAGGAATTACTGGCAATCTTATTACGAACAGGTTCCAAGAATATGAATGTGATGAAAGTAGCGTCAAATTTTTTAAATTATTTTAATCATTTATTTGAACTTAAAAATGCGACACTCACCGAAATGATGGAAATCAAAGGTATTGGCCGAGTCAAAGCGATTGAGCTAAGAGCAGCCATCGAGTTTGGTTATCGTATCCAGCAAAGTACCCAGATGAAATTTGGCAAGGTTTCTTCCAGTTATCAAATCGCGCAAAATTTAATTTATGAACTACAAGATTTTCAGCAGGAACATTTAGTCTGTTTGTATTTAAATACTAAAAATGAAGTAATCAAACAAGAAACAGTTTTTAAAGGATCCTTGAACCAAAGTGTTGCACACCCAAGAGAAGTCTTCCGTAGCGCTGTTAAATGTTCTGCGGCACGCTTGATCCTTGCCCATAATCATCCATCTGGCAATCCAACACCGTCAGAAAGTGACATTCATTTTACGCAAAGAATGCAAGAGTGTGGAAAGATGATGGGAATCGAAGTTTTAGATCACATTATCATCGGAGAACAAGTTTACATCAGCATGAGAGAAGAAAATTTTTTTGCGGTAGACTAGCTAGATTTCTTGCAAAAATAAAGGTTCGCATGTACAATATATGTGTAATCTTGTTTGGGACAATATAGAAGTTTTAATTTTAAAACCCTCTATCGTACACGAGCAATGTTACAATATTTAGTGCTTAAGCACGAGGAGGAACAACAGAATGGAACAAGGAACAGTAAAATGGTTTAACGCAGAAAAAGGATTTGGATTTATCTCTCGCGAAGACGGTAGCGATGTATTCGTACATTTCTCAGCAATTCAAGGTGAAGGCTTCAAAACAATCGAAGAAGGACAATCAGTAAGCTTCGACGTTGAAGATTCAGATCGTGGACCTCAAGCAGTTAACGTTGTAAAAAACTAATCAATCCATTCCAAAACACTTAGCAAATTTGCTAAGTGTTTTTTTATTGTCAAACACAGTGACTGATTGCAGAGCGGAAGATGCACAATACTTAGTGAACGGAAGAAGAGAAGTGTCATTCGCTTGATGGGGGAGCCTATTCCGTTTGAACTTAGTGAGTTCTTACATTTTTGTTACTATCTTTTTCTACTAGAAGTTGTAGACTATTTAGTAAGAGGTGGTAAACATGTTAAATATTTCTTTAATAATCTTTTTTGTATCCTGGGCATTTCTTGGATTAGCAAGTATTTTTTATCGTTGGCGAGCCTTTACTAATAAAAAAGCATGGAACGGTATGGTGATTCCACTAGGCGCATTTGGCTTTGTATTGCTAGTAGTCAGCTTGATAATGATTTATCTCAATTACCCAAAATGACTATTCTACTAAAAGAAGATTGGAATAGTCAGTAAAGAATTAAGAAAACAAAAAAGACATCCGTGATTTACCATTCACTGGATGCCTTTAAATCGTATTAGAACTTGAATCGTTCATTTAGGTTGATAACTCCTTAAATAGATTTTTTCAATTCTTTTACTGCTTGTGTAATCGTGATACCATAAGCAATATTTGCTTGGTTATTTGCATCGATAGCCATAAACAAATTTTTCTCTGTATCAAGCGCTACACGGTATTTTAATACTTTATTACCAAATGTCATAATAATTCTCCTTTCTTGATTCTTATGAAAGGCAACGATATCTGATAACGAAATTCCATGATTACTATAACACGGCTTTTTATCAGTGTAAAGAAGAAAGTTTTTGATTTGGCAGTATTTTTGTTGAAAGCCTTTTTACGTAGTATAATGAAGGTACCAAGAAGGAGGTTTTTATCATGGAAGAGACCTACAAGAATATTTTAGTTGCGGTAGATGGTTCTGAGCAGTCTGAAAATGCGTTCCAAGAAGCGATAAAAATAGCCAAACGAAATGGTGCTACCTTAAATATTTTGTCTGTTATAGAAGAGACGGGAAATTATTTTGGCGAACTGACCTTATCGATGGGAAACTTGATGGAAGATATTCGTACAAAAGAAGAAGCCAAAATGAAAATAAGAGAGTCAAAAGCTCTTGAACTAGGAGTATCTGACGTTTTTACCTATGTAATGTACGGTTATCCGAAAACTTTGATTGCTGAGTTTACAGAATCAAAAGAACCGATCGACCTAATTGTAATAGGCAGAACAGGTTTAAATGGGTTTGAACGACTGATGGTTGGATCAACGACATCTTATGTTGTGAATCACACAAAAGCCAATGTTTTAGTGGTAAATATTACAGTATAATGATAAAAAAGCAACGGACGGATAAAAATCCATCTGTTGCTTTTTTAGTAGTCAAACTCATGAAGTCATGATCATTGGTAAAATCATGGGATGACGTTCTGTCTTTTCAAACAAGAATGGCTGTAACGCAGCCGAAATCGCATCACACAATTTCGCTTCTGTACACTGTTCATCTCTTAATGCTTCGCGGATCGCATTGAACAATAAACGTTGTCCTTCATGGATCATTTCGCCTGATTCTCGCATATAGACAAATCCGCGAGATAAAATATCTGGCCCCGCTAGAATTTCTTTATTTTTAATATCTACGGTCGCTACTGCTAAGACTAATCCTTCTTCAGATAGAATTCGACGATCGCGTAAGACCACATTACCGATATCACCGACGCCATTACCATCCACGTAAACATCGTTGGCATTGAAGTGCCCAGCAATATGCGCATCATCCGCTGTTAAAGCTAGCACATCGCCATTTTCCATGATGAAACAATTTTCAGCAGGAACGCCAACATCTTGAGCTAAGGAAGCATGAATTTTTAACATTCTAAATTCACCATGAACGGGGACAAAATATTTAGGTTTCATTAAACTTAACATTAGTTTTTGTTCTTCTTGACCACCATGGCCAGAAGTATGGATATTATTGATCTTTCCGTGAATAACTTCAGCACCTGCTTCAGAAAGCAAGTTGATCAGACGGTTAACGCTTGTTGTATTTCCAGGGATCGGTGAGCTTGAAAAGATCACTGTATCTCCAGGTTGTACTGAAATCTGACGGTGCGTTCCGTTAGCAATTCGGCTTAGGGCAGCCATCGGTTCACCTTGGGATCCTGTACATAAAATCATCGTTTCGCCAGCAGGTAGTTGGTTTAACTCACTTGCATCCACAAACGTTCCTTTAGGTACATTGATATAGCCTAAGTGTTCACCGTTAACAATCGCATTTTCCATACTGCGACCAAACACAGCTATCTTACGTCCAGTTGCCACAGCAGCATCAGCAGCTTGTTGAAGACGGAAAATGTTGGAAGCAAAACTGGCAAAGATAATTCTTCCTTCGATTTTTTCAAAAATCTTTAGAATAGAAGAACCAATCGTTTTTTCTGATTTCGTAAACGTTGGGATCTCTGCATTTGTACTATCAGAAAGCAGACATAGAACGCCTTCTTCTCCTAATTTTGCCATGCGGTGTAAGTTTGCAGGTTCACCAACTGGGGTAAAGTCAAACTTAAAGTCACCTGTTGCCACGATATTACCTGAAGGTGTCTTCACAACGACACCTAAAGCGTCTGGGATACTATGGGTTGTTCTAAAAAAGCTAATCGCTGTTTTACGGAAACGAATTACAGTATCTTCATTGATTTCATGAAGTTCAGCATCTCGTAATAAACCATGTTCATCTAATTTGTTGGTGATCAAAGCTAATGCCAATGGTCCAGCGTAAATCGGTATATTTGCTTGACGTAGTAAATAAGGTACACCACCGATATGATCTTCGTGTCCGTGAGTGATAACTAACGCCTTGACTTTATGCAGATTTTGAACGATGTAGCTGTAATCTGGAATAACATAGTCTATCCCAAGCAAATCATCTTCTGGAAATTTGATTCCCGCATCAATAATGATGATTTCATCTTGAAATTGAACCCCATAAGTGTTCTTTCCGATCTCGCCCAAACCGCCTATTGCAAAAACGCCGGTTTCATTATTTTTAATATTTACTTTCATATTAAAACTCCGTTAAAGAGAATTCCGCGTGCTCTTGTTCATAAGCTAAGTGATTTTCATCAAGCGCTTGAATGTATTCAATATTGTATGGGGTATTTTCTTCAACTTGTTGACGCACGATAACATCGCTCTCTGCCTCAACATAAATAGATTTTGTATCTTCTCTTTTTGGGTTTCTTACTTTTGTTTCTTGGTAATAAACTTTATATATCATATGTTTTTTCTCCTTTATCTGCTAATGCAGTTAATGATTTATTTTTATTATTTCTTACTGTAATTTTTGAACACAACAAAATGAGGTGGTTGTCCACCTTAAAAACAATTGGCATCAAAAACAGTCGTTAATGATGAAATGAAGCCTCGACTTTGCTTCACTTTACTTGTTTTATGGAAACTGCACTTTCTTTCAACCGTCCATTGTGTTGTGTTGTACAACAATTAATCGTATTTTATCACAAAAGAGTGAATAAGTATAGAAACAGACCTATTAGTTTAAAGAAAAGATGATTATTCAATCGGTTCTTTTGTTGGTATAGCGTTCTTTTTATTGAAATACAAATTTAGACCAATTAGATGCAACAAAAAGACAATGGCTAAGGTAATCGTCATGAATGGATTACGGACGATGACACAAGGAATTGCAAAAACCACAAACAACGTTGTGAATAACTTTACTCGACCTAAAGGCGTAATCTTTTTTTCTACAATAGATTCTTGGATATATTTTTGATAATAGCTCGATTTAATAAATTTTGTATATAAATAGTCAGAGCTACGCATCCAGAAAAAAGCGGTCAAAATATAAAAAATCGTTGTAGGCAAAATCGGTAGAAAAATCCCTATTGTACCCAATCCAAATGTGAGACAGCCTAAAGAAGTATAAAACATTTTTTTCATTGATTTATTTCCATCACTTTCACCTGATTTTAGTACTGAAATTAAAGTAATTACTATTATACCATAGCAAAAATAGTCCTGTTTATTATTCTATTAAAAAGTGTTCAAATTTCACTTAAATATAATTTACCTAGCTGTTAGTTTTATGCTATAGTGAAAGCACTGGATCAAAAATTGAAATGGGAGATGATTGATTGAAATTGATGTGGCGTTACACGATGAGATATAAGAAATTATTGTTTTTAGATTTCATTTGTGTTTTTGGATTTATATTGATAGAACTAGGCTTACCAACGATTTTGGCACGAATGATCGACGTTGGGATCAAAAATAATGACTTTGACTATGTAAAACAGCAAGGGTTATTGATGATTGGAATCACAGTTGTCGGTGTAGTTATGAATATCATGTTGGGGTATTTTGGCGCACGAATGACAACGAATATTGTTCGTGATATTCGGGATGATTTATTTGAAAAAGTACAGACTTTTTCCCATCGTGAATATGAAACGATTGGTGTATCATCATTGATTACCAGAACAACGAATGATGCGTACCAAATCATGTTGTTTATGGGAAATATTTTACGGATTGGGTTCATGACTCCGATGATGTTTATTGTCAGCTTATATATGGTTATGCGGACAAGCCCATCTTTAGGATGGTTCGTTTTAGGAGCCTTGCCATTTCTTTTGGCAGCAGTGGTATTGATTGCTAAAATATCTGAACCGTTATCAAACAAACAACAAAAAAACTTAGACGGAATCAATAGTATTTTAAGAGAAAATCTTTCTGGGTTACGAGTGATTCGTGCGTTTGTCAATGAGAAGTTCGAAGAAAGTCGTTTTAGTAAAGTCAATGAAGACTATACTAAAAGCTCAAAAAGCCTATTCCGCTTGATGGCAGCAGCACAACCAGGATTTTTCTTCCTGTTCAATATTGTGATGGTGTTGATTATTTGGAATGGTGCACTTCAAATCGACCAAGGCAGTTTGTTAGTTGGGGATTTGATTGCGTTTATCGAATATATTTTTCATGCTCTTTTCTCATTTATGTTATTTGCTAGCGTGTTTATGATGTATCCTCGTGCGGCTGTTTCAGCTCGCCGAATTCAAGAAGCATTCGATATGGAACCTGTGATTCGTGAAAATGAAGCAGGCGTTACAGAAACAAAAACAAAAGGCTATTTAGAATTTAAAAACGTTACATTTGCATACCCTGGACACTCAGAAAGTCCAGTGATTCGTAACGTTAGCTTTACAGCTTCCCCTGGTGAAACTGTTGCATTTATCGGGAGTACTGGGAGTGGGAAATCTACTTTGATCCAACTGATTCCACGCTTTTATGATGTTTCAGAAGGAGAAGTACTTCTCGATGGAGTAGATGTACGTGATTATAAATTGAGTGCATTACGTAATAAAATCGGTTATATTCCACAAAAAGCGTTGCTATTTACAGGAACGATCGCGGAAAATATGCGATATGGGAAAGAAGATGCGACGATCGAAGAAATGGAATTAGCAGCAGATATCGCACAAGCGACAGAATTTATTTCACAAAAGCCTGACGGATATGATGAACTTCTTTCAGAAGGTGGAACTAATTTCTCTGGTGGTCAAAAACAACGTTTGGCAATCGCTAGAGCTGTGATTCGTCGCCCAGAAGTTTATATATTTGATGATAGTTTTTCAGCGCTAGATTATCAAACTGATGCGAAGTTAAGAGCTCGTTTGAAAAAAGAAACGACCGAATCAACTGTTTTGATTGTCGCACAACGAGTTGGAACGATTATGCATGCAGATAAAATTATCGTTTTAAACGAAGGGGATGTCGTTGGCATGGGTACCCATCGTGAATTACTTGAGAATTGCCCTATCTATTATGATATTGCTGCTTCTCAATTGTCAGAGGAGGAATTAGCATGAAAAACGCACTCTCTTCTATTAGACGTTTAGGCAGATACATCAATCCTTATAAAGGAACTTTTATTTTAGTGATCATCTTTACCGTTTTAACTGTGGCCTTTAATGCTGCAATGCCATATGTTTCAGGGTTGCCCATAACAGAAATCAGTAAAAATGTTGCTGCTGGAAATGGGTTGAATTACGCCTATATCATCAAATGTCTAATTTGGATATTGATTGTAGGGCTTGGGTATTGTGGGGCACAATTTTTGTCAGGATTTTTGATGGCAACAGTTGTTCAACATTCAATGCGAGATTTGCGTCGAGATATCGATGAAAAAATCAACCGATTACCTGTTTCTTATTTTGACAAAAATCAACAAGGAAACATTTTGTCTCGCGTGACTAATGATGTGGATGCTGTGAGTAATGCGATGCAGCAAAGTTTCATCAATATCGTTTCAGCTATTTTAGGTATTGTGATGGCTGTTGTGATGATGTTTTATATCAATTGGCTGATGGCATTGATTTCGATCATCATGATTCCATTATCATTATTTATTTCAAAAACGATTGTCGGTATTTCACAAAAATACTTCCAAGGTATGCAAAATGCACTTGGAAATCTAAATGGATATGTTCAGGAAAATATGACTGGTTTTAGCGTTTTAAAACTGTATGGACGTGAAAAAGAAACGTTACAAGGGTTTAAAAACGTCAATCACAATCTGAATAGCTTTGGCTTTAAAGCAACGTTTATTTCAGGATTGATGTTGCCGCTTGTTCAGATGACAGCATATGGTACGTATATCGGTATGGCTGTGTTAGGTAGTTACTATGTGATTACAGGTGCTATCGTAGTTGGACAATTACAAGCGTTCATTCAATACATTTGGCAGATCAGTCAGCCAATGGGGAATATCACACAATTGTCAGCGGCATTACAAAGTGCTTCAGCGGCGACTACCCGTGTCTTTGAAATTTTAGATGAGCCGGAAGAAGAATTAAATGAACAAGATATCCCATTACCGGAAAATGTGCAAGGATCGGTTCAATTTGATAATGTCAGCTTTAGCTATGATCCAGCGAAACCATTGATTAGGAACTTGAACTTTGAAGTCCAAGCAGGACAGACTGTTGCAATCGTAGGACCAACTGGAGCGGGTAAAACAACCTTGATTAATTTACTGATGCGTTTTTATGATGTCAATGAAGGAGCTATCAAAATTGACGGCATCGATACGAAAAAAATGGATCGCAGTGATGTTCGTTCAGTTTTTGGTATGGTTTTACAAGATGCTTGGTTATACGAAGGTACGATTGCTGATAATATTCGTTTTGGTAAATTAGATGCGACGGATTATGAAATAGTTGATGCAGCGAAGACGGCCAATGTTGATCATTTTATCCGGACAATGCCAGATGGGTATGAGATGGAAATCAATTCTGAAGGAGATAATGTTTCTCTAGGACAAAAACAATTACTGACGATTGCCAGAGCAGTGATTTCCGATCCAAGAATCCTTATTTTAGATGAAGCGACAAGTTCTGTAGATACTCGTTTAGAAGCCTTGATTCAAAAAGCGATGGAGCGAGTGATGGAAGGGCGCACAAGCTTTGTAATTGCTCACCGTCTATCAACGATTCGTGAAGCTGATTTGATCTTGGTGATGAACCAAGGTGAAATCATTGAAAAAGGAACCCACAATGAGCTATTAGAGCAAGGTGGTTTCTATGAGAAACTATATAATAGCCAATTTGCAGAAGATGGCGATTACGATTAATCAAAAGAGGTTGAGATATGACTCTACGAGTCACATCTCAACCTCTTTTTTTATTGATACAAAGAAGACTTTTCAACTACGTAATTGAGTTAAATTTGTTATACTGAAGTTAGTAGAAGAGGTGAATAGGATGACAAAAGAATATTTTATTGCGGCAAGTGCCGATGTTTACGGGAATGTGGTGCTGGCTAAAGATACTAGTATTTGGTTTCAATCTGTCCTTAGAGGTGATAACAATTCGATTACGATCAATGCAGGAAGTAATGTGCAGGACGGGACAGTGATCCATGTCGATCAAGATGCTGCAGTTGTTATTGGTGAAAACGTAACGATTGGTCATCACTGTATGCTACATGGCTGTACAATAGAAGAGGGTGCCTTGATTGGTATGAGTTCAACGGTGCTGAACCATGCGGTGATTGGAAAGAATAGTTTAATAGGTGCAGGTTCCTTAGTCACAGAAGGAACAGAGATTCCGCCAAACGTTTTAGCATTTGGGCGACCAGCGAAAGTTATTCGTCCGTTAACCAGAGAAGAAATTCGGAAAAATAAAGAAAATGCCCAGCATTACGTGGCATTGTCGAAAGAATTTGCTGCTGGAAATTATGCGCGACTAGAATAGAAAGCAATTCTAGTCCAAACCATTTACTGGCATTTATCAATCACAGACGTATTCTTTAAGAAAGAGGCGAAGCAAAGATGTATTTAAAAATCAGTAACGAAGCGCAGGTAAAATTGACACCTTACATCGAAAGTAAAGCAGTGATTATTTTGGATTTAGATGATGGTGTGGGTAACTATTCTAAAATGGGTGTTTGTTCTCTTGATACAAGTTTTCGTTTATTGGTATTGGATCAAGTACAGGATAAATCTGATTTTGGTTTAACTGTAGATTCAGATATGGGAGCTATTTGTATCAAGGATTATTCCAAACGATATTTAGATGAAGAGATGATCTTAGAAGTAGACCCTCGATTACAAGTATTTAAGTTAAAAAGTCCTAGTGGTGTTTTGGACGGAAATGTCCCAATCGTAGATTTACGACCAGAAAAAGGCATATCCTAATAGAGGTTGGGGCAGAAGTGTTTAACTCCGAGAAATAAGAAGGAATTTACGAAAATTGCTCTTCAAATTTTTGTGAATTTCGGCTTATTTCCGAAGGAGTTGCTTCTGCGCCCACCGTTTATTCGGTTACTAAGAGCCTGAAACATAACCTTTTTAGTTATGTCCCAGGCTCCTTAATTTGGTCTTTTTAAATCAAATAAGTTGCTAATATGAGCATACGTATTACCAGCCAAACGAGCAATCGGATTAAAGGTTTCTGGTAGGATATACTCGCTTTCTAGATCAAATACAGCTTCATCAAAATAAAAATCGGTTATTTCAATGATAAACAAATCAGTGATAATCTGGTCATCATGATTTTTCACTGGAACATATTGATGTAATCTCGCCTCCATACGAATAGGTGCAGCCGTAATTCCAGGAACCTTAACCGTTTTACTTGTTGTTGTGTCTAATTTGTTGACGATGATTTCACTTTGGTCTGACTTCAAAGAAGCGGCTGTTTGATTCATGGATTCAACTACTTGGTCATTAACCAAGTGAATCACCAATTCATTTGTTTCTATAATATTTCTGGCAGTATCTTTTATTTCGCCATTTCGCCTAAGAATCGATAAGGTGACCAATGGAATGTCAGAAGCTCGAGCGTTAAAAAAACTAAATGGTGCGGCATTTACCGTATCATGAGCCTTATTCAATGTGGTTACCCATGCGATTGGGCGTGGAATGATGCTGCCTGATAGAAATTTATACGATTGCTTTGCTGATAAATGCTTAGTTGAATAATGCAACATATGGCTTCTCCATTTCCTAATTATTGACGAATTTTATTCGCATCAGAAGTATCAAAGGGTCTGACAAATTCTTCGATTTCTTTTCTTTTTCCTTCTAAAAACGGTGGTAAAGATAATTTTTCTCCGGCGGCTTCATAGGTTTCATCTTCTAAGAAACCAGGTCCATCGGTTGCTAATTCAAATAAAATATGTGGAGCTGCTCTAAAATAATCAGATTTAAAATAAAAACGTTCAACAAAGCCAGAGTTAGGAAATTGAAGTTGATTGATTTTATTGATCCAAAAACGTAAAGCATCTTGATCCGCGACGCGAAGAGCTAAATGATGAACATTCCCAAAGCCTTCTTGTGCTTCTGGAAGATCGTCTCGATGTTCAACAATGATACTGCCACCATTGCCCCCTTCACCTACCTCAAATAAATGGAAACTTCCTTCCGCGTCAACTAGCTTAAATCCCAATACCTCGACTAAAACCCGTTGCATATGTTCAAAATCTGCTACAGTGACAAAAACAGGCCCCAATCCAATCAGCGCATGTTCAGCTACAACATCTGTTTTTTTCCAAGGCGTCCCGCTAGCTACGCCATAATTATTCTCATCAGAAATCAATTGATATTGTTGTTTATCGAAATCTTCAAATTCTAGGTATTTTTTTCCAAAACGTTGTTGGATTTCGCCGTGGTCGATTCGATGCTCATTAAAACGATCGACCCAAAAATCTAAAGAAGCATCGCTTTTAACACGGAAAGATGTGCGAGAAATAGAATTGGTTCCTTTGGTTCCTTGTGGAATACCTGGGAAATCAAAAAAGGTCATGTCAGTACCGGCTGATCCAAGATCATCAGCAAAAAAGAGATGGTAGGTTTGGATATCGTCTTGATTAACTGTTTTTTTGATCAAGCGCAACCCTAAAGTGTCTGTAAAAAAGCGATAGATTTTTTCTGCGCTAGATGTCATTGCTGTAACATGATGAATTCCACGAATTTGTGTATGCATAATATAAAACCTCCAATTGTTTGTTATGAAATTTACTTACTAAAAGTAAGTTTACATCTAAACTAATAATTAAGCAACTGTTTTATCCTTTTTAACTATTGATGGAAGGAACAAAGAAGAGTAGTATAAGAATAATAACTGGAAAAAGAAAGTGAGGGGAAATCATGAAAGAGAAAAAAACATTTCATGTGAATGGCTATGCTGCATTAGTCGTGTTGGTTAGCTTAATTATAATTGGCGGGTACTGTACTTATACTGGAGTGACAATCGAAAGTTTTGGTATGATTGCAATTGGTTTGGTGTTGTGGGTGATTTCAGCTTTATTTCTGAGTTCTTTAACAATAGTTAGTCCGAATCAAGCAAAAGCAATCTTGTTTTTTGGTCAATACTTAGGCACCATTAAAGAGAATGGCTTATTTGTGACAACACCTTTAACGCAAAAAATTAATGTTTCCTTGAAAGTCCGAAATTTTAATAGCTCACTATTAAAAGTAAATGATTCAGACGGAAATCCTGTCGAAATTTCTGCAGTTGTTGTATTTAAAGTAGTTGATACCGCGAAAGCCCTATTTGATGTGGACCGCTATCAAGATTTTATAGAAATCCAAAGTGAAACGGCGATTCGTCACATTGCAACACAATATCCCTACGATACGTTTAATGAGGATGATTTGACTCTACGAGGAAATACAACCGAAGTTTCAGAAGAAATGGCGAAAGAATTGCAAGAACGTTTAGCTGTTGCTGGAGTAGAAGTCATTGAAACCCGTTTAAACCATTTAGCCTATGCGACTGAAATTGCTAGTGCTATGCTGCAAAGGCAACAAGCAAAAGCGATTCTTTCAGCAAGACAAATCATTGTTGAAGGAGCAGTTTCGATGACTCAAATGGCTTTGAAACAAATAGAAGATGGACAAGAAATCAACTTTACTGACGATCGGAAAGTTCAATTAATCAACAATCTACTCGTTTCAATCATTACAGATAAAGGCACCCAACCAGTGATTAATACTGGAGATGTTCATGAAAAGTAAAATGGATCCATATTTCTGTTTCTAATTTAAAAAAACAAGATAAAACAATAGAAAGTGAGACATCTATGCAGTATAAAACAATTTTGTTTGACTTAGATGGAACCATCACAGATTCCGGAGAAGGGATCATCAACTCGGTTCTTTATGCTTTAAAAAAAATGAATGTAAATGTACCGGAACAGCGAGAGTTATATTCTTTTATCGGACCGCCTTTAATTGACTCATTTAAAACGGTTTGTCATTTAGATCGTCATACTTCAGAGCAGGCAGTAAGTTATTACCGTGATTATTATCAATCCAAAGGAATGTATGAAAATAACCTATATGAGGGGATTGTCGAAGTACTAGCTGATTTAAAACAAGCTGGCTGCGCTCTTTATATTGCAACATCTAAACCAGAAATCTACGCTAAGCAAATCTTGACGCACTTTGATTTAGATCATTATTTTGTTGGGATTTATGGAGCTAGTTTAGATAGTGGGCGTTCAAAAAAAGGGGATGTCATACGATATGCCCTCCAATCAGCAGGTATCACGAATTTAAATGAAACATTGATGATCGGTGATCGCAGCCATGATATGATAGGCGCAAAAGAAAACGAATTAGCGTGCATGGGTGTGTTGTATGGATTTGGAGATCAAGTAGAATTGGAATCAACGGGTGCTGATTATTTAGCTATAACGCCAAAAGATGTAGAGAAGATTATCATGAGAAACTAAAAAGAAAGACTTCTTATTTGGCGTAATTAAGTTCAATATAGCACGAATAGGAACGCTTTATGAGCAAAATAAAACAGTTATTGTGGGTGCTAATCATGCAGGAATCGCTGCGGGAAAAGCAGTATAGGGAGGGCGTCAAATCGAATCGTATACGAAGAGGACTCGCGCCGTATCATTGGTACGCAGATGGTGTCATTTGAAGATATCTCAATGGGACTCCATAGGTTCTCACTGGCAATTTTAGAAAAAGTGACAATCAATAAACTAAATTACTCGATATTTTCTTCTTACGCCACTTTAATCAACCTTATAATTATAGTAGAATGGTTAAGTTTAGTGCTTAATAATCGTTTTTTTCAAGGCTGAGGACACAAGTTCTCAGTCTATTTAGTTGATTTTAAAAAGAAATCAAATCTTACAAGTTAGTGACGTTTCTCTAAAAAAGTTTAAATTTAAAAAGCTTTCATGTATAATGGTAAAAGTTAAACAAGATACATAGAAAGTAAGGAGGATTTGTTTTGGCAGAAGATAACCAAAATAATCAAGATCATTCCAACGCTTCATTCAAAGATCAGGTCTTGCGTTCTTTGCGGGGAGAAGAAATAGAGAATGATGATTCAGCTTCTTCTGAACACAATGCTCAGAACGTATCACAGCATAACGAAGCAGAATATAATAGAACGTACCGTTCTCAACCAGATACTCAAGAAGACCCGATAAAACGGGATGAGATGGAATCAGTTGGCTCACGCAGTGCAGAACATCAGACAAGACGATCAGATTCGTCGGAAGAACAGTCGGAGCTTGGGAGTACACGGAGCCCTAAAGAAGATAATTCCGACAAACGAATTAGAAAAAAAGAAGACCGCATTGTCAGCCGCATTGTCTTGATTGTTGCCTCTGTGTTGTTATTAGTGATAGCCATTTTTGGGTTTACTTTCTATAAGTATGTCAATGCTGGCCTACAACCACTTGACCAAAAGGATAGTAAATTAGTTCAAGTACACATTCCAGAGGATTCTTCGAATAAGAAAATCGCCAACATTTTAGAAGACAGTAAAGTCATCAAAAGCGGGATGGTATTCAATTACTATGCGAAATTTAAAAATCTAACGGATTTTCAAGCAGGTTATTACCAAATGTCACCAGACATGACGTTAGATGAGATCGGGGCACTTTTAAGAGAAGGTGGAACCGCGGAACCAACTCAGCTTGCAGATGGAAAAGTAACGATTCCAGAAGGCTTTGATATTGACAAAATCGGTGATGCCATCGAAAAAAACACTAATTTTAAGAAGGATCAATTTATTGAGCTGATGAAAGATCAAGCATTCTTCGACACGATGAAGGAAAAATATCCGGAGTTACTAACAAGTGCTGCTGAAGCAAAAGATGTTCGTTATCGCTTTGAAGGGTATTTATTCCCAGCAACATATGACTATTACAAAGAAGCAAAACTAGAAGATTTTGTGGATCAGATGATTGCGAAGTCTAACAGTGTGATTGAACCGTTTATCCCAATGGTTCATGCAAAAGGAATGACGATTCAACAAGTATTAACACTTGCGTCATTGGTAGAAAAAGAAGGCGTGAAAGAAGAAGACCGCAAAAAAATTGCTCAAGTGTTCTTTAATCGAATTGCGGCTAATATGCCATTGCAATCAGATATTTCTATTTTATACGCATTAGGCGAACATAAAGAATTGGTCACATATAAAGATTTAGAAGTAGACTCACCGTACAATCTGTACAAAAATACCGGATACGGTCCAGGACCATTCGATAGTCCTAGTGAGCAAGCAATCAACGCTGTGTTAAATCCAGTACCAAATAACTACCTGTACTTTGTTGCGGATATCTCAACTGGGAATGTTTACTTTGCGGAGACCTATGAACAACATCAAGAGTACGTAGAACAATATGTAAATAAAACAGAAACTGAAAAAAGTGAATAACTTTTAAGTTTGCGTAATATATTACGAGCCAACCTAGAATTTAGGCGGCTCGTTTCGCTTTCCTTGGGATTCGCACATTTGAGCGTAAGAGAGATACCGTAAGCGTTGATGATTAGAAGAAAATCTAGCAGATTTATAAAAATTAAGTGAATATTATTTACAATTTGCTTAAAGCGTGGTACTCTTTTCTGGATTGAAAGCGGAATTTTTCAATGAAAATAAAAATAAAACATTGTAGTAAGTTAAGAAGGAGAAATTAACATGGTAGAAAAAGTATTTCCTATGACACTTGAAGGCAAAGAAAAGTTAGAACAAGAATTAGAAGAACTAAAAACAGTTAAACGAAAAGAAATCGTTGAACGTATAAAAATTGCAAGAAGCTTTGGCGACTTATCTGAGAATTCTGAGTATGAGTCAGCGAAAGATGAACAAGCTTTTGTGGAAGGACGCATCACAACATTAGAAAATATGATTCGCTTTGCTCAAATCATTGATAATGATGGTGTTGATTCAGACGAAGTTTCAATTGGAAAAACAGTAACATTTATTGAACTACCTGATGGTGATGAAGAAGAATATACGATTGTAGGTAGTGCAGAAGCTGATCCTTTTTCTGGTAAAATTTCAAATGATTCACCTATTGCACAAGCATTGATCGGCAAAAAATTAAACGATCAAGTTGCAATTGCTACTCCTGGTGGAGACATGCAAGTAAGAATCATAAAGGTTGGTTAACAAACAGTCAGTAAGAACGAAGGGCGAGTCGAAGCTATCATTAGTTTTGACTTGCCCTTTAAACCTGACTAAATAGCTCAGGAGTTTCGGTTCGTTTAAAAAAATTAGGGCTAAAGTCCTATAGTAAAATGGGGCTTTAGCAACTAACATTAATAGGAGAATCGAGGTATACTAATTTCATCGGAAGGGGGATTATAAATGAATAACCCATGGCGTTTTTTCATCGTAGTAGAAGCATTACTTTTTTTATTAGCTTTATGGCAAATTATACATAACCCAGGCTTGGCAATCGTATTAGTACTGGGTATTTTAAGTACACTCTATGCGCTGAAAAAAGTTCATCGTAGCAATTTTAATAATTTTCAATTAGTATTGGGTGTTATCTTGATTTTGATTGGGGTAATGAATAGTCCTGCATTTTGGTTGATGTTAGTTTTTGGTGTTTTATTTATTGGTTTAAAAGGGGTTGAAATCGCGGGTGTCGATATCACGCAGCGAGCACCTTGGAGAAAGAAACAAATGATCATGGTGGAAACAACGAATGTTGAATCTAAAAGCGGGCGTCGGTTCAAACGTCCATGGTTTGCCAATGAACGGATCGGCAGTAATGTTTATGAATGGGATGATATCAATATAGACGTTCTTTCAGGTGATACAATCGTTGATTTAGGGAACACATTATTGCCTAAAGATGACAGCATCATTATTATTCGTAAAGGCTTTGGTCGTACGAGAATATTAGTGCCACTAGGTGTTGCCGTAACACTCGAACATTCCACTTTTTACGGAAATGTTAACTTTGAAGAAGAAAAATATCATCTGAAAAATGAATCATTGAAAGTATATAGTAATGACTTTGATACAAATAATCGCCGCTTGAAAATCATCACAAACACATTGGTTGGTGATCTTGAGGTGATTCGCGTATGATGGGTAAAATTTCTCGACAGATGCTTTCTTTGTACGCTGCTTGTAGTACGTTTATTGTTGTGTTACTTACACTGTTTTCATATTTTTATTCAATTAAACAAAAAAATTGGATGTTGGAATTACTTCAAAGGAAAGTGTTTTACATTCCTTTGATTTTCCATATGCTCTTGATCTCGCTGTTGGTGGGATTGTCGACATTTTTACTTGTATCTATTGTACAAAAGTCACAATATGGTAGAATTGAAGAAAAACTTCGGTTACTAGCAAGAGGCAGTTATGAAAGTCCAGCTCTTGCGAAAAGTGTCCCTCATGCGAGTAATGATCAGTACATTGTCGAAGTTGACCAAGATATTTTAAAAATCCAAACAAAATTATTAGAAATGTCAAAAGAATTGCAATTATTAAATAGCCGTCCGCAGCTAATGGACGGGGAAACCAAAGAAGAAATATTAGAAGAAGAGCGTCATAGGCTTGCCAGAGAGCTACACGATTCGGTCAGTCAACAGTTGTTTGCTGCAATGATGATGTTATCAGCGCTTAATGAACAAGCGCAACGAAGTGAGACGCCAGAATTGTTTCGTAAACAATTAGTGACGGTAACCGATATCATCAATGCTTCTCAATCTGAGATGCGTGCTTTATTGCTTCACTTACGGCCAGTGAGTTTAGAAGGAAAGAGTTTACGTAAAGGGATCGAGCAATTATTAAAAGAATTACAGACGAAGATCAAAATCGAATTGACGTGGGATGTTGAAGATGTTCATTTAAATAATAGTATTGAGGATCATTTATTTCGAATCGTTCAAGAATTATTGTCAAATACACTTCGTCATGCTAAAGCAAAAGAACTTGAAGTCTATCTCCATCAAGTAGACAAAAACGTGTTATTACGTTTAGTAGATGACGGTGTGGGCTTTGATATGAGTGAAAACGATAATAAAGCTGGTAGTTACGGTTTAAAAAATATTCGAGAACGGGTAGCTGGAATGGGCGGTATTGTTAAAATCATTAGCTTTAAAGGACAAGGAACGAGCGTAGAAATCAAGGTGCCTGTAATAAAGGAGGAAATAGCAAGTGATCAAAGTAATGTTAGTGGATGACCATGAGATGGTACGATTAGGCGTATCTTCCTATTTATCGATCCAAGAGGATATTGAAGTAGTTGGAGAAGCTGAAAATGGCCAGATCGGTTATGAAAAAGCGTTAGAATTACGGCCGGATGTGATTTTGATGGATCTAGTCATGGATGTGATGGATGGAATCGACTCAACAAAGGCGATTTTAAAAGATTGGCCGCAAGCACGAATCATTATTGTCACTAGTTTTATTGATGACGAAAAAGTTTATCCAGCAATCGAAGCTGGAGCTGCAGGCTACCTCTTGAAAACTTCAACGGCCCATGAGATTGCAGATGCTATCCGAGCGATTTCTAGAGGAGAACGTGTTCTAGAACCAGAAGTAACGACTAAAATGATGGAACGTTTGACTAAAAAGCAAGAACCTGTTTTACATGAAGATTTGACAAATCGTGAGCATGAAATTTTAATGTTGATTGCCAAAGGACGTAGTAATCAAGAAATTGCTGATGAACTATTTATTACACTGAAAACAGTCAAAACCCATGTTTCGAATATTTTAGCAAAGTTAGACGTTGAAGATCGTACACAAGCGGCTATCTATGCGTTTCAACACGGATTAGCAAAATAACAAATGTCGATTTATGGTGAATAAGATAAACTGTATTAGTTTGTCTTATTCACTTTTTTTATAATACTGAGGTAAGGGGATGGAGCCTCCTGATTCTGTTCAATTACGGTTCTGTTTGTTATACTTAAATTAAATTTAACGCTAGGAGACATAAACATGAAGCAAAATTTTGCAATTATTGGTTTAGGAAGATTTGGCGGTAGTATCTGTCAGACTTTGATTGAATCGGGGCAAGAAGTTTTAGCTATTGATAGTAATGAAGATCGAGTGAATGAATATATGAATATCGCAACACATGCTGTTGTAGCGAATGCTCAAGACGAAGCAACCCTTCGCTCTCTAGGGATTCGTAATTTTGATCATGTTGTTGTTGCGATTGGTGAGGATATACAGGCAAGTATTCTGGTTACCTTAATGGTCAAAGAAATGGGCGTGCCAAATGTTTTAGCTAAAGCTGTGAATGAATATCATGCAAGAGTATTAGACAAAATCGGTGCTGATTTAGTTGTCCATCCAGAACGTGACATGGGAATCAGAGTAGCACATAAATTAGTATCTAGAAATATTTTAGATTATATTGAATTATCAAATGAAGTATCGTTAGCAGAAGTCCGCGTTTCTAATCCAAAATTTTACGGCAAAACGTTAGGTGATTTAAACTTTCGCCAGCGTTTTGGGTTGACGGTAGTTGCGATACGTCGCTCAAAATCAGACGTGATTGCATCTCCAGCGGCAGAAGAAATTGTCAGAGAAAATGATAATTTATTAGTAGTTGGTGAAACAGACGATGTTGATTTATTAGATGAAAAGATGAATGGTTAAATTTAAGCAAGTTATTCTTCGTAAATCAGACTCTATGCTAAAATGATAGTTGTGATAAGTGGGCTAGTCTCTAAGAAACGGATAGAGTATGAATGAGATAAAAAACGCCTTGATCATATTTTCCTATTTTTCAGTCAGAGCTGAACGAGCCCGCTACGTTTTTAAATTAGGAGGAACTTTAAGATGAAATTAACAATTACGCCGCGTGCGCAACAATGGTTCAAAGATGAAGTAGGGGTTACTTCAGATAGTGGTATTCGATTTTACGGTAAGATTTATGGGAAGACAGATGTTCACGAAGGTTTTTCTATTGCGATGTCTGTAGAAGCGCCAGATCAACCATTAGTCAAAGAAGAGATTGATGAGATTACGTACTTTATCGAAGAAACAGACGATTGGTTTTTTAAAGGATATGATTTATTAGTTGATTACGACGAAGAAAAAGACGAGCCGAATTATAAATTTGCTGAAAATAAAGAAGACTTGAAACAATAGCCAGATCATCTTTTAACGCATTAAAAAGACAAAAAGAAGTGAGGTTGGGACAGAAGTATTTAACTCCGAGCAATAATGGGGAGTTACTTCTGCCTGCCACCCCCACTTTTTTAGTACGGATAGATAGCGATACTAAAGAAAGAAACAGACCTATCAAACGACTAAAGAAGAAGATTTTGCTGTATATCTTTTATGTAATGTATCGATAAGCGCCACTTGATAATCTAATGTGGGAGATAAGGGTATTATCTGGAAATTGCCCTTTTGTTTAATTTTATTTGGTAATAAAAGTTTTGATGCTGCTATGTAAAAATCATAGTCATCCTCAGACGTTGAAGTAACGAACGAGACGGAAATAAATGAAATTTGTTCTAAAAAATCGTGTAGAGATTGTAGGAAAATCGCGTTGGGTGACAAGATAATGCCGACATTTAATTGATATTTTGTATTGCTTCGTTCATAAAAAGGAAGTAATAAAAATGAACAAATATAAACTAAATCTTCTAAACAATTTTTAATCCAAGCAAATTCTGGATTTGAAATAATCTCTTCTAAAAACTTTCTAACTTTGCTAGAAAGAGGTTCATACAAAGGATTTTGTTCTTTCACACAAGATTCCATAAAATTGATAGTGAGGGGTAAGGAATCTTTTATTGCAAAATGATTTAGACAAGTAGTGAAAATATTTATATTCAACACATCTTTTTCATCTTCGGATAATGCTTTTTCTGTAAATAGAGGCTGATAAAATGCTTCAAAATGCTCAATTAAAGAACCTAATGGCTGCTGATCACTTTCCATATATTCTTTTACATAGCGAATTCTAGGATCGTCTGCATAAAAATAAATATTCCAGTAAAACATCATAAATGAAAGAAAAGTCGCTTCCCATTCGATGAAATGCTGAGGAACTTTTGCTTTTTCTAGTTCTTTTACAAAGGACATATTTGTTTTTGGGAAAGTTAGTTGTTTAAATGGAGGTTCGATAATGAAGTGCTTTTTTTTGATTCTCAATTGAGAGATTGTCGTTAATAAATACCATTCTCTAGGCTCTATATAAGTCATCCACTGATGATCTTCCGGATCAAATAAATCAAAGCCTCTTTTTGTTTCATCTAAAGCTAGAAATAGGTCTTCTCCGTAAGAGGCAATCCAAAAGAAATTTAAATAAACAATGCGGATCAAGTTTTCTTTTCCGGTCAGCTGAAGTTTGGTACAGTTTAGTTGGATGTCAAAATCTTTTAAATAATTGATCAGTGGTTGGAGTCTGCGAATAATGGATGCCCGACTAATAAAATGGTCCTTACAAAAGTTTTCTATCGTGTAATTTCTTTCTAAAATTGTTGCAAGTAAAAACTTATAAGGTAGACTTTTGCGAAATAAAAATTGAGAATACGGAATATCACGCAACGTTGAAGAGTCGATATGTACTTTTCCTTGAACCGTTAATAACTCAAGACCTTGCTTTTCCATAAGGTCTGCATGTATTTCAGAAAATAATGAATTCAAGCGGGCGTATGAAAAATCTGTAAATTGCTCAAAATAATGTATGCTATATGTACCGTCAGCCGTACTCAATAAGTGATTGAAGACGTTGATTTTACGTTGAGCAACATCATCTAATAAAATGTCTGCTAGCATATTTAGTCTCCCTTTAATAATGAATGATGATTTTTTAATAATAAAAGTTATTAACTTTACAAAAATAATGGATTGTATATGAAAATCATTTACTGTATCTATGATAACCATTTACCTGCGGGAATTCAATTAGAAATTAAACAAAAATAAAAAACGTAATAATTATTTAAAAATAGTTAAATAATTCTTTTCTTGCTTGAAAAAGCTATGTTCTTAATATCGGTGATGATTTTTCTCTGATTGGGATAAAACAATGTTTGTTATTTATATTACGCTGATTTTTTTCGAGATTTGTTTTTGGATGTAAATACAAATTAGAATACGCAATACTATTTATAGTTTTTATATTATTCTGTCGTAGATGTATGCTATAATCAACAAAGAATACTTTTTTTGGAGGAAATTTCATGCTATCTATTATTGTTCCTTGTTACAACGAAGAGGAATCAATTCCGTTGTTTTTTGAAGAAGTGGAGAAAGTAAGCTCACACATTCAACATAACATAGAATACATATTTATTAATGATGGATCAAAAGATCAAACACTAAGCGCACTGAGAAAGTTATATAAAGAGCACCCTGAAAAAGTTCGCTATCTTTCTTTTTCTAGAAATTTTGGAAAAGAAGCGGGACTCTATGCAGGACTTAAAGAAGCCAAAGGGGACTTGATTACAGTGATGGATGTGGATTTGCAAGATCCACCTGAGTTGTTACCAAAAATGATTCAAATGTTAGAGACAAATAAAGAGTTGGATTGCATCGGGACAAGACGAGGAGATCGAGAAGGTGAACCCGCTATTCGTAGTTTCTTTGCTAGAATGTTTTATCGATTAGTGAACAAAATCGGCGAAACAGAGATGGTAGATGGAGCGAGAGATTTTCGTCTGATGACACGTCAAATGGTGGATGCTATTTTAGAATTGACTGAGTACAATCGTTTTTCAAAAGGTATTTTTAGTTGGGTTGGGTTTAACACAGAGTATCTTTCTTATGAAAATCGCGAACGTATAGCTGGTTCCACTTCATGGTCCTTTTGGAGTCTACTAAGTTATTCGATTGATGGGATCGTCAACTTTTCAGAAGCACCACTGAATTTAGCATCTTATATTGGCGCTTTTTCATGTGTGGGATCAGTCATTGCGATGCTGATTATCTTCTTTAGAACGATTATCGAAGGAGATCCTACTAGTGGTTGGCCATCAATGGTCTGCATTATTTTATTTGTTGGCGGGCTTCAGTTGCTTTGTCTAGGAATCATCGGAAAATATATTGGGAAAATTTTCTTGGAGACAAAAAAACGCCCAATTTATCTCGTGAAGGAAACGGAAAAAGATCAATAATAATAAAAAATACTGTTTCGAATCACTATAAAATGATTCAAAACAGTATTTTTAATCGTTTAATACCCTTGATGTAAGGTTATTTCATTTTTAGCTAGTGTCCCATCTTTTAGAAATTGAGTAAGATTTTGACTAAAAATCTTTAATAGCTTTGTTTTGAATTCAGGTGTTAAACCAGAGATATGTGGCGTAATCAAAACATTGTCCATGTCCCATAACGGACTATCAGAAGGCAACGGTTCCTCTTCAAAAACATCTAGAGCAGTAAATCGTAACTGTTCTGTGTTTAGTGCATGAATCAAATCATTGGTATTAACAGAAGGTCCCCGTCCAACATTTACAAAGACGGTTCCGCGTTTCATTGCCAAAAACATTCGCTCATTGTACATTTGATAAGTATCTTCGGTCAGAGGAAGAATGTTCACGACGATATCCATTTCATTCACGATGCGGCTCATATTTGTATGAGAATAGCATTCGATAAAACCATTCGTTACATGACCAGAAGTGTTCACACCGTAAGTTTGAATACCTAAGCCTTTTGCAAAGCTAGCAAGCTGTTGACCGATATGGCCAGTGCCGACAATTAGCATTTTTTGCATGGACAATTGTTTATAGGAAATAGTCTCTCTTGTCCATTCTTTATTTGCTTGATTGTTGATACTAGTACGAATACCTCTAAACTCAGCTAGTAGAACACCTAAAACATGTTCTGTAATTGAAATGCTATGAATTCCGCTAGCGTTAGACAGTAAGATATCTTTTTCAGAAAAGCGATCTAAATCATATGTATCCACACCAGCAGAAATAGATTGAACCCACTTTAAGTGGCTTGTTTCAGAATTCAATAAACGCTGACCTAAATTTTTGTCCCAACCTAACATGATCTCGATATCATCTTCAATCACTTGTGGTGATTCTCTTGTAGCATCAATAACAATATAATCAGGAGCACTTTGTCTGATTGTTTCAACTTGTCCTGTTTTCATCTGTTCATTTAGATAGATGACTGGTTGTCCCATGTTGATTCCCCCTCGCTCATTCATTGTAACAAAAAAGCCCTTCAAACAAAAAAAGATTGAACTATTGCAAGTAACAATCTTTTTTCCACCTACATAAATTATCTTTTTTCGCCACGAGCATATGCTGCTGCAAGACTATCAACTTCTTTTTTCAACTCATCAACCATGATTTCTTCCGGAACTGTTCGAATGATCTTTCCTTTTTTGAAAAGCATCTCTTTCCCGTTTTCACCAGCTATTCCAATATCAGCTTCTCGTGCTTCACCAGGTCCGTTAACGGCACAACCTAAAACCACAACGTTGATTGGTGCCTTGATTTTTTCGATATATTCTTCGATCTCATTCGCAATTGGAATCAAATCAATTGCGATGCGTCCGCAAGTAGGACAAGAAATCAACGGTGCCACGTTACTTGCTAGCCAAATGCTTTCAAGACTTCTTTAGCCACTTTGATTTTTTCTACAGGATCAGCAGATAATGATACACGACAAGTATTTCCAATACCTAAAGACAGTAGAGCACCAAGTCCAGCTGCAGATTTTATTCCACCAGAAAATTTGGTCCCTGCTTCAGTGATTCCTAAGTGTAGTGGATAATCAAATGTTTGCCCAGCCAGAGTATAAGCTTCAATGGCTAACTGAACATCACTTGCTTTTAATGAAACAATAATATCGTAAAAATCCAAATCTTCAAGTATTTTTATATGCTCAACAGCACTAGCGACCATCGCTTCAGCAGTAGGATAACCATATTGTTGCAAGAAATTTTTTTCAAGAGAACCCGCGTTAACACCGATCCTGATTGGGACACCTTTAGATTTACATGCAGTGACAACTTTTTCCACACGATCTTTGCGTCCGATATTTCCAGGATTGATTCTAATTTTATCAACACCTTGTTCAATCGCTTTTAAGGCTAAACGATAGTCAAAATGAATGTCAGCAACTAAAGGAATCGATATCTGACTTTTGATAGCACGGATTGCTTCTGCCGCGGCTTCATCTGGTACTGCCACCCGAACAACTTGACAGTCAGCTTCTTCTAAACGCTTGATCTGGGCTACAGTACCATCATGTCATGTGTTTTAGTTGTACACATACTTTGAATAAATAATTCGTCAGTTCCACCAATGGTTATGTCTCCAACCTTAACGTGACGTGTGTTTTTACGATGAGTCAAGTCTCCCATAATGATTCTCTCCTTACTACTGCTCTATTATATTGCGGATTAACCAGTATTATTCATCATTTATTTTATCATGTATCCACACACCAGTGAGAGTAAGAAGATGTATCTGATTTAACATTAAGCTAAGGGTGGTTCTTGACGTGTTTCATTACGCGTAGCAAAGAAAAAGACTACCAAAGAAACGAAGACAATCAAAAAGCTATCGTCGAAAGAACGGTTAATAAAATGTAGAATACTACTGGCAATCACAGGAAGTGTAGCGCAATAGGTTGAAATCTTTAGACAATCTAAAAAACGTAGTTTGTACAAGCGAATCTTACTATAAAGATTTGCACCGATTGTGATCATAAGCAAATTAAAAATCAAGTTAAGAAATGTAGGATATAAAGTAAAGACAAACACAATTAGATTAATCCAAAAAGGAAAACTAGCTCCATCTAAAGATTCTTTCAAATCTTTACTGTTTAAACCATCTAAGGTCCCTTTGGAATAAGGAATTTCAAATTGATTAGCACCCAGTAACGAATCTGCAGCGCCTGATTTAGGGAAAGCCACAACAAATTCATCCTGCAACAATCCTAAACCAACAGCAGTGCCGACGGAATCAGCAGTGACATCGTTAAGTGATCGTTTCCCTTCAGGATCAAAGGTAAAAATGATGGAGTTTGTTTGATAAATGAATCCTTCAGTTTTGCTAGCTGTTTTTAGTTTTCCATCAGTGATAGTGAAATCTGGTAACTTTGAAGCAATTTTTTGACCATCACTTTTGATATCTTGCATTATAGAAAAAAGTTGTTTGGTTATTGGAAGAGCAAGGATAGCGCTTAAAAAAACAACATATAAAATGACTTTCCAAAAGGGCATTTTTTTAGCCTGATGGAGATGCGTTAACTGAAATAATGACTGTTTAAAAAGGATAAATGAGTTCATAAATTCTCTCCTGACTTGAAATTGAGTATACTCGTCATTTTAAAGGAGATAACTGTTAAATACAAGTTTTGCCCAAAATTTGTAAGCAATTACTTTGAAGGTTACCATAAAATCTGTTATGCTATAATTGTATGAAACATTATACCTAATTAATGGAGGGAATTTTTTATGACTTACACGTTACCAGATTTACCTTATGCTTATGATGCATTAGAACCTTATATTGATGTAGAAACAATGCATCTACACCATGACAAACACCATAACACTTATGTGACGAATTTAAATGCGGCAATCGAAAAGCACTCTGAACTTGGGACTAAATCTGTAGAAGAGTTGATTTCTGATATGGATAGTATTCCTGAAGATATTCGTACAGCTGTACGTAATAATGGCGGTGGACATGCGAACCACTCATTCTTCTGGGAAATCATGGCCCCTAACGCAGGCGGCGCACCAACTGGCGATATCAAAGAGGCTATTGATGCAGCATTCGGCAGCTTTGATAAATTAAAAGAAGAATTTAAAACTGCTGCAACTGGACGTTTTGGTTCTGGTTGGGCATGGTTAGTTCTAAATAACGGCAAATTAGAAATTACGTCAACACCTAATCAAGATTCACCATTGATGGATGGCAAAACACCTGTCTTAGGTTTAGACGTTTGGGAACATGCTTACTACCTAAATTATAAAAATGTACGTCCAGATTATATCGAAGCATTCTGGAACTTAGTAAACTGGGATGAAGTAAATAAACGCTTCGCTGCAGCTAAATAATCTGAAAAAAATAGAATTTTTAGAAAATTTTTGAGGAAAACAGTAAATTACACTGTTTTCCTCTTTTTGTTTATGGCATACTAATACTTAGGAATAAAAATACAGAAAGCACTGTGTAAAGGAGTTTATAATGAATATAACGATGCAAAAAGTTCATGGGTCAGAAAATGATTTCTTTTTATTAGATGAAACGCAATTGGAACGTTCCTTTACAGATGAAGAAATCGAGGATTTACGCACTTATTTGTGTGATAGAGAGACTGGTTTACTCAATGGAGCAGACGGCTTATTACTTGTAGAAAGAGTAGTTAAAGGTGAATCATTAGCGAAGATGCGTGTAATCAATAGTGACGGTAGCGAAGCGAGTATGTGTGGTAACGGACTGCGCACAGTTGCAAGATATTTAGCCGAAAAATACAACAAAACATCGTTCACTGTAGAAACGATGTTTGCAGATCTTAAAGTAAGACAAGCGCCTAATTTAGCTGCTCAAGTGGCAACATATCAAGTGGAGATTTCTCCTGTTCGCTTTGAAGCAGAAGCAATTCCGATGCATACTAAAAATAATACGATCATTGATGAAGTGATCCCAGAATTATCTAGTGAGCTGAGATTTTCAGTCGTAGCAGTTCCCAATCCTCATTTGATAGCGTTTGTAGATCACAAAACGCTTATGGGAACAGAATTTGAACGAATTGCAACCTATGTAAATGGCGAAAATCCAATTTTTCCAGATGGTGTTAATGTAAGTTTTGTAGAAATAGTAGGAAAAAACGAGCTATTTGTTCGGACCTTCGAACGTGGCGTTGGCTTTACCAGTGCGTGTGGAACTGCCATGTGTGCCAGTAGTTTAATGTATGTATTGTTAAATAATGGTGAATTTAATGAAACAATCACCGTCAAAAATACGGGTGGAATAGTAAAAACAGTGGTGCATGAAGATGATTCAGATGGATATTGGATGGAATTAATTGGCAATGCAACAATTACTCATTTGATATCTGGCACTTTAACAGACTTTACCAAAGGTCACTTTGAAAAAGCAATGATTAAAGAAACTACTGAACAAGCAGACTATATAGAATTTTTAGCATCAATAAAGTAGATGAACTGCAAATATTTGGGATTGGTATGCCTAAAATATCCTAACAAAAGAAATGGAACATCTAAAGAAAGGTATCGTTAAAAGGGGTGTAAAGGTGATAAAAAGTAATAGGGTTGGGAAAGGTATTTACATAATTGTCATTCTTATTTCAATTAGTATTTGTCTTTTAGGAATTAGATCGAATGGTAAAAAGGAACAGCAACGAAAAATCGAGCATATAAAATCAACGTTAAAAGATGAAACGGTAAAAATCAACCAGCTAACTAAACAAATTAGTCAATTTTATCAAAACGATCAGGAAGAATTTTTAGCAGATCAAATCAAGGAAGATGAACTAAAGGATATTCAACTAAATATTAATACCTTGAAGACTGAAGCGGACGATTTTGGTGTAGAAAAGAAAGATTTTACTGCAGATACTTCCGAAGTAAGGCAAGCAAAAGAAGAATTAGTAGCTAAAATAGAAGATATCAAAAATAAAAAAAACATTCAAAACCAAGTGACTGCTTTATTAATGCAAACGCCGACTAACTGGGCAGCAAATAATGAAGAAGCGATCATAAAGGAAAGTACAACGGCAGAAAAGATTTTAAAGATACGGCACAGTGTTTCTAAAGCTGAAACGCAATGGAACCAAGCGATCATATCTTTGTTAGATGAAATGGATGCACAAGTCAAACAATATAAGGATATAGAACAATCCATTGATATGATGGAGCAAGATGGTGTGTTGACGAGTAACGCAACGATCGAAAATGTTATTCTTATTTTTAATCAATTGCCTCAGATAAAAAATGAAACATTAAAAAAAGACTTGTCAGACAAATTAGATGTAATCGATACTCTGCTAGAAAAAGAAGAAACTACAGATTCCCTAGAGGAACAAGAAGAAGTTCTAGGAAGTGAATAACCGTGATATTAAAGTAATTTTATAATTTTATAATTTAAAAATATAATCTATCAATTATTTCAACAAATGCTGAAATAATTGATAATGATTCTTCGTGAATAACCTTGTACTTGATTCAGCTAGAATTTATAATTATTTGTATGTAGTTAATTGGAGGAAAAAATGGAAGAGACAATCAGTTTACAGGAATTAATTGGAGTATTAAAAAAACGTATTGGCTTAATCATTATCAGTATGTTTTTGGGATTAGGTGTTGCTGGAATATTGACTTACTTTGTCATCACGCCAAAGTATAGTTCTCAAGCGCAATTAATCGTTCGATTACCGCAAAATGAAACAACGAATGTCAATGATATAAATGGAAACCTACAAATGATCAACACGTATAAAGATTTGATCAAAAGTGATACCGTAATGACCGAAGTACAACAAAGGATGAAAACAGAGCATCAAAATGATTTATCTGTCGAAGAATTAAAAGCAAGTATTTCAGTAAATCAATCACAAAATTCACAGATGTTTTCGATTGTTTCTAAAGTAACGGATCCAATCGTGGCCCAAAATATAGCGAATCAGACTGCTTTAGTTTTCCAAGAGCAAGCTAAAGATATGCTAAATGTTGATAAAATTACGATTATATCAGCAGCAATAGCGAATGTAAAACCTGTCTCGCCAAACGATAAAATCAACTTGATCATCGGGTTAGCTCTGGGTATTATGTTCGGAATAGCGTTAGCCTTCATTTTAGAATTATTTGATAAAACAATCAAAGATGACAGTTTTGTGGAAGATGAACTTGGTTTTACAATACTAGGTGTAGTCCCAAATATGACGGCGAAAGAATTAAATGCGAAAGCAATTCGTACACCATCAAATTTAGGGATACCTTCAGCAGAGCCGCGAAATCTTAATAGAGAGATACCAAAAGAGAACGCTAAACCAGATACTTCTGCCCCAGCACGCAGAAGTCGTCCGCGAGTTTAAAGGAGTATAGAATGACAAATAAAATAAGACCTCAAAAAAAACAGAAAACCAAAGCAGTAAGTTTGATTACTTTAGCCGATAAATCCTCACCGATTTCAGAGCAATATCGAACGGTTCGGACGAATATTCAATACGCTATGGTAGATAGAGATCTAAAAACATTAGTGATTACTTCATCAGGACCAAGCGAAGGGAAATCAACTACTTCAGCAAATTTAGCTATCGTATTTGCCAATTCAGGCAAGCGCGTATTGTTAGTGGATGCTGATATGCGTAAGCCTACAGTTGCGAAAACTTTTTCATTAGATAATATCCGCGGATTGAGTACGTTGTTGGGAAGTCGTGAGACCGTATTACATCAGGTTGTTCAATCTTCAGGTGTAGATAATTTATTTTTGATGACAAGTGGACCTAAACCGCCGAATCCTTCAGAATTGTTGGATTCTAGACGAATGAAAGAATTGATGATGGAACTAAAACAACAATACGATTTAGTAATCTTTGATATGCCACCAGTCGTGGCTGTGACCGATGCCCAAATTGTAGCGTCAAAATCAGACGGCACCATTTTAGTTGTCCGTGAGAATGTCTCAAAAAGAGATTCTTTATTAAAGGCTAAAAGTTTATTAGAGATGGTAGACGCAAATATTCTGGGAGTTGTGTACAACGGATCTAAGAACGTAGCAGATCAAGGATATTATTATGGTTCGTAAATAGTAAGCAGGAAGGACATAAACCGATGATTGATTTACATTGTCACATATTGCCAGGGATCGATGATGGGGCGAAAACGACTGAAGATGCAATGGATATGGCTAGAATGGCTGTTAAGCAAGGCATTACCCATATACTTTGTACGCCTCATCATAACAATGGGAAATATGATAATCCTGCCGCTCAGGTCATTACTCATGTGGCTAATTTGCAAAGAGAATTAGATCTTAGAGATATCCCGCTCACCTTATTTGAAGGTCAAGAAGTGAGGATTGGCGGGGACTTGTTAGATCAAATTAAGGCTAACGAAATCTTGTTTACAGACCTTGCTAATCGTTATATTTTGATTGAATTTCCTACTAATGATATTCCAGCCTATGCGGAACAATTATTTTTTGAATTGTTAAAAGCTGGTCATACACCGGTCATCGTTCACCCAGAAAGAAACAGTAAATTTATTCAAGATCCCAACAGACTGTTGCCGTTTTTGGAGATGGGCGTATTGACCCAACTGACGGCACCAAGTTATGTTGGTGTTTTTGGAAAAAAAATCGAACGAACGGCGAAACAAATGGTTGCACATAACCTAGTCTATATGATGGCCTCTGATGCACATAATATTAAAAAACGTGGCTTTTTTATGCAAAAAGCGTATGAGGCAATCGCTAAGGATGTGGGGGTCGAACATGTGGCAGCAATGCAGCAAATGGCTAGAGATATCTTGAATGGGGATAGTGTGCAAAGACCAGAATTTAGGGAAATCAACTCTAAAAGGTTTGGGTTATTTTAGGTAAGGTAAGTAAACAATTGTTGGTACATAGGATTACATAATAGTTCTACAACATGAAAAAGTTATTGGTAGGTAGTATTTGCGTTAAAAGGAGTGGTCAATTTGGAGGGAAAGTTTGTGGATGTTGGTAGACGTGTACAGAAAAAAAATGATTTTAAACATCAATCTTTATTTTTCAGACTGTTTAAAAGAATCGTGGATATTTTAGGTAGCGCGTGTGGCTTAATTTTATTAAGCCCAGTGTTTCTAGTTGTAGCGTTTCTAATAAGACTAGAAGATCCAAGCGGTCCAGTTGTCTTTTCACAAAAAAGAGTCGGTAAACAGGGGCGTTTATTCACCATGTACAAATTTCGTTCTATGTGTGTTGATGCAGAAGAACAGTTGCATGATTTAATTGAATTAAATGAAATCGAAGGCGCAATGTTCAAAATAAAAGAAGATCCCAGAGTGACCAAAATAGGAAAAAAAATTCGCAAGACAAGCATTGATGAACTACCTCAACTTTTGAATGTTTTAAAAGGCGAAATGTCTTTAGTTGGGCCTAGACCACCATTGCAAAGAGAAGTTGATGAATATAGTCAACGAGATATGCAACGCTTGAGTGTCAAACCTGGTTGTACAGGATTATGGCAAATTAGAGGTAGGAATGATGTTCATTTTGATGATATGGTTGACTTCGATTTAGAATACATTGAACAACAATCGATTTATAATGATTTTAAAATTATTTTACTAACGTTTAAAGTAATGTTTTTATCTAGAGGAGCCTATTGATGAGTAATTCTAAGCAACATATTTATATTATCGGTTCTAAAGGAATTCCAGCCAAATATGGTGGATTTGAAACATTTGTTGAAAAATTAACCCAGTATAAAAAAAGTGACGACATTCAATACCATGTTGCGTGTATGAACAATGGGGATAATTTATATGGTAACGGGCAAAAGCATTTTAATTATAACCAAGCGGATTGTTTTAATATTACCGTTCCCAATATCGGTCCGGCCAAAGCAATTTATTATGATATGAAAGCATTAGATTACGCTATTAAATTAGCGGAAAAGGACAATAATGTTGCGCCTATTTTTTATATCTTAGCTTGTCGGATCGGTCCAGTTATAAACTATTATAAGAAAAAAATTCAAAAAATAGGCGGAAAACTATACGTTAATCCAGATGGCCATGAATGGCTTAGAGCTAAATGGCCTTATCCTGTTCGGAAATATTGGAAGTTTTCTGAAAGGCTGATGGTCAAATATGCAGATTTATTAATATGCGATAGTTTGAATATAGAAAAATATATAAAAAATGACTATCATAAATATCAACCGAAAACGACTTACATTGCGTATGGGACAGAGCTAGAAAAAACACAATTAACGGATAATGATGAATCAGTGGAAAAATGGTTTGAGGGAAAAAAAATCACACAAGATAACTATTATTTAGCTGTAGGAAGATTTGTTCCAGAGAATAATTACGAAATTATGATTAAGGAATTTATGAAATCGGAGACAACAAAGGATTTTGTTTTAATAACAAATATTGAAGAAAATAAGTTTTATAAGCAATTAAAAAAAGAAACCCGATTTGATCAAGATTCGCGGATAAAATTTGTTGGAACCGTTTATAATCAAGAACTATTGAAATATATAAGAGAACATGCTTTTGCTAGTATACATGGTCATGAAGTTGGTGGAACAAATCCTTCGCTTTTGGAGGCCCTAGCCTACACAAATATTAACCTATTGCTTAAGGTAAACTTTAATTTAGAAGTTGGAGGCAATGGAGCGATTTATTGGGACAAAGATGAAGGTAGCTTAAAGAACGTTATAGATAGCCTGTCGGAAATTTCATTAGAAAAAAAAGATAGAGTCGGACTATTGGCAAGGGAAATAATTAGCCAAAAATTTAGTTGGTCGAATATTGTTTCGAGTTATGAGATTCTATTCAACCAAAAATAATAGGAGTAAATCATGAAAAATATTTTATTTCTGCACGCTGGAGCGGAAATGTACGGTGCTGATAGAGTTTTATTAGAACTTCTCAGGGGACTGGATAAAGAGCTGTTTAATCCAATTGTTGTACTTCCGAATGAGGGACCATTAGTAGAAAAATTAGAGAAAGAGAAAATTAGTGTTTTCGTGATACCATATCCAATATTAAGAAGGAAGTATTTTAACATAAAAGGTGTGGCTAATTATATTTTCCATTATAAGAAATACAGCGATGCAATTATAAAAAAATTAGATAAGGTGAACATTGAGATCATTCATGTTAATACAAGTGCTGTTTTAGAAGGAATCTATATTAAAAAAAAATTAAAGGCAAAATTAGTTTGGCATATTCATGAAATTATAGAAAATCCTAAAATAGTTTATAAAGTTACTAGCTTTTTGATAGGGAAGTATTCTGATAAAGTAATTACTGTTTCAGAAGCAGTAAAAAAACATATGATTGCGTCAAAAAAAATTTCAGAAGAAAAAGTAATAGTCATTTACAATGGTGTAGACAATAAAATATTTAATTCAAAAAATGACATTGAGTATTTAAAAGATGAATTTCAACTATCCCAAGATAGCGTCACGGTTGGAATGATTGGAAGAATAAACTCTTTAAAAGGTCAAAATGAATTCTTAGACGCAATGGAACCATTATTGATTACAAATGAAAATCTTCACGTTGTGATGGCTGGGGACGTTTTTCAAGGAGAAGAATGGCGACGTGAAAATCTATTAAAAAGAATAGCATCTTTCGATAAATCTCAGAATATTCACTGTTTGACTTATCGAGAGGACTGCCCAAATTTACATAATCTCTTTGATGTGTTTGTTCTTCCAAGTATCAAACCAGATTCATTGCCTACAGTTGTTTTAGAAGCTATGGCTACCCAAAAACCAATTGTTGGGTTTGATCATGGGGGGATTGGAGAGATGGTTTTTGATGGTGTGAACGGATACTTAGTAGAAGTGGCGAACACACATGAAATGAGTATAAAGACTCAAGAGTTATTGGATGATGTCAAGAGTAGAAAAGAGTTTGGGAGAGCGTCACTTAAACTACAGCAAAAGCTGTTTTCACTGGATTCATATATTTTAAAATTTTCCGAAATTTATAGAGATTTATGATTATTGTTGTATAGCTCCATTAGTTAAAAAAAGAAATATTAAAATTAGAATTGATTATTTTAGATTATGGTTTAGGAGAGCTATAGAAATTATGAATATATTTTTTTTAGGTGACACAAGAGGGGCATATCGAACAGAAAATATTATAAAAGCAATGTTTGAATTAGAGTATAAAAATGTTTATATTAATAGTTTTTCGAATAATAAATTTTTTAAGAATATAGCTAATTTGTTGATGATTATAAACTCGGATGTTGTTTTTGTTGGACCAATCCAACATAATAATAGATTGATTCGTGTTGCGAAGTTTTTCAATAAAAAAATAATAACGGATTTTTATATGTCATTTTTCGATTCACAAGTTAATGATTATAAACAGACAGAGGCAGGTTCAAAAAAAGCTAATAAGCTAAAAAGAATAGACAAGTATGCATTGGAAAATTCTGAAATAGTTATTTTTTTGAATGAGACTGAGCGAGAATATTTTTGTAGTGTATTAGATGTAGATTATTCTAAGCTTAATACAGTAATTATTCCTTTATGTATTGATAAAAAACCTAAAGCAAACTTAAATTATTTCCATAGAAAGTCAGAAGTATTAAATTTGTGCTGGGTTGGAACATTTATTCCTTTACAAGGCTTAGATAAAATAATTGAATCTTTAAAAATTATCGTAGATGAGGGATTTACAACTATACATTTAACTATATGGGGGAACTCTTTGATGAGGTTGAGCCATATAAAGAGATTATTAAAAATAAAGGGTTGGATAAATACGTTACAATTATTAATAAATGGGGAGCAAAAGAAGAATGGTATACATTTATTAAAGAAAATTGTGATATTACATTAGGGATTTTTGGTGATTCTTTAAAGGCTAAACATGTAGTAGCAAATAAAGTCATTGATGGTATAGCATTCAAAACGCCAACTATTACGGGTAATTCTTCTGGATTGTGTGAATTTTTTAATGGAGAAAAAAATATTTTCATTGTTCATAACGAACCAAAAGATATAGCAAAAAAAATTCTTGAAATATCAGAAATGGATTTGAAGACATTGGAAACAAGGATAGAGAATAGCTATAATATTTATGAAGAAAACTTTTCTTATGAAAACTTTAAAAAAAATATGTCTAGTTTATTCAAAATATTGAATTAGAAATGAGAGTAAAGTAATGAAAGTCGATGAAATTGATATAGTAGTACTGTGGGTTGATGAAAGTGATGAAAAGTGGCGTGATGAAAGGTATAAAGCATTAAGCAACTCAAACCAAGATGGGCTTGATCCGGGACTTGTAACAGATCCAAGTAGATTTCGTGATTGGGAAATTTTTAATTATTGGTTTAGGGGAATTGAAAAATTTGCACCGTGGGTTAGAAAGATCCATTTTGTAAGTTGCGGTCATATTCCTGATTGGCTTAAAAAGGATCATCCTAAATTGAATATTGTTAGACATGATCAATTCCTAGACAGCGCGTGTATTCCAACATTTAATTCTAGAGCAATCGAAGTTAATCTTCATAAAATAGAAGGTTTAGCAGAACAATTCATATATTTTAATGATGATTTTTTTATAACGAATCACGTTAAGCCAACGGATTTTTTTATTAATGGGCAACCAAGAGATACTGCGTTGTTGGCGCCAATAATTAGTAAAAAAAATAGTACGGGAGCTACAATAAATAATAATATGGAAATTATAAATAAGTATATTTCTAAAAAGAATTCCATAAAAAATAATTTTTCAAAATGGTTTAATCCCAAATATGGTATGCAGTTGTTGAGAACTATTTCATTAATATATTACAATGATTTTCCAGGTTTTTTCGAACCACATATACCTACATCTTATTTAAAAGAGACTTATAGAGAAGTATGGGAATTAGAATATCCTGCCCTTGAACTGACATCAGAACATAAATTTAAAAGTAAGTTTGATGTAAATCAATGGTTATTTCGATATTGGCAGATTGCACAAGGAAATTTTGTCCCTAGAAGTACAAAATTTGGTAAGTTTTTTATTTTAAATAATGAAGATAATGAGATGCTTTTTAAGGCTATAAAGAAAAGAAAATATAAAGTTATTTGCATAAATGACAGTGAATCAGTTAAATCAGTTTCTAAAATAAAAGATGAGTTGAAGCAAAGCTTTTCCTCTATTTTATCAGAAAAATCATCGTATGAGTTGTAGTTATAGTATGGGAGGATGGAATGAATACAAGTTCTAGAGGGAAAATTTCGTTAGCAGTACTAATTGTAATGTTTATTTTTATGATAGAGTATAGATTTTTTTATTTGATAAGGTTTCCAGATTTTTTTCAAAAACTTTTTACTTATCAAAATAAAACGTTATTATTTTTGATAACGATTGTCCTTTGTATCTTGTGGGGGAAGGGACGAGTAAAATTACAATTATCTAAATATATAGTTTCATTACTTATCTGGATATCTATAAGTGCAATCTACTGTATTATTGTATATAAACCTCATCTAAATGAGGTATTAGTTCCTTTTACTGCCTATTTTTCTCTGTTACTATATTATCCTCTTGTGAATATTATGCGAAGAGATTTGGGAAAATTAATAGTTATATTGACGTGGTTTAATATTATGGCTTGCATTATTCTATTGATGCAATTCGTCGTTTATAAAGAAACAGGTAAATTATTTCTAAGCGTTTATGAGTTTTACAAAACCAATATGCTAACAATAAGAGATGGGAATGTAAGAATTATTTATTCTAGTACAATCGTATCTCTATCAGCACTAATTTCCATGGGGAAAATTTTTGATGAAGAAAAAAGGAATAAGTTATTTCATTGGACAAATCTATTACTGAGTCTGTTATATTTTTATCTTGTTTCTCAAACTAGAATGTATGTAATATCATTGTTGATAGTATTTGTACTCTTATTTATTAGGAAAAATTCAAAGTTACAACTGTCGAAAATCGTCTCTTTTATTTTTGGAATATCAATCATTTCAATATTCTTTTCACTATTAGGTTTTTTTGATTATGTTTTTAATTTGATAAATCCTTTATTGTATGGGACGTATCAGAATGACGGAAGTTATTATGCAAGATTAGATGGGATTCAGTATTATCTTAATGTAATTAAAGAAAAAACAGTATTGGGTTTGGGCATGTTTGACCCCGATAGAACATCAATCTTTTATAATTTAGTACACGGAAATACAGGAAAGCTTTTCTATACAGATATAGGCATCTTAGGTTCCATGGCAAAGTTAGGAGCGCCAGTATTGATTTGGTATATTTTCTTATTAAGAAAGTTAGGGGCAATTGTTTTAAATGTCAAAGAGAATATCGTCTTTTCATTGTACTCTTTTATTGTTTTAACAACGATAACATTAGTAGTACTTGATCCACAGAGGATATTTTTTCTAACTTTTTCTATGGCCATTTTTGAAGCGTGTTTAGAAAAAGCAACGGGACAATGTGACTCGGAAAGTTCTGAGTTGATATATTAATTTAAATAATTGAAAGGAGAAAACATGAAAATATCAGTGTTTGGTTTAGGTTATGTTGGCTTGGCCAATTCATTATTGATGTCGCAGAATGAACAAGTCAAAGCTTATGATATAGTAGGCTCAAAGATAGACATGTTAAATAATAAAAAATCTCCAATAGAAGATGATGAAATTCGTAGCTTCTTAAAAAGAAGAGATTTAAATATTGAATTTACTAAAGATTTTAATGAAGCCGTATTATTTGGTGATTATTTACTCATAGCAACGCCAACAGATTATGATGAGAGACAGAATTTTTTTGATACCTCCACAGTTGAAACCGTCATAGAATCGGCTTTAGAAATACGTAAAGATGCTAAATTCATAATAAAATCAACCGTTCCCGTTGGATATACTGATGAACTCAAGAAAAAATATAAAATTAATGATATTATTTTTTCGCCGGAATTTCTGCGTGAAGGTCGTTCATTATATGATAATCTTTATCCGTCTAGGATTGTTATAGGCGATCGTTCAGACACTGGAAGAGAAATAGCCAATATGTTCTTAAATAATACTGCTGAAAAAAATGCCCCTATTTTATTGACGCATTCTACAGAAGCTGAAGCAATTAAACTTTTTTCTAATACGTATTTAGCTTTAAGAGTATCTTATTTCAATGAATTAGATACGTATGCTGAATCACGCGGATTGGATTCTAGACAAATTATAAAAGGTGTTGGTTTAGACCCACGTATAGGTGATTTTTATAATAATCCTTCATTTGGGTATGGGGGATACTGTCTTCCTAAAGATACAAAACAATTAAGAGCTAATTTTGATCAGGTTCCAAATAATATTATTGGAGCAATTGTAGATTCAAATACAACCAGAAAGAATTTTATTGCTAATCAGATTTTGAATAAAAAGCCTAAAATTGTTGGTGTATATAGATTAACAATGAAATCAAATTCAGATAATTTTAGATATTCTTCTATACAAGGAATAATGAAACGATTAATCGATAATGGAATAGAGATTGTTATCTATGAACCCAATCTCAATGAAAGTAGTTTTTATCATTCTAAAGTATTAACAAATATAGATGAATTTAAAGATATTTCAGATATTATCATTACTAATCGATTTGATGTTGCTTTAAATGATGTTTTAGAAAAAGTATACACGAGAGATTTATTCGGAAAAGACTAAATTTTCTAGATAATTAGTTAATACGAACTATCTTATGCTCAAAATATCAGTTATTAAACCTTTGGTAAGATAATAGAATATGTTTCATCAGTACAATATAGATAAGATATTGGATAGGAGTATGTATGGAGAGATTACGTTTTTTAGATAGTTCTAAAGGAATATTTTTAGTGATGATTATGTATGGGCATTTAGTCTCTTTAAAATATGAACCAGCATTCATTGATTGGATGAACTCGATTAAAGTTGTGGGGTTTTATGTTGTCTCTGCATATCTTTTTACATTTTCGAAAAGTAAACTTTCTAGTAAAGAGTACTTGATAAAATCATTTAAAAATATTATGTACCCATACTTTTTATTTAGTGTTTTCATTTTTATTTTTGATGTAACCTTTTCTTTAATTAGAAATGGTGATACGGAAAGAATCATATTAATAGATATTACAGATACTTTAACATTGAGAGGGATTGGTACTTTATGGTTTTTACCGACATTTTTTTTAGCTAATGTACTTTTTAAAATACTACTAAATAAAAAGAAGTTTATTTTGATTATAAGTATTCCAATTTCTTTAGTTATAGGGCTAATTTTCTCTCAGTTATATTATTTTTTTCAAGAGAACACTATAGTGAATAATCTTTTATCGAGAGTAATTCTAGTGCTTGGAAAATCAGCGTTTGCTTTTTATTTTCTTTCAATTAGTTATTTTTTAGTGAAGTATGTTAAAGGAAAAACAATTGAAACAAAATTTGTGCTAGGCTTGCTATTAACAACTTTAAATTTATACATGGCAGTTAATAATAAACATGTTGATTTAAATAAATTTCAATTGGGTAGTGTTCCAGTTCTTTTTTTAATAGGTTCAGTGCTAGGATCTATTGGAATTATTTTAATTTTAGAGTATTTTTATTGGAAGTGGAACCTAAATTTAAAGAGATTAAATTATTTAGGAGAAAACTCTATCATTCCGATGGCAGTACATAATTCATTCGCACTAATAATTTGCATACGATATGTTGTCGGAATTAAAGTTGTAGAGTATTCATTTTCATTTTTTTTGAAGTCTTTATTGGGTTTATTTTTGTTGATTTTCTCTCAGACATTAATTACTAAAGTATTAATGAAAGATAGATTTAAAATTCTGTTTTGTAAAAGATGATATTTATTGCTATAATTTAGATGGAATTCATTATTTTACATTTACATTAAGATATCATGCCAATTTCTTAAAAAAGTTGCGACAGCGTTCAAATTGTGAGAAAATAGATTTCATGAATTATTTTTGCAAAAATGAGGAAGTGTCTTATGAACCTATGGAAAAAAGTAATATTAACTGCTTTGGGATTAGTTCTTGTTTCAGTTGCAGGTTTCTGCGCATATGGAATTAAAATGTATTCAGATGCAACTGGTACAGTAAAAGGTGTGTATGAATCGATCGACCGGACTTCTAAAAGAAGAGATACGGCTGTAAATATTGATGCGCAAGAACCTTTTTCAGTTTTACTGATGGGAATTGATACTGGTGACTTGGGACGGACAGAGCAAGGTCGTTCTGATACAACAATGGTAGTTACAATTAATCCTAAAGAAAAAAAATCTACAATGATTAGTTTAGATAGAGATATCCTAACTGAGATTGTTGGATATGGTACAGAAGATAAATTGAATCATGCTTATGCTTTTGGTGGAGCTAAAGGTGGAGCTAAGATGGCGATTGATACAGTAGAGAATTTATTGGATATTCCAATCGATAACTATGTATCGATTAATATGAAAGGTTTAAAAGATTTAATTGACGCTGTAGGCGGCATTGAAGTTGATAATCCTTTTGAATTTACACTAGATGGTATTACAGTTCCAAAGGGTCATATCAAGCTTGATAGTGAGACTGGATTGGCATATGCAAGGATGCGTGAAGAAGATCCAGAAGGCGATATAGGACGTCAAAGAAGACAGCGAGAAGTTGTCGAAAAAATTGTGAATAAGATCATCAGTTTAGATGGTATTTCAAAATATAGAAAAATTTTGGACGCAGTAAAAGATAATGTAAGAACGGATTTAACTTGGGATAATATGGTAGATATTCAGAAGAAGTATATGCCAGCCTTTAAAAATATTGACTCTCTACAGCTAGAGGGTGAAGGTACAATGATTGGTGGTATCTATTACCAAATCTTAGATCCAACTAAACTCTACGAAGTGCAAACAAAATTACGGTCTCAATTAGGGTTACCAGAAAATAAAGACATGCAGGCAAAAGATAGCAGTAATTACAATAATCAGATTAGTGGGAATGAGACGGGTTCTTATGATGGAGCGTCTGATGCAGCTACTAATTATGATTATAGTCAAGATGGTACGAATGTTGATCCCAATTCCTATACAGATCAAAATGTAGCGGATGAAGGCCAATATTAGGATGAATATTAATCGATAAACTTCAATTCTCGAAAGAGGATTGAAGTTTTTTTATTTTATCTCTACTTTAGACTAGAAATCTGTTTTATAGGGTGTTATAATTGGACTATACCAAATCTGGATATAAGGGAGCAATTTTCGATGAAAATTATCAAAGTAGCAAACGCAGAAGAAGGCGGAAAAAAAGCATTTGAACTAATCAAAGAAGGTATGGATAAGGGTGCAAAAGTTTTGGGGCTTGCGACAGGAAGTACACCTGAAACATTGTATAAAGAAATGACTGCAAGTGATTTAGATTTTACAGACATGACTTCTGTAAATTTAGATGAATATGTTGGCTTAGGTGGAGACGATGATCAAAGTTATCGTTATTTCATGAATGATCAATTATTCAATAAAAAATCATTTAAAAACACATACGTACCAAACGGAAAAGCGGACGATTTAGCGACTGAATGCAAACATTATGAGAGCATTATCGACAGTAACCCAATCGATATTCAAATCCTAGGTATTGGTCAAAATGGACATATTGGTTTTAATGAACCAGGAACTCCGTTAGATAGTTTAACGCATGTCGTTGAATTGACAGAATCTACAATCAATGCGAATAAACGTAATTTTGAAAAAGTAGAAGATGTACCAACAAGAGCTGTTTCAATGGGAATCGGTTCAATCATGAAAGGTAAAAAAATGATTTTAATGGCTTATGGTGAAGCGAAAGCCGATGCGATCAAAGGAATGATCGATGGACCTGTTTCTGTTGATTTACCTGCAAGTGCTTTACAAAATCATTCAGATGTTGTTGTTATCATTGATGAAGCTGCAGCAAGTAAGCTATAAAAAGTAGTTGTGTTTGTACTATGACTTTTACGGTATAGTACAAACACTTTTTTTGTTCATAAACGAACGCCGTTTTCTTAATCCAAATTAGTGCTATAATGAAATAGAAGAGGACTAGGAGGGATGAGTATGACGAATAATATGATTTTAACAGTTCCAGAAATTATAATACGATTATGCTTGGCAATGCTAATTGGTGGCGTCATTGGATTTGAGCGGCAATATAAAAATCGACCAGCTGGCATGCGGACGCATATTTTGGTTTGTATGGGGGCGACGATTATTGCACTCATTCAAGTTGAAATTGCAGAAAACGCATTGAAAGATGCGATAAATCATCCAGAATTATCAGGAGTCATTCGTTCAGATCAGGCTCGTTTGATTGCTCAAGTAGTTAGTGGGATTGGTTTTTTAGGTGCAGGAACGATTATTGTAACGAAACAATCAGTAACAGGATTGACCACGGCTGCTTCATTATGGGCTATCGCTGGCTTAGGAATTGCGATTGGTATGGGTTACTATGCAATTGCCATCACTAGTTTTATTGGCGTATTTATAGCATTAACATTAGTGAAAAAAGTAATCCACGTACCAACAACAAAAAAATTAGAGATTCGTTATATACACAAGCAGGAAACAAAAGAGTTTATCAATCAGTATTTTGAAGATCATAAAATCGAAATCGAAGATGTAAACTTCAATGTAGTATTGATGGAAGACACGCAGATTTACACGAATATCTATACAATTGATTTGCCAAAAGGAATGACGTATGCTGAAGTAATAGAAGATTTATCGATTTATAAAAATATAACAAAACTACGGTTAGTGAGTATTTAATCTATTTTCATTACCACAATAAGTATGAGGTTGGGACAGAATTGTTTAACTCCGAGAAATAAGAAGGAATTTACGAAAATTGCTCTTCAAATTTTTGTGACCAAGTAGGTACTGTGCAACATCAACTTGTTCCTTGTTGTGTTTTACAGCAATTTCGGCTTATTTCTTAAGGAGTTGCTTCTGCGCCCACCGTTTATTCGGTTACTAAGAGCCTGAAACATAATGATGTGACCCCCAAAAGTTGTACGTGAAAAATACAATTTTTGGAGGTTATTTTTTATGAGTTATTATGAGGTAGAATTCAAATTAAAGCTAGTGAAAGAGTACCTAGAAGGCCCTCTGGGCGGACGAGCCTTGGCTAAAAAATACGGACTCCCATCAAATGCCTTAATTTACAATTGGAAACACTCCTATCAATTATTTGGGAAAGAAGGGCTCAAAAGACACCGTTCACTGACAAAATATACTAGTGAATTTAAGCGAGATGTATTACACTTTATAGAAACGACAGGTGCTTCTTTCGGTGAAGCAGCAAGACAATTCAAGCTGCCTAATGGGTCGATGATTTCTCGTTGGCAAAAGAAATACATCGCTGGTGGTCAAACGGCTCTGTCTAATCAAAAAGGGAGACCCAAAAAAAGGATGAATAAACCAACAAAAAAACAGCAAGAAACAAGCAAACTATCTCGTGAAAAGGAATTAGAGCGTGAGAATGAATGTTTGCGAATCGAGGTCGAGTATTTAAAAAAGCTACGGACTTTCCAACAAACTATTATGGCGAAGCGAAAAGACGAGTTCAAACCAGAATAGCCATAGAACTTATTGGAAAGTATCGTCAAGATCACGTATTACAAGCGATTAAGCTACCGCGTTCTACCTTCAATTACTGGAAAAAACAGATAATGAGCGAAGAAAAAATGACTCACCTAGAGAAATTGATTCAAACAATTTTTGAAGAGAATGATCGCAATTATGGCTATCGTCGAATCAAACTGGCTTTAGTGAATATGGGCTATCAAATCAATCATAAGAAAATCCGACGAATTATGAAGAAATATAACATAGTATGTATAAGCTTTACTCGTCGTTCAAGAAGGTATCGATCTTACAAAGGTTTAGTGGGAACCTTGGCAAAGAACAAGGTGAATCGTCGCTTTTTTAGCACGATGCCAAAACAAAAAATCTTTACAGATATTTCAGAATTCCACTATACTGAACGAAATTCCGAAGGAATTAAACTAAAAAGAAAAGCCTATCTCAGTCCTTTTCTTGATGGTTTTAATGGAGAAATCATAGCCTATCAATTTCAGCAAAAACCAACGTTGGATTGTGTATTGATTCCTTTAAAAACAGCCATTAAAGAAAGTAAAAAGACCAACTTTCGAACAACAATCCATTCCGATCAAGGGTGGCATTACCAAAATCAACAGTATGTTAGACAATTGAAGCAAGCAAAGTTATACCAGAGTATGTCACGAAAAGGAAATTGTTTGGACAATGCATTGATGGAAAATTTCTTTGGTCTAATGAAACAAGAAATGTATTATGGTCGTAGTTTTTCTAGCTTTGAGGAATTAAACCGAGCAGTTACAAATTATATTGATTATTACAATCATCATCGGATAAAAGCAAAATTGACTGGTATGAGTCCGGTTCAATACCGAATTCATACCAGTCGAATGACAAGTTAATCTACGTACAACTTTTAGGGCGCACATCATAACCTTTTTAGTTATGTACCAGGCTCTTTTATTTATAAAGTCATCATTGGAGATAGAAAATAAGAAGCCAACTTAATGGGACGGTCAAACAGCCGCTAAAAAAATTAACCCAATCATTTGTCATCCAGGATAGTCCGTTTATTTGGTTTGTTTCTTGTTGATGATGTTGCTTTTGTTCTGTAAGTTGTCCACAAATAGTACAGCGATATTTTACTTGCAATGTTGCCCCTAACAAACTATCCACAAGCAATCCGAAAATACCACAAAGAAGTGGAACGATAAAGAATAGCGTAGTTAGATGCTCGGAAACAGGAAGCCAGCGATAACACAACCAGGTAGTAAATGAAATCAATAGACTGCCAAAAAAAGAAGCCAAACTTCCAAGCATAGAAATACCACCAGATAGTCCTGTTTCAATCTGTTTAAAGGAGATAATTGAGAGAGGATGACGTTTACTTAAAATCCCGATTTCAGACCCCCATGTATCCGCAGTAGCACCAGCGATCCCGCTAACATAGCCAAATAAGAATAATTGGTTTTCTGTATAATAGAAAAGCACTAAAGAACTGATGGCTGGAAGACTATTAGCAAGTACTTGCCAACCATCTCTTGTGTGCCCTTTTTCAACAATTGATGTCGCTTTAGTGGCATTCATTCTTTTTTTTAGAAAATAAATACATCCAGAACTTGCAAAAAATAAAATAAGTAAGCCCCAAGTTGGCCATGAGCCAAAGCCGCAAACAACGGTAGCCATAAGAATTACAGCCAATGCTCCAGACTTTGTAAGCAAATGGGTAATATATGAGAACAGACCAATTATATTACCTGTGATGAAACCGAGCAGGAATTTATATACTAAAATAGTCATGATACACCTCTTAAAAATAATTCGTTTAGCAAAAGTTTTTTAATAGGACAAGTATATCACGGAAAGGGGGTGAATATTAGAGAGAGAGCTTCTAATGGATCAATAAAAAAGGCTAGGATAACAACTTAAGTCGTTTTATCCTAGACCTTTTTTAGGAAGAATTATTCCATACCAATCAAATAATCGTCATCTTTCATTGCTTCAACAGTTCCTAATAAGTAACCATTCCCAACTTGAGAGAAGAAATCGTGATTGCTTGTACCGGTAGATATACCGTTCATAACGATTGGATTAACATCGTTGGCTGTATCGGCAAACAATGGATCCATTCCAAGGTTCATCAACGCTTTGTTAGCATTGTAACGTAGGAAGGTTTTTACCTCCTCAGTCCAGCCTAATCCATCATATAATTCTTCAGTATATCGTTCTTCATTTTCGTATAACTCATAAAGAAGATTGTACATCCAATCTTTCATTTCAGTTTGTTCTGCTTCAGACAACTCATTGAATCCTAATTGGAATTTGTAGCCAATATAAGTTCCATGAACAGATTCATCACGAATAATCAATTTGATGATTTCCGCAACGTTTGCTAGTTTATTATTGCCTAAATAGTAAAGAGGCGTATAAAAACCAGAGTAGAATAGGAATGTTTCTAAAAATACGCTAGCAACTTTCTTTTCTAATGGTGTACCAGTTTTGTAAATTTCATTGATTTTTTCTGCTTTTTTTTGTAGGTAAACATTTGTATTTGTCCATTCGAAGATATCATCGATTTCTTTTTTAGTATTTAATGTACTGAAGATAGATGAATAACTTTTAGCATGAACTGATTCCATAAATTGGATATTATTTAAAACAGCCTCTTCATGTGGTGTGCGAACATCATTTCTTAGCTGTTCCATCCCACTTTCAGACTGAACAGTATCTAATAGTGTCAAACCGCCAAAAACATACCCTACAGTCGTTTTTTCGAGATCTGAAAGAGTTCTCCAGTCATCGAGGTCGTTAGACAAAGGAATACGAGTATCTAACCAAAATTGCTCCGTTAGTTTTTCCCAAGTAGACTTGTCGATCACATCTTCGATAGCGTTCCAGTTAATTGCTTCATAATAGGTTGCCATGTTTTTTCCTCCTTATTACCCTTACAATAAAATACATCATATCATGGAACAAGGCGACCAGAGGGCGCCTTGTTTGTATTTTTACGAGCTCTTTTTGCTTTTCTAAATGACACAACTTTCACATTGGTTACTGCCGATTTCTTCCGCATCATCTGTAAATGTTCTTACGTAATAAATTGATTTAACCCCTTTATGGAAAGCATAGTGACGTAAAATATTCAAATCACGAGTGGTTTGTTTCGGTGAATCTTTCCACTCATATAAACCTTCTGGAATCTCAGAACGCATAAACAAGGTTAAACTCATTCCTTGATCTACGTGTTGTTGTGCTGTTGCATAAACATCGATCACTCTACGCATATCCATGTCATATGCAGATGTGTAATAAGGAATTGTATCATTTGCTAGATAAGGAGCAGGGTAATAAATTTTACCGATTTTCTTTTCTTGGCGCTCTTCGATCATACGAGTGATAGGATGGATACTAGCACTTGTATCATTGATATAGGAGATAGAACCATTAGGTGCTACAGCTAAACGATTTTGGTGGTATAAACCATCTTGCTTTACTGCATCACGTAATTTTGCCCAGTCTTCAGATGTTGGAACAAAAATATCTTTGAAAATTTCTTTGACTTTATCCGATTGAGGAGTGAAATCTCCTTCAATATATTTATCGAAATAAGAACCATTAGCATAATCAGATTTTTCAAAGTTATGGAATGTTTCGTTGTATTGTTTAGCAATGTTATTGCTTTCTACTAGAGTCCAATAATTTAATAAAGTAAAGTAAACATTGGTGAAATCTAATGAGTCTTTTGAACCATATTCCATGTGGTTTTTAGCAAAGAATGTATGGAGACCCATCGCACCAAGTCCAATTGTATGGCTTAATCTATTTCCGTTTTGAATAGAAGGAACTACATCGATATCTGAAGCATCTGTAACAAATGTTAAGGCACGTGTCATAGCACGAACTGATTTACCAAAGTCAGGACTATCCATTAAGTTGACGATGTTCGTTGAACCTAGGTTACAGCTGATATCTGTCCCAAGTGTTTCATACTCTTGTTTGCCATTCAAAACAGATGGTGTTTGAACTTGTAAAATTTCTGAACATAAGTTACTCATGATGATTTTGCCATAAGCTGGATTGCTTCTATTGGCTGTATCAATATTGATGATATATGGGTAGCCAGATTCTTGTTGTAATTTAGAAATTTCATTTTCTAAGTCACGTGCTTTGATTTTACGTTTACGAATTTTTGGATTGGCAACTAGGTTGTCATATTCTTTTGTAATATCAACATAAGAGAACGGTACGCCATATTCACGTTCTACACTATATGGGCTGAATAAATACATATCTTCATTATTGCGAGCTAATTCATAAAATTTATCAGGAACCACAACACCTAAAGATAATGTCTTCACACGAACTTTTTCATCCGCATTTTCTTTTTTTGTAGATAGAAACATTTCGATATCTGGATGAAAAACGTTTAGATATACAACTCCAGCACCTTGACGTTGACCTAATTGATTAGAATAGCTAAAACTATCTTCGAACAATTTCATAACAGGAACCACGCCGCTGGCAGCTCCTTCGTATCCTTTGATCGGAGCACCTGCTTCACGTAAATTTGCTAATGTGATACCCACACCGCCACCAATACGTGATAATTGTAAAGCGGAGTTGATTGAACGGCCGATACTGTTCATGTCATCTGTTACTTGGATCAAGAAACAAGAAACAAGCTCACCGCGACGTTTACGCCCAGCATTCAAGAAAGAAGGCGTTGCAGGTTGGTAACGTTGATGAATCATTTCATCAGCTAAAATTAAAGCTAATTCTTCATTGCCATCAGCGAAATATAATGCATTAAAAGCGACACGATCTTCATAACTTTCTAAGTATTCAGTTCCTTCGTTGTTTTTAAGCGCATATTGTGAATAAAACTTGTAAGCGGCCATGAATGATTTGAATTCAAACTGCTGTTCATCAAGAAATGTGTATAATTGTTCAATAAAAGCCATAGAATATTTTTCGATAAAGGCGGTTTCTAAATAATCATTGTCGATCAAGTAATTGATTTTTTCTTCTATAGTATTGAAGGTTCTTGTGTTAGGAAGAACATTTTCTTTGAAGAAAGCTTCCAAAGCTTCTTTATCCTTATGTAAAGGAATTTGTCCATCAACGGGACGGTTGATCTCGTTATTCAGCTTAAAATAGCTAACATCTTTAATTTCTTTTAGACTCAAGTTCATTCACTACTTTCTTAAAGGATTCCACGTCTTCGTTCGTACCGCTAAATTCAAATGCAAAAAGCATCGGAACGTTGTAATCACGTGCTATGTCTTTGGCTGTATATACAAATAATTCTGCGAAATTAAGGTTGCCGCCTCCTGCAACGCCTTGTAAGTTTTCTCGATTACTTTTGTAATCAAGAAAATCGTTCACTACTTCAGTGATCTCTTGGTCATAAGTAGGAACGACTAGAACAAAAGGCTCATTTATCTCAAAAAAAGGATTCGCAGGCTCAATTTCGTAAGCTGCTAAATCCAATTTTTTAATGAAGCGTCTGGTTTGTCCAGTGACTGAAAAATAAACAATTTTCATTTTAGCTAGCCAATTGTTTTAATTGATCAGGACGAAATCCTACAACTGTTGTAGCGTCAGAAGTGATAACCGGAACACTTTGAAATCCTTGTTCTTTTAACCATTCGATCGCGTCTGGTTGGATATCGATATTTACTTCTTCAAATGCTATATTATTCTCGCTCAAAAAGCGTTTTGCCATTTTACATTGGATACAATTATTTTTAGAAAAGATTTTTACGTTCATTTTTAATTCCCCCTCAATTAGTTTACTTCACTAGTATAAATCTCTCACGAAAAAAGTCAACAGTTAGGCACTACATATTGTGGTTGTTTTTTGTCTGAATACCATGTTTTGTGTTTTTGAAAGAAATATGAAAGCTCGTAATCTCTAGATTTAGGCGACTTTTCAAGCTGTTTTTGTGCTAAAAAAAGAAATTTATTAAATTTTGAATTAGAAAATATGGAGGCTAAAGCACAAGATATAGTGGTGAATGAAAGTAAGACACACTACAAAAATTGAGGCAAATCAGCGTGGAGAGTATTTTCTTACTATAGGTAGATAGAACATTGATTTAAGTCTCACAAACAGGTATACTTGATGAGAACGATTATCAGTATCAATGGGAGAATGAATGAAACTTTTTCACAAGATTTCGCTTTAAAAGGGAAATGATTGGGATGAATTATGTTACAAGATACTGGCTTTTAAAATAGGAGGATCACTAAATGTTGACATTGGCACAAGCAAAGTTGAATAAGGTTTATACAATTGAAGGAATTCAAGCGGAAGGTTTTGCCAAGAAACATCTAAATAACCTTGGTTTTGTCTCAGGAGGAAAAGTGGTATTGGTGAATTATTCTAGGGAGAATGGGATCGTTTTGCTACATAATAGTCGAATTGCGATTAATGTATCTGTATTGCAGCAGATTACAATAGTAGAAAAAAGTATCAATGAGGAAAATTGGCTATCGCTCGATCAATTAACAGTGGGGGAGAAAGCTCGCGTCATTGGGATTCATGGACAAGGTGCTGTTAAAAGACGATTAATGGATATGGGACTAACAAAAGGGGTGGATTTACTAGTCAGAAAAATGGCGCCTTTAGGGGACCCGATTGAAATCAATCTTCGTGGATACGAATTAACGTTAAGAAAAAATGAAGCAGAACTAGTCTTGGTGCAGAAAGAAGGATAAGGAATGGAAGAACGGCATATTGCGTTGACAGGAAATCCCAATAGTGGGAAAACAACGACATTCAATGCGTTAACAGGCGCAAATCAATATGTAGGAAATTGGCCGGGTGTTACTGTTGAACGAAAAGAAGGAAAGCTTAAAAAAAATAAACAGATAACGATTCAGGATCTACCAGGTATTTATTCTCTATCTCCTTACACACCAGAAGAGGGGGTTGCCAGAGACTATTTACTAAGTGGTGACCCTGACGTGATTATTAATATCGTTGATGCTACAAATTTAGAACGAAACTTGTATCTGACAACTCAATTGATGGAAACTGGGATTCCCGTTGTTGTTGGGTTAAATATGATGGATATTTTAGATAAAACTGGGAAAAAAATCAATAGTGAAAAACTCGCTTATGGTTTAGGTGTGGATGTACTAGGAGTTAGCGCCCTAAAAAATCGAGGACTGGATGCGTTGATAACAAAAGCAGTAAAAGAAACAGAAACCTTCCCAAAAGAATTTAACTATCCAACTTATGATAATCGTTTAGAAGCAGCCCTAAATGAAATTATAGTTGTTTTAGGGAACCGTGTACTGGAAAGACAAGCTCGGTGGTACAGTATCAAATTGTTTGAAAGAGATACTAGAGTCATAAAAGAGCTAGTATTGAGTTCAGCGCAGCAAGATGAAATAGAAGAAATTATTAAAATCACAGAACAAGTTTTCGGGGATGATAGTGAATCGATTGTCATTAATGAACGTTACGAATTCATTACTCGCTTAACGGCTCTGTGTTCTATCGAGAGAAATGAAATCACATTCAATACTAGTGATAAAATCGATCGAATCGTGACAAATCGTTGGTTGGCTTTACCCATTTTCGCTGTGATTATGTGGTTTGTTTATTATTTAGCAATTCAAACTGTAGGCACGATGGGGACTGACTGGATCAATGATGAATTGTTTGGAAATCTTGTTCCCAATACCGTTGAAGGTTTATTAGCTAATTGGCAAGTAGCACCTTGGATGCAACGTTTGATTTTAGATGGAATCATAGCTGGGGTGGGTGCTGTACTGGGATTTTTACCACAGTTAGCAGTGTTGTTTCTATGTTTAGGCTTCTTAGAAGATTGTGGCTATATGTCAAGAATTGCCTTTGTGATGGATCGCTTATTTAGAAAATTTGGGTTATCAGGAAAATCGTTTATCCCGATGCTGATTGCAACAGGTTGTGGCGTACCAGGTGTCATGGCTAGTCGTACGATCGAAAATGAAAAAGACCGTAAGATGACGATCATGGTTACTACGTTTATGCCCTGTTCAGCAAAACTACCAATCATTGCCTTGATTGCAGGTGCCTTTTTTCCAAAAAGTAGTTGGGTTTCTCCATCCGCTTATTTTATTGGGATCGCAGCAATCGTATTATCGGGGATTGCATTGAAGAAAATACATTCGTTTTCAGGTGATCCAGCTCCATTTATCATGGAATTACCAGCGTATCATATGCCGCAATTACGTGGTGTTCTTCGTCACGCATACGATCGCAGTAAATCATTTGTGAAGAAAGCAGGAACAATTATTTTCGTGATGAGTATCATTATTTGGTTTACGTCTACCTATACGTTTACTTTGCAAGAAGCAGAAGCGGATCAAAGTATCTTAGCCAATTTAGGGAAAGTCATTGCACCAATATTCGCACCACTTGGCTGGGGCACTTGGCAGGGTGCAGTTGCTACGATAACAGGTTTAGTTGCAAAAGAAAACGTGATCGGTACATTTGGTATTTTATTCGGACATGTAGGGGAAGTCTCGGAGGATGGCGTGGAAGTTTGGTCTGCGTTACAAGGAGCCTTCACTCCAGTTGCGGCCTATTCATTTTTAGTCTTTAATCTATTGTGCGCCCCGTGTTTTGCAGCAATTGGTGCAATCAGAAGAGAGATGGGCAATTTGAAATGGACTTGGGGAGCGATTGGATATCAATGTGGTTTAGCGTATGTGGTTAGTTTTATTATCTATCAATTTGGGCATGTGATCTTTGAGAATGGTCATATTGGAGTGGGGATACTGATTGCAACACTACTCTTGATTATCATGGGGTATTATTTAGTGAGAAAACCAAAGATAAAAGAAGAACCAGTTATTACAATGGCAACGTTAGAAAGAGGGTAAAAACATGGCCACATTTATTTTAGCAGTAATGATTTTTGGCGCAGCTGGATATGTTGTCTATTCTCGAATCAAAAAAGGGAAGAGCTGTGATGATTGTCACACCACATGTCCTGTAAAAAAAGAACAAGGAGAGTAAAAAAGTTAGGTATAATGAGATAAACCAGTCGTAACTTATTTCGTTGTATCTGACGTTTTTTCTTGAATAAACAACTTTCAAGTGCTACACTATTTAAGTACTAGTTATTTGGGTCGTTAGCTCAGTTGGTAGAGCAGCTGACTCTTAATCAGCGGGTCATGGGTTCGAGCCCCTTACGACCCATTGGGTGCCAAACCCACGAGAATGGTATTCTGTCGGCGTTTTAGGACGTTTAGAAGATGGAATATGCGTTCTCTTTTTTTGTTTTCTAAAAATGTTGATGCCTAAAAATGCCTACTTACTAAAAGTTGGTAAATAGGCAATGATTTAAAAGAGGTTATTTAATTTATCACTCATAGATTTTTGTTTATTTGGGTATAAGTGTCCATAGGTATCTATTGTAGTTGTAATAGAGGCGTGTCCTAAGCGTTCTTTGATCGCTGTGGGTTCTTCGCCGTTATGAATCAACAAAGCAACGTGAGAGTGTCTGAAATCATGTAATCTAATAGGTTCAATGTTTAATTCATTCTCTTTGATGATTCGCTTGATTCTTCTACTAAAGAAGTCCCTTGATGGATGGTTTTCGTTATACTGAAAGACTAAAAGAGAATCAGGATTAAAATTCTGAAAGTGGTCAAGAAGAAACTGCTGCTGACTTTCTTTCCATTTCTTTAATCTTTTCAATAGATTGCTATTAATAGTCACGAAACGACGACTGTTTATTGTTTTAGGTTCAGTGGTGATATATTCCCCTCTAATAAGTGAAGCAGTCTTATTCACTCTTATTTCGCTTCTATCGAAGTCAATATCATTCCATGTTAATGCAATCATTTCCCCTGCACGTAAGCCAGTCAAAAATGCTATCTGATAAAATAGTGATGTGTATGGCTCTCTTTCTTCATCAATAGCAGCAAGAAAAATTTTGAAAGTGTTAGCTGTCCAGAAATTCATTTCTTTCTTTTGAAATTTCAATTTTTCGACATTTCGGCATGGGTTCTCCATGATGATGTTTTCTTTTATTGCTGTATTGAACAATTTTCCCAGTAATATCATAATTTTATTTATTGAATTTTTAGAGAGAGTTTTTTTTGCAACAGATTCTTTTATCAGTAAGCAGTTTTGAAAATCGTTTATTTGTTTGAATCTGAGGGAAGTAATCAAAGCATTTTTGAAAAAAGGCTTGATGTGATTCTTATACAATTCTTGTTGTGATCTAATATAACTTGCTTTTTGGTTGCTTGTGTATTTTTCAAAATAAATCTCTTGAATATCTTCTAAAGTGAAAGAACTTGCTGAAACAAGTTTTTTTTCATGATATAAGCGAATGTATCGGGCTTCGAGTTCCTGAGCTTTGCTTTTTTTCTTTATTCCTTCTATTCTGACTCGTTGCTGTTTTTTTGTTATTGGATCGATTCCTAAAGAAACATCGATTTTGTAACCATTCTCTTTTTTGCTAATTGCCAAAATAATCACCTCTCTAAACGGGAACGTACGTTCTTTTTTTATTAAAAAAAATTAGCTACCATATTATTATAATATTTAAGGCTAACTATATCGGGATCAATGTTAAAATACACTGCTATTTCTTTATGATTCATATTTTCAATGTAAATAGCTTCTTCTTTAAGAATTTTGTCAGGTAATAAGAGTTCGCAAGCGAAATTGTCCGCTTCTTGCTCGATCTTTCCAGTAAAAGCGATAGTACTTAGGCTCATTTTGAAGATATTTAGATGCTTATGTAGGAAATAGTGCCCAAGCTCGTGAGCTATCACTTTATCAAATAATTTTTCATTTTCAATTTTTTGATTGATGTGAATGATGTAATGATTACTATAATACTGTAGAAAGCCATTAACGTTACCCAAATCTGATTTTAATATCAATATACCTAAATATTCAGTGATGGCTACAGGATCATTAGTATTATAAAATTCAACAATCCTAGTAGCCTCTTCTTTTATTGTTCTACTTATCCCGTTGATACGTTCCACCTTGCTTTCTATTTTTGAAAGTGTACATTCAAAAATATCGTCATTCTTTTTTCTTCATGTCATCAACTGTTTTAATAGCATTTTTCATTGCAATTTTAATGAGTCTTGCTGTCTCCTCATCAATATCGCCGTCTTTCAAGAACAAAAGGGTATCTTCATGTTTTAATTCTTCAAAAGTTTCCTCGATAGTTTTATCGAGTTTTGATTTGTTTGGGCTATCAATGTCCAATAGGTAATCAGAACTCACATTAAAGATTTGAGTGAGCTTGGTAATAATATCACCACTTGGAATAGATTTATTATTTTCATAATCACTGACTGAACTCTGTTTTAAGAAAAGAAGGTCAGCCAATTCGTTTTGTTTCATATTTCTAGAAGCTCTAAGTTGTTTTAGTTTATCGCCAAAAGCCATAAGAATCACCTCATTTCCTTCATAATATCACTTTAGTCGATATATTATTAGTGAATATAAAATAAATCTATATTTATCGTTGACATATCGGTTTAGCCGTTGTATATTATATATAGAGAAACGGTTTAACCGATAATTTATACAAAAAATTGACAGGAGCGATAAAATGATGATTAAATTCCTCACAGCTAAAGAAGTGAGTGAGTTAATGAAATGTAGTGTACCAAAAGCTTATGTAATTATTAGAAACTTCAATGTAAAAATGGAACAAGAAGGATTCAAAACTGACAAGGGTCGAGTTAATGAAGAACAATTTGCTAAAGCTTATGGTTTTGGAGTTGAGATCAATATGAATAAAAAACAAGAACAGGAGTAGTGATAGGAAGATGAAAAAGAAACCAGTTTTATCAGAGATTGTAAAAATGTTAGAAAATGCGTTTGATGTTTTAAATGATAAATACTTTGAAAGTTCACTTTCAAAATCAGTTATTACTATACAGAGCACTCCGTCAGCATATGGGCATTTTACAGTTGATAAAGTCTGGAATCTTTCAAAAGATAGTAAGGCTTATGAAATTAATTTAGGAGCTGAAACACTAAATAGAAAGATTGAAAATGTAATAGCCACTCTTATTCATGAGATGGTACATCAGTATTGTGCAGAAAATGATATTAAAGATGTATCCAGAGGAGGAACTTATCACAACAAGAAATTTAAAGCGGAAAGTGAAAAGCGAGAGTTAATTATTTCATATTCTGCTCGAATTGGTTGGAGTCTTACAGAGCCTTCGGAAAATTTAAAAGAATTTGTTAACGGAAATAAAGCGTTTGAAAATATTTCTTTATACAGAAAGGGAGGAATAAAAAAAACATCAAAAAAGAAATCTAGCACTAGGAAATATATTTGTCCATGTTGCGAGCAAACAGTCAGAGCGACTAAAGAAGTAAACATTTTATGTGGTGGATGTAATGAAAAAATGATTTGTTCGAATTAAAGAATGTTATTGAAATTGAGTCTAAAAGAACGCTTAATACTAATTATCACTTTTTCTTTTTATGCTTTGGTTTTGTTCGACCAAGTACATATTCAAATAAGAAAAAAAAGAAGAAAGATATAACAAAAAGACAGATAACAAAATTAAGCTTTGGAAATAATCGTATTAACATACCTGATATAAGCATTGATATTAATACAACAAATTTATAATCTAGTCTATTTAATCTCATAATTTTTCTCCTAAATATTTTTCTTAATTATATACTAAAAAATATCTTGGTGTAAATCGGTATTATGATAACTAAAAATAAATAATTGGATTGTAAAAAAAACTCGCTTTAATGAGATATCTTATTAAAAGCAAAGATATTTCATTAAAACAAGTTTTTAAGAATCTATTTCGATTGGTGAATTTTATGAAATTGTAGAAGTTAAGGAAAGGTTCTATTTCTAAAATTTGTTTTAGCTGATCTTTGAAAACTGAATAGCCAATCCGAGGGAATCTGACTTGCTCATTTATGAGATTATAAGATTTCTTCGGATCGTACAAAGAGTGCTTAAACTTCTTTGTATGCTACTCCGTGACAAGAATTAGTATACAAGAAATTGGTTAGAAAGTCACTCTTTGCGTGTTTGTAGTTTGCAACGAAAGAAAACTACAAAACAAATATATTTTAAGTTTTGCAGTAATAGCGTGACATGATTGTGCCATGAAACTGCAAAATTTATTGATTAATATGAAGGAGTGATTTGTATAAATGAAACAATTAAAACGTCCAACTAGAAAAGAAAAAGAATTGATTTCAAGTCAGAAAATTGGCGGAATTGTTTTAAATCCTAAAAATTGGCTAGTAGAAAGACGTGCGGTAAATGAAATTATTGTTGCTCACCGAACTAGCGGAAAAATAAGAACATTAAAAACTGCATAAAAGATGCAGAAAAAACTAAAAATTGAAAGGAAGTACAAAAGATGGGTGTAACAAAATTATTTATTTCTCCTAATGAATTAGGAACAACGATCATGCAAAAACACGTACGGACATTAACAAAGCAAAATGGGAGAAATCGAGTTCCCGAGTTTGAATTATTTGAAGTTGCAACGGAGAAAAAAGGGGTAGTTGAAATTCAAGTACCTGTTGAAACAGCAATTAAAGGGATTAAATACGGCGCACCAATTGAGGTTGTTGATCCTGTAGTTATTCCACGATCTGTGGTGAACAAATTCAATGATGCAAAACGAGCAAAAGTTGAGTATATTCTCACAGTGTCAGAATTAAAAATTAAAGGGGGCGCATAAATATGGCGATTACATTTGAAAATAATATTGTTCCTGCGAATGCAGAAAAAACGCTAGGTTCTTTGATGTTTATTAGTGAATTAGAAGGACGTCAAGGATATGAAAATGGTGAAAGAACTGGTGAAATTGTTGACAAAAGAATTGAAGTATCAAGTGATGTACAGCAATCAGGTATTAAAATTGTATTGCCAAGTGATACAAATTTAAGTGGTTTTAAGTTTGGTGATCAAGTTGAATTGGTTGATGTAACGTTTATGTGTTGGGCGATGATCGATGCCGATGCTTATGGGAATTTTGCTGATAGTGATGTGAAAGTAACAGCGGCGGGAATTAAGAAAAAAGGTGCAGTTGCACCACAAAAAACAACTGAAAATAAATAATAAGTTTTATTAGCTGCGGTAGTGAAAGGGGGATTTGTTGTTTTAATAAAGTATAAAGGTTTAAGAATCAGAAAAAGACACAAAAGCGCACCAGTAAGGTTTATTTTCTATTTGATGTTGCCAGTGTTGGTTATGACTGGATATTTAGACTATATTTTATTTAACCAAGGTAAATCAGAAATTTATATGGTTGCCGTTTGTGTAACTGGTTTAGTCTTATCTATGGTAGTAACTTATTTTATGTTGTATTTTCCTTTCTATAATTATTTTAAAAGATTACTGCATAGAAGTAAATTATCAAAAATGATTATAAGTAGACGGCTTTTTGTTGAAGCGGTAAAAACAGGAAACGCCAAAGGCAAAAAAACTGTCTACTTCCCCAAAATATTTTATCAATACAAGGAGGGCTTCATCTATGTTCGTTTCCCGCTTGATTTGGGACCTTTTCAGAGTAAATTTAATGAACTTGCGGGTGAACTGGAAGAAGCCTTCTTCTGTGATATGCAAGAAGCACAAAGAGAGGAAGGATATATTTGTTATAAGCTACTTTATGACATTGAAAAAAATCGATTAAATATAAAGGATTTAGTTGTAGAAGATTTTGTTTTACCATTAATGAAAAATGCATCATGGGAGATCAATAAAACACCCCATGCACTTATTGCGGGTGGTACTGGTGGAGGAAAAACCTATTTTATTCTTTCTTTGCTGAAAGCTTTGATTCCTATGGGTGCTTTAGTAGATATTTGTGATCCTAAAAAAGCGGATTTACTTGATTTGGGAGATTTACCATTTTTTGAAGATCATGTCTATTATGGAGCGGGTATCATATCTTGTTTAGAAAAAAATGTAGAAGAAATGCTTGATCGTTATGATCAAATAAAAGGTTCACCAAACTATAAAACTGGGAAAAACTATTCTCATTTCGGTTTTAAGCCAAAATTTGTTGTAGTTGATGAATGGCCTGCATATTATTCTTCATTAGATACAAAAGAAAAGAAACGAGCTATGCAATTACTTAATCAAATTATTTTGATGGGGCGTCAATCAGGATATTTTTTAATCTTGGGTATGCAACGACCTGATGCAAAATATATTGATGGTGCTTTGCGTGATAGCTTTGGTTTACGTGTAACTTTAGGGAAAATGTCTCAACAAGGGTATAAAATGATGTTTGATTCGACAATCAAATCATTGTTTAATAAACCAATTAAAGGGCGTGGGTATGCCGATGTTGGAACAGAGCAAGTAAGTGAATTTTATTCTCCTTTTGTGGATAAAGATTTTGATTTTATGGAAGAGTTTGCAAAATATCCACCGCAAGAAATGGCATAAATATTTATAAGCTGATATTTAAGAGTTGGCTAAATTATTGATTGAATGAACGGCATAATTTAATAGAAAAATATGAACAGTGATAACAAGGACTATTGAAGCTTGCTATCATTTTTTTATTGTCATTTTTTTTAACAGCTCCGTACAATGCGTAACAGAAGAGTAAAAAGTAAGTCACGGTCGTTAAGAGGAGCGTGAGAGCCGTCGGTGACGGCTCAACGGTAGTGTAGTGAATCGTGCGAACGTGGTGAGTGGCGTAGCCGCTCACCTGAAAACCCCCGTTTTCTGCTAGGGGGGTAAAAATAACGAAAAATTTCGACTAACTAGTACTAAAATCGTTGATTTAGTAAGTTTTAGAAGAGTTAATTGTCTGTCACATAATGAAATTTTTTGAAAAGAAATTGTGACAAGTGAATGAGGTGGCAAGAATTAAAGCAAACGATTTAAAAAATATGAGGTTGAAAAGAAATTTAAGTCAGAAAGTAGTGTCAGATACGCTTGGCTTTGATCGTTCCTTTTTAGCTAAAGTTGAAAAGGGTGAAAGAACTCTTTCAGAAGCAAAATTTGAACAATTGATTCGTTTTTATCAATCAATTCATGTGAGTGACATTATTGAAGCTAAATTTGATTATGTGCGTATCAGGTTTCCAACTCATGATATCAAAAAAATCATTGAAGAAGTTCTGTGTATGGAATTTTGCTACTTTGATAAAAAAGGAAGTGGGCTCTTTGGTTATTCAGAAATGTATTACCTAGGAATGATAAGAGTTCTGAATTCTGTGAAGGGAAGTGAAAGAGGAGTCTTAATCGAATTGTCAGGTCAAGGCTGTAGAAATTACGATTGTGTGTTAGAGGAAAGGCAAGAAGGGTGGAAAGAATTTATTCAACGTTGTTATGAAAATAAAGGGGTAGCGACTAGAATCGATGTTGCTTTAGATGATTACAAAGAGATTTTTTCTATACATGAAATGGCAAGAAAGATAAAAAAAGGTGAGTACATTACTAAATTTCGAACGAAACGAACCATTTTTCAGGATGATCTTGGCGATGATGAAAAAGAAGGGGCTACAGTATATTTAGGATCAAGACAAAGCTTGATGCATTTCTGCTTTTATCAAAAAAATTATGAGATATCAAAGCGGGAAAAAATTCCGATTGAAGAAATTGAAGTGAAAAACCGTTATGAAGTAAGAATGATTAATGATAAAGCAAGAATGTTTTTAAAGGAATATATGGAAAACTTTGATTTTGCTGAGCTTATATTAGGGATTATCAGCAATCAATTGACGATGCTTGAAATTGATAGTACAGGTGAAGCTGTTGTGTGGAAAAAATGGTTGAAGTTTATCGGTAACTCTGATGCAATCAATCTGAAAATTGAACCAGAAAAACCGACTTTGAAGAAAAAAGTGGCATATGTCGATTATTTTATGGCTCGCACATTGAAGACGATTCAAGTTGTTGATGATGTGTTAGGTACAAATCGTTTAAAAGATATCATTAATAAGGCTGAATTGAGAGAAGCAGATGAAAAGTTAATTGAAATTGAGATAGCTGAAACAAGTGATTTTGCTAAAAGAACAGGTGTGTTGATGTGATGTTTTCGATAATCGCTTATAAAAGGGGCAATTGATCGAACGAAGTGATCCATTGTGCATTTTGTAAGTGCCAAATCGGCACGTTTTAAAGCCGATTACTAAAAATATGAAAAATAAGGAGATAATAAGATGTTAAGTAAAATGAGGTGGTCACGTAATTTGTTTGTTTTGTCTACTTTATTACTTGCGATTTTTGGAGGTTCGGAGAGTGGAGATGCAAAAATTGTTAGTGTTGATTCAGGTCAATATTTTGATGCCAAAAATAGTTTGTTAATTGAAAAAAGTCCTGTAATTAAAGGGTTTGAAGTTTCTACAAACGTACCGTCAAATCGTATGGAAATATATGATAAACCTAAATCGGCGAGTCATGCAGGCTCTTCTGAAGCGGGTATGGCATTTTTTGGATCAGATGCTTTCAAATCAAAACATTATGGGAATTATGAAAAAGGATATGCAAGTAAATCTTTTGTTATTAAAAATCCTACTTCTGCAGACAAATTTACTGTCAAGTGGAAGAATGTGGGAAGTTATAATGGTAAATCAATCGATCTAAAGATGGATATGTTGGGCATTACTTATCGTTTAAACCCAACTGCTCCAATAACCATGGCAAATAAAATATGGCTTGATATTTCTGAAAGTCCTTTTAATGGGTTTGTTAATGGCAATATGGGACATTTTGAACCAGAGTTTACTTTTTTTGATTCTGGAACAGGAAGTGAAATTAATTTTGAGGGTGATAGTTATTTAACTTTCAATTCTTTAAATGGAAATCTTCCGAATTATGCAGGCGAATTTGTAAATTACTTAAATGATGATGTTAGTGTGGAAAGTTCTTCCTCAACAGCTTATTTGGCAAAAGATACAAATATTCAATTTAAACAATTTACAGATTCAAGTAAATCATCATATTTGAACAAACCAGTTTTTGTTGGTGTCAGTGATAATTTTGTTGATCAATTGGGATCTGATAATTTTACTAGGAACTCTGTGTCATTTCAAATTAAGGGGAAAAGACAAAAGTTTGTATTAGGTTCTGGCTTGGCTAGTGGTTGGTTTGCTTTATCTTCTGCTACTGTTTTTAGTACTAAACCTGAAAATCCTATGAAAGATGTATTAGATGATCAAGGTCGATCTGTTAACAAACAGGAAGTACTTGCTAATCAAAAGTTAGTATATGCAATTGATCAAAAAGTTCATAATTTGGGTGTTGATCTACTGGAAAGATATAGTAAATTTGAGTTTATTGATCCGCTACCAGAAGAAGTAATTTTTGAAAGTGCGAAATTTGAAGCTGATCCAAAAGGTGCCATTAGTTATGATAAGGAAAAACATACCGTTAAGTATCAGGCGTCTAATGACTTTTTACAGTCGATGCCTTTGAAAGGTGAAAGCTATAGATTGAAAATTAATGTAAAAGTGAAAGATGATATAAGGTCAAAGACAATCTTCAAAAATCAGGGGAAAGTAGTTCTTGATACCCATGAATCCCCAACCAATAAAGTAGAAAATAAAGGTTCTGACCCAAAAGGTACATTTACAATCTATAAAGTAACAGATCAATTAACTGGGTTTGAAAATGAAACACTGCTGCCAAAATATGAAGAAAAACCGCAGGCTGATGTATCTTATCAGATCACAGCGGAAGAGCCTGTAACACTTACTGATGGTACTTTAGTTGCTGAAAAAAATTCTGATTTTGGTAAAATTACAAGCGATGAAGAAGGTATTGCCACTAAAAAAGATATTTATGCGGGAAAATATAGAGCGGTTGAGGTAGCAGCGCCTATAGGGATTCAAGTTGATCCAACGCCTATTATAATTGATGTTGTTTCGAATAAAGATACTGCTACAGGTAAAGGTGAGCAAAAAGATCCATTACAAGAAGTTGAGTTGAAAATACACAAAACTTTTGAACAAGAAGACGGTACTTTTAAAGAAATAGGGGGTGCCAAATTTGGTTTGTTCCATGCTATTAATCATAAAATTGATGATGAAAATGTGATTTTGAAAGACACGTTGGTATCAGAAATTGAAATAGATGAAAAGGGACAAGGCACCTATAAGGGAATCTTAATTCCAGAACAGCAGTATTACATTAAAGAAATTTCTACCAAAGAGGGCTATCAACTTAATCAAGAAAAATTCTATTTTTCTTATATACCAGTTTCTAATGATGCGGTTCATATGATTGAATTATATGGAAATGGATACATTGATGCCGATGTGAAAAAAGACTATGAAACAGAAAGAACTGAGAAAAACGAAAATAAGAATCCAGAAGTAACTTCTGGTGAGGATTCGAAAGAGTCGACAAGTCAAAGTAATACAGAGCAAACTGAAGAATCGTCTACTGATAACTCAAAAGAAGATGTTGAGCTTGTAGATATTAAGAACTTGCTTATTAAAGAGAACAATATTGTCAAATCAATTTTAAAAGAAGACGGTTCAAAGGTTGATCATTATGAGCTATTGTCCAATGGAGAAAAAGTTATGTTTGAAGGACTTGTTTACATTGGTGATAATGAAAAAATAGAATCTTTGAAAGTCGTTGATGAATTGCCGAATGGTTTTTCTTTTGAAGAGTCAAAAATCTATGATGAATCAGGAAATGATATCACTAATCAAACAACCATAAAAAATGAAGGTCAGAAAGTTACTTTAGAAATTAAAAATGAGTACGCAAAAGAACTTCGTAGAACCTCAATTCGATGGGTGATTCAAACTGCTTACAAATTCAGTATGGATCATAAAGATCAGGTGTTTGAGAATCAAATGCATTTGATTTTAAATGATGAAGATATTCCATCAAATATTGTTACACTTACACCGCCTGATATTGAAGAAAAACCAGTTGTACAAAAGCCTAAAGGGATTTTGCCAAACACTGGTGAAATACAAGGCTATTTGAGTGTTGTAGGTGTAGCGTTAGTTTTATGTATTGTTGCTTTCTGGTATACCAGAAATGAACAAAATCCAGAGGACGAATCGAATGATAAAACTGAATAATTCAAACAAGACAAGGAATGATTCATTTCTTGTCTTTATTTATGGAAAGCGAGGGAAAAACATTTGAATAAACAGTTAATAATAATTTTAGGTCTTGTCATTCTTTTTGTGGGGTATATGGGCTTTATGTTTGTTCGGAAAAACAAAAAAAGAAATGGTTTAGGTAAAAAAAAGAAAGTTGTTCCAGAGTATACTCAATTTGAAGTTCCATTAAATTCAATTGAAAAGAAAACAAATTCAAAAGAATTGTATACAGAAAAAGGTGATCGGACGTGGTGGTATAAAATCACTATTTTCTTTCCTGAAAAGGCACCGCTTGAATTTGATTTCTATTCTTATAGTGACGATGTGACAAGAGAATATATTCTAAATGATCGTTTTTATGTAAACGATCGTGAAATCTTGATTGTTGATGAAGAGGGTGAACATTACTATAACCAGAACAAAATTGAAAAAATAGACTATCTCCAAAGAAAAGTTATTGCACCATCAAATATTGAAGCTGAAGAATCTTTTGAAGACGATGTTAAACAAATCGAAAAAGAGACGTTTGAAGAAATTGAAAGTGTACATTCAAAAAAAGAAGTTGAGTCGGTATCGCAGATTGAAATTGCCGATTCTTTTGAAAAAAAAGATCAATCATTATTTGAAGATCAAAGTAAGAAGCGCCGTTTCTTGAAAAAAAGTAAAGTAAAAAATCCTAATATTAAAAAAATGGAAGCTAAAACTTTTAATTGGATTTTTGTTGGTGTGATTTGTTTCATGGTTTTTAGTGGTGTGTTTGCTCTATTTCGTACCTTTGGTATTGGTGGGCGTCTTGATGTTGTGCAAGCTGATTTAAGTAAAGTTTCTAAACTATCTAGTGATGTTACTGGTGGTGACGCACAAGAAAGCTATCCTTTTGAATTAAATGAGTTTATGCAAAAATTTATTGAATTGTACGTCCCAGTATCAAATGATAATACAGCTATGGACGAGCGTGCAGAGAAGTTGAAAGATTATTTGTCCTCAAATGTTTCTCTAGATAAAGAAATTAGCATGACAACTCGGAAACTGATTTCTAGTGAATTGAATAATATTGAAAAACACGATAAATTCACAACAGCACAATATAAAGTTGTTTACTCTTTGGAAATTCCGCATGAAAAAAACAAGGAAGTTACGACTGATAAAAAAGTTAATGATGTTGAAAAAGAACCCTTTATTGAGTATGAAACACAAGAAAAAACAACTTTTTTAAATGTTGATTATGTTGAAAAAGATAATAAGTTTTCAATTGTATCGTATCCATATTTTAGTGTATCTAAAAAATTAACGATGGTTAATGAGGGGTTATCTAAAAATGAACAAGCAGCTACTGCACTAAATGGAGATCAATTGAAAGAAGTTGAGAGCTTCTTAGATATCTTCTTGGCTAAGTATGCTAGTGGAAGTACCGAGGAATTACAATATCTAATGAAAAGTGTCGAATCGTTAGGTGATAATTATGAATTAAAAGATGTGGAATCAATAGAAGTGTTTTCTCATAAAGATTATATAACAGTTTATACAAAAGCAAACTTTATTGAGAAAAGTTCTAAATTACCACATAAAGAAGTGTTCTCATTGAAACTTGTAAAAGAAAATAATCAATATAAAATTGACGAACTGCGTCATAACTTAGGAGGATTTTAGTAAATGGTTACTTTAAATAATTTAGTTTTGGGGTTACCTAGCCTTGGAGGGCTTAACTCATGGGCTACAACAGAAGTACAAATTGCAATTGGATTGGTTGCGTTAGTTATATGTATTGTTTTAGCAGTGAAACAAAAAATCGGGCCGATGATCGGTGTAATATTTGTAGCTGCCTTCATTTTCTTCATGGCTAATGATCCAAAGACTGTTTTTAATGCGATTGGTGAGATATTTAAGAAAATCATTGGTGGATAAATATGAAGAAAAAGAAGTTATTTAACTATAAAAAGGCTTTAACGGTTCCTTTTATGATTCAAAAATTATGGCGAGGCTTTACGTTAGAGAATCCACTTGAATTAACAAAAGTGGTTGTTTTTGGGGGAACTTTGATTGCATTGTTCACCGTGTTGAGACCGTTAATGTTGCTATTAGGTGTTTTAAAAGGGTTAGATATTGCAGCTTATATTTTATTGCCTGTTGGTATGGTTATGCTTTGGGATAAGTTGGAACCTGATGGTTTGAAAATTCCTCAGTACGTAATAGATTTTTTGTTTTATTTAATCACATACAAAATAGGAAGAAAAGTAATTAATCAAAATCAAACATTTACAGATTTAAAAGAAAAGGAACTGATAGTATTTGAAAAAATATCTGGTTAGGGTTTAAAATCCCTAACCAATATACAGGAGAGTGAATTTTTTGAAGTTAAGTTTTCCATTAAGATATATAAAAGATAATATGATGTACACTAATGAAAATGAAATTTGGGCGTACTATCGTATTCATTCGGCGAGTATGCCTGCAACAGCGGATAGAAAAAAAGAAGATATAAAGCGTAAGTTTAAACATTTAATGAATGAATTAAAAGATTGTGTGAATGTTGATATATTCATGGTACCTCGTGATATGACGTTGGAAGAACGTTTTGTAGAATTGTCAAAATCTTTTAGTGAAGAGTGTTTTGATACAGCGAAATATTATTCAGATAAAACAATTGAAATGCTCGAGAAAGAAATGGGAATGATCTATACCTATGACTGGATTGTGGGAGTACCTTTGAAATCACAATTTGAAGTTGATTCAATTAAAGATGGTCTAAAAACTGCTTATGAGAATTTTCAAAAAAGCACGTTAAATATGGTAGGCTATCAACTAAATGTTAAAGACTCTGATTTTGAACCATTTGAAGAGTTGCAAAGTCTAATAGGGCGAAAAATGAGTATGTTTCAAGGTACAGCACTAAATGAAAAAGAGATGTACTATTTGAACAGATTGAATTTTATTCGAAATATGCCGCATTCGTTAGAGGAAGAAGAAACAAATACGACTATCGAAAATATTACTGATTGTATTATTGACCCTAGTTCAAGGGTAGGAATGTTATCACTACGAAGTAATGAAGGTAAAAGTACTATAGCATTTTTACCAATTGCTGATACGCCTTTAAGCGTGAATTATATTCATATAGCGGAAATTGTTCAGACGCTTCCATTTCCTGTGGAACTTAGATACAAAGTTAAATTTCAAAATTTAAAAGGTAGTTTAGGGGTGGAAGGGAAAGCAAAACGTTCGGCATTACGATTAAAAAACGTAGTGAAAGAAAGTCGTGCTGTTGGGAATACTGAAAGTAAAGAGGTTTCGAACAGCCGAGTAGTTGTTGAGGATTTAAAAGAAGAAGTGAACGCGGAAAAAGCGATTGTGAATTGGCTTGGTTGTATTGTTATTTATGCAAAGGATGAAAAACAGTGTCGCCAACGTATTAATACAGTGATTTCATTATTTAAAACTAGAAAAATTAAGATATCTCGAGCTCAGTCACAACAAGTTTATCTGTATTACAAAAACCTTTTGGGCGTTGGTTTAGAAAGTGGCGATAATAAGTGGATTCAGACAACGAATGTTGAAGGATTTTGTGAGAATCTCTTAGCAATCAATCAAAGAGTGGGGTTCAAAACAGGATGGTATATTGGGCGTGTTGATCCACATATCTCAGGAGCAAAAAGTTTAAAAAGTGCAATTCATTCAAGTCAGAATATTGTTTTGTCAAATCCATTCACTGCGAATAAGTGGAATGAAGAAATGGGAACTGCAAGTCCACATATAGCGGTTACTGGTGAGACAGGTATGGGTAAAACATTTTTAGTAAGTTTGATCTTTACTTATCTTACGATGCTGAAGGTTAAAGGGTTGTTCATTGACCCGAAAACGGAAAAGATTAAGCAATATAGAAGATTTTTATCTGATCCAATGAATAAGAAGCGATATCCTCATTATTATGAGTTGGTATCAAAGTTTCATTTAATTACTTTTGATCCTGAAAAACCAGAAAATTGGGGAGTGCTTGATCCAATTACTTTTTTAACTGGTACGGATGCAAAAGATACAGCGGAAGCAATGATTTATCAAATTGTTAATATTGATGATACTCGTTTAGGTCAATCAGAAGTATCAAAAGCTATTCGTTCGGTGATTGAACGCCGAGCGAGCGGTGAGCAAGTCGGCATGTTTCAAGTGGTTGAATTACTGAAAGCACATGATGAAAAAGAAGTGCGTGAAATTGGTGAACTGCTAGAAGAAAAAGTGCAAGGTAGTGTGTTGCGATTAGGATTTTCAAATGGTGAAAATGTTGGATTAAGTTTTGAAAAAAGGATCACTATAATCGGAGTGCTTGGTTTAAGTGTACCAAGAGAAAACGATGATCCAAACCACTATTCACAGTCAGAAAAGAAAAGTTTAGCTTTAATGATCCCGCTAGGGAAATTCTGTGAAAAATTTGGTTCAATGAACGATGATGAAGAAACGTTTGAGGTATTTGAAGAGGCTTGGATTTTTAATACTTCTTCCGTAGGGAAAAAGATTTTAAATTCTATTAAACGTGTTGGACGGTCTCAAAATAATATGTTGGTTTATTCAACTCAATCAGTTACGGATGTAACAACAGAAGATGATCACGGGAATTTTGGGACAATCTTTGCTTTTAATGAACCAAAAGAAGAAGATAAGATTCTAGAACATGTCGGTGTTGATGTTAGCGTAAAAAATAGAGAATGGTTATCAGGAATGAAAAAAGGTCAATGCCTAATGCTCGATCCATATAAACAAGTTCAGAAAATTAGTGTTCATTGCCTATTTCCCGAAGTTAAGAAAACATTTGATACAGTTAAGGAAACGAGCGGAAGCAAAGCCGAAGCGATGTTCATATAGGGGGTGATCTGAATGGATAAGTTTTCACTTAATTCCTATGTTTCACTGATGAATACGGACGGTAAATGGTGGGTAATCGGCGATGAAAAATTATATGAGATAATTAATTTCTTGATTAATATGGGGATGATTTTTAATCTTTGGATTTACCAAGTTGTTGATTTGGGTTTACAGATATTTATGAGTAACACTGTTTTTGAGGATACGATAGGTAGTGTTTTCAAAGTTGCTGTAAATCTCTACAATGCTTTGTTCGGTGCTGTAGGTATTACATTGTTTATATTTGCGATTGGTTCGATATTCTTTGTGTATGCTTTTAAAAGTCCACAAGAATCATTTAGAAAACTAGTTACTTTATTCATGGTTATTGGGTTCAATTTTGCAATCTATTCTAAGGGGCAAGAATATCTAACGGATGTTAACGGTGTTTTTGATGAGGTAGAGACGGTTATTTCAAAAGCGATTACTTTGCCTATGTTTAATGTAGATGGATCTAAAACAGAAATAGAAGCAGGTACATCCGATTCTGTTGAAATCATGAGAGAAACTTATTTTAAGTCAGTTATGCAGCAGTCATTTGCGATGATAAATTTTGGAACGTCGATTTATGAAGAGCGATTTAACAAGTTTCTATATACAGTGGAACAAGAAACCGACGATAACAATGAAGAAATTAAGAACGAGCTTAAAGACCTAATAAAAGAAGAGAGTAAAACAAATAGATATGTTACTCCCGATGGTGCAGGAGATAAATTTTTTATCTCTATCTATTCTTGGGTGAGCAATTTATTTTTAGGCATACCATTGTTAATTATGGCTATGATGAAGTTTCTTCTGAAAATTCTTATACTATGCATGATTTTTGGGTTACCGATAGTTAGTATTTTAAGTTTAGTACCAAAATTTGGTAATTCTTTAATGAATGCGTTAGGTAAAATGATGATGGTTTTCTTTATATCACTATTTATGTCTGTAGCAATGTATTTGTTTTTCTTTATCATGGCATTGATAGATAGTAGCATTATAGCTATGGCAGGGAGTGCTTCAATTGTAAGCTGTGTATTAGGTGCTTTTGTAAAAGCTATCGTCATTGTTTTGATTTGGAAATTTAGAAATCAAATTGTTAGTTTTGTAACTGGTGGACATGTAACCAATGTCAATAACATGGATCGTAGGATGTTGAGAGAAATGAGACGTAGCCGAAGAGGTGGGAATGACGAAGCTAGTGAGGTTGATTCAAGTGGAGTGCCTGCAACAATTGGTCATGCTGATATAATGATTGAAAATGCTAATCTTGATATTGTCAATACAACTGAAAATGACACTCCTGATGTTGATTCTCGTGATTTTGAGGATGCTGAAATTGAGATTGAAAATGCAGATATTGAAGTTGAGAATGATGAAGATGATGAAACGTCGGAGACAAATGAAAATCGGGATATATCCAAAGATGATGATTTTGATGTTGAAGAATCTGAATATCCTGAAAATGTAGAAATGGATGAAGTTGATCGCATTGAGATTGAAGATGCGGAAGATGTTGGTGGTGAAGAGATTGAAGCAATACCAGTTGAAAAAATTGAAAGTATTGAGATCAATGATGTCGAATCACCAGATTTTGAAGATGTAGAGCCAAAAGAAGTTGAAGATTTAGATTCATTAGAAGTCGAGGTTGTGGAGTCTGAGAAAAGAGAAACTTTAGAAACAGATTCCGTTGAACAACAAGAATTGAATGTAAATAGCAATATAAATAATACTGTGGGAGTGAACGATGTAGGTGAATCACCTAGCACCCATTCAGAGGAAGATAGAACCTTATTTTATCAAGAACTTGAAGATTTAAGGTCATGAGTAAAATGTTCAAAAGGATTGGTATAATCGTTGTACCAATCTTCTTTATGTTCATTTTTGTTCTTTTCCTTTTCGGTGGTAGTATTGGAATGGGGGGATCGAGTGGTGGTTTTCCTCCAGAATTAAATACAGAGCAAGAAAAAAATGCATGGGAAATCTGGCAATTTTTTAAAAGTAAAAATTGGTCGGAGGAAGCCATAGCGGGAATGCTAGGAAATATTCAAAGTGAATCGGGAATTATAGCAGACCGTCATGAAGAAAGTGGTGGTGGCGGTTATGGTCTTACTCAATGGACACCAATGTCTAAATTGGTTGATTGGTGCAAAGAAAAAGGGTTAGATTATAAAACAATAAAAGCACAGTGCGAGAGAATCCAATGGGAAATGGAAAACAATGCACAATGGTTTCCTAACGGTAGCAGGCCTGATCTTACTTTTTTATCTTTCAAAGAATTCACTGAACTGAAAGATATTACTAAAGCAGCAGAATCATTTATTGCATTTTACGAACACCCTAAACACCCTAACCAACCTGCTAGAGCGCAACAAGCGAAATATTGGTACGATAAGTTTCATGGATTTAACGGTGGTGGATCAAGTTCAGGAGAATCGAGTAATACTGATATTATTAAAATTGCATTGAAAGAACTAGGAAATGAAGGCGGTCAAAAATTTTGGTCTTGGTATGGATATCCTTCAAGGGTTGAATGGTGTGCAACGTTTGTTTCTTGGGCGGGTAATCAAGCGGGGTTAAATTTTGAAAAGTTTGCTTATTGTCCTACAGGTATTAATAATTTTAAAGCTAGAAATAAATGGGCTGAAAAAGGTTCTACACCTAAAGAAGGATATATAATTTTCTTTGACTGGGAAAGTGATGGTACAAGTGACCATGTAGGGCTAGTAGTAAAAAGTGAAGGTGGGTATGTTTACACAGTTGAAGGAAATAGTAATGATGCTGTTAGGGAACAAAAATATACAATAGATTCTTCTGTTATTTGTGGCTATGGTATTCCATAAATGATATAATTATTTTGTTCTTAGAGAAAAAAATATAGGGAGAATTGGAATGAAAAAAAGTGTATTTGTAATGTTATCAATATTTTATTTGTTTGTTATTGTGGGGTGCAGCACTAACAAATTAGAAGGATCATGGCAAGAGTTTAATACTTCTAATTTAGGTGAGGAAGTAGTTTTTACAAAGAATGAAGTTACAGTTGAAAATAATGTTCTCAGTTATAAAATTTCAGAAGATAAAAAGCATTTAATTTTAGGATCAGGTGGTCTTGAAAACAGTGTGAGTTATGAATTGACTGGGAATAAGTTAACCATTGATGATAATATTTATTATCGTAAAGACAGTAAAGACTACAAAGAGCAAGAAGAAAAAATGAACAAGGAAGCTAAGAAAAAAGAAGAACAGGAACAAAAAGAAGAAAAAGCAAAAATAGAATGGACTAAAAAAGTTGATAATGCTAAAACTGCTTATAATAAGGCACTTGAAGCAGCCAACAAAAGAATGAAAGAAGAGTTACTATTGAAAATCAATGGTAATTGGGTGAATGTCGTTGATAATTCAAAAAATGATTCTACTGACTATAAAAAAACAGAATACTCGTTTGATAAAGAGGGGAAAGTAACTTATAATCATCAAACTAAATATGGGTATGCTTCCAATGTTACTGAAACAAAAGAAGATGGTAGCGGTATGATTCAGTTTAAATACGAAGGGGATTTGTATTTAGATTTGTCAGATAATATGTATAGTAGTGATCTTAGCGGCTTAGACGAACAGAGTGATGATTCTGAAAAGAAGCTATCCTCAATAACAGATAAAGTAAAAAAAATAGAAAAGTTAACTTTAGATGATTATTTAGAGGAATTGAAAAAGAAAAGAGAAGGAAATACTTATACAAACGATTATTTAAGTATTAAAGTAGTTGATAATGTAGGTGATTTTTCAGATACGGCTCTTACTTTGAATTTTCCAGAGTCTGATCCATCAATTTTACAAATAAAAGGGTTTATGAGTTTTGTAGACTTTAAAAAAGAATAAGAAAAAAATAGAGCTAGTGAAGATGTAATAAGTCTTTGCTAGCTTTTTTATTTTGGGGTGATTTAATGAATAAGTTCGATTTGTATATGAAAAAAATGGGATTCATGAAGTATGAAGCTTATACAAATGATTATGAAGATCAAGATATTGAACTGCTGAAAGAAATAGGCATTGAAAAAGAGATTTTTTTTCCTGTAGTTTATGAGAGAAAGTTATCAACATTCACATCATTTATTGTGGAAGGTGAATATAAAAGAGGCTTATACTATTATGATTTTTATAAAATAAGATATCATTACCATACGAAAGAAATAACTGAAATAAAAGTTTATTGTTTAAATGTAGGAGAACATCAACTTTTAAATAGGATTAAAGAGATGTTAGTGTACTGCAAAATGCTATCAAGCGATACTAAAATTAAATTAAACAATTTGAAAATTGAAGTCTATCATAATAATATAAATGGTAATCAAAAGGATTTAGATAATGAGAGAAAAAGTGAATTGGGTGTGTTATAATATATCGATAGAAGAGGATTTTTAAATAATCAAGTAGAAAATACTTAAATTTCATAAGCTTTTACTCATCAAGAAAACAACTAAGCAAGCATTCTTTGTGAACGGAAATAGTGTTAACAAACTTGACATTTCAAACCCTTGTGAGAGTTAGTATTAGTTTTAATCAGTATTATATTGACTATGGAGTTAAAATATATTGTTAAAAGGAGTAATTATAGATGGATAAATTTATTAATAATATTTCTGAGATATCGGCAGGTAATTCTGTTCTTTTTATCGGTGCGGGATTTAACTATGGAATTAAAAATTTAGAAGGAAATGCGTTTCCTTTAGGTAATGATCTCAAAAAGAAGCTTGAGCTAATGATAGGTATTGATAAGTCTGAAGAAGATATTGAAACATTAGCAAATATTATATTAGAAGAAGATGATTATGACACTAAAGACTTAATAAACATGTTAGAAAACAACTTTAAAATAGGAAAAAATGATGAATTAAGTAATCATGAAGAAATTTTAAGCTTACCTTGGAAACGTATATACACAATAAACTATGATAATGTTGTTGAGACTATTTCAGATAAATTAGGAATAAATCGAAAAAGCATTACTCTTGGTCACAAAGTAAAAGATAATATTGATAAAAATTTAATAATTCACTTAAATGGTTCTATAAATAATCTGACTCTTACAACTCTTCAATCTGAATTTAAACTATCCTCTACTAGTTATTTACAAACAGATCTAATAAATTCTGATTGGTATAGCGTATTTAAGTCTGATGTCGATATATGTAAAAATATTTTTTTTATTGGAGTATCAATGAATTACGATTTAGATATTTCTAGAGTTATCAAAAATGAGGATGATTATAAAGAAAAGATATTTTTTATCGATAGATATAGAACTAATGATGAAATGAAATTGCCTGAATTCAAAATAAGTTCTCATAAACAAACAAAATTTGGTTCATTACATTCTATAGGAATAGATAAGTTTTCAGAATTAATAGACAAAAATTTATCTAAATCTAAAAATACGGATGAGTTTTCTTTTAACTGTTTGAAAGAGCTGTCAGCATCTAATAGAAAAATTATGGATAGCCCAAGTATTCAATTAAGAGAACTTTTAGTGTACGGAAGTATTGAAGAAGATTTCATTAGTACTAACACTGATAATTACTTAGTGCATAGAGATATAGAACAAACTATTTATGAAAGTATTAGTAAAAAAGAATTTCTTATATATTTATTGATTGGACAAATGGCTAATGGAAAAACAAGTGTAATTAGTAATCTAAAATATAGATTATTACATAAAGGTAGAGTTTTTGTTTACGACAAATATAATTCAAATTTAAAAGATGAAATAGAGCAATTAAAAAAAATATCTGGGTTAAAATATGTGTTTATAGAAAATTACTATAAGTATTTAAAAATACTAAATCAATTTAGTCTACTCATAGATTTTAAACAAGATAATATCATTATGGTATTAACTGGAAGACCTTTTCCAAATGAAAGTGTACAACATGAACTGCCTAAAAGATTAGGTTTAAATACCGATGTGTTCCAAGTGTATAGTGAAAATTTAGATAAATTAACAGATACCGATGTTGAAAAATTCGATATATTATTATCAAATTCGAACTTTTTAGATGATGTTCGAATGAATCCTAACTTTAATCCAGTAAGCTATTACAGATCTAAATATAAATCTCAAATATATAATATATTAATTGATTTAGTAAAAAATAAGATTGTTAGACAAGAGCTTAAAGAAAATTATTCCATTATTAAAAGTAATAAAGAATTTGATGGATTGGTAATTGCATCATGTATATGTACAGTTATTGGTTTTAAAATAAGTTTAACTAATCTATTAGAAATACTAGATATTAAAAAATCCAGTTTAGCTATTAAAAACAATAAAGAATTAAACTTATTTTTAGATTTTTCTAATCAAAATGTGCAAAACAAATCTTCAATACTTGCAAATTTTGTATTGGCTGAGTGTAATACACCTAAACAGGTTTTAAGCATTTTGAAAAAATTAATAGTTAATGCTCATAACTCAACTGATAAAGCTGTTACCCGAAATATACTGCATGATGTAATATCATCTTCCAATATTTACTCTTTGATTTATCCTCTAAGTAAAAATTCTGGTAAGCAGAGGAGAGAGGATCGAAAAGATGTCATTGAATTTTATAATGATATAAAAGACTTACCTGATTTAAAAAGTAATGTATTTTTTTGGGTTCAATTTTCTATGGCTTGTATGGATTTCAAAGATTACGATAGAGCTTTCTCCAATCTCGAAGTTGCTAAAAAAATAGTTGATCAAAAAAAACAGGATGGAAAATTTATAAAAGACTCTATACAAGTTACGACTCAAAAATCACGGTGTAGCTTAGAATACGCAATACATGAAAAAAATATAGATAATCCTTATGACCTATTTATTTCAACTAATAAAGAATTAACAACTTTAATTCACGATGAAGAAAAAACAAAACATTATTTGGTTTATAAAATAATGAATCTATATGTTGATTTCTATAAAACATATAAGAAATCTTTTGAAACCTACCAAATAAGAGATATTTACAAAGTCATACAGTTATTAAGTGAAAGAATTGATTCATATATTTCTTTAAATCAATTTTTAGGAGATAAAAATAAGCTAATGCTTAATAATGTTCAATCCAAATTTAAACAATTAGAAATTGAAATAAGTAAAGATTTATTATTTTAATAGCATGGTTTAGTTTTATTAAATGATAGATACATTTTTAATGCCATGGGATTACCTCATACAAAGCACCTTGAGATAGCTTTTCTATTATCTTATGAAAAAAATGAGTAAATTAGATATCTAATCGTGTTATTAAATGAATTAAAACTGCCTTTAAACTATGACTAATTATTGTCTAAAATAGAGCTTAAAACAGATAATAATGATAAAACCAATAAAAAAACATTGATTTAATAAGGTTTACAAGGATAATATAAGATTTAATCGACTCTTAATCAGCGGGTCATGGGTTCGAGCCCCTTACGACCCATTGGGTGCCAAACCCTTGGAAGGATAAACGTCGGTGCGAAAGCATTTCGAAGACGTTTATGCCTTCCGTTTTTTTATTTGAATACGGTTTTGAATACAATTAGATAACACTCATATAGTTTGCAAACTTTTGTGCAGTCTCATCTTTAGTTTTCTTAGTTACATGGGTGTAAATATTTATCGTTGTTTTTACATCGCTATGTCCCAAACGTTCTTTTACCTCTGGAATAGAGGCACCTGCTTCAAAAAGTAGGCTACAATGAGTAAAAGAACACCTAAAGGATGTTCCTATTACAGGATATCTTTTAGGTGTTTTATTTTTGGTATCACAACAAATTAATGAGTTGATTAATATAAAGCAATCAAAATAAATTTAGAAGCTATTTAATACAAGCAAATGTGAGTTTAGGAGATTAATAAAAAACTATAGTATAAACAATTAAACTGACAATTCTAATATAATCTACAAACAGAGTAAAATTATCAACTATCTTAAGAAAAATAAATGAAATAAGTAAAAAAATTTTCTAACGAATGTCAGATATCTTGATTATATGGTAAAATTAACTTGAACTACGCTCAAGATTAAGGACGGAACGAATGGTCAATATTGCTTCAGACGTTGGGGCTGCTACTAGAGCAACCACAGGAATTAACGCTGTATCCGTGAATAAAGGAACTCGCGTTTCTCTAGGTAAAAGTAACATGAATAGTATGAAAAAAGGAACAGAAGTGACGAATCAATTACTATCTGATTTATCGCAGTTAATTGATTGTGTGAAAGAACAGAGTCAAAAATTTCCAAAGATAGCTGAAATTATGGCAATTGAAGATAGTAAGATCAAGTTTTAAGGGGTTTACCATGGATAAGAATGAACAAGAACGAGCAACATATAATCGTTTAATCATCGAGAAGGAAAACAGCGTTGATAACTTAAAAAATGACCAACGAAAAATAGAAGATAGTTTGCAACAGTTGCAAGATGATTTTACAGAGAGGGTATCGCACACTCAGCATGCTAAATGATGAAGAGTTTCGTGAAAACCCAGAAAACCTTCGATTACAAAGAAAAACCGAAGAACAAAAACACTTTTTTAAACGTCAATTAAGCGAAGCTGTGGAAGAACTCTCTGAAAGCTATACAAAACAAAGAAAAGTTCTCGATGATGAAACCGAAGAGCTCTATAGAAAAAGAGGTGAAATTCCTTGGGATTAATTTATTCTAGCTCGGACTCAGCACAATTAATCAGTGCATTAAAAAAGAATCTCCAAAGTGGGAAAGAGGCTTCACAACAACTAAAAGCAGGCAGTCAAAAAGTGGTTGCTGCAGTAGATGGCAAAACGCTCTCTGGTGCTGCTTATACCGCAGGAAAAGGTCTCTTTAGTGACTTAGTTTTACCGACTATTAGTAAAGTAACATCAGCGATGGATCGTATTGAGCAAGAGCTACAAACATATACTAACGCTGATCAGAACATATCAAGTGAAGGAACGCTAGACGAAGATAAGCTGAATCAACAAATTGCGACAAAAAAAGCAATGAAAGCGTCTGTTGACGCTTCTGCAGCAGTTGCTAGAGCGTTGTCGAGAAATAATCCTGTTGCGAAAATCTTGGATGCCTTGTTAGATGTTCAAAACAATTTGAATCGGATGTCGAATACGTTTGAAGAGGATATCCGAGAATTACAGAAAAAGTTAGAAAAACTGCATCAGTTTTCTTCACAAACGAATAGTCTTTTTGCCACTAGCTTAAATGATATGAAGATTGCCATGCAAGGTGTCATGATACTAAATAATACAGTTGTTAATCGTGACGGGACGTATCAATTACCTACAGGTGTAGATAGTAGCTGGTTTAATCAATTGAAAGAAAAGGATCTCGATGAGGATAGACAACCAGATGTAGGCGATCGAGAATACAGATTAATTGATTTAGGGTATGGTAAAATGTGGATGTGGGTGAAAAAAGGAAAGACGTCCGCTACAGCCGCAGATATTGATGTAACTCTTGCCTATAATAAATGGCTTAGCCGAATGATTGATAAATATGGCTTAAGTTTCATTCAAGGCGATCGTCAAAAAGGTGTAGATGAATTATTTTATGAACAAAATGCGACCTTGATAAAAGAATTAGCTACGGGGATTGATAGTGTGACAGGGAAGAAATTAACTCAATCGGAAATGCTTGGAAAAGCTTCCTTGTTAGCGAATAGCATGATTACAATCGGTGTGATGGTCAAAGGCGTAGTTAATGTAGGCAAATCGCAAAATGTTAAACCTAGAAACACTAATAAGAAAGCCAGTGGAGCTAATGTTCCAAAACTTTCTACTTTAACTGAGGTAGAGCAGTTAAAGTTAGCCAATCAATATAAGAAAAAATCTCCAATAAATATTCCAGAAAGTGCAAATATAAAAGCTCAATCTAAAAATGGATATGAACAAATATCTTATAAGTGGAAAGAAAATGGAGATACAATTGAAGTGCGTTGGCATACTAAAACACCAGGAGCACCAGAAGGACAAGGGAATACATTTGTTGTTGAGAAAACTACTCCAGGAACGGCTGATGGTCAACGACGTTCACAACAAATATTAGTAGGAAAAGATAAATGGGTTAGTAAAAATGATTGGCAAAAAGCAATAACAGATAGAAAAAATGGTGTTAGTACACCTGAACAAGATAAAATGTTAACAGATGGTCACTGGAAAGAATAGAAAGGAATATCATATATGGATAATTATTATGAAGGATTTGAAGGAAACCCTGAAATTGATATTTATACTTTTTCAGAAAATGAGAAAGTAGGTATCGAAATGTGGGATGGATATTTTGATGAAATAATGAGAGCGATACAACCAGTAAATGGCGAGTGGCAATCTTTAGCATACTATTATAATTTGTATGAAGGCTGGTATGATGAAAGTCCTTGGGAAATTCCAAATAATCAAGAAGCATTAAAACAATTTGAGTCAATTGATAAATCAACGTTAGAAAAAATCCCTCAAGAGATATTGATAAAAATAATAGAATTATTAAAAAATAATTCAAGTAATAGTATTTTTATAGAATACACATAAAGTAAAAAAGGCATTTTATCACAAGACTGATAATCAAGTGATAAAGCATTGACTAGTAAGCTTTAAACTCACTAATCAAGTTGCCAATAGGTAACAAAAGTAGCTGTATTTATTGTAAAAAAATTCAATATAGAAAAAGAAACGATTTAACTTTATCGTTTCTTTTTCTAATTTTAGAGCTTAATTACAGCCAGAGAAAGCCAGTGGGGCTAAAGCAAACTTAATACCTGAGATGGTTAGAGGGACAACGTAAAAGAACTTCAAATCGAATTGACGGAGGACACTCACCCAATATCAATGATGATAATCCAAATTTTGCCACGGAAATTATAAAAGTAAATCCAGATGGAAATATTTCAAAAATAAAAACAAGCACAATGTTTCCCAATGGCTAGTCAGATAAAAATATTATTTACTCTATTCATGAAGTTAGTAATTCCAATTCTATTGGACAACGGAGAAGCGATGGATTAATACTTCACAAAGGGAAAATTAACGGAGTAGAAATTGATGTAATGAATAAAGGGAACGAAATAATTTCTGACTATCCTGTTGGGGGAAAACCCACTCCACGATTTGACCCGATAAAATAGATTTAGAAAGGATAGTGCAAATGATGTTTGAAAAATTGGATAGCTATTTGCTAGATTTTATTAACGAAGATTCATCAGAAGACTTTTGATATGACTATGCTTTTATGCAAGCACAAGAATTATTGAATAATTTTACTCAAAGTGATTGGGAGGAAATGTATAAAAATATTGATGCTAATAGTGACTTATGGAAAATACGAGTAGCTTACTGTATTGATGAAGATGCAGGAATGAATGGTTTTATATTCCTTTTAAGTTTAAGGAATGATAGTGATGCTGTCATTTAGTATTCACTAGATTCACTGAGGTCATTTGATTCAGAAGAATATAAGAGCCTAATAAGTTCAAATGATATCTTAAAAATGAAAGCACAAAACCTACTAGAAAGTGCTAGTTCCCCAGTAAAAAAATGTTAGAAAATTTTTTGAAAATAAGCTGAATAAAACTAAATAAAAAGACACTGCACTCTCTAAATTAGAATCGAGCATTACAAGGATGAATAGTATGAATAAGTTGGAAGTGTCACCATTTGGTTTATGCATGATTAAGAGTTAATCTTTCCATTAAAAAATAAAGTAGTTTTTACAAAGAATAATATAAAAAATGTTCTGATGGAGTTGGCAAATATTTAAGAGTTTTTAAAATAGTTACTTTATGGAGGGTTTGTATTTTCAATAAACCAACCTTTAAAACAAAATGAATGACTAAGTTGACTATTTTTATATTTGATGTTATGATAATTCTTTGGATTTTATTGGAATTCAATAATTTTAGTGGGATGAAAAATGAAAAAAAGATACTAAGGTTAATGTCTTGTCTGTTAGTGATAATTTCATTGGGATTTACAGCAAAAGCTTATGCTGCTTACCAGACAAACTATATTGATTTTTCTTTTACAATTAAACCAAAGCAAAAAAATTCATACACAGAAACACGTTATCGACAAACGACTGATCGGGATAGAGCTTGGTTTACTCAATTAACTTCTTCTGGTGAGGGATGGATGACTTATACCCGTTTTTGGTTGGAGAAATCAAATGGTGAAAATGTCTCTAAGGCATACAATGTGCAAGCTGGAGGGGCTAAATCTTTCAATTCGGCTTATTCATCAGCGAGTAAACAGAGAGTAAGGTTAACAGCAGAAAATAATAATTACAACAATGCAAGTTACCCTTGTTACGGTAAATGGGATGAAGAGACTGCTTATATTATCTCTGGCAGACAACTATTACATCGTCCATAAAATAGTTAAGATTATTCTATAGTAGAGCATAAGCTCTACTATATTTTTGTAAAGGAGCTAAAAAATGAGTTATTTTTATAAACGTCTACTTAGCGATAAACGAAGTTGCTTTATCTTCCTATTCTTTTTTTCGTTAGTGTTACTCGATCCATTTTTATTGTATCAATCATTTGGTGGATATGACCCGAATTACTCCACGTTTTTGGCTGGGAATTCGGAAGGTCACTATGCTCAAATGTTAGTATTGTGGTTATTGCCTATATACCTAATATTCGGTACCAGTGCATGGGTGCTTGCGGATGTTAATTCTGGAAATGTATTATCTGTAATAGGAAGAACTAATCGTAAATATTATTGGAAAGTATATAATCAAGTCAATTTTCTTTATGGATTTAGTTTGATATTTATACCAATGATACTTAATTACGTATTTGTAACAGTCATTTTTAGAAAAGAAACAACCGTTCCTTTTATGATTGAACAATCCGTAAAGCTAGTGGACTTTCAACGATTTTTTTATGATTCCATTCTTTGGGAGCTTAGCCACCCAGAACTGTCGAACATTCTACATATAACTATGGTTGCTTTGACGGCTGGATGTATGAGTGTCATGATTGCCACAATTAATATTTTTACTAAATCGTTTTACTATACAGTTTTTATTGTTATTAGTCTTTGGTATCTGCTAATTAGTATTACCCCGTCTATCATGATTCTTTTTCAACCATTTACAGAATATTCTATTGCATCAAAAATGTTGTACTTTATCTCAAGTGTATTATTACTGACGGTCTGCCTGGTTATTCAAAAAAAATGGTGGTTACAATATGATTTTGTATAAAAAAAGTTTAACGGGAACGGGGATTCAAGTTATTATTCTACTTATGTTGTACAGTACTCAATTTTTGACCAAAATAAGTGATAAAAATAATGTTTTGGAACAGATGACAAACTACTTTTCTTATTACGATCTCTCACTTTTCATTCTTTTTTTGATACCGTTGTTGCTTTTTTCTTTGGCTGTTTTTGTACCAGATAATATTGTTTATAAAGATGTAAGGATGACAAAAAAGCGTCTATATTTCTGTAAGTGCCTTAGAATACTTCTTGAAATCAGCAAATTCGTAATAGTCTATTTTTTAATAGGTCTACCAGTATTTTTTATATTTCCTGACCGAATTGTGTTATCTGAATATACAAAGCAAACGTTGATTTTTTTTCTTATGTCTATTATTTCGGTTCAATTTTATATGTTGATTGAACTCATAAACGGAAGCAACAGGAAGTTCATGAATAGCTTTTTATCAGTATCTTTAATAATGGGCAGCTATTTTCTTTTTAAAGATTACTTTTCATTCTTTAATTTGAGTTATATTTATTATGTATTAAATGTTGAGACCAATAGTGTTATATATCTGCCGATATTAATAACCATTCCATTAGCTCAATGTATTCTGAATTATGAGCTATTTACCAGAAAGGATTTTTTATGAAGTATGTTGAAAGAATTGTTTTATTGCTATTATTTCTTTTTTTTGATGGCGATTTTAATTATCAGAAAGCAAATGATTTTTCATTAATTGTTGGTTTGTCTGAGAACTATTCATTAAAAGAACTTTTGTCATGGTTTTTGCTCTATAGTTATATGTATACAGGGTTGATACTTTCGTGTTTTCGTATAATAAATCAAACGTTTACTAGCTATTCTTTAGTTAGATATAAGCATCGTAAACAAGTGATGAACGATTATTTACAAAGAGTTTTTATTCATTTAATTCTTAATATAAGTACTATAGTTCTGGTTATTGCTATTAGAAAAACAGTAACGCCCAATTTGATCATTACAGGCGAATATTTAAGTCAATTCATAGTAATAGTTACGATAGGGTTATTTTCTACATTGATTCTTTTTGTTAGTAGAAATCTTTACTTTACCTTATTACTAGTGAATGCATACATTCTGGGAGCAGTCGTTTTTTCCAACGTATTTTCAACTATACCTATAGTGGGAGGGGTACTAAAATTTCCTTTTTACCTAACTAGAGTTGGGAGAGAAAGCTTTTCCTTTTTTTATTGGGCTATTTTATTAATAAGTATATTCATAGTAGCTCATTATGTCGCAGCAAAAAAAATAAATTATTTGTGAGGAATAGAAATGTTAGTTGTGGATCGTATTTCAAAAAAAATAAAGAAGTATTCTGTATTAAAAAACGTAAGTCTTACTTTCGAGGAAGGCCATGTTTACGGTTTGATTGGACAAAATGGTTCTGGAAAAACAATGTTATTACGTGCAATTTCAGGATTGATTCGCGTTCAAGAAGGCACGATTACCTATAATGATCAGATCTTAGGGAAAGATTTCGATTTTTTGCCAAGCTTAGGTTTGATTATTGAACATGAAGGTCTGGAACCATCTATCAGTGGAGTCAATAATTTAAAACTTCTTTCCGAAATTAACAAAATTGCCAATAAAAAAGATATAGATCTGGCTTTAACTAAGGTGGGACTGGATCCCAATGATCGAAGACCTGTAAAAAAATATTCATTAGGTATGAGACAAAAATTGATCATTGCTCAGGCTATATTTGAAAACCCAAAAGTATTATTGTTAGATGAACCAACGAATGGTCTGGATGATGACGCAATTGACAAATTTTATCAACTTATAGACGAACTGAAAACGAGTGGCAGAATCATTGTTATCGCGAGTCATAATAAAAAAGATATAGAAGAATCATGCGATACTATTGTTGTGATTAAAGATGGGAGTATTGTTTCATGAGAAAAATGTTTTTATTTATTGTATGTGCATGTTTGATTATTTTGGTTGGGAGAAGGCTATACAATAATAACAGTTCATCCGATATTTTCACATATGAAAAAAATCCAGCAAAAAGAGTGGTTCTACAGAGGAATAGAACGTATACAGTTTTGTCGGATTCTGAGAAGTTATCTTCAGGATTTTATGATGTATCTGAGATTAGCAGCAAAGAGTTCTTTTTAGGGAATGAACATTTAAATCGAAAGGATGTTATAAATAATCAAGCATTCTATAATACGAACAAAGTTCAAACACCCAAAAACAGTTCAGTTCATTTAACGCCTTCAAAAGAAAAATATTTACCTATAGAAGAAGATAGAAGTATTCGTCTAAAAAATACTTATGGTCATTTTTTTATTCCAGATTCAATAAATGGCGAATACAAATTGGAAATTGTAGGTGAAGGTAAAGTTTTTTGTCAAATACAGGATATTAATGAAACAACAGGATTTATTAATAACGTTTTAGATGGTTTTGTATTTGATGATGCAACGGACGTTGTAAAGACGTTGGAAGCAGACACAATCATCTCATTCTTTAAAAAATCAGGTAAAGAGGATGTAGTTATAGCGATTAGTCCAATAACTTAATAGATATAATTGGCTATACATTTTAGACTGATTTTATTAAAGAGGATAAAACTCGTTCTAAACTATTGTGCATATAGTTTAGAATTAGTAGGTTATAGGTTCAAATCCCACGAGAATGGTATTCCTTCAGCGGCTTCGGACGTTTAGAAGATGGAATATGCATTCTTTTTTTTGCTATTGTATCGTCCGAATATCCATCTTACTCATAATAATCTTTATGAAGTGAGTATTCTACTATTTAATGATAAACTAAAGAAAAGGAACCTTTAGGAGGGGAAAAAAATGAGAAATAAATTCATCTATTCATTTATATTACTAGCAGGTGTATCTCTAGCTGCTTGTGGAGGAAAAGGGCAAACAACCGAACATTCAACGACAGCTAAAAGTACTGAAAAAACAAGTCAAACAACTACAGCGACGAGTAAAAACACCGAAAAATCTAGTACAACCCAAAAGTCATCTTCTTCTGCGAACACTTCTGAAGCGAATGAAAGTAAAGCGCCTGCAAAATCAGAAAATAACACACCGGAAAAACAAGCAGAGGCGGTTTTAGGGCAACTTAATCAAGAGTTTCCAAACAATTCATTGCCGCAAGCTATATTAACAAGTCAAACAGCAGAGTATTTAACTGCCGCAACGACAAGTACCGCTGATCAAGGAAACTTTAGAGTATTGTATTATGCTGAAGCTAATGCAATTGCAGTGAATGATCTAGCGGTCAATGAGTTGCAACCCATTGCATCATTCGAGAAAAAATCTTATGGATCAGATGCAGAAGCCGCCGCCGCTGTTAATCAAATTATTGATAATGGGGGAAATCCAATTGATCTTGGCTATGGAATCAAAGGCTATCAACAAGGTGCGGCAGGCTCTACTTTTCTATCGTGGCAAGAAGGCAATTGGAGTATGGTTGTCAGAGCTTCCAATATTGGAGGAGAAGTTGGTGAACCTTTAGCGAAAGAAGCCGTTGCATATTTAGAAACAGCGATGCTTCCAGCACCTCGAAATGTTGGACAGATTTCTTTAACAGCTAGCGTTAGCGATAGCTACCAGAACAATTCAGTTGTTTGGCAAAAAGGGACAATCGTCTATACGATCCAACACTTTGATGCTGTGCAAGCACTAAAAATGGCTGTATCGACAAATCAATAATTAGGATAACTAAGTTCAAATGAATATAAGCGAAGTATTAATCGGTTAATAAGAATTTCTACTAATCAAAAAATAATGAGGAAAGCCTTGGCCCTATTATTTTTTTAAGAACGATTGTTTTTCAAGGGAAAAATAAGCAGAATCATCATTGACGAAACATTCACTCATCTTGTACAATGAGTACATGATAGAAGTGAAATAATAAAATAAAAAAGGCACTTCACAGTTTGGTGGCCGCCAAACTACGAAGCCCTGAAAAGTCAGCAGACACTGACCGATCAAGTTGCCCTCGTCAATGCAAAAGCACTGACATGATTCATTGTACTCAATTTTTAGGAAAATATCTACCCCTAAAAATACACGAGATGATGAACATGCCAGCGTTTACTTATTGAACGATACAACGGTATTGGAAGGAATTCTGATACCGTTTTTTTATTTTTTTACTTCTATCTATTGTTTTTAATATCCTTGTTGATCGTACAACTATAATTTAAATAAGTACGATTTAATCTCTAGGGGATGTTGAATAAAGTTTACCACTATAGGCTTTTGATTTATCTATTGGGGAAGAAAATCAACGACTGAAAAAATGTGCTCATTTAAAATCAGAAGAAACTCTTTTAGCCTATAGTGGTATCTTTAAACATAAGTATATAATATGTTGCATACTTTAAACTTATTATAATGGACATCTTACTAACGAAGCAATTGAAAAGCTGTAAAAAATATAAAAAAGAGCAGAAAATTTTATTTATGTACCTAAAACTTAGATATCAATAATTTTCTACCCTTACTCTATTTACGAATAATTATTGTGTGATACTACTTTTATCTGGCTGAGAGTGAGCTAATCGACTAGCTGCGGCTGCCGCAATTGCGCCAACAATATCATCTAAAAAAGTATGGACTTGCGGTCCTTCATGAGAATTTAACTTAGCTAAAATACCAGGCTTTACTTTGTCGATGTAGCCATAATTTGTAAAACCGATCGAACCATAAACATTAACGATTGAAAGTGCTAAAATTTCATCAATACCGTATAGACCTTCATCTTCTTCTAAAATTTCTTGTAAAGGATGAAGTAATTTCTTTTCTTCAGCTAAAATATCTAATTGAATACCAGTGATGATCGTGTTATGCACTTCGCGTTTTGATAACACACTATCAATATGTTCAATACAAGTTGCTACATCAAGATCTTCTATATAAGGTTTTTGTAAAAATAAAACCAATTCCGCCAAATCTTCCATCTCGACACCGCGTTCTTTCAATAATTGACGCGCCTTTTGTTCTAATGTTTCACCTTTTATGACCAAAATAAAAACCTCCGATGCATCATTTTTAAACTTATAATACATCAATGGTATACTATCTACAGAGAAAATTGCAAGGAGAAAATCAATGAACCCTCTAATAGAATGTTGTGAACAAAATTTAGCTAAAGGTGCAGAGCTGTTAATGAATGATCCATTTATTGAAGAAAATGGTGATGTAATTTCTTATTCTTGCATGAATGAATGTGTTCTTTGTGCTCAAACATTCTTTGTTTTATTTGAAGGAGAACGAATTACGGGTGCAACACCAGAAGAACTGGTTGAAAATATAAAAAAAGCGATTGTGCAATGGCAAGAAGAAATGGGATAAAAAATAAAACGCTCCTTTAAAAGGCGCGTTTTATTTTTTATTAAAGCATGTTTGCTTCTTTTCCTTCAAATAAACTAGTACTATGCATTGGCTGAGTTCTTGTGTTGGGTTTAATAAAGTGCAATGCATTATTGACAGCAGTGGGAGCTTCACCAAAACCTGTTGCTATCAGTTTTACTTTGCCATCATAGTTACAAATATCACCAACAGCGTAAACACCAGGAATATTTGTCGACATATCTGAGTTGACTTCAATAGCGTTTCGGCTAACATCTAAACCCCAGTCTTTTAAATGCCCCAATGATGACGTAAAACCGTAGTTGATGATCAAAGAATCTAAGTCTAGCTTTTCAAAATTATCTGCTTTTGTTTCTTTCAATTGAATACCTTTGAATGCGTTATTCTCTACTAAAAGTTGGTCAATAACATAAGGCGTATAAATAGATACTTTAGAATTTTTCAAATTCTCTACACTGTGTTCATGACCACGAAATTCAGGACGGCGATGGATGATCGATACTTCTTTTGCAACAGGCTCTAACATCAAGGCCCAATCAATAGCAGAATCACCACCACCAGCTATAGCAACCTTTTTACCAGAGAATTTGTTCATATCTGTCACATAATAATGAACATGATTTCCTTCAAGTTCTGCTGCACCATCGATCATGAGACGTCGAGGTTGGAAGGACCCATTTCCGATAGCGAAAATAACAGCTTTAGAATAGTGAACACCTTTTGATGTTTCAATGCGTAAGTAGCCATCTTCTTGAACCAAATTTCGCACTTCTTCTTCTAAACAAGTCTCATGGGCAAATGGAGCGATTTGTTTTTCTAAATTTCCAATCAGTTCGCTGGCTTTGATTGCGGGAAAACCGGGAACATCATAAATATATTTTTCGGGGTAAAGCGTAGAAAGTTGTCCACCAAGTTGAGGCAAACTATCAATGATTTTAGTTTTTGCTTTGCGGATACCAGCATAAAAAGCGGCAAAAAGACCGACAGGACCAGCGCCAACAATCGTTAGATCATATATATTTTTTGAATCAGACATCAAAATTTCCTCCAATTTCTATAATAAAAAAGTTTTCATCTATATAAATGAAAGCAACAATGTAGTATATCGTTTTTCACAAAATATCACTTGTAACAGAAAAAAGCAAGTAAGAGTTTGTGAAAAAAAGCTTCTCTTAAAAGAATAGCAAAGATAATGGAATTTTCAAGTGAAGTTGTTTATGATATTATAAGTAAGTAAAAAATAACGAGGAGGAAATAACGATGTCAGAATTTCCACAATTAGATTTAGCAAATGCAAAAGGCCCTAAAGCCGTGATAAAAACCAACCGCGGAGACATTACTGTTCAGCTTTTCCCAGAACAAGCACCAAAAACAGTTGAAAACTTTGTTCAACTAGCGAAAAAGGGCTATTATGATGGGGTGATTTTTCACCGTGTTATTCCTGATTTCATGATCCAAGGTGGCGATCCTACCGGAACAGGTATGGGCGGCGAAAGTATTTATGGCGAAAAATTCGAAGATGAATTTTCTAAAGATGTATTCAATTTACGTGGTGCACTATCAATGGCAAATGCTGGTCCAAATACTAACGGTAGCCAATTTTTTATCGTAAACAATCAAAATGTTCCAGCAAATATGATGGGGCAACTAGAAGGTGCCGGATTCCCAACAGAAGTAATTGAAGCCTACAAAAAAGGTGGAACACCATGGTTAGATTTCCGTCACACAGTCTTTGGTCATGTTGTAGAAGGTATGGATGTAGTCGATGAAATCGGTGGGGTACAAAGAGACTCTCAAGATCGTCCAACATTTGATGTAGTCATCGATAAAGTAGAAATTAGCGAATAAACAGCAACGATGTAAAAAAAGTGAAACTAGAACGCATTAAGGTTCTGGTTTCACTTTTTTATTATTCAAAAGAGTGTTTGATTCTCCGTAAGCCTTCTGACAGTGTTTCTTTTGGACAGGCCACATTTAAGCGCATGTGTTGCGTCCCTTTAGGACCAAAGGTAATTCCAGGATTCAAAACAACTTTTCCTTTATGGACGAGTTGATTTTGCAGTTGTGCATCGGTCAAACCAAAAGCGGAAAAATCTAACCAAATCAAGTAAGTACCTTCTGGATGCATCATTTTGACGCTAGGAAGTTCAGCTTTTAAGAAATTGGTAACCATATCAATGTTTTCTTTTAGATAACCAAGTAATTCATCTAACCAATCATCACCGTGTTCATAAGCAGCCTCTGTTCCTACGTAACCGAAAATATTAATTTCGTTCTGAAAATTACGTTCCTGTGCTTCAACGAATTGTTTTCGCAAATCAGGATTTTCGATGAAGATCATGGAGTTTTTAATACCAGCTAAGTTGAAGGTTTTTGTTGCTGCAGTCAAAGTAATCGAAAAATCTTTGAATGTCGAGTGAACATTTGTGAATGTTGTAAATACATGCGGAGCAAAAATCAAATCTTGATGAATCTCATCGCTAACAACGAGCACATCATATTTTGCGCATAATGTACCAAAAGCTTCAAGCTCACCTTTTGTCCAAACACGTCCGCCTGGATTGTGAGGGTTGCAGAGGATGAATAGTCGAACGTTTTCAGCAACGAAGTATTTTTCCATCTCTTCTAGATCCATAATAAAGTGTTCTTGATCTATTAATAATTGACTACGGACTAGCTTTCGATCATTTTGTTCAACAACTTTGGCAAACGGAGGATAAACTGGATCGTGAATCATAATAGCATCGCCAGGTTCAGTGTAAGCTTGAATAGCCAAAGAGAGACTTGGCACGACACCGCTGTTAAATAGGATCGCTTCTTTGCTAACGGTATAATTGTGATGTCGCTTCTGCCAACGTTGAATTGCTTCGTACAATGAATCAGGAGCTGGAGAGTAACCCAAAATTCCTTGTTCTACTGTTCGATTTATAGCGTCTAGAACAGGCTGATTGGCTTTGAAATCCATATCAGCTATCCATAATGGTAACAAGCCATCTTCTCCATAAGTATCTTTAATGGAATCCCACTTAGAACAATTTGTGTTACGGCGTTCATAGACTGTATCAAATTCTACCATTCAATTCTTCCTTTCTAGATCAAAATATTTTTCGTTAAACGAGACTTAACTATAGTATAATGGAGTTTCAACGAAATATGAACAAAAAGAATTAATAATGGTAGAAATAAATTCATGCACTATTTAATGGAACATGATATCATTTGAAATGAGAAAATTATTTTTGTGGCAATAACGAAAAGAGGATAATAATATGGAATACAAAATAGGAATGATTCTTGACGGGACAATAACCGGTCTACAACCATATGGTGCGTTTGTTTCATTAAATGATACGGTCCAAGGGTTGATACATGTATCAGAAGTGCAGGCAGGTTTTACCAAAAATATTCATAGTTTATTAACTGTCGGACAAAAGGTCAAAGTTCAAGTGATTGATATAGACGAATACTCAAAAAAAATCAGCTTATCTTTAAGAACGTTAGAGACTCAAATACAGCAACCAAATCATCGACGTAAAAAATATTTCACGAATAAAAATAAGAAAATCGGCTTTGAAACCTTAGAACATGAGCTTCCTATCTGGAGGAACGAGGCGATGAATGCACTACTTGAGAAATAAATCTGTTTTTTTTCAGAAAATATGGTACAATTTTCCTAGTTTCTGAAAACAAAAATTAATTGAGGTGGATGTTTTGTCTAACAAAAAAGTCGCTGGTACTATTATGCTGAATCTAAATGATGGTTCGAAAAAATTTCTTGTTCATCCAGTGGGTGAGTCAATGGCGTTTGTTACAACAAAAGTTTCTGAGGATATGACGGGTTTAGCAAGTATGTTACAAGTTTTCAAAGAAGAAATTCAACTAGATGTTACTTCAATTAATTTAGTCGAGTTAACAAATGCTCATACAGATGCTGAAAATATGCCTTTGTTTGTATTTGAAATGAATGAAGATCATGTAGTCCCAACTATTGATAATAGATATGCATGGGAAAAACCATCTAAATTAAAAACTTTATTAGCTTCTTATGAAATTGAAGGAGTCCCGATGTTTTAAAACTAAATAGGTACATAAAGAATAAGAGAAGGATACTACTGTACAACTCTTATCACAGAAACATAAGACGGGACAAAGCTATAATCTAGTTTTGTTCCGTTTTCTTTTAATGCATTTTTTTTCGGAGGAAATCGCCATGAAATTAAAACAAGTAACAATAGAAGAAACGCAAATTGCTATGTCTGTATTAAAAGAGAGTGCCGAATGGTTGAAAGAACAAGGGAGTAATCAATGGTCAGATGTTTTACAAGGCGAAGATAAACACGGATTAGAAGAAGCTGTTGCTAAAGGTGAAGTTTATTTCTTCTATAATAGTAAGAATCAACTAATAGGAATGGCAGCTGCATGGAAAACTCCGACTGAATGGGATAAATTACTTTGGAAAGATTTCGGCTTTCACCAATCCGCATGCTACATACATCGCGTCATCATTCGTCCTATATACAGAGGAAAAGCATATGGAGAAGAATTGTTAAGTGCTTTAAAACGAAAGTTTCTTGATGAAGTATCTGAGTTACGTTTAGATTGTTTAGGTAGCAATCAGAAGTTAATCCAGTTTTATCAAGGAAACGGATTTGTTAACATTGGTAGCTCAAAAGATTCTAATGAAAATGAATTCGAACTATTTTCATATAAATTATAAAGAACGATCGGGATTCATTGCTATTTTTTTTAAAAAACTAATATTGAAACTGTTTTGAGTCAGAAAAGCGAAAATACAAGAGATGGTGAGAAGTTAAGATAAAAAACTTTTTAAATTTTTTCAAAAAATGGTTGACCAATAAAGAAAAACTTGTTATATTATATCTTGTCGCAAGGCACTGACGAATTATGCTGAACGGCAATAATAGAATAACATTTCAAGTTTTAAAAAAACTCGAAAAATCAGGAAGAAAGTTGTTGACAAATAACAAACAACCTGGTAAACTAATGAAGTTGTCATGAAACATCCGATAACATCAAGCAGAAAAAAACTTTGAAACTTTTTAAAAAAAAGTATTGACATCAAATCGAAGATTTGGTATGATATAAAAGTTGCTGCGAGGTAACACAGTAGACCTTTGAAAACTGAACAAAGTAAGACGAACCAAATGTGTAGGTTGTTTTTACAACGGTAAAAACAAACAACAATTTTTAACAAAGCGAAGCAATATGCTAGCAAACAAATGAGCTTAACAATCTTCGGATTGTGTTCAACTTTTATTATGAGAGTTTGATCCTGGCTCAGGACGAACGCTGGCGGCGTGCCTAATACATGCAAGTCGAACGCTTCTTTTCTACCGAGTGCTTGCACTCATTTGAAAAGAGGAGTGGCGGACGGGTGAGTAACACGTGGGTAACCTACCCATCAGAGGGGGATAACACTTGGAAACAGGTGCTAATACCGCATAATAATCGACACCGCATGGTGTTGATTTGAAAGGCGCTTTCGGGTGTCACTGATGGATGGACCCGCGGTGCATTAGCTAGTTGGTGAGGTAACGGCTCACCAAGGCCATGATGCATAGCCGACCTGAGAGGGTGATCGGCCACACTGGGACTGAGACACGGCCCAGACTCCTACGGGAGGCAGCAGTAGGGAATCTTCGGCAATGGACGAAAGTCTGACCGAGCAACGCCGCGTGAGTGAAGAAGGTTTTCGGATCGTAAAACTCTGTTGTTAGAGAAGAACAAGTAGGAGAGTAACTGCTCTTACCTTGACGGTATCTAACCAGAAAGCCACGGCTAACTACGTGCCAGCAGCCGCGGTAATACGTAGGTGGCAAGCGTTGTCCGGATTTATTGGGCGTAAAGCGAGCGCAGGCGGTTTCTTAAGTCTGATGTGAAAGCCCCCGGCTCAACCGGGGAGGGTCATTGGAAACTGGGAGACTTGAGTGCAGAAGAGGAGAGTGGAATTCCATGTGTAGCGGTGAAATGCGTAGATATATGGAGGAACACCAGTGGCGAAGGCGACTCTCTGGTCTGTAACTGACGCTGAGGCTCGAAAGCGTGGGGAGCAAACAGGATTAGATACCCTGGTAGTCCACGCCGTAAACGATGAGTGCTAAGTGTTGGAGGGTTTCCGCCCTTCAGTGCTTGCAGCTAACGCATTAAGCACTCCGCCTGGGGAGTACGACCGCAAGGTTGAAACTCAAAGGAATTGACGGGGGCCCGCACAAGCGGTGGAGCATGTGGTTTAATTCGAAGCAACGCGAAGAACCTTACCAGGTCTTGACATCCTTTGACCACTCTAGAGATAGAGCTTTCCCTTCGGGGACAAAGTGACAGGTGGTGCATGGTTGTCGTCAGCTCGTGTCGTGAGATGTTGGGTTAAGTCCCGCAACGAGCGCAACCCTTATTGTTAGTTGCCATCATTCAGTTGGGCACTCTAGCGAGACTGCCGGTGACAAACCGGAGGAAGGTGGGGATGACGTCAAATCATCATGCCCCTTATGACCTGGGCTACACACGTGCTACAATGGGAAGTACAACGAGTCGCTAGGCCGCGAGGTCATGCAAATCTCTTAAAGCTTCTCTCAGTTCGGATTGTAGGCTGCAACTCGCCTACATGAAGCCGGAATCGCTAGTAATCGCGGATCAGCACGCCGCGGTGAATACGTTCCCGGGCCTTGTACACACCGCCCGTCACACCACGAAAGTTTGTAACACCCGAAGTCGGTGAGGTAACCCTTGTGGAGCCAGCCGCCTAAGGTGGGATAGATGATTGGGGTGAAGTCGTAACAAGGTAGCCGTATCGGAAGGTGCGGCTGGATCACCTCCTTTCTAAGGAATATTACGGAAACTTACACATTCGTCGACACTTTGTTCAGTTTTGAGAGGTTTACTCTCAAGTTAATAGCGCCATGGGGCCTTAGCTCAGATGGGAGAGCGCCTGCTTTGCACGCAGGAGGTCAGCGGTTCGATCCCGCTAGGCTCCATTAGTAACCACTAGGTTACTAATATTGTTCATTGAAAACTGGATATTGAAGTAAAAAAGTAATCAAAACAAACCGAGAACACCGCGTTGAATGAGTTTTTTAAGTAAAATAGTTCGAAGCTTATTTTATTGGTGACGCCTCTATCGCTAGAGAAACGAACCAAACAATTGACCGCAAGGTCATCAGGTTAAGTGAATAAGGGCGCACGGTGGATGCCTTGGCATTAGGAGCCGATGAAGGACGGGACTAACACCGATATGCTTTGGGGAGCTGTAAGTGAGCTATGATCCAGAGATTTCCGAATGGGGAAACCCAGCATCTTTTATAGGATGTTACTTTCCAGTGAATACATAGCTGGTTAGAGGTAGACGCAGAGAACTGAAACATCTAAGTACCTGCAGGAAGAGAAAGAAAATTCGATTCCCTGAGTAGCGGCGAGCGAAACGGGAAGAGCCCAAACCAACAAGCTTGCTTGTTGGGGTTGTAGGACTCCGATGTGGTAGTCTGTCAAGATAGTCGAAGAACCTGGAAAGGTTCGCCAAAGTGGGTAATAGCCCCGTAGACGAAATGTTGGCAACACCTAGGAGTATCCTGAGTACGGCGGAACACGAGAAATTCCGTCGGAATCCGCGGGGACCATCCCGCAAGGCTAAATACTCCCTAATGACCGATAGTGAACCAGTACCGTGAGGGAAAGGTGAAAAGCACCCCGGAAGGGGAGTGAAATAGATCCTGAAACCGTGTGCCTACAACAAGTCAAAGCCCGTTAATGGGTGATGGCGTGCCTTTTGTAGAATGAACCGGCGAGTTACGATTGCATGCGAGGTTAAGGTGAAGAGCCGGAGCCGCAGCGAAAGCGAGTCTGAATAGGGCGAATGAGTATGTAGTCGTAGACCCGAAACCATGTGATCTACCCATGGCCAGGTTGAAGGTGTGGTAAAACGCACTGGAGGACCGAACCCACGTACGTTGAAAAGTGCGGGGATGAGCTGTGGGTAGCGGAGAAATTCCAAACGAACTTGGAGATAGCTGGTTCTCTCCGAAATAGCTTTAGGGCTAGCCTCGGAATTAAGAATGATGGAGGTAGAGCACTGTTTGGACTAGGGGCCCATCTCGGGTTACCGAATTCAGATAAACTCCGAATGCCATTCATTTATATCCGGGAGTCAGACTGCGAGTGATAAGATCCGTAGTCGAAAGGGAAACAGCCCAGACCACCAGCTAAGGTCCCAAAATATATGTTAAGTGGAAAAGGATGTGGGGTTGCACAGACAACTAGGATGTTGGCTCAGAAGCAGCCACCATTTAAAGAGTGCGTAATAGCTCACTAGTCGAGTGACCCTGCGCCGAAAATGTACCGGGGCTAAACATATTACCGAAGCTGTGGATTACACCTCTGGTGTAATGGTAGGAGAGCGTTCTAAGGGCGTTGAAGGTCGATCGTGAGGACGGCTGGAGCGCTTAGAAGTGAGAATGCCGGTATGAGTAGCGAAAGACGGGTGAGAATCCCGTCCACCGTATGACTAAGGTTTCCTGGGGAAGGCTCGTCCGCCCAGGGTTAGTCGGGACCTAAGCCGAGGCCGATAGGCGTAGGCGATGGACAACAGGTTGATATTCCTGTACCAGTTGTTTTTGTTTGAGCAATGGAGGGACGCAGGAGGCTAAGGAATGCATGCGACTGGAAGTGCATGTCCAAGCAGTAAGTCTTGAGTAGAGTCAAATGCTTTACTCTATACGGACAAGCTGTGATGGGGAGGGAAATAATAGTACCGAAGTTCCTGATGTCACACTGTCAAGAAAAGCTTCTAGTGAGAAAACAACTGCCCGTACCGTAAACCGACACAGGTAGTCGAGGAGAGTATCCTAAGGTGAGCGAGCGAACTCTCGTTAAGGAACTCGGCAAAATGACCCCGTAACTTCGGGAGAAGGGGTGCTGACTTCGGTCAGCCGCAGTGAATAGGCCCAAGCGACTGTTTATCAAAAACACAGGTCTCTGCAAAATCGAAAGATGAAGTATAGGGGCTGACGCCTGCCCGGTGCTGGAAGGTTAAGAGGATGGGTTAGCTTCGGCGAAGCTCAGAATTGAAGCCCCAGTAAACGGCGGCCGTAACTATAACGGTCCTAAGGTAGCGAAATTCCTTGTCGGGTAAGTTCCGACCCGCACGAAAGGCGTAACGATTTGGGCACTGTCTCAACGAGAGACTCGGTGAAATTTTAGTACCTGTGAAGATGCAGGTTACCCGCGACAGGACGGAAAGACCCCATGGAGCTTTACTGTAGCTTGATATTGAGTGTTTGTACCACATGTACAGGATAGGTAGGAGCCGATGAACCCGGAACGCTAGTTTCGGTGGAGGCGCTGGTGGGATACTACCCTTGTGTTATGAACCCTCTAACCCGCACCACTTATCGTGGTGGGAGACAGTGTCAGGTGGGCAGTTTGACTGGGGCGGTCGCCTCCTAAAGAGTAACGGAGGCGCCCAAAGGTTCCCTCAGAATGGTTGGAAATCATTCGCAGAGTGTAAAGGCAGAAGGGAGCTTGACTGCGAGACTTACAAGTCGAGCAGGGACGAAAGTCGGGCTTAGTGATCCGGTGGTTCCGCATGGAAGGGCCATCGCTCAACGGATAAAAGCTACCCTGGGGATAACAGGCTTATCTCCCCCAAGAGTCCACATCGACGGGGAGGTTTGGCACCTCGATGTCGGCTCGTCGCATCCTGGGGCTGTAGTCGGTCCCAAGGGTTGGGCTGTTCGCCCATTAAAGCGGCACGCGAGCTGGGTTCAGAACGTCGTGAGACAGTTCGGTCCCTATCCGTCGCGGGCGTTGGAAATTTGAGAGGAGCTGTCCTTAGTACGAGAGGACCGGGATGGACTTACCGCTGGTGTACCAGTTGTTCTGCCAAGGGCACTGCTGGGTAGCTATGTAGGGAAGGGATAAACGCTGAAAGCATCTAAGTGTGAAGCCCACCTCAAGATGAGATTTCCCATTTCTTTAAGAAAGTAAGACCCCTGAGAGATGATCAGGTAGATAGGTTGGAAGTGGAAGTGCAGTGATGTACGGAGCGGACCAATACTAATCGGTCGAGGACTTAACCAAAAAAACGAAATAAAAAAGAGTTTCGGAATGTTTGATTACTACTTCAATCCAGTTTTGAGTGAATAATCACTCAACTAAATAGCAACAACACCCAGTGTGGTGGCGATAGCGAGAAGGATACACCTGTTCCCATGCCGAACACAGAAGTTAAGCTTCTTAGCGCCGATTGTAGTGAAGGGTTTCCCTTTGTGAGAGTAGGACGTCGCCACGCTAATTATTCCGGCATAGCTCAGTTGGTAGTAGCGCATGACTGTTAATCATGATGTCGTAGGTTCGAGTCCTACTGCCGGAGTTAAAGAACGAAGACTTAATAAGTTTTCGTTCTTTTTTTAGTTTATAGTAAAATAAATTTTATTATTTGATAGAATAAACAAAAGGTGAAATAATGATAGAAACGGGTAAAATTGATTATCACTATCTAACAGTTTTGTCATGTAAAGGATCTATTTAGCGGAAAAATGGCTTTCTTATGCTATTTTTTGATATAATATTTGTAAGATAATGGAACTAGGACTTTAGGTTGAGTGAGGATTTTTTAACCTATGTTATAATGCTTTAAAGAAGCTAGGAGGGGCAACGTGAAGGTTTTATTATATTTTGAAGGTGAAAAAATATTAGCGAAGTCTGGAATTGGACGAGCGTTAGACCATCAGAAGCGAGCGCTCTCTGAAGTTGGGATTGAATATACATTAGATGCTAATTGCACAGATTATGACATCTTACACATTAATACGTATGGAATCAATAGCCATAGTATGGTAAATAAAGCAAAAAAGATGGGAAAAAAAGTTATTTACCATGCACACTCAACAGAGGAAGATTTTAGAAATTCATTTATTGGATCTAATCAAATTTCACCTCTAGTTAAAAAATACTTAGTTAGCTTATACTCTAAAGCTGATTATTTAATTACACCGACGCCTTATTCTAAGGCTTTATTAGAAGGTTATGGTATAACAGTTCCAATATCTTCCATTTCAAATGGAATTGATTTAAATAAATTTGAACGTTCTAAAGAAAAAGAAGAAAAATTTAAAGAGTATTTTAAAATCAACGAAAATCAGAAAGTGATTATTTGTGTAGGATTGTATTTTGAAAGAAAAGGAATTACTGACTTTGTTGAACTGGCTAGAAAATTTCCAGAATATCGTTTTATCTGGTTTGGTCATACACCTATGTATTCAATTCCTAGAGCAATTAGAACAATTGTAAAAGAAGACCATCCGGCAAATGTGGAGTTTCCAGGTTATATAAAAGGGGATATAATCGAAGGGGCATATTCAGCTGCTGATCTTTTTTTCTTCCCTTCTTATGAAGAAACAGAGGGAATTGTCATATTAGAGGCTTTAGCCAGCAAACAACAAGTTTTGGTAAGAGATATTCCTGTCTATAAAGGTTGGCTTGAGAATGAAGTGAATTGTTACATGGGAAAGAGCAACGAAGACTTCACTTATTTAATCGACGGACTTATTACAGATAAGATACAAAATACATGTCAAGCAGGTTTTGAAGTTGCTAAGGAGAAAAGTATTGAACGAATCGGATATGAGCTAAAAAAAGTTTATGAAAAAGTGATAAGCAATGATCCAGTAAAAAATAAAGAATGTATACAGCATGAAAATCAAAATTAATGGAGGGGAACAAAGTGAAATTTGGTTTCTTTACAGACACATATTTCCCCCAAGTTAGTGGGGTTGCAACATCTATTAAGACGCTTAAAGATGAATTGGAACAAAAAGGACATCAAGTTTATATTTTTACAACTACTGACCCGAATGCAAAAGAATTTGAAGAAGATGTTATTCGGATGCCAAGTGTGCCTTTTGTCTCATTCAAGGATCGCAGAATTGTAGTACGCGGTATGTGGTATGCTTATCTAATTGCAAAAGAGTTGGATTTAGATTTGATTCACACGCATACAGAATTCGGTGCGGGATTATTAGGTAAAATGGTGGGCAAAAAACTTAAAGTTCCTGTTATTCACACGTATCATACTATGTATGAGGATTATTTGCATTATATTGCCAAAGGAAAAGTTGTACGTCCAACACATGTGAAATATTTTTCTCGGTTCTTTGCGAATCACACAACAGGTGTAGTGTGTCCAAGTGAGAGAGTCATTGACAAATTAAAAGAATATGGCGTAACATCACCAATGAGAATCATTCCAACAGGAATTGACATTCAAAAATTTGAAAGACCTGATATTACCCTTGAAATGCAAAAAGCTCTTCGAGATGAATTAGGATTAAATGATGACAATATCATGTTACTCTCTTTGAGTCGTATTTCCTATGAAAAAAATATTCAAGCAATCGTTAATGGTTTACCAACTGTTTTTGAACATTTCCCAAGTGCTCGTTTCGTTATTGTGGGAGATGGCCCTTACGTTGATAAGTTGCGTTGTTTGGGAGAAGAATTAGGGATAAGTGATAAAATCCAATTCGTCGGAGAAGTGCCGAATGATCAGGTAGCTATTTACTATAAAGCTGCTGATTATTTTGTCAGTGCTTCAACTTCAGAAACACAAGGGCTGACATACACTGAAGCGATGGCTTCTGGAGTTCCTTGTGTGGTTGAGGGCAATGCTTATTTGAATAATTTATTTGATCATGAATCTCTGGGACGGACGTTTAAAGCTGATGTCGATTTTGCCCCGACATTTATTGAATATGTAGAATCAGGTATCACACCAGATAAAGCTATTTTAAAGGAAAAACTTTATGAAATATCAGCAACTCGATTTGGAAATGTAATGCTTGAATTTTATGAAGATATGATTAAATACTATGATCAACTTACTATAGAAAAAGAAGCTGCAGCTTCTATTGAACGAATCAAAGTCAAGTTTACATCTTTGAGAAAATAAATGTTAAAAAGGGACTGGAACTGAAGCGTTTATTCGCATCTCGGGTGTGAAACAAAAGTAATTTTTACTTTTGTCTTACACCCGTTTTTTTATTAAAATTATTAGGGGGATTAAGACTATGTCACAAATTGGATTCATTGGAACAGGGGTTATGGGAGCTTCGATCGTTAGAAACATGATAAAACAAGGTTTGAATGTAAATGTCTATAATCGGACCAAAAGTAAAACAGATGAATTAATAAAAGAAGGTGCTGTTTGGCAGGAAACGCCTGCCGCTATTACAGAGGCTAGTGATATTATATTCACTATGGTCGGATTTCCAAAAGATGTCGAGACAATCTATTTTAATGAAAATGGTATTTTTTCAAAAGATATTACAGATAAGATAATTGTTGATTTAACTACAAGTACACCGACATTGGCTGAAAAGATAGCGGTAAAGGCAAATGAATTAGGCGGAATAGCATTAGATGCTCCTGTATCTGGGGGCGATTTAGGAGCTAAAAATGGGACACTGACAATCATGGTAGGTGGGGATCAGGCCGCATATGAGAAAGTGTTACCGATTTTTAAAACCTTCGGGAAAACTTTTACATTACAAGGTGAGTCAGGAAAAGGTCAACATACTAAAATGGCAAACCAAATCATGATTGCTGGAACAATGACTGGGATGACTGAAATGATGGTTTATGCAAATAAAGCAGGATTAGACTTGGATAAGGTCATTGAGACCCTATCTGGTGGAAGTGCGGCAAATTGGTCATTAAGTAACTATAGTCCGAGAATATTAAAAGAGAACTATTCTCCAGGATTTTTTGTCAAACATTTTATAAAAGATTTAAAGATTGCCTTAGATGAAGCTGAGAAAATGAATCTTGACTTACCAGCAACTAAATTAGCTACAGATTTGTACGAAAAGCTTGCTAATAAAGGATTTGAAAACGATGGAACACAAGCACTTATCAAGTTATGGTGGACAGATGGAAAGCAACCGATGACTAAAGATTAAAGAACAGCAAAAAAATTAAAAAAAATGACGAAAAATCATGCAAGAAAGACAATGTTTTGATACAATGGTACAGAACTAGTTTTTAAAGGGAGGCCCATTATGAAACATTCACAACTTGTGGCGATTATCAAGCGACTTGAAGCGATGACTGAAGCAACAGACAACGAAATTCAAGTTCGCCGTTTTGAACGCGAAGGTGCAGAAAAATGCATCGTAACTTACGATAAATCAACTGAAACATTTGAATTAACAGAAACTGACTCTCAACAAAGCTATCAATTTGATAATATTGATATTGTTGCGATGGAAATTTATGATTTAATTCAATAATTAGTGAATTTCTGTAAGTATTCAACAAAATTAATAACAATTATCAAAAATCCTGTGGCGTACATATAGTGTACGCCACAGGATTTTTTTATAATTGTAAAATTTTTCGTTAATCATTTGTTTGTACTACTATTAAAATAGAAAAAATTTGATAATCCAACTAATTTGATGAGTATACGATAAGGATCAACAACCCAATTTTTTTAACTAAAAAAAATAATAATTCGAATTCTCCTTATTTATCAAGGTAAAATAGCGTATTTTGTTCCTTTCTTGATTAAGAAAAATAAAATATTGATTTTTTTACTTGCAATCTTTTTTCTTTTGCGATATAGTTTGAACATCAAATGATTTGATAATCAAAGTATATGGATGGTGCGCACACATGGAACCTAATTTAGAAACAGTCAATGATTATCTTGTCAGTGTCTTTAACGATATTTTGACGATTGAAGAATCTGAATTAAAAAAATCACAATTCAATGATTTATCCATTACTGAAATGCACACAATTGAAGCAATTGGAATGTATAGAAAAAAACTTCTTCGGAAGTTGCTAAAGAATTGTCGATTACCGTTGGGACGTTGACCGTAGCAATCAATAATCTTGTAAAAAAAGGATATGTTGAACGCATACGAAGTGAAGATGATCGTCGAGTAGTAAAGTTAGGTTTGACAAAAAAAGGAAAACTACTTTTCCGTGTTCATCAGCACTTCCATAGAGAAATGGTCAAGAGAATTCTAAACGGAATGGGTAAAGCCGAAGAACAAGCTTTATTAAAAGCGTTGAAGAATCTTCATGATTTCTTAAAGGAATATAAATAAAAGTGAGGACCAAGATGAATCAACATGCAAAAATAACTTGTACGAGCCGTTATGTTCCTGAAAATGCAGTATCCAACGATCGCCTTGCTACAATGATGGATACTTCAGACGATTGGATTTCCAGTCGAACAGGCATACGTTCAAGAAACATTGTTACGAATGAAAATACTTCGGACTTATGTATCAAAGTAGCTGAAAAGTTATTAACAAAATCTGGAAAGAATGCTGAAGAGTTGGATTTTATCCTTGTGGCAACGATGACACCAGATTATGGTACACCTTCAGTTGCTTGTCTAGTTCAAGGAAGTATTTCAGCTAATCAAGCTTTTGCTTTTGATATCAGCGCTGCTTGTAGTGGTTTTGTCTATGCTTTGAGCATGGGTGAAAAATTGATTCGTACTGGAAAAAAACTTGGTATGGTCATCGGTGGGGAAACATTATCTAAGGTTCTAGATTGGGATGACCGAAGTACGGCTGTATTGTTTGGTGATGGAGCAGCTGGCGTACTATTGGAAGCAAGTGATGAAGAACATTTTTTAAATGAAAAACTCCAAGCTGATGGACAAAGAGCAACGTCATTGACTTCTGGCTATATGGAAAACAAGAGTCCGTTTTATTCGGGCACATCTGAAAGCTCTAGTTATCTACAAATGACTGGAAGAGATATTTATGATTTTTCATTGAATGATGTGACAAACAATATTCGGGAAATCGTAGCTGAAGATGTAGATTATTTGTTGCTACACCAAGCAAACAAACGAATCATCGAAAAAATATCAAAAAAACTTAAAGTACCAAGAGATAAATTTCTCACAAATATGGAACATAATGGTAACACCTCTGCTGCGAGCATTCCGCTATTATTGGATGAATCAGTAGAAAAAGGAGTACTTGAATTAGGCTCCAATCAAAAAATTGTGTTAACAGGCTACGGCGGCGGTTTAACGTGGGGATCGATTCTCTTAACGCTGTAAAACTGTAACTATATAAACTAAAAAAGAAAATTATTGGAGGAATATACACATGGTATTCGAAAAAATTCAAGCAATTATTGTAGAAGAATTAGGTAAAGAGCCTGAGGAAGTAAAATTAACAACTAACATTCAAGAAGAATTAGATGCGGATAGCTTAGATTTATTCCAAATCATCAATGAAATCGAAGATGCTTTCGACATAAAAATCGAATCTGAAGACGGCATCACGACTGTTCAAGATTTAGTAACTTATGTAGAAAAACAAAAAGCATAATAATCAAAGCGATTAGGTAAAATAAAAAAGTTGGAAGAGCCTGGCTCTGTGCGATTCTCAACAATTGCTGAAGAGCCTGGTTTTTTTCATGCCGCTCGTTGGAATTAGAAAGGCTGGTACTAAACTTACAGAGTTTTGTTCCAGTCCTTTTTTGACTAATTATTCTATAGTTTGAAGGATGTAATATATGCAATCAAAGATAGGTGAACTGATCGGAATTGAATACCCCATTTTTCAAGGTGGCATGGCTTGGATTGCAGATGCTTCATTAGCTGGAGCAGTTTCTGAAGCTGGTGGACTGGGGATTATTGCAGGTGGTAATGCACCTAAAGAAGTCGTTCAAACTGAAATCAAAAAAATCAAAGAAATCACAGATAAACCTTTTGGTGTCAACATTATGCTGCTTTCACCATTTGCACAGGATATCGTAGATTTAGTTTGTGAAGAGAATGTTCCGGTCGTGACGACAGGAGCGGGAAATCCTAGCAAATATATGGCTCGTTTTAAAGAACATAACATTAAAGTGATTCCAGTGGTTCCTTCTGTTGCACTAGGTGCTAGAATGGAAAAAATAGGAGCAGATGCGGTCATTGTTGAAGGCATGGAAGCTGGAGGACATATCGGTAAATTGACAACAATGAGTATTGTACCGCAAGTTGTAGATGCATTAACAATTCCTGTGATTGCTGCGGGTGGCATCGGTGATGGTCGTGGTATGGCAGCTGTATTGATGTTAGGAGCAGATGCGGTCCAAGTTGGCACACGATTTTTAGTTGCAAAAGAATGTACTGTACATGAAAATTATAAAGCCAGAATTATTAAAGCGACAGACATTGATACGACAGTTACTTGTCAACATTTTGGACATCCAGTAAGGGCAATCAAAAATAAGTTGACCAATGAATATGATCGATTAGAGAAAATCGAATTAAAAAAGGCTAATCCAGATCTTGTGCAATTTGATGAATTAGGGCAAGGGGCTTTGCGAAAAGCAGTTGTAGAGGGCGATGTAGATCATGGCTCGATCATGGCAGGACAAATCGCAGGTCTTGTAACAAAAGAAGAAACAGCAAAAGAAATTATTGAATCCTATATTAGTGAGACAAAAGAAGTCATGGCTGCTGAATGTAGTCGATGGTTGTAGCACAGAATCTTTTGTCAATAAACGATAAATATATCTAAGTTTGTGGAACACAACGATTCTACATCGATCTTATCAATTACTAAGAGCTAAAACTTTAAGAATTGAAGATCTTTCAGAAAAAGACAAAACTTAAGTGTGATAAAGTGCATCACATTTAAGTTTTCCTATTTTTCATTGATGCTAAGTGAACCCACTCAGCTTTTAATTTATCTAGCTTTATGATCCAGTCTCTCCGAAAAAAGATGAAATATGCATGTGACAAGGAACGTCACAAACACATTTCCCTATTTTTCAGTCGAGACTAAACGGCTCGTTCAGCTTTTAATCTATCTAGCTTCACGAGCTAGTTCTTAGGGAAGAAGATAAAAATCGAATGTGATAAAGAACATCACAGTCAATTTTTCCTATTTTTCAGTCAGAGCTAAACTAGCTCGTTCAGCTTTTAATCTATCTAGCTTCACGAGCTAGTTCTTAGGGAAAAAGATAAAAATCGAATGTGATAAAGAACATCACAGTCAAATTTTCCTATTTTCCAGTCAGAACTAAACGAGCTCGTTCAGCTTTTAAAGTAAGGGAGTAACGTAATGAAAACAGCTTTTGTATTTAGTGGACAAGGCGCTCAGTATATTGGGATGGGCAAAGAATTATTTGATCAAGAAAATATTATTCAAGAAACATTTCAAGAAGCTAGTGATGCTCTAGGTTACGATATGGCAGAGCTTTGCTTTACTGAAAATGATCGATTAAACGAGACGATGTACACACAACCAGCGATTTTAACAGTTAGTATTGCCTTTTATCGTTTGTTGCAAGCTAAAGGGTATCAGCCTGATGTTGTGGCAGGTCTTAGCTTAGGTGAATACAGTGCGCTAGTTGCAAGTGGAGCGATTACCTTTAAAGAAGCTGTTCAACTTGTTGAAAAAAGAGGAAAGCTTATGACGGAGGCTGCCCCTTCTGGTACTGGGAAAATGGTTGCGGTGATGAATGCTGAACGATCCTTAATCGAAGCGTGTTGTCAAAAGGCAAGTGACCTTGGAATCGTTTCGCCCGCAAATTATAATACACCTCAACAAATTGTAATTGGCGGTGAGACACCTGCAGTTGATAAGGCGGTAGACTTGTTAACAGAAGCTGGTGTTAAACGGATGATTCCGCTAAAAGTTAGTGGTCCTTTTCATACAGCCCTCTTAAAGCCGGCAGCTGAAAAATTAGCGATTGAACTAGAAAATATAAATTTTGCAGAAATGACGATTCCTGTGATTAGCAACACTACAGCACAAGTAATGGCGCAAGCAGAAATAAAAGTATTATTAGAAAAGCAAGTAATGTCTGCTGTTCGTTTTGCTGATAGTATCGAAACGATAGAAAAAATGAATGTTGATGCAATTATAGAAGTTGGACCAGGTAAAACACTGACTGGTTTTATTAAGAAGATTGACAAAGAAATAAAAACGGCTCGTGTCGAAGATGAAAAAACATTATCTGAAACTGAAGCTCTTTTAAATGGGAGGTAGCGAATGGAACTCAAAGGAAAAAATGTGTTTGTTACAGGAAGTACTCGAGGAATAGGGAAAGCTGTAGCTTTAGCATTTGCTAAAGAAGGGGCCAATATTGTACTGAATGGGCGTGGAGAAATCAGCGCTGAACTAATTACTGAAATAGAATCGTTTGGTGTTAAATGTATCGGTATTTCTGGAGATATCGCAAGTTTCGAATCTGCGGGTAAAATGATCCAAGGTACAATCGAAGGCTTAGGTTCAATCGATATTTTAGTTAATAATGCCGGGATTACGAACGATAAATTATTGTTGAGAATGTCAGAAGAAGATTTTACACGTTGTATCCAAATCAATTTAACTGGAACATTCAACATGACACAACATGCAATTAAAAAAATGATGAAACAACGTAGTGGCAGTATCATTAACATGTCTAGTGTTGTTGGTTTGATGGGAAATATTGGTCAAGCAAATTATGCGGCAAGTAAAGCTGGAGTCATCGGATTAACAAAATCTGTAGCGAGAGAAGTTGCTGCACGAGGAATTACATGTAATGCGATTGCACCTGGTTTTATTGAAACTGAAATGACAGAAATTTTATCTGATAAAGTAAAAGAACAAATGAGCCAGCAAATTCCACTTCAATCGTTTGGTCAAGTGGAGGATGTGGCTAAAACGGCTATCTTTTTAGCAAGAAGTCCATATATTACAGGGCAGGTTTTAAATGTAGATGGTGGTTTAGTCATGAATGGCTAATGAATAATCTTGAAAGGAGCGGTTGAATGAATCGCGTAGTGATTACAGGTTATGGTGTAGCATCCCCAATAGGGAATGACGCAGAAACCTTTTTAGAAAGTTTACAAGTAGGAAAAAATGGAATTGGTCCGATTACTAAATTTGATGCGGGTGAAACAGGCATTACATTAGCGGCAGAGGTAAAAGATTTTCCTTTTGATAAGTATTTTGCAAAAAAAGATGCTAAACGAATGGACATGTTTTCTCTATTTGGTATTTATGCAGCATTAGAAGCGATGGAAATGAGTAAATTAGATACGGATCAAATTGATGTAGACCGTTTTGGTGTCATGGTAGGTTCAGGTATTGGTGGACTTCAAACGATTCAAGATCAAGTAACTCGAATGCGTGAAAAAGGACCTAAGCGAGTAGCGCCTTTATTTATCCCGATGGCAATTGGAAATATGGCGGCTGGTAATATCGCTCTACGTGTGGGAGCAAGAGGTACCTGTACGGCAACGGTCACAGCTTGTGCTACGGCGAATAATTCGATCGGTGAAGCGTTTAGAAATATTAAACACGGTTATTCAGATGTACTATTAGCAGGTGGAACCGAAGCTTCTATCACTGAAATCGGGATTGCAGGTTTTGCTTCATTAACAGCAGTTACTTCTGAGGAAGACCCGAAGAGAGGGTCGATTCCTTTTGACAAAGACCGTAGTGGTTTTGTGATGGGGGAAGGTGCTGGAATTTTAGTGCTGGAATCTTTAGAACACGCTCAAAAAAGAGGGGCTAAAATTTTAGGAGAAATCGTTGGATATGGTTCGAACTGTGACGCTTATCATATGACATCACCAAGACCTGATGGGAGTGGCGCTGCTAAAGCGATGAAATTAGCGATTGAAGAAGCCGCTATTGACACTGATAAAATTGGTTATATTAATGCCCATGGCACAAGTACACCATCCAATGATGTTGCAGAAACGAAAGCCATTCAAACTGCTCTAGGCGAAACTGCTCAAAAGGTCCGTGTCAGTAGTACAAAGAGTATGACGGGGCACGCTTTGGGCGCAACTGGGGGTATTGAAGCAATTGCAACATTAAATGCATTACAACATCAATTTATTCCACCAACAATCAATGTTGATCAACTTGATGAAGCAATTGAAATAAATATTGTTACAAATGAAAGTCAAAAACATGAATTTGATTATGCTTTAACAAATTCTTTCGGCTTTGGTGGTCACAATGCAGTACTTTGTTTAAAACGTTGGGAGGATTAAAATGAATATCAATGAAGTGAAAGAATTATTAACGCAGTTTGACCAATCAACACTAACGGAATTTGATCTTAAAGAAGGTTCCTTTGGTCTTTATATGAATAAAAATAAAGTGACGCAAAAATCATCTTCTGATGAAACAAAACAAGCAACTAACAATAATGCAACGAATCAAGAGACAACAGAAGTTGCGAGCCAAACAATTGAAGTAAAAGAAACGGTTAATGAAACAGTAATGGCAGAAGTAAAACCAGAAAATTCAGAAGAAATCATATCTCCAATCGTGGGCGTTGTGTATTTAAAACCAGCTCCGGATAAAGAAAACTTCAAACAAGTTGGTGATTCTGTGAAAAAAGGGGACGTCGTTTGTATTGTAGAAGCGATGAAACTGATGAATGAAATCACTGCAACGGTAGACGGTGTCATCACGGAAGTTTTGATAAAAAATGAAGATGTTGTGGAATTTAATCAACCATTATTCCGTGTCGCTATTTCTTAAATTCAAATTTGATGTAGAAAGACAACCAAAACAAATAAGGAGTGTCGCTATGAATATTGAAGAGATCAAAGCCATTATTCCTCATCGTTATCCTTTCTTATTATTGGATACTGTGGAAGAAATCGTAGTTGGGGAAAAAGTTATTGCAAAGAAAAATGTTACGATCAATGAACCATTTTTTCAAGGACATTTTCCAGGTGAGCCTGTTATGCCAGGTGTTCTGATTCTTGAAGCATTGGCGCAAGCGGGCGCTGTGGCGTTATTGTCGATGCCTGATTTTAAAGGCAAGACAGCCTATTTTGGTGGGATCGATAAAGCCAAGTTTAGACAAAAAGTTGTTCCAGGTGATACGTTGCTGTTAGAAGTAGAAATTATGAAAGTAAAATCAATAGCCGGCATCGGCAAAGGAACTGCGACTGTGAATGGGAAAAAAGTAGCGGAAGCAGAATTGACCTTTATGATTGGATAGGTGAGCTATGTTTTCAAAAGTTTTAATTGCAAATAGAGGAGAAATAGCAGTTCGAATCATTCGAGCATGTCGTGAATTAGGGGTACAAACTGTTGCGGTATACTCAGAAGCAGATAAAGAAGCGTTACACACACAGCTTGCAGATGAAGCGATTTGTATCGGACCAGTGAAAGCGGCTGATTCATATTTAAATGTACAGAGTGTGCTAAGTGCAGCAATCGTTACTAATGCTGAAGCAATCCATCCCGGTTTTGGTTTTTTATCAGAAAACAGCCAGTTTGCAGCAATGTGTGAAGAGTGTAATATTACTTTTATTGGTCCGAAGGCAGCAACAATTGATGCGATGGGGAATAAAATCAACGCACGTGAATTGATGCAAGAAGCGAATGTTCCGGTTATCCCTGGAAGTACTGGTGTGATTAGTTCTGTTGAAGAAGCGTTGACGATTGCTGATAATATTGGATATCCAGTTATGTTAAAGGCTGCTGCTGGTGGCGGTGGTAAAGGAATTCGCAAAGTGATGAGTAAAGAAGAATTACCTCAACATTTCACTTCAGCACAGCAAGAAGCAAAAGCGGCATTTGGTAATGATGATATGTATTTAGAAAAGATTATCTATCCAGCACGTCATATCGAAGTGCAAATTTTAGGTGACCAATATGGTCATGTGATTCATTTAGGAGAACGTGATTGTTCGTTACAACGGAATAATCAAAAAGTTTTAGAGGAGTCACCTTCGATTGCAATCTCACCTGAAAAACGTCAGTTACTTGGTGAAACAGCAGTACGTGCAGCGAAAGCAGTCCACTATGAGAACGCAGGAACCATTGAATTTTTAATGGATCAATCGGGTGAATTTTACTTTATGGAAATGAATACTCGAATTCAGGTGGAACATCCTGTTACAGAAATGGTTACGGGGATCGATCTTGTTAAAGCACAGTTAAAAGTTGCATCTGGTGAAGAATTACCTTATACACAAGAAGATATTAAAATCACAGGGCATGCAATTGAATGTCGAATCAATGCTGAAAATCCTGCGTTTAATTTTGCTCCTTCTCCTGGAAAAATCAACAATTTGTTGCTTCCAAGCGGCGGAATGGGATTAAGAGTGGATAGTGCTATGTATTCTGGTTATACGATTCCACCCTTTTATGATTCGATGATCGCTAAAGTAATCGTTCATGGAAATGATCGAATGGATGCGTTGATGAAAATGCAGCGGGCGCTTAATGAAATCGTAACGGATGGTATCATCACAAATTCGGAATTTCAACTAGATTTAATTACACATAAAAGTGTATTGGCTGGCGATTATGATACGAGCTTTTTACAAGAAACGTTTTTACCAAATTGGGAACCAGAAAGCGATAATTAAAAAGGAGCAGGTGTATGGCTTTATTTAAAAAGAAAAACTACATTCGAATCAATCCGAATCGCGCGGGCGACCAATCTTCTGTAAAAAAACCTGCAGTTCCAGATAATATGTGGGCGAAGTGTCCTTGTTGTAAACGCACCTTATATACAAAAGACATGGGGGCAGAAAAAGTCTGTCCTTATTGCGGTTATAGCTTTAGGATTGGTGCTTGGGAGCGTCTAGCATTGACGGTAGATGAGAAAAGTTTTGAAGAATGGGATACAGATTTGATTACGAAAGATCCATTAGACTTTCCTGATTATTTAGATAAAATTACTAAGATGCAGGAAAAAACAGAATTACATGAAGCTGTTTTAACTGGAAAAGCCAAAATCGACGGGCAAGAAATTGGTATTGGTGTAATGGATGCTAATTTTATTATGGGTAGTATGGGCACTGTTGTAGGTGAAAAAATTACTCGATTGTTTGAACGAGCAACAGAACAACAGTTACCAGTGATTATTTTTACCGCCTCAGGTGGAGCTAGAATGCAAGAAGGTATTTTTTCTTTAATGCAAATGGCGAAAATTTCTGGTGCGTTGAAACGTCACAGCAACGCTGGATTACTTTATGTTACTGTGTTGACTGATCCAACAACAGGTGGTGTTACTGCTAGTTTCGCTATGGATGGCGATGTTGTAATAGCCGAACCGCAAAGTTTGATTGGTTTTGCTGGGCGTCGCGTGATCGAGCAAACGATCCGTCAAGAGCTGCCAGATGATTTTCAAAAAGCAGAGTTCTTATTAGATCATGGTTTTGTTGATAAAATTGTTCCTAGAAATCAGTTGCAAGAAACACTTAGTAAATTAATAAAGATTCACACGATGAAAGGGTGGAAATAGCGATGGAAAAAACAGCCAATGATGTTGTCACCTTAGCTCGAGCACAGGATCGGTATACTACTTTAGAATATATTGCAGCAATTTTTGATGATTTTATGGAATTTCATGGTGATCGATACTTTGGTGATGACCTGGCAATTGTTGGTGGCATTGCAACATTGGAAGAAAAACCAGTAACGGTTGTTGGCATTCAAAAAGGGCGTAATTTACCAGAGAATATCGAACGAAATTTTGGTGCTCCTCATCCAGAAGGGTATCGTAAAGCTTTAAGGTTAATGAAACAAGCAGAAAAATTTGGACGTCCAGTGGTAACATTTATCAATACAGCAGGAGCGTATTGTGGTATTGAGGCAGAAGAACGTGGTGAAGGTGAGGCAATTGCAAGAAATTTGATCGAGATGTCTGATTTGAGCGTTCCAATTATTGCAATTATTATTGGTGAAGGCGGAAGCGGCGGTGCATTAGCACTTGCAGTAGGTGACGAAGTTTGGATGCTAGAGCACACGATTTATGCTGTCCTTTCACCTGAAGGATTTGCATCGATTTTATGGAAAGACGGCAGTCGCGCTAAAGAAGCAGCAGAACTAATGAAAATTACAGCGACAGAATTAAAAGAATTAACGATTATTGATCGAGTGATTCCAGAAGAAATGAATGGCGAAGTCTTAGAACAATCGAAAATCAATCGGATGATCCAAAAAGCACTTATTAGTAAGTTCTCTGAGCTATCTAAATTAGAAACAAATGTGCTGTTAGAAAATCGTTACCAACGTTTCCGTAAATATTAATCAAGGATAAAAAAGAGAGTGGAATGAAGTACGGTAGGTACTGTATAATAACAACTCGTACTCCGTGAACTTCTAATGTAATAAGAGGGAATTCAACAAAATGGTGGGATTGTTTCTTTGCTTTTGAGGGATTCCAGTCAATTTCAGTTTGTTTTTGAAGCCATCAAATTTTAGTACTTAGAATTCGATGTGATCGAAGTGTAACAAAGCTGTCGCTTCTCTTTTCACTTTATATAAGATAGGGACATGACTCTAAGAGCTATGTTCCTATCTTTTTTATTGTGAATAAACTTTATATACTATGATGTCACCCCTAAATTAAAGGTGATTTTCCACCATTTTCAGGTTTTTTCATTGGTTAATGCAAATAGACCTTTTCAAATACTAAAACATGCGGATTTTATTTGGTCTGTGTGTTAATTCTATTCACGTTGTATCAAAGATTTTTTATAAAGCGGTATCGTTGTTTTTTTTTCGAGAACAAAAAGATTGACGAATGATTGTTCTATTTTGACGGGCATTCAATTTTCTCTTTTATTTGTATGAAAAAGTTTACCATGAAAAACAGTGGAAAGACAAAACCATGTAATCTCGATTATTTAATCATTATTGAGTCTTATGAAAACTTATGATAAGCATTTATAGAAATTTTTAAGGAAATGCAGTATAATACAAATTGGAGGAGTGCTAGCTTAGTACTCCTTTCACTATGAAAAAGTTCATCGTGGAGATGAGAGGAGTTACTATGTTTTCAAAATTTAAACCAACTTGGATGGTTGATGCGATTTATAAAATAACGCCAAACCAATTAAAAAAATTAGGGATCAAAGCTGTGTTGACCGATTTGGACAATACATTGATTGCGTGGGATAACCCAGATGGAACCGAAGAATTGCTGACATGGATTCTGGAAATGAAAAATGCCGGGATTCCTGTTGTGGTCGTTTCAAATAATAAATCTAGCCGCATAAAACGTGCAGTAGAGAAATTTGATCTTGAGTATGTTTCTAGAGCGTTGAAACCTTCGACAAGAGGATTTAGAGAAGCTGAAAAAAAACTGAATATGAAGCCAGAAGAATTAGTAATGGTCGGTGATCAGATCATGACGGATATTCGGGGGGCAAATGCTGCAGGAATCAGAAATATTTTAGTGCGTCCAATTGTTGATACGGATGGTTGGAATACAAGAATCAATCGATTCTTTGAGCGAAAAATCATGAAGCATTTAGCGAAGAAACATCCAGATATGGTATGGAAAGGCGGACTAGAATGAGTGAGCAAGAAGCAATTCATTGTATCGGTTGCGGTGCAATCATTCAAACAGATCAGCCCGATGAACTAGGCTACACGCCAAAGGCTGCTTTTGAAAAAGGGATGGAGACAGGGGAAGTGTATTGCCAACGCTGTTTTCGTTTAAGACACTATAATGACATTCAAGATGTTCAATTGACAGATGATGATTTTTTACGTCTGTTAAATGAATTGGGCAAAGAAGATGCCCTGATCGTAAATGTGGTTGATATTTTTGATTTTAACGGTTCATTGATTCCTGGTTTACATCGTTTTATCGGAGATAATCCAGTATTGATGGTGGGAAACAAAGTTGATATTCTACCAAAATCATTGAAGAAACCAAAAATGGTCCAATGGATGAGAGAGCGTGCTCATGAAGAAGGGTTACGTCCAGTCGATGTTTTGTTAACTAGTGCCAAGAAACCACAAGAAATGGAAAATTTACTTGAAACGATTGAAAAATATCGTGATGGTAAAGATGTTTATGTGGTCGGTGTAACAAATGTTGGTAAATCAACATTAATCAATCAAATCATTAAACAAACAGCTGGTGTTCAAGATGTTATCACAACATCACAATTTCCAGGTACAACATTGGATAAAATCGAAATTCCTTTAGAGGACGGACATTTCTTGATTGACACACCAGGAATCATTCATCGTCATCAAATGGCACATTATCTTGGGAAAAAGGATTTAAAAATCATTGCACCACAAAAAGAGATCAAACCAAAAGTGTATCAGCTGAATCCAGAGCAAACACTATTTTTAGGTGGTTTAGCTCGATTTGACTTTATTCAAGGGGAACGTAGTTCGTTTATTGCCTATGTGTCAAATGACTTATCGATCCACCGTACGAAATTGGTTACAGCAGACGGCTTCTATGAGAAACATGTTGGTGGGTTATTACAACCGCCGCGTCCAGATGAAGTAGCAGAATTTCCAGAGTTAGTCCGTTTTGAATTTTCGATCAAAGAAAAAACAGATATCGTATTCGCGGGACTGGGCTGGATCACGGTAACCGAACCCGGTGTCGTTGCTGGCTGGGCACCAAAAGGCGTAGATGTTTTAAGAAGAAAAGCGTTGATTTAACCATAAGTGAGAACAGAGAGAAGGAAAATTAGTGGATTTAAGAGGAAAACAAAAGCGTTTTTTACGCAGTCAAGCGCACCATTTACAACCAATTTTTCAAATTGGTAAAGGCGGCTTAAATTCTGCGATGGTGGTACAAATCAATGAAGCATTGGAAAAACGCGAATTGATCAAAGTCACATTATTACAAAATACCGACGAGATAGCTGAAGATGTAGCAGAAGCATTAAAAGCAGATATTCATTGCGATATCGTTCAAATTATCGGCCGCGTATTAGTGTTATTTAAACCATCATCTAACGAAAAATACCAAAAGATCTCTAAAGAAGTTAAAGCAATTTAAAAACTTGGAGGTAAGAAAAATGGGGACAAATACGAATGCAGCATTAAAAGCAGAAGTAATTGTGGAAGAAGCAGAGCTTTTTCAAAAGCGTAAACAGGTAGGAATATTAGGTGGAAATTTTAATCCAGTTCATGTGGCTCATTTAGTAATGGCCGACCAAGTGCAACAGCAACTTGGGTTGGACAAAGTCTATTTGATGCCTACTTATTTACCGCCTCATATAGATGAAAAAAAGACGATCGATAGCAAACATCGAGTAGCAATGTTGGAATTAGCCATTTCTGATAATCATAATTTAGCGATTGAGCCCATCGAGTTGTTTCGTAAGGGGAAAAGCTATACCTATGATACGATGAAAGCTTTAACGCAAAACAATCCAGATACGGATTACTATTTTATCATTGGCGGAGACATGGTAGAATATTTACCAAAGTGGTATAAAATCGATGAATTGATGACGTTAACTAATTTTGTGGGGATTCGGCGTCCTCATTATGGAACGGTCACACCTTATCCAATTATTTGGGTAGACGTTCCCCAAATGGATATCAGCTCAACAGTGATTCGGGAAAAAATTAAAAATGGTTGTTCTACGCGCTACTTATTGCCTGATAGTGTGATACACTATATAGAAGAGAAGGAGCTGTATGTAGATGGATTTTAGCGGAAAGTATACATCGTTTAAACGCGAAGAATTGATGCAAGAAGTTCAGATGCATATGAGTGAGCGCCGGTTTCAACATGTTTTAGGCGTAGAAGAAACGGCCATTGCTCTGGCAGCTAAATACGGTGAGTCTGAGGAGAAGGCTAGTATTGCGGCATTGACTCACGATTATGCGAAAGAACGTCCGGATGAAGAGTTTGAAATGATTATCCTACGTGATGGCTATGATCAGGATTTATTGAATTATGGGAATGCAATTTGGCACGGACTTGTTGGTGCAAGCATGGTTCAACGAGAACTAGGCATAGAGGACGAAGAGATTTTAGAAGCGATTCGTCTGCATACGACAGGTGCAGCTAAAATGAGCTTGCTGGATAAAATCATTTATGTTGCAGATTACATCGAACCAGGCCGTAATTTTCCTGGTGTAAATGAAGCACGTGAATTGGCTTTAGTCGATTTAGATGAAACCGTTGCATATGAAACAAAACATACATTGTTACATCTTATTGAAAAAGAACAAAAAATTTATCCCAAAACAATTGAGACATATAATTACTGGGTAGCTAGAAAAGCTACTTTGAGAAACTAGCTCAAAGAAAAGCTGATTGAGCTCGTTCATCACTGTTAGAACTCTTTCAGCATCAAAAACAAAAATTAAATTTAATAATAGGAGGAAACCATCATAGATAGTCAACAGATTTTAGAAATCGCTGTAAAAGCAGCTGATTCAAAACGAGCAGAGGAAATTGTGGCTTTAGATGTGCATGAAATATCACTTTTAGCAGATTACTTTATGATTTGCCAAGCAACAAGTGAACGTCAAATCAATGCCATCGTGGAAGAAATTATTGAAAAAGAAGAAGAAGCAGATGTAGAAGTAAAACGAATTGAAGGAAAAGATGGCGGTAAGTGGGTATTGATCGACTTAGGTGATATCATTGTTCATGTCTTCCAATCAGCGGAACGTGGATTTTACAATTTAGAAAAACTTTGGTCAGATGCTCCAATGGTCGATCTACACGCTTGGGTCGAGTAATATGACATATGAAACATTTGCTTTTGTTTACGACGAAGTAATGGATGATAGTCTCTATGATCAATGGCTAGCATTTTCAAAACGTCATTTGCCAGAAGGAAAAATGGATGTTTTAGAAATGGCTTGTGGGACTGGTGCGTTAGCTGTGAATTTCGCCAAAGCAGGGTTTACCGTAACCGCATTGGATTTATCTGAAGAAATGTTGATGATGGCCAGCAAACGAGCTGCTGAAGAGGAAGTTTATGTTCAGTTTGTTCAAGGTAACATGATGGATTTATCAGAAATGGGTCAATATCATGCGATTACTTGTTTTTCAGATTCGCTATGCTACATGTCAAACCGTCAAGAAGTTCAACAAGTATTTGACGATGTCTATCAAGCGCTAGAAGAAGATGGGGTCTTTATTTTTGATGTCCATTCGGTTTACCAAGTAGACAAAGTATTTCCAGAATACAGTTATCATTACCAAACAGAAGAATTTGCCTTTTTATGGGATAGTTATCCTGGTGAGAAAGAACATAGTATTGAACATTTTCTAACGTTCTTTGTAAAAGAACAAGAAAATGATGAAGTATTTATCCGTCAAGATGAACTACATCAAGAACGGACATATACAATGGAAAACTATTTAATGATGCTAGAGAGTGCAGGGTTCATGAATGTTGAAGTCTACGCTGATTTCGCAGACACTGCACCTACAGAAGAAAGTAAGCGTTGGTTTTTCGTTTGTAAAAAATAGGTTAAAAGATAAGTAAGCAGAACTTTTAAAAGTGTTGCTTGCTTATTTTTCTTTGGTTTCAGTAATAAATTAAACATGGTATGATGGAGTTCTAATAGAAATGATCTGAATGAAGGAGAATCAAAATGAAAAGTTGCGGTATTATTGTGGAATACAATCCTTTTCATAACGGACATCACTACCATGCGAAAATGGCGCGAGAAATGAGTGGAGCAGAGGTAGTGATTGCTGTGATGAGTGGGAACTTTTTACAACGAGGTGAACCTGCTATTATTGACAAATGGACACGGGCCGAAGAAGCATTAAATCATGGTGTTGATTTAGTTATTGAATTGCCCTTTGCATATGCTGTACAATCAGCAGATTATTTTGCTGCAGGCGGAGTCAAGCTACTTCAAGCTTTACAGTGTGATGCACTATGTTTTGGTACAGACAACCACGCAGAGATGGATTATAAGTTGTTTGGGGAGTTTGTGAACAAGAATCAGACAAAAATCGACGAAGCTTATCAACAAATTAAAAACAATGGATTGAGTTATCCACAACAAATGACAGAAGTTTTTCGTAAGCTGTATCCAAAAAATGGGTTAGATTTTTCTTCTCCCAATCACATTTTAGGCTTAAGTTATGCCAAAGAAAATGCAACGTATGAAAAGCCGATGATGTTGTATCCGTTAAAAAGAGAACAAGCAGGGTATCATGATACTACTATATATCAGAATTTTGCTAGCGCTACTGCAATCCGAAAGGCGGTTTTCTCTGATGAATTAGATCAAATCCGGCAAGTGCTACCAACACAAGTGGCAATAGATTTAGTGAATTCAGCGACTGTCTCTTGGGAAACGTATTGGCCGCTATTAAAATACAAGTTGATTAGTAGTTCGATTATAGAATTAAAAGCGATTTATCAAATGAAAGAGGGCATCGAGTATCGCCTACAAGAAGCTGCTAAAACTTCTGATTCTTTTCAAGCTTTTATGGAAAAAGCAAAAACAAAGCGCTATACTTGGACACGATTACAACGATTAGCGACGTACAGTTTAAATAATGTAACACAGCAGGAAATAGAAAATTCTTGGAACCATAGTTTTATACAAGTCCTTGGTTTCACTGAAAAAGGTCAGCGTTATTTGCGAGAAAAAAAGAAGGATCTTGCTTTACCACTAATTACAAAAGTGTCCAAGAATTTAAATTCTAAATTAGCGGTAGATATTCGCAGCAACCAGGTTTATCAGTTAGGCGATCATCGCATTTTAGAACAAAGTTTTGGTCGTTTTCCAATTCGTATCTCTTAAAAGCAAAAAACACTTAACAAAAGTTCATTTGCCAAGTATAATAAGAAAGGCAATACAATCAAAAAAATACTAATGAATGAAAGCGAAGTGAGAATATGGGTCGTAAGTGGGCAAATATTAAAGAGAAAAAGCTGCCAAAGACGCAAATAACAGTCGAGTTTATGCAAAATTCGGTATTGAAATTTACGTAGCAGCGAAATCGGGTGATCCTGACCCTCAAGCAAATCAGAAATTACGGTTTGTTATCGAGCGCGCAAAAACATATAATGTTCCAAAACATATCATCGATCGAGCAATCGAAAAAGCCAAAGGTTCTGGTGATGAGCAATATTCTGAGTTGCGTTATGAAGGATTTGGGCCAAACGGTTCAATGGTCATCGTAGATGCTTTGACAAATAATGTAAATCGTACTGCTTCAGATGTCCGTGCTGCATTTGGTAAAAACGGCGGTAATATGGGTGTCAGCGGTGCTGTAGCCTATATGTTCGATCATACAGGTGTGATTGGATTTGCAGGCGATGATGCAGATGAAATCCTTGAATATTTGATGGAAAAAGAGATCGATGTTCGTGATGTAACCGAAGAAGAAGGTCAAATCATCGTTTATACAGAGCCGGAAGATTTACATGCAGTGCAAGAAGTGCTAAAAGAAAAAGGGATCGAAGAATTCTCCGTAGCAGAATTAGAGATGATTGCACAAAATGACGTGGAATTAACGGGAGAAGATTTAGAGCAATTTGAACGAATGATCGATGTTTTAGAAGAGCTAGATGATGTTCAAAAAGTGTATCATAACGTTGATCTAGATTAGTTCTAGAATCTTAAGTTATAACTTTGTAGAAATCTAATTTTGAGATTACTATAAAGTTATAGCTTATTTTGCATAAGAAAATAATTATAGGATTTTTGCTTCTATTTTTTGGAATCGTTTCCCTATTTTTGACATAATATGTTACAATTTTAATCAGTATTAAGAAAGCAGGGATAGGATGAAAGCAACGATGAAAGATGTTGCCGCATTAGCTGGAGTGGGAGTTGGAACTGTTTCTAGAGTCATTAATGGTGTAAAAGTAAAAGAAATTACTAGAAATAAAGTTGAAGCTGCTATCAATGAATTATCTTACGAACCTGATGAATATGCTCGAGCTTTAAAAACAAATCGAAGTAATACGTTAGCATTAATTCTTCCAACAATCTGGCATCCTTTTTTCTCAGAACTTGCCTATTACATTGAAGAAGAATTAAGTAAAAAAGGCTATAAGCTTTATTTGTGCAATGCTGATGGTGATCCAGAAAAAGAGTATGAATATATTCAAATGGTCAAGCAAAATAAAGTTGATGGAATCATCGGGATTACTTATTCTGATGTAGATAAATATGTATCGTCTAATTTACCGTTTGTTAGTATAGATCGACATTTTTCAGAAGACGTGACGTATGTGACCTCAGACAATTTTGCTGGGGGCATGTTAGCTGCTAAAGAATTAGTCATGCGAGGATGTAAAAGCGTAGCATATATAGGCGGTTTCTCACCATTTCCAAATGAAACGGTGAATCGGCGAGAAGGGTTCTTAGCATATTGCAGAGACAAAAAGATACCGTTCAAAATGCTGGATATGCCAGAACCAATCACAGATTTACGAGACCAAATTTTACGATTTATCAAGGAAAACGATACGATTGACGGTATTTTTACAGTCAATGATTTCATGGGATTAACCGTTTTGGAAACATTAGAAACAATTGGTAAAACAGCACCTAAGGATTTTCAGTTAATAGGATTTGATGGTGTAAGAATGGCTCAAGAAAGAAAATATACACTGTCAACAATTGCTCAATCTGTTCCATTGATGGCAACTACAGCAGTTGATGCTATCTTGAATAAAATAAAAGGAGTAGAAGTTCCTAAGAGAATTATTTTGCCTGTGACGTTTGTTTCGAATGATACGACGATTGAAAAGGAATAGAATAGCAATAATCAATTTTTTGTGTTTAGGATGGTACTTCTTACTTCATTCTAGACACTATTGTTTTTATCTGAAATTTAGAAGTGGATACTAGTTAAAATGCAGTTGACAGAAAACGTTTTCAATGGTATCCTTTTTTTATCAATTAATGAAACGTTTCCATTGTTGATTTTAGGATAAAATGGAAACGTTTCAGATTCGGGGGATTAGATAAATGAAGAAGTATTTTTACCAGCTCATAGCAGTAGTCGTTGCCGTTTTATTTATTTTTTCTGGATGTGGAAACGTTTCAAAAAAATCTGAGAATCAAATGAAAAATGAAGGGGACATAAAAATTTGGGTTCAGTTTTCGGATGAAACGCCTGAAGGGAAAGCTTGGCAGAAAATTGTGGATAATTTTAATCAAGAATACCAGGGTAAATATAATGCCATTACTGAATATATTCCAAGAAGCGGTAGTGGTGGTGGCTATGAAGACAAGGTGAATGCTGCAATCACAACGAGTAGTTTGCCAGATGTCCTCACTCTGGATGGCCCAAATACGGCAGCATATGCTAACGCTGGTGTAATTGAACCTTTAGATGATTATCTAGATGATGCAAATATGGATGATGTACTTGATAGTATCATTCAACAAGGAACTTATAATAAGAAATTTTATGCATTTGGTTTTTCTGAGTCTAGTGTTGGTATTTATTACAACAAGAAATTATTTAGAAAGGCTGGCATCAAAGAGGAGTCCCTGCCAACTTTAGATAAACCTTGGACTTGGAATGAATTTCAGGAGGTTTGCCAAAAATTAGTGAATAAATATGAGTCACCAGCAATAAATATTCAATTAGCATCCAAAGATGAAATGCTTACCTATGCATACACGCCATTTATTTGGTCAAACGGAGGAGAAGTTGTAAATCAAGCGGGTACGGAAGCATTAGGGTATTTTAATGATCCCAAAAGTGCAGAGGCAATTCAATTTATTCAGGATTTAGTGAAAAAAGGATATACAACCAATACCCCAATTGAAAAGGGGTTTGAAACTGGAAAATATCCAATGCTTCTAAGTGGATCATGGACGATAGCTGATTTAAATGAAAATTACAAAGGCCTTGAATATGGTATTTTACCGTATCCTGTATCTGATAAAACGAAAAAATTAGTTTCTCCAACAGGTAGTTGGCAAGTTGCAATGTCTTCTAAAACAGAAGAAAAAGAAGCATCGGCTACATTTATAAAGTATGTCACCAATACAGAATCAAGTAAAATCATGAGTTTGGGGAATAGTGTTTTACCTATTAGAAAATCAACAATCGAATTGATCAAAAATGATGTGTCCAAGGAAATGCGCTTTCTAATGGAACAAAACCAAAAATCAGGTCATGCGCGTCCTGTTGTAGTAGCGTATCCACAAGTTTCCCGCGCATTTCAGCAATCAATTCAAGATGCTAGTTATTATAAAGAAAATCCAGATGTGCAAAAAATAGTGGATGTTCACGCAGAAGAAATGCAGCAAGTTATTGATAGAATGTTGAAGCGATAAAGGAGGAAACGGAATGAATCGTAAACCGACACTCAAGGAAAATTTAGTAGGATATAGTTTTTTAGCACCAGCACTTATTTTATTGACGATTTTTCTTTTGATTCCAGTGGGAATGGTTGCCTACTACGCTTTTACAGACTATTATCTATTGACACCAGGCAATCGTCAATTCATTGGGTTAGACAACTTTAAACAATTATTTAACGATCCAATTTTTATCAAGAGTATGGTTAATACAGCTAAGTTTGTTATTTGGATCATCCCAGTTCAATTGGGAGCAGCATTAGGGATGGCTCTGATTATCAACAAAAAAAGAAAAGGAAATTTATTATTTAAAGTAGCATTTTTCGCGCCAGTAGTTATGTCTTTGGTTGTTATTTCTATTTTGTGGCTGTATTTATTAAATCCAAATGAAGGGCTTATCAATTCATTATTAATGAAAGTAGGTATTTCAGCTCAACCATTTTTAACGAGTCCTAAACAGGCAATGTACACGATTGTTTTTGTTTCTGCTTGGCAAGGGGCAGGTTATCAAATGCTTCTGTTTTTAGGCGGTATGCAGAATATCCCGCAAGATGTCTATGAAGCCGCTGAAATGGATGGTTTCACAAAATTTCAACAATTTCGTTATATAACACTGCCTTTATTAAAGCCAACAGCCATCTTTGTCTTATTAACAACGCTTATCTCAGCGTTTAAGTTGATTGTTCAGCCAATGGTTATGACCCAAGGTGGACCAATGAATTCTACAATGACCATGGTTTATTATATTTACCAGACAGGCTTCACCGATCGAATGGTCGGTTACTCTAGTTCAATAGCGTTGATTTTTACAACCATGATTGGTTTGATTACGATCGGTCAAAGAAAATTAATTAAGGAGGACAAAGACGAATGAAAAAAAAGGTTGGGCCACTGATGATTTTTGAATATATTTTATTGTTTATTTTAGCGGCACTTTTTATTTTTCCAATGCTTTGGATGATTGTTTCTGCTATGAAATCAAATGCAGAAGTCTACACAAACCTTTCTTCTTTTAAAGCTTTTTTACCTAGTCTAAATCCTGCAAACTGGTTTAAAACCTATCAAGAAGTTATTGAACGATTCAGCATTTGGACATACTTACTAAATAGTATTTTTTATGGCATCACTTTTGCTGGAGGATCGATTATTGTCAATTCATTAGCAGGTTTTGCTTTTGCAAAAATCAATTTTACAGGAAAAAAAGTGATTTTCGGATTCTTGTTAGCACTTTTGATTATCCCAATGGAAACAGTACTGATTCCTCAGTTTACAATTGTAAATACATTAGGGTTAGTTAATAGTCGTATTGCGGTGATTTTACCAGCTATGGCTAGTGCATTTAATATCTATTTATTTAGAAATTTCTTTATTGCAATACCGGAAGAAATCATAGAATCTGCTAAAATCGATGGTGCAAGTATCGTTAAAATCTTTTTCTCAATTATGTTGCCAATGTCAAAACCAGCGGTAGCTACCGTTGGGGTTTTATCCTTTATTGGAAGTTGGAATGACTATATTTGGCCATTAATGGTATTAACAGATAAGAGTAAATTTTCTATGCAAGTGGCTATTACGACGATTAACACGACACAACCTGTGTATATTAATCAAGTTATGGCAGTTTTAACAATTTCGACGATTCCTCTAATTATCATCTACGTTGTCGCCCAAAAATATATCCTACAAGGGTTGGGCGGTTCTGGTACAGGAATTAAATAGGAGAGATAGAATGAAAGAAAAACTCGAACAAGCAAATCAATTTATTGAAGAAAATAAAGAGACAATCAATGATATTTATCGCCAAGGCTATCATTTGATGGCCCCTGTCGGTTGGATGAATGATCCAAATGGATTTGTCTATTACAAAGGTGAGTATCATTTGTTTTATCAATATTATCCATACGATAGTGTTTGGGGGCCAATGCACTGGGGACATGCTAAATCAAAAGACTTGATACATTGGCAAGAGCTACCCGTAGCACTAGCGCCTAGTGAAGAATATGATTTAGATGGGTGTTTTTCAGGAAGTGCCATTGAAAAAGATGGAAAACTCTTTTTAATGTACACTGGCCATTACGAACGTGAAGGAATCAAACGAGAAGTTCAGTGTATTGCAGTATCAGATGACGGTATCCATTTTGAAAAATTTTCTGGAAATCCTGTGATTTCGGATCAACATATTAAGGGGATCGCGCCAATTGAAGATTTTCGTGATCCTAAAATAGAGAAACGCAATGGAATCTATTACAGTGTCATTGCTTCAAAAACAACGGATCAACGAGGACAAATTTTATTATTTCAATCGGAAGATCTATTCCTTTGGAAATTTACTTCTGTATTGCTAACAGGAAAACGAGATCAAGGGATCATGTGGGAATGTCCAGACTTATTTCATTTGGATGGAAAAGATGTCTTGTTGATTTCTCCGATTGAAATGAAGAAAAAAGATAATTTATATGAAAATATCAACTCGACAGTAGCTTTTATAGGTGAAGTAGATTGGTTAACGGGCCGTTTTATTGTAGAAAATCACCATGAGATTGATTTTGGCCTAGATTTTTACGCCCCTCAAACTTGTGTAGATGACCAAGGCCGGCGGATCATGGTTGCTTGGATGCAGATGTGGGGACGTAACATGCCGACAAATGATTTAGGACATTTCTGGGCAGGGGCTATGACGTTGCCACGTGAACTTCATGTGGTCAATAAAAAATTAATTCAACAACCAATTAATACAATATATGAATTGATTGTGGATAAAAAAACTATTATAAAAGAAAAACTAGAGGATTCATCCGTTGAACTAGATGATAATGACGCGAAGCAATTCTATATTGAGTTTAGTGGAATTTTGAGACAAACTAAAACATTAACAATAAAGGTTCTTAGAACGAAGGAGTCTTCTATTGAACTGATTTACGATCCTAATACTGACTATTTATCTATTAGTCGTGATAGCTTTGGTTTAACAATCTCAGGGAATGAAACAGAGCAATTAACAAAGCGTACGGCAAGTGTTCCTTTACTAAATGATAGACTTGTGTTAGAAATATTTAGAGATACATCTTCAATAGAAGTATTTGCAAATGAAATAGCCGTAATGTCTATGAACTTTTATGAAACAGAACAAAGTGAACCTCCGATAGTATCAGTGATGGGGAAAGTTGAACAATTGAGACTAAATTATGGAACAATCAAAATATAATGTAAAAGAAGCCCTTACCGTTGTTGAGTGAAGAAAACATCGGTAAGGGCTTCTTTTTACAGCTACTTCGTACTTCTTGCACTCTTTTAGCAAGCGTCAAAGAAGTATAATGAAAAGGTCAGGTTGCTTTGATGGTTTTATGAATAGAACTTAGGTTCAAACCAACAATATTTAACGAGTTGTTTGAACTTATGAATGTATGATATACGCGTTCAGTTAAACTAAAAATAAACCCTTCATACACACACTATATGAAGGGAAACACAATATGAAAAAACTAAGAACAAATGTATAATACCATTTTTGTTTTAAATTCTCAAATATTTCGAATTATACATAAAAAATTGAGAATATTGTTATGAATAATATATTTTAGGTAAAAAAAGTGTTCAAGTGATTACTGGTTTTATCTTATATTATTTTTAAACTAGTATATTCTCATATAATTATTTTTGAAACGACTAAATAGTCACTAGTTAGAAAGAGTTGTCACTGTGGAACGAAAAACGGATATAAAAATTGGATTTAGGAAAAAAATTTGAAATAAAGGAAAAAGAAGCAAAAAAATACAATGCGACTGCCATCAATTTTTATGGAGATTCATTGTTGTAATTAGAGTAATAATTCTAGCAATAATCTCAGGGATTATTTATTATTTTAATCAAAAAATGAAGTACGGACAGGGGAAATCAGAGGAATGAAAAAACTCCTAAATCAACCAGAATGATGAAGATTGATCTAGGAACTTATAAGTCAAATTTTTTCAGCCATCTCAGAAGAAGAGAGCAATTTGAATTTTTTTAAATATATGACGGGTACAAAAAGACAACGAGAGCAAATAAATGTCTTGAAACTTAATGATCAAAAAGTAAACCATATCCTAAAGCAACGATTTCTCTAACATATGTTTTAAATCGAGCAGAAGATTTAGAAACTGCTGGTAGTCCGCTGATTTCAGAAATACCCAAACGCTTTGCTAATAGTTTTGAGCGATACATATGAAAGTCGCTTGTAACAATAACGGTATTCCCTAGCGCTTGTTTCTTTTGAGCATTTTGGATGTTTTCTTTAGTACGTGTAGAGGTATCTTCAGTTAAAATTTGTTTTTGTGAAATTCCGTTCGCTCTTAAATATTCCGCCATTACGTTGGCCTCGCTGTCAGGCTCGTCAGATCCCTTACCTCCACAAACAATAGCAGTTGCCGCTGGATGCTCTTTTAGATAAGGGACTGCTGCGTCTAATCGTTCTTTTAAAACCGTACTTGGATAAGCATGATCTTTTGATGTACCTCTTACTTGTGCACCTAAAATAAGCACAGTATCTGGCGTTGCTGTTGGTTGCTCTTTTGTTCCACTTAAAATAAGGAAAAGAACAAGAGCAGTATATGTAATTCCTAAGCCTATAATAATCAACATCATTCGTTTCACCCATTTCATAACACCACACCCTTTCTTGTCCAGTGTATTAGATAATCAGTGAAAATAGTGAATTCGAACATTGATTTAAAGTTTTTTTAACGATTTCAAGAGAAAGTATAACAGAGTGAGTAAAAATAGCTTATACTCTTTGTAAACCATAATAATGGAGGCAACTATGCGAACTGAAGAAGAAATGTTTACCTTGATTTTAGATACTGCAAAAGATGATTCTAGAGTGCTAGCTGTTGGAATGAACGGTTCTCGAACCAACAAAAATGTGCTAAAAGATCTATTTCAAGATTATGATATTGTTTATATTGTAGAATCTGTGGATAGCTTTCTTAAAGACCAGTCGTGGATCGATCGATTTGGTACACGTTTAATTATGCAGACACCAGAAGATATGGTGTTGTTTTCGCCAACTAAAAATGGAAGATATACTTATTTGATGCTATTTGAAGATGGGAATCGAATCGACCTTACTTTGTGTCCAAAAGAGCAAGCAGAAACTTGGAACGAAGGAGATTGTTTAGCTGAAATTTTGTTGGATAAACATCAATTGTTGCCAAACTTACCAGAAGCGACGGATCAAGAGTACTGGGTCAAACCTCCAAGTCAGGCAGAATTTTTTGATTGTTGTAATGAGTTCTGGTGGGTCAGTACTTATGTGGTCAAAGGGTTGTGTCGGAATGAATTGTTTTATGCGGCGGACCATTTAAATGAAAACTGTCGAAAAGAACTTTTACGGTTGCTTTCTTGGCAAGTTGGGGCAGAACAAGGGTATCAGTTTAGTGTTGGGAAAAATGATAAATATTTGCCTGATTATTTGACGGAGGAACAATACGATGCTGTTCTAAAAACAATGGATTTTTCTAGTATTCATGCGGCTTGGTCCGCTTTGGTCTCATTACAAAAACAATTTGATTATAACGCCCAGCTATTTTCACAAAAATATGGCTTGGAATATGATCAAAGAACAGCAGAGAAAGTCTTGGAGTATACAGCAAATTTTAATGTAAGTTCTTAAATTAAAGGGATTTTTCGACAAAATAGACAAGGTTTGAGTTCGTTTTTAAAGTTTATTGTAATTAAATTAGAATTTCCCTAAAGATAATGCCAAATAGTCTTTTTTCCTCTACCTAATGTGTGGTAGAATGATAAGTGCACTGTATCGAACTTTGATGGTTGTGGTTTCCTGTTTAGTAGAAATAGTTGAAATTTAAACGTTTATACATAAAAATATGAATTTTTTCTCATATGTAAGCAAATTAATTGAAGAATGAGAGGAATTTAACTAAACTAGCTTTAAAATAAAAGCACTAATAAAAATTTTAGACAATTTAAGGAAGAGTTACTTCCTTTTATTTTATTTCAAAAACAGGGAAAAGCATAAAATCAAAGGAAGCATATAAATCATAAAAAAGGAAGATAGCTCAATGGAAAACGAAGAAACAGTTAGCCGCTCAGAAAAAAATACAAGGGCACCTCAAAACAATAATCACTCACATAATAAAACGAAGAAATGGTTAGTCCCAGTAGTCGGTTTGCTGATTTTTTTGGCATTGATATTTACTGGCGGGTTAGTCTACTTTCAATCACATTTCTTTATCAGTGCGAAGGCAAATGGTGTTGATATCAGCTTGCTAAACACAAAAGATGCGAAAAAGAAGCTAGAAGAACTGAATAAAGCTGAATCTGTTGTCATCAAAGTAAATGATAAAGAAGAAAAAATTACATTACCTGAAAAATATGAAATTACAGAAGAGTATTTAAAACAAAATATTGGGGATCGTTCAATTAAATTACCAATCAATGAAAATTACAAATCAGAACTAAAAAATAAATTAAACGAACTTACCTTCGAAGAAGGAACTCCAAGTCAAGATGCTCGGATCGAAAAAGTGGATGGCAACTATCAAATCATACCAGAACAAGTTGGAACGGTTGTGGATAAAGAAGCATTGATGAACCAAGTGTTAACAGATGTTGATGCGAACAAGGGTAGTTACGTTTATGATGTGAAAGAGTTTTATCAAAAACCAACATTGACAAAAGAGGACAAAGGTCTACAGGAGAGATTAGCTGTATTGTCGAAAAAAGAAAACAAAGCGATCACGCTTGATATTAATGGCGAAAAGTTGGCTCTCACAAAAGAAGAGTTACAGTCATTTATGGATACAAAAGGTGAGGTTGATCAAAATAAGGTTTATGCTTGGGTAGAGCAAACAAACCAAAAATATGGCTCGATTTTCCAACCAATTATTTTTAAAAATGTTCATGGTGTTACCACCAAATATAAAAACAATGGCAGTTACGGCTGGGATATCAATATGCCGCAAACAAGAGATTTGATTGTGCAAGCAATCAATAGTGACAAAGATACTGAGACAATCACTGTACCAATTGATGGCGATGTCAATCAGTCGTCAACAGTTGATAAAGATTATGTTGAGATTGATTTAAATGATCAAAAAATGTATTTCTTCAAAGGCGGCGTAAAAGTTGTCGAAACAGACGTAATCACTGGTCGTTATAATAAAGGAACTGCGACTGTTCCTGGATTCCACACGATTTTATACAAAGATACGGATACAAAATTAGAAGGCGAAATGCTGGATGGATCAAAATACAGTGTACCAGTAAAATATTGGATGCCATTGAAGAGTTTCGGTGGTGTGGTGACTCAAATCGGAATTCATGATGCAGATTACAAAGCAGAATATTTCGGAAACAAAGAAGCCTACAAAACAAACTTCGGGAGTAATGGTTGTATCAATACACCTGGAGACGCAGTGGCGCAAATCTTCAACGGTGCGTATGCTGGAATGCCGGTAATCGTTTATGGACATATATATGACGATGCACCAGGTGAATTTGATAAACCAGTCGATTATGGTGAACCCGTTTAAGAACTATTAAAAGAAGCCCAATTTGGGCTTCTTTTTACTAGCAAAAAGAAAAGAGAACGGGCGTATGATTCACTGAAACAATTAGAGCTAGCCAAGATTATCACAAGAGAAGTCAAAGTAGCATCAGGAGCGACCACAGATAAAATCGTACTAAATTATGGTTGTAGTAGTGGATTAATTGGTTTAGAAATCACAGATAGATTAAAAAGAACATATTTGTTTATCCACCAAAAGGACACTTTTCGATTAGTGCTTTTGATAAAAATGAAAAAATTAGTCATGAGAAAGTCCATAACAGATTTTCACAAACTGTGTTAAAAGAACAGCTGGAAGAGATAAGTTTTACGTTAGTTTCTAGAGGGATGCTTTATCATGTTGAGAACTGTTATGAAACAATCTGCCTCGATGTTTTGTTTGAATGCTGAAAAATAATCATAAATTTATAGTAGAACATGTTATTATTGTAGTATCTAGAAAAACTGAACGGAGGAAACGTTATGCCATTTATTCATGTCGAACTGGTTGAAGGTCGCAGTGAAGAACAACTGACAAATATGGTCAAAGAAATCACAGAAGTTGTATCAAAAAATACAGGTGCTCCTCAAGAGAATATCCATGTTATTGTCAATGAGATGAAAAAAGATCGCTACGCACAAGGCGGAAAATGGAAAAAGTAATCATTTTTAATAAATGCTTGCTTTTTAGTTAAAGAAGTGTTTAAATTAACACATAAATGATTGATGAGAAAGACAACTGAACTTGCAAGCAGTCTTTTAGAGAGGAAAATCTCGGCTGAAAATTTTCCAGACCCGCACAAGGAATGACCACTTTTTCCAACCTTTGTCGAAACAAAGGCGGTCGTACCGTTAACACGCTTGAGGAACATGGCTGTTTGCTGTGTTTAAAAATAGGTGGAACCACGATTTTTCGTCCTAGTAGCTGATAATTTTATCAGCTACTAGGACTTATTTTTTTGCTCAAGTGAATTGATATTGTTGGAAAGTCTAAGGTTCTCATAATCAATGATAAAAAAATTGGAGGAAACAAAAATGTCAATCAACATTACTTTTCCAGATGGCGCAGTCAAAGAATTTGAGACTGGTTCATCAACATTGGACATTGCTAAAAGCATCAGTAACAGTTTAGCTAAAAAAGCATTAGCAGGTAAATTCAATGGTACATTAATAGATTTAGTTCGCCCGATTGAAGAAGACGGGTCAATCGAAATTGTAACGCCAGATCACGAGGATGCCCTTGGAATTTTACGTCATTCTTCAGCCCACTTAATGGCCAATGCACTACGTCGTTTATTCCCGAAAATCAAATTTGGTGTCGGTCCAGCGATTGATTCTGGTTTCTATTATGATACAGATAATGGTGAAAATCCTATTACAGCAGAAGATTTGCCAGCAATTGAAGCTGAAATGATGAAAATCGTCAAAGAGAATAATCCAATTGTCCGCAAAATTGTTTCTAAAAGCGAAGCGTTAGAATTATTTGCGGATGATCCATATAAAGTTGAATTGATTTCAGAGCTTCCAGAAGAGGAAGTCATCACTGTTTATGATCAAGGCGACTTTGTTGATTTATGTCGTGGTGTCCATGTGCCTTCAACTGGACGTATTCAAGTATTCCAATTATTATCAGTTGCTGGTGCGTATTGGAGAGGAAATTCCAATAACCAAATGATGCAACGTATTTACGGAACAGCCTTCTTCGATAAAAAAGATTTAAAAGAATTTATCAAGATGCGTGAAGAAGCCAAAGAACGTGATCATCGTAAATTAGGAAAAGAGCTTGATTTATTCATGCTTAATCCAGATGTTGGTTCGGGTTTACCATTCTGGTTGCCAAAAGGCGCAACCATCCGCCGCACTATTGAACGTTATATTACAGATAAAGAAATTAGCTTAGGTTATCAACATGTGTATACACCTATCATGGCGAATGTTGAGTTTTATAAGCGATCTGGTCACTGGGATCACTATCATGAAGATATGTTTCCACCGATGGATATGGGAGATGGCGAAATGTTAGTTCTTCGTCCAATGAACTGTCCACATCACATGATGGTTTATAAAAATGATATCCACAGCTACCGTGAACTGCCGATTAGAATTGCAGAACTTGGTATGATGCACCGTTATGAAAAATCTGGGGCGTTATCTGGGTTACAACGTGTACGTGAAATGACGTTGAATGATGGGCATACATTTGTTCGTCCAGATCAAATCAAAGAAGAGTTCTTACGCACTTTGAAGTTAATGGTAGAAGTTTACGCTGACTTTGATGTGACAGATTATCGTTTCCGTTTAAGTTTAAGAGACCCGAATAACAAAGAAAAATACTTTGATGATGATGCAATGTGGGAAAGATCTCAAACAATGATCAAAGAAGCGGCAGATGAAGCAGGGATCGATTATTTTGAAGCAGAAGGTGAAGCAGCCTTTTACGGTCCTAAACTGGATGTTCAAGTAAAAACGGCTTTAGGGATGGAAGAAACACTGTCTACAATTCAAATCGATGCATTATTACCAGAACGTTTTGATTTGACTTATGTAGGAGAAGATGGCGAAAATACACATCGTCCGTTAGTTATCCACAGAGGGATTGTTTCGACGATGGAACGTTTCGTAGCATACCTAACTGAAGTATACAAAGGCGCTTTCCCAACTTGGTTAGCACCGATTCAAGCAACTATTATTCCAGTATCTGTTGAAGCACATTCTGATTATGCGTATGAAGTGAAAAAACGTTTACAAGAACAAGGATTACGTATCGAAGTAGATGACCGCAATGAAAAAATGGGTTATAAGATTCGAGCATCTCAAACGCAAAAAATTCCTTATCAAATCGTAGTTGGAGATAAAGAAATGGATGATGCAACAGTCAATATCCGTCGTTACGGAAGCAAAGAAACAGAGGTTATCGATTTAAATATCTTTGTTGATAGTATGGTCGCTGATGTAGCAAATTATAGTAGAAAATAATTAGAAAAAGAGGTTGGGGCAGAAGTGTTTAACTCCGAGAAATAAGAAGGAATTTACGAAAATTGCTCTTCAAATTTTTGTGACCAAGTAGGTACTGTGCAACATCAACTTGTTCCTTGTTGTGTTTTACAGCAATTTCGGCTTATTTCCGAAGGAGTTGCTTCTGCGCCCACCGTTTATTCGGTTACTAAGAGCCTGAAACATAACGTTTTTAGTTATGATGTGACCCCCAAAAGTTGTACGTGAAAAATACAATTTTTGGAGGTTATTTTTTATGAGTTATTATGAGGTAGAATTCAAATTAAAGCTAGTGAAAGAGTACCTAGAAGGCCCTCTGGGAGGACGAGCCTTGGCTAAAAAATACGGACTCCCATCAAATGCCTTAATTTACAATTGGAAACACTCCTATCAATTATTTGGGAAAGAAGGGCTCAAAAGACACCGTTCACTGACAAAATATACTAGTGAATTTAAGCGAGATGTATTACACTTTATAGAAACGACAGGTGCTTCTTTCGGTGAAGCAGCAAGACAATTCAAGCTGCCTAATGGGTCGATGATTTCTCGTTGGCAAAAGAAATACATCGCTGGTGGTCAAACGGCTCTGTCTAATCAAAAAGGGAGACCCAAAAAAAGGATGAATAAACCAACAAAAAAACAGCAAGAAACAAGCAAACTATCTCGTGAAAAGGAATTAGAGCGTGAGAATGAATGTTTGCGAATCGAGGTCGAGTATTTAAAAAAGCTACGGACTTTCCAACAAACTATTATGGCGAAGCGAAAAGACGAGTTCAAACCAGAATAGCCATAGAACTTATTGGAAAGTATCGTCAAGATCACGTATTACAAGCGATTAAGCTACCGCGTTCTACCTTCAATTACTGGAAAAAACAGATAATGAGCGAAGAAAAAATGACTCACCTAGAGAAATTGATTCAAACAATTTTTGAAGAGAATGATCGCAATTATGGCTATCGTCGAATCAAACTGGCTTTAGTGAATATGGGCTATCAAATCAATCATAAGAAAATCCGACGAATTATGAAGAAATATAACTTAGTATGTATAAGCTTTACTCGTCGTTCAAGAAGGTATCGATCTTACAAAGGTTTAGTGGGAACCTTGGCAAAGAACAAGGTGAATCGTCGCTTTTTTAGCACGATGCCAAAACAAAAAATCTTTACAGATATTTCAGAATTCCACTATACTGAACGAAATTCCGAAGGAATTAAACTAAAAAGAAAAGCCTATCTCAGTCCTTTTCTTGATGGTTTTAATGGAGAAATCATAGCCTATCAATTTCAGCAAAAACCAACGTTGGATTGTGTATTGATTCCTTTAAAAACAGCCATTAAAGAAAGTAAAAAGACCAACTTTCGAACAACAATCCATTCCGATCAAGGGTGGCATTACCAAAATCAACAGTATGTTAGACAATTGAAGCAAGCAAAGTTATACCAGAGTATGGCACGAAAAGGAAATTGTTTGGACAATGCATTGATGGAAAATTTCTTTGGTCTAATGAAACAAGAAATGTATTATGGTCGTAGTTTTTCTAGCTTTGAGGAATTAAACCGAGCAGTTACAAATTATATTGATTATTACAATCATCATCGGATAAAAGCAAAATTGACTGGTATGAGTCCGGTTCAATACCGAATTCATACCAGTCGAATGACAAGTTAATCTACGTACAACTTTTAGGGCGCACATCATTATGTACCAGGCTCTTTTTATTCAGTAAAAGTTAAATATTTTCTTAGTAAGAGGATTCCCTCTATTTTTTTTCACGTTTTTTCGTTACAATAGAGAAGCGAGACTTTTCTCATATGGAGGATTAAGGATAAATGAAAAAAATGAGCTTTTTAGATAAATTAAAAAAAGAAAATGAAGAACCTATGACACAAAAAAGTAAAAAATCACATATTCCGTTCCGATTGAACTTACTATTTTTCGTGATTTTCGGTTTGTTTGTTGCATTGATTGTTCGCTTGGGATACCTGCAGATTGCAGAAGGGCAGGAGTATGCACAAAAAGCTGAAGAAAATTCGACTTTAAAAATCAAAAGCAATGCGCCAAGAGGACAGATTTATGATGCAAAAGGCAATTTATTAGCTGGGAATAAGGCTAATTTGGCTATTACGTATACGCGTGGTAAAAAGGTTCAGACAAAAGACCTAGTACCAATTGCAAACAAAGTCAATGATTTGATTAATGTACCAGCAGATGAATTGACAGAACGAGACAAAAAAGATTTTTGGTTGGCAAATCCTGAAAATCTAAAAGCCGCACAAAAACGCTTGACTGATGCTGACAAAGTAGATGAAAAAGGCAATAAAATCACCGACGAAGGAACATTGTATGTTAAAACGGTGGAAAAAGTAACGCCAGAAGAAATCAACTTTGATGAGCATACATTACAGGCTGCCACCATTTTTAAACGAATGAATTCTGTAGGTGAGTTGAATACGGCCTTTATTAAAAATGAAGGAGTTACGCAAGACGAGATTGCAATAATTGGTGAACATACTTCAGAAATCGCTGGCGTTTCAACCGGAATGGATTGGGATCGAGATTATCCAAGTGATACAGATCTTAGAAGTCTTTTAGGAAAAGTATCGTCACAAAAGGCTGGATTACCTGCTGAAGAAGCAGATGAGTATATCGCAAAAGGGTATGAATTAAATGACCGAGTAGGTACTAGCTATTTAGAAAAACAATATGAAGATATTCTTCAAGGTCAAAAAGCAATTTCAGAAGTAACGTTAGACAGCAACGGCAAGATCGTGACACAAAAACCTGTGTCAGAAGGTAAAAAAGGTGAAAATTTAAAACTAACGATTGATACGGCTTTTCAAGCGAAAGTTGAGCAAGTTGTAAGAGAACAATATCAACAATTATTAGCCACTGGAAATGCGGCCTATTCAGATGGTGCCTATGTCGTTGTGATGAATCCTAAGACGGGGGCTGTGATGGCGATGGTTGCACTGGATCGTGATCCAGCAACAAATGAATTGACCTCTAATCCATTAGCTACAATCAATAAAGCATTTGAACCTGGTTCAGTAGTAAAAGGAGCCACGATATCAGCAGGTTATGAACAAGGCGTGATCACTGGTAATGATGTGTTGATTGATGAGCCTTTACAAATTTATGGAAGCGAGCAAAAATCGTCTGTCTTTAATAAAGTTCCGGGAAATCAAATTCCGCTCACCGCAGAACAAGCGTTAGAGTACTCATCGAATGCTTACATGATGAAGCTAGTATTAAAAATGATGAATACAGATTATCAATACAATATGAAGCTACCTTATCAAACGGGAGATCCGACTTTATTTAATGTTTTACGTAAAACATTTGGTGAATATGGTATGGGTGTTTCGACAGGAATCGATTTACCAGGAGAATCAACAGGGATATCAAATAAGGATTTTGATTCTGATGCAGCGCCAATGCCAGGGCATTTACTCGATTTATCTTTCGGTCAGTATGACACGTACACAGCAATGCAATTAGCACAATATGCCTCAACAGTAGCAAATGGTGGTACTCGTTATGCGCCACATGTAGTTGAAGGAATTTATGATAACAAGTCTGATGGCTCTCTAGGAGAATTGAAAGAGCAAACAAAACCAAAAGAATTAAATAAAGTCGACATCAGTTCTGAACAAATGCAACTCATTCAAAATGGTTTTTATGATGTTGTGCACGGGAATGGTGTATTCACCACTGGGAAGTATATGCAAGGAGCAGCACTTGATATTGCGGCTAAAACAGGTACAGCCGAAACAAATGTTGGAGAACACATTACCGTGAATAGTAACGTAGTAGCTTATGCACCCTATGATGACCCAGAAATCGCGATAAGTGTTGTTTTACCACACTTAACCAGTGAAAGTACAAGACCTAATCAATCAATGGTTACGGCGATTGTTAATGCCTATGCTGAATACAAAGCACAATAAGATTTGTAAAGTAGTTTTCCTTTACAAATTTCACTAAAAGGGTAGAAATTCTTGAACAAACATGATATGATATTTTAGGCTAAGAAATATCTTAGAAATATGACATTAGATATAGGAGGGAAAACACATGCGCGTAAACATTACTTTAGAATGTACTTCTTGTAAAGAACGTAACTACCTAACAAGCAAAAATAAACGTAACAATCCTGATCGTTTGGAAAAACAAAAATATTGCCCACGTGAAAGAAAAGTTACTTTACACCGTGAAACAAAATAAGGTTATAACTCGAAACTCTGAGTCCTTGTCGTACATGGATTTGGAGTTTTTTGTTACTTTTATAATAAAAATGACATAAAGGAAGAAATTAATCTTTCCTTTCGAGTAAACTTTCATTATACTTTAGAAAAGATGATTTTAGTTATTTAATAGCTGGTCAAAAAAATCTAAACAATATTGGTTTAATGTCATTTACAACACTAATGTATTACTTGGTTGTTAAAGGAGTTTTTTCATGAAAAAAATGATGGTGATAGTTGGTTTATTGTTGATATGTTTACCTACTATTTGTTACGGAGAAGATACTGGGGAATCTTCTACGAATGAGTCAAGTTTTGATGCTTCACACGAATTGTCGCATCAATATGCTCGTAAGCAAACGTTAAATGGCAAAACAACAAAGATTAAAAAGAAAAAAGAAGAGATTTATTTGGAGTTTCCTTTTAAAAATAGACCATATGTAAGCTTTTCAGAGTTTGTCTTATATGGTCCAACGAATGGATATGCTGGGTTTATTGAAACAATTTTTTATCGTGACAAGATCAAGATCAGAGATATGTATTATGAAAATGATCCAGTTAAAACAGATAAAATCGGTATGTATTCAACGGATTTGTGTTTTACTTCTGAAGAAGGTGTTATTTATCATTACAAAAATGTGCCCTATTTAGTGAGTAGTGATAAGCCGACAGCCTTTTTTTCGGAGATTAATTTCGATAAAGAAAATAAAAAGATTTCTGGTGAACTTAAGATGCCAGCTTCTAAAAATACGTATCAAATCGAACTGTTTTACACAGATAATAATGAGTACCATTATCAAGAAACTTCGGTGGATAAAAAAGGCCAATTTAGTATTGATTTAAATCGAGAAGGTATCGAAGGTGAAATGTACCTTAGAGCGAGTGATGGATTAGGGAATTATGCGGATGCAAGTGATATTCTAAAAGAAGGAAGTTCACGTTATCATGTTCAACCAAATGAGTTGAAGACAATTGAAGACAGTTATAAGGTAATCAAAAATAAAAACACTCTTCTAGATTTAGTTGCTAGGATTTTGGCTCGAGTGTTAAGTGCTATCATTGTCCTCCTTACATTACTGCGTTTAAGGGTTCTTTTAAAGAGGAGAAGGAGAAGAAGACGGTTGAGAAAAAATAGAGAGTAATCAACAGTATGGCAGTGAACATTGCTATCAGTAAGACTAAAATTGTAGTGGATTTTAGTTTAAGGTGTATACTTAAAAAAGAATAACCTTTTTTAAGGAGAGAATAAGATGAAGATCATTATTAGACATCGGTATATCAAAAAAATTCCAGTCTTGGAAGTTGTTTCAGAAGAAAACAAAAATAGTATGTTACCGTTAGTTATTTATTATCATGGTTGGCAGTCAGCCAAAGAGCTATCATTGACTCAGGCTAGGAAATTAGCGAAAAAAGGGATTCGTGTGATTTTGCCTGATGCGATGAACCACGGTGAACGAAAAACGGGACCGATATCACCGATTCCCTCAGTGACTTTTTGGTCAAGTATTCAATACAATGTCATTGAGTTTACGCAATTGGTACGTCATTTTGAGAAACAAGAGTTGATTGAAGATGGAAAGATTGGTGTTGGTGGTGTTTCAATGGGCGGTATAACGACATGTGCTTTATTGACCCAGCATCCAGAAATTAAAACAGCAGCTTGCATGATGGGGACGCCAGCCCCGCAAAAGTATATTGAACGTGTAATGGAACGAGCGTCTGAAATGGAATTTTTCGTTCCTAAAGATTTGCCTTTGTTACTTAGCTGGGTAGCAAATTATGATCTTTCAAGGGCTCCTGAAACATTGGCAGAGCGTCCAGTTTTATTTTGGCATGGCACGAAAGATCCTAAAATCCCATATGAAGACGTGGCTGATTTTTATCAAATGATCGAAGATAAACCTTATGCTAAAGAGAGCAAGTTTATGACAGGTGAAGGTGATGGACATTTAGTCAAAGGTGAGATGATGGATGTTGTTGCTGATTTTTTCGAAAAGGAACTAACTTGATGAAAGGTATAAACCTTAGCAGCAAGTCAATCGCTTGTGTTTAGGAATGATGATTGTTTCATTTAGGCATGGTCAATAGGTTGCTGAATCAACTCCATAAAATAATTTCTAATTTTTTATGGAGCTGATTCAAATAAATTTCAATAAACTAATTTTTACTAAACTATATTAAAAGAGAACGGTTGAGATAGGAATGGCTCCTATTCCAACCGTTTATTTACTATTTTGTGAATAATTGAAGAGTCAGAGCTGTTCTTAAAAATGAAGGGCCTTGATCTTTAAAAAAAGCACAGTTGTCGAGTGTTTATCTAGAATCTTTGTACGATGAGGGTAACGTTCAAAACGAACCATAATATTTAGGTTTACATTCCTTAACTCAGAATGTAAGTATTTTCTCATACTCCACAATGTAGTAAGGTATCTTAATTCAATTTTAATATAGAAAAAATAAGCTAACAAGACGGTGCTTTTTGTGAGAAATTTAAAATAATGAAAGAAATTTCCCGGGAAAATGAATGTTATTTTATTTACTTAAAAAATCAGTTTGTAGTCTATAAATAAGGCTGTATTTGATGCTTCTGGTTTATCTATTTAAAAAAATCGAGGATATTCAAAGGAAATCAGCTGAATAGTTTTTGATTCTTCCTAATAAAAAACAAGCATTTTACACGATATTTCAAGAAAATAATAACGTTGTGTAATTTTAACGATTTAAATATATTTTTAGACAAAAATTAAAAGTAAATTAGTTGAAATATTATTATATAGATAGTATTATTCAATTTAATCATGTATTACTTATTTGCCCATAAGAGTTAATCTAGAAAAAGGAGGCAATTATGAAAAAGCGTTATAGTTTTGTTATTACGTTAGTGGGTACTACAGTTTTATTTTTAGCTGGAGTTATCCCAAGTTCACTGACAATTTTTGGGGATAATGGTCAGTATGAAGTGAAAGCTGCTGAGTCAGTAAATGCGACAGATTTTGTGGATGTCAGTATCTTAAAAGGAACACAATTATCTTCCAATAATGGAACCGTTATCAATAATGGTGTTAAGTTGGAGAAAAATGCAGATTCTACATATGACTTAGATCTTTCGTTTCAAGGAACCGCAATTGCGGATGTCGGTTTAGTATCACCGAAGGTTATTGTTTTTGCGATTCCAGAGGAGTTACGTGGGAAAATGGATGGACCGATTTTGATTAATACTAATGCCAAGTTGCTTCCAATCGTGCCTGGAGATGTTCCAGTAGTCAAAGATTTAGTTTTAAAAGTAGGTGGACTTGTAACGAGACTGCTTGGGTTGGCGAAACCTTTAGGCTTACAACTTGATTCATTAGAAAAGGCGTTTGAAGGGCTTAACTCTCTTCAAGATTTGGGTAGCTACGAAGCGACAGTTGAAGGGAAATTGTCACCAGATGGTAATTATGTGATGGTCGATTTCACTGATGGATTAGGCCAATATGTTCGTACAACGTATGCAAAGTTATTTGAGCCGTTGAAAGAAGCAGTTGCTGGATTAAAATTTACTGGTCTTTTGGCTATATTGAATCCAGTTTTGGAGTTACTAAAACCTGCCGTTAATGGTTTGCTTGATCTTGTAGGGCAAATTGCTAATGGAACATCGGATGTGTTGACTCAAGCATTGCAGGCTAATGTACTTGGTGATGTTACGTTTAATTTTTCTACGAAAGTTTCTGATGTAGCTGCTGAAAAAGCAAAGGTGACTGCTATGGCAGTTAATAAACCAGTGATTGATGTAGCGTTATTGAATACGATCCATGCAAATGGAGATGAGATCAATTTATATTTCGATAAAGTAGAGGAAGATTCTTTAACAAATTATTCCGTTGCAAAACCTAATGTCGAGGATATTTTAGAAGGTGTAGACAGTCTTAAAGGAAGCGTAGCAATAGCGCAACCTGTACCGGAGGGTGTGACATTTAAGGTAAACGTTGAATTGCCCAATGGCTCAAGGTTGATGGGTAATATTGATGAAAAAGGTACTTTCACGATTCCATTTGGTTCCTATCAACCACAACGTAATGATCAAATAAAAGTGGTGATTGAAGCAAGTAATGAAAAACAGACCAAAGTCAGTGAACAAGAGATCAAACAAGTGATAGAAGATTCGTTTATACATTATGTAGTTCCAAAACCAGTACTTAGTGATGTGCTAGAAGGTGTAACTAGCCTTAGTGGTAGGGTCGATCTGGCTTCACCTGTACCAAATGGGGTGACTTTTAAAGCTAGAGTGACATTACCTGATGGGACTACCGTGAGTAGTTCAATCAATGAGGAGGGGAACTTTACAATCCCGTTTGACAAGTATCAGGCTCAAGGGAATGATCTACTGAACGTAGTGGTTGAAATGAGTGATGGGAACCGCATAAATGTTAGTGAACCAGAAATCCTACAAGTAATCATTGATCCTTTGAAGAACTATCAAGTTCCAAAACCACAGGTCAAAAGTGTAAATGAAGGAAGTAAGGAGCTTAAAGGTTCTGTCACATTAACGAATGTTCCAATTGGGACTGAACTATTTATGCAAGCTCAATTCGCTGATGGTTCTATAAAAAGGGTAGCTCTTGAAAATGATGGAACTTTTTCAATCCCAGTAGCTGATAAAAAACTGAAAGAAGGCGATCCGATAAGAGTAGTAACCATTGCAGAACATGCTCAATCGTTAAAAGGGAAAGAAAGTGACAGCATTGTTTTTGCAGTAGGGAAGAGTCCATCTTTAGAAGGTTATGTTGTTCCGACACCAGTTGTAGCGCCTATTTTCGTTGGTGATGTAATAATCAAAGGAAGCGTTAAGATCATGAATCCTCCTGAAGGAACTCAATTTAGAGTTAGAGTGAGGTTCCCAGGAAATAGTTATGAAGAAGTACCAGTTAATGCTGACGGTCTATTTTCACTAGATATTTCTGGTCGCCAGTTAACAGCCGGTACAGCAATCACCTTTAGCACGGTAGCAACACTTGGGACTGAGACAGCATCAAGTGGTAGAATCATTGTTTCTGTCGGTGCCAAATAACTATAAGTTTACTAATAAAGAGAGGGTGTACAAAATGAAGAGTTCAACCGTTTTATTGTTATCAGTCGTTTTTGGTACATTATTTTTAGGTCAATCTGCTTCAGCTGCTGATATTAATAAGGCTACTGATGTGGATGTTACGTTCACACCAGGCGCTTTAACATTGGAGGCTGTTTCTACAATCAGCTATGCGTCACAAACGATTTCAGTCGATGATGCTTCATATATTCCCACAAATCCTGAAGCAATCACTGTTGTTGTTTCAGATGCTAGAGGAACAAATGCCGGATGGAAACTAAGCGGGAAATTAAATGGATTTAAAGACAGCTCCGCTGCAGCTTCTTTACCGAATGCTAGTTTGAATTTTAAAAATACACAAGTAGGAACCAATAGTGAGGCGGACGCACCAACACCTGTTAATACAGTCAAGTTAGCGAGTGGAGCTACTACGGCAACACCATTCGCAACAGCCGCAACAGGAGCAGGTGCTGGAACTTGGACCTTTACATGGCCAGATGCTGAAAGTAAAGGTGTGACACTTGATGTACCTGCCGCAATGGCAACGCTTGGGAAACATACATCTACGATCGATTGGACATTGGCCGATGCGCCATAGAATCAAAGGATGATTTTGAGAGAGTGGGATGAGCATCCGTTTATTTCACTCTTTTTTTCTGATGAACATGGAAGGAGTGGCTTAAATGTGTGATTTTTCTGGGGCGAAAGGGAGTACTATCTTATTTTCTATTGGATTTATTTTTTTATTTAATGTTTTGAATGTAAAAACAGTTTTAGCACAAACTGATAGCAGAGAGACAAATAGCTTTTATGTGCAAGCGGTCATTCCGCAGAATCAAGTTGATATCAACAAATCTTATTTTGATTTGAAAATGCTGCCGGAAGAAGAGCAAGAATTACACGTTAAATTAGTGAATCCAGAAGATTCACCTATTTCTATTTCTATCAATGCCATAAATGCAACGACAACGGAAGAAGGAATGATCGATTATACAGTGAAAGGGATCCAGGATGAAACATTGGCATATCCTTTTGAATCTCTGATCAAGGTTTTAGAAACGACGATGTCCATACAACCTTATGAAACAAAGATTGCTCATTTTCATTTGAAGATGCCAAAAGAAAGATATGATGGTGTGATTGCAGGAGGACTGCGTTTTACCAAAAATTCAGTTGAAAGTGAAACTAAAAGTAAAGAGGTGGCAGTTCAACAGCGATTCCATTATGTATTGGGTGTAGTCTTAAAAGAGACAGATACTTCGGTTTTGCCTGATTATGAAATAGATACAGTAGATGTTGCCAGATCCAAACAAGGGAAGAAAATAGCCGTGATCCATTCGATTCGTAATGTAAATGCAGCGATTTCAAAGAAAATGGCTCTAAAATTTATTGTTCGAAAAAAAGGGGATGAGACAGCGCTAATCAAGTATGAAAAAGAGGCGCTAGAAATGGCGCCGAATTCCATGATGGATTTTCCAGTACCTATCAAAAGACAGTTGCGGCCTGGGACATATATCAGTCAAACACAAATCAATCAAGATGGGAAAAAATGGGCATTTGAGAATGAATTTCAGATTACAAGAGGACAAGCGAAGAGAATCAAAGAAGAAAATGAAGAAACGAAAATTGTGAGCAAGGTTCCGATTTGGTTGATTTTAGTGATTATTCTGTTGGTTTTATTGGTAGTGATTCAGACGTATAGTTTGTGGCGAAGGAAAAAATGAGTGAACTAGATAGAATCCCTATTTTCTGCAAGGATAATGAGTAAGGATTTTTATTTGAACTTCTATATTGATTTCCATCTATCCTCGATAGAATGAGTTACTATAACGCTTAAAATCAATTAGTTACTTTATTGTTCCTTTGTTTTTGCTATAATAAGTAAAAAAAGATAGAGATGCAAGAAAGGATCTATAAAAAATGAAAAAAGCGATAATTAGTAAAACAGTGAATTTATTAGATGGAGGTTGTAATGCTTGCGGAATTATTGAAGATGAAAATTATACTCTGACGATAGACGAGCAAGCAATTTCTTTAGAAGCATTGACGGTCAATTCTTTAGTATCAGCGATTGCACTAAAAAATGGATTCAAACGGGAATATCAGATGGATGTAATCGATGATTATACGTTATATAAAAAAGAAGAGTATCAAGTTACGCTTAAAGAAGAATATGATTTTTTGACATATTCAACTGATTCTGTAAAAATTGAAACAAAAGATCAAATCATCGTTGAAACAAAATTAGTGGAGAAAGTGAATGATATTTTAGGAACCATTTTTAATGTAGAAGAATTAGAATTTTGTTTTAAAATGACCTAAATGTATCAATTTAGCAATTTATTAAAATATCAAGTATATAAAAATGCCTGTTGCAATTTTGAGCTACAGGCATTTTTTCGCTATTCTATTTGAAAAAAATCTGACATGCTTATTTTTTCAAATCGTTCTTGTGAGTCGGCTGGCGTTTCATCATGATCATAAACGAGCAGTTTGAAGTCTTCTGTTTTTGGAATTCGTTCAAAGGTTTCGTTATCAGTCAAAAGAATGAGTTGCTGGCAAAGCCATTCAAGAACTGTCTCAATATCTTGTTCATCTTCTACCCAATCATCAAATAAATGAAGAGAGGCAAATCGCTGATTTTCATCCCAATCACCGGAATTGTACTTCATTTCTTCCAATTGTGTTTTAGTGTAGCCTTTAGTTGCGTAATAACTGGTTGTTTCTTGCCAAAGGTTCACTGTATTAAAGCATAAGTTGATTTCACCTTCCTCATAAATATTGCAGTCCAAAGCAAATGCATAAAATCGTTCATCGGAATGATCTAGTAAAAAATTGTCAATGCTGTCTGTTAAAAAGTTAAAAAAATACTCTTGCTGTTTTTCTAAAAAATGGTCCATTTATAGCCTCCAAAAGTTGGGTCTTTTAAACATTGAAACAGATAAAAGAAAGAATGTCTATCTAAAGTTGTTTTTTTTAGTTGGATAGTCATTTTTTAAGAAAATATAAAGATTTTTAGTGAAACGATTTATTAGCCAGCGTGGATTTTACCGTGGGAACAAGCACAGAGTCGGTTTAGTTTAGGAACATAACTACACAAGTTGGATAACGTGTATCAAATTTAATTTGACTTTGTGATTCGATACGATTATAGTTTAAAATGAATTAAATACTTGTTAGGTGAGGCTCCTATATAAACACAGGCTACTGCTCAGAAATGTCGAAAGACAGGTATGGGTAGGACAAAATTCGTCGAATTAAGGCGTTTTTCAAAGTAGCTAAAAGCAATGCTTTTTACGTTATATAGTGCTAAAACTCAACGAAGAGAAGAGTAAGGTACGTTCTAAAGAAATGGCAAATGTCATAAATTTAAACGCCTATAATCTAATCCCTTCGCTGAGTGCTCTTGGTGAAGTTTTTTGTTTTTATCCAATGAATTAGCGGAGCTATAGAAAGGAATAACCAATGAAGAAATCTGTAAAAATAGTGATTATCACGGTATTATCTATTCTTCTTGTCGTTGTCAGTGTAGGATGTTATGCAGCCATTTCATTCCAAACAGCCAAGGAAGAAAGTGAATCAACATTGTCCAATAAGAACCAGAATTTCACTGGTGATGAACAAGCAAGTGATAAAGAGTTGACTGTAATGATCGTCGGAAATGATTCAAGAGATGACGATGAAGACCAAGGGCGTTCAGATACGCTTATGGTAGCGCACTATGATGGGAAAACGAAGCAGCCTAAATTGATTTCGATTATGAGAGACAGCTATGTAACTTTTCCAGATGGCGGACAAGATAAAATAAACGCCGCATATGCATATGGTGGTGCACAAATGACAAAAGACGTGCTGAAAACGAATTTTGATTTACCAATCAATTATTATGTAGTCATGGATTTTAAAGAATTTAGTGATATTATTGACGAGCTTTATCCAAAAGGGGTAACGATTGACGCTGAAAAAGATATTAATTTAGACGGTGTGGATATCTTTAAAGGGAAACAAACATTACATGGTAATAGTTTACTGCAGTATGCTCGTTTTAGAATGGATGAAGAAGGCGATTTCGGTCGGATCAGACGTCAACAACAGGTGATGGATGCTTTAGTAGAGCAATCTAAAGATTTGATTCCAATTTGGGAATTACCACAAGTAGCAGGGAAAATGGTCGGAAAAATCGATACAAATGTACCCACAAGTCTTCTAATCGATTTAGCAAAAGATTTTCTAACTGGAAAAGTGAAACCATTAAAATCACTATCTGTTCCCGTAGAAGGGTCATGGAACTTCAATGATTATACTGAATCTGGAAGCGTGATTGAATTAGATGAACAAACGAATGCTGAAGCGATTCAGAATTTTATGAAAGACAAAGAATAACATAATGGATCCGTTTGCTCTCCTTGATGTGGGTAAACGGATTTTTTTATAAAAACGGAAAGTAAATCAGTTTAATTCTATGCGATTAGACCAAGCGTATGCTATTCTTTAAGAAAGCGTTTTTTTTATTTAGAAGGAAGGGTTTACTATGAAAGTTGTGATCATTGGTGCATCTTTTGCTGGCGTGTCGGCTGCTTTGGCTATTAGAAAAAAACACCCCGTTGCAGAAATTCATTTAATCGAGAAACAGGAAACGATTGGTTATTTGCCGGGAGGAATCAACCGGTATTTTAATAAAACAAGCGAATCTATTCAAACTGCAGAGTTTATTTCAGAACAACAATTAATAGAAAAGGGTATTTCTTTGTTGTTAAATGCCAAAGTGGTCAGTATGGATTCGAAACAGTATATCGTTAAGTATGAAAAACAAGCAGCAACGTTTATTATGTCTTTCAATAAATTGATTTTAGCGACAGGTTCTAGTCAATGGTCGCAGAAAATTCTGGGTAGTGATTCAGAAAAGGTATTAAAATATAAATTTTTACCTGGCGTTTTACAAGCTATTGAACGATTGGAAAGGAGTGATAAAGTAGCCTTGATCGGTGGTGGACAAATCGGTGGGGAAGCAGCAGATATGCTGTTGAAAAAAGGAAAAGAAGTGCATCTTTTTGAGCGGATGGATTATTTATTATTCAAGTATTTCGATGAGGAGATGATACGACCAGTACAAGCCGAAATGGAGTCTCGAGGTGTTGTATTTCATTTTGATGAAACGGTTGAAAAAGCGATCGACACAGATGAAGGTCTACTGATTGAAACAAAGAAATCTAAACTGTTATGTGATAGTGCGATTTTTGCGATGAATGTCCGTCCGGATCTAGGCTATTTGGATGAATCTATTCAAACACATACAGACCAGACTGTTTTTGTAAATGAGTACTTGCAAACCTCTCAAGCAGATATTTTTGCAATCGGTGACTGTATTCAGGTCCAGTATGGCGTGTCAAAGGACTCTTTTTACATTCCTTTAGTGAATAATGCGGTTAGAGCGGGCTTAGTTGTAGCTCAAAATCTTGTTGAACCAACAACACCATTTGTCGGCTCGCTTCGAACGATTGGAACAAAACTTGTTGATTATTATATCGCAAGTACTGGGTTGACGGAAGCAGAGGGGCTCTTTCACGGGCAGTCAATTGCTGTTGCCCATGTTCAGCAAAAAAGTGCTCAATTTTCAGGATGTGAAAAAATTTGTGGAAAAATTATTTTTGAAAAAGAGAGCCACAAAATTTTGGGAGCACAATTAATTTCCAAAGCGAATATTTTAGAGAAAATCAACACACTAGCACTTGGTATTCAAATGGGTCAAAAACTTGAAGCGCTTTATCAAAAAGATTTCTTGTATCATCCATATTATTCCAACGTGATTGACATCACGAATCAGTTAGGATTTGAAGGATTGTGGAGTGATACGGATGAAAATTGAAGAATTATTAGATAAGAAAGAAGCAAGAGAAATCGGGATTTTAAAGAAAGTAATTTTGGCTGGCGGTCGAATTGCAGATCATGAGTTGCTAGATTATTTAGGGGTTTCAAAGGCTTCTTTAGAAAGTGATTTGAAGGAATTAAGTTATTACTTGAAACCTTATGAAAAGGACTGTTCCCTTTTTTATGATGGACAATGGGTGGCTATTCACTTGTCTGATCATTTTTCGGTTAGTAAGGTTTTGGATGATTATGTCCACGCATCAGTCAAATTTCAATTGATCGATTATTTATTTCATTATCGAGAATTTACGATCGTTCAGCTCACTACAAAATTTATAATCAGTGAATCTTCGTTATTTCGAAAGATCAAAGAGTTAAATTTAATAGTAAAAGAATTTGATCTTAAAATTCGTAATGGTCAGCTAAAAGGGGAAGAGTTGCAAATCCGCTATTTTTATTTTCAAATTTATTGGTTTTTGACGCCTTATGATGTACATCAAGAAAAAACATTGACCATTCAAAATGCAAGAATCATTGAAGCACTCGAAAAAGCTTTATCGCTTTCTTTTGAAGAACAAGGCAAATTGAAGATTAGTTTGTGGCTGACGATCAGTAAAAAAAGAATTGCGGTACAGCCGAAAGAGTACAAAGGATTATCTAGTAAGAGTCAGGGATACGAACAGGATCCTTTTTTTAAAACATTGCGCTCTTTTGTTTTGCGTTTCTTTAGCCGCTATCCACTTGAAATCGATGAAGAAGAAAGCCTATTGCATTATATTTTTTTAATGAGTATGTCCGTTTTGGCTGAATCGGATTTCGCTGAGTATAGTTTGATTCGAGGTAGACGTACACCGACTTCATTAGCGGATACATTCGTGTTGGAGCATGTGATTTTATATTATCGGCCAAAAAAATTTTTCCCGGATCTGGAGAAAAAAATCTTCTATTATTTTTCTCAAATTCATAGTCGGCTCTATTTTTTTAAAGGAGAGTTGGAGTTATTTGATCGCGAGAATATTTGGCAGAAAGAACAAAGTCTTTCCAGTCATCAGTTGGCGGACTTCTCCCGTGTGCTTTTAGATAAAAGTTTGGAATGTTTTGATCGTCATTATGAAAAAGGCAATAGCTTACATGAATGGTCGTTAGTGAAATATCTTAGTGTGCTGGCAATTATTGATTTTGACATTGTTGGTGAAACTCGAATTGGAATCGATTTAAAGATGGACCACTTATATAAAGAAGTTATGACGCAAGTATTGGTTTTGAGTTTGAAGAATTTAAATGGCTTAACGATTGAAACTTACAATGCCCAAAAAAGCTATGATTTGATGATCACAAATGTTATGAAGCCGAATGTATATCGTTCAGTAAAGGAAGTATACGTGTTATCCGAGTTAGGCTCAACTTACGATATCAATCAAATTAGGAAGAAAATCAGAGCATTACACAATAAAAGATGAATTGAGTGAAAAAGCCCAAAAACCAAAAGAGTGCGTTGTTTTGGTTTGGGCTTTTCGTCGATAGGACAAAGAAAGAAGCAAAAACCTTCAATTATTTTTGAAATAAAAAAAAATATGACATTTTTAGGAAACGATTTGCGATTATTATTAATATATAAAATAAAGCGTTTTCATTACGGGGTTTATTTATCAGTCGAAGCTAAACAAGCCCACTACGCTTTTAAAATAGGGAGGAAATCATTATGACAGAGCAAAAGTATATCATGGCAATCGACCAAGGGACGACTAGTTCAAGAGCGATTATTTTTGATAAAAAAGGCAATAATATCGGGAGTTCTCAAAAGGAATTTACTCAAATTTTTCCTAAAGCAGGATGGGTCGAACACAATGCTAATGAAATTTGGAACTCGGTTCAATCAGTCATTGCAGGTGCCTTGATTGAATCAGGAGTTAAGCCTTCTGATATCGCAGGCATCGGTATTACCAATCAGCGGGAAACAACGGTCGTTTGGGATAAACAAACAGGATTACCAATCTATAATGCAATCGTGTGGCAATCTCGTCAATCTTCATCTATCGCCAATCAGTTAAAAGAAGAGGGTCATGGTGAGTTAATTCATGAAAAAACTGGATTGATCGTAGATGCTTATTTTTCCGCAACGAAAATTCGTTGGATTTTAGATCATGTTGAAGGAGCTCAAGAACGAGCTGAAAAAGGAAATCTGTTGTTTGGAACGATTGATTCATGGCTCGTTTGGAAATTGACAGGTGGGGAAACGCATGTAACGGATTATTCCAACGCAAGTCGTACCATGTTATTCAATATTCATGATCTAGATTGGGATCAAGATATTTTAGACATTTTGAACATTCCACGTGTGATGTTACCGAAAGCTACATCGAATTCTGAAGTATATGGGTTGACGAAAAACTATCATTTCTACGGTAGTGAAATTCCGATCTCAGGTATGGCAGGTGACCAACAAGCTGCGTTGTTTGGACAAATGGCTTTTGAACCGGGAATGGTAAAAAATACGTATGGTACAGGTTCATTTATTGTCATGAACACAGGTGAAAAGCCACAGCTTTCTGATAATAATCTATTAACAACGATTGGTTATGGGATCAATGGCAAAGTCTATTATGCCTTAGAAGGAAGTATTTTCGTAGCAGGTTCAGCCGTTCAATGGTTGCGTGATGGTTTGAAGATGATTCAAACAGCTGCTGAGTCAGAAGCTGTAGCAAATGAATCTCATAATAAAAATGAAGTTTACGTTGTTCCTGCTTTTACAGGTCTAGGAGCACCGTATTGGGACTCGGATGCAAGAGGCGCTGTATTTGGGTTGACAAGAGGCACAACAAGAGAGGATTTTGTAAAAGCTACATTGCAATCGGTGGCTTATCAAGTGAGAGATATCATCGATACCATGCAAAAAGATACTGGTATTGCGATTCCAATCTTAAAAGTAGATGGAGGAGCCGCGAATAATGATTTATTGATGCAATTTCAAGCAGATATCTTAAACACTTCTGTTCAAAAAGCACAAAATTTAGAAACAACTGCTTTAGGTGCTGCGTTTTTAGCTGGTTTAGCGGTTGGCTTTTGGAAAGATTTAGATGAATTAAAAGAATTTTATGAAGATGGACAAGTGTTTGAAGCGAAAATGTCCGATGAAGAACGGGATGATTTATACGAAGGCTGGCAACAAGCTGTCGCTGCTACACAAATGTTTAAACATAAATCAAAATAAGGGAAGAAGTGAGTGGTATGTCATTTTCAATCAAAACAAGACAAACATCTATTGAAAAGATGAAGTCTGAAGAATTAGATTTATTGATCATTGGCGGTGGTATTACAGGTGCGGGCGTCGCCCTACAAGCAAGCGCTTCTGGTATGAAAACAGGGTTGATCGAAATGCAAGATTTTGCCGAAGGAACGTCTTCTCGCTCAACGAAATTAGTCCATGGCGGGATTCGTTATTTGAAAAATTTTGATGTAGAAGTTGTGGCGGACACGGTACAAGAACGTGCTGTCGTTCAAGCGATAGCGCCTCACATTCCAAAGCCAGACCCAATGCTTTTACCGATTTATGATGAGCCCAAAGCAACGTTTAATATGTTTTCTGTCAAAGTTGCAATGGATTTATATGACCGCTTGGCGAATGTGATCGGTACAAAATATGAAAATTATACGTTAACAAAAGAGGAAGTGTTAAAACGGGAACCGCAATTAAAAAGTGAGGGGCTACAAGGTGGCGGTGTTTACCTCGATTTTAGAAATAACGATGCTCGTCTTGTTATCGAAAATATCAAACGAGCGGCTTCTGATGATGGTTTGATGGTCAGCAAAGTCAAAGCGGTAGGCTTTATTCAAAATGAGCATGGTAAAATCGTTGGTGTAAAAGCAGAAGACTTGCTGACGGGTGAACAGTTTGACATCAAAGCAAAAATTGTTATCAATACGACGGGGCCTTGGTCTGATAAAGTGCGAGGTTTAGATACAAAAGAAAATGTAGTGCCGCAAATGCGTCCGACAAAAGGGGTCCATCTTGTTGTAGACAATAGCAAATTACACGTACCACAACCAACTTATTTTGATACAGGTAAACATGATGGTCGGATGGTCTTCGTTGTTCCTAGAGAAAAGAAAACGTATTTTGGCACGACGGATACAGATTATACTGGGGATTATGAACATCCTACTGTTACACAAGAAGATGTCGATTACTTGTTGGAAATCGTCAATAGCCATTATCCTAAAGCCAATGTGACCATAGACGATATTGAAGCAAGCTGGGCAGGCCTTAGACCACTGATTTCAGAAAATGGTGGATCAGATTACAACGGTGGCAATAATGGCAAAGTTTCTGATGAAAGCTTCGATCAAGTAATCGAGATTGTTGGTAAGTATAAACATCAACAAGCAACGCGTTTTGATGTTGAAAATGTATTGAATCACTTAGAAGAATCACTAGCTGAAAGCAAAGAAAACCCTTCAGCAGTTTCTCGTGGCAGTTTGTTGGAACGCTCAGAGGATGGTTTACTGACATTATCAGGAGGGAAAATCACAGATTATCGTAAAATGGCGGAAGGGGCATTGAAAGAGATTCAACGAATTTTGAAAGAAGAATTTAATCGTGACGTTCAGTTGATTGATTCTAAAACATACCCTGTTTCTGGCGGAAATCTTAATGTGGCAAATGTTGAAGAAGAACTAACTAATCTTGCGAAAATCGGTGTAGAAAAAGGGTTGGATCAAGAAGAATCCGAGTATCTAGCTCACTTGTACGGTTCAAATGTAACCGAACTATTTGAAAAAATTGCAACGACTGAACCAGTAACAGGGTTAAGTTTAGCTGAAACATTGGCGCTCCATTATGGGTTGGATAATGAGATGATACTGACACCAGCAGATTATCTTGTCCGTAGAACGAACCACTTATTATTCATGAGAGATACACTGGATGAAGTCAAACGAGGAGTTATTTCTGAAATGAGTCATTATTATAATTGGACCGAAAAACAACTAGAAGACTACACAACTGAATTAAATCAATTGATTGCTGAATCTGATTTGAGTGCATTGAAAGAAGGGAAGAAGTAAAATGGATACTTCAAATATGACACAGATTTTCAGTGAGTTTTTAGGGACGATGATATTGATTCTTTTAGGAGACGGTGTTTGTGCCGGAGTTAATTTAAAGAAAAGTAAAGCCGCAGGATCTGGATGGATCGTGATTGCGTTTGGGTGGGCTATGGCAGTAACAATTGCAGTATACGTTGCAGGCTATATGGGACCTGCTCACTTGAATCCAGCAGTGACGGTTGCGATGGCAATGACGGGAAGTTTTGAATGGAGCTTAGTTGTACCGTTTATTTTAGCGCAAGTACTAGGAGCAGTTCTAGGAGCTGTTTTAGTTTGGTTAGCCTACTTACCACACTGGCAAGTAACAAAAGATCAAGGAGCGATTTTAGGGACGTTCGCTACAAGTCCTGCGATTCGTAATTATCCAGCGAATATGGTAACGGAAGTGATTGGAACATTTGTTTTAGTGTTAGGTTTACTGTCATTTTCACAACACAATTTTACAGACGGGTTAAATCCATTAGTTGTAGGAGCGTTGATTTTGTCGATTGGTTTATCTCTAGGTGGACCTACAGGCTATGCGATCAATCCTGCGCGTGATTTTGGTCCTCGTTTGGCACATCAAATTTTGCCGATTTCAACTAAAGGAGAATCGGATTGGCGTTATTCATGGGTTCCAATCCTTGGACCTTTAGTCGGTGCGGTAGTGGCTTCTGGTGTTTATCTGTTGATGGTTTGATTTTTATTGTAAGTTTACGAGAGGTTGGTACAGAAGCTTATTTCCGAAGAGATTCCTTCTGCTCCCACCGTTTATTCAAATTCCTTGAGGGGGAAGATGGCTTGTAGAGGTATCTCCTACCCTCTTTTTTTGTTGGGTTAATTAGGACAGCATTAATTTTAGTGTGAAAAAACAAATATTTTATTTACAAGAGGGCTGTTTTTTTGTACCCTTAAATAGGATTGAGGTGACAAAGAGTATTACAATCGATTTTTCTATTTTTTAGTCAAGATTGAGCGAGCGTAATCAGCTTCTAAAATAAAGGAGGAACAGGTGTGTCCTATCAAGAAATGTTATTTCCTTTTCTCGGAGGATTAGGGATTTTTCTATTTGGTATGAAGTATATGGGGGATGGTCTGCAGAAGTCTGCAGGTGATTCGTTACGGGAAATTTTGAACACTTTTACATCGACACCGCTCAGGTCTGTATTGGCAGGCATGATTGTTACAGCAATTATTCAAAGTAGTTCGGGGACTACAGTTTTAACAGTGGGATTGGTCAGTGTAGGGTTCATGTCGTTGCGCCAAGCTATCGGGGTGATCATGGGAGCAAATGTGGGAACGACAGTGACGGCTTTTATCATTGGATTCAATTTGAGTTCGTATTCGTTGCCGATCATTGGTGTAGGTTCTATTTTACTGTTCTTCTCAAAGAGAGAACGAATCAATAATGTGGGGCAAATTTTGTTTGGTTTTGGTTGTCTATTTTATGGACTAAAGCTAATGGGTGAAGGAATGGCGCCATTGAGTACGTTACCTCAGTTTGCGGATTTAATGGTGGATGTTTCACATCATCCTATTTTAGGCGTAGGGATCGGAACCATTCTTACGATGGTTTTGCAAAGTTCAAGTGCAACGATCGGAATTTTACAACAATTATACAGTCAAGGGAGTCTAGCAATTGAAGCAGTTTTACCAATTTTGTTTGGAGATAATATCGGTACAACTATCACTGCCGTCATTGCAGCATTAGGTGTCAGTCTTGCTGCTAAGCGTACAGCAGCATCACATGTGATATTTAATTTAGTGGGTGCCGTTATTTTTACAACATTGCTGACACCATTTACAGCGGTGGTTGTGCGTCTATCCAGTTGGCTCGAGTTAAAACCTGCAATGCAAATTGCTTTTGCCCACGGGTTATTTAATATTTCTAATTTATTGATCCAATTTTGGTTTATTGATAAAATCGAGTGGCTTGTGCGGAAAATGATTCCTGGTAAGGATAAAAGTATTGATTTTAAACCATCCAATCTGAATGAATCGATTATTCAAAATTCAGCTACATTAGCATTGAATCAAGCGAAAATCGAACTACTTCAAATGGGCGAGTATGTTTTAGGGGCCTTTGAAGCAACAAAATCTTATTATGCAAAACAAGACAGTATCGATAAGGAAAATGCGAGCCAGTATGAGACTGCGATCAATGATACGGACAATCGCTTAACAGAATACTTGGTGCAACTGTCGGCAACGGAGCTAACGATTTCTGAGAGTCATGAACAAACAATGATGTTAGAGTTAACAAAGGATTTAGAACGAATTGGCGATCATTGTCGTAATATTATTCAAAATCTCAATGAAGCGATTCATCTTGAAAAGAGGCAAAAAGCCAAAGAGAAAAAAGCAGGTAAAGTTTCCGAGCGTGAGACACTGATTTTATATGATGAAGATGTTGTAGATTTATTTGAAAAAGTTCTTAAAAATATTCGAGATTCTTTAATCGTCTTTGAAAACGATGATAAAGAAATGGCAGCTCACATGTTAAGTCGAGAAAAACAAATTGATCAGATGGTCAAAATGCTGCGCAAAAAATATATTTCTATTATGAATAGTGGAAAAGGTCGTGCGGCCGATGGTGTTTTGTTTATTGATATCGCATCTAATCTAGAGAGAATGAGCGATCGAACGATTCATATGGCTAAATATGTTTTAGGCGAACGGTATGGAACAGAGGAAATTGTTGTCGATCAGTCGATTAATCCAGTGATTACACTTCAAACATAAGAATAAAAAAGCCTTTATGATCCTATTTTGATGATCATAAAGGTTTTTTTCAGTTTTAATCGATTGAATGTTCATCAGTTGCACCTTTCAACATCTATAACATAATAAAAAAAGAAAATGCACATTTGACTACTTCATTTAATCAGAATACTTTATAATAAATAGTATCAATTGAGAAGAGGTAAGAGTATGAAACACAACACTTTTTTGTCATCCGATCAAAAAACAATGAGTCATTTTGTCTGTTGGGAGCCTACATGCGAGGCAATCGGAACTGTACAAATCATTCATGGAATGGCAGAATATATCGAACGTTATCATGATTTTGCGAAGTATTTAAATGATTTGGGTTTTGTTGTAGTCGGTCATGATCATTTAGGTCACGGGGAGTCTGTTCTACATGATCAGCCAAAACATGGCTACTTCGGAAAAGGAGAGCCTGTAACGTTTGTTTTAGATGATATTCATCAGGTCGAAGAATGGATTGGAGAAAACTTTCCGAATTTACCACATTTTATGTTAGGCCACAGTATGGGTTCATTTGCGTTACGTAATTATTTACAATTGTATAGATCTGAAATCAGTGGAGCTATTTTTATGGGAACAGGTAAAAATGCTGCCATGTTGTCTTTAGCTTTGTCTTTAACAAAAGGGTTAAATCTAACGGCGCCAGAAAAACAAAATAAATGGCTGGATCATATGGCTTTTGGTTCTTTTAGTAAGCAATTTCCAGAAGAGAGTCGTTTCAATTGGTTAAGCCGAAATCAAGAAAATGTAAAAGAATATGAAAATGATCCATTAACTGGTTTTACGTTCACAAATAATGGTTTTTATACCTTATTCCGTTTAGTTGATGGAGCGAATCGTGAAGGTTGGGCACAGAATATCGATCAGGATTTACCCATTTTAGTGATTAGTGGTGAGCAAGATCCAGTAGGAGATTTTGGCAAAGGACCTAGAAAAGTGGCAAAAGAATTAGACGAAGCAGGAATCAAAGATGTTTCGCTCGTTTTATTTGCAGAATTGCGTCATGAAATTTTACTAGAAAATGAAAAAACTGAGGTCTATAAAGCAATCGGCGCTTGGTCTGCAAAAAAGACTTGATGCAGATATAATAGACTAGAAATCTGTTTGCTATTTAGTGGGTTTTTCTATAAACTACAAGGGAAGGTTAAAAAGATATAGGCGTTATAAATCAAAGCGATTTACTGTGTGGAGGGATGAACGTGGAAAAAGAACGATTGAGGAAACTAGGTTTAGCAAACTTAAAATGGCTTCACGAGCACCCAATACTAAAAGAGCAAAAAGAACAAGAGATCAGTCAAGCATTATTCAATGATCCTTATTGGCAGAGTGCAGAAACCATCGCGATTACTAAACCACTAGACTTTGAATTTAATACACATCTTTTACTTGAAAAAGGCTGGTTGGAAGGGAAAAATATGTTAATGCCGATTGCTGGTAGTAAGCGACAGTTGACGTTTCATTCTGTAACGACTGATACGAAATTCAAAAAGTCAGCATTTGGTGTGGCTGAACCTATTTCGGCACCTGTTGTATCTGCTGAAAAAATCGATTTAGTCGTTGTACCTGGAATTGTATTTACACATGAGGGGTTTCGAATTGGTTTTGGCGGTGGGTTTTACGATCGTTTCCTGCAACAGTATAAAGGGGAATCATGTAGTTTGGTCTTTAGTGAGCAGATGCAAGAACATTGGCAGGTAGAAACGTTTGATTTACCTGTAAAACGATTATTTATCAGCTAGGAGGAACTCATGGATTATCAAGCACAAATGAAATTAAAAAGACTATTAAAACAACCACTCGTGACGTATCTGTTACTTGGCATCACTACAATCGTATTTTTAGGAATGGAACTGTCAGGTGGCTCAGAGAACAGTCAGGTTCTGATTCGTTGGGGTGCGATGTCCAGGGTAGAGATTCTTTATTTAGATCAATATTGGCGTTTATTCACACCGATGTTTTTGCATATCGGCTGGTTGCATTTTGTGGTAAATATGGTGACACTCTATTATGTAGGTTCACAAGTTGAGAGTATTTACGGTCACTGGCGTTATCTGCTCATTTATCTATTAAGTGGTGTGTCTGGAAATATTATTAGTTTTACGTTTGGTTCGCCAAACAGTATATCAGCAGGCGCTAGTACTGCTTTGTTTGGACTATTTGGAGCGTTTGTTATCTTAGGACGTCATTTTAAAAATAATCCAGCAGTCTCATTTATGGTTCAACGTTATGCAACATTTATTGGAATCAACTTGGTTTTTAACTTATTTAGCAGTTCGGTTGATATCATGGGTCATATCGGTGGCTTGATCGGTGGGCTTTTGGTAGCATCTGCTTTAGCGGTACCCGATCGTTCAGAAGAGTTCAATATTCATGAACGGATCATATCTGGCATCATTTTTGTATTTTTGTTGGGCGTTTGTCTAGTCTTGGGTTTAAAAAAATTCGGTTTACTTGTATAATAAGGAAGTGCATTTAATGGAAACGCTATATGATGTACAGCAGTTATTTAAACAATTCGGTATTTACATTTATGTAGGTGCAAGAATTTATGATATTGAGTTGATGATGATTGAATTGAAAAATATTTATGAAGGTCACTTAATTGATAGAGACACGTATCTTCATGCGAGGAGTGTTTTGCAACGAGAACATCGAATTGAAGAAAGCAGAGCAACTGAGAAAGGAACCGAGTAAATGGACAAGAAATTGATTGGGATTGATTTAGGCGGAACAACGATTAAGTTTGCGATTTTAACAACGGATGGAGATGTTCAGCAAAAGTGGAGTATTGAAACCAATATTCTGGATGAAGGACGTCATATCGTGCCGGATATCATCGAATCAATCAATCACCGAATCTCTCTTTATGAAATGAAACAGAAAGATTTTATCGGAATCGGCATGGGCACTCCAGGTAGTGTAGACATAAAAAAAGGAACAGTAATCGGAGCATACAATCTTAATTGGACAAAAAAACAAAATGTAAAAGCACAAATTGAAGAAGCAACGGGTATTCCTTTTGTTTTAGATAATGATGCCAATGTGGCGGCTTTAGGTGAACGCTGGAAAGGTGCTGGGGAGAACAATCCTGATGTTGTTTTCATTACACTTGGAACGGGCGTTGGCGGCGGGATCATTGCAGAAGGTAACTTACTGCATGGTGTAAACGGCTGTGCTGGCGAAATTGGGCATGTAACGGTTGACCCTGGTGGTTTTGAATGTACATGTGGCAAACGTGGTTGTTTAGAAACTGTTTCTAGTGCAACGGGTGTTGTTCGAGTTGCTCGTCATATGTCAGAAGAATATGCAGGTGATTCTCAGTTGAAACAAGCAATCGATGATGGGCAAGATGTGTCAAGTAAAGATGTATTTGATTATGCCCTAACAGATGATCCGTTTGCGTTGATGGTAGTGGATCGAGTATGTTATTTCTTAGGTCTTGCCATCGGAAACGTAGGAAATACCTTAAATCCGTCTAGTGTCGTAATTGGCGGTGGCGTTTCTGCAGCGGGTGAATTTTTACGCAGCCGTGTTCAAACTTATTTTGAAGAATTTACTTTCCCAGAAGTTCGAACTAGCACGCAAGTCAAACTTGCTGAGTTAGGCAATGAAGCCGGGGTTATCGGTGCTGCCTCACTTGCATTACAATTCTCGGAGAAAGAGTAAGAAAGGGATTTTAGAATGAACGTTTTATGGATTATCAATGGAATTTTAGTAACAATTTTATTAGCAATGGGGATCAATGAGTTATACCTTAGAATTATGGCAAAACGCTCTGCCAAAACAATCACAGAAGAAGAATTTAAAGAAGGTATGAGAAAAGCGCAAATCATTGATGTTCGTGAAAAAGACTCATTCGATGCAGGCCATATACTTGGTGCGCGCAGTATGCCGTATACAACGATCAAAACAACGTTGAATTCCATTCGTAAAGATCAACCTGTCTATATTTATGATCAAAAAAAATCATTAAGTATTCGTACAGCAAATCAATTACGTAAAAAAGGTTACAAAGATCTTTATATTTTAAAAGGCGGCTATGAAGGCTGGACTGGTAAAACGAAAAAGAAAAATGCTTAACTAATTAAGCACAGAGAGAAACGACGGTTCGAATCTGGACAACGTTTACTTCTCTGTGCTTTTTCTTATGATTCAAATGATAAATCGTTTCTTTTTTTCTTAATTAGGCTAAAATAAAGAAGAGGTGACTAAAATGATTCAAATCAAAAGAGCTTACGAAAAAGCAAGACCTAATGATGGTTATCGAATATTAGTCGATCGCCTATGGCCTAGAGGGATGTCAAAGGAAAAAGAGCAGTTAGATTTGTGGTTGAAAGAAATTGCTCCTTCAAATGACCTTCGAAAATGGTTTAATCATGAACCAGATAAATTTCCTCTATTCAAAGAAAAATACTTAATTGAATTACAATCAGGTGAAGCACACATTGCTTGTCAAAAACTTTTAGACATTACAAGAGAGTATCCTGCTATCACGCTGATTTATGGGGCAAAGGATGAAGTGTATAATAATGCTGCAGTACTAAAAGAAATGGTAGAAAAAATGAGTCAAATAAATCGTAGAAAATAAGTTGAAAGGGGGAATTTCATGAAAATCGCGATTGTTGGCGGTGGTCCTCGCGGGCTTTCTGTTTTAGAGAGAATTGTTGAGTGGTCAAGAGATGAACAGGTGATTCAAATTACAATGTTCGATCCTTATGGACCAGGAGGCAAAGTCTGGCGAGAAAATCAGTCATTGTCTTTGCTGATGAATTCAGTTGCCTCCCACGTGACGTTATTTACTGACGAAACATTAAGTACTAAAGGACCTGTTGCGAAAGGTCCAAACCTATATGAGTGGGCGCAAGGAGAAGCTGCTGAATTTATCAAGAAAAACAATGTTGAAAATCGAACGGTATTACTGGCAGAGTGTCAAAATTTAGGGCCAAATGATCACTGTTCACGTGTTTTCTATGGATTATATCAAAGATGGTTTTATGAATATGTCCAAACACGAATGACAGAACAGACTTCAGTAAAATTCTTTAAAGATACGGTTAGGGCTGTCAAAACCCAAGATGATACGTTTTTAGTCTATACTAAAGCAGTTGAGACAACAGTGGATACAGTTATTTTGGCCTTAGGACATCAAGAAAATGAACTTGTTGGAAACGAAAAAGCGTTAGCTGAATATGCGAGCGAGCATCGTTTATTTTATTCCTCACCAAAAAATGCTGCAGATGCTTATCTTGAAGCAATCACAGAAAACACGCCAGTTTTGATCAGAGGACTTGGGTTGGTCTTTTTCGATTATCTTACGTTACTGACAAGTGAGCGAGGCGGAGTATTTAAACAGCAAAATGAAGAACTCGTTTACCTTCCTTCTGGAAAAGAACCTAAGATTATTGCAGGCTCTGGTCGAGGGATTCCGTATCATGCCAGAGGGGCTAATCAAAAAGGCTATGGTGAAGAGTGTCAACCACGCTTTTTAAAAGAAAAGAGTCTAAATAAATTTAAAAGAAAGGGCAAATTTTCTGCGGAACAATTTTTTGAGCTGTTAAAAAAAGAAGTAGAATTTGTCTATTATTCGGCGTTAGTGAAGACAAATTATCATCAAATAAATCAGAACCGATTTAATGAAGAGTTTATCCGTACAAAGGGTGCTGACTCGATTTTGGAAAAATATGGCATCCATCAAAAAGATCGTTGGGATTGGTCAGCTATTGAACATCCAGACCAAGTGGTAGGACCAGCCGATTCTTTTCAAGAATTTGCTAAGACATATTTACATTGGGATCTCAAGCAGGCAAGAAAAGGGACGATTTCAGGGCCTTTTGCAGGAGCATTGGATAGTTTGAAAGATTTGCGGGATGAAGTTCGTTTTATGCTTGATCATGAATTATTTACAAATGATGACTACAAAAAATGGTTGTGGGATTGGTTTACTCCGTTGAATTCCTTTTTATCAATCGGTCCCCCTTTAGAAAGAATTGCTGAACTGAACGCGTTGATGAAAGCAGAAATCGTAACACTTCTGAGTCCAGAAATGGAGATAGCGACAGAGGCAGGTTGGTTTATTGGCTCTTCTAAAAAAGACTCGAATCAAAAATATAAAAGCCACTTTTTAATTGAAGCGAGATTGCCCAAAACAGCGAATCAGATTAGTTTAAACCCATTGGTACAACAGCTTTTAAGAGATGAAATGGCAGACTTACATCAATTGGAATTAGCATCAGGAGAAGTTTATCAAACAGGTGCACTTTTAGTAGAGCGAGAAACCAATCAAATACGGTCGAAATCAGGAAAAGTGCTGAGTGGGTTGTTTTGTTACGGGATTCCAACAGAAGGAATTCATTGGTTGACATCTGCAACAGCCAGACCTGGAACAGATCCATGGAATCTTAGGGAAGCAGATTTGATAGCTGGAACGATCTTTGAAGGAAAACAAAATATGAAAGGAGGATGGAACAGAAGTGTTTAACCTCGAGAACCAAGTAGGTAGTATGTAACATCAACTTGGTTCTCTTTGTGTTGGGCTTCTGCTCCAATCTTTTAGTCTCCTTTGTTATTCAAAAAAATCCTGTTTATGATAAAAAACATCACAAACAGGATTTTCTATTTACTGCTAAAGTCAAACGGTATAATATCGCTATTTGTATTATCTAGAAATACGTTTACGCATTGCTTTTTTACGGTTTTCCTCAATCATATCTTCTTTTTCTTCGATTGGATCAAGAACTGTTTTTTTGATGGTCGCCGCAAAACCGACAACGGCAGCACAAGTTACAGCTGTTCCGACAAGCATTCCTGAAATAAATTTTTTCATATACATTCTCCTCTCAATTGTTTATACATTTCTATTATGAACCAAAATAAGAAAAAAATCCAATAGAGTGTAACAAATGCTTATATAGTTATCTAATTCTTATTGTTTAAAAAGGATGTAATCGCAATATGAATTTGTTTCAAAAATGTGTTGCACAATTTAATAAATAGGTTAGGATTATAGGAATAATGATTAAGTGAGTAAAACACACTATGCAAAAAAAACTGCTTCTGATCTAATCACATTTTTATACATAATCTTAGTGAGACAAGAAGCTAAACTAGATTATTCTATCAAGCAAATAGACGAAAAATGAATACCTAGCAGATTTATCTAGTGCAAATGTTGATGATAGAGTAAGAAAGCTGTAGAATAAAGAATATATATCATGATATTAATAAATGTTTTATTCAAATAAGGAGGCAGTTACATGTCAATTTTAGTTTTAGGAGGGGCAGGCTACATCGGTTCCCATGCGGTTGATCAACTGATTGATAAAGGGTATGAAGTCGTAGTAGTTGATAACCTTCAAACGGGACATAAACAGTCGATTCATAAAAATGCCGTATTTTATCAAGGAGATATTAGAGATAAAGGCTTTATGCAAAATGTCTTCAAACAAGAAACGATTGATGGTGTGATTCATTTTGCTGCAAGTTCATTAGTCGGTGAATCCGTTGAAAAGCCATTAGTTTACTTTAATAATAATGTTCATGGGACACAAATCGTTTTGGAAGTAATGGAGGAATTTGGGGTTAAACAAATCGTATTTTCTTCTACAGCAGCTACATACGGAGAGCCTAAGGAGATGCCGATTGTAGAGACTACGCCGACTAATCCAGAAAATCCTTACGGTGAAAGTAAACTGATGATGGAAAAAATGATGAAATGGTGCGACAACGCTTATGACCTACGTTATGTTGCACTGCGGTATTTTAATGTTGCTGGAGCAAAAGCAGATGCGTCCATCGGGGAAGACCATGATCCAGAAACGCATTTGATTCCAATCATCTTGCAAACCGCTTTAGGGCAACGAGACTATCTAGGAATTTATGGAGATGACTATGATACACCAGATGGTACTTGTATCCGTGATTATGTTTATATTGAAGACTTGATTGCAGCTCATATTGCAGCGTTGGACTATTTACAAAAAGGGAATGAGAGTACCGTTTTTAATTTAGGTAGTAATACTGGTTATTCAGTCAAAGAAATGGTAGAAGCAGCTCGACAAGTAACTGGTAAAGAAATTCCGGCTAAAGTATTGCCACGCCGTTTAGGTGATCCAAGCAAACTGGTTGCCTCAAGCGAAAAAGCAAAAATGATTTTGGACTGGCAACCTCAAGTTACAGATATCAAGCAGATCATCAAAACAGCGTGGGATTGGCATGTCAGCCATCCAAAAGGGTACAAATAATTCTATAGAACAGTGCAGTTAGCTTTTTAAATTTAGGGGGAAACATTGTGTCAATTAGTCAAACTATTACTGACTTTGTAACAGTAGCGATTCAAGCAGGTGGTTGGATGGAGCTGGATCGTCTCTACTTGCAAAATCGTGTACTTGCAATGATTGGTGAAGAATCGTTAGAATCTATTACTCCAACTATAGTGACAAAAACATCCTTGGAATTGTTAGATGAATTAGTGGTTCAAGCGATAAAAAATGGTAAAGTCAAAGCAGAACCAGAAGAGTTAGCCATTTTCAAGGCGCAAATAATGGATTTTCTGACGCCACCGCCTTCAGTTGTGAATGCTCTTTTTGCGCAACATTATGAGAAAGACCCAGCGGATGCGACGGATTATTTCCATAAATTGACTCAAGAGAATGATTCGATTAAAACAAGAACTAGTGCAAAAAAAAGTGTTTTCCCAGTAGAAACGGAATACGGGCAGCTTGAGATTACGATCAATTTATCAAGATCCGATAAATCTCCCCACCAACTTGCTTCTGCTGATCAAGATTCCCATGTAGGTTATCCTAAATGTGTTTTTTGTATGGAGAATGAAGGCTACAAAGGTCGAACGAATTTTCCTGCTAAAACCAATCATCGTATTATTCGAATGAACTTAAATGGAGAAAGCTGGGGATTTCAGTATTCCTCCCATCCTGATTATAATGAACAGTCGATTATTTTCTCTGAGGAACATCGCCCGATGGTTATTTCTAAAGAGACTTTTCGTCGGTTGATGAAGATTGTTGAAGTATTGCCACATTATTTTGTTGGATTTAATGAGGATGTACCAATTGTCGGGGAGACTACCTTAACTCATGATCATTATCAAGCTGGACGGCATGCGTTCCCATTGGAGAAAGCTGAGATAGAACAATATTTTGAGTTAAGTGATTTTCCTCTAATGAATGCCGGCACCGTTAAATGGCCAATGTCTGTGATTCGATTGCAAAGTCCAAATTCAGAAGATTTAGTTGAGGCGGCTACATTGATTTTTGAAAAATGGCGTAATTATTTTGATAAGACGGGTTCGATTCAGGCTTTTTCAAAAGAGGAAGCGTCTCAGCATAGCATCGCGGCGATTGCTCGTCGTAAAGGGCATTTATTTGAATTGGATTTAGTTTTACGTGATAACAAAGTTTCTGACGACTATCAAGAGGGCATTTTCTCTCTATACAAAGAAATTCAACAAAATCTAAGTTTAGCAGAAGTGATGGGCTTAGTTTCATTACCCTCATATTTAAATGATGAGCTACAAGAAGTGGAAAAATATGTCTTAGAACAAGAAAACCAAATGACAGATTGTCATAAGTCATGGGCAGATCAGTTGAAAGAAATGTATTCTTTTGATGAAAAAAATATTAAAGAAATAATCCAAAAAGCAGTTGGAGAAAACGTAGTACATGCTTTAACTGATGCCAGTGTTTATAAGCGAACACCAGAAGGGCAAGCGGACTTTAAACGATTTATTGATAGTTTATAAAATTGGCGTAGCCAAACAATTACAAAATGAGCAATTACAAATACTTAGAATTCAGTACTTGTAATGAGGAAAATGATAATCGCAGCGAAAGCCATGAAAAGGGTGTGAGACAAAAATAAAAATTATTTTTGTTTCACACCCTAAATGGGAATAAACGGTGGGAGCAGAAGCAATCACTACGCTTCGCTTCGATCACATCAAATTCTATGTGCTAAAGCACTAAGATTTGAAGGCTGCGGAAATGAGCTTCTGTCTTAGCCTTTTCACTATTTATATGCAATGGCAAATAAATTGATATCATCATTAATACAACTTTGTAGAGTAATGCGTTCTCCGCCACCTGCACCAATGGTAAGATCCCAATAATCAGTTCCTGTACCAACTTCTGTTCCATAGTCATCCAATTGAAGGATTGTACGAACTGTATAAGTAGTAGGGGTGCCATTTCCATCTGTTACAACGATTTGACTACCTGACCCTAAAGAGAATACAGCAGAGAATACGCCAGGGTTATGCCCAATAAAATGAGTGTTTTGGCCGTCATCTCCTGATTGAACTGCAGCTCCTCCCCAAGTAGAAGCAACACCGCCAGGGTTTGAATCGATAATACTTTGGCCACTACCTTGTCCGCCATTTTGATAAGGAATCGATTGTCCATTCATGGTGATCGTCATTGCGCTAGATAAAGGCTCAGCTTGTGCTTCTGGTGCACTGGGAGCTAGAGCAGGTTCAGTAGATGCCTGTTCTACGGGAGATGTTTCCGTAGGAGGCGTTATTACTGGTTCGCTTTTTGGAACAATATGGAAAATTCTATCGGAAGTGCCAGTATTTCCGTTCGTATCTGTTGCAGTAAAATGAATGATTTGTGTGCCAACAACTGATGTGTCAAGTGTTGAATCAGTTGTTACACTTGCCGAAACATCTCCGTCTTTATTATCAGATGCAGTGACTCCATCATAAATATTGATTTGAGTATTTTGTTCAATTGTTTCTTCGGGTGTATTGATTGTAGGAGCTGTAGTATCTTTGGTCGTATTTAAGGTGATCATTTTTTCTTTGCTCTGTTTTTTCTTAGGCGCTGTCGCCATTTTAGCCAGCTCATTGCCTGTTGGAACATTTTTTATTAAGGTTGACTTTGCTTTTTTGGGTTCACTAGCCAAACTATTTGCTTTACTAGCAGTATCACTAAAAATATACCCGCCAATAATTAGGGAAATACCCAAAATACTGATGAAACCAAAGATGATAGTGTGTTTAATTGTGTTTTTTTTCATGTAGAATCCCTCCAAAAAATGTGGTGAGATTTTCCATTTATCGATAAATTTTAAATCCGCGTTTTTATATTTTCATAATAGTACCTGTTTTTAAATAAACCAATTGAGTTGCGCTTTAGATTAATTCAAAAAAGGGGTAGAAGATGCTATAATTATTGTTAAATAGGGATTTCTTCAAAAAAAGCTCAACTATTGGAAAATTTTGAAGAAAAATTTATTAAAGGTGAAATGAGGAGAGAAAATGGAGAGATTGTTATCGCCATCTATGCATCGAAGAGTGTTGTTGTTGAACTTACTAAATGGGCCAAATAGCTGGGTCACCTCTGAGTATCTCGCTGAAAGTATTGAGTGTTCAAAGAAAACAATCATGCTGGATTGTCAGTACATAGAAGATCGCTGGTCAGACTATCTGACGATAGAGACATCCAGAAAAAATGGGATTCGGCTAATTGCCTCCCCCCACCGATCGATCCACGATATTTATAATGAGATCATTCAAGAATCAAATGCCTTTTCTTTATTAGAATCGATTTTCTTTGAACCGATGCAACCAGCAGTTTTTTGGGAGAAAAAATTATATTTAAGTAACTCTAGTTTATACCGGTTGTCTAATTTGATCAGTTCGGCATTAAAAGATCGAAATATTCAAATGAATCGTTCGCCATATTTTGTGCATGGAAAAGATGAACGACAAGTTCGCTATTTTTTTATTTGCTACTTTATGGAAGTCTATGGGATTCGAGCATGGCCGTTTCATTTAGACCGAGAAAAGATTTTTCGCTTGTCAAATAAGATCAATAAGAAATTTAATTTGGAATTGAATGATAGCCAAATCGTTCATTTAGCCTATTCAATCGCGGTAACTATTATTAGAGAACGACAAGGTTTTTTGATTCAGAACCGAAAAGATCCAATCAATTGTTTTGTCAAAACTACAATCGACATTAGAAAATATCAATCCGATGTGGAGGAGATTGCGGAACCATTAAATGTTATTCTTCCTGATAATTGGTATGAGGATTTTTGTTATTCCATCTTTTGGTGGGATTTTGGTTGGGACAACGAACAAGAAAAAGTGAATGTTATCAATCAGGCGGAAAATTTAGTCAATACGATCAAAAATGCCCTTTCTATTTCTATTTCAGAACAGAGTAAGGCAAGCATTATTCGCCTGATTGAATATATATATGCGAAGCACAAAATGTTTCCTTATAAGAAATTTATGGTCTATGATCGTTACTTGTATTCTAGCCGAGCCATCAAACAAAATTTCATAGTGTTTACAGCGGTTGTTAATAAAGCGTTGAGTGTGTTGGAAGCGAAAATGAAGTTTCCGTGGAAAACAATGTATTTAGATGAGATCCTTCATGAAATGGCGATTCGTTGGGAAAATCTAAGTACACTTACCGACGAAATGAGGCACCAGCTATCTGTTTTAGTTTTGAGTGATTTAGGCAAGGAACATGCACAACTACTTCGTTCTGTATTAAAAGAAAATTTCCGAAACAAAGTCGATCTCTTTGTTCAAGAAAGTCATTATTATGACCAAACAATAAGTAGCTCTGATCGAAATTACGATTTATATGTTTCAAACTATGCTGTTGAAACGGTAGATGAGGAAATCAATATGATTGTAGAAGATATTCCATCATTTAAAAATCTCACTGATTTACGAAAATACATTGATAGAAGACGCTTAGTGTTACCGAAGGATATTGCGTATTTAAATGCTTAGATAGTTATATTAAATGATCGGTAAGATCAATAAATGGTTAGAAAATTAAAAATTTAAGTGTTCTTTAATAAATAATAATGATATACTGAAAGAGTACTATTATTTATTAAAGGAGAGAATTATGAAAAAGAAAGCTTACAGAAACACACCTGCATTTGTCTTTCTAAGTTGGGGATCATTTGCCTTTTTTGTGGCACTGATGTTGATTGGTTTGTACACACTAAAAGAACCATTAATGGTTAAAGGATACTATTTGATGGGATCAGTAGGATTGATTTCTTCCTCATTTACACTTTCAAAAGTGATCAGAGACAATCAAGAAGATGAAGAACGTTATAATCAAATGTTCCGAGCAAATGACGTATTAGCGAAAAAAGAAGAAACAGATACACACATTTAATAAAGGATAATAAGGCTGGGATGTGACTCATAGAGTGATGTTACAGCCTCTTTTTTTGAAAAAATTATTAATGTGTTCGCTTTTTTTAATGCCTTATCCATAAAAATCACGTATAATAGAACATAGTGAAATTCCGAGGGAGGGGTAAATTATGGCTTATCAAGCTTTGTATCGTGTCTGGCGTTCGCAGCGTTTTGATGATGTTGTTGGTCAAAAAGCAATTACGCAGACCTTAAAAAATGCGATCATACAAAAGAAAACCTCGCATGCCTATTTGTTTACCGGCCCTAGAGGAACAGGGAAGACAAGTGCGGCAAAAATTTTTGCTAAAGCAATCAACTGTAAACATAGCGTAGACGGAGAACCGTGTAACGAATGTGAAACTTGTGTTGCGATCACAGAAGGGCGTTTGAATGATGTCATAGAGATCGATGCGGCTAGTAATAATGGGGTAGAAGAGATTCGTGATATTCGAGATAAAGCAAAATATGCCCCAACACAAGCAGATTATAAAGTATACATCATCGATGAAGTGCATATGTTGTCTACAGGTGCGTTTAATGCCTTACTAAAAACGTTAGAAGAACCACCGCAAAATGTCATTTTTATTTTAGCGACAACCGAACCTCATAAGATTCCGTTAACGATTATTTCAAGAACACAACGTTTTGATTTTAAAAGAATCAGTACGCAAGACATCGTAGATCATTTAGGCTATATTTTAAAGCAAATCAATGTTGAGTTTGACGAACAAGCATTGTATGTTATTGGTCGAGCAGCAGAAGGTGGCATGCGGGATGCTTTGAGTATTTTGGATCAAACGATTTCATTTAGTGATGAAAAAGTCACACTGACTGATGCGATGCAGGTCACGGGTAGCTTGACTTATGAAATGATGGACCAATATATTTCCAACTGTGTGTCAGGTGATGTTGAACAAGCATTAGAAGTGTTGGAAAGTATTCTCAGTTCTGGAAAAGAAGCAAGAAGATTTTTAGAAGATTTGTTATTATATTGTCGAGACGTACTTATGTTCCAGCAAGCGCCTAACTTGTTAGCTGAAAAAGTCGGAAATCTAACAGAAAATTTCAAAGAGTTAGCAAAACATACTGCTGCTGAAAAGATTTATCAAATGATTCAAATTCTAAGCGATACTCAAAATGACATTCGTTTTACCAATAATGCTAATATTTATCTTGAAGTAGCGACCGTTAAATTAGCAAAATCTGTTAAAAAACCAGTAGAAGTTTCGAACGAAACCCAATCGACTCCACCAGAAGAGATTGCAACGTTGCAGCAACAAATCGAACATCTGCGAAAAGAATTAACTGAGTTGAAGAAAAATGGTATGACAGCTAAAGAAGCTGAACCTGTTAAAGTAACACGAGCGACAAGCAGCAAAAATACGCTACGGATTCCAACAGAACTAGTGTATAAAGTGTTGAATGAAGCAACTAAAGATCATTTATTGAACGTCAAAAATGTCTGGGATGATTTATTACAGATGATGTCTGTGACACAAAGAGCGATGCTTAAAGCCAGCGAGCCAGTTGCAGCTAGTCCCAATGGTTTAGTGATTGCATTTGAGTATGAAATTGTATGCGGTCGAGCTATGGAAGATGAGGAAATGCAGTTAGCGGTTCATAATAACTTGAGCCGTTTGGTCAATAATTATGCTCCTGATATGGTGTGTATCACCAAAGAAAGCTGGCCAAAGCTACGTCAGTCATTTATCAGCCAAAATAAAGAAACATCAAGTACGGGAGATCCAACAAATGAAGATCGATCTGTTAACAATGAAGAAAATCATTTATTAACAGAGGAAGAACCTGTAAAAGAAGTGAACAATCAAGTAGTAGACGAAGCGATTGCCATGTTTGGCGAGTCGCTAGTTGAAGTAATAAACGATTAAGAGGAGACGATAGTTATGATGCGAGGCATGGGAAATATGCAAGGAATGATGAAACAAGTCCAAAAAATGCAAAAAGACATGGAAAAAGCACAAGCAGAATTAAACTCAAGAGAGTTTGTAGGTGCTTCAAGTAATGATCTAGTTACAGCTACATTTACTGGCGATCGTAAAATGAAAGATATTTCGATCAAAGAAGATGTTGTGGATCCAGATGATGTAGAAATGCTTCAAGACTTGGTAATTATGGCGGTCAATGATGCCTTAACTAAAGTGGAAAAAGAAACAGAAGCAACTATGGGCAAATATGCCAAGGGAATGCCTGGATTTTAATCAAGAGTAACCTTAAAGAAAAAGAGCCAAAGGATTAAATGAATAAACATTTATTCTTTGGCTCTTTTCTTCGTTCTATATTCAGCAAACAGAGAGAAATCCTTTGTAGATTTAATGATTATTTTACCAGTGACAATTATGCGATAGGGCAAGAGTTAATGGAATATCAACACAGTTATCAGGCAAATAAATCAAAAAAAGTTAGCTGGTTATTTATCTAATTGTTTTTTTCTAAAGATGTAAGCTCCTGCAATCAAGATTACGCCAGCTGAAGCAATCGTCATACCATTGTTTACTTCACCTGTTTCAGGTAATTGTTTTGCTTTTGTTTGAGCTGAGGTAATCGATTTTTGATTTTTAGTAGATACAGGATTCGCTACTGGTGATAAAATATTGTTAGTTGGTGCTTTAGGATTTTTGTTTTTTTCAAGTGATGTAACCTGATTTATTGGGTTTTCACTTTCTGAAAGAATCGTTAAAGTAATTGTTTTTTCAGCAACAACATTTGTAGCCATACGTGTTAATTGACTGATATAATATCTAATTTTGTATGTTCCAACTTCAAGTAGCGTGTTGCCGATAGCTGTAACTTTAATAGGCGATTCAAGGATTTCAAACCCTACTTCATAGCCATCTGCATTGTGAAACGTTGCCCAACTTAAAATCATTTCTTCTGTTAATGATTGACCTACGTACATTGTTTGGTCGGTAATTTCAATCGTTGGTTTAGCTTCATCCGTTGAACTAAGGTCAGTAGAGGTTGGCACAGTAACATCAGAATCAGTTGAACTAGGAATGGTCGAACTAGAGTCAGTCGAGCTCGGTATAGTAGAACTAGAATCCGTTGAACTAGGTGCAGTAGAACTAGAGTCGGTCGAGCTAGGTATTGTGGAACTAGAATCAGTAGATTCAGGCATAGTAGAACTAGAATCAGTCGTGCTAGGCTCTGGTTCAGAAGAACTAGATTCAGTAATCTCTATTAAATTATCTAAGGCATTTTTTAGACTTAAAACGATTTCTTCATAGTTTCCTGCTAAGTTATTCTCCAAATCTTCCAAAGCCTTTTCTGCACTAGGTAATAAAGCTTTTACACTTTCTAAAGAAGCTTCAGTGTAGGATTCAGATGAAATGACTGATTTTGCTTCAGCTATTAAAGTCAATAATCGTCCACGAATTTCATCATTATCTACTCTTTCATCAACTGTTGTTTCCCCTATTTCTTCAGCATGAACAACAGCATTGACTGCTGGTGTTGAAAAGATAGCAGAACTGAACAGTAATGATACTGTTAATATTTTTAAACCCTTTTTCATAAAAACTCCCCTTTTGTATTTCCATCTTTTTATTTTCTCACCCGTTATTTAATATATAACACTTGTAATAAATGTCAAGATTTATTTAGTAAAAAAAATAAAATGTTAGAGTAAATTATAGATTCAATAACCCTTTTGAATTAGACGTTTTGACAGAATACGTATCTTTTTATTCATCAATTGAAGCATTTTTTCTAATTTTTAATATAACAAAGGGAAAGAAGAATCGACGTAAAGCTTTTATTCTGTAAAAACATGTATAAAAAATGGTATAATATATGTTAGCTCTACAATGAATACATAATTTACAACCAATCGTCCATCGTTTGTGTTTGAAAGGATTTGTTGAAATGCATTACCCAGAACCAATCGCTAAATTAGTTGAAAGCTATATGAAATTACCTGGTATCGGTCAAAAAACCGCTGTTCGTCTCGCTTTTCATACACTAGATATGAAAGAAGAAGATGTTAATGCGTTTGCCAAAGCATTGATCAGTGTGAAACGTGATCTGCATTTTTGTAGTATTTGCGGCAATATTACCGAAGAAGATCCTTGCGAAATTTGTCAGGATACGACGAGAGACCGCAGTATCATTTTAGTCGTAGAGGAACCAAAAGATGTGATGGCTATGGAGAAGATGCGTGAATACCATGGGATGTATCATGTGTTGCATGGCGTGTTATCTCCAATGGAAGGAACAGGTCCAGAAGATATCAATATTGCTTCATTGATTCAACGTCTTCATGATGATGAGGTCAAAGAGGTTATTATTGCCACGAATGCTACAACAGAAGGTGAAGCAACAGCAATGTATCTTTCTCGTTTGATCAAACCGGCGGGAATCTCAGTGACGAGATTAGCCCATGGCTTATCTGTTGGTAGCGATATTGAATATGCAGATGAAGTGACTTTGTTAAAGGCTGTAGAGGGTCGGAGGGAACTTTAAAATATAAAAAATCAGTAGTCAGTTTGAATGGCAGCTGGTTTGTTTCTATTATGTTTAAATAAATAGCGTATGATCTAAAGAGAGTAGCAGTAAAAAGCCGAGTAGAAGAATAACTCAAAGCAACTTAAAGATAAAATGTTATCCAAAAATTGAGAAAATACTAAGTATTTTTAGTAGAAGTAAAAAAGGTTCAGTCATTTTAGAGAATTAAAACAGTGAAACTGGGGCAAAGTCTGTTAGGCTTTTCATCCCAGTTTTATTTATTCATCAAGAAAATTTTAATAATAAGGAATTCAATTAGACTGATTGTAGCAGATAAAGTATAATGGGTAAAAGGAATCAAAGTAAGTAAGGGGATTAGTAAAGTGCAAGGTATTTTTATAACGATCGAAGGACCAGATGGCGCAGGAAAGACAAGTGTATTGAATGAGTTATATCCAAGGCTAGATCTGGCGGCGGAAAGAAGTATTATTAAGACAAGAGAACCTGGCGGTATTCCCATTGCTGAGAAAATTCGTCAAATCATCTTAGATCCAAAAAATCAGGAGATGGATGAGCGGACCGAAGCGTTGCTTTATGCAGCGGCCAGACGTCAGCACTTGATGGAAAAAGTTTTACCTGCATTAGAAGAAGGCAAAATCGTTTTATGTGATCGTTTCGTAGACAGTTCATTAGCTTATCAAGGAGCAGGTCGACGTATTGGTGTGGAAGCTATAGCTGCAATCAATGAATTTGCAATTGAAGGGACGATACCTGACTTTACAATTTATTTAGACGTAGATTCAGATACTGGGCTTAACCGTATCAAACATCATCGTCAACAACAAATCGATCGATTGGATTCAGAAGGTCTTGAATTTCATCAACGAGTTCGTCACGAATATTTAAAATTAGTGGAGGAAAATCCAGAAAGAATCACGAAAATTGATGCCAGAATGAGTTTGGAAGATGTTGTGGAAGCAACCTTTCAAGCGATTGTGAACCGTTATCCAGAATATTTTAGAAACTAGGAAGGTGACCGAATATGAAAATTATTTTAGCAATTGTCCAAGATAAAGATAGTAACCGTTTAGCCAATGAACTTATTGATGCCAATATTCGTGCGACAAAACTTTCATCAACAGGCGGCTTTTTAAAGGCTGGAAACAGTACGTTTATCGTCGGAATCGATGATGACCGCGTAGAAGAAGCATTGGAATTGATCAAAAAAACATGTCAATCTCGTAAACAATATGTGTCAACTCCTGTAACACTAGATATTACGATGGATGGACAAGTTCCTTATCCCGTTGAGGTTGAGGTGGGAGGCGCAACTGTCTTTGTTCTTCCAGTAGAAGGATTCCATCAATATTAAGATGAAAGAAGCACAAGTATTAAAGGAGCAACAACCGTTGCTTTACCAGCAACTTCAAAAAAGTTTTGAGCATGGTCGTCTTGCCCATGCTTATCTTTTTGAAGGCGATACAGGAACTGGTAAAAAAGAATTTGGCTTATGGATGGCAAAACATATTTTCTGTACAAATCTGACTGAGAATAACCCTTGCAATCAGTGCAATAATTGTCTGCGAATCAATGAAAATAAACACCCAGATGTTTTGCAGATCGCACCAGATGGTCAAACAATCAAAGTTGATCAAATTAGAGCATTGAAAGCAGAATTTAGCAAAAGCGGGGTAGAGACTGCTCAAAAAGTCTTCTTGATTGAGCAAGCTGATAAGATGAGTATTGGTGCAGCAAACAGTTTATTAAAATTTTTAGAAGAGCCAGAAGGAAAAGTTTTAGCTATATTAGAAACAATGTCTTTAGCAAAAATCTTACCGACGATTCAATCAAGGTGCCAGGTTCTTCATTTTCAACCTTTAGTCAAGGAAAAACTAGTTCATGCTTTGGCAGCATCTGGAATCAATAAAAATACAGCAAGTCTTTTGGCAGAACTGACAAATAGTTTTGACAAAGCAGTTGAAATCTCTCAAGATGAATGGTTTAATGAAGCTAGGGAAATAACTCAGCAGTGGTTTGATTATATGATAAAAGATGATTTACAAGCTTTTGTCTATGTTCAAAAAAAGATGATCAAAGCATTTAAAGAAAAAGATCAGCAAGCGTTGAGTTTTGATTTATTACTTACTTATTACCGCAAACAACTCACTGAAAGTGTAGTAGCGGATCAACTAAAACGTGTGATAGAACAACAAGCACAACGAGTTGAACTTATTTTAAAAGCACGTCAAAAGTGGGAAGCGAATGTTAGCTTTCAAAGTGTTTGTGAGCAATTAGTGATACGAATGATTCACCCTAAAACATAAATAGGAGGATGAAAATGGTAGAAGTAGTAGGAGTTCGCTTCCGTGAAGCTGGTCATATCTATTATTTTGCTCCTGGAAAATCAGAGTATTTTTATAATGATAAAGTGCTTGTGGAATCACAGCAATCTAAACAGCTAGCCACAGTTGCGATACCGAAAAAAACTATTGATCCGGAAGATTTACCTGAGGATTTAAAACCCATTTTAAATAGAGCATCAGAAACCGATTTAGAGAAAGAACAAAAGAACGTAGATGATGCAAAAGCTGCATTAAGTGTGGCCAAAGAGAAAATTCGAGCACATGAATTAGAAATGAAATTGATTCGTGTTGAATATACATTTGACCGCAGCAAGATGGTTTTTTATTTTACAGCAGATGGTCGAATCGATTTTCGTGAACTAGTCAAAGATTTAGCAGCGATTTTCCGTACGAGAATCGAATTACGCCAAATCGGTGTCAGAGACGAAGCAAAAATTTTAGGTGGGATCGGGCCATGCGGTAGACAACTATGCTGTTCGACTTTTTTAGGTGACTTTATGCCAGTGTCGATCAAAATGGCAAAAGACCAAGGCTTATCGTTAAATCCAGTGAAAATTTCTGGTTTGTGTGGGCGCTTAATGTGCTGTTTAAAATATGAAAATGATGAATACGAAGCAGCAAAAAAAGAATTACCTGATTATGGTAAAGATGTGATCACGCCAGACGGAAAGGGCCGAGTAGTCGGTTTGAATTTATTAAGCCGCATCATCAAAGTCCGTTTAGTTGGACGTGAAACAGCTGTAGAATATGATTACGAAGAAATCAAAGAAGCAACGCAAAAAGCTCAAGCCGAAAAAGGTGATCACAATGGATAAACGTTCTTTATATGATGGTCTGAGTTCTTTAGAGACGGATCTACAAGGAACTTTGGGTCAATTATCAGAGATTAAAGAAGCACTTCACGAGTTAGTTGAAAAAAATACAACACTTGAAATCGAAAATCAACGCTTACGTGAACATTTACAAGAATTGACTAAACTAGCTAGCGATCCAAATGATCCAGCAAAGCAAGAGTTATCTAAATCGCGAATGAATTTGGAAAAACTTTATGAAGAAGGCTTCCATGTCTGCAACATTTTGTATGGTTCACGTCGCGAAAATGACGAAGAATGTGCGTTTTGCTTAGATGTTATTTATGGAGAAAGATATAAATAAATGTCGAACGATTCACATTTAGAGAGGCTGAGACAGAAGCTCATTTCCGCAGCCTTCAAATCTTAGTGCTTTAGCACTTAGAATTTGATGTGATCGAAGCGAAGCGCAGTGATTGCTTCTGCTTTTACCGTTTATTCGCATTTAGGGTGTGAAACAAAAGTGATTTTTACTTTTGTCCCACACCCTTTTTACATTAACTTATCTGTTGAAAAGGAGAAACGATGCAAAAACAAAAAAGTTTCGATTCATCTAGTATTGGGCAGTTATATTTGGTGCCGACACCAATCGGAAACTTAGAAGACATGAGCTTTCGCTGTATCAATATCTTAAAAGAAGCAACGATCATAGCTAGTGAAGATACTAGAAATACGCAAAAATTATTGAATCATTTTGAGATAACAACATCGCAAATCAGTTTCCATGAGCATAATTATAAAGAACGGATTCCACAATTTATCGAACGTTTAGAGGCTGGGGAACGGATTGCTCAAGTTAGTGATGCTGGAATGCCTTCCATTAGTGATCCAGGTCATGAATTAGTTGAAGCGTGTATAAAAAAGGGAATCAATGTTATCGCTTTACCTGGTCCGACAGCTGGAATCACAGCTTTGATCGCTTCAGGATTACCGCCTCAGCCATTTACATTTTATGGCTTTTTACCTAGGAAGAAAAAAGAACAAAAAGAAATTTTAGAGCAATTGAAAACAGCATTACCAACGCAAATTTTTTACGAATCACCCCATCGAATCGCCACAACGATCAAACATTTTTCAGAAGTATTTGGAGAAGAGCGCAACGCTGTGATTTGTCGTGAATTGACGAAACTTCATGAAGAATATCTTCGTGGGACTTTAGCTGAATTAAGAGATTATTTAGCTGAAAATACGTTAAAAGGTGAATGTTGTCTTTTAGTTGAAGGGGCAGATGGGCCAGAAGTAGTAGAAAATCCAGATCTAGAGCTTTCAATCAAAGAACATATCGAGGTATTTATAACAAAGGGTAGTTCGTCTAAAGAAGCAATCAAAGAGGTTGCAAAGCTTCGCGGATTAAAAAAACAAGAGGCTTATAAAGCGTTCCATGTAGATTAAAGAATGAAGAGCCTGGTACATAACTAAAAAGGTTATGTTTCAGGCTCTTAGTAACCGAATAAACGGTGAGCCCAGAAGCAACTCCTTCGGAAATAAGCCGAAATTCACAAAAATAAAACCGTTCTATTGGTATAGATGTTATTTTTTATCACGTGAATTGTCAGAAAAATGAAATTATTTTACTTGTTTAAGAGAGTTTTGCTAGGATAATTCAAAAAACGATGCTAAAATAACCGACAAAGCTAAAATGAAGGTTGGCTTATTTTTTTGAATTGGAGGAGTTTTTTATGGAAACAGGGAATATTGCATTTATTATGATTTGTTCTGCGATGGTTTTTTTAATGACACCTGCCTTAGCATTTTTTTACGGCGGACTGGAACGAAGAAAAAATATTCTTAACACAATGATGATGGTGATTTGTGTGATGGGATTAGCTTCAGTTTTATGGGTTATCTTAGGGTATTCAATGTCTTTTAGTGGAGAAGGGTCATTCGTTGGAAATGTTGACAAGATGTTTTTTAATCATGTTTCAATGACAAAAGGAGAGACAATTCCAGAAGGATTGTTCGCGAGCTTTCAAATGATGTTTGCTTTGATTACGACAGCAATTATTACAGGTGCTGTTGTTGGACGAATGCGATTTTCTGCAATCTTTTTATTTATTGGGATTTGGTCGATCATCGTGTATTATCCGATGGCGCATATGGTTTGGGGCGGTGGTTTTTTAGAAGAGATCGGATCAATTGATTTTGCAGGTGGAAATGTTGTTCATATTAGCTCTGGAATTTCAGGGCTTGTATTGGCAATGGTTTTAGGACAACGTCGAGAATATCGACAAACAGAATATCGTCCACATAATATTCCATTCGTCGTTTTAGGGGCGGGACTACTTTGGTTTGGTTGGTTTGGCTTTAATGCTGGCTCTGCATTAGCTGCTGACGGGGTGGCGATCCACGCGATGTTGACAACGAATACGGCTGCAGCGAGTGGGATGCTGTCGTGGATGCTGATTGAAAAATTAGCAATCGGAAAACCTACAGTTGTCGGAGCTTGTACAGGTGCGGTTGTGGGCTTAGTTGCCATTACGCCAGGTGCTGGTTTTGTTTCTCTTTGGAGTTCATTTGTCTTAGGAGCCTTAGTAAGTCCGTTTTGTTATTATTTTATTTCATTTGTTAAACATAAATTTGGGTACGATGATGCTCTAGATGCGTTCGGTTGTCATGGCGTTGGTGGGATTTTTGGTGGAATCATGACAGGAATATTTGCAGATCCTACTATAGGAGGAAAAACAGGATTAATCTATGGTGGAACGGATCTGTTTGTAGCCCAAATCGCTAGTATAGCTTTTACGATCATATTTGCTGGAGTTGCAAGTTTTCTCATTATTAAAGGGATTCAGTTAGTTATGCCGATCCGAGTTTCAGCGAAAGAAGAAGCGTTAGGACTAGATCGAATCGAACACGATGAAACAGCTTATCCGACATTTATGGGACTAGATTCTTAGGGGGAAAACAGATGAAAAAAGTAGAAGCAATCATCCAGCAGGAAAAACTAGAAGAGCTAAAAGTCAAAATGGCTGATAGTTTTGAAGCGTTAGGAATGACCGTAAGCCAAGTATTAGGATTTGGGAACCAGAAAGGGTTAAAAGAATATGTCCGTGGTCAAGAAATTATCACAACACTGTTGCCTAAAGTGAAAGTCAGTTTTGTCGTTTTAGACGAGGAAGTAGAAGAGATTATTTCTTTGATTTTGGCTATTTGTCAGACAGGAGAAGTAGGAGACGGTAAGATCTTCATTTACAATGTAGAAGAGGCGATTCGGATTAGAACGGGTGAACGTGGCCCGCAAGCGATATAAATTATTTTTAATTAAGGAGTAGAGCTGAAAGAGCACTATTCCTTTTTTATTCAGACAAAATAAGTTGTAAATGAACAAACGTTCGTATATAATGTGTATAATATATAGTTGTTTTTGAAGGGAGAAAAAATGATTGTTGAGGATCTTCTAGGTGGTTCGTATGAATCGGTGTGATGTTATTGATCAAAAGACTTGGCGGAACTATAGAAGAACAAATTGCAGGTTTGCTACATGATGTGTCACATACTGCATTTTCTTTTGACTTTAGCTAATCAATCAGATAATTACCATGAGTAAATTAAAGTACAATTACTTGAACATTAGTCTATTTCAGCTGCATTAAAGCGGTATGGAACTGAGTACCAATAGATTTTATGAGATGATGAACAATGGAGACTTTTGGAGTGAGAAGCGCCATTACTATGTTGTGATTGACTTTTTTTATGATCCTCAAAATAGTTGTAGCGATGAATGAATATCAAAGGCTATCCAGCTAAGACTGGAAAAGCAAGACAATACTTTGAGCAATTTGACGATGACAGATTCAGTATTTCTCAAGAAGCTGAAATCGACCGGCCCAACTGATATCATACAATTGTTAGCTAAACTAAACCACCCATAGAAATATAGTAGTTGTTCCGACAAGGATAGTTATGATAGCCATAAAAAAAGAACACAAGGTTCATTGCCCCTTTGGTAAGAGTAGCTAATGAAATTATTTCTGTCTAAACTGTCTCAAAAATGGCTCAAATAAGGATTGAAAAATACTGGCAGATAGTGAAAAAGGCACTTTTATGAAACTTGATGAAAGAATACAGGCAGACTGGACCTGATTGAAAGGAGAAGAGCGACTATGATCAATGAACTGCGTTTTCCCTTAAAAAAGGATACTTCTCGCAAGATTATTCATATCGATATGGATGCCTTTTTTGCCTCCGTAGAAGAGCGGGATCATCCAGAACTAATCGGACATCCGTTAGTAATTGCACGTCATCCTAGTGATACAGGTGGGAAAGGTGTTGTGACCACAGCAAATTACGAAGCACGTAAATTTGGTATACATTCTGCAATGAGCGCTCAAAAAGCCTATGAATTATGTCCGGATGCAATTTTTAAACCAGGTAATTATGAAAAATATTCTGACATTTCTAAGCAAATTCGAGAAATTTTTCATCGCTATACAGATATTATAGAGCCTGTTTCAATAGACGAAGCATATTTAGATGTGACGACGAATAAAATAAATAGTACGTCAGCGATCAAGATTGCAAAATTGATTCAGTATGATATATGGAACGAACTACATTTAACTTGTTCAGCAGGTGTTAGTTATAATAAATTTTTAGCAAAATTAGCTTCTGATTTTCAAAAACCCAAAGGCTTGACCGTTGTAATGCCTGATGAAGCTGAAACATTTTTGAAGGCGTTACCGATTGAAGCGTTTCATGGAGTTGGGAAAAAAACAGTTCCTAAAATGCATGATTTAGGCATATTTACAGGAGAGGATTTATACAAGCAAGATGAGATGGAGCTGATTCGTAATTTTGGTAAAATGGGTTATTCTCTTTACCGTAAAGTTCGCGGAATCCATGATTCTCCAGTTAATATAACAAGAGATCGTAAATCAGTGGGTAAAGAACATACATATGGGACACCACTTACAACTGAAGCGCAGGTGACGGCTCAGTTACGACAGTTAGCTGAACGAGTAGAAGAATCATTGAAACGTGTCCAAAAGCATGGGAAAACCGTTGTTTTAAAAGTGCGTTATTCAGACTATACAACAGTGACGAAACGTCAGACACTTCCAGAATATATTTCTAAAAAAGAAGAATTGTATTATCAAGCAAATTTAATTTGGGAAGAGATTCTTGGCTTGGAGCAAGGGATTCGATTATTAGGAATAACGCTGACGAATCTTGATCCTATGTCTTATGAGAACATGGTTTTACCCTTATGGGAAAAGAAAAAAGCAGAAAGAAACGAAGAGTAAACGATCATTTAAGCAATTCGTTTTCAATTGAATCAAGCAGAAGTGGTAAAATTTTAGAGATAAATGACAATCTATGGTACTATCAACTTACTATTCATAAATACGAAAGGAAAGAGTCGATGAGCAAAACAATTATGTGGTTCCGCAAAGACCTTCGTTTAGATGATAATACAGCACTTAGTAAAATGATAGAGGACAGTGAAGCTACAGATGAACTTATCTGTCTTTTTCAACTAAATCCACTCCAATTTATAGAGAACAGTTACAATCACGATGCTTTTTTTCAAAGTTTAGGTACTTTTTATGAACATGCTAAAACAAACAATATAGGGCTTCATTTTGTGTATGGAGATGTAGAAGAAAATTTTACAGCATTAAAAAAGACTTATCCAGATTGGAATAAGATATATTTTAATAAAGATGAGCGTGGATTCGGGCGAGAACGTGATCAAAAAATGATTACGTTTTTTGAGAATCATCAAATTCAAGTTCATTCGTTTCAAGATAGTCATTTACATGGCGTACAGGAAATAAAAAAACCAAATGGTGAAAGTTATAAAGTATTTACTCCTTATTTTAGAAAGTGGCTGACAATGCCTAAGCGACCTTATGAAAGAACAAAGAATAAGAATCGCTCTTTTGCCAAACTTACACACCCCTTGTTTAAAGAAGGAGAAAAACAGTTCAGGCAGATAATAGAAAATATAAAACTACCTTTTGATTATGAAAGTGGCGAGGCGGCAGCGGAGGAATGTTTAAAAGATTTCATAAAAAATCATTTACATGAGTATCAAAAAATGCGAGATTTTCCTTCCTCAGATCAAACAAGTAAGCTTTCAAAATTTTTAAGGACAGGTGAATTGTCGATTCGAAAAGTTTGGCATGCTCTGAATGCTGAGCCAGATTCTGATGGTCGTCAAACATTTATTTCGGAACTATGTTGGCGAGATTTTTATAATATGATTTATTATGAGAATCCAAAACAGAAGACACAAGAAATCAAAGAGCAATATAGACAACTAAGCTGGAGCTATAATCAAGAGTTTTTTGAGCGATGGAAGAATGGTCAGACGGGGTTTCCGATCGTAGATGCTGGGATGAGACAGCTGAACCAGACGGGTTGGATGCATAACCGATTACGAATGATTGTAGCGTCATTTTTGACGAAAGATTTGATGATCGATTGGCAGATGGGGGAAAGATATTTTCAAGAAAAACTGATTGATTATGATGCTGCAAGCAATATTGGGGGCTGGCAATGGGCAGCGTCTACGGGAACAGATGCGGTTCCTTATTTTCGAATATTCAATCCCACGACACAAGGAGAAAAGTTTGATCCGCAAGGGGAGTTTATCCGTCAGTTTGTTCCAGAATTGAAAGATGTTCCAAATAAATATATCCATGAACCTAGCAAAATGCCAGCAGATATTCAACAATCCATTGATGTTTCGATTGGGAAAGAATACCCCACTCAAATTGTTGATCATAGTAAAATACGTGCTGAGATTTTGACATTTTTTAAAGAATCATCTTCTTAGAATTTAGTATACGAGTTTTTGGTTTTAGCGTTTTTTTAATCCCCACCTAATGCGTCTGTTGCATTAGGTGGGGATTAGTTTTATTACGTAAGTCTAAATCATTTTTTTCTAATTTACTTAAATGTTAAAGTAAAGATTCTGCCCCGTCTACATAAAGTTCTGTTCCAGAGATATTTGCGGAGGCATCCGTTGCTAAAAATAAAACAGATTGAGCGACTTGCTCACTTGTCCCCGTTTCATTTTTTAAAGGTCGATCTCCCTCTGGAAATTCTACTTTGATTTCAACTTCTTTTAATTCATCAGAGTAAGTTGTCTTTTCATTGATTGCCGTATCGATAGCCCCAGGACAGATTGCATTTACACGAATGTTATAACGAGCAAGTTCTAATGCAGCCATCTTTGTAAATGCAACTTGGCCAGCTTTTGATGCGCTATAAGCAGAGGCACCAAAATTGTTGAAAATTCTAGTACCATTAATGGAACTTGTTATAATAATCGAGCCACCTTTTTCTTTCATATGGGGAATTGCAAATTTTGTACATAAAAACGTACTCCGTAGATTCGTGTTTAACGTACGGTCCCATTCGTCGATTGTCAATGTTTCAATGGGAGCCCAAGTTCCATTGATGCCTGCATTACTGAAAAGGATATCTAGCCCTTCTAGACTATCGGCTAATGCGTCAATCGCTTTTTTTAAACTAGTTTCATCCGACACATCCACGCTTCGATAATAGCAGTCATGACCATCGCGTTTGAAATCTTTAGAAATTGTTTCTAAACGAGATTGATCCGCATCGATCAAACCAACTGTAAATCCTTGTTCAATAAATAGTTGTGCTGTAGCATAGCCAATTCCTGAAGCAGCTCCGGTGATGATCGCTTTTTTAGTAGATGAAAGTTGAGTTGTTGTCATAATGTTTAATCCTCCTATTTTTTGATAATGAATTAGTTCATTTTTATTGTAATATACTTATAAAATATGAGCCAATAAGTCGATAGGTTGATTAGACTGAAATACAAAAAACGATGGGTGGGACACGGGACAAAAAGTCACTCCCCACCCCTAAGAAATTCAGATAAACGTTGTGAGTAGAAGTAACGACTACACTTTGATTCGATCGTATCAAATAATAGTACGTTGCTCTATGAGACAAGCATTTTAAATCAAATTCCCTTTTTTAATTTGTTCATAAGCTTGTTCGGCATCATGACATTTGTCCCAAATGACAGCTCGTCCACTATCTAACGATTTTTTAACATCGATGATTCGTTGATTGCTACTGCCTCTGAATTGTAAATTCAAATTTCGTTTCGATAGCTCAAAACGTCCGTCCACTAAAATATCTATTTTACCTAATAATTCTAGTTTATCGTCAGACTCTAATAATAGTTCCTCAAAGGTATAACCAGACCATGACCAAATATCTTTTTTTAGGTCAAATTCTTGATGAACACGATCTACAACGGTCAAACAAACCTCTGTATTTAAAAAGGGTTCTCCACCTAGTAAAGTTAGTCCCTGCACATAATCATGGGATAAATCCTCAATGATCTTATCTTCTAATTCTTTGGTAAATGGTTTACCATAGCGGAAATTCTGGACTGCTTGATTGAAGCAACCTTCACAAGCAAATAGACAACCACTGACATATAGGCTATTTCGCACACCTTCACCATCTACAAAGTTAAATGCTTTATAATCAGCAATATAGTTTTGACTAAGCTCTTCTGCTAGCCATTCTTGTGGTTTAGGATTTCTCATGTTTAGTCCTCCTTTCAAATAAAAACGATGTATGCAAAACACTGCAAGAAACATCGTCTTTTTTACGATTGTTTTGCTTTTTATTGAATCTAGCGATACAAGCCAGATCTCTCAACAAATAGATAAAATGCTGTAAAGATAAAGACCATCTTTTCATCCTTTTCCTAATTTGTTCGAGATCTAAGTGGACTTGTTTTGCTTTTTATTTCATATGTTTCACTCGTGATGAGATTTCTTTATGTCTTCCATGAACCATTGGTCTAGCTTGTGGGTTACCTAAATAGCCGCAAGTTCGTTTTACTACATCGCAAGATTTTGGATCGTGGTTGCCACATTGCGGACATTCAAAGCCGCGTTCCGTTGGGGTGAAATCACCTTCAAAATCGCATTCGTAACAGTGATCGATTGGTGTATTTGTTCCTAGGTAGCCAACACGGTCGTATGCATAATCCCAAACAGATTCTAAAGCTTTAGGGTTTTGCTGTAATACAGGATATTCACAATAATGAATAAAACCACCAGAGCAATAGTGTGGATAATCTTTTTCGAAGTCCAACTTTTCAAAAGGTGTTGGATTTTTACGAACATCATAGTGGAAACTATTTGTGTAATATTCTTTATCTGTGATATTTTCTACCACACCAAATTTTTCAGTATCTAAACGACAGAAGCGGTCGGTCAAGCTCTCACTAGGCGTTGAATAGACACTAAAGTGATAGCCATAGTCATTACCCCATTCATCAGTATGAGCTTTTAGATCCTTTAAAATATCAAGGGTAAAGTCTTTCGCTTCAGGATTGGATTCCCAGTTGCTACCATAGAATGATGATGCAACTTCGTACAAACCAATATAACCTAACGAAACCGTAGCACGTTTATTTTTGAATAATTCATTCACAGATTCTTTTCGTGATAAACGTTTTCCGAAAGCACCATACATATAAAGAATTGGAGCATTTGCAGGTGTCGCTTCTTTACAACGTTCAACACGGTAGACTAAAGCATCTTTCATTGTTTCAAGGCGCTCATCTAAAAGGGTCCAGAACTTATCCTTATCACCATGAGCTTCCATTGCGATTCTAGGAAGGTTCAGGGTCACAACACCTAAATTCATACGGCCCACATTTATCTCTTCTCCATGTTCGTCTTTCCAACCTTGTAAGAATGAGCGACATCCCATCGGTACTTTAAAGCTACCAGTTAACTCAACTAACTTGTCATAACTTAGGATATCAGGATACATACGCTTTGTGGCACATTCTAACGCCAATTGTTTTACATCATAATTTGGATCTGTTTCATTTAAATTTACACCACGTTTTAGTGTGAAAATTAATTTAGGGAAAATTGCAGTTCTGTGTTCACTACCTAGACCGTTGATCCGAATTTGTAAAATTGCTCGTTGGATTTCACGTTCAAACCAACTTAGTCCTAGACCAAATCCTAAAGAAGTAAAAGGCGTTTGACCATTGGAAGTGAATAATGTATTGATTTCATATTCTAAACTTTGCATGGCATCATAAATATCTTTTTTTGTTTTACTTTTAGCATAGGCTTCTTGTCGGTCAGTTCCTTCGATCCATTCTTTTGCGTCAACTAAATGTTTTTGATAATTTAATTCAGCAAAAGGTGCTAGCAATTCATCCACACGGTCTGCCGAGCAACCACCATATTGGCTAGATGCCACATTTGCGATAATTTGTGAAATTTGGGCAGTAGCTGTTTGGATCGATTTTGGTGCTTCGACTTCGGCATTACCGATCTTAAATCCATTATTTAGCATGCCTTTAAAATCAATCAAGCAGCAGTTTGTCATTGGGGTATATGGATGATAATCTAAGTCATGGTAATGTATATCTCCTTTTTGATGTGCATTTGCAACATGAGGAGGTAGGAGCTTCAGGCCAATCGATTTACCGACGATTCCCGCAGTTAAATCTCGTTGTGTGTTGAAGACATCACTATCTTTATTCGCGTTTTCATTCACCACAGATTGATCCTTGTTGATCAATTTGCTGATTGTAAAGTTGATATCTGTTGCTTTGCTACGCTCAAAATCACGACGAGTACGGTAATTGATATATTCTTCTGCTAGTTCATATTCATTTCTTGCTAGTAAAATATGTTCGACAATATTTTGGATTTCATATATTTTTACATCTTCAGAGAAACGTGCTGAAATTTCCTGATCGATTCGTTCAACAATTTCTTGAATTCGTTCATGGGCAAGCGGGTCTAAAGAACCGCGAATTTTTTGTTCAGCTTTGATCAAGGCATCGTAAATTTTTTGATCATCAAAATCAACCAATCGTCCATCTCTTTTAACGATTTTTATCGTGTGTAGGGTTGAATCAGTTGAACTCACTTCATTATTAGCTTGTTTAATCTCCATCATGTACTACCCATCTCCTCATAGTTTTATTCCTACCTATCATAAAACAATTCAATAAAACTTTCAACTATATATAGTGTTTAATTCAAAATTAAACCTACGTTTACAACTACATGTAGTGTTTATAAGAAATGAAAAAATAGTGAAAACGACTGCCTAAAAGGTTTGTGGAAATCGTCACAACGTTTTACCTGAAAAATAAATGATTGTTAAAAAAATTTATTATTACTGAATTGTAAGAGGAAACGATGTTCATCAACACGAAATATTGATATTATAAGGACAATGAATAAAACTGGAGCGAAAAACATGAAAAAAATTTTAGAAGTGAATCATTTAAGTAAATCATACGGCTATCGAAATAATAAAGTACAGGTATTGAATAATATTTCATTTTCTGTTGATCAAGGTGAATTTGTCGGAATCATGGGGCCAAGTGGTGCAGGAAAATCCACTTTATTGAGCACGATCTCAACAATTGCGTTACCGACAATCGGAACAGTTCAAATCGATGGTCAGGATATTTTAAAAATGAGAGACAATCAAATCAGTGATTTTCGCCGCAAAAAACTAGGCTTTATCTTTCAAAATTTTAATTTAATGGACACCTTGACTGTAAAAGATAATATTTTGCTCCCTTTGACTGTTGATAGAATGTCCTTGGTTGAAATGGAAAAACGCTTAGCACATGTTGCGAGTGTTTTGGGGATTGAACAATTGATGAACGCCTATCCAAATGCTATCTCGATCGGACAAAAACAACGAGTAGCTCGAAGCACGTGCGTTGATTACCAAACCTAAAATAATTTTTGCTGATGAACCAACAGGATCTTTAGACTCTAAATCAGCAGCTGAATTGCTACAATACATGACAAATATGAACATACAAGATGATACAACGATTATGATGGTCACACATGATCCTTATACTGCAAGTTACTGTAATCGCATTTTGTTCATCAAAGATGGTGTGATTTTTTCAGAAGTTGTTCGGCAAGGCTCTAGAAAAGAATTTTTTAATCGGGTGATCGACATGCAAGCAACGATTGGCGGAGGTGGTCGAGCGAATGATTTTTAATTTGTCTTGGAAAAACTTTAAAGGCCAATTTCTCAATTATTTAGTTTACTTTGTTAGCATGACATTTGCAGTAGTTGTTTACTATTGTTTTAGTGCAATCACTTATAATAGAACGTTGGCAAATAGAGTTGGACAAGAGGTTCATATCAGTGGGGCGATGAATCTTGGTGGTGTTCTCGTTGTGATCATGATTTTAGGGTTTATGTTTGCAGCGAATCACTTCTTTTTATTGAAAAGAGGAAAAGAAATCGGTTTGTATCATTTGATCGGGATGCGAAAAGGACGGATCTCATATTTGTTTTTTGTAGAGACTTTGATTTTAGGAGCCATTTCTTTAGTTACGGGGATTCTATTAGGTATTGTCTTGTCTAAGCTATTTTCCATGATTCTGGCAAAGGCTATGTTTTTACAAGTAGAAAGTCTGTTTTTCGTGTCAATTCCTTCGATGATTCAAACGAGTATCGTATTTGGTTTTATGTTGTTGGCTGTCTCACTCCGAAGTACATGGCTGATTTATCGTTATCAAGTTACAAATTTACTTAAGCCAATTGAAAAAAATACAACGAATCCAAATAAGCTGTCCTTGCTAAAAGGATGTTTAGGGATTCTTGGGCTAGTCCTTATTATTACAGGGTATTTTTTTTCGTATAATGTGATTCGGTTTGGTACAGTTTTAACGCATACATCTCTCGGCTTCGCTGGTTTTTTCATTGCGCCTTTACTCATTATGATTATCTGCATGGTGGGAACGTATCTATTTTTTAAATATACGATGTATTTGATAGCATTTTTGTTTGGAAAGAATAAAGTCAATTATTATCGAAATTTGAATATGCTCGCTTTGGGAAATTCAAAACTTCATATTAAAAGAAGTGGAAACACCTTATCTACAGTGACTATTTTTATTGCAATAGCATTAGGAATGATCGGCGGTGCGGCCTCTATTTATACTATTGGTATGAATTCGGTCAATATAACAGCACCTACTGATTTTATTGTTGCAGAGGATACTTTTAAAAAAATCGAGCAAATAATTGAAAAGGAACCGGATACAACCATTGATACATTAGTAAAATTGAATTATAAGTTGACGGGTAGCCAATTTCATCTTAAAATTGGACAGGATGAGAAAGAAAATAGAATTAGTCCGATGAACCTATTAGCACTTTCAAATTATCGTGAATTTCAAAAAATAAATCCTTATTTAAAGAATATTCATTTAAAAAACAAAGACGATATTGTTATTTTAGATAGTTTACAAAATATTCTAAGTGGGTATATTCGTTATGATTCGACTATTCATTTATCTGAAGGAATAGAACTTCATGTTTCGGACGTTCGTCCTGATTACTTAGGGCAGTATCTATTAAGGTACACGCTTCCTACCATTGTAGTATCAGATGAACAGTTTAAGGAGATAAACTCTGGTATTACCTATGCGCTCAGAGCGTTTAATGTCCAAGCAAAAGATGAAGAAGCTTTAGCCAATAAGTTGTCAGAGGTTGTTAGACCCAATTGGGTATCACCTGTTTATTATAAGTATGATTTGGTAGATGGTCAGTTGGAAGGTTATACATCAAAAACCAGTTTAGAACCTAAAAATAAGAGTCAACAAAATTTTTCAGAAGAAAATGAGCAGGAATACTCTCAACTAAATTATACGAATCGTTTTACAGAATTAAGGTATGAGAGAAGAGTAATGGGATTGTTTATTTATGTGGCAATGTTTTTAGGTGTCTTGGCCTTTATCATTACGGGTAGTATTTTGATGTTGCAGCAATTTTCTGAGGCGGAGCGAGAAAAAGAAAGCTATATTTTGTTAAAAAAAATGGGGATTCCCCAAAAAGAAATTACTAAGCTAGTCTACCAGCAAAATAGTATTATTTTCTTTCCACCAATGATCATTGGTGTCTTGCATGCAACTTTTGCGATTTATGTGTTTAGTCGCTATATCACAAGTTCTGGTTATTGGTTGGCCTATCTTTCTTGCGGGATGTTGATTTTGATTTATTTAGCCTATTATTTCTTAACATCAGCAATCTATTCAAGAATTATTCATGGGAAAGATCGATAATAATTTAAATTTTTTTTAAGTATTTTATATCTGGAAATTTATATAAAAAAAAGAATTTTCTTGTATTTTCCTTATTATAAGAGGGTGGAACAATACGTTTTATTTTTGTCCCGCCTTCTTTTTATGCAGAAGTGACAAAACTGTTAGTGTAAAAAAAACGTTCATCTGCGAATTAAGTTTCTTTTCTTGATTGTTTTGATTACAATAGCAGTATAAAACGTGAATATGTGTAATTTTTGGAGGCATAAAATGAAACAATTTTTTGATAAACCCAATGTTCAATATTGGGGTAAATTCATTGGAAAAACCCTTTTTTATTTTGGCATACTGCTAATGTTGATTTATTTATATCATTACAAAAATATTGATGGTGGCTCATTTATTTATAATGAGTTTTAGGGAGGAAGACTTCATGACGATTTTAAATATTATTGATGCAATCGATCGTTGGGGGATGAAGGAGCCAAACCGCCCCGTTTATATTGAAACCAATCGAACGTATACTTATGGAGAGTTGAAAAGAGACTCTGATGCAGTGGCTGCATATTTGCAGAAAAACATAGGACATAGTCGTCCAGTAGTAGTGTATGGTGAATTAGAATTTGAAATGTTGGCGTGTTTTTTAGGCGCCTCAAAAGCTGGGCATGCGTATATACCAATCGAAGCACATACACCAAAAGACAGAGTTGAAATGATTTTAGAAGTAGCCGATCCAGCTGTGATTTTTTCTGTCAAGGAATGGCCAGATCTAGAAACCGCGGCTGAAATTGTTCCACTTGAAAAAATTCAGGAGATTTGTACTCAATCGTGGACTTTAAACGTTCCGTTTGAACCAGTTGTTGATTCAGAAACCTACTATATTATTTTTACCTCTGGAACGACAGGTGTCCCGAAAGGAGTTCAAATCAGTCATGCAAATCTTTTAAGTTTTGTTAATTGGGAACTTTCGGATTTTGGTATTACTGAAGGGATGCGTTTTTTGGCACAAGCACCTTATTCATTTGATTTATCCGTGATGGATTTGTATCCTGCACTAACTTCTGGTGGTTCCTTAACGCCAATGCGAAAAGAAATTATCAATGACTTCAAGCAATTATTTACAGTGTTGCCAACGTTAGAAATTGAAGTTTGGGTTTCAACTCCTTCATTTATGGATATCTGTTTAATGGAACCAACGTTTGATGGAGAGCATGTGGATCATTTAAAAGTATTTCTTTTTTGTGGAGAAGAGTTGCCTAAAGCCACAGCACAAAAGTTATTGGAACGTTTTCCGAAAGCACATGTCTTTAATACGTATGGACCAACAGAAGCAACAGTTGCTATTTCTGGTGTAGAAATCACACATGAACTTCTAGAGGAATACAGTCGTGTACCGATCGGCTATGTAAAAAATGATACAAATGTTTACATCATGAATGATGAGTCTGAGGTTTCAGCTGAAGAAGTGGGCGAAATCGTGATTGCAGGACCAAGCGTTTCGAAAGGCTATCTGAACAATCAAGAAAAAACAGATGCTGCTTTCTTTGAATACAAAGGTCAACCAGCATATCGCACAGGCGATGCTGGAAAATTAAAAGAGGGTATGTTGATTTATGATGGACGTATCGATTTTCAGGTAAAACTTCATGGTTATCGAATTGAGCTTGAAGATATCGATCACCATCTGGCGGAAGTTTCCTATGTGAAACAAGCAGCCGTTGTACCTAAATACCAAAATCATAAGGTTCAACAGCTCGTCGCTTTTGTCGTCGCTAATCCTCATTCGTTTGAAAAAGAATTTAAATTATCAAAAGCTATCAAAGCAGAATTAGGCTTGTCAGTAATGGAGTATATGATTCCACAGAAATTTATCTATGTGGAGCAACTACCACTGACAGCCAATGGAAAGATCGACCGTAAAGGGCTGATGAATGAGGTGAATGCAACATGATCGACTTTCCTCACATGATTCCTTATGCGAATCCGATTTATTTTATTTACTTACTGATTGCACTATTACCGATGATTCTGACATTATTGATCAAAGGCAAACGGTGGGCATGGTATCAGGTTTTAGTAACGTTATTGTTCTTGTATATGAGTTTTGGCGGTGAAGATTGGAAACAAGGTGTTGCGTTGATCGGTTATGTCATTTGGCAGACGATCTTGGTCTGGTTTTATTTTCATTATCGCCAAAAGAAAAATGCAAGTAAGATTTTTTACTTAGCTGTATTTTTAGCGATTTTGCCATTGGTATTAGTAAAGGTAATGCCTTTTGTTTCTGGACATGCATCATTGGTAGGATTCCTAGGGATTTCCTATTTAACCTTTAAGTCTGTTCAGATCATTATGGAAATGCGTGATGGTTCGATCAAAGAATACAACATCTTCCGCTACATTGAATTTCTGTTATTCTTTCCAACGATTTCATCTGGACCGATCGACCGTTATCGTCGTTTTGAAAAAGATGTTGAAAATCCACCAACACCTGAAAAATATGTCGACTTTTTAGGCAAAGGAATTCATAATTTTTTCTTAGGATTCTTGTATAAATTTATTATTGGGTATTATTTTGGTCAAGTGTTGATGCCCGTTGTGGCGAAAATAGCCTTAAAAACGGGTGGTTTTTCTTGGGAATTAGTTGCGTATATGTATATTTATAGTATGTACTTATTCTTTGATTTTGCCGGTTACAGTTTGTTTGCCGTTGGAACGAGCTACTTGATGGGCTATGATACGCCGATTAACTTCAATAAGCCGTTCTTGAGTTGGAATATCAAAGAATTTTGGAATCGTTGGCATATGACGTTATCATTTTGGTTCCGCGATTACGTTTATATGCGTTTGATGTTTACGTTGATCAAGAAAAAAGTCTTTAAAAGTAGAATCGTCGCTTCAAATGTAGGGTACTTTGCTTTATTCTTATTGATGGGTGTTTGGCATGGACTAACCTGGTATTATCTAGCCTATGGTCTTTATCACGCTGCGTTGATTTGTTTGACGGATGCTTGGCTACGTTTTAAGAAAAAACACAAAGAACATATTCCATCGAATAAATTCACCCATGTATTTGCGATTTTCTTAACTTTTAATGCAGTATGCTTCAGTTTCTTGATTTTCTCAGGATTTTTAGATACATTATTCTTTAAATAAAAACAAATAACATACAGCTAAAAACTGTACGACAGAGGAGAAATACACATGAACATAGAAGAAACAGTCTTAGATATTTTAGAAGAAATTGCCGGAACAGACGAAGTGAAAGAAAATAGAGAAGTTGATTTATTTGAAGAAGGCTTGATGGATTCACTTGCAACGGTTCAGCTATTAGTTGAAATCGATGGACAATTAGGTGTACAAGTACCAGTTTCAGAATTTGACCGCGATTTATGGAACACACCAAATAAAGTTATCGAACAAGTGAAAGCATTACAATAATGAGCATGAAGAAAAAACTCTTTGGAATCTTTGGGCCAATCCTGATTTCTGCGGTACTATTAGTTGTCTTCTTCTTTGCACCTTTCAAAATAGATTTGGAGAGCAAACATGTTCTTGCAGATGCCTCCACTTCTATGGCGACAAATGTGCTTAGAGGAAATGCAATTAAAAATAAAGCAATTGGTTCAAAAGAATATGTTCCATTTTTTGGCTCTTCAGAACTGAGTCGAATTAGCGCATTTCACCCTTCTGTTTTGGCGGATAAATATAATCGAAGTTATCGTCCGTTTTTATTAGGTGCACCGGGAACACAATCTTTAACACAAGCGTTGATGATGCAATCGATGGGGGAAGATCTTTCTCATAAAAAGGTTGTTTTCATTATTTCACCACAGTGGTTTGTGAAAAATGGGGTAAGCAATGATTATTTTGATGCTTATTATTCTGAGTTACAAACGTATCAATGGGTCAGTGATTTAAAAAAAGTTACACCGGATGATGTGTATCTAGCAAAGCGCCTAATGGATTTTCCGAAAGTAAAAGAAGACAAACGCTTAGCTAGTGCTTTGAACGCTATTATTTCTGGAAAATTACCCATTTCATCTGACAAGCAGTATATCGAGTTAATGATCAATCTGTTTTCTCGTGAGGATGAATTATTTGGTAAAATTGGTATGATAAGCAAAAATAAAGAAATCAAAAAAGCTGAAAAAGCTTTGCCAGAAACGTATAATGCGAATGAGTTAGATCAACTAGCTGCTGAAATAGGTCAGAAGGCAACTAGCAATAATTCGTTTGAAATCTCAAATTCTTTTTATACAAAACGCTTAAAAAAGAATTTGAACCATTTAGAAAATTCGCAAACAGATTTGGATTATCGTTTTTCACCAGAATTTTCCGATTTGCAACTAGTGTTAAGTCAATTAGCACAGGATAATGCTGAAGTATTATTCATTATCCCGCCAGTGAATAAGCATTGGTCGGACTTTACAGGACTTTCTCAAGATATGTTGCAAGAATTTGCAAAAAAGGTTAAGTATCAATTAACCTCACAAGGATTTACAAATATTGCGGACTTGACGAAAGAGTGTAACACGCAATATTTTATGGCCGACACGATTCACTTAGGGTGGCGAGGTTGGTTGGATGCGGATCAACGCATTCAACCATTTCTTGAAAAGAAATCACCAAATACGCCGAACTATAGACTTGATGAGACTTTTTACTCAAAAGAATGGCAGCAAAAAGAACCAGATGATATAAAAAATTAGTTAGTTAGTTTTGGCAAGAATGGACATACGAGTGTTCCCTTCTTGCTTTTTTGATTATTTGACCAGCTCTATTTTATTTTCTGAATCTTATTTAGATAACTTTTATATGTTAATGACAGATGAATGGTATAATAAAATAGAAATTTTTATGACTAGAAGGGAGTTTTTAATGTGGATCACAAAGAAGAAAAAATGTTAATAGCGTTAACAAGTGCCAAAGGAGTACCCGGCAATGAAGAGGAAGTTAGAGACTTATTCAAAAAATATGCAGAACCTTTTGCGGATAAAATCATGTATGATGGTTTAGGGAGTATTATTGCTAAACGTGTCGGTGATAAAGAAGGACCAAAAATTTTCTTCTCAGGACATTTAGACGAAGTTGGTTTCATGGTGACACAAATTACTGAAAAAGGGTTTATCAAATTCCAAACACTTGGTGGCTGGTGGGGACAAGTCATGTTAGCTCAACAAGTGCAGATCAAAACAGGTAAAGGTGAGTTGTTTCATGGTGTAATTGGTTCGAAACCACCTCATGTATTAACTGTTGAGGCGAGAAAACAACCATATGACGTTGCAGATATGTTTATTGATATTGGTGCTTCGAGTGATAAACAAGTAGCGGAGTGGGGGATTAAACCAGGGGATATGATAACACCGTACATTGAATATCGCCGAATGAACGATACTAAGTTTATGTTAGCAAAAGCTTGGGATAATCGCATTGGCACAGCGGTGTCTTTAAAAGTGTTAGAAAACTTAGCGACAGAGGGACATCCTAATATTCTATTTGCTGGTAGCGATGTACAAGAAGAAGTTGGCTTGCGTGGTGCTCAAACCAGTACCCATCTAGTTGATCCAGATATTGCTTTTGCTCTGGATACGGGAACAGCAGGAGATACTCCTGGTATGACACCAAAAGAAGCAGATTCTGAACTAGGAAAAGGCCCGCAAATCTTAATTTTCGATGCGTCAATGATTCCACATAAAAAATTACGTGATTTTGTGATCCAAGTTGCAGAGGAAAATAATATTCCTTTCCAGTATACAGTGATCACGGGTGGAGGGACTGATGCAGGTAGAATGCATTTAACTCGAAACGGAGTGCCGTCACTGGCAATCACAGTTCCAGTTCGTTATTTACATTCGCATACCTCTATGATCCATGAAGATGATTATTTAAATACTGTGAAGCTGGTTACAGAAGTAGTGAAGCGTTTAGACAAAGAAACAGTCGCTAAACTTCGTAGTTATTAAAAAGGAGATACTTTAAATGAAAAATCAAATAACAAATGGCATGCACCGAGAACAAGCTCGAACAGCATTAAAAGACCATTGGGGAACGATGGCTTGGATCACGTTTCTAGCTGGATTTATTCGTCTTATTATTGGATCGGTAATAGGCGGTATTGCTAATTTACCAGAAGATAGTGCAGGAAGTAATTTTATCTCATTTTTACTGAATAACTTTCTCTTTTTTGCTATTTCTTATGGTACGTATTATTGCGCTTTGCGGGTATTACGTGGTAAAAGAGTTGAATCAGGAATGCTAACGACAATTTTTCAAGGTAAGTTTTATTTTCCTATGTTGTTGATCAATTTTATCCAGTACCTCATTGAATTAGTATTGAATCTGATTGTGTTGCTGCCAGTTCTCTTGTCTTCTGGCGTAACCATGTACTTTGGATTGATGTTCAATAGTATTTCAGTTGAACGACTTCAATCTGAAATGAGTGGCGATCTCTTTTTTGTTCTATTATTACTTATTTTTGGATTTTTAATGATTTTAGTCGGTGTTTTTGTCAGTGGCGTCTTTCAATTTGCTGTTTGGGTAAAACTTGATGATCCAGAATTATCAGTAGTAGATGCTCTTAAATATGCATTGTTCTTGATGCAAGGCCGCTTTGGACAATATTTACTTCTACAATTATCTTTTATTGGCTGGTTTATCCTCGGAGCGTTAGTCTTCGTAATCGGTTTATTATGGGTGATTCCGTATCACGATGTTGCAATTGCAAGTTTCTATGACACAGCTCGTGAAGAAAAAGGTGCACCAGCAATAGTTGAATAACAGAAACAAAGCGAGGCTGGGACAGAAGCGTTTAATCCTGAGAAATAAGAAGGGATTGCTTCTGCTCCCATCGTTTATTCGCATCTGGGGTGTGAAACAAAAGTGATTTTACTTTTGTCCCACACCCGTTTTTTTGTAAAACATTGAATGATTTATTAGGGGAACTTTAGAGAAAAAGTAGCAAAAGTGGGTATTCAAGTATAAATAATTGTCTTCATTTTCCTTTTTTATGTTACGATTAAGTGAAGACGAATCAGGGAGGTCGATGAAGTTGAAAATAACCGTATTAGGCTGTTTAGGCGCTTATCCTTACAAAGGAGAGGGAACCAGTTCCTATTTGTTAGAATCAGATGGGTTTAAGCTATTGCTAGATGCTGGTAGCACCACTTTAGTCAATTTAGAAGAACATCTTGATCCATTAATGTTAGATGCAGTCATATTATCACATTATCATTATGATCATATTGCTGATCTTGGTGTGTTGCAGTATTATCGCCAATTGTACCCAGTGATGGAGCCGATACCTGTTTTGCCGATTTATGGACATACAGATGATCCTGTTCACTTTGACGCGTTAAATATGTCAGGTGTATCAAAAGCGGTCCCATATTTTGAAGCAGAAGAATTAAAAGTAGGCCCATTTCTTGTGACATTTATGAAAACAATCCACCCTGTCCCTTGTTACGCGATGCGTTTTGTCGAAGAAAAAACAGGCAAAGTGTTTGTTTTCACTGGTGATTCGGGTTACTTGGAAAGTTTTGTGGATTTTGCGAAAGATGCAGATGTTATTTTAGCAGATACGTATCTATTTGAAGGCAACGAACATCATCATGCTCATTTTACTTCTAAAGAATCAGGTGAAATCGCAAAAGCAGCTCAGGTTAAACAGCTGATTTTGACCCATTTACCGCAACATGGCTCGCTAGAAGAGCTAAGACAGCAAGCTGAAAAAGCTGCGGGCAGTCAAGTAACTGTTCGTTTAGCAGAAAAAAATTTAGTTATCAAAATTTAAGGAGTGGTGAACTGTGATTTTTGTACCAAACGAAAATAACGATCCAAGAGTCAACTTAGCGATTGAGACCTATTTATTAAAAGAAAAACCTTTAGATGAACCGATTCTATTATTTTATATCAATGATCCATCAATTATTATTGGACGTAACCAAAATACGATCGAAGAAATCAATAAAGAATATGTAGATGAACATGGAATTCATGTCGTTCGTCGTCTAAGTGGCGGTGGTGCAGTGTATCATGATCATGGAAATTTGAATTTCAGTTTTATCATGCCAGATGATGGGAACTCTTTTCGTGATTTTGCTAAAGTAACACTACCAATCATTCAAGCTTTACATGAATTAGGGGTTTCTGGTGCAGAATTAAAAGGCCGGAATGATTTAGTGATTGATGGTATGAAGTTTTCCGGAAATGCGATGTACGCTACAGCAGGAAGAATGTTTGCTCATGGGACATTGATGTTTGACAGCAATATTGATGAAGTTGTGAATACATTAAAAGTTCGCAAAGATAAAATCGAGTCAAAAGGCATTAAATCAGTGCGTTCACGAGTAACTAATATCAAGCCATTCTTACCAGCAGACAAACAAGATATGACGACAGAAGAATTTCGTGAAGATATTTTATTGAAAATTTTCGGAGTTGACTCTGTAGATCAAGTAAAAACGTATGAATTAACGGATGAAGACTGGGAAAAAATCAACAAAATTTCAGACGAGTATTATCGGAATTGGGATTGGAATTATGGCAAATCACCAGCCTTCAATCTAGAGCGTCATCAACGTTTTCCAATTGGTTCTATTGATGCACAAATGAACGTAGAAGAGGGAGAAATCAAAGAAATCAAAATCTTTGGCGATTTCTTTGGACTCGGTGAAATCAAAGATGTAGAAGATATTTTAACTGGTACAAAATATGAAAAATCAGCAATCGAAGCAGCAGTTGATCAGATTGATATCAAAAACTATTTTGGGAACATTGAAAAAGAAGATTTAGTCGGTTTATTGTATTAAACGAAAGAATAATGAAAAGTGTGTGTTGCTTGTTTTTAGATAAAAACAAGTAATGTACACTTTTGTTTTTATCTCATTTACTCGGATTTTAAGTAGCTAGGAGAAGACGTTTTGTTTTATTTTGTTTATTTCTATTTTTTCCTAAAAAATCTAAATAATTTACATTATCAATTGATAAGGATATACTTAAAAAAACGAGTTGGTGGTGTCTAATAGTGAAAAAAGTTATAGTAATTGGTGCAGGAGCTGCAGGATTAGCAGCAGCTATTCGTCTGCAACACGAAGGGTATAATGTTCATTTGTACGAGAAAAATGAACAAGTCGGTGGTAAAATGTACCAAATAAAAGAACAAGGATTTACCTTTGACGTAGGTCCGACCATCGTAATGATGCCTGAAATTTATCGTGAAGTTTTTGAACAATGTGGGAAAGACCCAGATCAATATATACCGATGAAAAAAGTTGATCCCATGTTATCCTTGAACTTTCCAAATGAAGAAACGTTGAACATGTCTTCGGATCTAGTGTCTTTAACGTCACTTTTAGAAGGTATTTCAGAAGAGGATATGCAAGGATATCTAGAATATTTAGCAAGTATTTATAAACGGTATCAAATAGCGAAAAAGGCTTTCATTATGAAATCATTTCGTTCTTTTTGGGATTTTTATAATCCGAGATCATTGATTGATGGGTTTAGATTACACACATTTAATGATGCCTATAGTTCTATTTCAAAATTTGTAAAAGACGAAAGATTACGGAAAGCATTAGCCTTCCAAACTCTTTATATAGGGGTTTCTCCTTATAATGGTCCTTCTCTTTATACAATTATTCCTATGATTGAACTAATTTATGGCATCTGGTTTATTGAAGGTGGGATGTATACCTTGGCTACAGGAATGGCCAAAGCTTTTGAAGAGCTTGGTGGTACGATTCACCTTAATACACCTGTGAAAGAAATCATCATAGAAAATAAACAAGCAACAGGAATCAGGACAGAAGAGGGCATTATCCCGAGTGATTACGTCGTGTGTAATGCTGATTTTCCTTATGCAATGAAGTCATTGTTACCAGATGAAAAGACTAGAGGAAAATATACCGATAAAAAAATTGATAAGTTGGATTATTCCTGTTCATGTTTCATTCTTTATCTTGGTCTGGATAAAAAATATCCAGTGGATTCACTTCATACGATTCGATTTGCTGAAGATTTTGAAAAAAATATTAATGATATTTTTGAAGATGGAAAATTACCAGATGACCCTTCATTTTATATTTATGTTCCGTCTTCAATCGATGAAAGTTTAGCGCCAGAAGGACATGAAGGAGTTTATATTTTGGTGCCTGTTCCTGAACTCTCACAAGGAGTGGATTGGAACGAATCAACAACGCAGGCATTTCGACAAAACGTTCTCGATTTAGTCAAAAAAGAAACTATTTTCTCTGATATAGAAGAACATATCGTTTATGAATCTCTCTATACACCTAAAGAGTTCAAGCAAAATTTTAATGCTTATAATGGTGCAACATTCGGACTGAAACCGACCTTAAAACAAAGTAACTATTATCGTCCTCACAATAAATTCGATTATGCAGATAACCTTTATTTTTGCGGTAGTAGTACACATCCAGGGGCGGGAGTTCCGATTGTTTTAACAAGCGCTAAGTTAGCTGCGGAGGAGTTGTTGAAAGATGATAAAAAGAAAAGATGACGTAACAAAACTATTTTCAATGTATGAATCAGATTTCGCTTTGTGTGAGGAAACGATTCGCAATCATTCAAAAAGTTTTTATAAAGCCTTTTCTAAACTTCCAAAGCAAAAAGCACTAAGTATTTTTGCTATTTATTCTTTTTGTCGTGAAGCAGATGATAGCATTGATGTATACCGTGATGTGGATCGTTTAAACAAATTAAAACGTGAATTAGATGACTTTTTAGCAGGGAAAATTCCAGATCGTTATTTTTGGAGAGCCTTAGTGCCAGTATTCGAAACCTATGAAATGAATCAACAGTCTTTTTATGATATGTTATTGGGGCAAGAGATGGATTGGGCGTTTCAACAACCTGAAACACAGACTGAATTAGAAGAATATTCTTACTATGTCGCAGGATCAGTCGGATTGATGTTGTTGCCAATTCTTTCTGATCGTCCTGATGAAATAAGAAGCCAAGCAGTCCAATTAGGTGAAGCCATGCAAATCACGAATATTTTAAGAGATATCGGAGAAGACTACAATAATCAGCGAATCTATCTTCCAAAGGAAATCATGGAAAGATTTGATGTTTCACTTGATTCGTTGGAAAAAGGCATCATCAATGATTCTTTTATAGAATTATGGGAATACGAGGCAACAAGAGCTGAGCAACTATACTCAAAAGCCCAAACAATGCTAGCTTCTATCCACAAAGATTGTCAAGAAGCGCTGTTACTATCTATCTATTTTTACAAAGGTATTTTAAATTCAGTTAGGCAAAGCAACTATCAATGTTTTAATAAGAGAAACTTCGTGAAGAAAAGTCAGCAACTTGAATTGTACCAAAAAGCAAAAAACTATTTGAAAACATTATAGGATAATGGATACCCTTTAAATGTTTTATGATTGCTTTTAGTTTAAGTCTAGTAAAATCGTAGTAGATTAAAAAGAATGCATCGTTGTTAAAAGACATGAACGAAACTATTTTCTCAAAACAGCTAAAAAAGGCTATTAACCGAAAATGATTTCTGCTATATTACTAGTAGTGAAAACTAGAAATGATTGACTTTTGGAAGGATGAATAACGTGCGCAACGAAATGATGCATCGACCAGTTGTGAAACCAGAACTTGTTGAATTTATGCGAAATAAACAAAAAAAAATCCAAGGTGAACTTGGCGTAATCGAAGAAGAAGCTCACGAAGCGGGAGTACCGATCATTCCCCATGAAACAGTAGTGTTCTTACAATTTTTCTTAGGTCAAATCAAACCTAAGAACATTTTAGAAATAGGGACAGCAATCGGCTTTTCTTCTAGCCTTATGGCGCAATGTGTTGGGGAAGACGGACATGTTACGACGATCGATCGATTTGATGTAATGATCAGAAAAGCGAAAGTAACGTATGAACGCCTAGGATTGACCGATAAAGTGACGTTGTTAGAAGGACAAGCAGCGGAAATTTTGCCGACACTAAGTGGTCCTTATGACTTTATTTTTATGGACAGTGCAAAATCTAAATATATCGAATTTTTACCAGAATGCTTACGCTTATTACGCGTTGGCGGTGTGTTGATGGTGGATGATGTTTTCCAAGCAGGCACGATTTTAGACCCAATCGAAGAAATTCCTCGTAGCCAAAGAACGATTCATAGAAAATTGAATCAATTTTTAGAGACAGTTATGACCCATCCAGATTTGACCTCAACATTATTGCCGTTAGGTGATGGCGTGATCATGATCACAAAAGAAAGAGAACTAACTGAATAACGAATAGACAACTTGGGTCAGGATTTAATTATTTTGATCTGAGTTTTTTTATGTGACGATAAAGGAGTAGATAAAGTTGAAATCAGATAAAGAAAAGCTTCAAGTGTTAAATAATTTGGTCGCACATTACGGTTTTCAATATTGGTGGGAAGATGAAAATCGGATTTCTGATTGGGTTTCGATGATCTTGATCCAGCAGACGACTGAAAAAAATGCGCATAAAGCATTGGCTAATTTGGAACCTTATCTAACAGTAGAAAATCTTCATGAAATGGAATTAGAAACACTTCAAGAACTGATCCGTCCAGCAGGATTTTTCACTCAAAAAAGTAACTATATCAAAGCATTGATCAGTTGGTTTATTTCCCATGATAGTGATTTTGATAAATTTCATGCTTACTCTACTGAAGCGTTAAGAAAAGAGCTGTTAACGATCAAAGGTGTTGGCTCAGAAACAGCAGATGCGATGCTCCTTTATATTTTTAAACGAAATGTTTTTATCGCGGATCAATATGCCATTCGTTTGTTTAATCGTTTGGGTTTTGGTCCCTATAAGACGTACGAAGAAATGCGGAAAGACTTCAATCATTTGACGGATGGAATTCCTCATGATTTATGTAAAGAATGGCATGCAGCAATTGATGTTCATGGTAAGCATTTTGGCAAAGACAAGAATATGGATGAATCATTTTTAATCTCCTAAGCTTAGTTTCCTTCTTTCGATTGTGTTTAATGTTCGTTTAAGTTTCAAGGCGTACACTTTCTCTATAAGAGGAGGGAAACGTCATGAATACTACTAAAAACATAAAAAGAAAGATTCCTAAAATACTTTTGATTGTAGGTGTTATTCTAATGCTCTTTCTTCTATTTCAAAAAAGCTTAACGGCATTCGCCGAAAAATTTACATCAACAAGTGCCCCCGTGGCAATTCAAACGCCAACGATTTTTGTTCCAGGCACAAATGGGACAGTGAATCGATTCAATGGCTTGATCAAAGCCTTAGATTCAAAAGCTGACGTGTTAAAAGTGACCGTAGCAACAGACGGAACGGTTTCCTCTAAAGGAAAATTAACAACTGCAGCAGAACATCCTATCATCGTGATCGCGTTTGAAGACAGTAGTGATGAGACACTACCCGTTCAAGGAAAATGGTATCAATTAGCATTACATTATATCCAAGAAAAATACTCATTTGAAACATACAATTACTTAGGGCACTCCAATGGCGGATTAGTCATTACCTCTTATCTGGAAGAATTTCAACAAACTGGTGACCCTGAATTAGCCAAACTAATCACACTAGGAACGCCTTATAATGATACGTCAAAAAAATATAATGAAGCGGTGACTTCATTTACCCAACTAAAAGAAACTAGCGACCTGCTTAAAGGCTATTTAACGAATCTAGAAAATATCCCTGATACAATTGAGATGTTGAATATTGCTGGAGAGGTTGATGATACGGCATCTGATAATACCGTTCCTGTGCAAAGCGTCTTTTCTGGAAGGTACATTTATCAGGATCAAGTAGCGGAGTATCAGGAAGTGTTGATCGAAGGAGAAAATACAAGTCACAGCGAGTTAGTTGAAAATCAGAAAGTCGTTCAATTATTGAAAGATTTTTTTTGGTAGAATAGAATGAAAATGAAATAGGATAAAGAATCTTGTCTTTGTTCTGTTTTCATTTTATGATGTAAGTATAATCAGACAAGTAAAAAACGATTGTTTTTTTGCTTAATGAGAATGAAAGAGCTATTTTCTCAAAGAAAAGCCGAAAATAGCAAAAATAAAATAACTAAACTATAATAATTCTATTGACATAATAATTTTAAATTGATACGCTAAGAGTGTAGAAAAATGTCTAGCTACACAGGCTAGCTTTTAAAAATTAGGAGGAATATGTAGATGAACTTAATTAACACAAAACTATTAGATTTCGAATGTGACGCCTATCAAGATGGAGATTTTATCAAAGTATCAACAGCAGATGTATTAGGTAAATGGAGTATTTTCTTCTTCTATCCAGCTGACTTTTCATTTGTTTGTCCAACAGAACTTGGCGACATGCAAGATCATTATGATCACCTAAAAGAGTTGAACTGTGAAGTATACTCAGTATCAGAAGATAGCCATTTTGTTCATAAAGCTTGGGCAGATGCGACAGATACAATCGGTAAAATTAAATACCCAATGTTAGCTGATCCAAATGGAAAAATTGCTCGTTTCTTCGGCGTTTTAAATGAAGATTTAGGTCAAGCATACCGTGGAACATTTATCGTTAGCCCAGAAGGCGAAATCAAATCATACGAAATCAATGATATGGGAATCGGCCGTAATGCAGATGAGCTAGTTCGTAAATTAGAAGCATCTCAATTCGTAGCAAAACATGGCGATAAAGTTTGTCCAGCAAACTGGAAACCAGGCGAAGAAACAATTGCACCAAGTTTAGACTTAGTTGGTAAAATCTAAACGTTTGAATAGACAACCTTAAGACTTCCTTTCTGGGAAGTCTTTCTTAAAATTTACAGAGCAAAATAATGAGATAGACAAAAAGGAGAACATACATGAGCCAAGAAATATATGATTTGATCGTAATTGGTGGCGGATCAGCGGCATTATCAGCAGGAATTTATGCAGGTCGTGCGATGTTAGATACATTGATCATCGAAAAAGATAAGATTGGCGGACAAGTAACCACAACTTCTGAAATCGTGAATTACCCAGCGATTCGAGCAACTACAGGTCCTGAATTAATGGAAGATATGCGTTTACAAGCGCTAGATTTTGGGGTTGAATTTACAACTGATGAAATCATTGATGTCGATTTAAGCCAAACGGTCAAAACAGTCAAATCCGCGACTAAAACCTATCAAGCGTATGCGGTGATCATCGCAACAGGTGCATCAGCACGTAAAATCGGCTTTCCAGGGGAAGTTGAATTTACAGGACGTGGCATTGCATACTGTTCAACTTGTGACGGTGAATTCTTCCAAGGCTTAGATATTTTTGTACTTGGTGGTGGCTATGCGGCGGCAGAAGAAGCGGTTTATTTAACTCGTTACGGTAAATCAGTCACAATGATCATTCGTGAACCAGATTTTACTTGTGCCAAACTAACAGCAGAAGCAGCCAAACAACATCCAGATATCAAGATCGTCTACAATACAGAAGTCAAAGAAATTACAGGTGATGACTTTGTTCGTAAAGCGGTCTTTGTCAATAATGAAACAGGCGAAGAAACGACTTACGAAGCACCAACTGACAGCACATTTGGGATGTTTGTGTTTGCTGGAAATAAACCAAGCACAGAAATTTTTGAAGGAAAAGTCGAATTAGATCGTGGTTATGTCCCAACCAATGAAAACATGGAAACCAATGTTCCTGGTGTTTATGCTGCCGGAGACCTACGTATCAAAGAATTACGTCAAATCGTTACAGCAGTTGCTGATGGTGCAATCGCTGCAACGAATGCGCAAAAATACATCACTGAAGAAAAAACAAAAGCAGGCCTATCAATCGTCAATGAACGGATGGAAAAACGTTTAGCGAAGCAACATGCCGAAACGAAAGAAACACAACCAAAAGCAGAAAAGAAACCTGCTAAAGCAACTAGCGGAAATAACACATGGTTCCCAGATGCAATGAGAGAACAATTGGGTGGTATTTTTGGTAAATTAACGAAAAATGTAACCTTATTACAAGTGATGGATAGCAGCGAAGAAAAATCGCTAGAATTGAATTCTTTCCTAACGGAATTTGCCTCATTAAGTGACAAAATTTTGTTGGAAACTGTTCAAAAAGGTGCGGACTCTGATGTAGAAGCGAAATATGGCATTGATAAATTACCAAGTGTTGTTGTCTTAAATGATCAAGGCGAGTACACAGGAATCAAATTTAGCGGTATTCCAAGTGGGCATGAAGTCAATTCAATCGTTTTAGCTGTCTATAATGTAGGAAGTGCTGGACAGCCAATTGAAGAGCCAGTAGTGAATAAAATCAAAGAATTACCGAAAAAGAAAGTTCAGATTTTTGTTTCATTAACCTGTCATTATTGTCCAGATGTCGTGGCAGCGTGTCAACGAATTGCTTCTATTAATCATAATGTTGAAGCAGAAATGATCGATATTGGTGTTTTCCCAGAATTGAAAACAGAGAAGAAAATCATGAGTGTTCCTGCGATGATCATTGATGATAAAGACATTGTTTTTGGTTCTAAAAATATGGATGAGATCATTGAGATTTTAGAAAAATAACGAAAAAGCCGAATCAAAAGAACGAACTGTTCTTGATTCGGCTTTTTTTATTTGATTGTAACAAGTTTTTTCAACGGTTCAACACCAAAATGTTTTTCCTGATACAGTAAAATTTCAGCGCAAGCTCGGCTGTCTTCTAGTGCATCATGATGATTGTTCAACTGGATATCTAGATTATCACAAATCGTGTTTAATTTATGATTCGGCAACTCTGGAAATAACTTGCGACTCGTTTTAACTGTACACAATGAAAGATAATTCGGTTGTTCGATCCCATAATAATCCAAGGAACCAGCTAAAACACCACAGTCAAAAGGGGCATTATGAGCAACCACTAAACTATTGGGTTTAAAACAGGCTTGGATCTGCTTCCAAACATCAGGAAATTTAGGGGCATCCGCCACATCTTCTGGTTTGATTCCATGAATTTGGATATTTTTCCAGAAAAAGTCGGTTTCTGGTTTAATTAGTGAGTAATATTCATCAACGATGCGGCTATTCTCTACTTTTACTAAAGCAACAGAACAAGCGCTATGTTTAGCGTAACTGGCTGTTTCAAAGTCTATGGAATAAAAATTCATAGTCATTATCCCTTTCGGTTCAAAATTAATTCATACATGCAGTATAACAAAATAATAGATACATGGTAAGTCCAATTCAGTAATATTAACAGAAATTAAATAAAAAGAGGATGGGACAGAAGTGTTAAACCCCGAGAAATAAGAGGGAATTCACGAAAATTGTTCTTCAAATTTTTGTGACCAAGTAGGTACTGTGCAACATCAACTCGTTCTTTGTTGTGTTTTACAGCAATTTCAGCTTATTTCCGAAGGGATTGCTTCTGCTCCCACCGTTTATCCGGATTCCACGTGAGCGGGATATGACTCGAAGAGTTATGTCCCACTCACTAAGCAATCGTTAAATCAACCTCTACTGGACAATGATCACTGCCAGTAATTTCCGTATGAATTTTCGCACTTGTTAAAGCCTCTTTCAATCCATCAGAAACAACAAAGTAATCGATTCTCCACCCAGCATTATTTTTCCGAGCATTAAAACGATAACTCCACCAAGAATAAACGCCTTCTTGGTCAGGATAGAAATAGCGATAAGTATCAATAAAACCACTATCCAATAATTCTGTAAATTTTCCACGTTCTTCCGGTGTAAAGCCAGCATTTTTTTGATTGGTTTTCCAATTTTTCAAATCGATATTTTGATGAGCAACATTCAAATCACCACATAAAATCACTGGTTTTTCTTTGCTTAATTCATTTAAATAAGCACGAAAAGCATCTTCCCATGTCATACGATAATCTAATCGTTTCAGCTCATTTTGCGAATTAGGTGTATAACAAGTAATCATAAAGAAGTTTGGATATTCCAATGTGATCAAACGACCTTCTTGATCATGTTCTTCAATTCCCATGCCGTATCGTACGCTGAGTGCTTCTTCTTTGGCAAAAATGGCAGTCCCTGAATACCCTTTTTTCTCAGCATAATTCCAGTATTGATGGTAACCTGGCAACTCTAAGTCAATTTGACCTTCTTGTAATTTAGTTTCTTGCAGACAGAAAAAATCTGCATCTAATTCGTTGAAAACTTCCATAAAGTTCTTTTTAACAACAGCACGTAAGCCGTTAACATTCCACGAAATACATTTCATCTTGAGGACCTCCTTCAAAATTGACGCGATTTATTGATTTTTGTAAGTAAGACTTTAGATTAGTTTAACATACATAATCCAGATTTTGGTATTCTGTGTCGACTTTCTGATTGAAATCAACAAGTATCATTTTTGTATTCAGGTATTTAGATTTATGATAAAGTGAAAGGGAAGTCATGGAAACTATAAAGATTTTGAACTGAAAGGAACTATCAAATTGAATACAAAAGAAATTGGGTTGCTGGTTTATGGCGTGGTACTAAGCAGTATGATTGGGGTTATATCGTTTATCTTTTTAAGAGTGGAAGGAATAGGTTCTGAATTACTTTGGAATTTAGTTTCGCCGGATACTCCTTTACGTGTGTTCTATATTTTAGGGCTTACGTTAACAGGTGGCGTTTTACTAGGGTTTTTACGAGCAAGATGGGGGAATTTGCCTCATACAGTTCATGATTCTGTAACAGAATTAAAACAAACAAAAACACTCGATCATAGTAGTGTTTTCCGTAGTTTGTTGATAGCTCTTGTCGTATTGATTTTTGGTGCAGGCGTAGGACCAGAAGCGGGGTTACTAAGTGCGGTTATTTATTTATCTGTATGGCAGGCGGATAAACTGCGCTATTATTACTTTCACTTTAACGAATTGGAAGAGTTGTCTCTAAAAGAGCAGATTGCACGTCTGTTTCATCCTAAAAACTATTTGTTGACGTATGATGAAAAAAGAGCTGCTGATGCAGGCCAGAAGTCGAAGAAAAAGTTTTTTTATCTACTATTTATTATTAATGGCTTGATCACTTTTTTCCTTTTAATGAAACTGACAGGACAACCTTCTTTTATTTCTAAAATGGGCGAATCAAATTGGATAGGGAAAGAGCTGTGGATAGGCTTGCCGTTGATGCTTTTTGGGGTAATAGTTGGAAAATGTTATCTTCTGTTTAAAACCTTTCTAAAGAAACGGTTAGATTTTTGGCATGAGTTTCCGATTCGTAAAGCATTGATTGGATCTATCGCAATTTTTCTAATAGGTGTTTTTCTACCTAATTTACTTTTTTCAGGGCAACTATCGCTTTCATTGGCACCATTTGTTGGAAGTCAAGCTTCATTTTTAGTGTTAACGATGATTGCGTTGATCAAATTAGTATTCTTGCAACTATGCCTTAATACAGGCTGGATCGGTGGCGATATTTTTCCTATCGTATTTGCGGCAATCATTCAAGGCTTTGCTGTATCGCAATTATTTCCTCAAACAGATCGTTTGTTGATTGTTGCAATCGTGAGTACCAGTATTGCAATTGCAATCATAAATTCGCCGTTTCCAGTAGGTGTGTTTATGATGTTGTTTTTCCCACTAAATCTAAGCCCAATCATTTTAGCGGTAGCAACTATTTTATTTTTCGCCAAAAAAGGGTCAAATCGATTCATCCAAAAGAAAACAGTGAATCAAAAATTAGAATAAAATATCATGTATCGGACTAGAGGAGTTATTATGAAAATAGGCGTTATCGATTTTATAAATATCGCGCAAAAAGCATATTTACTTGTGTACTCTGTATCCAAGCAAACATGACTTATTATTAAGGGAGATGCCACTAAAAGGACACCTCCTCATTTTTACTTCTTAACAAAATGAGTAGTTACTTTTCTTTCACGATCTAATTTCTTAATTTTGAGTTGTTCAGCTTCCACCAAACGGATAAATTCTGTGAAAAAAGCGTGGAACAAATGACCACAAGCATAATATTCTTTGATGACTTTTTTCTTGTTGATTGGACCCGTTCGGAATTGGAAGAAATGATCCAATACGGCAAGAGGTTCTTGCCATGAGTCAAAATGATCTAGTAAATCTTGTAAATCAGTAATATCTTGATAGGGGATTGCTTTTAGGGTATGTAGCTCGTTTTTCATAATGGTTCTCTCCTTTTTTGAAGCACTGAATTTCGTACTTCAGCGCTTCTTAATGTACGCATTGACTTAGGCAACTTATTAAATTAGCGGTAGAAATGACTTGTGGATGATCATTGTCAGTCTGGTAGAATTTCTATCGCCTTTTTTGGGATAAAACAAAAACGCTATTGGAGCAGTCAGTGAGAAAAAGCTATTTTTTCAACAACGTTCTAAAAATACCTCAATCCGAAAAGTGCATGGATTCCTTTTTAGTCCAGTTGTTCAAAACTTAATGACTTTTTATCATCTTAAAACTATCAATACCGCCATCAATTATCTAGAAAAAGTATGCAGACTTTATTAAGTACATGATTTTAACAAAAAGTTTCCAGACAGACTAGAAAATTCCAGTAAAATTAGGTACAATAAAGAATGCTAGGACTTTGTGCTAGCAATTGGCAACTTGTATAGATAGTGTTCGCTGTCTATGCAAGGCTTCATCAGTTGGTTGTCGCCAAGTGATGAAGTGCCTTTTTTGTTTTAATTTGAAGTGAACCTCCTTTACTTGAATTTGTAGAATAGAAAAAACGATATCAGGAAATTTCCCAATATCGTCAACAATAGTCTCTAAAAATCATCTACCACTTCTTCTGAAATAGCCCAAAAGTTAACAAACCTATGGCAAAATAGGGAAACTTTAGGTATAAGTAAAGAAGCTAGTACATGTTGCTAGCACTATTGGCAACTTGTTTGGGCAGTGTTCGCTGTCGTTACAAGGCTTCAATTATTTGGTTGTCGCCAAATATTGAAGTGCCAATTTATTTTATATTCTGATTTTAACAGCTCGTTTACAAATGGGCTGTTTTCTTTGTTCTATTCTACCTCCTAAGTATATACGAAAAGAAGGCGAACACGCAACCTAATTTTCCTCTTAAACACCATTAAATAACACGAAAAATCGTTTCCTTATATATAAGATAAATAACAAAAAAATATTTTTATTATGTAAGTGCTAGAGAATGGTAAGCTATCAGTTTATATATTTACGTTTTATCGTGAAATTCATATAGAAAGTATCTAAAAATACAATTGTGTCTATGTGTTTGGTTTGTTATACTTATCTTTTATAAATTTAACAAGGAGTGAAAATATGGGGATAAAAAGCAGTCTATCTATAGCAGGAAATATATCCGCTTCTTTTAGCCAATCAGCCAATGCTTTAAACAACATAAAAGGACCAACCAATATCGCGACGAGAACGAACGTGAGGGGCAATGCGAAGGCGAAAGAAACAGCGACAATTTTTGGAAACGATATCAACAAACTCTCAGCTAGTATTGTAGCTACTGGGAAAAATATACACTCTGTTGCAAAGGATTTTTCCGAAATCGACTTAAAAGCATCACATCAATTTCAAGCGAACACATCGCCAATGAGTAGGTGGTTCTAATGACAGAGGTGAGTGACCAAGCAACACTTAAAACGATTCAAGCAGAACAAGAGTTAGTCACAAGAGAAATCCGGACAATAGGTAAACAACTGGAGGACCTTCACTCTATCCATCAAGAAGAACAGCGCTTATATTCTCAAGTGGTTGCAACTTCTTCGCCGGAAGAACGACACTATTTTCAAGATAGAGGTCTGGATAGTCGAGATCAATCAACTAAAGCGCAACAGCGTCTAGCAGATAAAGAAAGAGAATTAAACAAAACGAAAAAGCAGTTGTTGGAAGCGGAAGAAGAAACCTATCGGAAACAACGGAATGCGCTATTGGAGGAAGAAAAGGAGAAGCAGTAAATGGGGTTGAAATTTTATGTTGGTGAAATGCAGGCGCAAGCAAGTGACGCTTCACGAATGAACCAAGAAGCAAATCAAGCAATCGCTTCGCTTCAAAAAAGTATCGCGCAATTTTTATTCGCACCGTTATCAGGAAAAGCCTATGACTCGGCGAAGCGTTATTTCAATGTGGTCTATACACCAATCTGTCGTTCTGTTACTATGACAGGAGAAGCAATGGCAAGTGCCCACAAACGACTGATCAACGAGTATCAAAGTTCCGTTTCAAGTATTGATACAGACGAAGACCAAATCATGAGTCAAATCAACCGATTCGAACAGTTGAAACAACAGTTAGAGCATCAGATGACCGTGTCAAAAGAGGTCCAGCCAAGTTTAGAACGTCGCTATATCAACGCTTGTGAGAGTATTGCCAAAAAAAGAGAACAATTAGAGAAGTTTCATGCTTTTAACGCCCGCTCGGCCAGTTTCTTTTCAGAATACGAAGCTTGCCAACAAGAGCTGTCTCGAGGGATAGCGCAAGTCAGTGGATGTAAAGCTTGGAATGGGGCTTCGGGGACATTTGACCTTGGGAAATTAGATATGACCTGGGCCACTTCGATCAATGAACGGTGGAAAAATCGGGCTGAAGCAATCGAAAACAAACGAGCAAAAGAATTTGCGGAAGGGATGAAAGGTCGTTACCATTGTCGTGTCCAACTTGCCACAGGCGCTTATGTATGGATGTGGGTGACTGATCCAAGTAAAGTCACACAAGCAGACGTTCAATTCAATGAAAAATATAAAGAATACCTAGATATATTGACGAAGCCAGAAAAGGGTTTAGTTGACGAGTATTTTCAAACAATTACAGAAGAATTGAAAACAGGGATCAATCAAAAAACAGGGAAACCATTAACGGATTTAGAAAAAGCACAACGTTGGTCGACCATCGCAAGTGCGATCGCAGCCGTAGCAATTGGTGCTTATTATGGAGGAAAAGGGTTTACTGGCAAAGGGACAAACGTACCTAAGACGCCTACTTTAAAGGGAAATAAAGGCGGTAAGAATTATACACTGGATCGAGGGAAGAATAAAGGGAAAACTGGGTATAAGAAAGCCAGTGGGGCTAATGACTTTAAATTTGGAAGTAATTCAAAGAATCATTTGAAAAATGTAGAGGTGGTCAATACTAAAAAAGGGGTTGTTGGTGGTCATAATATGGATGATTTCAACAATGCACTTAAAAATCAAGGATTTAATCCAGAAGACTTGATTGTTTCAAAAAAACCACACCCAACTATTGATGGTATTTATGAAGTTGAATACAAAATACCTAGAAAAGATATGGCTGGTAATGTTGCGGAACCAATATCTTATAAGTATATTGAAAAACCAAAAACAGTTTATGACCCAACAAAAATTAGTGATAATCAAATGTATGAATGGGGGCAGACTGCCATGAATAATGGGAAAATCCAACCAGACGGTCGAACAATTATTGGAACTTCTCCAAACGGTGTAAAATTTATAGGCTATTTAAATGATGCAGGAGAAGTAACTAATTTTTTCCCTGTATTAAATTAGAATGATTGGATTGTGATACTATGGAAAATGAATTTCAAATTTTAAATGATAAGAAAAGTATAGATCAATTAATGTTAACCTATTTTTCAATAGTAAGTGGAAAAGATTTAGAAAGAGCTTTATCTGCTTTTAAAGAAAAAAAAGGATATGGAATAGAAATAGTTTTTGTTTCTTTTAAAAATGATTTAGATGACTACGATATGATGCAATTACCTAAAACATTAGATGATAATCATATTTTAGTTGAATTAGGTTCTCCAGCTGTCGAAGTAGATCAAATAGCGTATTTAGACTTTAAAACTTTTTATAATTATTTAGATGAAAATGTAAAAAAAGAAATTGAAAAAAATCCAGAAGAAACTGACTTAATAGGACTATTAAAAAAAGTTAAAGAAAGTTTAAGAATATGATTTTTATAAGATAAAAAAGGCATTCTATCACGAGATTGGTAAGTAATAGAGCCTTGAATAGCAAGGCCTAAACTCACTAATCAAGTTGCCAATAGCTAACAAAAGCTAGCTGTATTTATTGTACAAAAATTCAAAAAACTTTTCTAATCTTTTTGACTTTTTTTATGAGTGGGTGAAAAAACACTGATCCGTTTTTTTCGTATGTCAAAAAATTGAAGAGTAAAAAAGATTCAAATATAAAGTAAACAAAAAGTTAAGGAAATTAGTCATAAAGATATTTATACTGTGTACATTTGATCTTGGGAAATTAGATATGACCTGGGCCACTTCGATCGATGAACGGTGGAAAAATCGCGCTGAAGCAATCGAAAACAAAAGAGTAAAAGAATTTGCGGAAGGGATGAAAGGTCGTTACCATTGTCGTGTCCAACTTGCCACAGGCGCTTATGTATGGATGTGGGTGACTGATCCAAGTAAAGTCACACAAGCAGACGTTCAATTCAATGAAAAATATAAAGAATACCTAGATATTTTGACGAAGCCAGAAAAGGGTTTGGTTGACGAGTATTTTCAAACAATTACAGAAGAATTGAAGACAGGGATCAACCAAAAAACAGGGAAACCATTAACGGATTTAGAAAAAGCACAACGATGGTCGACCATCGCAAGTGCGATCGCAGCCGTAGCAATTGGTGCTTATTATGGAGGAAAAGGGTTTACTGGCAAAGGGGCAAACGCACCCAAAACGCCTACTTTAAAGGGAAATAAAGGCGGTAAGAACTATACACTGGATCGAGGGAAAAATAAAGGGAAAACTGGGTATAAGAAACCTAGTGGGTCTGATAAGCTGTTAAAACCTAATTTATTAGATGATCTTTTAAAAAGTGGTGTAAAGTACAATCCAGATGATGTGGTTATGGTGACAAAGAATACTGAAAAAGATTTATTGTGGTTAGAATACGGAAATAATAAAGCTGGTTTAAATCATATTGAAATTCGCCATGCAACCGACTTTTTTAAAAGAGGTATTAAGAATATTCCGGAATTTATCTATGATATGTTAAAGAATAAGCCAATTAGTATTGTAGAATCTTCAAAGGGGATGAATGCTACTTACATAGTAAATGGTAAAAAATATTTAATTGCTTATGGTAAGAATGGATTTATCGTTTCTGTATATCCAATTTAATTTAATTAGAAAGAGAAGTGAATAGATTATGTTTGAAGTAACGGCTATAGATGAACGAATAATGGATAGAGATATTTATTTAAGAAATATTGTTACTGAAAAAGACGAAGAGTGTTTTGATAATTCAATAGGTTACAGTGATGATCAAAATTTCTTATTCATGCGAATTGGATCAAAGTACGAGTGTAGAATTTTATTAATCGGTGATCAGACAACTGAAAAGAATGAGGAAGCATATAAATTATTTTTTGCAAAGGATAGATTAATAAAAATTGGTAAATACAAATTTTTAAAAGTGTATTTAGATAAGGAAGAATATTATATTGTAGCAGATGGAATATTCTTCAATGATGAAGATAAATATATTTTATTTGATTTCTTTCGGAAAGACTTATTAGAAGTGGATGGGCATATCACTCCAATGTATATTGATCAATAAAAATTATTTTAGTATCTGGATTTTGAATAAACGAATTAATTTAAATTAAATAAAAAATAAGCTTAACTATTTGATTTATATGTATATAGTTAATTCTTGACTAGTAAGAGCGAACTCACTAATAGAAATAAAAAAAGTAGATGAACTTATTAAAACGGTATTAGTGGATAAAAATACTGATACTGTTTTTTTCGTCTATCAAAAATTCATCTAACTTTAGCTCGGCCAGTTTCTTTTCAGAATACGAAGCTTGCCAACAAGAGCTATCTCGAGGGATGGCACAAGTCAGTGGATGTAAAGCTTGGAATGGGGCTTCGGGGACATTTGACCTTGGGAAATTAGATATGACCTGGGCCACTTCGATCAATGAACGGTGGAAAAATCGGGCTGAAGCAATCGAAAACAAACGAGCAAAAGAATTTGCGGAAGGGATGAAAGGTCGTTACCATTGTCGTGTCCAACTTGCCACAGGCGCTTATGTATGGATGTGGGTGACTGATCCAAGTAAAGTCACACAAGCAGACGTTCAATTCAATGAAAAATATAAAGAATACCTAGATATATTGACGAAGCCAGAAAAGGGTTTGGTTGACGAGTATTTTCAAACAATTACAGAAGAATTGAAAACAGGGATCAATCAAAAAACAGGGAAACCATTAACGGATTTAGAAAAAGCACAACGTTGGTCGACCATCGCAAGTGCGATCGCAGCCGTAGCAATTGGTGCTTATTATGGAGGAAAAGGGTTTACTGGCAAAGGGACAAACGTACCTAAGACGCCTACTTTAAAGGGAAATAAAGGCGGTAAGAATTATACACTGGATCGAGGGAAGAATAAAGGGAAAACTGGGTATAAGAAACCTAGTGGGTCTGATAAGCTGTTAAAACCTAATTTATTAGATGATCTTTTAAAAAGTGGTGTAAAGTACAATCCAGATGATGTGGTTATGGTTGGAAAAGATTCTTCTGGAAAACTACTTTGGCTTGAAAAAGGAAATGATAAAGCAGGATTAAAGCATATTATTAATGGGCATGTAGAAGATTTTAATGCTAAAGGCATTCAAGATATTCCTAATTTTTTACACGATACTTTAAAAATAAATCCTATAAAACAAGGAACAGGACCTAAAGGACCGTATTCAGTTTATATTATTGATGGACAAAAATACACTTTGGCATATGGAAAAAATGGATTTGTAGTTTCGTTTTATCCAAGTAAATAATTACAAAAGGAGAATGTTCATGTACAAACTACTTTCTATAAGCGAATCAGTTGCAACAAGAAATTTAGAATTGAAAAATTTGAATACAGGAACGATTGATTCATGTTTCGATGATTCAGCTGTAACAAGTTTTAAAAATTTCGATTTTATGGAAATCAATGAAGTATACATTTGCAAAATTTATCTTTTTGGTGAATTTGATGATGCTGGCGAGAACTTTAAATATATTAAAAATGTAAAAATTGGGAATAGAGATTTATCAGAAATTATAAACGAAAAAGGGGATGTGTACTACATTGGCAAAATTTCTGAAAGCGAGTTCGTCAGCTCAGAAAAAATGTTACATTACAAGTATACTAGAAAAGATATTATTCAAGTGAATAATATTGTACATCCAGACTTCGAATAGAAATTAATTTTTAATAAATAAAAAAGGCACTTTACTATCTGATTGGAGTCGGATAGTAGAGCCTTGAATAGTAAGCACGAACTCACTAATCAAGTTGCCAATAGCTAACAAAAGTAGCTGTATTTATTGTACAAAAATTCAAGAGACTTTTCTAGTCTTTTCGAATGTTTATTTGAAGTACAGTAATTCAGATAGTAAATGTGAAGTTATTGAAACGGTATTAGTGAGGAAACAACTACTGATACCGTTTTTTCGTGTATCAAAAAATTGAAGGAGTGAAAAAATGATTCAAACAGAAAATAAACAACCAATCAAAGAAATCAGTCACCAAGATATTTACGCACTTTATGAAGTATGGGAACAATTACATTCATGGCAAGAAGTGTTATCCGTACTAGAAAAATTCTTTGAGGATAAAGACAGACCCGTCAACAAACAACAAATTGCCAGAAAATACTATACTTGTTCACAAGTCTTTATGTTGTTTTACCTAGACTTTAACCAAACCATGCGAAAAATGGAAAAGCAGTTGTTAGAATTACGAAACAAGAAGAAGGTTTAGAGGGTTTCAACTGCTATTTTGCTAGATTCTGAGGGTGAAGAAATAAGGGATTTAGAAGAATAAATTTTAATGTTAAAGAAAACGGTAGGCATGTTAGACTATAAAGCTCGAGGAACTAGCCAAGGTGATAGCTATTTTGTGAGTTCCTCGGGCACTTATAAAAGCACATGCCTACTAATGAAAGTGACATTAGAAGATATTTTAGGCAATAGTTCTCCCTTAGCGGACTATCTTCGTGTAGAATATAATCAGATGAAGCAACAAATCGGTGATGTTAGTTTTGAAGAGTATAAGAATATGGCATTTGTGGATACTTCTTTCGATTACTATTCTAGGAACGAAAAAGTAAAAGATTTAGCCGTGACTTTAGTGATAAATGGTGCAGTTCTAGTGGTCGGAGGAATGTTGCTATGGCCACTGATGGTGGCGTTAGGCCTGACTTCTGGCGGAAAGAATATCAGTGAGGCTTGGCGAGGAAAAGACCTGTTTACTGGGAAAGACCTGTCTACAGGAGATCGTATCTTACGAGGATTATCAGGAGTTGCGGATGTTGCATTAGCGGGATATGGAACGTATAAAGGAATTAAACCTGTGAAGGGAACAACGAAGGTTATTGTTTCAGAGAAAGCCAGTGGGGCTGGAAGTAGATTGGATATTAATATTAAAAATTTTGAAATTAAGAATAAACATTTGAATAGTTCAACTGCTAAACGAGCTAGAAAGTTTAATGTTTCTTCAGCCGAAGAAGCTAATAAAATAGTTCAAGATGCATTAAAAAATGGAAAACTTGTAGAAACTATACCAAATGGAGTAGGGAGCCAAGGACAAAATTCTTTTTCTAGTATTATTGATACAGGGAAAGTTATTGGAACCAAAGGGGAAACACATATAAAAATAGTTTATGATGAATTAAAAAATGTGTGGACTACCTATCCTGTCCCAAAACCTTAAATAGGAGGTAAGCAAAGTGATTGATAAGCAAATAACGAATATTTTGCAATCGTATAAAAAACAACAAATATTTAAAATAGAGGACTTCTTACTTTCAGAAATTGATGAAGATAATTTACAAGAAACAATAGATTTTGTAGTTTCTGATGATGTTAGTAAGAAAATTAACTTTAGTGATGAATTATATGATGGGAACGAGTACGAAGGAGTATTTTTAGAAGGTAATCAATATTTATTATCTAGCTCAGAAGGAAAAGTAATGATAATTGATATGTTAAGTGAGGCTCATGGTGTTAATATAAAAGATACTCGAGTTCAATTTGATGAAGAAAAATTTATCAAACTAATCACGAACAAAAAAGAAATTCTTAATTGGATTAAAAATTATAAAGTAGATAAATAAAATAAAAAAGGCACTTTACTATTCGATTGGCGTCGTAAGCGAGAACTCAATGAGTGAAATTACTAATATCATAAATAATTATTTGGGAAGGAAGTAAATCAAGTGTCAATTCAGCAAAGAATGAATGAATTATTTGAATCAAAGATATATATTGACGAAACCCGAAAAGGGTTTGGTTGACGAGTATTTTCAAACAATTACAGAAGAATTGAAAACAGGGATCAACCAAAAAACAGGGAAGCCATTAACGGATTTAGAAAAAGCGCAACGATGGTCGACTCTAGCAAGTGCGATTGCAGCCTTAGCAATTGGTGCTTATTATGGAGGAAAAGGGTTTACTAGTAAAGGGACAAACGCACCCAAAACGCCTACTTTAAAGGGAAATAAAGGTGGTAAGAACTATACACTGGATCGAGGGAAGAATAAAGGGAAAACCGGGTATAAGAAACCTAGTGGAGCTAATTCTCATAAACAGATTTTGGCGCAGAGAATCCTGTGTCTGGAAAAGATTGGAATAATTATTTTAAAGATAAATATGGTGCTGGAAATGTTAAGTGGAAACCTAATTCGTTAGAAGATATTATTTCTAACCCTGAAAGATTATACGGGAGTACTAAAAATGAAATCAAATCTATGCTAGGGGAGGGATGGACTGAAGCTTCATATGGTTCAGCAGGTAATGGTTGGAAGTTTACTAATGATGGGGATGGAATGGTATTCTATCACTCAGGTGACGGAATACATGGAGGTTCGTATTATGGATTTTCAACGGGAGATACTGGTAAAGTTAAAATTGTTGGAGACGATTATATAAATTTTTCAAATGATAAAGCAACCATTATAAAGTTTGGAGGTAAATAGCAGTTGAAAAAATTATCTTTAGGTGAAAAGTTTGATTGGTTTATAGATACTTTAAATAAAAGTGGTATGTTCATTTTAAATTTATCTGATGAAGAGATAGAAACATTTATTTTTGAAGATTTAATTGTGGGTGTTACTTCTTTTTTTAGTAAAAATAATCTAATTGAATTGAAAGAGAATGGATTAATTGATGAAGATATTGAAGAAAAGGCTTATCTCCTCAGAAAAAAAATATTAAATATTGATAATACGGATTTATGGAATATTGATAGTGTAAGGCAAAGTTCTGAGTGGTTAGACATATTTGAATTGTCTGATGAGTTGAAGAAAAAGCTTTATGATAGATGGTCAGATGAAGAAATAAAATACTTGAAAACCATATAAAAAGGCACTTTATCACGAGACTGATAATCAAGCGATAAAGCCTTGACTAGTAAGAATACACTCACTAATCAAGTTGCTAATAGCTAACAAAAGCTAGCTGTATTTATTGTACAAAAATTCAAAAAACTTTTCTAATCTTTTTGACTTTTTTTATGAGTGGGTGAAAAAACACTGATCCGTTTTTTTCGTATGTCAAAAAATTGAAGTAGTAAAAAAGATTCAAATAGAAAGTGAACAAAAAGTTAAAGGAATTATTCATAAAGATATTTATACTGTGTACATTTGATCTTGGGAAATTAGATATGACCTGGGCCACTTCGATCGATGAACGGTGGAAAAATCGCACTGAAGCAATCGAAAACAAACGAGTAAAAGAATTTGCGGAAGGGATGAAAGGTCGTTACCATTGTCGTGTCCAACTTGCCACAGGCGCTTATGTATGGATGTGGATGACTGATCCAAGTAAAGTCACACAAGCAGACGTTCAATTCAATGAAAAATACAAAGAATACCTAGATATTTTGACGAAGCCAGAAAAGGGTTTACTGGCAAAGGGACAAACGCACCCAAAACGCCTACTTTAAAGGGAAATAAAGGTGGTAAGAACTATACACTGGATTGAGGGAAGAATAAAGGGAAAACCGGGTATAAGAAACCTAGTAGGTCTAAACTGACAGTAGAGACAACTACGAATAGTAAAATACCTACAATACACAAGCCAAATACTGTGATAAAACGAGTCGATAAAAATGGTAATTTAATTAGTGAAAGAATTTTTGATGATAAAGGACGAGTAATTAAAGATATTCATCATACTGATCATGGCAATTCTAAAATGCATCCCAAAGTTCCACATGAACATATTTGGGATTGGTCAGATTCCAAAAAACCAAAACCATCAAAATAATGGATAGGAGATTGTTTGTGAAAGGATTAATAATTAGTGAATTAAAAACAGGTTATGTAGCAAATATGGCAGAAATATTTAATGTACTTCCGCAAAAAGAATTAGAAAAAATGTGGCTTATTAGTAACTACGAATGTAATATTTATCCATTTGAACAGATACCAATAAACAAAGACTATGTTTGGAGAAAGGGAACTGAACTAAAAGAGCTTTTTAATAAAGAAGAAATAATGTTTATTTGGGGAGTATTTACAAGTTTTCCAAGTAATACTGAACTAAATGATGTTTTACATGTTCCACTACCAATAGCAGATGGAAATGAAACTTTGTGGAAGTCAAAAATAGAAATAATTCATCCTTTAGGAGATACAGAATTTATTTCATGGGATGGTACAGTTTTATTAGTTAAGTCAAAGGATCTAACTATTATTAATGAATTTATAAAAGAATATTCTTCTGTATCTAAAGATTTAGAAGAATATAATTCAAATTAAATAAAAAGGCACTTTATCACAAGACTGGTAATCAAATGATAAAGCCTTGACTAGTAAGCCATAACTCACTACTAAAGTTGCCAACAGCTAGCTGTATTTATTGTACAAAAATTCAAAGGACTTTTTTAATCTTTTTGACTTTTTTTGATGTAGAAATTAGTTAAGTTGTCGACTATGAAAACGGAATGAAACTAAGACAGTATAGAAACTGATGACTATCTTGATTTAGTTGTGTTGCAAAGCTCTAATTTTAAACCATTCCTAAAAAAATATAGTATGATGGATATATCAACTATTGATCGTGAGGAATTCATATGAAAATCGGAATCATCGGCTTAGGAAATATCGCGCAAAAAGCATATCTACCTGTGTACTCTCAACTAAGAGACCAAGCAACGTTTATATTATCCACCCGAAATGAACAAACCCGAAAAGAAATCAGTGAAAAATACGGCTTCAACGAAATGGTCACTTCAACAGAAGAATTGATTCAGACTGGAATAGCAGCTTGTTTTGTTCATGCGGCAACCAAAGTGCACGGTCAACTAGTAAAACAACTACTAGAAGCGGGCATCCACGTGTTCATCGATAAACCGTTAAGTGAAAACCTAGCAGAAGTCAAAGAAATCCAAGCTCTAGCAGCAGAAAAAAAGCTGATTTTGATGGTAGGCTTCAATCGCCGTTTTGCACCGTTTGTGGACGAATTAAAAGCAGTTGACAATAAAAATATGCTGCTGATCCAAAAAAATCGAATAGCATCGGAATCTACAGCTAATTTTGTAATCTACGATTTATTCTTACATGTAGCTGATACACTTGTCTATCTCCTTGATGATGATATCCGCCAGGTTCAAACAAAAATCATTGAGGAAGATGGCTCACTAAAAAGAGCGATTCTTCACGTAGAAACAGAAACTACGACAGCCATTGCTTCAATGAATCTCTACGCAGGAGCAAATACAGAAACTTACCAAGTAACAAGTCCAGAAGGAACGTTAGTATTGGAAAATCTAACAGATTTAACTAGCCAAAACTCGTTAGGGACACAACAAAAAAAATTTGGCGATTGGATAACTACAGTAGAAAAACGCGGCTTTCAACAAATGGTGGAGGAATTTATCAAAGCAGTTCAAACTAATGATGGCACGTATTTAAAACAAGAAAAAGTCTTTACAAGTCATGAACTATGTGCTCAAATGTTACGTAAGCATCAAGAACATATTTTATAGAATCAGACTAGAAAGTTTCTCTTTGACATGCTAGAATGAAAAGGATGTTTGAAAGAAAGGAACGACTTTCGATGAATAAAATTGAAATGATGAATGAATTAACAGATATAACCTTACTATTTGATGAACCTTTGATGAATTTTACGTTTACTAAAACAGGTGGACCTGTGGATGTTCTAGCTTTTCCAAAATCAAAAGCGGAAGTGGCGACATTAGTCGAATACTGCAAAAGTCATGAAATCCCTTGGCTTGTCCTAGGAAATGCCAGTAACTTGATTGTCCGAGATGGCGGTATTCGCGGAATGGTGATCATGTTAGAAAACATGAAAAAAATCTCTGTTTCTAAAAACCAGATCATTGTAGAAGCAGGAGCAAAATTGATCGATACAACCTATGTTGCTTTGGAGCATGATTTGACTGGTTTCGAATTTGCTTGTGGGATTCCTGGAAGTATCGGTGGCGCTGTCTATATGAATGCGGGCGCTTACGGTGGAGAGATTAAAGACGTTTTCACAAGTGTTGATGTGCTGTTGGAAGACGGGACGATCCAAACCTTTACAAATGAAGAGATGGCATTTTCTTATCGTCATAGTGCGATTCAAGATATGCACTGTATTGTATTAGAGGCGACTTTTTCGTTAAGCGAAGGGGAAAATAGCGTAATCAAAGATCAGATGGTTGAGTTGACTGCCTTAAGAGAATCGAAGCAACCATTGGAGTACCCATCTTGCGGCAGTGTCTTTAAACGACCAGAAGGACATTTTACTGGGAAATTGATTCAAGATGCTGGCTTACAAGGATTACAATGGGGCGGCGCTCAAATCTCAGAAAAGCATGCAGGGTTTATTGTGAATATCGATCATGCTACGGCTACTGATTATGTTGAATTGATTGCGCATATTCAACAAGTGATCAAAGAAAAATTTGATGTTGTATTGGAGACAGAAGTACGTATTATTGGTGAAGAGCGTTAAGAAAGAAACATTCGCTTCTGTTCTCACCGATTATCTAGATGTCTTAGGGAGGGAGTGTGACTCGTGGAGTCATATCCCACCCTTTTTTTTATAGTCTACTTTTACTCATGATCTTCTACAGTTAAACACTTTGTTTCACAATAATACCCTTTGCCACCAACAAACACTTTTTCTATATCCTTCTCGCTATTGGTGGATAATTTAACTAATATTTCAGAAGACGAGTCTAGAGAGTAACCTTGCTCAAATACATAGACATCTTTTTGCAGTGAGTACTGTTCATAAAGGTAGCAAGCTAACGCACCGTTTGAAGTTCCAGTGGCTGCTTCTTCATTAATGTCATATAGTGGAGCAAAATTTCTACAGATTATTCGATCATCATTAACCGTATATAGATGCATTCCAACAACCTTATAATGCTTGCTGGTTTCTTTGATTTTATCAAAATTGGGTTTCAGAGCATGTAATTGTGTTTCGGTTTTTATAGGAATTAAAATATCTTTTAAGCCTGTTGAGACAATTTGAATTGGATAGTTGGTGTCAATATCTTCAATGTCAAAACAATCGATGAACGCTGTTGGGGATAGAACATCATAGAATATCGGTTTGTTTTGCTCCATGAATATAGTGTCATCTTTTATGGTAATCGTAAGAACACCGCTATTCGTTTCAATCGTATAACGATTTCTGAAGAGTTTATTTAAGTGCATCAGTATCGTAAAAGAGGCAATTGTAGCATGACCACATAAATCGACCGCTTCTTTTGGTGTAAAATATTCAAGTTTATAATCAGCAATGTTAGATTCTGAGATAAATGCAGTTTCCGCATAACCCAGTTGTTTAGCTATTGCCATTTTTTGAGCAATAGTCAATGGATACTCTATAAATACGACTCCGGCTTTATTACCGCCTTTATGATCTTTACTAAATGCACTTGCAACATATACAGTTTGTTTCATACGGTACCAACCTTTCTCACGATAGTAAATTGTATTATAGAAAGTATTATGTATAATACAATTTACTATCGATAGTGAAGATAAAAAAAGCCTTCCAACTGAAAGGCTCCTTTTTTTACTATTTTATTCAGCATTTGCTTGTAAATCTTCAATTTCAACGACTTTAAGATTCTTACGCTCTAAATTCTCAACAATCACGGCACAAGTCTCTTCAGTTGTTTCTGCTGGCAATGTAATCAAGGTACGACGGATAAATTCATCTTCACCGATATCAAGCGTAATACAGCTGGCAATACTGCTGTGTTTCGCAATGATTTTCGTCATCGCAGCCAAATCGCCCTGCTTACCTGTTGTCGCAATTGTCAATACATAACTACCACGCTGAATATTCCAGGATTGAGCCAAGATATTCAATAACGTGCTATGGGTTAAAATCCCATAAAAATAATTATTCTCATCCAGTACAGCAATATATGGTAATTCTTTGATCGTAAAAAAGACTTTAAAGAATGATGTGTTTACAAAAATAAATTTAGTCGCGTTTTTTAATAAATAAGTTACTGGCAAACTCATGTCTCCACCGTTTGCTTTATGGCGGTAGATGTGCATTTTATAGATATTTCCTCTAAAAATCTTTTCCGATTCATCTAAAATCGGAACACAACGATACCCTGAGTCTTCAAGGATCGTCAACGCTTCTTCCAAAGTGCAGGATTCATTGACAGTTGTAAGATTTTTCTTTTTGATAACAACGGATTTTAATAACATATTTTGACCCCCCGTAGGTTAAATTCGTCTGACAACGTAATGATAACATAATTTGAAAGAAAACAATAGTTTATTGAGTATCCATTGACATTCTGGTGAAAGAATGATAATGTTATTGAGTAAATTTGTGAATAGAGGAGGTTGAACAATGGCAACAAAAAAATCAGCACTTGCTTGTTCAGATTGTGGCTCCAGAAACTATTCTAAAGCCGTCAGTGAAGGAAAACGTGGAGAACGGTTAGAAATCAAAAAATTCTGTAAATACTGTCAAAAATACACGTTACATAAAGAGACGAAATAGATATTGGAGGAGCTTAAATGAAATTTTTACGTAGTGTTAAAGATGAGATGAAACAAGTTTCTTGGCCATCTAAAAAACAATTACGCAAAGACACATTGGTTGTTATCGAAACATCCATTATTTTTGCGGCATTATTCTTCGTAATGGATACAGTGATCCAAACAGCTTTTGGTTGGATTCTTAAGTAATTCAAACTAGTATTTCATTGCAAACAGTGCTATAATAGCACATGAGAAAAAACTTCGGGGGACTGAGGTTTTTTTATTTTCACATGAGAAAAAGAAAATGAGTGCAAGGCAGTACTTGTGATTCTTAATGTATTGTTCCATCAACCAATAAACCCTAAAGGAGCCGAATCAGAAATGGAATCATTTGAAAAAAATTGGTATGTATTACATACATACTCAGGTTACGAAAACAAAGTAAAAGCGAATATTGAATCACGTGCACAAAGCATGGGCATGGGAGATTTCATTTTTCGTGTAGTCGTTCCAGAAGAAACAGAAACAGAAGTAAAAAATGGCAAGTCTAAGGAGATCGTTCATAAAACGTTCCCTGGTTATGTACTAGTGGAAATGACGATGACAGATGATTCTTGGTATGTAGTACGTAATACACCAGGTGTTACTGGGTTTGTCGGCTCACATGGTGCCGGAAGTAAGCCAGCGCCGTTATTGCAAGAAGAAATCAATCACATCTTGCGATCAATCGGCATGAGCACACGTCAATCTGATTTGGATGTTGCTTTAGGTGACACAGTCCGTATTATTGAAGGGGCGTTTTCTGGTCTTGAAGGTGAAGTAACAGAAGTTGATGAAGAACGTCAAAAATTAAAAGTGAACATCGATATGTTTGGTCGTGAAACAAGTACAGAGTTAGACTTTGAACAAGTAGACTCAATCTAAAAAAATAAAAAGCTGAAGCAGACCTGCTTTGGCATTAAGAGAGTGGAGCAAAACGAACGATTGTTTTGCCCTACTCTCTTCTTACTATAGTGACGATTGAAAAGGTGATAAAATGAAAAAAACGAACTATTACTTATTAACAATACTCTTTTTCTTCTTATTTTTTGCTGGATGTACGAATAAAAAAGTCTCCGAAAATGGAAACCAACAAGCTGTAAAGAATTCAACGACAAGTGAAACAATGAAAAAGACAGCTATCCCTACACTATTTATTCACGGATACAGTGGTGGTGAAAATTCTTTTGGTCGCATGATTAAAAGGATGGATAGGCATGCTTTTACAAAAAAAGAGCTAGTCTTGATTGTTAGTCCTACTGGTAAGGTCCAGGCGCAAGGGAACTTGACTGGCACAGAAAATAATCCTAGTGTCCAAATTTTGTTTGAAGATAATAAAAACAATGAGTGGAATCAAGCAGAGTGGATCAAAAATTGTTTGGCGTATATCCACGATAAGTATGGCATAACAGATGTTAATTTGGTTGGACATTCAATGGGTGGAGCAAGCTCTTTGCGTTATCTAACGAAATATGGTGATGATGCAAGTCTTCCAAAAATCAATAAATTTGTCGGTATCGCAGCACCATTTAATAACTTTGTAGACTTATCTAAAGGAGAGTCGATCGAAGATGTTCTTAATAATGGTCCTAAAGTTCAGAGTGAACGCTATACTGACTATCTAAGCGGAATCAAGAAAGTATCAAAAGATATGAAAGTCATGATTATTGCAGGGGATATCGAAGACGGCAGCCTAAGCGATGGAACTGTTCCTGTAGCAGATGCATTAAGTGTGGTTTCATTACTTAAAGCACACGGAAATGACGTACAAGAAAAAATTTTTTATGGAAAATCAGCGCAACATAGCCAACTGCACGAAAATACAGAAGTCGATAAATGTATTATAGATTTTTTATGGAAATAAACCACGAAAACAAGCTTACTGGTAAAGGAGAAAGTCATGAAAATTAGAATGAAAGACATTGCAAAAATGGCCAACGTATCGGAAGCTGCGGTTTCTTTAGTTTTAAATGACAAACCTTCTAGAATCTCTGAAAAAAAGAAACAAGAAATTAAAGCAATTGCTAAAGAATTGAATTACGTTCCGAATATCGCAGCTCAAAGCCTTGCCAAAAAAGCGTCACAGACCATTGGTGTTGTTATTCCAGATATTGAGAATCCTTTTTTTTCGAAGCTTTGCAAACAATTAGAAGAAGGGTTTAGAACATTGGGTTATTTAACCATTATCGTCAATTCTAATGATGATTTTACTGTTGAAAAAAATCTGATTCAAATGCTGTTGAATCGTGGTGTTGATGGCTTGATCATTGCTTTGTCGAATGCGTCTTTTTCATTTAAAGCAGAACAAGAACAGTTTTTAAAAGAAATCGATGCACCGTTTGTTTTAGTTGATAGGCACGTTTCATTCTCTGGGGTCAATCAAGTCTATTTTGATAGCGAAGCTGGTGGAAAACTTTCTGCAGAATATCTTCTAAAAAATGGTCATCGGAATATTGCCTTCATGACGGGAGATTTTAAAGTCCCGAGTACACTGGATCGACTTAATGGTTATAAACAAGCATTGGAAAGTTATGGTGTAAAAGTAAAAGAAGAATACATCATTGAAACGGGGTATCGTTTTAATTACGGTATGGAAAAAGCAAAGGAACTTTTTGCGTTAACGGATGTAACAGCTGTTCTCACCTCCAATGATATGGTTGCTTTTGGTGTATTGAAACAGGCATTGAGCAACGGGAAAACGATTCCAGATGATCTTTCAATCATTGGGTATGACCGTTTGGAGTTAGCAGATATTCTTGGAATTTCATTAGCCACAGTAGAGCAAAATAGTTTGGCATTAACAGAACAAGCTGTTGGATTACTGAAGAATATACTAACTAGTCGAAAAGTAAAAACAGAAACAATCATTTTGAAACCAACGTTATTTAAAGGGGAAAGTGTCAAAAATTTAAAATAAGTATTGACGAAATTTAAATAAAGCGCTATCATAATGAGCAGATAGATTAAGCGGTTAATCTAAAAATACTTTTTTATTTCTGAAAAAGTATTTTTTTATACTAATTAGGTAATGCGCTTAACCTAAGAAGGAGGAAGGATTTATGATAAGAGAAAAAAGACCAATCATCATCGACACAGACCCAGGAATTGACGACGCAGTAGCTTTATCGATTGCCCTTAATCATTCAGAATTAGACGTTAAGTTGCTAACAACTGTTGCAGGAAATGTAAACGCAAACAAAACGACAGAGAATACCTTGAAGCTAGTGTCCTTTTTTGATAAACAAGTACCTGTTGCAAAAGGCTGTGACAAACCTTTATTGATCCAACTTGAAGATTCAGCAGAAATTCATGGAGAAAGTGGGATGGACGGATACGATTTCCCGCAAGCTACAACAAAAGCTCTTGCTGTACATGCTGTTGAAGCAATGAAAGAGTGTATCCTTGGAAGTAAGGAGCCCATTACTCTAGTTCCAATCGCTGCATTAACGAATATTGCCTTACTTTTTAATATGTATCCAGAAGTAAAGCAGAATATTAGAGAAATCGTTATGATGGGCGGTTCATTATCAAGAGGAAACACGAATACAAGCGCAGAATTTAATACGTATGTTGATCCACACGCAGCTCAAATTGTTTTCCAAGCAGGCGTTCCGATCGTAATGGTTGGCTTAGACGTAACCAGTACTGCAGTACTGACAAGAAATGAAACAGAAAAAATCAAAGAATTTGGAAAAGTTGGCAACATGTTCTACTCATTATTCCAGCATTATCGCGGTGGTAGTTTGCAGACTGGGTTGAAAATGCACGATGTTTGCGCTATTGCTTATTTAACAGATCCAGATTTATTTACAGTTCAAGAAACATTTATTGAAATCGCTTTAGAAGGTCCAGCAGCAGGTGCCACCGTAGCAGATTTGAAAATGAAATACCATGATACAACAAATGCAACAGCGTGTTTAGCTATCGATATCCCCGCTTTTCAGAATTGGGTCGTAACGAATTTAGAAAAAATAAATTAAAAAAGGGGTCATACTATGATCGAGTCATTATTAGTATTAATTGTTTTAGCTCTTGTTGCTTATTTGATTATTAAAAATTATCATCCGGCCTTAAGTTTGATCAGCGGTGCATTGATTTTGTTACTGTTTGCGGTGTTATTAGGGCACCCATTATACCCAGCAGGTGAAGGAACTGGCTTAGCATTTTTTGATATTTTCTTGAAATTTAAAGATACGATCATTGCCCAAGTTAGTTCGGCAGGAATTGTGATCATGATTTTGTTTGGTTACTCTGGCTATATGAATGTTATTGGCGCAAATCAAGTTGCTGTAAATAGTTTGGTTAAACCGTTACAAAAAATAAAATCAAAAGCATTATTTGTACCACTTGTTTTCTTAGTCGGTAACTTAATGTCTTTGGTTGTGCCAAGTGCTTCTAGCTTAGCGATTATTTTGATGGCGATTTTATACCCAATGTTAGCAAGTATGGGAATTTCTTCTTTAACTGCGGCGGGTGTAATTGCCATGACAGCAACAATCATGCCTACACCTCTTGGAGCAGACAATGTTATTGCAGCTCAAACGTTAGATTATGATTTATTGACCTATGTTGCATGGAACGCTAAAATTTCGATACCTACTCTATTGATCATGGCTGTAGCTCATTATTTCTGGCAAAAATACTGTGATAAAAAAGAAGGTGAGTCTGCTTTTGTTGCAATCAAAAATGATGAACTAGCTCAAAAAGAAGAAGTAGATACACCGAAAATTTATGCTCTTTTACCTTTGTTACCGTTGATTTTAATTTTGGTCGTCGGGATTACAAGCATGTTTGTGAAAGGGATTCAAATGGATATTTTTGTTTTGACATTCATTTCGTTTTTCATTGCTGTAGCATTTGAAACAATTAGGCATAGATCGTATAAAAAAATTCAAAACTCTGCTGCTGAGATGTTTAAAGGGATGGGACAAGGTTTTAGTCAAGTTGTGATGCTCGTTGTCGGTGGTTCTTTATTCACAACAGCAGTTCAGTCTCTAGGGATTATTGATAGTTTGATGGCCTCTGTTGAATCATCTGCATCAGCTGGATTAGTCACCACATTGATTTTTAGCGGTGCAACTACTTTATTTGGTATTTTAAGTGGTGGCGGATTGGCTATGTTTTATGCTGTGATCGAGTTGATTCCAGATATAGCATCTAAGGCTGGAATTGATGGGATTTTAATTTCATTACCAATGCAAATGATCGCAAACTTAGCAAGAACGATTTCTCCAGTAGCGGCAGTTGTGATGATTGTTGCATCGACTGTGGATGTCAGCCCCGTTCGTATTTTGAAACGGACAAGTGTTCCGACAATCATAGGAATTATTTGTGTTGTTGTATTATCGATTCTGTTACTTCCTTATTAAGTTGGTGAACTGAACCCTCTCGGAGATGAACATAAATGAAAATAATGTTAGCCGAACTAAAAGATAGTAGAGAAATCAATGAGTTGTTTGAATGTGCAAAAAAATATATGAATCAAATGGATGTGCATCAATGGACAAAGCTTTATCCTAATGAAGACATCGTTCAGCAGGATATTTATAATGGATCTTTATATAAGTTAATTGAGGGGCATAAGCTGACTGCTGTAGCTACTTTAGATAAGTTGGATCAAAAAGCTTATCGTTTAAGACGGATTGCAACAAATCCAAATGATTTATCTAAAGGTTATGCATCAAGTTTACTAAATGATATAATAAATAGAATAAAAGAAAAAAATGAAAAGCATATTTATTCAAGTACAAATCATTCTAATCGTAACATGCATTATTTTTTTAAGAAGCATGGTTTTGAAAAAATTTCAGAGTATACTGAAGCTGAAAGAGAGTATCTGGGTTCTTTCTATGAGTATTTGAAGAAAATATAAGTAAGGAGAGTCCGCGATGAACAAAGTAATAGTTTTAGGAAGTATCAATATGGATATGGTTATGGAAACAGACCGACTACCCAAAGTAGGAGAAACTCTTTTGGGGCAAAGCATCGACTATTATGTCGGCGGAAAAGGAGCGAATCAAGCAGTTGCAGCTGCTCGTGTAGGAGCAATGGTGTCATTGATTGGGAAAATCGGTGATGATACATTTGGTTCTAAGGTTTATAAACATTTGGAACAAGAAAAAATTGATGTCAGTGGAGTGACATCCGAAAAAAATATTTTTACAGGAGTTGCCTCGATTTTTAAACTAAAGGAAGACAATGCGATTGTTGTATTGCCAGGGGCAAATATGTTGTTACAAGATATTGAGACGAACTTGACTGAAAACGTTAAGTCTGATGATATACTATTGACACAATTGGAAATTCCAATCGAAACAGTAAAAAAAGGGCTGTCCTTAGCGAAAGCGAAGGGGGCAGTAACGATTTTAAACCCCGCGCCTTATGATGAAAAAGTTATCGATATGCTACCAGTTGTAGATATCATCACACCAAATGAAACAGAATTTGAAGGCTTACTAGGGTACTCGATTACGGATGAGGGACAATTTGAAAAGGAAATGTTGAACTGGTCAAGAACCCATAAGACGCAACTGATTGTAACTCGTGGGGGAGATGGGATCTCTTACACAACGGAGAATGAAGTTATTACGATTCCAGCTAAAGAAGTAACAGTTGTTGATACGACAGGTGCCGGAGATACATTTAATGGGATTTTAGCAGCATGCTTAGCAAAAGAAATGACGGTTTCAGAAGCCATTCAGATTGCTGGAAAAGGTGCTACACTTTCTGTGACTAAACTAGGGGCGCAAACAGGGATGCCGACCTTGGAGGATATTGATCTATTTTAAATAAAAAAGTTTGTAGCAACCATCATTTCTTTTGATCATTGCTACAAACTTTTTTGATTATTTAGTGGGTGCTGCCGATTGATTGTCGAATAGTTCTTTTGTTAATCGTTGCGCAGTGGGAGTCACAGCTAAGCCACCTTCTGCTGTTTCTTTAAAAATTTGGGGCATTTGACGACCAACCTGGTACATCGCAGCTACGACTTCATCTGGTGGTATCACACTACGGATGCCTGCTAAAGCCATATCAGCTGAAATAAAGGCTTGTGAAGAGCCTAAAGCATTCCGTTTTACGCAAGGGACCTCGACCAAACCGGCCACAGGATCACAAATCAAGCCCATCATATTTTTTAAAGTAATTGCAATTGCTTGTGCGGCTTGATCAGCTGAACCGCCAGCGGCACATACTAAAGCGGCACTTGCCATAGCACTAGCAGAACCAACCTCCGCCTGACAACCGCCTTCGGCACCGCTGATCGATGAATTATTTGCGATCACGAGTCCAAAAGCTCCGGCAGTAAAAAGAAAGTCTAATTGTTGTTCATGTGTAAGGTGTAATTTTTCTATTGCCGCCATCAAAACACCCGGGACGACACCGGCGCTTCCAGCAGTCGGTGTTGCACAGATCAACCCCATATTTGCATTGACTTCATTGACTGCAACGGCATTTCGAACCGCTGTTAAAATTGTTTCTCCGCTTAAAAAGTTTCCTGTTTGAATATAATCATCAAGTCGAGTTGCATCACCACCAGTAAGGCCTGTTACCGAAGTCACACCGTCGACACCTTCTTGGATCGATTGCTTCATGACAGCAAGATTACGCTCCATCGTTTCGATGATTCGTTCGCGGCTATGTCCGTGATTTTCAATCTCTGTTGCAATCATCAATTCAGCAACGGATGGAAAATCTGTTGCTTGTTGTACTAATTCTTCTATAGATAGAAACATAACGAGTTTGCTCCTTTAATTTAAGTTAATCAAAATAATTTACACTGTAAATGTGAGGGATTTGAACTAATTTCATTGTAATATCACCAATATCAGCATGGTCGATTTCAATGATCATAATGGCTTTTTCACCTTTGGATTCTCGTGTTACAGTCATCGTGCCAATATTGATATCTGTATCAGAGAGTAGATTGGTAACTTTAGCAATCATTCCCGGCACATCTTGATGGACAATAATAAATGTAGGAGTCCCCATTGTTAAAGAAATTTTGAACCCATTCAATTCAGAGATTTGAATGTTACCTCCCCCTATTGAGATTCCAGTAACAGAAAGCTTTCGATCACCTTTAGAAACAAGTAATTTAACTAGATTTGGGTGCTCAGCTTTTTCTTTTAGTGGGACAAATAAAACTTCCATATCTTGTTCATGCGCAATTTTTAAAGAATCAGCAAGACGTTCATCATCTGGTTCCATATCCAATAAGCCACCAACTAAAGCAATATCAGTCCCATGCCCGCGATACGTTTTCGCAAAAGACTCATATAAATATATATCAACAGTATCTGGCTGTTCACCGAAAATACTTCGGACGATTTTACCGATACGGGCAGCACCAGCAGTATGAGAACTACTTGGACCAATCATAACGGGGCCGATGATATCAAAAACACTTTTATAACGTAGATTTTCCATTGTCTGTTCACCTATCCTTTAATTTAAATGTGAATCAGGATTTTTCTAACGAAAGTCTATCATAATTACAAAGAATAAACTAGAACAGCAATAAAAATGCGACAAAAATTTATCTTTCTCTCATTTCTAAACGAAAATCTATGAGGAAAAAGAATGAAAAGGTATTGAAATTTAATAAGAAGCAGAGTATACTATTTAAGTGTGCATTTTTTGCATGCAGAATTTCTTTGATTCGTCAAAGAATGACGTGGGAGGAGAAATCTTCATCTCCAATTAACCACATCACGGACCCAAGGAGGTATGTCTCGTGGCAAAAAAAGTAGAAAAATTAGTTAAATTGCAAATTCCTGCAGGTAAAGCAACACCAGCTCCACCAGTAGGTCCAGCATTAGGTCAAGCGGGTATCAACATTATGGGATTCACGAAAGAATTCAACGCTCGCACAGCTGATCAAGCTGGTTTGATTATTCCAGTAGTAATTTCTGTATATGAAGATCGTTCATTTACATTTATTACAAAAACACCACCAGCTGCAGTATTATTGAAAAAAGCTGCAAAAATCGAAAAAGGTTCTGGTGAGCCAAACAAAAATAAAGTAGCGAATGTTACGAAAGATCAAGTAAAAGAAATCGCTGAACTTAAAATGGCAGACCTAAACGCAGCAGACGTTGAAGCGGCTATGCGCATGGTTGAAGGAACTGCAAGAAGCATGGGAATCACTGTAGGATAATTTTTTATTCTAAGGAACCCAAAGAAGTAGCTTCTCAGTTTATTTCATATTCAAAGATATGAATTACGTGGGAGGTTCGACCGTTATAACCACAATCAAGGAGGAAACAAAATGGCTAAAAAAAGCAAAAAAATGCAAGATGCATTAAAAAAAGTTGAAGCAACAAAAGTTTACCCAGTAGCAGAAGCAATCGCTTTGGCTAAAGAAACAAATATTGCAAAATTCGACGCAACTGTTGAAGTTGCTTATCGTTTAAATGTAGATCCTAAAAAAGCAGACCAACAAATCCGTGGTGCAGTAGTATTACCAAACGGAACTGGTAAAACACAAAGCGTTTTAGTTTTCGCTAAAGGCGATAAAGCCAAAGAAGCTGAAGCAGCTGGTGCTGATTACGTAGGTGACGCTGATATGGTTCAAAAAATCCAAGGTGGATGGTTTGGATTTGACGTAGTTGTAGCAACTCCAGACATGATGGCTGAAGTTGGTAAATTAGGTCGTGTCTTAGGTCCTAAAGGCCTTATGCCTAACCCTAAAACTGGTACTGTAACAATGGACGTAACAAAAGCTGTTAACGAAGTAAAAGCTGGTAAAGTAACATACCGTGTTGATAAAGCTGGAAACATCCATGTACCAATTGGTAAAGTTTCATTTGATAATGAAAAATTATTAGAAAACTTCAATACAATCAACGATGTATTGTTGAAAGCTAAACCATCAGCAGCAAAAGGTCAATATATCAAAAACATTTCAGTAACAACTACATTTGGACCTGGAATCCATGTTGACCAAGCTTCATTTTAATTAGAAAAGTAGCTCAAATTGCTCATACTAATAGAAAATAAGTAAAAAAATTATTGACTCAACTACCTTTCCCATGGTAAGGTAGTTGAGGTTAATAATTAACTGTACCGAAGACAGTAGGTGACGCAAGTCTTAATTTCCTACCGAGGACAATTGTTGATACATACAATTACGTCCCTCTATGTCAACGGTGGCATGGAGTTTTGTTGTTTTACACGACTTTTGAAAAAAAGACGATGTAAAACAATACTTGGCGAACAAAGTGAGCGAAGTTTCTTTAGAAGCTTTTAACTAACATATGGTAAACCAAACTCCACCATCAATTATCAGGAGGTGAAAATAAATGAGTGAAGCAGCAATCGCTAAAAAAGAAACCCTAGTCGAAGAAGCAACAGCTAAGTTTCAAGAAGCAGCTTCTGTAGTCATCGTTGACTACCGTGGTTTGACTGTAGAAGAAGTGACGAACTTACGTAAACAATTGCGTGATGCAAATGTCGAAATGAAAGTTATCAAAAATTCTATCCTTTCACGTGCAGCTAAAAAAGCTGGACTAGAAGGCTTGGACGAAGTATTTACAGGACCTACAGCAGTCGCTTTCAGTAACGACGATGTAGTAGCACCTGCTAAAATCATCGACGAATTTGCAAGTACTGCCAAAGCTTTGGAAATCAAAGGTGGCGTTATTGAAGGTAAAGTATCTTCAGTAGAAGAAATGACATCTTTAGCAAAACTTCCAAGTCGCGATGGACTACTTTCTATGCTATTATCTGTATTACAAGCGCCAGTCAGACAAGTGGCTTACGCTGTCAAAGCAGTGGCAGAAAAAGAAGAAGAAGTTGCATAATTGCAGCCTAGTGACACACTAAATAAAAAATAATGAATTATTAAAACGGAGGAAACCATAATGGCATTGAACATTGAAAACATTGTTGCAGAATTAGAAGGCGCAACTATTTTAGAATTAAACGACTTAGTAAAAGCTATTGAAGAAAAATTTGACGTATCTGCAGCAGCTCCTGTAGCAGCAGCAGCAGGACCAGCAGCAGCTGGCGAAGAACAAACTGAATTCACTGTAGAATTAACTTCTGCAGGCGATCAAAAAGTTAAAGTTATCAAAGCAGTTCGTGAAGCAACTGGTCTTGGCTTGAAAGAAGCTAAAGCAGTAGTTGATGGCGCTCCTGCACCAATCAAAGAAGGCGTTTCTAAAGATGAAGCAGAAGCTTTAAAAGCTGCTTTAGAAGAAGTTGGCGCTTCAATCACAGTAAAATAATCTTTTCAAGATTAGATTTCAAGCTAGAATCCATTTGGATTTTAGCTTTTTTGTTTACCCAAATTGAATTTTTTGATACGATTCAAATAACGAATGATATGAGATGAAAGTGATAAAAAGATGATATAAACCCAATTTAAAATGCATTTCTTTCGCATGAAATTAAATAATCTGTTAGCATTATTAAGTAATAATTATTACATTTATTCTATTTATTTTAAGGAGGTCATATTATGCATTGGTTATGGGTTTTAATCGTAGGTGGCGTTATCGGAGCAATTGCTGGAGCAATCACTAGCAAAGGAAAATCAATGGGCTGGATCTTTAATATTATTGCAGGTCTTGTAGGCTCATCGATCGGTCAATCACTTCTAGGAAGTTGGGGACCTCAAGTTGCCGGTATGGCACTATTTCCTTCAATTATTGGTGCTGTGATTTTAGTTGCAGTTGTATCGTTCTTTGTAGGTAAAAATTAAATGTAGACCATAAGAAAAACTACTATAGAGAAATTTATAGTGGTTTTTCTTATGGGCTAAAATTTTTGACTTCACATACTATTTTATGTAAAAGAATTAAATCAAAAAATGATATGGCCAATCCAATATTTCTGACATAAAATAAGTATTTTTCCTTATCTAATTGTATCAGCATGTATTTTTTGCTAAGATTAGAAAGTTCATCAGCAATCGAAAAGTATAGAATGAAAGAATGATTACATGGTATGAGGAGTTACTTATTCCTTCTAATATTGAAAAAAATTGGCATTTATTTGATTTAGATCAGATGCATTTGATTATGCCACAAATAGTAGAAACAACGATTTTAGAAAAAAAGGAAGAAATTATTGGAAGCACCTATCGACAAGTGTAACGTGAAGGCAAACGTACCGAAACGTATATCGTAACGGACTTAGAACATGAAGACACGCCATCTAAAAAGCACAATAAAACTGGTTTTACTTTAGCAAAAATGATTGCAGTAGAATCGGCAATTACGTTGATCAAGATTTCAGAGAATGAAACGAAGTTGATTTATAGTGGACAAAATAAAGGGATTAATTTTTTAGGGAAATTGTTTATGAAATTTAATAGCACTAAAAAGAATCAGCAAGTGGTAGATGATTTTATGCAAAGAGTAAAGGTGGAAGCCTTGAAGGAAAAGGATAAATAATCACTATTTTTATCAGTATTTTATCCATTTAAATGAAAGAAGAGCCTGGTACATAACTAAAAAGGGTATGTTTCAGGCTCTTAGTAACCGAATAAACGGTGGGTAAAGAAGGAAATCCATCGGAAATAAGCCGAAATTGCTGTAAAACACAACAAGGAACAAGTTGATGTTGCACAGTACCTACTTGGTCACAAAAATTTGAAGAGCAATTTTCGTAAATTCTTTCTTATTTCTCGGAGTTAAACCCTTCTGCCCCAACCTCTTCTCTATTTGTCTATCTTTTAGTCAGTTTCACGACAACTTCACATCGCGCCGTTTGTGGAAACATATCTACAGATTGTAGATACTTCACATCAAAGACTTTAGCCAGATCAACTAAATCTTTTGCCAGCGTTGACACATTACAAGAAATATAGACCATCTTTTTAGGAGGTTGCTTTAAAATGGCTCTCAGCAGTTTTTGATCCAAACCGGTTCTAGGTGGGTCAACGATGATTGCATCGGGTTTAAAACCACTCTGAAGCCATTTGGGAAGTAATTCTTCAGCAGTACCTACTTCGTAATGGGTATTTGTAACCCCTAGACGTTTAGCATTCATTTTAGCATCTTCGATCGCGGCAGGAATAATATCCATTCCTCGAACTTCTTTCGCTTGTTTAGCAATACTTAAACCAATAGTTCCGACACCGCAATAAGCATCCACAACGGTTTCATTCGCCTGTAAGTCGAGTGCTTTCAAGGCTTCACTATATAAAACTTCCGTTTGTTCTGGATTTAGTTGAAAGAAAGCTCGAGGTGATAGATCAAATGTTACTTCATTGATTTGTTCCTCAATACTTTCTTTCCCCCAGACATGGATCGTTTCATCACCCATAACAATCGAAGTCCGTTTATTTTGCACATTTTGCATAATGGAAACAACCTCTGGAAGATGTTGCGTGATTTCTTCAATCAAGGCTTTTTTCTGTGGAAATTTTACGGATTGCGTAATAAAAACAACTTGGACTTCATTTGTTTTGACCCCGACACGAACCATTAAAGTTCGGAAGATACCACTATTTTTACGTTCGTTGTAGATTGGTAATTGATATTTGTTCAGTAACTCTACTAAAGCATTCATTACCTTCGTTGTAGCTGGTTGTTGAACGAGACAATCGGTGATAGGAACTAAGCGATGAGAATCCGCTTGATAAAGGCCAGCTTCAATTTCTCCATCAATTTTCCTTAATTGAAATTGCGCTTTATTACGATAATTCCAAGGATTTTTCATACCGATTGTTTTGGGTAGCTGATAATTCTCATAGTTTCTGGGTCTAAACTTATTTAGTGACTGTTTTAATAAATCTTTTTTAAAAAGTAATTGTGCTGGATAAGCTAAATGTTGTAATTGGCAGCCACCGCAGGCTTCATAAACAGGACAAGGCGGTACGACACGTTCAGGTGCTGGTTTTACGATTTTTTTTAATTGTCCTTCAACAAAACGAGGAGCTATTTTTGTAACTTCGACAGAAACATCTTCTTTCGGTAATGCACCTGGAACGAAAACAATCGTTTTTTTGTAGTAGCCAATGCCTTCACCGTTGATACCTAAACGTTTTATTTTTAAAGGAATCGTTTGTCCTTCTTTTAATAGTTGTGTGGTCATAGTTCCATCCTTTTGATCCGCAGATCTCTTAATCAAATATAGCGATAATTATTATTTTAGCACATTTTGCCTAGTTTAGCTTCTGTCAAATATATGTTATAGTAGAATATATGTTCTCACTAGAAAGGCGGAGAAAGATGGAAACAATCACAAAAATTACAAAAGACAAAGGTCAATTTTATCTTATCTGGCTATCTTCAGGAGAAAAATTACGTGTATCTGAGGATACGTTAGTCCGAAAACGGTTGTTAAAAGGACAAGAATTGTCTGAAGAAATGGTCGAGAAAATAAAAAAAGCAGGATCTTATGATGTAGGCTTACAACTGTCCTTAAATTATTTAAGTTATCAGTTGCGCTCAAAAAAAGAAATTTTAGATTATTTGAAAGACAAAGAAATTTTGCCAGAAGATCGAAAAAAAATCGTCATTCGATTAGAAGAAATGAACCTTCTAGATGATAAAATATTTAGTGAAAGTTACGTCCGTACGCTGATGCGCACGAGTGATAAAGGACCCAAAATGATTGAACAACAACTAAAAAGAAAAGGCTTGAATGACGAAGACATTCAACATGGGTTAACTTTTTATACTATGGATGAACAAGTAGAAGTAGCAAAAGCAACAGCTGAAAAGGCAATGAGACGTTATCGGACAAAGAGTTTCAAAGATGCCTTGCAAAAAGTTCAAATGCATTTGATGCAGAAGGGATTTAATCGAGAAGTGATCGATTTGGCTTTGGAAGAACTCTCATTCGAAAAGGATGAAGATCAAGAATTAGATGTAATCAGAAAAGAAGGCGATAAATTATGGGAGAAACACCGTAAATTAGATGCCTATAAGCGCCTAATGAAAGTCAAACAAGGGCTTTTCCAAAAACGTTTTGACTCAGATTTAATTCAGCAATATTTTGATGAAAAGGAATTAGAGAATGAAGAATAAAAAAAATTGGGAAACATGGAGTGATGAAGAACTTTATTCATTCCAAGAGGAATTTATTGCTTGGTATGAAAAAGAAAAACGAAATTTACCTTGGCGAGTCAATTTAGATCCATATCGTATTTGGATTTCCGAAATTATGCTGCAACAAACTCGTGTGGATACAGTGATCGAGTATTATTATCGTTTTATGGAGTGGTTTCCCACAATCAAAGATTTAGCCGAAGCACCAGATGATCGTTTATTGAAAGCATGGGAAGGGTTAGGGTATTATTCAAGAGCCAGAAACCTAAAAGTAGCCGCTCAGCAGATCATGACAGACTTTGACGGTCAGATGCCCGAGACGATTGATGAAATCCGTCAGCTAAAAGGAATAGGGCCATACACTGCAGGTGCAATTGGCAGTATTGCCTTTCAAATCCCAGAACCTGCAATCGACGGTAATGTAATGCGAGTGGTCAGTCGTTTGTTTGAAATCAGTGATGACATTGCCAAGCCTAGTAGTCGTAAGGTTTTTGAAGCAGCAATGTACAAAATCATCGATCAACATCGTCCTGGAGACTTTAATCAAGCGATGATGGATCTTGGTTCTTCGATTTGTACACCAACATCTCCAAAATGTGAAGAGTGTCCGATTCAATCATATTGTTTAAGTTATAAGAACAATACAATGACGAATTATCCAATCAAAACTAAAAAGTTAAAACCTAAAGATATTTACTATATCGGTGGCATCATTGAAAATAAACAGCAGGAATTTTTATTACAGCAACGTAATACCAAAGGGCTGTTAGCAAATATGTGGCTATTTCCGATAGAAGAAGTTAGCAAAGAACGTTTTGAATTTCTGAAAAAAACTGGTGTGAAAGAAGAAAAGCAATTATCACTTGATTTTGAGGAATCACTGTTAGTTGCGGAAGAAAATCCAGAAATTTTTGACCAATACTCTCATGTAGTTTGGCAAAAACGAGTATTGGGAGAAGTAACACATATTTTCAGCCATTTAAAATGGCATATTTTAGTTTTCTATGGACGAAAAACAGGAGAAACTATTACTGATGAAAATCAAGCTTGGGCAACAAAAGACGAATTTTCAAATTATGTTTTTCCAAAACCACAACAAAAAATGGTAGAGCTATATAAAGAAGAATTTGGAACTACAGAATAATTTTTGGTGCGAACCCCAAGTGGACATAAAATCTCTAGGGGATCCGCACCAAAATTTTACTGGTTTTAGCTAGGAAATAGACTTTTTCTCATTTTAATTTAATGTTATACTGTGTTTAGTGATGGAATAGTGGGAATATGTCATGTATTTCAACTATTTTCACGGTCTAGCTCTGTTTAGAGCTAGTGGATTGAAATTTTTTGGTTATCAAAACGTTGTTTTGGGCTAAGGGTCTAGCTCTGTTTAGAGCTAGTGGATTGAAATTATGCAAAAGTACATTGATCGAACAGCCACACGGTCTAGCTCTGTTTAGAGCTAGTGGATTGAAATTTATGATCGTTCTACTTCTTTCAGATTTTTGTATTAGTCTAGCTCTGTTTAGAGCTAGTGGATTGAAATCCACATTGCTCCAAATACGTTACCCCCAAACGGGTCTAGCTCTGTTTAGAGCTAGTGGATTGAAATATAGTAGTAAACATTATCTGTGTAAGTCGCACCATGTCTAGCTCTGTTTAGAGCTAGTGGATTGAAATGACGAGTAAAATAAAAATAAAATCATCTCCTGACAGTCTAGCTCTGTTTAGAGCTAGTGGATTGAAATTAACGATTATACAGTCGGAAACATCATTGCAATGGGTCTAGCTCTGTTTAGAGCTAGTGGATTGAAATAGCCATCCGATGATTCGCTTCATAGATTCGATCTGTCTAGCTCTGTTTAGAGCTAGTAAATTGAAATAAGAATATCTTTAAAACTACGATTAATTAAATCGTCTAGCTCTGTTTAGAGCTAGTGGATTGAAATGTTAGCGTCAACAAATGTTTGAAATTCATCAATTGTCTAGCTCTGTTTAAAGCTAGACCTTCTTAAAATCTATTCCAATGTCAGCCTCCAAAAACTAAAATCGAAGGGTTTATTTTTAAAAGATATTTCTCATTACTGTAAGAAACCAAACTACTTAGTATGCAAAGTTGAAAATTATGATATAATTATGTTGATATCGGTGTAATGAACACCCAAACGAGAAATTAGCAGCTTTTAGAAGCGATTTTTCGTACTAGGGAAAGTTGGGGGACTATGGCAATTCCAAAAGAAGGTGAATTTGTAACGATCCAAAGTTACAAACACGATGGGCATTTGCATCGAACATGGCGAGATACTATGGTATTAAAAACGAGCGAGTATTCTTTAATCGGTGTCAACGATCATACATTGGTAACAGAGTCTGACGGGCGTCGTTGGGTTACTCGTGAACCAGCTATAGTTTATTTCCATAAAAAATACTGGTTCAACATAATAGCGATGATTAGAGAAAAGGGGGTTTCTTATTACTGCAATCTGGCGTCACCGTATCTTTTAGATGATGAAGCATTGAAGTACATTGATTATGATCTGGATATCAAAGTTTTTCCTGATGGTGAAAAACGGTTATTGGATGTGGACGAATACGAATTTCACAGTAAAATTATGGATTATCCAGAAGATATCGATTTTATTCTAAAAGAAAATGTTAAGACGTTAGTCGATTGGATTAATAATGGAAAAGGTCCATTCTCTGAAGCTTATGTAGATATCTGGTATCAACGTTACCAAGAGTTAACAAAAAAATAGCCATTGTAAGATGTGAAGTCAAAAAAGAGCTTGGGACGTAAGTCCTAAATAAAACCAGATGTTAGTCAAATTGATTATCATCTGGTTTTTTCTTGTACATAAATAGAATCCCTAGTTAAAATAAAAGGAATTACAAAAATAAACAAGCATGTTTTTTAGTTAAAATTATATGATGAACCACGTTTTTTTTCTTTAAAACGTTAGCTATCAGTTCGAAAAAAGTTGTGCGATCGTTCTAAATGAGCTTATTCAGATTTTTCCAGAATAGTGTTCTTTTACTTTTCACTATCAAGATATCCTTTTTTTCAAAAAAATGATAATAAAGGGGATTTTATCTGTGTGTATGCAACCTAATATTTCAATTAAAGAGCACTTCTTGGTAAATTCAAGTAAAAATGAATTTAGCAGTTTTTTTTTAAAATCAATTAAAAATTTAGGATGAGAAATCTGTTTAATAAGCTGTAGTGATCATTTGATAAACTGCTTTAAAAAGGATATTAAGTTCTGAAAAAATCAACTTGAAGAGAGGCGTATAAGGACATTCTCAGTCGCTTTCTTAACAAGCTAGAGTTTGCTTTAATTAAGTGTTTCCTATCTTTTGTTCGTAAAATATCTATTTTCGATTACATAAGTCTTATAATTTCAGGATATTTTCTTCTTAATCTAATAGGCAAATTTTCTATAAAATACGGCTCCATTTTGTAATTTTTGGAATGAAAAATCTAAAGGAATATCTCATATTAATATTATAAATATATTTAGTTAATTTAAGAAAACATTAAGTTTGTTTACTATAAAGTATTAAGAATTTTAATAACAATTGTTGTCAATTATCATTTTAAACAATTGTTATAGAAATTAAATGAGTAAATTAATTTTTCCACAATTATTCTAGAGAAAAACTATAGTAGGAAAAGAGAAAAACTATAGTAGGAAAGAGGAAGATTAACTAAATGAGTAAAAAAAAATATGTACTTTCTACAATAAGCTTACTATCAATCTTATTATCCGTTACGTGTTATTTCTTTAATACATCAGCAATTTTTGCTAAGAGTGAATACAACGGAGACAAGTATGTGGTAAATACGCAAATCACAGATAGTTCAAGTACCATTATCGGAAACAATGGTACTATGGAAATAAATGAAATTTATAACTTAGATTACGAGTGGCGTATTCCGGATAATACGTATAAAAATGGAGATATTTTAGAATTTTCTATTCCAAAAGAATTTAAAATTGTACAAAATTTTAAATTTAATTTGTATAAGGATGGAAATGAAGTGGCTCGCGTCACTATTTTAGGGAACGAAGATGCTGGATATTATATCAAGATGCAGTTTACTACGAATTATGTTGAAACGCATTCAGAAGTTTCTGGAACATTTAATTTGAGTTATGTATTAAATGAGAAATACATCCAAACAGATGGAGATAATACAATTGTTTTACCGGATAAAGAAATAGTGGTCCATGTACCTAAACCTGATGAAGGAACTCCTGGTGGGGGCACTGGTGTAGGAGCGGGAGATACAAACTGGAACAAAAAAGAAGGGGATGCTATTTTAGCGAATTTGCCAGAAAGTCCGAATGAGACAAGTACAGTGTTCAAGTGGAATATTGGTTTGGGGAGAAATACGCTATTAGGCAAAGCAAGCTCTTTTGATGAAATTAAACATATTTATATTGAAGATACACCCTACGATCAAAAAATGGTTTCTTTCGGAGACATTTCACCAGAGTGGGCTGGTTCGTATGCTTTTGAAGGAGGATTTTTCACCTCACTACCGTGGGAATATGGTGGTGTAAGTCAAGAAAAAATGGGATTGATGCGTGATCCACTGAATACATATTATTCTGGATTTAAAACAGATATTTTACCAACTGTTCAAAAATATGAAAAACTTGCACAAGACAACAATTCTGAATTTAAACAATATAAATTGGATTATTATACGACACCATTGAATGAAGTATTGGAAGACACAGAATTTACAAATGATGCGACTATTACCATTGTATATAATGATAATTCTGAAAAAGTTTGGAAATTATCTGATTCTCAAATGTACAACGTGGCTGAGGGGACCATTACCGGGAAAACAGCAGGAGTTGAATTTCAAAAAGTTGATGGGACCACTAATCAGGGATTGGGCTCAGCAGTTTTTGATTTGTATAAAAAAAATATCACTGGGAATTATACTAAGGTAAAAAGTAACATCACTTCTGGTACAGATGGTAAAGTCAAAGTAGACAATTTAACAACTGGTGATTATTATTTTAATGAAATACAGGCTCCATCAGGATATGAACAATCAAAAGATAACTTATATTTTACCATTGAATCAAAGGATTTAATGGAACCAAACCAATCCATTACTTACAAAAATGTTGGAACATTTAAAAACGAACCAGAAATGACAAAAACAGCTATTTCGGTAAACAAAGTCTGGGACGATCAAAATAATCAGGATGGTAAAAGACCACAAAGTATCACTGTTCAATTGTATGGTAATAATATAGCTGTTGGTGATCCTGTTATATTAAATGACTCTAATCAGTGGAAGTATGAATGGGTTGACTTGGATGAAAAAGCTAATGGACAATTAGTTTCTTATACGGTTAAAGAAATATCTAATGTTTCAGGATACCAAACAACTACAAAGGTAGATAAAGAGGGTACAATCGTTATAACGAATACACATACACCTGAGACGACAAAGGTTTCAGGCACAAAAACGTGGGATGACAAAAATAATCAAGATGGCAAACGACCGGAAAAAATAATCGTAAATCTATTAGCGGATGGCATAGAAATTGATCAAAAAACAGTAACTGCAGATAATAAATGGAACTACGAATTTACAAACTTACCAAAATATAAAGAGGGACAATTGATTCACTATACAGTGACAGAAGACCATGTGCCAGATTATTCCACAGAGATCAATGGGACTTCGATAAAAAATAGTTATACTCCAGGACAAACTAGTGTAACAGTAACAAAAGCATGGGATGATGCAAATAACCAAGATGGCAAACGGCCGAATGGTATCATGGTTCAACTTTATGCTGATGGAAAAGCACTCGGAGCTCCTGTTCAATTGAATACTGCAAATCAATGGCAACATACTTGGGCAGAGCTAGATGAAAAAGCAAATGGAAAAGAAATCATTTATTCTGTGAAAGAATTAGATGTGATTGATGGCTATGATATGGCGGTGGATACAAGCGACATAGGAAATATCATCATAAAAAATACGCACGTACCAGAAAAAATAGTGATCACCGGAACAAAGACCTGGGAGGATAAAAATAATCAAGATGGCATTCGTCCTAAGGAAGTAACAGTAAACTTACTGGCTGATGGAGAAAAGGTAGCCGAAAAAGTGGTGACAGAAGCGGACAATTGGGAATATGCTTTTTCAGACCTCCCTAAATATAAAGAGGGGAAAGAAATACAGTATACTGTGACAGAGAATCATGTACCAGAATATTCTGTAGAAATCGACGGAACCAATTTGATCAATCATTATACACCGGGCCAAACTAGTGTAACTGTGACGAAAGCGTGGAATGATGCTGACAATCAAGATGGCAAACGACCAGAAAATATTATGGTTCAATTGTATGCCAATGAGAAGAAACAGGGAGAGCCTGTTAGCTTGAGCGACAAAAATTTATGGCATCACACATGGACAGAATTAGATGAAAAAGCCAATGGACAAGATATTATTTATTCTGTAAAAGAAACTTCAATAGATGAAGAATATGGAATAACAATCAACAGTGAAGATCTTGGCAATGTCATCATTACAAACTCTCACGTACCCGAAACAATTGAGCTGACAGGTACAAAAACATGGGAAGATAAGGACAACCAAGACGGTAAACGTCCAGAGTCCATTACAGTTCTCTTATTGGCAAATGGGGTGCCAGTAAATGAGCAAAACGTAACCGCGGCAAACAATTGGCAATACACGTTTACGAACTTACCTAAGTATAATAATGGAAAAGAAATTATTTATACGGTAATGGAAAATCAAGTGCCTGAGTATTCAACTGAAATTGTCGGCATCGATTTAATAAACCGTTATACTCCTGGGAAAACAAGTGTAACAGTAAATAAAGCTTGGGACGATGCTGATGATCAGGCGCAAAAAAGACCGGAAAAAATTAGCGTTCAGCTATATGCAAACGGAGAAAAACACGGAGAAATTGTAACACTTTCTTCCGCAAATAACTGGCAGTATTCTTGGACGGAATTAGATGAAAAAGTAGCAGGAAAAGAAATTGACTACACAATCAAAGAAGTGGATATTCCAGAAGGGTATACAGCGACAATGAATGATGTGACCAAGCATGGAATCCTTTTGACCAATACGTATCACTCAGATCCTCCTACTCCAGATTCGCCAGAGAAAGAAATACCAACTAAACCGACGAAGAAGATTGGCACAATAATACCTTCATTAGGAGAAGTCACGACGATAGGGTCAATACTTTTTGGAATTGTAGTGCTGATGTTGGCTAGTGGGTTATATTTACGGAACAAACGCCACTAAAATGAGATAGTCTAATTACTCAATTGACGTGGGGCATACGTACTAAAAGAAAATCCAGATACCAGTCAATTCGATTGGCATCTGGATTTTCTTATATTTAAAAGGTATACAAAAATCTAAGTCATTTCTTATAGGTTCTACGTCAAATTGTGTTGGTGAACAAAAAACTGAATAGAAATCAAAGTCTGGTAAGGATAGAACATTCTTATCAGGCTTTTTTATTGTTGTGAAAAAGTAAGACCTTGAATAATATAAATGCGTGAACGAAAATGATAAAAGTTTCGATAGCCATAGGCTACCCGTTTGATTACCTTAAGTTTATTGTTTAAGCCTTCAGTAATACCATTAGAATAAGGGAAGCGAAACGAATTCTTAATGCCTTCTTTATATTTGTTAAAGAAGAGTAATTTCTTTTTGAACCAGTGTGGTAGCTGATTATCTAGCTGTTGAAGATATTCAAAAAAGAGCGTATGTTCTCGATGAGAAAAAGCATATTTTAAATATTGAACCGTATCATAGCCTGTTCGTAGGACATCATCATAGTGCAACAGTTCATCGACAATATCTTGTTGACTTAATGGTCGTTTAAATAAGGGCTGATAAGCTCGACAGTTTATATCTAACTTATCGGAATCTTTCAATAGTAGCTTCCAATAGCGTTTTAAACGACGGTATTGTTTTGGTTCAGAACTTTTCAAACGGTTCATCGTTTGAATTCGCAGTTGGTTCAACGTACGATTCATTTGTTGGACGATATGAAAGCGATCCGTCACTAATTGAGCATTCGGAAAGACCGTTCGAAGAAGTTGATGGTAACTAGCGTTCATGTCTGTTACGAGATACGCTACATGTAGCCGAGCTTCACGTGTAAAGCGCATGAAATGAGCGGTCAATTTGTGTAATCGTCTATCTTCCAGCACTTCTAACAACTGATTCCGTTCTCCATCCACACAAATAAAGCTCATACTTCCTTGGCAAGATTTCATGGATTTAAATTCATCGATACATAGAATTTTAGGGAGGAAGTTCCAGTTTGTTCGATAATTTTTTGATAGTCTCTCCATCATTCTAAGGACTGTTATGTCTGAAACAAAGTGTTTTTGAGCAATCATTTTTCTTGAAACATTCTTTTTCAAGTCAAGCATAATTTGGTATTGAAGCTGTTTAGATAAGTGATGATGTTCTTCAATCAGCTCTGTATGAGCGTGGAAAGTAGCACCACATTCATGACAAAGAAAACGTGTCCGTTTTAGTTCTAATAGAGTGAAGCGCTCATTAAAAACAGGCAATTGAGCTGTTGTTGTATGACTGCCATTTTTGATGATTTGTCCATGATTGAGGCGCCCACATTTCTCGCAATGAGTAGGTGAATAGGTCAGCTTGGCTTTAATCACTTGAGCTTGCACTCCTTTTACTGGTCTTTGTTCCAACCAATTTTCTTCAAACCGGAGGTTTTTGTCTGTAAGTCCGAGCAATAATCTGGTATTCTTATCCATAGGGAACAACCTTTCTGATGATTTGTGGTTTTTGTCGATTTCATTTTATCAGTTAGTTGTTCCTTTTTTGTATTTAAATGCTCAAAAAAGTGCTGGTAGAAAATCTTTTTTGATTTCCACCAACACAATATATTATAGAGCCTTCTTATATAGGTATTAATTTCAGTTAGAAAAATATTGAGTTTATCCTTGATCAATGAATTGAAAGTATACCTGAAGGATGTACCGACCCCAAGATTTTTCATAATTATAAAGACTTAGTCATTTGATAATGCTCGATATTCGCATCTAGGAACATGTCCCCTTCTTTGACATAACCCATACGTTCGTAAAAACCAAGTGCAGTTATTTGAGCACCTAAAGTTATAGTATTATATCCCTGTTTTTTAGAGAACTGCTCAGCATTTTTTACGATCAACCGTCCGTAATCTTTCCCTCTGTAGCCTTTTTTGACAGCCATTCGTTGTAATTTTATAAGATTCTGTTCAAGGGGTAATAAACGGCAAGTTGCAATTGCTTCATTATCATCATCATATAAAACAAAATGAATACAAGCTGCTTCATATTTATCGAGTTCAATCTCACCAGGAACGCCTTGCTCCAACATAAAAACGTGACGGCGAATTTTCACTGCATCTAAATAGATAGCACTCATAGTATCTCTAGTGTGGACGATTTTCATATAGCACCTCAATTATAATTATTTTATTTATTATACATCAAATAAGCAGACAGTAGAACGATACTAAAAATGAAAGGTTATTTTTTTAATGGCGTAAGCAGTTTGCAGTATAAATAAAAAATTCGAAAAGTCATGTTTACAAGGATTACAAATGAAATCGTATAAAAAATCAAAGACGTAATCGGCAAAGGCAACTTAGGAAAAGCCAAATATTATTTTGAAGAGCATAAAAATAATCTTCTGTAAATTTGATTCAATACTTTAAATAAAAATAGGTACAAAGAAGTATTGCTATGTTATTTAGGAAAGGTTATGCTAAAATCTATTAAGGAGCAATTATTATTTCATGAATAAAACAAAAAAGCACAATTTTTAATGTTAAGGGAGGATCTTCTTTGTTTGAAAAATTAAGACAGTCAAAATTATTTTTTTGGTCAGCAGAATTACTAGTAATTGCAACGTTGATTTTTGTCTCGAGTAAAATCAATTTTGTATTTGCACCAATCGGTACATTTTTCTCAACCTTATTTGCACCAGTATTAGTAGCAGGATTTTTGTATTATATCTTAAATCCAATTGTCAATTTACTAATGAAAACGAAAATGAAAAGAATTTTTGCAGTTCTTCTTGTTTTATTGATATTAGTAGTAGCTATTGTGTTGATACTAGTCAGTGTGATTCCTAAGTTAGCATCTCAGCTTGCTAGTTTAGCTTCAAGTATGCCGACTGTTTTCAGTAATGTAGAGGCTTGGGTCTACCGAATGGCTGAGCTACCATTATTTAAAGAGGTTGATTTAACAAGTTATATAGAGAAATTGGATATATCATATGGAACGATTATTCAACAGTTTTTAAGTGGCTTATCAAATAGCTTAGGTTCAGTTGTGTCCACAGTGGCTTCGACGGCAATCGTTATTTTCACAGCACCGTTTATTTTATTTTATATGTTAAAAGATGGGGACCAATTAGGACCATCGATCGAGCGTTTTTTACCTGAAAAACGCCAAGAAAGCATCGCTGATTTGTTAAACAAAATCAACAAAACGTTGGCAAATTATATTAGCGGGCAAGCGATTGAATGCTTATTCGTCGGTACTTTTACTGCGATTGGTTATTCTTTGATTGGCGTTCGTTATGCCTTTTTATTCGGTGTAATTGCAGGGTTCACCAATCTGATCCCGTATCTTGGTCCTTATCTAGGTCTGGCACCAGCTGTTTTTGTAACTGTTTTTGATGAACCGATCAAAGCCGTATTTTGTTGTGTTGTTGTTTTAATTGTCCAACAAATCGATGGCAATATCATTTATCCGAATGTAATTGGAAAATCTTTACAAATCCATCCATTAACGATCATCATTGTTTTACTAGTTGCCGGAAACATCGCGGGACTATTGGGCATTTTCTTAGGCGTTCCATTTTATGCGATTGTAAAAACCGTAGTGATTCATGTAATGGGAATGATTCGAGAAAGCAAAAGTGAAAAAATTGTATTGTCTGGTGAAGGAAATGAGATAACAATGAAAGAAAAATGACATCGATTATTGAAATTAATCGATGTTTGTGATACGATTTTAGCGTGACTACTTATAGTGGTCACGTTTTTTATCAAATGGATTAGTAAACAGTTTATTACTAAATGAAATTGGAAAACGAAATACAACGTTTTTCGAATAATTTTAAGAGGAGAGAGTGCACATTATGAATGCTGACCCCGAGAGTCAGTCGCTTATCGCGCAAATTTTATTATTGATCGTTTTAACATTGATCAATGCGTTTCTTGCTCGGCGGAGATAGCAGTAGTTTCAGTCAACAAGAATCGTATCGAACAAAAAGCAGAAGAAGGAGACGCGAAAGCGAAGAAGTTATTAAAGATTCTACAAGATCCTACGAGCTTTTTATCAACGATTCAAGTCGGTATCACGTTAGTTAATATCTTGTCTGGAGCATCCTTAGCTGATACTTTATCAGCAAGATTGGCACCTGTTCTTGGTGGCGGAGCTGCTGCAAAAAGTATAGCAAATATTATTATTTTAGCTATGTTGACCTATGTTTCCATTGTTTTTGGTGAATTATATCCAAAACGAATCGCCATGAACAAGTCAGAAGAAGTAGCGCAAGCAACTTCTGGATTCGTGCGAGTATTAGGCGTAATTGCTCGACCATTTGTGTGGTTGTTATCTGCTTCAACAGACTTACTTTCAAAAATTACACCAATGACATTTGATGATGCTGATTCAAAAATGACACGTGACGAAATGCGTTATATGTTGGAATCAGAAGGTGTTTTAGATAATGATGAATTAGAAATGCTTCAAGGTGTCTTTTCTTTAGATACGAAAGTTGCTCGTGAAGTTATGGTTCCACGAACCGATGCTTTTATGATCAATATTGAAGACGATATTCAAGAGAATATTAATGCTATTTTATCTGAAAACTATTCAAGAATCCCAGTTTATAACGAAGACAAAGATAAAATTATCGGTGTTCTTCATACTAAAAACTTATTAAAAGCAGCCCATAAATTAGGCTTTGACAAAATTGAATTAAAAAATATTATCCAAGAACCATTATTTGTCCCAGAAACGATTTTTATTGATGATTTATTATATGAACTAAAACGAACTCAAAATCAGATGGCGATCCTATTGGATGAATATGGTGGTGTCGTTGGTTTGGCTACATTAGAAGATTTATTAGAAGAAATTGTTGGAGAAATCGATGATGAGACGGATGAAGTAGAGAACTTGTATGATAAGCTCAGTGAGCATGAGTATTTAGTTCAAGGTAGAATGCTGATTGATGAATTCAACGAAGCATTTGGCACAGATTTGCATATGAGTGATGTCGATACAATGGCAGGTTATCTGATAACCGCTTTAGGTACGATTCCTGATGAAGGGGAAAAATTGTCATTTGATGTTGGCAACATTACACTGACTTCTGAAGAAATGGAAGGAACGAGAGTTTTAGCATTAAAAGTTGTTTTCCATGACGAAGAAATCGTTGATGAAGAACCTGAAGAATACCGTCGTTTTTTCCGTAAAGAAATGGAAGATGACGAGCCAAGGAGATAAACGGTTCTACGTCAAATTGTGTTGGTGAACAAAAAGCTGAATAGAAATCTAAGTCTGGTAAGGATAGAACATTCTTATCAGGCTTTTTTATTGTTGTGAAAAAGTAAGACCTTGAATAATATAAATACGTGAACGAAAATGATAAAAGTTTCGATAGCCATAGGCTACCCGTTTGATTACCTTAAGTTTATTGTTTAAGCCTTCAGTAATACCATTAGAATAAGGGAAGCGAAAAGAATTTTTAATGCCTTCTTTCTATTTGTTAAAGAAGAGTAATTTCTTTTTGAACCAGTGTGGTAGCTGATTATCTAGCTGTTGAAGATACTCAAAAAAGAGCGTATGTTCTCGATGAGAAAAAGCATATTTTAAATATTGAACCGTATCATAGCCTGTTCGTAGGACATCATCATAGTGCAACAGTTCATCGACGATATCTTGTTGACTTAATGGTCGTTTAAATAAGGGCTGATAAGCTCGACAGTTTATATCTAACTTATCGGAATCTTTCAATAGTAGCTTCCAATAACGTTTTAAACGACGGTATTATTTTGGTTCAGAACTTTTCAAACGGTTCATCGTTTGAATTCGCAGTTGGTTCAACGTACGATTCATTTGTTGGACGATATGAAAGCGATCCGTCACTAATTGAGCATTCGGAAAGACCGTTCGAAGAAGTTGATGGTAACTAGCGTTCATGTCTGTTACGAGATACGCTACATGTAGCCGAGCTTCACGTGTAAAGCGCATGAAATGAGCGGTCAATTTGTGTAGTCGTCTATCTTCCAGCACTTCTAACAACTGATTCCGTTCTCCATCCACACAAATAAAGCTCATACTTCCTTGGCAAGATTTCATGGATTTAAATTCATCGATACATAGAATTTTAGGGAGGAAGTTCCAGTTTGTTCGATAATTTTTTGATAGTCTCTCCATCATTCTAAGGACTGTTATGTCTGAAACAAAGTGTTTTTGAGCAATCATTTTTCTTGAAACATTCTTTTTCAAGTCAAGCATAATTTGGTATTGAAGCTGTTTAGATAAGTGATGATGTTCTTCAATCAGCTCTGTATGAGCGTGGAAAGTAGCACCGCATTCATGACAAAGAAAACGTGTCCGTTTTAGTTCTAATAGAGTGAAGCGCTCATTAAATACAGGCAATTGAGCTGTTGTTGTATGACTGCCATTTTTGATGATTTGTCCATGATTGAGGCGCCCACATTTCTCGCAATGAGTAGGTGAATAGGTCAGCTTGGCTTTAATTACTTGAGCTTGCACTCCTTTTACTGGTCTTTGTTCCAACAAATTTTCTTCAAACCGGAGGTTTTTGTCTGTAAGTCCGAGCAATAATCTGGTATTCTTATCCATAGGGAACAACCTTTCTGATGATTTGTGGTTTTTGTCGATTTCATTTTATCAGTTAGTTGTTCCTTTTTTGTATTTAAATGCTCAAAAAAGTGCTGGTAGAAAATCTTTTTTGATTTCCACCAACACAATATATTATAGAGCCGCTTTTTTAGGCTCTTTGTCAACTAATGTTGGTGAAAAAATCCAAAGAATTAAATCACTAATGAAGCCTAGAGGGAAATTCCTCTAGGTTTTTCTATTTGATTTAAAAGAACAGTGCCAAAGCATAAAGTAATTCTCAATTTAAAATTATAGAAGTTACGGAAGCCATAGGCGTTTCTCTTTAGTACTTTTATATGGTTATTCAAGCATTCTAATGGTCCGTTGGAATAAGGCAAATCCAACGCATTTTTAATGCCCGTTTGAACTTTTTTAAAGGTAGTAATGGTCGTTTGATAATAAGCTGGAAGCCTAGAATGATCTTGTTCTAATAACGCATGAAACCGTGTGTAATCTCTTGTTTTTATGGTATAGAGAAAATTCTGATAACAGGTGTAGCCAGCTTTCAATTCTTCAACATAAGCAAGTAACCGATCTACGAGTTCTATTTCTGTTAAATAGGCACGGAAGAAAGGACTTCTGGCAAGGTGAGTCGATTGATTTTTTTCGGTTCGTAAAACTGTTTCAATACGCGATACACAGAAGAAACGGAGACCTTTTTTTTGACGGGCAATTTCGTTCATAGTCGTAGTTTTTCTTAAACGATTGGCAATCGAGAGCTTTACATTATTCGAGATCGAACAACACTTTTCGATAAGATTTGTTTCAGCGACAAAGTTTCTTTCACAAGAATGACAGAAGAAAGGTTGTTTCTATAAGCGTAAATACGTTTGGTATTCAGAAACATCATTTACTAAAATCTGACAGGTTGTAAAGCTCCAACGAATAATCGATCCGTCTTCTTTGGCACCACAATGAGGACAGGAGTGGGCTAAATAGTCCAATGTACGGCAAATCCGCCCTTTGATGCGTTCCTTTTTTAAAGAGTTTTCATTAAAAGTAATGTTTAAGTCTAGAATATCTAAGGTATTTTTGATAAGATTTGTATAGGACATCTTGATTTCCCCTTTTGATTAGTTTTGGTCGACTTAATTCTAAAGGATATCAGGGTGTCTTTTCTAGTATTTTGCATTAAAAAAGATGCCGGTGATTGTTCACCAACATCAGAAAGTATAGAGCCTTATTAAACAGTGAACACAATCTGTTTATAACTTTTGTGTTCATGATGTAATTTAAGATACTAATGAAGAAAGAGGTGTCTGAATACGGTAACTATTACTGTTCGTGGTTCCGATGAGAAGAAGGAATTTTTGGTGAAATGACAAATTTGAAGGCAAAAGTTTATCAGATTTGTTGAGGACGTTTACTCTAGAAAGTTTATTTGTTAGTTTTTATATAAAAGAAAATTTCCCTTGAAATTCATTCCTATAGAGATTAAATAAGGGACCTAAAGATAAATATTTATTTACTAATGTAAATATTTGCTGTATACTAGAATGTATATTATTAAAGGAGTAGATGAGTTATGAGAAAAAAAATGTTTTCTATAGTTATTTTTGCTTTTTTTGGATTTTTATTCGTACTATTGCCAACTAAGGCTGAAGCTATGACAGCACCATTTTTAGGTTCGTGGATTGATCCAGGTACTATTTCTTCAAGTGAAGGAACCCAATTTAATTTTCATATTGTAGCTAGAAATATGAGACTACAGGGTTATGAGCAGCCAACAGAAGCATGGGAACAACCTGAAATTTATGTACTATTGCCTGATGAGATTAATTTAGTGAATATGAACTATGATAAAGCCAACATATCAGCAAAACTAGAGAGAACTCAACATGGTAAATTAGTAAGATTTATATTTAAAAACTCACTAAAAGTAAATGCTGATTGGTCTTCAGCACCAAGGATTGATTTAGTTTTATCAGTAGACATGTTTGCGAATCCGAACACATATACTATAACAAAATTTGGAAGTTCATCTGTTAAGAATCAGAATTATCCGCCAAATCAATTTTTTAATCAAAAGGACTATTCTAACTTAACTAATTTAAATGATCCCACAAGAGATATTATTTTTAGGGAATACCAAACATTGACTGTAACACCATAGACTAGATAACAGAGTGTTCGAAATGCTAGTAAAAATTGACTCTATAATTTATTGTGTTGGTAGAAAATCAAAAAAGATTTTCTACCAACATTTTTTAAGCATTCAAAGATAAAAAGAACAATTGTATCTTTTTATTTAAATGTCATAATTTTTTTAACTTATTTGGCATGATAGATGGATGAACTTAAGTAAAAAAATATTCTTCTCAACATATTAGAAGTTTGTGCTTATAATGTAAATTATGAGTATACTCAAATTTGAATCTGCTTGGAGCTGATACTAGTGGTTTTTTAGTATTAATTTTAACTGAAAACTAATTTGACGCATAATAGAGATGGATCCAATGTACAATTTAGAAACATGAAAAGACACTGCGATGAAGATTGTAGTGTCTTTTCATTCTTTTAAACAACATTTATAGAAGTAACTGATATAAAATAATTTACGAATATATTGTTCAGAAATTATATGGTATAGTTAATTTATTATTACTAAAGGATCTTATAATGAAAAAAAAGATATTATTATCGTTACAGTCTTATGTTTGTTAGTGTTCCTAGATTTTGGAGGGAAATATTATATGGATAAGAGAAAAGCAGACCAAGAAAAAGATTTAATTGAAGTAGAGAGAGAATCAATAGTTGTATTGAAAGAAACTTTTAGTGATATTAAGGAAGTTAAAATAGATAAAACTGGACATAATCAGTCAACTGGATCATATAGAATATTTGTAAAGTGACAGACATACATAATCAGCGTGTTTCTTTTACCTATGGATACTGGAAAGAAATAAATGAACTAGGGGATATTGGAATTGAAGATAGTAATATACAAAAAATGGAATTACCATTTCTAAAGTAAAAGCAACTTTTTTATAAATTTATGTTAAATATATATTATAATAAAAGAAAAATATTACGATTAGTTTAGCGATATGGTCTATTGGCTAGATCAAAAACATCTTAACTATGACCCTAGTATAAAAGAAGGGCGCATAAAACAATATAATGGACAAAACTATCAAATACTAAAAATCAAATCAGAACCGAGTAATGGCATGTAAGCTATGGCGATAGCTCCACTAGCGTACCAGAAAATACTTGGCAGATCCGTCCTTTGATGCGTTCCTTTTTTAAAGAGTTTTCATTAAAAGTAATGTTTAAGTCTAGAATATCTAAGGTATTTTTGATAAGATTTGTATAGGACATCTTGATTTCCCCTTTTGATTGGTTTTGGTCGACTTAATTCTAAAGGATATCAGGGTGTCTTTTCTAGTATTTTGCATTAAAAAAGATGTCGGTGATTGTTCACCAACATCAGAAAGTATAGAGCCTTTATTGTTGTGAAAAAGTAAAACCTTGAATAATATAAATACGTGAACGAAATGATAAAAGTTTCGATAGCCATAGGCTACTCGTTTGATTACCTTAAGTTTATTGTTTAAGCCTTCAGTAATACCATTAGAATAAGGGAAGCGAAAAGAATTTTTAATGCCTTCTTTATATTTGATAAAGAAGAGTAATTTCTTTTTGAACCAGTGTGGTAGCTGATAATCTAGCTGTTGAAGATACTCAAAAAAGAGCGTATGTTCTCGATGAGAAAGAGCATATTTTAAGTATTGGACCGTATCATAGTTTGTTCGTAGGACATCATCATAGTGCAACAGTTCATCGACAATATCTTGTTGACTTAATGGTCGTTTAAATAAGGGCTGATAAGCTCGACAGTTTATATCTAACTTATCGGAATCTTTCAATAGTAACTTCCAATAGCGTTTTAAACGACGGTATTGTTTTGGTTCAGAACTTTTCAAACGGTTCGTCGTTTGAATTCGCAGTTGGTTCAACGTACGATTCATTAGGGAACAACCTTTCTGATGATTTGTGGTTTTTGTCGATTTCATTTTATCAGTTAGTTGTTCCTTTTTTGTATTTAAATGCTCAAAAAAGTGCTGGTAGAAAATCTTTTTTTGATTTCCACAAACACAATATATTATAGAGCCGGAAAATCAACGTAAGAGAATGCTTCAATGATTTTATGAACGGATAAATAATCAAAAGCGAATATTAAGGCTTTATTGCATCTAGTTAGGAGTGAGACTTAAATTCGTTGCGTGTTTATTTAGTCTCTGCGATTTTTTTAGAAACTTAGTTAAAGACTTTGAAAACTAGGGTAATTCCATGATATACTACATTAGTTGAAGAATAAAGAGCAGGGAGAATTTTCCAATGTAAATAGCCTTTAAATAAACCAAGATAAATAAATGAAGTCTTTTAAGAAAAAATGATAGATTGGAGCAACGAATGAATAATCCGCATTTAAAAGAACAAGTAGATAGCCGCCGCACGTTTGCCATTATTTCCCATCCGGATGCTGGTAAAACAACGATTACAGAACAGCTTTTACTATTTGGAGGCGCAATCCGCCAAGCTGGAACTGTAAAAGGAAAGAAAACAGGAAATTTTGCAAAATCTGACTGGATGGAAATCGAAAAACAAAGAGGAATTTCTGTAACCAGTTCAGTGATGCAATTTGACTATGATGGGAAACGCGTAAATATCTTGGACACACCTGGACACGAGGATTTTTCAGAAGACACGTACCGTACTTTGATGGCTGTGGATAGCGCTGTTATGGTAATCGATAGTGCCAAAGGGATCGAAGCCCAAACCAAGAAATTATTTCAAGTTGTAAAAAAACGTGGGATTCCAATTTTTACGTTTATCAATAAATTAGATAGAGATGGTCGAGAACCGTTAGAGTTACTTGAAGAATTAGAAGAGTTGCTAGATATTGAATCATATCCAATGAATTGGCCGATTGGTATGGGAAAAGGGTTGGAAGGATTATATGACATCTACAATAAGCGTGTAGAAGTTTACCGTCCCGAAACCAATAATGGCGAACGTTTCATTCCATTAGTGGATGGTGACATTCCAAGTGATTTGCCATTGCATAAGGATAGTGTTTACCAACAAGTATTAGAAGAAGTTGAATTGTTAGTTGAAGCAGGTGACGAGTTTGATACGGAGAAAATTGCTCGCGGTGACCAAACACCAGTCTTCTTTGGTTCAGCCTTAACCAACTTTGGGGTCCAAACAATGTTGGAAACTTTCTTGCAATTTGCACCATCACCATATGGACATAAGACAGAAGACGGACAAGAAGTCAGCCCTTATGAAGAAGAATTTTCAGGCTTTGTGTTTAAAATCCAAGCAAATATGAATCCAGCTCATCGAGATCGTATTGCTTTTGTTCGTATCTGTTCAGGAACCTTTGAACGTGGAATGGACGTTACACTTGGTAGAACCGGTAAAAAAATCAAGTTAAGTAATGTGACACAATTTATGGCTGATGCTAGAGAAAATGTCGAAGAAGCCGTAGCTGGGGATATTATTGGGATCTATGATACAGGGAATTATCAAATCGGAGACACGTTATTTGAAGGGAAATTAAAAGTTCAGTACGAAGAATTACCCTCATTTACACCAGAGTTGTTTATGAAAGTCAGTGCCAAAAATGTAATGAAACAAAAATCATTCCATAAAGGCATTTATCAGTTGGTTCAAGAAGGTGCGATCCAGTTATATAAAACGTATTTAACGGAAGAGTATATCATTGGGGCCGTTGGGCAATTGCAATTTGAAGTATTCCAACACCGTATGCTGAATGAATACAATGCAGAAGTTATTATGACACCAATGGGTTCAAAAATCGCACGTTGGATCGATCCAGCTGATTTGGATGAACGTATGAGTTCAAGTCGTAATATTTTGGCAAGAGATCGCTTTGATCAGCCATTATTCTTATTTGAAAATCAATTTGCGATGCGTTGGTTTGCAGATAAATACCCGGATGTTGAATTAAAGAGTTTGATGTAAGATATTAACTGATAGTTGAATCAACAACTAAATAAAAGGTTCTGAGAGATATAACTTTAGTTGTTATATCTCTCAAAACCTAAAATAGAGCATATGTTGAGTCGAAACAGACAATATTTCGATCTCTTTGATACTAGATACTATGCTTTTTTTTTGAGAAGTAGTAAACTATCCCACTTAACAAAACACCTAGTATTATTCCAATTGCTAGATTATGTGTATACACAATAACTGAAATCGTTACAATCATAATAAAACTTTCAGTGATTTCAAAGGTCCGTATTAACTGAAGACTTTCCCATTCAAATGTATCCAGAGCAACGGTTATCATAATTCCAATCAAAGCTGCTGTGGGAATTTGGATCATAATATCTTTAAAGACAAAAATAAATAGTAATAACGATATAGAAGCAATAAGTGTAGAAAGTTTTTTTCTTCCACCAGATTTTACATTAATTACAGCTTGTCCAATCATTGCACAACCTGCTTGTCCACCAAAAAAACCTGTAATAATATTTCCCAGTCCTTGTGCTTTAACTTCTCGCTGACTATCACTTTGACTATCTGTCATTTTATCAATAATAGGAACAGTCAATAACGATTCAATTAATCCAATCATTGCTAAAGCAAGGGATGTAGGTAAGATGATTAAAAGAGTTTGAAGTGTTAAGGGAACTGCAGGTAAAGAAATAGTTGGAGAAATAGCACTCATACCCCCTAGATTGCCCACAGTCTGCAAGTTGTCTTTAAATATAAAGGAAATAATCGTCATAAATAAAATAATGAGTAGAGCAGGTGGAACGACTTTCGTTATTTTAGGAATAATGTACATAAGAATAATTGTTGTAACGATCATAATGTAAGACCAAATTGATTGATTAGGAAGTTGTTGGATTTGGGCTAAGAAAATTAAAATCGCTAAAGCATTTACAAAACCAAACATAACTGTTTGAGGAATAAACCTCATCAATCTATGAATCCCCATATACCCAAGAAATAATTGAATAAATCCTGTTAAAATAGTCGCGGCGATCATGTAATGTAGTCCATGTGATTCTATAAGAGAAGCAATGACAAGCGCCATTGAGCCCGCAGCTGCTGATACCATCGCAGGACGACCACCTGTAAATGTTATGACCAATAGCGTTATAGCAGAAGCAAAAAGTGCAGAGATAGGATTAACACCGGCAATAATAGCAAATCCAATAACTTCAGGAAGAATAGCGATTGAGGATACAAGTCCCGCAAACAAATCATTTTTTTCATTACCTAACCATTCATTTTTACGAAAACTAAATAACACGTGTTATAGACACTCCTTTTTTTTAATTTTTTTGAATAACTAACTATATAATAGTATCATAGTTAAATGAGGAAATGAATCTATAAGTGTATTTTTTTTGAAAAAAAGTTATCTATAACTTAATTTGATAGGGGGGAATAAATTGGATATAGGAAAAAGAATTCAAGAGTTGAGAAAAGTAAATAATATGACTGCAAAACAATTAGCCGAAATAATCGACATTTCGCCCTCCTTTATTTCTGCAATTGAAAATAATACGTCAAAACTATCTTTACTAACGTTGACTCATATTTGTGAAGCATTGGGCGTGAGTTTATCCGAATTTTTTAACAATAATTTATCTTCAATAGACCAAAAGTTATTATCTGTTATTATGAAGTTACCGGAGAATAAAAAATATGAACTTTTAGATTTTTTAACAGGATTATCTTTCACGCAAAAAATGAGTGACGCATCTGAAAAATAGCATCTAAGGTTAGAATTAAAGAAAAGTCCAATTCAAAAAAAGGTGTGGGAAAAAAGTAAAAATCACTTTTGTCTCACACCCTAAATGCGAATAAACGGTGGGAGCAGAAGCAATCCCTTCGGAAATAAGCTGAAATTGCTGTAAAACACAACAAGGAACGAGATGATGTCGCACAGTACCTACTTGGTCACAAAAATTTGAAAAACAATTTTCGTGAATTCCTTCTTATTTCTCGGGATTAAACGCTTCTGTCCCAGCCTATTTTAGCGGACAGATAAATTAGATATCATCGGAATCGAAATTTCTATAACATCTTTCAATTCAATGATCGAAATTTGATTACGGTCATAGTTTTCTTTTGGAATACGTTTCAAGAAATAAGTAAGAATTTCATTGATTTCTGTTTTACGAACAGCTCGTTTTTTATTTACAACCAAGATTTCAGCATGTTGAGCAGCTTCTGTATAAACGACGGTCGTATTGCCCGCTGAATAAACTTTGACAAAGTATGCATCGGTATTTTCTAGTTGTTTATTGACTAACTGTTTGTAGCTGTTGGTTACATTGACTAATTTCATTTTTTTCACCTCAATATAATTCTTTAGTTGTCCGTTACTAATAAGAAACAGAGTATTCACAGATTCAAAAAGCTGGAATAGTCGTTGCTATACGTTCTATGCATCTTAATTATAAATTTTTTTAGCGTAAATAAAAAGAAATTTGTCTTAAAAAACACAGAAAAGTCAATCAGTTTGCCTGATTGACTTCACTTTCTATTCTTCTTCTATATTGGTTTCGCTGGTGTCACTAGAATCTATGGTGTTTTTTCCAGTTACAATAATTTTTCCGTCATCGTCTAGTTCAGCAATTAATTTATGTTCCTCTGGATGATCTAGGAAGTATTCAGCGATGCCGTCTTCGATTTGTTCTTGAATCGTCCGACGTAATGGACGAGCACCCATAGCTGGATCGTAACCTAAATCGACTAATTTTTCTTTAACGTCTGTTGTTACATCGATATGAATTTTTTGATGAGCGAGTAAACTATTGACATCATCTAACATTAAGCTAACGATGTTCATTAAGTTTTCTTTACTCAATGCTTTGAATTCAATGATGCCATCAAAACGGTTTAAAAATTCAGGTGTAAAGAAATTGTTTAATTGTCCTAAAACAGATTTTGTAAGTCCCTCACGAGCAGCGCCAAACCCAACATTGGCTTCGACATTACCAGTTCCTGCATTACTTGTCATGATAATGATCGTATCTTTGAAGCTGACTGTTCTGCCTTGTGCATCGGTTAAACGGCCATCATCAAGGATTTGTAAGAACATATGCAATACATCTGGATGTGCTTTTTCGATTTCATCTAATAAAATCAAGCTGTATGGATTACGACGAACTTTTTCAGTTAATTGCCCCGCTTCATCGTAACCGACATAACCAGGAGGTGAACCGATCAATTTAGAGACACTATGTTTTTCCATGTATTCACTCATGTCAAAACGAATCATTGAATCTTCTGAACCAAATAATTCGTAAGCTAATTGTTTCGCCAATTCTGTTTTACCGACACCAGTTGGTCCAACGAATAAGAAAGAACCGATAGGGCGATTTTGCTTGCCTAGACCAACACGATTACGGCGAATAGCTTTAGAAACTTTATCGACTGCATCATCTTGACCAACAACGCTAGCTTTTAAATCGACCGCCAAGTTTTTCAATTGTGTTTGTTCTTTTTCTTTTAAATCACCGACAGGAATACCTGTTTTTTGTTCTACGATCGCTTCAATATTTTTTTCATCAATCACAGGTGTTTCTTCATCACTGATTTGCTTTTCTTTCATTGTCTGTAATTTATTGATTTGATCGCGATAGTACGCAGCTTTCTCAAAATCTTCTTCAGCAGAGGCTTGTTGTTTTTGTTGTTCTGCATCTGCGAGTTTCTTCTCAATCGTTTTAGGATCGACGATTTGGATCGTTAAGTTCATTTTAGAACCAGATTCATCTAATAAATCAATGGCTTTATCAGGTAGGAAACGGTCTTGAATGTAACGATTTGATAAAGTTGCAGCAGCTTTAATGGCTTCATCCGTGTATTTCACATGGTGATAATCTTCATAACGTTTTTGCAATCCTTGCAAAATAGCAATCGTCTCGTCTACCGTTGGTTCATCGACACGGACAGGTTGCATTCGGCGTTCTAACGCAGCATCTTTTTCAATAATGCGGTACTCATTCAAAGTAGTTGCACCAACCATTTGTAATTCACCACGAGCGAGCGCTGGTTTTAGAATATTGCCGGCGTCCATGTTGCCATCACCAGCAGCACCTGCGCCAACGATTTCATGAACTTCATCTATAAATAAGATGACATTTTCAGCTTGTTTGATTTCATCGATCAACTTTTGCATGCGTTCTTCAAATTGACCTCGAATCCCTGTACCTTGGACTAAAGAAACGACATCTAAACGGATAACTTCTTTGTCCAATAATTTTTGTGGCACATCGCCATCGACGATTTTTTGTGCCAAACCTTCAACAACGGCTGTTTTACCAACACCAGGTTCTCCAATCAGAACAGGATTATTTTTTGTTCGACGATTTAAGATTTCAATCACACGTTTGATTTCTTCATCACGTCCGACAACAGGATCAACGTCTCCGTTTCTAGCAGCTTGCGTGATGTTGATACCATATTCACCTAATAAACCATCGGACTGTCCAACACCTCCACGAGGTGGCTGACCGCCGTTAAAACCATTCCCATCACCAAACTGAGTTGGGGGAGTTTGCCCATTAGGATTCCCTTGTTGTTCTTGCATTTGACGAGAGAGTGAGCGGTATAAATCATCTAAACTTCCAAAACCAAATGGATCTTGTTGAGACATTGTTGGTTGATTATCGTTTGCTTTTGTTTTTAATTTTTGATAGCAACTTTGGCAGTAGTCTAATTGTTTTCTTTGACCATTAACATTTGCATATAAGTGGATCGTTGCTGGATTTTGTTGACAATTTTGACAAATCATAGGATAAAACACGTCCTTTCAAGATAAGACTAATTTTAATTCAAAGTCCTTATAAGTAAGGTCAAAAAACAGTTGACCATTTTTGACCTTTGAGATTATTATAGCATCTTTTTGGCAGGAATCAAGCAATTGAACTCTGGTTTAAGCCAATAAATAGAGAGAAAAACTCATATTACTTTGAATGTTCATTACCTACATAGTAAATTATTAAGTCTTAGTAAAACTATATACGTTTATTTATACAGAAAATGAGAATAATTTAGACAATTATCTATTTTTATCATACAATAACTTCAGTCGAAAAATAAAAGTGAAAGCTGTGATCAATCCATGTATGAAAATCCATTTGAAGAACAAATCAACGCATTAAAGGAAGGAACTATTTCTGAACTGATTATAGAACCAAAAGACTTTACAACCTTTAGGGAAGTTTGGAAAAATTTGCCGGATCGAATGTCAATTGTTGGAGAAGCCGGATTAAATGGACGAATTATATATCATTATATGAAAGAAGAAGATTAATCGATCCTTTCATTTGATAAAAAATAGGTTAAAAGTGTTGTAACTACTCACAAAAAATGGTAATCTTAAAAATTGAAAGGGTATTATCCAGATTCAAGTTTCAATTGAAACGTACCAAGAAAGGAAAACCCTAACATAAAAAATTAATTTATTTACGAAGGAGACCGATTCATATGGAAAAGAAAGAATTTCACATCGTAGCAGAAACAGGGATTCACGCTCGTCCAGCTACATTATTAGTACAAACTGCAAGTAAATTTAACTCAGATATCAACTTAGAATACAAAGGTAAATCTGTTAACCTTAAATCAATCATGGGCGTTATGTCTCTAGGCGTTGGTCAAGGTTCAGACGTGACTATCTCAGTTGACGGTGTTGACGAAGCTGATGCATTAGCAGCAATCGTAGACACAATGCAAAAAGAAGGATTGTCAGAATAATGTCTGAAATGCTAAAGGGAATTGCCGCAAGTGATGGAGTTGCTATCGCTAAAGCTTACCTGTTAGTTCAACCTGATTTATCTTTCGACAAAAAATCTGTAGAAGATACATCTGCTGAAGAAAGCCGTTTAGATGGCGCTTTAGCAAAATCTACGACTGAGTTGCAAGCAATCAGAGAAAAAGCAGCGCAAAGCCTTGGTGAAGAAGAAGCGCAAGTATTTGATGCTCATTTAATGGTTTTATCTGACCCTGAAATGATTGGTCAAATCAAACAAAATATTCAAGATAATAAAGTAAATGCTGAAGCTGCATTAAAAGAAGTAACAGATATGTACATCGGTATGTTCGAAGCGATGGACGATAATGCCTACATGCAAGAACGTGCTGCTGATATTCGTGATGTTGCGAAACGCATTTTAGCTCATTTATTAGGTGTTACTCTTCCTAACCCTTCAATGATCAACGAAGAGGTTGTTGTGGTTGCCCATGACTTAACACCAAGTGATACTGCTCAATTAGATCGTACGTATGTAAAAGCATTCGTAACGGATATTGGCGGACGTACATCACATTCAGCAATTATGGCTCGCTCTCTTGAAATTCCTGCGATTGTAGGGACAAAAGAAATCACTGCTAAAGTGAAAGAAGGCGACATTTTAGCTGTTAACGGAATTGATGGTGATGTCATCATCCACCCAACTGACGCTGAAAAATCTGATTTTGAAGCGAAAGGCAAAGAATATGCTGACCTTAAAGTTGAATGGGAAAAATTAAAACATGCTGAAACAGTCACTGCTGATGGTAAACATATCGAGTTAGCTGCAAACATTGGTACTCCTAAAGATTTAGAAGGCGTACACAACAATGGTGCTGAAGCTGTTGGTTTATATCGTACAGAATTCCTTTACATGGATTCTCCCGATTTCCCAACAGAAGATGAACAATATACAGCTTACACTGCAGTACTTGAAGGCATGAACGGTAAACCTGTCGTGGTTCGTACAATGGATATCGGTGGAGATAAAGAATTACCTTATCTTCAATTACCGCATGAAATGAACCCATTCTTAGGCTACCGTGCATTACGTATCAGTTTATCTGAACGTGGCGACGAAATGTTCCGTACACAAATGCGTGCGTTACTTCGTGCTTCTGTTCATGGTAACTTACGTATCATGTTCCCAATGGTTGCAACGTTAAAAGAATTCAGAGCAGCGAAGAAAATCTTTGAAGAAGAAAAAGCAAAATTAGTTTCTGAAGGAACAAAAGTTTCTGATACGATTCAAGTTGGTATCATGATCGAAATTCCTGCAGCAGCTGTAATTGCGGACAAATTCGCCAAAGAAGTTGATTTCTTCAGTATTGGAACAAACGATTTGATTCAATACACAATGGCAGCAGACCGTATGAACGAACGTGTTTCTTACTTATACCAACCATATAACCCATCAATCCTACGTTTGATTAAAAACGTGATTGACGCATCTCATGCTGAAGGTAAATGGACTGGTATGTGTGGAGAAATGGGCGGCGATCAAATGGCTGTACCGTTATTAGTAGGAATGGGCTTAGATGAGTTCTCAATGAGTGCGACATCTATTCTTCAAACTCGTAGCTTAATGAAACGTCTAGATACTAAGAAAATGGCTGAACTTGCAGATCGTGCGTTGAATGACTGCGATACAATGGAAGAAGTTATTGACTTAGTTAAGGATTATACGAAATAAATAAGTTCTAAAGTCTTCACCATTCAGAGTCTGTTCTGAGTGGTGAAGGCTTTTTTTATTAGTGAATGTTTGGTAATTAAGTCTAGAATGAATACTAATTTCGAAATAGAATCAACTATTTTCACACTTTTTTAAACTTTTTATGTCGGATTTTCTTCTTAAACTATCGTGATAATCGTTGGTTAATTATGGTGGCCTTTACAATAAAATGGTTCAAGTATATTTTGCTACTCCTTTATTTTTATTCGTTTATTATGTCGTTTTTCATATAAAGTTTGTAATAAATAGTTATTTTAAACAAAAAATATAAATAAAATGTTAAAAAGTTCAATGAAAAGGACATGGATACCGCTTACAATATGATTTGTGATAGTTCAAAAAGATTCAAAAGTAGTGAAACTCAAGAAACTACGTTGATTACATGCAAGCAAGATTTGCAATCATTGATTCTGAGTCTACAAACAATAATCACACGAATCAAGTAGAACATTCTCGTGATAAAAGGTCATAGGAGACCATATAGCATATATTGTTATCAAAACCTAAATATAATCAAAAAGGAGATTTTCTAAATTGACTACATTTACAATTGCTGCAACAGGATTATCAATGAACTACATGCCACAATACATCGCAGAAGAACAAGGTTTTTTTGATGAACAAAAGCTAAAATTATGTTCGTATTTACCTGATCCTTGGACAAAAGGACTTGATGATTTAGAAAATGGTCAAGCAGATGTTGTGTTAGGTGGAATGTGGTTGCCTATGATTTATTGTCAGAATATTCAAAAATACACGTCAGTTGCAAAAATAGCGTCTAAATGCCCATTAGTTATTCTTTCAAGAGAAAAAATATCAGGATCATTTGATTGGAAAAAGTTAGAAGGAAAAAGAGTACTTGTATCAGGAGGCGATGGGGCAGGTCATTATTTAATGACGGTTGGCAGCGCGCGAGAAGGTGGTGCTGATCCAAATAAAATTAGGTTTATCCATGATTTTTCAACAGCTATGATTTGCGATCTTTTTGAAAAAGGGTTTGGTGACTTTATAGTAGTCCAACCAGATACAGCTCATTCCATGATTGATCGACAAGTAGGTTTTAACTTCTGTGATTTAACCAGAAAGGGCAGCAATATACCTTGGAGTGTTTACTATAGTTTGCCTGAAATAATAGAAGATAAATTAGTTGAATTTGAAAAATTCGCTGTAGGTCTTCAAAAAGGGACGTCATATTTATTAGAACATGGAGGAAAAGTCTGCAGCACGATTATTAAAAATAATTGGCCTACAATTTCCGTAGAAGACGGTATTAAAACAATTGATCTGTTTATAAAAGAGGGAATGTGGACTCCGACTATAAATATTGAGTCCCAAGAGGTTGATCGTTGGCAAGATTATTTAATACTAGGAGATGTATTAGACAGAAAAATAGCGTACGACAAATTAGTCGATAATCGGCCATATCTATATTCTAAAAATAAATAAATTTATAAAAAAGGAGATTCAAATGAAAATTATTGTTGCTAATCCAAATAGTAATACAGAATTAACAAAAGTTTTAATGAAATCAGCAGAAAAAGGGTTTAATGATTCATCTACAGAATTGATCCCATATACCAATCCTAAAGGCTCTAAACATATAGATTGTACTTTTGGCGATTATCAATCTGTTTGGTCGTTTGTGCGAGGGTTACTTGATTTTACAGAAGAAGTGAAACCAGATGCAATTGTATTAGCTGGATTCGGGAATTTTGGTTTTTTTGCTTTAAAAGAAGCATTAGATATTCCAGTCATATCAATAGCAGAAGGATCTCAAGTTATTGCGACCATGTTAGGACATAAGTATTCAATTTTAACTGTTTTCAAACAAAATATACCTTATCAAGAAGATCTTACACATTTACTACGTTTAGAAGGAAAACTTGCCTCAGTACGAGGGATTGAAATGGATACGGAGAATGTGAACCAAAACAGTTCCGTAAAAGAATCGCTAAAAAACACAATCATCAAGATGATTGAAGAAGACGGTGCTGAGGCAATTGTATTAGGTGGGGCTAGATTTGCGATGTATGCGGATTCATTAAGCGAAGAAATAGGTGTTCCAGTTATAGACCCTGTTTCAGTATCCGTAAATTTGGCTAAATTATTTGTAGAGTGTCATCTATCACAGAGTAAGATTGGAAAATTTAATTATCCACCACAAAAAATAAGCGACTATTTTGTTGACTGAAAAGGAGTACGAGCAGAATGATTTTAAATAAAGTGAAGAACTCTAGTTTATCTATGAGGATTGTCGTAGGATCTATCATAGGGCTGATCATAGGTTTTGTGCTAGGAGAAAATGCTGAAAGTTTAAAGTTTTTAGGTGATATCTTTTTAAGATCAGTAAAGATGTGCGTTCCCTTATTAATTTTTTGTTCTATTGTTGAAGCAACGGCCTCTTTACCGTTAAAAGAATTAAAAACTGTTGGACTGAAAACATTGGGGGTATTTTTTGTTAGTACGTCTTTGGCGGCAGTTTTGTCAATTATTGCAGTAAAAATCATCCCAATCAATTTAACGTTGACTGCTCCTGGTTCAGATGCATATAAAGGAACGGTTGCAGGTGGTAATATTCAAGAAACTATTGTAAATTTTATTCCAGATAACGCAGTTGGGGCACTTGCAGAAGGTGTTATTGTCCAAATCATTGTTTTTGCAGCATTGTTTGGTATTTCTGTAAATATTATGAAGGATAGTTTTGAAAGTGTAAACGCACTCTATGAGTTAATATTAGGTTTAAGAAAAGTAATAATGAAAATCGTCTCTATTGTGATGGTCTATGCACCAATTGGGATTTCAGCGATGCTTGCTGGTGTTATTGGCACAAGTGGAGTAGATGCGTTGAAATCACTTGTTCAGGTCATTGTAATCGTAAGTATACTTGATATTATTTTCTTTACGCTCTATACACTTTATGTAGCTATCAGATATCGATTAAACATTGTTACGCTTCTTAAAAATAGTCTAAATATTATGGTTATAGCTGTAACAACTACTTCCTCAGCGATAACTTTACCAGTATCTTTAGAGGATGTGCCTAAAAAGATGGGCGTTAAAGAACGAATATCTGATTTTGTTTTACCTTTAGGAAATGCATTAAATACAAATGGCTCGCCAATTTCAAATATTGTTTCGGCTGTGGCTTGTGCATCTGTATTTGACATCCAATTTACATTACAAAATCTTATTTTATTAGGCGTATTCTCAGTTGTTGCATCTTTTGGGAATCCAGGTGTTCCAGGTGGCGGAATTGTATCTATGGCAATTGTTTTTCAAATGATTGGTATTCCAGTTGAAGGAGTAGCTATTTTTGCAGGTTTGGATTATTTTTATTCTTTAACACGAGCACCATTGAACGTAATGGGGAATGTTTACTCATCAATTATTGTTGGAATTAAAACAGGTGAATTTGATAGAAACGTATTCGAATCCAGTACTAACTAAAATGAGTCATTACGAGTATATAGTTTGTAGAAAATTAGGACAAAAGCATTCAACCGCGAAAAGTGGTTGCTTTTGTTCTTTTTTATTGGAAAAACTGAGTATAGAGTTGATTCACTTAGGAAAGGAAACGTATTCTTTAAAAGGTCAAGATACTAAAATTTTCTTAAAACGGAGCATACTTAGGGACTAACTAAAAGTATTGTTGTATAGTAATGAACAAGTAAATCTTTAGGAGGTTACTATGAAACAGACAAAAACAACACTCGCTGTAGCAATGACAGTTCTTTTGGTTTCTACAGGTTTATCAAATGGAAAAACAGCATTTGCTACACAAAGTAGCACGGTTGAAAGTACTTCAGTAAGTGCTAGTAATACAGAAACCACTCAAAGCTCCGAGCAAGTACTGCAGATTAATGCAGTTGCTTTAGGAAATGCACTGACGCAAGAGCAAAAAGAGTATACGTTGAAAGAACTAGGTATCAAAGGTGAGACACCACAATATACAACGACAGGACAAGATTTGATGAGTTTTATCCCTGATGGCGGCTTTACGCCAGAATGGGCGGTCTATAGCTCTGTTCGCATGGAGACACAGAAGAAAGGATCAGGAATTTCGGTTGATATTGCAACACCCAAAAATATCACGAAAATTACTGAAGCTCAATATCAAAACGCAGCCCTGACAGCTGGTATAACAGATGCTAAGCTAACCGTTGCTTCAGCGGTACCAATCGATGGATCTGGTGCGTTAGCTGGAGTCTACAAAATTGTCGAAGAATCTGGTGGCATTATCAATAGAGATCGTGTTGGCGTAGCACAAGATGAAATGGATGTATTATCTAAGATCACAGAAGAAAATAAAGACAAAGCTGGTTATTCCGATGAAGCTTTAAATGCAGCGCAAGAACAAGCGAAAAAAGAACTAGCTACAAAAACTGCAGATGGCAAAACATTGACCCAAGCAGACATTCAAAAAACCGTTGAAAGTGCGTTGCAAAGTCAAGGAATCAAAGATGTCATGTCATCAGATCAGGTCAAAGAATTAACGACTCTGATGAGTGATATGAAAGATAAAAATATTTTTGAAGATTTTGTAAATCAACTAGATTTGTCCAAAACGAAAGAGCAGATTCAAGAAAAATCTAAAGGACTTTGGGAAAATATTAAAGGATTTTTCAGTGGCCTTTGGGATTCGGTTACTGGGAAATAAAAGAAATGAAGTTGGATGAGATTGGCACAGAAGTTTTTATTTTCATAGGCATTGCTTCTGATCCACCGATCCAGATTTTTTAAGGGTGCGGGATGTGACTTGTAGAGTCATGGCCCACACCTATTTTTTTAATGTGAATAAGTGAAGAAATAAACGACACTTTTGAATGTTTGGAAAAAGGATAAAGTCAATAAAGAGAAGATAAGAAGTAGATCAAAAATCAAAATGCGGCCATCAAGATGATGTATTGCATAGTACAATGATTCTGATTGGTTGTTCGGGTGTAACGATGCTGTTTCACAACGGTGATTTAAAAGTATGTATCTACTATTAGTTTGAAATTAATCTTTTATTTTCTAATACATATTTTCCATCGCAAACTTCGGCTACAGCATTACTATGCGTAACCATAATCAGTTTAGTTCCCAAGTTCTGGATATTTTTAAATAATTCTAAGATTTCAAGTTCAGTTTTTTCATCTAAAGCCCCAGTAGGTTCGTCCGCTAACAAAATAGCCGGTTTTTTGATGAGGGCTCTAGCTATAGCGACCCTTTGTGCTTCTCCACCGGAAATTTCTGATATCTTTTTAGTGCTGTATCCTGGTAGTCCTACGAGACTTAGCATCTTTTCAATATCTTTATTTTGATTCTTGGACTGTTCATTTAGCCCAAGCTGAATATTAGCTTGAACATTTCTGTCACCTAATAAATTGTAATTTTGTGTGATAATGCCAATAGTATCTTTTCTAAATTTTATATTTTTTTTGGGATTTTTACTGATTGTTACACCTTTGAATTCGTAAAGACCATTGTATCGGGTGTCAAAGCCAGCTACTATTTTTAATAAGGTTGTTTTCCCAGAACCACTTCGTCCTTGAATGGCCACAGACTGATGACCATTCAAGGCAAAGTTCAAATTGTCGAAAAGCAATGTATCTGTTTGCGGTAGTTTCTTTTGGATATCGTGTAAATGAATCAAGTAAATCAACTCCTATCAATAGAAATCATTAAAACTAGAACGTATATCTTTATTTAGAAACTGTTTCATTAACCCTATATCCATTATTGAAAACAGAGCCATACCTAGAACTACAATAAGGAAAAATGTGCTAACTTGAATGGGAGACAGGAAATAAGTGATAATGAAGACTACTAATAATAGAACATTTCCAACAGTTACATCTAAAACAAGTAAAGTAGTTAAGTGCTTCAACGAATCACCGTTAGCAAAGGATAAGTAATATCTGGTTCGTCTGTGCACATACATCCTACACGTTAGAAAATGAACGATTGCTAAAAGACAAATCGTGATACACAATAACAGTGAGATCAATAATGTTCTATTATAATGGATCAGCTCATACATTCTATTGTATTGCAAAGTGAAGGTTGGGACTCCGAGTAAAGTGTAGTCATAAAATCCAGTTTCGTTTGCTATGGTTGAGAGCTGTTTTGTTAAGTAGTCAAGGCCTTTGTTTTGATCTATACTAATATCTCCATTTAACATGGCAAAATAGAGCATACCAACAAATTCCTTATTCTCCTTGGATACAGTACTTAATTTTTCAGGATACGGAAGAATAATATAGTTGTCCAAGTATTTGTTTAGGTCATTTTTGTAAAACACAGAGGTATTTTCTTTTAAAAAACCAATTATTTTAAAATCGAATGGCTTTAAATACAAACTTCCTTTCATCGTTTCGCCTACACTATAACTCTTTTTATAATTTGAACCTAATAATATCGGTAATGTATGATTCTCTATATCTAGGTCATCCCAAGGGAATAAAGCTTTATTTTCTGTTTCAAGTTTATAGTAATCAAAGAAATTTTTGTTAACTTGAAAGCATTTGGCGTCAAAAACCTCTTTTTTGGTCATTGGGTCAATATAATTGCCAATAATCTCCATATCTGTACCATATGCTTCATTGAATTCTATGTCTCCTTTAAAATCTTCTATTTGTAGAGGTTGATCAAAGGAGGAGATGAAATGTAGATTCTCCTTTGTATTTAACTGTTCATAGAATGATTTCACAGTAGTTAACAATGTTTTTGATTGTCTGAAGTGATAAAAAGCATCAGGTTCCGTCAGTGTGTCGGTTAATGTAAATAATTTTTTATTGGACGATTCCTCAAGGTTGCTGGTTAGCTCTACATTGATGTTTACAGCAAACAATAAAAATAGATAGAGGAGAAAGAAAAAGACAGCAAGAATAGTGGTTTTTAATAAAATAAGTAAACCATTTTTTTTAAGATTATAAATTAACTCCATGTAAATTGCTCCTTTCTTCTTTAATAAAGAAGCATGTGAAGCTAAAACACATTAATAAAAGTTGCGTCAAAAAAAGTTTGTACATAAAGAAGTAATGAATGGAAATGAGTTGAAACAAAGGTAAAATCAATAAACAAAAAAACATAGGGATGATGCAAGTAGAGAGTAAATAAAATAGACTCGATTTATATTTTTTTAATGTAGATGTACCTAATATATACTTGATGAAATTTTCCTTTTTTAAATCCGTAAAAATAAGATACGCGATCAAAACGGTACAGACAATTGCTATAAATAATGTCAGTGAATAAATAAGAGGAGAAAAATAATCACTATTTACTTTTCTATCTAATCCCATATTCTTTTGATAGGAATTGTTTTTACCGAATCGATCATAATAAATAGTATTGATTTTTTTCCATCAATCGTTAAGTAGGTTGTTGGCATGTTGAAAAGAGAGGAATCGTTAATCAGCACAGATTCATCTAAAAAACTGGGCTTCGTAATTCCTAAATAACCGATAACTTTATATTTTTTGTTGTTGTACTCATAATAAGTGCAGTCATTTTCTGAAACCGTAGCAACCTCTTTTCCAACCAAAGCTTCTTTAGTATTCGATGTTGAAAAAAAAGAGCCATTGCTAAGTGGAAAATGGGTATCAGAATAATCCTTTGAAAAGTATCCTCGTACGTTGTCGTTGTTTTTACTTTCTAAAGAAATAAATACGCTAAGATCAGATGAGGTTTTAAATGTCTCTTTAATTAAGGTTTGGAACGTCTCTTTTACGAATAGATGATCTGTTGAATATAAATCATTGCTTTCAAAAAATAATGTATCCTGTTGTCTCTGATATTCGCTAACAAATATGAGCAATAAATAAGTGCAGAGGATCAATATAGTTGAGACGAAGAATCTTTTCTTTTTCATTTGCCACCTCACTTGTGCTAATGGAAATAACTATCCTAACAGCAATAGCTCTTTTGAGAATCGTTAAATTGTCGTGAGGAGAAGCTTATCTTCCATAGTAAGTTCTTGCAGCAGCTGTATCTTCACCGTGTGACATTCTGTACCAAGGTGAAACAGCTTCCGTTCCATTCCAACCGTATTTTCGATTTGAAGTGGTTAAAACAATCCCACCACGGTGTTTTTCCATTCGAGCAGTAGTATAGTGATAAACGCCTTTCCAAGTTGTCCAACCATGAGCTCTGTACGCAGTATTTTTTGAGATAACTTTAGATTCTCTTTTACCTCTATGATTAACCGCCGCACGAGGTAAGAGTACATTGGGATTTAAGTAATTACCGTCTTCCTCTGACCAACCACCAACTTCTTCAGCATTCGCTAATGTAGGTATAAACGTCAGGACAATAGTCGCAACAACAACGAACGACAAACTAAATTTTTTCACGAGTAAAACATCCTTTTCTGTTTAATGTAAGAATAATATCACAAAAAGAATTTTAATGTCAATCGATTTTTAGATATTCTGCCTTTTTACCTCAAATAGGGAATGAACCAATCTGTTATGCCAAGATTGATTTTAGCTAGATTTCAGACAAATTTTTTTATACTATGTAAGAAGGAGGAGAATTTTAAATGGGCAAACGAAAAAGACGTTTTTTTGTCGTCGTAGTTGTTTTATCTTAATCGTCATTGTCATAAGTATTGTAACAAATCGTTTCTTGGTTACAGAATACGAACCGTTTAGAAGTTGGAGGAGTGACGCTTTAATAAATAAGACTAGGGAGGAACTAAAAATAGCCGAAGTAATAAGAACATCTAAACAAATAAAAAAGCATGGCGATACATATATCACGTCCTTACCTAAAGAAGTAATCCAAGCATTGTCTCTAGAGAAAGAGGATAGACTAGATTTTATTGTTTGTGATGGACAAGTCTCGTTGGAAAAATCTCTAGCGATCAAACCAGAAAATAGTTCTAATGAATTTTCTGATGATATAAACTTTTTTATGAATAAGCATGATAAGGCATTTAGAAATTTGGTTGAGAAATAAGAAAGTATTTAATATATAGAAGGAGTAATTACAATAAATTATGTATTCATTAAGCGTTAGAGTTTATTTGAGATTATTTGGCAGAGCATAAATAACTACAATTTAGGGGCTAACTTATAGAGCCCCTTTTATTATATAAGTGATTATAGTGTACCAATTTCTTGAATTTTCGATAATTGTTTTTCGGCAGTCAAATTGAGCTTTTCAAATTCTGCGTTAAATGTTTGAAATAGTTTTGAACATGCATAATAATCTTTCACAACCTGTTTCTTATTAATCGGCGTATTTGGATTCGTAAAATACTTCTCCAAAACCGCCAACGGTTCTTGCCATGATTGTAAACGTTCAACTGTATCTCTAAGGTCAATAATTTCCTGATAAGGAACAGCTTTAATACAACGTGCGGAATTTTTCATAAGTAAATTCTCCTTTTAGAGTTTATTTAAGCATCAATCAGTAGATGAGAAAAAGAAAAAACGATAGAGATTGCCGCCTCTATCGTTGGGATGACTAACAGACTATAGCGCGTTTCTTAGCCCAATTTGAAGAAATTTCAAAAACTGTCTAGAAATTCTTACAAAAATTAGGTACAATAAAGAAGCTAGTGCTACGGTACTAGTAATCAGGCAACTTGGATAGATAGGTTGTGATGTCTATTCCGGGCTTCATTTACAGGGTGGTACCAGTAAATGAAGTGCCTATTTTGCTTTGAATCACTGCGATTGGCAATAAGACAGAGCAGATGATAAAAAGTACAAGGTGAATAAAATGAACGTTGTCACCATATTGTCAATTATTTTTCTCAAAGTCTATAGGATAGCAACAAAAAAACGACTACAGTTACACCTGCAATCGTTGACAATAGGCACGTCAAAAAAAGGTTATTTTTACGCATTTGTGCTTGGAAGGAGAAGAATTGCGGTCTTCTGGTAGACAAAAGTATGTAAAAATAAGAATATGACTTACACTATTGGCGATTTGCTTAAGCAGGTTGCACTGTTCAATCAAAACTTCTCTAGTTTGGTTGGTAGCCAGATCAGGAAGTGCCAATTATTTAGTTTTATCGTTAGGAGCAACAGCCTTATCGTACACTTATTTCTGGCTAAGTATATAATCGCTGTTCTCATTGTTAATTATTTCTATCCTATGGCTATTAGTATACCGAAAAAAACAGCTGTTCGCAATAAAAAATCTTACATTCCTCAATTAAATAACACCTAAAACCCTCTCCCTTATATATAAGAAAAAATAACAAAAAAATTTTTTCTATGCTCTATTTTCAATCTAACGAAAGAGAGTTAAAAACTAAACAAAAGCTATTTTATATTCAAAAAGAAAGCCCCATATTGAGGACTTTTCCATTAAATCATGATGTTAGTGATTCGATTATTTTCAAGCGTCAACTCGACACCAAAAAGTTGAGTTTCCCATAACCAAGTAGCTTTAATGATGCCTTCTTTATTTTTTCTCATCTTATTTGGAATACCAAAGATATTGATTGCCTTTTTTAAGGAATCCCCTTCTTTAATTTTCCAAATTGTTTCATCATTCACAGTCGAAAGATGTTCTGGATCAGTAATAGAAAAAGTCAGGATTTCCCAATCTTCTTCTGAACTATCAAAATTTAATTGAGTAAATGTTGAAAGATCATTTTCTTTTTCCAAATTAGTCAATGTAATCGTTCCTTCTTGCTTATTTGGGATAATACTGGAATAATTATTTTTTTCGCCAAACCGTTGCAATGCCTGGATGTTCTTAGTACTATTGTTATCAGCAAGATCGATTTTTAGAAATAGCTCCTCGACAGAGTGATAAGTACTGTAATAATGTGCAAAAAGGCTAGTGGCTATTATTACAAGCAAACCAATAATGATGGAAATCTTTTTCCTTTTTAGTTTATCGTTCATTTTCATCCTCCTGATACATAGTATAAACGATTACTATGCTATGTGGCTTTATTTTTTTAATGATCCATTTGACACCCACCACTTCATCTGCTATTATAATTAAAAATAAATAAAAAAACACGTAGAAAAAGAAAGTAAAATTCTGTGGAATTTCTAAAAGAGAGCCTTGGTAGCTGAAAAGAGGTGAAAGAAAACGAATTTGAAAATGGCTTTTGAGTGGGCATTTCGAGATATTAATTTAGAGATGCACGGTTATTCCCGTTAGCAAGAATCCTAATATAAAGCGTTCGCGGCGTATTAGAGTAGAGGCAAAAATCGTAGGATTTTTGTGAATTAAGGTGGTACCATGTATGTTTAATACATCCTTAGAAGAGTCTTTGACTGTTCTAGGGATTTTTTTGTTTTCTATTTAAATAAAGAGGGGGAATTTAGTTATGTGTAAAAATTCAGTACATCATTATGAAATCGTAGGAAGTTTTTTACGTCCGGAATCGTTGAAAAAGGCAAGGGAAGATGTTGCTTCTGGTGTGATTTCAGGAGATGAATTAAAAACAATCGAGGATCAAGCGATTCGTGAGCTAGTTGCAAAGCAAAAAGAAATTGGATTAAAAGTGATCAGTGATGGTGAGTTCCGTCGTAGTTATTGGCATCTTGATTTTTTCTGGGGCTTTAAAGGTGTCGAACATAATGTGATGGATCAAGGCTATTTATTTCATGGAGAAGAGACACGCGCAGATTCAGCTCGCCTAACAGGAAAAGTCGAGTTTAATCCAGATCATCCAGTTTTAGAAGAATATAAATTTTTAACAGAAATTGCTGATGGGACACCAATTCGCCAGAGTATTCCAGCACCTGCCCAGTTAGTAGCGGAATTAGTTCGTGGTTCTAACGAAGAGAAAGTCGATGAATTTTATCCAGACCGAGAAGCGTTTTATCAAGATATTGCAAAAGCATATCGCGAAACGATTTTGGCTTTGTATGATTTAGGGTGTCGAGATGTAAAATTAGATGATTGTACTTGGGGCATGTTAGTAGATAAAAATTTTTGGACAACGATGACCAATGGCGAATATGATACGCAAGCATTACAAGAGTTATATTTGCGTTTGAATAACGATGCTATTGTTGATTTACCGGAAGATTTACATGTAACAACTCATGTATGTCGTGGAAATTACCATTCAACTTGGGCCACTTCTGGTGGATATGAACCTGTTGCAGACACATTATTAGGGAATCAAAATGTTGAAGCATTTTTCTTAGAATTTGACGATGAACGTTCTGGAGATTTTGAGCCGTTACGCTTTGTACCAGAAGAAAAACATGTGGTCCTTGGATTAGTAACAAGTAAAGATGGGCAATTAGAAGAGAAAGAAACAGTAGTAAAAAGAATCAAAGAAGCAAGTAAATATGTGCCTTTGGAACGCTTGAGTTTAAGTCCACAATGCGGGTTCGCTTCAACAGAAGAGGGAAATATTTTAACGGAGGAGGATCAGTGGAAGAAACTGAAATTAGTGATTGATGTGGCTGATGAAGTTTGGGGTTCCAATAAATAGTAGAACTTCTCGCTTGTTATTAAACTGCCAATGAACTGAAGGGAGTTATTAAAATGTAGCAATCCTATTTGCTGTAAAAGTAGATAGAAGGAATCAATTTTAAAAGCAATCAAAGAAATTTCGGTATTATTTCCCTTCTTCTCACCTAAAATGTTTACATTTAACCAGTGATAGTGTACTATTTAAAGGTATGCATAACATAAATTCATGTATAAAATTAAGTTATTCGGAGGGAAACAAATGTCTGCGAAATTTGAAAAAAAAGGCACCAATGATGGTGTGTTAACTTTTTCAGTTGATCAAACTCTAATTGAAAAAGGCTTGAAACAAGCATTCGATAAAGTCAAAAAAAATCTTAACGTCCCAGGATTCCGTAAAGGAAAAGTGTCACGTCAAGTATTCAACCGTATGTATGGCGAAGAAGCATTGTATGAAGATGCTTTGAACGCAGTATTACCAGAAGTATATGAAGCAGCTGTGAAAGAAGCTGGAATTGATCCTGTCTCTCAACCAAAAATTGATGTTGAAAGCATGAATAAAGGGGAAGATTGGGTTGTAACTGCTGAAGTGACTGTAAAACCTGAAGTTAAATTAGGCGAATACAAAAACTTAACAGTTGAAAAACAAGACCGTGAAGTAACAGACGAAGACTTAGATGCACGCATCCAACGTGAATTAGATGCACAAGCTGAATTAGTAATCAAAGAAGATGAAGCAGCTGTTGAAGGCGACACTGTCGTAATCGATTTTGAAGGATTTAAAGATGGCGAAGCTTTTGAAGGTGGAAAAGGCGAAAACTATTCTCTTGAATTAGGTTCTAACTCTTTCATCCCAGGCTTTGAAGAACAATTAGTTGGTAAAAAAGCAGGCGAAGAAGTTGAAGTAAAAGTAACATTCCCAGAAGATTACCAAGCTGAAGATTTAGCAGGTAAAGAAGCTGTTTTCCAAGTGAAAGTTCACGAAGTGAAGGCATTAGAATTACCAACATTAGATGATGAATTTGCAAAAGACGTTGACGATTCAGTTGAATCATTAGACGAATTAAAAGAAAAATACCGTAAAGAATTAACAGAATCTAAAGAAGCTGCTGCAATAGAAGCAAAAGACGAAGCAGCTATCCGTCAGGCTGTTGATAATGCTGAAATCGTTGACCTTCCACATGTAATGGTACATGACGAAGTTCACCGTTCAATGGATGAATTCTTAAACAACATGCAACGTCAAGGAATCGCTCCAGATATGTATTATCAATTAACTGGAACAACTGAAGCTGACTTGCACAAACAATTTGAAGCAGAAGCAGAAGTTCGTACGAAAACAAACCTTGTGATCGAAGCAATTGCTAAAGCTGAAGATATTGAAGTATCTCAAGAAGATATTGACAATGAAATCAAAGAATTATCTGAACAATACAATATGCCAATCGATCAAGTGAAAAAAGTTTTAACTGAAGATATGTTGAAACATGATATCCGCATGAAACGTGCAGTAGAAGTTATTACTGAAACTGCAACTGAAAAATAAAGATACTACAAAAGACATTCCTGAATAATCGGGAATGTCTTTTTCTAGATTAATAGAAGGAAATAATTATGTTAAAATCAAGCAGTAGATACTAGGCTATCTAACCATTTAATTAGAGCATTATAAGTTTGAAGTCCTTCATTTTTAGTAATGTCACCATCGAAATCATGGGGGAGATGCTCAACTTCTTCGTACGTTACATTGGAAAGTTTTTCACTGGCAATACGAGAAACTTCAACGGGCACATCTTGATCGGCTGCACTATGGGCTAAAAATGCAGGAGGAAGTTTAGCAAGTTCCACGTCCGTTAGACTAAAGGTTTCTTTTTCACTAGGAGTTTTGACAAGATAACTTAACCAATTGCCAAACTGTCGACCAGATAAATAAAGTGAGAACCGTTCATTAATAGAAACTTCTGTAATGGGGTTAGGATAAATCAACTCTTGGGCCGTCAGAGGGGCTATTTTTGGAAATTGATTATAATAGCTGCTAGGCTGATTAAATGCCGAATTTGTTAAATCATAATAGCCGTAAAAACTAATTAAGCCTTTTTGTTCTGGACAAGGATAGCGAGCAGATAGTAAATAAGAAAGAAAACCACCCGCGGAACGTCCAAATAAGAAATAATCAGAATTTTCTAGACCTAATGCTGTTTGATAATGTTCCAAGAACCAATTAATTGCTTCTTTTATGCAAGTAATAATAGTTGGCAGTTTTACTTCAGGAGCTAATGGATAATCGACAGCCAATAAGTTATAACCATTTTCTACCAAAAGTTTACAATAAATTTCTGGCAAATCATCCTTGGTTCCGTAAAGAAGTCCACCACCATGGAAGTAGAGAAGAGTCGCTTTTGCAGAAGACCCGTTTGGATTTGAGTAAAAAGTCATGGATAAATCTAACTCATCTAGTTTACTGTAAAGAAATGTTTGTTTTATCATTAAAAGTCCTCCTTGAATTTTATGTAACAACGCACCGCTCTACTAGACCGTGTACCAAGTCCTTTGGTGCAAGAACAATCTCAGGCGCAATCAATAGCAATTTCTAATTACATTGTGTTTTTTACACGTTGCAAAGCAAATGAGTAGCATGGTAACATTTTCTCAAAAATGACTGAGAAGCTTTTTGACTTATCTGCATTCTACCATTTTTTGAAGAATTAGTTTACAAATCTAAATAAATTTCACTAACTTATTTCTATTTTAACCCAAATAGCCCCAGTCTTTATGTTTAATGCGCACAAAGATGGTGGTTAATTTGTGAAATATGGATAGTGTATGAAAACGGGCAACCGCTTACAATGAATAGGATAATAAAAGAGGGAGATGTATCAAATGGATTTAAAAAACGTTTTACAAGAAAATATTGATCACTTATCAAGTATTGGCAACGATCCAACGGGTGGAATGACACGATTATTGTATTCAGATTCTTGGTTGGAAGCGCAAAAATCTGTAAAAGAAAAATTAGAAGCTATCGGTATGACAGCTTCATTTGATGAGATCGGCAACCTCTTTGGTAGAGTAGAAGGTACAGAACATCCGGAAGAAACGATTTTATCTGGTTCGCATATCGATACCGTTGTGAATGGTGGGAATTTAGATGGTCAATTTGGTGTAATCGCAGCGTATGTTGCAATTCAATATTTATTAGAAACTCACGGTAAACCAAAACGTTCATTAGAAGTTATTTCAATGGCGGAAGAAGAAGGGAGCCGTTTCCCAACAGTATTCTGGGGAAGTAAAAATTTCGTTGGCGAAGCGAAAAAAGAAGATGTCATTGATATCGCTGACTTTGAAGGATTGAAGTTTGTTGAAGAAATGAGACGTCATGGTTTTGATTTTAGAGATGAGACTAAAGCATCTAGAGAGGATATCAAAGCATTCGTAGAAATTCATATTGAGCAAGGAACGGTTCTTGAAAAAGAGCAATTGCAAATTGGTGTCGTGAATAATATTGCAGGTCAAAGACGTTATACGATTGTCTTGAAAGGTGAAGCCAATCATGCTGGAACAACACCAATGGGATACCGTAAAGATGCTGTTTACGCTTTCGCTAAGATTTGTTCACAAGCGATCGATCGTGCATTAGAAGTTGGCGATCCTCTTGTATTGACATTCGGTAAAGTTGAACCGAAACCGAATACAGTTAATGTAGTACCAGGTGAAGTTCTGTTTACAATGGATTGTCGTCATACAGACAGTGGAGAACTTTATTCATTTACGGCAGAAATTGAACAACTAATGAAAGATATTGCGGCGAAACATGGCTTAGAAATCGATATCGACCTATGGATGGACGAAGCACCAGTTCCAATGAACGAAGAAATTGTAACAGCAATCGAGACGGCAGCTATTGCTGAAAATATGAAATACAAAGTAATGCATAGCGGAGCTGGACATGATTCTCAAATTATTGCGCCAAATTTCCCAACAGCAATGATTTTTGTACCAAGTATCAATGGAATCAGTCATAATCCTGCAGAAGCGACAGATATTGATGATTTAGTGAACGGTGTTAAAGTTTTGGCGAGCACATTATATGAATTAGCTTATAAATAAAAGAAAGTAGGAGAAATAAAAATGGGTTATAAAAATAATCAAACAGGTTATTTAGATGGTTTATTATCCTCTAGAGCTGTTATTAAAAAAAATAATTATGCATTGATTCCTCATGATGGTTTAGTAAATAACGTGATTCCTGGATTTGAAAATTGCGACTGCTCGATTTTAGGTTCTAAACAATTAGGAGCAAACTTTGTTGATTATATCATTACAATGCATAAAGAAGGAAAAAACCAACGTGGTTTCGGCGGAGAAGGTGTTGAAACTATCGTCTATGTAATCGATGGTATTTTAAAAGTCAATGATGGTTCTGAGACACATGAACTAACAAAAGGTGGTTATGCATATCTTCCTGCAAGTACGTTGATGTACCTAGAAAATGGGCAAGATGCAGATACTGAAATTTTCTTATACAAAAAACGTTATCAACCATTGGAAGGCTACGAAGCGCATAAAGTAGTCGGTAATGTGAATGATATGGAACCAATCGAGTACGAAGGCATGAAAGACGTACTTTTATGGGACTTCTTACCTAAAGATTTAGGCTTTGATATGAACTTCCACATTCTTTCATTTGAACCAGGAGCAAGTCATGGTTATATTGAAACACATTATCAAGAACATGGTGCATATTTACTTTCTGGACAAGGAATGTACAACTTAGACAATGAATGGATGCCAGTCGAAAAAGGGGACTACATTTTCATGAGTTCATATGTTCAACAAGCAGCGTATGCTGTAGGTCGTGACGAGCCTTTAATGTACGTTTATTCAAAAGATTGCAATCGTGATCCAGAAATTTAATTTGAAGAGGAAGTTTAAGAATGAATGAAACTGTTTTAGTGAAACCAGAAGAATTGCATGATTTAATTGAAAAAAAATTGACAACAGCTGGTTTAAAACAAGAACATGCAGATGAAGTGGCAAGACATTTAGTATTTGCAGATGCATGCGGCATCCACTCACATGGAGCTGTTAGAGTAGAATATTATGCAGAACAAATCGATAAAGGCGGCGTAACGCTTGAACCAGAAATAGAATTCGAAGAAACTGGACCAAGTTCAGGAATCGTCCACGGTAAAAATGGAGCTGGACAATTCGTTGCGGATGTCGGATTGGGTTATGCTATTGACATGGCAAAAAAATCAGGAGTTGCAGCAGTCGGGATTTCTAAAATCAGCCACAGTGGCGCGTTATCTTATTACGTGAAAAAAGCAGCGCAACAAGATTTGATTGCCATAGCAATGTGTCAATCCGATCCGATGGTTGTACCATTTGGTGGCAAAGAAAATTATTTTGGAACCAATCCAATTGCTTTTGCAGCACCTAGAAAAGGTCATGAGCCAGTGGTTTTTGATATGGCAACAACGGTCCAAGCATGGGGTAAAGTTTTAGATGCTCGTTCTAAAAATAAAGATATACCCGATACATGGGCAGTTGATAAAGAAGGGAAACCAACAACTGATCCTCACAAAGTCAATGGATTATTACCGATTGCAGGACCAAAAGGCTATGGCTTGATGATGATGGTAGATATTTTATCAGGTATGCTTTTAGGCTTACCATTTGGAAAACACGTTTCTTCAATGTATGACGATATTAGTAAAGGACGTAATGTTGGACAAATGTATATTTTGATTGATCCAAAACGCTTCACTGATTTAGAGATGTTTAAAGAATCAGTGGACGGTATGGTAGAAGAGCTACATGAAATTCCAGCAGCTGATGGATTTGAGCAAGTGTATTATCCAGGTGAGATCAATCAAATCAATTATGAAAAATCAATGTCAGAGGGTATCGAAATCGTTAAGAATATCTATGACTACTTAAAGAGTGATACACTTCATTTTGATCGATATGAAAATACGAATGCTTTTGGTGAGAAAAAATAAAATTTTTTGAACTATGATGCTTCACAAAAGTGTTGTTTGGTTTTATAAGTATTAGCGGAGCGGAGAATTGTTGTCGTATGGTATCTAGCTACGCGGGCTAGCTTCTCGGAAAAAAGATAAAAATTGAATGAGGCGAAAAGCACCTCAGTCAATTTTTCCTATTTTTCTGTCGAAGCTGAACGAGCCCGCTTCGCTTTAAAATAAGGAGGCGTTTTAAAATGAGAGTAAAAAAAGCGGATTTACATCAACTAATCAAAGAAAAAATACAAAAAGCTGGTTTGTCAGAAGAACATGCAAGAATCGTAAGTGATGTTTTAACCTTTGCAGATGCAAGAGGAATTCATTCTCACGGTGCGATGCGCGTGGAATATTATTCGGAAAGAATTGCAAAAGGCGGTATCACCAACGACCCGACTTTTTCGTTTAACCAAACAGCTCCTAGTTGTGGTATGTTTGAAGGTGACAATGGTTCTGGGTTTGTTGCAGCAGAAAAAGCAATGGATCTAGCAATCGAAATGGCAAAGAAAAATGGGGTAGCTGTTGTTGGAGTCCGTAATATCTCTCATAGTGGAGCGCTTGCCTATTATGTTGAACGAGCAGCAAAACAAAACATGGTAGCTCTTTCTGTTTGTCAATCTGATCCAATGGTTGTACCATTTGGAGGAAGTGAACCTTATTTTGGAACCAATCCAATTGCTTTTGCTGCCCCAAGTAATGATGACCGTGTAATTACGTTTGATATGGCGACAACTGTTCAGGCTTGGGGAAAAATCCTTCACGCTCGTTCAAAAAAAGAAGCAATCCCAGATACATGGGCAGTTGACGCCAAAGGAAATCCGACAACTGATTCAACAGCAGTCAATGCATTACTTCCAATCGCTGGACCAAAAGGCTATGGGTTGATGATGATGGTAGATATTCTATCTGGGATTTTACTAGGAGTGCCATTTGGTAAACATGTTTCGTCTATGTATCATGACCTATCAAAAGGGCGTGAATTAGGTCAGCTCCATATTGTAATCAACCCAGATTTCTTTATTGGAATAGATGTTTTCAAAAAGAATATTTCGACAATGTTAGACGAATTAAAAGAAATTAGCCCAAGTCCTGGTTTTACAGAAGTCAATTATCCTGGAGAACGCGGACGCGCACGAGAAAAAAATTATGAAGAAAATGGCATTGAAATCGTAGATGATATCTACGAATATTTGATCAGTGATGCTATTCATTATGATCGTTATGATCACAAAAATAAATTTGCGGAATGATATTTTGCTAAAAAAATTATCTAGCTTCGCGCTCAAGTCACTACGCTCTGCTTCAGTCTCGTCAATTCCTATTTTTAGTTGAGACATGGCGAGCTCACTACACGTTTACTTTGAACCATAATGAATGAAATGAACGAATGGTGAAAAGTACAAAGCGGAACATTGTTTCATATAATTTAAGGAGGAATTTCAATGCTGCACACAATTATAAAAGCAAATAGCTATCAAGATTCAATCGTATTGATGCTATTGACGAACAAATTAAATACAATCGATGGCGTTCATAATGTTTCCGTTATGATGGGGACACCTGCAAATAAAGATATCTTTAAAACGGGTGGTTTATACACAGACGAGTTAGAAAAAGCTTCATCAAATGATATGGTAATCGTATTAGACATTGAAGATGATTCGTTGATCGAACAAGTCTTAACAGAAATCGATGTATTTTTAGAAGAACAAACAAAAGGTGGCGGCGACGCTTCAGGCGAAGAAGTCGTAAAAACTTGGGATAAAGCATTTGAGCTTGGTAAAGATGCTGGTGTAGTTGTCTTCTCGATTCCTGGTACGCATGCAGCACTTGAAATTGAGAAAGCGTTAGATGAAGGCAAACATGTTTTTTGTTTCAGCGACAATGTTGCGATAGAAGATGAAAAACGCCTCAAAGAAAAAGCACATGATGCAGGTCTATTATTGATGGGCCCTGACTGTGGTACTGGTATCATCAATGGTATTCCTGTTGCCTTTACAAATGCTGTTCGTAAAGGAAAAATTGGTGTTGTAGGTGCTTCTGGAACTGGTATTCAAGAAGTAACGACAATTATCCATAAATTAGGGGGCGGAGTAACGAATGCAATCGGTACTGGCGGACGTGACTTAAAAGCTGAAATTGGCGGAATCACTTTAAAAGACAGCATTATGACATTAGAGAAAGACCCTAATACTGAAGTGGTTGTTGTGATTTCTAAACCACCTGCACCAGAAGTTCGTGATGAAGTTTTAAATCTTTTAAGAAGTATCTCGAAACCTGCTGTAACGATTTTCCTAGGCGAAAAACCAACGTCTCACGAAGAAAACCTTTATCGTGCTTATACATTAGAAGAAGCGGCTCAAACAGCAGTTCAATTATTGAATAAAGAAGCTGTTACAGCAGTGAAAGAAACACTATCTGTACCAACACATTCTTTCAAACCAGAACAAAAATATGTTAAAGGTTTATACTCTGGTGGAACGCTTGCTTATGAAGCGGCAATGTTGATCAAAGAAGGTTTAGCATTAACAGGTGACGAACATGCCCCTGAAGGTTTTATCTTACAAAATCAAGGTCATGAAATCATTGACTTAGGGGACGATGTTTATACTCAAGGCAAACCTCACCCAATGATCGATCCAACAAAACGCAAAGAAATGTTAGAAGAAGCTGGAAAAGATCCTGAAACAGCAATCATTCTTTTAGATGTTGTATTAGGCTACGGTTCTCATGCTAACATGGCGCAAGAACTAGCACCAACCATCAAAGAGATCAAAGCTAAAGCGGCTTCTGATGGCAGAGAATTATTTGTGATCGGTACGATTGTTGGAACGGATGAAGATCCTCAGAATATTCATGAACAAGAAACAATTATGAAAGAGGCTGGTGTGATCCTTTGCGATAGTAACGCGCAAGCAGTACGTTTAGCATTAGCTATTTTAGATCATCCATTGACTCAAACAGATAAAGCAATCGAAGCAGCACCAGCAGTGAATCCGATCGCGATTGAACCAACAGAAGCGATGTTAGCATTATTAACGAATCAAGGATTTATTAATATTGGTTTACGTAGTTTCTCTGAAGCAATCATCAATCATGGTGGTAAGGTTGTTCAATACGACTGGCAGCCAGTTGCTGGCGGAAACATTACACTGCAAAAAGCATTACAGTTCTTGAATAAAGTAGCGTTAGCTAAATAAATTATCCAGCTTACTGAGCTAGCTCCTCAGAAAAAAGATAAAAATAGATTGTGGTAAAAAGCACCACCTTCTATTTTTCCTATTTTTCAGTCGGAGCTGATCAAGCTCATTTAGCTTTTAACGGAGGAAAATCAAAATGGCATATAAAACAATCGATGAAGCAAACCAAGCGGTAGCAGCAAAAATCGTTGCTGGTTCTCCTTTCTTATTAGATGTAGTACCAGCAAAATCAGTAATTCCAGAATTAAACGAAGGAAAAGTATTACTTCATGCAGGACCTCCAATCACTTATGATAAAATGGTTGACCCGATTCAAGGCGCTTGTGTTGGAGCAGCATTATTTGAAGAATGGTGTGAAACCGAAGAAGAAGCCAGAAAAATGCTGGAATCTGGTGAAGTTAAATTAATTCCATGTCATCATGTAAATGCGGTTGGACCAATGGGTGGGATCACATCAGCGAATATGGCAGTTTTAGTTGTTGAAAACAAAACAGACGGGAATCGTGCGTTCTGCACAATGAACGAAGGGATTGGCGCAGTATTACGATTTGGTGCCTATTCTGATGAAGTAATTACTCGTTTAAGATGGATGAGAGATACTTTAGCTCCTGTTTTAAGTGCGGCATTGAAAACAAAAGAAGATGGCTTAAACATCAATGTATTAGTTGCAAAAGCGATTGCAATGGGGGATGAATTCCACCAACGTAATATTGCTGCATCTCTCGCTTTCTTGAAAGAAATGGCACCAATCATTGTTGGGTTGACAGAAATCGACCAAACGAAGCGTGAAGAAGTTGTTCAGTTCTTAGCAGATACCGATCAATTTTTCTTAAACATCATGATGGCATCAGCGAAAGCTGTCATGGATGGTGCAAGACAAATTCAAGAAGGAACAATTGTAACGGCAATGTGTAGAAATGGCCATGAATTTGGTATTCGTATTGCTGGAATGGGGGATGAATGGTTTACTGGACCAGTTAACACGCCTCAAGGCTTATACTTCTCAGGGTTTAGCGAAGCTGATGCTGCACCTGATATGGGGGATAGTGCGATCACTGAAACGTTTGGTGTCGGTGGTATGGCGATGATCGCAGCCCCAGCTGTTACTCGTTTTGTTGGTTCAGGCGGCTTTTATGATGCGTTGAATACAAGTAATGAAATGACTGAAATCTGTATTGATACTAACCCTAATTTCCCAGTTCCAACTTGGGACTTCAAAGGAATTTGTTTAGGAATCGATGCGAGAAAAGTGGTAGAAACAGGAATTCTTCCCGTAATCAATACAGGGATTGCAAATAAAAAAGCAGGTTTAGGCCAAATCGGAGCAGGTACAGTAACGCCACCGATCGACTGTTTTGAAAAAGCAGTCTTAGCTTATGCGAAAAAATTAGGTTTTACAGAATAAAAGGTGAAGATATTGTTCGTTAATGCTTGTTTTATTGATCAGTTTCTTTTAACCGATAACTTTGAAGAAAAAAAATGGCATGTTCACAGTAAGTATAAGAATAGTTTCAATATTCAAGATGAGAGGAAACAACAGTTAGTGGTCATCACGACCACTAACTATCCTTTTATGCCAAACGGTATTTACTTACAAGCCGATTCTTTTTCACAAATGTTATCCACAATTGAAATTGGAGAACAAATTACATGGAACCATAACTGCGTGCATTTTTCTAAAAACCATTTATTACTGATACACGCAAAAACATATTCATCTTTAGTAGATACAGGACCGAGTAGCCTGATAGAAACCAGTAAAGAAAACTTGTTATCCTATTCAGACTCACTCGTAAAAGAAACTGGGAGTCAGCAATCAATCGCTCAGTTTTTAGAAGATGCAAATCCATTTAAAGAATCAATTGTTGCGCTGTGTTCTGAAAATCACTCACAACAAAAATCAGGGCTGGATTTTCTGATGGGTAGAGGGATGGGTTTAACCCCGTCTGGAGATGACATGATCGTTGGACACCTTGCTGCAAGGTTTTTATTGAATGAAAAGAGTTCTCTATTAATGAATTTACTACTTACTAATCTGTTAGCAGAACAGTCTGTGACAACAGATATCAGTAAGCATTATTTGTTATGCGCACTATCAGGGCGATTTAGTGAACCTGTTCTTAAATTAATTGAAGGATTATCAACAACTAGCAGTGAAGAAAAAATTGAACAAATAGTTAAAGAAGTCATCTCGGTAGGGCACACATCAGGTGTTGATTTATTGGCAGGCTTCATAACGACCACTAAAATACTAAGCAGTAAATGAAGGAGGATTTTTATGGCAAATCGTGTCGTAATCGCATTGGGAGGCAATGCAATTTTAAAACCAAACCAGGAAGCTACACTTGAGGTACAGCTAGACAATGTCAAACTAAGTGCAGAGTTGGTTGCAAAGATAGAAGAAATTGATTATGAAATCGTTTTAACTCACGGGAATGGTCCGCAAGTTGGGAATATTCTAAGACAAAATGAAGAAGCAAAAGATGTAGTTCCACCATTTCCTTTGGATGTATGTAATGCTGAATCACAAGGTTTTATTGGATATATGTTAGAGCAAAGCTTAAAAAATTCGTTAGAAACGAAAGGGTTAACGAGTAATGTTATTACACTATTAACGCAAACGGAAGTTTCAGCTGAAGACGAAGCGTTTAATAATCCAAACAAACCAATCGGGATTTTTTATACAGAAGAAGAAGCGAAACAAATGGAACAAGAGAAAAATTGGGTAATGATGGAAGATGCTGGTCGTGGTTACCGTCGTGTTGTACCTTCTCCACAACCAAAAGCGATCCATGGTGTAGATGCAATTGTTAATTTATTAAATCGGAATACAATCGTTATTGCTGGTGGCGGTGGTGGAATTCCAGTCGTTCGTGATCAAAATGGATTATTAAAAGGAATCGAAGCTGTTATTGATAAAGACCGTACCGGTAAAAAATTAGCGGAGCAAATCGATGCAAATGTCTTCATGATGTTGACGGATGTCAGCAATGTGTATATTAACTACGGAAAAGAAAATCAAGAAAAATTAGAAACTATTTCTGTAAAACAAGCACAACAATACATGGACGAGGGTCATTTTGCTGACGGTAGTATGGGACCAAAAATGGAAGCTGCTATCGGATTTGCATCACAAGGAAAAACAGCAATCATTTGTTCTTTAGAAGATGCTGACCAGGCTTTATTAGGAAGAGCAGGAACAAGAATCGTAGGTTAAATCACTAAAAGAGAAGTTGAAAGAAACGCTACCTGTTTCTTCCAACTTCTCTTTTTATTTATTGATGTTGATTCGATCGTTCTGATAACTCTAATGCTAAACGCAGATTTAAACTATTTGTCGGATCTTGAATGCTTTTCCCAAGTATCTTCGCACAATGATCAATTCTATATTTGATCGTATTACGATGTAGATACATCTCTTTGGCTGTTTTTGAGATTTCGCATTGAAAACTTAAATAACATTGAAGTGTTTTGCGAAGCTCGATAAATGAATCTTCAACAGGATAGGCAAGTTCTTTAAGCGTCGTTTCGCAGAAGTAATGAATATCTTCAAGGCTCATTTTTTCAAATAAACTTTTCATTCCTTTAGGATGATAGCCATGGGTAAGCACAACGTCAGTCATTGTTAGCATCTCTTCATAAGCAGTTTTGGCTTCGATGAAAGAACTTGCGATTTGTTCAACCGTTTCATATGAATTTCCCAACGCAAAAGTCAAAGTAATCGGCAACTTTTCAGTTAATTCTAATGACAACTCAGTTAAAATTTTTTCTAAATCATCCACTTTACTTTGAATCAAAATGGCTAAGTGGTTCGTGTTCTTCACTTTAAAAATACTAATATTTTTGATTCTAGGAGGTAGTGCTTCAGATAGCCATTGAAAAGCAACATCACTTTCTTCTTGTTGATACTTGATCTTTGTTGCAGTGGTTTTTGTTTGACTACAAACGGCGTAGACGACTTGATATTGAGTACTTTTCTTTAACCCATAATTTGTACCTAGATCAAGCCAATCTCGTTTTGACTGGTGAGGCGCTTGTTGGTATTCTACTAGTTGACCTAGAAAATCACTTTTAAGAAAATCAAGCGATTCTTGCACTTTTTGATTTTTATACAACATAAATGACAAGACCAAACAAGCTTGTTCTACTGCGAATTCTGACATTGGATATGGAACTTGTTGCGGATTTAAAATCAATAAGTAGTGTGGGAAATAACTATTCACAGTAACAGGGAAACCAGCAATCTGCATCGGCTCTCGATTTAAATCATCGATCATAAATGAAGTGTTGCTATCTTCATTCCAATTAGCATATTTAGTAATAAGTTGCTCAACATAATATTCAGCTGGTTTTGACGTCTGAGTAAAGTGTTTAGAGTGGGCAATGACCTTACGATAAGGGCTTAATAAAATCACTGGAGTATTGATCATTTTACCGAAATCAGCGACAAAGCGTGCAATGCTCACATCATGAATCAACAAATTAGAAAATCGTTTTTGAATGTCTAAAGCGTAGCTTAATTGCTCTGTTTTAGTATCCCATAAATAATTTAATAATTGATGCAAGACAGCACCTAAAGGTTGAGTACTAGACACTTGAACAACAGGAAAGTTGATTTTATTTGCATAAGCCACGACCTCAGGATCAATGGTTTCAATAAAACGGCCAACTTTAATACCGATTCCAGCAGCTTCTTGTTCTTTTAACGAATCAATTAAAGTAATCAATTCTTGTTGATTATCTTTATAAACCATTGCAGTTGTCAAAAGGAAGATCTTTTTTGGAATAAAATTTGCTACGTCAGGTGTTTCAGAAATTTCGATACTCTCAACAATAGTATTCGCTTTTGTAGGATTTGTTAATAATTTTAGATCAGAAAATCTTGGTATTTTTAATAAATCTTCTAAAGTTGTCATTGGATTCCCTCCTAATAGTAAAAGTGGAACAAATCGATTAATTTCCTAGCTCTCCCAAGAAATGATTTGTGCAACTAGTTAAAGTTAAAAGTCAAACAGGCTTGTTCAGTCTGAACAGAGAAATTAAAAACTAGCAGTATACTACTTTTGGCTACAAGCAAATTTTAATTTTTTCTGTTAAGCTAGGTAGTGTAAGGTAAAATAGTTTTTTATGATAAATCTTTAATGATGTTGTATTTATTTACGTATCTCTATTCTAAATGATAGTGTATTTACATTCAAGAAAGGTTTGTACATAATGACTGGAAATTCTATTTTTTTATTCAAAAGTGACAATGACTTTTTCAAATATAAGGGTAGGATAAAATTAAAACGGAAAAGAGGAAATAATTATGTTTTCAGAAATATCAGTGCCAAGCAGAACAATCATGACGCCAGGGCCAGTTGAGGCACATCCAGTGGCTTTGAGAGCAATGTCTGCTTCTATTTTGGGTCAATTTGATCCAGCTTTCTTACAAATTATGAACGAAGTCAAAGAAATGATCAAAATTCCTTTCGGTACAAAAAATGAGCAAGCATTTGCGGTAGATGGAACATCTCGTTCTGGCCTCGAAGCGGCATTGATTGGATTGATCGAACCAGGAGACAAAGTTTTGATTCCAGTATACGGTCGGTTTGCTTATCTTTTAGGAGAAATCTGTGAACGTGCGAAAGCAGAGATTCATTACCTTGAAAAAGAATGGGATGCACCATTTGAGCAAGAAACAATAATTGAAGAAATCAAAAAGGTTCAACCAAAAATAGTGGCTATGGTTCATGGTGAAACAGCTAACGGACAAATGCAGTCAATGGAAAAAATCGGACAACACTGCCAAACAAATGATATTTTCTTTGTTGTAGATATGGTTGCAACATACGGTGGGGTTCCTATAGAAGTAGATGCGTGGGGAGTGGATATTGCAATTGCAGGAACACAAAAATGTGTGAGTGTCCCTTCAGGTTTATCTTTGATTACTTACAATGATCGAGTAGAAAAAGTACTTACTAGTCGTTATCAAAAAGAATTAGGGTTAAGTAAGGATGTTCGTAATGAAAACCATATCAGTAGCAATTATCTTGATTTAAGCCAGTTGCAGCGTTATTGGAGTGAAGAGCGAATCAACCATCACACAGAAGCGACAAGCATGGTCTATGGACTTCATGAAGGCCTTAGAATGATGATCAAAGAAGGAATGGATAATGTTTATGCACGACATGCTCAAAATGATCAAGCAATTGTTGCGGGGATAAAAGCGATGGGCTTAGAGTTTTACGGTGATTTGACGACTAAGATGCCAACTGTTACACCAATCATGATTCCTAAAGGAATTGATGGTGAAGAAGTTCGTGCTCTTATGTTAGACGAGTTTGGTGTGGAAATTGCGTCATCATTTGGTGCACTTCAAGGGAAAGTGTGGCGTATCGGGAATATGGGCTACAGCAGCAGAAAATCTAATGTTCTCCATGTATTATCTGCCTTAGAAGGCGCCCTTAATTATTATGGTGCAAATATCAATAAAGGCGAGGCTGTAAAAGCAGCATTAGCGATTTATAAAAAATAAAAAAAATTAAAATTGTTTGTGTGAAAGAACAAGTGATTGTTCGTTTTGCACAAACTTTTTAACAAGTTTGTGAAAAATAATGATGCGTGAAAGTTTGCTACCGCTTACAATTAAAACGAATAAGAAGTTATTTTTTTGATGTTTAATTCCGAAATTGCACAAACTTTTTTGGCGTCAAGCATACAAAAAAATAACATATGGAGGAAATGACATGGATGTAAAAAGTAAGGGTTCAGGAATGGATTATTGGAAAAAAATCGTTATTTTGTTATGTGCTGGCTGGGTAACAATCTGGGTATATCGTTCAGCTTTATCACCGGCGTATCCACAGATTAATGAATCACTTGGCGGTAATATTACGGATACAGCATTAGGTTTTATTTCTACATGTTACTTTTTTGGATATGTAGCAATGCAAATCCCAGCAGGTTTCTTAGTAGATAAAATTGGGAAGAAAAAAGTACTGATTCCAGGCTTTATTGTTTTTGGATTAGCAGCTCTATTGATTTCTCAAGCAACGAATATTCAAATGATATACGTTGGTAGTGTTTTTGCAGGTTTAGGGTGTGGCTCTTTCTATGGATCAGCTTATTCATTAACTTCTCAAAATATTCCACGTGAAAAAAGAAGTTTTTCTACTGCAATTGTAAACAGCGGATCAGCTGTTGGTTCTGGTTTAGGTTTGATTTTATCTAGTTTTTTAGTTGTTCAATTAAAATTCCCATGGCAAACAATGATGTATATTTCTGTAGCATTGATTGCTGTGATGTTAGTGGCATTTGTTGCAATTATTCGTAATAATAAAGAAGATGCTGAATTTTTAGCACAATCTGAAGCGGCAGAGGCAGCTGAAGCAGCGGCTGCTGCACCAGAAGCTCCTGTTGTTGAAAAAGAACATGTTTCAATCAAAAAATTATTTTCTCCAAAAATGCTATTTGCCTACATTTTATACTTTGCTACTTGTTATGCGTATTATATGACGGTTACTTGGTTACCAAACTTCTTGGGAACAGAACGTGGGTTCGAAGGAGCAGCAATTGGATTTTCTGCTTCTCTTGTAGCCTTCGCATCAATTCCAGGTGCGCTTTTCTTTAGTCGTTTAGCAGATAAATTTATGCACAAAAAAGTACAATTTATTGTTATACTAGAATTTTTAGCAGCAGCTATGTTATTATTAACTGTACAAGCAACAAGCTCAACGCTGTTATTAATTGGTTTGATTTTATACGGATTCCTAGGGAAACTTGCTGTAGAACCAATCATTATTTCATGGCTTGGGGAAAATGCACCTAAAGTTGGTATTGGTACAACCCTTGGTGTATTTAACTTTTTCGGAATGATGTCTTCAGTTATTGCACCAACATTGACTGGTTCTATATCTGATGCGACTGGTTCGAAAGAGATGGGCTTTTACATTTCAGTTATTTTATTAGTAGTTGGAACGGCATTATTCTTATTAGCAAACTTGAATAAAAAGAAAGCAACTGCTGAGTAAGCATTTTTAATCTTAAGAAATAAATAATGGATGTGTTTAGCTTCTGAAACTAAATATAGTGGATAGAAACTAAGCGCATCTTATTTTTTTAAAGGGATATAGGTAAAGAATGTGCTGTTTTAACTATAGTGTATGGAAGCGCTTAGAAGGAGGCGAAACGATGGAAAACCAGGATTATCAAATTACCGAAGAAGAACTTCAACGTTTTCAAGAACGGGGCTATAATGAAGATCTGCTTCCAAAACCGTTATCAAAAAGAATGATGGGAAAGTTGAACTATTTCACGCTATGGATGGGTTCAGTTCATAATATCCCCAACTACACAGCGGTCGGAGGATTTTTATTTCTAGGACTTTCACCAATCAATATTATGTTGGCTTTGGTGATAAGTGCTTTGGCTGTTGCTTTTTTTATGACCTTTAACGGTCGTGCCGGATCAAAATATGGCATTCCTTTTGCCATTCATTTACGCTCAACTTACGGAGATATTGGAGCAAAGTTACCAGGATTTCTTAGAGGGTGCGTAGCTGCGATCGCTTGGTTTGGGTTACAGAATTATACGGGTTCGTTAGCGTTGCTGATTTTGATTGGTAAGGTTTGGCCAGGATTTTTAACGCTTGGCGGAAATACGATGATCTTGGGAATTTCTATTCCAGGGTTAATTTCTTTCACGATCTTTTGGGCAGTGAATATGTTGATTGGCTTCGGTGGAGGAAAGATTCTGAATAAGTTTACAGCAATTTTAAGTCCTCTAATTTATATTGTGTTCGGTGGTATGGCAATTTGGGCAATTGGAGCAGCAGGTGGTTTAGGACCGATTTTATCTTATGATGTTGCGGGAGCATCACATAGTATTTCGCCTGTTTTTGTTTATTTTATGATTATAAATTCAGTTTTAGCAGTCTGGGCAGCGCCTGGTGCGAGTGTGTCAGATTTTACCCAAAATGCAAAATCTACCAAAGATCAAACGATTGGCCAAACAGCTAGTTTCCTAGTCGGTTATGGCATATTTGCTTTTTCAAGTGTTGTGATTTTGATTGGGGGTTCTATTCGTTATGGAATTCAAGAATGGAATATTTTGAATATCGTTGATCGATGGGATAATTCATTTGCAATTATTGTTGCAATGCTTGTCTTCTTATTAACAACGGTTTCTACTAATGCAACAGGGAATATCATTCCTGCTGCTTATCAGTTATGTGCATTATTTCCTAAGAAAATCGATTATAAAAAAGGTGTCTTAATTGCCAGTGTAATAAGTTTTCTGATCATGCCTTGGAAACTAATGGAAAATGCAGATAGTATTTTTATTTTCTTGAACACGATTGGTGCCGTATTAGGTCCAGTAGCTGGAACGATGATTGCTAATTACTATTTTGTTCAGAAACAAAAAATTGACTTGAATCAATTGTATATGAATCCAAAAGCTGATAATAGTCATAATATTTACAAAGGTCTGAATAAGCCAGCTTATATTGCTACGATTGTGGCACTAGTTATTTGTTTAAGTGGTAATTTTATTCCTGCTCTAAAAGTGATTTCTGATATTTCGTGGATTTCTGGTTTTGTATCTGCTTTTGGTTTATATTTAGGATTAAGAAAAGTATTTGATAAAAACTAAAGTAGAACAAGTTTTTGTAAAATAGAAGGTCGTTACTTTATATTACGTAGCTTAAAGAGTTTGCCTTTGGGAAAGCGAAAAATAAAATGAGAAAAGCAACTCCTTAGATATTTTTCTGTTTTCTTGTAAAGGATAGTTAGGTTCTTTTGGCTTTAAAATTTAGGAGGAAAGCAAATGGGATATGATTTATTGATCAAAAATGGTTTAGTTATTCTGGAGTCGGGAGAGGTTAAGACAGATGTTGCCGTAAAAGATGGATTGATTGCAGCTATCGGGAATGATCTTAGTGAGGCGGATAAAGTCATTGATGCAACAGGTCTAGTTGTTAGTCCAGGTATGGTGGATGCGCATGTGCATATTACAGATCCTGGCGGTGGTTATCGCGATCAATGGGAAGGATATATCACGGGAACAGCCTCATGTGCTAAAGGCGGAGTGACATCATTTATGGAGATGCCTTTGAACCAAGTTCCAGCAACAGTGGATGGTGAATCATTAGAAATAAAATATACTGCTGGAAAAGGCAAATTGAAATCAGACGTTGGCTCATTTGGTGGTCTAGTACCATTTAATCTTAAAGGTGGTATTCAAGAATTAAATGATGGCGGAGTTGCGGCGTATAAATGTTTTATGGCGACTTGTGGAGATCGTAGCATTGATGGTGATTTCATGAATGTCGATGACTATTCTCTATATGAGGGGATGAAACAAGTTGCTAAAACAGGTAAGGTTCTAGCAATTCATGCGGAAAATGCTGCAATTACAGATAAATTAGGTGAACTTGCTTATAAAAATGGAGAAACAACCTTAAAAGCTTATGTTGCAAGTCGTCCAGTTTTCACTGAAGTGGAACCTATTCGCAGAGCAATAGTATTAGCTAAAGAGACTGGCTGTCGCATCCATATTTGCCATATTGCTTGTCCAGAAGGTGTGGAAGAAGTAACGAAGGCAAGAGCAGCTGGTGTTGATGTGACGTGTGAAACGTGTACTCATTATCTTTACTTTGATACAGATGAATTAGATGCAATTGGCCCTGTGGTAAAATGTTCACCGCCAATTCGTGATAAGGAAAATCAAAATGGCATGTGGAAAAAAGTACTATCAGGGGAAATCGATTTTGTGACTTCTGACCATTCTCCATGTACACCTGATTTAAAAGACAAAGAAAATGCTTTTGAAGCATGGGGTGGAATCTCTGGAGTTCAAAATAATGTTGATGTTCTTTTTGATGAAGGGGTTCAAAAAAGAGGTATGTCGTTAACACAATTTGCAGATATTATTGCTACAAATCCTGCTGATCGTTATAATTTGGATCAAAAAGGACGAATCAGTATTGGCAAAGATGCTGACTTTGTCTTGATCAAACCGAATGCTCCTTATACATTAAAAGCAGAAGATTTGGAGTACCGCAATAAAATCAGTCCTTATATCGGGCGTGAAATTGGAGCGCAAGTTGTACAAACGGTTTTAAGAGGTCATGTTATCTATTCGAAAGATACTGGCGTTTCGAATGAGTTTGTTGGGGACTTTATCAAGAAATAAACAAGTGAATAGAATGAAAGTGAGATCAGACATGAAAATAGTTGTTTTTAATGTCTGATCTTTCTTATTTGTGATGAGGACTCGTATAGTGGCCTAGTTTAATCAAGGAGAGTGAACTATGGAGGGACAAAAAAAACTGAACAGACAAATGCCATATTGGAAACAGATTATTTATGTATTAACGATTGGTTGGATCGTTATTTGGATTTATCGAACAGTTTTGACGCCTATTTATCCGATTATTAGTGAATATTTTGGTGGTGCGACGGATGCTCAGCTTGGTCATATTTCAAGTTTCTATTTTTTAGGCTATGTTTGTATGCAAATACCTTCAGGAATATTAGTAGATAGAGTAGGAAAAAAACAAATTCTGATTCCTGGTTTTTTATTATTTAGTCTAGGTGCATTGGTTGTTGGGGTAGCACAAAATATTGGCCTGGTCTTTATTGGAAGTGTTTTAGCTGGATTAGGTTGTGGTACCTATTATGGTGTAGCGTATTCATTAACTTCTGAATATGTACCGGTATCGAAAAGAAGCTTATCGACAGCAATCGTCAATAGTGGAACAGCGATAGGGAGCGGTCTAGGTCTGGTTTCGTCTAGTTATTTAGTTGGAACGGGTGTCTTGCCTTGGCAAGCGTTGATTTTTGTAACCGTTATGTTGATTCTGTTAGCTACGGTTATGTTTTTCTATTTTATTCGAATAGAAAACCCAAAAACTATAAACAATACAAAAGCAGACGTGAAAAAACAATCATCACTCAAAGAGCTTTTTAAACCGCGTATGATTTCAGCGTATATATTGTATTTTTCAACGTTGTATACTTACTATTTGATTGATACGTGGCTACCCAACTTTTTAGAAACGGAAAAAGGGTTTTCTGGTACTTCTGTCGGTCTAGCTTCTTCATTAGTATTTTTTACAGCAATCCCTGGTGCGCTTATTTTTAGCCGGATCGCAGATGGTATACCTAAAAAGAAAGTCCAATTGATTATCTTGCTTGAGATAGTAGCGGCTAGTGTGCTGTTGATCACTGTGACGACAACAAATCAAACGATTTTAGTAGTTGGTATTATGGCATACGGATTTTTTGGAAAGTTAGCAGTTGAGCCAATCATTATTTCTTGGTTAGGAGAATCAGCACCAAAAGGGAGCATTGCAACAATGTACGGCGTGTTTAATTTTTTTGGTATGTCAGCTTCAGTCATTGTTCCATCTTTAACAGGAAAAATTTCTGATCTCACTGGATCAAAGATTTATGCATTTTACTTAGCGATTCTCATTATAGGAATTGGCACTAGTTTATTTTATTTGATTAATCGTTTTATGGGAGAGAAGAAAAAAATCCTCGATTGATCACACATAAAAAAAGACATCTTCTTTCTATCGTTTCCCCAGATGAAAGAAAAAGATGTTTTTTGCTATTTAGAGGCAACTTTTCGATTCTTCAAGTATATTAGATGAAGTCTGACTTTATTTTCGTTATACTTAATGAAAGAAATGAGGTGGAGCAAATGGAGAAAACAGAGAAAATATATATGGTATTCGCTCGGGCTGATTTTTCTTTAGAAGAATTGAAACAAGATATTTTTGATTGGTTAAGTTTTTTGCGTATCGTGACAAATCCTAAAAGTTATCGCTTTGGTGAGGAAGAATCGCAAAAATTTGATCTGCAAGCCTTGATTTATCAAATTCAGCAACTTACAGAAGAAGAAAATTTATGGCTCAAAGTGAACAGCCGAGGGGGAGAATTCCAACTCCATATTTCTAAGTTGGCGCTTCATGAACGGACGATTTTAGATGGCACAATTTTTATCGAGAATCAAAATATGATTGAAGATTATTGTGAAACTCGTATGGTTAAAAATGGCGTCTATGGGTATATTAGGTCATTGGATGACTATTTATATAATAATGTTGAAAATATCAAAAAAAGGACATTCGAAACAGATACTGAAATTGCTAAACTACCGAAACGATACGATAGTAAAAAATCTATCATTGTCGATTGTAATCAACTTGCTGGTTATGATATTTATTTCAAAGGTTTGTGTTTAACTTCATGTTGGAAAATGTATTATTCAAGTTTGTACTATCAAATTATTCCTAAACCGATTTTTTTGGAAGTGCAACAAGTTCATTCCGTTGAGGAAATAGCGAATCAAGTCATCAAAGTTACTTTATTCAAAAATCCATTTAACTGGAATATGCCCGTTAATTTAAAGTATCAACGTTTATTCAGAGATCAGCTAGGGTATGACCAATTGGCTTGGAATAATGGAACGGGTGTTTTACGTGCTCCATACATTGAATATGCTTTTGTTAAAGAGGTTACACAGACGGTTCAATACCAAAATAATTACTATCAACCAGTTGAAAAGAGAAATGCAACGTATTTTGTAACGAGAAGTTACGATCTGCTTCATCAAAAATATAGAGTAAACCGTACAAAAGGGATATTAAATGCGCAAGCCTATTTCCCTTGGATCGACGAGAAAAGTCGCAAGATGATGAATTATCGTGTGTTGAACCCTGAAATGGCAATTGATGATGGACTTTCCGCGTATGAATTTTATATACGACAATTTTTAGAAATCGATGTTTTGGATAAAAAATATGACGAGTTTGTTTCGGTCTTGCGTTTTTATCTGCCAAAAGAAGCGATTCAGCAAGTTCCACTCGAAGCGCTGTGGGAGAAATTATGTGATGTGAATATAAGTAATTTAAAGAAAAAAGAAGCATCGACACGTTTTGATTTGCAAAAGGCTAAGAACCATTTGCGTGTTGTATTTTTGGATTCGAGTTATTTAGAAACACTTAATCAGACAATCGATATCAGTGAGTAGTTTTTTAAATAGGGGCTGTCATATAACGCAAAAAGTTATATGACAGCCCCTTAAAATTTGAATAAATAATGTGAAAAGTCTAAAGACGTATTGGTTCAGTTTTGTTAATTTACAAAATAGAGATGTGATTTACATTGTAATACGGTCTCCGTCTATCACCAATTCAGCACCAGTTACAAAACTAGCTTCATCACAGGCTAAGTAAATAACACCATTTGCGAAATCTTCAGGTTTTCCTATATAAGGAAATGGAACGGACTTTTTATAATTTTGACTGATGGCTGGAAAAGTAGTTTCAATCATAGGCGTATAAATAACTCCAGGACAAATTGAATTTACCCGAATATTATCTTTAGCATATGCAAATGCTGCATCAAGTGAAAGTGAGCGAATAACATCTTTGGCTGCTGCGTAAGGATTGTTATCCGATAAATTTACTAATCCTTCCAGAGAAGAAATCGTGATGATCGAGCCACCACCATTTTTTATCATTGGTGGAATTACTTCTTGTAAACCAAAAACAAGACTATTTATATCAACAGCCTGAATTTTTTCCCAGTCTTCCTTCGTTAAATCTAACAACATTTTCGGGGAGGAAACCCCAGCGTTGTTGACTAAAATATCGATTTTTCCGTAGTTGTTTATTGTATTAGAAATGACTTTTTGCCAGCTGCCACTAGAGCTAACATCGTGTTTGAAAGCAGTTGCGATGCCACCCGATTGCGTTATTTCTGAAATAACGGTTGAGATCTTGTCTAAACGTCTAGCTGTACAAACTACAATTGCTCCTTCTTTTGCAGCGGATTTAGCAGTTGCAATACCAATACTACTTTGGGCGTCTGTAAGCAACATTACTTTACCTAATAATCTATTCATAATAAAAACCGCTATAATGTAAAATCATCATAGTTATCCTCTCTTGATTATTTTAAAAATAGTGTCCTTGTTAAAAATGAACTGGTTAACTTGTAAAGAATGTGCACTTCTTATTTATAAGTTTAATATAGAATTTTTTTTTAAGCTAATGATATAGACCAAAAAATGATAAGTTTTTCATCAAGAAAAAAGCCTCAAATGAATGCGACCGAAATCTACATTATTTGAGGCTTGAGTAGTTATAAGAAATTTATTGAGCGACTGGTTTTTTTACAATACCTAAAATCACTGCAGAAACGACTGCACCAATGGCAATAAACAATAGATATAAGAGTGGGTGACTTAACAATAGGGCTACGAAGATACCGCCATGAGGAGCCAACAAGCGAATACCAAACCCACCAACTAACCCACCAGCTAACGCAGATCCCACGACGAAACTTGGAATAACACGTAATGGATCAGCTGCAGCAAAAGGAATCGCACCTTCAGTTACAAAAGATAAGCCCATCACTAAGTTGGTCAAACCAGCGTCTTTTTGGTCTTGTGTAAATTTATTTTTAAAGATCAAGGTTGAAATAAAAATAGCTAATGGAGGAACCATACCACCGGCCATAACGGATGCCATGATAATACTTCCACCTTCAGTAACTGTGGCAGCAATCGATGCTGTACCAAATACATAAGCTGCTTTATTGATCGGACCACCAAGGTCAATGGCCATCATACCACCAAGTAAGGCTCCTAAAAGTGCAGCATTAGTTCCATCTAAACTTAATAAGAAATTATTTAATCCATCATTGATAACTTTCATTGGAACATTGACTAAAAGCATTAAACCACCAGTAATCAGTAAACCAAATACCGGATAAAATAAAATGGTTTTGATTCCATCAAGAGATTTAGGCAATCCTTTGAACAGTTTTTTCAAGAAAATAATGACATAACCGGCTAAGAAACCACCAACCAAAGCACCTAAGAAACCAGCACCACCTGTATTCGCTAACGCACCAGCAGCAAAACCGACGATCAATCCTGGACGATCAGCAATACTTGAAGCGATGAAACCTGCTAAAACGGGCAACATGAAACCAAATGCAGCGGCACCGATTTGATTGAACCAAGAGGCTGCTTGATTATAATTACCAAGCATACTTAATTGGTCTTGTGGAACACCAATAAATTGGTCGATCATGAATGAAAGGGCAATGGCAATTCCACCACCGATAACGAATGGCAGCATATGTGAAACACCATTCATTAAATCTTTGTAAATTCTTGAACCTACTGAACCGTCAGCTGATCCATCCTCTTCACTTGTATCTGATTCAGAACTATGGAAAGTCGGTGCTGTCCCACTAGTTGCTAACGTAATTAATTCTTCTGTTTTACGAATCCCATCACTAACGGGACGATTGACTAATTCTTTACCATCAAAACGATTCATTTCAACTTTTTTATCGGCTGCAACGATAACACCATCAGCACGAGCAATATCTTCAGCGGTTAATCGATTTTTGATCCCTTCAGATCCGTTCGTTTCAACTTTGATGTCAACGCCCATTTCTTTCGCTTTTTTCTTTAGCGCATCTTCTGCCATATAAGTATGAGCGATTCCAGTTGGACAAGCAGTAACAGCCACAACGAATTTACGATCTGTATTGTGATTAGTATTAGAAGCTTCTTCTAATTGTTCTTGTTTTTCTTCAGCTTCTTTTGCTTCTTCAGCGGATTGAAATAAGTTTTGAACATCTTCTGGCGTTTTTGTTTCTTTTAGTTTCGCAACAAAATCAGGATCAATCAATAGGCGAGATAGGGCAGCTAAAGCTTGCAAATGAGTATCATTTGCGCCTTCTGGAGCCGCAATCATAAAGAATAAATAGGTTGGCTGTCCATCTAATGCCTCGTAATCAACGCCCTTGTTACTTTTGGCAAATAAAACAGTAGCTTCTTTGACAGCACTATTTTTGGCATGGGGCATCGCGATACCGTCTCCAAGACCAGTTGATGTTTGTGCTTCGCGAGCTAGAATTCCTTCTTTATAGATGTCAATATCAGAAATTCTACCGCCATCATACATTTTTTGAACCATTTCATCAATGGCTGCTTTTTTATCAGTAGCTTGCAGATCCATGATCATAACGTCTTTGACTAGTAAGTCTTTGATGTTCATTGTTTTTCCTCCTAAATATATAAGTAACAGTGTTCCGTTTCACTTCAGCTTGTACTTTTCACTATCATGTTTCAAAGTAAAAGCTGAATGAGCTATTTCTATAGTGTAGCCAATGTAGCGAAATAAGAGTAATCCTATTTGATTTTTTCTATTTCTACTTCTGAGATTAATTCATTGATTAAATCGATAGATGCTAAGTCATCTGAAAAAGCAGTAGCACTTCCGCAGGCAACCCCCCATTTAAATGCCTCAATCGGATCTTCTTTTTTAGCAAATATTCCTACAAAACCAGCAATCATTGAATCCCCTGCGCCAACAGAGTTTTTTAAGGGACGTTTTAGCACGTTTGAACGATAGATACCGTTTTTAGTGAATAACAAAGCACCATCACCAGCCATTGAAATGATCGCATGCTGTGCCCCGTCTTCTAATAAACGTTCACCAAAGGGTAAGATATCTTCCATAGTTTTAAATTTTACATCAAACAGTTCGGCTAATTCGTGGTTATTTGGCTTGATCAGCAAAGGATTTTGCGGTAGAGCATTTAATAAGTCTTTACCAGTGGTATCAATGACAAAATCAGCCCCTTTGTCTTTGATAATTTGAATTAGCTCTTCGTAAAAACCTTCTCGAAGTGTAGCCGGTGTACTTCCTGATAAAACGACAATGTCTCCAGCTGAAATCATACTTAAAGTTTGTTTTAAGTCTTGCATTTCTTCGTTGCTGATAGCTGGCCCCAAGCCGTTGATTTCAGTTTCGGATTCTGATTTTAATTTGATATTGATTCGAGTGTCTTCTTGAACTGTGGTAAATTTTGTCTGGATTTTTTCTTTTTTCAGCCAGTCGGAAATGAAATTACCTGTAAAGCCACCTAAGAATCCGAGTGCCGTTGATTCAGCTTGAATTCTTTTTAAGATTCTGGATACGTTGATGCCTTTGCCGCCAGGTAGTTTAAAATCATTGGTCATACGGTTTAGGTCACCTAGTTTAAGTCCGTTCACATGAACGATATAGTCGATGGAAGGATTTAAAGTTACTGTGTAAATCATTGTATTGCCTCCTTGATCGTTGTTTTTTTCTGAAATTGTTCAAATAATTCTGGTGAACAATGATTCGTGAGAATGATTACATCCTCAAGTTCGGTTACTTTTGTGAATGTTACTTTATTTAATTTTGTTTGATCGATCAGGACATATGCTTCTTCAGCTTGAGCAATAGCCAAACGTTTTAGAGCGGCTTCTTCAGGATCTGGTGTTGTTAAACCAAATTCAAGATGAGCACCATTCATGCCCATGAAAACTTTGTTGAAACGGAAATGACTAAGTCTGCTCCATGCCAGTTGCGCCTGTGATTGCTTTTGTTGAAAGTTTTAGCGATCCACCAAGAATAACGGTATTGATATTTAAATCACCAAGTTTTGCAGCATGATGGACTGAATTTGTAACAACTGTGATTGTTTTGCCCGATAAAAATGGCAACATCTCCAAAGTGGTCGATCCTGCATCCAGATAAATAACGTCACCATCATGAACAAATTGAGCGGCTAATGAAGCAATAATCTGTTTTTCTTGCGTGTTTTTGACTGTTTTTTCAGTCATATCTTGTTCAAAGCCTAAATTTAAAATACGTTTTGCACCACCATGAACGCGTTCTAATAATTCTGCATTTTCTAATTCCTGTAAATCACGACGTATAGTCGATTCAGAGGCATTTAATATAGTAGATAATTCTTGAGATTTGACGACAGATTGTTGATCTAAAAAACGTAAAATTGCTTGATGTCTTTCCTCTGTAAGCATTTTCACACCTCTTTTCATTGATTATAATAGCACACTTAATTTGTAGATGCAATCTAAAACGGTCAAAAACATTCATTTTCAAATAAAAACAATCAACCCAGGTGTTTCAAACTTAGAGTTCTATCATTTGACTAAGATGATTATTTTTTTGCCTAACGAGTTGAGGTAAGATTATAGAGATAAGTATGAGTATTTGCAGAATAGTGCAAGAATTTGAATGGTATTTTCCAACTGATGGCAAGCATTGGTAATATTTGACTGGAATAGTAAAAAATTGCATAAAATAAAAGGAAAGAAACGGATTTATTGATGGTCGGAGACTATTGGAATGGTGGGCTTGGAAAATGGATGCATTACATCGATAGCTTTGGGACATTGATTTCATTATTTTATGATTATTTGAATAGATAATTGTAGAGAAAAGAAGATAACTTTTTGAAATTAACCGTGACTTCTGTTACTAGAATACTTATAATTAGAGAGAGAGTTAAAGCGTTTTACTATATATAGTTTAAGTGCGAATAATAAGTGCACATGAAATCGCTAGGAGATCCGCACCAATTTCTTGGTAATAATGGAATGGAAAAGCGACTATTTCTCATTGAATTCACATTTTTTACTATGATTATGGTTGGAAAGTGACAGATATGTATATATTTCGTCCCTTTTCACGGTCTCACTCTTTATTGAGTGAGTGGATTGAAATAGCACTGGTCAACAGACGTTCATTAGAAACAGCGTCTCACTCTTTATTGAGTGAGTGGATTGAAATATTATCGTTTGTTTGCTAGTGCTAACTAGTCGAGCTAGTCTCACTCTTTATTGAGTGAGTGGATTGAAATTTTTCGATCGTAGACTGGAGTTAGTAAATTATTTTGTCTCACTCTTTATCGAGTGAGATTTTTTCTTCAATCATCTATTTACCAATCGTTAAAACAGAACGATTTATCTTTCCCGTTTATCAAAAGATACTCGTCAAATCAAAAAGAAATATTGTTCTACAAAATTCCATCATTATTAAAGAATTTTCTTCCTATTTTTGGTATAATGTATAAGATTGAAAAAAGAGAGAGGACGTTGATGATGGCACAAGAAAACGCCTTGATCCAAGGTATGAACCCGAGACAAAAAGAAGCCGTTCTACATACAGAAGGGCCTTTATTGGTTATGGCGGGAGCAGGCAGCGGAAAGACGAGAGTTCTAACACACCGTATTGCCTATTTAATTGAAGAAAAAGATGTGAATCCATGGAATATTTTAGCAATCACATTTACTAATAAAGCCGCAAAAGAAATGAGAGAACGGGTTGGGAAATTATTAGAAATCGGTGGAAACGATGTTTGGGTTTCGACGTTTCACTCGATGTGTGTACGAATTTTACGTCGCGATGTTGATCATATAGGTTATAATCGTAATTTTACGATCATCGATACGTCTGAACAAAGAACGTTGATGAAACGTATTTTAAACGAACTAAATATCGACATAAAGAAATACGATCCTCGCTCGATTCTGGGCACGATCAGTAATGCTAAAAATGAGTTGCAGACACCTGAAAAGGTTGAAGAATTGCAAGGCACACCGTATGAAGAAGTTGTTGCAAAATGCTATAAAATGTATCAAAAAGAATTAAGAAACAATCAGTGTATGGACTTTGATGATTTGATTATGAATACAATACGTTTGTTTAACGAACATCCAGATTCATTGAATTATTATCAAAATAAGTTTCATTATATCCATGTAGATGAGTATCAAGATACCAATCATGCTCAATACACCTTAGTCAATATGCTAGCGGAGCGCTTTAAAAATCTATGTGTTGTGGGAGATGCCGATCAAAGTATTTATGGCTGGCGTGGAGCAGATATGCAGAATATTTTGGATTTTGAAAAAGATTATCCAAATGCGTCTGTCATCCTGTTGGAACAAAATTATCGCTCAACTAAGAAAATTTTAGATGCAGCGAATAATGTGATCAAAAACAACCGTAATCGTCGTGATAAACAATTATGGACAGAAAATAATGACGGCGAAAAGATTGTTTATTATCGAGGCGACAATGAACGAGATGAAACACAATTTATCGTAGGCCAAATCCAAAAAGAAATGCGTGAAAACGAACGCATTTATGGAGATTTTGCTGTTTTATATCGTACGAATGCCCAATCACGGGTAATGGAAGAAATGTTACTAAAATCAAATATTCCATATACGATGGTCGGCGGACATAAATTCTACGATCGCAAAGAAATCAAAGACATTTTAGGCTACTTAAATATTATTTCTAACCCTATGGATTCACTTAGTTTTGAGCGTGTAGTGAATGAACCAAAACGTGGTATTGGCAAAAGCTCTGTTGAAAAATTAAGAAGCTTTTCTCAGATGCACGGCTGGTCGTTACTCGAAGCTTCTCAAAATGTGGATTTAGCAAATATTTCAGGAAAAGCAGGAAAAGAGTTAGGCAGCTTTGGCATGATGATTCAAGATTTGACACAAATGATTCCGTATTTAACTATCACTGAACTAGTGAAAGAAGTGCTCGATCGTAGTGGGTATCGTGAAGAATTAGTGAGACAAAATAATTTAGAATCTCAAGCACGTTTAGAAAACTTGGATGAATTTTTAACGGTTACCCAAGAATTTGATAAACGATATGAACGTCAAGGTGAAGAAGAAGCAGATGCTCCAGAAGAAAAACTAGCAGTATTTTTAAACGACTTGGCGTTAGTGTCTGATTTAGATAATTTAGAAGAGAGCACGTCTCAAGTGACCTTAATGACATTGCATGCAGCAAAAGGACTCGAGTTTCCAGTTGTTTTCTTGATTGGACTAGAAGAAGGTGTCTTCCCATTATCACGTGCGATGTTAGAAGAAAGCGAATTAGAAGAAGAACGCCGACTTGCATATGTGGGTATTACTCGAGCAGAAGAAACATTGTTTATCACCAATGCGTTTTCAAGAACCTTATATGGGAAAACACAATATAATCGTCCAAGTCGTTTCTTAGATGAAATCGATGAAGAACTATTAGATTTACAAGGATCGATTGCAGCACCAAAAACACCATCAAGAACGTTTGAACCCAAAGTATTTAAACCGGCCTATGCCCAGCCTACGAAACAACCTGTAACAGATAAAGTTGCCAGTGGTGGAGAATCAATGGCGTGGCAGGCAGGGGATAAAGTCAGACATAAAGCGTGGGGAACAGGCACAGTTGTTCGAGTTGGCGGTAGCGCGAAAGACTTAGAACTAGACGTCGCTTTTCCAGAAAAAGGGATTAAGCGCTTATTAGCAGCATTTGCTCCGATTGAAAAAATATAAAATGTGAAAGAGGCAAAAAGCGCCTTATTCATAATTTCCTGTTTTTCTGTCAAGGCTATATGAGCCTGTTATGCTTTTAAATTAGGAGGAGTTATTATGGCAGAAATACCGTTAACATTAGCCGAAGCGACAGAGAAAGCAAAAGAACTACGGATACAGTTAAATCAGTATTCCCATGAATATTACGTTGCTGATAAACCGACCGTAGAAGATTATGTTTATGACCGGCTTTATAAAGAATTATCAGACATAGAAACCGAATATCCAGATTTAATCACTTCTGATTCACCAACGCAACGTGTTGGCGGGAAGATTTTACAAGGATTTGAAAAAGTGACACATGAAGTGCAAATGTATAGCTTGAATGACGGTTTTAGTAAAGAAGATATTTACGATTTCGATGAACGTGTCCAAAAATTAGCTGGAAAGCCTGTCAGTTATTGTTGTGAGTTGAAAATCGATGGACTAGCTATTTCATTAAAATATGAGAATGGCAGATTCGTTCAAGGGGCAACCCGAGGTGATGGAACAGTTGGTGAAAATATCACTGAAAATCTAAAAACAGTGAAGTCGATTCCTTTAGAGTTAAAAAAACCAATATCAGTTGAAGTTCGCGGTGAATGTTACATGCCAAAACAATCATTCGTCAATTTGAATAAAGAGCGCGAAGAAGCTGGACAAGATGTCTTTGCAAATCCAAGAAATGCAGCAGCAGGTAGTTTGCGCCAACTAGATACAAGTATGGTTGCGAAAAGAAATCTAAGCACATTCTTATATACAGTGGCAGATTTTGGACCAATGACGGCACAAACTCAGTTTGATGCGTTAAATGAATTATCGGAAATTGGTTTTAGAACCAATCCTGAAAAGAAACTATGCCAAACAATTGATGAAGTTTGGGCGTATATAGAAGAATATCATGAAAAACGATCAGAATTACCATACGAAATTGATGGGATTGTAATCAAGACAGATGAATTCACGATTCAAGATGCATTAGGCTTTACTGTTAAGGCTCCGCGGTGGGCCATTGCGTATAAATTTCCACCTGAAGAAGCTCAAACAATCGTGGAAGAAATCGAATGGACGATTGGACGTACAGGCGTTGTAACGCCAACTGCTGTGATGCAGCCAGTTCGTGTAGCAGGTACAACAGTTAGTCGAGCAAGTTTGCATAATGCTGATTTCATTGCAATGAAAGATATTCGGTTGAATGATTCAGTAATTATTTATAAAGCTGGCGATATTATTCCAGAAGTCGCACATGTCTTGGCCGAAAAGCGGGATGAAAACAGCCAGCCGTATTTGATTCCAACCCATTGCCCAGTCTGTAATAGTGAATTAGTGCATCTGGATGAGGAAGTTGCTTTGCGTTGTATCAATCCAAAATGCCCAGCTCAAATCAAAGAAGGACTTAATCATTTTGTATCTAGAAATGCGATGAATATCGATGGTTTAGGCCCTCGTGTACTGGAACAAATGTATGATAAAGAGTTAGTCGCTGATGTAGCTGACCTTTACTTTTTAACCCAAGAGCAATTGATGACATTGGAAAAAATCAAAGAAAAATCTGCGAATAATATTTACAAAGCAATTGATGCAAGCCGGGATAACTCTGTTGAACGGTTGATTTTTGGATTAGGTATTCGCCATGTTGGTTCTAAAGCTGCAAAGGTTTTAGCTGAACATTTTGGAGATCTACGGTCGATCAGTAAAGCAACTAAAGATGAAGTCGTAGCACTAGATTCGATGGGTGAGACGATTGCGGATAGTTTAGTCACGTACTTTGAAAATGAAGAAGTCCATGAATTAATGGATGAACTGACAAAAGCTGGAGTGAATTTTGATTATAAAGGGATTCGCACCTCTCAGTTAGATGCTGTAGAATCACCATTCAAAGATAAAACAGTCGTTTTAACAGGAAAACTTACCCATTATAACAGAGAAGAAGCAAAAGAAAAAATCGAAAATCTAGGCGGCAAAGTAACCGGTAGTGTTTCAAAGAAAACGGACATTGTTGTTGCAGGTGAAGATGCGGGTAGCAAACTGACTAAAGCCCAAGACCTTGGTATCGAGGTATGGGACGAACAACAAATGGTGACTGCATTGGATAATAGTTATACAAAAGAAACAAACGAATAGCCTAAAAAGCATAATAAAATGGGTTTCAGCGCTATTTTTACATTTTCAGTCTATTTTCTTCAATCTCTTTCAAAAATTCTTAGAAATTTATGATAGAATAAGAAAAAAGCTGTTTTTAACGTGAACTATCGTGTAACAGTCATAAAAAATGAACTAGTGAACTCTTGATTGAGTTTTTCTAAAGGAAAGAAGGGTATCCATGGCAATCAGTGAAGAAAAAGCAAAACATGTAGCCAAATTGTCTAAACTGTCTTTTTCAAATGAGGAGTTAAAAGACTTTACTGATCAATTAGGCAAAATCATCGATATGGTGGAATTATTAGAAGAAGTAGATACAGAGGGGATTCCATTTACCTCTAATGTGGCACAATCAATCAATGTAATGAGAGAAGATGTAGCAACGCCAGGTATGGATCGCAGTGAATTGATGAAAAACGTACCAGAATCAGAAAATGGCTATATCAAAGTGCCAGCGATTATCGACAACGGGGAGGCTGGTGCATAATGGAAAAATTATATGATAAGTCACTAACAGAACTGCATGATTTACTCGTTTCAAAAGAAATCACTGCAACTGATTTGACTCAAGCGACATTGAGCCGTATCAACGAAACGGAAAAAGATGTGGATTCATTCATTACAATCAATGATGAAAAAGCACTTGAATTAGCAAAAGCAATCGATCTTAAAGGGATTACTGAATCAAATCCTTTAGCAGGTATTCCAATCGGGATCAAAGACAATATTGTAACGAAAGACATTTTAACAACTGCAGCATCAAAAATGCTTCATAACTTTAAGCCAATTTACGATGCAACTGCTATGGATAAAGTTTATCAAGCAGATATGATTCCAGTAGGAAAATTGAATATGGATGAATTCGCGATGGGTGGAAGTACTGAAACATCCTACTTTAAGAAAACAAAAAATGCGTGGGATCATACGAAAGTTCCTGGCGGATCATCTGGTGGATCAGCTGCGGCGGTTGCTACTGGTCAAGTTCCCGTTTCTTTAGGAACAGATACAGGTGGTAGTATTCGCCAACCTGCATCATTTAACGGAATCGTTGGAATGAAGCCAACCTATGGACGTGTGTCTCGTTTTGGGTTGATCGCATTTTCATCTAGTTTGGATCAAATTGGTCCTTTGACAAGAAATGTTAAAGATAATGCATTAGCCTTAAGCGCAATCAGCGGCTATGATGAAAAAGATGGGACTTCTGCTGGTGTTTCAGTTCCTGATTTCACTGCTGAATTAACAGGAGATATCAAAGGGATGAAAGTTGCTTTGCCAAAAGAATATCTTGGTGAGGGTGTCGATGCTGGCGTTCGTGAAGCAGTTCTTAAAGCAGCAGAAACATTTAAAGCTCTTGGTGCAACTGTAGAAGAAGTGAGCTTACCACATTCTAAATATGGGGTAGCTGTGTATTATATCATCGCTTCATCGGAAGCAAGCTCCAACTTACAACGTTTTGATGGGATTCGTTATGGCTACCGTTCTGAAAACGTAAAAAATCTTGAAGATGTTTATGTAAATTCACGTTCTGAAGGGTTTGGTATAGAAGTAAAACGCCGTATCATGCTTGGGACATTCTCATTAAGTGCTGGACATTATGATGCACACTTTAAAAAAGCGGGACAAGTTCGAACATTGATCAAACAAGACTTTGACAATGTCTTTGAAAAATATGATATCATCATTGGCCCAGCTTCACCGACAGTAGCCTTTGGATTAGGTGAAAATATCAATGATCCAATCACAATGTATATGAATGATTTACTAACGATTCCAGTTAACTTAGCTGGATTACCTGGTATGTCAATACCAGCAGGATTTTCAGAAGGCTTACCAGTTGGTTTACAAATCATTGGGAAAGCATTTGATGAAAGCACGATGTATAAAGCAGCGTATGCGTTTGAACAAGCAACTGATTTCCATACGAAAAAACCTGTGATCTTAGGGGGGAATGACTAATGAACTTTGAAACTGTCATCGGACTTGAGGTCCATGTAGAATTAAAAACAAACTCTAAAATCTTTTCGCCTGCACCAGCACACTTTGGAGCAGAACCAAACAGCAATACAAACGTGATCGACTGGGGTTACCCAGGCGTATTACCAGTTATGAATAAACAAGCACTTGAATTTGGTATGAAAGCAGCACTTGCCTTAAATTGTGAAATCTCTAAAGATACACATTTTGACCGTAAAAACTATTTTTACCCAGATAATCCCAAAGCGTACCAAATTTCTCAATTCGATCAACCAATTGGTCATGATGGCTGGATCGATATTGAAGTGGAAGGCAAAACAAAACGCATTCGTATCGAACGTGTGCATTTAGAAGAAGATGCTGGGAAAAATATTCACGGTGATGGAGGTTACTCATACGTTGATTTAAACCGTCAAGGAACACCTCTGATCGAAATCGTTTCAGAAGCGGATATGCGTTCACCAGAAGAAGCCTATGCTTATCTAGAGGCCATTCGTTCAATCATCCTATTTACTGGCGTTTCAGATGTAAAAATGGAAGAAGGTTCAATGCGTTGTGATGCCAACATTTCTTTACGTCCGTATGGTCAAGAAGAATTTGGAACAAAGGCAGAACTTAAAAATTTGAACTCAATGAGTTTTGTTAAAAAAGGTCTTGCCTTTGAAGAAAAACGTCAAGCGAAAGTGTTATTATCTGGTGGCGAAATCCAACAAGAAACACGCCGTTTCGATGAAACAACGAATAAAACATTATTGATGCGTGTTAAAGAAGGATCAAGTGACTACCGTTACTTCCCAGAGCCAGATGTTCCACGTTTTGCAATCGATGATGAGTGGATTGAGCGTGTTCGCCACAGCCTACCAGAAATGCCAGCTTCACGTCGTGCCCGCTATATCAAAGAATTAGGATTGCCGGAATACGATGCAATGGTTCTAACGTTAACAAAAGAAATGTCAGATTTCTTTGAAGCAGCATTAACTGAAGGTGCAGATGCAAAACAAGTGTCTAACTGGTTGATGGGTGAAGTTTCAGCTTATTTGAACAGTGAAAAAATCGAATTACCGGATACAAAATTAACACCTGCAAACTTAGCAGGCATGATTACGTTGATCGAAGATGGTACGATTAGCTCTAAAATCGCTAAAAAAGTGTTCAAAGAATTGATTGAAAATGGTGGCGATGCGAAAGAGGTTGTCGAAGCAAAAGGCTTAGTTCAATTATCTGATCCATCACAATTGTTACCAATCATCAATGAGGTTTTAGATAATAACCAACAATCTGTCGATGATTTCAAAAACGGAAAAGATCGTGCAGTGGGCTTTTTAGTCGGTCAAATCATGAAAGCAACGAAAGGCCAAGCTAATCCAGGTGTTGTGAACAAATTGTTACAAGAAGAATTGGCAAAACGCTAGAAAGCAGCAGATGATTATGAAAAAAGCAAGAGTCATTTATAATCCCACTTCAGGTAAAGAGCTAGTCAAAAAAAATCTAGCTGATATTCTTTCTATTGTGGAAGAATGCGGATATGAAGCAAGTGCTTTTGCCACAACTCCAGAAGAAAATTCCGCTAAGAACGAAGCTCGCCGAGTTGCAGAATTAGGTTTCGACCTAATTGTTGCGGCTGGCGGTGACGGAACGATCAATGAAGTCGTTAATGGTATTGCTCCTTTAGAAAAACGGCCGTCTATGGCAATCATTCCTGCTGGAACAACCAATGATTACGCAAGAGCTTTAAAAATTCCAAGAGATAATATTGTCAAAGCAGCAGAAGTTATCAAAAAAAATCAAACGGTCAAAATGGATATCGGCAAAGCAAAAGACAGTTATTTCATCAACATAGCGGCTGGTGGTCATTTAACTGAATTGACTTATGAAGTCCCGTCAGAACTTAAAAGTATTTTTGGTTATCTTGCTTATTTAGCGAAAGGTGCAGAAATGCTACCTCGAGTGAAACCAGTTAAAATGCTAATGGAGTATGACGAAGGTGTTTATGAAGGAAATGCTTCTATGTTTTTCTTGGGCTTGACTAACTCTGTTGGTGGCTTTGAAAAAATTGCACCAGACGCAAAACTTGATGATGGAAAATTTTCATTGATTATAGTGAAAACAGCCAATGTTTTTGAGATTTTGCATTTAGCTGCACTAATGTTAAACGGTGGTAAACATATCGAAGATAACCGACTGATATACACGAAAACGAGTCATTTACGTGCAGAGACGCTTGAACCGAACAGTAGAATGATGATCAACTTAGATGGCGAATATGGTGGTGATGCACCAATGGAATTCACAAATTTACATCAGCACATTGAAATGTTTGCGAATGCAGATGCGATTCCATCGAATGCAATCATGGGCTCCATCTTGGATGATTATGATGAAGAAGATGAGTATCTAGAAACGAGTAAAGAGTTCGTTAAAGAAGTCGAGCGTTTGACCGATGAAGATATCGATCATAATGGAAAAATTGGCTGATCATTAAAAGCACCAAAAAAAGTATCTAAGACAAGATTGTCTCGGATGCTTTTTTGGTGCAGCGACTCAGATAGAACAACAGCATAAAAATCAGCTTTGGCTGAGTAGACTTAAAATACAAAAATTGAAAGCATCATTGCAATTTCTTTATACTATATATAGATGTAAACTATTAGGAAACACAATATATTGTATAAAAATGTCTCATAATCAATAATTGGATAGAATTCAGATTGACTTGATCTTGAAACAGAGGTAAATTTAATAAGTCGTCATCTCATTAGAAAATGATAAATACTGGCAAATGAAAGGTTTGTTTGATTTGGGTTTAAATGTTATTATAAATGATTTTAAAGGCTGGCAAAGAAAAAACTATCTTTTTTTGTTCGCGATGATTGTTGTACAATTAGTAGCGTTCATTTTCAATCCTTCTAGTTGGATTACATTAGTAGCTGGGATATCAGGTATTGTTTGCGTCAATTTAATTGCTCAAGGCAAGGCTAGCAATTACCTATTTGGGTTTATAAGTGCATTGATCATAGGTTATTTTGGGTTTAAAACACGAGTCTATGCTGAGGTTTTACTTCAAAGCTTTTATGTAATTATGGATATTGCAGGCTTGTATACATGGTTAAAAGTCAGCGAAGATGGGTCAGGTAATGTCACAGAGGTAAAAACGTTGAAAGGAATTCAATGGTTATATGCGTGTGTCGTGTGGTTAGGAATTGGAATGGTTGCTTATTCAGTTTTAGGGTTTGTCAATGATGCACAACAAATGCTTGATGCTATCACTTTCAGCGTTTCCGCCACAGCGATGTTATTGATGATCAAAAGGTACCAGTCACAATTTATTTTTTGGTTGTTAGGTAATCTTTTTTCCATAGTATTATGGTTTAGAGCAGGAACCCATGCAGGGGGAGATTATGCCTTATTTGTCATGTACTGCATGTATACTGTCAATTCTATTTTTGGCATGGTTCATTGGTTGAAAATCAAAAAAACAATAATTAATTAGGTAGGGAGTTCGATGGCAGTGATCGTTTTAGCAGGTACAATTGGTGCAGGGAAATCAAGTTTAACAGAAATTATTTCAGAACATTTAGGATCAGAAGCTTTTTATGAATCCGTTGATGATAACGAAGTCTTACCGTTATTTTATGCTGATCCTAAAAAATATGCATTTTTATTACAAATTTATTTCCTAAATAAGCGATTTGATAGTATTAAACAAGCGCTCTCTCATGAAAATAATGTATTGGATCGTTCGATATATGAAGATTCTTTATTATTTCATTTAAACGCTGACTTAGGAAGAGCGAATGAGACTGAAGTAAAAGTGTATGATTCTTTATTAGAAAATATGCTGCAAGAATTACCTTATGCGGCTCATAAAAAACGTCCAGATTTATTGGTTCATATTAAAATATCTTTTCCGAAAATGTTGGAACGTATTCAACGCCGAGGACGTGCTTATGAGCAAGTAGAACAAGATCCTTCATTATATGACTATTATAAAGAATTGAATAGTCGTTACGAAAAATGGTTTGAAGAATACAACGAGAGCCCTAAAATCCAAATTGATGGAGATAAGTATGATTTTATCGAAAGTGAAGAAGCAAAAAAACAAGTGATTCAGTTTATTGAGAATAAACTAGCTGAAATCGATTAGATTCTAAGATTAAATTTTGCTACTTTTAGCTGTCGAAACAAACTCTCTATTGCTTTTCTAGCATTTTTTCATTAGAATGAGTGAAGCGCATAAAAGAAGGAGCGACTTATGAATAATTTTCCAGTGAACAAAAATGAAACAATCGAAGTTGATATTATTGATCTGACACATGAAGGAATGGGTGTTGCTAAAGTTGATGGCTACCCACTTTTTATAGAAAATGCCTTACCAGGTGAAAAAATCGAAATCAAAGTCTTGAAAGTCGGTAAAAGTTTTGGTTACGGTAAAGTCTTGACTATCTTAAAATCAAGCGAAGACCGTGTACCAGTCAAAGATGCTAACTTTACCAAAGTCGGTATCAGCCCATTACAACATTTAGCGTATGGTGCACAGTTGACATTCAAAACAGACCAAGTGAAAAACGTGATGCAACGTGTAGCAAAATTACCAGACGTTCCAGTTTTAGACGCTTTAGGCATGAACAATCCTTGGGGATATCGCAATAAAGCTCAAATTCCAGTGAGAAAAATCGAGGGTAAACTGCAAACAGGATTTTTCAGAAAAAATAGCCATGATCTTATTCCCTTAGAACATTTCTATATTCAAGATCCTAAAATTGACGAAGCTGTCATTAAAATCCGTGATATCATGAGACGTTACAGCATCAAACCTTACAACGAATCAGATAATACGGGTAACTTACGCCATATCGTTGTTCGTCGTGGCTATCACACTGGGGAAATGATGATTGTTTTAATTACTAGAACACCAAAATTATTCCCAACTAGTAAAATTATTCCGGATATTCTAGAAGCGTTGCCTGAAGTTGTTAGCATTGTGCAAAATGTCAATGCTAAAAAGACAAACGTGATTTTTGGGGATGAGACGATTCTATTACACGGTGAAGATAAAATGATCGATACGATTTTTGATTTGAAATTTGAAATTTCTTCTCGTTCATTCTATCAAGTAAATCCACAACAAACAGAAGTAATGTATAACAAAGTTAAAGAATACGCGGCGTTGACAGGTGAAGAAATTGTTGTAGATGCATATTGTGGGATCGGTACAATCGGTTTAACATTAGCAAAAGATGCAAAACACGTTTATGGTGTGGAAGTAATCGAAGAAGCGGCTAAAAATGCTGAAAGTAATGCAAAACTAAACAACATCACAAATGCAACATTTACAGCAGGGTTAGCTGAAGAAGCTTTACCGCGAATGATCGAAAATGATATCAAACCAGATGTTGTCATCGTTGATCCACCACGTAAAGGCTTAGAAGCAAGTTTGGTAGAAACCTTGATCGAAACAAAACCTAAACGTATCGTGTATGTAAGCTGTAATCCTGCAACATTAGCACGTGATCTTGCCCTACTTGTTGAAGGCGGCTTTGAAGTCAAAGAAGTGCAACCAGTGGATAACTTCCCGCAAACGACTCATATCGAGTCTGTTACTCTCTTGACAAGGGCGGTGCAATAATGGATACAAAGAAAAAAATGCTAGAATTGATTAAGAAGAAACAAAGTGGCGGTCGCTCGAAACAAATGGAGACGCCTAAAAATGATCGTAAAAACATGCGTAAAGGTCCGAAGATTTATAATAAATAAACAACACCCCATTGCTTTAAATTTAGGTTAAAGAGCATAGTCGAACGGATTGAAGTGAGCCCCCCTAAGTTAGAGTTTCTGATCTAACTATTGGGGCTTACTTCAGATTATTTCGTTTGGCTATGGTCTTTTTTGCTAGTGCAATTTTCTCAATTGTTTTATACTATCCAACGAACGACATAGAGGACACTAAGAAATTCTACAAAAGCTCAATTATATCTACCTATCAGAAAACGGGTCGCTATTATTTTCTAATCTGTTTTAGTGAACGCCTTAATTTGGTTTGGACTAAAGAAAGAGTATTCGGGAGAAGAGTTTGCTTCAGAAGCGAGTCTAGCAGTGATTCATTTTTAGTGCGCAAGGATGGATACATATACAGCGACACATGATATGTACAATAGTAGTGGTGGAAAAGTTATGTAAAAAATTAAATGGACTATCAATATTCTTACAAAGAACATTGGTAGCCCAAAGAGGTTAACGTAACCTTTAAAATGTAGCAACTAAATATTGAGGAGAATAAAGATAAAATTTATAGAGAATATTGAAATAAATACTCTGAAATTACTATAGAAGAAGTGATATAAATAAATCGTATAAAAAACAAACAACTGCTTATCCTATTGTTGATAAAATGGTTGGGATGGTAATCTACAGAAAAGGAATAGCATTTTGGATAAACAGTTATTTGAAATAGCAGACTCTGCAAACCTGCTATTTTTTAGAGAATTAGAATGTATCTTCCGCCAGATAGATTCTAATAAGTACTAGTGCACTAGAAATCATTCGTTGCTTTTCATTATTCAATCTTGTAGATCTAGGAAATTATTTGTTTGCATGTTTATTTTTAATTATTTTATACACATTTATACGGCAACCTTTAGAGTGAATAGAAAAGCATGGTGAACGATTGATTCTAGTAACACGAATTTGTAAACACTAAGGTAGTTCTTTGGAAAGAGTTAAGAAAAAAGGAGAACTTAGTGTTTACAATTTATAAAAAGAGCGAAAAAAACGGTATTGGCCACCAACCAATACCGCGCAAGAGTGCAATGAATAACCATCAACTATTCAAATTACTAAATTTTTGTAAAAAAACACTAGTATTTCTTACAAAAGTTAGGTAAAATGAATAAGTCAATGCGCATTGACTCAGGCAACTTGTATTGTCAGTTCTGGCTGACGATACAGGGCTCTTGTAAGAGGATTGCTGTCTTCTTACTAGAGTGCCTGTTTATTTTGTTTTTCGCTCTAATTATCTACTCAAAAAATACAAAACAAAAAAATGGTATTAGTCAGGAACCAATACCATGAAGCGTTCGCTAAATAACCATCGACTAAATACATTGAATGTGTAAAAAAGACTGGTAATCTTTTCTTACTTTTAGTACAATGATAATAGTCAATAAACTATTGACGGAGGCAACTTGTATTATTAGTTCTGGCTGATAATACAGGGCTCTGCGGGATGATTTGCTGTCCTCCTGCAGAGCGCCTTTTTTTATTTGATTTTGTAATATTATCTTAACTTAAAGGTAGGAGTTTAGTCAATGGGATTTTTAGAAATAGTAAAAAATAAATTGAGAGAGTAAAAAAAAGCCTTGAATCATAAGAATGAGTATTTTGTTACTAAAGAAATTCTTAATCTTTTGTTCGGTTAAAAAAATCCCATCTCTATTGAGGTGGGATCAATTCTTATTTTATCTTTGGGGAAGATAATTAAGTAACTCTCTATGTCTAAATCATAATAGATTTTACCTTATTTTACTACTTCAATAATTTCTTATCGATGAAACTTTTTTGAATAAGGTTCCATTAATTAAAAATTATTCTCTCCAAAATTTGGTATAATGTAGTTTTTCTTGCACATTGAAATCGATTAACTTTTGTAATAATGTATAGTCGATCGTTTGATCCCAAGTGATTTTGATAATATTGTCCGTGTGTTGATAGCCAGAATTTGCAATGTCCTCTTTGAATGCTGTAATAGTAGCTGTTTCAGGTGCAATTGAAAGGTGCTTTTTAGAAGCGCTATAGGAAATAATAAAAGTATCGTGGTCGGTAAACATAGGTTGGTTCCACTTTATTACGACTTTAAGTTGCGGAAATGTTTTTTCCGTCCAGCCAAATAACTCTTTTACTCGATCACGATGTGCTGGTTCACTAATGTTTGATAAAAATTCATTTATATCTTTCATTTTTATTTCCCTCTTTTCTTTTTAGTTATTCTTTTCTTTATTATAATATAGGTATGCCGTTGAAGAAAATGATTTATTAGATTGGAAGCTTTTATAAAGGTAAGGTACATTGCTTTATTACCAGGAGTCAATCTCGGCGGGAAAAATCGAGTAGTCATGGCAACCTTGAAAGAACACTTTGAGAACATGGATTTAAAGAATGAACGGTTACATGTATAGTGTTAGAGCAATTATGGTTAAACTAAAGTAAAAAATAGCTCGTTCGTTGTAGAGCAAAAAAACTAGAGTACTATTTGTAGATGGAAGAAAGTACACAATAGAAAGTTGAGAAAATAATGAAGTTAAAAAAAAGTATTAAAATCTTTTTAGGGATTTTAGGCATAATTATCGCAATCATTTTAGCTTATATTGGCTATGTTTATTTCAGTTATTCTAGAATCGCTGATGATGTACCTGTCGAAATTAATCAAAGGACAAAAGGAAAAAAAGTAGCAATTGATAAAGAATATAAAATCACAACCTTTAATATTGGCTATGGATCTTATACGCCTGATTACACGTTTTTTATGGATGGTGGCAAACAATCAAAAGCAGTGAGTAAAGAGAGTGTTATTGAAAATATCTCGGGCGTGATCGACACGACCAAAAAGAGACAGCCAGATTTTGCTTTGTTCCAAGAAGTTGATAAAAACGCCACTCGTAGTCGTGGTGTGGATGAAGTAGCGCAAATCAAGCAGCAATTTAACGATTATTCTAGTGTATTTGCCACGAATTATGATTCAGCATTTTTAATGTACCCGATTCTAGATCCAATTGGAAAATCGACATCTGGTATCCTAACCTTGAGTAATAATGATATTGAAACAAGCACCCGCTATAGTTTACCGATCGAAACGAATCTCAATAAATTTTTTGATTTAGATCGAGCCTTCACCGTATCAAAAATCCCAGCAAAGAACGGCAAATATCTAATGCTGTATAATGTTCATTTATCAGCGTATATCAAAGACCAAAAAATCCAAAAAGAACAAATGCATAAATTATTCGATCATATGGAAAATGAATACAAAAAAGGGAATTACGTTGTTGGTGGTGGAGACTTTAATCATGATCTACTCGATTCTTCAACTGAAACATTTAAAAATGACACAACAGAAGAATACACATGGTTACAACCTTTTCCAAAGCAAGAGCTACCGAAAGATTTACAAGTTGCAACGTTGAGTGAAATGAAAATTCCAATACCTTCAGTCCGCAATTTAGATAAACCTTATAAAAAAGGCGAGTCATTTGTAGCGTTAATCGATGGATTCATCGTTTCAGATAATGTTGAGAATGTTAGTGGAACAGTGATTGATGCTGAGTTTAACAATTCAGATCATAATCCAGTTGAAATGACGTTTAAGCTGAAACCATAGAAGTGGATGAGAAGGAATAATAAAAAAGATTCAGGTCGCAATCGAAAATGATTGGTATCTGAATCTTTTTTGTAGAACTAGGATATATTTATTAGCGTAAAAAGACTAGATAAAATAGAAGGAGGATGAAATTATGTGTTTAAAAGTAGTATTGATTACAATAAATGTTTACCTATTATAGTTTATTGCCAGAAAAAGCTTTGCATTAAAACGAATATTTAGTATTGTAAAGTCGTCTAATTCGTAATGAGAAAATAAACTAAAAGTTGGTATATAATCCTGAAACTAAAAAAATGTTAATTAGTTTGTCAGTCGTCATTTACTTAGTTCTTTTTTGTTCCAAGTTTAGCTTTGGCTGATTCAATTATTGTGATAGATGCTCTCATTGAGTTATTACCTGCTACTCAAGAATCCGATTACTTTTGAAAACCTCAAAGTCATAATATTGCAACAAAAATTGTTACTGGGACAATAATAGTATTGTTAAGATTCAGAATTTAGCAACGAATGTAGTGAGATCAAGTGCCATCAATTTTTTCAAAACATTATGCAAAGATATGTGCAAGTCTAAATCCTTTATTAAAATGAGCTAATATTGTATTCGATGCTGTAGATAGAGCTCTAGTATAGCCAGAGGGACAGCTTCTCAAATAGCACTAGCAATGAAAGTATTTATTGCATTCATCAAAGCATTCTCTATAAACTGGATTTCTGAGTTATACCTCATTTTCAAAAACACTATAAGGAAATGAACTGTGGACTTTCAAAATATAAAGAAGCAGGGCTGTGGGACAAACGTAAAAATCACTTCTGTTTCACACCCTAGATGCGATTAAACGCTTCTGTCCCAGACTTCTGCTTTTTATAGATTTAAACTTACGTTATAAGCTCTTGCTTAATTTATTATCCTTCCGTTTTTATAACGGTTTCTTTCCCATCATTCATGATCAAAGCAGTCTGTCGGGCAATTTTTAGCCCATCCGCTTCATAATCTTGGTCTGAGAAATTAGCAATGACAGACAAGTTTTCGCCAAACTCCGTTTTTTGAATCAAGCGATCCTCTGTCAGTACCTTGAAATCAGTCATTTCGTGTTGTAGAGCAGCTTTTTGGAAAGGACTCCAAATTTTAGCGTTTTCTGAAATATCTTGTTTCTGTTCATCCCAAGTAGCTTTATCGATATGCATCATTGGTGGTGTATTATATAGATATTCTTTCATACGACGCTCGCCAACTTGATCTTTGATTTTATAGCTGTCCCATTCCCATTGATGAGAAGTGATTACAGAACGGTTGTAAACAAGCTTATAAAGTGGCAGAGAGAAAGCTGGATCTGTATAGATTGCTTTGTATTCTTCTTTGATGGGGACAACTTTTTTGTATTTTGTTGGAATACCGCCATCTAATGAAGCATAGCTTCCTACGTAGTATTCACTTTCTTTGTTTTCACGCATATCAGGATCAGACCACATAATGACAGGTGTTTCGATTCCGTGAGCGAAAACCATATCTTTTGAAGCAAAGTCATTTCCACCCTCAGAACCGACAACAAGACCCTTTTGATTAAAGTAATTCAGTCGTTTCAAACGTCCAGCGACATCTTCACTTTGTGTTGTTAAGTGATCAGGGGTATAGTCGTTATAAATTTCTCCAGCGGCATCCGTATCTAAAAACCAAGAATTAAATGGAATGTTCTCTTTCATAATGCCAGTAAATCGTTCTTCAACATCAGGTAAAATCAGCGTTGGATTTAATTTACGGCCTTTGCCTAAGAAACCAGCAACTTTTTCACCATTTTTCTTCGTAACTGTTGCGTTTTCATATAGTGTGTTGTTAGGGAAAGAAGCCGTGTTCCAATCGATGCTAGCATTCTCTTGAATCGATTGATAAGAATCATAAGGCCCGATCAGGTAGTCTTGTTTAACAGCTGTTTTGACCATCTCAGGATTCATTAAGCCGTTTGCCCAATTTGGCAGACCAACCCAAGCATTTTCAATGCCAGATGCTTTCATTTCTTTAAACACATCAGATGACGTTGCTTGTCCCCAGTGTTCAAGTGGTGGAGTTACATTATCAAGTACACCAGCTAATAGATGTTTATTTAAGTCGTAACGTTCTTGTTCGCTTAGTTTATCAATCCCTTTGTTAAGCAGTTTTTGCGCTTGTGCATCGGGATTTTTGAAAATGTCTTTATTGTAAAATTGTGGATAAAGTAGGACATAATTGATCGATGTTAAGAAGGTGTTTTTTTCATATTTATAGCCTTCATCATTTTTAAATGCCGCTAGTGCTTTTAGATACTCCTCAGAACCATCTTCGCCATATTGGGCTAATAATTCACCGATCCATTGGAAAATAGGTTCATCAACTACTTGAGGTAATTTGCTCCAGGTAATATCTTCTGTGTTTAAAATTCGACTGTTCCAGTAATAAACTTGGATAGCACCACGCATTTTTTTTATTTCAGGAATATCTTTTTCTTTTTCATCTAAGGTTCTAAATTCACCTAAATCAATTCTATCCATTTGGTAGGTTTTGGCGATAGCGACAGGATCGTTATCGGTAACATAAAGTCGGTAATTCATAGTTTTATTTTTGTCGAAGCCAATAAAATTATGACTGGCTTCCAACGTAAGATGAGGCTCGGTTTTCGTTAAAAGATCACTATTAAAAGTATTGTCCATGACAAATGTTGTAGCGAATGTTTCTTGGTTGGTTGTGAAAAAACTCATTGAAAAAGCTTCACTCATCGATAATTCTTCATTTTGTTTAAAGTAAGCAAGCCACTCGTTTTGATTGTTAGGAATCGTTTTTCCTTCAGCAATTGGCAATACATAATTTTTTGCATCTAGTTTAGGCCATGTAAAAGAGATATCTTCATCAGACAAGCTAGTAAGAGCAACAGCAAGATGGTTTTTCTCTTTTTTTATTTTGACCTTTATTTGTTCATTAGGATATGTCCAGCTGATTTCTTCTTTGCTCTTTTTTAAATCCATGACTTTTTTTGCTTTTTGGGGTTTGGAGACTTCTGCTTTTTCACCGTTCTCGGTAATTGAGACAGTAAATGTTTTTGGATCGACCTCAAAAGAGAAATCAGTTTTGGCATAGGTTTTGTTTTGTTCGATTTCAGCGTGGGTGAACAATTCCTCTGATTTGCTAGTCGCATTAGTCTTGTTAAAATGACAAGCTGATAGAGATAGAGTGATTGCCGCTAGGCTTAGATAGATAGTAATTTTTTTCATAGTTTCCTCCTCCAATAGAGTAAAATGGTTTGCTTCACTGCATTTGGTACTTTTTGATATCATTTTTAGTTATTTGCTGTGTTTTGAAAGTGGTTCAAATAGTCTCAAAAAAAAGAAGAAAAATAATTTTTATTCCAAATTTTTTAAAGAAATACCCTTACGAAACGTAATAACATACAGTAAGTTTAACAACACAATGTTACAGAAAAATGCCAATTTCAAACATAAAAAAACAAGCGCAAAATGTTACGCCTGTTCTCCAACTTTATAAAAATGTAAAACAAAGATCAGTGTCTTATGAACCAATCTTGCTTCGACTGTAAAGCCATGCTCATTCATGATTGACTGAACAATCGACAAACCAAGTCCTGTTCCAGAAAGGTTTTTATTTCGTGATTTTTCATGGACATAAAAAGCTTCCCATAGCTTAGATACATCGAAATCAGAAGGTAAGGAGGTTTGATTACTGATTGTAAATTCGATAGAGTTTTCTGTTTCGCGCCAACTGACTTGAATTTCTTTGTCGGTGGTGTACTTAATACTGTTGGTCAATACATTATCAAAAACTCTTTTGAGCAAAATGGGGTCTGCGTCAATCAAAGAAAGTGGAAGGTCTGTGTCTGCTTCCAGCAACAACAGATCTTCATTTTCCATTGTCGGTCGAAGCTCGGTTACAGTTTGGTGCCAAATGTCTGATAATTGTAGCGGCACCTTATGGATAGGCTGTTGTTGTTCTAACTTTGCATAGTCTAACATCTGATCTACGATATCATTCAATCGTTGCGTTTGCTGTAAAATAACAGTTAAGTAAGTTCCGTCATCTAAATCATCTTCAATGCCTGAACCATAAGCTTTGATCAGGGCAATCGGTGTTTTTAATTCGTGGGTCAAATCTGCTGTAAATTGTTTTAACTGCTCATTTTTAGCCAGTAAGTTCTTTTGATACGTTGCCAAAGCATAGCTCATTTTATTGATACTAAGGGCAAGCTCGCCAATCTCATTTGCGGGAATATCATCGGTCGTCACAAATGTCAGAGTCGTGATTTCTTCTGCTACTTTTTTTAAATTTACCAAAGGATCAGTTATCTTTCGAATAGAGAGGTAAATCAATACAATGATCAACAACAATGTGATGCTCAAAGAAACAAAATTAAACGAATTAATCAAGCTGGCTGTTTCAGAAAAATTTACTGTAGAGACACCAACCAAGTAAAAAGTATCGTTAATCACTCGCATTTCAACTAAGAAACTAGATTTTTGTTTGCCTTGGTCAAAATTTCGCTGCACAGAATGAGACGTTTTTTGCAATTGGTCTAACGTTTCTTGTGTGATCCAAAAACGGTTTAATGCGACTTTCTTTCGATTTAACGCCAAATTCAAGGCTTCGTTAAAGTCATCAAGTGACGTACCTTCTAAGGGCTGTGTGATGATCGTGACTTGATTATTTTCTTCTAATTCAGCTAGTTGTTGTTCTGATTTAACGTTTTGCTGGATATCAGTCATAACAGAAGCAATTTTATGTTCCATTTTTGAAAAATAGTAATGAGGAACGATCAAACTATTTAAAACAAACATCACAATAAAACTACCAATGATGATCAATGAAAATGTCAGAGTAAGTGTGGTACTGATTTTTCTAGTTTTCTTTTTCAATGAGATAGCCCACTCCTCTTTTAGTGGTGATGATCTCATCGCCGATTTTTTCTCGTAGTCTTCTAATATGAGTATCAACGGTACGAGCGACGCCATCGTAATCCATTCCCCAAACACCAACTAGAAGTTGTTCCCTTGTCAAAATACGTCCACGATTTTTAGCGAGCATCATTAACAAATCAAACTCTTTTTTGGTTAAATCTAATATGTGCTCATTTTTCCAGACGGTTAAATTAGCTGGATCGATCAGTAACTCTTTTATATAAAAAGAATGTGTCAGACCAAGCAATTTTTTTACGCGTAATAATAGTACTTTAGGATGAAACGGTTTAGTGATGTAGTCATCGGCGCCATTGGATAATGAAAGAAATTCATCTTCGCCAGTTGATTTAGCGGTTAGCATCAAAACTTTTAGTGTACTTTCTGTTTTGATGGTTTTAATGACCTCGAGTCCGTCAAGTTTAGGCATCATCCAATCAATAATAGCCAAATCTAATTTTTCTTGATAAAAAATCTTTAAAGCGGCTTCACCATCCAATGCCCTATGAACTGTGAATCCGTCTTTTTTTAAATAGGCACTGACGATTTGTACCATTTCCGGACTATCATCCGCAACTAAAATTTGCATACATAAAGACTCCTTTTAACAATCTATTCGTTTGATTTAGGACGAAAGTACAAGTGGAACAGCTGACCAATGTAAAACATATCCAGGTTTAAATAAAATCGCTTTTAACCTGTATTGCTTACTTATCATATTTATAGAGTTTAAATTCATCGATTAATTGAATCAATTTTTCAGCATAATCTGGGTCGGTTGCGTATCCACCATTTTGCAAAGCAACGGCTGCTTCTCGATAATTGTTACTTGTTTTAATACCGTCATAGGTACCACCTTTTAAAAATTCCATATGATCGACCATGGATTCTTGGACTGTTGTATATTTTTTAAAGGAATCATCGATTGTGATTCTTTCTCCATCAATAAACTCATCTGTAGGCATAATACTAGATTGATCGTTAAAAGAGCCTTTGATTCCAAACAGATTATTGGCTTCAACTGCTAATGCACTGCGGCCCCAATCAGATTCTAAAATTGCTTGGGCGATAGTGATACTGGCAAATAAATGTGTTTTCTTTTGTAAAATTTTCGCTTCAGATGCTATTTCATCAATAAAAATCTGCTGATAAGCAGTCGCTTCATCTTGTATTGGTTGTTCTTCTTTATTAAAAATAAGGAAAAGACTAGCAAATGAAAGAAGTAGAATCAATGTTAAGGGTAAAATAGTTTGTTTTTTTCGAATTCCTTGATTCATGTAATAACCTCTTTTCTTGTTTCTTTAAGTAACTGTATACAGTATAGAGGTTCAATGTTACAAAAATATGCCAAATAAGTTAATATTTGTTTGGCTTTCTTAAGAAATAATTCAGATTGATTAAGAAATAAGGCATAGAATCGTTCTTTAATTATAAAAAATAATAAAAAAAGGTCTTTACAACTCTCAAAGATTCATTTATGATAATCATTAAATATACCCTTATGGGTATTTAAAGAGGAGCGTATGTTTCATTTTTTAATAAGAATTCAATTAACACAAGAGAATTTCAACAAAAATTAACAAAAGGAACTGAATTGATTGATGTCCGAGAAAAGGCAGAATTTACATTAGGACACATACCTGGCGCAAAAAATATACCCCTAAGTAAACTGAGCTCTTATACAAAAAGAGCTCATGGCCCAGTCCATGTGATTTGCCAGTCGGGTATGAGAAGTCGGCAAGCAGTAAAGCGATTAAAAAATAACGGAATCGGTGCACTCAATGTTAGAGGCGGAATGAATTCTTGGCGTGGAGAAACTCGAGGAGGGAAATTATAATAAGGATCGTAATTATTGGTGGTATAGTTGGTGGAATGTCTCCTGCAACACGATTAAGAAGAGTGTCTGAAGCGTATGAAATCATAGTATAATTTATCCTCAGGAGGTTATTCAATAATGTATAAAACAATGATGATCGATGAATTTGAACAACTAGAAAAAAGAAATGAATTAGCAATCATAGATGTACGTGAAGACGATGAATATGTTTCTGGACATATCAAAGGAGCAAAAAGTCTGCCTTTAAGTAGGCTACAGGAAACAGCCGAATCACTGGATAAAAATCAATCATATTATATTATCTGTCATGCAGGAGGTCGTTCACAAATGGCGAGTGAATATTTCGCTTCATTAGGATATGATGTTACGAATGTGATGGGTGGTATGTCTGTATGGAGAGGAGAAATTGTTGATGGCTTGTGACCCTAAACTAGCGAATCGCTTAAAACGTTCGGAAGGGCAAATTCGTGGAATTTTAAAAATGATGGATGAAGGAAAAGACTGCCGAGAAGTTGTAACACAGCTGATGGCTGTTCGCTCCAGTATTGATAAAGTGATTGGCTTGGTTGTAACTGAAAATCTCAAACACTGTTTGGAAGATGAACGTATCGATCTAACTAGTGAAGATATGGCAAAAGCATTGGAAATGATCGTCAAAACAAGATGAAAGAAAAAGCCGGAAATCAGAATCACACTGATTTTCGCCTTTTTTAGTTTAGAGTGATAGGCACTTTCTTTTTTAATAGCCAACCCGTTTTTTCCAGCTCACTTAAAGAAACAGAAACTCTGGATTGCGATGTACGACAGAACTTTGATAATACTTCTTGCGTGATAAATTTTGGTAATTCTAAATGTTCAGCTTCAGTGATAAGACCAATGTGGTCACTTAAATACCTCAACGCGTTTTTTATTCGCTCTGTAGTTGGCAAATAGAGAAAATGAAAGTAGCCGTAATGGCGTTGAAAAATATCAGCAAAGTTAGTTAAAAGTAACGCATAATACTCTGGTTGTTCATTTAATACATTTAAAAGCTTTTCTTTAGATAAACAGAAAATCGTAGCTTGCTCACTCATAACACGAATACTATGGTCCTTTTTTTTAAAGGTAGAAAAGCTATCTAAGCCAAAAAAATCATTTTGAAAAACAAACGAAGAAATGTAGCATTTACCATCGTTAAGAATTTCGACACTGAGAACGCCATCTAGAACATAATAGATCGTTTCAGTTTTTTCATATTCGTCAATGACTAGGCTATCTTTTTCATATGTTTTCTCAGTCCAGATATTATGAGACGTTGTTTTTAAATAAGCAATCAAAGCTAAATTATTTTTATATAATTCGATTGTTCCGTCCTCCTTTCAGATAAAATGGGGTTAAAAATTCCAAGTATAAAAAGTATAGCATAGCCAGGTAGAGTTTTTGAGCTCAAATCTAGAATAATCAAGAGTAGGCGATTTATATCAGTGATATAAATTATTTTTTTTGTTTCCTTTAAAATAAGATTTATCAGCAAGTGTGTGACTGGAATAGTACAGTATGCAACCGAGTAAAAGTCAAGATTGCGTGTGAATAGGCTAAACAGACGAACCTTTTTCCTATTTAGATTATTCCTCTCGTATACAAGTCAAAAAAATGATACGGAAAACCAGTGGTGAAGACAAATTAATGGTAGTTTCGACTAATTTTATTGAAAACATGGATACGTTATTTAAAGATGTGCTATTTATGAATCCAAATAGATACTGTGAAGTGATCAATTCAGAAGCGTTACGGGAGAAAAAACAGTTGTCTCTGAAAGAAATATATGAGGAGGAAGCCAATGATACGTTTAGTTAATTTTTATCATGAAAAAAACAAGAAGTTCTTTTTGAATAGTTTAATATTGATTTTAATCAGTTATTTGGCTAAATATGTATTTCAATTAACGATACCCGAATTTCGCTGGGAACGATTGCCGATTCTACTATCTGTGTTGATAGCAGTTATTTTGACTTGGCGAATCAATCAACTAAACATTCAATCCAGTCACAGAACGCTAGCAAGTACAGCCAATCAATCGACCTTTGAGCAAATCGTCGCAAAATATTTGCTTTCGTATATGCAAGTTATCGTGATTGGTGCAATCAATTTAGTGTTTAACTTTACAATGATTTCTATCGGTTTAAAAGAAATCTTTTTACTATCGCTCGAGTTAGCTATTTATCTGGTTGGGATGATTAGTTACCTGATTTTGTTTCGAGGGGTAATTGCTAAATTATGGTTGCCGAATGTTTCAAAAACAGTTGTCGTTGCAATTGGATGGATCATGATCGTCGTATTAAATGACATAGCACGTTACTGCTTTCCGCAACGTGTAAATAGTAACATTGGAACTATTTATCCAAGTACCTTTATTTTAAATGCTGTACTGTCAATAGTCATTATAGTGGTATATCTGTGGCTAGAAAAAAATCAATCTAAGAATAAGAGTTAGATTGAGAAAAATAAAAAAGAAACCATCTTACCCTAAAAATAATGAAAGTAGGAAAGAGAAATGAAAAAAATATGGAAAAACAAACTATTGAAATATGGATTACTAGGAATTTTATTGATCGCTTTAGGAGCAGCTGGCTTTTTAGGTTATTATCGATTAGCTAGAATTCAAGGTGTTATTTCAAGTTATGAAATCAATGAAGAGCTAAAGGAAAAATCTAATTCCTATAAAGCGGTTATTTACACGCAAAACCGTGCTTTTAAAAATGAAGTGATCAATGAACTTAAAAATAATCTAGTAGATGAAAACATTTATATACAAGTAGAACCAATTGAGGAAATAGCTGAAAATAAGATTGAAGACTGGGACAAAGTGGTTGTTTTATCGACAGTTCAATCGAGTGATCCTCCGAAAGCTGTTTTAGAGTATATAAACAACCATAAAGAAGAGGAGAAAGTAAGTATTTATCTAACTGCAGATTCAGGTACCTGGTCAAAAAAACTGGTAATCTAGAGGTTACAACGGCAGCATCTAAATCAGAAAATGTCAAAGTATTTAGTAAAAAAATCAAAAAATTTTTATTGAATTAAGAAATCAAGTCAGTTGATTAAAGCTAAATTTTATTGCGCTGTTCGCTTGTAAAAAGAACGTATGTTTGCTATCCTGTAATTTATAAGGAGGGAGAAGTATGACTGTGCTATTCAGCGTAACAAAGTGGAACGAAGAACCAATAGACGAACAAAAAACAGCCTTTCCAATAAATCGTGTTCGTGCGGAATACGAGCTTGAAGGTGATTTACTCGGCAAAGCATGGGTGGAATATTTACTTTACTATTTAGAAAGCAATAAAGAAGATGAACATCTTGCAACCGCTAGGATCACAGGATTCCTCCATTTCGAAGGCCAATATAAAGGAAAAACAGGAACCTTTACAGCGGCTGAAAAAGGAATTTTTGACAAAGGATCACTCGACTCTCCTGGAATGATCATTAAAAGTACTGGAGGATTACAAGCTTTGACTGGTTCTTATCAATATGATTTTATTGGTGAAACGAACAAGCTGATTTTGAATTTTAAAGACGATGAATAATTTATTCAGATTGTGCTTATCTTGCACAATTTTGCGGAAAATACGTTTAAATTGCTTTTCCTATAGTCAGTAAGCTATCTCACTTATTCAAAAAAAGAAGTCGAATAATGAACCGATTTTTTTCAGGATACCTCTTGAAACAGTCACTATTGATTGAGATAATAGGAAAGAAAAGAGGGATCATATGGGACAAATTTGGCTAGAACGATTACTTCGTTGGAATGCAAAGATTCAAAAACTATTAGTAGGAAGATATGCTCGAATGGATCAATTGAACAATACCTTAATGAAGGCGAGTTTGGTCCTATTATTGCTTAATCTATTTTTACCGACCTCAATTGCGTTTTGGATAGCAGTGGCTCTTTTACTATGGATTAACTACCGGTTTTTCTCTAAAAGAATATATCCACGCTCAAATGAAAATACGGGATACGTTTTAAGAATACAGCAATTAAAAAAGAAATTCGAGACAACAAAAATTAAGCTCAAAGAACGTAAGATTTATACTTATTTTAAGTGTCCAACATGTAAACAACAATTGCGAGCACCGAAAGGGAAAGGGAAGATCAAAGTCACTTGTTCGACCTGTAAAGAACAATTCAACAAAATAGTTTAAGTGCAAATCTTCTGAGATGATCAAGTACGATCTCAGAAGGTTTTTTGTACCAATAATTACCGAACAATCACTAAATTTCCTATGTTTTTTGTTCTGATTTTTTATTAATAACTGAACAAATTATGATATAATAGGAAAAACTTATGTGGATGGGTGAACTTCTCAGGAAAAAGAAAAAATGAGACACTGAACAGATTTACTTTTTTTTTATTTTCTTGTCAAGTCTATTAGAACTCTTTCAGCTTTTAAATTTAGGAGGAAACGATATGCGCGCAGTATTAACTGTAATTGGGAAAGACAAAGTAGGAATCATCGCAGGGGTCAGTCAAACGTTAGCAGAGTTGAATATGAATATTATTGACGTTTCACAAACCATCATGGATAGCTATTTTACAATGATGATGGTATTGGAGATTTCGAAAGAAAAGAATGATTTCGAAGCGATTCGGTCTGAACTGAATACTTTAGGTGAAAAACTAGGTGTGACAATCAGCATTCAAAACGAAGAAATATTCAATGTGATGCATAAACTATAAGGATAAAAGCTGTATTATTTGTTATAAATACTTAGTACCTTATAAAGATATAAAATAGGCTTATGGCAAAAAAACGTAAAGGCTAAATTTTTCGTTCAGAGAAGTTTAGCTCTTTCAGCTTTTAAATTTAGGAGGAAATTTTTTGGAAACCAATCAGATTCTAGAAACAATTCGCATGATCGAAGAAGAAAATTTAGATATTCGAACCATCACAATGGGGATTTCGTTGTTAGATTGCATTGATAGTGACAGTGATAAAGCTTGTCAAAAAATCTACGATAAAATCACTCGGTTGGCTAAAAATTTAGTTAAAGTTGGAGAAGAGATCGAATCGGAGTATGGTATTCCGATTATCAATAAGCGGATTTCTGTCACACCAATTGGAATCATTGCAGCCGCAAGTTCAGACAAGAACTATGTAAAATATGCGAAAGCTTTGGATAAAGCAGCTCAAGCAGTTGGAGTCAATTTCATCGGTGGCTTCAGTGCACTAGTCGAAAAAGGCTACCAACATGGTGATGAGATCTTGATTAATTCGATTCCTCAAGCGTTAGCAGAAACACAATTTGTTTGTTCTTCAGTAAATATTGGATCAACTAAAGCTGGAATCAATATGGATGCAGTTCGCCATATGGGCTATATAATCAAAGAAACAGCATCAAAATCTGATATGGGTTGTGCTAAATTGGTCGTATTTGCTAATGCGGTGGAAGATAATCCATTTATGGCAGGTGCTTTTCATGGAGTCGGAGAAGCAGATTGTGTGATCAATGTAGGTGTCAGCGGACCTGGTGTGGTCAAGCGAGCACTTGAAAAAGTCAAAGGAGAACCCTTTGATATTGTGGCAGAAGTCGTAAAACAAACAGCATTTAAAATTACGAGAATGGGACAATTGGTTGGGAAAATAGCGTCAGATCGGTTAAATGTTCCGTTTGGTATCGTCGATTTATCGTTAGCTCCAACTCCTGCTGTCGGTGATAGTGTAGCCTATATTTTAGAGGAAATGGGCTTGGAAAGCGTTGGGACTCATGGGACAACAGCAGCTTTGGCTTTGTTGAATGATGCAGTGAAAAAAGGCGGCGTAATGGCTTGTAACCACGTTGGTGGATTATCTGGCGCCTTTATCCCAGTTTCAGAAGATGCTGGAATGATCGATGCGGTCAATAATGGTGCACTAAATCTGGAAAAATTAGAAGCGATGACAGCCATCTGCTCCGTTGGTTTAGATATGGTTGCGATACCTGGTGAAACATCAGCTGAAACAATAGCTGCAATGATCGCAGATGAAGCGGCAATCGGTGTCATTAATCACAAAACAACAGCTGTTAGACTTATACCGGCTGAAGGAACAAAAGTAGGTGATATGGTTGAATTCGGCGGATTATTAGGCAGAGCGCCAGTCATGAAAGTTAATGATTATGCCTCAACCGACTTTATCCTACGCGGTGGTCGAATTCCTGCACCGATCCATTCATTTAAAAATTAGATTAAAAAAAGTATCCGAGCATTTGTGACAAAAAGATGTGTGGTATAATAAAAATATAGATAGACTATGCTTTATTCTATTGTAATTGGATAGAGAAAATAGTTATTGAGCTAAAAAAAGGAGATTTTAATTCATGGAAATAAAACGTCAACAAGAAGTCGTAGAGGCTTTTCATTACGATATGCGTACTGAAGATATGGGAGAAGTAGAGACCGATCTTAGAGTTGGGTTCTCGCCAATCGAATCAACAGATGAAAACTACCCAAAGGAAAATTCAATCATCGCCGCTCGTTTAGAATTTCGTCTAGTATTTGAAGAGTATGTTTTGTCAGGTTCAGTTAGCCAAATCAATCATATCATCAATCATAAAATCAAAAGCCAAGAGGATATTTCCCAAGAAGAAGTGGATGAGTTAGTTAGTCCGCTATTCAGTATCGTACAGCGTATGGCGTATGAAATTACTGAAATCGCCTTAGACAAACCAGGTATCCAATTAAACTTCCAGTCTGCGGTTGAAGAATAATCAGGATAAGATAATCCATTTAAATAATTAAATTATACATTTAAGAGTTTGCGATAGTTTTTGACTATCACAAACTCTTTTTTCTATCATTATAGAAACAAAATAGTATCCATTCCCTTTTTAAATCAGTTACAATAGGTTTATCACTGAAAATGAAGGTATTTATTTTCAGGGCGGATTGTTGAAGAATGATCCCCGGGAACCTTTACTTCCTTTGATGTACTTGTCATTTGTAATATTTAGCTTCAAGAGTTAGCACTACTCCTTGCTTCGATCGTATCAAGTTCTAAGCGCACAAGCTCTAAGAAAGAAGGTTTCGGGGAAAAGATAAAAACAAGCGAGAGAAAGAATGTCTCATGTGTTTTTTGATTTTCTTGTCAAGGCTTGACGAGCTCTTTCGGCTATCAAATTTAGGAGGGAAAAAAATGACAACACTCATCACTGTTTTAGTGGTCCTTGCATTTCTTGCTGTGTTATACGTCTTTTATCGTATGCAAACTAAACACTATAAATTTTCTACTCGTGTTTTTGCCGCATTAGGTGTTGGTATTGTATTAGGTGCAATTATTCAATTCGCATTCGGTACTCAAGACAAAGTCACAACGCAAGCAATGGAATGGATCGGTATTGTAGGTAATGGATATGTAGCATTTTTACAAATGCTCGTAATCCCCTTGGTATTTGTTTCTATTGTCGGAGCATTTACTAAGATGAAAGAATCCAAACAACTAGGTAAAATCAGTTTCAATGTACTAGCTACATTGCTAGGCACAACAGCTGTTGCTGCCTTGATAGGAATTGGTACAACATTATTATTTGGGCTACAAGGTGCAAAATTTACGCAAGGAACGGCAGAAACGGCACGAATTGCAGAACTTGCAACAAGACAGGAAACCGTTGAAAACCTATCGATTCCCCAACAAATTTTATCCTTTATTCCTAGAAATGTTTTTGCAGACTTTGCAGGAACTCGTGCAACAAGTACGATTGGTGTAGTAATCTTTGCAGCATTTGTCGGCATTGCATACTTAGGTATTAAAAGAAAAGCACCGAAAGAAGCAGAATTTTTCGCTAATTTGATCGATAGCCTATATAAAATCACAATGCGCATCGTGACATTGGTTTTACGTTTGACACCTTATGGAGTTTTAGCATTGATGACCAACGTTGTTGCGACAAGTGATTTTGATGCGATCCTTAACTTAGGTAAATTTGTTTTAGCGTCATATACTGCGTTGATTTTTGTGATGCTCGTCCACTTATTGATCTTAGTTTCTGTTAAAGTAAACCCAGTGACATATTTGAGAAAATCTTTTCCTGTATTGAGTTTTGCTTTTACGTCAAGATCAAGTGCTGGCGCATTGCCTTTAAATATTGAAACACAAACAAAAGCATTAGGTGTTGATGATGCAACAGCAAACTTCGCAGCAAGCTTTGGCTTATCAATCGGTCAAAATGGCTGTGCTGGGGTTTATCCTGCAATGTTGGCGACAATCGTTGCACCGACTGTGGGCATCGATGTCTTCAGTTTAGAATTTATTTTAATGTTAGTTGCGATCGTCACAATCAGCTCATTTGGTGTTGCTGGTGTCGGTGGTGGGGCAACGTTTGCTTCATTGATTGTTTTAGGTTCAATGAACTTACCAGTTGCAATCGTGGGCTTAGTAATTTCTGTGGAACCATTGATCGATATGGCTAGAACAGCCATTAATGTAAGTGATAGTATGGTGGCTGGTGTCGTAACTAGTTCACGAATCAACGAGTTAGATCGTGATGTGTTAAACGATAGTAAATTAGTTATTGAAGAAAATGCATAAAATAGGATCTCTTCTCTTCCCCAAGAAAATTAATGAATAAAAGTAAGAGGCTGAGACAGAAACGCTTATTCCCGAGAAATAAGAAGGGCTTGCTTCTATTGCCATCGTTTATTCGCATTTAGGGTGTGATACAAAAGTGATGTTTACTTTTGTGTCACACCCTTACTTTCTTTCTTAATATGGTTTTATTCAAGCGCATTTATTTTCATAAATCCCTACCATAAGCTATGATAAAAAGTATATAATGATAAGGCGATTGTGTTAATATAAAAAAGATAAGGAGTTAAAGACATGTTTACGAACCAAATAAAAATAATGTTATATGTAACAAATGTAGAGGAATCAAGTCAATTTTGGCAAAAAATCGGCTTTGTGGAAAAGGAAAGAGAGGCTGTTGACGGCACTCTTGTCGTTGAGATTGCCCCAAGCGAAACGGCCGAAACAATGATTGTTTTATATGACTTAGCATTTATTCAACAACATTCACCAGAAGTTGCTGGAAATACGCCATCATTGATGTTTTTTGCTGATGATGTCATCAATTTATATAAAAAAATGAAAGATGCTGGTGTGCGTGTTGGTGAATTAGTTCAGCTGCCAACTGGACTAGTCTTTAATTTTGCGGATAATGATGAGAATTATTTTGCAGTGTCTGGACAAGAATAAGTCAATTTAGACCGAAAGCTTACGCTTTTCAAAAGAAAAACGTAGGCTTTTTTTATGTATTTTTTGCAGCACCACCTGTGCATTTTTACACAAGCAAATAGTTCGCTTTTACTGATTCTTTTTTTATATACTTAATACGTATGATTAGAAAATAAGAACTGTACGGTTATTTTGGAGATAGCTAGGCAGTTTCGAGGAAAAAGGAGCAAGATAAAATGGATTACCGCGTATTACTTTATTATAAATATACGACGATTGAAAACCCAGAAGAATTTGCAAAGGAGCACCTTGCTTTTTGTAAGTCTTTAGACTTAAAAGGTAGAATTTTAGTCGCAACAGAAGGAATCAACGGTACACTTTCAGGTACGATTTCTGATACAGATGCTTATATGGAAGCGATGTTAGCAGATGAACGTTTTAAAGATACTTACTTTAAAATTGATGAAGTACCAGAAAACGCCTTTCATAAAATGTTTGTCCGTCCTAGAAAAGAACTGGTTTCTTTGAACTTGGAAGAGGATGTGAATCCGTTAGAGCTAACTGGGAAATATTTAGAACCAGCTGAATTTAAAGAAGCATTGCTTGATGAAGATACAGTTGTTATTGATGCTAGAAATGATTATGAATATGACTTAGGGCACTTTAGAGGCGCTGTTCGTCCTGATATTCGTAACTTTAGGGAATTACCACAATGGATTAGAGACAATAAAGAACAATTTATGGATAAAAAAGTGGTTACTTACTGTACTGGTGGTATCCGTTGTGAGAAATTTTCTGGCTGGTTGATCAAGGAAGGATTTCAAGATGTAGCCCAACTTCATGGTGGTATCGCGGTTTACGGAAAAGATCCAGAGACAAGAGGCGAGCTATGGGACGGGAAAATGTATGTCTTTGATGAACGAATCAGTGTTGAAATCAATCATGTTGATAAAAAAATTATTGGGAAAGATTGGTTTGATGGAACACCTTGCGAACGTTACATCAATTGTGCAAATCCTTTCTGTAATAAACAAATTTTGGCATCGGAAGAAAACGAAGCGAAGTACCTTGGCAGCTGTTCAGATGAATGTCGTCATCACCCAGCGAATCGTTATGTGCTAAGAAATGAACTTTCAGAACAAGATGTGAAAGCTAGACTTGAAGCCATTGCAAATTAATCAATGCAAACAAAAACACGAAACAACGCGATTTATCGTTTTGTCTCGTGTTTTTTATAGTATAAAGGCAAAAAATAGGATAAAACCAAGTAAAAACACAACGTTTACAGCAGTGAATTGCAAAAGAAATGACGTTGATTGATCCGGATAATATTCTTTATATAATTTAAATCCAATCAAATTAGCTAAAGAAGCAATAATAGTTCCCAAGCCTCCGACATTGACACCCCAAAAAAGTGCCTGAGATTGCTCTGTAAAAGGAGCAATTAAAATAGCGGCAGGAACATTACTGATAACTTGGCTGACAAGAATACTGCTGAAAAAAGACCGCGAACTTGTCGTAAATTGATCCTTTATGAAAGAGGAAAGTACCTCGACTTGAGAAAAATTGCCAACAGCAATAAAGAAAAAAATAAATGTCCACAATAATTTATAATCAATTTCTGAAACCGTTTTTCTATCATAAATAGTGAGAAGGATAACGGCAATCGGAATGACGAAATAATAAGGGGAAATAGCAAAGACACCTAAAAGAATGAACCCCCCAATCATACTTAAGAATAGTGCTTTAGGCCTGTTGATCCTTGGAACTAAATTATGCTGTGTGGGAATCGGACTCTTTTTTATGAATAAAAAGGAAATTAGTAAAAATAGTACTGAAGAAAAGAGTAATACACTAGACCATTTGAAAAAAGATAAGGTGGAAAGAGAATAATAAGAAAATAAAAACAGATTTTGTGGATTACCAAAAGGGAAAAAACTACTGCCTAAATTTGCAGCAACAATCAGTAAGACAGCTCCTAAAATCTTATTCTCCATTTTGGGGAATTTCTTGATGATCGTTAAGTAAATCGGCATCAACGTAAGGATCGCAACATCATTGGTCAAAACCATAGAACTAAGGAATGACAAGATGACAATATTTCGAATAAGACTACGAGTGGTGGAAGAAAAATCGATCATCTTCTCAGCAAAATAGGTTAGGATACCTAATTTCTCAAGGTTCTTCACAAAAAGCATCAAACCCAACAAACAAAAAATGACTTTAAAATCAATTGAGTTGAAGGAAAATTTGCCGAATGCACAGCTGATAATAGCAATTAGAAAAGAAAGTGAAAATAATAAATCTTCAGTAAAAAATGTATAAAGTCTCTTCATTTAACAACACTCCTTATATAGTCTGTTCAAATTTACTTTAAAAAAACGAAATTATCAAGTGTAATGCTAAATAAATAAAAAAGATAGATTGCTCTGCAGTAGAAGCAATCTATTCCTTTTTGGATCAAATATTAAGTACTTTATCCAAGAAATCTTTTGTTCGTTCATTTTGTGGATTTTCAAAGATTTGTTGTGGTGAACCATCTTCTAAGAAATTACCACCATCGATAAACATTACACGATTTGCTACTTCTTTCGCAAAGCCCATTTCATGTGTAACGATAACCATCGTCATACCTTGTTTTGCTAATTTTTTCATCACATTCAATACATCACCAACCATCTCAGGATCGAGTGCAGAAGTTGGTTCGTCGAACAGCATGATGTCTGGATTCATTGCTAAGGCGCGAGCGATTGCCACACGTTGTTTTTGTCCACCAGATAAAGATTCTGGGTAGCTGTCTTTTTTATCAGCTAAACCGACTGTGTCTAAAAGCTTAATTGCTTTTTCTTCAGCTTCTTTCTTAGAAAGACGACCTAAATCAGTTGGGGCTAAAGTAATATTTTCCAGGATCGACAAGTGAGGGAACAAATTAAAATGTTGGAAAACCATTCCAATATGCTGGCGCACTTTGTTGATATTGGTATTCTTATCTGTTAAATTAGCGCCATCGATAATAATATCGCCGCTAGTCGCTTCTTCAAGCTGATTTAAACAACGAAGGAACGTACTTTTACCAGAACCAGAAGGACCAATAACACATACAACATCACCTTCTTGGATCGATACATTGATATCATTAAGAACAGTATTATCGCCATATTTTTTTACTAAGTGTTCTACTAAAATTTTTTCTGCCATATTATTTCACCTTCTTTTCCCAAACTTTAGCCAATTTCGTCAAGGCTGTGATCAAGATTAAATACATCATTGCAATTACGAAGTAAACCATCGTACTTTGTAAGTTTCGAGCAACAATGATTTTACCAGTTTGCAATAATTCAATCAAGCCGATTGCAGATAGAATAGTTGTATCTTTTAAAGAAATAACAAACTGATTGACGAAAGAGGGGATCATGATTTTGATTGCTTGTGGCAAAATGATTTTTTGCATCGTTCGGTTGTATGAAAGACCTAAACTACGAGAAGCTTCCATTTGGCCGACGGGTACAGCATTAATACCGCCACGTACGATTTCAGAAATATAAGCACTTGCATTTAGGGTTAAAGTAATGATTCCAGCAAGGAAAACGGGAATATTAAAGCCTAAAATTCCAGGTAAACCAAAATAGATAAAGAAAGCCAGTACCATTAACGGAATACCTCGGATGATATCAACATAAATAGTAGAAATAACACGTAACGTTTTAGACGGAGAAGCACTAAATAATCCGAATAGAACGCCGACAATCAACGCTAAAATAAATGAAATCAGAGTTAATTGAATAGTCATCCATAAACCACTTAAAAGACGTTTCCAGTTATTCTGGATCATACCAACAAATGTTGATTCATCTACTTTGTTTTCAGTAGAGCCATCTTTTACATATTTTCCGATAATCTCATCATATTCGCCAGTTTGTTTTAATTCAGCTAATCCTTCATTGAACATTTGGATCAACTCTGGATTTTTTCCTTTCTTAACTGCAAAACCATATTTTCCTCCTTCTTCACGAGGAATAGGTGTTGCTAACGGTTGTTTTTGTGCAACGCCATACCCGATAACGGGGTAATCATCCATCATTGCATCGATTTCGCCGATTTCAAGAGCGCTATATAAAGCATCAGTTGTATCTAAGTATTTGACTGTATAGCCGTATTTATCTTTGTTGGCTTCTAGAAAATCAGCACTTTCAGTTCCGATTTTAGCACCAACTTTTTCTCCTTTTAAATCTTCGTAAGAGTGAATCTTGTCATTGCCCTTTTTGACCGCAATTTGAATCCCGCTGTTAAAGTAAGGTGTAGAGAAGTCAAAAGATTTTTCACGCTCATCTGTAATCGTCATTCCTGCGATCATTGCATCAGCTTGACCAGACTCAACTGCTTGAACGGCAGAACTAAATCCGATAAATTTAAATTCAATATCAAAATCTTGAAGTTCAGCAATACGTTGAACAAGATCAACATCGATTCCTTCATATTTGCCATCAGAGTTTTGAAATTCAAATGGGGCAAACGTAGAATCACTAGCAATTACATAGGAATCTTTTTTAGGTTGAATCTTTTTCATTTTAGAATCAGTATCAGTTGTTTCAGTTCCAGTGGAAATATACTTACCGACAATCTCATCATATTTACCTGAACTTTTTAATTCTTTCAATCCAGCATTGAATTTTTCGATCAATTCTTTGTTTTGACCTTTTTTCACAGCAAACCCATAAGAACTTCCCGTTTCTTTTTTACCAACTAATTGAAGTTTTTGTCCATTTGTTATGGCATATCCCAATACAGGATAATCATCGAAGATCGCATCAGCTTCGCCATTTTCTAGCGCTTGATAAAGACCTGTTGCATCATCAAAGTTTTTGATGGTATAGCCATATTTTTCTTGATTTTTCTCTAAGAAAGTAGCACTTTCAGTTCCAACTTTCGCTGCGACAGTTTTGCCTTTTAAATCTTCGTAACCTTTGATTTTATCATTGCCTTTTTTGACCGCCATTTGTAAGCCACTATCGAAATAAGGATCTGAAAAGTCAAAAGATTTTTTTCGCTCATCCGTAATGCCCATTCCGGCGATCATACCGTCTACTTGTTTTGATTGAACTGCTTGAATAGCACTGTCAAACCCAAGTGGCTTTAAGTTTACTTTGAAATCTTGATCATCAGCGATTGCGTGAAGCAAATCAACGTCGATTCCAACATACTCACCATTTGAATCTTGGAATTCAAATGGAGCAAACGTTAAATCTGTTCCTATATTATATGTTTTTTCCTCAGCTTGAGCATTCTGTCCAAGAGTAAATGTTAGTAGACTTGCCATCATTACAATAAATGACAGTAAAAAGTGTTTCCTTTTCATAAAATACCTCCTATATTTGCATATTGGATAATTATATAGTAAGAAAAGGCAAAAGCACAAGTCATTCACAATGAGAAAATCAAAAAAAACTCATTTTCTAACATTCCATGTAACAAGATATTACATATCAGGGTAGAAAAATACAAAATAAGATTAGCCCAAACAGTATTCCGTTAAATTTATAAATACAAACAAAAATTAAATAAAATGTAAATTATCAAAAATTACGTATACGCAACCTGTTCTAAAACTAGCGAAAATATGTTCGGTATGTTAAAATAATGACAGGAGTTTCTATTTAAATTTTACGCTGAAAATTCCTATATGAAGAATAGATCTACAAGTTGAAAACAGAATGACTGTAGAGTTATCCTGCTGTATGCCTGAGAGTACTTGGTAGATAGCGCTGTGTATTTTTAATCAAAGTGACGCAACAATTAAATAAAGTAAGAGGAGGATGTTGGATGATAGAAAGAGAGACCTCCAATACATTTGACTTAGTATCAAAATATAAGCCGGATGGGGATCAACCAGAAGCAATCAAACGATTAGTTGAAGGAATCGAAGGTGGAGAAAAAGCACAAATATTGTTGGGTGCTACTGGAACTGGGAAGACCTTCACGATTTCAAACGTAATAAAAGAAGTAAATAAGCCAACGTTAGTTATTGCCCATAATAAAACATTAGCTGGACAGCTTTATGGAGAGTTTAAAGAATTCTTCCCTAATAACGCAGTCGAGTATTTTGTTAGTTATTATGATTATTATCAACCAGAGGCTTATGTTCCTTCTAGCGATACATATATAGAAAAAGATGCGAGTATCAATGACGAGATCGATAAATTACGACATTCAGCAACTAGTTCTTTATTAGAAAGGAACGATGTTATTGTAATCGCCTCGGTTTCTTGTATTTTTGGGTTGGGAGATCCTAAGGAGTACAGTGAACAAGTCGTTTCTATTCGCGTAGGCATGGAGATGGAGCGTAGTAAGTTATTGACTGATTTGGTCAACATTCAATTCGAACGAAACGACATTGATTTTCAGCGTGGACGTTTTCGTGTACGAGGAGATGTAGTAGAGATTTTTCCAGCATCCCGAGACGATCATGCACTAAGAGTCGAGTTTTTTGGCGATGAAATTGAGCGCATCAGAGAAGTTGATGCGTTAACCGGCGAAGTGATAGGTGAGACAGAACATGTCGCAATTTTCCCAGCAACTCACTTTGTGACCAATGAAGATCATATGGAACATGCAATTTCACAAATACAAGAAGAATTAGAAGCACGATTAACGGTTTTGCGTAATGAAAACAAATTATTAGAAGCGCAAAGACTGGAACAAAGAACGAATTATGATATCGAAATGATGAGAGAAATGGGTTACACATCTGGTATTGAAAATTATTCACGCCATATGGATGGTCGTTCAGAAGGGGAACCGCCTTATACGCTGATTGATTTCTTCCCAGATGATTTTTTACTTGTGATCGACGAGTCTCATGTCTCGATGCCACAAATTCGTGGTATGTATAATGGCGACCGTGCTAGAAAACAAATGCTGGTAGATTATGGTTTCCGATTGCCAAGTGCTTTAGATAATCGCCCCTTACGCCTTGAAGAATTTGAAGAACATGTGCATCAAGTCGTCTATGTTTCTGCAACACCCGGACCTTACGAGCATGAGCAAACAGATACTGTGATTCCACAGATTATTCGGCCAACAGGATTGCTAGATCCATTGATTGAAGTTCGTCCAATTATGGGACAAATTGATGATTTAGTGGGTGAGATCCATGATCGTGTAGAGAAGGATCAACGTGTATTTATCACCACGTTAACGAAGAAAATGTCTGAAGATTTAACGGATTACCTTAAAGAACTAGGAATCAAAGTGAAATATCTTCATAGTGATATCAAAACATTAGAACGAACGGAAATCATTCGAGATCTACGTTTAGGTGAATTTGATGTGTTGATTGGGATCAACTTGCTTCGTGAAGGATTGGATGTTCCAGAAGTATCCTTGATTGCAATTTTAGACGCAGATAAAGAAGGATTCTTGAGAAGTGAACGTTCATTGATCCAAACCATCGGACGTGCGGCTCGGAATTCGGACGGACGAGTGATCATGTACGCAGATAAAATCACTGATTCTATGCAAAAAGCTATGGACGAAACGGCTCGACGTCGTTCAATCCAAGAAAAATACAATGAAGAACATGGCATTACACCAAAAACCATCATTAAAGAAATTCGTGAGTTGATTTCAATTTCTAAAACCAATGAAAAAGGTGAAACAATAAAAATCGATAAATCTTACCATGAACTAAGTCGCCAAGAAAAAGCAGATTTATTGATGAAATTAGAAAAAGAAATGCGGGATGCAGCGAAAGCATTAGACTTTGAAACAGCAGCGACTTTAAGAGATACGATTTTGGAGTTGAAAGCAGCAGAATAAAAAAGTGGCTGTGTTTCACAGCAAAGGAGATAAATAATGGCAAATGATAAAATCGTTATTCATGGCGCGCGTGCACATAATTTAAAAGATATAGATGTTACGATTCCTCGTGACAAGATGGTTGTCGTTACTGGATTATCTGGTTCTGGGAAAAGTTCACTCGCCTTTGATACACTATATGCTGAAGGCCAGCGCCGTTATGTTGAAAGTCTTTCAGCTTATGCTAGACAATTTTTAGGTCAAATGGATAAACCAGATGTTGATAGTATCGATGGATTGAGTCCAGCGATTTCTATCGACCAAAAAACAACGAGTAAAAATCCACGTTCAACAGTAGGGACAGTTACAGAAATTAATGACTATTTGAGACTGTTATTTGCTCGTGTTGGGCATCCGATTTGTCCTAATGATGGTACTGAAATCACGAGTCAATCTGTTGAACAAATGGTAGATAAAGTGTTGGAATTACCAGAAAAGACTAAACTTCAGGTCTTAGCGCCTGTCATTGTTAAGAAAAAAGGTCAGCATAAAAAAGTCTTTGAAATGATTCAACGCGAAGGATATGTTCGAATGCGTGTTGATGGAGAAACCTATGATGTAACGGAAGCGCCTGAACTTGAAAAAAATAAAAAACATGATATTGCGATTGTTATTGACCGAATCGTGGTAAAAGAGGGGATCCGTTCTCGTTTGTTTGATTCATTTGAAGCGGCCTTACGTTTAGCGGATGGCTATGCATTAGTTGATGTGATCGATGGGGAAGAAATGCTTTTTAGTGAACATTACGCTTGTCCATATTGCGGCTTTACAGTGGGGGAATTAGAACCAAGATTATTCTCTTTCAATGCACCTTTTGGAGCGTGTCCTGATTGTGATGGATTAGGAATAAAATTAGAAGTCGATCGTGATCTTGTTATTCCGGACTCAACAAAGACACTGCGTGAGGGCGCAATCGCACCTTGGAATCCAATAAGCTCACAATATTATCCGCAAATGTTGGAGCAAGCAGCTGACAGTTTCAACATTGACATGGATACACCATTTGAAGAACTACCAGAAGAACATCAAGATATTATTTTAAACGGATCCAATGGGGAAGTCTTCCATTTCCATTATGAAAATGATTTTGGCGGAGTTCGTGATGTAGAAGTTCCTTTTGAAGGTGTTTTAACTAATATCAAACGTCGTTATCATGAAACTAATAGTGATTTTACTCGTGATCAAATGCGTTTATACATGACCGAATTAACTTGTCAAACGTGTAAAGGATATCGTTTGAATCCTCAAGCTTTATCAGTCAAAATCGATAATACAAATATCGGTCAAGTTACCGAATTAGCGATTAAAAATGCAATTGAATTTTTTGAAACAGTGACGTTATCTGAGCAAGAACAAATGATTGCGAAACCCATCTTAAAAGAAGTGGAAGATCGTTTGAACTTTTTAAAAAATGTTGGTTTGGATTATTTAACTCTTAGTAGAGCAGCTGGAACGCTGTCAGGTGGAGAAGCACAACGTATTCGCTTAGCGACACAGATTGGTTCAAACTTATCTGGTGTATTGTACATTTTAGATGAACCGTCTATTGGACTGCATCAACGAGACAATGACCGTTTGATCGAATCACTCAAGAAAATGCGTGATTTAGGCAATACATTGATCGTTGTTGAGCACGATGAGGATACGATGCGAGCATCTGACTATTTGATCGATGTGGGGCCAGGCGCTGGACATTTAGGTGGGGAAATCGTTGCTTCAGGAACACCTGATGAAGTAGCTAAAAATCCTAATTCTTTAACCGGACAATACCTATCAGGCAAAAAAGTGATCCCAGTCCCTAAAGAGCGTCGTAAAGGCAATGGTAAGAAAATCAAAGTAACAGGTGCGGCAGAGAACAATCTGAAAAATGTTACTGTTGAATTTCCATTAGGAGAGTTTGTTGCAGTAACTGGAGTTTCTGGATCAGGAAAAAGTACATTAGTAAATCAAATATTGAAAAAGGCTTTAGCACAAAAGCTTAATCGAAATTCAAATAAACCAGGTAAACACAAAAATATTACTGGTTATAAAAATATAGAAAAAATTATTGATATTGATCAAAGTCCGATTGGCCGCACACCGAGAAGTAATCCTGCAACTTACACAAGCGTTTTTGATGATATTCGTGATCTGTTTGCGAAAACCAATGAAGCAAAAGTCCGTGGCTACAAAAAAGGACGCTTCAGCTTCAATGTTAAAGGTGGCCGCTGTGAAGCGTGTCGTGGGGATGGGATCATTAAGATCGAGATGCATTTTTTACCAGATGTCTATGTTCCTTGTGAAGTTTGTCATGGCAAACGCTACAATTCTGAAACACTGGAAGTTCACTATAAAGGAAAGAATATTTCTGATATTTTAGATTTAACTGTAGAAGATGCAGTGGAGTTCTTTAAACACATTCCTAAAATTCATCGTAAATTAAAAACCATTGTTGATGTGGGATTAGGCTATGTCACTTTAGGACAGCCTGCTACTACATTATCTGGTGGGGAAGCACAGCGCATGAAATTAGCGAGTGAACTGCATAAAAATTCGAATGGTAAAAATTTCTATATTCTAGATGAGCCTACAACTGGGTTGCACACGGACGATATTGCTCGTTTACTTGTCGTGTTAGAAAGACTTGTTGAATCCGGTAATACTGTGCTTGTTATTGAACATAATTTAGATGTAATCAAGTCAGCAGATCATGTTATTGACTTGGGGCCAGAAGGTGGAGACGGTGGCGGAACAATTATTGCAACAGGAACACCTGAAGATATTGCTAAAGTCAAAGCAAGCTATACAGGTAAGTATTTAAAGCGAGTTTTATAAATTGGTATACTCCATTATTTGAAAATAGTATTAATATTTTTAAAGAAAACATGAAGGTTGAACAAAAAATACCTATTGCTATTGATTTCTATAGATTTTTAAAGTAAAATCGCACTTAGATAGGTATATTGTTCAACCTAATTGGTATATATCTGTCCTTCTATAAATAATCCGTTCAAAAAAGAAAAGTACAGCCTTCGTTGTTGAAAGGCTGTACTTTTTTTGCTTTAAGACTCTATAGTTTCATTTGAAAAAATAAAAGTAAACTATTTAATAAATTATAATTAGAGGAAAATAATAAATAAAATGAAAATTAGTGTTTTTTAATCACTTAAATTTAAAAATAGTCAAAAAAAGAAAGTATCTTTACGTAAGTTGAATGATATTTTTTTTGAAAACATGATATTCTATATTTATCAAAAGAGTATGAAAGGATGATTTTTTCTTGGAAAAGAAAGAAATAAAAATCGGCGCTCATTATGTTTGTCATGGATCGAATTTTTCTTGGTTTTTTGTAGGAGAAGCTATTTCTAAAAAAGAAGAAGATGTGCAGGTCAGAGTTGTTAAGTGCCATCCTACAGATCGTCCCGTCATCAATTGTGATGATCCTATTTTGAATTTAGATTATTTTAATGTGATTGAAGATGCTTAATTTTACTAAGGCATAAATTTGGGATAGTAAACGGAAGTTGATCAGTCCTGTCCAGATAAAGATATACATAATGAATAAAAATGGTAGACAATAACAAGAAGCTAGAATGAACGATAAAAGTTTATTCTGCTTTTTTTATTTTTTTGAAGAACTATTTTAAAGATAGTAATAAAATATATTTGAAAAATAGTTTGTATTTCAATTGATTCGATGCAAAGAAAGAAAACATTTAGCTAGGATAGAGAAAATTTGAGAGTAAAAAAATATTCTTATTCACAATTCTAAATTCATAAGAAGAGTTGAATGGGTATGAAAATTGGTTGAAAAGCTTTCTTTGATACGCCCGGGATGCTATAATTAATAAAATGTTTCAAAAGGGGCGCTAAGAAATGGTTGATAATTTACAATTAGTTATAATCACTGGAATGAGCGGAGCTGGAAAGACTGTAGCCATTCAAAGCTTTGAAGATATGGGGTATTTTTGTATTGATAATATGCCGCCAAGCTTGATTCCTAAGTTTTGGGAATTAATCAAAGAATCTGGAAAAGTAACAAAAATCGCATTAGTGATCGATTTACGTTCTCGTAATTTTTTTAGAGAAATTCAAGATATGTTGGTTGAACTTGAAAATACGAATCTGATTGATACAACAATCATGTTCTTAGATGCAACAGATGAAGAACTTGTTTCTCGATATAAAGAAACTCGTCGTGCGCATCCACTAGCGATGGATGGTCTGATTACAGAAGGAATTAGAAAAGAACGAGCGATCCTTGAAGAAATTAGAGGAGATGCCCAAGTTGTGATCGATACAACTGAATTATCTCCAAGACAATTACGAGAAAGAATCAATGAGGAGTTTAAATCTAGAGATACACATGAGTTTCGCGTAGAACTTGTTTCATTTGGGTTTAAATATGGCTTGCCTATTGATGCGGATATTGTGATGGATGTTCGTTTTTTACCAAATCCACACTATATACCAGAATTAAGACCCTTGACAGGTCAAGATTCATCTGTATATGAGTATGTTATGAGTTTTCCAGAGACTGAGAGTTTCTATACTCGATTTATTGATTTGTTGAAAAATGTAATGCCAGGGTATGAAAAAGAGGGGAAATCAAGCGTTACAATTGCGATTGGTTGTACAGGCGGACAGCATCGTTCGGTGGCATTAACAGAACGTGTTGGCAAAGAACTTGAAAAGGACTATCATGTTAACATTACCCATCGTGATAAAGGAAAGCGTAAAGAGACGGTGAATCGCTCATGAAAATGAAAACGTACCGGATTAGAAAACCTAAAATCGTTGTGGTTGGGGGAGGAACTGGGTTACCAGTTATCCTAAAAAGTTTACGGAATCAAAGTGCGGATATTACAGCTGTTGTGACCGTTGCCGATGACGGAGGCAGTAGCGGTGAAATTCGGGAGTCAATGAATATGACGCCGCCTGGGGATTTACGTAATGTACTAGTAGCTTTATCCGACATGCCTCAATTATATGAAGATATTTTTCAGTATCGTTTTAATAAATCGGATAAATATTTTGCCAACCACGCAATTGGAAATTTGATTATTGCGGCTGTTTCAGAGATGCGCGGCAGTACATATGAAGCAATTCAGCTGCTTTCAAAAATGATGCATGTGGATGGACATATTTATCCTTCATCAGAAAGACCGCTGACGTTACATGCTGTTTTTAAAGATGGTTCTATTGCAGTCGGTGAATCCAATATTGCAGTTGACCGAAAAACAATCGACCATGTTTTTGTCACAAATACACATGATGATGAACAGCCAAAAGCTGCGAGAAAAGTAGTCAAAGCAATTGAAGAGGCGGATATGATTGTTTTAGGACCAGGAAGTATGTTTACCAGTATCCTACCGAATTTAGTAATCAAAGAGATTGGGGAAGCAATCATCAATGCGGAGGCTGAAGTGGTTTATATTTGTAATATCATGACTCAAAAAGGTGAAACGGAACATTTTACTGATGCTGATCATGTTTGTGTATTGCATGAACATCTTAAAAGTAAATTTGTGGATACTGTTTTAGTTAATACTGAAAATGTACCTGATGGATATATGGATCCAGAGGTTTATGATGAATATTTAGTTCAAGTGGAACATGATTTCAAAAAATTGAGAGATGAAGGGTGTCGTGTGATTTCTACGGACTTTTTAAAATTGCGTGACGGTGGTGTTTTTCATGATGGAGACAAAGTAGTGGATGAACTATTTCGTATTGTATTCGGCGCAAGATATTAAAGAGTAAGAACAAGAGAGGAGGCGTGGAGATTGTCTTTTGCAGCAGATGTTAAAAAAGAGCTAACAACTTTAGAGGTACATCGTGAACATGCGCGAGCAGAATTAGCAGCATTGATCCGGATGAACGGTTCATTAAGCATTGTGAATCAGCAATTTGTATTGAATGTTCAAACTGAAAATGCAGCAATCGCCAGACGAATCTATTCTCTTTTAAAAGATCATTATGATGTTCGTTCAGAATTGTTAGTTCGGAAAAAAATGAAATTAAAAAAGAATAATGTGTACATCGTAAGACTAAAACAAGATACGAAAAGTGTGCTTGCTGATTTAGATATTTTAGATGGAATGATGTTCAATACTCATGTATCAGAAGATATTATGGGGAACTCACAAAAAATGAAATCCTATTTAAGAGGTGCATTTATGGCTTCAGGCTCAGTCAATAATCCCGAGACAAGCCGTTATCATTTGGAAATATTCTCGATTTACGAGGAACACAATGATGATATTTGCAAAATGTTAAATTATTATGATTTAAATGCACGGACATTGGAACGTCGAAATGGGTATATTTCCTATCTAAAAGGAGCTGAACAAATCGCTGATTTTCTGACACTGATCGGTGCGACAAATTCTATGCTGAAATTTGAAGATGTCCGGATCGTTCGTGACATGCGTAATTCGGTGAATCGATTGGTCAACTGTGAAACGGCGAATCTCAATAAAACAATCGATGCAGCATCAAAGCAAATCGAAAATATTCAGTATATCGAAAGTGTGGTTGGATTAACTGCCTTACCAGGAAAATTACAAGAAATTGCTGAATTACGTTTGGAGTATCCAGAAGTGAGTTTAAAAGAATTAGGTGAGATGATCCCATCAGGTGCGATTTCAAAATCAGGAATCAATCATAGAATTCGTAAAATCAATGAATTTGCAGACAAACTAAGGGAAAAAAGTGCGTAACTTCTTATGGATTGCTATAAGACAATAGCAGAAAGTTGGGTGATAATGATGGGCGTAGAAGATAAAGATTTTATCATGAGGCAAATCAAACAACTCGGGGAAGGTCTAGGGAATTTTCTCGGAAAAGAAGATATTGACAAGATTCTAAGTTTTGGCGAAGATGCTGAAAAAGAAATTAAAGACTCTGCAATGGAAAAAAAAACGGGTATTGATAGTAGTTCTAAAAAAATTGAGACCAAGCCTAGCTAACTTGGTCTCGTTTTTTTATTTGCCTTCTATATAACGTATCAATTCTTCTTTCGTAATTGATTCATCAAAAATATGTTCACCAATAACTATTGTTGGCACAAATTTGATAGTTGCAGCTGCCGCTTCTTCAATCACAGCTTGGACGATTGAAGTCCCTTCTTTTTTAGGTAATTGTAAATTATCTTCAGCAAAAATAGCCACATCTTCTAAAGAAAGGTTTCCCCATGTATCTTGTGTATCATACATTTGTTTCAAATCAGTCAAAGCTTTTTCAGGCAAATCATAATTAATATGGTGATGCATTACGTTACCACGTTGCAGACTTTCTTTTTCTTTATCTAATAGTTTGATGATTCGTTGAACTTTTCCTTCTTTAACATATTCATTCAATAAATCAAAAGATTCCTCAAACCATTTTTTACAATACGGGCAGCGAACATTCATAAATTCGACCATCTTTACTGGAGCCGAGTCTTTTCCAACTGCCAAACCATTTTTTGTTGTAACTTTTGTTGCATCGATAATTGAAATATCCATTTTAGTAACATCCTTTCATTTCTGCTATCTTTAGTGTAGCGCTTTTTGCAATTAGTTTAAATAAAAATGCCCAAAATTTTCAAAAGAAATTTTGGGCATTTTTATTATTTGCCTAAAGAACTGCTATTTTCCATTACTTCATCAATCAAACCATATTCTTTTGCTTGTTGCGCAGTCATAAAATTATCACGATCTGTATCGCGTTCAATGACTTCAAGTGGTTGACCTGTACGTTCTGCTAAGATTTTATTCAAACGATCACGCGTGTCAAGAATATGTTTAGCAGCAATTTCGATTTCAGTTGCTTGACCTTGTGCACCACCTAATGGTTGATGAATCATGATTTCAGCATTTGGCAATGCAAAACGTTTGCCTTTTGTACCAGCAGTTAATAAGAAACTTCCCATAGAAGCTGCCATACCAAGAACAATTGTTTGTACATCAGCTTTAACAAAATTCATCGTATCGAAGATTGCTAATCCAGCAGAAACACTTCCTCCAGGTGAGTTGATATAAATATAGATGTCTTTTTCGGAGTCTTGTGCGTCTAAAAATAGTAATTGAGCAATAACTGAGTTTGCTACATTATCATCGATTGGACCACTTAACATGATGATTCTATCTTTTAATAATCGTGAATAAATATCATATGCTCTTTCTCCACGAGATGATTGTTCAATGACTGTTGGTATTAAATTCATAGTATATTCCTCCTATATAAAAACTCTTCAAACCATTTTATCACAAAGCTTATCGTAATGCTTAAAAAAAGTATACTTTATTGGTCAATAAAGGTCAACTTTAACGCTTTGAATTTTAAGAAAGAAGAAGCTTTGACTTATTTCAAAAATAGTGTGAAAAATCACTTTTATCGAGTAGATTAGAATAAAAGAGCCTGGTACATAACTAAAAAGGTTATGTTTCAGGCTCTTAGTAACCGAATAAACGGTGGGCGCAGAAGCAACTCCTTCGGAAATAAGCCGAAATTCACAAAAATTTGAAGAGCAATTTTCGTAAATTCCTTCTTATTTCTCGGAGTAAAACACTTCTGTCTCAACCTCCTTAAATAATCTCAAAGAGTCTTACATTTTCATATGAGATTGATGGAGCTTACATATCTATTAAGAAGTTACTACAATATTTCCATTTTGGTCTGCAGTTTTAAGTAATGTCGCGATTGAAGTGAAAAATGCAATAATTCCAGGAATCATTGTCCAAGAGAATAATAAATACATAATTCCTTTTCCAGAAAAACCAGAATAGAACTTATGAGCACCTATTCCTCCCAATAAAAAGGCTAATAAGAAATAAACCCATTTGTTAACAACTTTACCATATTGTACATAGCCACCCACTGACTGTGTATTGTTATTTTCATTAACGATATTGATATTGATTTTATCTTGTAGATTATCTGTTGCTGCTACAGCTTTGTGGATGATCAATTCGTCTCCATCTGGAAACACATCTACGAGATCACCAATTTCTGGCTTGAAATTAAACCATTCGTATAATGCTCTGGTTGTGCTTCCATCTTCGTTAGCAATAACAACATCTTCAAAATCTAATTTAATAACTTTCTTCCCCATAACGACTTCCCCACTTTTATCATAATATTATTACTGTTATATTATAGCATCAAAAGAATGAGTTATCTAGACTAATAAAGCATATTCTAGTCTTTTGGAAAAATAATAATATAGTAAGGACAGATTTGTTTTAGGAATTGAAAAAGAGATATAGTCTTTTAACATATTTTTTTGCGCTTATGGAAGAGTATGTTATACTAAAAAAGTAAGAATTAGAAGAGTGAGGGAATCCAAATGGTTGTTTTTATTGCAGGTATAACGGGTGTCTTGATTGGTGCAGTTATCGTATCGATTGGTGTTGCACTACGTGTAACCTATGAAGAACGCAAAGCGGTACGTTATCGTGAATTAGAAAATTTTGTCAAAGAAATAGAAACCCTGAATCTTTTGAACAAGAAAATCAATGAGATTTTACAAAAAAGAGATATTTATGTAGACAAATCTGTGAATTTCATGTCAATGGATGATTGTTATATCAGTATCGATGATTTTATCTATTTAGAATCATTTTCGGCACAAAACAATTTCTATTTGCCTACATATTTGATTGAAGAATTTTTCAAAAAAATTTCCCATAGAAAAGTAATCTTAACACCGGATGAAGTGATTTCAATGGGCGGCAGTACATATAAAGGTGGCCGTGTGATAATAGAAAATTTTTCAGAAGAATTACTTTCAATTATTGAAGATAAAAAAAGACAAATGAAACGTTTAACACACAAACCATTGTATTATTTCCAAAGAGGATAAGATTACATAAGTAGCTGATACCCAAATGAGTCGGGTATCAGCTTTTTTGTTTTGAAGATTAAAAATAGGTGCGCAGTAATGAGTGTTTCGAAAGGAAAAAAAGAGTATTCATGTCACTTATTACGTCCAAAAAAGAGGTTTTACAACGTTTTTCGACAATAAGTAAGAAAGTTAGTACCGACATTGTTGGAATTTTCTGAATCTTTTTATCAAATTTTATTGACATTCTCATTTATTAGGTTTATAGTTAATAAAAGCTTTTATTTATCACATGCTATTTTAATCTTTGTAGATTTTTTAAAAGAGGAGACCATTATTATGAAAAAGACAAACAACAGCCACGTATTAGTCATTATTTTATCGTGTAGGACTTAGAACACTGAGAAATTTCGCAGATGTTAGAGTCCTGTTTGTCTTTGGTAAATGGGGGTCTTACTAAAGCATCCCATTCAATTGATGGGATGCTTTTTTTGTAGAAAGTTATATAAAGAGGCACGAGGAAAAATAAAAAACGAATCCGAAGAATCATAATTGAACTCTTCTGGAGATAACTGAATTGGAGTGGATGAAAATGCGTAGTGATCAAATCAAAAAAGGAATTGAAGCAGCACCTGCCAGAAGCTTACTTTATGCAACTGGACAAGTAAAAAATGCCAAAGATATGGACAAGCCGTTTATCGCAATTTGTAACTCATATATTGATATTGTGCCTGGGCATGTGCATTTAAGAGAATTGGCGGATGTTGCCAAAGAAGCAATCCGGGAAGCTGGAGGAATTCCTTTTGAGTTTAATACGATCGGTGTTGATGATGGTATTGCTATGGGACATATCGGTATGCGCTACTCATTACCAAGTAGAGAGATTATTGCTGATGCTGCTGAGACCGTAATCAACGCTCACTGGTTTGATGGTGTCTTCTATATTCCAAACTGCGACAAAATTACTCCTGGTATGCTGATGGCTAGTGTTAGAACAAACGTTCCAGCAATTTTCTGTTCTGGTGGCCCAATGAAAGCAGGTATCGATCCAAGAGGTCACACGACTACTCTTTCTAATATGTTTGAAGCGGTAGGAACATTTAAAGAAGGGAAAATGACGGAAGAAGAATTTAATTTTATGGAACAAAATGCCTGTCCAACTTGTGGTTCATGTGCAGGAATGTTTACAGCGAATTCTATGAATTGCTTGATGGAAGTTTTAGGAATGGCATTACCTGGTAACGGAACTATTTTAGCCGTTTCAGATGAACGAAGAGAGCTTGTTAGGCAATCAGCATTTCATTTGATGGATTTAGTCAAAAATCAGGTGAAGCCAAGAGATATCATTACAAAAGAAGCCATTGATGATGCTTTTGCATTGGATATGGCGATGGGTGGCTCAACAAACACTGTATTGCATACCTTGGCGATTGCGAATGAAGCAGAAATCGACTACAACTTAGAAGAAGTCAATGCGATTGCTGAACGTGTACCTTACTTGTCTAAAATTGCACCATCGTCAGCGTATTCAATGCATGACGTTCATGAAGCTGGAGGTGTTCCAGCAATCATGAAAGAGTTAGTAGACTTAGGAAACGCTATCCATCCAGATCGTATCACCGTTACAGGAAAAACAATTCGTGAAAACGTTCAGGATGCTGTAATCAAAAATGAAGAAGTTATCCATCCAAAAGAAAATCCATATAGCCCAGTTGGAGGTTTGTCAATTTTGTATGGAAATATCGCACCCAAAGGAAGTGTAATCAAGGTTGGTGGAGTAGATCCTTCAATCAAAAAATTCGTAGGAAAAGCTATTTGCTTTAGTTCTCATGATGAAGCTGTTGCAGCAATCGATGATCATACAGTGAAAAAAGGGCATGTGGTGGTTATTCGTTATGAAGGACCAAAAGGCGGCCCTGGTATGCCAGAAATGTTGGCTCCAACATCAAGTATCGTTGGACGAGGGTTAGGGAAAGATGTGGCTTTGATTACAGATGGTCGTTTTTCAGGGGCAACTCGCGGAATAGCAGTAGGACATATTTCTCCAGAAGCGGCAGCAGGCGGTCCCATTGCGTTAGTCAAAGATGGCGATGAAATTGAAATTGATTTGATTAATCGAACACTAGAATTACATGTTTCTGATGAAGAATTGGCGAAAAGAAATGACCAATTGCCGAAATTTAAAGCGAAAGTAAAAACAGGATACTTAGCTCGTTACACGGCGTTGGTAACATCAGCGCATACAGGAGGAATCATGCAGATTCCAGAAGATTTGCTAGACTAGAGGAGGGAAGCTCATGGCGGAAGAACAAAGAAAAATGAAAAATGGTTCAAGAATCTTAATTGATGCATTGCAAAAACAAGAAGTAGAAATGATATTTGGATATCCTGGTGGGGCGGTCCTCCCTTTATATGATGCATTATATGACAGAGATATTCCTCATATTTTGACAAGACATGAACAAGGAGCGGTCCATGCTGCAGAAGGATATGCTAAAGCTACTGGAAAACCTGGGGTCGTAATCGTAACTAGTGGTCCTGGTGCAACAAATGCAATTACCGGTATTGCGGATGCGATGAGTGATTCGATTCCGATGGTTGTTTTCACAGGTCAGGTAGTTACAGATGGCATTGGCAAAGATGCCTTTCAAGAAGCTGATGTCATCGGACTGACAATGCCTATTACAAAAAATAATTACCAAGTTCGTGAGACCAAAGAATTACCGAGAATCATCGAAGAAGCTTTTCACATTGCGACAACAGGTAGAAAAGGACCAGTTGTAATCGATTTGCCTAAAGATATGACAATCATGGAAGCTGATGCTGAGATTGAGGTCAATTTAAATTTACCTAGCTATCAGCCGACAGTAAAACCAAATAAACTTCAAGCAAAAAAACTGATGGAAGCTTTAGCAGTTGCTAAAAAACCCTTAATATTGGTTGGTGCAGGCATTTTACATGCTGATGCTGGGAAAGAATTAGTAGAATTTATCAATAAATACCAAGTTCCAGCGCTATGTACCCTTTTAGGTTTAGGGGCAGTCCCGACAGAAAATGAATTATTTTTAGGGATGGGTGGCATGCATGGGTCTTTTGCGGCTAATATGGCTTTGACCGACTGCGATCTGTTGATCAATCTAGGTTCCCGTTTTGACGACCGTTTGGCTAGTGCGCCAAAAGAATTTGCTTCGAATGCAGTAATTGCACATGTTGATATTGATCCAGCAGAAATTGGCAAAATTATTGAAACGCAAATACCGATTGTAGCAGATGCCAAAGAAACATTAAAAGAGATGTTAAAGATTGAAGTTGAAAGTGCCGATTGTACGGAATGGAGAAAACTAAATCTTTCAAGAAAAAAATTGCATCCCTTTAAATACGATAAAGAACAAAAGGCAGAAATCAAACCTCAAAAAGTCATTGAATTTATTGGGGAACTGACAAATGGTGAAGCGATTGTGGCAACCGATGTAGGTCAGCACCAAATGTGGGCAGCTCAGTTTTATCCATTCAAAAATGAGAAACAGCTTATAACAAGTGGTGGTCTAGGAACGATGGGGTACGGTGTGCCAGCTGCAATTGGCGCAAAATTAGGTTGTCCAGATAAAGAAGTTGTACTTTTTGTTGGTGATGGTGGGTTCCAAATGACGAATCAAGAATTAGCAATTTTAACTATATACAATATTCCAATTAAAATTGTGATTTTGAATAATCAATCATTAGGAATGGTGCGTCAATGGCAGGAAAGTTTCTTCAACGAACGTCGTTCAGAATCAGTTTTCACCTCTCAACCGGATTTTGTGAAGATGGCAGAAGCCTATCATATCAAAGGACTCCGAATAGAGGATCCCGAAACTCTAGAAGCTGAATTAACAGAAGCCTTTAAAGAAACAGGGCCTTTGTTGATTGAAGTCATGGTGTCACCAACGGAACATGTATTACCAATGGTTCCAGCGGGTAAAGCAAACTATCAAATGCTGGGGGTGGACTGAAATGAGACGAATCATTACAGCGACAGTCAATAATAATTCAGGTGTCTTAAATCGTTTTAGTGGTGTACTGACGCGTAGGCAAGTTAATATCGATAGTATTTCAGTTGGACCGACAGAATTAGACAATGTTTCACGAATTACGATTGTGATTCAAGTAGCCGACTTAAATGAAAGTGAACAGGTCACTAAACAATTGAACAAACAAATCGATGTGATCAAGGTTTCTGATATAACAGATGAACCACATTTAGAAAGAGAATTAGCGTTGGTAAAACTTAATGCACCAGCTGCTGTTCGAGCTGAATTATTCTCTGTGATTGATCCATTTAGAGCAAACGTGATTGATGTAGGTACTCGCTCAGTGGTGATTCAAGTCACAGGAACGAGCGAAAAAATCAGTGCATTCGTTGATGTAGTTACACCTTATGGAATCAAACAACTTGCACGAACAGGTGTTACAGGATTTACTCGAGGCAACAACTAAAAAAAGGTCTTAAAGCATACGCTTATAAGCATAAAAAATTTGGAGGGTTCAACAATGGCAAAAGTATATTATGATAACTCAGTAGAAAACAATCAATTAGAAGGGAAAACGATCGCCATCATTGGCTACGGTTCACAAGGTCACGCCCATGCGCAAAACTTAAGAGACAATGGGAATCAAGTCATCATCGGAATCCGTGAAGGAAAATCAGCGGAAGCTGCTCGTAATGATGGATTTGATGTGTTAACAGTTGAAGAAGCATCTAAAAAAGCAGATGTAGTCATGATTTTAGCTCCAGATGAAATCCAAGGAGATCTTTATGACAATGAAATTGCACCAAACTTAGAAGCTGGTAATGCTTTAGCATTCGGTCATGGTTTCAATATTCATTTTGATGTAATCAACCCACCAAAAGATGTGGATGTTTTCTTAGTTGCTCCAAAAGGACCAGGACATCTTGTTCGTCGTACCTTTACAGAAGGCTTTGCTGTTCCAGCATTATTTGCGGTTTATCAAGATGCAACAGGCAAAGCAAGTGACGTGGCTTTATCTTATGCAAAAGGAATCGGTGCCACTCGTGTGGGAGTATTAGAAACAACCTTTAAAGAAGAAACTGAAACGGATTTATTTGGTGAACAAGCAGTATTGTGCGGTGGTTTAACAAGTTTGATTGAAGCAGGTTTTGAAACATTAACAGAAGCGGGCTACCAGCCAGAATTAGCGTACTTTGAAGTATGCCATGAATTAAAATTGATTGTTGACCTTATTTATGAGGGAGGATTTGAGAAAATGCGTAATTCAATCTCAAATACTGCTGAATATGGTGATTATGTTTCAGGGCCTCGTGTTGTGACTGCTGAAGCAAAAGCCAATATGAAAGAAGTCCTTACAGATATCCAAAATGGCAAATTTGCTAAAGGATTCATTGATGATAATAAAAATGGCTTTAAAGAGTTTAATCAAATGCGTAAAGATAATGCTGGACACCCGATTGAAAAAGTTGGAGCAGAACTACGTAAAATGATGCCATTTGTCTCAAAAGAAGACTAAAATAGTAAATAGAGGTTGAGAAAAATAATTTTCTCAATCTTTTACATAATAAAGGGTGAGGAAAAATTGGTGAAATTAACTAAAGAAAATATCGAAGAAGCCTATGACACGTTAAAAGAGGTCGTAACGAGAACCCCATTACAGTACGATATGTACCTATCACAAAAATATCAATGTAATGTTTACTTAAAAAGAGAAGATTTACAAAAAGTCCGTTCGTTTAAATTAAGAGGAGCCTATTATGCAATCAAACAAACGCCTCATGACATGCTAAAAAATGGCGTTGTGTGTGCTAGCGCTGGAAATCACGCGCAAGGAGTAGCGTTTACTTGCCATGAAATGAAGGTTTCAGCAATAATTTTTATGCCGACAACTACACCACAACAAAAAATCTCTCAAGTAAAATTTTTCGGTGGAGAGGAAGTAACCGTCAAATTAATCGGTGATACCTTTGATGCCTCTGCTAAAGCCGCTAAAGAATATGCCCAGGCTAATAATCAAGCATTTATTGATCCTTTTAATGATTTAAATATTATGGCTGGTCAAGGAACGGTAGCGGTTGAAGTCTTTCAAGAAGCAAAAGAATCTGAATTTCAAGTGGACTACTTGTTAGCAGCAATAGGTGGAGGAGGCTTAGTTAGCGGTATTTCAACCTATACTAAAAGTGTGAGCCCGACTACAGTAGTTGTAGGAGTAGAGCCACTTGGCGCTCAATCGATGCGGGCTGCTTTTAATGAAGGAAAGCCGGTAATGCTGGATAGTGTCGAAAAATTTGTGGATGGTGCTGCGGTCAAACAAGTTGGTAATTTAACATATGAACATGCACTTGAATATGTAGATGAGCTGTTGGCTGTCGATGAAGGACAAGTGTGCTCAACGATTTTAGAGTTGTATACAAAACAAGCAATCGTTGTAGAGCCAGCTGGCGCATTAAGTGTTTCAGCTTTAGAACTCGTTAAGGATGATATAAAAGGGAAAAATGTAGTTTGTATTATTAGTGGTGGTAACAATGATATTAACCGTATGGAAGAAATTGAAGAACGTTCATTGATTTTTGAAGGATTGAAACATTATTTTGTCATCAATTTTCCGCAGCGACCGGGTGCATTAAGAGAATTTGTAACAGATATATTAGGTCCAAATGATGATATCACTCGTTTCGAATACACGAAAAAAGTCAATCGTGGAACAGGACCAGTTGTTTTGGGGATTTTGCTGAAAGATAAAGAAGAATTGCCAAACTTATTAGCAAAAATGGCAGAGTTCGATCCGAAGTATATCGATCTTAGTGATAATCCATCATTATATGCTCTACTTGTATAATAATGACACAAACGAAAGGATCCATTTTTTATCGCATTCAACAATAATTTAAACAACAATATATTGACGTAAAAGAGTGCCGAGGCAATGAAAAATACACGATAAATAACAAGTAATTATGTTCAATGAGATTGGATAGTATGTAAGATTAAATTCTTTCATATTGTCCACTCTTTTTTTTGAAAAAAAATTTCTAAAATTTGCTTAAAAAGTCAAAAAATGGAGTAAGAGCTCTTGCCATTTGTCAGGAAAGAACGTATATTTAACTTACTACATTAAATCGGTTAGAAAAACTACGACCGTCAAAGAGCATGAGCCAGATAGAAATTTTTTTACACTTCAACAGACTACCTTTTTTGGTCAAACACGACTTATTTTTTCTATCATCTGTCATTTTTAAAATCATGTTTCCTTTGTTAAAAAATTACTCGAATTATAAAAAAGAATATTAGTAAAGTTGGAAAATATAAATGAATAATAATAAAAGGTTAGAAAACCGCCGTTATATTACTGGGTTCGATGGGATTCGAACAATCGCGGTCGTCGGTGTGATTCTGTATCACTTGTTCCCCAATATAATGCATGGGGGCTATTTAGGCGTCCCTATTTTTTTTGCAGTTTCTGGATATTTAATTACTGATTTACTAAGGCAAGAGTGGCTTCAAACCGAAACAATCGATGTGAAAGGTTTCTATATACGCCGTATGAAACGGCTATACCCCGGCCTGATTACTATGCTGATTGGAGCATCAGCCTATATCGTTCTCTTTCAAAGAGACTTGTTAAACAACTTACGCAGCGTGGTCGCCAGCAGTGTGCTTTATTATAATAATTGGTGGCAGATTTTTAGAGGATTTTCTTATTTTGATCGATTTACAACGCAGTCGCCTTTTACACATATATGGTCTCTTGCCGTTGAAGCACAAAATTATTTGATTTGGCCATTGTTATTTATTGTCCTTAAAAGGTATGTTAAACACAGCGGTAAAATTTTTGGATTGATCATGGGGCTGGCTGTCGGTTCTGGTATTTTGATGGCTATTCTCTATACTCCAGGGGCAGATCCTACGAGAGTATATTATGGGACGGATACACGACTATTTTCGATTTTGATGGGAAGTGCTTTGGCTTTTGTTTGGCCAAGTTTCCGTTTGAAAGAAGAAATTCCGATAAAAGCTAAGACTTTACTAAACGGTGTTGGTATTGCGTCATTGGTTGCTTTATTGCTCGCATTTTTATTCTTAGCAGACCATTTTGCTTTTGTGTATTATGGCGGTATGTTTATTGTCAGCATTTTTGCAACACTTCTGGTTGCTGTTACGGCCCATCCAGGTGCAGACCTCAATCGTTGGCTGACGAACCCAGTATTTACTTGGTTTGGAAAAAGAAGTTATGGTATTTATTTGTATCAATTCCCAGTTATGATTTTTTATGAAGCAAAAATTCAAAATCTAAGCGATCATGTATTTCTACACTCCCTCATTGAAATAGCATTAATTTTAGGGATCAGTGAGCTTTCTTATCGTTTTATTGAAAAGCCTTTAGGTAAATTTTATTATAAATATACTTGGTTTGCTATTAAAGATTTTTTCCGCAAGCCATGGGCCACAATTCCTAAATTCACTGCCTTGACCAGTGTTGTTATATCCTGTTTTGCTCTTTTCGCGTTGGCTATTGCACCTTCAAATGAAGTAACCGCTGAACAACAACAGTTACAAAAAAATATTGAAGCAAATAAAAAGAAAGCAGAGCAACGAAAAGCAGAGGAGAAAGCCAAAAACGATGGGGAAACTAAAGACTCGACTGAACAATCAACTTCCCCAATAGAAACGAACTTTGATTTAACGGCCGAAGAGATGAAGAAGGCGAAAGGGATGGAAATCACGGCATTTGGCGATTCAGTTATTTTAGATGCTGCTTCAGGTCTTCAAGAAATTTTTCCTAAGATGATTGTTGATGGCGAAGTTGGCAGACAATTGTATACTAGTGCGCCAGTCATTGAAAAATTAGATGATGAAAAATTATTGAAAAATAATGTGCTAGTTGGTCTTGGAACGAACGGTTCCTTTACTGAAGCGCAGTTTGACGAATTTATGACAGCAATTGGTTCTAAACGTAAAGTTTATTGGATCAATGTCCGCGTTCCGACAAGGAGATGGCAAAATGACGTCAATACGATGCTTGAAACAATGAAAAAGAAATACAAAAATTTAGTTGTGATCGACTGGTATGGCTATAGTAATGATCATGAGGAATGGTTTTATGAGGATCGTGTTCATCCGAATGTGGACGGTCAAGTGAAGTATTCAAGTTTTATTGCAAAACAAATTGTAAAATAGTTTTTAAAGAGGCAGAGATATAACTCTATGAGTTATATCTCTGCCTCTTTTATAGTGATCTAACAGTATAATTTACCGTTTAAAGGTTAGAAACGTAAGCAATAAATAAAAACCAAAAAACAAAACGATATGATTGTCAGCATTTAGGCGTTTATTAAGACAATACCAATTGATAAGCAAATCGCTCACCATCAACAACAGGCAAAAGAATATCCCCTTGGTAGGTAAAACCAGCTTTTCTGATCAGCTGTTGCATCGCTTTATTTTTTGGATGCGTATCAATACGAATATCCAGAATAGTATTAAGTCTAGCAGTAGTGATCAGATAGTTCATTAACAGTAGGGCGAGACCTTTCCCCTGATAAAGTGGGGAAAGAGCGACTCGGTGGATTGTCCCGTATTTTTCATGTGTATTGTTCCATTGGCCGTTCATTATATGGTTATAGGGTGGTTCAATTTCTGTTGAAATGATTCCTAAACCAGCAATATCATCGTCAACAATCAATACATAACATCGTTGTAAAGTAATATCATGCTTTAATAGCTTTTCGTTAGGTCCTTCACCATTTTGCCACTGGGGGATATTCTTTTCACGCAGAAGGCGACGAGCACTTTGAATGATTTTCATAATGTTGTTTAAGTCATCAGGGATTGCTTTTCGAAAATAAACAACCATAGGATCACCCTTTCTCTTTAGGCATTGTCAGCTTTTAGTTGATAAATTTTTGAAGGACGGCCAATACCAACGGGACGTTCTCCAATTTCTTCAAAATGATGGAGCATAGCTTTCTTAAAATTTGAATGGTCAATCGATTTATAATCAATTCCGGAGAACTTAGCAAATACTTTGCGTGCTTCTGTGATTGTAAAATCCTTTCCCAATACTTGAAGTACTTGAGGGTCATGCTCCATTTTATTTGCTACTCGATTGAAAGCTTTCAAAATGATTTCACTATGGTCAAAAGCTAATGTATCTTTACCAGTGGAGGCACCTGTATTTACATCTAACACAATTTCGACATCCCCGTTTGTAAGAGAAAGGATGCTGTCTTTGCGTTCCATCGTAAACCACCGAACTTCTTTTGCATCATCGCCAGCTATCAAGGGTTCTTCCCCAATAAAAGCTAAGTAACTAATCGTTACGACCCAACCTCTAGGATCACGATCTGGTCTGCTGAAACTATGCAACTGTTCAATATTCTCTTTAGAAATGACTACACCTGTTTCTTCCTTAGTTTCTCGCAAGACACTTTCACCTGTTGATTCATTTCTATTAACAAAACCGCCAGGTAGAGCCCAAGAATTTCGGTAAGGATGTCCTTTTCTTTTGATCAGCAAAATTTTTAATTGATCTTCTTCTTTGTTATAGCACATTAAAACAATATCTACAGTTAGAGAAGGTTTTTCATACTCAGGAAGTTCTTGTTGATGATACCAGTTTAAAAAGTCAGTTTCGCTTGCTTCTTGTTCGTAATATTGTTTTTCTGCTTCCTTTGAACTAAAGTCTGCCAAATTGTTCATCCTCCCTATATCAGATAAAAGTACTTTTTACTTTATTGTATCATTATCAACAGGAAAAACAACTAAAGACTTAGTGTTTTTTTAGTTAACTTATTTTTTTTACAGGTTGACAAAAGAAAATCGAACGTGTATTTTTAATATAGATTATAGATTGGAGAAATTGAATGAAAACAAAAGATATCACTAAAATCGCTATTATGATCAGTATTATTATCGTTTTAGGCTTTTTCCCACCGATTCCGATTAGTCTTTTACCAGTACCAATTGTTATTCAAAATGCTGGTTTTATGCTGAGTGGTTTACTTCTTGGGAAAAAAAATGGCACGATCGCGACTGTCCTTTTCCTATTACTTGTGGCTATTGGTTTTCCTGTTTTAGCGGGAGGACGCGGGGGAATGATGGTCTTTTTTGGAGTGACAGCAGGTTATCTCTTTGCCTATCCATTTGCTACTTATTTCATTGGTTGGATGAGCGAAAAATTTAATTCGAATAATCAAAATAGTTGGTATGCTTTTGCTATTACTCTTCTTTTTGGGGCATTATTTATTGATTTTTGTGGAGCTGTCGGCGTAAGTATTTTGTCTGACGTGACGTTGTCAAAAAGTTTGATAGCAAGTCTTGCTTTTATTCCAGGAGATGTAATAAAAGCATTTTTAGCGGCAATTATCGCAAAAAGAATTTCAAACTCTCTCGGACAAAGGAAGGATTAGCATGATCAAAATATTTGGTGCAACGATCGATAACGAAGGACGATGTCTTCACTATCACTCACCAGTCGATATAGTGGGGAATAAATGCTATTTTTGTAAAAAGTATTATGCTTGTTTTCATTGTCATGATGAACAAGAGGATCATCTTTTTTTAGCTTGGCCGATTTCAAAACAACCAAATGAAAAAGTTGTTGTTTGCGGGGTATGTCAAACTGAAATGACAGCAAGTGAATATAAAAAACAAACGGAATGTTTTCAATGCGGTCATTTGTTTAACAGAAATTGCTTAGACCATCGTCAGATATATTTTAATTAAATAGGTAGACAAGGTTGGGACAGAAGTGTTTATATACGAAGCCTTCAACTTTTAGTGCTTTAGCACTTAGGACTTGATGTAACCGAAGCAAAGGAAAGTAGTTGCTTCTACTCCCAACGTTTAGCCGGATTCCATAGGGGTGGGGCGTGACTCGTAGAGTCATGTCCCACCTCTGTTTTTTTCTAAAAAAGATAGTTTACTCTTAGTAGAGTGAATAAGGTAATTTCTTCTTCATTTTTTGTCCAAAGGATTTGGACAAAACTGATTTTTCATCTTCTTGTATCCTTTTAAGCGAGCGTTTACAATGTAGAAGACAAGCAAGGTTTGTCTGAAAGTGATCTGCGCAGATCAACTTTTCAATATTTTTCTTGTTTAGAAGAAGGAGGAAAACAATGGAACAAACACAAGGAAATTTAAAAGTGAAAGTTCAGCAATTTGGAAGTTTTCTAAGTGGAATGATCATGCCGAATATCGGGGCATTTATCGCATGGGGAATCTTGACGGCTTTATTTATTCCAACCGGCTGGTTTCCAAATCAACAATTAAATGAAATAACGGGACCGACAATTACGTATTTATTGCCAATATTGATTGGGTTTACTGGTGGTCGATTAGTTTATGATATTCGTGGTGGAGTTGTAGGTGCAATGGTTACGATGGGGGTGATCACTGGTGCTGAGATCCCTATGTTTCTTGGCGCAATGATCGTAGGACCTGCTGGAGCTTATGGCATAAAAAAATTCGATGCGCTAGTTGATGGCAAAATCAAACCGGGTTTTGAAATGTTGGTCAACAATTTTTCATCTGGAATCTTTGCTTCGATTTTAGCAATTATTGCTTTTTTAATTGTAGGACCAGCTGTTGAAACATTGAATAATGTGTTGGCGACTGGGGTTGGTTTCCTAGTTGAAAATGGCTTGCTTTCTTTAGCAAGTATCTTTGTTGAGCCTGCTAAAGTATTGTTCCTAAATAATGCTATCAATCATGGTGTAATAAGTCCGATTGCGATTGAGCAGGCTGCGGAGACAGGCCGTTCTGTTTTATTCTTATTAGAATCCAATCCTGGACCAGGATTGGGGATTTTATTAGCATATACTATTTTTGGTCGTGGCAGTGCTAAACAGACCGCTTCAGGTGCGATTATTATTCATTTTTTAGGTGGTATTCACGAAATTTATTTTCCATATATTTTAATGAAACCTGTACTGATTCTTTCCGCGATTGGTGGAGGAATGGCTGGAGTAATGACATTTTCTTTGTTTAATGCTGGATTAGTGGCACCTGCTTCACCAGGGAGTATTTTTGCTATTTTAGCAATGACACCTCGTGATGGGTATGTGGGCGTATTTGCTGGAATTATTGTAGCAACGGCCGTTTCCTTTATCATTTCTGCTGTTGTTTTAAAAACGTCAAAAGAAACGAATACAACGATTGAATCGGCTTCAGAGCAAGCTAGCGCACTAAAAGGACGCAAAGCAATGACGCCAGAAGTAGGAACAGGTATTTTGGCAACTGAAAAATGGAGTAATCCGGTGGAAACGTTAGCGAATACTAAAAAAATTATTTTTGCTTGTGATGCCGGAATGGGATCGAGTGCGATGGGGGCCTCGGTTTTACGAAACAAAGTTAAAAAAGCTGGTTTACCGATAGAAGTCGCGAATTCGGCGATAGCACAGCTTCCGGATGATGCTGATATTGTTGTGACGCATAAGGATTTAACCAATCGAGCAAAAGAAAAATTGCCTAAAGCTTATCATGTATCGGTCGATAATTTTTTGAGTAGTGAGAAGTACGATGAATTAGTTGAAAAACTATTAGCAATGAAAATACCTGTGTAACTAATGATTTTTAGAGAGGAGAATTCTATGTATCTTTCAGCACGAGCTCGATTAATCTTAGAGAGCTGCTAAACAATAACCGCCCAGTTTATATCAACGAATTAGCCGAAGATCTAAGTGTTAGTGCTCGCACTATTCGGCGTGATTTAAAAGAAGTTGAGGAGATATTATCTTCCTATCAGATTTGCTTGGTGAAAGAACATAGAATTTTGACTTTAAAAGGACATGATTCGGATAAACAGCGGTTTCGTTGGCAACTAATGGATCTTTCATATAACGAGTACAGCCCAGAAGAGCGTCAACAAAAGATTCTCAAAAGCTTATTGAAAGAAGAAGGGCTAAAACTAGTTGGTTTGGCGAATGATCTAAATGTCACGATTTCTACAATCAGCAATGATTTAACGAAAATTGAAGAGCGGCTACCAAAAACCGTTAAAATCGAAAGAAGAAGAGGATTTGGTGTCTCTTTACAAGCAGACGAAGCACAAAAAAGAGCATTGATGAGTGAGCTCTTTGGCCAGCAGTTTCCAGATTACCGTTTGCTAAAATTCTTTCAAGAAACGTCTAGGGATTTGGCCACTAGCGATTGGGTAGAAGACCGTTTGTTAGATTTCGTTAGTGAATCATTATTAAAAAAAGTAGAACGAAGCGTTAAGAGATGGCGCAGTGTTAATCCAGAGACAATTAGTGATGAAGCGTATGCTAATTTGATTGTGCATATTTCAATTTCAGTAGAACGAATGATTGCAGGAAAATTTATTCAAACGTATGAAAATAACATCGAATTGATTCATTATCCAGAATTTACTGCAGCGCAGCAAATGCTTGCTGAAATTTTAGAGCTGGAACCAGAAGTTGTTCCTAATGGTGAGGCAAGTTATGTAACAACACATCTTAGAGGGGTAAAAACAGCCAAAAGTACATTTCGATTCATGGAAAATGAAGAAATAGAAGTTATGATTTTAGTAAAAAAACTAATTGAACAAGTTGAATATGCGTTAGGCCAAAAACTACCTAAAAAGCATTTGACTAAGGGATTGATTGCGCACTTAAGACCGACATTGAGACGCTTACAACAAGGAATGAGAATTTACAATCCGCTGATTCATTCGATCAAACAAGATTATGAAGATCTGTTCAAAGTTGTTAGAAGAGCATTTGATCAAGTGTATCAAGAAAGACCAACGCCAGATGAAGAAATTGGCTATTTAGTTTTGCACTTTGGCGCAGTGCTATTGCAAGTGGAAAGTACCAATCGTTTTTCTGGACTAGTTGTATGTGCGAGTGGCATCGGAACCTCAAGAATGTTGGTAACTCGATTGAGGCAACGAATACCGCAATTAAAGAAATTAGAAACAGTCTCTTTGTTTGAATTAGGAAGAAAAAAAGCAGAGGGGCATTACAATATTATTATTTCAACGATTGATTTAGGTCAAGTAGATTTTGATTATTTTTTAGTTTCACCTATTTTAACAGAAAGAGAACTTTCTCAGATCAGTGTTTTTTTGAAAAGTTTACACAGTGGCTATCATAAAAAAATGGCACATGAAGAACAAGAAGCACAGTTGACTTTGTTTGAAGCAACTCACTTTTTAGAACAACAACAGATTTTCACGTCAATCGTTCTAGCGCTATTAAAAAATTTCAACTACTCCAAATTGAATGAAAACTTAGGGACGATGGAAGATGAGGTTCGGGTCATTTGTACACAACTTTTAGAGAAAGCACCAGAGATTGATGTTGAAGCGTTAGTTAGTACTTTTTTATATGATGGCAATTGGAAAGTTTTCGGTCTACCAGGGACAAAAATAGGGTTGTTTCATGCGCGTAATGAGTCGATCAAAGAACCGGTTTTTCAGCTATTTTCATTGGAACAGTCACTTTCTATTGAAACGATGAATCACACAAAAATGCCGATTGATCGAATTGTTCTATTAGTGGTTCCAGAGAAATTTTCACAAGAAGGGTTAGAAGTTATCAGTTATATCAGTACACTTTTTGTCGACGATCAAGATATGATCCAACAGGTGGAGGATGGAGTAAAGGAAGAGGTCACCACATATATTGCACAAAAATTGTTAACATATTTAGAATCGAAGGGAAAATAATATGATTGCGTTAAAAAAAGAAGACATTGTGTTGAAGAAACATTTTTCCGATAAAAAAAAAGCAATTGAAGCGGCAGGAAAACAGTTAGTAGATCAAGGATATGTTGAGCTGTACTATATTGAGAAAATGATTGAACGAGACCAATTGACCACAACGTACATTGGAAATATGGTGGCAATCCCACATGGAACAGATGACTCAAAACAACTAATCAATCATTCAGGAATTGTTATCTTACAAGTGCCAGAAGGTGTAGATTTTGATGGCAATGAAGTGAAATTGATTATTGGCATTGCAAGTGTTGGATATGAACATTTGGAACTGTTATCCCAAATTGCTTTAGTTTGTTCCGAAACGGATAATGTCCAACAATTGATTGTTGCAGAATCAGAAGCGAAAATCATTGAATTATTTAAAAAGGAGGTGACAGTATGACAAAATTAGCTGTTCATTTTGGTGCTGGGAATATAGGTCGAGGCTTTATCGGTTGGTTATTGGTCCAAGCGGGATATGAAGTGATTTTTGCTGATGTGAATGAAAAAATTGTAGCTGAAATTAATGATCAAGGTCACTATGAAGTGATTTTAGCAAATGCAGAACAAGATCGCTCAACAGTTAAAGGGATCAAAGCTATCAATAGCGCTACTGAAACTGAAAAATTAGCTTCCTATATTAGCGAAGCTGAAATTGTCACAACAGCAGTAGGTCCGACCATTTTACCACATTTAGCAGAAGTCCTTGCAAAAGGGATTGAATTAAGAGCTGCCTCTAATCGATACTTAACAGTGATTGCTTGTGAGAATATGATTGGCGGGTCTGAAATGCTAAAATCGATGATTGTTCTTTTGTTATCCACTGCTGCAAGGAGCTATGTTAGTGGGTTTGTTGCCTTTCCTAATTCAGCCGTTGATCGTATCGTGCCAAATCAGGATCATGATAATCCCCTGACTGTGACAGTAGAACCGTTTTATGAATGGGTGGTAGAGGAACCCTTAGACGAAAAAAACGCACCGATAATCATTGGATTACGTTATGTTCCAGACTTAACACCTTATATTGAGCGTAAGCTATTTACAGTGAATACAGGACATGCAGTGACCGCTTATTTTGGCCATATGAGAAATATAGAATCGATCGAAGATGCGATTCATAACGAAAAGGTTCTTTTTATTGTTCGTAGTGCATTAGAAGAAACAGGTGCCTTACTAGAAAAAAAATTTCACTTTTCCCATCAAGAACATCAAGCTTATATTGATAGAATTATTGAGCGTTTTAAAAATCCATATGTTTCTGATTTTGTGACGCGTGTCGGCCGATCTCCAATTAGAAAAATAGGGGAGAATGATCGATTCATTCAGCCAGCTAGACAATTTGTTGAAGCGTTTAACGAAACACCAAAAGCCTTAGCAATTGCAATTGCGGCTGCAATGAAATTTGAGGAACCGACAGATGCAGAAGCTTGTGCACTGCAAGACGCTATTAAAGAACAAGGATTGGATCAAGCGATTGAACAATATACGGGCTTAAAACCTTATACAAAACTCTTTGAGAAAATAAAAACGTCTTATCATGAATTAGTGTAAAAAGAGGAAGCTGGGACAGAAGCGTTTATTTCTGAAGAGATTGCTTCTGCTCCCACCGTTTATGCGCATTTAGGGTCTGATACAAAAGTGATTTTTACTTTTGTATCACACCCCTCTTTTTGATGTTATTGTGTTAATTCCAATAACTTGCTCTTTAAATCTTCTTCCATATGCCCCAACTCGATTTCAGCAGCACGACGTTTTTCTTTTCCTTCTTGCTGAATCCGTAAAGTCTCTTGGATCGTTTCAACTAAATCATTTTGCGTTTTTTGTAATGTATCGATATCAACGATTCCGCGTTCATTTTCTTTCGCTGTCTCGATTGCAGAAATTTTAAGCATCTCAGAATTTTTCTTCAAGAGATCATTTGTAGTCTCAGAAACTTGACGTTGTGCTGTGACTGCTTCTTTTTGACGTAACAGTGTCAACGCGATCACCACTTGGTTTTTCCAAAGCGGGATGGCAGTGTTGATAGAAGCTTGAATTTTTTCTGCTAAAGCCTGATTCGTATTTTGAATCAAACGTATTTGAGGTGCTTGTTGAATAGTGATTTGACGAGCCAAACGTAAATCGTGGGTTCGCTTATCTAAACGATCCAAAAATTGTGTATAATCGTTAGCGATTTGAACATCCATTTGATCACCGGATTCTTCTGCTTTTTTCATCGCTTCCGGAATGATCGTAGTTTGTAACTCTTCCATCTTCAACTCACCAGCTGCGATGTAAATGTTCAATGCGTCAAAATAATCTTTATTTTTATTGTACAATTGATCAAGCATTAAATTATCTTTCAAGAGACCATTTTTTTCGTGCTCTAATTTAATCGAAATTTTATCGATTTGAGCACCGATTTTTTGGTATTTCGCAGTGATTTCAAAAACGGATTTTTTTACTTTACCAAGCATTTTTGAAAAGAAATTCCCTTCACCAGCTCTAAGCTGATCAGGATTGGCTTCACTTAGACGAAACATCAAGTCAGTTAAAGAATCACCGACTGGACCAATATCTTGTGCTTGAACATGATTTAACATTGATTGCGAAAATTCACTTAATTTGGTTTGTGCTGCAGAGCCGTAAGTGATGACAGCTTGAGAGTCTTGAACATCTATTTTTGAAGCCAGTTCTCTCGCTTGTGCTTGTCTGTCTGCAGGCAATTTATCGACTAAACGAGTGGCAACTTGTTGATCGTTCAAAGCAGAAATTTCACTTTGCTGTGTAGTTGTTAACGAATCAACAGGTGTTGAAAATGGGTTATTTAATAGATCATCCAGTGTATCATTAACTGGTGTGATGTCTTTTGGGTTATTTTCCATCATGATTCCTCCTAAATTTAAAAGATGAATGGATTAACTAATATTAAAAGTATAGCGTACCTATTTAGGATTAAGAGCAAAATGATACAACATTCTAGTTTGTTCTATTTTTACTAAAGTTCCTATTATTTACTAGATTCAAGGTAACTATTTCTGATTATCAGTACGTTCATTATCTCTGTTTAAGCTGTTTTTAGCAAGAGAAATCTCTACATCTAAGTCTTCTAAATCTTCTGCTACAAATTGCTCATAATCTTTTTTAATCAGCTTTGAAACTTGATCAATGATTTGGGCACTTTCTTCCAATTTTTCGTATGTTTGTTTCGTTTTGATTTCATGATTATCAATTTCTAAATACTTTCCAGTTAAATCGACTAAATTAGGTAAGTGCGTATAAAGAAAGTGATTCGCTAAGTGTAATTTCTTTGGATCTTTGACTAATTCTTTAAACAAGGCTTTTGATACTCGTAAGGTATCATTACGTAAGTCGATTGCTCTTAATTTAGTAGAAGCATTCATATTTTCTTGCAACTGAATGATTTGTTTTTTCGTAGTGTTCATCGTATCTCGGAAGAAGACGATTTCTTGGTTCGTCATGCCGAGTGTTTCATAGTGTTCTTCTTTAGACTTGGTAAGAGTAGGCAATTGTTCTTCTTTTTTTCCAGACTTTTTCTTTGATCCAGTAAAAAGTAAGACGATAAGAAGTAAAAAAACGACCGCCACCACTGGTACGTGAATACCTGTAATAAAACGCAGAATGAAACCTGCTAAAATCAAATAAGCAATTATTTGGATAAATTTTCCTTTTCTCATTTAAATTCCCTCCAATCATTTTTTTCCTCGAAAGGTACTATCCTTCGCTATATAAGCTATTTTAGCACATTCTAGACCAGAAAGAATATCAGTCCAAAGGTTGATTTTAATTATTTAGAGAAAATGTAAGGAATACCTAGGGAAAATCCCTTTTTTTCCTACTTTAGATGTAGGCTGAATAAATCAGTTCACAAAAAAGTCAAAAAGAATTTTAAGAAAAATAGAGTGTCGTGAGGTATAATAGAAGATAATGATTAGGAAAAAGGAGAAATCTTGTGAAAAAATATAAAATCATTACCATATTGTTAGTTGGATTAATAATCTCAGGTTGTTCTGGGCGTAAAGTTGTAGAAGATTTTGACGATGATGACGTTTATATAGAGGAAAGTAGTTCTAGCGTAGAAGAATCAAGTTCATACGGAGATGATGAAGTATTTTATGAACCTAGAGATACCTCTTCGACAAATGATTCAATGGATGAAAATAAAGCAGCTACCGAAGAAACCAAAGAGCCAGCTAAGGGTAAGGTAGAAGTAATTAAGACAAAAAATGGGCATTTCAAAGTAGAGCTTACAGATGGTTGGCAGTCAGTTGAAGCGAAAGAATTAAGTGACAATGCGGATGTTAGTTTAAAGAATGCCTCAAATGAAGAATACTATATGGTTTTAAGTGAAGCTAAAAAAGACTTTGAAAGCTTTGATGCATTCAAGAGCTCTGTTGATTTGTCTGACCTGGGGGAAAGAACAGATGAAAAGAAAGAATCTATCAAGTACAATGGTTTAAAAGGAGAGCGCCGGACGTTTACTGCGAGTAAAGAGGGTGTGGACGTTTATTATACGTATGATTTGATGGAAAGTAAGGATCATTTTTTACAATGCATCAGCTGGACATTAGCAGATCAAAAAGAGAGTAATAAAGCTGATTTGATCAACATTATGAACTCACTAGCTGAATTATAAAATAGTTGAATAAAGCAACACTAATTAATGGGATTAAAATGATGAGAGGTGAAGTAGGACTAGTTGTTATCTAGTTTAGCTTCACCTTTTTTAGGTTATTATCGGATGAGACTGTACCCATTGTAATTTACTGGTATAATTAGAGGAGACAAAAAGAGGCTTAAAATGTTTAATTAATTGTTAATAAATACAGGCAACATCGTAAAAATAGCTGTTTGTAGCGAAGAAAGGATTCACAAAAAGAACGATAAGTGATAAAATTTCAAAATTAAGGTATTATATCCATAGAAAGATTGGTGAACTTGCATGATGAATTTTGAAGACTTTGAAGAAAAGACGATTTCCAGAAAAGAGATATTCAAGGGACATATGATTGATGTTGTTTTGGATGAAGTACGCTTGCCAAATGGAGAGACAAGTAGACGTGAATTAGTTTTTCATCCAGGAGCAGTTGCAGTCATTCCTATTACAGCAGACAATAAGATGATTATGGTGAAGCAATTTAGAAAACCAATGGAAAAAGTTCTTTTAGAAATTCCAGCTGGGAAAATCGATCCTGGTGAACATGATCATCCAAAAGAGACTGCTGAAAGAGAATTAGAAGAGGAAACAGGCTTTCGAGCGAATATGTTTACTTTTGTAACGTCTATGTATGTTTCTCCTGGATTCGCTAACGAGCTCCTTCATATTTATTATGCCGAAGATTTAGAAAAAGTTCCTAATCCTCGTCCTCAAGATGATGACGAAATTTTAGAATTATATACATTAACATTAGAAGAAGCAAAAGCAGAAATAGCTAGCGGACTCATCTGTGATGCAAAAACGATTTTCGCCGTGCAATACTGGGAACTGCAGCAATTAAAAACGCTGCTTAAGGAGGATAAACGATGAGTAAAGGTCCGCTGGTCACTCGGACAGAATTACGGAGACGAAAAGAAGAAGCTGACAAAGAAGCACAAAAATTATTTGAGCAAGAACAAAAAGAAGCTGATAAAGAGTACCGTAAAAAAGAAAAAGAAATTTCTAGTTTTTATCGAAAAGAACACAAGAAGCAAAAAGAAATTACAAAATCACGTTCAAATGAGCAAACAAAAATCCGTGAACGCAGCAATACGTTAACGAAAGCGATTGTTGTTGTAGCAATTTTGTTGGCCATTGTAATATTTATAGTATTGAATTTATAGAAAAGAGGAAGTCACAATGAAAATTGGAATTATCGGTGCAATGGATCAAGAAGTAAAAAGATTAAAAGAAGCTTTGTCTGATACTCGATCTTGGGAACGAGCTGGGGCAGTTTTTGTTTCAGGTTCTTTAGGGCGTCATGAAGTGATTGTGGTCCGTTCAGGAATTGGTAAAGTCTTGTCTGCCGTTACAACTGCTTTGTTGATTCATCAATATGGTGTGAATATGGTAATCAACACTGGATCAGCCGGTGGGATTGGGCAAGGCTTATCAGTAGGAGACTTAGTGATTGCTGATAAATTAGCTTATTTTGATGTAGATGTTACTGGATTTGGGTATCAACCTGGACAATTACCAGGCATGCCGTTGTATTATGAATCAAGCGACTATTTAAAAATCGAAATGAAAAAAGCTGCTGAGAAAACGGGTATGTCTATTCATAATGGGTTGATCGTAACAGGAGATTCTTTTGTCAATGATCAGAAAAAAGTGAAAGAAATCATTGCCGAATTTCCAGAAGCATTGGCTTGTGAAATGGAAGGTGCGGCAATTGCTCAAGCAGCAGCGCAATTCAATATTCCATTTCTAGTTGTCAGAGCAATTAGTGATACAGCTGATAATGAAGCATCTCAAACCTTTGATGAGTTTATCGAAGAAGCAGGAGAAAAATCGGCACAAATGGTAATTAATTTTGTGGAGCAGCTTGTTTAATTTAAGGTGCTTTTAAGTGGAGGACCAAGTATGAAAGCGTTGATCTCGATTGATTATACAAATGATTTTGTTGCAACAGAAGGTGCTTTAACTACAGGGAGTGCAGGTCAAGCAATCGAGCAAGCTGTAGTTGAGGTAACGAAGATATTCACGAAGAATAATGACTTTGTAGTCTATGCAATTGACCGCCATGAACAACAGGATCAATATCATCCGGAGAATACACTGTTTCCACCTCATAATATTGCTGGTACAACTGGGCGAAAGCTTTACGGAGAACTTGCGGATTTTTATGAGAAGACATGTGAACAACCTAATGTTTATTGGATCGATAAGCGCCATTATTCAGCTTTTAGTGGGACAGATTTAGATATTCGTCTTCGTGAAAGAAACATTACAGAGGTTCATTTAATCGGAGTTTGTACGGATATTTGCGTGTTGCATACTGCTGTGGATGCCTACAATTTAGGATATAAAATCGTCATTCAGAAACATGCGGTTGCGAGTTTTGATCCAGTTGGACATGAGTGGGCATTGAACCATTTCCAACAAACGCTAGGAGCAGAAATAATTGAATAAATGTGAAGGAATTTCTATTGCTCCCAGTGTTTGTCAGGCTTTCTTAGGAGTGTGGTGTGACTATTAGAGTCACACCACACTCCTTTTTGTATAAAATAGCTTAAAAGCGTCACTATTTTTGTGTTAAGTAGACAATCAAGTTATATTAGTAAAAGTATGTTATTTTTTGTAGCATGAGTTAAAAGAATGGACCGGATCGTTTATCACATCCAGCGGCATCTTTCTCTTTTAAATAAGCAATTTTGTGTCTTCTTGTCAGTTTTTTAAACGAATATTCTGCTTTTGTAGCGTCACTACGGCTACTGAATTTTTCAACATGAATCATTTTAGCAGGTAATCTAGAAGGGAGTCGGGTGTATTTTGCACCAGTTCCACTATTATGTTCTTTTAAACGTCGAGCAGGGTCTGTTGTATACCCACCATAAAAAGTATCATCTTTACAGTGAAGTACATAAAAATAGTGATCAGTCTCCATACAACATCGCCTTCATTTCTGGTAGGTAATTATTTTGTTCGTCATACGTGAATAAGGGTGGTAAAACTCGAAAGCCATCTTTTTTCCCTTGTTTGATGCCTTCAATCAATAATGTGTTTGCTTCTTTTCCAACTTTAGGATAAACAAAGCGAACTCGTTTAGGAGCAATATTTGCTGATTCCATGGCATGTAATATATCTAAAAAACGATCGGGGCGATGCACCATTGCTAGACGTCCAGTTGTTTTTAAAAGCTTTGCCGATACATCGATCACTTCTGTTAATGTTGTATGGATCTCATGGCGGGCAATTGCTAGGTGAGGATTCGGATTTTTTTGACTGATTGGTAGTTCTTTAAAATAGGGCGGATTACATAAAATCAAATCCACTGAGTCGGGTTTAACTACAGATGTCGCGTTTTTTAAATCTAATTCGAACATAGTCATTTGTTCTGCTAATTGATTTAGTTGAATGCTTCTTTTTCCCATATCTGCTAAACGGTGTTGTAATTCGATTTGTATGATTTGAGCTTTTGTTTTACGGCTGGCAAATAAACCAACAGCACCATTTCCAGCACAAAGGTCAACAATCTTACCGTTTTTTGGAAAAGAAGGAAAATTTGCTAGTAAGACAGCATCTATTGAAAAAGAAAACACTTCTTTACTTTGAATGATTTGAATATCATCTGCAAATAACTGATCGATTCTCTCTCCTGGTAATAACATATATAATCCCTTCCTTTATTTTTATTCAGTTTAACATTATTTCCGAAGGGATTGTTTCTCCTCCCGGGAATCAGCCTTCCTAAGCTCTTTGATGGAACGTAAGGTATCCTTATATTATACTACGATTAAGAGAGAGAAGAAACCTGTGAAAAAGACTTGTCAAATGCGTTCGTTTTCGGCATACTTATAGCTAGTGAAAAGAAAGGAAGAAAGACATGTTTTTTACATTTATGCGTGGCGTTGTTTGGGTTGTTTTATTCATTATAAACGGCAATGCACACTATGAAAAGAAAGACCGCATTCCTCAAAATGAAAATTATATTTTAGTTGCCCCTCATAGAACGTGGTGGGAGCCTTTATATTTAGCTGTCGGGGGATCACCCAAAAAGTTTAGTTTTATGGCGAAAAAAGAATTATTCAAAAATCCTTTCCTACGTTTCATTTTGAAACACGCCAATGCTTTTCCTGTTGATCGAGAAAAACCAGGACCAAGTGCTATCAAGACACCTGTAAAAACATTGAAAAGCACAGATTTAAGCTTGGTGATGTTTCCTAGTGGAACACGTCATTCATCTGAGTTAAAAGGTGGCGTAGCACTGATTGCAAAAATGGCTAAAGTGAAGATCGTTCCAGCTGTTTATCAAGGACCGTTATCGTTGAAAGACTTATTTAAACGCCGTCGAGTGACCGTTCGCTTTGGAGAACCAATCGATGTTAGTGACATTGCAAAAATGGATAAAGAAGGAATTGCTGAGGTTGAGCGTAGATTACAAACAAGTTTTGACAGTTTAGATCAAGAAATCGACCCTAATTTTAACTATGAAGTGAAGAAATAGCAGATAGTGTTGCATTTTAAAAATTTTGAGCTTGAGTATGACTTTAAGAGTTGTATTTCAGGCTTTTTTCACTTTCAATAAATTCTATACGTTTGAACAATATATTTTTCCGTAAATTTGGTATAATGGTAAGAAGGACTTTTTTAGGTGGTGGAAACATGCGTTTTTTACATACAGCCGATTGGCATATTGGCAAGAAATTACATGGTTATGATTTATTAGAGGAGCAAGCAGATGCATTCCAACAGATTCTGACAATTGCAAAGAATGAAGAAGTAGAGGTAATTGTCATTGCAGGTGATTTATATGACCGGTCAGTTCCATCTGTTGAGGCAATTGACGTTTTCAATCGCATGATTGTAGAAATGAATTTACAAGAAAAATTCCCAGTGTTGGCAATCTCTGGAAATCATGACAGTAGTACTCGTTTAGAAACGGGAGGGCCATGGTTTGTTCAGTCGGATTTCCATTTAAATACTCGTTTAGATCAGGCATTTGAGCCTGTGGAGATGGGGAATACTCAATTTTTCTTATTGCCTTATTTTGAACCTATTTCAGCTCGATTGTATTTTGATAATGAAGAAATTCGGACGATCGAACAGGCGATGAAAGAAGTGATCAGCGCTATGAAAAAACGATTTAAACCAGATAGGGCACATGTTTTAGTTAGTCATTTTTTTGTGGCAGGTAGCGAAAAATCTGACTCAGAAACAAAATTGATGGTCGGTGGTTTGGATACAGTACCGTTATCATTATTAGAGCCTTTCGACTATGTTGCGTTAGGGCATCTACATGGGAAAAATGCGTTGCAAGCTGAAAATGCTCGTTATAGTGGGTCACCATTAAAATTTTCATTATCAGAAATGAATCAGAAGAAAGGTGTTTGGATCGTAGATACTGAGGTTGATAAATCAACAGTTAAATTCAAAGAAATCACACCGTTAAGGGATATTTTACAAATCGAAGGTAGTTTTAAAGAGCTGATGGCACAAGATTTTTATGAGTCGATCGATCGCGAAAATTATTTACACATTCAATTGACAGATCGTGCTGTCATTCCCAATATGATGAATCAACTACGTCAAATCTATCCTAGAGTCATCGGTGTCGAACGGTTATTTGGAAGAGAAGAACGACAGAAAAAGAACGAAACAAAAAAAGAAATCAAAACATTAGCACCTACTGAATTAGTGAATCAGTTTTTTTCAGAAGTAACTGGAGAAGAAATGACTCAACAACAACAAATGTGGATCAAAGACAATTTAGAAGCGCTTCATCAAGCAGAAAGAGGGAAATAAGTTGAAACCATTAACACTAACCTTAAAAAACTTTGGACCTTATATTGCTGAAACGATTGATTTTAATAAATTTGAGGATTCTTCATTATTTTTAATTAGTGGGAAGACTGGCTCAGGAAAAACGACGATTTTTGATGGGATGAGTTATGCTTTATTCGGTGAAAGTTCTGGGAAATTACGTCAAGGCAAAGAAATGCGGTCAACATTTGCTGATCCATCGGAACCAACAGAAGTTCATTTGGCTTTTTCACATGGGGACCATTTATATGAGATCACGAGAAAACCCGAACAAGAATTGTATAAAAAACGTGGAGATGGAACACGAACGCAAAGTGCTAAGATATCCCTGATCGTCAAAGATTCTTCTGGAAAAGAGCTAAGGGAATATACGAAACGCCGAGAAGTTGATAGCTTTATTCAAGAATTGTTGCATTTGGATGCAACCCAATTTGCTCAAATCGTTCTCTTACCTCAGGGAGAATTTCGAACATTTTTGATTGCAAATAGTAACGATAAGGAAAAAGTGTTACGAAATTTATTTGGTACCCAATTGTATCAGAACTTAAATGAACAGTTAAAGACACAACTGAAAGCTGTCAATAAAGGAATTGAAGCGACGCAACAACTGATTCAAGCAAAATTAGATCAACTTTATTGGCAAGAACCATTACCAGAAGACCTGTCTGTAGAAGAACAATTAGCAGAGTTGAAGCTACAACAAGAAATGATGATCAAAGAACAAGAGAATGGAAAATCAGAGTTAACGATTCTACAAAAACAAAAATCAAGCAAAGAGCAAGAAAAATTCGTTTTAGAGGAACTTGCCAATACGTTTGCAAAACAAAGCCAGCTAAAAAAACAAAAAGAAGAACTTGATCAAGCTACTGAAATGATCGAAAAATTAAGAACGGAAGAACAGCAACTTCAATGGGTAAAAAATCATCAAGGCTTGATTGAGAAAATCGATGAAAAAACCAAATTAATTTTAACTTACGAAAAAGAGCTGAAAGAAAATCGAACAGATCAAGAAATGCAACAACAACGAATCCAGGAATGGGAAAGTGCGCAACAGGAAAATTCAGATCAAATCGCGGACATAAATAGGGCGAAAGAAAGAGTCACAACATTACAATTCCAAATTCCTTTATATGAAGAGCAGGAAAAAGTATCAAGTATACTTAAAAAAGATTCTTTAGAACTAGAAGTCGTAACGTCAAAGCTCACTGAAATACGAGGAACACAACTCAAAACAGAACAAGAGTATCAACTAGAGCGAAGTGTCATAGAAAGACAGAATCAAATTGAAAAAGAACAGCTAGAATTAGAGCGCCATCAAGAACAATGGCAGACTTTTTTAGAAAATTTTGATATACAGCAGCAACTTAAAGCCAAAGAAATCACAATCAATGAACAGTTAAGTACTAAGAATGAAGAGCTCAAGATATCAATCATTGAGAAAGAGAAAATCTATCAGGATGTCGCAAAACAAAAAAGCGAATGGGCAAAAATGCAGATTAGTCGTTTAAGTTTATTTCTAGTAGAGGGTGAACCATGTCCAGTCTGCGGTTCAGTAGAGCATCCAAATCAAAACGAACATCAAGAATTTTCATTAGAGGAAATTCAGGCTATAGAAAATCAGCTGAATGACATCGAGGAAATTGCTCAAAAACAAGAGGCAAAAGTTGCAAAATTACAAGCCGAAGTAAGTCAAACGAAGAATACTGAAGAAGAGTTGAAAAAAGAATTAGAACGACAAAACAAAAAAATTCATTCACTGTTTGAACAATTACAAGCAAAACAAATCATCGCTCTCAAAGAACCATTGACCGCCGAAGGGATAGAGCAAACAACAAGTGATTTTCAAACGTTATCAGTTAAACTTGAAGATGAGTTGGAACGAATTGAAGCGGCAAAAAATAGAATCATTGAATTAGAAAAAATACTCAAAGAGCAACAAGCTAAAGTGTCTGAACAAGAAATAATCGTGAGTGAAAAGCAGCAAGAACAAGCCGCAAATCAGACCAAACTAAAAACAATTACAGAACAATTGATTAATGAGGAACTTACGTTAGTAGAAATAAAGAATAACCAAAAACAATTGGAACAACAAATTAGTCAATGGGAAACTCAAAAAGAAGAAATCGACACACAATTAAGGAAACACAAAGAACATCTATTGTTATTGAAAAATAGTGAAACGCACCTAGCAAAAGAACAGACTGCAAATTTAAGTGAGAAACAAGCATTAGAAAAACAATTTTTAGAGGTCTTAAAAGAATCAAGTTTTGAACTAGACGAAAATATAGTTCGTATTTTATTGAGAGAAGTACCGAAATTAGAAGCTATTAAAGAAGAATTGACAGATTTTGATAAGAAAAAAGATCAATTAATTTTTCAATTAGCCGAACTAGAACAAAAGCTTGAAAATAAAGAAGAGCCAGAAATAACGAGCTTACTTGAGGAAATCGAAACAGTCACAGCTTCCCTTCAAATGAAAGAAGCAAACTATTATCAACAGCAAGAAAAAATCCAAGCAAATGAAACCGTTCAAAAACAAGTCAAAGAGCTGATTTCTTCCGTTGAACAACAGTGGGAAGAGGTAACTGCCTTGCATCAGTTGGCAACGACTGTCAATGGTGATAACCCAAGAAAAACCAGCTTGGAGAGATATGTGCTACAAACCTATTTAGAAGAAGTGTTAAAAGTAGCGAATCAACGTTTAGGTTTATTGACGAATAATCGTTATCAATTTGAATTGAATCAAGATTCAGGGAGTTATAAAAATCAAACGGGTCTTGAAATCAATGTGTATGATGACAATGCCGGCAGTACCCGCAGTGCACATACATTATCTGGTGGTGAAAGCTTTATTGCGGCACTAGCCTTAGCTTTATCGTTAGCGGAAGTGATTCAAGAACAGGCTGGTGGTGTTTTAATAGAAGCTTTGTTTATTGATGAAGGATTTGGCTCTTTAGATGAAGAATCCTTGGAAATGGCAATGGAGGCGTTAGAAACAATCGAAAATGAAGGAAGAATGATCGGTATTATCAGCCATGTAAGTGAACTAAAAGCAAGAATTCCACAGCAATTACAAATCAAAACAAACGGAAATGGTCAAAGTCAAGTGACCTATCAAACGGCTTAAACAGCCCAGGAGGTGAAAGTATGAAGTGGAGTATTCCAGAACGAATCGTTGAACGTGGTAGAGAGTATATGAAAGAAGGCAGAGTCTTATCTGTCATACAAGATCCAGAGAAAAAAATCTGGCATGCAGAAGTTCTAGGTAATGAATTGTACCGTGTGCAACTAGATGGAACTGCTAAAGAAAATGATATTTGTGAGTGTCCTTATTGGAAAGATCATGGTTATTGCAAGCACACCGTTGCAGTAGAGTTATATCTACGCCAAAAAGGAACTTCACGAATCATCAAAGCAGATCAACCTATTACCTTTGAAAAACGATCTTTGTCTATTTCAGAGATGTTTACCAAAGGATTCGCTAAGTTGAATCAAGCGGAAGAAAAAAGTAAGATTACACCACTGACAGTTGAATACATCGTGGATGTTATTGAAACCAACAGTTATTATCCAGAATTAGCCGTTTTAGGTGTTTCATTACGCCTTGGCAATCAAGGAGTCAAACCTAAAACTTATATTATCAAAAATATTGGAGAATTTTTCCAGACCTTTCAAAAAGAAGGGAGCTTTTTAATCAATAAGCAGCATCGTTTTGATTTAGTGAAAGATGCCTTTTCTGTTGAAAATCAAGAGCTACTGCAGCAACTTTCGGCAATTTACCAAACCAGTCAATTACTTGGCGCGAATGGAATCCAAGTCAAAGGGAAAATCGATAAACGATACCTTGTACTACCAATCGATCAAGGCCAAAAACTACTTGAAAAAATGTCTCTGATCCCGCACTTTCAATTAAATGATGAGGGAAAAAAATATCGGCATCTTTCATTCGTAAAAGGAGCACTACCGATCTTTTTCGATATCAGTAAGCAACCAGATAATCAGTATAAATTGTTGATCGATGATCAAATCACAACCTTTTTATCTCATTATCAATGGGGGTTCAGCAAAGACCAAGTCTACATTTTTACACAAGAACAAGAAGCAATCTATACGACGTTATTACAATTATTAAAACGAGTCGAAAAACCTGAGATCATCTATGAAAAGCCTGAGTTATCAGATTTATTCGGCGGGGTGATCCCATTACTGAAAAAAATAGGAACAGTCAATGTCACGAAAGAAGTGACAGAAGAAGTTGTCTACCATCCGTTAGAACCAATCTTTATTTTTCGGAAAATCAAGGGAATGATCAAAGTCAGAGTCGATTTTACTTATGGCAAGGTTGTTTTCTCAACGGAAAAAGCGTATTCAGTTGCTTCAGGAGAAAATCAAGAAGTTGTTCGTGACGGTAAAAAAGAACAAGAAATTATAGAACAGTTAATGGCTTTTGGTTACCAAAAAACGACGGATGGTTATGAAAAAACGTTACCAGCAGGTGAACGCTTGTACTATTTCTTTAAAGCAGAAGTTCCAACTTTCCGTCATTTAGGTGAAGTTCGCATGGGCAAGAAGTTGCGGGAACTCTATTTAGATGCTGCCCATCATCAACCACTGATTGAAGTTTCTGATTCAGATTCTTGGTTAGACGTGCGTTTTGACATTACCGGAATAGCCGAACAAGAAATTGATGAAGTGTTAGCGAGTCTGTTACGAAACGATCGTTTTTATACGTTGGAAACAGGAGAAGTTCTATCCTTAGATTCGGAAGAATTTCAGCAGACAAGTGAAGTTCTGACCCTGTTACGGAAAAATATGAAAAACGTTCAAGGGACAATACAAGTTCCGAGAAATCAAGGCTTAATGATCGAAAGTATGCTTGAAAATAATACGCAAGCACATTTTTCAGATTCCTTTAAAGAAATGGTATCAAACTTAACGCATCCAGAAAAATTTGATGCTGTGTTACCTGAAAAAATCAATGCTACGCTTAGAAGTTATCAAATTGACGGATATAAATGGTTAAAAATGCTTAGCTATTATCAATTTGGTGGAATTTTAGCGGATGAAATGGGACTGGGAAAAACACTTCAAACAATCACATATTTATTATCAGAAAAAGAGGAACAAAAACAAACAGGAGCTGCCTTGATCGTGGCACCGGCTAGTTTGATTTATAACTGGGCTGCTGAGCTAAAAAAATTTGCTCCAGACTTACAAGCAGAAGTAGTTGCTGGAAATAAATCTGAACGTGAAAGGTTGGCTAATCAAGCTGATCTGGATGTTTTAATTACTTCGTATGCTAGCCTTAGACAAGATATTGACATGTATCAAGGATTAAATTTAGGGTATTTGATTTTAGATGAAGCCCAAATGGTGAAAAATAGTGGTACAAAAACAGCTCAAGCTTTAAAAAGTTTGACGGTCCCACAACGATTTGCTTTAAGTGGGACACCGATTGAAAATAATTTAGATGAGCTGTGGTCAATTTTTCAAATGATCATACCAGGATTGTTCCCATCTAAAACGTTATTTAGATCGATGAAACCAGAAGAAATTGCTAGAATAATCCAGCCGTTTATTTTGAGACGAGATAAGAAAACGGTATTAGCAGACTTACCAGATAAGATCGAAAGTAATCTGTACAGTGTCCTTACAGAAGAACAAAAAACTGTCTATTTAGCGTATTTAAAACAAATGCAGGAAAATGTTAGCCAGATGGACCAAGATGCTTTTAAGAAGAATCGCTTGAGTATTTTAGCTGGTTTGACTCGTTTGCGCCAAATTTGTTGTGATCCTAGCTTATTCATAGATGATTATACAGGCGGCTCTGGAAAATTAGAGCAAGTTAAAGATCTGTTAGTCGCTGCGAAAGAAAATAACCGACGGGTGTTGCTTTTTTCTCAATTTACAAGTATGCTGTCGATCATCGAAAAAGAATTGCACGACTTAGATTTATCAACCTTCTATTTAAGAGGAAGTACGAAACCTAAAGAACGCATGGAGATGGCAGATGCATTTAATGCAGGAGAAAAAGATGTCTTTTTAATTTCATTAAAAGCAGGTGGAACAGGATTAAACCTAACTGGAGCGGATACTGTGATTCTCTATGATTTATGGTGGAATCCAGCAGTGGAAGAACAAGCAGCTGGACGAGCGCATCGAATCGGCCAAAAAAATGTTGTTGAAGTATGGCGAATGATAGCAGAAGGCACCGTTGAAGAAAAAATGAATTCTTTACAACAAGAAAAACGTGAGTTATTCCAAAAAGTGATCCAAGGAAACGAAGAGCAATTAGCGAAGATGACAGAAGAAGATATTCGGATGATCTTGAGTATCGGTGAATAGAAAAATACAGCGTAGGCTTAGAGAAAAATCTAAGCTTACGCTGTATTTTTTTATGAAAATAAAGATTGGATCGTCGGAAACAAATCGTCAAATGAAGTAACTTCTTTAACGTGATAGGCTTCTTCATTAGCAGGCATTTCGCGTAAACGATGATTGAACCATAAAGATTTCCAGCCGCCATTTTTAGCGCCACAGATATCATTTTCAAAACTATCTCCAACATATAATGTGCGTTCGCAATCCATACCAAATTCTTTTGCGGCAAGATCAAAAATTTCTCTTTCTGGTTTTTGAAAGCCAGTACTTTGAGAAATGATAATGTTGTCAGTTGGAACCCAATTTTCTAATTGAAGTTGTTTTACTTTTTTGAATTGATGATCTGTTGGACCATTCGTTATGATTCCCATCGGAATATTTTTCTCTTTCAAAAAATCAAAAACTTTTTTTACTTCTGGATGCATAACGATGTTATCCAGTTCTTCTTCGTACGTTTTTTGGAATGTAAGACCATCTTCTTGTGAGACAGCTTGATATTTTAGATCTTTTAAAGATTCATTAATACGGAAAAAGCGCATATATTCCAGAGTCCATTCATTTGCCATGACCTTTGGAAAAGTTTCATCGCTATGAAGACGAAAGCGGATATATAGCTCATGCATGTCTTCTTCTTTCACGCAAGGAAAGCTCGATTTAATTGCGTTTCTAAATGGTTGTTGCTGGTCATAAATTGTGTCATCAACATCAAAAACAATTGTTCTCATTAAAAAAATTGCACCCCTTAATAATTTTCAGAAAGATTTTCAAAATCCTTTTCCATTGTAGCGAACTTCCATACAAAAGAACAGAAAGAAATTTTTAATTTAGATTAGAATGCAGAAAGGGATAAACAGTTAGAAGGATAGCTAGGAAAAAGTAAGGGGCTAGCAATGAAGATTTTATAAATTAATCAGAGTAAAAAATAACCATAAAAAAACAAATTTTTCTTAATTGAAATATGAATAAAAAAACATATCTTTAGAATCGGTTCTTCAAAAAAGTAATGTTGTTAGTAGAATTTTGAAGTGGAAAAAAATGTATACATTTAGTATAATAAAAAACAGAAACACCGATCAGGCCTATCTTCCCCAAGACATAAGCAACTCATCGGTGTTTATCGTGATGTACATGTATACGTATAATTTAACAAATCCTTTTTATATTTTCAAGTGATTGACATAACACTATGTTGAAGGTTTCAAAATGTATAAAAAACCAGATCGAATGTCTTTTTAAAATTTTTAATTTAATTGTGTATTTCTTTTTTCGCTTCCTTAATAGCAAAAGTTGCGCTAAAAAGTTATGAAAAGACAGACTAGCTATATAAATCGCTATAATCGTAGGTTTACAACTTCTGCATCTAATATTTAGGAGGGTTGCTGATTTCGCCAATCAAAATTGAAATTTTCATACAGTAATTAGTTTCGTCTAATTCATTGTTTTTTGTTGAATAGTAAGAATGTTCAATCTTTGCATCCACTACTTTCTTTGCGTATAATAGTTATGGTGTCAGGAGAAAGGGGCGTTTATGTTAAAACGATTTTTTAGTTATTATCGACCGTATAAGCACTTATTCATTTTAGATTTTAGTTGTGCAGTTTTTGCAGGGTTATTGGAATTATCATTTCCAGTTGTGGTGAATCAAGTTATCGATAAAATTATGCCAAAGGGGAATTTCCGATTGATTGCCTTGGCTAGCATCGGTTTGCTTTTATTTTATATACTGAATACTTTTCTACAGTATATCGTGGTATTTTTTGGTCACAAATTAGGGGTAAATATTGAAACAGATATGCGCCGTGAGCTGTATGGGCATTTGCAGACGCAGCCGTTTGAATATTACGATAATCAAAAAACAGGGAAGTTGATGAGTCGTTTAACAACAGATTTATTTGAAATTTCAGAAGTCGCTCATCACGGACCAGAAGATATATTTATTACGGTAATGACCGTAGTTGGTTCGTTTTACTTGATGCTTCGTATCCACGTACAGCTGGCTTTGGCAACGTTTATTGTGTTACCTTTTATTACCATCGCTTTGGTTTTCTTTAATAAGAAAATGACAAAGGTCAACACAAAAATTTACGATAATCTTGGAGACTTTAATGCTGGCGTGGAAGCTTCGGTCAGTGGGATTCGTGTGACACAGTCTTTTGCGAATGAACCATTTGAACGTCAACGTTTTGAAGGATTGAATCAAGCGTATCGCCAATCTAAGATTACATTTTATAAAGTAATGGGGATCAGTTCAGCATACAATTACTTTTTGATCCGTTTGATCAACTTGTTTACACTAATTTTTGGGGCGTATTATACGATTAAAGGCGAAATTACCGATGGGCAGTTTGTTGGGTTTATTCTTTTATCCAATGTCTTTGTTCGTCCGATTGAAAAAGTGAATAATATGATTGAAAGTTACCCAAAAGGAATCGCTGGATTTAGACGTTTTACTGAAGAAATCGATAAAGAACCTGCAATTCAAGATAAGCCGGATGCACTCAAGGTAAATCATTTGCACGGTGATATCATTTATGAAGATGTTTCATTTTCTTATGCGGATTCTACGAAAGTGTTGAATCATATCAATTTGCGGATCGTACCTGGTGAAACTGTCGCTTTTGTGGGTCAAAGCGGTTCTGGAAAGACAACACTATGCAACTTGTTGCCGCGCTTTTATGAGGTGACAGAAGGGCAAATTACCATTGACGGAATCAATATTCAAGACATGACACTCGCTTCATTGAGAAGTCAAATAGGTATTGTCCAACAAGACGTTTTCTTGTTTCCTGGAACGATTCGTGAAAATATTGCTTATGGCAAGCTAGATGCAACAGAAGAAGAAATCCAAAAGGCTGTTCAATTATCTCATTTGGGAAAAGTTGTGGATCAAATGTCAGAAGGATTAGATACGATGATCGGTGAACGTGGGGTTAAACTTTCTGGTGGGCAAAAACAACGAGTGGCAATTGCTCGAATGTTTCTTAAAAATCCGCCGATATTAATTCTTGATGAAGCAACATCTGCTTTAGATACGGAAACAGAACAAGTCATTCAAGAATCATTGAATTCTTTAGCAGAAGGTAGAACGACGTTAATTATTGCTCATCGCTTAGCAACGATCAAACACGCGACACGGATCATTGTTGTCAGTGATAAAGGGATTTTAGAAGAAGGAACACATGAAGAATTACTAGTAAAAGGTGGCCATTATCGTCGCTTGCATGATGCACAATTTAGGGATTAAAAAAGTTGGGGCAGAAGGTTAACCCTGAGAAATAAGAAGGGGACGCTTCTACTCCAACTATTTAGTCGGATTACTTGAGACTGAGATATGACTCGTAGAGCTATGTCTTAGTCTCTTTTTTTTATTTTCGTTTACGAGGTTTTCTTCCTAAACCGATAGCATTTTTCATTCGCTGTAAGGTTTTATTAGCAACTAGACGAGCTTGTTCAGCACCTTTGTCTAGGATGTCATCTAATTCATCAGAAGCAAGTAATGCATGGTAACGCTCTTGGATCGGACTTAGTAGGTCAACAACAGCTTCAGCTAAGTCGGCTTTAAATTCACCGTATCCTTTACCTGAATAGGCTTCAGCTAATTCTTCAACTGAACGACCAGTTGAAGCAGAGAAAATATTTAGTAAATTAGAAATACCAGGTTTGTTTTCCGGATCGTATTCAATAACTCCAGTTGAATCGGTTACGGCAGACTTAATTTTCTTGCGAATGACAGCGGGTTCGTCCAGCATTGAAATAAAGCCTTTCGCATTTGAATCTGATTTACTCATTTTGCTTGTTGGATTTTGTAAACTCATCACACGTCCGCCTTGTTCAGCGATTTTAACTTCTGGGAGGACTAAAATCTCTTGATTTGCTTGTCCATACCGTTTGTTGAAGCGTTCAACAAAGTCTCGTGTCAATTCTAAATGTTGTTTTTGGTCATCTCCGACAGGAACGAGGTTTGCATTATACAAAACAATATCTCCTACCATTAAAGGCGGATAAGTTAAAAGACCAGCACTTACTCCAGTACGACCATTTTTTTGTGATTTATCTTTAAATTGAGTCATTCGCTCTAATTCGCCAATCGTTGTATTGCATTGAATGATCCATGCAGCTTCAGCATGAGCCGATACTTCTGATTGAATGAAGATTGTTGCTTTTTCTGGGTCCAATCCTACAGCTAAATACAGCGCAGCTAAACCACGTGTCTGTTGACGAAGCTTCAATGGATCTTGAGGAACAGTGATGGCATGTTCATCAACGATACAAAAATAACAGTTATAGCTATTTTGTAATTCAATAAATTGTTTCATTGCACCAATATAATTTCCAATAGTTGGTATTCCGCTAGGCTGAATGCCCGAAAAAATTGTTTCCATATAGTTACCACCTTAATCTATTAATAAAAAGTCATTGATATCATTATACAGCTAAAAATAAAAAAAAACAGGATTACCGAAAAAAAATAAAATGTCAGAATTTTTAAACTAGCACAGATGTATCAGTTTTAGAAAACTGTATTAGTTTAATGGAATATGAAAACGTTCCATTCTTATATAGAAAAAAAACGAATTTTATTTCAATATTTAAAAAAAACACGTAAAATAACGAAAAAAATATTTTTTCTTGCAAAAAGAGCTAGTATTTTTATTAGAAATTGGGTATACTTAATTTAAATAGGAAAACAGTTATGCTTCCTGTTTCAAAAAAAGTGATAAAAAATCACAAAAAGGAGTGATGCACATGTTGACACTTTATACTTCCCCAAGTTGTACGTCTTGCCGTAAGGCTCGTGCATGGTTGCAAGAACACGAGATTCCATTCAGAGAAAGAAATATTTTTTCAGAACCATTGAATATTTCAGAATTGAAGGCAATTTTGCGAATGACAGAAGACGGTACTGAAGAGATTATCTCTACTCGTTCTAAGGTTTTCCAAAAACTTAATATGGATTTGGATGAACTTCCGTTGCAAGACTTGCTAGAGTTAGTAAAAGAGAATCCTGGATTGTTGCGTCGACCAATAATGATTGATGAAAAAAGATTACAAGTTGGTTTTAATGAGGATGAAATTCGACGTTTCTTGCCAAGAGGAGTAAGGCAGTTGGAATTACGTCAAGCGCAATTGATGGCAGGTTTATAAAATGTAAAAGAAAACCTTTGACTTTGTGACAAGGGTTTTCTTTTTTTATTCGATTTTACATAGAAAATGGTTTATTTAAATTTTTTGAAATTATATAAATGTGTATATAAGCATTCAGATCAAATTTTTAGGAATATACTAAGACAGTTGTTTATTTAAAAATATTATTACTTTTCCCTTTACATTTGGCGTGATTCCGCTACAATGTACGTAAGAATAAGTTTCCTGATTAGCAAAAGTGAGGTGTAGCGACATGGAAATGGAACATATCAATGAGAATACCATACGTGTGTTGATCGGTAATGAAGATTTAGCTGATAGAGGAATCACCTTTTTAGATTTACTCGGCAATCACAAAGATGTAGAAAACTTTTTCTACAGTATTTTAGAAGAGGTTGATGTGGAAGATGAATTTCAGGGCAGCGAAGCTGTTACCTTTCAGGTTCTGCCAAAAAGTGATGGATTGGAACTATTTATTAGTAAGAATGCATCGATTGATGAAGTTTCTAATTTTGAAGGATTCAATGATCTTAATTCAGAAGAAGTTAGTAATATAATTCGCAAACAAATCGAAGAAGATTTTGCTAATGAGACACAAGAATTCGCTGATAATACAGTGAAAAATTTAGTGTTTGAGTTGACTGATTTTGACACAATGGTTCAATTGGCAAATGAAGTATTCTTACAGTCTGTGATAGCGAATTTATATACATTCAAAGGAACATATTATCTCCAAGTCATTTTCTTATTGGATGAATTAGGCAAAGCAGATGTAGAAAATGAATTAGCTCAGTTACTAGAATTTGCTGATTTATCTGTGGTGACACCTGAGACATTAAATGAATATGGAACGTGTATTATGGAACGCAATGCGTTAGAATTAACAAGATACTATTTTGAATAAACAGTAAAAAACTGTGACAAAGTGATAATGCTTTGTTTCAGTTTTTTTTTAATGAATCAACATAATTTCTGCGTATCTTACTTGTGAGGTGAGAGGTATGTTGAATGCATATTCAAAAAATAAAGAAGTTGTAACACTGTTAAATTTATCAAGAGAGGAGATCGAGCAATTAAAAGGTAGAAAGTATTTTTGTCCTGTTTGTTGTCAGCCGGTTCGAATCAAGAATGGGAAAATAAAGTTACCGCACTTTTCTCATTACAATCAGAGTAGTTGTAGCATTTATTCAGAAGGTGAGACAAGAGAACATTTGGCATTAAAAGAAGTCTTTGTGAAGTGGTGTGAGAAAAATAGAATTGGATACGAACTAGAAAAATATCTACCAGCACTGAATCAGCGGCCTGATCTTTTGATAGGAAATATTGCATTAGAGATTCAATGCAGTCCATTAAGTACGCAACGATTAGTTGAACGGACCAAGAGTTATCAGCAACATGGCTATATTCCAATTTGGATATGCGGTAAAAAGTTATTTTCTAACCGCTATAAATTAAACGAAGTAGTTAAAAACTTATGTTATTATTCTGAGGGATTAGGATTTTATTTATGGACAGCAGATTGGGAAACAGAAGAATTGGCGATACATTCTCATATTGAAGAAGATTTTAAAAAGAGGATTTATTCTTCAAAAAAAATCTGGTCTTTTTATAGCGATTTTTTGCTAGAAATTTTGGATTTTCCTCAGAAATCAAAAATTTATACTCAACGAAAATTTAAAATTGGATCGCTGATAGCAGAGTATTATTCTGAATTGAATAGAAAATTATATACAAGAGATGAGAAGATAAGAATGTTACAAGCTGAATTATATAACAATCGGCTTCATTTACTTCAATTGCCAAATTGGTTTTATTATCCAGGTCTTCATATTTTCTGTTGTAGAGATTCAGATATGTTATTGAAAGTTCGAATCTGGAATTTCGTACAGTTTTTTGATCAGAATGTTTTTGATCACTCAGCGTTAATCTGTTTATTAAAGGTGGAGTTGGTGCAGTCAGCTGAGTTGTTTTATGAGTTGCCAAATATTTCTTTTAAGACAGTTCAAACGTACTGTTTAAATCAAATACTGACTTATTTAATTGCCTGTAATCATTTAGTCAACGTCGAAAAGGGTTGGAAGGTTCAGATAGGGTCGTCAGATCAAACGATATCTGATGTGGGAGACTGGCTAAAAAAAATTGAAAATAACTGTTTAATCACTGCTACTCCCTTAAAAAATGTGATAAGATAAATCTAGGTAGGAATAATTTGAAAAGGAGCCGATGTAATGAGTGAAGCAAAACAGTTACCAGAACGTGCGAGTTTACCAATAGAAAAGACTTGGGATTTGACGAAGATTTTTAAAGATGATCAAGCTTTCGATGAAGCTTTTCAAGCGTTGTCAGAGGAATTAAACGAAGTTGAACAATTTAAGGGAACGTTAGAGAATGGTAGCGAGGTATTTTTAGCCAGTATTGAGATGTTATTAAGTATTTATCGTAAAATCGAAGTCATTTATGTGTATGCGCATTTAAAAAATGATCAAGACACTACCAATACAACCTATCAAGCATTATACGCTAGAGCAAGTTCTTTATTAGCGCAAGCAAGTGAAGCTGTAGCCTGGTTTGAACCAGAAGTGTTATCGTTGAGTGATGACAAGATTTGGGGATATTTTGCTGAAAATTCTAAATTAGAGATGTATCGTCACTTTATTGAGAATATTTTGAGTGATCGACCACATATTTTATCTGCTGACCAAGAAGCTTTATTAGCGGGTGCTGGTGAAATTTTTGAAGCATCCAGTAATACGTTCTCTATTTTGAATAATGCAGATTTAAAGTTTCCAGTAATCGAAAATGAAAACGGTGAAAAAATCCAATTGACTCATGGTGTATATGGTCAGTTAATGGAAAACGTCCATAGAAGTGTTCGGGAAGAAGCATTTAAAGGACTTTATAGCGTTTATGATCAGTTCAAAAATACATTCGCTCAAACATTAAGCTCACATGTTAAGGCGCATAATTATAAAGCGAAAGTTCGTAATTTTTCTTCTGCCAGAGAAGCTGCATTGAGTAACAATCATATCCCAGAAAGCGTTTATGATACATTGATAGATGTAGTCAATCAAAATCTACCGTTATTGCATCGTTATGTATCTTTACGAAAACGTTTATTGAACATAGACGAACTTCATATGTACGATATGTATACCCCTATATTAGGTGAAGCATCAATCAAGTATTCTTATGAAGAAGCAAAAGAAAAAGCAATCACTGCTCTAAATCCGATGGGAGAAGAATATTTAAATGTAGTAAAAACAGCATTTAGTGACCGTTGGATCGATGTTATCGAAAATCAAGGGAAACGTAGCGGTGCTTATTCATCTGGCGCCTATGATACAGCACCATATATTTTGATGAACTGGCATGATAGTTTAGATCAATTGTACACATTGGTTCATGAAATGGGACACAGTGTCCATAGTTATTTTACGCGTAACAATCAGCCGTATGTTTATGGAGACTATTCTATTTTCTTAGCGGAAATAGCTTCGACAACGAATGAAAATCTTCTAACAGAGTATTTATTGGAGACGGAAACAGATCCTCGAATTCGTGCCTATGTGTTGAATCATTATTTGGATGGCTTTAAAGGAACAATTTTCCGTCAAACTCAATTTGCTGAATTTGAACACTTTATTCATACAGAGGATGCAAAGGGAATACCATTAACAAGTGAGTATTTGGGAGAGTATTATGGAGAATTAAATCATAAATATTATGGTCCGGAAGTGAAGAAAGATCCTGAAATTGCTTTAGAGTGGTCTCGTATTCCTCATTTCTATTACAACTACTATGTTTATCAGTATGCAACAGGATTTTCAGCTGCATCAGCTTTAGCAAATAAAATTTTGGAGAAAGAGCCGCTTGCATTAGAGAATTATTTGACTTATTTGAAATCAGGTAGCAGTGATTATCCAATAGAAGTGATGAAAAAAGCTGGCGTAGATATGACAAAACCACAATACATTAAAGATGCTATGCATGTTTTCGAAACAAGATTAGGTGAACTAGAAGAACTTGTAGCTTCTTTAGAAAAATAAAATAAACTGCTTCTCTCATATGTTGAGGGGAGCAGTTTATTTTATTAAAGCAAATGTAAATGTCCATGTGGAACTCGAGGTTCATTGTAATGATTTAATTCAAATTTTTCATGAAAATACTGTAAGTTATCTTCAGATGTTTCACAAAGTCTTTTGATTTCATCCATAGACTCACACTCTTCTACAAGTACACCAAAGTCCCGATCACAAGTATAATTGTAAACTACTGCTGAAGGGTGTTTTGTAATGCCCATTTCACGAGCAATTTGTTGATCTGTTTGAAAAGATTCTTTTACAAAATCAGATTGACGATCCATTTTAAACATATCCAGATCGCCACCAGCCTCTACTAATAGTTTTTCAGCTAACTCTGTAGAGTAGGGAAGCTTGTCAACTGCTACGGCTTGTTGTAAGCCTAGTAGTAAATGACGTCCTTTTTTCTTTCCTTGTAATTGTGCTGCTTTATAATCCAATGCTGCTGAATAAATATCTTCAAACAATTGATTACGTTGTTCAATGTCATGTGTTGGAATATCGAACAACTGTATAAGATGGTTAATGGTTCTCATATTAACGAGTGGAATGAAACGAAATTGGATTTTTTTATTTTCAGTTTCAACCAGTTTTAAAATATCCTTTTCTACGTTGAGACAAATGCCCCCCAAAGGATTAACGAACAGATAGATTTCAATCATTCATAATTCCTCCAATTTGACTCTTTTGCGACTAGACATCATTTCTCAACTAAGTGTCCCTAATTTATCAGAAAATATGGGAAAAATGAAATGATTTGTTTTAGCTATAATAACTTCTTAATCTTTTACTTTTGAGCTTCGCATCATACGCTGAATTTTGTTTGGTGATGGGGATTCTTTGATATTCAAAGTATCCAATAGGGTAAGAAAATCTTTCTTTCCGTTAGTAGCGTCATCTACTTCTAACTCCAATTCAAAATCATGTTGCTTATTGTACCAACTTTCATCTAGCGCGAGTAAACCTTGGGGAAGTTTTATTTCTGCTCGTTTAGTTGTTAGGCTTCCGATTAAACGTAAATTATCTTTGTCGATTCCTAAAGCAGTCAACTTGTTGTAGACATACCCATCATCTGGAAGTGAGGCCGATTCAACGATCTGCTGAGCTTCTTCAAGAGAAAGCGTATCGTTGATTTCGAGGAGACCAACTTTTTGAGGTATTTTCAAAGTAATTTCTGCATCATTGGATAGTATACGAACTCTTAAACCGATATGTTTCTTTTTTAATTGAAAATCAGCTGAATCAAAATAATAATTGGTTTGGGTAAAGAAATTCTCTTCTTTTAGTTGAAAGTAGTCAACAACTCGTGGGAAATCGTCGATAGATACTAGTGTTTTAAATTCTATTTCTAAATTCTCACTCACGTTTATTTGACCCACTTTCTTTAATTTAATTCAATTTTTGCATACTTTACCCATTTACGTCAAGAAAAGTGAACTAGAAGTTAAAAAATTCGCTATTGTCGAAAAATTATAGACAATTTCTCAAATTACCCTATTTTTGATAGCTCTATGGTAAAATAAGCTGTGAATCAAATTCAAAGAAATAGAGGGATTAGGATGGAGAAAGAGTGGGAGCTTTTTCTGGCACCGTATGAACAGGCTGTTGGAGAAATGAAAGTTAAGCTGCGTGGTATTCGTAAGCAGTTTCGAGAACAAAATAAACATACACCTATTGAGTTTGTAACAGGTCGAGTGAAACCTGTTGATAGTATTTTAACAAAGGCTGCCTTGCGTAATATTGCTGCTGATCGTCTAGAAGAAGAAATGCAAGATATTGCAGGACTTAGGATTATGTGCCAATTTGTTGAGGATATTCGGCAAGTAGTGGATATCATTCGCAATCGTAAGGACTTGAAAATTATTCAAGAACGTGATTATATTACAAATAAAAAAGAGAGCGGCTATCGTTCGTATCATTTAGTAATTGAATATCCGGTCCAATTGATAACGGGTGAAAAAAAGATTTTGGCTGAAATTCAAATTCGTACGTTAGCCATGAATTTTTGGGCTACGATCGAACATTCATTGAATTATAAGTATCAAGGCGCTTTTCCAGAAGAAATGAAAGAGCGGTTGCAACGTGCAGCCAAGCAGCTTACCAATTAGACGAAGAAATGTCAACAATTCGTGAAGAAATTCAAGAAGCGCAACATCTGTTTTCACACGGACGGGGCAAGTCGAAAGATAATTATTATCAAAAATTTAATGATAATAATGAGAAGAAAGATAAAGACTAGGAGGAGTAGGATGAAAGTTGCAATCGTTCATAACCATGAACACAAATCTAATGAAGTTACACGCCGTTTACTCCTGCTTTTAAAAAAAAATAAAATCGAAATGGATGACCATCAACCAGATCTTGTGATTTCTGTAGGTGGAGATGGTACATTGTTATCGGCGTTCCACCGTTTCAGCCATCGACTGGATGACGTTAGCTTTTTAGGTGTCCACACAGGACATCTTGGTTTTTATACGGATTGGCGGGATTATGAACTGGAAGAATTAGTTCAAAGTCTATTGATTCATCAAGAACAGAGCATCAGTTATCCTTTGTTGGATGTGAAAATCAGTTTTCATGGCAATAAACCAGATAAACATTTTCTAGCATTGAATGAATCAACAATCAAACGTGCTAATCGTACTATGGTTGCGGATGTCTTCATCAAAGATGAATTATTTGAACGTTTCCGTGGAGATGGTTTATCCGTCTCTACTCCGACAGGATCGACTGCCTACAATAAAAGTATTGGTGGAGCAGTACTTCATCCGAGTATCAATGCATTTCAACTTGCAGAGATTGCATCATTGAACAATCGTGTTTTTAGAACATTGGGGTCACCAATCGTGATTGCGCACACCGAATGGGTAGAAATCAAGTTGCAAGAAAGTAATGATTATCTGATTACAGTTGATCAATTAGATATCTATCAAGATGATATCAAGTCGATTTACTATCGTATTGCGGATGAGCGTATTCATTTTGCATCGTATCGACATATGCATTTTTGGCATCGTGTTAAAGATGCCTTTATTAGTGAGGATTAGTAAATCAATGGAATTTAATTGGACAGTAGAAAACAAAGAACCGCAGCAAGTAAAAATGTTCTTAAAGGAGCAAGGAATTTCTAAAGGACTTTTAGCCAAGATCAAGTTTCAAGGTGGAAAAATTGAAGTCAATCAGTCTGTTGAAAATGTATTATTTAAGTTATCCTTGGGAGATCAGGTGAAAATTACGATCCCGGACGAGAAAGAACATGAGACGTTACTGGTTGACGATGTACCGATCGATATTGTTTTTGAAGATGCCCATTATTTAGTGGTCAATAAACCAGCAGGGATTGCATCGATTCCTGCTCAATATCATCCTAATGGTACGATGGCGAATCGGGTTAAGGCCTATTTTAAAGCACAGAAGTATCAAGATCAGGTGATTCATGTAGTGACTCGATTAGATAGAGACACTACGGGCTTGATGTTGTTTGCTAAACACGGTTTTGCTCACGCGATGTTAGATCAGGAGCTACGAAAAAAAGAAGTGATCAAGATTTATCAAGCCTTAGTTAGTGGTGATGTATCGCGACTAAAGAAACATGAAACAATAAAGTTACCAATTGGCCGTGATTTATCTTCTATTTTGAAAAGAACTATTGTTGAAACGGGACAACAAGCTGAGACTGAATATTGGTTGATGAAACGTAAAAAGGATCAAGCATTAGTAAATATTCAACTTCATACAGGTAGAACCCATCAAATCAGAGTCCATTTTGAAGCTATTGGTTGTCCATTATTAGGCGATTCGATGTATGGAGGTAAAATGGATAGCGGAATCGAGCGACAGGCGTTACACTGCTGTCAGTTGAGTTTTATCCATCCCTTTACAAAGCAACGATTAGAATTAACTTCTCCTCTAGAAGAAGATATGAAGAAAATTGTAGATCAACTTTAGATTGAAAGGAGCGGTTTAGGTGAACGAAGGACAAGAAATGGAAGACCATTTTTCATTGCTGTTAGAGAAATTAAAAGACCAGCAGATGGCGGAGTTTCGTGAGTTGTTTTTGGCGCTCCATATTTACGAACAAGGACAATTTTACCAATCGATCGATGAAGCAGATAGAAAGCAAATGTATAATTATTTGTCACCAAAAGAATTAGCTGACATGTTTGATGTTATTGAAGAAGATAACGAAAACATGAAGGATTATCTGGCGGAAATGCGTCCGAGTTATGCGGCTGAAATGTTATCAGAGATGTATACGGATAACGCAGTTGATTTACTGAATATGTTAGAGAAAAGCCAGAAGGCGAAATATCTAAGTTTAATGAGTACCGAAGATGCTGGTGAGATCAAAGAATTACTTCATTATGAAGATGATACAGCCGGATCGATCATGACGACAGAATTTGTTTCTATTGTTGCGAATCAAACGGTTCGTTCTGCAATGTATGTGTTGAAAAATCAAGCTGATATGGCAGAAACGATTTATTATGTCTATGTGGTAGATCAGGAAAACCATTTAGTCGGCGTTATATCTTTGCGTGATTTGATTGTAAATGATGATGATACAATGATTTCAGACGTGTTAAGCGAACGGGTAATTTCTGTTCATGTTGGAGATGATCAAGAGGATGTTGCGCAAACGATTCGAGATTATGACTTCTTAGCGTTGCCAGTTACAGACTATGAGGACCATCTTTTAGGGATCGTAACAGTTGATGATATTATTGACGTTATTGATGATGAAGCGGCAAGTGATTATTCTGGTTTAGCTGGGGTCAATGTGGAAGAGGTTAGTGAAAATCCCATCAAAGCAGCATCAAAACGGTTGCCTTGGTTGATCACATTATTATTTTTAGGAATGTCTACAGCTACTTTAATCAGCCATTATGAAGAGTTAGTTAGTGAAGCAAGTATTTTAGCTGTGTTCATTTCATTGATTACCGGAACTGCTGGAAACGCAGGGACACAATCATTAGCGGTAGCAGTCAGAAGATTAGCGGTGTCAGACGAAAAAGATAATAATTTTGGCCGGTTAATTGTTAGTGAAGTGTTGACTGGTTTAGTAACAGGGGCTGTCACGGGTGTGGCGATTTTTATCGTTGTTGGGATTTGGCAACATAATTTTCCATTAGGGTTTGTGATCGGAATGGCAATGTTATGTGCTATTACCGTTGCAAATTTAGCTGGTAGTTTGATTCCGATGCTCATGGACAAATTAGGATTTGATCCGGCCGTTGCTAGTGGACCCTTTATTACAACACTAAGTGATTTGACCAGTGTCTTGATTTATTTTAATATTGCCAGTCTTTTTATGCAGTATTTTATTTGAAATGATCATAATAAGGAAAGCATTAAACTTTATACAACGAAGTTTAATGTTTTCCTTTATTCGTTTTATTCTCCTACGATTTTTGTCCCGTGGACTTCATCAACTTGCAAGGCCATTACTACAGATTCAACATTTTTATCAGTAATACCACCGCCAGGTAATATAGTAATTCGATCATTAGCATAGTTGATCAGTTCTTTTAGATGATCAAAATTAGCCTCGATTGCTGTTCCAGCAGGCCCGCCATGTGTTAAAATACGATGTACATCATGTTCTGCTAACCAATCGATTGCTTTAAGTTGGTTTTCTTTATTTAATACATCAAAAGCCATGTGGAAGGTGATTTGCAGCCCTTCTGCAGTTTCGATCAATAATTCTAATGCTTCTTCGTCTAGCCAGCCGTCATTTGTTAAACAACCTATAACGACACCATCAGTTCCAATTTTTTTTGCTTCGATTAGATCAGTATGCATAATTTTAAGTTCAATATCATTGTATACAAAATCTCCACCTCGTGGTCTGATGATTGTCATAACGGGAATCGATTTTTCTCCAGCATAAGCAACAACTTCTTCAATAACACCTGTACTAGGTGTAGTACCACCTACAGCTAGATTATCACATAATTCGATTCGTCCTGCCCCGTTGCGGATGGCAGTCGGGATATTTGTGAAATTTTCAGCACAAAATTCTTTGATCATTCGATTCACTCCTTGTTTTTTCTTCACAGGCATTGTACCACAATTATGGCGGTTGCCAAAGTCTTCTTCCCGTTGTAAGATAAATAGCGACGATTAATCAATTAGTGTCAGAATTTATAGTGAATAGGAAGTAACCTTATGTTGAAAAAAATTGATTTTGCTCGTAATTTTTTAGAAACACATCAAGAACAATTTCTTTGCCCAGTATGTAAAAAGTCAATTCAGCTAGAAGGATATAGTTTGATTTGTGCAGAAAACCATCAATTTGATTTATCTAAAAAGGGAACGATTTATTTTCTTTCTCATAGTATTCAAACAGACTATAATAAAAAAATGTTGATCCATAGAAGCAAGATGATTCAAAGTGGGATGTATCAGCCTTTATTGGAAAAAATTATTGGTGATATGGATTTGACTGGAAATACGTTAGATGTTGGATGCGGTGAGGGAAGCTTTTTGTCTGAGCTTTCTAGTTTAGGCTTAGTGGGGCCAAAATTTGGGTTTGATATTTCTAAGGATGGGATTTATTTAGCTAGCAACCAACCAATCGAAGCTTTTTGGTGCATCGCTGATTTGACAAACTTGCCATTTGCAGACCAATCGATGGATACTGTTTTAAATATTTTTTCGCCATCTCATTATAGTGAATTTCAGCGTGTTTTAAAACAAGAGGGAACACTTGTCAAAGTTGTGCCTGAAACAGATTATCTAAAAGAGTTGAGGACAGCCTTTTATCCAGGTAATGAAACGAAGCAAACCTATTCCAATGAAAAAGTTTTGGCAAAATTTTATAAGGAAATGGATATTTTGTCCGACGAACGCGTAACATATAGCTTCTCCATACCGGAAGAAAATCGCCTAGATTTATTAGAGATGTCTCCACTGGAATGGGGCGTAGCTGAAGAAGTAAAAGAAGCGATTCAAAATAATCCATTATCTGACATCACAATTGACGTTCGCATGTTAAAAGGAAAAGTGAAATAGCGCTTACAATCGGTAAATTTGCTAAAAGGTATTGCAAAGCTCTGGTAATGGTGTTATATTACATACAAGTTGTTTTTTCATTGGTTTTTATCAGGTTCCTGTTCTGATAAAAGTTAGTGAAAAGAGCTTCACTAACGTAGCGACTCGCAGTGATTGACACCGAGGCGATACGTTTTTTTTATGCCGATTTTTGTGAACAAAAAAATAAATGATGAATCATTCAAATGAAAGGAAAGTGAAATCATGACCAATCATATTGTATTATTTGAACCTCAAATCCCAGCAAATACCGGTAATATCGCCCGGACTTGTGCAGCAACAAATTCACCCTTACATCTCATTGAGCCGTTAGGTTTCTCGACCGATGATAAACACTTAAAAAGAGCAGGATTGGATTATTGGAATGACGTTAATATCATGTATCATGCAGATTTGACGGCATTTTTAACCTATTTAGGTGAGCAACCGCTACATTTAATCACAAAATTTGCAAATCAAACGTATAGTGAAATGGATTATGCTAATGGCAAAGATCATTATTTTATGTTTGGGAAAGAAACGACTGGATTACCAGAAGAGTTTATGCGAGAAAATGAAGAAAAATGTTTACGAATTCCGATGAATGATGAACATGTTCGTTCGTTGAATTTGTCAAATACGGTAGCATTAGTGGTTTATGAAGCGTTGCGTCAACAAAATTTTCCAGCATTGGAATTACAGCATCATTATGAAAAGGATAAATTAGATTAAACATAATAATAAAAACTGTTCTCCTTACGATTGAAGAGAACAGTTTTTTTCAACAATAAAGAGAAATCAGTACATTATTCATGTAACTCTAAAGGTAAACCGTCTGGATCAAAGAAAAAGGTCATTTTTTCTCCTGTAAATGTATCTATCCGAATTGGTTCGCATTCAATTTCTTTAGTGTTCAAGAAGGCAATGACTTCCTCTATATTTTCTACTTTAAACGCTAAATGGCGTAAACCCAAAGCTTCAGGATAAGAGGGTCTTTTTGGTGCATTAGGTGAAATGAAAATTTCTAATTCATGATTTCCTAATTTTAAATCTAGTTTAACATCATTTTTCTCTTCTCGATGATTTTCCCTAATGATTTCAAAACCTATTTTTTCTACATAGAATTCTTTCGTTTTTTGGTAATTAGAACAATTGATGGCAATATGATGAATGTGCTCAAAAAACAAATCAGTTTCCTCCTTCAATATCACGATACAAGCTTGAAGCTCTTTTATTATAACGTAGTTTTTTTAGAAACACACACGGAGGAAACTGTTTTTTATAAACCCCGTAGTTAAATGGAATTTTGCCAGTGAAAATGATACACTAGATAAGATAAATAAATGGACATTTAAAAAGTAAAAATCAATAAATTGGAATCAAGGGAGCGGACGCATGAAATTATATTTTACTCGCCATGGAAAAACGGAATGGAATCAGGAACTTAGGTTTCAAGGGATGACGGGAGATTCACCGTTGCTTCCAACGAGCTATGAGGAAATAAAACGGTTAGGTCAAACTCTTAAAGAAGTGCCCTTTAAAAAAATCTTTTCAAGTACTTCACCGCGTGCAAGAAAAACAGCGGAAGGGATCAATCAAGAGCTAGAGCGACCAGTAGAAATAATTTATACAGATGAGTTAAAAGAATTAGGCCTTGGTAAGTTAGAAGGTCAGTCTATCAAGGAAATGAGAAAAACATATGGACAAGAACTAGATCATATGCGCTATCAGCTGGACCGATATAATCCTGAAGTATTTCAAGGTGAGCCAGTTGAACACGCAATAACACGCATTTCTTCTGTTGTAAAAGCAGCAGTTGATAATGAGGATGGACCGTATCTTTTTGTAGGCCATGGTGCTTCTTTAACTGCGGCAATCCAATCACTTTCAGGGAAAGAGTTAGGCGAACTGCGTAGTATGGGCGGCCTTAAAAATAATAGTTTATCAATCTTAGAAGTAGCAGAAGATGAAGAAGCATATACTTTAACATTATGGAATGATGATTCTTTTTTACAGTAATATATTTTTTGGGATAAAGCGAGGTGAAATCCATGGATACGTTGTTTGGAGAAGGGGAAAAAGAATACGTAGTTGGGCAGGTTCAAGCGATCTTTTTTCAAAATCCCAGTAATTTTTATAAAGTTTTATTAGTGAAAATCACTGACACAAATACAGACTATTTAGAAAAGGAAATCGTTACGACAGGTAGTTTCGGCCAAATTCAGGAAGAAGAAATCTATCGCTTTTTTGGACATTTCGTTGATCACCCTCGTTATGGCAAGCAGTTCCAAGTCGATAGTTATCAGCAAGAGCGACCAACTTCTGCTAGTGGTGTTGTAAACTATCTATCAAGCGAAAAATTTCCTGGAATTGGAAAACGAACTGCTGAAAAAATCGTCGAAATTTTAGGTGATGATGCTATTGATCGCATTATCGAAACCCCAGATGTTCTCGAAGAAGTGCCTCAATTAAATGAAAAAAAACGCCAGACAATCATTGAAACCATTCGCTTAAATCATGGTATGGAGCAAGTAATTGTGGGCTTAAATCGTTATGGATTTGGTAGTCAGCTTTCATTTACGATTTATCAAACCTATAAAGAAGAGACTTTGGATATTATTCATGAAAATCCGTACCAGTTAGTAGAGGATATTGAAGGGATTGGCTTTAAGCGAGCAGATACTATAGCGGAACAATTAGGGATCGGAGCAGATTCAGATAAACGTGTGCGAGCTGCAATCACTCATGAAATTTTTCAACATTCTGTTCGTTCCGGAAATACGTACGTAGAAGCAGAAATGCTGCTTAGAGAAACGATCAATACTTTGGAGGCAAGCCGTCCAGTTGAGATTTCCATTGATCAAGTGGCGGAACAAATTATTCATTTAGTCGAAGAAGGAAAAATCCAGCAAGAAGGCACTAAACTTTTTGAAAATAGTTTATATTTTTCTGAGTGGGGAATCGGAACATCGATTCAACGTCTACTTTCACGAAAAAAAGAAATCAAGTACGATAAGAAAGAGATTGAAAAAAATATTCGTGGGATCGAAAAACGATTAGAAATTCTTTATGGCGACTCTCAACAAGCGGCTATTGAGGAAGCAATCAAAGCCCCACTTTTCATCTTGACTGGTGGTCCAGGAACAGGGAAAACAACCGTTATCAATGGGATTGTTTCGCTGTTTGCAGAGTTGAATGGACTTTCTTTGGATAGTAAGGACTACACGCAGGAAATGTTTCCAATCTTATTAGCAGCACCAACAGGTCGTGCAGCTAAACGAATGAATGAAACAACTGGGCTCCCAGCAAGTACGATACATCGTTTATTAGGATTAACTGGTAGGGAAAAAAATCCTAGTATGACAGCAAAAGAACTAGAAGGTGGCTTATTGATCGTTGATGAAATGTCTATGGTTGATACATGGTTGGCGAATACCTTATTTAAGGCGATTCCAACTAATATGCAAGTTATTTTTGTTGGAGATAAAGATCAACTTCCTTCCGTTGGACCAGGTCAAGTATTGCATGATTTATTGCAAATCAATGAAATACCACAAATGGAATTGACTGAAATATACCGCCAAGGCGATGGCTCAAGTATTATTCCTTTAGCGCATGAAATCAAACAAGGTAGACTGCCGCAAGATTTTACTGTGAATCAAAAAGATCGTTCATTTTTTCCTAGTGATGTTTCTCGTATCGAGTCTTATGTCCGTCAAATTGTGACTAAAGCCAAAGCAAAAGGGTTCTCGCCACAAGACATCCAGTTGCTAGCTCCCATGTATCGAGGCGCAGCTGGTATCGATGCATTGAATAGAATGATGCAAGAAATTTTCAATCCTAATGATGGAACGAAAAAAGAAGTGAAGTGGAATGAATCAGTCTATCGTATTGGGGATAAAGTGCTTCATTTAGTCAATACACCAGAACTGAATGTTTTTAATGGTGACATGGGCGAAATCGTGGGTATTATTTTAGCTAAAGATTCAGAAGACAAAGTCGATGAATTAGTGATCCAATTTGATAATAATGAAGTGAGTTACAAACGAAATGAATGGAACAAAATTACGCTTTCGTATTGTTGCTCGATCCATAAAGCGCAAGGTAGCGAGTTCAAGATGGTCATTTTGCCTATGGTTCATCAATACCATCGTATGTCTGAGCGTAATTTACTCTACACAGCTGTCACTAGAAGCAAAGAAATTTTGATTTTGTTAGGCGAAGTTCAAGCGTTCAATACGTGCGTTGCACATGAAACTGCTAGCCGTTTAACGATGTTGAAAGAACGAATCACTAGTGCGGACGAGATGTCCTTGACGACAAGGATGCAGTTGGAAGAGTATGAAGAAGGATTGAATAAAGAAGCTCCCTTCTCGGATACTGTAGAAAAAGAACCCATTTTGTATGAAGCAGCGAAGGAAAATAAAATAGCTGTGACTGAAGTAGTAGCAGAGCCTATTTCAGTGAAACTCGAATCAGAAGAAATTTCGTTGTTTAGCGAACCTGTTGAAGAAAGTGCCGAACAAGTTGAAGCAGAGTTAGATAGACTGTTGACACCAAGTTTAGTCAGCGCTCAAACGATCGATCCGATGATTGGAATGAATCAAACTACACCCTATGATTTTATTTGATAGTGGACAAACTGGGATGAGCCAAAACGGCTATCTCAGTTTTTTCTTGCTTTAAGAGGATGACGATGTATATAATGAAAAACAACACAGCAACATGGTTTACTAGAAATGAAGGTAGATTATTTTGGTAGAAATGAGGGGAATTAATGGAAAAAGAATCACAATCGGGCAAAGTCCAAACTGATACATTTTTGGCACAAATTGGGAATCATCAAAACCCAGTGACCGGATCGATCAATACGCCGATTTATTTTTCAACAACGTATGAACATCCGACACTAGGTGAGTCGACGGGCTATGATTACACGAGAACTAAAAATCCAACAAGAGAAGTTGTAGAATCTGCATTGGCGGTGTTAGAAAATGGTGCGATTGGTTTAGCAACTAGCTCAGGAATGAGTGCCGTCCAATTAGTCCTTAGCCAATTTCCTGTTGGGAGTCAAATTATCGCATCTAGAGATTTATATGGCGGTAGTTACCGTTATTTTAAAGAGTTAGAAACGCAAGGAATCTATCAATTTATTTATGTTGATGACGAAGCTGGTTTTGAACGAGAAATTTCGGACCAAACGGCAGCAGTTTTTATTGAAACCCCGACCAATCCTTTGATGAGTGAAGTGTCTATTGAAGAAGTGGCTGTTTTCACAAAGCGACATCAAGCGCAACTAATTGTTGATAATACATTTTATACGCCATTGATCCAGCGCCCATTAGATTTAGGTGCAGATATCGTTTTGCATAGTGCTACAAAGTACTTAGGTGGTCATAACGATTTACTAGCAGGTGCTGTAATAGCTCGGTCACAAGAAGTCGGAGAGCGATTGGCATTTAGTCTAAACACTACTGGTGCAGTTTTGTCTCCATTTGATTGTTGGTTATTGATCAGAGGAATGAAAACTCTAGCGTTACGGATGGAAAGACATGAAAAAAATGCGCAGTCTGTAGTGGCGTATTTAAAAACCAGCTCATATGTCAAGGAAGTGATGTATCCAGGTCGTGGTGGAATGCTGAGTTTTAAACTAAAGGATCACGAAAAGATCAAAGACTTTTTACGAAACTTGTCGATTTTTACTTTTGCAGAAAGTTTGGGTGGAGTTGAAAGCTTAATTACGTATCCAACAACGCAAACGCATGCTGATATTCCAAAAGAGCTAAGAGAGTCGTACGGATTAACACCTGATTTATTGAGGATCTCGACAGGAATTGAAGCCAGTGAGGATTTGATTGAAGATTTGAATCAAGCATTTGAATCGTTAAATTAAAAATGAGAATAATACGTAATAGAGGCTGGGATGATGTGCGCCCTAAAAGTTGTACGTAGATTAACTTGTCATTCGACTGGTATGAATTCGGTATTGAACCGGACTCATACCAGTCAATTTTGCTTTTATCCGATGATGATTGTAATAATCAATATAATTTGTAACTGCTCGGTTTAATTCCTCAAAGCTAGAAAAACTACGACCATAATACATTTCTTGTTTCATTAGACCAAAGAAATTTTCCATCAATGCATTGTCCAAACAATTTCCTTTTCGTGACATACTCTGGTATAACTTTGCTTGCTTCAATTGTCTAACATACTGTTGATTTTGGTAATGCCACCCTTGATCGGAATGGATTGTTGTTCGAAAGTTGGTCTTTTTACTTTCTTTAATGGCTGTTTTTAAAGGAATCAATACACAATCCAACGTTGGTTTTTGCTGAAATTGATAGGCAATGATTTCTCCATTAAAACCATCAAGAAAAGGACTGAGATAGGCTTTTCTTTTTAGTTTAATTCCTTCGGAATTTCGTTCAGTATAGTGGAATTCTGAAATATCTGTAAAGATTTTTTGTTTTGGCATCGTGCTAAAAAAGCGACGATTCACCTTGTTCTTTGCCAAGGTTCCCACTAAACCTTTGTAAGATCGATACCTTCTTGAACGACGAGTAAAGCTTATACATACTAAGTTATATTTCTTCATAATTCGTCGGATTTTCTTATGATTGATTTGATAGCCCATATTCACTAAAGCCAGTTTGATTCGACGATAGCCATAATTGCGATCATTCTCTTCAAAAATTGTTTGAATCAATTTCTCTAGGTGAGTCATTTTTTCTTCGCTCATTATCTGTTTTTTCCAGTAATTGAAGGTAGAACGCGGTAGCTTAATCGCTTGTAATACGTGATCTTGACGATACTTTCCAATAAGTTCTATGGCTATTCTGGTTTGAACTCGTCTTTTCGCTTCGCCATAATAGTTTGTTGGAAAGTCCGTAGCTTTTTTAAATACTCGACCTCGATTCGCAAACATTCATTCTCACGCTCTAATTCCTTTTCACGAGATAGTTTGCTTGTTTCTTGCTGTTTTTTTGTTGGTTTATTCATCCTTTTTTTGGGTCTCCCTTTTTGATTAGACAGAGCCGTTTGACCACCAGCGATGTATTTCTTTTGCCAACGAGAAATCATCGACCCATTAGGCAGCTTGAATTGTCTTGCTGCTTCACCGAAAGAAGCACCTGTCGTTTCTATAAAGTGTAATACATCTCGCTTAAATTCACTAGTATATTTTGTCAGTGAACGGTGTCTTTTGAGCCCTTCTTTCCCAAATAATTGATAGGAGTGTTTCCAATTGTAAATTAAGGCATTTGATGGGAGTCCGTATTTTTTAGCCAAGGCTCGTCCTCCCAGAGGGCCTTCTAGGTACTCTTTCACTAGCTTTAATTTGAATTCTACCTCATAATAACTCATAAAAAATAACCTCCAAAAATTGTATTTTTCACGTACAACTTTTGGGGGTCACATCAGGATGTCCCAGCCTCAGTTTAATGTACCTAGAACCAAAATAATCTCGTTTCAGTTCCAAAAGAAATATCAGTACTTCTCTCCCCTAAAATTTCACCATCGGCATGAACATATTCAGGAAACGTTGAAACGATTCGAAATTTGCTGGATTGAAAGTGATGAAAGTATTTTGAATGCATCTGTTTTTTTCGAAGTAATAATAAAATCAGCCAGAAAATTTTAAACATGTTGATACGTTCGACCAAGACAAAATCCAGAACAGGTTTGCGTGGATCAGCCATTGGCGCAATTGGCACGCCACCGCCAAAATAAGGGTGTTTTGTTACTGTACATAGAAAAGCGCGATCAAATTCAACATTTTTACCGTTGACCTCAACAAGAATCGGGAAGCCTTTTTGAGTGAATAATACCTTTAAAATAGAAAAAATATAAGATAAAGACCCCATATTGAATTTGTTTAAAGCACTTTTTGACGCAGATGTATTGGCTGCATTGACAATTGCTGCGTCCAAGCCAATACCGATATTATTAACAGCAAGTCCATCTTCATCTTGTATCGATTCAGCATAGGTAATAAGTTGGATTTCTTGCGGTGTCTCAGCCTTTAGTAATTGGAAAAAAGCTTTTTCAGCTTGTTTAGCAATCCCCGCACCACGGGCAAAATCATTTCCTGAACCACATGGAATATAGCCGATAGGAATTTTGGAATCAAAGGACAATAAAGCATTGGTGACGCTATGCAAAGTACCATCTCCACCTAGAACTACTAGAAGTGGAAAAGTACTAATTTCCAAATCATTGCTCCAAGGAATCAGTGTATTCTGTGCTAAAGTTTGAACGATTTCTCTTTCGTGTCCAGCGTGATCTGTATAGAAAGTTGTATATTCAATGTGGGCAGTATGCATTTGTTTGATAATCTTTTCGGCAACTTTGCCTCCAGTACCGCCACCAGCATTTTCATTGATGACGAGATAATAATGTTTCTTCATTTCTTTCCTCCTTGTACAAAGTCTTATTATAACAGACATGTGAAAAATTAAGAATGGTGGATGCTTGAAAAAACAAAATCAAAATAAGAAATAGCTTGTTGAAAGATTAAAAAAAAGCGGACTTATCATTGTGAAACGATCAATTATGAGATATAATGCCTACGTATCATTTTTTGAGGGAAAATCTTCCTCGACAAGGTTCATCAACCATCCCTTGTAAAAAAACTCGGAGAAAGAAGGGGAGACTATGCAACATACTGTTTCAACAAACAGTAAGGTAAAATCAATTACCATGAATGGTATTGTAATGGCGTTATATCTTGGCTTAACGATTTTAGTAGCACCCGTTTCGTCAGGACCAATCCAATTTAGAATTTCTGAAAGTTTGAATCACTTAGTTGTTTTCAATCGGAAATTGATGTGGGGCGTTTTAGGTGGAGTCGTTGTCTATAATTTTTTCTTTGGCTTTGGTGCTATGGATGCCCTGTATGGCGGCCTACAATCCTTTATTTCGCTAGGGCTAACTGCCTTATTACAAAAAAGAGTTCCTAATGTTATCGCACGTTTAGCACTGAATACCTTGTTTTTCACTGCAACCATGTGCATTATTGCATTTATGCTGGCACCAGCTGGCGGAGCAGCCTTTTGGGGGAACTACGCAACACTAGCACTAAGTGAATTTGCGACTATGGCGGTAGCTGCACCGATTATGTACTGGATCAATAAATCCGTTCACTTTGAAAAACGACTTTAATCAATAAAGAAGTGTTATAAGTATTTATTTTTAAGAGACTGATTCAAGACAACTATCGTTTTGATTCTGTCTCTTAAAGTTTTTTAACCAATTTCATGAAAAACTTTACTGTTCCTGTAGAATAAATTATGATATGGTAATACAGAAGCAAAAATGTAGAGGAGTTTTCTATAATGTTTGAATTTAAAATTGGCATTGATGCCAAAGAACACGATAAATTTGTGGAACATCATCCCTTATGCAATTTATTACAATCGTCTGCATGGGCTAAAGTGAAAGATAACTGGGGATCTGAAATCGTTGGGGTGTACGAAAATGGGACTTTAGTGGCCTCTAGTTTGGTTTTGATTCGATCATTACCAATGAAATTTTCAATGCTCTATACACCACGTGGTCCAATCATGGATTACACAAATGCAGAACTTGTTGCATTCTTTTTTAAAGAACTAAAGAAATTCGGTAAGAAAAAACGTGCATTGTTTGTAAAAATGGACCCAACTGTTCACTATAAAGATTTTCATTTAGGCGAAGAGCAAACCATCGATCCAAGGGCCCAATCGATCATCGAGAATATGATCGCAAGTGGTGCGAAACATCAAGGATTGACGATGGCAATGGATGCGACGATCCAACCACGTTTTCAAGCCAATATCTATAAAGAAGATTTCAGTGAAGAACAATTGTCAAAAAGCACAAAGAAAATGATGAAACAAGCTCAGAAAAAAGGGGTCACTGTTAAGATGGGGCACACTGAGTTAGTGGATGATTTTGCTAAAGTTATTGAATTAACGACAGAGCGTCAAAATATCTCGCTTAGAAATAGTGATTATTTTAAAAAGCTATTGAAAATTTATCCTGAAAATTCTTTTATAATGTTAGCGCAAGTAAACTTGAAAGAACGTTATGAAGAAACCAAAATCCGTTTTGAAAAAAACAAAGAAGATCTGGCGAATTTGAAAGAAAATCAAGTAAAAAAACGTCATAACTTAGAAGAACTTGATTTTTCTTTAACACGTGAAATGACTGAACTCGAAGAAAATATCGCACATTCAGGTGATGTGGCTATTGTTGCTGGAGCGTTAGCAATCACGTTTGGCTCAACGAGTGAAATTCTTTATGCTGGAATGGACGATCGTTATAAACGCTATATGCCTGCATATCTTACATGGTTTGATGCAATCAATGAATGTTTTGAAAGAGGCTGTACATCTTGTAATATGGGTGGGTTAGAAGGCAGTTTGAGTGATGGTTTGATTAAATTTAAGTCTAATTTCAATCCAACAGTTAATGAATTTATCGGCGAATTTGATTTACCTGTTAATGGCTTGCTGTTCAAAGCAAGTGAGTATGCGTATAAATTAAAAAAACAGAAGAAATAAAAAAGATTGGAGCAGTTAAAACGGCTCCAATCTTTTTATAGTTTTTGTGTCGCATTATTTTTTACTAATCGTAATAACACAGAGGTCACTCCAACTGTTGCAACAGCCGCAACGATTGCTTCCACAACACCGCTAGTAAAAATAACTGTTAATATAGCTGTATAAATTGCTGTACCGCTAGCACCGATACTTTGTGCATAGGAATCTTTAAAGAGAAAATAAATCAAATTCATTACGAGAATCGTGTTTGTTGCGGAGCCTAGAAAACCTGCTATAAACAAACTAAACGTTTGAGAAGTTGGTTTGTTTTTCGTGAGCTTCTTTAATCCCATAAAGACAAAATAAGGAACAATTCCAATCAAAATTCTTGGCACCATGGCAACGATGATCGCTTTAAAACTACCTTGGTCCGTTCCAATAACAGGGATAAACGGTGAAAAAACAAAAGACAGAGGCGACAAAATGATGGTACTTCGGATTATACTGATGATACCAAAAACGCCTCCTAAAAAAGCACCGATTCTTGGGCCTAAAACAATTGAAGCGATGATTACTGGAATGTGCATCGTGGTTGCATTGATCGGTCCAATTGGAATAAAGCCTAAAAAAGGAACCGCAGACAATAAAATCAAGATCGCTAAAAACATAGCGGTTAATGTGAATGTTTTTGTGTTTTTCATAAATGACTCCTCAAAATTATTTCGTTAATACGTCATTGATTGTAGCAACGATCTCTTCAACTGTTGCAAGAGCGCCGCGACCAAAATCACCACAAGCTAATAATGCTTCTCGGGGATCGATTTCCTGATACCCAACTTTTTTTAGAGTTGCTATGTTTCGCTGTGTGATCGGATTTTGATACATATAAGTATTCATTGCTGGTGCAATAAATTTAGGTACGTCCTCTTTTAAAGCTAAAGCGACAGTAGAAAGCATATCATCTGCAATACCGTTAGCTAGTTTAGCTAAACTATTAGCTGACGCTGGAGCAACTAAAAAAAGATCAGCTTTTTTTGCCAATTCGATATGATTGATTTTTTCAGGTGCGATTTCTTTCATAACGTCTGTATGAACTGGATTTTTTGACAAAGACTGCAATGTCAATGGCGTGATAAATTTTGTGCTATTGGTGGTCATGATTACATTGACATTGTAACCTAATTTAGTTAATTGGCTAGTGATGTCAGCTGCTTTATAGGCAGAAATGCTACCGGAAATACCTAATAAGATTGTTTTCATCATTGGTTCCTCCATTTTTCTTCAACCTTTTTCACAATTAATTGGGCAATTTCTTTTTTTGTCTGAGCAGTTTCTGTTTGCTCCAAGGCGTCGATCAAAATTCCTTTATGTTGGCTGCCCTGAATCTCTTCAAGGTCATTGGCTAAAACCAAATCGCAGTTGTTTTTAATTAAGATCGATTGTCCCACGCGAATCAATTCTTCGGTAGAAACACCAACTAATAATTTGAAACCAACAAGAACCGCCTGTGGTTGTTGCTTTCGCAGCATTGCAATTATTTTAGGGTTTTTCTTCAAAAAAAGCAAGAGGCGATCAGTTCCAGAAGGAATTTTTTTTTCTTGTTGAATCGTTTTACCGATTTCATCTAAACTGCGATACAGTGTTTCTCTTAAATCTGTTGCATCAGGTAAGTGCCCATCTGCCATTAATTTAGCTGCAAGTTTTTCAATGAAAAGATCTTCCGAAAGGGTTGTTTCAGTCGTAAAGTCACTAACCGCCATACTGTGAATGATCCCATCAAATTTCTGGTGGTCAAACTGTTCAAGTAAAGTCGTTTCTAGTTCTTTTGTAGAGTCGATTTCAATAATAGTTAAGTTTGATTCTTTCGTAGGTTGGACAGCTTGAGGTGTAGTAATGTAAGTAACACGATGACCTTGTGCTAAGAACAGTTCACCGATTTCTTTTCCTAAACGTCCTGTTGAGTGATTCGTGATGGAACGGACAGTATCAATTTTTTCAGAAGTTCCACCTGCTGTGATTAAAATATTCATTTATGGGTTGCTCCTTTAGCTTATTTTAACAATCGTACGGCCAACGTGAGTGCCAGCTTGTAATTGTTCTAAGGTTTGAGGTAGGGCTTGTAGAGCGATCTCATTGACCAGTTCATGATGACAAACATTTAAATCGGTAGCTAAACGTTGCCAAATAGCTAGACGTTGTTTCATGGGCATATTAACTGAATCAATTCCAAGTAGATTCGCCCCTCTTAAGATAAACGGTAAAACAGTTGTAGTTAATTTGATCCCAGCTGCATTGCCGCACATTGCGATGCAGCCACCATATCGAAGTTGAGGTAATATTGCTGCCAAAATTTCACCACCAACTGTATCGATTGCAAAGTCGATCGTTTGTTTTGCTAACGGTTTTATTTTGTCAGGCATAAATTCATTCATTAAAAGCACTCTAGTTGCACCGATTTTTTTTAACGTATCGATTGCTGATTTTTTCCGACTTAACGCAGTGATATTGTGATAGCCTCTTTTTTTTAGCATCGCGATTGCTAAACTTGCTACACCACCTGAGGCTCCTGTAATTAAAATCTCTGCCTCTTTATTTTGCGCTAATCCATGATTTTCAAGTGCTTGTACAGACAAAGCAGCGGTAAAGCCAGCCGTACCAAAAATCATAGCTTCTTTTAAGCTTAATTCATTAGGCAAAGGAACAATCCAATCACCGGGAACACGAGCGACTTCGGCAAATCCTCCTGTATGGGTTACACCTAGACCGTAACCAGTGACTAAAACAGGTTGACCTGCTTCAAAGCGATCATCTTTGGAAGATAAAACAGTTCCGCTCAAATCGATTCCAGGAATCATCGGGTAATCACGAATAACACCGCCATTTTCTTTGATCGCTAATGAATCTTTATAGTTGACTGAGGAGTAGGCTGTTTTGATGAGCACATCCCCTTTAGATAAGTCATTGAGTGCTAATTTTTCTATCGTTGTCGTAACTTGACCATCTATTTCATTAACACGAAATCCAGAAAATTGGTCCATAAATATCCTCCTTGTATTTAAAAAATTAGGCTAACTTTAGTTTAGAGATAGCATGTCTTTTAAACAATTTAGTATGATTGTTACTATCATAACATATTCTCTTTTTATCTTTAGCAAATTCTTCTTGAAGACCCCTTCTTAATAACCGCAAAATAAGTTAAAATAAGGGAGTCAAGCTTAGTTGTCATAAGCTGAAAATATCTTATAGTATAGTTTTATAACGTTTGAAAGGAATATAGTTTGGTGAAATTAAAAATTGGTATGCGAACATTTAAAACAGGGTTGAGTGTCTTTTTTTGTATTTTAGTGAGTATCTTGTTAAAACGAGAAACATATGTCGTTGCGGCAATTACCACTGTTTTTACGTTAAGAGAAGATATGGAGAATACGCTGAAATATGGTAAGCATCGTATTATTGGCAATGTAATGGGCGCACTGATGTCGGTTGTTGTGATTGGTGTATTTAATTTGTTAGGTAGAACAGAGCTTGTGCAGTTGATTTTTATTCCTGTAATCATCACTCTGATGATCGCTTCGTTAGCTACTTTAGGTTACCAAGAAGGAACCGTTGGGGCATGTGCAACTTTGTTGACGATCGTTTTTATGATTCCTGCTGATCGCTCTTATGGTTATGCATTTGCTAGAGTAGTAGATAGTTTTATTGGAATGGGGATTGCCTTGTTGGTAAATTACTTGATTCCGTTAAAACTTGATAGAAAAAGGGGTAGCTAAACGATAGAAGACAAGGAAGAGGTTGGGGTAGAAGTGGTTAACTCTGAGAAATAAGAGGAAGTTGCTCCTGCTTCCTCTATTTATCCAGATTGCTTAGGGCTGGGGTGTGACGAATAGAGTCATGTCCCACCCCTTTTTTTATTTTGTCAAAATAACTCGATCGATGCTAGTATACTAGTATGAGATTGAATTAAAAAAATACAAAATTATTGTAGAAATTTGTTGCTATTTTTTGAAAAATTCGTATACTAGAAAAAGTAAAATTAAACTTCTAGTTTAGTATTAGCAAACTTTTATATGTTTTTTTAAAAGAAATGAGGTGGTCTGATGGAAATTGGTGAGAAGTTGCGGAATTTACGTGTACAGAAAAATTTAACGCAAGAAGAGTTAGGCGAACGAACAGATCTGACGAAAGGATATATTTCTCAACTGGAGCGTGATTTAAGCTCGCCATCCATGGAAACTTTTTTTAATATTTTAGAAGTTCTGGGTATTAGCCCCGAACAATTTTTTAGTGAACGAACTTTAGAGCAGAAAATTGTTTATAAAGATCAAGATAGTACGCTTTACTATGATGAAGAAAATGGTTATGAATTAAAATGGCTGATTCCTGAATCCAATGAAAAAGAAATGGAACCCATTGTTTTAACTTTTGACAAGGGTGGTCAGTATAAAACATTTGAGCCTTCTTTATCTGAAACGTTCATTTATGTAATCGATGGTTCTGTATCATTGATACTAGGTGAAACAACCTACTCAGCCAAAAAAGGGGAAGCAATGTATTATCAAGCAGCAGAACCTCATCAATTGATCAATCATTCAAAAGGAAAAAGTCGAGTATTGATTGTAGCGACAGAATCTTATTTATAAGTATACGTAAGGCGAAGTGAAATGAGCAGATGTTAAAAAGTACAAGTTATAGCGAAGCGGAACGTTGTGACTGTGTTAAAAAAATAGTTCAATTTTAATAGAGGAGGCATCAGCGGGTGAAAAAAAATATTATTACATTTGAAAATGTCGTTAAACAGTATGATGATGAAAAAGTGTTAAAAAATGTCAGTTTTGAAATTGAACAAGGGAAATTTTATACGCTATTAGGTCCTTCAGGCTGTGGGAAAACAACGATTTTGCGTATTTTAGCAGGTTTTGCCGATGCCACCGAAGGGGATATTTATTTTGATGGGCAAAGAATCAATGATATTCCAGCGAATAAACGTCAGGTTAATACCGTATTTCAAGATTATGCCTTATTTCCTCACATGAATGTGTTTGATAATGTCGCGTTCGGGTTAAAAATCAAAAAAATACCGAAAAAAGAAATTGAAAAGAAAGTCAAAGATGCACTACGCATGGTGCAATTGCCTGGTTATGAAGTACGTGAAATCAGTGAAATGTCTGGTGGTCAACGTCAGCGGGTGGCAATTGCTCGTGCAATCGTCAATGAACCAAAAGTGTTGTTATTAGACGAACCACTTTCTGCGTTGGATTTAAAATTACGGACCGATATGCAATATGAATTGCGTGAACTACAGCAACGTTTAGGGATTACTTTCATTTTTGTTACGCATGATCAAGAAGAAGCCTTGGCAATGAGTGATGAAATTTTTGTTATGAACAAAGGCCATATCGTACAAAGTGGCACCCCTGTGGATATTTATGATGAACCAATCAATCATTTTGTGGCTGATTTTGTAGGAGAAAGTAACATTGTTAACGGCACAATGATCGAAGATAATTTAGTTGAGTTTGTCGGCAAACGTTTTGAATGTGTGGATGGTGGTATGCGTCAAGCTGAGCCTGTTGAAATAATGCTACGTCCAGAAGATTTAACGATCACCACTGCGGATAAAGGGAAATTAGTCGTTACTGTGGATACACAATTGTTCCGTGGGGTTCACTATGAAATCATCTGTTACGATGAAGACCATAATGAATGGATGGTTCATTCAACTAGAAAAGCCACTGAAGGCGCGAAAGTGGGTCTCTTTTTCGAACCAGAGGACATTCACGTGATGCGTTTTAATGAGTCGGAGGAAGATTTTGATGCTCGTTTAGAAAGCTACGAAGAATAGGAGGAATAATAATGAAAACAATGCGTCGGATTTATTCGATTCCTTATATGATGTGGCTGTTATTGTTTGTGATTGCGCCCGTTTTGATGATTATTTATCAGTCATTCTTTGATATGAATGGGCAGTTTACGTTAGAAAATTATCAAACGTATTTTACTTCAGGAACTTATTTGACTATGACACTTAATTCAGTTTGGTATGCCTTTTTGATAACATTGTTTACATTTTTGATCAGTTATCCAACAGCGTACTTTTTAACGAAATTAAAGCATAAACAATTGTGGTTGATGTTGGTGATTTTACCGACGTGGGTCAATCTTTTACTGAAAGCTTACGCATTTATTGGAATTTTTAGTATTCACGGTAATGTGAATCAGTTTTTAAGTTTTCTTGGTATCGGTTCTCACCAAATTTTATTTACAGATTTTAGTTTTCTATTTGTTGCAACCTATATTGAGATACCATTTATGATTTTACCGATTTTTAATGCGTTAGAAGAGTTAAATCCTTCGTTGATCAGTGCTAGTCGTGATCTGGGTGCCAATAGTATTGAGACATTCCAACGAGTAATCTTTCCTCTTTCATTAAATGGAGTGAAAAGTGGGGTTCAAGCAGTTTTTATACCCTCACTTTCTTTATTCATGTTGACCCGTTTGATTGGTGGAAATCGTGTGATCACACTTGGAACTGCCATAGAAGAGCATTTTATGGTGACACAAAATTGGGGGATGGGTTCAACGATTGGTGTGATTTTGATCGTGGCAATGTTTATTGTGATGTTACTGACCGGTGAGAAGAAGAAAAAGGGGCGGGTGAAATGACAAAGAAAAAATTTAAATGGTCATACTTGTATTTGATCATCGTTTTTGCTTTACTGTATGCGCCAATCTTCTACCTGATTTTCTATTCATTTAATGATACAGACACAATGAATACCTTTACAGGTTTCACACTTGCAAATTATACAGCGGTCTTTGAAGACACTCGTTTGTTGATTATTGTGTTGAATACGTTCTTGTTAGCCTTTTTATCTGCGTTGTTAGCAACGATCATTGGAACATTTGGTGCGATGGGAATCTATTATACAAGACGAAGAAAAACAAGAACAACACTAATGAGTTTCAATAATATTTTATTGGTGTCACCAGATGTTATTATTGGTGCCAGTTTCTTGATCTTTTTCACAGCTGTTGGATTTATTAGTTTAGGCTTTACAAGTGTGCTATTGTCTCATATTGCATTTAGTATTCCGATTGTTGTATTGATGGTATTACCGAAATTACAAGAGATGAATGATTCGATGGTAGATGCTGCTCGTGATCTTGGTGCCAATAACCTACAAGTAATCAAAAATATTATTTTGCCGTTTTTATCACCAGGCATTATCGCTGGTTATTTTATGGCATTTACCTACTCGCTAGATGATTTTGCCGTGACCTTTTTTGTTACAGGAAACGGTTTTTCAACACTGTCCGTTGAAATCTACTCTAGAGCAAGACAAGGGATCAGTTTAGAAATAAATGCCTTAAGTGCACTAGTTTTCATTTTCTCTATGATCTTAGTGATTGGTTATTATTTTATCAGTCAAGATAATACGTCTAAACGTGTCAAAAAAATACGGCGAGAACAAAGTGAGGTGGCGAACCTTAAATGAGAAAACTACAATCTTTGTTTATCGGTATTTTAGCCATCATTCTGATTTTATTTTTTGGAGTTCGTCAATTAGAAAAGGCCAGTGGTATGGCTGGAGCTGATAAGTTGACGATTTATAATTGGGGCGATTATATCGATCCAGATTTATTACGTAAATTTGAACAAGAATCAGGATATAAGGTCAATTATGAAACGTTTGACTCGAATGAAGCCATGTTTACGAAAATCCAGCAAGGTGGTACGGCCTATGATATCACGATTCCCTCTGAATATATGATCCAAAAAATGATGAAAGAAAAAATGCTATTACCGATCGATCATAAGAAGCTGAAAGGCTTAGAAAATATTGATGAACGTTTTTTAAATTTGGATTTCGATCCACAAAATAAATACTCGATTCCTTATTTTTGGGGAACATTAGGCATTATCTACAATGACAAATTTATCGGTGAAGATCAAATTAAGCATTGGGACGACTTGTGGAAACCAGAATTGAAAGATAATGTGATGTTGATTGATGGTGCTCGTGAAGTATTAGGATTATCCTTAAATAGTTTAGGGTATTCTTTGAACAGCAAAAATAATCAAGAGTTGCGTAAAGCAACGGATAAATTAAACAAACTAACAACGAATGTGAAAGCAATTGTTGCAGATGAAATCAAAATGTATATGATCAACGAGGAAAGTGCAGCTGCTGTAACCTTTTCGGGTGAAGCCGCTGAAATGCTGGAGGGCAATGAGCATTTACATTATGTGATTCCATCAGAAGGCTCTAACTTGTGGTTTGATAATATCGTGATTCCTAAAACAGCAAAAAATATTAAAGGGTCCTACGAATTTATCAATTTTATGCTACGACCTGAGAATGCTGCTCAAAATGCAGAGTATATTGGTTATTCTACACCTAATAAAGCAGCGAAAACGTTATTACCTAAAGAAATTTCAAGCGATGAACAGTTTTATCCCAGTGATGAAGTGATTAAGCATTTGGAAGTTTATGAAGACTTAGGTGGGAAATATTTGGGCATTTATAATGACTTGTTCCTTGAGTTTAAGATGTACCGAAAATAAAAAAAATTAATAATTACTGAATATTGAACTTTCTTTACTTGAATCATGAATTTTTTTCGAAACTTTCTAATCTTTTGAGTTAAGTAGGAGATTTCCCCTCATACTTATGGTAAAATAAAGTCAACTTATAGAAGGTTAATCTAGATTTTTAGCGTTACAAAGGTAGGTGGAGAGATGGAAGAACATCCTAATAACCCTAATAGCAGTAAGGGATTCTAGTTATTCTCACACATGAAGCTTTAAAACTGACATTGCTAAAAGCAATAATTAGCGCTTTAAGAATTACCACAGAGTCACCTAACTACCTAACAAAAATAGGGATCAGCCAAAAAAAGAGTGATAGATTCCAATAATCAAAAAAAGAATCTTTAATACATGTGAGAGGAACTAATTTGAATGAAAAGAAAATTATTATCACTACAGATGGTATGTGTACTGCTCAGTGTTAATTTAATACCAGTGATCGGTCATGCTGATGAATTAACCCAGTCAGAGTCTAGTACCATCGAAGAAGGAACAATGGAGACGAACGAAAGTAGTTCTTCAACTGAAGAGACAACAACGACAGAATCATCTACTTCTGAGACAGAGACTGGCACAACTGAATCAAGTACTACTAGTACAGAGTCCTCAGAAGAAGCTCAGCCTCCTGCAAGCAGTGAGGAGGAAGTACCTGTAGCTCCGCAACCAACTGCACCTGTCGAAACAGCACCGGAAGAGCAACCTGTACAGCAAATCGTTGATCATGCACCTACGGAAGCCCAATTAGATGAAAATATCAAGGTTGTAAAAAATGAACCGACTGAAACATTTATTCGTCGGATCGGTGAAAAAGCCCGTGCTGTAGGTCAAAAAAATGATTTATATGCTTCAGTGATGATTGCTCAAGCTATTTTAGAAACTGGTTCTGGCAATAGTGATCTAAGTCAACAGCCATATCATAATCTGTTTGGGATCAAAGGGGAATACAAAGGTGAAAAAGTTGTCTTCTCTACTCAAGAAGATGATGGATCAGGCAATTGGTATACGATTGAGGCTGCCTTCAAAAAATATCCTGGATACAAAGAATCATTTGAAGATTATGCTAAATTAATGAAAAAAGGTATAGAATCAAATAAAACAATTTATTCAGGTACTTGGAAGTCAAATGCTGTGAGCTACCGCGAAGCAACAAAATCTTTAACAGGTGTTTACGCAACAGATACAAGTTATGACCAAAAATTGAATGCGTTTATTGAAGAATATGATTTGACTGAATATGACAAAGAAAAGCCATCTACATCAACAAGTGGCATCATTGTCTCAGATAGTCATCCAGATAGTGACTTCAAAGATTATGCTGGTGAAACGTATTCTGGTTCAGAAGCATATGCACTAGGAAACTGTACACAATATGTTTACAATCGCATCGTTCAATTAGATGGTTCTGTCGAAACAACGATGGGCAACGGAATGGACTGGGGTACAACAGGTAAAGCGAATGGCTATGAGGTTTCTAGTAAACCTAAAGCAGGAACAGCCGTTAGTTTCCAACCGACAGTAGCGGGTGCTGATGGAACGTATGGACATGTAGCATTTGTCGAACATGTTTATGAAGATGGTTCTATTTTAATCTCCGAAATGAATGTCGCTGGTTTAGGAATCGTTTCATTTAGAGTAATCGATAAAGATACAGCGAATACGTTAGCTTACGTAACGCCTAAGTAAAAAAGATAAGCCAATAATACTATCGAATGTAAATCATTTGATGCTATTATTGGCTTTTTTAATTAGGAACTAATTTACTATTTCTTAAGCATTCTAAATAAAACCTAAATGTTTTAGGCATAATTTCTTCAAACCTTGCGGTTATTATTAACTCATACCCAATAACAAACCCAAACAAAACACTTTTTCATTTTTACTCCTCAAGTAAAAAGAACTCCTTGCCACCGCCTACCCAGCGGTGGTTATTTTTATGAAAAGCGTTGATAATATAACTTTTTAAAAATTTAATAACGATAACATTCTTATTTTATTAAAGCAACTTTTGTATGAACTTTGTTCAAAATTTGCATTTCTATTTGCATGATTTTTGCAGAGATTTTATGGTGTGGAAATTACTTTTAAAGCTTTTTAATACTGATAAATAACAAAAAAGTGCTGACTATTTTAAATTCTATTTTTGTATCAAAAATGCTGAAATTCGTGTAAGAAATTTGCACAAAAAAATTCCGATTTAAAAAAATGGACTATGTTATTATATTTAGAAAAATAAGTCAAGTTTCGATTGAAATACTGTTTTGTAGATGCTAATTTAAAATAAGATAACAAAATACTTGAGTTATTTAATGTCTGAAGGTATGCTGTAGATGTAAAAAATACAATAATAGCCGAAAGGAATGATATTAATGTCTACAACAGCCAAAGTATTAAATAAAATGCAAGTATTATTAACAGAAAATGAAAGCGGATTAAAAACAGAAGAATTATGGATAGAATTATTGAAGGATAAAGAATTAGGTAAAGAATTGATTGATACGGATGGAAAAAGAAGAAATGGGATTGTTGTTGGTTTAACTACTCGAATTAAAAATGGAAAAGTAGAAAACATTAAAGTGGTTAAAAATAGTAAAAATCAATTGGTCTATATTGCATCAGCAAATAGTTTGGACTTTATTAATAAACGTACTATGGAATTTATCAATGATGTGGAAAAAATTGGTTTTGGCAAACCAAAAGATTATTCTGAAGATGATAAAAAAATTGTGAAGAAATACGAACAAGTAATAAAAGAATTGTATAAAGCATCATTAGGTTTAAGTAGTTTATCTGATAAGGTAGAAAAAGAGAAAATAGCTAAGAGTAATGAAAAGAATACTAAAGTAGAAAATACCAAAAAAGAAAATAAGGTTAAATAAAAATACCTATGCTACATGAAAAGTTTCAAAACTGATAAAACTTTTGAGACACCATACAAAACTTGAGCTATAATTGTAGTAGATAAAGAATTAATTTAATGATAAAAAAAGAATGAATGCAAATCAAACTATATTGTCAAAGGGATAATTAATGATGATTCTACATGATAACATATAGAATATAGAGGGAAGCAATCATGAAAGAAGAACTATCAAATGGTAAAAAGTTCGTTGATAATGCCGAAAAAATAGATAAGTCTTTTTCAGAAATTAGACATCTTTTTATAACTGCTCCAGAAGATGAATTAATCGGTATGATTACTAACTTGAACCCACATATATCTTTAAAGAAAAGATACATTAGGATATATCATGATTTGATAATTCTAACCAGTAGACGTATAGGAAAAGAAGCAACTCAAAGATTAGCAGAAAATTCTTGCCAAAGTTTTACTATAGACACTATTACTTATTTTTATATTATTTTTTATTAGTTAGATTACCACTTGAAGAACTTTTAAAGGATGATAGTTTTGATTTAATTGCAGAAAACTATGAAGATAATGAACCAATAAAAAAATTATCTGATGTGGAATTTGAATGTATAATTCAAGGGGGAAATGAATATTATTACCCTAGTGTTGGTTGGAATATAATACAGTATTATGCATTTATGGATGCATATGAAGAATATCAAAAATGGGAAGAAATGCCCAATGCCAAAAAATCAATCAAAGGATATCAAGAAATTGAGTCGATTGAAGAAAAGTTGAATATCTATGCAGTTGAAACAAAGGATAGTGCTGGGGTCTATCAACTAAAAATATTTTTATCTAAACAAAGTAAAGCAAAGAGTGAAAAATCGAGAAGAAGACTTTATGGTACAAAAAAAGTTAGTAAGAAAAAGGATTACTTTGGTGAGTTTTATTTAATTGAAAATTATTATGATAGATTGGCAGAAAATAAGAAATATAGCATTAAACAGTATTTGTTAGAAGAAGGAATTACCAAGACGTATTTTTTTAAACTCAAAAAGAAATACTTTAATCAAATTCTTTTGAAAAAGTATTATAAAGCTTATAAATTTATCCATTCTAAAGAATATGATGGGGATTTTAACAAAGTAAAAGAAGAATTCAAAATTTCAAAAAGAAAAATGGTTAGTTTTACCAATAGATATTTTCCAAAAATTTAATACGAGATTAGTGATTGTGAAGGAATTTTTGCAATCACTTTTTTGTATTTTATTGAGTAAAAGTAAGAAAAAATAGAAAATCTGGAATATTATAGATTTGAACACTATGTTTTTAGAACTAAATATATGTTTAAAAGTAAATTTTAACTATTATCAAAATGATATGTGTGATAAAATTTTATTACAATTAGTTTTTTAAGGAGGAGTAACTGATGGCAATACAAAGTGATTTAGCTGGAGCAAGCCAAAAGGCTACTGCACTAAAAAATGCAACAGATAGACTAATACAACAATCTAACATAAATAACGATACTCAAACAACAGTGGTAGGTAATGATAATGCACAAGAAGCCATTACTGCAGCTCAAGAAACAGCTACTAAGGTAGCACAGGCAGTATTTGCAGCATCTAATAATCTACAAAGTGTAGCTAAAGATTTTGAAGCTTTAGACCAAAACGTGGCAAGTACCATTTTCAAACCTTTAGGTGGTTTAGTCAAATGAGAAAATTAGAAGATATTCAAAAAGAAGAAAAGCAATTAAATTTAAAAGAAGAAAAGCTAACTAGTGAAGTAAATCAAGTAAAGAGAGTCAAAGAAAGCTATGACCAACATTTTTACGAAGCAAGACATTTTTTTGATGATGTCTGCTATCAGTTTGATAAGAATGAACAAGGGAATTTTTTTAAATCAATCTTTGATGAATTTTCTCAAAAATCAAGACAAGTAATGGATTATTTGGAAAATGATGAGGAAGAATTACGTATACAAAAAAAGAAAGTTTTAAATAAGTTAGAAGATGTTGAGTATGAAAAAAGAAAAGTATTGTCAGAGGAGGATAGCGAATAATGAGTGTTGATATGTATGTTTCTACTTCTCAAAGTCAAGCATCAAGTGTATCCACCATGTGTAAATCACAAGTGGAAGGATACAATGAATTACAAAAAGCCATTACAGATTTTGTGGTAGCAAGTCCATTTTTAACAGGTAAAGCGTATGATTCTGCAAAAGCATATTTCCAGTCTGTTCTATATCCACTAGCACAAGGAGGTATCTTACTTTCCGAAGCAGTAGAAAGTGCAGTGAAGAAATTACCAGAAGAATATATTTCTCAAGTAGATAGTGGGAATTTAAAACAATCAGAATTGGAAGAAAAGATTAGAAGAGCAGATAGATTATTGAATCAAGCAGAAGATATCCGTAAAGATATTAATTCATCAAAAACTCCTGATATTACAAAAACATTTCAATTAATAGCTAACTCGATGTTAATTGGGATGTATAGTGCTTCCAAACAAAAATTAGAAGAGCAATTACGTAAATTATTAGCATTTAATGCAAGTTCACCTTCAATGTTTTCTGAAATCTCTAGCTTGCAAAGTGCTATGAATACTGGATTAGCTCAAACAAAAACTGCATGGAATGAGGCAACAGGAACGTTTTCAATTCCAAAAGATTTATCGTGGAAAAATACTATTAATGAGCGATGGAAAAGTTATCAAGAAAAAAATATTACTAGTGAGCAAAAATTACTAAGAAATTTAGAGACTCAATTTGGATTTAGTAATGAAGAAAGCCAATTATTAATGGATATTTATCAAAAATTAAAAAAAGAGTATGGAACGGATAAAGCAAATAAATTATTTTGGCAGTTGCTTGCATCACCGGTATATACAGGAAACCTTAAAGATTGGGGAATGTGGAGTTATACTGGGGGACTAAACTCTGACTGGAGGACTTCTTTAGGCAAGTTAGGATTAACAAAGGAAGAATTAAATGCTTTAGAAAATATGATTTGGAATCAATACAATTTATGTTCAGGAATTTATAAAAATCCAAAAGAGTATTATAATAGTTTTGTAGCAAATCAAAACGTTGATTGGAATAAACTTAGTGTAAATGAACAACAAAAATATATAGATTTATTCAACCAATTTAACAATAAAGTTGATTTTTCACACATGGCTGCTATCATAGCTTCGTATATGAATAACGCTATTTTAGAAGATTCTTTAGGTGAATCAATTGGTTTATTTAATGGAGTAGGTGGATTAAACAATAATTCTGGCTATATTGGAGATATAGCTGGAGTACCTGGAGCTAAGCCAAGTTTAGGAAATGATAATTATCGTGCAGATTTAGATAGTGTCAACATATTTAATAGAATTTCAGAGTCTACTAATTCTTTAGAAGCTATGAATCAATATTTTAATCAATTAACAAATGGAAAAACGAATAGAGCAGAAGAATTTGTAACTAATATAGGAAATGGGTCATATAATGAAGGAGTAGCAATATTACAACAGCAATATACTGATTTTATTAACGGTGGTGCATATAAAGATATGAGTGTAGAAGAACAAAAAGTATTTGCAGAATTTTTGTTAAATGTAATCAATTCAAATAATTCACTGAAGTAGGTTATCTATGAAAAAAAAGAAATGGATATTTTTACTAACAGTTATTTTAGTAGTAGTTGGATTTTTTTATTTGAAATTTAATTACATTAAAGTTCCTTATCTAGGTCAGGTTCCATTGATAAAGTGGGATGCTTCGATAGATAAGCATATCAAAAGTAAAGATATATACTATCAACGTAAGTTAGAATTATCTAGCTTATCGGAAGATAAGATAATTAATTATTTTTATAAAGCAAATAAATCAAGTAATACTGCAGGTTTAGTTACAGAGCGTCCTTCAAGAAAAGAATTAAAAAGAATATTCAGAGAATATGAAAGTATATCTTCTAGTACGCAAGTGTTTGGTGATGCATTGCATCATTCTAGATATGTAATAACAACACAATTATCCAAAGAGAAACGACAATATGTATATACTATTTTTATAAAAAAAATCCAATAATTATTATTTTGAAATAAAGATACTTATTTATTAAAACTTACGACACAAATACATCAATCAATAGGGGGTGGTAAAGAAAAAGTATTTATAAAAGAAAATAGATAGGGTAGGATATTGCAGAGCATCAAAATTGTAATTACATTTATAGTGAGAATGGCGCTGGAAGAAATTATGAACGAGTGGAATGCCAAAAGAAGTAGGTTATCTATGAAAAAGAAGAAATGGATATTTTTACTAACAGTTATTTTAGTAGTAGTTGGATTTTTTTATTTGAAATTTAATTACATTAAAGTTCCTTATCTAGGTCAGGTGCCATTGATAAAATGGGATGCTTCGATAGATAAGCATATCAAAAGTAAAGATATATACTATCAGAGAAGATTCAATTTTTCTGAATTATCAGAGGATAAAATAGTTAATTATATATGCAGCACCAATAAATCTAGTAGCTTATCAAATTTAATTATGGAAAATCCTTCAAAAAAAGAACTTAAAAGTAATTTTTTGAAAAATAATGAAATAGCTTCAAGTACATTAGTTTCGGAAGATGTTCTTAATCATTCACAATATAAAATAATAACAAAAATTTCAAAAGTCAAAAATCAGTATATCTATACAATTTACGTTGAGAAATTTTCTTAATAATTGATAAAAAATTATTTTTTCGTATAGCATATTAAAATAGAATAAAAGATTATAGAGTATTTATAGAGGTGAAAACAAATAATTCTTACCATAATAATATTCATTGGACTATTGCTATTGATGTCCTTGGACAAAACTATACAAATGAAATGCTTGATGACATTGTAAGAAGAATTACAGAGAAATGTAATACCACTGTAGATATTAAATTTATGGAATAGAAGGGATTTGAGTAAGTGAGCATTGGAATTGATGTAGGATATAGTTGGTATCAAATTGGTAGGTCTGATTATTTTGATTCATTTTTTTCAACAGTAGCCTATTATTTAGAAAACAAAAAATGGGGAAGTGTATATCCTGTCATAATGAATCAAATGTATACAGGCGATTTATCTCCAGAATACGTAGATAAAGCAATTGAGGAATTAATTGATATAAAAAACAAGTTTAGTAAATTAACAAAAAATGGACATCCGATTATTTGGGATGCACGGGATTTAAGTGTTGAAACTCCTGAATGGGCGATTAATCCAAATGAAGAAGTCACTACTCTTAGCAATTATTATATAATTAGCGATGGACGAGACTTAATTGAAATCCTTATAACAGCATTAAGAAAATCAAAAGATATGAATAAAAATTTGATTATTAAATCATTAGATTCTGAATCAACTATATATTCTTAAAAACAAGAGGTTGTGTTAATGACAATTGGAATCAAAGTAGATTTTTTATGGTTTTCGATAGGAACTGGGGACTTTCTTCATTCATTTTTTTCAACTATATGTGGTAATTTAGAAAATATGAAGTGGGGAAGTAAATTCCCAATTGTTATGAATAATTTGTATGAAGGTGAGATATCTGTTAAAGATATTCATGAAGCACAAAAAGAATTAAGAACTATTCAGGAGGAGTTTTCAAAGATTTCTCCAGATAAAATTATTTGGGATATTGAAAATTTGGAAAAAAGACCACCTTGGGGGAATAATATTAGTAAAGATATTAAAAACTTATCAGACTATTTTGTCACAAGTGATGGGGAAAATTTATTTGACGTGTTAAATGAAGCTATGTATGAAGCTATGCAAGAGAACTCTGCTTTAGAAGTAAAAAGTTTGTAATGAAATTTTAGATTAAAGAAAGTTATTTTAGGAATCTAGGGTTAAATTATGTTTCAAAAAAGTAGAAAACTATTGAGTAAATACGTTATAACTAACAGAGTATGGCAAATATCTGCATGTTACCTTGGTGTAATTACATTGTTAGATTTTTTTCATGTTCAATATATTTATTTAACAGGAGAAATTATATTTCATCCTTTTGTTTCCATATTAGTTATAGTTGAGATTATATTAATAGTACTTCTAACTTTTAAAACAAAGTTAGGGTACTTGTTGACAGTAGTCTATTTATTGTTGTTAGCATTAATAAAGATACCTCAGTTGTTAACTATGAAAAGCCTTATGCAAATACTGGAAGTACAGGGGATAAATACATTATATGCACAAATAAATTTAATTTTTATAGTGATTCTATTCTTTAGCAGTGTGATTATTGGTATTTGTTTATTAGCTAAGAAGAGTTCAAGAACTGAATTAAAACAAGTAAATTGGTTTTTGCCATCATTTTTGGTAAGAAAAAAATAATCAATATATCAAATAGCATAAACTAGGTCAGTATTATTTTTTTCAAATAAGAAGTTTATTGAAACTAACTAGTGGTTGAAACATTCAATAATAAGTATATCAATCATTAGGAGGTTTCAATATGGGCAAGAAAAAAAGTCAAGAAAAGAAAATAGTTAGGCTAGGATATTGCAGGGTTAGTACTGATGATAGACAAGAAATGTCACTAGAAAATAAAATAGAAATGATGAGGCAACAGAATTGTAATCACATCTACTCTGAACATGGTAGTGGTAGAAATGACAAACGGGTGGAATTTCAAAAAATGTTAAAACACATAAAGGGATTAGCAGGTGATGAAAACAATATAGTCTACCTTATTGTTTTTAAAAATGATAGGTTATCAAGAAAACTTAGGACTTTAGTAAACACCATTGAAGATTTAATGGAATTAGGAATAAACTATATTAGTTTAATCGACCATATAGATACAAGTTCAATTGGGGGGGGATGTTTTTTCAAATTTTGAGTAGTTTTAATGAATACGAAGTTTCAAATACAATAGAAAGGGTAAAAATCGGTTTAGATAAGGCAAGGGAAAATATTAGGAAGACCTTCTATTACTAAATCTCAAAAAAATAAACTAATAAGACTATACCAAATAAATAATTTATCAGTTTGTGATATTGCAAAAATGTGTAACATGAAAACATCAACAGCGTATAAATACCTAAAAAAAGCGAATATACAACGAAGACGATAGAAAAGACTTGAGTAAATTTGATATCATGGTAAATTAATATTGTTAAGTAACAAATGTGAACCACTCATCTATTTTCCAACTGTTAAATAGAGCTGATATATATAAATAATAACAAAACATAAAGAGTCTGTGGCCATTGAGTTTCCAATTTTCACTGGTTCTTTTTTTTTTGCGATTTTTTGTACTTACATAAATCAGTTGAAATATAGAGTTAAAGGATGTTTCACATCAATTTTTTACAGTTAGATGGTAAATAAGGTTATTAAAATTATTTTGAAGGGTAAAAAATGGAATTTAGGGTAAATCAATTTCCCAAAAAAATGGGAGAAGTCGATGTAAATGAAAAATTTTTAAAAATAATAATACCCGAAGGAGGATTGTTTAGTAGTGGCGAAGATTTGGAAAATATCCCAATAAAAAATATTAGTAATGTCAAAATTAGTAAGGCAAAAAACATATGTTCAATTATTTTTTGTCCAAAAATCTATTTTAAAGTTTTTATTAAAGAGCTGATACAGAAGGTACAAATGAATATTTCGAGTAAGGGGAATCTAGAGCCGAAGAGTGTTTCGGATCAAATTCAGAACTATGTCTTGGGGAGAATCATTGTTGGAGTTATCTATAATTATCAAATCATTGTTTTGCGATTTTTAATCGTATTACTTTTTTGGGGACATTGGTCACTGTGTTAAGGATCGCAAAATGAAGGCATCCTGAGAATAAAAAAATTGTGGATGGACAACCGATTATTTTAATGGATAACTGGCAGAAGATTCCAGAAAATGTTAAACTGGCAAATTTATCAGCATACGATCTTGGCACTATGTTTAGATTACATAATATCAACATAATTTCAGCGGTCAAACGCGTATAAGTAGAGCAAAATGGTGATTTGACGATTGTCCGTAAAGGTGCCTCATTATTTACGGATGGCTTAGTGATAGAAGATGCATTGGAAGATATCAATAAAAATAGAGTAGCTGACAGATGAATTAGCGAAACAAACTATACGGATATTTCTAAGGTTTGTGTAGCAGAATAATTTAAGGAAATCTTCGAATCGTACCTTATACATAAAAAAAGAACTGACCACTTTTATTGTGATCAGTTCTTTTTTTATTTTTTCCACTCAGCAACTTCTTTTGAATGACTGTCGATCCAATTTCTAGCAGCTTGAGTTGGATCAGTTCCGTTATTGATTTCTAACATAACTGATTCCATATCTTCTTTTGTCCAATGGAAGTTTTTCAATACATTATAGGCTTCAGGATTTTCTTTTTCTAACCCTTTTCTAGCCATTGTATGGATTGCTTCTTCTGTTCCCATGGTTCCTTTTGGATCTTCTAAATATTTAAGATCATATTTAGCAAACATCCAGTGAGGAGACCAACCAGTAATAACAATATCTTCTTTATTTTTGATAGCTTGTCCAAGCGCAACGGTCATTGCACCAGAAGAAGAGGTTTCAACAGACCAATCAGATAAGTTTTTATACGCTTTTTGCGTTTTTTCAGCGGCTGCAACGACACCTGCACCAGGTTCGATACCGGTGATTTTTTTACCAGCTTGATCGCTTAACTCTTCGATCGAGTCGACATCCATGTATTGTGGAACGACGATACCAAGTTTAGCACCTTTTAGGTTTTCACCTAAGTCCTCTACTTTGTCTTTGTATTGTTTGTATTGCTCTCCGTGAGTTCCAGGAAGCCATGCAGCAACCATTGCATCTGTTTCACCTTTTGAGATTGATTCCCACATAATAGCATTGTCCAAAGGTGTTAACGACACATTGTAGCCGATATCTTTTAGGACTTCACCGACAACGTGAGTAGAGGCAACTTCTGTGTCCCATTCTACATAAGAAAGAGAAATAGTTTTTTCATCGTTTTTAGCAGATGTGAAAAGAGTTGAACCACCAATCAAAGCAATGATAGCAACAACCGCAATCACGATTCCGCCAATTTTTTGATTTTTAGATAGTTTTGATTTTACTGTCGTTGATTTTTTCTTATTTAAATTTTGCGTAAAGCGATCGATGATAATTGCTAGAATTACTAAAGCAACACCGTTAACAAACCCATTTCCGACTTGAGCACGTTGTAGGGCAGATAGAACACCACGACCTAGACCAGGAGCTCCGATCATTGAGGCGATAACCACCATTGAAAGTGCCAACATTGTTGTTTGGTTGACTCCAGCCATGATTGTACTTTTAGCCAATGGTAATTCAAGTTTGAATAGTTTTTGCCATCCTGTGCTACCAAATGAATCAGAAGCTTCAACTAATTCTTTCGGTACTTGGCGAATACCAAGATTGGTAAAACGAACGGTAGGCGGTAAAGCAAAGATTACTGAGGCAAACACCCCAGGTACCATACCGATTCCGAAAAATGCAACTGCAGGAATTAAATAAACAAATCCTGGCATTGTTTGCATGAAATCTAAAATAGGGGTAATAATACTTTGTGCTTTATTGCTTTTTGCCATTAAAATACCAAGTGGCACTCCGATTACAATAGAAACGACACTAGATAGTAAAACTAACGTTACGGTACTCATTAAATCTGTCCATAAATTTTGGTTATAAATGAAAAGTAACCCAATTAATGTAAACAAACTCAACCCAATTTTTCTATTAGATATAAAGTAAGCAATTGCTGTTATGATAAGAATAAATAGTAATGGTGGAATCATAACGAGTAGTGATGTAATGCCATCCATTAAACTTTGACCTGTTGATTGGAAGAAACTGAACACACCAGAAAAAGTATTTGTCATCCATTCTGTGATCGTTTCGACCCAATTTGCGACTGGTAATTGATAGTTATTCATTGATATTCACCTCTGTTTCTGCTAATGCTTCAAGAACACTGCCTCGAATGACGACGCCAAGCAATTTATTGTTGTCTGTTACGGCAACTGGTGTAGGTGAATCATAGATGATTGGGAAGATATCATTCACGAGCATATCTTTATCGATTGTAGTGATATCTGCATCCACATAATCAGTTAAAGGTTTACCTGCTTTACGAGCTTCTAGTGCACGCTCAGCTCTAACTACACCTTTTAATTGACGTTTTTTATCAACGGCTAAAAGCATACTGACTTCTTCTTGACGCATACGAGTCAAAGCAACGGTTGGACCATCGATTTCAATGTTTGTTGTTAATGCTGGCACCATAATATTTTGAGCGGTTAAAACTTTCGAACGATCTACATCTTCGACAAACGTACGAACGTAGTCATTAGCTGGATTTGTTAAAATTTCTTCACCAGTACCAATTTGCATGATTTGACCATCTTTCATTAAAGCAATTCGGTCACCGATACGTAACGCTTCATTTAAATCATGTGTGATAAAGATGATCGTCTTTTTCACGTTGTCTTGTAAATCGACTAACTCATCTTGCATTTCTCGACGAATCAATGGATCAAGAGCGGAAAAGGCTTCATCCATTAGCAAAATTTCTGGATCGTTAGCTAAGGCTCTAGCTAATCCGACACGCTGTTGCATCCCACCAGATAATTGATTAGGAAACTGGTCTTTAAAAGCTAATAAACTTGAATTTTCCAACGCTTTTTCTGCTTTAGCCGTTCGCTCTTCTTTTGGAACGCCACGTACTTCTAAACCGTATTCCGTATTTTCCAAAATTGTACGGTGAGGGAAGAGACCAAAATTTTGGAAAACCATGCTCATCTTATTTCGACGAACCTCTCTAAGTCCTTCTTTATCCAATTTTGCAATTTCTTGGTTATCAATAAAAATATCTCCTGAAGTTGGTTCGATCAAACGATTCAATAAACGGATCAAGGTAGATTTACCACTACCAGAAAGACCCATGATAACGAAAATCTCTCCTTCTTCTACTTCAAAATTGACATCGTAAACTCCGACTGTAGCACCGGTCTTTTTCAAGATTTCGGTCTTATCTTTGTTTTCTTTGATCATTTCCAGTGCTTGTTTTGATTTTTTACCGAATATTTTTGTTAAATGCGATACTTTTACTTTGGGCAAAACAAAATTCCTCCTTATTTTTAAAAGCTGAGTAGGTTCGTCCAGCTCCGAAGCTAGATAACTCTAAAAGCGTAGTAATATCGTTCAGTCTCTTCAAGAAGATTTGGAAAAAGATTTCGACATTTTTTATCCATCCTGAAAGACTAACTGATGAAACTAGCTAACGTTAAAACTTTATTTACATGTAAAGAAAATCATTTTCTTTTCTGTAAAAAAGTGACCATTCTAGATTAACATCGTGTAGTCACTTTGTCAAATTAGGGGCATTTAGATGAGAAACTAAAAAGAACAGTCAAACTTTAAAAAGTTCAACTGTTCTTTTTGTATTATGAATTAGGATAGAAAAAATTCTGAACACGCTGTAATGTTGATTCATGACCAACGAAATAAATTGTATCGCCAGAGGTAAGTTTTGCATACGGACCAGGAGAAACAAGTAATTCATCCCCATGTTTGATTGCGATCAAAGTAGCAGAAGTACTTTGCCACAGGTTTAATTCACTGATTGTCATTTCAAGATGAGATGCTTCGTCGGTCAGTGTAAATGTTACTGGATTTAATGGATTGAGTGAATCAAAACGCTTCGTCTGGTCAACAAGTTTATCCAGTATTTCCGAGAATTGACTTAACTCTTCTTTTTGTTTTTTGACACTCGCAATCAGATCATCTTTTAAATCATGAATCGATTGGACATCTTGGTATTGGTCGACGAAGAGCTTGGCTTTTTCCATTGAGTGAACATAAAACCCACTACCGTGTTTCGCTTGGACAATTTCCAAATCAACTAAGACACTGATTGCCTTTCGGGCTGTCTCAGGAGAAACACTGTATTTATTTGCCAGAGTAGAGCGTGCATGAATTTTGTCTCCAACTGTAAATGTTTGATCAGCAATCTTAGCTGCGACATCTACAGCAATTTGCTGATACTTAGGTTTCGTTACATTCATACGTTTTAAAGTCATATGAAACCTGCCTTTCGTCAATTATTTTCTTCCGCTTCTTCAAGTTCTAAGCTAAGATTTTCCCAGTCTGTCAGCAATTGTTCTTGTTGTGACCGCTGTGATTCTAATTCTTCATTTAATGACATTAGCTGCATATGATCATCCACAAGTGCGGGATCACTCATCGATTGTTCTAATTGTGCTATCGTTGTGTCCAATGCTGCTAAGTTTTCTTCGATTTGTGTTATTTTACGATTTAAATGACGTAAGATTTTTTGTTGTTCTTTATTTTGATAAAAATCATTTTTAGGTTTTGCGATTTCAGCTTGTTTTACAGAGGATTGCTCAGCTAATAGTGTAGCCAATTCTTCTTCTTCTTTTTTCTTCTCTAAATAGTAATCATAATCGCCCAAATAAAGTTTGCTACCAGACTCAGATAGTTCAATGACTTTCGTTGCAATACGATTTATGAAATAACGGTCATGTGAAACAAAAAGAAGGGTTCCTTCGTAATCAATCAAAGCATTTTCCAAAACTTCTTTATTATCGATATCTAAATGGTTTGTCGGTTCATCAAGAATCAAGAAGTTTTCTTTATCCATTGATAATTTTGCTAGGGCAACGCGCGCTTTTTCTCCACCACTTAGAAGAGGGATGGTTTTTTCGACATCATTTCCACTGAATAAAAAACTGCCTAGAATATTACGGATATCTTTTTCGGGTGTAGTAGGATGCTCATCCCAAAGTTCAGCTAAAACTGTTTTTGTCCCATGCAAGTTCGCTTGCTCTTGGTCATAATAACCAATTTGAACATTCGTTCCTAATGTTGCATTTCCCTTAATGAAAGGAATCGTTCCAATGATCGATTTTAATAAAGTCGATTTGCCGATTCCGTTAGGTCCAACTAAAGCAATGGCTTCTTGACGACGTATATCGAGTGAAACAGGTTCTGATAGGATATGGCTGTCATAACCTATCGCAGCGTCTTCTACTTGGAGGACAACATTTCCAGAAACTTTCTCGATGGCAAAAAGAAAATTAGCTGATTTTTCATCGCCTTGAGGTCGGTCTAAACGCTCCATTTTCTCTAGGGTTTTTCTACGACTTTGTGCTCTTTTAGTTGTGGATGCTCTGACTAAATTTCGGGCTACGAAATCTTCCAATTTGTTGATTTCGGTTTGTTGTTTCTCGTAGGCTTTCCATTCACTAGTCAGTTGCTCTGCTTTTAATGCTAAATATTTTGAGTAATTGCCTTTGTAATAACGCATTTTGTGGCGACTGATTTCATAAACTTCAGACACTACTTTATCTAGAAAATATCGGTCATGTGAAACTATCAAGAGGGCTCCAGAGTAGCTAGGCAAATAATTCTCTAACCATGAAAGGGTATCAATGTCTAAGTGGTTAGTCGGTTCATCCAGAATCAGAATATCTGGTTTTTGCAGTAACATCCGCGCTAAAGCTAAACGTGTTTTTTGCCCCCCCGATAATGTACTGATATTTTTTGAATAAAATTCTTCTTTAAATCCAAAACCATGCAAAACTGACCGAATCTCATTTTCATAGCCATAACCATTTTTTTCTGAAAAGTCATGTTGCAAGCGATCATATTCTTTCATAATCGATTCATATTTTGAATCATCAGGCAGCAGTTCACTGATAATCAATTCAAGTTCACGCATTCGTTTTTCCATTGTGATGACTTCTACAAATGCTTCTAGCATTTCATCCCAAACGGTCTTATCTGAATCAAGTCCAGTATCTTGGGCTAAATAACCCAGACTGGCTGTTTTATTTTTAGCAATCGTACCAGCATCGGGTATGTCGATTCCTGCGATTATTTTTAGCAGAGTAGATTTACCAGCACCGTTACGGCCAACTAAAGCTATTCGGCTATTTGTACTGATTTCCATTTGTATGTTATCAAACAAAGTGTCTGCGCCGAAATAACGGGCGATTTGATTTGCTTGGAGTAAAATCATGTGGTAACCTCATTTCTATTTCAATGCCCTAAGTGTAGCATAAATTGACCGGAAAAAGCATCCATCCAACGACTAGAGAGAAAAATAATCAGAACAATTTTAAGAAAGTTTGAAAAATATTGCTTTTTTTGAGCTGTAAGATTGCTTTTTATCTGGAACAACTGCTATTATGAGAGATGGATATTTGTGTATATTTAGAGTATTGGAGGTACGATTGTGAAAGACCAAATTATTCCAAAAGCAACGGCAAGACGCCTTCCCCTATATTATCGTTATTTGAGAATTCTGCATGATGCAGGCAAAAATAAAGTTTCATCTACTGAACTAAGTGAAGCAGTACAAGTAGACAGCGCAACGATTCGACGAGATTTTTCTTATTTTGGCGAATTAGGCAAGCGTGGTTATGGTTACGATGTGGAAAACTTGATGAATTTCTTTGCAAAAACATTGAATGATGATGAGCTAACCAATGTAGCTTTGATTGGTGTAGGTAACTTAGGAAGTGCCTTATTGAAGTATAAATTTCATCAAAGTAACAGTATTCGTGTCAGCTGCGCATTTGATGTTAACGACGACATCGTTGGCAGAATCGTAGATGGTATTCCGGTTTATCCAATGACGGATATGATGGAACAGATTCGTATACAGCAAATTGAGGTCGCAATTTTGACCCTTCCAGCAAGAAAAGCACAAGAAGTGGTTAGTCAATTAGCAGATGCTGGGGTTAAAGGGATTCTGAACTTTACAGCAGCTCGTTTAGTAGCACCAACAGATGTGTTGATTCAAAATGTTGATTTGACCAACGAATTACAAACGTTGATTTACTTCTTGCATCATGATAATGAATTAGCTGATACTGAAATCGAAGACGAAAAAGAATAATATAAAACCCCTATGGTTGCACTCCTTAAAAAAGGCAATCATAGGGGAATTTTTTTATTTAGGTAATTCAATATTTGCGTAATGCATAACGAGTTGAGCAATCACAACTAACGTATTCATGCCACAATGAGCGATGATCGAGGTCCAAATTTTCCCAGTCATTTTATATAATAGAGCAAAGAAGAAGCCCATGAAAAAATAGACAAAGAAATGACCATCTTGATGAATAACAGAGAATAAAGAAGAACTAATGATTGCCGCAATCCAAAAACCAGTGTACGTTTCAGTCAAACCAATCAAAGAACGACGAAAAACAAATTCTTCCATGATAGGACCACCAATCGTAGTTGCTAGGATAAACAAAGGATTCGCTAGAATAACGGCAATAATATTTTGTGTATTTTGTGAACTAGGTTCTGCACCTGTAATCGCTGTTTCGATACCAAAAACGACGGCTTGAATAATCATTGCTAAGAAAATACCACTGACACCTAGTAAGTAGATGAAAACGGGTGAAGTCAATTTGGCTTCCTTTTCTACTGTTGTAACGGCAGTATTTTTATTTATAATGTAGAGCCAAATCATCAAGCCAGCACCTAAGATATAAGTGAAGGTTGTACCACTGATTACGATATCAGATGAAAAAGGGCTAAAAATATAGGGAGAAAAAAATACAAGTCCGTATAGAAGGACCATGGATAAACTTACTTTTTTTATAGACATATTTTTAGGCATATAAACTGAAAACTCCTTTCATTAATTGCAGAATGTAAAAAGTATACCATAGTTGACATTTGTTTCGTATGACTATTATTTTTTATGATTATTGCGATAGCCTAATAGCAGAAAGATAAATACGAAGAAAAAGGCTGCTTCCCATAATGTCGTTGTCCAGTCGAAACGCCTGCTTACTCCAAAAAAGAAATTACCAACATTCGCAATGATGAGGTAAAGTGCTGTTATTGTTAAAGCTCCTGTAATTCTTTGTTTCATTTCAATCGCCTCTCTTTCTGTTCTTATTTTACCATGAAATGAACGGTAGAAAAGAAATATATCAATTTAAGAACAGAAACTTTCGTTCTTTGACCGATTATTGAATAAAATTAGTCAAAAGACTTGCAAAATGAAAAGGAAATGAGTATTATAAATAGTGTGAGTTAGCACTCGATAACTAAGAGTGCTAAAAAGATAAATATTTTTTTATGGAGGGATTTATTGTGTTAAAACCATTAAGCGATCGCGTCGTTATTGAAGTCGCGAAAGAAGAAGAAAAAACAGTAGGGGGAATCGTCTTAGCATCAGCTGCTAAAGAAAAGCCTCAGACAGGAAAAGTTATCGCAGTAGGTGAAGGCCGTGTATTAGAAAACGGTACAAAAGTTCCTGCCGATGTTAAAGAAGGCGACACAGTAATGTTTGAAAAATATTCAGGAACAGAAGTTAAATATGAGGGAAATGATTATTTGATCGTTTCTGGTAAAGACATCATTGCGATTGTTGAGTAATCCATTTTTAATAAAAAAACCATTTTAAATAGAAAAAATAAAATTTTTGAGGTGAAGGAATTATGGCAAAAGAAATCAAATTTGCAGAAGATGCACGTGCAGCAATGCTTCGTGGAGTAGATATTTTAGCAGACACAGTAAAAGTAACATTAGGTCCTAAAGGCCGTAACGTTGTTTTAGAAAAATCATTTGGATCACCACTTATTACAAATGATGGTGTTACGATTGCAAAAGAAATCGAACTAGAAGATCATTTTGAAAATATGGGGGCGAAATTAGTTTCTGAAGTTGCTTCTAAAACAAATGATATCGCTGGAGATGGAACAACTACTGCAACAGTATTGACCCAAGCTATCGTTCGTGAAGGATTGAAAAATGTAACTGCTGGTGCGAATCCTCTAGGAATTCGTCGTGGTATCGAATTGGCTACAAAAACGGCAGTCGAAGAGTTACACAACATTTCAACAGTTGTAGATTCAAAAGAAGCAATTGCACAAGTTGCTGCTGTTTCTTCTGGTTCTGACCGTGTAGGACAATTAATTGCGGATGCAATGGAAAAAGTCGGTAACGATGGTGTCATCACAATCGAAGAATCAAAAGGAATCGAAACTGAACTAGACGTAGTTGAAGGAATGCAATTTGACCGTGGTTACTTATCTCAATACATGGTAACAGACAATGATAAAATGGAAGCTGTCTTAGAAAATCCATATATCTTGATTACAGATAAAAAAATCTCTAATATTCAAGATATCTTGCCTTTGTTAGAACAAATTTTACAACAAAGCCGTCCATTATTAATTATTGCTGATGATGTTGATGGAGAAGCTTTACCAACACTTGTTTTAAATAAAATTCGTGGAACATTCAATGTTGTTGCTGTAAAAGCACCAGGATTTGGTGATCGTCGTAAAGCAATGCTTGAAGATATTGCTATGTTAACAGGAGCCACAGTAATCACTGACGATCTAGGTCTTGAATTAAAAGATACAACAATCGAAAACCTTGGAAATGCAAGCAAAGTTGTTGTAGACAAAGACAATACAACGATTGTTGAAGGCGCTGGTGAAAAAGCTGGTATCGATGCTCGAGTTCAATTGATCAAAAATCAAATTGCAGAAACAACATCTGATTTTGACCGTGAAAAATTACAAGAACGCTTGGCTAAATTAGCTGGTGGTGTTGCGGTAGTTAAAGTTGGTGCTGCAACTGAAACAGAATTAAAAGAATTAAAATTACGTATTGAAGATGCATTGAATGCTACTCGTGCTGCCGTTGAAGAAGGTATGGTTTCTGGTGGTGGTACAGCGCTTGTAAATGTTATCGGAAAAGTAGCTGCTTTAGAGGCAGAAGGCGATGTAGCAACTGGTGTGAAAATCGTTGTTCGTGCTTTAGAAGAACCAATCCGTCAAATTGCTGAAAATGCTGGATATGAAGGCTCAGTAATCGTTGATAAATTAAAAAATATCGAGTTAGGTACTGGGTTTAATGCTGCTAATGGCGAATGGGTAAACATGGTCGAAGCTGGAATCGTTGATCCAACGAAAGTAACGCGTTCAGCATTACAAAACGCTGCATCAGTAGCTGCCTTGTTATTAACAACAGAAGCAGTTGTCGCAGATAAACCAGAACCGGCAGGAGCAAGTGGTATGCCACCAATGGACCCTTCTATGGGAATGGGCGGTATGATGTAATCAAGCAATAGCTAAATCAAAAAGCAGTTTAACATGTAACAATGTTAAACTGCTTTTTGATTTTATACTTAGCTGAAATGAGGAATGATCAAAACTGTTGAATCCCTATTAATACCAACAAATGAACTGGATAAAACCAATAAAAAAAATATTTCCACTGTTTTCCGCGTTGTCCATTGTAAAAATAGATCAGGATAAAGGCAAATAGCCCAAACCAACTATTTTGTAAAAGGACCAATGCCCCTAAAAGACATTTTAATAGCAGAAAATCTCTTAATAGATATAAAACGACAATCAACAAAATACCAATCCAACCACCATAATCACTTCGCAGCCATTCGGCTAAATAAATTCCAGTCCCAACAATAGCAATAGAGAATAGCACATTTTTTATGGAGTAATCTTGTAATTTCTCCAACCCAATGATTACCAATAAACCAATCAACAATGTGAAAAAGACATTTTGACTTTCTAGATCAATGACTTGATGAGAAAAAGCCAAATCATACGGTATCTCAGAAACTAAAGCAAATAGACACAAACGGATCAGATACTTTTTAGTATTGGAAGTATGGATAAATCCCTCTACTAATAAAAAACAGAATAAAGGAAAAGCAAGCCTTCCAATCAGAATAAAAATTGGAAAGATTTCTTGGCTTAGTTGAATCAGAGAACTCGTTTCATTCCCAAAAGGAACAGAATGTGTAAAAAAAGGGTGAAAAGAAATAATTTTTGCTGTATGATCCAGCAACATAGCAATGATAGCGATCCATTTTAATTGACTACCTGAGAAAAAGGGTTTTGTTTCCAATAATCGTGCTCCTTATCAATAGGTTATGTAGATATATCATTTTACCATAAAATTTTTCTTGCAGGTTCGAAAAATACTAAAAGACGGTTGCGATTGATTAAATTTCTTTTTCAAAGATTAATAGGAAAGGGAATATAACATTTAAGGGGGGATCCTTTAAGAATGGGCTTTACCCACGATGGGAAAGAGTAAATATGTTATTTATATTAAGGTATATCGTATAAAAGATATAATTTTAACATAAAATAGTGTGAAATGAAAGATTTATTGTTATAATGAAGTTGACTATAAATCAAAATTTTTTCTTGTATGTAGCAGTTATAAGAAAATAATGAATCTAACAAAGATGTAATCGCTTTCTAATTTGAACTACTAATTTATTCTATACTAAAATGAGAACACAGTCTATAAAGAAAAGTTCGTTTTTTTATCACGTTTTTAATAATTTTGATAAAAAATGAGAATACTGGAGGTTTATTTTTAGTAATAAATAAAAATTTGCTGGATCTAACGATAAATTCTCCTATTTTGATTGTATGTTATCCAATAATTATTGACCGATATAGATTTAGAAAAAAGATTTATGTTTTTTAGCCGTCAAAATTTTTCGGAAAGGGTGTCATAAGTTGAGCAGAAAAGGTGAAAATATATATAAAAGAAAGGATGGTCGTTGGGAAGGTCGCTATATGAAAGCGAGAAATGAAGAGGGCAAAATAATTTATGGGTATATTTATGGAAAACGTTATGCGCATGTGAAGGAAAAACTAGCGGAGTTAAAAGTTCGCTATTCATTTACACATAATAATGTCAACTTGTGTAAAGGAACGGTTCAAGACTGGCTAAATCATTGGTTGAATGTATTGATGCGAAAAAAAAATCAAGCGATCAACATATTCAAGTTACCGTTTACGGATGGATAAATACATTATTCCTTTTCTAGGGAAAAAGCAATTGACTCTTGTGAAAAGTCGAGATGTTGAAGAGTTTGTAAACTATTTAACAGGTTTGAATTTATCCCCTGCAACGATTCATTCGATTGTGACTGTCTTAAAAAGCGCAATGAACAAAGCAAGTATGGAAAACAATTCAATTTTGGATATTCCAAAATTAATCAAACAAAAAAGTAAAGAAATTTCTGTTGGAAACGGACTTGAAGGTGTTAGTTTATATGAATTAAAAGATGATCGTGATGTTTAATTGATTCCAGCAAAGGATGTCTTCAAAGAGGCAAAAGCTGTTCCAATCGTCGTGTTCAATGAAGCAGAGAAAGTAGAGGACAAATAATGAAACGAAACGCCTATCTTTTATGTGTGGTGATAATCTTAGGTGCGCTAATGATTAGTGGCTGTTCTTCCAAAAAGCAGACAGGCCCAGTCGAACATCAGGCTTACCTGGCATGAAAAACGAGATAAACCATTTGGAACGTTTGATTATCCTAAAATTACTGAAAACGAAGCCTTTGATTTATTAGAAAACAAGTTTAAAGTAAAAATTCCAAAGTTTATCTCACAAGTCAAAGGGATGCTGCAAAATGATGTTATGACTGAAGGCGTGCAAACAGGAGTTTCTGAATATACAATGTACGCTTCAAGTGTCGAACTAAAAGTGCGGGCCTATTATCCCTTGAATGAAGGAAACGAGCTAAGCGTTTTTGCGCTAGTAGATTTAAAATATTCATTTAATAAAGAGAAAAAAAGAAGTCCGATTGACTTCGCAAAGTCTTTCAATGACAACTTACGGTGAGAAAATAGCCTATCCTAAAGACAATTATGATGAATTATTAGCAAAAAGTGCAGAAATCATTGACTTGCCTGAAATAAATCAATTCAACATTTTAAAGAAGATTACAAAGAAGTCGCGAAATGACCGACGTCAGCAAAGGCTGTAGTATTCAGCAATGATAAAGAGGCTGTAGAAAAAAAGAAGGTGTCACAATCATTATTGGGAGGGTTTGACAGTAAGCAGGAGTTAAAAGAGCTTTATGCGACGATCGTTGATTACACGGACTAAGTCTGTATGAATAGAACAAAAAGTCAAAACAGCAATTAAGCGAATCTGTATAAATAACCGATGTAGTTAGCGGCTATTTATACAGATTTTTTAACTTTCTTCGTTTAAACGGTCAACTGTAAAAATGAAGAAAGTTAAAAATTTTCAAAGAAATTATGCTATACTCAGATAGTTGAAATAAAAAGGCTTACTCTTATTTTATCTTGTTCCTAATGGGGTGATTAGCCAATAAAGAAAAGGAGCTTAATGAATGAACATTGTGTTTTGTGATATAGATGGAACATTTCAGGATTTGGCTGGCGAAGTGCCGAAAGTCAATTATGATGCGATTTACGCATTACAAAAACAAGGGGATCATTTTGTGTTTATCAGTGGCCGTGGTTATGCACAATTGACAGAATTGATGGATGAATTAGACAGTGAGTGCGATGTTATTTTTAGTAATGGTGGGGGACATAAATTAGTTGGTGAACCCGTTCAATATAATCATTGTGTATCCATGAGTGAATGCGAGAGAGTCATCGCCATTTTAGAAGCACGGAATATTTTTTATCATATTCACACAAATGAAGGAATCATTTTAAAACCAGTTGAAAATTATGAAGCGAATATTTTAGCCTTGAGGAAAAAACTTGAAGTGATGGGGGAAGCAGGCAAACAAATCATGGATTTTAAAGAAGCCTTCTTCAAAGAACAATGTCAACATGTGGAAGATCCCTTTACCTATTTGACTGAACATCCAGACTTAAAAGTGATGAAAATAGAATTGATGGAAGCAAGCGATGAGGAACATGAACGATTGCGTGAGGTATTGAGTAGTGAGTCAGCGGAAGTTTTTTCTTCCTTTACACAATGCTTAGAAATCGTCGATCCAAAGAGCAGCAAAGGAAATGCAATCAAAGAATTTATGAAGAATTTCCCAGATGCGCGTAGCTATGGTATTGGTGATGGCGAAAACGATTTAGCGATGTTGGCTGTTGTCGATATTCCTGTTGCAGTTGGGAATGCGAAGGAAATTGTCAAAGAGCAATGTCAGCGGGTCATCGGTGATTGTTTAGAGGGTGGCGTGGGTACATTCATTTTTGAAGAAATCATCAAGTAGCAAGATTCGTTGAGATCATCAACAGATAAAAATGCAGATTGTCAGGAAGTACTTTCTGTGAGAATCTTAAAGCAAGGAACGGTTTATAAAATAGTATGATGCTTTAGGTAGGAAATCGATTTAAAACTTGGGGGAGTAACAATGAAAGAAATAAAAGAGAATGTGGCGCATGATTTACAGTATTATCAATCTGGAATCAGACAGTTGTATATGAAGCATTACCAAAAATATTTATTATTTTTACTAGCCATTATGTTGGTAACAGCTATTGGGATCGGGGCATCTGAATTTTTTATTAGATGGTTTTTAGTATTTTTATTTTTGCTGGAGTTAGGCGCAGTCGTCTATTTACTTCGTTACTTACGTGCAGAAGTGTTTGATGCGTATTTTCAACGGATTGAAAAGCAATTACCCGAAGAATTTAAACAAATGGAGTCGATCGAAATTCAAGAAGATGATCAATCTTACTATTTTCTAGGCGATCAAGAATTATATGTAAAGCTAAAAAAGAAGAACAGCAGAAATTTCCCATCAAAAATCAGACAGTATACGTTGTTAGTTGGTTTTACCGATGAATTAGATGAAAATATTCTGGAACAACCACTGTATTTTTTCTATTATGATATTACGCAAATCAAACACTCTGACAGTTATAAGCAAGCGCGTTTAAAAAATGCTAATTTTATTGCTAAACAGAGAAAGCGAAGACTTAAATCGGCAGCAATCACGATTTTTTTATTGATTTTATTCGGTTTGGCTTTTGTAGGAATGTTTTAGGATTAGTGGGAATGATCTAGAAAGAAACTAATGTTTTATAATACGTTCATTAGATTTAAGGAGGTTGGAACAGAAGTGTTTAACTCCGAGAAATAAGAAGGAATTCACGAAAATTGCTCTTCAAATTTTTGTGACCAAGTAAGTACTGTGCAACATCAACTTGTTCCTTGTTGTGTTTTACAGCAATTTCGGCTTATTTCCGAAGGAGTTGCTTCTGCACCCACCGTTTATTCGGTTACTAAGAGCCTGAAACATAACGTTTTTAGTTATGTCCCAGGCTCCTTAAAACGATTCATAGGTTTAGTCATTTCTCTATTGTGTAAAATGTTGAATTAGTTGGTTTAGTGTTTGAGCAGCAGAATTTCCTGCTCGGTCATCGTAGTAAGCAACAAAACGTTCATCACTAATGTATAGTTCTCCTAGGCCTCTATGCATTTCTATTGAATAAACTGGTGAAGTATATTGAAGCCATTCTCTATGTTTCAAGAAGGCTTTTTCTGCTTCTTGTGATCGATAGTCTTTGGTGTCTAGCACGATCTTCAAGGCTACAAACATCTCCTTCTCAGCAAGTTCCATACCTGCAAAATCTGCTTCTGTTAAGTTTAACCATTTTTTATTAGAGGCTTCAACAGTATATTCGCTGTATTTTTCACGTATTTCTTTGCCATATCTTTGTTCATTTTCTAGTCGTTTTTCTTGTTTGAATCCTACAAATTTTTCTTTATCTGTCATAGTCGTTTCTCCTTTTTTATAACGGATTGTTTTTTCTACAGTTAGAATCTGATAATCGAGCTGTTGAAGCTTTTCCAATAACTGGTGATAATGTTCCTGTAGTGCATGCTCGGGATCGTAATTTGGATTGTTCAGTAGTTTTTGGATTACTTCTAGTTTTAAATCTAATGAACGATAAAAAAGGATTTGCTCGCTTGTCGATTTCTTTCGTTCCGTAAATACGATAACCAGAAGAATTGAGATACGCAGGTTTTAACAGGTCGATTTCGTCATAATAACGCAATGTTCGGGTACTGATTCCGGATAGTTCAGCAATTTTTTTGATCGTATAGTCCATCTGTTTCACTCCCGTTTGAAATGAGTATAAACTTTTACTTAACGTTAAGGTCAAGTCTTTTTTATAGCATAACATAGTTTTTATTTTTTAATGAAAACTCACTTTTTTGATTTACAAAGGGTCAAGGAAAGAGTAAAATTTTTATGTAAAGTTATCAAGACAAACTATTAAACTTAGGAAGGAGCGGAGCAAATGAAATTAATTGAAACACCAATCAATAGAAATCTAGACTTAGAGTATTTTTATCCAAATATCACTAAGTTCGTTTTTGGTACAAAAGCGATTAAATTTTTTAAATTATATGCATTAGACCGGACTCAAATTGTCTACGCTGATGCCTTTGATAAAATCGACATCATCATGATTAACACTAAAAAGAAGATTACCAAAAAAGAAATTGATTATGTGATTAAAAAGTTGTTAAATACAACAAGAGAAGAAGTAACCGTTCATATTGGCGTTAAAAATGACATGCAACAAAAAGGATATTCTTTCAGTGCACCAAGAAAAGATATCATTGTCATTCAAAAAAATGTTGATCCGTCATAAGAAAATTTGAGACCTTGCTAAAAGTTGGACGACGGCTTTTTCAAGGTTTTTTGTTTAGTCAGAATGTGTTAAATGAACGAAAGAATAGCGTCAATCAGTTTGGTGAATGAACTTTTTTCTCTGATTATGTGAAAGTGATTGAATAATCAACGATGATAAACTAGAAAATCAGTAGGATTTCTATCTTATCTTTGATAAAATAAGGAGAAAAACGAAAGGAAGCGTGGACGTTGAAAGAATTATTTCATAAATATAAAGAAGTAATATCATATTTGGTTTTTGGTGTAGCAACAACGATAGTGAATATAGTGATTTTTTTCATCTGTAAAGATATCTTAGGGATCGACTATAAAATAAGCAATGCAATCGGCTGGTTTTTATCTGTGTTGTTCGCATTTTTCACCAATAAATATTTTGTTTTTGCGAGTAATCATGAGGATATTGGTTCTTTTATTCGAGAAATGCTATTGTTTTATTGGTATCGTATTTTGTCATTTGTCGTAGACATGGCATTAATGGTTTTAATGATCGAATGGCTGCATCTTTCAGATTTTTGGGCAAAGATGGTAACACAAGTCGCAGTTGTGGTATTGAATTACTTTTTCAGTAAGTTTTTTATCTTCAAGAAAAAACTATCTTAAAAATCAGGTTTTAGTTAAAAAGGTAGTTTTTTGATATAATAAGAATTAAAATTTAGAAAAAATAAAGGGTGGCATAATGAGATGAAGAAAGTTTATAAGGATGATAGTTTAACGTTACATACAGATTTATATCAAATCAACATGATGCAAACGTATTGGAAATTAGGCAGAGCAGATCTACATTCAGTTTTTGAATGTTATTTTCGGGAGATGCCTTTTAATCATGGGTATGCTATTTTCGCTGGCTTGGAACGCTTGGTGGATTATCTAGAAAACTTAACTTTTACAGATACAGATATCGCATATCTAAGAGACGTAGAAGAGTATCCAGAGGACTTTTTGACATACTTAAAAGAGTTTGAATTTAAATGTACTGTTCGTTCTGCATTAGAAGGTGATTTGGTTTTTAATAATGAACCACTGATTCAAGTAGAAGGTCCATTAGCGCAATGTCAATTGATTGAAACAGCTCTTTTGAATATGGTCAATTTCCAAACCTTGATTGCTACTAAAGCAGCACGCATCAAATCTGTGATCGGTGAGGATCCTTTGATGGAATTTGGGACTCGTCGCGCCCAAGAATTAGATGCGGCAGTTTGGGGAACTCGTGCCGCATACATTGGCGGAGCGGATGCGACAAGTAATGTTCGCGCTGGTAAAATTTTCGGTATTCCAGTTAGCGGTACGCATGCTCATTCCTTAGTACAATCTTATGGCAATGATTATGATGCATTTAAAGCTTATGCACAAACTCATCAAGATTGTGTCTTTTTAGTCGATACTTATGATACTTTAAAATCAGGAGTTCCAAGTGCAATCCGTGTAGCGAGGGAGATGGGGGATAAAATCAATTTCCTAGGTGTCCGTCTCGATAGTGGGGACATGGCGTATATTTCAAAACGAGTGCGTGAACAATTAGATGAAGCGGGATACACAGAGGCTAAAATCTATGCTTCAAATGACTTAGACGAAAATACGATTTTGAGTTTAAAAATGCAAAAAGCAAAAATTGACGTTTGGGGTGTTGGGACAAAATTGATCACGGCGTATGATCAACCAGCCCTAGGTGCTGTCTTTAAATTAGTGTCAATCGAAGATAAAGATGGTCAAATGAAAGACACCATCAAACTTTCCAGTAATGCTGAAAAAGTTACAACACCTGGGAAAAAACAAGTATGGCGCATTACACGTAAATCAGACAAGAAATCTGAAGGTGATTATGTGACATTATGGGATGAAGATCCTCGTGAGCAAGAGGAAATTTACATGTTCCACCCAGTACACACTTTTATCAATAAAACCGTCAGAGATTTTGAAGCGAGAGCGGTATTGCAAGATATTTTTGTTGAAGGAAAACGTGTCTATGACATGCCAACCTTAAAAGAAATCAAACGGTATGCGAAAGAAAATCTTGATTCACTTTGGGAAGAGTATAAGCGTGATCTTAACCCACAAAAATACCCAGTAGATCTATCAACAGAGTGTTGGAATCATAAAATGCGTTTACTTGAAAAAGTTCGTGTGGATGTAAAAGCATTGACTGAAGGGAAATAAACAGTATTTAACTATACAACTCAATTTTTATGAAATTAGAGAAATTGGCAATGAATCAAAGAACGTTTTAGTGGCAATTTCCGTTTTTGTTGTAGGATTAACTCGTTTGTTTCGTGTTTAAATTAGGAGGGATTTTCTATGGAGCCGTTACAGAATGTAATTATTGAAGAATTAGGCGTAAAGCCGCAAATAGATCCGCAAGAAGAAATCCGAAAAAGTATTGATTTTATGAAAAGTTATTTATATAAGTATCCGTTTTTAAAAACCTTTGTTTTAGGAATCAGCGGTGGTCAAGATTCTACGCTAGCTGGCAGACTTGCTCAGTTAACAATGAGAGAGATGCGTAATGAAACTAAGGATGAATCATATCAATTTATCGCTGTTCGTTTGCCTTATGGAGAGCAGGCTGATGAAGCGGATGCTAAAAAAGCATTAGACTTTATTGAGCCGGATGTGTCGTTACGGGTAAATATCAAACCGGCAATCGACGCAAGTGTGCTTTCCCTTAAAGAATCTGGAGTTTCAATAAATGATTTTAATAAAGGAAATATGAAAGCACGTCAACGAATGATCGTTCAATATGCAATTGCAGGAGAAAAAGCAGGTGCCGTCATTGGAACAGATCACGCGGCAGAAAATGTTACTGGTTTCTATACTAAATATGGGGATGGCGGAGCAGATATTTTACCGTTATTCCGTTTGAACAAACGTCAAGGCAAGGCATTGCTGAAAGAATTAAGCGCACCGGCTGAACTCTATACGAAAATCCCAACTGCTGATTTAGAAGATGATAAACCTTTAGTAGCTGATGAAGTAGCGCTTGGTGTCACTTATGATGATATCGACAACTACCTCGAAGGAAAAGCAGTATCAGAAAAAGCAAAAGAAAAGATTGAAAGTTGGTATAAAAAAACACAACATAAACGTCATATGCCAATTTCAATTTTTGACGATTTTTGGAAGTAAACATTAGGAAAAGAATGACTAATATTTTAGTGCGAACCTCAAGTGCACATAAAATCACTAAGGGACCCGCACCAAACTTTATGGGTGAAAAAGGCTATTTCTGTTTTTAATAGTTATGTAGATTTATTTGAGAAAATCAAGAATATGGAAAAAATATGGAAGATAATCCTATTTTTTCACAGTCTCACTCTAATATGGAGTGAGTGGATTGAAATAGAGTGGGTCAAAGGGAAATTTGTTGGAAAAGTGGGTCTCACTCTAATATGGAGTGAGTGGATTGAAATTTTAGGTTTAGACGGTTTATTGCCTTTAATTACGTCTCACTCTAATATGGATTGAAAGGAAAGACTAAAATGGAGTCTTTCCTTTTTTTACATCTAAAATCAAATTAACATGCCATCATTTTGTTCAAATGGTTAAAAAAAGTGTAAAATTAAACTAGTTATCTGAAATAGTGGATAAACTATTCTACAATTGTACTAACTAAAGGAATAAGAAGGTGATTGAAAAGATGAAAAAATTGTTTAGGAAAAAAAGAGAGATAGATAAAGTAGCGTTTTCTTCGTCTGAGGAAAACGCACCAAAAATCGATGATAGTGATATTCGGATACCAGCCGATATTAAAGGGCTGTCCAATCAAGAAGTACAACAACTTTATACTGAAGGTAAGACCAATAAAGAAGTGGAAGATCTATCTAGAACTACAAAACAAATTATTTTAGATAACTCGTTGACATTATTCAATTTTATTAACTTGTTTTTAGCAGTGGCAGTTTTTGCAGTCGGTTATCCTAAAAATGCGCTATTTTTTTGGATCATTATTATCAACACAGCAATTGGTGTTATTCAAGAGATCCATGCAAAGAAAACAATCGATAAATTGTCTATCGTAAATAAAACGGAAGTAATGGCTTTAAGAGAAAACAAGCTGGTTAAAATTTTTCAAGACGAAATTGTTTTGGGGGATGTGCTAGTCTTAACTTTAGGAAATCAAGTTCCTTCTGACGGTATCGTACTTCATGCAAATGGTATGGAGGTTGATGAATCTTTATTGACTGGGGAATCAGATAAAATCACGAAGCAAAACGGTGATAAAATCATGAGTGGAAGTTTCATTACCTCAGGGTTAGGTTTTGTAAAAATCAACGCTGTCGGCGAAGATAATTTTGTTTCTAAGTTATCCAAAGAAGCAAAAACAGAGAAACGTTCGACGTCTGAATTGATGAATTCACTCAATCTTTTGATCAAAGGATTAACCTTTGTTATTATTCCGATTGGGTTGCTATTATTCTGGTCACAATATCAATCCACTCAATCTTTTCCAAAATCCGTTTTAGGTGTTTCTGGGGCGTTGATCAGTATGATCCCAGAAGGGTTGATGCTGTTGACAAGTGTGGCATTTGCTGTCGGCGCAGCCAATTTAGCTAGAAAACAAACATTGATACAACGCTTGTCTTGTATTGAAACACTGGCGCGCGTGGACACGATTTGTTTGGATAAAACAGGAACTATTACAGATGGCACCTTAACATTTAAAGAACTGATTCCTCAAGCTGGATTTCCAGCAAGTGAAATCGAGCGTGCTATGAGCGAAATGATGGCAGGGTTATCAGATCAAAATGCTACAGCTAAAGTACTCAGAACAAGGTTTCCACTTGAAAAATCTGTGTGGAACGTCAAAGAAGTCATTCCATTTTCTTCAGATCGAAAATGGAGCGGTGTGACATTTGAAGAAAAAGGATCATTTGTTATGGGAGCACCAGAATTTATTTACTCGGACGTCCCTGAAGCGTTACGAGAAAAACTAGCGCCCTATAATGAGCAAGGAGATCGTGTCCTAATTTTGGCTCATTCTTCAGAAGAACTCACAAGTCCAACATTACCGGAAGAAAAAGAGACGGTGGCCATTTTTATCATTGCGGATACGATTCGTGAAAATGCTGTGGATACATTCTCTTATTTTGTAAAACAAGATGTAACGCTAAAAGTCATTTCAGGTGATAATCCGGTTACTGTATCACAAATAGCGAAACAAGCAGGAATCACTGGAGCAGAAAAGTTTGTTGATATGAGCACGATTCCTGATTCGGCAAACTTTAATGAATTAGTCGAAAATACGACCGTTTTTGGGCGAGTGACACCTTACCAAAAAAGAGAATTGATTCAAGCTTTGAAACAAAATGGGCATACAACATGTATGACCGGTGATGGTGTTAATGATATTCTTTCATTAAGAGAAGCAGATGTCAGTGTAGCAATGGCTAGTGGAAGTGATGCTGCTCGTGCAGTGTCTGATGTGGTATTATTGAATTCTGATTTTAGTTCAATGATTCAAGTGTTGAATGAAGGTCGTAGAGTGATCAATAACATTGAACGAGTTGCTTCAATGTATATGGTAAAAACAATCTATTCTGCGATTCTTGCAGTAACATTTATCTTTTTATTCTTGCCATATCCATTTGCGCCGTTACAATTAACACCAATCAACACCTTAACCGTTGGAATCCCATCGTTTATTTTAGCATTAGAGCCGAATTATCAGCGAATCAAAGGCCATTTTTTAACCAATATATTGCGAATTTCGGTTCCAGGAGCACTGACAGTAGTTTTTAATATTTTAGTATTGCAACTTGCTGGAATGTGGTTTAATTTATCACATCAAGATGTATCTACAATGTGTGTGCTGTTGACAGGATGTATCGGTTTTCAAGTGTTACTTAGAGCTGCTCGGCCATTGGATTTGAAAAAACAAATCATGATTGGGCTTTTATTGGTCGCATTTCTTGCGTGTTTCTTATTCTTTGGTGATTTCTTTATGTTGACATCACTCTTTACAAGAAATGTTCTTTTCTATCTACCACTGATTCTAGGTAGCCGTTCTATCTTTAACTATATCTCCTTATTTATGACAAGAGCGATATATGAAGTTGAGAAAAGGAAAGAAAATAGAAGAATCAAGAAGAAAAAAAGGGTCATTTAAGACAACATTTTTACGAAAGAACGAATTGGTTTCTTTCAGAAAAAAAGGAGGAACTATCATGGATGGTAGCAAAATAAAGGATAAACCAGTAACAGAAGAAATGCTTTTAGCCCAAGGCTATCGTAAATATTTAGGAGAAGAGCTGGATATTTATTATAGTAAAGATATTTGCGCTCATATTGGGAACTGTGTTTTGGGTAATCCAGATGTTTTTGAAGTAGGGCGCAGACCGTGGATCATTGCTGACAATGCTGGTATTGAAGAAAATATTCGTGTAATCAATACCTGTCCAAGTGGCGCCTTAAAATACATTCGAAAGGATGGAAAATAAAGATGGAAATCAGAGAAGAACAAGAACGTTTTGTATTGTTAAATGACGATAACAAAGAAATCGGTGAAATGACATGGTCAAATGCCGGAGATAAAATGATGATCATTGATCACACGTTTGTAGACCCAGCTTATAGAGGTCAAAAGTTAGCCGAGAAGTTAGTCTTCAAAGGAGTAGAGAAAGCGCGTCGTGAAGGAAAGAAAATCATTCCGCTATGTCCATTTGCCAAAAAAGAGTTTGATGAGAAAACTGAGTACCATGATGTTCTAAGAACATAGAAAATGTGATCTGTACTGAAAGAAGAAGTACAGATCGTTTTTTCATACAATTTAGATGAAAAAATCAAAGGAATTCAAATTGAACTGGTATTTGAATTAAAAATATGCTAAAGTATAATAGATGTATTTTGTGAATAAGGGAGAATTAGACTATGTATAATTTTATTTTAACACTTGTAATCATTCTATCAGTAGTGATGGTTATTGCCGTTATGATGCAACCAAGTAAACAAAACAGTGCAGCAAGTGCTTTTACAGGTGGCGCAGATAAACTTTTCGGTAAACAAAAAGCACGTGGATTTGAAGCTGTTATGCAACGCGCAACAGCAATTATTGGTGCTGTTTGGATGTTACTATTATTTATTTTAGTATTATTATCATCAAAGTAAGACCTTTGAAGAGGTTGGGACAGAAGTGTTGAACTCCGAGAAATAAGAAGGAATTTACGAAAATTGCTCTTCAAATTTTTGTGAATTTCGGCTTATTTCCGAAGGAGTTGCTTCTGCGCCCACCGTTTATTCGGTTACTAAGAGCCTGAAACATAACCTTTTTAGTTATGTCCTAGGCTCTTTTTTCTTTGATTAAAAAATGGATGCGAGCTCTGAAAAGTTCTTGCAAGAACGTTCTTTTCACAAGGTTTTCAACGAATAATGTGCTAAAATGAGAATGAGGTGAATCAGATAGTGAAAACAATAAGTCTACCTAAACCATTATTTACGCAAAATGGTTCCCGTGCAGTGTTACTGTTGCACGCTTATTCAGGAAGTAGTAACGATGTTCGGATGTTGAGCCGTTTTTTAGAGAAAGAAAATTATACCGTATATTCTCCTAATTTTTCTGGGCACGCAACCATGGCACCAGAGGATATTTTGGAAAAAAATACGAATGATTGGTGGCAAGATACACGAGATGCCGTGCAGTTTTTAAAAGATAAAGGGTACCAGCAAATTGCTGTCTTTGGTCTTTCAATGGGTGGTATTTTTACGATGAGTGCATTGACAAGCCAAGTAGAAGGCATTATCGGTGGAGGCTTTTTCTGCTCACCCATTTTCCCAGTCAAAAATAAGGTGCCAGAAAATTTTGTCCTTTACGCTGACAAGGTGCTAAAAACAGCTGGTGTCTTAGCGGAAGAACGAACAGAACGAATGGTTAAAATCAAAGATGCATCATTCGCTCAATTAAAAGACATTCAATCTTTTTCAGAACGAACAGCAAATAATCTGGGACAAGTTAAAGTTCCTGTTTTTATGGCTCAAGCTGGAAGTGATGAAATGATTGACCCACATGGGGTCTATCAGACAGCTCAAGCGTTGACCCAAACACGATTTACATTAAACTGGTATCCAAATAGCGGACATGTGCTGACAATTGGACCAGATCATAAACAATTAGAACAAGACGTGATGGCATTTTTAAGTACATTGTCTTGGAATGAGGAGAAAGAATGACAAAACAAACTATCAAGGAAAGAATCCTATCTTTTATGGAAAACCATACAAAAAAAAGCTTTTCCATGGAAGAAATTGCAGAAGGCTTGCAACTGCAAAAGAGCTCAGATTTTAAGCTGTTGGTTCAAACTGTTGCAACAATGGAACGCGAAAAATTAGTAGAATTCAATAAAAAAGGAAAAATTCGTTTACCGCAAAAAAATGGAGATATCGAAGGGACGTTTCGTGCGAATGAACGAGGGTTTGGGTTTGTGACCATCGACCCTGAAGAAGCAGATGTCTATATTCCAAAAGAAGCTGTTAACTTTGCAATGGATGGCGATATTGTTGTCATCGACATCGTCCAGCCAGCAGATGCTTTTTCAGATCGAGGGGCTGAAGGAAAAATAGTAGAAATCAAAACACGTGCAATCACACAAGTCGTTGGCGAATTTGTCGCTTATGATGAAAAAGAAGTAAGCGAATCAGATCTATATGGATATGCTGTGCCCAAAGATAAAAAAATGACAGGTTTAACGTTTAATATTGCAGCACAAGGAATCAAACCTGTTGATGGTAGTATCGTGATTGTAGAAGTGACCCACTATCCTGAAAAAGAATACCCGAAGAGTTTAGAAGGGATCGTTAAAAAAGTAGTCGGTCACAAAAATGATCCAGGCATGGATATTTTGTCGATTGTCGTAGCTCATGGTATTCCAACAAGTTTTCCTGATGAAGTAATCGCTGAAGCAGACCAAGTACCAGACACTATTTCAGAAGCGGATATGGAAGGTCGCAGAGATTTACGTGATCAAATGATCGTCACGATTGATGGGGAAGACGCTAAAGATTTAGATGATGCAGTGACAGTCCGTAAATTAGAAAACGGCAATTATTTCTTAGGCGTGCATATTGCAGATGTTTCTTATTATGTCACTGAAGGCAGCGAATTGGATCAAGAAGCATATGAACGAGGAACGAGTGTTTATTTAACTGATCGAGTAGTACCGATGATTCCACAACGTCTGTCTAATGGTATTTGCTCACTGAATCCTAATGTGCCAAGACTTACAATGAGCTGTGAGATGGAGATAACGCCTGAAGGACATGTTGTCAATCATGATATCTTCCAAAGTGTGATTCAAACGACTGAACGAATGACCTATACGGCTGTCAATGAAATGTTAGAAGAACAAAAGCCAGAAACAATGAAACGTTATAAAAAGTTAGTAACGATGTTTAACGAAATGGGCGAACTACATCAAATTCTTGAGCAAATGCGAGAAAAACGTGGAGCAATTTCATTTGAGGATCGTGAAGCTAAAGTCTTAGTGGACCCACAAGGTCATCCCCATGACATTTTACTGCGTACACGTGGCGTTGGAGAACGTTTGATTGAATCTTTTATGTTAGCAGCGAATGAAACAGTTGCTAAGCACTTCAATGAATTGAAATTACCATTTATTTATCGGATCCACGAACAACCAAAAGAAGAAAAAATGCAGCGATTCTTCGATTTTGCAGCGGTATTAGGTATTTTAGTTAAAGGAACCAAGACGGATATTACACCAAAAGACTTACAAAGAGTCTTAGAACAAGTCGCTGACAAACCAGAAGAAGCAGTCATCAATACAATGTTACTTCGGAGCATGCAACAAGCACGATACTCAGAAGATAACTATGGTCACTATGGTTTAGCAGCAGAATACTATACGCACTTTACGTCACCAATCCGTCGTTACCCGGATTTGATCGTTCATCGCTTGATCCGTAGTTATGAGGGGAAAGTCTCTGAAAAACGAAAAGAAAAATGGGCGCAAGACTTACCAGATATTGCCGACCACAGTTCAAGAATGGAACGCCGAGCAGTTGAAACAGAACGTGAAGTTGACTCAATGAAAAAAGCTGAATTTATGGCTGATAAAATTGGTGAAGAATATGACGGTATTATTAGTTCAGTGACGCGTTTTGGTTTGTTTGTAGAATTAGCGAATACAATCGAAGGCTTAATCCACGTCAATAATTTAAAGCAGGACTATTTCCATTTCATTGAAAACCACATGGCTCTTGTCGGGGAACGAACAGGAATGACCTTAAAAATCGGTCAAAAAGTTAAAGTCAAAGTAGACAAAGCCGATCCTGAAACCAGAGAAATCGATTTTGAATTTTTAGAAGCAGAAGAAGTCGAAAAAATTGAAGCACCAAAACAAAAGAAACGCCAAGATGGTCGCCGAAAACGCACGTTTGATCGCAAAGAGACAGATAAGAAACCTTTTGCGCAAAAGAAAAACAAGAAAAAAGGCAAAAAACCATTTTATAAAGAAGTAGCGAAAAAGAAAAAGACGAAAAAACAGAAGAAAAAATAGAAAACGGAGGAATGGGTATGCCAAAAGGGGAAGGCAAGCTGATTGCCCAAAATCGTAAAGCAAGGCATGACTATACTGTTGTTGATACAATGGAAGCTGGAATTGTGCTACAAGGAACAGAAATAAAATCAATTCGAAACGGGCGAATCAATTTAAAAGATGGTTTTGCCAGAATTAGAAATGGCGAAGCATATCTGCTCAATGTTCACATCAGTCCTTATGAGCAGGGAAACATTTTCAACCATGATCCTTTACGGACCAGAAAATTATTACTGCACAAAAAGCAAATAGCTAAACTAATTGCTGAAACAAAAAATACCGGAATCACGATCGTTCCATTAAAAGTTTATATCCGCAATGGGTATGCTAAAGTGTTGATCGGTCTAGCCAAAGGGAAAAAACAATACGATAAACGAGAAGATTTGAAACGAAAAGAAATCAATCGTGAAATAAGCAGAACACTAAAAAATAATTTACGTTAATGTATCTATATTGATTTATTTTTTGAATAAAATGACATCATTTTAAACTTGATTTTATTCTTTTTCGCATATTTATTTTCTTTGCTTTATCTTAGGTGTAAAATTTGGTAGAGTGTAATGGAAATGATGAGTTTTCATCGTTTTTTCAGTAACTGACTATTGTACCGCCAAGTACTAACTGGACCTTATTCTTTTACTATTTTGTCATATTAAAAGAAGTGTCCAATTTTCATGAAATTCTTTTGAAATTATTCATCGTTGGTGGTATGATACGTGTGGTTAAGAAATAGAAGCCTTGTAAGCTTCTCGCAAGTTTGTTGGAAAAGAGGTGAAATAATTTGGAAGAGAAGACACTACTCTTCAAGATTGGGCCAATTTGGTTTGACGGAACGATTTGTTTAATGGTTCTGTTAACATGTGTCATTGTCTTTGGGATAGTATATTTCTGCACAAGGAATATTCAAATGAAACCAAAAGGCAAACAAAATGTAATTGAGTATGCTATTGATTTTGTTCGAGGAATCATTACCGACAATATGCCAAGTAAAGAAGTAACAAATTTTCACCTACTAGCATTCACGATGTTCATGTTCGTTTTGGTTGCGAATATCATTGGTTTAGTGACAAAAGTCGCTATCGGTGATTATACGTATTGGAAGAGTCCAACAGCCGATCCGATGGTTACGTTGACATTAGCATTGATCATGATTGCATTAACACATTTCTTCAGTGTTAGCCGTTTTGGACTAAAAGGATATTTCAGAAATAGTTTTTTAAGCCCAGTATCTTTTTTAATGCCAATTAAGCTAATGGAAGAATTTACGAACTTGCTTACTTTGGCGCTACGTTTATACGGAAATATTTTTGCCGGTGAAGTATTACTTGGATTGATTGCAGGACTTGTATCTAGTGTAGGACTCTGGACGATTCCGCTCGCAATACCATTAGAAATGATCTGGTTAGCCTTTTCACTTTTTATCGGTGCGATTCAAGCATTTATATTCGTAACACTATCAATGGTTTACATGGCTCACAAAGTTGAAGTCGAAGAATAAACACTAAATAAAAAAACAACTATTTCTTAGGAGGAAAACAAAAATGGACGGATTAAATTATATTGCAGCAGCAATCGCAGTTTTCGGAGCAGCAGTCGGAGCAGCGTATGGTAACGGAAAAGTTATCTCAAAAACAATCGAATCAATGACACGCCAACCAGAAATGGCTGGACAACTTAGAACAACAATGTTTATCGGGGTAGCCCTAATCGAAGCGGTTCCTATTCTAGGTGTAGTTATTGCATTGCTATTAGTGCTTAAATAATCCCTTTAGAAGGCAGGACGCTGAGTTTTTAAAACGCCACGCGTTACTGCTTTCTTTGCTGCGAATCACAGCGACTGCCTTCGGCAGAGCTGATGATGAGCAGTACTTGGCGAACGAAGTGAGAGAAGTAACCTATAAAAAAGAAACACCAAGCTTTTCCAAAAACAAAGAAGATTGCCAAAAACATCAGGCTTACTTCAAAGTTCTAACCAAAAGGCAGAGCTGATGATGAACAGTAACCTATTTTAAAAGAAATACCAATTTTCACTAAAATAAGGTGGACTAAACTATGCTATACAAAAAATAGTAGCCAACCACCACAGAGAATTGCAGAGAAAGGAAGTTGAAACTTCATGCTAGATCATTTAGTAATCGGTGAAGCAGGACCAAGTACAACAATTGGCACAATGATTGTCGTAAGTGGCGCTTTTCTAATTTTGATGCTTTTAATCAAGAAATTCGCTTGGGAAGCAATCACTGATATGTTAAAAAAACGTGAAGATAAAATTGCCAACGATTTAGATTCTGCAGAACAATCTCGAATCGCAGCTGCTAAACTACAAGAAGAACGTCAACAAAAACTACTTTCTTCTAAATCAGAAGCAGCAGAAATTATCAAACATGCGAAAGAGAATGGAGACCAAAACCGTCAAAAAATCTTAGCAGAAACCAATGATGAAGTTTCACGTTTACGAGAAAAAGCGCGTCTCGACATTTCTCAAGAGCATGAAGAAGCATTGGCATCTGTTAAAGATGAAGTAGCGAGTTTGTCTTTACAAATTGCAGAGAAAATTTTAAACAAAGAATTGACACCAGATGCACATGATTCATTGATCAATTCTTATATTGAAGGTTTAGGTAAGTCAAATGAAGCTAGATAAGTACACAGTGGGTAAACGCTACGGTAAAGCTTTGTTTGAATTGGCAATTGAAAAACAAGAAGCCAACAGCATTTATCAAGACTTATTAAAACTTAGAGAAATTTTTCACGAAGTTCCAGAATTAGGCGATATTTTAAGCGATGTACGTCTTGAACCATACGAAAAAGATGAAATCATGAAACAATTAGTTAGCGGGTTTGAAGGAACAATAGAAAACTTCTTATACGTTGTTTATAACTATAGTCGTATGAATGATTTATTATTGATGATCGATGAGTATGAAAGACGTTATGATGAACATAAGAGCTTGCTTTTAGGCACAGCTTTGACGGCAGTTCCATTAACCAAAGAACAACATCAACTGATGGAAGAAAAAGCAGCAAAACTTTTAGGGTACGAACAAGCTAATTTAATCAATCTAATCGATCCTGAAATCGTTGGCGGAGTCATCATAGAAGCCAATTATAAAGTCATCGACGGTAGTATCCACAAACAATTACAACGAATCCAAGAATTGTTATTAAAATAACGTTCAGCACAATAAAGAGGTGAATTGAATGGCTATCAAAGCAGAAGAAATCAGTGCCTTGATTAAGGAACAAATCAAAAATTATCAACAAGAATTAGCAGTCGAAGAAATTGGGACTGTCACATATGTTGGGGATGGAATCGCTCGTGCCCATGGCTTAGAAAATGCGATGAGTGGAGAATTACTTGAATTTTCTAACGGGTCATATGGAATGGCGCAAAATCTAGAAACCAATGATGTCGGTATTATCATTTTAGGTGATTTTGAGACTATTCGAGAAGGCGATAAAGTAAAACGTACGGGTAAAATCATGGAGGTTCCAGTTGGTGAAGCAATGATTGGACGTGTTGTTAATCCGTTAGGTCAGCCAATCGATGGATTAGGCGAAATCAAGACAACGAAAACTCGTCCAGTAGAAGCAGCTGCACCAGGCGTTATGCAAAGAAAATCGGTCGATCAACCAATGCAGACAGGTCTTAAAGCAATTGATGCATTAGTACCAATTGGCCGTGGACAACGTGAATTAGTCATCGGTGACCGTAAAACAGGTAAAACATCTATTGCCATTGATACAATCATCAACCAAAAAGGGCAAGATGTCATTTGCATCTATGTTGCGATTGGTCAAAAAGAATCAACTGTACGTAACCAAGTTGAAACTTTAAGAGCGTATGGTGCACTTGATTATACAATCATCGTAAATGCAGGAGCCTCTCAACCAGCGCCATTACTATACATTGCCCCTTATGCAGGAGCTGCGATGGGTGAAGAATTCATGTATAACGGCAAACATGTTTTGATTATCTTTGATGATTTATCAAAACAAGCGGTAGCTTATCGTGAACTATCATTACTATTACGCCGTCCTCCAGGTCGTGAAGCCTACCCAGGTGACGTGTTCTATCTACATTCTCGTTTGCTAGAACGTGCGGCAAAATTAAGTGACGAATTAGGTGGCGGTTCAATGACGGCCCTACCATTTGTTGAAACCCAAGCCGGAGATATTTCAGCTTATATTCCAACAAACGTTATTTCAATCACTGATGGACAAATTTTCTTAGAAAGTGATTTGTTTTATGCAGGGACTCGTCCAGCTGTTGATGCCGGTCTTTCAGTATCACGTGTTGGTGGTTCAGCTCAAATCAAAGCAATGAAAAAAGTAGCAGGTACGCTTCGTTTAGATTTAGCAAGCTACCGTGAATTAGAAGCATTTACTCAATTTGGTTCGGATTTAGATGCGGCAACACAAGCCAAATTAAACCGAGGCCGTCGTACAGTTGAAATTTTAAAACAAAAATTACACGCACCACTCGCTGTAGAAAAACAAGTTGTGATTTTATATGCGTTAACTCATGGATTTTTAGATAGTATCAGTGTTGCTAAAATTCTGGATTTTGAATCAGAATTATTCGACTTCTTAGACGGAAAACATCCTGAATTATTTGAAACGATCCGCACAACGAAAGACTTGCCAAAATCAGAAGACCTAGATGCTGCAATCAACGAATTTAAAGAAATTTTTGATGCTGCTAATTTAACAGGATCAACAGCTAAAGATACACTTGAATCAATTCAAAATGCGTAAGAGAGGTGACAAGAATTGGGTGCTTCATTAAATGAAATCAAACAACGCATTGCTTCAACTAAAAAAACAAGTCAAATTACTAATGCCATGCAGATGGTCTCTGGTGCTAAATTGACAAAATCAGAAGCGGCTTCTAGAAGCTTTCAAGAATACGCCTCAAAAATCCGTTCTATCGTTACGCATCTTGTTGCTGCTCAATTAAGTGATCTGGAAGAATTGGATTCATATAATTCTGGGGAAGCATCAGAAAATGGCAACTTTCATATGATGCTGACATCACGTCCAGTTAAAAGAACCGGTTATATCGTCATCACCTCTGATAAAGGATTGGTCGGCGGATATAATAGTTCAATTTTGAAACAAACGATGAAAATGATGGCAGATGATCATGAATCGCAAGATGAGTATGTTTTGGTTGCAATCGGCGGAACTGGCGCAGATTTTTTTAAAGCACGTGGAATAAATGTTGCATATGAACTTCGTGGTTTAAGTGATCAACCAAGTTTTGATGAAGTTAGAAAAATTGTTTCAACAGCAACAAGTATGTATGAAAATGAAGTGTTTGATGAGTTGTATGTTTGTTATAATCACCATATCAATTCACTAACAAGTCAATTTCGTGTAGAGAAAATGCTACCGATTTCTGATTTAGATCCAGACGAAGCAACAACCTATGAGCAGGAATATATTTTAGAACCTTCAGAAGAAGCGATTTTAGATAATTTATTGCCTCAATATGCAGAAAGCTTGATCTATGGCGCAATAATTGATGCGAAAACAGCAGAACATGCTGCTGGGATGACCGCGATGAAAACCGCCACTGATAATGCACAAAATATTATTAGTGACTTGACGATTTCCTATAATCGAGCTCGTCAAGGCGCAATTACACAAGAAATCACCGAAATTGTAGCTGGCGCAGCTGCGTTAGAGTAATAATCAAAACTTGAGCCTATAGGGCAAGAAGTTCTTACGAAGTAATAGAAGGAGACAGGTTTTTATCACGACCTCGTTAGGGCATAAAATGTCGAAAGCCCGACACTTTTATACCTCTTCAAACGAAATGGAGGAAAGACACATGAGTTCAGGAAAGATTGTTGAAGTAATCGGTCCCGTTGTTGACGTGGAATTTTCACTAGATCAATCCTTACCAGATATAAACAATGCATTAGTCGTTTACAAAAATGGCGAAGAAAAACAAAAAGTCGTTTTAGAAGTAGCTTTAGAATTAGGTGACGGTATTATCCGTTCAATCGCAATGGAGTCCACAGATGGTCTTCAACGAGGAATGGAAGTTATCGATACTGGAAAACCGATCTCTGTCCCAGTTGGGAAAGAAACATTGGGTCGTGTATTCAACGTTTTAGGTGATACAATCGACTTAGAAGCTCCATTTCCAGAAGATGCAGTCCGTAGCGGTATCCATAAGAAAGCCCCAGCTTTCGACGAATTAAGCACAAGTAATGAAATTTTAGAAACAGGAATCAAAGTGATCGACTTACTAGCACCTTATTTAAAAGGTGGTAAAGTTGGGCTTTTCGGTGGTGCCGGTGTTGGTAAAACCGTTTTGATTCAAGAATTGATTCATAATATTGCCCAAGAACATGGTGGTATCTCTGTGTTTACCGGTGTTGGTGAAAGAACGCGTGAGGGGAATGACCTTTATTTTGAAATGAAAGACTCTGGTGTTATTGAAAAAACAGCCATGGTTTTTGGACAAATGAATGAACCTCCTGGTGCACGTATGCGTGTAGCTTTGACTGGTTTGACAATTGCAGAATATTTCCGTGATGTTGAAGGTCAAGATGTGTTATTGTTCATTGATAATATTTTCCGTTTCACGCAAGCTGGTTCTGAGGTTTCTGCCTTATTAGGTCGTATGCCTTCAGCGGTTGGGTACCAACCAACACTTGCAACTGAGATGGGGCAATTACAAGAGCGGATCACGTCTACTAAAAAAGGCTCCATCACATCGATTCAAGCAATCTATGTGCCAGCCGATGACTATACTGACCCTGCTCCTGCAACAGCATTCGCTCATTTAGATGCAACAACTAACTTGGAACGTCGATTGACTGAAATGGGTATTTACCCAGCGGTGGATCCGTTGGCCTCCTCTTCAAGTGCTTTAGCACCAGAAGTTGTGGGAGACGAGCATTATGCTGTAGCGACAGAAGTCCAGCACGTATTGCAACGTTATCGTGAATTACAAGATATCATTGCCATTTTAGGGATGGACGAATTGTCTGATCAAGAAAAAATCTTGGTTGGTCGTGCCCGTCGCATTCAGTTCTTCTTATCACAAAACTTTAACGTGGCTGAACAATTTACAGGACAACCAGGATCGTACGTTCCGGTTGCTGATACAGTCAAAGGATTTAGAGAAATTCTTGATGGAAAATATGATGATTTACCGGAAGAAGCTTTCCGTAGCGTTGGTAGAATTGAAGATGTTATAGAAAAAGCTAAAACGTTGAACTACTAATAAGGAGGAGACACAGAAATGGATTATTTAACTGTCAATGTGGTGACTCCTGATGGATTGGTTTATGATCATCATGCAGCGATTGTTGTTGCAAAAACAACAGATGGCGAAATTGGTATCTTACCTAAACATGCACCGATCATCGTTCCTTTAGCGATTGATGAAGTTCGCGTAAAAAGAACTGATTCTGATACACATGTCGATTGGATTGCTGTTAATGGCGGCATTATGGAAGTTCGTGATAATGTCGTTTCGATCATTGCCGATAGTGCAGAACGTGAAAGAGATATCGATGTAAGCCGTGCAGAACGTGCTAAACAACGAGCTGAACGTATGATTGAAAAAGCGAAGGAAAATGCTAACACAGATGAATTACGCCGTGCAACAGTTGCACTTCACCGAGCAATCAATCGGATCAATGTGTCAAAACATACGTAAATTTATGGTTGGCTGAGACAACGAAAATGAGCTGTCTCAGCCATCTCTTATAGTAAAAAAACAGTATACATATGTTATTTATATAAAAGTTAAGAATCTTTATTTTTTGTTTGAGACAATCTATGATAAACTATCTTTATATTACTTAATGAGGCTTAAGAAATCGTTCAGAAAAATAGCAACTATCCCTGTGACCAAAACGTCACAACTCTGTTTTTGTTTTTTCAGTCGAAGTTAGATGAGCCCACTACTTTTTTTAATTAAGGAGAAAGTTATGCAATTTTTTGGTGTTGATGCAGTGATTCGAATCATCTGCCATATGATGTTTATTTATGTTAGCTTTTGGGCGATGCAATCTATCAGAATAGAGCAGTTTTTTAAGACACATCAAACCTCTCAAGTACGCTTACTGATCGTATTATTTTCAATAGTTATCGGCTTCACTGTAAGCTCATTTTTCTTAGAGTTTCTAGCGTTATGCCGTAACTTATTTAGTGTATTTTTTCCATGAGGATTGACAAATAAAAAGAAAAGATACAATTTGTTGTTAAATAGTGGTATAATAGAAAAGATTTTGGGTCGAAGCATCCAATTCTAACTTTTTTGGGGGGAACAAAATGGAACAGATCATTGTTCATGGTGGTAACCAATTAAAAGGAACTGTGAAAATCGAAGGGGCTAAAAATGCAGTATTACCAATTTTAGCAGCTACCCTTTTAGCAGAAGAAGGAACAACAACATTAACGAATGTGCCGATTCTTTCTGATGTCTTTACAATGAACCAAGTAATCAAACACTTAAATGTAGATATCGAATTTAATGAAGAAAATAACCAAGTCACTATAGATGCAACGCAACCTTTAGGCATCGAAGCAAATTATGAGTATGTTAGTCAAATGAGAGCATCGATTGTTGTCATGGGTCCTTTATTGGCTCGCAACGGCCATGCTAAAGTTGCTATGCCTGGTGGATGTGCGATTGGTAAACGACCAATCGATTTACACTTAAAAGGCTTCCAAGCGTTAGGTGCGAAGATCATTCAGAAAAATGGCTACATTGAAGCGATTGCTGATGAATTGATCGGAAATACGATTTATTTAGATTTCCCAAGTGTTGGGGCGACTCAAAATATCATGATGACGGCTGTTAAAGCCAAAGGTACGACCGTGATTGAGAATGTCGCGAGAGAACCCGAAATCGTAGATTTAGCGAACATCCTAAATAAAATGGGAGCCAAAATCGTCGGTGCGGGTACTGAAATGATGCGTATCGAAGGGGTGAATAAACTTCATGCCGTTGAACATTCAATTGTTCAAGATCGTATTGAAGCCGGTACATTCATGGTTGCAGCTGCGATGACCGAAGGAGATGTTTTGATCGAAGAAGCAATTCCTGAACATAATCGTCCACTTATTTCTAAATTAACCGAAATGGGCGCTGTTATCCGTGAAGAAAGAGGCGGTTTACGCGTTATTGGTCCTAAAGTGATCAAACCAACTGATATTAAAACACTACCGCATCCTGGTTTTCCAACAGATATGCAAGCACAAATGACTGCGATTCAAATGGTTGCAGATGGTTCAAGTGTTGTAACAGAGACTGTTTTTGAAAATCGTTTCCAACACTTAGAAGAAATGCAGCGAATGAATGCTGATGTGAAAATGGACGGCAATATCGCTATTATTAATGGTAGTCAAGCATTACAAGGTGCTGCTGTAGAAGCAACTGACTTACGTGCTGCTGCTGCGTTGATCTTAGTAGGATTACGTGCCCAAGGTATTACACGTGTATCACATCTAGAATATTTAGATCGCGGATACTATAAATTCCACGAAAAGCTTCAAAAATTAGGAGCAAAAGTGGAACGAGTAAACGACGAAAAAGAGACAGAAAAGACACTGTCAACAGTTAGCTAAAAGGGGAAATAGATATGAGTTCGACACGCTATATTATAGTGACTTTGTTGAAAGTTTTAGTAGTGATTTCTTTAGTGATTATTTTATTTGTAGCCGGCACCATGATCGGTTACGGAGTAGTCGGTGGAGGAAATCCAAAAGATGTGTTCAAAGAAGAAATTTGGACTCATATTCTAGATTTTTTTAAGTAGACCATATTAAAAAGCAATACAAACCGTACATTTGTTTGGGTTGCTTTTTTTGCTCAGTTTAAAATAATGGATGTTCTATAAATTCCTTTCAACATTTTTGTAATATAAAGTCTTTTAAGAACGTTTACATACGTAATTATTGAAAATATAACAAATAAGGCTAAATAAAAATTTCATATCATTTCTAAAAAGAAAATAGAAAGTCCGTCATATCAGGCCTGATTGATACAAAATTTAACTATTGCTCTTATAACATGTTTTGGAGCGCTTTCCAACAGATTGTAACGTATCCTTAATTGAATAGTAGCCATCAAAGATCAACGACATGGTACCATAGCTCTCGTATGAATTTTAGGGAGGATCTAATGAATGAAGAAACGATGGTTACCAATTTTATTTATCAGTTCCTGTTTTGTTAACGGCTCACTCATTCCTGTCTATGCTGCAGAGAATAAAAATAATGAAATCAAGAGCTTAGATAGTTACACAGTTGTGTCAGAAGAGTCAGCACAAAATTTATCGAGTTCATTGATTTATTCAATAACAGAAAACAAAGCCTTTAAACAAGGAAAAAGCAGAAGCTGAAACTGTTAAACCAGAGGGACAAATCATGATGATGGAAGCCGCAGCTTATTCAAGTAATGAAGGATTATAGGGTGAGGCAATTTAACTGCTACAGCTCAAGATTTACGTGTAGATCCAAGGGCAATTGCTGTTGAACCCAGTGTGATTCCACTGAGTACAAAATTATATGTCGAGGGGGATGGAGAGGCTATTGCAAGTGATACTGGTGGTGCAATCAAAGGGAATATCATCGATCTACATTTTTCAGATGTATCTCAATGTATCAACTGGTGGAGAAGACAAGTAGCTGTAACGATTTTATCTTAAATATCTAAACACATTTTAACTATAGTTCTCTACAACGATCAAAAGATGGACAGAATGTTTGAATTCTTGTTTGTCTTTTTTTATGATGCTCAAAGTCCGAATTATAGAATAAGAAAAAAAGTTATATGTTATAATAAAGATTGATTAATGAAAGAAGGAGCGATAAATATATGAAAGCTGTAATTACTGAAATTGGTAGTCAAGCATTAGATGAAAAAGAACCGATGATCATACTTTTTGGTGAGAGCGCCACAGAGGCTTTAAAAGAATATTCTGTGATTCAAAAATTTCAAGAAGATCAATCTTTAGAAGTAAAAAAAGGGGATTTACTAAAGATCGATGACCAAGAGTACACGATTGATTATGTTGGATCTTTTGCAAATAATAACTTAAAAAGCATTGCTCATGTGAGCTTGGTTTTTGCGGATGTACCAAAAGAGGATGCAATTGTTAATGGGGTATACCTCACGCCTAAAGTCTTTCCAACACTCAAGGTTGATTCAACAATAGAATATATATCTCGTGGAGTGTAAGTGAATGGAACAAGAGAAAAATAAAGAGAAACGATTATCTTGGTTTTGGCGTTGGTTTTTAAATAATCAAGTTGTAACCACCTTATTGATCGTGCTATTGATTTTGCTAATTTTATTAGTATTTACAAAAGTATCATACTTATTTGAACCAGTTTGGCAGTTTATTGGCGTTGTTGGCTTGCCATTGATCATGGCGGGCATTTTATATTATTTAATGAATCCTGTCGTCGACTATCTTGAACTAAAACGAGTACCCCGTATTTGGAGTATTATCGGACTGTTTATCATCGTCGTAGCGTTGATTATTTGGGGACTTGTAGTGATTGTTCCTAAAATTCAAGAACAGACTGTTAGTTTTGGTAATCATTTTCCTCAATATATTGATACGATCGATCAAAAAATGCAAGAAATTTTAAGTGAACCTTTCTTTGCGCAGTTTCGTAGTCAGTTAGAAGATATGGGCGATAAGCTGGTCAGTTCTTTAGGGGATATTATTCGTAATATTTCTACGTTTACGGTCCAAGGATTAGGAAGCTTTGTCGGAGCTGTTGCGACTATCGTAGTAGCGATTATCACGATGCCATTTATTTTGTTTTACCTTTTAAAAGATGGGAAGCAATTAGCGCCTTATTTGATGAAGTTTTTACCGAATAAAATGCGAAAACCCACATTAAAAGTATTAGGTGAAGTGAACTCACAAGTTTCTTCTTATATACGCGGTCAATTAACAGTAGCATTTGCAGTTGCTGTAATGTTTATTCTAGGTTTTTCATTTATCGGACTCGATTATGCGATTACGCTAGGAATAACAGCTGGATTTTTGAATTTGATTCCATATCTAGGTTCATTTCTAGCGATGGTACCAGCTGTATTTTTAGGAATTGTGGGCGGACCAGTATTATTGGCTAAAGTTTTAGTTGTTTTTATTATTGAACAGACAATCGAAGGCCGTCTAATCTCACCGTTAGTATTAGGTAGCCAGTTAGATATCCATCCAGTGACGATTCTAGTCGTGCTGTTGACGTCTGGGAAATTATTCGGTGTCGTAGGAGTCATTCTGGGAATACCTGTTTATGCCGCAGCTAAGGTCATAATTACGCATATATTCGAATGGTATAAAGATGTATCAAGTTTATATCACGAAGAAGAAGAACTTAATAAATTAGATTGAAAAAAGAGGGCGGGATAGAAGCTTATTTCCGAAAGCATTGCTTCTATTCCACCCTCTTTTTTTCATTTTTAAGGTGTGAAACAAAAGTGATTTTTCCTTTTGCCACAACCTTTTTTTGTTATTAGAATGATTTACCTAAAGTTGTTGCTTGGTCCATTGCTGCACTTAATAATTCTTCAGCTTTTTCTGGATGGTGATCGATTCCTTCGATAAACAATTGATCGACTTCAGCCACACCGATGAAGTTTAAAATTCCTTTTACATATTGGGAAGCAAAATCTTGTCCTTCATAAAAGCCACCATTCGATTGAATGTGTAAAGCTTTTTTACCAGTAGTTAAAGGTTTAGGTCCTTCTTCAGTATATTTAAATGTTTTTCCAGCCACATTGATTGTATCAACCCATGCTTTTAAGCGAGTTGGAACATTTAAATTCCATAGAGCGTTTGCGATAACTACTTTGTCAGCCCCTAAAAATTGATCCGTTAATTCATTGAAGCGAGCAACTTTTGTTTGTTGGCTTTCATTTAAAGCTGTAAATTCAGTACCAGTGCGTAATGCACCCCATCCGGAAAGTAACTCTTCATCTATTTCAGGAACGAAATCAGCATAGACATCAAGTACATCGATTTCATCAGCTGGATTTTGAGCTTGATAACTTTCTAAAAAGGTTTCTAACGCGCGGACAGAACGAGATTCTTCTTTAGTAAGTGGGTGCGCTTTAACAACAAGTAATTTTGACATGTAAAGTCTCCTTTAAATACCTAAGTATCATTATTATTTATAAACAAAAACTATTTTACTAATAAAAAGTAAGAAAATCAATGTTTTTATTTAATTTCTAAAAAAAAACTAGTATTCAGTAGTAGAATACCTGTTTTTATGCTACTAATAAGCCCTAGAAAGTTTTTTCATGCCACCCACTGTAACGAATGATAGGGTATGTTTTTACTTTATTAAGCTGCTTTGACTTTAGTGTAAAGCGATTGAGAATCAGGAGTAGAAAGGGATTTAGACATCAACGAATCCTTTAAATTTTTTTTAAAACTACGGGATAGATTGTAATGCTTTTAAAAGTGATTTAGAAAACAGTTCGACAACTCTTGATAAGTTTCATGAAAAATACATTTAAATTTCGTTTTTGAAAAGGGTTGCAAATAAAGTAGAAAGATGGTATGCTAATCATGTAATAAGGATTGTTACTGTTCGGCAGGCAAAACCTGAATCTTCCATATTATTTTGTTGGGGTGGATTCTAGGTTTTTTTCGTTTGTAATTGTAAAAGTGAGGTTCATCATGCATATTGAAAAAATTTTAAATAACAATGTCGTTATGACAAAAAATGAATCAGGTGAAGAAATAGTCTGCATGGGCCGAGGACTAGCCTTTCAAAAAAAAATTGGCGATGTGATCGATCCGACTTTTATTGAAAAGGAATTTGTTCTGAAAGATTCTATTACTTCAGGTCAGTTCCAACAATTATTTGCGGATATTCCGTTAGAAGAAGTAGAGCTTGTTAAAAAAATCGTGGATATGGCAGAAGAAGAACTGGGTATCGAACTTTCTTCGAATATTTATTTGACATTGACTGATCACGTACATTACGCGATCATGAGGGCAAAAGAAGGAATAGAGATGCCGAATCCATTGATGTTTGAAACAAAAAAGTTTTATCCTAAAGAATATGCTATTGCAAAAAAAGGCGTAGCGCTGATTAAAGAAAAACTGAACATTGATTTCTCTGAAAGCGAAGCAGGTTTTATTGCTTTTCACATCGTGAACAGTGAACAGGCAAATGGAAATATGGAAGTGACAATGTCTGCGACTGAAATGGTAAGAGATATTCTAACGATCATTAGTCGTTATTTTGGGAAACCATTTGATGAAGATTCATTGAACTATCAACGAATCGTGACCCACTTACAATATTTTGCTCAACGGTACTTGCAAAACGAAGCACACGATGAAGAAGATGACTTTCTTTATGAGTTGATTCAAAGCAAATACCCTAAAGCCTTTCAATCAGTACAAAGAATCAGTGATTATTTAGTCCAAAAATATCAAAAGCCAGTTGACAAAGCAGAACAAATTTATTTGACGATCCATATCCAACGCGTTGCTGGTGAAAAAAAAGTGTAACATCGATTTATAAAAAATTAGCATTCAATCGAAGCGGATTGTTACTGTTTAGCAGGCAAAACCTAGATTGAAAAAACAAGAGATTCATCTATAGTTACGTCTTTGTAAGTATAGTAGATTATTGTTTTTTCAGTTTAGGTTTTTTTATATAAAAAATCAAAGAAAAGAGGCATATAAAATGAGTAAAAATCAAGAAATCGCCGAGCGCGTCTTAACGCTAGTTGGTGGAGAAGAAAATGTGAATAGTGTTGTCCATTGTGCAACTCGTCTACGTTTTAACTTAAAAGATGAGGATAAAGCAGAAACAGAAAAATTGAATCAAGATCCTGATGTGATTCAAGTTGTTAGAAGTGGCGGACAATATCAAGTCGTTATCGGCAGTCATGTAAGTGATGTGTATAAAGAGTTGATGGCACATAGTGGTTTAGGTGAGGATGATACTGAAAAAAATGAAGGACCTAAAGGAAATGTTTTCAACCAGTTGATTGATATTATTTCTTCTATATTCACACCTTTCTTAGGTGCAATGGCAGGAGCTGGGGTTTTAAAAGGATTCTTGACGTTAGCAGTAACATTGAACTGGCTAACAGCCGAATCGGGTATCTATGTAGTCCTCTTTGCGATTGCAGACGGAATTTTTACCTTCTTACCGATTATTTTAGCGTTTACTGCTGCGAAGAAATTCAAAACAAACCAATTCTTAGCGGTCTGTCTTGCAATGGCACTTGTTCATCCTAGTATTACTGCTTTAGCTGGACAAACCCTAAGTTTTGCTGGAATTCCAGTGATTATCGGCGCAAGTGCGTATACATCATCTGTTATTCCAATTATTTTAGCAGTATATGTTCAAAGTTATGTTGAACGTTTCTTCAAGAAAGTTATTCCATCTTTCTTACAAATCATTTGTGTTCCTTTAGCTGTTTTTCTTGTGATGGCACCTGTTACGTTTATTGCAATTGGCCCGATCGGAACCATTTTAGGTGATTTGCTTGGTAAAGGGTATGATGGAATTTATGGATTTAGCCCAATTATTGCGGGTGCAGTTATGGGTGGTTTATGGCAAGTGTTCGTTATGTTTGGTATGCATTGGGGCTTTGTTCCAATCATGCTATTAAATCTTTCAGCTACAGGTATAGATACAATGGCACCAATGCTTTTACCAGCTGTATTATCACAAGGAGGAGCGGCATTAGCTGTATTCTTTATGACAAAAAATGTAAAATTAAAAGGATTAGCGTTGTCTTCAACAATTACGTCGATCTTTGGGATTACAGAACCAACCGTTTATGGTGTGACATTACCACTTAAAAAACCATTTATTGCTGCATGTATCGGTGGTGCAGTTGGTGGCGCTTTTATCGGTTTCAGTCATGTTCAAAACTATGTCTTTGGGTTGATCAGCTTATTGAGTTTACCAGGATTTATTCCCCAAGATACTAAAGATACTTCTGGTCTAGTTGCAGCAGTTATTGGAACAGTGATCGCTTTTGTAATTGGTTTTGTTTTAACATTTATTTTAAAATTTGACGATAAACCAGAAGCAGGTAGTGAAACTCCAAAAGAAACGAACTCAAAAGCGCAAATTAATAATGATAGAATTGTTTTAACAAGTCCAATTACAGGTACGATTGTTCCTTTAGAGAAAGTCGAAGACCAAGTATTCTCATCAGGAGCTCTAGGTAAAGGAATCGCCATCGAACCAACAGTAGGCGAACTTTACGCTCCCGCTAACGGTGAAATCACAACCTTATTTCCAACAGGACACGCAGTTGGAATCACAACGGAAGATGGTGTAGAAGTTTTGATGCATATCGGGATGGATACCGTTGAAATGGACGGGGATGGATTCGAATTAGTAGTGAAACAAGGTGACAAAGTAAAACAAGGTGATTTGCTAGTGAAATTTGATATTGAAAAAATCAAAGCAGCTGGACATCCTGTGGTAACACCAATCGTTGTTACAAATAGTGGTGATTATTTGGATGTATTAGATATGGATCAAACAGATGTTTTACATGGTGAAGATTTCTTGGCGATTGTACGTTAATTGAATTCACTTAATCGCTTTTACGGTTATCTAGCTTCATGAGTCAGTATCTCGGAAAAAAGATAAAATCAGCTTGTGACTAAAATCGTCACCATCTTATTTTCCTATTTTTCGACGATACTAAGCGACTCATTACGCTTTTACGGTTATCTAGCTTCATGAGTCAGTATCTCGGAAAAAAGATAAAATCAGCCTGTGACTAAAATCGTCACCATCTTATTTTCCTATTTTTCGACGATACTAAGCGACTCATTACGCTTTTACGGTTATCTAGCTTCATGAGTCAGTATCTCGGAAAAAAGATAAAATCAGCCTGTGACTAAAGGCGTCACCATCTTATTTTCTTATTTTTCGGCGATACTAAGCGACTCAACTTACTATTAGGTTAACTTGCTGAGAGGGCTAGTGTTTTGGGAAAAGAGCCCTCAATGCTTTTAGAATAAGGAGGAATTGATATGTCAACTAAAACAACAGTATTTCCAGATGGATTTTTATGGGGTGGTGCAACGGCAGCGAATCAATTAGAGGGTGCGTATCGCTCAGATGGTAAAGGTTTATCAGTTGCGGATGCAATGCCTGGTGGCAAGCAACGTTTCCAAATTTTAGGTAGTGATACATTTAATTGGGAAATCGATTCGGATAAATTCATTTATCCGAATCATCGCGGGATCGATCATTATCATCGCTTTAAAGAAGATATTGCATTATTTGCAAAAATGGGCTTTAAATGTTACCGTTTTTCAATTGCTTGGTCTAGAATCTTTCCTAAAGGAGATGAGACTACACCCAATGAAGCAGGCCTGAAATTTTATGATCAAGTAATCGATGAGTGCTTGAAACATGGTATTGAACCAGTAATTACGATTTCTCACTATGAAATGCCTTTGCATTTAGCTAAAGAGTATGGTGGTTGGAAAAATCGTAAAATGATTGATTTCTTTGAAAATTACGCAACAGTTGTCTTAACACGCTATGGCAAAAAAGTAACCTACTGGATGACATTTAATGAAATCAATTCAGCGTTTCATTTTCCAGCACTAAGTCAAGGAATGGTCAAAGCAACAGGTGCAGGCGATTATCAAAATGTTTTCCAAGCATGGCATAATCAATTTGTGGCTAGTGCTAAAGCTGTGAAAATTGGTCATGGCATCAATCCTGATATGCAAATTGGTTGTATGATCATTTACGCAACAACTTATAGTATCGATGCAAATCCAGTGAATCAAATGGCGACATTGGCTCAAAATCAAGAATTCAATTTCTATTGTACAGATGCTCAAGTTCGCGGTGAATATCCTGCTTACCAACAACGTATGTTTGATAAATATGGTGTTTCAGAATTAGAAATCGGTGCAGATGATTTAGAGTTAATGAAAACATATTCAGTAGATTATATTGGCTTTAGTTACTACATGTCCTCAGCAGTTAATGAAACAGCTGAAGAGGATGATACTGTAGTTGGAAACTTATTAGGTGGCGTACGCAATCCATTCTTAGAAGCAAGTGAATGGGGCTGGCAGATCGACCCTGAAGGCTTAAGAATTGCATTGAATAAATTATATGATCGTTACCAAAAACCGTTATTTATCGTTGAAAACGGCTTAGGTGCAATCGATAAAGTAGATGAAAACTTTTATGTAGAAGATGATTATCGAATTGATTATTTACGTCGTCACATTGAAGCTATGTCAGATGCAATTAAAGATGGCGTTGATTTAATAGGGTACACACCGTGGGGCTGTATTGATTTAGTGAGTGCTTCAACAGGTGAAATGAGCAAACGCTATGGTTTTATCTATGTGGATCTAGATGATAATGGCGAAGGAACCATGAATCGCTATGAGAAAAAATCATTTAATTGGTACAAACAAGTAATCGAAACGAATGGACAAGAGTTGAAATAATGAATAAAACCAGAGGAATAAGTCAGACAACATCTGATTTATGCTCTGGTTTTCTTAATAGTCAAAGATACCAACTAGAAGAACATTTGGCTTTTCTTTTTCATTGAAGGGAAACTTTAGTTATTGTATAGTCAATATATTAGGAGGAGTGATCAGTGAAAAGAACCGAATTAAAGCATCCATTTTTTGTTGTGATAGGTCCTAGTGGTTCAGGAAAAACCAAGGTAGCTGAAGCTGTTTTTCCAGCATCGTACAAGGTGATTTCTCACACAACAAGACCCATCAGAAAAGAGGAAACAGATGAGATAGATTATTACTTTGAATCAGAGGACCGATTTGAGAAGCTACTTACTACAGGCGCGTTAGCAGAACATGATACATATCATGGGTATCAATATGGCGTTGGAAGAGCCGAGTTGATTGAAAAAACATCAGATCATTATGCTTACGACGTTTTAACAATTAAAGGATTTCAAGCAATCGAAAACCAATTCGGCAACATGGTGATTCCAATTTTTTTAGAAGTATCTAAAGAAAATGTTTTAGCTAGGTTACAAACGAGAGATGAGGATACAAAAATCATATTACAACGCGGCGCTCTATATGATCAAGAAATAAAGAATAAAAGTAAAGTGATCGAATACACAAACAGCTACATAATCAATGCGAATAAGCCATTCGAAAACGTGGTGAACGATGTAAAGCAAGTGGTAAATGAGACCCTAAAAATCAAGTTAAGATGAGCTGTAAATTAACACAGGCAGGCTAGGCGTTCTGAGTTTCTAGATGATTGAGAACTGACTCCAAGAGTTAGCGCTCAATTATTTTTTATTCACAAAGAACTTTCATTATTTTTAAAGTATGAACGTATAGCTGTTATTTAAACTCTGTTTTTTTTAATTGGTATAGAGTAACTAAATGGTTAAAAAGATGATCGAATCCCTAGATTGGTATAGGAGCAAGCCCCCTATTTATCAAAATGCTTTCCTAGTGACATTTTTTTGAAAAGAGCATTTACTTGCTGAAATCAGTAGACATGTTTAGAATAAATAGATGGAGACATTCGGAGGGGGAAGACGAATGGGAAAGTTTCAATTAGCTGAAGATGTATATGTGAAAACGGTTGCAATTCGTATCAACGATGTAGAGAGAATGGTTGACTTTTATAAAAATGTATTGGGATTTATTTTAAAGCTAGAGGAAAATAATTTATCAATATTTGGTTCACAAAAAAGAGATAGTCGATTACTGATATTAGAGGAAACGGCTTCTGAAGAAGGACAAATAGAATTTTTTGAAAAATCTGTCTGCTTTTCTTTGTTGATTCCAACAGAGGGAGAGTTTGGTAGTCTTTTACGAAGAATTACAGCGCATAATTATCCAATCAAGAAATCAGTACAAGATGGAAATCGCCAAAGTGTATTTTTAGAAGATCCAGAAGGAAATGAACTTGAAATTAGTTATCAAGGCGCAACAGGTCAAATGAAAGAAACAGTTGAAACACTGGATATACAATCGTTGATTGATCAAAGTAACGTTTTGTATTCGAGCCTTTCGGCAGGTGTAAGAATTGATCGACTTAAAATTCATGTAAGTGATAAAATAGCACACCATTCGTTTTATCAAGACATTTTAGGAATGGTACCTGAAAATAACACAGACGATAAGTTAACAATGAATAATCGAAACTTTTGGATTTTTTTAGACGATTCAGTCGAACAAAATAGTCAAAAAGCTATCTTAGAAAAATCGCTGGGAGTAGATTTTTTTGTTGTAACCTTAAATGATGAAACAGAAATGGAGCATCTAAAACAACATTTAGAAGAACAGAAACAAGAATTTTTTGTCGATAAAAAATTAACGATTTTAACGATTTACGATCCTAGTCAGATCGAATGGTGGTTTGTTAGAAATTAACGAATAAAAATTGAACACAAACAATGAGGAAAATAAATCATGTATAAAAAAACAAAACAAAAAATAGAAGAGTTGGTAGATGAGAAGGTTTTTCCTGGTGCCAGTTTTTCGTTTATAACAAGAGGAGAATCTGAAGATTACACTATAGGGAACGCTCAAATAATCCCTAAAATCGAACCATTGAAGCCGTCATTACTTTTTGATGTTGCCTCTTTAACGAAGGTCGTTTGTACGACAACGGTCGTGTTACAGTTGATGGAGGCAGGACAGATTGACATTGATGCACCATTTAACACGTATTACTCAGCCTTTGAAGATGGAAATATAACGATTCGCCACCTCTTGACGCATACATCTGATATTCAAAGTTTTATTGAAAATCGAGATGCCTTGTCAAAAGATGAATTAATAGCCGCTTACAATCAGGTTCGGCCAGGTATAGAGATAGGGAACAAGGTAATGTATACAGATACGGGAACAATTTTACTTGGTTTTATGTTGGAAGAATTATTAGGGAAAGATGTTATAGAAATTTTTAAAGAACGAGTGCTGCAACCAATGGAAATGACCGAAAGTAGTTTTTTACCTAAGGATTTTTCTAAAGTCGTGCCAACTGAAAATCATCCTATCAGAGGATTGATTCAGGGACAAACGCATGATCCAAAAGCGTTTGTTTTAGCTGAACATGCTGGAAATGCTGGACTTTTCACTAATTTGAATGATCTAAAAAAATTCACGTCAATGTACATGAATGAAGGGCTGTATCAGACAACCAGAATAGTGGAAAAAGATACAGTTTGCTCACTATTAAAGGATCAAACACCTAGTGGAAAAGGACATCGCTCATTAGGATGGGATCTCAAAGATGATTTAACAGGACGACCATTGTTGTTTCATACAGGTTATACTGGCACTTTTTTGATGATTGATCTTCTGGAAAAAGAGGGATTTATCTTCCTTTCTAATCGTGTTCATCCAGCAGATAATCAGAAAGAGTATATCCAAAAAAGAGATGAGCTTATTGAAATTTATTTAAAAGAAAAAAGAACACTCAATGATGAATCGCTTTCTTTTTAGTGGTATAATTGACGAGTGTTAATGGAAGGGAGTCTCTAAACTATGCAGGAACCTTTATTTTTAAAGCCAGTTTTTCAAGAAAAAATTTGGGGTGGGGATCGGCTACAGACTGTATTCGGTTTTGACCTACCAAGCAATAAAATTGGAGAAGATTGGGCAATAAGTGCTCATCCTCATGGGGTAAGTAAGGTAGAAAATGGGGAATTTTCTGGTCAAAAACTAGATGAACTTTGGACGAATCATCGTGAATTATTCGGCAATGCTAAGGGAGCTGTTTTTCCTTTATTGACGAAAATTTTAGATGCTGAAGATGATTTGTCTGTACAAGTACATCCAGATGATACTTATGGAATGGCTCATGAAGGCGAACTTGGGAAAACGGAGTGTTGGTATATTATTGACGCTGAACCAGGATCAACCATCATTTACGGACATAATGCCCAGAGCCGAGAAAAACTTGAAGCGATGATCAAAGAAGAACGCTGGGATGACTTGCTCAAGAAAGTCCCAGTAAAAAAAGGCGACTTTTTCTATGTACCAAGTGGCACGATTCATGCTATTGGTAAAGGAATCATGATTTTAGAAACACAACAAAGCAGTGATACCACTTATCGTGTGTACGACTATGATCGAAAGGATGATCAAGGTCGTACAAGAGAACTGCATATTCAACAATCTGTTGATGTGACGACAGTTCCGGCAAAAAATGCACAATTATCGATTCAACAACAAAACCAAGGACAATCAAGCATTATTACGTATTTGAAAACACCATTTTTCAATGTGTATGAATGGCAAGTCCAAGGGATATTGAATTTAAAGAAAAATGCGCCCTATACATTAGCAACCGTTATTGACGGCATCGGTCACTTAATTATTGAAGACACAGAATCAATGAAGACTGACCGTTATGAATTGGCTAAAGGGACAAGCTTCATTTTACCGACCGATATTGCCAAATGGCGCATTGAAGGCAATCTTACGATTATTGCGTCTGAACCGGGAATTGACGCGTAAAAGTTAAAATAAAAAGAGACTGGATTAGAAGCGTTTAATCCCGAGAAATAAGAAGTAACCCTTTCAGCTTGTTACCGAAAGGGTTACTCCTGCTCCCACTGTTTTTTCGCATTAGGGTGTGATACAAAAGTGATTTTTTACTTTTGTACCACACTCTTTATTTATTCTGTAGTCTGCATTTCTTGTGGTAAATTGAAAGGTTCATTGTATTTTTTCTCTAAAGCAGTTTTAATCAACCGAATCCCTAAATTTTCATTGCGCGCAAGAATGGGACCGTGGAAATAAGAGCCAAAAACATTTTTGTAAATAACGCCTTCAGAACCATCTTCACTATTGTTGCCTTTACCTTTAACAACATTGCCTAGCGGGCGTTCACCTTTACCTAAAAAAGTTCGACCATTATGATTTTCAAACCCATAATAGGTTTCATTAAATTCTTCATTATGAATCACGATATCACCGATGTAACGGTTATTATCTTGGCTTAACGTATAGTGATCCAGCGCACCAATGCCGTGAATTTTTTCACCTTTAGCCCCCATGTAATAATGGCCCAATAATTGATACCCACCACAAATTGCGAGCATAACTCCGTCATTTTCAATATATTCAGTCAAGGATTCTTTTTTTGTCTGGATATCATCTGAAATGATCAACTGTTCAAAATCTTGTCCGCCACCTACAAAGACTAAATCATATTTAGTCGCTTCAAATGGCTCGTGAATACTAACAATTTCAGAGCGAAAGGTTACATTCATTTTTTCAGCCAAATATTTTAACATCAGTAAATTACCATTGTCGCCGTAAGTGTTTAACAGATTTCCATATAAATGACACACAACTAATTCTTTAGGCACTGTTTGTTCCTCCTCATATATAGATAACAAGGTTTTGTCTTACGTAACCTTGTATTTGATTGACTATTTAATAGTGAAAGAATATAAGCTATTAAATAGTCTTTTTAGCTGGTAATATAGCCTTGTGCAGCCAATGATTTACGCAATTGCAATACTGCTGTATACGTAGCTAAAATATATACATGTTCTGTCGGCAATTCTTTGATTGCTGTGATCACGTCGTCTAAGTTTGGAACTTCTTTTAATTTCTCTTCAGAAATACCTGCAACTTTTAGGCGTAAAGTCATATCTTGATGACGGTCACCACCTGCGATGACTTCAGGAATATTCATTTGGGCAAACGCCTCATGATCACCATCCCAGATCCAGCTAACATCGATTCCATCCGCATAATTTGCATTTAGTAAAGAGACAAGTGAGAAAGAGTAAGGTGCAAGAGCCATCATATCAATAACTTGATTTAAGCCCACAGGATTTTTAACTAAAATTAATGTACATAATTTACCTTCTATGTTGATTGTTTCTTGACGGCCAAAAACTTTTTCATCATAGCTTAGTCCAGCTCTGATTTTTTTAGGAGAAACACCGTAGTGTTCAGCAACAGAGGTCGCTGCTAAAGCATTATATACATTATACATACCGCCAACTGCGATGCTGTACTCTGCTCCATCGATTACGAAATCAGCAGAAGTATTATCCATCGCCACCATTTGCGTTAATTGTACGTCTAGCTTAGGGCGATGAAAACTACAATTAGGACAATAATATTTCCCGAGATTAGCGTAAGTAATCATTTTATAATGTAAAATATGGTGACACTTAGGACAAAGTAAGCCGTCCGTATTGTAATGAGCCATCTGTTCTTCATCTGCTTTGTGATTAAAGCCATAATATTTTCGCGGATTGATCGTTTCAACTGAATTGAAAATCGGTGAATCGCCATTACAAAGAATCGGTGCATTAGGAGCTGCAGCAGCACCATCAACGATTAATTTGTAGGTGGTGTAAATTTCACCGTAGCGATCCATTTGGTCTCGAAAAATATTGGTAAATAAAAATAATTTTGGTTCAATATACTTTGTGACGCGGCTTAAACTTGCTTCATCGATTTCTAGTACTGCAAATTTCTTTTTAGCCCCTTTATTTTTAGCAGATAAGAAGGTTGAAACGATTCCTTGCTCCATATTGGCACCAGTCGGATTGGTCAGTACGTGATCAAATTCTTGTCTTAAAATATTTACTGTTAAAGCAGTCGTCAATGTTTTTCCATTTGTACCCGTGACAACCACAATTTCATAATCTTTAGCTAAGGTATCCAAAATTTTTGGATCGATTTTTAATGCTAATTTTCCAGGGTAGCTACTCCCACCTTTGAAGAAAGTTTGTAATACCCATTGAGAAGTTTTACCAGCGGCGATTGCTACATGACTTCTGATTCCCATAAAGTGCCCTCCAATTTATATCAACTATCGTTATGCCATTCAATAATAAACTCAATCTATAATACCACAGTTGAAAAAAAAAATTAATTCCTTTTACTCTTTCTTACTATTATTAATTTTATACCGTTAGATGTACGACTGAGATGAGGAGAAACCATGAATCTTACAAAAAAGGATGTGAGATTAAATCGTTCTTCAAATTATGCTGATTACTGTATATATAAATGAAAAAGTTTTCAAAAATTTTGAAGAGCGCTTACAATGTGGTATTCTTACATTGTCTTAATTTAAGTAAAAAATAATTTTATTACATAAAAGTTTTTTATTTAGAATTAGCAGAACCTAGGCCGTTTTTTATTAGGAGGATGATTTTCATGTTTCATTGGAAAAAACTTAAAAAAGAAGATATAAAACGAGAAGTCTTAGCAGGAACAACATCATTTTTCGCTATTTCTTATATTATTATGGTGAATACAGTGATTTTAGCGGAGGCTGGAATGCCAAAAGAATTAACGATTTTCGGTACGATATTTATTTCGATTCTCGGCTCTATTTTGATTGGACTTGTGGCAGATGCTCCAATTGTTTTAACTACGGGGATGGGGGTCAATTCATTTTTTACGTATACATTGGTTCTTTCCTTAGGTTTGACTTGGCAGCAGGCATTAGCCGCTAGTTTTTGTGCAGGTATTGTCTATTTACTAGTTGCGTTTACCAAGTTAAGTAAATTGTTTGCAGAAGTTGTGCCTAAATCATTGAAAACGGGAATCACTGTAGGAATTGGATTTTTTCTTGTATTGATTGGACTGGAAAAAGGCCATTTGATAGTAAGAGGAGAACATACCTTTTTACAACTAGCCCCTTTAGATAACGGTTTAACCTTATTGACTTTATTTTCATTGATCTTGACTGTGATTCTTTTTATAAAAGGCGTGCAAGGAAGTTTTTTTATTGGGATAGTTGTAGTGACAATCAGTGCAAATTTCTTCGGAATGGTACAACCTGCAGAACATTTTTCATTGAGTAGGATAGGGAACTATTCTCGCATATTTTTACAATTAGATTTCAGTGCATTTTTTTCTAAAAGCTTTTTATTGGGCGTCTTTGCCTTATCCATGATTTTAATCTTTGAGTCAATGGGCTTACTGAAAGGGTTGATGCCAGATGCGGATGAAAAGAAATATTTACGTGCCTATCGTGTCACAGGGGTTATCACATTATTATCCAGTATTTTGGGAACAAGCCCCACAGTAGCCGCCGCTGAGAGTGCAACAGGTATTGAGGAGGGGGGAGAAACTGGGATCACCTCGATTACGAGTGGTATTTGTTTTCTTCTTGCTTTACTAGCACTGCCTTTACTTTCATATATTCCCGATTCGGCATTAGCACCAGCAATTATCATAACAGGATTCTTGATGATCCAACAAATCAAGACTGTACATTTTAGCGATTTTAGTGACTACTTTCCTGCGATACTTATGATCGTACTGATTCCTTTTACAATGAATATTTCTGATGGAATGGCATTTGGATTTGTAGCATATCCTCTGACGAAATGGGTTGGGGGGAAAAAATCGGAACTCTCTTTACCAATGTGGTTGATTTCAGGCTTATTCTTACTCTATTTGATTGTTAATGTGTTGATTTAAGCGAAAAAAACCTTGCTCAACCCATCAGAAGTGATGTCGAGCAAGGTTTTTTAACCAATAATAATTTTTTCAGAGGGATACTCATAACCAATATCTCGTGTTTCTTTTGGTACAAATAACATCAATGTATACAGCATGCCGATACGCCCGATAAACATCAAAAGTGCAATCATCACCTTACCGACCGTTGTTAAATCTGAAGTAATGCCCAAAGACAACCCAGTCGTACCAAAAGCTGAAGAAACTTCAACAATAATTGCAATCAATGGATGATCCTCAGTAGCAGTTAAAAATAAAACGGCAAAGAAACACATGATCATTGAAAGCATAAAGACAACGATTGATTTCTTAACATCATCGTCATCGATTCGGCGTCCAAACACATTGATTTTATCTTCACTTTTCAAAAAGGCGTACAAGTACAAGCCGATAATAGCAACGGTCGTCGTTCGAATCCCGCCACCAACAGAACTGGGACTACAACCGATAAACATCAGTAAAGAAAAAACAATTAATGTCGTAATCTGAAAATCACCTAAATCATTGATCTGCAAACCTGCATTTCGTGTGGTCATAGAATAAAACATAGAAGTAATCCAACGCTGAATTTCTCCCATCCCTACAAATAAATGGTCTTTCTCTAATAAATAAATCAAAATCGTTCCACCCACAAACAAAATCACAAACGCCAATAATGCAATCTTGCTAAATAATGAAAAGCGGAAAGGTAAACCACGTTTTTTCTTTTTAAAAAATAACCACTCACGAACTTCCATCAGTACTGGAAAACCAATCCCGCCAACAAAAATCAAAAACATGATCACAATCAAGAATAAATAATCGTTAGCAAAAGGCATAATCGAATCACCAGTCACATCAAAGCCAGAGTTGGTCACAGCTGAAATCGATTGGTAAAAACCGAAGAAAATAGCTTTTGACCAGGTTGTATAATAGCCAGAAAAATAAAAATAAATAGAGAAAAATGTACCAAAAATTAGTTGGAACCATAAAATGATTGTAAACGTGATGCGAATTAACCGAACAATGCCACTTAACTTAGGCTGATTCATATCAGTCATGATCAATTGCCGCTGTTTTAAAGAAATCCTGCGTTTTGAAAGGATAATAAATGCTGTGGAAATCATCATGATCCCTAGTCCACCAACTTGAAATAACACTTCCAATAGCAATACACCACGGTCATTAAAAACAGAGTCAATATCAAAGGTAGACAACCCCGTAACACTCACTGTACTAATCGCCATAAAAAGCATATCAATGAAACCAACTTGAGAGCCTGGTTCTCTAAAAAATGGTAAACAAAATAATAAGTAAGAAACGACGGTCATAATAATATAATATGAAACAATGATTTGGATAGATGATAAATTATTAGAAATAAAACGCCTTCCTTTGCGCTGTGCCAGCCATAAAAGCCGAAATCGATTCATAATGGACCTCCTGAACATCGTTAAAACAAGTATAGCAGAAAATAAATGATGGGCAAAGAAAGAATAAATGCTTAGAAGAAATAAGAAATTGATTAAAAAAAATAGGAATCTAGCACAAATGAACAAGAACATGCTATTTTAATTGTGATAGAAGTAACATTGTTTTGGTTTTTATTTTTTTAAAAGGGGTGAAATAAGTTGCATCAGCTACTTTTTTCTTGAAAATTAATGTGAATTAAATCACATTTTAGCGGCTTTTTCTATAATGAAATAATCAGGGTTGATTGGATAAAATTTACCGAGGTGGGGAAAAAATGAAAAAAGTCATCATAAGTTTACTATCGTTGAGTTTGTTTGCTGGAATTGCTGTGGGCTGTACTAGTGATCAAGAAAAAACAGCGAAGAAAAGGAAAGAATCTAAAGAAAGCACAGAAGTTACTTCTGGAGCATCGGCCAATGGTTATACGGATTTAAGCGAGTTGAAGGATCAATATGATATCGTGATCATTGGTGCTGGGGGAGCGGGTATGACTGCGGCATTACAAGCCAAAGAAGCGGGAATGAATCCAGCCATTCTAGAAAAAATGCCCGTTGCGGGTGGAAATACAATCAAGTCGTCTTCAGGTATGAATGCATCAGAAACAAAATACCAAAAAGTCGAAGGGATCACTGATAGTAATGATAAATTTTTTGAAGAAACACTAAAAGGCGGAAAAGGGACGAACGACAAAGAATTATTACGCTTTTTTGTAGACCATTCAGCCGATGCAATTGATTGGTTAGATACAAAAGGCATCGAACTTAGCAACCTGACAATCACTGGTGGAATGAGCGAAAAGCGTACACATCGTCCAGCAGATGGTTCTGCAATTGGTGGTTACTTAGTGGATGGACTTGTTCGGAATGTCAAAGAAGAAAAAGTTCCGTTATTCGTCAATGCAAATGTCACTGAAATCACTGAAAAAGATGGTCAAGTGAACGGTGTCAAAGTGAAATTAAATGACAAAGAAATAAAAGAAATCAAATCAAATGCGGTAATCGTCACAACAGGTGGATTTGGTGCAAATAAAGAAATGCTTGAAAAATACGATCCCAAATTAAAAGATTACGTAACGACAAATCAAGAAGGTACAACTGGTGATGGGATCAAGATGATCGAAAAACTTGGTGGTGCCACAGTGGATATGAAAGAAATTCAAATCCATCCAACCGTGCAACAAGACAAATCATTTTTGATTGGTGAAGTAGTTCGCGGTGAAGGAGCTATTCTAGCATCGCAAGAAGGAACACGTTTTGTTAATGAAATGGATACCCGTGATAAAGTTTCTGCTGCTATTACTGCGTTACCAGAAAAATCAGCTTACTTAGTCTTTGACCAAGGTGTTCGTGATCGAGCGAAAGCAATCGATTTTTATAATGAACAGGGTTTTGTAGTCGAAGGAAAAACAATCGAAGAATTAGCCAAAAAAATCGATATGCCTGAAGCAAAACTAAAAGAAACCGTAGAACAATGGAACAAAGAGGTTCAAACGAAATCGGATACTCAATACAATCGTACAACAGGAATGGATCATGATTTATCAACTGGACCATTTTACGCAATCAAAATCGCACCAGGAATCCACCATACAATGGGTGGTGTGAAAATCAATACGAAGACAGAAGTCTTAAAAGAAGATGGTGCTCCAATCAAAGGCTTGTATGCCGCTGGTGAAGTAACTGGTGGGTTACATGGAGCAAACCGTATCGGTGGAAACGCTGTGGCGGACATCATCATCTTTGGACGTCAATCTGGAACAGAAGCTGCAAATTTTGCTGCTATTCAAAAATAAAATAAACTTAGAAAACCAATAGATCGAACGTTTCCATTTATCTATTGGTTTAGAATAATCAAAGGTGAGGTTGGGACAGAAGTGTTTAACTCCGAGAAATAAGAAGGAATTTACGAAAATTGCTCTTCAAATTTTTGCGACCAAGTAGGTACTGTACAACATCAACTTGTTCCTTGTTGTGTTTTACAGCAATTTCGGCTTATTTCCGAAGGAGTTGCTTCTGCGCCCACCGTTTATTCGGTTACTAAGAGCCTGAAACATACCCTTTTTAGTTATGTCCCAGGCTCATCTTTTTTTTACAAGAGTAAAAAGAGAACCTAGTGCAGTAGTACACAGCGATTCTAAACAAGTTATAATAATTCGTGATAATGACAATAAAAAACGTAAAAACAGTTAAATGATTTTAATTGGATAATAAGTAGTGAAATAAGTCATATTTACAAAACTAGAAAGGAATTAAAGAATGGAAGTTAAAATAGTAAGTCTATTACTGGGAATGTATCGCGTTCATCAGTAAACTTACAAGCACATTAAATAGCGTCGATATTTCTACGAGTGTTGCGAAAAGAACGAATGTGATTGGAAACAGAATAGAAAAATTTTCTTAGCTAATAAAGTAATAACATTGGGAGAATTAAATTACAGTGTACATTAATAGTTAACGCTAATAGTTAAATTAGATGATGCCAAATACACATGATGATTTTAATGCTAACCAATTAGATATTGATAATGCTACACTAGCATTGCAACAGGCAATTAATAATTTAGTTTAATATAATAATACTAAGTAGAGGGATAGTAAGCTAAAAGCATACTATCTCTTTTTTTTATCCATAAATCAGTAACATTATTTAAAATTAAATAACGAAAATGTAATATATAACTATCTATTTCATCCTACTTTTGGTAAAATAAATATTGATTAAGGTGTAAATAAATTTCATCCTGTTTAGGAGGAGAAAATATTTTGAAAAAATTATATTTATTTATAGGAGGACTAATGATAATGAGTGGATTAACTGGATGTGAAACAAAAAATAAAGCAGAAATTGAACAAAGTTTTGATAAAGTATTAGCAATGTATCCAACACCAAATCTGGAAAGTTTCTACGATATGGAAGGCTATAAAGATGAAGAATTTGATAAAGATGATAAGGGGGTTTGGGTGTTAAATTCTGACTTTTCAATGAGTAAAACAGAAGAAGGAGATTTATTTACAGAAGGTATGCGACTAAGAATTAACAGGAATACACGGAAAATGAATGGTTATTATTATGTTTCTATTACTCCCAATTCTTTTGGAAAAAGCAGTGAAACTACAAAGTACCCGGTAGTTTATACTGATAATGGCTTTCAATCAAAAGAAGAAATTTCCGACAAAGAACTTCAGAGAAAAATAGAAAAATTCCAATTCTTTGTTCAATATGGAAAATTTGACAAACTAGATTCATATAAGAATTTAAAAAAAATGTACAATCCAGAGGTTCCTATGTATGAATTAGAATATCAATTAACAAATGATGATTCAAATGTAAAGGAACTAAGAAAAAGAAATGATATTTCTACAGAGGTACCGCCAACTTTATTGTTAAAAGGTACAGGTAGTCTAGATGGGAGTTCGGTAGGGTATAAGCAAGTGGAGATTAGGTTTGATAAAAAATTAAGTGTTTATTTTTCTGATTTCATTGATTTTCAACCTCTATCCGAGGAGGACTTAACAGTTGAGTAAATATGAACTTAAAGATAAAGGAATTAAAGTAGATAGTGAACCAACTAGTGCTGTAGCCACAATCTCTTATGAAATTGAAAATGCATTGGTAAATGGTGTATCAGATAGAGATATAATTAAGCAACTAGAAGCATTGCAAGAAAATAAAAAGTTCCCTTCTAATCTCCAACTAGTAGATGCATTCTATGACCCTAAAACCAGTTCAAGTGGTGTAGCATTTCTAGATAACAACACAGGAAAAGTTGTGGTTGGCTTTGCAGGTACTAACTTTGATAATGGATTTTTTGGAGAAGGTTCTAAAGATGTTGGGCAATGGGGGAATATAGCCTTTAAAGGGGATGGTCCTTCCTCAGCGTATTTTGATGCTAGTAATAAGTTTATGAACGGTTTAAAATGACATGGGCAAGTCCTATTAATGCACGATGGCAACAACGAGAGAAAATGAAACAAGAAATGAAGAACCGAGAAATGAAACAAACAATTGCAAGTTTAAACGGCTATACCATTATTTGTAGTACCTTAGGAACTAAAAAAACGTGGTACCTGATGAAAAATGGCAAAATTGTATCGCCAAAAGCGCATTCTAATCTCTATAATCAATTAGAAAAATGTAAAGATTATCTAGGTAAAGACCAATACAAAGTCGAAAATGTAAAAATAATGAGAAATGAAATGCCGTTAGCTCCTGGGTTTGGAGGAATATTGGGCAATGTTGATAAAATAGGTAAAGGAATTGGTATAATTAGACAAGGTGCAGGAGTTATTAAAATAGGACAATCTATTTTGGATATAGTAAACAATGCACCACAAATAAGCAATTCTAAAAGTAGTGACAAAATTGTGGATGATATTCTTGAAGGTGCTAAAGATACCACTAGACCTATTGGGAAAGCAAAAAATTTTGAAAAAGATGGTAACATGGATGATGCTGTTGATGATTTCAATTCATTAAATCCTAAAAATGTGAAAGAAATTAAGACTCAGTATGGAGATGGACTTCATGGTGTTTTAGAAGATGGTACTAGAATTTCGGTAAGACCTGGTAGTGGTACTGGAGGCTCAACCTTAGAAATAAAGGCTCCAGGAAAACCATTAATAAAAGTTAGGTACGGAAAATAGAAAGGAAGAAACAAATATGTTAGAACGATGGTATGAATACGATGACAGTAATATACCGATTGATACTTATGAAGTATCTGAAATAGTCCAAAACTTAGAAGGAACAATAATAAAGCTTGTAGGAAAAGAAAATAATATTGATGTTATTTTCGGTTTTGTTGATTCTTTACGAATTACAGATGAGGGAAGACGAATTAGAACATATAATGAAGTAGCAGGCATCCAAAAATATAGAGAGAATTTTGTTGGTAATCCTATCTATAAGGTAGAGCAATCAAAATATGTTGAGTGGATAGAAAAAGAAAGTGGTGGTTTTTGTGGTGATGTAGAACATTATGTTATTATCACAGAAAATGACCTTATAGACATAATCTCTACTTTTCCACCTGCTTTTGAAAAAAGGTATTAAAATAATACCTTTTTATACAATTTGATAACATATAAAATCATAGGCTGTAGGCTTAGAGAGACAATTATATTGATTGTACTCTCTTTTTTGTACTCACATTATGAAAGTTGAAGAAGTAAAAGTAATGAGAAATGAAATGCCATTATCACCCGCTTTTGGAGGAATATTAGGAAACATTGGTAAAATAGGTAAAGGTATTGATATAATACGAAAAGGTATCGGAACAGTAAAAGTCGGTAAATCTGCGGTAGAAGCAATAAATTCTGCTAGAAGTGTTGAAGCAAGTAAACGAGTAAGAGCGGTTAATCCAAAAGACTTATTACCACAACAAGGATTAGTTACAGGTGAAGTCGAAGGGGCTCCTCCAGTTGATGCTGGTAAACAAGGAAAACACCAAGAAGGTCACAGGAACAATAAACAATCAAAAGAAGATAAATCAACTTGGATTGATGGTGGAAATGGTGTAGCAGACACACAAGAGGCTTGGCAAAAAGGAAGATGGGCTGATGGACGTGAGGGCACTGTGAAAGAATATGATTCAGGAGAAGTAGTTGGTAGTGACGGAGTAACGACTGAAATTGTAGTTCATATCGACGGAAAAGGGAACATCCATGGATATCCTAAAATACCTAAAGAAGTAAGGAGGAGACTTAATGAACGCAAATGAACAAGCGATTAATTTTGTAAATAGAAGTTTGAAAGAAGGGGACTATGGATATGTCCTAAGAAAATATGTGTACAGCGATGAATGGGATGAACACTTATTAAAAAATATGGAGGGAATAGTGTTTAAACCGTCAGGCGGTTTTGAGTATACTAGATGTTTTTCGTATATGTTTATGGAAGACATTAAATTAAAAAATTCATTTTTTTCAGATAAATCAACTAAAGAAATAATGGAACGTGGTTATATAGAATATATTGGATTAAAGATATCAGCAATAAGTCCGTTTTTCACTATCAGAAAAGCACAATACCAAAATCCTAAAGAAGGTATAACTTTTGATATAGTCGATTTAACAGACTTTAAAAATAAAAAGTTAGAAAAAAAATATACAGAACTAATAGAAGTTTTAACTGAACAAAAACTGATTTTGGTTGACAGAGAAGAATTAAAAAAAGTACCTTTAGATATTCCATTAGAAGATTACGAACCAGAAGAAGTAAATTGTGCTAGTTATTTATTTGAATAATAATAACTTAAAGTAGGAAGTGTAGAAACTTCCTACCTCTTTTTTTATGTTTCCCATTAACCCCAGAGAGGCTTTCTAAGGTTTTTTAAAATGAAGAAAAAAGATGAGGAAAAGTATTTGACAGCAAAAGAATTAAACGAATTTTTTGAAAAATTTGAGGAGCAAAGTAAAATAAAAAAAGGTGGTAGAAATGGTCAAGTAATACAATATAAAACACTATTTACCTTATTAGTAATGACAGGTATTCGCATAGGAGAAGCGTTAGCATTAAACTGGTCAGATATCGATTTTAACAAACAAACACTAACAATTAATAAAACACAAGTAGAATTAAAAAGAAGAGTAGATGTATCTAGTCCAAAAACAGTAAAGTCTAATAGAGTTATTCCAATTACTTCTAAATATTTGTTAGAATTACTAAAAGAATGGAAAGTTTCGCAGAAAAGAACAGAAGAAAAATTTAACCGTGAAAATAGTGAGTATTCAGGTATTGTTTTTTACAATATTGCACAAGAAAGAAGATATATTAATAGTACGATAAATTACAAATTGGAAGTTTTGTGTGAATCGATGGGCAGAGAAAAATTTACTGCACATGCATTTCGACACACGTTTATCACATTATTAACAGAATATGAAACGACTAAAAATAAATTGAGTAGATATGTAGGACATACAACAAAAGATAAAACAATGACAGATAGTTATACACATACGAGTCCAGATTATATAATAGAAATAGCTAACAAAGCAGATGAGATAATTGTTCCACTGATACAAGTGGGATAATTATCTTTTTTTATTCTTCAAAAAAAGGAGCAGGTATGACTGCAGGTATAGAAATTTTTAGGTAAGTGAAAACCCTTGATACATAAGCCTTAAATTTACCACTGTAAAAAACTTCGGTTTTATAGTAAAATACGAGAGGAACTAAACGAGAGGTGACGACGAAGGAATGGCACAATTATTTTTTAAATATGGCGCAATGAACAGTGGGAAAACCATTGAGATCTTAAAAGTAGCACACAACTATGAAGAACAAGACAAGCCTGTTGTGATCATGACAAGTGGACTTGATACTAGAGATGGCGTAGGTGTCGTTTCAAGCCGTATTGGCCTTAGAAGAGAAGCCATTCCCATTTTTAAAGAAACAAATGTTTATGAATTAATCCAAAAGCTAGAGTATAAACCTTACTGTATATTAGTAGACGAATCTCAATTTCTAGGAAAACAACATGTGATTGAATTTGCTAGAGTGGTAGATGAACTTAATATTCCTGTTATGGCTTTTGGTTTGAAGAATGATTTCCGTAATGAACTATTTGAAGGATCAAAGTATTTGATGCTATATGCTGACAAATTAGAAGAACTCAAAACAATCTGCTGGTTCTGCCACAAAAAAGCCACAATGAATTTACATTACATTGATGGTCGACCCGTTTACGAAGGAACCCAAGTTCAAATTGGAGGCAACGAAGCCTATTATCCAGTGTGTCGAAATCACTATTTTCATCCGCCAATTGACGGTGAACAAGTAGCAAATAAGTAACTCCGTAAAAAAGAGGAAAAATAAAAAACAGTGACTTAACGAAAAAGGAGCAACCAACTATGTACGATCAGTTACAATCAATCGAAGATCGCTATGAAGAGCTAGGCGAATTATTAAGCGACCCAGAAGTGATTAGTGATACGAAACGCTTTATGCAATTATCTAAAGAGGAAGCGAATACTCGCGAAACAGTAGACGTTTATCGCCGCTATAAACAAGTAGTAGAAGGAATCAGCGACACAGAAGAACTGTTAGGCGAAAAATTAGATGCTGAAATGGCAGAAATGGCGAAAGAAGAACTATCAGAATTAAAAAAAGAAAAAGACGTTCTTGAAGAACGAATCAAAATTTTACTATTGCCGACAGATCCAAATGACGATAAGAATATCATTATGGAGATCCGTGGTGCAGCAGGTGGAGATGAAGCAGCTTTATTTGCAGGAGATCTATTCGGGATGTACCAAAAATATGCGGAATCTCAAGGCTGGAAGACAGATGTCTTGGAAGCTAGCATCACTGGGATTGGCGGATATAAAGAAGTAATCATGATGATTTCAGGAGACAATGTCTTCTCTAAATTAAAATACGAAAGCGGCGCACACCGTGTGCAACGTGTTCCTTCAACAGAATCTCAAGGCCGTATTCATACATCTACTGCAACAGTCGTTGTATTACCAGAAGCAGAAGAAGTAGAATTGGATCTTGCGGATAAAGATATCCGTACCGATATCTACCATGCAAGTGGAGCCGGTGGTCAGCACGTCAATAAGACAGCTTCTGCCGTTCGTTTGACCCATATTCCAACAGGAATTGCTGTAGCGATGCAAGATGAACGTTCACAAATCAAAAACCGTGAGAAAGCGATGAAAATTTTACGTGCGAGAGTCTATGACCAAATGCAGCAAGAAGCACAAAGCGAATACGATGCGAATCGTAAATCCGCTGTTGGTACTGGAGATCGTTCTGAACGAATTCGTACTTATAATTTTCCGCAAAACCGTGTGACCGATCACCGTATTGGGTTAACGATTCAAAAACTAGATCAAATTTTAGCTGGAAAATTAGATGAAATCGTCGATGCTTTAGTGTTATACGATCAAACATCAAAATTAGAAGAGATGCAAAATGGGTAACCGTTATTTTGAAGTCCTTGAACGGGCTTCTTCTTTTTTAGAAAAACATGGGAAAGAAGGATACAGTATCCTCTTTGTTTTTCTAGAAAGAAAGGGGTGGACGAAGACGGATTGGCTACTCCATTTAAAAGATGAAATAACATGTGCAGATGAACAACAAATCAATGAGGACTTGAAGCAACTAGCTAATAATTATCCGCCACAGTATCTATTGGGTTACGGTGATTTTTATGAACAACGTTTTCTAGTCAACGAGCATACCTTGATTCCTAGACCTGAAACCGAAGAATTAGTAGACCGTTGTTTAAAAGAAAATCCCAACCAATCTCTAACTGTTGTTGATGTAGGGACTGGGACGGGGGCGATTGCAATCAGTTTAAAATTAGCTCGTCCAAACTGGCAAGTGACAGCCATCGATATTTCCGAAGAAGCATTGAAAGTCGCAAAGAAAAATGCACAACAACTAGAGGCTGAAATTGAGTTTATTCACGGCGATGCGCTAAAACCGATAAAAAACAAAAGGATTGATATCTTGATTTCAAATCCTCCCTATATTAGTAATGCTGAATGGGCATTAATGGATGAAAGTGTTCGGACATACGAACCAAAAACAGCATTATTTGCGGAAAATGATGGATTAGCTATTTATCAGCGATTAGCTGACGAAGCAAAAGATAAACTGAATCCAGAAGGAAAAATTTATTTGGAAATCGGTTTTCAGCAAGGAGAGGCCGTTAAAGAACTTTTCCAGCAAGCATTCCCTCAAAAACAAGTAGAAGTTGTCCAAGACTTATCAGGAAATGATCGAATGGTGATTGTTTCAACTAAAAAAGAGGAGGGATAAAAAGTGGAAACAAAACAATTTACAACAGACGAAATTGGTGAAGCAGCAGAGTTGATCCGTCAAGGAGAACTGATAGCCTTCCCAACTGAAACAGTATATGGACTTGGCGCAAACGCTTTGGATGAACAGGCAGTAAAGCAAGTATACACTGTAAAAGGACGACCTAGCGACAATCCATTGATTGTACATGTCAGTGGTTTTGAAATGGTCACACACTATGTGACGGATTTTCCTAAACATACAAAGGCACTTGTCGATGCTTTTTGGCCTGGTCCTTTGACCTTGATTTTCGATGTGAAACCTACTACGTTTTCTACTACAGTTACGGGTGGTTTAAATACGGTTGCTTTTCGGATGCCTAATAATTTGAAAACAATTGAATTGATAAAAGAAGCAAATGTTCCTTTGGTTGGGCCAAGTGCAAATACTTCTGGCAAACCTAGCCCAACAACCGCGAAGCATGTCTACCATGATTTACATGGTAAGATCGCTGGTATTTTAGATGATGGACCAACACAAATTGGAGTAGAATCAACCGTTCTAGATTTGACTACAAAAAATGGAGTTCCCGTCGTATTAAGGCCAGGTGCTATTACGAAAGAGCAGTTGGAACAGGTAGTAGGAAAAGTGACGTTGGATCAGCATTTAATCACTGAAAAGGAAGCTCCTAAGGCGCCAGGAATGAAGTATAAGCATTATTCTCCTGATGTTCCAGTCTGGATCATAGACGGCGATAAAGATGTATTTGACAAAGCGATCAATTGGGCCAAAAGTAAAAATCAACGAATCGGGCTATTTACAAGTGATCGTATCACATCAGCATTTTCAACTGAGGTAACAGCTATTTTTTCTTTTGGGGAAGATACAGTGGAACAAGGGACTAAACTGTTATTTGCTGGTCTCAGAAGTTTAGATGAACAGAATATCGATGTTATTTTTGCCCAAGCTTTCCCAGAATCAGAGTTAGGGATCGCTTATATGAATCGTCTAAAAAAAGCAGCAAATCAAAAAATATTGAAAATTGATTCTATTTTCGAGTAGAGAGCTTTTAAGTATGATACAATCGGTACAAACAAATGAAATGGAGGCTTGTTTAATGGATTATAAAACAGTTGATCCGGATTTATGGGATGCTATTGAAAAAGAGAACGAACGTCAAGAAAACAACTTGGAGCTGATTGCATCGGAGAACGTTGTTTCGAAAGGTGTGATGGCTGCGCAAGGAAGTATTCTTACAAACAAATATGCGGAGGGATATCCTAGCAAACGCTATTATGGTGGCTGTGAATTCATTGACATCGTTGAAGACTTAGCAATTGATCGTGCGAAAGAATTATTTGGAGCTAAATTCGCAAATGTACAACCACATTCTGGGTCACAAGCGAATACAGCCGCTTATCTTTCATTGATCGAACCAGGGGATACTGTTTTAGGGATGGATTTGTCTGCGGGAGGACATTTAACTCATGGATCACCAGTAAACTTTAGTGGCAAAACGTATAACTTTGTAAGTTACGGCGTTGATCCAACAACAGAAGTAATCGATTATAATGTCGTGCGTATTTTGGCACGTGAGCATCAACCAAAATTGATTGTAGCGGGTGCCAGCGCGTATTCTCGTACCATCGACTTCGAAAAATTCCGTGAAATTGCGGATGAAATTGGTGCAAAATTAATGGTAGATATGGCGCATATTGCAGGACTTGTAGCAGCTGGTTTACATCCAAATCCAGTTCCTTTTGCAGATATCACAACATCAACAACACATAAAACATTACGTGGGCCTCGTGGTGGGCTTATTTTAACTAATAATGAAGAGTTAGCGAAAAAAATCAATAGCAATATCTTCCCTGGTATTCAGGGCGGACCATTAGAACACGTGATTGCTGGTAAAGCAGTTGCTTTTAAAGAAGCATTAGATATTACCTTTAAAGAATACAGTGAACAAGTGATCGAAAATGCGAAAGCGATGACGAAAGTTATCAATCAAACACCTGAAGCGCGTTTAGTAAGCGGATCAACTGATAATCATTTGTTATTGATCGATGTTAGTGGTTTTGGTTTAAATGGAAAAGAAGCAGAAGCGATTCTAGACAGTGTGAATATTACAGCGAACAAAAATTCAATTCCATTTGAACAGCTTAGTCCATTTAAAACGAGTGGTATTCGGATTGGTACTCCTGCGATCACAACTCGAGGCTTCAAAGAGGATGATTGTGTTGAAGTCGCAAAATTGATCGTTAAAGTGTTAAAAAATCATGAGAATGAAACGACTCTTTCTGAAGTTCGGGCTGCAGTTAGTGAGCTTACAAAAAAATATCCACTTTATAAGTAAAAGATTCGAGTGATTGACTAGTCAATCGCTCGATTTTGTTTTACAATAGGAAGGAATAAATTATTGAAGGAGAATGAGCATGGGAAAATTCCAAGTTATTGATCATCCACTGATCCAACACAAATTAACAATCATTAGAGATAAAGATTGTGGAACAAAGGTTTTTCGTGAAGTCGTGAATGAAATTGCAATGCTAATGGCATACGAAGTTTCAAGAGATATGCCGTTAGAAGACGTTGTGATCGAGACACCGATCTGTGAAACAACACAAAAAACATTATCTGGTAAAAAGGTTGCAATCGTGCCGATTTTACGTGCAGGTATTGGAATGGTAGATGGTATTTTGGAATTGATTCCAGCAGCGAAGGTTGGACATATCGGGTTATACCGTGATCATGATACATTAGAACCAGTTGAATACTTTGTGAAGATGCCAGAAGATATTGACGCACGTCAATTATTTGTAGTGGATCCAATGCTTGCTACAGGCGGATCAGCAATCATGGCAATCGATGCATTGAAAGCACGCGGCGGCAGCAATATTAAATTTGTATGTCTCGTTGCAGCGCCAGAAGGTGTGAAAGCATTACAAGAAGCACATCCTGATATTGATATTTATACTGCAGCATTAGATGAGTATCTAGATAAAGATGGCTACATCGTTCCAGGTCTTGGCGATGCTGGTGACCGTTTGTTTGGAACCAAATAAGTAAACGACAAAATAGCTGAGTAGAGAGATGAACTCTCTCTACTCAGCTATTTTTTTAATTAAAAAATCCATCCACTAATAATGGATGGAAGAGTCTATACTTTTTGTAATTTTTTGTAATTGATGACAATCACACCATTACTTTTGACCATTAAATCAGTGTTATCAGATTTCTCATCAATTTCCACTACAGCAGAATTATTTAATTGTTTCGTGATAATCCCAGTCTGTGGTTGACCATGCATCAAGAAAGTGACCTGAGTATCAACAGTGAATAAATCCCCTTCAGAAGAAGGCTCAACAGGACGATTAAAGTTACCGAAATTAGACATTCAAAAAAACTTCCTTTCTTAACTTCTTTTATTATACCACATTTAAAGAAAAATTTCAGAAAACTAAATTTATTTAAAAAAAGACAGGTTTTTGTCTTTACAAAAAATAAGTTTAGTTCTATAATTTGCATTGTATTGCCAGCTTAGCTCAGTCGGTAGAGCAACGCACTCGTAACGCGTAGGTCGTAGGTTCGATTCCTACAGCTGGCATAAAAGAAAGGCTCAACATCTTGTTAAGTAAAGATGTTGAGCCTTTTTATAAAGAAGTTTAATAAATTCGTAGATAATCTTTGTATATTTGCAAAAATAAGCCTACACTCGAATAAGAAGTAAGTATATAGGAGGAATGCATCATGTCAGAAAATGTTGATAAAATCACTAAATTAGTCAATGAAGCAAAGAAAAAAGTCGAACGCTTAGAAGACAAACGTCAAGAAAATCTTGGGAACTCTATCAATTACATTGAAAATGAACTGCAGATCCAACGTTTGTATGCGCAAATCGAAGCTTATGAAGAAGTCTTAGATTTTGTAGAATAATTTGATTCTCGTAATAACTTAGTAGACTATATAAAGGGTGAATTTGAATAGGAGTCTGGGACAGAAGCATTTAATCCCACACCCCTATTTTTTTCATTTAAATTCAATAGAAATACTATTTCATTTACGTATATTCTCACTAGTTGCTTTCATCATAAAGAATGAATTTTCTTCGATTAATTAAATCAGTAGCGCCTAAAACTTCATTTGTTTTGTCATATCGGAATGTAATATAAGGAATCTGCTTTTTATCTGAATATAATGTACTGGCCGTTTTATCTTGAATTAGAAAGCCGATTGTATCCATATATTTCTTCTTCATACCATTACGTTCATACTTTACATCTAAAGGTACTGTTACTAGCAAGCTCCGATAACTATGATATTTTTTGTCAATATTGATAATCATACTTTCAGAAGAAGCAATAATTTCTTCTAATAGTGCAGGCATTGTAGCGTTGATTTCTTCTTCTATCAACCTATTTTCTTCCTGTTTAGCTACGAATTTACTATAATCAACGTTAACTTGGTATTGAATCTTTTCTTTTTCTTTATAAGATGAAAAAGAAACATCTGTTGTAGGTGCCTGTCCATTTATAAAAATATTTTTCCAAATAAATGAACCGTCTTTCTCAATTTTGAGCACACCTCGTGGTTCTTGTAAACTGAGGCCATTCTTATTTTGGATGATACTAGCAGAAAAACTGCTGTATTTGGCTTTTCCAGTAAGTTGAAATTGGCCATTTTCATCTGATTCAATCGTATCCTTTTCGAGCGTGATCCAAGGTTCATCTGAAGCTTGAGATTTGTTTTCTTTATCAGTAGGCTTCCCACAGCCACCAAGTGATAATAGAAGCAGACTAATTCCCAACACGTAAATCTTTTTCAACGTTATTCATCTCCTTTAAATGTTATTATATAGTTTTGCTGAGGAACAATGCAATGTATAACTAAATTGATATTTATACGTTTATTGAACGTCACATTTGTCAAAATAAAAAAATACAATTATAACGACTCAATTTGTACTTTAAAGTTTTTCAAAAATCGTCAAGACTATACTTTCTTTTCTTCCTATAGAAAGTTATAATAAAAGACGTATGATTTAAGGAAAAGGGATGACGAATGAATAAAAATAAACTAATGCGTAATTTAGATAATAGAATCGATTATGGTGTGATTTTACCGGTATTCCTTCTTTCAATCATCGGAATACTGTCACTTTATGTAGCATTGAGCAATGATCCAAATCGACCAGAAATCGGCAATATGCTCATGAAGCAAGGATTATGGTATTTGGTTGGTGGTGTTAGTATTGTGATCGTCATGCATTTCAGTTCTAAGCTCCTCTGGCGATTGACCCCGGTGTTTTATGTGATTGGGTTGATCATGATGGGTTTGCTTCTAAAATTTTATGATCCGTATCTAGAGGCGCAAACAGGCTCTAAAAACTGGATCAGTATTGGCGGAACGACTTTTCAACCTTCGGAATTAATGAAGGTAGCATTCATTTTGATGCTGGCTTATGTAGTGACGATGCACAATGTGAAGAATGTCAATCGGACAGTAAAATCTGATTTTTGGCTGATTGGCAAAATGTTGTTGGTTACGATGCCGGTGATTATCTTGATTTTACTCCAAGATGATTTTGGGACGATGCTAGTCTTCCTAGCCATTTTTGGCGGAGTATTTCTGATGTCGGGAATTTCTTGGAAAATTATCTTGCCGACTTTTTTGGCCGCGTTACTAGTTGGAGCAGGAACGATTTACTTAGTAACGACAACAACTGGACGGGAATTTCTTTATTCTGTTGGATTTAAACCGTATCAGTTTGATCGAATCGATTTATGGATGAATCCTTTCCATCATGATCCAGACCGTTCATTCCAGCCAGCTTTAGCAATCACTGCAATTGGTTCTGGCGGTTTACTTGGCAAAGGATTTAATGTCAGTGATGTTTATGTACCGGTTAGAGAGTCAGATATGATTTTTACTGTTGTAGGTGAGAACTTTGGTTTCATTGGCGGATGCTTTATTATTTTGCTCTACTTTATCTTGATTTACCGCATGATTCGTGTGTGTTTTGACACAAATAATGAATTTTATGCCTACATTGCAACTGGAATCATCATGATGATTCTATTCCACGTATTTGAAAATATAGGAGCGAATATCGGACTTCTACCATTAACAGGGATTCCGTTACCATTTATTAGCCAAGGTGGTTCCTCGATTTTAGGAAATATGTTAGGTGTAGGATTGATTATGTCAATGAAATATCAAAAAGAAGCAACGATTGAAGACTATTAAATGAAAGAAGGCGTTGAAATGTACACATTTTTCTGGTATCCAAAATGTTCGACTTGTAAGAAAGCAAAAGCTTGGTTAGATCAACAGCAGGTAAAATACGAAACGATTGATATGATCGAACATCCACCTACAGCTAAACAAATAGCAAGTTGGATGGAACAAAGTGATTTACCAGTCCGCCGTTTCTTTAATACAAGCGGCATTCGTTATAGAGAACAAGGACTGAAAGATAAAGTCAATGACTTTTCAATCAAAGAAGCAAGTGAATTACTGGCAACCGATGGTATGTTGATCAAACGTCCTATTTTTGTTAAAGGAGGTCAATTTTTAGCAAACGGGTTTAAAGAATCTGACTATGAAGGAGCTATTGACTAATGGCTGAAGAATTGAAAATAATCGATAGTTTATGGGTTTTAAAAACAGATGCTGGCTATAAGATTGGTTTAACGAATGAAGCACAAGAAGACCTAGGAAACATCACTTTTGCAACAATGCCTAAAGTTGGTCAAACGTTGGAAAAAGGGGATTCGCTGATTGAATTGGAAGCTGAAAAAGCTGTCAGTGAATTTAGTAGTCCCATTAGCGGAACGATCGCAGCGATTAATGAAGCAGCTGCGCAAGACCCTAGTGTGTTAGATGATGCAGAACAAAAAAATGCCTGGATTGCTATTCTCACGGACATTGATGAATCAGAATTAACCCAAGTATAATAATTGACAAGCTATTTGTATATTGCTATAATTTCATCAATAAAAGTAAAAGCTTTGAAAAGAAGAGTACATGTCAAACGTGTTTGAAGAGAGCCTTGATTGCTGAAAATAGGCAACATAGTTGAGATGGAAGATGGTCTTTGAGCGGAATAAGTGAGCAGATGTGAACTTATTACGGGAGTGCCCGTTATAGCACGACAGTATACGAGTTCAAGTACTGTATAAGGCTATTATTGTGAAATAATAGTAAATCAAGGTGGTAACACGAAAGACAAGCTTTCGTCCTTATGTCAGATTAATGACAGGGACGGAGGCTTTTTATTGTGAATCACTACGACTGGCTTTGCCAGAGTAGATGATGAACAATACTTGGCGAACGAAGTGAGAGAAGTTTCCTTACTAGTGAATCACCATCAAGTTACTACGTCTAAAAAGGTAGACGAGTGTCACAAGAAGTAAGCGTACCAGAGTAGATGATGAACAATACTTGGCGAACGAAGTGAGAGAAGTTTCCTTACTAGTGAATCACCATCAAGTTACTACGTCTAAAAAGGTAGACGAGTGTCACAAGAAGTAAGCGTACCAGAGTAGATGATGAACAATACTTGGCGAACGAAGTGAGAGAAGTTTCCTTACTAGTGAATCACCATCAAGTTACCACGTCAAAAAAGGTAGACGAGTGGCATAAGAAGTAAGCGTACCAGAGTAGATGATGAACAATACTTGGCGAACGAAGTGAGAGAAGTTTCCTTACTAGTGAATCACCATCAAGTTACTACGTCAAAAAAGGTAGACGAGTGGTACAAGAAGTAAGCGTGCCCGATGAAAAATAAGATAATTAATCTGTCTATTATTTCACAACACAGCGCAAAGCATGTAGTATAATAAAAAAGAAGCAAAACCAAAGAAAGCGGAGGGGAAAAAATGCCTCTAATTGAATTACAACACGTAAAAAAAGAATTTTCTGGTAAAAGTGGACAAGTAACAGCTGTGAGTGATGTTTCATTGACAGTCGATCGAGGAGATATTTATGGCATCGTCGGCTATTCTGGTGCCGGTAAAAGTACATTGGTTCGTTTATTAAACGGTTTAGAATTGCCAACGCAAGGTGAAGTCGTTGTCCAAGGGCAAAATGTTGCACAAATGGCGAACCGTGAACTACGTCAATTTCGAAAAAAAATTGGGATGATCTTTCAACATTTTAATTTATTATGGTCAAGAACGATTCTAGAAAACATCATGCTCCCTTTAGAACTTGCCAATGTTCCAAAGAACGTGAGAAAAGAACGGGCCCAGGAACTTTTAAGTTTAGTTGGATTAGAAGGTCGTGGGGATGCTTACCCAAGCCAATTATCTGGTGGGCAAAAGCAGCGTGTAGGGATTGCTAGAGCGTTAGCGAATAATCCTGAAATCTTGCTTTGTGACGAAGCAACGAGTGCACTAGATCCGCAAACGACGGATGAAGTATTGGATCTACTGTTAGAAATCAACAAAACACTGAATTTAACGATTGTTTTGATTACCCACGAGATGCATGTGATTCGCAAGATTTGCAATAAAGTTGCCGTGATGGAATTAGGACAAATTGTAGAAGAAGGTGACGTTTTAGAAGTCTTTAGAGATCCTAAACAAGCTGTTACAAAACGCTTTGTCCAACAAGAATTAGAACCTAAAGAAGACACAGAAGAGTTATTACAAGAGCTGATTCAGGAAAATCCAGCGGGACTTGTAGCGACACTTCAATTCAGTGGAAACAATGCAAATGAGCCTGTCATTTCACAAGCAATTCGAAAGTTTGCTGTAGATATCAATGTGGTTCAAGGACAAGTGCAACAGGCTAAAGAAGGTGCATTTGGCACACTTACAGTCATGATCACTGGGTCATCGATTGAAGTAGAAAAAGCAGTAACGTTCTTCAAAGAAAAAGAAGTAGGTTTGGAGGTGATTCACCGTGGCGAATGAAACATTTGTAGAGAAGTATTTAAATTTTAGTCGGGTGAATCCAGAATCAATGAAACAAGCCGCAATTGATACATTATTCATGACGATTGTTGCGATGATTTTTGTTATTATTATTGGGTTTTTGTTAGGGCTATTACTGTATAGCTTAAGTCGTAATAAATCACCATATGCAAAGGTATGTTACAGCATTTTGTCAGTTGTTAGTAATATTTTTCGATCGATTCCGTATATTGTTTTGATTATCTTATTGATGGATTTCTCAAGAAAACTAGTTGGGACAGGAATCGGCGCAACAGCAGCAATTCCTTCATTAATCGTATCAGCAGCACCATTTTATGCTCGCTTAGTTGAAATTGCGTTTCGTGAAGTTGACAGTGGGGTGTTGGAAGCGGCAGATGCAATGGGTGCTTCTAGAATCCAAAAAATCTTTAAAGTACTCATTCCCGAAAGTACCCCAGCACTACTATCTGGTGTGACACTTACAACAATTACGATGATTGGTTTTACTGCAATGGCGGGAATCATTGGCGGTGGTGGACTTGGTGGCTTAGCTTATCAAGAAGGGTTCAGCCGTAACAATAATACCGTTACGTTGATAGCTACTGTTTTAATCTTAGTTATTGTGTTTATCATTCAATTTGTCGGTGATCAATTAGTGAAACGTTCTGACAAACGATAAACAATCAAAATAGAAAACAATTGGAGGAAGTAAATATGAAAAAGAAATTATTCGGTTTAGCAACATTAGCAGTTGTGGCGTTTGGCTTAGTCGCTTGTGGTGGATCAAAAGACAAAACAGATGATAGTCAATCAGCTGGATCTGAAAAAGAATCTTCTGTTCTAAAAGTTGGCGCATCTGCTTCCCCCCATGCAGAAATTTTAGAACAAGTAAAACCCATTCTTAAGAAAGAAGGCATTGATTTAGAAATCGTTCAATTCGATGATTATATTTTGCCAAATAAAAACCTAGCTGAAGGCGATATCGATGCAAATTACTTCCAACATATCCCTTACTTTAATTTACAAGTTAAAGAAAACAACTATGATTTCGCAAATGCTGGCGGTATTCATATCGAGCCAATGGGCCTTTATTCAAAACGAATCAAAGATATCAAAGACTTAAAAGAGGGGGCAACAGTCATTACCTCAAATTCAGAATCTGACTGGGGTCGTATCATTACAATTTTACAAGATGCTGATTTAGTAACGGTCAAAGATGGGGTTGATTTAGAAACAGCAACGTTTGAAGATATCGATAAAAATCCTAAAAACTTGAAGTTTATCCATAATATCAATCCAGAAGTTCTAACAACAACATATAATAATGACGAAGCAGATCTTGTCGCAATCAATGCAAACTTTGCATATAGTGCAGGTTTAAACCCTTTGAAAGATTCAGTGTTACTTGAAAAAGATAACTCACCCTATGTAAATATTGTGGCTGTTCGTTCAGAAGACAAAGATAGTGATAAAATCAAAAAATTAGTAGATGCATTGCACAGTAAAGAAGTTCAAGATTGGATTCTTAAAAAATGGGATGGATCAGTAAAACCAGTAAATAAATAATAATGAAATCTGAAACAAGTGCTTAAACTGCTTGTTTCAGATTTTTTGTTCGAGTTGAAATAATATCGAAATGAAATAGATATTTTGTTCAATTTTGTGGCTGTTTTCATGTAAAAAGGAAAAAAGTAATTTTTAATGAAAGTATAGATAGCCATTTTAGAAAGATTCTAATTAAGTCTATTTTTTCACAAAGAAAAGCTAGACTAAATAAGAATTATTCTAGTAAAGAGATTGCTTATCATTCTCAATTAGGATAAAATGAATGAGAACGATAAAACAATAATTTTAAGTTGGAGGGAATTGTACATGTCCGTTTTAGAAATTAAAAATTTGCACGTATCAATCGAAGATAAAAAGATTTTAAAAGGGGTTAACCTGACCATGAAAACAGGTGAAATCCACGCAATCATGGGGCCAAACGGAACAGGTAAATCAACCTTATCTGCTGCGATCATGGGAAATCCTAATTATGAAGTCACAGAAGGCGAAATCTTGTTTGATGGCGAAAATGTATTAGATCTTGAAGTGGACGAACGTGCCCGTCTAGGATTATTCCTTGCAATGCAATACCCAAGTGAAATTCCAGGAATCACAAATGCTGAATTTATGCGTGCCGCAATCAATGCTAAACGTGATGAAGACGATAAAATTTCAGTCATGGAATTCATCAAAAAATTAGACAAAAAAATGGACCTTTTAAATATGCCAGAAGAAATGGCTGAACGTTACTTAAACGAAGGCTTCTCTGGTGGAGAAAAGAAACGGAATGAAATCTTACAATTATTGATGTTAGAACCAACATTTGCAATCTTAGATGAAATCGATTCTGGTTTAGATATCGATGCGTTGAAAGTTGTCTCAAAAGGCGTAAACGAAATGCGTGGCGAGAACTTTGGCGCTTTGATCATCACTCACTACCAACGTCTATTGAACTACATCACACCTGATGTGGTGCATATCATGATGGAAGGCCGTGTCGTGAAAACTGGTGGTGCTGAACTTGCGAAACGTTTAGAAGCAGAAGGCTATGCTGGAATCAGCCAAGAATTAGGTATCGAATACAAAGAAGAAGCATAAGGAGGACAAGATAAATGAAAGAAATAACAACAGCGAATTATCTTGACGACATCAACGCTTTTTCAGCCCGTAACGAAGAACCTACTTGGATGACGGACTTACGTGTAGCGGCTTTAGAAAAAGCTGGAAACTTAGAATTACCAAAGATCGAGCGTGTGAAATTTCACCGTTGGCCTTTGTTTAATGTGAATACTGAAGAGTATGCACCTGAAACGATGAATATCCCAAGCTTTGATGCAATGAAAGACAATCCAGTGATCGTACAACAAGGATCAATCACAGCGTTTGAACAACTTTCAGCGAAATTAGCCGATCAAGGGGTGATTTTTACTGATATGTTCACAGCCTTGCAAGAACATGGCGATTTAGTCAAAGAATATTATATGAATAAAGCAGTTGAAATGGATGAAGATAAATTAACAGCGTTCCATACAGCTTTTATGAATAGTGGAGTGTTCTTATATGTACCGAAAAATGTTGTCATCGAAGAACCGATTGAAGCAATCTTTATCCAAGATTCAGCCAGTGAAGAATCATTCTTCAAGCATGTATTGATCGTAGCGGACGAGCATAGTGAGTTCAGCTATTTAGAACGATTCCAAACAATTGGCGATCAAAAAATAAAAATATCAGCTAATATCGTGGTTGAAGTGATTGCAAAAACTGGTGCAAAAGTGAAATATTCTGCCGTAGATCAATTAGGCGTAAATGTTTCAACGTACATGAACCGTCGTGGACACATTATGCGTGATGCATCTATTGATTGGGCGCTTGGCGTGATGAACGATGGTGACGTGGTTGCTGATTTTGATTCAGATTTAGTGGGTGAAGGTTCTCATTCAGAAGTCAAAGTTGTAGCAATCAGTGCTGGCAAGCAAACACAAGGAATTGACACTCGTGTAACCAACAAAGCCTCTCACTCTGTGGGCCATATTTTACAACACGGAGTTATCCGTGAACGTGGGACTCTAACATTCAACGGAATTGGTCATATTCTAAAAGGCGCTAAAGGGGCAGATGCCCAACAAGAAAGTCGTGTCTTGATGCTTTCTGATAAAGCCCGTGGTGATGCGAACCCAATTCTATTGATCGATGAAAATGAAGTAACCGCAGGACATGCAGCCAGTGTAGGTCGTGTTGATCCAGAAGAAATGTACTATCTAATGAGTCGTGGTTTACGTAAAGATGATGCAGAACGTTTGGTTATCCGTGGCTTCTTAGGTTCCGTAATCACAGCGATTCCTGTAAAAGAAGTGCAAAAAGAATTTGTAGACGTAATTGAAGGGAAGTTGAATGCATGATAAACGCAGATAAGATTCGGCAGCAGTTTCCCATCTTGTTTCAAGAAGTCAATGACGAGCCGCTTGTTTATCTGGATAATGCAGCAACAACTCAAAAACCTAAAGCAGTTTTAGATAAACTGACTTATTATTACGAACACGATAATGCTAATGTTCACCGTGGTGTGCATACGTTGGCAGAACGTGCCACGAAAGATTATGAAGCGGCTCGTGAAAAAGTTAGAGCCTTTATCAATGCCAAAGAAACAGCGGAAACGCTCTTTACCCGAGGCACAACGACGAGTTTAAATTGGGTCGCAAAAAGCTATGGTGATTTAGCGGTTGAAGCAGGGGATGAAATTGTGATTTCCTATATGGAGCATCACTCTAATATTATTCCTTGGCAACAACTAGCGGAACGCAAAGGCGCAACCTTAAAATATATCGAGATTACAGCAGATGGCTTTTTAGATATGGAAAGTGCAAAACAACAAATCACGGATAAAACCAAGATTGTTTCGATCGCACATGTATCGAATGTTTTAGGTGTGATCAATCCAGTGGCAGAGTTGGCAGAGCTAGCTCATAGTCACGGTGCTGTCATAGTTGTCGACGGTGCTCAAGCTGTTCCTCATATGCCAGTGGATGTTCAAGCAATCGATGCTGATTTTTACGCATTCAGTGGGCATAAAATGTGTGGTCCAACTGGAATTGGTGTATTATATGGAAAACGTGAATTACTAGATCAAATGGAACCCGTAGAATTTGGTGGGGAAATGATCGATTTCGTGAATTTGTATGACAGTACGTGGAAAGAACTGCCTTGGAAATTTGAGGCTGGAACCCCAAATATTGCTGGAGCAATTGCGCTAGGTGCGGCAATCGATTTTCTAACAGAGATTGGTTTAGAAGAAATTCATCAACATGAAGCAGAATTAGTAGCTTACGTGTTGCCAAAACTATTGGAGATCGAAGGTCTGACGGTTTACGGACCACAAGATCCAGCTCATCATACAGGGGTTTTGGCCTTTAATTTAGATGGCTTACACCCACATGACACGGCGACAGCGTTGGATATGGAAGGAGTGGCAGTTCGTGCAGGACATCATTGTGCGCAGCCATTACTGAAATATTTAGACGTTCCAGCGACAGCTCGTGCAAGCTTCTATCTTTATAATACCAAGGAAGATGCCGATCGATTGATTGAAGCAATTTTAGCGACAAAGGAGTTTTTCCAACATGGCTCTATCTAGATTAGATAATTTATACCGTCAAGTGATTTTGGATCATTCAAGTCATCCTCATCATCATGGAACATTGGCAGAATCAAGCAAGAAAATCGAAATGAATAACCCAACTTGTGGCGATGTGATCGAATTGCAAGTGGCTATCCAAGACAATGTTATTAAAGATATTGCCTTTAGCGGAAGTGGTTGTTCGATTAGTACGGCAAGTGCTAGCATGATGACAGATGCGGTGATTGGGAAGACATTAGCTGAAGCAGAACAGTTAGCTGAAGATTTTTCTCAGTTGGTACAAGGAAATGATGTGACGGAAGAAGAAAAACTAGGTGATGCAGCGATGCTTAGCGGTGTAGCGAAATTTCCAGCACGGATCAAATGTGCAACATTAGCTTGGAAAGCATTAGAACAAGCAGTTGAAAATGACGGACAAGGAACCGCAGGACAATTACACTGCGAAGAATAGAAAATTAGTGAGAAATCAAATAACTAGAAACTAAACGTTTGATTCTCAACCTAAATTAATCAGTGAGAAGTCAAGCAGGTTCTCGGCTGTTTCCTAAAATAATCAAAATCCAAAAAGCGGATTGTGCTTATTTTAGTCCAACAGCTCGAACCTAAACGCTTGATTCTCAACCTAAGAAAGTGAGCGTGAGATAATTTGAGTACTGTACCTGAGTTAGAAGAATATCAATTTGGTTTTCATGATGATGTGAAACCAATTTTCAGTACGGGAAATGGACTAACAGAGGATGTTGTTAGAGAAATTTCACGTAAAAAAGAAGAGCCAGAATGGATGTTGGAGTTCCGTTTGAAATCATTGGAACAATTCAACAAAATGGCCATGCAAGAATGGGGACCAGATTTATCTGATATCGATTTTGAAAAAATCAAATATTTCCAAAGAGCCAGCGACAAACCCGCTCGTGACTGGGATGATGTACCAGATAAAATCAAAGAAACCTTTGAAAAAATCGGAATTCCAGAAGCAGAACGTGCGTATCTAGCTGGAGCTTCAGCGCAATATGAATCAGAAGTGGTTTACCACAACATGAAAGAAGAATTCCAAAAATTAGGGATCATCTTTACAGATACCGATTCAGCGTTGAAAGAATACCCAGACATATTCAAAAAATACTTCGCAAAATTAGTGCCACCAACAGATAACAAATTAGCCGCACTAAACTCAGCGGTTTGGTCTGGTGGAACGTTTATCTATGTACCAAAAGGGGTTCGTGTGGATGTTCCACTACAAACTTATTTCCGAATCAATGCGGAAAACACAGGACAATTTGAACGTACGCTGATTATTGTGGATGAAGGCGCAAGTGTTCACTACGTAGAAGGCTGTACAGCGCCTACGTATACAAGCAATAGCTTACACGCAGCGATCGTTGAGATCTTTACTCATAAAGATGCCTATACACGTTATACAACCATCCAAAACTGGTCTGATAATGTTTATAACTTGGTAACAAAACGTGCCAAAGCTTACGAAGGTGCCACAGTTGAGTGGATCGACGGAAACTTAGGTGCCAAAACAACGATGAAATACCCAAGTGTTTATCTTGATGGAAAAGGTGCTCGTGGTACAATGCTTTCGATTGCATTTGCTGGGGAAAACCAAATCCAAGATACAGGGGCGAAAATGATTCATAATGCGCCAAACACATCAAGTTCGATCGTTTCTAAATCAATTGCGAAAGACGGCGGTGAAGTGAATTACCGTGGTCAAGTAACGTTTGGGAAAGATAGTGCTGGCTCGATTTCACATATTGAGTGTGATACGATCATTATGGATGATAAATCGAAATCGGATACGATTCCGTTTAATGAGATTCATAACAGTCAAGTGGCGTTAGAGCATGAAGCGAAGGTTTCGAAGATTTCGGAAGAGCAGCTTTATTACTTGATGAGTCGTGGGTTGACTGAAGTTGAAGCGACTGAGATGATCGTTATGGGATTTGTGGAGCCGTTTACGAAGGAATTGCCGATGGAGTATGCGGTTGAACTTAATAGACTGATTTCTTATGAGATGGAAGGCAGTGTTGGATAAACCTGTTATAGAAGCTAGAACCCTTGATATATAAGGATTCTAGCTTTTTTCTTTTACCTTGAAATTAGAAACGACCAGCTTTTGACCAGCTTTTTTACTTACTATTCATCATATCAGCAAATTCTTGACCAGTTTTCTTAGGTGCATTGTTCGTAATATGTGCATAGATGTCTAATGTCACTTTACTATTTTCATGCCCTAATCGTTGTTGAACCACCTTGATAGATTCTCCAGCTTCTAATAGCAAACTAGCATGTGTATGTCTGAACCCATGAGGCGTGATGCGAGTTAAGGTATACTTTTTCAAAATATACCTTAACCAATCATTCACAGTATTTGGAATGTACAGAGTGTTCTTAAGAGTTGTAAAAACATGTTGCTCTTCTGAACTTGTATTATAGCCTAGTTTAAGATAGTCCGTTCTCTGTTGCATCTTCCAATCATTTAAGATTGCTAGAGTCTCAGTATCAAGAGAGATTATTCTTCTTGAAGCTTTAGTCTTAGGTGTTTGGATTATGATATTCTTATGTTCATCCATCGCTACAGTTTTGTTAACATGTAGTTCCTTATTAAACATATCAATATCTTTCCACTGTAATGCAAGAACTTCGCTTTTTCTCATCCCAGTATATGCTAGTAATCTGAAAAAAGCATACTGCTTAGTGTTTCCAAAGTTCTTGAATGCATCTAATAGGGTATTCAGTTCATCTTTAGTATAGAACTTTCGTTTTTCCTCATACTCTTTATGTTTAGGACGGATTGTTTTTCTCATAGGGTTGCTATCAATGTACTCCATAGAAACGCCATAGGCTAAAATCTGTCCAGTCTGTTTTCGAATAGAATCCCACATCTTATACTTTGCGTGCCATTTGCTTAAGACTTTCTGGCAATATGGGACAGAGATATCAGTTAACTTCAACTTACCAAACTCAGGTAGTATTTGATTTTTAGCAAACCTAACAGATATTGCTACTGTCGAAGGTTTAACACTTGATCGTTGATGGGTTATCCATTCTTCATACAAGTCCTCGAAAGTCATATCAGAAGCTTTCTTTTTAACTCCATATTTTATCTCGTATGCTAGTTCATCAAGTGATTTTTTTGCCTCTTGCTTAGTTCGAAATCCTCTGCGAGTCGTACTTTCTTTTTTCCCAGTTCTAGGATCAGTTGCAATGTGTCCTTTAAACATCCAAGCTACTTGACCATTTTTCTTTTTGTATTTTGTTATTTTTGGCATTTGTTACTTCCTCCTAAATATTGGTCAATAGATATTGTCTATCGGGAGCAATATTAGAAGTAATATTGTTAATATTCTTAATCTAAGATGTTACGCTTAATATCGCTCCATCTCAAACACCTCCATTATAGTTTTGATTAATCATGATTAATTTTTGTTTGTATTCTTCTGTAGCTACTTGTAATTCAGTAACAGCATCTAGCGAGTAACTTTTTTCTTGGAATCTTTGATTATCATTCAATTCGTCAGTTATGAACTCTTCAATGGTATCAACTGTATTTAAAATGGGAGCAATCAATACTTCAATTTTTCCTTCTAACATATCAGATATACTTTCTTGCAAATATAATAGAATTTTATCAATATCAAAATAAGAAATGTTATTGTCCACAGAAATCTTTATTATTTTTGATACACAAGAACGTTGACTATCTCCATCCAGTCGTTTGAAGGAGCTATAAAAGCGATTAGCATTTTCAGGAATGGGTACCATGTTTACAAATTCTTGAAGGGTAATATCTTCATTAATATTTGATAAATAGGTCTTAATAGATAAAGGAGTATAAGTATTATCAAATAATAAAGAATCTTCATAGAGAAAAATACCTTCTATGTATTCGTCTAGAGTACCGTACTTTATTTCGTCTATTGATATATTTGCAAGGTCAGCAATTTTAGATAGTCTTTCCTCAGAAGGTAAAAATTTTCCTTGTTCCCAGCTATAGACAACCCTTTTATCCGCTGGTGTATCTGGACTAACTAATTTCCCAAACATAGGCTGAGTATATCTATTCTCAGTTCTAATCTTTTTAATTCGTTCTCCTGCAGCGAGTTTTCTCTTTTCTAAAGTTAAGGGATGTGTATTGCCCATAAGGTACCTCCAATCTCTATAAATTGATTATAAGTATATTATATACGTAAAAGGGATGTTTGTCAAGTTTATAAAAAGGCGACTAAAAGGGATGTTTTTTATGTTGACAAAACATGTACTTAATAGTATACTATATCTAGTAAATGAAAAGGGAGATGATAACTATGATTAAATTATAGAAAGGAGGTAGGATACCATGACTAAACAATCTAATTCATTGGATAGTATCTTGACTGATGCTGTTTGTACAATTATAGATGGAAAAATGACAGAACTGAAAGCTACCATGTTAACGACAACGAATACTGGTAAGCAATATCCTGAGTACATGAAATTAAAAGTAGCGTGTGAATATGCATCTGTATCAAAAAATACTTTAGCTAATTTTATCAATAATCATGGATTACCTATAATAAAAATTGACGGTGTTAAGCGTATAGCTAAATCTGAAATAGATAAGTTTATGCTTAATTACACGTGTTGACTATGTCACACAAGTATCTATTTTTTTTACTTGTAAAGAGAGTTAATAAAAGTTAATTAATATTATAGGAGGATAACAAATGAATAAGAAAGAAAAAGTAAATGAGATAATAGAGCAAATAAATAAGTTGTTTATTACTTTTAGGGGAAAGTATTTATGTCAAGTAGGGAGTGGAGAAAATAGTCGTTTCATAACTACTCAGACTGCTAAATTAACAGATTCTAAAGTCGAAAAGCACATTAAGGGAGTTCAAACTATAGGTCTATTACTCGGTGAGGGAGGACTTACAAAATTTTTAACTTTTGATGTCGATATTATGGATGAATATGATAGAAAAAGAACGACTCTGGCACTTGTCGATAAGTTAAATACCTACTATGGGATTCCTATAGAAGATATTCATGTTTGGTATTCTGGATTAAAAGGATATCATGTTGATTTGTACTTTGATGAGCCTATTTGGGAATGTCAATTAGTTTCCTTCTATGAAGAAGTTCTTAGTAAGTTAGATGAGGTGCCAAAACGAATTGAGAGGAGACCTACTACAGGGATGGGAGTAAAATTACCATTGGGCATTCATAAAGTGACAGGTAAACGTTGTCCCTATGTAGATAATCAAACATTGAAACCTTTGTCGATGAAGAACTTTTTATCTATAGAACCTCAATCATTAAATGAATTTAAAGAAAATGTACTAGTTGATTGCTTGAAACCAGCTAAAAAGAAAAAGATAGAATTACTTAATAAGGAAGATAAAAGTGGTGGCTATGAAAGTAAGCTTGATGGGATTGAAGTTCGTAAGAATGTTAAAAACATTTTGAAAGTTGGACATTTACTATTTCCACATACTAGAAATGACTTTACTTACTATGCATCTATGGTTTTTAAGAGTGAAGGCAATAGTATAGATGAGACGGTTTGTTTAATCAGCCAAGTTCTTAATAATACACTCGAAAAACCAAGTACACGTCATTATTTAGATAGTAGTTGGACAATTCAGAGCTTAGAAAGTGAGACTAGAAGGATCGTAGAAAATACGTATAAATATGATTATTCAATTAGTTCTAAAGCTAAAGAAGTAACTTTTTATAAAGAGGAAATAGATATCATTTCTACTATTAAAAAGAGGAATCTTAGACGTCTGATGTTTAGTTTGCTACATCACTCAAAAAAATATGCTCGTGAAGACGGTATTTTTTACTGTACTCATAAAACATTGGCGGAAATGGGGAATGATTCTCACGCTGGACGTAGCATGGATAATATTAGAAAACTAGAAAAAATGGGGTTTTTAGAAATCATCCGTTTTAAAAAATTTATGCCTGATGGCAAATGCGCTCCAAATATTTACAAAATGTTGATTGACTCAACAGATAGAAAAGAAACTAGTTGGGTAACCTATGATTCATCTGATCAACTTGAACTAGAGGATGTTACAAAAAAATTATACTCGGATAGAGAGTTAAAAGAGTTTGAAAATAAGAGTGATAAAATTATATATACTTTTAAAATTGACAATAAAGAACACCCGTCTAATTAAGACAGGTGTTTTTTATTTAAAGTTTTTTCTTTCAGCTTCTTGTCTTTTTAGTAATTTCATGTAGTCTAATGTTTTTTTCTTATCTTCAATGCTTAAGGAAGTGTATAAGGCGTTGTATTCCTTATCATATGAAGATGTATCTTTATCTATAAAATGGCTCAGAGGAGCTCCTAGGGCTTTTGAGAGTAGTTGTAGATTATCTGTTCGTGGTTCTGTTATTCCTTTTTCCCATCGAGCAATTGCTTGTTGAGAGGTATGAATTTTATTAGCTAGTTGCTTTTGAGTCCAACCTAGTTTCTTTCTATATTCTTTTATGGCTTTTGCGTATTGTTTTGTTTCAGATTCCATTTTATCCCTCCGCTTAATAATAGGTTACAACAAAACGTTGTATTTAAACATTCAAAAACGGGTTAAACATCATTAAAATAGTTGAATAACAACAAAGTGATGTATATAATGTTGCTAAGGAGGAAAAAGATGAAGCAGAAAAAAATACTAAGCAAATTTAGGGATAAGAAAGGTTATTCTCAACTTGAGATATCTAGCATGATGTCAGTAACTCAACAATCAATAAGTAGTTGGGAAACAGGTAGGACTATCCCAAAACCTTATCAAATGAAACAATTAGCAGAGATATTAGAGGTTGAAATGGATGAACTTTTCTATGATTTTTTTAACGTAAGTATGGAGGGGAAAAATAATGTATTGTAATAAATGTGGAACTAAGTTAGAAGAAGCTGTAAATTTCTGTTCAGATTGTGGGGATTCTCAAAGTAAAGAAAAATCATTTAAAGTGTCTCAGACGACAGACGGTGTTAATAAAATAATTAATGAAGTTAAAAAACGAATTAGCAGTGGACAGGAATCAGGGAAGCTTTACATGATGTTTGGATGGATAACTACAATTGTATCGCTCCTTTTTATTCCTGTTCTATTTGGAGCTGTGTCAGTTATTATGGGCTATTTGTATCGTAGTTACGATGAAAAACACGGTACTATTATAATGATCTCAGGTGTAGCAGGTGCAATCTTGGGCTTTCTTCTTGGAATTGCATCAGTTAGTTACTAGCTGTACCAATATGTAAATCTAATCAGAAAGAGGAACATTTATGAAAAATAAAAAGAGAGTTACATTAGCAACTTGTCTTTTAATAATAGTAATAGCGATGGTTGGCTGTAATAATAAATATAAAGCTAGCTACGGTTACTGGTCAGGAATAGATAATCGTGATCTTGTGACATATGATATTCATATCACTAAAGATTATGTAATCATACTTGAAGATAGTGGAGCTATTAAATATAGATATAAAAAGGAAAGAACAGGTGTTAGAAATACTCTAGTCATCTCAAATAAAGAATTATCTAAACACATTAAAGGAATGGATACATCAATGAACTCATCTGTTATGTTGTTTTTGAATGATGATGATAAAGAAAATCCATATGTCTATATGCTGTCAAATATGAATGGCAGATTATCGGATGCCAATTTGTATCCTATAGAAAAAAATGATAGTCCATTGAGTAAAGAGGAAGGATCATCTGGCTCATGGCTCCTTCTAACATTAGTGATTGGGTTGTTTGCATACCTCTATAGGAAAAAGAAGACGAAATAGTGATTAAGATGATACTATTGAGGTAATGAGATTTATGGAGGATGAGATAATGAAAAAAATAACTTTACTCTCTCTATTAATGATTAGTGTTCTATTAACAGGATGTAATCAAGAAAAGGAGAGTCATAATATAGACTCTTCAACAAATAGGCATAGGGAAGCTTCAAGTGTTGAGGAAGTTGTAAATGAAACAAACGAATCTAAAACAGCAAACTCACAACAAAAAATTAAGTCGGATGTTCCGTGGAACCAAGAAAAGGATCAAGAACTTAATACATTTATGGATAGCTGGGGTAAAACAATGAATCAAACTTACAAACAATATAGCCCTAATAACAATGTGGATTTATATGGGTTAAAGCTACCTGATAAAGTTTTAGATAATAAGAATGGATGGCAAGCAGTTGTAGATGATGTTCCGATTAAAATACAATGGTCTGAGAGTGGAGAGGGAGCAACTGGCTACTCCTTAGTTGCTGTTTATTCAGATGCAGATACTCAACCCTACCTTGAAAAGTACGTTTATTTCTTTTCTTTTGTGTCAGGTACACCTAAAGTATTAATGACAAAACAGAACCAAGGAAATGAAAATAATTATTTATATCTTAAAGAAACAGAGAACAAAGAACTTAAAGATGGCTTTTTAGAAATTGTCTCGGGTAATAAGAATCATACAACAGATGCAAATAATCAAAATGAATTTAATTTAGGTACGATTGCATATAAAGATTTGAATACAAATGACTATATTCAAGGGAAAGCTCAATGGATGGGGTGTTCAATAGAGGATGATGGGACAACGATAAATTTAATTCCTGCAATGTCTGCTACTATTCAAAATATACAAATATATATATATGGACAAGGTAATACTGATTATTATAATAAATTTCTAGATGCTGCTAAAGATATAAGTTTAAAAACTGGCGGTAAGCCTGTGAGTATTTGGAGTAAAGGTGGAGATGGAGAAGTCATTATAACAACTCAGAATGGGGCTGTTGTCTATAGTATTTAGTTTTGGTAAATATTAAGAAGTAAGATGACCCCACCCCGTTGTTTTCTGACCGTAATAAGGGTACCTGAAATGTGAGCTACTAGGCTAACATGGGGTACTCTTTTTTTGATTTTTGCAAAAGGAAAATAAATTTTGATACATGAAACGATCTGAAACAAGCTTTGATAAATGCTGATATAACAGTCTTTTTATGCGTTTCAGGTATGGAGATATAAAATGTATTTTTTACTCAAAAAACGTTAAAAAGTGCTACAAATTTGTGGAAGTTATTGTATATGAAACAGACCTACAAATATTTCATGTATAGTTTAAATATTGTTGAAAAGTAGACATGCTGTTAGAAAAATTGATATAATGGAATAAAGTATATTTTTTTTGATTGGAGAGCTACTATATGGGATATTGTGTATATAAATTGAATCTACAACCAGATATTTTGAGTATGTATTTAAAAAATGATGACTTGGACTATTTAGTTCTTCAAGAAATTCCTACTGTTCTAGAAAATATTGCTGAGTTAAAGCAGTCAGGGAGTTTTTTTGAAATAATAATTGAAAGTCAATCAACAAAAGAGTTTACCCAATCGTTTGAAAAATTAGAAAACATGACTTTTAAGTTACTTGATGAATACAACAAGGTACTACAAAATTACAGAAAAAATGAAGATGTTTTATACTCAAAAAAATTTTTAAAGTTAAATGAAAAGTGTATGGATTTAAGAAGAAACCTTGAACATAGTTATACAGGGATTAAAAAGGCTTTTGAAACTATTTCTGATGAAGAAGTAGATGGATTATATTCTATTGAAAGTGATAATCAAGTTGGGACTGGGATAACTCATATAAGAAAGTTTTTTAAGATCAAAGAATTTTTATCTACAGAAAAAGGTGAAAATTCTCTTAAACCATTGAGTCTCATTTCTTATTATAACTCTCAAACAGAACACATACTTGTTGGAACAGAAGATATTGAATTAGCCAATAATTATATAGATGCTTTGGAAGAGTTAATTAATACATCAAAGGATATCACGTCCCGTATAGGTAAAATCAATATAAATCCAATATATGAAAGTATTCAATTAGACGGTGATTACAGTGAAATTAGCTATATTATAGTTTATCCGAATGGAAATCCACCTTTAGAAAGGCACAACATACTACAAGAATCTGAAGCTAAAGAAATACATGCAAAATTAATAGGAACAGATGGGAAATTTTTAAATGCGGAACCTATAAGAGAAATGTTAGAGGAAGAAGCCAGAAAGGGATATTTAAAAAAAGCAAAAGCAAAAGGAAAAGGATTTATTACTAAAATTCGAATTTTAAAAAGCAAAGAGACTGATAATTAAGAGAGGTTTATAGAATGAAAAAAAATTTTTATAATAATCCTATTAAATTGATTTGGATAGCCCGTAATAGTCTATTACCTAGTTATTTAATGCTAATTTGGTTGCTAATTATTTTGTTTTTATTTTTTGGAACATTTGTATTTAATTATATTGAGCTATCTAGTTTTTCTATAGATAAATATTTTAGTGCTTCAACAACAGGGCTCACATTCACATTAGCTCTTTTTACTGCGGAAAAAAATGTTTTTAAAATAGATGAATTAAAAGCATTTGCGGATTATGTTGATAAAGAAGGAAAAAACAAAGGTAAGCCATTACTAGATTTTTTAGCACCGTTTGTATTCACTTCTTTAGTTTTTTTAATTACTGGAACATTGTCGTTAATCGTGCCATTCATTAATGTGAATGTTTCTGATAAGGTAGCTGAAATGTTGATTCAAGTCTATTTAAATCTGTTGTTGTTAGGTTTATTTGGTTTATTCAATTTGGTTGTAACTATGTTAAATGATGTTTACCACTCAGTTTCAAGAGAATGATTTTTTTAATAAAGAAGGAAAAGTGACAAATTGGATTCTCAATTTTATCAATAGTTAGCCCTTGTTGCTATTAGTTATTAAATTTGGTAAACTTTTATTATATAAATAGACTTTATGTAATGATATGAATACTTTTTTTGCGGATAATATATATAAAAGGAGTTTTTTTATGACTGGGAAAATAGCATCGAGTAAAGCAGCAGCTCAAAATGCTGTAACTAAATTAACTGGAAAAAATGTAGATTTATCCAAAAAGGCAATCAGTTTTTCTGGAAGTACTGTATCTAGCATGACAGACGGGTTGACAATTGCAAATCAAATTGTCGGTGAAGTGAGTAGTCTTGCAGAGTGCGTTTGGTCTCAAGCAGAAAAATTCCCTCAAATTGCAGAAATGATGGAGTATCAAGATCGTCAAGCAGCTCATCAAATGGGTGGTGTCGTATATTGACAAAGGATAAGCAAAAAATAGAAGCTGATAAAATTGTATTAACTAAGCAAATTCAAGAAAATGAACAAATTTCAGAGGATTTGAAGAGAGAACAACGGAAGTGGCAGGAACAGTTAGAAGAAAGTAACTGGCAAATGAAACAACAGACTGATCGAATTGCTTCACTATATCAAGAACTTGCCCACTTTGGTGATAAGGCGTCTTATTATAACCAAGAAGATATCCAAGTTATTTACAAAACGGTTCAATCTGTTTTTCGTTCTCAGAAAGAAACTGTAGAATCTGCTTATAGAATATCTAACAAACAATTAGAAGAGACTAACGAACGTTTGTATAAAGAGCGAGGGGCGTTAGAATGGTAAAGTATATAAGTTCAGATTCCACTGCTTTGATTCAAGGTTTAACAACGAATATAGCTACTGCAAAAAGCGTTACAGGACAACTGAAATCAGGTAGCCAACATTTGATTCAGTCAGTGGATGGTGAACAGTTATCTGGGGCTGCGTATACAGCAGGGAAAGGCTTATTCCAAGACTTGATTCTTCCAACTGTTGAACGTGTAGATAGTGCTGTTGATGCAATAAAAGAAGAACTCAGCAGCTATCAAGCAGCCGACGGACTAGTGAATAAATGGGCTGTTATTGATGAACAGGTGCAAAATGAATTAATTCAATCGTTTCAACGCCAAATTTCAGTGATTAATTTTCAAATTCAATGCTCAAATAAATTAGGATTGCTTGGGAAATTGGCTAAAGGAGCTTTAGAAGCTTTAGTCCATGATAACCAACGATTAGAACAGGCACGTTCAAATTTAGAAGATAAAATAAGAGAAGAGCAAGAAAAATTAGAAGCATTAGCCAATTTTCAGTCAGAAACAAACGGTTTATTTCGTGATTCTTTGAATCAATTAAAAATTGGTATGCAGGCAATAGAAGTATTAGGACTAATGACAGTGACTCCTAAAACAGGAGCCTATGCTTTTCCAGAAGGTTTTGATTCTTCGTGGTTAACATCAGTAAAATCAACGAGTGTAACTGCAACAAGAAAACAGGTTGCTCTAGAAAACGGGATGGACGAACTCCAGTTACCAAAAGCAGCTCGTAAATACTATCAAGAAATTATGAAAGAGGCATTGAAGAATGTCCCTGCTGATCAATGGGCAGCAGCTATCAATGAGTTGAATCAGTTATTATTGTTTGATGATGACGGGAATATATTGAGAGTATTACCTGTGAATATGGGTGCAGGTAACGGAGTCATTATATTAAAAAATGGCGTAAATGATGCAGAACTAACCGCACAAGCGAACAAAGAATTGAATGCTCAACAAAGAGAACTTCTAAATCAATCTCTGTTACAATTAGCAACAGGAGTAACTACAGCACTTGGAGGACTTGGGATAACTGGACTAAGTTTAGGGGGAACTTATTTTTCTGGGGGAACTCTTGCTTTAACAGGAGTCACGCCAGCTGGAGTTGTAGCAGGCACAGCAACTACAGGAGCGGGTGTGGCAATTGTTTCAGATGCTCTCAGTAAAATGGGTGTTCCAGCAAGTTCAATCGACTATAATTTTGCTAAAAACTTTGATGACTATTCTCGAAAAGTTGAAAGAATGGGTCCTCGTAAAGGAAACACTCCAGGAAATAATCAAGCTCAAAATAAACAAGTAAGAGACATCGTGAAAAAGTATAAATTAAACAAAAAACAACAAAGACAATTGCATGATGAAATAACAGGACAGGGATTTGATTATCACGAGATTGAAGAAATTGCGGAGGCTATATTAAATGGAAAGTAAAATAAAGAATTTGATTGCTCAACCTGTAGTTAAAAGTAGTGCTGGAGGAGCAGCAGGATCAACTTTAGTGTTAGAATTTGAAGACAAGTCTTATATATTTATTTGGTGTTCTTGGCGTATTGAACAGGGAGCGCAAGTAATTGTTACTTCTTCAGACACCATCTCACCAACAGATAGTGATAGCAGTCCAAATGGTTTTATAGGTGAAAAATCACCTATTCTTGAAGGTAGAAAGTTAATTAATTTCAACTTAACGCCGCAGTATGATTTAGAAATGCTCTTTGATGATGAATATAAATTGCGTATTTTTTGTGATATAGGTCATTCTAGAGAAGATTATAATATTAATTGGGAATTAAACATACCTACAGAAAATATTTCTATAGAAATTAATAATCATTTTGAAGAACACAAGGCTCAATACGGATAGTGGATAAATGTCAATAGAGTAGACACAAACAGAGCGGATACTTAGTGAGAATCAAAGTATTATCCTCCATTTCATTTGGTGCAGGAGGGTTAAACGCTTGCTTCAAATGATTTGGGCGTTTTAAAGAAACCTGACCTTCGGTCGGTTTAAATGCAGGTTTTACTGTAGACATTTTAGGTAAGTTCATAGTGCTCATTAGGCGATAAACTCGGCCAATGCTAATAGAAATGTCATAGTCACGTAGAAGCATGCGTCGTACTTTTGCAGGACCTACTCGCTTTTTAGAGGTTGTATAGATTTCTAAGATAGTCTTTCTCAACTGTTGATTTTCTGCTGCTCTAGTAGTAATTTTTCCAGAAAAACGTTTGTAGTAAGTCGAACGATTAACTTTAAGAACGCTACAAAGCGTAACAACAGAGTGTTCATGACGTAAAATACGAATCGCATTTAGTCGTTCGTTGAGCTTGGCGTGAATATGGTAATCGCTTTTTTTAATATTAAATTTTCCTCTTCTAGCTGAAGGTTTCTTTTCTGTAACTGCTTGGTCTGTCGAGCCGTGAGGATCGTATCATCATCAATTTTAACTTCAGAATATTGATTCATCCAGCGAGCTACGGAGGGCAGGGCGATTCCATATTAATTAGCTAAAGCGTTTTGTGATTTGCCACCTTCATAAAGTTTCACGATTGATTTTTGAACTCTTCATTAAATTTTCGTGGAGAGTTACGTTTGTCTACCATAATCAAAATCTCTTTCTCAAATAATGTCTAATTAATTAATAGTATATCAAAAAAACTGTCTACTTTATTAGCATACATGCAACTGTTAAGAAGAGTAGAGATACTAATAAAAAGAGGAGTGCTGAATAATTATGAATAATGAATTTTCAGAAGAAGAAAAAATAAAATATTTTGACGAAATATGCGAAAAGTACTATCGAAAAAATTTTAGTTTAACATCAAAATCAGAGATGGATTTACTAATGTTCAAATTTTTCTATCAAAATAAACTTAAAAGAAAAAAAAGTGGTGATTTCAATGCAGATTCAGATTATCTTTTAAGTAAAGAGTTGGGTATAACGCAAAGCAGAGTAAGAAATCTCAAAATAAAAAAAGAACTTGTGTATCCTGAACAGAATTATGATTGGAAAGAACAATTTTTAAATTTAATAAGTTTTGCTCAATATGATGAGCAAACTAAAAAAATAATAATGAATATACCAGACCCTAATTTACAAATTGAAATTGAAAATCATATTGAACAAAGAGGACTATTTATAGAAAAGCAACTCAATTCTAAATTACTACAAGTTAGAGTGGAATACTTTATTGAGTTGGTTATTTCATTGGATGAAAACATAAGTCAAGACGACTTAATAGAAAATATGAAAGCTCAAATTAGTGAATTAAGTTCGGTAGATAAAAAAATAATGAAGAAGGGATTTGGAAAAGTGGTAAAAGAAAAAGGGATTAGTTCTATAGAATTGCTATCAGCTATAGTTACGATAGCCCCAGCGGTTCAGCCGATAATAGCAATGATTAGTTAAAATTGATTAACGGTTGATGTTAAAAAAATTTTTTTATTTAGTAATACATTTATAGAATTTTTATTTTGAAATTGAACAGTAATGGTACTAACTTTGAACGTGGAATGGAACAGTTAGGTAGATTGCTTGGATATAAAACAGGTAACCCATCAGGAGAAGCTGAACCAGATGCTTGGTGGGTTTTAAATGATAATTATTGCATGATAACTGAGAGTAAAATTTATGATGATGTAGATACTTAAATATCTGCAAGACAGTCAGCCATTCATCCTAACTGGATAAAAACTAATTTGAAAGAACTTATGTTATCACAACAAGCAGAAATTGTTAATGTTTTTATATCCAATTCTAATACAATTCATGAAGGCATAAGTAAGATAATAAAAGATACTTTCTACCAAGATAGAGAAAGTATAATTAGGTTTGCTGAAAGAAAACTACCTGCTATATCATCAATAAGGAGAAAATATTCGGCTGAAGGTGACTTGCTCTGGAGACTAGAAGCTGAGAAAATATTGGAGGAATATCACTTAACTCCTAAAGAAATACATGAATTTTTTACAACTACAAAATTTGAAGAATTACCCACTGTAAAGGAGAAAAAAATCAGAGAATTAGTTTAAAAATTCTCTGATTATTGCTCCCAATAACATATAAAAATTGACCAGATTTTGACCATCTTAATTTGATAATCAATGACACTTACTGACTATTGAACTACTATAAGTGTCCTTAATTTGTTGTTTTGATAACGAATGACAATGGTTGATAAGTCGTTTCCAATATGGAAGGATCTGTCGGATAAAAATTAATGACAGTTATAAACGTTGATAAAAACATCGTTTATAACTGTTTTTCGTTTTTTATGTAGATTTTGATATTGAAGAGAATGATGAACCCATTTTAGTGTATATTATACATTTATATTTAGATAAATTGAGCTTGGTTTTACGCTATTATTTTATAGAGTAATGTTTAGAAAAAACGAGGTAATGGAAATGGTTATAAATAAGGATAAGACCTAAGTTATTTAGATAAAGCAAGTCAAGAGGAATAGGTCAGTAATTTTTTTAGAATGAATAAAACAAATGGAGAGGGATTACAGTTTTTTAATATAAAAATAGAATTTCATTATGAAAATTTTTTTTCTGTTTATATTTGAAAAAGGAGTTAGAATAGTTAATTGTTTTATTTAATACACAGATAGTTGAGAAATAAAATTTTACATAGTAAATAAGTTGAAAAATACCTCTAAAAAAACAAAATAATAAGATATATAATAATTAGAGCAGCATTATTTACCTAGAAAAAGAAAGTTCTATATGATAAAATGAAAGAAATATGTCAATAGAACAGTTTCGAATAACAAAGATATTAATACTTCAGTTATTATGTAGAAAGAGTTTAACACAATTTATTCTACTAATTGAATTTCCTGTTTAAAAGGTAGTGTATTAATATAACATATGAAACTGCGCGAGCTAGTTTAAATATTTTAATAGGTTCTAAGTTATTATAAAAGGAGAATATGCTCGTGAATGATGAACACAAATTTATTAAAGAAAATGGTATTTTTTATACTGATAAAAAATTGGCAAACAAAATGGTTAGTCTTTTAAAGATAAATTATAAGAGTGAGTTCACTCTTATTGAACCAGCTGTTGGTGAGGGACATATACTCTCTCTTATTGTTAAAAAATATTTTATTGAGAACAAAGATAAAAATAAAGACGAACAGGTTGAGTTTTTAGAAAATAATATAGCTGGATTTGATATTAGAGACGAGGCTATAGTTGTTTGCATAAACAAATTAAATGATTTATCCGAAGAATATATAGAAAGAAAAATCAAATGGAATATTCAAAAATTTGATGCTCTTAATAGAAAAGAACTTATTGAAAATTTTGGAACATATGACTATGTAATCAGTAATCCTCCATATGTTTCAAGACATAATATGGATGATAGAACAATCACTGCTCTAAGAGAGAAAAGTGAGTTTTGCTCAAAATTTAATTTTGATCTATATTATTATTTTTTTGAAATAGGGTTTGATTTATGGAATAGAAATGGAAAGATTGTTTATATCACTCCTAATAGCTATATCAAAGCTAGAAGTGGTGAAGTAATGATGAGATATCTTATCGATAATTCACTAGTTAAAACAATTATTGATTATAAAGATGAGATGAAGTTTGAAGGAGCAACTACTTACACGGCAATCAGTGTTTTTTCTACAGATAATAAAGTTTTACGAGTAAAAAATAATAAGGGGAGAAACTTGGTCAAGGTAACATATAGAGATCTAGTGGAGAAATATAATTATATGATATACAGCCATGATTTTTTAACTGAAGTTCAGGAAGAGTTTGTTGATTTAGGAGAGTTTGCTGAGATAAGAAATGGGCTTGCTACATTGCAGGATAAAGTCTTTATAATAAACGAAAAAGAGATAATTGAAGAAACAGATAACTTCCTGTCATTTGTGAAAGAGAAAAAGACTTTCTCAGTTGAAAAAAATGTACTTAGGAAAGTTATAAGAGTTTCAAACACTGAAGAAATAAAGTATGTGATTTTTCCATATATTTCTGCGAACGAAGCAAAAACAGCTTATCTTCAAGATACTGAAATAAAGGAACATTACAAAAAAACTTTTGAGTATTTATTCGAAAGGCTTGATGAAGAATATCAAGATAAATATGATTTATATTTTGGCAGAACCCAAGGCTTTACCTGTTATTACGATCAAAAGGTAGTGATTCCTAAGGTAGCTTCATTGGAGGATAATCCTTTTAAAATCGTTGGGGAAGGTTTTTTGCTATCTGGACTGTCTATTAAACTAAAAAATGAATATTTGAGAACAAATCTGAATCTAATCTTGGATTATCTTAATACGGATGTAGTCAGGGATTATCTGACTATTACATCTAAAAACTATGCAGCTGGATATAAGAGCATTAGTTCCAATGATTTAAAGAAGATTAAAATTCCAAGAAATTTAATTGTAGGGGAGGAAATATAATGAAAAAAGAAAAGATTGCTAATTTTAAAGCAACAACAAGAACTGTTAATTTATTAGGTAGAGATAATGTTTTAGACTATAGAAGTGCAGTTCTTGAATTAGTAAAAAATAGCTATGACGCTTTTTCAAAAAGAGTTGATGTAACAATAAACAATGAAAACGTTGAAATCATTGATTACGGTTCTGGAATGAGCTATGAGAAAATCCTTGAGGTTTTTTTTACTGTTGGAACTGATGACAAAACTAATATGCCTTATATAGAGACTGATGGTGATAAAAGAATAATGAACGGTTCAATGGGAATTGGTAGGCTTTCATTAGGAAGGCTTGGAAAAAAATCAACCATAATTACAAGTGATTCATATCAAGCACACAAATTTGATATTGATTGGACAGTGTTTAGCTCTGGTAAAGATATCGGGAGTATTAAAATACCGATTACTGAAATAAGCCTTGGACAATTTGAAGAAGAGTATAAACATAGAAACTTACATAATCCTAGCCGAAAAGGAACTATCATAATTTCTAAGGATTTGAGCGACGATTGGGAAAGAAGTAAAAATAATAAAGAAAAGGATAATTATATACTTTTAAAGCAAAGTCTTGGTAAGCTGAAAAATCCAATGAAAAATCAGGATTTTGAAGATTTTCAAATTTTTTTAAACTACTTTGGTGAAGTTGAATCTATTGAATATGAGATAGATGAACTTGATAGTGACGCATATATTACATTCAGCTACTCATATGATGATGATTTATTAGTTTTGGAAGGCGAGTTTCCTGAGATAAATGTTCTCAATTTACCTCCAGATTTTATAAACAAATACTATAATGAGTTGAGAAAATATATAACAAAAGATGGGAAAAGGATTAATAAGTTTTCTTTTTATGATGAGAAAAAAATTAGTGAATTCTTATTAGAAACACCTCCTAAAAATCCAATAGGAGACTTTGATGGAACTATTTATTTTACAAAAAAATCAGGTGGTAGACAATATCCGTTTATTAATCCACCAGCAAGTAAATATTACGAATTTGATTATGAACCTGGAATATCACTTTATAGAGATGGATTCAGAATTAGACCTTATGGTGAGACAGACACAATAGGATTTGATTGGTTAGGTATAGAGAATATTCGTGCAAAAGATCCAGCAGCCGTTTCAAGGCCAACATATTTAATGCAGGCCAATCAATTAAGTGGATTCATTAATATTACCAAAGAAAAAAATAATGGATTTGAAGATCAATCAAATAGAGAGGGCCTAAAAAAAAGTTCTGAGTTCTCTTATTTAGTCAAAATTTTAATTCAGATAATTAAAGAATTTTCTCAAATTAGATCAAACCTTCATATTTTGTATAACGAGTATTTAGATGACATATCTGACAAGACTTATCACAGTCGTCAAGGTAAGTCTAAAAAGAGAACTATAGATAGATTGTTAAAGAAGAATTTTGGAGATTCTCAAAAATTATTTGAAGATAAAGAATTTCAAAAAATTGTAACTCCAAAAACTATTCTAGAGTTATATTCTTTAACTGATGTTTCACAAGATGAAAATGATTCTTTAATAAGTGAATTAGATATGTTAAGAACTCTTGCTACCCAAGGTATTATAATGTCTACCTTTGCCCACCAGATAAAAAATGACAAAATATTTTTTAGAAATGTACCCATTAATTTAAAAGAAATAGGAGATTTGTATGAGCAAAGGTTCGGTGTTAGATATGATGAACTTGAAGAAGATGAAAATATTTATTGTTATGCTGATTCTATTGAACGTAAAAATTCAAGTATTTTAGGTTTTATTGAAAACGCAACTAAGAATCCTAAAAAAGCTCGTAAGACTAAAATAAATTTAATTGAATACCTTAATTTTACTTTAAAGTGGTGGGAAAATTCAATACGTGATAATTATAATACATACAATTACACAGTAAATGGTGAACAAGACTATACCAAACTAGCAGATCCCTTAAAAAAAATCTTTGTACATGCGAGTGATCATCAATTGGATTGTATTTTCTTGAATTTAATTTCAAATTCCCATAAAAGCTTTGAAGAAGGGAAGATTGTAAACAGAAATATAAATATTGATGTATCGTTAATTTCATCAAACCACGTGAAATTTGTTTACTCAGACAATGGTATTGGATTGAGCGAAGAAATTGAAGATAAAAATAATATTTTTGAACCCTATAAAACATACAGTGAGAGGTATGGAGGAACCGGCATGGGTATGTGGATCTTCTATTCAATAGTTAGAAGTTTAAAAGGAGAGAAGAAACTACTCTCTGAAAAGGGAGAAAAAGGTTTCGAAATAGAATTTACTTTATTAGGTGGTGCTTTTGATGAATAATGATATAAAAAAGATTGTTATTGGTTATATTGATGATGATATGGATGCAATGTATAGCTCCTATAGTGAAATAAAACGAGAGCTTAGAAAGATGATCTCCTTAGATGAATATAAGGAATTTGATATTAAGCCATCTTTCATTTTTATTAAAGATGAGGAAACACAAGAAGACTTTTGGAATAGTCTATTGGAGAATAATTACCATGCTTTAATAATGGATTTCCGATTGAGCAACAGTGAAATTTTTGACAGTGCTGAAATAATGTGGAAAAGAATTAAGTCATATAATGCTCATTTTCCTTTAGCAATCTATACTTCATATAGTGATGAAGTTACAATCGATAAGAATGCTGAAAGGATTTTTGAAAAAGATATCTCTGGGCAGACTGGTGATATGATAAACTATCTACTTAAGCAAATTATGCGTAATTTTGAAGAAATTGAAATTCTAGAACGTATCAATTTGGGCTTAAAAAATGATCAATCTATATCATATTCCGTACTAAAGAATGAGGAAGAAATAGATAAGCAATTTTCTCTTTTTTATGATTCAAATTACTCAGAAGATGAGGAAGAAAAATTCAAAATTCTTATGGAAAATGCATTTGAAATTATTGGAAAATATTCTGAAAGATATGATGATAAATGATAAGAAAAATATATAAAGGTGATTACAGAGGGTATGAAATTCCACCTACAAGAAGAAGTGGAGATGAAGTAACGTCTTTAAAATATACTAGGAAATCAGATAGAAACCAAATCAAAAAGTATTTGATAGAAGATTTTCATTCAAAGTGTGCATATTGCGGTTGGGAATATACTTCATATGCAGATTCCTTTTTTCATATTGAACATACTAAAAATAAAGATAATCATTCTGAACTAATTGATAGTTATCAATATATGGCTTTAGCTTGTCCAGTATGTAATTGCTCTAAAAGCAATAAAGAAATAGATTACTTCATAGATCCTATAGATATCAAATTTAAAAATCTATTTTATAGAAATAAATTTGGTGCAATTGTCTCAAATAATGAATTGACAGAAGAAGAGAAAGATATATCTAATCAGTATATAGAAATGATTGGGTTGCATAAGGAATTATATAAATTAGACTATGTATATGGATCGCTAAAGAAAATTATAGATTGTGAGATAAATCTAGAAGAAAAAGATTATCAATTTATTGGAAAAATAACAGAAATTATTGAATTTATAAATAGAGTTGCACGAAGAAAGACTAATTATACTGATTTTTAGTATCATTTTTTGTAAATAAAACGTTTGAGACTGTTTGTAATATTGTAAATGAATTGCAAAAAAATAATCCCAAACTTAACACCAATCTCAAACTGTTTATTCTGAAATATAAACTTTTGTTTTAGAGACACTCAGGTTAGTTGTTAAATTCATACATGTATGAATTTAACAACTAACCTGAGCTTTCTTTCGCTTTTGTCCTCATCTTGTACCGTATACTGTTAATTATCCTGTAAAATCCTCTGGATGATTACAATTCTAGACGAAAACACTGATCTTAGTAAAATAAACAATATTAATATAAACATGGACTAATATAGAATTATATTTGTCAAAAGATTATTAATTAAATGAATTTTTCATATTTTTAAGTTTTCTTTCTCTGCATCATCCTACCTAACACTTCTTCTGTCTCTTTAAGTACCTCCTCAAAATCCCCAGAAAAAACCTGATACAACTGCTGACAAGAATAATACCGCATCCGCATATCCTTCTTATTCCTAGTAACCTTCCCATCAAAAAACTCATCCAAATAAACCAACGACTTCTGCCAAGACTGAAGCTTGATCAACTCACTCCGCACATCCAAAATATCCTGATAAGGTACCGCCTTCAAATTCTGTTCTTTACTCATCACTACACATCCATTCCTATTTTTTTGAATAACCAACAGGAAAATAAAAAACGATCAGACCTATCTGTGCCTCATCGTGTGCAATAGTTCGCCAAAGAACACATGAAATCGCCAAAAAAATGAAAGAATCCAGCAAAGAGACTAGTAAAATCAATCAAAATTAAGTACAATAAAACATGCGAGTACTTCGGTACGCGCTATCGGCAACTCGGATAAGCAGTCGTTGCTGTTTATTCGGGGCCTTGCAACATGATTCCAGTCAGGTTGTAAGGTGCCGTTTTTTATTTTTCTATTTTTAAACTTGTACATCGCTACGTTTCATTATCACCACCATCAATAAAAATCAGACCTAGAATAGAAACAAAAAAGGCATTGGCGCAATGTCCAATACCTGAATAAGTCAATAGTACTTTAAAGAAACCTAGCATTCTTTTCTAGTTGTAGCTCAAAAAGAGACACAACAAAAAAGCTAGAGATTCATTTACTATTGGCATACTTGTTCGGACAGTCGTTGCTGTTTTCAAGACCATTTTCGTTCGGTTCCAGCCAAACAAAAAGGTGCCAAGGATTAAATTGTCATAAAGTTGAGTGATGTTCTGAATCAGGACTTACTCAGCTTTTTTATTTCCATTATATACACTAAGTATAAATAAATCGACAGCGAGAATCAAGGCGAACGGATAAAAAGAATGGATTATCAAAAAATGAATTAAAAGAAGTGTTAGAGCTAAAAAGAATCATACTACATAATTTAAAATAACGCTTTTTAGATGTAAAAAAACTATTTAGATTTAAATAATTGATTTATAAGTTGGTTTATAGTGTAATTTGTCGAAAGATTTGTTAATGATTTTTTTAATCTGATATTTTGTGAATCATCTATTTTTGTTTAGTAGAAATAGGGCTTTCTAAAATACTAATATGTCCTATTAAGCCTTCCTTTTTATCAGAAAATTCAAAGAGTAATAGTGTAAAATTGTTAAATAGTAAATTATGTATTTCTATTTGATTTAAAAAAATATTGCATTTAGTTTTCTTTAATGATATTATAGGTATTGTTTAATATACATAGAGAAAATTTAATGTTTCTAGAAGGATGGAAACATTAAAATGCCTATTGTAGTTTTCTAAGTAGAATTAGTTGTTAATAAATGAACAATCATATTTTGTTTAATTACAGCTTTATGAATAGTCGTTTTAATCAAACAAATGGATTTTCTTGACGATAATAGTTTATATAGAGTGTGAAATAAAAAGGATTAAGTAGATTAGAGTGTCTGTTCACTTCTAACTTTTATCATTTTAGGGTTTACGTTGTAAGTTTAGTTTTAATGTAGTTGTAAAATATCGAGTAATTTTGAAGCTGATAACTGCATTTCTGTCAATATGAATAAAATTTTTATAATTGAAAGGGAGTTAGGTATGAATAAAGTTTTAGACATAATGAAAACTAAAACAATTTCAGAAAAAGTAGTTACTTTTAGTGAGCGAAAAGTTATTGATTATAGTTACTTCGAAGAATGGAGAAATGCTAGAACATTATTAACGGATAAATATTTTGAAGTTATGCTAGAAAAGTCGAATCTTTCACATGAGCAATTTGCGTATGCTCTTCAACCATTGAATTATGAACAAAGTGAGGCGGATGAAGAATATTGGCTAAGAATTTTTTGTGAAATAATGAACAACTATGATTATAGTAACATAAATTATGAACTTGGAGTTTTTGTTCCAACCCATCCTTTTAACAAGTTTCTTCAAAAAAAGCTAGAAATTGTAGTAGAAAATGTTGAAAATATCACAATTAATGAACAGATTCTAGATGATTTTACGGAAGCTCACTTAGTAGAAATGTTCGATATTAGTGGCAAAATAATTGCTTTAAAGTTAGAAGAATATAAACAAAGCGAAATAAGTGGAAAAATAGAAAAAGAACAAAAATTTATGGAGTTTTTGCGTAGTAATTTTGATTCTAAAGATTCTTTCTATAGTTTTTACAACGAGTTTTCTGTTTTAGCAAGAATTGCTACAATAAGAACGATATATTTGATTGAAAACTTTACGAATATGATTCAAAATATTGATAAAGATTATTTAGAAATTCAAGAATTTTTAGATGTAAGGGAGTTAAATCTAGCTAAATTATCATTATCCACTGGAGATTCTCACGAGCGGGGAAAATCGGTTTCAATTCTTAATTTTGATGAAAAAAAACTTGTATACAAGCCTAAAGATTTAAACATAAGTAAGTCTTTTGAGAAATTTATTGATTGGTATACTAGTAATTCTGACTTGTTAGAAATAAAGATACCAACGGGAATTTACAAGGACAGTTATACTTATAATGAATACATTGAAGCAACTGAATGTAAAACTATAAGCGAAATTGAAAATTACTATGAGCGTTATGGATATTTAATAGCTATCTGTTATCTATTTAGTCTGAATGATTTGCATATTGAAAATATTATTGCACATGGTGAAAATCCAGTTATAGTTGATATAGAAACTATATTTCACGTTTCAAATCAAATGGAAGATGAGTCACTTTATGTTGACTTACTTAGAAAGTTAGAATTGGAATCTGTAACAAGCTCATTTTTATTACCCACTAAACTACAAATTGGGAAAGATGATAGCATTGATTTGAGTGCTTTAAGTGGAAAGAAAGTTGAGTTAAATCAAAAGATACTTGGACCTGTAGAAGTCAATACTGACAATTTTCACTATCAAAAAATGCCAAGCTATTTTGGTGGGGGAAATAATATTCCAAAAAACAACGATTTGGAATCTATAGATTATCAAAAATATATTTTAAAAATTATAGAAGGGTTTGATAAATTTATAGAATTTTCCCAAAATAATAGAATGGAATTTAGTGAAATCTTAGATGTATTTAAACAGAAAAAAACAAGAGTTCTATTAAAAGGAACAGAAAGATATATGTCAATGATCAGGTACAGTAGCCATCCTTCGTATAATAGAGAAATGAAGTATAGAGAAAGATTAATGATGAATCTTTGGGCATATCCATACAAAAATAAAAGTGTTGTTACTAGTGAAGTGAGTGATTTGTTGTATAATGATATCCCAATTTTTTACTCTTATTCTGATTCTAGAAATTTATATGATAGTTGTGGAAACGTATTTGAAAACTATTTTGAGATATCAGGACTACACCAATCTATCGATAGAGTTCTTAACCTTTCTGAAGAAAATATTCTTAGGCAAAGATCTATTTTGCTTAGCTCACTAAATTTATGGGATCAAGTCCTTAATAAACCAGCAGAAAAAAAGAGCATTATTTTTGAAACTCAAAATTTTGATTTATTAGTACAGGTCAAAAACATTGTTAAGCAGCTTAAGAAAGAAATGATAACAAGAGATGGTCAATGTTCACTATTGAGTATTGATTGTTCTGAAGAGAAACATTGGAAAATTGTTCCATCAGATGAGAGTCTATACAGTGGGCTAAGTGGACTAGCATTGCTTTTCTTAGAACTATATGTGACGTCTAAAGAAACAGAATACTTTGATTACTATAAAACAATAATAGAAACTGCTATAAGACAAAGTAGGCTTTTACCTTTTTCTGGGGCTTTTACAGGCTGGCTTTCTCCTATCTATCCTATGATTTTAGAATATAAATACTTAGGTACGATTCATGACAGCCAATTTTTGGACTATACAATAAAAAAACTTTCAGAAATGACAGCGGAACAAATAGTAAATTTTAAAGATATAGATTACATTTCAGGGTTAGCAGGAATTATTCGTTTATTAGCTACCGCCAGTATTTCATTTGACAATAATTCGTTGATAAAAAGTACACTGGAAAAATTCTCATCAATCTTTTTAGAGAAAATAAAAAATGATGATGAGGGAACCATGGAAAAAGTTGGCATTGCCCATGGAATAAGCGGAGTTATGTTGAGCTTAGCTTCATTTCAAAATGGAGATTTTGAAGAAGATTATGTAAAGGAACAGTTATCTAGAGAATTCGATATGTATCAAGTTCAAGAAAATAGTTATAAATGGTGTTGGGGTCTATCAGGAATGATACAGGCAAGATTAGCTATTTTGAAAATATCTCCTAAAAGCATTGATAAAGATCAATTAAATTTAATGATTGAAAATTATTTGAAAATTTCGACTATTTTGGTAGATGAAGATGGCCTATGTCATGGAAATGGTAGTGTCATTACTACGATGAAGATGATTTATGAGTACACGAAGGATGATCATTGGAATAAGCTCGCTGATCAATGGCTATCTAATGTTTTGATGTACGCTACGCTAGAAGGTTATAAAATCCCTTCTATAGGAGATGTCTCTGCAAAAGGGCTATTTGATGGTATAGGTGGTATAGCTTGGCTTTATCTAAGTGTGTACCAACCTGTTAATAATGTTTTGCTATTAGAAGTATAATTGAAAGTGGTGTGCGCTTTTTGTTATTTTTTAGATAGATACTATGAAAAGGAGGTTAATCAATACTAGTAAAATTCTTTTGCACACATTACAAATTATTTAGGAGGGTATTATTGTGTCAAATATGGATATGCAAAAAGTAGTAGGGGAGACATTTGAAGATCTGTCAATTGCTGAAATGACAATGGTGCAAGGTTCAGGAGATGTTAATGGGGAATTTACGACTTCACCAGCTTGTCTTTATAGTGTGATGGTCACATTGAAAACTTCATCAGTACCATGTGCTGGTGCATCAGTTGGTGCTGTTGTTTCGATTGCTAGATGTTAGATTTTTGTTGATAATTACTACAATGAATGTAGGTTTTTATCTATTTTGCATATCATTTTGATATGCAAAGTAGATAAAAAATATAGAACGGAGGGGTAATATGAAAAAAATATTTGTTTTAAATGGATCTAGAAGAAAAGAAGGAAATACAGCTAGTTTTATTCGCAAAATTACAGGTAACCTTGATAAAGCTACCTTTGCAGTTGAATATGCTTATCCGCAAGATTATAATATAAAATTTTGTGATGGTGATCATAATTGTTTTATTGATGTTGAACATGATTCGGGCGATGATTTAGAAAAATTACAAAATAAAATACTAGAGTCAGATGTTTTTATCGTAGGATCACCTGTCTATGTACATTCAATGACGTCAGATTTGAAATTGTTCATAGAAAGATCTGCTTGGTGGGCTCATACACTACGTTTGGGAGGAAAACCCGTAGTTGTTATTAGCACATGTGGTTCTAATGGTTTAAAAACAGTAACTGAACCTTTAAGTGAAATTATGACATTTATGGGAGGAAATGTTATTGCTAACGCAAATGCAGTAGAGGTACTTAATCACTTTAATAATGAAATTTGGCTTAAAGAAGTAACTGACACTATTGTTGAACGGATAAAAAAATTTGCTCAATTACCACCAATGTCTAATAAGTTTCTTGAAGGAGTCTTTAACGGATCAAAATTAAATATACTAGAGCAATTAGAAGTACAGAAGGAAATGGGAGTGGACTTAGGAGAATTAGCGTATTGGCAGAAAACAGGTATGATAAATTTTGATACTTTTGAAGATTACTTAACAACATTACATAGAAAGTAGCTGAAAGTCATGCGGATTCGCTTCCAGAAACAAAGTGAACATTCTGAATGTGGACTAGCTTGTGCAACCATGTTGATTGATTTTTTTATTAGAAAAACTGAGTTAAGTAAAATGAGAGAGTATTATGGTGTTCCAACAGGTGGTTATAATCTTGCACAAATTCAAACCGTTTTAAAAAATGAAGGCATTGAATCAAAAGCAGTAAAAGTTAATTCCGAGTCTCTACAAGAATTGCCAGTTCCGTTCATTGCATATTGGAAAAATAAACACTTTATAATTGTAGAGAAAGTGACCTCAAAAAAAGTATATATAACTGATCCTGCAAATGGAAAGAAAAAAATTAGTCATACTGAGTTTAAACATGATTTCTCAAATATTGCTATGTATATATTGATAAATAGAAAAAGGAAATATGAATTCCCTAAAATTAATTCCAAACTAAAATCAATTGTTTATAACAATAAAAGCTTGCTATTTTTTACTTTATTTATATTCTTCATTGTGCAATGTATAAATTTATATATCCCTTTTATTATACAGAAAATTATTGATGGCAATAGTAATCAAAGTATTCAAAAAATGATATTTTCTGTTTTACTAATTATATTAATCTATTTCTTAACAAACATGATTAGAACAAGGACAGTTACTTCTTTACAAACAGTTACCGAGAAAAATTTATTAAGTAACACGATCAAACAATTGCTTGATTTACCGTATTCATATTTTGTAAACAGGAATAGGGGGGAACTAATTTACCGAATAAATTCTAGTTCATTTATACGCCAGATATTAATTGACCAATTAATCACTCTAGTAGTAGATATGTGTTTTTTAGTTTTTTACGTATTGATTATGTGGAATTTTAGTAAAATATTGACCATGGTTACAATCGGAATAACAGTTGTGATCGCTACATTTTCATTTATTAATGCAAGCATAAATAGAAAAATTAGTCAAAATGAAATCGGTGTCCTTAGCAATTCACAAGATTTAATAAATGAGATGGTAAATAATATTTTTACAATAAAATCCACTAACTCACAAAAAAACATGTATATGAAATGGCAGAATAATTATGAAAAACAAATCAGCTTTGAAAAGGAAAAGGCGAAAGCTAATTCAATATCAGCAAATATTCCACAAACAATTCAAACTTTTTATTCAGTGATAGTCTATGCAATTGGATATATTTTAGTTCTTAATAATCAAACAACAATTGGGAGTATTGTCGCTTTTAGCTCTATCGGTATAGCATTTTTATCTCCTATACTGTCTATATTGCAATCTTATACCCAGTTTCAAATGGTAAAAGTCTATTTAGATCGTTTATTAGATATATTGCAAACGTCAAATGAAACTTCATTATCGGGTACTGAAAAATTGGATAACTATCTAACGGATATTTACATTCGGAACATTATGTATAAGTATAGTTCCTTTTCTAAACCAGCAATAGAAAATATTTCCCTTCATATAGCTCCAAAACAAAAAATAGCTATTGTAGGGGAAAGCGGCTCAGGAAAGTCTACTCTATTAAAAGTAGCCGCTGGTCTGCACCAAAGTACATCAGGAGAAATCTGTTATGGTAAACGAGATATTAAGGACTTAGATATTCATACATTTCGTGATCATATTGGTGTTGTATTGCAGGAAAATGTTTTATTTAATGGAACATTCAGAGAAAACATCACAATGGGAAGAGATTATTCTGACGAATATATCATGGAAGTTGTTAAAAATGTTGGGTTAGAAAGCTTAATTTTAGGATGTCCTTTAGGTCTTGAAACTAATATTTCTGAATTAGGTCAAAATCTATCTGGAGGGCAAAGACAGAAACTTTCTATAGCAAGAACAATCATTTTTAAACCAGAAGTAATTTTTCTAGATGAACCAACAAGTTCTTTAGATAATATATCTGAGAGAGCTATTATGAATTACTTGTTTGGTATGGATTCTACACTTGTTGTCGTTGCACATAGGTTATCAAGTATACAAAATTTTGATCAGATCATTGTTATGAATGATGGGAAAATCGTTGCGCTAGGAACACATCAAGAACTATTGAATACAAGCTACTATTATAAAGAGTTATATAAGTAATATTGATTACTTTTTAAACGAAATTCGTTATTGAAAACTTGTTGAAATTTGAAATTGATTCATTTTGATAAGTTTTAAATAAAGTAACTATGGAAAGGAGGGGTTGATATGGCAGAATATGAATTAGAAAAAGTAGTAGGAGAAAAGTTCGAGGATTTATCAATTTCTGAGATGGTAGAAGTACAAGGATCAGGAGATGTAAATCCAGAATCAGTAGCTTCATTTTTTGCAACTTTAGCTTCTAGTATAGCATTAGTCAAAACTTTAAAAGGTCATTGCTAGTTTTAATTAATTGTTATTGTTAGAAATTTGAAGTTAGGTATCGAAATGAGCAAAAGGAAGGTAAATAGTCAAGTTTGACTTAGATTTACCTTCTTTATTTTTAATTGGTCCGTAGTTTTTATTGAAAAAATAAAATATTGTGTACAAAAACAGACATTATAAAGATATTTAATACAGTTTTTTCAGCGGAAAAATAGAAAACGAAATTAAGAAGGAGCATGCAATGAAAATCAAGAAACTTATGAAGAAAAATTTAGGGTTAAGAATATGTCTCTATTTATTGGTAGGTGTAATTGCAGGGTTGATAATGGTAAATAATGAAATGCTATTAGGATTAGGAATAATCTTACTATTCCTGAGTGCACTTAATATAGACATTTTCAAAAAAAAGAAGTGACGTGTAAAAAATGTGAATCGTTTTAATCACTAATTGATATAAAATTTGAAGATAGGTGTTGAATATATGAAACTAAAAAAGGCAATAATGATTTTATTGAGCTTGCTTGTGGTTTTTCTTATACTCTCAATTTCTATAGTTCAAGTAAATGCGGAAGAAGATGCTCTTAATATACTTGTAAAAGAAGAATCTGATATTGAAGCAGTAAAAAAAGAATTGCATTCAATAGATAATAGGATAGAATTTAGTGAAATTCCAGAGATCAAATTGCTTAAAGCTAGAAAAATATCAAAAAAAGTGAAAGAAAAAATTGAGACAAGCCAAGATATAGAAAGCTTTGGACAAATGCCTGATATTTTTATAGAAGACAATAGACTTACGAGTATAGAATCTGGGCTAGAAAACATACAAAATATTGAACAAGCGGTTAATAAAAAATCTTCTGATAACTTTGAAATACTTGATCAACTAGCGTGGTATAAAGATGTAATGACTTCAAATGGTTCTTCTTTAGATATTTCAGATGGAAAAGATGTTAAGATTGGTTTGATAGATAGTGGCATAGATATCCATCATCCAATATTTTCTTCAGCTCTAGACATTGCTAATGGAAAATCGTTTGTTGATTGTGATTCATCTATTACAGATTTTAATGGGCATGGAACAATGGTTGCAGGAATCATTACTCAAATTAGTCCCAAAGCAGTCATTACTCCTTACAAAGTACTAACAGATACGGATGGTGAATCCTTTTGGGTATTAGAGGCAATGATACAGGCGGTAAATGATGGACAAAATATTTTGAATATCAGTTTAGGAACATATAAATATGAAAATATTTCTGGGGATAATCTGATTATTGAAGCATTTGAACGCGCTGTTGAATATGCATCAAGTCATGAAGTCATTATTGTTTCATCTTCTGGAAATGCTGGAATAAACTTGGACCAGGCATATGAAGAAACAACTATTCGTCATTTACCAGCAGATATTCCAGGTGTTCTGTCTATAAGTTCAATTACGTTCGAGAAAAAATTTGCCTCATATAGTAATAGTAGTAATAACAATCAATTTACAGCTCCAGGAGGTGAGTATACTTATATGGATGGATATTTAGACTTGAGTAAGCTAATCTATTCTTCTTATCCAACTAATTTAGATAATATGTTAAGTGCTATAGGAATTCCTCAAGGATATATGTTTTCGGCTGGTACAAGTTTATCAGTTCCTAACGTTACTGCAGTTATTGCATGCTATTATTCCTATTATAAAAATATGAATGGGGAATATCCAACCATTTTGAGAACGCTAAATGACATATCACTAAAAGTTCTGGATTTAGGTGAAAAGGGAAAAGACAGTCTGTTTGGTTATGGGCTGCCTCAAATAATTGATTCTTATTCGTTGATATCAGATACAGTTAGTCCAGTTGGAGAGTTTAAAGAAGCGAGGATTGAAGTTAATACTTACACACAAGCAAGAGGATTTGTTACAAATGTTAAGGACAATTCAGGAGAAGAAGTTATGGTAACCTATGATAAAATACCAAATTTTAGCAAATTAGGAAATCAGGATATATATATTCGGTTGGAAGATATTAGTGGGAATAGCACATTAATATCAGGAGAAATCATTATTGAAGATACTATTCCTCCAGTTGGAGAGCTAAAAAGCAACTTAAGGATACAAAAAGGGGAGCAAATTAATCCAGAATCTTTTATAGTTAGCATTTTTGATAATTATGATTCAGATTTAGTTACTTTCTCTTTTTTTAATGAAATTGATATGAATCATATTGGAATTCAAGATGTTTCTTTAGAATTATCTGATTATTCGGGAAACAAAACAGTTCTCACCAGCAAATTGGAAATAGTTGATACGATTGAAGAATCTGATTTGCATGAGAAAGATGATAACGACAGTAAATTATTATCTGAAAAAGATCTGAAATTAACCGAAAAAAAGTTAGTTAATAAAAGTAGCAATAAACATCTACCTGATACTTCTGAAATACCAAATAATTACTGTTGGTTTGGTTTTCTACTATTGTTAACTGCTCTTTATCTAGTTAAAAGAAGATTGCTTACCAGGAACAACATCAAATAGAACTCCAGATTATAATTAATAGGTCTAAATAAAATAGAGTATACTCAAGTAGTTTTTGATTTAACATAATTTACGCAGACTATTAAGGTTGAAATGCATCTTTACTATGATGTAAACAAATATATACACTAGTTTAAAGGGTAATGTAACTCATAACAAGCAGACAATTAGCTGATTTTGAGATATTCTAAATTTACTAGGAGGTGCAGAATGAACTTTAGCAAGCAATTAAAAAAAAATCGTGAACTCAATGGATTAAGTCAAGAAGAATTAGCAGAAAAAATATATGTTACGCGTCAAACTATTTCGAAATGGGAAAACGATAAAAATTATCCCGACATTCATAATTTAATTGCTTTAAGTATTCTTTTTGGTATCTCGCTAGATGAACTAGTTAAAGGAGATGTAGACAAAATGAAAAATATAGTAAATGATGATGCAATGGATAAAAGCACAAAGGGAATGATCATTTTTTTAGGTTTGACACTTGTTATAGGTGTGCCAAGTCTTATCATTTGGAAGGTAATGGGATTTATTCCCTTTTTACTTCTTTCGGCCATAACAATGTATTACGCTGTTAAGATAGAAAAATTGAAAAAGAAAAATAATATTAAGACATACAAAGAGATTATTGCTTTTTCTGAAGAGAAGTCTAACTTAGATGAATTGAGAGAGCAACGAGATCAAAAAAAATATTTTGGAGAAAGAATACTAATAGTATTAGTATTTACCCTGTTTTTTGGTGCATTAGCTTGGATTATTAAATTAGCGACTGTTTTCTTGATGAATCATTTATAAAAAGAATATGTAACTTTTTTAGTTATTTTCTAGTATTAAACCCAAATATCACTATGTGGGAACTTTAACGAATTTGATGCGTAACGTTTTAAAGTAAGAGATTTTAGATGATAAAAGGGCTGAACAAGTCAATAGTAACTTAAAGAAATTGTAAATTATAATAAAGTTGAGTAATGTTCTAAAACAGAACCCACTCAGCTTTTTTATTTTCATTTTAATACACGATGAACAAAACAACAGAATAAGTACTATCTAGTCTGTTAAAAATTACTATACAAACTAAATGGTTATAAAAAATAGTCATCTATTGCGAAATTTCTGGAAAAGTTTTAAATAAAACTAGAACAGTCTTTGTGACAGTTTTGTTTGAGAATCGTATGAGTAGTAATAATACAGTTGCCTGAGAACTTGCAAGAGGGATTTTTTCTGCAATGGACGACCTGAATTGCCAGCAATCCGTCTTAACAAATGAGCATTCAACTGTTTCCAAAAATACGGCGGCAAAAAACGCTATGAAAGAGTTGCTGTATATGGTGCAGACGATAGCGCAGAATATAAAGAGCGTGGCAGCGGAATTTGATGAAGCGAATGCAACCATTCAAGATGGGATGATTTATTAGTAGAAGAACGGAAAATTGAACATGAGATAGACGAAATGATTAGAGGTAGTTAGTTAAATGCAATCAGACGATAAGTGCTCGAAATACTAATGTTAGAAACTAAAATAGAGCATGAAATCAATACGATTTGACATTCCTCAAAAATAGCGTATGATAAAAACATACCGATTGAATGTTTTTTTAGAAGGAGAGATCAAAATGGCTAAAAAATATACAGCAGAAGAAGCTAAATCATTAATTCTAGATGTTTCAACAAAACTATTTATCGAAAAAGGCTACGAAAAAACATCTATTTCCGATATCGTCAAAGGGTTAGATGGTTTAACCAAAGGAGCCGTTTATCACCACTATGCATCTAAAGATGAAATCATAGATGCCGTTGTCAGAAGATTTATCCCCAATGAAGCTGCCTTAACAGTAATCATGGAAAAAGATAAATTAAATGGATTAGAGAAAATTCAGGCTCTTTTATTTGAAGGAATGTTCAATAGTGAGGCCAGTCAGTCTCGTATCCTTAGTTTTACCTTGTTAGATAATCCTAAATTCTTTTCAATGTATATTCGGACGACGAATGAAATCATGGCGCCATTAGTAGAAACCTGTTTAATTGAAGGAAATAGCGATGGATCAGTCACAGTTGAGCAACCGAAGCAAATGGCTGAATTAGCGATCTTGATTTTAAGTACGTGGTTTATTCAAGCGTTATTTCCAAATACAGTAGAGACCTTTTTTGAAAAATTAATGGCTACCAAAACGATGCTTGAGAATACTGGAATGCCAATTATTAGCGATGCGTTTTTAGAGAAACTTGACCAACAAATTATGATAAAGGCGGCAGAATTAAATGATCAAAAAACTGAAAACTAAATCACTAGGCATCAGACTATTACAAGGATTAGGCAAAATAATCTTAGCGATAATCACTATCCTAATTGTGTCCTTGTTGATTACCTTTACGATTCACCAGTTAAGTTTAAAAAGTGAAGCAAAACGAATTGAGTCATATGGTGAGAAATTAAAAGTCTTTGATGGTGAGATGAATATTGTCGATGAAGGTGAAGGAAAGAAAACTATTTTACTTTTACCAGGGCAAGGAACAGCTAGTCCTTATTTAGATTTTAAACCGATGATCGATGAGTTGAAGAAAGAGTATCGTGTAGTTACGATCGAACCATTTGGCTATGGATTAAGTAGTCAAACGAATCGACGTCGCAGCGTTGAAAATATTGTAGAAGAAATCCATCAAGTAGCGAAAGAACTGAACATTTCTAAATACACATTGATGGGACACTCGATTGCAGGTCTTTATGCGGTGAATTATGCCCAAGTTTACCCAAATGAAATGGAAGGCTTTGTGGGAATTGATTCTAGCACACCAAAACAGCCTTGGCCGGGTGTTGATATGTCAGTCTTTGACTTCTTAAAAACAGCGGGTGTTTTTCGAGCGTTGATCAAAGTTAGCCCAGAAACGGGTTTAGGCGTGAGTCAAGATAACCCTGACTTTGAACAGATTAAGTTATTGACGATGAAGAACATGAGTAGTCCTGCGATGAAAGATGAACTTCAAGAATTAAGGAATAGCTTCACTGATTCTCTTGGCTTAACGTATCCAAAAAATATGCCTGTTTTATTATTTGTTGCAGATAATGATAGGAATCAAAAAAATTGGCTTGAGATGCATCAAGATCAGGTGAGAGGTTTAGAAAAAGGAGAATTGATTCAATTGTTAGGTGCCCATTATTTACACCACACACAAATGGAAACAATCGTAAAAGAAACAAGTATTTTTTTGAAAAACAGATAGATTTGAGAAATGACTATAAAAAAATAGTTAAGATCTTAGGGATTATCAGTGGGAAATTTATAATGGATGTGCTTCTTGTTTTTGTCGGAATTTACGTTAATAATAAAGTTCAACTAAAAAAACCATCCCTTATAATCAAGAAGTGAAAGTAGAGAACAAATCTCTACGTGTTCAATTGACTGGGAAAGGTGACGAAAAAATAGTGTTGTTACCAGGTTATCTAACAAGTTCTCCTGTACTTGCTTTTCAACCGCTAGTGAATGAGTTATCAAAAGAATATCAGGTCGTCATGGTGGAACCATTCGGCTATGGGTTAAGTGATGACACGGATAAAGTACGTTCAATTGAGAATGTAACGAGTGAGCTTCATCAGGCGTTGAAGCAGTTGAATATCAGCTCGTATCACTTAGTAGGACATTCTATTTCTGGTGTTTATTCACTTGCTTATATCAATGAGTATCCAAATGAAGTGAAAAGCTTTATTGGGATTGATAGTAGTTTTCCCGACCAAGGTGGAGTGGACGATAATTAAGGTTGGGTAGTTAAGTTATTAAGTCAATCAGGTATCTATTATCTATTCGCTGACGTCGTCCAGACATTTTTAAATCGAAAGAAGACACTGAACAGTTTAAATATATTTCCTTCAAAATTTAACATGTGAGTCCATCGAGACGTGCGATTTTTAGACACTCTTACAGCGTTATATGTTTTGAATCTCGGTTCAGAGCTAATTAGTTTTTTAGAACTAGTTTTATTTCAAACATTTGGTGGATTTGTTGTACTTCCAGTTTTTACTGGCATTAAGTTTGTAGATCATTTTTTTATAACTGAAATGTAGTAGAGTTTTGTCTTTTTATATGCCTCAATAAAGTTGAATATTGCTGTTTGAGCTGGATCAATTGTTGTGAAATTTTCATGATTGATTAGCTCTTTTTTATATTCATTTACTTTTTAAGATTTAAAAATTCAAAAAAGTAATAAGAAAGTATTTAGACAGATGTTAAGGAGTAAATGGATGGTTTTTAACTCTTTAAGTTCGTTAAAATGTAATCGAGTTAATGGCGCCGTTAACTAATTTGAAACAGGAGGAATTAATAATGGGAAATATTGAAACAATGATTAAATGGATGAAAGATAGAGAAGGAAAGGTTTCTTACAGTATGACCAGTCGTCTAGGACCGAATAGTTATGATTGTAGTTCAGCAGTTTACTTTTCGCTAAGAGCTGGTGGTTTTTTAGTATGGGAAATACAGATACTTTGTTTGGTGATTTAGAACGAAATAATTGGAAACAAATTCCAAAGACAAATGGTGTTTTTGAAGTGCAAAGAGGAGATATTTTTATTTGGGGAACTCGGGGAGCATCTGGTGGGGAATACGGACATACTGGGATTTTTGTTGATAGTTCAGCAAATATTCTTCACTGTAACTTTGGATATAACGGTATTACAACAAATCCGCATAATAATATTTGGATTGCGAATGGTCAACCACCGATTACAGTATACAGATCAGCAACTGCCACACGCCCACCAAAACCAACACCTTCTAAAAAATTTAAGGTAGGGGAAATTGTGACCTTTACTAACATCGCAATGAATTGGGTAGGTGGTACAAAAATTGGTTTTTTCAGTATGGTTCGAAATTTCCGAGTAAATCGCTTAAATGATGATGGTACAATTTATATTCGCATGATGGATAATTCATGGGGGGGAAATGTTTATGAACGAGATATTCAACTTTCTTCAAACAACAGTATTGAACGAAATGATGTTGTAAAACTTCGCCCACAAGCAAGTCATTGGGTCAATGGAAATGCGATCAATATTGATAACAAAACGACACGTACATTCCATGTAAAAGCACGTAAAGGGAACCAATTGCTTTTATACGCTGATTCTGCAGGTGGATGGGAAGTTTGGATATATGATTGGGACTGTATTTTAGTAAGTAAATTTAAAGTAAGTAAAACGGGCTCGTATGGTAATCCAAATAATATTCAAGCAAATGAAAAAGTCACGTTTAGACAATTTGCAACGAAATGGAAAAATTACAAAGGAGTCAGTTCAAACGTGACGATCAAGTTGAATGAATACAATAGCGTATATAATGTTTTACAAAGAAATAGGGACAATACAATTCGCATCCAATCACAAGAAGATGCAACAATTCATGGCTGGATCAAAGTTTCAGAAGCAGAGAAAGCTCCAAATAATCAATTCAAACGAGGCGATTATGTAAAACTTAAAGCATCTGCTACGCATTGGGTAAATGGTGATGCAATCGTTATTGAGAATAAAACAACTCGATCATTTTTAGTCAAAACGAGAAATGGGAATACATTGTTAGTTTATTCGGAAGCTGCAAATGGATGGCAAACCTGGGTTTATGACTGGGATGTTACGAAGTGAAAATAATAACATATATTTATAAGAAAATATTGAATAACTATTTAAAATAACTAAATTATTTTTTAGTGATCAATTTAACGAGGTTTTAGCAGCTTACTTGGCAAGACCTCGTTGAATTAAGATTTGAATTATGTGTTGTACATTTGAATAATCTGAATCAATGTGTTTATAAGTATATAATTAGAGTGTAAATTACTTTATATGGTTACGTTTCCCCAAAAAATAATATCTTTAGAATAATTAATAATAGGCATGTGACTATTAATGCAGGCAGGACCTAAATAAAGCATTTTTCAACAGATGGAGTTTAATTCTGATGAGTGTTTATTTAGTTTCTGTCTATCTTTTGCTTAGAATTTGGCTAATTATGAAGGAGAAAAAGTGATGACCTATAAAGAAACTGCTATGTCGTTCTTAACACGGATTGGCGGAAAAGGAAATTATCTACTTAGGCGTCCCTATCAATCGATTGATTTTTTTATTAGTAGCACATTACGTATCTAAAAAGAGTGAAGGAGAGGGATAGATATGGGATCGTCAATAGCTATATCTTTTTTACATTAACTAAATAGGCTAGTTTCACAAATTGTATCAGTACAATTAACGATAGTGATGATGAGTTTACAAAAAAAGAAAATACCAATAACCTCGAAATTCACTTGACAATTGTGCAGATATTCTCAATAATATAAGTGGTTGCGAGTAATGGAGATGTCTAATGAATACTACTAAACTATCCAAAAAGACTAATCAAATGTACTCTATTGGTGAAGTTGCTAAATTATGTAATGTTTCCCGCAAAACGTTACGTTTTTATGAGCAACTAGGCTTGTTGAAACCGGATCATGTCAGTCTGGATAATGGTTATCGGTACTATACGGAAGAAACAATGAACAGCATACCTGTAATCAAGTATTATAAACAAATGGGGTTTAAATTACAGGAAATGAAAGGGGTTCAACAGTCAGGGGATTATTTTTATCACGAAACGATGTTTTTGACGAAGCTAGAAGAACTAAAACTTGAAGAGCAACGAATTTTTGATAGTTTTACTGCTGTATCAGATTGGTTGGGTTTGATTAGAGAAGGAACGATTGCGAGCGAAAATAGCATGCGAAGTGTCAATGTTAAATACTTCGAGCAAGAAAACTATGTATTTTTAGAGCAAGAATTTAGTCAAAATTATATGGATGCCGTCATCAATATTCCTTGGGTAAACTATTTAGAAGAACAAAAATGTGCAATCACAGGACCAGTTATTTTACGGTTTGAAGATTGTGGAGAAGAGGACTTTCACTGTTCAAAAATAATGATCATGCAAAAGCCAATTCATGCGCAAAATATGAATATGCCAAAGAGAATGATTGGTGGACAGATGTTTTTATCTAGCTATCATATCGGTGATTTGGCCAATATCGGTCAACAATATAAAAAAATGAAAGCGTGGGCAAAAGCAAATCATTACCGCTGTAAAAACGAAGTGTTTCAACGGTATGTCATTGATTATTGGTCGACTATGAATGTCGATAAGTTTGTTGTTGAACTATTGATACCAGCCGAAAAAATTAGATGTTAGGCTAGAGGAGGAGTAAGCGATCCATTTGGATTGTGACTCCTTTTTTTTGTAAGGAAATACAAAAGGTTCCCCTAAAGGGGAACCTTTTTAGGTGTTATTAAAAGATTCATTAAAGCTTTCAATAGTGGTTTTTCAATACATGGAATCGTTATTTATTTTTTCAGTCTATTCGAAAGAGAGTACGTAATGGCATGATTGGAGAACAGCAAGTGTTTCTTCATGTGAAAAAATGATCATGTAGTGTACTATAAAAAATGCTTACAAAAAGTGCGAATTAGAATAATAATAATTATCAGCTCTTATTAAAGAGCCGATTTAGCGCTGTTTTTCTCAATGATTCTCAATTAGAAAATCCAATTAAGAATCCCTTCTGTACTAGTACAGAGTAAACTGTGTTACATACCAAAAAAAAAATAAAAAATAGATTGACTACGCCCTTAGGGGTATCCAATAGTATGAATTTGTCAAAAAGAAAGCGTTTTTTAAATCAAAAATGAGAGGAAGAACAACATGAAACATGATGCATTAGGAATGGTGGAAACAAAAGGAATGATCGGATCAATCGAAGCGGCAGATGCGATGGTAAAAGCAGCAAATGTTTCACTGATCGGAAAAGAATTTGTGGGTGGCGGCATTGTAACTGTAATGGTTAGAGGCGATGTAGGTGCTGTTAAAGCCGCAACGGATGCCGGGGCGGCAGCTGCAGAACGTGTTGGTGAATTATTATCAGTTCATGTAATCCCGCGTCCACATAGTGAAGTAGAAGGTATTCTACCAAATAGATAATTGAAAATAATGATTAAGGGGAAATAGACATGGAAAGTGGAAAAAATATTTCTTGTGTAAGTGCAGATGTTAAGATGAAGGACGCTAAAAAGGGATTTCGAGTGAAAGGAATCAGTAATGGGATTATTTCAGGGATTACGTATGGCATCTATTCAACACTTGTTGTTGTAGCAAGTGGTTATGACCCACTTATTAGTGCAGCAGGATTTTTAGCGGCACCGTTTGTCTGTTCTGGTTTAAATGATTTTTTTGCAGGAATATTTCTTTTATTTTATAACGCAAAACACGGCAGATTGAAAGAACTAACGAGAACACTTCAGACTAAGCCGGGTAAATTGTTAGTGATTGGTTTTCTTTTGGGAGGACCAATTGCTAATGGTGCCTATCTTGTTGGATTAGCAATGGCTGGAGCGTATGCGATTCCTATTTCAGCGACATGTAGTTTGTTTGGCGCTTTATTTTCTTGGATTTTTCTTAAGCAAAAACCAACGGCACGAATCGTATTAGGAATGGTCGTCGTCGTAGCTGGGGCTATCACTATTAATTTAGTGAAACCAGAAGGAGCACCCAATTTTACATTAGGAATTATCTGTGCACTTATTGCAGCGATTGCTTGGGGGTTAGAAGGTGTCTTTTCAAGTTTTGGAGGAGCGATGATCGATACGGATGTTGCTGTCAATTTACGTCAATTGATCTCAGGGCTCGTTGTTTTGATCATTGTTGTTCCAGCTGTTGGTGCATTTAATTTACTATTTGGCACTCTAGCAGCCGTAACACCTGTCTTGTGGTTAGTTTTGTCTGGATTAAGTGCTGCGGTTTCGTTTTTAACATGGTACAAAGCCAATGCGATGGTTGGTACAGCGATTGGCATGTCTTTGAATGTTACGTATGCCTTTTGGGGTGTGCTGTTTAGTGTTATTTTCTTAGGACAGACATTAACACCAACAATGGTGATAGGTTCAGTTATTATTGTGATCGGTGCGATCTTAGTAACGATGAATCCATTGGACTTATTTAAAAAGGGGGAAGAGTAGGATGCTTTTGCCTAGTAGAACGGCTGTTTTAAATCAAATGTATGATCAAAAAGAGAGCGATGTTACTCAAATCATGGAGAAACTAAAAGCACAATATGGGCATGAAAAACAGTTTAATGAGAAATTGTATTTAGAACATATGATGGCTTTGGAAGCTAATGGGTTAGTCGAATTAACGAGCTATGATTTAGATGACAATGACAAATTGGTTATTTATTACAAAATTACAAACGATGGTATGACAACCGTTGATAAATATGTCGATAAAAAATATCGTTCTGTATAAGGAGGGAATGCATTGAGATATCGTGGCGAAGAGGCGTTAGGATTAGTTGAAACGATTGGACTTGTTCCAGCATTAAAAGCTGCTGATGAGATGTTAAAAGCTGCCAATGTCGAACTGATTTCTTATGAAAATATTGGCTCTACTTTAGTTACAATCATGATCAAAGGAGATATAGCGGCTGTTGAAGCCTCTGTTGCAGCAGGAGCTAAAGCGGCGGAGGAGATTGGCAATTTAACAGCATACAATGTGATGCCTCGACCAATTTCATATGTCGGTGATATTGTTTCAGTTCATGATATAGATAGCTAGTATAAGGAGGAAGAGAAGTGAAGACGTATGAAGCAATTGGTGCAATTGAAACATTTGGCTTAGTGTTTGTGCTAGAAGCTTGTGACGCAATGTGCAAGGCTGCAAATGTTGAGTTGGTTGGGTATGAAAATGTTGCCTCAGGATACATTTCTGTCATTGTGCAAGGAGATGTTTCGGCATGTCAGTCCGCTGTTGAAGCGGGGATTACAGCTGTCGAGAAATTAGGGGCGAAAGTCTACAGCTCAGTTGTGATTGCAAGCCCTCATGGGGATTTAAATAAAATGATCGATCGTTATCAATTAAGTAATCTTTTACCGATTGAGGAGGGAGATGCAGGATAGATGCATTACGTAGATGAAGATTTGCTATCCATCCAAGAAGCACGAATTTTAGCTGAAACAGCTCGTGATGCACAACAGCTAATAAAAGAATATGAGCAAAAAAATCTTGATAAAATCGTCAATCAACTTCTTAAAGAGATTGAACCTGACATTAGTCGATTTTTGGCAAGCGAAATAGAAGAAACCGGTATGGGGAATTACAACGATAAAGAACGATTGATCGTTGAATTTATGAGAGCGTTATCTAAAGAGTTGGATCAGCAGGTTTGTGTTGGAAATAGTGTAGAAGATTCAGCGGGGAATATTCTACAAGTCGGGGTTCCATTAGGGGTGATCCCAGTTCTATTACCAGCCGAAAGCGCGACCTTAAATACGCTTTACAGTTTAACGATCGGAATAAAATCAGGGAATGCAATGATACTTATGCCACATGCGAAGTCTCAAAAAACAACACAGCTCGTTTTTCAAAAAGTCAAAGAGATTTGTGAACAAAATGGGTTACCAAAAGGATGTTTGGCATGCTTCACTTCTATTACAGAAAATGGAGTAAAGGAATTATTAACGAGTCCGCATAGTTCAATGATTTTAGCTATTGGTAATCAAAACTATATCAACGCAGCCAATTACCAACAGCCGGTCATTTATGGCGGATCGGGTGCTACACCTGTTTTTATCGAACGTTCAGCAAACCTAACACAAGCTGTCAAAGCAATCATAGAGAGTCGTTCCTATGATTGTGGATTATTACCTGCAGCAGAACAGTATTTAATTGCCGAAGGTGTCATCGCATCTGAAGTGAAAGAATTGTTACAGCAGTATGGTGCACATTTTTTATTAAAAGAAGAAGAAGCGCATTTGCTAGCATTGTTACAGCCAAAAAATAATCAAATAAATCCTTTGTGTATTGGCAAAGATGCCCTTTGGCTAGCCAAAGAAGCAAAAATAAATGTAGCACCCACAACAAAACTATTGGTTTCGGAGCAACAGTATATGCACGACGAAGACCCTTTTGCTAATGAAATGAAGTGTCCAGTTTTAGCCTTTTATTTAGAACCGGATTGGATGCATGCTTGCGAAAAATCGATTCGGTTATTGAAGGAAAAAAATAATGGGCATACGTTAGCGATCCATTCTCATAATAAGTCAGTGCTGAAAGAATTTGCCTTAAAGAAACCTGTTGGTCGTATGATAGTGAATGCGGCGGCGACTAGGGCAAGTATGGGATTGGAATCAACTTTACCTGTATCAGTTATTCTGGGTGGTTTTACAACGGGTAAAGGGATCAGTGCAAAAAATATTACGGCTAAAGATTTAACATATATTCGAGAAATCAGCTACCCACTTGATGGAATTATTGAAGATAGAACAAATGAACCAGACGTAAACTTAGAGACAGAAGCGTTAGAAAAAATCTTAAAAAAAATAATGGAAAAATAAATTGTTGTAAAGTGAGGGAATTAAAATGGATATTAAAGAATTTTCGGCAAAATTAGCCGAAGCGACAAAAGAGTTAAGTTCAGAAGAACGTACTGCCTTAATGAAGATGTTTGCAACGGTCGCAGATGATACAACAAGTACTAGCTCAACCAGCGGCGGGTTTGCAGCAGATAATGATTCTACCATTCCAAATGGAATCACAACTCGTTTAGATGCTTTAAAGAAAAATTACCTAACACAAATTCCTACAATCACAACACATCGTGCGAGAGTGATCACTGAACTCGCAAGAGAAAATCCAGGGATGCCCAAAAATGTTTTAAGAGCAAAATCATTTAAACGTTGCTGTGAAACAGCACCACTTGTTATCCAAGATAATGAGTTGATCGTAGGCGCACCAAACGGCGCACCACGTGCCGGCGCCTTTTCACCTGATATTGCTTGGCGTTGGATGGAAGAAGAAATTGAAACAATTTCAAGTCGTCCGCAAGATCCGTTCTTTATTTCAGATGAAGACAAAAAAATTATGCGTGAAGAACTGTTTCCGTTTTGGAAAGGGAAATCAATTGATGAATATTGTGAGGACCAATTCCGTGAAGCAGGTGTTTGGGAATTATCAGGAGAGTCTTTTGTTTCCGACTGTTCTTATCACCAGCTAAATGGCGGTGGGGACTCCAATCCAGGATATGATGTCATTTTAATGAAAAAAGGCATGCTGGATATTCAAAAAGAAGCCAAAGAACATTTAGAAAAACTAAACTACGAAAATCCCGATGATATTCAAAAAATCTATTTCTATAAATCATTGATCGATACGACAGAAGGGGTCATGATTTACGCACGTCGGATGTCTGAATACGCTGCTCAATTGGCTCAAAAAGAAACGAATCCAAAACGAAAAGCAGAATTGCAAAAAATTTCTGAAATCAATGCAAAAGTACCAGCACATAAATCTGAAACATTCTGGGAAGCGATTCAAGCGGTCTGGACAATTGAATCTTTACTAGTAGTAGAAGAAAACCAAACGGGTATGTCAATTGGACGTGTCGATCAATACATGTATCCATTTTTCAAAAATGATTTAGAAAAAGGAAAAATGAATGAATTTGAAGCGTTCGAATTAGCAGGTTGCATGCTGATTAAAATGTCTGAAATGATGTGGATCACAAGTGAAGGAGGTTCTAAATTCTTTGCTGGTTACCAACCGTTCGTAAATATGTGTGTTGGTGGTGTGACACGTGAAGGGCATGACGCAACCAATGAATTAACGTATCTATTAATGGATGCAGTTCGTCATGTAAAAGTTTATCAGCCATCATTAGCTTGTCGGATCCATAACCGCTCACCAAGAGAGTACTTGAAAAAAATTGTAGAGGTGGTACGTGCCGGGATTGGTTTCCCAGCTTGTCACTTTGACGATACTCATATCAAAATGATGTTGGCAAAAGGGGTATCAATCGAAGATGCACGTGATTATTGCTTAATGGGATGTGTTGAACCTCAAAAAGCAGGTCGTTTGTACCAATGGACTTCAACTGCTTACACGCAATGGCCGATTTGTATCGAACTAGTCTTGAACCGCGGCGTTCCTCTATGGTATGGCAAAGAAGTTTGTCCAGACCTGGGTGATATTGCTCAATTTAAAACATATGAGCAATTTGAAGAAGCCGTTAAAGAACAAATCAAATATATTACGAAATGGTCATCAGTTGCAACGGTCATTACACAACGAGTCCATCGTGATTTAGCACCGAAACCATTAATGTCATTGATGTATGAGGGCTGTATGGAAAGTGGTAAAGACGTTTCAAGTGGCGGAGCAATGTATAACTTTGGACCAGGAGTTGTTTGGTCAGGTTTAGCTACGTATGCAGACTCAATGGCAGCAATCAAAAAACTCGTTTTCGATGAAAAAAAATACACATTAGAAGAATTAAATCGCGCATTAAAAGCTGACTTTGTTGGCTATGAGCAAATTCGTACGGATTGTTTAAATGCACCAAAATATGGGAACGACGATGATTATGCCGATTTAATTGCGGCAGAGTTGATCCACTTTACCGAAGCAGAACACCGTCAATATAAAACGCTATATTCAGAGCTATGTCACGGGACATTATCGATTTCAAATAATACGCCACTTGGTCAAATGACAGGTGCTTCGGCAAATGGACGAAAAGCTTGGATTCCGTTATCAGATGGTATTAGCCCATCGCAAGGAGCTGATTTTAAAGGCCCAACTGCTATCGTGAAATCTATTTCCAAAATGGCAAACGATACGATGAATATGGGAATGGTGCATAACTTCAAGATCATGAATGGATTACTGGATACACCAGAAGGCGAAGAAAGTTTAATTACTTTATTAAAAACTGCGAGTATTTTAGGAAATGGCGAAATGCAGTTTAACTATTTAGACAATGAAACATTGTTAGAAGCGCAAAGACACCCTGAACAATACCGTGATTTAATCGTTAGAGTAGCAGGCTATAGTGCCTTCTTCGTTGAATTATGTCAGGATGTTCAAGATGAAATCATCAGCCGAACAATGTTAACGAAGTTTTAAGAGTAGGAGATGAAAAATGATGACCCAAAACACAACGACAATTGAACGACAAGCGATGATTTTTAATGTACAAAAATATAGTTTATATGATGGACCAGGTATTCGTACGATTGTGTTCTTCAAAGGCTGTCCATTGCGTTGCCAATGGTGTGCCAATCCAGAAGGGCTTGAACGCAAATTTCAAGTAATGTATAAAGAGAGCGTTTGTAGTGATTGTCGTGCGTGTGTAGAAGTTTGTCCGATGGGGATTCATTACATGGATGAGAATGATCATCATCAAGTACGTCGCGATATTGCCTGTAATGGCTGTCGCGCGTGCGTGGATGTTTGTCCAATGGCTGCTCTAAATATTACGGGTGAAATCAAAACCATTTCTGAATTGATGGAAGTCATTCATGAAGACGATGCATTTTATGAACAATCAGGCGGCGGTGTAACACTCAGTGGTGGCGAATGTACAGCACAACCAGAAGCGGCTTTGGCCTTACTAAAGGCATGCCGCGCTGATGGTATCAATACCGCTGTTGAGACATGCGGTCATTCCCGAATGGATCGCTTAATGCAAATAGCTGAATATATCAATTTGTTTTTATTTGATTTGAAACATATGGACCCTGTTCGACACAATGAGTTAACAGGGATCAGCAATGAAAAAATTTTAGAAAACCTGCAAGAAGTGTTAAAAGCTGGCTACCAAGTTCAGATTCGGATGCCAATGCTAAAAATGATCAACGATAGCTATGAGGAAATTAAACAAATCATTGATTTTTTACTTCCATACAAAGAGTATCCCAATTTTTTAGGGATTGATTTATTACCCTATCATAAATTGGGTGTGAATAAATATGGACAATTGGGGATGGACTATCCAGTAGAGGGTGATCCTTCTCTTTCAGAGACTGACTTAGATCGTATTGAAGGCTGGATCAAAGAGTATGCATTTCCTGTTCGAGTTGTCCGTCATTAGAAAGGATGTCGTAGTATGGAAGAGAATGCGCCTAAACGAGTGATTGAAGAGTCAGTTCCTGGAAAACAAGTAACACTAGCACATGTTATTGCATCACCAATTCCAGAAATCTATGAATCATTAGGGATTGACGCGCAAGGGGCGATTGGCATTTTAACGATTTCACCAGTGGAAGCAGCAATTATTGCCGCTGATGTTGCTGGGAAAAGCGCTGGCGTTGAGGTTGGATTTTTGGATCGATTTACGGGATCTGTTTTGCTTAGTGGAGATGTTCAAAGTGTGGAAGTCGCTTTAAAAGCCGTTGTCACAATTTTGAAAGAAAAATTGAATTATGACATTGTTTCAGTGAGTAAAACATGAAAAAACGAATTCTCATTATTGGACCTAATCAAAAACATAATATTCTGATTGCTGAAGCCATTGAACAACCTAATCAGCCGATTCGCAAAGTCGCAAATATCTCTTTTACGGATGAAACGATTATTGTTCCAAGTGCTTATCTGGAAAGCCCGTGGATGCACAAACATATTATTTCGCTACAGCAAAAAGCAAGCAAAGCGCTCTTTTTAGTTCCAATTCCAAGTATAAAAAAGACGTATCCACCTAACTTTGCTTGTGTGCTAAGAGTGCCTGTCATAGGTGTTGCACTCTATGAAACGAACGAAAACAAATTGGAGGAACGAGGAACTGCTGAAAAAATATTGGAAGAAATCGGGTGTACGAATCAGCAGTTTTTCCTCCATTTAAATCAAGAAGAAATAGAGACGTTTGTCGAAGAAATTAGCGGAAAGGAGGACTGAAAATGTTAAAACAGTTTAAAATGGGTACAAAAATCATTACAGGGATTGATGCATTGTCAACGATTCAAACACTATCCCTCAAAAGTGTTTTGATTATTTGTGACCCATTCATGTTAGAAAATGGTTTAGCCCCCAAAATAGAACAGTTGTTAAAAGATAAGAATATTGGCTGTACCATTTTTTCAGAAATTATACCTGATCCAACAATTGACGTTGTGACCAAAGGCTTATTAGCAGCTATTAATCTAAGTCCTGACGGGATCATTGCGTTAGGTGGTGGTTCAGCGATGGATGCGGCGAAAGTGATTCGTCATATGTATCGAACTGCTGAAAAGGATGCCTCAGTACAACTTATTTGTATCCCGACTACAAGTGGTACCGGTAGTGAAGTAACGTCTTTTGCAGTCATTTCTGATCCACAAAATCATAGTAAATACGCGCTAGTTGATGAGCAAATGGTGCCCGATCTAGCAATCCTAGATCCAGTATTGATGGTTAGTGTGCCTAAGGATGTTACGACAGACACAGGCTTTGATGTATTTACTCACTGTATGGAAGCATTAGCGTCAACAGATGCGACTGATTTTACAGATGCGGCTAGTGAAAAAGCCTTACAAATGATTTGGAAGGACTTAGTTCCTGTCGTCAATGATGGAGAAAACCTAGCTCTTCGAGAACAAGTCCACAATGCATCTTGTTTGGCTGGTATTGCGTTTAATGAAGCATCACTGGGAATTTGTCACAGTTTAGCACATGCGCTAGGCGGTCAGTTTCATATCCCACATGGTCGAGCAAATGCTCTGTTACTGCCTCACGTCATTCGATACAACGCTGGTTTAGAATTAGAAAAGGAAATTCCTAGTTTAGTCACTTATCAAAGAATTGCGAAAAGCTTAGGATTTCAAGCTGGAACTGCTAAAGCTACCGTTCATGCCATGATCAACGGTGTGAATCGACAATTGAAACAATTAGAAATATCACCATTGATTATGGATCATGGCATTGATTCAGAGGAATTTTTAGCGGCAATCCCAGAAATGGCAGCAAAAGCAATGGACGATAAATGTACGATCACCAATCCAAGAAAACCAAGTGTCCAAGAGTTAGAACAATTATATAAGAGGTTGTTAAGAGGTGGTTACTAATGCACTTTGTGACGGAACATGAACTCAGAACAACATATCAAAAAGAGGCATTTACGCAATTTTGTTTAAAGAATCAAGTACGATTAACACCTGGAGCAAAGCAATTTCTTTTGGATAAAAAAATTCGAATTGTCTCAGAAGCTGAATGGAAAGAGAATACGGAGGCAGCCAAACAATCATTAACGTCATTAAATGGCTATAAAGAAGTACTATCCTCTGAACTCTTAGAAGCGGCTTTAATAGCAATGAAACAGCAATTGAGTGTCAGTCAAAAAATCATCGATTTAGAAAAAATACTGATGCTTTCTTTAGGGAAAGACAGTTCTGATAGCGAACCTATTTTAAAAGAAATAGAAGAATTTCGATTGGAAGCGGTCCATATTTTTAGTGAGCAAGGATTGTTATTGATCAAATTAAAGAAAGTTTATGGTATTATCCATCTGATTCAAGTTGACTATCCCCAATATAGTCAGTTACTTATAAAAGCGAGTCAAACAATCATTGAACTAAAGAAACAATTAGTAGGAGAAACAGATGAAAAGACAATCAATGAAAGCGTGTAATCAATTTGTTACGGAGTTTGAAAAAGTCATAAAAAAGCCCAAAAGACATGATTCGAAAACCTATTATACTGGCATTGATTTAGGGACAGCCTGTGTGGTGTTAGCTGTTTTAGATGAAAACTATAAACCGGTAGCAGGTGCTTATCGATATGCGGATGTTGTGCGTGATGGTATGGTCGTGGATTACATTGGGGCAGTTGAACTGGTTAGAGAGCTTAAAGAAGAAGTAGAACGAAAATTAGAGACAGAATTAGTTTATGCCGCAGCCTCATTGCCCCCTAGTACAGATGAATTAGATGGTGGAACAATCAAAAATGTGATACAAAGCGCAGGGTTTGAATTGACAAACTTGTTGGATGAACCAACAGCTGCAAATCAATTATTGAACATAACAGATGGCGCAGTTGTAGACATCGGTGGTGGAACAACCGGAATTTCAATTGTAGAAAATGGACAAGTGGTCAAAGTAGCGGATGAGGCGACAGGCGGTACACATTTATCTTTAGTGATTGCTGGGGCTTATAAGTTTCCATTCGAAGCGGCTGAAACATACAAGCGAAATGAAAAGAACCACGATGAGCTGTTACCTAGTTTAAAACCAGTCATTGAGAAAATTTCTTCTATTATCATCCAGCAAACACAAGGATACCATGTTGAAGGAATCTATTTAGTCGGTGGCACTGCTTGTCTCAAAAATATTGAAACAATCATTGAAAAAGTGACAGGAATTCCAACGTACAAACCTTCGAATCCAATGTTTGTGACACCCTTAGGAATTGCCGTAAGCTGTACCAATCAAGTTTTAACATAGCTAGCTATACAAATCAATCCTTATAAAATAGACAAATCGTCAGTGAAACAAAGAACGTTTCAATGGCAGTTTCCTAATCTTCTAAAGGTTTAAGCGATTTGTTTGAAACACAGAGAACGAAGTAAACTGATGTTGAAAAGTACAAGGTGAAGCAAAGCGGAACGTTGTTACCATATCTAGCTTCGCGGGCTAGTCTCTCGGAAAAAAGATAAAAATAGAGTGAGACAAAAAGCGTCTCAATCTCTTTTTCCTATTTTTCTATCGAGACTGGACGAGCCCGCTACGCTTTTATACGAGGAGGAATCAAAATGGATTGTCGTATTATCAAGACACCTGGCGAAGGGACATTGGCCATTTTAAATCGTCGACGAGGATCAAAAGATAATTTAGGTATTCCAGATGCTGTAGGATTAGTTCAAGGTAAATTAATTGAGATGGTTTGTGCCGCAGATATTGCTGAAAAAGCCGTTGGAGTCACAGTAGAGGACATTCGAGGCAGTTGCCCACAAAATATGATTTTATTGGCTATTTTTGGGGATACCGCTTCCGTTATCGCAGCCATGGAAGAAATCAAGAAAAAGAAAATGATCGCCTATGGTAACCGCAAAACTGATGGATACGATTTGGGCGACCCGAAAATCAGAAAAGTTAAATGGTCTCAAGCTGATGCTTGCAGAAGTTTCTGGAGGTTCTAGAGAGGGTGAACGCATGATTGTCTGTGATGTGATAGGTGCAGGTATAGGCGATCGAGTGATCATCGCGACAGGATCAGCAGCCAGACGTATGCTAGAAGATGATGCTATTCCTGTAGATGCTGCAGTAATTGGGATCATCGATGAAAGTTGTGAATCTGTCTAAAGAAAGTGTGACAAAATGAAGAAACTGATTTGTGCAAAAGATATAGAAATACTTCATAGTGAAGGAACTCAACTTGTTTTGACTGATAAACAAACGATTATCACCCCTTCTGCCAAAGATTTAGCAGAAGAATACCACATGACGTTTAAAGAAACTAAACCAGAAAATGATCATTCAATGTCTGATACTCAAGATATTACGAAAGATCAGTTCGTGTCCTTATTAAAAAAACTGCTGATTGAAGCTGGCATGAGTGAGTTCCAGGATCGTCCATTTGACTATCAAGAACACTCGAGTGGATTAAAAATTATTCGGGGCTCTACAATCAAACTTTCACCTCTAAATGATGACGTTGAAAATGTCAGGTATAGAGAAATTGTAACAGCAGGGGCAGGTCATTTTAACCTTGGACTTTTAGAAATAGAGGCGAGTCATTTCAACGAAGAAGATACGTTTGAGTCAGTAAACTATGTGGTAGAAGGTGACCTTCACGTGACGATCGAAGGGGCCGTTTTCACTGCAAACAAAGGGGACGTTATTTATGTTCCACAACACTCGGCTATTCAGTGGTCTACGACAGAAAAAGTAACGATTTTATCTGGAAAATTAAAAAGTGGGGTGTAAAAAATGAATCAAGCAATCGGCATGATTGAAACTAGAGGATTATTGGCTTTGATCGAAGCCACAGATGCCATGTTGAAATCTTCCGAAGTTCATTGTTTAGGTAAAAAACAGGTTGGTGGTGGTCTAAATACGGTGCTGATCACAGGCGATGTCGCAGCAGTCGAAACAGCTATACAAGCGGCAATTGCAAGTGTTCAGTATTTAGGAGAAGGACTTTTAGCTGCTTCTCATGTCATTCCACGTCCAGACATCGATGCATTCTCTTTCGTGGAAGAAGTCACTAAAATAGAAGAGATAAAAACACCTGAACCTGAAGAAGAGCTTACAGAAATAATAGAATTAACAGAAACATCAGAAGTGATAGAACAAGAGCCAAAAGAAAAAGTACTGAATGAATTGCAGCAAATGAAAGTAACTGAACTTAGAAAATTAGCAAAAGAGCAGCCTAATTTTAGCATCCCACAAAAAAATATCCATCGTGCAAACAAAGAAAAACTGATCAAAGCGCTAATGGATAGTTTAATAATTAACGAATAGAGGAATACAAATGGAAATGTTCGATAAAGATTTACGTTCTGTTCAAGAAGCCCGCGATTTGACACGTAAAGGGAAAGAAGCCGCAGATAAAATCGCTACTTTTTCAGAAGAACAAATTGACCAAATTTTACAAAATATGAAGACAGCCGCGAGTAAATATGCCCTTGGTTTAGCTGAACGAGCGGTCGAAGAAACAGGCTTTGGTAAGGTGATAGACAAAACTTACAAAAATCATGCGGCATCCCAGTTACTCTATGATGAAATCAAAAACGAGAAAACCATCGGGATCATATCAGAAAATCCTGAAAAAGGTACCTTTGATGTGGCTGAACCGGTTGGCTTAGTTTTAGGAATCATTCCTTCAACGAATCCCACCTCAACAGTTATTTTTAAAGCAATGATTGCTTTGAAATCACGAAATGCGATTGTTTTTTCACCACATCCGACAGCGGTTGGATGTACTAAAAAAGCGGCCGACTTATTAAATCGTGCTGCGGTAGCAGCAGGAGCGCCAGATGGAATCATTAGTTGCTTGTCTATTCCAACAATGGCTGGTACTAACGAATTACTACATGCTAAAGAAGTTAGCTTGATCATCGCAACAGGTGGTCCTGGAATGGTCAAAGCCGCTTATAGTTCAGGAAAACCAGCCCTAGGTGTAGGTGCTGGTAATTCACCAGCCTATATCGAACGAACAGCAGATGTAAAAAGTGCAGTAGCCAAAATCATAGCGTCTAAAACATTTGACAATGGCACAATTTGCGCGTCAGAACAATCGATTATCTGTGAAGAAGTCAGCAAAGAAGCTGTTATTCGAGAGTTAAAAGCACAAGGCGGCTACTTTATGTCAGAAGAAGAAACGGATAAAGTCTGCAAATTACTTTTCAAAAATGGATATGCAATGAATGCAAAATTTGTGGGAAGAGCAGCGACCGTTATCGCTGAAGCTGCAGGAATTAACGTCCCAGCAGAAACGAAAGTCCTGATTGGCGCGCAAGGTGGAGTTGGTCAAGGCTATCCTTTATCATTTGAAAAACTTACAACGGTTTTAGCGTTTTATGTTGTCAATAACTGGGAAGAAGCGTGTGACTTAAGTATTCAATTGTTGCAAAATGGGATTGGTCATACAATGAGTCTCCATACCAATGATCGGGCTATCGTACTAAAATTTGCCGCTAAACCTGCCTCACGAATTTTAGTAAACACAGGAGGTAGCCAAGGTGGAACTGGTATCAGTACAGGATTACCGATTTCTTTTACCTTAGGTTGTGGGACTTTTGGTGGTAGTTCAGTTTCAGAAAACGTTGGCCCAAAACATCTATTAAACATCAAAAAAGTTGCATACGGATTAAAAGTGATTACTACATTAGTGCAAGATGATCCAACCTTTACTTACGGAAAAACAGAAGCCACTGCAACAACATCATTGCCGACAGAGAACAAGACAATCAATGATACGGATGTAGAAAAATTAGCAAATGTTGTTCGCCAAGTCTTAGCGAGTATGAATTAACTGGAAAAGGAATGATGAAGTTGGATAATTATGAAGAGTTACTGGGAACATTGCTAGAGAAATTGGCTGAAACAAACCAAACTCAAACAGCAGCAACGTCGGAACCTCGACGGATTCCAGTAGGTATCTCCAATCGCCATATCCACTTATCTCAAAAAGATGTGGAAAAATTATTTGGTTACGATTATCAGTTAACAAAATTGAAGGATCTGTCTCAACCGGGACAATTTGCGTGTAAAGAAACAGTGATGATCTGCGGACCAAAAGGTGCAATAGAAAAAGTACGCATTCTAGGTCCTGTGAGGAAACAAACTCAAGTAGAAATTTTACAAAGTGATTCCTTTAAATTAGGAGTAAAAGCTCCTTTACGTTTATCTGGCGATTTAACTGGAGCGGGGAGCATCACGTTAATTGGTCCTAAAGGATCTGCCGAAATTATTGAAGGTGTGATTGTCGCAAAACGTCATATTCACATGCTGCCAAATGAGGCAATTCAATTCGGTGTGTATGACGGTGAGTCTGTAACGATTGAATTACCAGGTGAACGAGGTGGCAGTTTAGCGAATGTTATCATTCGAGCGGTCGAAAATTCCGGCTTAGAATGCCACATTGATACAGAAGAAGCAAATGCACTGGGGTTAACGCCCAATACTGAAATTGTGATCAAAAAAAATAATAGATAGAATCTTAGGAGGAAATTATAATGAAATCAGATGCACTAGGAATGGTCGAAACAAAAGGGTTAATCGGTTCAATTGAGGCAGCAGACGCAATGGTTAAGGCGGCTAACGTATCGCTTGTAGGAAAAGAATTAGTTGGAGGTGGCATCGTGACTGTTATGGTACGCGGAGATGTTGGCGCTGTAAAAGCAGCTACAGATGCAGGCGCAGCAGCAGCGCAACGTGTAGGTGAATTATTATCTGTTCACGTGATTCCACGTCCGCATTCAGAAGTTGAAACCATTTTACCGATTACACAAGCATAATAACTAAAATCTGAAAAGGCGAAGCACTGCTAAAGCTTATGTGTTTCGCCTTTTTATTCAAAAAAATGGAGGTAACAAATGAGAAAAACGATTATTATTGGTTCAAACCATGCCGGGATCGCGGCAGCTAACGCTTTACTAGATCATTATCCAGATCAAGATGTGACAATGATCGATAAAAATTCGAATCTTAGTTATTTAGGGTGTGGAACGGCACTTTGGGTAGGTAGACAAATTGACTCATCGGATCAGCTTTTTTATGCGACTAAGGAAGAATTTGAAGCGAAAGGTGCGACCATTTATTTAGAAACAGCAGTTGAAAAAATTGATTTTTACGCTAAAAAGGTCTTTTGTAAAGCCAGTGATGGAACAACCTTTTGCAAGGAATATGATAAGTTGATATTAGCGACAGGTTCTGTTCCGATAGCCCCAAAAATACCAGGCAATACCTTACAAAATATTCATTTTTTAAAAAAGTTTCAAGATGGACAAGCAGTCGATGACTTAGTGGGATTGACTTCGGTCAGAAAAGTCGCCGTTATCGGCGCTGGCTATATTGGGGTTGAAATCGCTGAAGCCATCAAGCGCCGTGGGAAGCAGGTATTGCTTTTTGATGGTGCACCACGCTCGTTGTCGAACTATTATGACCCAGAGTTTACAGATGAAATGGATCGTAATTTATCTGGGAACGGTATTGAACTACATTTTGGTGAAATCGCTACTGCCTATAAAGGCTCAAAACAAGTAGAAGCCATCGTAACGAATAAAGGGGAGTATCCGGTTGATCTCGTTATCAATGCTATTGGTTTTTTACCTAATAATGAGTTAGGCAAGGAACAGTTGGAATTATTTGAAAATGGTGCCTATCTTGTTGATGAAAATCAGCAAACTAGTGATCCTTCAGTTTATGCAGTAGGAGATTGTGCTACTCTATACTCCAATGCGTTAAGAAAAACGACCTATATTGCGTTGGCAACGAACGCCGTACGTTCTGGAATCGTCGCAGGTCACAATGTTGGTGGCACAAGTCTTGCATCAATTGGTGTTCAAGGGTCAAATGGTATTTCTATTTTTGGTTTAAATATGGTTTCCACAGGTCTATCCTTAGAAGCAGCAAAAAAACATCAACTAGACGTTTTATTCACTGACTATACAGATTTGCAAAAACCAGCATTTATGACCTCAAACGACTCAGTTTCGATTCGTATTGTGTATGAAAAAGGATCACGACGAATTATCGGTGCGCAAATGTCATCAAGAGCAGATATTTCAATGGCGATCCATCTATTCTCACTTGCTATACAAAAGCAAATGACTATTGATGAATTAAAGTTACTAGATTTATTCTTTTTACCACATTTTAATCAACCTTATAACTATATTACGATGGCTGCGTTGAATGCGGAATAAGACTAGTATTTAGTCTAGTAAAGAAGGGAAATATCAACGATGATTGCTTTTTCTTCTTGACTAATCGTAGGAAAAAGATGGGGACGGAAGCAAAGCGTAGTCGTTGCGTCTATTCTCTCCGTTTATCTGGATTCCTTAGAGGTGGGGTGTGACTCGTAGAGTCATATCCCACCTTTTTTATCATTTCACCCAAATAAATCATATGAAATTGAGAACAATTTCTTAATATTTTGAAATAAAACCGTATTCATTTATATTTTTAAACCAATACTATTGACATTAAAACCTATTTACGTTAATATCAAACAGCATTAGTTACTAACACTGTTAGCTATTAATGGAGGAAGTAATTATTTTGAAAAAAAGGAGGAGTCATATGTCATTCGCAGAAGAAGCCGAACAAGAGCTTATGCGTTTAATGGTTCAAAATCGACATAGTGCATTTAGCAGACTAGAAAAAAGTAACCAAGGTGAAAGTATCGTGATCAAATTTTTGGCACGTTACGGTGAACCAACTAGTCCAAAACATCTAGCTGAATCACTGAACCTATCAAGCGCTCGTATCGCGGTCGTTCTTGGCAGTTTAGAAAAAAAAGGTCAAATCGAACGTAAGATGGATCCTGATGATCGCCGTCGTATCAATGTTACATTAACGGAGTGCGGTAAAAAAGCAGCTAAGTTACAAAAGAAAGAGATGCGTGATAAGATCGTTCAGATTTTTAAACTAATGGGAGAACAAGATACGAATCAGTTCATCGAGCTAACGGCGAAATTCGTAGACTACTCCCAACAAATTTCCCAGAAAGAGGAAGGTGACCAATAGTGAAGATTTTCAAACATCTCGGCAAATACTGGTATGCGGTCATCGCAGTTCTTGTGCTTTTAGTTGTACAGGCAAATAGTGATTTAAGCTTACCAAAATTAACATCGGGTATCGTCGATGTCGGTATTCAACAAGGAGGGCTTGAATATTCCACACCTGAAAAAATCAGGAAAACATCCCTTCAAGGAATTGAAATGTTCATGACGGATGACGAGAAAAAAATAATAGAAGATAACTATAAGCTAACAACTGAAAAAATCGATGGCAAAGAGGTTGAAGTCTATAAATTAAACCTTCAAGATGGCATGACTGAAGCTAAATTAGCAGACATCTTTAATTTACCAATGATGATGTTAGCGTCATCTCAATCAAAAGACTCATCAAATGCAAGTGAGGCAAAAGCAATCATTGAAGACTATAAAAAAGTTGGAGAAGATGTTACTAAAGCAAAACAACTTGGTGAAGAAGCGACCGCTTTAGGCGAACAAGCTAAATCAGCGGGTGCCGAGGCAACTGCTGCAACAGATGTTGCGACTGCAACTGAAAAAGGTGCTGAAGCACAAGAATTAGCAGCCAAAGCACAAGCAAAAGGTGCTGAAGCAAAAGCCTTAGCTGATTCAATCAAAACGACAACGGATGCTATGCCAGCCAAAGTCGAGTCAGCTCGTAACGAAACGAAGAAGAGCTTAGGTGACCTAGGCGAAGACTCAATGAAAACTGTGGGGATCCAATTGACCCTTAGTGAATATAAAGCATTAGATATGAATACGAAACAGATCCAAACAGATTACATGGTCAAAACAGGAACGAAAATGGTTCTTCTAACCTTGGTTTCAGCGGTTGCTGCGATTATTGTTGGGTTGATTGCCTCACTCGTGGCCGCATCTGTTGGGCGAAATTTGCGTGTTGGTCAATATGAACGAACATTGCAATTTTCGAACACTGAAATGGAGAAATTCTCTCCAGCTTCATTGATTACACGGAATACGAATGATATCCAACAAATGCAAATGGGAATCGTGATGATCATGCGAATTGTTTTATACGCACCGATCTTAGGGATAGGCGGTATCTATAATGTCTACCAAACAGGAACAGGTATGGGATGGATCGTAGGTGTCGCTGTTGCGGCTGTTCTAGTGTTAGTCTTAAGCCTATTATTAACAACCATGCCTAAGTTTAAAGCGTTACAAAATTTAGTCGACAGAGTGAACTTAGTATCACGTGAAATCATTACAGGACTGCCTGTTATCCGAGCTTTTTCTCGTGAGAAATTTGAAGAAAAACGTTTTGATGTTGCGAATACGAATTTAATGAAGACACAATTATTTGTAAACCGCGCAATGTCGATCATGATGCCTGTAATGATGCTTTTGATGAATGGTATTTCTGTGCTGATCGTATGGGTCGGCGGACATAACATGAATAACGGTCAACTTCAAGTTGGGGATATGATGGCGTTCATCACGTATACGATGCAAATCGTTATGGCCTTTATGATGTTGTCAATGGTTTCAATTATTCTACCTCGTGCCAACGTAGCTGCTGGTCGTGTGGAAGAAGTACTTGAAACAGAACCAACAATCAAAGATCCAGAACATCCTAAAGATGATCATGACTTTAAAGGCGAAGTGAAATTCGAAGGTGTAGAATTCCGTTACGGAGATGCCGATGAAGATGTGTTGCACCACATTAACTTTACAGCCAAACCAGGGCAAACAACGGCAATTATCGGTTCAACTGGTTCAGGTAAATCAACAATTGTGAATCTGATTCCGCGTTTGTTTGATGTAACAGGTGGTCGAATCACGATTGATGGAATAGACATTCGTGAATTGAGCTTACACAAATTACATGAAATTATTGGATTTGTGCCGCAAAAAGGAATCTTGTTCTCAGGTGATATTGCATCAAATATCAAGTTTGGCGATGCAAATATCTCAGATGAACAAATGAGAAAAGCTGCTGAAATAGCTCAAGCAGAAGAATTTATCGATTCAAATGAAAAAGGCTATAGCCGAGAAATTTCTCAAGGCGGAAATAATGTTTCTGGTGGACAAAAACAACGTCTATCCATTGCACGTGCCTTAGCGAAAAATCCTAAAATCTTGATTTTCGATGATTCATTCTCAGCACTAGATAATAAAACGGATGTAGCGTTACGAAAAGCGCTATCTGAAAATATAAAAGGGGCAACTCAAATCATTGTTGCACAAAAAATTTCTACGATTCTTCATGCAGATAATATTATCGTATTGAACGAAGGTCGTGTTGTAGGTCATGGAACACACGATGAACTAATGAAATCATCCACTGTCTATCAAGAAATTGCCCAATCACAATTGAGCAATGCTGAATTAGGCATAGAAGAAGCAGAGTAGGGAGGAGCGAATAATAATGGCAGAACAAACACAAAATCGCCCTCGTGGCGGACGCGGACCTGGACAGGGCGCTCCAGTGGAAAAAGCCAAAGATTTTAAAGGAACACTAAAAAAATTAATCTCCTATATTGGTGCTTATAAAATACCCGTTTTCTTTGTAATGATCTTTGCAATTGCTTCAACTGTATTTAACATTTGGGGTCCAAAAATCTTATCACAAGCAATCACAGAATTATTTAATGGCTTGATTAAAAAATATCAAGGAACCGGTGGTATTGATTTCAATAAAATTGGTGGAATCCTACTCTTTATGTTAGGACTTTACTTAGTGGCATCTGTTTTCGGGATTGTTCAAGGCTGGATCATGTCAACAATTTCGCAAAAGATAACGTATCGGATGCGTAAAGAAATTTCAGAAAAAATCAATCGCATGCCAATGAATTATTTTGAAAGTCGTACAACGGGTGAAGTATTATCTAGGATCACCAATGACGTAGATACTTTAGGACAGTCATTAAACCAATCCATCACTCAGTTGATCACATCAGTCTTTACCATCATTGGGGTTATTGTCATGATGCTATCGATTTCTGTTCAAATGACCGGTATTGCTATTTTGATCGTACCGATTTCAATGATCTTGATTTTAATTGTTGTGAAAAATTCGCAAAAATACTTTAAAACACAACAAGAATATCTTGGGGTTATCAATGGTAAAGTCGAAGAAACAATCGGTGGATACAACATTGTACGTCTATTCAATGATGAAGAAAACTCTCTTGAAGAATTCAAAACGCAAAATGACGTTTTATTCAAATCAGCTTGGAAGTCACAATTTCTTTCTGGTTTAATGCAACCTATTATGAATTTTGTAGGAAACCTAGGCTATGTTGCTGTAGCGATTTTTGGTGGGATTTTAGCCTATAACGGTACAATCACAGTTGGAGATATCCAAGCCTTTATCCAATACGTGCGTAATTTGACACAACCTATTGCTCAATTGGCGCAAGTTTCAAACTTACTTCAATCAATGGCAGCATCAGCTGAACGTGTCTTTGAATTCTTAGAAGAAGATGAAGAAGCACAAACAGTACCAAACCCAGTTAAACTTGACAAAGCCAAAGGAATGGTCGACTTTGAACATGTTCGTTTTGGCTACACTCCAGACAAAATCATCATCAATGATTTCAGTTCACACGTTGATCCTGGTCAAACAGTGGCAATCGTTGGGCCGACTGGTGCAGGTAAAACAACAATGGTCAAACTATTGATGCGATTTTACGATGTAACATCTGGTGCGATTAAAATCGATGGATACAATATCAAAGACTTTAACCGTGCAGATTTACGCAAAAATATCGGAATGGTTTTACAAGATACATGGCTATTTAAAGGAACTATCATGGAAAATCTACGTTATGGTCGGTTAGATGCAACAGATGAAGAAGTTTATGAAGCGGCAAAAGCTGCCCATGTTCATCATTTTATCCAAACCTTACCAGGTGGTTACAATATGGAATTAAATGAAGACTCTTCTAATATTTCTCAAGGTCAAAAACAATTATTAACCATTGCTCGCGCTATTTTAGCGGACAAACCGATTTTGATTCTTGACGAAGCAACATCTTCTGTTGATACAAGGACAGAAGGCTTGATCCAAGGCGCCATGAATAACTTGATGGCTGGCCGCACATCGTTCGTTATCGCTCACCGTTTGTCAACAATTAAAGATGCAGATAAAATCCTTTATATGCAAGACGGAGATATCAAAGAACAAGGAACACATGAAGAGTTGCTAGCTGCTGGTGGCTACTATGCATCGCTTTATAATTCTCAATTTGAAGAGCTAGATCAATAAACAATAGTTGAAAGAAGAGGGAGTTGTTTCTGCTCCTACCGTTTATTCAGATTCTTTGAGACTGAGATATGACTCATAGAGTGATGTCTCAGTCTTTTCTTTTTTCTAAAAAAACTTCCTTAATATTGATTAAGAAAAAATAAAGTCCCTTAAAATAACTTGAAAAAAAACTTTGTCAACGGTATTCTTAAAAAAATAAATAGATAAATAACCTTGTTAGGTGAGGCTCCTATACAAACATAGGCTATTGCGCAGAAACGTCGAAAGACGCCAATGTGTAAAACAGGAATGGTCGAATTAAGGCTTTTCATAAAATAGCTAAGAATGTTTCTTTACGTTGTATAGTGCTAAAACTCAGACGATGAGATTGATTGAAAGTCAAACGTCTTAGGAAAAAAATGTTTGGCTTTTTTCTTTTGGCGAATAATGAATGTATTGACTGATCGTGCAATGTTATTGGGCCTACTTGTGTTTTTTTAAGAATACTGACAATGTGTAAGTGATGTTATTTAATTTACGAAATGAAGGGATTTTAAATATGAATACGTATAAAGAAAAAAAGTTTACCCCCGCAATTTTAAGTACCATATTATTTGTGGTGCTGACCTTTTTAGTTGTTCAGAATGTCTCGTGGTTTCATCAGATTGATTCAGCGATTTATCAATTCAATTGGAAACCAAACGAGATGATTACGAGCAGTGTGAATCTGTTTGCTAAGACGGCAACCATTGTACCAATTTTTAGTGTAAGCTTAATTAGTTCATTTTTACTTTGGCGGCAAAAACAACCATTATTGGCATTTTGGCTGAGTAGTAACGTTTTGGTTGTTAGTGCTTTGGGGTTTATCTTAAAGCATATTGTTGCAAGGGCAAGACCTGATGTGTCGCAGTTAGCTGAGCGTTCGTCATACAGTTTTCCAAGTGGTCATTCACTTTTAGCTATGTGCTTGGTATGCTCAATTTTGTTAGTGACACAGAAAAGAAAAGACAAGCTTTTAAAAACGATGTTGATCCTCTATGTTGTTTCGATTGGAATAAGTCGAATTTATTTGAGAGTTCATTATCCGAGTGATGTTATTGGTGGATTTCTTTTAAGTTTTTCATGGGTAAATCTTTCGTACGTTTGCCTTCAAAGAATGTTCCTTAACAGGACATTTTCAACGTCAGATGATAAAAAACGTTTTGTGCAAAAAACGATATTAGGCGCTTTAACACTTGTGTTATTGGCTGTTGCAGGTGCATCTGCATATGGCGCGACTGTGTTCAAGAATGTGCAAAAAACAGCGGATAAAATATATCAACCACTGAATCGAAACACCAAGCCAGTAGAACTGAACAATAGTGAACCCGTAAGTTTTTTACTTCTAGGCATTGCAAATGACTCAAAGCGTCAAACAGATTTTCGAGCAAATACGATCATGGTCGTGACAGTTAATGATCAATTAAAGAAAACAACGATTACAAGCATACCTAGAGATGCCTACGTAGAAATTATTGGAAAAGAAGGGGCATACGATAAAATCAATCATGCGCATTCTTTTGGCGGTGAGGAAATGATGATTGATACGATCGAGCATTATTTAGACATCCCAATCAATCATTATTTTGTGATCAATATGGATGGATTAGCTGCATTAAGTGATGCTGTCGGAGGCGTCACTGTTAATAATGATTTTGCCTTTGACGCCGAAGGAATCCATTATCCTAAAGGGGAACAGCATCTAGGTGGTTGGGAAACCTTACAGTACGCAAGGATGCGTTATGAAGATCCGCTAGGGGATTACGGTAGACAAAAAAGACAGCGAGAAGTGACGATTCAGTTGACTAAAGAATTACTGTCGATGAAAAGTGTATTTCGTTATCAAGAGTTGTTAGATGTTATTGGTGAAAATGGCCAGACAGATATGACATTAGATCAAATGATGCTGTTGATGAAAAATTATCAAAAGGCACTAGAGAACATTGAAAGCTATCAAATGCAAGGCGAAGACTTTACTGGTGATGGTTATACGGGTGAGGAAGGTATTTCTTATCAAATTATTCCTGAAACAGAAAAAGAAAAAGTTACATTGGCATTGAAGAAACAATTAAATTTAGAATAATATGTGTGTAGCATCAAGTGTCCATTAGTCAATTGTTAGTTACAACATTGGATGGATCTTTTAAGACCTTATTGTTTCCAAAGCAAAAAAAATAGAGTACGCCCCTAAAGGTAGATTTTTTTGTTCTATCTTTAAGGGCGTACTTTTTAATATGTTCTATACGGTTAAACGAATGACCATACAGTGAAAACATAAATTTTTTAAAGAGTTGTATATCGTATCAGCTTACTCTTTGACTGCTTGAAATAAAACTTGGAAGAAATAAGCTAATCCGACGGTGATTATAATATGTCCTAATCCAGCTATTCCAGCTATTGCTGCAGATTCTGGATAATCCAATACTTGTAAACTACCGCGAACGATCATCATCAATAAAGTGATACCGAGCCCCATATTATAAATCATATAGAATTTTTTGTAGTTTTTCTCGTTACTCAATTGGAAGTTTTTTTCCAAAAGTAAAACAATCAGGAAAAAGAACATACCTAAAATCAAAATATGTGTGTGTAGAACACTAAGTTGTGTTTCGCCAGTAAAGTCATTCCATTTTGTAAATTCACGATAAAAAATACCCGCTAACAATCCAACTATCATATAAACCATACTAACTCTAACTAATTTTTTCATTGTCCACCTCTAATTTATATTTTTCAAACATCTCCACTATAGCAAACTACATCGCCATTTTCTAGGTATTTATTGCTAAATAAATGTGAAAAATCCAAAGAAGATCCGATCCTGACCTCATTGATGAGCGAAATAGAGAGATTTGCATCGTTAATTAATGAAACATTCGTTTCTACCAAAGTCGAATGAAGGCGTTTTTATTCTTCCGGATTCCGAGTGCTTTATGAAAAAATCGTTTCATTTATATTCGTTGTTGTTAAAAACTTCTCCCGTAATAATAATCTATATCAAACAGAAAAGAGGAGCATAAAATGGTTTGTAAAGTAGAGTTTAAATAGGTCTCTAAAAGCGAATTTGAAACGATCTCAGCTACAGAAAAGATAAAAAAATTGGCATGGATCGAAAAAAAGTTTATGTGAACGTGATATGAAGTTTCCGTATAATCCATTAGAGGTATCCAGTTTTGAAGTAGACGATATCGAGATGGCCTATATTTTCTATAAAGAGGGGGAACTGTCAATAGGATGTACCCACCAGAAGAAAGCCGCAAACACGTTGTTGGGTTCAAGTGGTCTGATAAGATTGAAATGCCTAATTCCTTTACTTTTAAAGAGGAGCATGGTACGATTCTGATGTTGTCAATCATATGATAACCACTAAAAATTAAATAGAACCCATCACAAAGGGGAGCCATGGCTGAGAATGAGTAACCACTCTAAACCCTTGAACCTGTTCGTTAGTACGAGCGTAGGAATTGTGATGGAGTAAATAAATACTTTTACTCCTCCTTTGTGAATTGGTCGTTCTAAAGGGAGGATTTTTTTATGCAAAGAACATCAGAATTACGCGTTTGGATTGAGGGAACGATTGTAGCTGCAATTGCAATGGTTTTATCCCTTATTCCAACAAATATTGGGAGTAGTTTTTCTATCTCACTGGGAATGATTCCTTTGACTCTTTATGCGTTAAGAAGAGGAACAAAGGCTGGATTCTTTTCTGCGTTTATCTGGGGATTGTTGCATTTTCCATTGGCGCAAGTGTATTATTTAATGCCTGCACAAGTGATTATTGAGTATATTTTAGCTTTTGGATTTGCTGGATTTGCTGGAGTTTATAGCGGGAAACTACAACAAGCAATCGGAGAGAAAGACTACACAAAGAGTGGTCGAATCATTTTATATGCGTCTTTTTTTGGCACACTGATGCGTTATTTCTGGCATTTTATTGCAGGCGTTCTATTCTGGGGAAGTTTTGCCCTGTGGGGAATGAATCCTTGGTTGTTTTCTCTCGTGATGAATGGGTTAAGTGGTGTGGCTACAGCAATTGCGACGTCTATTATTTTACTTTTACTTCTCAAAATCAATCCTCATTTGTTTACTCCTACAAATAGTACACGAATGGGACAATAGAATAATAGTGCTGAATAACAGGATTGGATTGTATAAAAGGTAACTATTTTGGTAAGTGGGACACAACTCTTTGAGTCATATCCCACTCACATGGAATCCGTATAAATGGTGGGATCAGGAGCAATCCCTTCGGAAATAAGCTGATGTTGCACAGGATCTACTTGGTCACAAAAATTTGAAGATCAATTATCGTAAATTCCTTCTTATTTCTCGGGATTAAACATTCCTGGCCCAACATTTTTTTTGCAAAGAAGAAATCAAGACATAACGCTACGAGTTAAATCTCAACTTCTTAAACAATAAATGAAAATTTACATCTTCATCCAATTAGGTTCCAAAGAATTTCCATCTGGGTCTTGCACTTCAAGTCCAAACATCATATCTTCAGGAATCCCCATATCCACTTTATAATAATCGCCACCATTTGCTTTAGCTGTTTCAGCAAATTTCTTCACAGCATCGGCACTGTCCATACTAAATGCAATCAAAGCACCACTCGTCGTTTTCGTATCTGCAATAGTTTTATCTTTGATGAATTTACTATAAAAATCGTGATTTAACAGCATAATCCAAAAATGATCATCCCAAACCATTGAACTTGTCTCGTCAGTAGAAAATTCTTCATTTTTCTTGAAACCTAATTTTTCATAAAATGCTGTAGAATGCTTTACATCTGTGACTGGAAAATTTACAAACACCATTGTTGCCATAAAAATCCAACCTTCTTTCTTTTGTATTGATTACGAGAAGAGCATCTCATGGTAACGTTTTTTTGTCAAAATTTAAGGCGCATGCAGGTGAAAAAAATTGACTGTTTTGATAAAACCTACTTATAATATAAGCACACTGATAAAGATCAGCGAAATGAGCAAGGAGGAACGACAATCAATAATAAAGCGATGATAACGAGTGCAGTTGGTATTTTACTGCTGATTTTTGGGATTAGTTTTAGCATTATGTGGTTAGTGAATAAAAGTAATAATACTGTACAAACAAAACCAATAGAAGAAACGAAACATACAAGTACAGAAGTAGTAGAAGAGAGCCAAACCTCACAACCTAATCAGGACCCTTCTTTAAAGGAGCAGGAAAAGAAAATAAATGATTTAATGAAATCAATGAGCCTGGAAGAAAAAGTGGGGCAACTTTTTTTAGCTCGTGTACCGATTGAAGCCCAACAGGAAAGCCTTCAAGAGTACCATTTAGGCGGCTACCTTTTGTTTGGACGAGATATGGAAAATGAGACACCGAATTCGTTAAAAGAAAAAATTTCCTCTTACCAAGAAGTCAGTAAGATTCCTCTTTTCATAGCATCTGACGAAGAAGGCGGAACGGTTTCACGCTTAAGTGGGGGCAATGGTTTAGTAACAGAACCATTTAAATCACCAATGGAAATATACCAAGAGGCTGGGTTAACAGGGATTCGTTCGGATATTCAACAAAAATCAGCCGTTCTACGATCCTATGGTATTCAAGTTGGGCTATTTCCAGATGCGGATGTTGCAACAGATCCCGAAGCATTTATTTATGATCGAACAATCGGTGTAGATGCTGAAAAAACAAGTGAATATGTTAAGGCAAGTGTGGAGGCATTAAAGAAACAACAGATTGCGTCAACATTGAAACATTTTCCAGGTTATGGGGATAATCGCGATTCACACGTAGAGATTGTGTATGATACGAGAAGTCTTGAGACGTTACGCGGGAATGATTTTTTACCATTTAAAGCTGGAATCGCAGCAGGAACAGATAGTATCATGGTTTCTCATAATATCGTGACGAGTATTGATGATACAATGCCGGCTTCAATTTCTCAACCTGTTCATGATTTATTACGAAATGAATTAGGCTTTCAAGGCGTCATTATGACTGATGATATGGATATGGCAGGATTAGCTGATTTTATAACGCAAGAAGAAGCAGGACTCGCTGCGTTGAAATCTGGGAATGATCTGATTTTATCTTCTTCATTTCAAGTTCAGATTCCCTATGTCATCCAAGCTATTGAACAAGGGAGTTATTCAGAAGAAGCGTTAAATCAATCTGTTTATCGTGTATTGAAGATGAAAAGTGATTTAGGCTTGTTAAATCACTAATACATCAAAAAGACAGTTCAGCGTTAATCGAAGCTGAACTGTTTTTTTGATGAGTGAAAAAATTATATCAATTTAGGATTCATCTTTTGATAATTATCCAGTTTATAAGCCAAATTTCTATCATAGTCTTGGTTGAAGAAACTAAGATACAAACTATCAAAAATATACATTAAAGACATCCGTGTTGAAAAGGAAGAAATTTTGTTGTAATGGTTTTCCAGTGAAGAGAAAAGAAAAACACCATCCACTGTTTCGTTGAGTAAAGGACTATCCTTTGAAGTGACCAACAGAATTTTACTCTTATTTTTCTTTAAAATTTCTAGGATTTTTTTAACACTAGAGCTGCGGCCACCATAAGAAACAACGATTGCCAAATGCTTTGGCGTACTGTTTGCTGCAGATAGGTTTTGCATAAAATCATCAATTGGAACGTTTACTTGTTTACCGATTTCCTGCAGTTGAAATTGGAAGTTTTGTGCAAAATAGATATTAGCAGATGTGGCGTACACATCAATAAATTCTGCCTGTTTAAGTAAATTTCCATTGAAAGCTATAGTATCGAGATTGTTTGTATCAATAGTTGACTGAACGGTTTGATTATAAACCGATTTTAACTTTTGAGTGATAGCATAATGATTGTCTTCTGCAGAGATAGGGTAATCAATGTCGATAATTTGTTCGGTTGTATGCTCATTTAAATAATTGACCAAGGCAAATTTAAGATCATTCAATCCTTCAAGGTCTAATTTATTAATCAAACGGTAAATTGTTGAAATCGACACATACGAATGCTCAGCCAGTTCTTTTGGAGAAAAATGAATGACTTTTTCTGGAAAATCCAAAATATAGGTAATGAGTACTTCTTCACTTGTTGTCAGTTTGTCTAGGCTTTTTAATTTCAGCATTAAATTCATCTCAGCAAACACCTTCCAGTTCGTTTTGTATAAATGAATTATAACGGATTATGTGAGAAATAAAAAATAGAGTGGGATTTTGGATCCGCACTCTATTTTCTACAATAACTCGGATAGTGCTTCGGCAATACCATCTTCATTATTAGATGAAGTAATTTTATCGGCAGCACTTTTTAACTCTTCAACAGCATTTCCCATTGCAATGCCCACGCCAGCATAATGAATCAAGGATAGATCATTGTGGCCATCACCGAAAGAAATAATATGTTCTCGGTCAATACCTAGTGGTTTTAATGTCTGTTCTAAGGCATTGGCTTTATCAATTCCTTTATCTGTAAATTCAAAGTACATTGGTGCTGAGAATACGCCGCTGACGGATTGTTCAAAAGGGGCATAAAGTTTCTGCCAATTTTCTTGCAAATAGTCTGGTTGAGCTGCAACGAGAATTTTATGCAAAGGGAAATCAACAAAAGTAGCTAAATCATCTTTTTCGCATAATTGGAAGTTTCCACCACGTGATTCGTATTCGATAATGTTGAATGGACCCTCATGGAACGTTAAATCCAGCAGACCATCAAATACATTATTGACATACATATAATTGTCTTTTGCAATCATAGGTTTAACGTCAAACTGTTTGAGATGGTTTAAAATAGTTTTACTCTGTTCAATTGTAAGAGGTTGACTGAATAATTCTTTTTGTGTACTGACATCAAGAACATGTGCACCATTATAGGAAATCACTAATCCATTGTGCTGATCCATTTGAAGTTCATCCGCATATTTTAGCATCCCAGAAGTAGGTCTACCTGAGGCTAGAATTACTTTGATTCCATTCTTTTGAGCCGCTATCAACGCTTCTTTTGTTTGCGCTGTCAATTGTTTTTCATCATTTAAAAGTGTGCCGTCAATATCCAAAACAATCGCTTTTATGTCCATAGTATTTCCTCCTTCGATTCTCAATGTTAAACTGTCAATTCTAAACGATTGCCTTCTGGATCCGCTACAACAGATTCATAATACCCATCTCCAGTTGTACGAGTTGGGCTTAATAATGGATATCCCTCCATAACCAATATAGTTGTGAGAGCATCAACCTGTTCTTTACTTCCTAAAGAAATCGCTAAATGAGCAAAACCAAGCATTTCATTGCCAATATTATGGTCAACAATGTCATTTCGTTGCATGATTTCAAGTCTAGCGCCATCAGAAAAAGTTAAAAAATAAGAATGGAAACTTGTTTTTGTATTGTGGTATAGTTCAGAAGCTGTTGCATCGAAATATGTTTCATAAAAATGACGCATACGTTCTAAATCTCTGACCCATAAACCAATATGTTCTATTTTCATTGTATGATCTCCTTTGCTGTAAACACAGCCTGCATTTGTGTGCAACCAGTAAAGTCGCACCATTATTTTTTTGTTTGATTACAGTATAAACGAAAAGGAAAAAGAAAAAAGGAGCACGAACAAGGTTGAAAGTATTTTGTCAAAAATAATCACAAAGAATGTCTAAATCTGAAAATGGTTGTTCAAAAAATGCCTAGTTTCGATTGCTTGATTATTTTATTCTAGCTATAAGAAGTAGTTGTAAGAGGGGTGCTGAAGGCCTCTAGTGAAGATTCATGGTTGTTGACAAAATTTGAATGAGCATGATATAGTGAGTGCAATAAAAAACGAAGTGAGGGATCCGTGCGTTGAAAAATTAAGTCAATTTGTTGAAGCTGCATTCAGACTGTAACTTGAGAAGTTTCAAGGGAGCAGTGTGCAGATTTTCAGGATTGGCATTGATTTTTTCAACGAATGGGTCTTTTTGTGTACGCGTAGACCTATTGCCGATTCTGAAAAGAACAGAAGGAATAAAAGAGAGTCCTTCCGCTTTTCTTAATGAGGTGAAAGAAACTATGTCAAAAATTGAAATTAAAAATGTAACTTTTGGGTATGATACCCAAGGGACTTTACTATTTGATCAAGCAAATTTAAATGTTGATACGCAATGGAAATTAGGCTTGATTGGCAGAAATGGTCGTGGAAAAACGACCTTACTTAAAATTTTGCAGAATCAGTTAGCTTACAGCGGTGAAATTACTCATCAACTGAATTTTCTCTATTTCCCCCAGCCGATTAAAAACAAGCAACAACTGACCTATTATGTCTTGCAAGAAATCAGTGATTTTGACCAATGGGAAATTGAGCGAGAGTTAAACCTGTTGCAGGTTGATCCAGAAATTCTATGGCGTGATTTTGAGACACTTTCTGGTGGGGAACAGACTAAAGTACTTTTAGCGCTGTTGTTTATTGAGGGCGAGCATTTTCCTTTGATTGATGAACCAACCAATCATTTAGATAGTACAGGACGTAAACAAGTCGCTGAGTATTTGAAAAAGAAACGTCAAGGCTTTATCGTAGTTAGTCATGACCGTTCGTTTGTAGACGAAGTGGTCGATCATGTCTTATCAATTGAAAAAAGCCAATTAGAATTGTATCAAGGAAATTTCTCCGTATATGAAGAACAGAAAAAAATCAAAGATGAATTTGAATTTGCTCAAAATGAAAAACTAAAAAAAGAAGTTAGTCGTTTGAAAAGAACAGCAGCTGAAAAAGCAGAATGGTCTCGGTCTAAAGAGCAAGATAAATATGGAAAAGCCTCTGAAAAGGGTAGTGGTGCAATCTACGATACTGGTTTTATTGGGGCGAGAGCCGCACGTACAATGAAACGTGCTAAGACGATCGAACATCGGATGAACACCCAATTATCTGAAAAAGCCAGTCTTTTAAAAGATGTCGAGTATATTGATCCATTGACCATGAACTATCAGCCAGTGCATCATAAACGACTACTAACGGTTGAAAATCTAGTCTTAGGTTACCAGAATGAAACGTTATTTAGTCCATTGTCTTTTGAATTAAATCAAGGGCAACGGCTGGCTCTAGCAGGACAAAATGGTTCAGGGAAATCCTCGATCATTCGGTATTTACTTGGCTATTTTGAGGGTAAAAGCGACGGAGAAATCTTACGACCAGAGAAGCTAACTATTAGTTATGTTCGTCAAAATTATGAAGATAACCATGGAACTTTACTCACATTTTCAGAAGAACATGGTCTTGATCATCAAGAATTTCTCAATAACTTGCACAAATTAGGGATGGAAAGAGAAGTCTTTCAAAATCGTATTGAACAAATGAGTATGGGGCAACGAAAGAAAGTCGAATTAGCAAAATCGTTAGCCCAGCCAGCTGAGTTGTATATTTGGGATGAGCCGTTGAATTATTTGGATGTATTCAACCAAGAACAATTAGAAATGCTGATTTTATCAGTAAAACCAACAATGCTGATTGTAGAACATGATCGAGCATTCTTAGAAAAAATAGCAACGCAAATGATGACCTTATCAAAAAATACTTAAAGTTAGCCTGTCACACGATTCATAGACTGGAGTCGTTTGGCAGGTTTTTTCATCGTTTTTCTTCACTGACAGACTGTATAATAAAGTGTATTCTGTGAAAAAAGGAGAGGTAGCCGAACTTTCAGGGACACATTACCTTCATCATAATCAATCGCTGAAGACCTAAAAATACTGATAAGAAAAAAGTAAAGTGGATCTAGTAATAACGCTGCTGGAATAATGATAAGTAGGTACGAATTGTTTACTAACATAAATTCAAGAAAGCTATGGCTGAGAACGTTTAAATTTCAGTTGTAATTTTCTGTGTACCATTTAAAGTAGATGATTTTTTAACTCATTTTTATGAAAAAGATGAAAATTAAAACAAAATTTGTGTATAATAAAGAGGTTATTGATTTTTAAATTATAATTTAACTAAAAAGGAAAGAAGTGTGAGAAATGGAGAATATTCTTAGTTTATTAGGCGTTCTAATCGTTATCGTCGGGTTTGCGATGAAATTGGATTCGATTTTGATCGTAATGATTGCCTTAGTTGTGACGGCACTTGTCGGAGGAATTGGGGTAGAAGGAATGTTAGAGATTTTAGGCACGAGTTTTGTAAGCAATCGAGGAATGGCAATTTTTATTATTATTATGCTGGCTACAGGAACATTAGAAAGAAATGGATTAAAGGAATCAGCGGCATCATTGATTCGTCGTTTTAAAAAAGTTTCAGCTGGTTTGATCATTGATATTTACGGTGTTTTCCGGATGATTTTTGCCGCGTTCAATGTCAGCTTCGGTGGTGTTGCTGGATTTGTTCGTCCAATTATTTTACCAATGTCAATCGGAGCTGTGGAATCTCAAAATGTAGAATTAAACAAAGAATACGAAGAAGAGCTTAAAGGAATGGCTTCGGCGATGGAGAATATATGTTGGTTCTTTGGACAAGTATTATTTATTGGAGGTTCGGGCGGTTTGTTAGTTCAATCGACATTAAAAGAGTTAGGGTATGAAGTAACACTAGTGCAATTAGCGGCTGTGGAAATTCCAGTTGCATTGGTGGCATTAATTACGGCCAGCATTTATTTCTATTCGAAAGACCGTCGCTTAATGAAAAAATATTACGGTAATATTGCGAAAAAAGGAGACTAGTCATGAGCTATTTTATGAATTCTGAAATACTACTTGGGGAGAAATTATTAGAAATTTTATATATCGTGATGGGCTTGATATTACTTTATACGGGAATCAAGAATTTGTTCGATAAAAGTAACCCTCATCGTTACGGAACAGGTTATTTTTGGTGTGCATTAGGAATCGTAATCGGAGGTGGTCGCTTTATTCCGGCGATAATCAGTGGCATTTTGATTTTTTCTATGACGATACCTGCCATCTTAAAAAAAGTCAGTAAAGGAAATAGTAAGTTACCCTCTAAAGAATATATGCAAAAAATGTCAGATAAGTTAGGGATGAAAATTTTTGTTCCGGCATTAAGTATTGGCGTTTTTGCTATCATCTTTGCTTTATTTACAAATCTTGGTGCCTTGGTCGGTGTTGGGGTAGGTGTTTTAGTAGCAATTATAATCTTGATGCTTTATTCTAAAAACAATAAACCAACTACATTTTTAGATGATGCAGCTGACATGCTTGGCACTGTGGGTCCTTTGAGTATGCTGCCGATGCTCTTGGCATCGCTAGGAGCGGTATTCACAAGTGCCGGTGTTGGGACAGTGATTTCTTCTGCAGTTGGAACTATTGTGCCTGAAGGAAATGTTGCAGTCGGAATTATTATCTACGCGTTTGGCATGATGCTATTTACGATTATTATGGGAAATGCTTTTGCCGCGATTACTGTGATGACGGTAGGAATCGGCGCACCTTTCGTTTTCGCTTATGGTGCAAATCCAGCTTTGATCGGTATGTTGGCATTGACATGTGGGTATTGCGGTACGTTATTGACACCGATGGCTGCGAACTTTAATGTAGTTCCAGTCGCAATGCTAGAGATGAAAGATAAATACGGTGTGATTAAAAATCAATGGTTTATAGCAATTTTTATGTTTGTATTCCAAGTCGTTTATATGATTTTGTTTAAATAAAGTTGACGTAGTTTTATGGAGAAACATGCTACAATTCATGAGTGAACGCTGAGTGGTACAATTATAGGTGTTATCAAATAGAGTATGAGTCTAAATTAGGAGGAGAGTTACAATGAAAGTATTAGTCACAGGTTTTGATCCATTTGGTGGAGATTCTGTTAATCCTGCATATGAGGCAGTGAAAATGATTCCCAATGAAGTGGCAGGAGCTAAAGTAATCAAATTAGAGATACCGACAGTTTTTAAAGAAAGCGGTGAAGTATTAGAAGCTGCAATCAATGAACATAAACCAGATATTGTGATATGTGTGGGACAAGCTGGTGGGCGAAGCGCTGTTTCATTTGAACGGGTAGCAATCAATTTGGCAGAAGCAAGAATTCCTGATAACAAAGGCAACCAACCAATCGGTTCAAAATTGGAAGAAGATGGAGCAACTGCTTATTTTACCACGTTACCAATCAAAGCAATGATGAAAAACGTGCAGGAACATGGCTTGCCAGCTTACATTTCTTATACAGCAGGCACATTTGTCTGTAATGATATCATGTATCGCTTGTTATATATGATCGAGAAAGAATTTACAGGTGTGAAGGGTGGTTTTATCCACGTGCCGTTTGAACCAACTCAAGTAATCAATCGTCCAGTCGGAACACCTTCAATGCCAATCCAAACAATTGCGGATTCACTACATTATGCCATCGAAGCAGCAGTGACAACGGATGTCGATATTGAAGAAAACACGGGAACAACACATTAGAATGATTGTTGAGTAGAAGTGGAAGAGTTTGAGCTAAGAGAGATCCTTTTGGCTCAAACTCTTCTATTTTGGTTATTAAATACAATGAAAGAGAAAATAGTTAATTTAATGATAATGATTCTCATTATCATTTTGTTGTGATATACTAAACAACTAGGGGAGGGAGTGTTTCAATGAAAGAAGTACAAGTAAAAGGATTTTCAATTTATTATGATAATGTACAAACAGAGCAGTGTAACGTAATGCTTGATGAACAACTTTATATTGAGGACAAGCCATTGCCACGTTATTTTATTGGTGAAACAACGATGACATTTTTTGATTTCTATCATGCAGATAGCCCTGATTTTCAAGAAAGTGATTATCTATTATCTGAAAAATTTCAGCAAATTATCGGAAGATTTCCTCATACAAATCAAAAAAAAATTGCATTGAACGAGCACGACAGCTATAGTATTAAACAAGTGCCAGTATACATTCATGTGAAAGACTATATTTTAGCTTTGAGTAAGCCCGAAGCATACACAACGTTCAGAGAAAAATTGGCAACAGTTCAGTCATTAATACCTATTAATGAAGATGCGTCAGAATCCGTTAGTAGTTATAAAAGAAAGCGTCTATTTTTAGATGGTACATACGGTTCTAGAGAATTACTTGAAAACGTTCAGGAAACAACTGTTCAAGCTATTCAAGAGAAATTAGAATATGTGAATGAGATGTATTATTTTGCACATTATAATTATGCCGCAATGGTTCAATTTTTACCTGAGTATGAAATTACGACCTATGATCAGTTTCATGAAGCGTACGGAAAATTCGTGTATAGTTTTACAGTCACTAAAAATGGCAAAACGATACCACTTCTTTGGCCTGATTACTTATATCACAAGCCAGAGAATCATTTAGAGTTCGGTCTTTTAGCGAATACAGAACAACCGAGGTATCAACTTTTTGATGAATGGAAAGCGAATGACCCCATCACAATTGAACTCTTGGCGGATGGATTTGAAGATGTTCGATTTGAGACGCATCTAAAACAACCTATGGCATTTCCACCAAAATTATCTAAATCAGACTATACGCAAGGTGAGATGATTTGTCTGTCGATTGATACAGGCGTAATTGAAGAGTTAGCCAAACAAGAAGCTACATTTGAATGGTTTAAAACGAAAAAAACTTCAGAAAATGCTTATTCATTAGAGTATCAGTTAATGGAAAATCAATTAATGATGCCAAGTGCACAATTTGAAAAAACAGGTCGTTATCAGTTGAAAATTACTAGTGATGTGTACGGGCAGCTATTATTTCTATTTACAATAAAACAAGAAGGGTAATAAAAAGAATGAAAAAGTTAAAAATTCAGGATTTTATTTCTATTGGTATTTATACCGCTATTTATTTTTTAGTCGTAACGATTGCAATGGTTATTTTACGTTTCACGATTCCAGCCTTTAATTCAATTCTTATTCCTAGTGCTACAGCACTTTTTGCAGGAATCGTCTATTTGTTGGTAATAAACCGTATTCCGCGTTTTGGGGCGATTACGATCATGGGAAGTGTGATGGGTCTATTCTTTTTAGTCTCTGGTCATTTTCCGTTGTCATTTTTGCCAAATATCCTCTGTGCGGTAGCAGCTGATTGGATCCAGTATCGTACCAAATTATCCGAAAAACTCAGAACAATGATTAGTTATACTGTGTTTAGTTTTGGTCTAATGGGACCTGTATTACCATTATGGTTTATGAAAAACGCTTATATTGATTCTTTGGTAGCTCGTGGGAAAGATGCCGTATATATCGACAAAGTCTTTGCGCCGATCACAACGACCAGTTTTTATGTTTGTGTTGCAACAGTCATTATCTGCAGTATTTTAGGTATAATCATTGGACAAAAGATTTATGAGAAACACTTTGATAAAGCAAAAGGAAAAAATTATGGAAAAAACATACGTAACGTTTGATCCCAGAAGTAAACTTTGTACGATTTTATTTGCCAGTTTTTTGTTGATGTTTCCTTTACCATTTAAGGCTGAAATTTTGTTTGTAACGCTCTTATTTGTATTGTTTATTCTAAACGGTAGTCTAAAAAAAGGGCTGATTTTTTATAGTCTTTTTTGGTTACTTGTTTTAGGCGATTATTTATTGTTTCCTTATATCGATAATGGCATCGCTGCATTCTTTGATTTTCTATTCGTAGGAAATCGCCGGATGTTGCCAACGATCATGGCGTCGGCATTTGCTATGAATCGGACAAAAATAAGTGAATGGATCGCAGCGTTAAAGAAGTGCCACGTGCCATTTGGGCTAATTATTCCGCTCACTGTGCTGTTTCGATTCTTCCCTACGCTTTTTCAAGATTTTAAAAGTATTCGTAATGCAATGAAATATCGTGGGATCGCTGTTTCTACTATCGACTTGTTTCTTCATCCATTTCAAACAATGGAGTACATCATTGTCCCGATTTTAATGTCGGCCGAAAATACATCCTTAGATTTATCTTCGGCAGCTTTAGTTCGTGGTTTAGGGAATCCTAAATCACACACTAGCGTCTATGAGATTCATTTAAAGGTTCAAGATTATTTATTGATTGGTATTCTGATTGTTAGTGGAATATTTGGGAGGATGATTGGATGATTGATTTACATGATGTGACATTTGCTTATGAGGATCAGGAAACGATCATTCAACAAGTAGATTTACAGGTTAAACCTGGTGAATTTATCGTGTTATGTGGGAAGAGCGGTTGCGGCAAATCTACATTACTGAGAATCTTAAATGGATTGATTCCGGAATTGTATACTGGGGAATTAACTGGAACAGGTTTTATTTTAGATCAAGAGTTGTTGACGAAAGAATTTAATGCCTATGTTCGCGATATTGGCGTTGTTTTTCAAAATCCTAAGACGCAGTTTTTTACCAGCGATGTTTATTCTGAGTTGGCATTTGCAATGGAAAATTATGGTGTTCCAAGAGATGAAATGATTAATCGAATCGATGAAATAACCCGTTTATTCTCGTTAGAAGCATTTTTAGAACGAAGTATGTTTCATTTATCTGGTGGCCAAAAACAATTGATTGCTTTCGCTTCAGCTACTATGTTGAAACACCATTTATTTTTATTAGATGAACCTTCAAGTAATCTGGATGAGGAAACAATCGAGCATTTAAAAGACTATCTTCAGGTATTAAAAAATCAAGGTATGACCATTATTGTATCTGAACATCGTTTATATTACTTGACGGATTTGGTAGATCGATATTTGGTGATGGATAAAGGGCGTATTGTTGAATGGTATACAAGTCAAGAAATGAGGGCAAAATCTTCAACAGATATTCAGGAAATGGGATTACGCTCTTTGGATCAGACGTCTTTTACAAAAGGGATCGAGCCGTTTAAAAGAGAAGATAAATTAAGTTTAACGTGCCTTGACCTAGATTTTCATTACCGTAAACAACCATCTGTGTTGAAAATTCCCTCACTAACCTTGACTAGCTCCTGTATCACGGGCATTATAGGGCATAACGGGGCGGGAAAATCAACGTTCTCAAAACTTTTATCTGGGTTGATCAAGCCTAAAGTTGGTGTTATTAAGTTAAATCAACGGGTTATGCGCCCGAAAGAGTTGATCAAAGAAAGTTTTGTTGTGATGCAAGATGTCAATTTACAATTGTTTTTTGAAACTGTTGAAAAAGAGATCAGCTTGAATGCTAAAAATACCAACGACTTTGATAAAATTGTCGCTATGCTGAACTTAGAGCCACTTTTATTTCGTCATCCGCAAACACTATCGGGTGGTGAAAAACAGCGCGTTGCGATTGCAAGTGCTCTATTGTCAGGAAAAAAAATCATCATTTTTGATGAACCGACAAGCGGCTTGGATTTGATGCATATGGAAGAAGTCAGCGATACAATCCGCTGGTTGCACCAAGAAAATATTTTAGTTTTAGTGATTACCCACGACAAAGAGTTTCTCAGTCAAACCTGTCAGAGAGTGCTTCATTTCGATCATGGAACAATCATTGAAGATTATTTTATTGAACCAACGAAAAAAGAATAATGGAGGAAACGACATGTATATTGTGACGAATACGATTCAAACAGAAACAGACGACTCTCATAAAATTATTCAGCAATTCACTGCAGGACATACAAAAGAAAGTATGGAAGCGGTGGATGGATTCTTGAATTTTCAATTAATGCATCGGACGTTACCAGACGATCCACAAGTGACCGAATTAGTTGTTTTAAGTCGTTGGACGTCAAAAGAACATCAAAAAAATTGGGTAAACAGTCAAGCATTCAAAAAAATGCATCAGAGAAAAGAACCAAAAGATGAGGCAACAGGTGAAAAAAAACGTCCTGGTATTATTTCAAGTACAATCGCTGAATATGAAGTATTAACCTAACTGAACGAAAAAGATTTTTATCCGATTTTCCAGATAAAAGTCTTTTTTTTTGATACAAATTGATACTATTTTCATAAAATGAACAGAAATAAGAAAATAGTTGAAAGTATTACCGAAATCGTTTTCTTTTCATAAAATCCAGAGTATATTAAACAAGAACAAAGATGGAAGGAGAAGATGAAATGAAAAAGATCCATGTCGTCGCACACACCCATTGGGATCGTGAGTGGTACTTTTCTGATAACGAAGCGTTTGTACAATTTTCCTATCATATGGATGAAGTGATTTATGCCTTGGAAAATAACGAATTAGATTACTATTATTTGGATGGGCAATTAAGTATTATTGATGATTACTTAAAAGTTTATCCAGAAAAAGAAGCAAAAATCAAAGCGTTGGTAGAAGCAAATCAATTATTTATCGGTCCGTGGTATACACAAATGGATGAATTTGTAGTGGCTGGTGAATCAGTGGTCAAGAATTTACAAATTGGGATCGATATGTCGAAACGTTTAGGTGGTCACACTGCATTAGGGTATCTACCTGATTCATTTGGTCAAGGCAAGGATATGCCGAAAATTTACAATGGTTTTGGTATCTCAGATGCGGTATTTTGGCGAGGTATGCCGAATGAAGTAACGAATAGTCGGGAGTTTTACTGGACAGCAGAAGATGGCTCAAAAGTATTAACGATCAATATTCGTAATGGGTATTATGCAGGAGTGGCACTAGTCGAAGGAGAGCTTTATCAGAAAAAAGCGATTCTAGATATTGTCTCTGAAGATAGCGCAACAGACATCGTAACATTACCAGTTGGTGGTGATCAGCGTGCAGTTGATCGAGATTTAAAAGCAGTTATTCAAAAAGTGAACAAAGAATTTGGTGCTGAATATCAAATAGAAGAAAGCAATTATCCTCATATTTTTAACTTATTAAGAGAAAAAACAACTGAATTACCAACTGTTCAAGGTGAATTTATAAGTGGCAGTGTCTCAAAGATCCATCGCTCAATTTATTCGTCAAGATATGACTTGAAGAAGTTAAATGATACAATCGAAAATCGTTTGATTTTTCAATTAGAACCATTGATGTTGATGGCAGATGATTTAGGAATTCCGTTTAAACGAGAACTACTAAATTACATTTGGAAGTTATTATTAAAAAATCATGCTCATGATAGTATTGGTGGATGTAATACAGACAAAACAAATGAAATGATTTTAGCGAGATACAAAGAAGCTGATCAATTATCATATTCGACAATAGACTATCTAGTGAGAAAAATTTCTGAATCAATAAAAGAAATCAAAGAAAATGATCTGATTTTATTTAACACACTACCTTATACACGAACAGATCCATATGTGCTAGAAGTAAGTACAAAATACGCGGATATCAAACTTTTTGATCAGGCAAACAATGAAATAGACAGCCAAATTTTGTCTACAGAAAAAGTATATGCAGGGGAAGTCAGACGCTCAGAACGTGAGTATGATGAAGCAAAATACTATTATATTCACAAAGTAAGTTTTATTAAAAAAACAAGACCACTTGGTTACACGATCATCACGGTGAAAGAAGAAGTGAACTCAAATGATAGCGCTATATCTTTTAACACTGAAGAAAAACTTATAGAAAACGATTACTACGAAATTCTCTTTTCCCAAGGAAAGTTTTCTATTTTAGCAAAAAATCAAGATAAAACATATGAGGATTGTCTTTATGTGGAAGAGTCAGGAGACGAAGGCGATACGTATGATTATTCACCAGCCTATCACGATAAAATCCATCAATTAAACTTTGATACGACCAATGTTATTGTGGAATCGGGTGCATTTCTTTCTACGATGACCTTGAAAGGCTATTGGTTATTACCAAAAGATCTCCAAGCCAGAAAAACTGGTGAATTAAATGCCCAAGTAGACTATACCTTTACAGTCTCATTAAGCAAAAATTCTAAGCGGATCGATATGAACATCAAACTAAACAATCAAGTGATGGACCATCGTATGCGCTTAGTTGTAAAAACACCAGTTGAAAGTCAAGTTAGCTATGCAGATACGTTATTTGGAATTGCGGAACGAAAGAACCAAGATCCTCACATACAGGATTGGCAAAAGCTTGGATGGAAAGAAGAACCAACTGAAATTTATCCGATGATTCACTATTCAAATCTGCATGATGACGTTTCGAGTTGGACGATCATGAGCAAAGGAATCAAAGAATATCAAGTAATAGATAGCAGTTTGTATATTACCCTCTTCAGAGGCGTAGGATTTTTAGGTAGACCAGAGTTATTAAGAAGGCCTGGAGATGCTTCAGGTAATCAATACCGCTCTATTCCTACTCCAGATAGTCAATTGTTAGGAAAGCTGGAAATGGCGTTATCGTTGATCATAGCGGATGAATTCGACCCAGTAATGATTCAAAAAGAATACCAAAGATACTCTGTTACAAGTCCATATTATCAAATTCAAACATTGAATCGTTTTACTAACCCAATTCAATATTTCCAAAGTAATAAAGTAGACCAATTGAATGATCTAAAGGAATTTACTGATTTAAGTAACGTAAGCTTGGTATTTAGTGCACTAGAATTAAGCTGTAATGGCCAATGGATCAATATCCGTTTGTACAATCCATCTTTGATAAAAACAATTTCTAATGAAAAAATAACTTTAGCAACTGAGACAAATTGTCGTTTTGTTGATTTGAATGGTGACACACTTGAATTATTAGGGCAGTTAAAAGAAGTTTCTTTAGGGACATTTCAACCAGGAGAAATCAAAACCATTTCAATTGAAAGATAACACAAGAAAGGTCGAGTGAAGATGAAAATGAATATCGAGAAAATTCAAGAACCATTATTAAAAATTGCCAATAAAGTAGATAATAACAGTGTATTACAAGCAATCAAAAATGCTTTTATCAGTAGTATTCCATTTACAGTTGTTGGCTCATTTTCTAATTTGATCAAGATGCAGATCGATGCATTTTTTGGGGAAACAGCAATCGGGCAAACCGCCTCTGCGATTTTTGGAAATGTCTACCTAGGAACACTTGGAATCGTTGCGTTATTGATTGTTTTTTCGACAGCATATAATTATGCAAAAGAATTGATGAAAAAACATCCTGAGGCCAATATCAATCCACTATTAGCCACATTATTAGCGTTTGCTGCTTATTTTGTAATGGTACCCAATAATGTGAATTTTGCGGATAGTTCTGCTGATATCGTCCAAGGGTATGCTAATAATTTCTTCAGTTATGAAGGAATGTTTACAGCATTGATTGTCGGTTTATTGGCAGTCTTTCTTTATTCGATTTTAGCAAAACGTAAAATTGCCATTAAACTACCAGGAAATGTTCCACCCAATGTGTTTGATTCTTTCTTTGCGTTGATTCCTATTTCGATTGTATTAATAGCTTGTTCTATAATAAAGGTTGTCATTGAAGCCTTTGATTTTAATTCTTTTATGGATTTAGTCAGTCAATTATTTGTACAACCGTTAACTTCTGTTGGAACGGGTTTACCAGCAATTATAGTTGTTATTTTATTAGAACAAATCTTGTGGTTTTTAGGATTACATGGGTTTAACATTGTTTGGGGCGTTGTTTCAGCATTGTGGTTACCTATTTTTTTAGAAAATGTTGCAAAATTTGCCGAAACGAAAAGTTTCACGGATATCTCTGTAGCACCTAATACGATGACCAATGTCTATGCAATGATTGGTGGCTCTGGTGCGACATTCGGCTTGATTTTAGCTATTTTGATTTTTACCCCGAAAACATACAGTGGTCGTGAGGTAGCCAAGCTTTCTTTTATTCCTGGACTATTCGGTATCAACGAACCCATTATATTTGGATTCCCAATCGTGCTTAATCCATTGATGTTTATCCCATTTGTATTTGTACCCGTTTTCAATGCAATTGTAGCCTATATTGTCACTAAAATTGGCTGGGTCGTGCCACTGGTCGTACTAAATTCAGGAAATGAACCAATCTTTATCAGTACTTGGATTTTAGGCGCCTTCCATTTTAGTCCTGTAATTTTAACAGCGGTTTTGGTGGTGTTAGACATCTTTATTTATGCACCATTTGTCCGTATGAACATGAAATTTGATGAAAGTCAATTACTCAACGTCCAAAATTAGTAGGTATTTCTTGCTAACCAGAGAGAAGGGCATGGGACAAAATTAAAATCACTTTTGTTTCACACCCCAGATACGAATAAACGGTGGGAGCAGAAGCAATCACTACGCTTCGCTTCGATCACATCAAATTCTAAGTGCTAAAGCACTAAGATTTGAAGGCTTCGGAAATAAGCTGAAATTCACAAAAATTTGAAAAACAATTTTCGTGAATTCCTTCTTATTGCTGTAAAACACAGCGAAGTATGAGTTGATGTTGCACAGTACCTACGTGGTTCTCGGGATTAAACGCTTCTGTCCTAGCCTTCTCTTATTTTATTTATGATAAAGAAAGGAGTAATCAAGCATGGAAAGTTACATTGAACTGATCATACAGGCAAACCAAAAGAAGTTTACGGACGTGGAACGAGTGATTGCAGAGTATTTTCTTAATGGAAATAAAGAATTAGGAATTCAAGCGTTAGCAAAGAAGCTTAGCGTGTCTAATTCGTCGATTACTCGTTTTTGTAAAAAAATCGGTTTAGCAAACTACAAAGAACTGATTTATTTATATAAATATTCCAATAAAGGAGCAAAAAAACAAAGCGATTCAAGCATCAGTTATGTAAATCTAAATTATTCGTTGTTATTGAATGATATTATCGAGAAACTGGACAAAGAAGAAGTTAAAAAAGCAGCATTAATGATTGATGGGGGACGAATCATTCATTTTTGGGGAACTGGTTACAATGCTTTTTGCGGAGAAGATTTTCAATTTAAATTTTCAAGACTCGGCAAAATTATCAATGTAATCAAAGACGAGCACTCGATTGCGATGATGGCTCATGGCGTACAACAAGGAGATCTTGTAGTAGTATCCTCAATTTCGGGTGACAATCAAACGGTTCAAGAAGCAGTAAAAATTGTATTTGAAAAAAAAGCTAAAGTGATTGTCATTACTGCAAACGAAAAAAGTTCCTATCAAGCATTTTCCGATGCTTTTTGCTTAACTAGTTCTATGGGAAAAAAAGATATGGGGAGTATATCACCTCAAATTCCCGTATTAACAGTGATTGACATTCTGTATACAGAAATTTTGGCAATGTATCATGAAGACACAATAAAATCTTGGATCAAGTCAGAAGTAATCTTAAAAGGAAAGTAAAAAGGGGAATCAGCATGAGTGCAAACTATTCAAAATCAGTAATCGAAAAGATAAAAAAAGAAGTTGCTGAGCGATCAGCTAACCCTAGATGGAGTGAAGTATTTTCAAATTGTTTTGATAATACATTAGAAACAACAGTCAGGAGAACAGTTGACGATATATTTGTGATTACTGGTGATATTACAGCGATGTGGCTTCGAGATTCATCTGCTCAAATCAAACCCTACTTAGCTGTGGCAAATGAAGATGAAGGAATCAAACAACTTATTCGTAGTTTAGTCGATCGCCAAGTCAAGTGCATATTGATCGATCCTTATGCCAATGCGTTTAATGAAACTGAAAATGGTCATTGCTATCATCAAGATATCACAGAAATGAATGGCTGGATTTGGGAACGAAAATATGAAGTGGATTCTTTATGTTATCCAGTCGAATTAGCTTATTTACTATGGAAAAAAACAGGCGAAACTGGTCATTTCACGAATGACTTTAAGCATGCTCTTGAAACAATCATTGGTGTTTTTAGAACCGAACAACAACATGAAAATTCGATGTATCGCTTTGAGCGTTTTGGTGAAAGACCGGAAGATACGCTTTCAAATAACGGGTTAGGTGAACCTTGTAACTATACAGGCATGACTTGGTCTGGATTTCGTCCCAGTGATGACAGTTGTACATATAATTATTTAATTCCAGCTAATATGTTTGCGGTTGTCATTTTAGGCTACATGGAAGCAATTTCTAATGAGATTTACAATGACAATCTACTTGCTGAAAAGGCAAATCGGCTGAAAAAAGACATCGATCAAGGCATCTCTCAATGGGGAATCGTTGAACATAATGGACAAAAGGTATATGCCTATGAAGTCGATGGATTAGGCAACTATCTTTTGATGGATGATGCGAATGTACCTAGTTTATTAGCAGCTCCTTATTTAGGCTATTGTGCTTTCGATGACATGATCTATCAAAACACCCGTGCGTTAATTTTGTCTGATGAAAATCCCTATTATTATGAAGGAATCGAGTTGAAAGGTGTGGGAAGTGAGCACACACCAAAAGACTATGTTTGGCCAATTGCCTTATGTATCCAGGGATTAACGACAGATAATCAACTTGAGAAAGCCAAACTGTTGGATACATTAGTCAAAACAGATGCCAATACGAATCATATGCATGAAGGAATTAATGTAAATGATTCAAGTCAGTACACTCGTGAATGGTTTTCATGGGCGAATATGATGTTTTGCGAGTTGCTTTTAGATTACTTAAGAATAAGCAAATAAGAAAAAATAATGAAAAGATTTCTATAGTATTTATTATGGTAGTTTTGACCTTTGTTCCTTTCTCAATCAAAATACGTTGAGTTACGTTGAAATTAAATAATGTAAAAAGGAATAGAGCAGTATAAAAAGCGTACAGACTACTTTCAACCAGCTGTCTGTACGCTTTTTTATATCTAAACTAAAACCAAGTACTTATTTAACGACCAACACATTACAAGGGGCATATTGCACAACATAACTCGTTGTAGTACCAAGTTGATGGGACTGAATCATGCCTTTACCCGTAGCCCCGATAATAATCAAATCAATCGCTTGATTGGTGGGAACAACAGATGAAATCATTTCTTTTGGATTGCCGATTTCAACAATCGGTATCACATTATCTAAACCTTGTTCAGTTGCATAATAGATATTTTTTAACAGTTCTTTTTCGATCGCTTCTTTTTCTTCTGCAAGGACTTTTGAATAGGCGTAAGAACTATGACTGATTGCATTTTCGTCAACAACAGATAATAAATATAAGGTAGCATCTTTTTCTTTTGCGATAGCAACACCATGTTGGAGAGCTGACTCGGCATTTTTAGATCCATCAACGGCAACTAAGATGTTTGAGTAGTTATTGATCATTTTAATCAGCACCTTTCTTTATCTATTTTTATTATACCACGTTCGTGAGTAGAGGTTAAACGAATTGATAAGAAGAGAAAATGAATGAGCTGATAATAAAAAGGGTGTGGGACAAAAGAAAAAATCACTTTTGTTTCACACCCTGAATACGAATAAAAGGTAGTAACAGATGCAATCCCTTCCGAAATAAGCTTCTGCCTCTGCTTCTTTGACTGTCTATTATAAACCAAGGAAGGGTGCGGGATTAACAAATCCGCTCCATAATCCTGTCGAAATACTAAAATGTAGATGAACTCCAGTAGAATTTCCGGTTGTTCCCATTCCGCCTAGATTTTGTCCAGCACTAACACTTTGTCCAGCTGATACAGTTAAACTACTCATGTGTAAATAGTATGAATAATAGCCGTTATCGTGTTTGATTACAACATGGTTTCCTGCCATCCCACCATAATTAGCACTGACGACTTCACCTGATCGAGCAGCCATGATCGGCGTACCGCTTGCACCACCAAAATCAATCCCGTCGTGAAAGCTTCCAGAAATTCCAGTAGGATCTTCACGACCTCCAAATCCACTAGTGACCGTTAAATTTGCTACTGGAGCAGACCAACCGCCAGAAGATACTGGTGGAGTAGGAGCTTGTTGACTATTTTCAGGAACGTCGTTATTACTAGTATCCGTTTCAGGAAGACTGACAACTTTTTCTTGTTCAGCCGTTTGAGTAGGAGCTGCTTGTTTTACTTTTGCTTGTTCTTTCGCTTGTTTTTCAGCAATTGCTTTCGCTTCTGCTTCTTTTTTCTTTTCTTCAGTAATTGCTTTTAATTGAGCTTCTTTTCTTTTGATAGCCTCTTCTTTTTGTTTGACAAACTTATCTTTTTCAGCTTTTTCGCTGGCTAGACTTGCGGCAATTTCGTTGATTTTAACATTCTGTTCAAGTTTGGCTTCTGCCAAGGCTGCTTCTTTTTCTTCAAGTTCTGCGGTCTTTTTCTCAAGAGTTTTTAAGGTTTCTGTTAGTGAAATCTTTAATGTATCAAGTTCTTTTTTGTCCTGTTTTTGAGCAGTTAAAATATCATTATTTGCAGTGACTAATGTATTGACAGCTAACGCTTTTGAAATAGCATCTGAGATCGATTCAGCACTTAATAATACTGTCAACATCGATTCTTGTTCATGATTCGTTTGAGTCGTTCTAGCTTGAGCTTGCAACTGTTGATTTCTTTTTTTGATTTTAGTTTCTAAATTAGCAATATCTTTATTTAGTTTGTTCATTTCTTTTTCATGTTTTTGTTTTTCAGAGAGCACTTTTTGATACTCTGTTTCAATTATTGTGATCTCATTTTCTAGAGAAGACAAGTATTCTTTGGCATCTTTTTCATTTTTTATGATATCTTCAATTTTCTTTGTTTGATTTTCGATTTTTTGATCGATATCATCTGCTAATACGGTCATTGGTGCAGTACTTACCAATAACATAAATGAAAGTGTAACCAGTAATTTTTTCTTCAAGTGGCGTTCCTCGCTTTATATTAATCAGTTTAAATCAATGGCTTTTCTAAAAAAAGTCATCGTCATTGTTCTTCAATAAGACAAAATTAAGTATACCATAATCGCTGAACAATAATACTGTCTTGAGGAGAAGATTAATAGAAATTGGTGAATTTTAAACTCTAGAAATAAAGGAATCATCTAATTGTAATAAAAGATACTTACTATTAATAAGGAAAAATAGTTGTAACAAATAATCCAATGCTATCCTAATCGTCAAGAAAGATTAAGACTCATTATATTCTGAATAAAATGCGTCTAGTAAAAGGATTAACTCTTTTTTTGTTTGTTCGTATTTTTTCTTCAGCGTTTGCTCTGATAGGGAATTATCATCATATCGTACTTTTGGTGACGGAGTATCTCTATAGGCTATGTTATTAGTAAGTATGTCAGAAAGCATAGTAAAAATTTGAGAGACGGTTAAGAAATTTTCACTTTTTTCAGTATGCTTTAACAGATCAAATATCAGAAATATAACGGTGGCGTTGATTTCTCTTTGGCTAGAATCATGTAATAATTCTTCGATCATAGGTAAAAAGTCGGATCTATAACGATCATTTCGTTCAATTCTATAGGTCGTAGAATCTTCAGCTATCAGTAGCGTATTTTGTTCAGAAACTTGTGATTGATAACTGGTTTCAAATAAATCTGGAAATAACTCATTTGCCGTAGTTAGAATTTTCAAATCTTGAGAATAAGTGATCTTTTGCTTTTTCAGTACTTGGACTAACTCTCTAAATTGCGTCTCATCAAGGTTTCTCCTTAAATTTGCTTCTTTCAGTAACTTCTGTACATACTCTGTAAATGCTCCATAGCGGATCCAATCAGCGGTTGTATTTCCAAGTATAGCTATTTTTTCTAGCCTATCTGCTTTGGGCAGGTTATTTCCTTTTTCCCAATTGTTCACTGTACTTGCACTAGAATTTCCAATCAGATTAGAAAAAAGAGCCATTGAATAGTTATGGTGTTTCCTAATGGATTTAATTCTGTCGCCAGCTTCTTTTAAATTTATTTCCAAAATAATACCTCCTTAAATTAAAAGCTAATTAAACTCATTTAGTGTTTAACCACTTTTTCTTCTACTATATCATTAATTTCAGAATAGGTGTACCGTTTTTTTTTCATTTTGTTCTTGTAATGTCTGTTGTATCATGTTATATTATTTGTACCGAAATACATACATTTTGTTTGGTTCTTGGTATTTTGAATTGTACGTTGTTTTTAGTTGACTATAGGGTTACTTTTAAGTGAGTGTTTCTACTTTCAGCGATAGAAAAATAGACTAGATACAATGTACTTATTTCTTTTAGAGAGTCAAATGGAAAATTGCCGAAAATTATTCATTATTTTGAGGAGGATAAGAAAAAATGAAAAAAATACCTAGTGTTGAGGAACAAAAAAATGATCTTTTATATCAATTTTTAGAAAGACTGAATAAAGAGATTCCCCATCAAGAGAACAATCAGAAAATAGAAGATAGTTGCGTACATCAGTATAGGTTGTTGGTTAATATGTCTTTTAGTGCAAATATCTTATATAAAGGGGTAGATTATGCCAGTCAGGTCTACAATCATGTTGTTAAAATCGAATATAATCGACTTTGTAAAATGATTATAAAACAAGGATTTGAAAGAGAAGTAACTGAAGCATTGCTAAGAAAATTAAAGAAGGTTCAAAATGAACTATTCTTACATTCCCCCCTTAACAAAGCTTCTGAAGGGATCGATATATTTTATGGATTTACTGGCGGAAATCGAAAAAAGTACAAAGCGAACCGAAAAGCAATCAAACGAATGTACAGTGAAATAAAGGAAAAATCAAAGAAAAGTAGCTATCGATACCTCAAGGATTCATATAATAGAAAGCGAAATAAGCTAAAAGAGAAAAAAGCTTACGCACTTTGGTTGCTAAAAAGTTATACGTGGCATTGAATAAGATCGCTTATAGACAATATACGCAAAGAAACAATATTTCCATGTATTAAGTAACTTTATTTTTCCCAAAAGAGTTGTTGTGCTATGCTTTAAATAAAGAGATTACTTTTTTTTCATAAAGAATTGTTCAAAAACCAGATTCCTGTAAAAGCAAATCTTAAATAGAGAAAGAAGGATATTTAATGAATAGCAGTGAAAAAAAACATACAGAGAACCCCACACAAAAAATGCATAAAATGGACCATAACTCAATGACGGCTCATGAGCAGATGTCTGGTATGGATCATTCCATGCATATGGGAAATTTCAAACAAAAATTTTGGCTCTCGCTGATTCTTGCCATTCCAATTATTTTTCTATCCCCAATGATGGGTGTTGATTTACCTTTTCAATTTACATTTCCAGGTTCAGAATGGTTGGTCTTAGTTCTGGCTTCTATTTTATTCTTTTATGGTGGAGAGCCATTTTTAAGTGGCGCTAAAATGGAGCTGAAGCAAAAGAGTCCAGCAATGATGACGCTGATTGCAATGGGGATTTCAGTGTCTTATTTTTATAGTGTTTATGCATTTGTAATGAATAAATTGATGCCGCAGAATCACGTGATGGATTTTTTCTGGGAACTAGCTACTTTGATTGTTATTATGCTTTTAGGACATTGGATCGAGATGAATGCTATTTCCAATGCTAGCGATGCAGTACAGAAAATGGCGGAGCTATTGCCAGATCAAGTGAAACGACTAAATAAAGACGGCAGTGAAGAAGTCGTACCCTTACAGGATGTTAGAGCAAATGATCACTTGGTTGTTCGGTCAGGGGATAAAATACCTGCGGACGGCATAATCATTAAAGGGAGTACTACAGTTGATGAATCAATGGTAACAGGTGAATCCAAAACGGTTGAAAAGACTGAAAAAGACAAAGTAATAGGTGGTTCTGTTAACGGTAGTGGAACGATAGAAATAAGCGTCACAGGAACGGGTGAGACAGGATATCTTTCTAAAGTTATGGATATGGTCAAAAAGGCCCAGACTGAGAAATCAAAATTAGAATCTATCTCCGATCGAGTTGCTAAATGGCTATTTTATATAGCTCTTGGAGCGGGGATATTAGCATTTGTTACCTGGTTTATTGTTGATAAAGATGTCAGTATTGCATTCGAACGAATGGTCACTGTTTTTATTATTGCCTGCCCGCATGCTTTAGGATTAGCGATTCCTCTAGTTATAGCACGGTCTACTTCGATTGCTGCCAAGCATGGCTTGTTATTAAAAAATCGAAATGCATTAGAACAAGCAAACGATATGCAATATATTATGTTAGACAAAACAGGTACTTTGACCGAAGGAAAATTCACTGTTACGGGAATTGAAATGACTACAAATGAGCTTACTCAAAAAGAAGCATTAAAAATGATAGGGGCTCTAGAAAATAATGCGAATCATCCTTTAGCAATTGGTATCATGAATTATCTAAAAGAAAAAGATATTTCTCCGTATCATGCAGAAAATCTTCAAAGTATTTCTGGGATTGGGCTCATTGGCAGTGTAAATGGAAAAGGAATTAAAATCGTCAATGAAAAAGAGGTCGAACGCTTGCATCTTTCTTTTGACCGCTCATTGAAACAAAGCTATCAAGAACAGGGAAATACATTAAGCTACTTAATCATCGAAGATCAATTAGTTGCCATGATTGCACTAGGTGATGTCGTAAAACCAGATGCTAAACAATTCATCTCTGATATAAAAGCACAAGGCATTAGTCCCGTGATGTTGACAGGTGATAATAAAATAGCTGCTGAATCAGTTGCTCATTACTTAGGAGTCGAGGAATTTCATAGTGAATTATTGCCTGAAGAGAAAGAAAAGATCATTCAAACGTACGTGAACGAAGATAAAAAAGTCATGATGGTTGGCGATGGCATCAATGATGCACCAAGTTTAGTCAGAGCAACAATCGGTGTTGCTATCGGCGCCGGTACAGATGTCGCAATAGATTCAGCAGACGTAGTTTTGACCGATAGTGATCCAAAAGATATTCTTCGTTTTCTAGATTTAGCGAAACAAACACGACGTAAAATGATTCAAAATCTTTGGTGGGGAGCAGGCTATAACATCATTGCAATCCCACTTGCAGCAGGAGTTCTAGCACCCTGGGGAATCATACTGAATCCGGCTGTCGGAGCGATTTTAATGTCTCTAAGTACTGTGATTGTTGCAGCAAATGCCGTGACATTACGTATTCAAAACTAAAGAAATAAAAAATAAAAAATGAAAAGTAATGAATAGTGCGTATACTTTATATGCCTATTCATTATTTTTTTTTGTTCAATTGATATAATGAGTGTTTATTTTTAATGTGGAGGGTTGAAATGGAATATAAAGAGATACTTGATTTTGAATCAAGCAAGCTGCTTAAGCTGTTTAATTTACTAAAATCAACGAATAATAATCGTTCATTAGAAAAACTTTCAGCTGAATTAGGGATTAATACGAAGACGATTATCAGATCTATGAAAAAAATAAATACGCTTTTTAAACAGTATCAGTTAGAAGAACATTTAGCGATTTGCAATGGATCAAAGAATCAAATTTATTTAAAAAGAGACAACGATATATATGTTGAATATTTTTTAGTACAGTATTTCAGCGATTTACCAGAAGTTACTTTTTTAAAAGCGATTATTGAAGAAGAAGATATTCAAGCAAAACAGCTGGCTGAAAATTTGTTGATCAGTGAATCGAGTATGAGAAGACGAGTAAAAAAAATTAACGAATGGATCAAAAAATTTGATATTTATTTAAAACGTGGCACCTATGAACTTGTTGGAGAGGAGGAACAAATTCGTGCTTTTATCTTGCAGTTTTACTGGTTTACATACCAAGGAACAGAAAGCAAATTCTTATTATTGAAAAAAGAAAGAAACAAACGATTAACAAATCAGTTTATTCAATTTTTTCAGATGCAAATCAATGATATACAGAAAGAAACACTATTTCGAATCATCCAGATTGCTGGGTGGCGTTATCAGAAAGGAAAAAAAATTTGGATAAAAGAGGAGTGGAAACAGTATATAGAGAATAGTTTGATTTTCTCTAAGTTTGTAACCGTTATGAAAGTAGACGAAGTTGCTCTAAACTGGGATTTTGAAGAGCTATCTTATCTCTATTTAATTATTCAAGCCCATTTTTTACCCTATTTTGGGGCCAGCATGCAAGCGTATATCATTGAAGAGCATTATTTGAAGAAAACAAGTTGTTTTTCAAATACGTTGGTTGCAACGAACAAATTAAAAAAAGTTTTTTGGGATACAAAATTCTGTCATTCGATAGCAAGTGTTGTAGCCTTTTTAGGATTCCATTTATATTATGAGTTGGTTTCAGGTTTTAAATTTGAAAAAAATCAATCAGGAAGAACTTTGCAAGAGAATTATCCAGGCTTTATGGAAAAGCTGGAGGTAGGATTATGTGAGTTGATTCAAGAAAATTCAATTTATCAACGAATACCGAAAGATGCGTTAACTTATCGTTACTTCATGATTTTAAGTTCACTTATTTCACCAGTTTATAGTGAGAAAAGAATTTATATTTGTTTGCTAACAGACTTACCACTTGAAAAAGAAATAGAACTTGGTCAACGGATCAGTACCTTTTTTAGAGGCAAGTTTAATCTAGTTGTAGCTTACGCCAGAACATCGAATGCTATTTCATATGCTGATATTATTTTGACTAACGTCATCTATCAATCCTTAAATACGAAAAACGCCCAGATGGTTTTGCTCGTGGAACCATATTTTTCAGAAAAAGTAATTTTCCAAATTGAAAAAATTATTAAAAAAGTTGTAAAATGAAGCCCTTTCATCATTTTATGTTAAACTATAAACGTGAATACAATTTTAGGAGGTCTTTCAGTGAAAAAAATTCAATTTGGGACAAGCGATTTACAAGTAGCATCCGTTATTCTTGGTTGCATGAGAATGATCGGAAGTGAAAACCCCACAGAAATTATTGAAACAGCCTATGAGCATGGCATTGACTTTTTTGATCATGCAGACATTTATGGCGGCGGCGAATGTGAAACCATTTTTGGTAAAGCATTGAAAGAAACATCGATCAAAAGAGAAGATATCATCATCCAGACGAAATGTGGTATTCGCAAAGGAATGTTTGATTTTTCAAAAGAGCATATTGTTTCATCTGTTGAAGGAAGTTTAAAACGTCTAGGTGTTGATTATGTAGATGCTTTATTACTTCATCGCCCAGATACACTTGTTGAACCTGAAGAGGTAGCGGCAGCTTTTGACCAGCTTGAATCACAAGGAAAAGTAAACCATTTTGGTGTTAGTAATCAAAAGCCCATGCAAATCGAATTGTTGAAAAAAACAGTGAAACAGCCACTCTTAGCAAATCAGCTGCAATTTGGGATCAAACATACTGGTATGGTTGACCAAGGAATTCATGTAAATATGATGGATGATGCAAGTATTGAGCGAGATGGAAGCATTTTAGATTACTCTCGTTTAAATGACATGACTATCCAGGCCTGGTCTCCTTATCAATATGGTTTCTTTGAAGGTGCATTTATTGGAAATGACAAATTTTCAGAATTAAATACAGTGTTAGATCAAATTGCGGAACGTCACAATTGTACGTCAACTGGTTTGGCTACTGCATGGATTTTAAGACATCCAGCGAAAATGCAAGTGATCGCAGGGAGTATGAATAAAGAACGAATCAAAGAGATTGCAAAAGCATCTACTATTGAATTAAGTAGAGAAGAATGGTATGAAATTTATCGTGCGGCTGGGAATATTCTACCTTAGTCTACACATTATTGGTAAGATGAATTAGTAGGGAAAAAAGTTTATTTGTGTCTACTAAATAATATCAGACGTCCATTCTGAGTGCATAGAATGGACGTCTTTTTACATAGTAAAATAAATTATGAAATTATAACACTTTAAGGAATTGAAGCGGTATGCTGAATTAGTAATTTTATTTGTTTTTCAATTTTATCAACAGTTTGATAATCTTCGACTTCTTTCATGTAATCTTTTAGTATAAATAATTTTGAGAGATAATAGTTATTTGTAGTTAATTTATAATTTAGAGTATGTGTATTACAGTGCAAAAATACTAAATAATGATGATTAGGAAAGCAATCTAAAAAGTCTCTCGTTATTCCCAATAGATGTTTGACAAAATTATAATCTTCATTTTCCAATGCAACAGAGGTAACAGTATAAAGCGTTAGATGGAGTTTCTGTTGATAAATAAGTTTGGTATCTGGCCGATTCATTATATTCTTGATCTGTTTAACGATTTTTAGGCTAGCGGTTTTCATTATATCGTATGTTAAATAGCTACACATATCTGAAAATAAAGTTAAATCTAAAATAGAAAAAAAACTTAATTTTGTGATGTATGAGTTTAAAATATTTAAATCGTGAAGGTTAATTTTCTCGCTATTTTCAAAATCTAATTGTTCCATTTTTTGTTTATATAGTAAGTAGTGATGAAAGTTTTGCATATTCTTTTGTTTATTCTGCTCCAAATAAGAATAAAGTTCTACTCCTTCGCTTTCTTGGAAGGTCTCGATAGTTAAATCAAATAACTTCTTTCGAGAAAATATTGGAGGGTTCATCTCTTTTTTGAAAAATAAAAAATCTTCAAAACTAATATTTAGCCGCTCAAGTAGTTCTAAGAGAACATGGAACTGTATGCTGGTTTGATTGCGCTCGATTCTAGAGTATGTATGTCTTGAAATGATACCTTGACAACATTCTTTTTGATTTAATCTTCTTAGCTTTCGTAATTTCTTTAAAGTTTCTCCATCCGTTAATGACTGCATCTTATTATTCTCCTTTATTATAGATTACAAGAAAAGATTGTAAATGACCCATTAAAAAAAATTAATGTTAGTTGTTCATTAATTGCTCTAATTTATAGAATTTTTCAATTTTATTAGTTAATTTATCTAAAAAAAGCTCTTTTCTCGTCAGCTAGTGGTAATCCTGGTCTTGTGAAACTATAATTAAAAGGTAAGAAAACACAAATAGAAAAATAATAAAGAAAGTGGCTAAATAGCTTAATTTGTATTAGTAATTTAATTTAAATTGCCAAATTGATAGACAAAAAAATTAAAAAATGGTTGTTTTATTTTTAAAATCATGGTAATTTTAAGTGGTATTGAAGTTTAAGAAGAAGAAGCTAATATAAAAAAATAGAGATGCACTAGTATCACTCTCCGGGTTTCTCAGGCCCAGGTCAGCATAATACTAGTCCACCATAAGACAGCTTTGGACTGTTTTACGTGGAATGCACCCCTGTAGCTTACTGAAGCAAGCCACAATCTAGAGTATAGCAAAGTTTTTACATTATTGACAGAGTAAAATAGAAGTAAATTTTATTTTTTTCTGTGTATAGTAAGAATTAAATTCCGTTTTGTTCATACTTGTTTTTTGTTTGTGTGTTTATTTAGGCTAGGGCGCGTTACACTAAAAATAGTGGCGTGCCCTAGCCTTTTTGGGTTAGCTTCTTCTTTTTAACCTTTACTGTCATTTTAATAAATAGAAAGTGGAGGTTGCATTATGGGAAGAAAAGATACAGTAAAAATAGCAAAGGAAGATATTCTAACCTACGCAAAATATGTCAAGTTGTTTAATCGTTCAGAAGATTGGTATATCAAGAAAAAGGAAAAAAGTATAGAACGACGTATCATGTATTTTGAAGAAGGACAACTAGGGAAACAGTATAAAGGATTTGATTCAGTTGATTTAGAGGATATTTATCAAGAAATTCAGTTGGTATTTGACCATAAGAAGACAATGATTGGCAAAAGACCACATCGAGGCGCGGCATTGAAGTTCACGGGCAGGGGAGAGGCCTATAAAGAAATTTGTCAGCGGTTAGCTTATAGTCAAAAATTGAAAATACATGGAAAAACATATCGATTCAAACAATAATAATAACATTAAAATATCCGGTGGGTCCACCGCTTTCGTTATCAGTACAGCTTAGGGCGAAAGATTAGAACCGAAAAAAGGTATTGCTGTATCATTGAGAGACTTTTTTAAGTATTCCACTCTCATAGAGTTTGAAGTTACGATTGCTATAAACTTCACGTTTGGACACGAGTTTTATGAAAAAAGTGTATTTGTGCTGCAAAAGTTAAAGAATTATTTTGATGACAAACGAACAATTATGGAATAAAGCTTGAGCAAGACGACTATTAATGTCGTCTTTTTTTGTACCCAAAAAGGAGGAATAGCGATGACTATCCGTTCACCACCTGTTTGAGAGAGTAATCAAAATAACAGAAAATGATTCAGTGAGGGGAAAACGATGAAACTAAAACTAAAAAAAATAATGACCTACTTGGCTCTTTTATTTACCTTAACATCAAATTTTTTGCCTATGTTACAACCAGTTGTTGCATATGCAGAAAATGAGACTTCTGTAAGTGAAAAAATTGAACAGCGACCAAATGTAGAAACAGTAGAATCAAGAGAGAATGAACCGTTAGAAAATAGTTCGGAAGATAGTTCGGAAGATAGTTCAGCGTCGTTTGATCAATCGACGGATTCTTCTGTAGAATTAGAAACAGACAATATAGAAATTGAGAATGAAAATAAAATGACAAAAGAATCAACAGATCAGCGTTCAGCGAAAGAGTTGGCTTCGAGAATAGACCCATATGATGTACAGGGGTTGAGCGATGAGGAAATAATTTCATTAGCACAGTATATGTACGGTGATTACGTAAATTCAAATCCAACAGCAAAAATATATGTAACAAATGATAAAGGTAACGTAATCGATATTCCGTTTTATCAAACGTATGCAGTCGGCTCAATGGAATTAATGCCAATGAATTATTCTGTTAGTTTAGGTGATACGTGGCTTATCAAAGTTTCAAAAATAGAAAAATTTAGAATTGATGGAAAAATAGCTTATTGTGTACAGCCCGGTGTTCCATTTAATGAAGGAGAGGGCTATGTTCCACATCCATCTGTTGGTTTTATTTCTGAATCTCAAAAAAAACTAGTTAATAGCATTGTTAATTTTGGCTCTAATGGAGCGGATTCTAACGAATTTTATATTGCTACCCAATTTTATGTTTGGGAATCTTTAGGATATACCGTTCAAAGTGATTTAACTAATTATGCAGCATATAAAGCTCAAATTGATGCAAATGCAAACAATCATCGAACAAAACCATCATTTGATGGACAAGAATTTACAATCATTGCTGGTGAAACGCTAGAAATCAATGATAGTAGAGGAGTATTTACGCACTATCGTGAAGTAAATAACGGAACAAATACAAGTATCAGTAACCAAGGGAATACATTAAGAATCACTCCTTCAGCAGTTTCGAACAATGGAGAGATTAACTTTCAAAGAGATGCTCCCAATTCTGGTGCTCAGTACTTCTGGGTTATGGAAGGAAAACAAACGATGGTAACAGCAGGTGAGTTAGAATCAACTCAAGCCAAAATACGCGTAAATATTATCAAAACTGGTTCTATAGCTGCTCGCAAGATAGACGAAGAAGGACTTCCATTAACAGATGCTACATTCAGGTTTGAGCATTCGGGAATTGTTGAAGAGCGCGTGACTGATCAAGATGGAATTGCTCGACTTGATGATATCTTAATGGGAACAGAAGTAACGATAACTGAAATTAAAGCACCAGATGGTAGAGTTATCGATAGTACACCGCAAAAAGCAATAGTAGAGGTTAATCAATTGATCACCAAACAATTCATTAACCGTTGGGCACGTCAGCCAATCAAACTGATCAAACGAGAAAAAGATGCCAATAGACCGTTAAAAGGAGTTCCGTTTGCATTATACAAAGTTACGGGTGTAACTAAAGTTCAAATTGATGAGTTTAAAACTGATGAAAACGGCGAAATTAATATTGAAAGCTTAATCTATAATAAAGATGGATATATCTTTAAAGAACTAGAACCGCTACATGGATTTTTACCAAATGAAAATGATTATGCTTTCAAAGTAACGCCAGAAAATAATGGTCAGCTATTGATTGTAGATATAGATAACGAGCCGAAACATCCAATTATCAATACCACAGCAACAGGCAAAAACGGTGAAAAATTCGTTGATCCAACAAAAGAACTCGAGTTGGAAGATACGATACAGTACAAATGGCTTTTTACTGGTAGAACCTATCTTTATGCAACAAGAATTATCGATCAAGCAACGGCTGAAGTATTAGAAACGTTCACAGGTTCATTTATTCCGCTTGCATATGAAGGCTCTCATGTAGTCAAGGTAAAGGTTGATGGACATAAATACCGCGGCAGATCACTTGTATTTTATGAGTATATCTATGATACTGTCAGCAAAAAAGAAGTCGCAAAACATGAAGAAATCAATGACTCTGGCCAAACAATCAAAGTCAATGATCCAAAAATTGAAACCAAAGCACAAGGAGAGGATGGTCGCCAATTATTTAATCCACTGAAAAAAGTAACGGTAAACGAAACTGTAACTTTTACTGATTTAGTTGCAGGTCACAAATATACAACAACCGTTCAAGGATATAAATTGAGCGATGAAACAGCCTATGAGAATGCCTCTTTAACAAAAACATTTATCGCGACTAATCCAAATATGGAAATGACTTTTGAATTTGAATTGGATGGAAAAGAACTTCAAGGAAACGGCATCGTCTTTACAGAAAGACTTTTCTACGAAAGCGAAGAGATGGCAATCCATTTAGACTTATCAAATGAAGAACAAACGGTTCAATTCACTGACCCGAAAATCGTGACTAAAGCACAAGGCAAAAATGAGCTGCAACTGTTTGATCCTCATGCAAAAGTACCGGTGAAAGAAACAGCTGTATTAACTGATTTAATTATTGGTGACGAATACAAAGTAACGGTTCAAGGCTATCGTTTATCGACAGGCAAGCCTTATGAAAAAGTTCATGAAGAATATACATTTACTGCAGATAAAAAAGAAAAAACAGTTGAATTCGACTTTATGCTAGAAGGTAGAGAATTACGCGGTGATGGCATTGTCTTTACTGAAACGCTAAGTCATGATACTGAAATTATTGCCACCCATGACGATCTAAATAATAAAGACCAAACCGTTCATTTTAATGATCCTACTATTACTACAATTGCTCAAGGTTTGTATGGTGAAAAAATCTTCGAAGCAGCTTCTGAAGTAATTATCATAGAATCAGCTAAAATCACTGGTCTAGTTATAGGAAATCAATATACAGTGAAAGTAACCGCGCATCGCCTGTCAGATGGTTCGATCATTAATGGTATAGGTGATCAAAAAAACTTTATTGCTGAAAAAACTGAGATGACTATGCAATTCGAATTTAAAGTTGACGGAAAGCAATTTTCCAATGATGGCATCGTATTTACAGAAACACTAGAAACAAAAAATGAGATTATTGGCAAACATTTCGATTTGAAAAATGAACAACAAACAGTTCGTTTCAAACCGGTTACGAGCAGTATTGTGCCTGGACCAAAATCTGCTTTTCCAAGTACAGGAGAAAGAGTATCTCAAATCATTCTTTGGCTAGGTCTGTTTATAATCGTATTTTCAGGTGTAGTTTGGTTGAATTTTAAGCAAAATAAATTCTACTAAATAGTAAAAGTTCGCACTTCCTTAAAGAAAAACAAATGAAGATTGAAACAAAATCAATTTTTTTCAACTCTTCTAAACGAGTACATTAACTCTTTGCATCTTATCAGGACAAAACAATTGTGAGCCGCTTCATCTGCTCTTACTGTTTCTTCAGATTTGTTGAGGTTAAGAGGTGAACTCTTAGTATTGTGTTCCAGCATCATAATAAAATAGATACAATGCTTCTTAATGATGATCCCCAAATAAATGAATACCTTCTATAAGTCAATACACTAAAAATCAGCATTTGTTATTTGGATAGAAAAGTAGAAGTGTACAATAATGTATCTAAGCTTCAAAATGGTCTTAGGAAGGTTTAGATGTTTAGCTAATATAAACTGAAAATCAATTATCATCCTGAAAAAAATTACATTTTGACAATTATTCGTTCACATAATATTCACAATTTCCTTGTACTATAAAAACATAAAAGAAAGACAATTGTTAAAGGCAATCAATTTCATTTGTGTGAACTCCTATTGATCCGCTCTGAGTGTGCAGAGCGGGTCTTATTTGTTTTCAATGAAGCTTTGCGAACTTTAGTTCCTTCCTACTGCAAAGTTGACGGATTTTTGTTAGAATAAGAAGGAAACCAGTTTGCTGAAGATGAGGAGAAAAAAGATGACAAAAAAGAAATTACTATTAGTTGATGGAAACAGTGTAGCCTTTCGAGCGTTTTTTGCTTTACACAATTCCTTAGAACGTTTTAAAAATAAAAATGGGTTGCACACAAATGCTGTCTATGCGTTTAACAATATGTTTGAAAACGTTATGACCAAAGAAAATCCAACACATGTATTAGTCGCTTTCGATGCAGGAAAAACAACCTTTAGAACCGAATTTTACCCCGAATACAAAGCAGGCCGTTCGAAAACACCAGGAGAATTTAAAGAACAAATGCCTTACATTCGTGAATTACTGACTGGTTTAGGTGTTAAATATTATGAGTTAGATAATTATGAAGCAGATGATATCATTGGAACGCTTGCTACTAAAGTTCCAAAAGACGAATTTGATGTTGTTGTGTTGTCTGGAGATCGAGATTTAACACAATTAGCGACAGACTCTGTCAAAGTGGATATTACGATCAAAGGTGTTAGTGATCTAGAATCCTATACACCTGAACACGTAGCTGAAAAATACGATGGTTTAACGCCAAATCAAATCATTGATATGAAAGGTCTAGCCGGAGATACTTCAGATAATATCCCTGGGGTAACAAAAATTGGTGAGAAGACCGCAATCAAATTATTGAAAGAATTTGGTTCAGTCGAAGGTGTGTACGAAAATATCGACAGCTTGAAGCAAAGCAAGATGAAAGAAAATTTAATCAACGATAAAGAACAAGCCTTTCTGTCTAAACGCCTAGCAACGATCAATGTAGACTCTCCAGTTGAAATCGAGATTGATGAACTTAAATATGAAGGAAAAGACTTAGAAAAATTGATTCCTTTTTATAAAGAAATGGAATTCAAACAAATGCTAAGCAAATTGAATGTTGAAGAAGAAGTAGTTGAGCTAGAAGATGTTCACTTTGATGTGGTAGATACATTCACAGAAGAAATGTTTACCGATGATATGGCCTTATACGTTGAAATGTTGGAAGATAATTACCATACTTCACCGATCGTAGGTGTTGCGTGGGGAACCAAGAAAAAAGTTTACACAACAAACAGTTTAGAACTGTTTGAAAGCAAACCATTTGTTGACTGGTTGTTATCAGAAAAACATAAAAAAATAGTGTACGATGCAAAACGCACCTATGTGTCTCTTAACCGATATGTTGGGAAACCTCAAGGCATTACGTTTGATGTCTTATTAGCTGCTTATTTATTAGATACAAATGATAACAACGCAGATATTGAGGGTGTAGCGCAGCACTATGGGTATACAGATATCCATTCTGATGAATCCGTTTATGGAAAAGGAGCCAAAAAAGGCTTGCCAGAAGATGATGAAGCTTTTTTCAGCCATCTTGCACGAAAAGTCAATGCCATTCATTTTCTATCTGAAAAACTAGATGCAGAATTAGTAGAAAAGAATCAAGCAGATCTATTCTATAAAATGGAATTACCACTTTCGAAAATTTTAGGCGATATGGAAATTACAGGTATTCGTGTGGATGCGAATCGATTAAAAGAAATGCGAATTGAATTTTCAGATCGATTACGTGAAATCGAACAAAAAATATATGCGGAAGCTGGCGAAGAGTTCAATTTGAATTCGCCAAAACAATTAGGCGTGATTTTATTTGAAAAAATGGGATTACCTGTTATTAAAAAAACAAAGACGGGCTATTCAACTGCTGTGGACGTATTAGAGCAATTGAAAGAACAAGCTCCGATCGTAGAAGACATTTTAGTTTACCGTCAAATTGCCAAAATTCAATCGACCTATGTTGAAGGATTGCTAAAAGTGATTCAGCCAGACGATAAAATTCATACACGATATGTGCAAACATTGACTCAAACGGGTCGTCTAAGCTCAGTGGATCCTAACTTACAAAATATTCCGATTCGTTTAGAAGAAGGACGGAAAATCCGTCAAGCCTTTGTGCCAAGAGAAAAAGACTGGATGATTTTTTCTTCAGATTACTCTCAAATTGAGTTACGTGTTTTAGCTCATATTTCAGATGATCAACATTTGAAAGAAGCATTTATTGAAGGCCAAGATATCCACTCAAGCACAGCCATGCGTGTATTTGGTATTGAAAAACCTGAAGATGTGACACCGAATATGCGTCGTCAAGCAAAAGCTGTAAATTTTGGGATCGTTTATGGTATCAGTGATTATGGTTTGTCACAAAACTTGGGCATTACTAGAAAACAAGCGCAAGAATATATTGATACTTATTTTGAGAAATATCCTGGGGTTAAAAAATACATGGAAGATATCGTTCGTGATGCAAAAGATAAAGGATTTGTAGAAACACTTTACAACCGCCGCCGTTATTTGCCAGATATCAATTCACGTAATTTTAATCTGCGCTCTTTTGCGGAACGAACTGCAATCAATACACCAATCCAAGGAAGTGCTGCAGATATTTTGAAAATAGCGATGATCAACATGCAAGCACAGCTAAAGGAAGAAAACATGCAAGCAACAATGTTACTACAAGTACATGATGAACTTGTTTTTGAAGTGCCAGAATCTGAATTAGAAAAACTAAACGCATTAGTTAAAGATGTAATGGAAAATGCTGTTGCTTTACATGTACCATTGCTGACAGACAGCAGTTGGGGCAAAACTTGGTATGAAGCAAAATAATGAACTAAAATAATCAAAGAAAAGACTGGGCAAACGAAAAAGTTTAAAAAACTTTGATGTGTTCGTTTCGGTCTTTTTCTTCTAAGGAGAGAAGGAAATTGCCTGAATTACCTGAAGTTGAAACAGTCAGAAAAGGGTTAGAAAAATTAGTTGTTGGAAAGACGATCGATGAAGTGACGATTTTATGGCCAAGAATCATCGAGTCACCAGAATCAGAAGTTTTTGCGAACCAGTTGATGGGTCAAAAAATAGAAAAAATGGAACGTCGCGGTAAATTCTTGATTTTTAAGTTAACAAACTACGATCTGATTTCTCATCTACGAATGGAAGGGAAATATGAAACACATAAACCAGAAGAAGAGCGGACCAAGCATACGCATGTGATTTTCACTTTTACCGATGGGAGTGAATTACGCTATCTGGATGTTCGGAAATTTGGTCGTATGGTCCTATTACCAAAGGATCAAGGGCAAAATTACAAAGGGATTTTAGCATTGGGACCTGAACCGATTCCATCTGAATTTAGCTTGTCAGAATTTCGAACAGGGTTAAAAAAGCATCATAAAGCAATTAAACCGTTACTGTTGGATCAGCGTTTGGTAACAGGATTAGGCAATATCTATGTGGATGAAGCGTTATGGGAAGCAAAAATTCATCCCGAACAACCCGCAAACACACTAAAGCCAAAAGAAGTCGAACAATTATATTATGCAATTATTGATGTTCTAGGCCGTGCAGTTGAAGCAGGTGGAACAACGATTCGGACTTATTTAAATGCCTTAGGAAAAGCTGGAACATTTCAAATTTCACTAAACGTTTACGGTCAAACAGAGAAACCTTGTCCAAGATGTACAACACCTATAAAAAAAATCAAAGTGGCGCAACGGGGTACACATTTTTGTCCAAAGTGTCAAACATTGAAAGTGAGGAATTAACCAATGGGCATGGTGTTAGGACTGACAGGTGGTATTGCAACGGGGAAAAGTACGGTTGTATCTGTATTTAGGAGTCTGAATTTTCCGATTGTCGATGCCGATATCATTGCGCGGGAAATCGTTGAAGTTGGGAAGCCAGCACTAAAAAAAGTAGTGGCTGTTTTTGGTTCAGAAATCTTGAATAGAGAAGGGGCATTAAATCGAAAAAAATTAGGTGAGATTATTTTTTCTGATGAAAAAAAAAGAAAAAAGCTTAATGAAGTACTCTCACCATTTTTGAAAGAAGCAATTTTAACTGAGATTAATGACAAAAAAGATCAAGCACCATTAGTTATTGTGGATATCCCGTTATTGTATGAAGGCGGTTATGATGTGTTTGTCGATAAAGTAGCTGTGGTGTATGTTCCAGAAGAAATTCAGCTAGTTCGTTTGATGAAACGTGATAATTTATCCGAAGAGCAAGCGCAACTACGAATCGATAGTCAATTACCTATAGAGGAAAAAAAACAAAAAGCAAATATCATATTCGATAATCAAAACAGTATTCTAGAGACAAAAAATAACGTACAAAAATGGGTGACGAAAAATATTTTTGGATAAAATAATGTAATTTATTTTTTGTTTTTTTATGTTATTTTAAAAATAATGAAAAACAAGATTAAAATAACGCGTAATAAACAATGTTTATTACGCGTTATTTTCTTTTAACCCTATTGTTGAACTGTAAAACCGACATTTTTATACATATAATAAAATAACATTTTTGTTGGTAGTAGCATAGACAATTGTGCTGAGTGTGTGTTATCTTTTGTGAGTGAAAAGATTGCAGAAAAGGATTGTGGAAAGTGAAATGAAAAAAGAAGTAGTAGTTATTGGGTTAGGGTATGTTGGATTACCAAGTGTCATCAATCATGTAAAAAAAAGACATAAAGTAATTGGATTTGATGTTGATAAACGAAAAGTGGACATGCTGAATAAGGGAATAAGTCCTCTTGATACAGTATCAAACGAAACGGTTCAAATGCTACAAGAAAAAGGAACGATTTTTACGTATGATGCGCAACAGATCGTCGCAAAAGATGTTTACATTATTGACGTGCCAACACCAATTGATAAAAATAAAATTCCAGATTTAAGTTATATCAAATCGGTAGTTGATTTGATTAAAAATAAAGTAAAAAAAGGGTCATTGATTATTTTAGAAAGTACAACGTATCCTGGAACGACAGAAGACTACCTCGTTGCAGAGTTTTCAAACCTCGATTACCAGATCGGAGTCGATCTTTTCATCGCCTATTCCCCAGAAAGAATTGATCCAGGAAATACCCAATCCCTTAGTGCAAAGATCCCAAGAATCGTTGCGGGCCATACAGATAAGTGCTTAGCTGAAGTGAAAGAGTTTTTTGGAAGCCATGTGTCATCCGTTCCCAACTTGAAAACAGCTGAACTCGCTAAACTATATGAAAATACATTTCGATTAGTGAATATCGCTTTAGCAGATGAACTTCAAAAAATTTCGGATAACTTAGATATTAAAGTAGGAGAAGTGTTGGAAGCAGGAGCAACTAAACCTTTTGGATTTATGAAATTTACGCCTAATTTAGGTATCGGTGGGCATTGTATTCCTGTAGACCCTTATTATCTGACTTGGCTGATGGCAGATCGGGGAGTTGAAACACCACTAATTGATACAGCTGGAAAAATCAATGATTCAATGCTTGATTATTATTTAGAGAAAATTAACCATCTTGCGTCTAAGAGCAAAAAAGAATTTACAGAGATGATTGTTGCTGTTATTGGTGTAACATACAAGAAAAATGTTGCAGATATTCGAATGTCTTCGGTTATTTCCTTGATAAAAAAATTAAAAGAGAAAAATATAACCGTTGTTGCTTATGATGATGTGATGCATCCGTATAGTGTGTCGACCGATGAAACAATTGTCACATTAGAACCGGATTATCAACAACTGACACAATATGATCTAGTAATTTATGCTGTCGATCACGATATCTATGAAGACAAGAAAAATATTATTATAGATAAGAGCCAATTATTTTATGATTTAACAACAGTTTAATGACTCCATTGATCATGGATTGTTCAAGTAGGAGGTAAGAAAAATAATGAATGATAGTTCAAGAAAAATCAGACGTAAAGAAAAACAACACGTTGAAAAGAATCGCTCAACGCAACTATTAAAAATAGTGCTATTACCATTGTTACTTCTACTTGCGATAATTTTCCTAATTTATGGTAAAAATAAATCAGATGATCTGTTTTTAAATGATACGTCAAATGAGCAAGAAGATTTTGTGGTCGTTAAGGAAAAGAAATACGCTGACATTTATACATGGGAAGAGTTAATAGCGGCTATTTCAAATAAAGAATTGACTGAGATCAATATTAAAAAAGATATTAAATTTCCTCAATCTCAAAAGCAACTGACATTAAATAAATTAACAAAAGTCCGTGAAGAGCAGGTTTTTCGCTATGATGATACCTTAAAAAAAGAGCGAAAGCAGACAATATTGATGGTAAGTGTACTCAAGCGTGATCTCAATAGAAAAGTGTTGATAAGTGGTGAAAAACGAAGCATTGAGTTGGGCAATGTAGAATTAGATTTGCCTAAAGGGTTAGACCTTGAATTCAAAGAGATAAAGTTAATAAGGAGTTATCGTTATTAGACGAAACATATTAGAACCATTGTACAATTGTTTTTTGAAAGGATGTTTTGATGAGAAAAGGATTTTTCTTTTTATTAGAATTCTTAGGCATAATTTTTTTGTATTTAATTCCTATTGTCTCCATATCATATATTGCAGTATATGAGCTGCTTCATTTTTTTCACCCGTCAATTGAAAGTTTTATTCTATCAGGAAAGCTTCCGTTATTGGTCATGTTGATTGTTTTTATACTAGAACTCATTATTCATTTTAGGTTTAAACCTCAACAGAGAAAATTATTACGTGAATTAGGAATCAAACCACAAGTTAGACGCTATAAAATAGGCTTTTGGGCAAATACTCGAAGCCAGAAGATCAAGCATACACTATATAATAAAAATGGTCTTTTGTTACTATTTACGCTTACTTCGATTCTTTCTTTAGGAGTTGTATGGTTTCAATTTAGATTGCCGAGTGGTTATCGTCATTCGTTGAGTGGGGTTGCGCCTTTTTTTACAATGAGTGGAGGGATTGCATTAGCTACGCTTATTTTAAGTACTCTATATACGCCATATGCATATGAAAAAGTTAGTCATCGAAAAATATATATATTAATGCCTATGTATAATGAACCAATCGAAAACATTAAAAACTCGTTTGAATCTATCCTAAATCAAAGTCTCCTGCCAACTGAATTAGTAGCTGTTGATGATGGCAGTTCACTTGTTGATTATTCAGAGGTTGCAGAAGAATATCGGAAAATTTTTGCTGAAAAAGGTGTTTCTTTTCAGTTTATTAAACAAAAAAATAGTGGAAAGCGAGCAGCTCAGTTAAATGCGTATAACCATTTAGAAATTTCCGATTTTCATAATGAGATTATTTTAACGATCGATAGTGATACTGTTTTTGATGAACATGCGATAGAACAAGGAATCATTCCGTTTGAAGATGAACGTGTATACTCTGTTGCGGGTGTGATCGTGACTAGAAATGTTACGGATAATCTTTTGACTGTGATCACAGATTTATTGGTGATTGGACACATGGTTCTGATAGAACGCTCAATGAATTCTATGTTCGGCAGCGTAGCCGTTAATAGTGGGCCAATTGCATTTTATAGAGCAGAGGTTTTAAATTTAGCGAAAAAATTAGGATATAAAAATGAAACATTTGGTCGTGTTAGAGTAGAATTTTCAGATGATAGTTTCTTGACTTTATCAGCGATGCTGTTGGGGCGAACTGTTGCTCAAATGACAGCCGTTTCATACACTGATTTACCAAATAAACTGAGCCATCATGTTAGACAACATCTCCGTTGGAGCAGAGGAAGTTTTATTCGAGGTTTTTGGCGTTTAGCTTTGTTTCCTGTTAGTAGTTTTGTCTTTTTTAGACAGTCATTTGGCTGGGCGATGTTTGCAGCGATGAATGTTATTAAATATCAATTGATTTATTGGGTATTTTTCGTAATGAGCGATTTTCCATTAATTTTAATTGCTCCTTTAGCTTTTAGTGCAGTTTATTCCTTGGCATATCTTTCAATTCCAAGGAACGATTTAGCAAAAAGGGACAAATGGATTGTGTTCTTTGCGTTTCCTTTTACTGTGTTATGGGCAATCTTCGTATTATCGCCTGTTCGAATTTGGGGGTACATCACCCATAGGAATACAGGATGGGGAACGCGAGACAAAATAGAACTATAAGATGACAATGAGGCTGGGACAGGAGCGTTTAATCCCGAGAAATAAGAAGGAATTCACGAAAATTGTTTTTCAAATTTTTGTGAATTTCAGCTTATTTCCGAAGGGGTTGCTTCTACTCCCGCCGTTTATTCGTATTTAGGGTGTGATACAAAAGTGATTTTTACTTTTGTCCTACACCTATTTTTTTTTAAAAGCAGAAAATCGTTCTAAAATTAGAACGCAACAATAAGAAAAAAATGGTTAAGAAGTAAACGTTAATGGCTGGTTTCTCAAGCATTTCATGTTATAATATAGGAAGTATATTAAAACGAAACGTTAAACATAGATATTAGTAGATAAAATGAGGTGAACACTATGCGTTGTCCAAGATGTCATCATAATAATTCTCGCGTAATTGATAGTCGACAAGCAGACGATGGACGTGCAATCCGTCGTCGAAGAGAATGTGAAAATTGCAATTACCGTTTTACAACATTTGAACGAATTGAAGCAGCGCCATTGTTAGTCATCAAGAAAAATGGTGACCGAGAAGAATTTAACAGAGAGAAGATTTTACGTGGTTTGATCCGATCAGCTGAGAAACGCCCAGTTGCTATGGAACAAATGGAGCAAATCGTTGACAATGTCGAAAATAGAGTACGTAGCTTAGGCGAAAATGAGATTTCAACTACTCTAGTTGGCGAATATGTAATGGAAGATTTAGTGAACTTGGATGAAATCGCCTATATTCGCTTTGCCAGTGTCTACCGTCAATTCAAAGATATGAGTGTGTTCTTAAAAGAATTACAAGGAATCGTAGACAAAGCAAAATCTTCAAATCCAGACACAACCAATGATTAAGGAGGTCTTTCCTTGAAAGAGAATTGGAAAGAAGTCCATCCTAAAAGTATTTTTCAAGTAGCACTATCGTATCCGTTATCCAATCAAGAACAAGCAGTATTGACACTTTTATATCAACCAATTATTGGTGCCGAAGCTTTTAGTTTATACTTGACACTCCTATCCGAAGTAGAAGAGTCTGGTGTCAGTGAGTCACTTTTTCATGCTGATTTGATTACGATGATGGACATGAGTATCAAACAAATTCAAACAGCTAGAAAGAAATTAGAAGGAATCGGGTTACTAGGAACGTTTGTCAAAGACGATTCTGAACTTGGCGCACATTTTTTATACAGGTTGAATCATCCTGAAACAGCTGAACGTTTTTTTAAAGATGAAGTATTATCGTTAACCCTTCTAAACATCGTAGGACAAAGAAAATTGGACAAATTATTTGACCGCTTTAAACCAAAATTTATTAATTTGACTGGTTTTGCAGAAGTTTCAGCAAGCTTTAAAGAGGTGTATCAATTCAAAGAAGAACAAATCATTTCTCAAAGTAAGCTATTAAGCCAAATGGAACGATCTTTTAACGATCCAAGACCAGCACAAAAGCCAAGTGCAGTCAATGAAAGCTTTGATTGGGCATATTTTGTACAAGGGATAGAAAAACTTGGAATCAAGTTGCCAGATAATAGTATAGGATTCAAAGAAGAAGTATTTGTTTTTCATAACTTATTTGGCATTACAGAATTAGACATGATCGATTTTTGTTCTAAATCATTTGATTATTATACAAGTAAGATCGTTGTAAAGGACTTTGAGCGAGTAGTCTATAGAACCTTTGATCCTGATAAAAAGCAAAAACCAAGTGAATTTCAACGAAATGATTCGGTTGAGTTGTCTGCAGAAGATCAGCAGACATATCGGTATAACTCATTGAAAATGAACGGATTCTCAACACAAGACATTCAGATGATCATGGATAGTGAGAAGAATTTTCCGTTAAATTATTTAGAAGCACTAAAAAATGAACGTGGTGGGTATACAACCCCGCAAGAACGTTCACTGGTTAAATATTTAGTAAGTAAATCAGGACTACCGAACAGTGTAATCAATGTATTAATCAATTATGTTTATAATATTCAAAAGCAACCTACGTTGAAAGCTGACTATGTGAATCGAATTGCTAATGAATGGGCTCAAAGTGGTATTTTTTCACCAGAGAAAGCCATCGATCATGTACGCGAGTTAGCTAAAAAAGGCAAAGAACAAAAACAAACTAGGCAGAGATATGGACAAAATAATCGACCGATTCGTCAAGAAACATTACCAGATTGGGTAGATAATCCGGTTGAAGAGCAGAAACTATCTAAAGAAGAACAAGCACGACTAGACAAAGAAATTCAAGATTTCTTGAGTAAAGGAGGCGGCAATTAATGGAAGATGTAGGGAAAGAAATGTCAAAAATCATTCAAAACAGAGATATGAGTGAACGATATAATGAATTGGTTGAAGTTGTCCTTAAAGATACTGATGTACAGCAGTTCATCAAAGAAAATCGTGAACGATTGACGGACGATGATATTCGAAAAAGCTATTCGAAACTTTATGAGTTTGTTCAAGAAAAACGTAAATATCAATTAAATGACCCAACGATGATTGCTCCTGGATATGAGCCTCAACTAACCTTGAATTTCCATTACATCGATGTGACTTATGTACCTACAGAAGCGTTGATCGCGAAGCAAAAAGAAGATGAAATTCGCAAACGCGTCCGAGCAATGGATATGCCTAAAGATGTCCGAGAAGCTAGTTTGAATAGATTTGATACGGCATCTCAAGGTCGTGCTCAAGCAATGGCCGAAACTATGAAATTTTTAAACGAGTATACAACAAATCCAAAAGAATTCCATAAAGGCTTGTATCTTCAAGGTACCTTCGGTGTAGGGAAATCGTTCTTATTAGGTGCAATTGCGAATAGTTTAGCTGAGCGTGGTTTTGTAACAACCATTGTCCATTTTCCGACCTTTACAGTTGAAATGAAACAGGCAATTGGTAAAGATATGGTTGGACCTAAGTTGGATGCTGTCAAGAAATCACCTGTTTTGATGATTGATGATCTAGGGGCAGAATCAATGACTTCTTGGATTCGAGATGATGTATTAAGCGTTATTTTACAATATCGTATGCAAGAACAATTGGTAACGTTCTTTTCATCGAACCTTGATTTAAAAGAGCTAGAGAAACATTTATCCGTGACCCAGCGTGGAGAACAAGAACCATTAAAAGCTCGTCGTATCATGGAACGAATCCGTTACTTGGCTCAAGAAATTACAATGTCTGGTAATGATCGAAGAAATGGATAGAGCTGACTTTTACGACTGCTGTATAGGTTGAGTATAGGTGACTGAAGTGTGTGATACTTCAGTTGCTTTTTTAATTTTTCTTAATACTAAATGGTTGTAATGGACTATGCAAGAGTCTAGCGTTTATAATAAAGTATCAACAATGGAGGCGTGTCTATGAAAAAAATTACTATAACATTTGTAACGGTTATTGCATTGATTTCTTTAGCCGCATGCACACAAAATAAAACCGACTCGTCAAAAGGAAGTGAAAAAACGTCAATGAGTAGTGAGAAAGACCAAATGATCGATGAAATCTCAACTATGAAAGATCAAGAAAAATCTCAATCCATTTTTACAGCTATTTTAGTTGAAGATGCTAAAAAAAATGATACAGTGGATCAATCGACTCGTTTGGTTCTAAAAGAAGTCGAAGCAGTTGAAGATCCAGAAAAAATGATTGGTATGATGAAAAATGATGGTGTTATTTTGAATGTCACAACGGAACAATTAGCAGATGGACTCACAGAAAGTAGTTTTAAGACTGGTGATAAAATCCAATTTACATTAGTCGGTTTACCAGCAATGACTATGTCGATTCCACCACAAGTTGTTGGGAATTCAGTAATAAAAGTTGAAAAAATTTAATCATTTTGAAGTCGATAATGTTTGAGGTTGGGACAGAAGTGTTTAACACCGAGAATTTCGGCTTATTTCCGAAGGAGTTGCTTCTGCGCCCACCGTTTATTCGGTTACTAAGAGCCTGAAACATAACGTTTTTAGTTATGTCCCAGGCTCGTCATTTTTGTTTTTTATAGAGTAAATAATTATTTTTTCAAAAAAAGCATTGACATTTGTTTTATAACGATGGTATAGTTTCACCTGTAAGATAACTAAATAGATTTGTTAGGTGAGGCTCCTATACAAACACAGGCTACTGCCCAAAAACATCGAGAGATGCCAATGGGTAGAACAGGGATTGTCGATTACAAGGCTTTTCATAAGGTAGCTAAAAGCTCTGCTTTTTACGTTGTATAGTGCCAAAACTCAACGACTAGATCATACAGGCTTTTTTTTGTGCGCTTATTTATGACCTTCCGCTGAGTTTTGGCGGAAGGTTTTTTGCTGTGAATCACTACGATTGGCCAAAGGACAGAGTAGATGATGAACAGTACTTGGCGAACGAAGAGAGAGAAGTAACCGAAATACTGAATCACGGCATATCAATCCCCCATCTCTGGTCCTAAAAACCAAAGTATAAAAAGGAAAGACAGAGTAGATGATGAACAGTACTTGGCGAACGAAGAGAGAGAAGTAACCGAAATACTGAATCACGGCATATCAATCCCCCATCTCTGGTCCTAAAAACCAAAGTATAAAAAGGAAAGACAGAGTAGATGATGAACAGTGCTTGGCGAACGAAGAGAGAGAAGTAACCGAAATACTGAATCACGGCATATCGATCCCCCATCTCTTGACCTAAAAGCCAAAGTATAAAAAGGAAAGACAGAGTAGATGATGAACAGTACTTGGCGAACGAAGAGAGAGAAGTAACCGAAATACTGAATCACATCATGTCATTTCGAGCATACCAAACACTAACAACAAATCTAAGAAAGGAGCAAGCTTATGAATTTTTAATCAACATTATGGCCAGCATTTTTGCAGGAATGATTATTGGGGCAGAACGGCAATGGCGAAAAAAACTAGCTGGAATGAGAACAATGACCTTGGTAACATTTGGTGCATGTCAATTCGTTTCTTTATCCACTTTGATTCAGGATGATAGCAGTCCTACAAGAATAGCCGCTCAAGTAGTCAGTGGTATCGGATTCCTTGCTGGAGGCGTAATTTTGCGAGAAGGCTTTAGCGTAACAGGTATCAATACTGCCGCGACCTTATGGTGTTCAGCTGCTGTTGGAAGTTTGATCGGAGCGGGGTTTGTGATCGAAGGAATAAGTTGCGCAGTTGCTTTGATGCTCGTTAATATTTTGCTGAGGAATCTATCGTTTAAAATGGACAACTTGGCTGTCCAAAAAGAAGACGAACAAGTAGAGTCGATTCACTATCTTTCAGTTATTGCTAGTAATACAAGTGAAGTCATGCTTAGAACTGAAATTATTCAGTTACTCGATAAATATTGTTTAACCTTTACTAAATTCTCTTGTACCGATTTAGCAGGACAAAAAGTAAGACTATTCCTAGAAATCGAAGCGACAAGAAATGGCGTATTAGCAGTCAATACGATTATTTCAGAATTGTCTCAACTATCAGAAATCATAGAAATCAATCAAATGAGCAATTAAAAGAATGGAGGAATCAAAATGGTAAAACAGTGAAGGTCAACGTAATTAATTGGAATAGTGAAGAATATTGGAGAGGTATTTTTTTAAGAAATAAGCTACTTAAAACAAGTGCTGGAAAGGAATGGATCAAAGAATTGCCTATTCATGAAAAATACGACCTCCATATGGCTGCGATGATTGACGGGGAAGTTGTAGGGACGTTACTTCTTTCAAAAAGAAGCCGCACGATGGCTCAGATCAAGCAAGTTGCGATTGATGAGTTGTACCAGGGATTTGGGATAGGAAAACAATTACTTGAATTTGCAGAAAAAATAGCAGAGCTGATGAACTTTCAATCTGTATTTTTAACTGGTCGTAAACAAGCTTGGGGCTTTTATGATCATTTTGGTTACCAACGTATAAGTAGCGCATACTCAGATGGGGATGTGATCTTAAAAAAATTTAAGAAAAATCTTTGCACAAAAAAGAACACTCGGAATTTCGGAATTATCAAACATATCACGCTAAAGGAGATGGAAACAAATGGATGACAGTAGTCAGATGATTAAGGGCTCATGGATAAAGAAATCTGTTGAAGAAATTATAATTATTATTGTCTATTTGTTTCTAGGGCAAAAAAGCAATTTTCTCCGCTAACAGATTTTCTTTTATCTATCAGTCCGATTCCTAAAATAGAGAGAACACAATGAGATTGTAAAGGATGATCGTTTGTATTAGACTAACCTACATTTCATTAATCAGAGTTTTAGAAAGAAGGAGAAATACATGGATAAAAGAACAGCATTAACTAAAAAAAATAATCAGTCATATGAATATTTTGCACGGAACTCAGCCGAAAATATCATTACCTTTTTCAACTCTTCCAAAATAGGACTATCAAACCAACAAGCGGTTTTATCAAGAGAGGAATTTGGTGAAAATACAATTACTCACGGCAAAAAAACACCGCTATTCGTTGAAATAATTAAAGCTTATTTTACGCCATTTACAATTGTTTTGATCGCACTTGCTATTATTTCCTTTATAACAGATTATGTTATTGCACCACCAGCAGATCGTGATCTTATAGGTGTACTTATCATCATGGCGATGGTGTTGATCAGCGGTACAATGACATTGATTCAATCGGTTAAATCAAATCAAGCAGCAGAAAAATTGAATAACATGGTAAAGATTACGGCAACCGTTGTCCGTAGAAAAAAAGAAGTAGAACTTCCAATAGAAGAAATCGTCTGTGGCGATATCATAAAATTATCTGCAGGTGATATGATTCCAGCTGATATCCGTTTAACCAAAACAAAAGACTTATTTGTGTCTCAATCTGCAATGACGGGCGAAAGTTATCCAGTTGAAAAAAGAGCAGATTACAAGTTAAAAGGAAACAGCGTGGAAACAGAATATGAAAATATTGTTTTTATGGGCAGTAATGTTATTAGCGGTAGTGCAGAAGGAATTGTTGTTTCAGTAGGAGATAACACTCTTTTTGGAAAAGTAGCACAAGATGTTTCAGATAAAAACCCTCAAACAAATTTTGAAGTCGGCATCAGCAAAACTTCATGGTTGTTGATTCGATTTATGTTAGTCATGGCGCCAGCAGTATTTTTAATTAACGGATTAACAAAAGGTGATTGGTTTGAAGCGTTTCTTTTCGGGTTGTCTGTAGCGGTGGGGCTAACACCTGAAATGCTGCCGATGATCGTGACGACGAATCTTGTTAAAGGCGCTTCAAGTATGGCTAAAAAAGGCACAATTATCAAAAATCTAAACGCGATTCAAAATTTTGGTGCAATTGACGTTCTATGTACAGATAAGACAGGTACATTGACTCAAGATAAGATTATTTTAGAGTATCATTTAGATTGTGATGGCAAGGAAGATAGCCGAGTGTTGCGCCATGCATTCTTTAATAGTTATTATCAAACAGGCTTGAAAAATTTAATGGATGTCGCAATTATTGACGCCGCAAAAGAAGAATTATCGATCGATTCTTCTAAATACAAAAAAGTAGATGAAATTCCTTTTGATTTTAAACGACGTCGTATGAGTGTTGTGATCGAAGATACATCTGGCAAAACGCAAATGATTACAAAAGGTGCCGTCGAAGAAATGTTAGAAATTTCAAGTTTTGTAGACTATCAAGGAACCGTAACGCCTTTAACAGAATCACTTAAAAAAGAAATTTTGAAAACCGTTGAAGAATTGAATGAAGACGGGCTACGTGTGTTAGCTGTTTCTCAAAAAACAAACCCAGCGACCATTGATGAGTTTTCTGTCTCAGATGAAAATGAAATGGTTTTAATTGGGTATCTTGCATTCCTTGATCCGCCAAAAGAAACAACAAAAGCTGCATTGGAAGCGTTGAAAAAACATGGGGTTGGGGTCAAAGTATTGACTGGTGATAATGCTCTGGTGACGAAATCAGTTTGTAAACAAGTTGGATTAGCAAATGAAGAACTGATTACAGGGAATGAAATTACTAAAATGAATGATTTTGAACTAAAAACGATTGCTGAAAAGTATAATATTTTTGTGAAATTGACACCTCAACAAAAAACGCGGATCGTTCAAGTATTAAGAGAAGCTGGCCATACCGTTGGTTTTATGGGAGATGGGATCAATGATGCCCCAGCAATGAAAGAAGCCGATGTTGGTATTTCTGTCGATACAGCGGTTGATATTGCAAAAGAATCGGCAGATGTTATTTTACTTGAAAAAGACTTGATGGTTTTGGAACGAGGGCTATTAGCAGGAAGAACGACTTTTGGTAATATCATGAAGTATGTCAAAATGACGGCGAGTTCTAATTTTGGTAACATGTTTTCAGTTGTAGTAGCAAGTATCTTTTTACCGTTTCTACCTATGTTACCGTTACAACTACTCTTTTTAAATTTGATTTATGATATTTCATGTATGTCAATTCCTTGGGATCATGTAGACGATGAGTACCTAGAGCAACCTAAAAAATGGAACGCTTCAAAGATTGGTTCGTTTATGAAATGGTTGGGCCCTACAAGTTCAGTTTTTGACATTACGACTTATTTGTTAATGTATTTTGTCATTTGTCCTCAACTAGTCGGAGGAAACTACCATGATTTAGATCCAGCACAACAAGCGACTTTTATTGCGATTTTTCACGCTGGTTGGTTTATAGAATCTCTTTGGTCACAAACGTTGGTGATTCATACATTGCGAACACCTAAAATTCCGTTTATCCAAAGCAGAGCGTCGTTTATTTTAACGACTATTACGTCTTTAGGAATTGCGGTTGGAACGATTTTACCGTTTACAAGTTTTGGACAAAGTTTAGGATTAGCTGAACTGCCGTTAAATTACTTTGCTTGGTTAGGTTTAACAATAGTGTCCTATTTATTCCTAGTCATGATCGTAAAAAAATTCTATGTCAAACGATTTGGAGAATTATTATAAAATTGAGTAAAAGATTGAGTCCAATTGATTTTGGATATCAATCTTTTTTCTGATTAGCCGCATATCTTTTGCTAAAATAAAACGTTGCGTTATCATAAAGAGAAGGAAAATAAAAAAGAGTGTTTTTTTGTTTGACCTTTACTGACTAAATGAGTATAATAACGATATAAGGTCAAAATTAATCAGACCTTATGCTTTTTTATAAGTTAAAAGTACTATTTATATAGTAGAAATTAAAGAGCTTATTCAGCTTTAACAATTATTTAGCTACGCGGGCTAGTTCTTCGGAAAAAAGATAAAATCTAAATGAGGCAAAAAGCACCTCAGTCAGATTTTCCTATTTTTCTGTCAGAGCTGTACGAGCCCGCTCCGCTTTACATTATCTAGCTACGCGGGTTAGCTCTTCGGAAAAAAGATAAAATCTAAATGAGGCAAAAAGCACCTCAGTCAGATTTTCCTATTTTTCTGTCAGAGCTGTACGAGCCCGCTCCGCTTTAACAATTATCTAGCTGCACAAATCAATCCTTATGAAAATAGACAAATTACCAATGAAATAAAGAACGTTTCAATGTTAATTTCCTGATTTTCTACAGGCTAAATCGATTTGTTCCGCTTTTAAATTTAGGAGGTAATTCTATGAACATCGAAAAAATGACAACGACATTACAAGAGGCAATTGCAGAGGCGCAACAAGTAGCCGTTACTCGTCATCATCAGGAAATAGATATTGCGCACCTATGGAAGATTTTTTTGCAACCTAATCATTTTGGGCGTAATTTTTATACAGATGCAGGCGTTGATGTAGACGCTTTTGAACGAGAAATCGATAAAGCAATCGATGAATACCCAATTATTCAGGGTAGCAACATTCAATATGGTCAAAGTATGAGCCAAAATTTGTTTAATTTATTAGGTGAAGCAGATAAACTTAGAGAGTCATTCCAAGATGAATTTTTAGCAACTGAAATCGTGATTTTAGCGTTGATGAAATTGAAAAACTACCGTTTAACAAGCTATTTAACAAGTCAGGGAATCACAGAAAAAGAATTACGTAAAAATATAGAAGACATGAGAGGGGGAGATCGTGTGACTTCTCAAAATCAAGAAGAACAATACAAAGCTTTAGAAAAATATGGGGTAGATTTAGTACAACAAGTGAAAAGCGGCAATCAAGATCCCATAATCGGCCGTGATGAAGAGATTCGAGATGTGATTCGTATTCTTTCGCGGAAGACAAAAAATAATCCTGTGCTGATTGGTGAACCAGGCGTTGGGAAAACAGCAATTATCGAAGGGTTAGCCCAACGAATCGTTCGCAAAGATGTACCTGAAAATTTAAAGGACAAAACTATCTTTTCATTAGATATGGGTGCATTGATCGCTGGCGCTAAATTCCGCGGTGAATTTGAAGAACGCTTGAAAGCAGTTTTAAAAGAAGTGAAAAAAAGTGAAGGACGTATCATTCTTTTCATTGATGAAATTCACAATATTGTTGGTGCCGGTAAAACAGAAGGTAGTATGGACGCTGGCAATCTGTTAAAACCTATGTTGGCCCGCGGTGAATTGCATTTGATTGGAGCAACAACACTAGATGAATATCGCCAATATATGGAAAAAGACAAAGCCTTAGAACGTCGTTTCCAAAAAGTCTTAGTTAAAGAACCAACTGTTGAAGATACAATCAGTATTTTACGTGGCTTAAAAGAACGATTTGAAATTCATCATAGCGTGAACATCCATGATAATGCTTTAGTTGCTGCAGCAACGTTATCTGACCGCTACATCACGGATCGTTTCTTGCCAGATAAAGCTATCGATTTGGTCGATGAAGCGAGCGCAACGATTCGAGTTGAAATGAATTCAATGCCGACCGAGCTTGACCAAGTAACACGTCGATTGATGCAATTAGAGATCGAAGAAGCTGCCTTGAAAAAAGAATCCGATGATGCTAGTAAAAAACGTCTAAATGCATTGCAAGAAGAACTGGCAGATCTTCGTGAAGAAGCGAATGCCATGAAGATGCAATGGGAAACAGAAAAAGAAGAAGTGAATGCTGTCAGCAATAAACGTGGTGAAATCGACAAGGCAAAACATGAATTAGAAGATGCTGAAAACAATTATGACTTAGAACGAGCAGCTGTTTTACGTCATGGTACGATTCCTAAATTAGAAGAAGAGCTAAAACAACTTGAAGAAAAAAATGCTAAAGACAATGTCCGGATGGTACAAGAAGCCGTGACTGAAAATGAAATTGCACAAGTTGTGGGTCGTTTAACAGGGATTCCTGTAACAAAACTAGTTGAAGGTGAACGTGAAAAACTAATGAAATTGAATGAAACACTTCATAAACGTGTCATTGGTCAAGATGAAGCCGTAGATGCTGTAAGTGATGCAGTAATACGTTCACGCGCTGGTTTGCAAGACCCAAATCGTCCGTTAGGTTCATTCTTATTCTTAGGGCCAACAGGTGTTGGGAAGACTGAACTTGCTAAAGCATTAGCAGAAGACCTATTCGATTCAGAAGATCACATGGTCCGAATCGATATGAGTGAGTATATGGAGAAACATAGTGTGTCTCGTTTAGTTGGAGCACCTCCAGGCTATATCGGCTATGAAGAAGGTGGTCAATTAACGGAAGCTGTTCGCCGCAATCCATATACGATCGTCTTATTAGATGAAATCGAAAAAGCACATCCAGATGTGTTCAATATTTTACTACAAGTCTTAGATGACGGTCGTTTGACTGACTCGAAAGGACGAGTAGTTGATTTCAAAAATACGGTCTTGATCATGACGAGTAATATCGGTTCTCAACTTTTACTTGAAGGTGTGACCTCAGAAGGAACGATTCCAGAAGAAGTGGAAGAACAAGTAATGACCATTTTACGCGGCAATTTTAAACCAGAATTCCTAAATAGAATTGATGACACAATCCTGTTTACACCGCTAAGCTTAGAAAATGTCAAAGGCATTATCGGAAAAATGACTGCTCAATTGGCAAGACGTTTAGAACATCAAGAGATCGAATTAGTCATTTCTGATGAAGCTAAAACATGGATCGCAGAAAGTGGCTATGACCCAGCTTATGGTGCACGTCCATTGAAACGTTTTATTACAAAAGAAGTCGAAACGCCATTGGCAAAAGAGATTGTGTCGGGCAAAGTCTTACCTAAAACCAAAGTAACAATCAGCTTGTTAGGTGAACAATTAGTTTTCAAAAATGAACCGATAGAAGAATAAAATCAAAAATGAGATAGCCTGTTTAAGCGGCTGTCTCATTTTTTCGCGTAAGTATAAAATATTGATTTCAAAAACGATATTGTGTAGAATCTAACTATTATATTAAGCAATTAAAAGAGGGGTCCAGTGGCTAAAAAAAACAGACGACTAGAAGAGCAATTGTGTTTTTCATTACAAACGGCTTCAAAGCAATTTAATAGGATGTATGCGAAAGCATTAAAACCATTTCAGTTAACCTATCCTCAATACTTGGTGTTACTAGTTTTATGGGAATACTCAGATCAGCGGATTTCAGACATTGGAGAAAAACTTGCGCTGGATACAGGAACATTGACACCGATGTTGAAAAGAATGGAAAAAAATGGGTACATTAATCGAAATAGATTACCTGAAGATGAACGCATTGTGATCATTTCACTTTCTGAAAAAGCAATTCAGTTAGAGACTGCAATTTATGATCAAGTAGAGGGATGCCTGACTCAGCTGGATTTTAATGAAAAAGAGTATTTTGCTTTGATCGAACAAGTCAACTCTTTAAGCAAGCAAATTGGCAGTATTGACCAATAACAGATAGATTATCAAGACTTCAAGAAGTAATGAGCGATTAAGCTTACACTTTTTGCAGTCTTTTTATTAAAAAAATCACTACAGTTGAAGCAAACTAATGTACATCTGTATAAATGTTGTGTACAATTTAATTGTACGATAGAGCTATGATAATAAGAATTGGAGGAATGAATCATGAAAAAAATCTATTCAACAACAATCATCAATACTGGCGGAAGAGAAGGGGAAGTCTTTTCACCAGATAAATCATTCAGTTATCAAGTAACTTCGCCTGGACCTCATCAAGAAAATAAAACGAATCCAGAACAATTATTTGCAGCAGCGTATAGCTCTTGTTTCAACAGTGCATTAGAACTTGTAATGGCTAATCAAAAAATCACATCAAAAAGCACAGTAAAAGCTACCGTTTCTTTATTCAGTGATGAAGAATCTGGATTCCAAGTTGGCGTGGTTCTGTCAGTGAAAATCGATGATGTCGATCGTGAAACGGCTGAAGCGTTAGTGAAGGCTGCCCATGAAGTATGTCCTTATTCAAAAGCAACAAGAGGGAATATTTCAGTTGAGTTAGAAGTAGAATAATAGCAAGAAAAGCTCAGAAATAAAACGAAAAAGTCGTTTAGTTCTGAGCTTATTTTTATTTAGTTACTTTTCTAAATGCATAAGCTTTAAAATAGTCTGGTTTATGTCGTTGAGTAAAACTATAAACCGTTAAAATCAAAGCACCAATCGTATTGGTAAGTAAGTCACCCATGGTATCCATCAAGGCTTCGCGACCGATATATGGCTGTCCAGCTTCTGTCATGTAACGTTGTAAGTTCATATTTCCCAGCGAATCACATAGGAATTCCCAGAACTCCCAGAAAACGCCGCATAATCCAGCGAATGCAAACCCCATGATAATGAATAGCCAAGGACTGATTTTTGAAAAATCTGACTCACGTAAACAATACCCAATGATCGCATACCCCACAGCCACTAACAAAATAGGACTAACGGCATGAAGAATTTTATCCCAAAAGGGCACGATAATGATCAAGCGCAAACCGGTGCCAAGAAAAACGGCGATCCAGATAAAAAACCAATAATACAGGCGGACCATTTTAGGGAAAACCAAGCCTGTAAATTTTGTGAAAATAAAAGGGACAAAAATCACAGCAATCCCTGCAATCATTTCAAATGTCAACAGCATATATTGTTCTGTTGGTTGAACGACAAATGTCTTCACGATATTGACGATCAATGTGATAATACCGAACACAAGTAACAAATAAAATGCATTTTTTTCTTGTTTATCCTCAAATTCTAACTTCATAGAAAAGCCTCCGATGTGTTTATTTGTTTAACGTTTGTTTGATTGAATCTAAAAATGATTGCTCATCACTGACGACGGCTCCATTTAATTTTACCAAACCAATTGTATATAGGTTTAGATAATGGAATTGATTTTCAGCAATATCGCCTAAGGCTGCTAATTTCTTTTGATTATTGGCACCTTGTTGGCGTGTATCGGTATAAAGACCGATCATTGGAATATTTTTAGCGTAGGCCACACCAATTTCAGAAGCCACCCCAGCATCGATTGTAATTCCGTCTAAAATAGCAACAAGTAAATCACTTTCAAGTACTTTTTCAGTATCAGCTAGAGCTATCATCTTACTGTCAGCATAGGCTGTCTTATCATTGATCCCTTCATTTTCTTGTGGTAAATAAACCTCGATTGAGTCATCTAATTCACGAATTTTTTTTACTAAATATTCATTATAAAGAAGGTCTGCTTTGGCAAACATTGGTCCTGCAAAATATATATTCATTTTTTCACCTCTAAGTTAGTGTATCCTTTTATTTTTTTGAGAAACAGACAAGTTGATTTACTAAATCAACCTTATCCACACGATAGCCATAAGCAGCCCATGCACTTGAAAACGAATGCTCTTTTTTTGTCCACCATGCGCTATACGTTTTAGCTAGTTCAGGCAATCCGTGCTTGTCTATCATTTTTGCCTCTATTTCTGCAAATGATAATGTCATGCTAGTAGTATTGGCTAGCAAAGTTGGAATAACAAGATAGTCCTTCATAAAATCATCCTTTGTTGAGCATTTTTTTAATAGGATCAAAAATAATCGCTAAAATAAGCTTCTTGATCAGGCAAAATTCGCTCTAATGAATGCAATGTTTCTTTATCCGTAGTTAACCGTTCGATTCGATGGAGATAAGTTGGTCGACGGTAATTCATCAATAAACAAGTTAACGTTTGAATATCAATGTGTACAGGCTGCCCCAGAGGTTCATCTGTTACAGATACTTGATCTTCTTCATCCCATAATAAACTAAACACCCCATTATTCCATTCAGCAACTGGATCGCTAACGACAAAATGAAACGGTTTTGCGGTACTGGAATAGGGATATGCTAGCAACATTTCTTTTACATCCACGATTCTAGCCATATAATAAGGCTCAATTGTTTCTTTGATTTGGCTGTCGTCTAACAAAAAGGCTAGGGGCTCGTTTTTATAAATATCGCCTTCAGCCCAATCAATCATTGAGAAATGAGCCGAAATGAAATTCCACAAAGCATTTCGCGCTTCTTGGTTGATGTAAAACATTTCCTTGATATGAAACACATCTTCAGCTACCCAGTAAAATAACACACCTAAAGGTTCTTGATTTGCCCCGTAATAAATTGCAGCTGTACGTTCGTCTTCATTTTCAAATCGCCAGTATTCTTCCCAGTTAAACTCACTACGGATTAAGGCGCCATGATTTTGACGAGCAAATTTTGCATACACAGTAAAGACATCCTCATGATCAACACTCACGCGTTCGATCATTCCAGGAACATTGACTTGTTTAGGCAATTGGGTATCACGAATCTTGAAAGATAATTTATCTGACATGATTTCCCAGCCTTTTCTGCGATAGTAAGGAATACTGTATGGATAAAGATAAGAAATCCATTGTTGATCTTCCCGCATATTTTTAAGAGCAAGATGAATCAGATCCTGCATCAAGCCATGGTTCGCATATTCAGGATAAGTACCGACACCCGTTATACCGCCCATTTTGAAAAGTTTCCCATGAATGTTTACTTCACAGGGGTAAATGGCAATTTGTGAAATCAATTGATCCTCATGAAACCAGCCGAATACTTTTGATTGCTCTAAAATTGGCTGTTTTGATTTTATTAATTCTTTTTTACTTTCATAGCCACTTTCTTCTAAATCAGCTTCCGTAAATTGAAAGACATAGCTTAACAATTCATTAAACTGATCCACATATTTCTCATCTACCGCTTTTAATTCTAAATGTTCTCTGAACTCTTTTTGGTCCATTTTTCCATCTCCAATTGTTTTTCTATTCCCAGTATATCAAAAAAAGGGGAATAAATAGAGTATTAATCACTAAAAAAAGATAAAGAAAGATTTTTTTGTGAAATAAAGGCTTCAAGATGATAGAGCAAATCACGAAGTCTTTTATAAGCTATCAATCGATTTATAAGCATAATAGGGAAACGCGGGAAAGTTCTTTAATTCTGATGGAAATCTTGTTATAATGAAAAGTGCTGATTGAAAATGATCTGAGCGATGAGCCAGTACGATTTGATTGAACAAAATCACAAGCTCATTCAGCTTTTCATAAAAGAAATGAGGACTATGAATGAATATAAATGAAATGAAGCAAAGACAAGAAAAAATTCGTAACTTTTCCATTATTGCTCACATTGACCATGGGAAATCAACGCTTGCTGATCGAATCTTACAAAAGACGGAAACTGTGTCAGATCGCGAAATGCAAGATCAATTGCTAGATGCGATGGATTTAGAGCGTGAACGTGGTATTACAATCAAACTAAATGCAGTTGAATTGACCTATACGGCAAAAGACGGAGAAGACTATATCTTCCACTTGATCGATACGCCTGGACATGTCGATTTTACGTATGAAGTATCAAGAAGCTTAGCAGCCTGTGAAGGGGCTATTTTAGTTGTGGATGCGGCGCAAGGAATCGAAGCACAGACATTGGCGAATGTTTATTTGGCTTTGGATAATGACTTGGAAATTATTCCAGTTATCAATAAAATCGATTTACCAGCGGCAGATCCAGAAAGAGTTCGTACCGAAATCGAAGATGTGATCGGAATCGATGCGAGTGAAGCTGTTTTGGCTAGTGCCAAAGCAGGTATTGGAATCGAAGATATTTTAGAACAAATCGTAGATCTTGTTCCGGCGCCAACAGGGGATCTCGAAGCACCATTAAAAGCACTGATCTTTGATTCAGTTTATGATAGTTATCGTGGTGTTATTTTAAATGTTCGCATTATGGACGGGGTAGTAAAACCTGGCGATAAAATCATGATGATGAATAATAATAAAACCTTCGAAGTGACCGATGTGGGTATTTTTTCACCGAAACCAATCAGTCGTGACTTTTTAATGGTGGGCGATGTTGGTTACATTACAGCAGCAATCAAAACGGTTCAAGATACGCAAGTAGGGGACACTGTAACTTTAGCGGATAATCCTGCAAAAGAACCATTAGCAGGGTATCGTAAAATGAATCCGATGGTCTATTGTGGATTGTATCCAATCGACAATTCACGTTATGTAGAATTACGTGAAGCTTTGGAGAAACTACAATTAAATGATGCTGCTTTGCAATTTGAAGCAGAATCTTCTCAAGCTTTAGGCTTCGGATATCGCTGTGGATTCTTAGGCTTGCTGCATATGGATGTTATCCAAGAACGATTAGAACGAGAATTCAATCTTGATTTGATTACAACAGCGCCATCCGTAATCTATCATGTCACTAAAACAGACGGTACAAAAATCGTAGTGGATAATCCAGCTGAATTTCCAGATCAAAGTACAGTAGATTTTGTAGAAGAACCATATGTCAAAGCAACGATTATGGTACCAAATGAATATGTTGGTGCTGTAATGGAAATCTCTCAACGAAAACGTGGAGAATTTGTGACGATGGATTACTTGGATGAATACCGAGTGAATGTTATTTATGATATGCCTTTATCAGAAATCGTTTATGATTTCTTCGACCGTTTGAAATCAGGAACAAAAGGGTACGCTTCATTAGACTATGAAATGATTGGCTACCGTAAGAGTAATTTATCTAAGATGGATATCTTATTAAATTCAGAAAAAGTTGATGCGCTAAGTTTTATTGTGCATAAAGATTTCGCTTTCGAACGTGGGAAAGTCATTGTTGAGAAATTGAAAAAGCTAATCCCTAGACAACAATTTGAAGTACCTGTTCAGGCAGCCATTGGTCAAAAAATCACTGCCCGTTCAACCATCAAAGCACTGCGTAAAAACGTTTTGGCTAAGTGTTATGGTGGGGATATTTCACGTAAACGTAAGTTGTTAGAGAAACAAAAAGATGGTAAAAAACGAATGAAACAAGTTGGTTCTGTTGAAGTACCACAAGAAGCCTTCATGGCAGTTTTGAAAATGGACGAGGACGAACCGAAAAAATAAGAACAAAAAATCCGCTAACTGAACATTCAGAGCGGATTTTTTTTGTATAGATTACGTGGGATAAAAAATGTTATTACGAAAAATGCCGACCCAAAGGTTTGCTATTCGTTGTATCTGTTTCAGTGGAACTAGTTTCTGTAGTTTGTTCTTCTAATGTATCCTCGACAGGTGTCGATCTTGTTGTATAGGTACCTAAGCTAAAGGCAAAACCAATCAGTCCAGCAAAAGTCAAAAACGTAATTGATTGACGGTTTTTTTTTCTTTTTTGAGCAGTTAGCATTGAGTCTAAACGTTTTTTGATTTCGTTAGTATTTTCATAAAGTGTGACCGGACCTACTTTCTCATTGTACCTTCCAGGATGTTTTGCCATTTCAATCAGTGTAGCGCCGTATTGATAAAATTCTTCTTTTGTAAAATGACGTGTAGTCCCTTCATCACAAGCGTACTCACATTCTTGATTCATAACTTTTCCGATAAAATAAACGACTGGATTAAACCAATGAATACATATAATGAATTGCATGAACCATTTGTAATAGATGTCTTTACTTGAATAATGCGTTATTTCATGAGATAAGATATTGTAAAGCTGTTCTTTGCTCAACTTTTCATGAGGCAACACAATATAATTTTTTGTAACACCCAACAGTAAAGGAGAAGAGACTAATGGTGTCGTAAACAGATCGATAGGAGAAGTAATTTTTTTCTCTTCACAAATTTCACTTAGGATATCTAGAATATCTGGATTATCCACGGGTTGCCAATCCGATTTGATGTACTTCGCAAAGCTTTGGTATTTAGTGATTTTATGTATCAGCAGACAAAAAACAATAGCCAACCAAAAATATAAGATATACGGTGCAAAAGGTTGTTCTTTACTTCCCAAAATGATATTGTCCTTAAAAATAACATTTTCTCCAATGAAAACAGAAGGTTTTCTTTGAATGGCAGACCCATAGAGCGTTTCATAAAAAGGAGTGGTTTCGAATGACGAAAAGAACCTACCCACAAAACTCTGGTCGGCAGAAAAAGGAAGAATAAAGCGCAAAAGAACAATCAATAATAAATAATAGTGAGAACGTCTTGACATTTTTTTTTGCAAAAATGCGTGAACTATAAGCCAAGCGCCAAATAGAATTGAACCTGAAATACTGAGGGAAATAAGTAAGTTCAATAGTTTTTCAGCAATCATTCTTTATTTTTTTCCCAATAGTCTTTTAAATCTTCTATTTCTTGATTTGAAATTAAGTCATTTTCAACCAACGTAGCGATCAAGCCTTTAACTTCACCCTCATACACTTTTCCAACAAATTCTTTTGTTTCATTTTCGACATAGTCCTTTTCTGTCAACAAGACAATATATTCATTTCTTCTACCTCTTTTTTTAATCTGTAACACTTTTTTTTCAGTTAAACGGGCTAGAAATGTCAAAATAGTATTATTTTTCCATTCAAATTCTTTAGCATGCAATGCATCAACAATTTCAGAAAACATCATGCGCCCGTCATGTGCCCAAATTATTCGTAGTATTTCTAATTCTGAATCAGATATTTTCAGTGCCATAGGGTTCTCCTTTTTTCATAAATAAATGTATCCGTTCGTTCTAACAATCCAATTATAACACGACTATTGACAAAATAGAAAAGTGCATGATAATATAACTACAAGATGTAGGTATAAAGAAAAATCTTATCACTCAATTCCAACGATTAATTTATCAATATCAAAATACTAAAAGAAAAGGAGCGGTAACGTGAAACAAAAAGGGTTGTTATGGATAATTTTTTTAATTGGGATTGGAAGTACAACAGCTTGCTCAATGATGAATAAGACAAAATCAGAAGCTGAGAGGCATTACTCAGATCAAACGATGCCTTCAACTTCGTCTAGCACTTCAGTAAAAGAAAAAGAAGAACTATACAATGAATTGTCCAGGAATGCAAATTTGCCTAAGCTAGTCGAACATTCCACGCAATTTGAGCAAGATATCAGTTTTGTGGCTAAAATGGAAGGCGACCCTAAGCAAGTTGAATCCAAGGATGATACTTTAGATGGACAATGGTATGGATCAATCTTTTTGATGAGAAATCGGAATACGCCGATTTATTTAAATTTGTCTAGTATAAAAAAAGAAAATTGGCCCAAAAGTGGTGATATCCTTCGAATTAAGGGAACGCCGATAGGCTATCTTTATACGAGTTATAAAAATGAACGAGTTGATATGTTGGATATCAAGGCAAAAAAGCTAGAAATAATATCGTATGATAATAAAGATGTAACTAAAAGTGATACGATTGAAACCGATCAATACAAAGTTGAAATCACGGAGACAGATATTCTGCGAGATGTTTTCGATGAACCAACGCTGGTCATTTACTATAACTTTAAAAATAAAAAAGACATTACGTCGATCCCACCACTTAGAACCTATTTTTTCTTTCGTCAAAATGGCGAATACCTAAAGTCCACGATTTTAGGCGAATTGGACAAACTTAATCCAAAAGCACTTAATAGAGACACTTTAGAGCCAAATGGAGAGATGTTATATTACGAAATCTTTAAACTTCCTAACGAAGAGATACCAGTAAATTTGGAAGTATATGACGATGAATATCACTTACTCAACACATTGGAAATAGCAGTCACTGCAAAGAAATAAAAAGGATGTATAAAAAAAGAGTAAAAAAAGGAGTTTTATGATGAAATATATTATCAAACAAAAATTAGTTGCATTAAAACCAACCTATGAGATTTTAGACGGTTCAGGAAATCCACTATATAAAGTAAAAGGAAGTTTTTTAGGAAGAGAAAAATTTGAAATTACAGATTTAGACGGTCAAACATTGGCGAAATGTGAAACCGATGTCAATTTCTTAAGTATCATTGGGTCATTTTTAAGTTACAATTTCAAAAAATATCATATTTTAGTGGATGATCAAAAAATTGTTTCTATGGCGCGTTCGTTAAATATTTTCAGCTATAAATTTACGATTGACTCACCTATTGGAGAAGTAAAATTAGGCTATGGAATGACAGGCAGCCACCAGTTTACGATGCAGGATAAAATTATTTGTGATATTGATAAAAGAAAACTGACTTTAGGTGGAGATGAATATCATATCGAGATTGATGATGCACATGATCAAAAAGCGTTTTTATTAACAACTATTGCGTTGGATCGCATCTATTATACGAAGCGATAATCTGTTGATAACGAAAGCGATTACGACATAACTAAATAAAGGGATTAGACTAAAATGAAAAATAAGAGTAACGTGTTTGTGGTCTTGTTGGTATTGAATGTGGTCTTTGTTATGACTGGTTGTAATAAGCTTGAAAAGGCAAAAGAAAATTTTGCGAATGACGATTCTTATTCTTCTAAGATAGAAGAAGAAGAAAAAGATAAGTATAATGCCTATGTTGACTTGTTCAATGTTTTGTCAGGTGAATTAGCAAAAATTGAACATTCTTATGCACAGAAACATATGGATGGAGACGGTCAGTTTGTGCCGACAGATGATAAAACTGCACTCGGGTATATCGGAGTAATTGGTTCAGTTCAACGAGCGATAGAAGAAGCGGAAAAAAGACTCTCGACTAAACCCAAAATGACGATTGATGAGGATGTAAAACCTTTATTGACAGTCCTAAAAAAAGAAGTATTGATTTTAGAAGAAATTGAGAGTTATTATCAGGAAAAAGATTTTTTGAATGATCATGATGAAAAAGGAAAAGAGCTAAATAGTAAATTAGTATCGATCACTAAAGAAATGAACGACCCGATAAAGAATTTCTCCGATAATATGCGAACGTTCATGAGTGAAACAGAGAAGAAAGAGCGAGAAGCTTATAAAAAAGAAGGCAATAAAATTTCATTAGGAATGTTAGAGTTTCTTGATACAGCGAAAGAAGCCAGAGATGTTGTTAGTAACAGCATAGCTGAAGAGGGTAGGATTGATTTAACAACTAAGAACTATGTTGGAGTGAACATTGACGTTTCTAAAGCTTTGGATGAGTTAAAAAAAATACCCACAGATTCAAAAGATATAGAAAAAGAAGGATTTTCTTCAGCCACTTCTAGTATCTATATTGATCGATTTATAGAAAAAGCCTCAGAGTTCAAGAGTCTATCAAACGAACTAGCAGCAAGTTTTGGGGGAGAAGAAGAAGCACTGATTGACGTGATGGAGAAACTATCAAATGGCTATTCAGAGTTAATTGATGTTTATAATAAAATATGATTGCATGAGCGGTCATTATGTAGTAAACTGAACAAGTCTGAAAAATCAATACCTTAACAAATAACTATCCTTATCCCACCTCATTTGAGGTGGGATTTTACTAAGTAAAAGGGATGAAGATGAAGAAGGCAATAAGTTAAATGAGTTTTTTCTCATAAATAAAATCAAATGTATACTTTTACCTAATTTCGTCGTATAATAATAAATGTAGTATAATTGTAATTTAAATTAATAGGTCATTTCATTCGTAAGGGTGTTTTAATTCCTCTTTTTTTTATCACAAAGGTATTGCAAAATTAATCGTGCTAAAAGCACTAGGAGGAACACATTTATGAATACAGGTACAGTGAAATGGTTTAACGCAGATAAGGGTTTTGGCTTTATTACTCAAGATAACGGAACAGATTTATTCGCTCACTTTTCAGCAATCCAAGGTGACGGATTCAAATCTTTAGACGAAGGTCAAAGCGTATCATTTGATATCGAAGAAGGTCAACGTGGACCACAAGCAACAAACATCGTAAAAAACTAATTTAAACCTTTTAGAACGATTCAACGATAGTTGGATCGTTTTTTTGTATTTGAAAAGATGGAAATCGGTCATTAATGTAGAAGTATATTGTTTGCAAAATTATTTATTGCCGAGTATTATACACTTATACCAACAACAACCCTTTTTATTTTTTCATTTTACTCTTTTAGAGTAAAAACTCCTTTTTCCCATCTTCTAATGGAGATGGGATGTTTTTTATTACTATCACTTATCAATAGAGCCATATAGGACAGTTTTATCACGAAAGAGAAGCGGAAAATTTTTTTAATATATGAAAAAAGAAACCCTTTTGATCGATTTTTGAAATTTTTTATCGTATACGAGAGTTATTAGTTGATATTAATTTGAAAAAATAGTATTATAAATTCATACCAACAACAACCCTTTTTATTTTTTCATTTTACTCTTTAGAGTAAAACTCCTTTTCCCACCTTCTTTAGAGGGTGGGATTTTTTATTTTTAAATAAGCGATGATTAACATAAAAATAATTGAAAAAAGAAACAAAAAAGACACATAAAGAAAAAATTCTTTGTGTGTCTTTTTTATTATCCAATCATTACGCTTTCATCAGGGTATTTAAACTTAGCTTGTTGTTTTTGTCCTCTTGTTAGAAGTGAAAAACCAACCGTATAAATTCCTACTCGGCCAATATACATCAGTAACATAATCATGATTTTTCCAGCAACTGTTAAATCAGGAGTCAAACCCATGGTTAGTCCGACAGTACCAAAGGCAGAAAAGACTTCAAATGCCACATACTCAATACCAGAAGACTCCGGAATCGTTTCAGTGATGGTTAAAATCATGATTGAAATGACGCATAATGTCAATGTGATAAAGAATAAGGTTAAAGCACGAAAGACGGTGCTGTCTCGAATCGTACGCCCATTAAATTCAGCTCGTGTGCGCCCCTTGAAGATTGAAACGATTTGAATGACCAGTACAGCAAATGTTGTCGTTTTTAGGCCACCAGCAGTTGATCCAGATGTTCCACCCACATACATCAGAAAAATAGTTGTGATCAATCCAGCGTTTGTCATTTGCATATAATCGATGGAATAATAGCCTGCTGTTCTTGGCGTAACCGACATAAAGAATGTATTGGCTAGACGCTCAAAAAAGGTTGTACCAGTTGTTAAATTGCTTGCATTGTGTTCTGTAATAAAAAATAGGATAAAGCCCCCGAGCAGTAAAGCCCCCGTTGTAATCAAAGCAATTTTTGTATGTAAAGAAAACTTTCGTTTCTTTTTAAAGCGCAACAAATCCTGCCATACAATAAAACCAAGACCGCCAGAAATAATCAGAATAGCAATGACGAGCAAAACATATGGCTTTGTTTGATACGGGGTTAAGCTGTCCCCTAATAAATCAAAACCAGCATTACAAAAACTAGAAATAGAATGGAAGAGACCGTAGAAAAGCCCTTTTTTCCAACCAAACTCGGGTACAAATTCAATTGAAAGGAGTGCAGCACCAACTAGTTGAATTACAGCAGCAAATTTAACAACGTATATCATCAAACGAAATGCACCAGACATGTCATCTAAATTCAGGGCTTCCCTTAATAACATTCGTGTACTTAAGGTTATTTTTTTTCGTAAGACAAAATAGAGAAGTACAGGCATCGTCATAAAGCCCAAGCCACCAATTTCAATTAGAACCATAATGATCAATTGTCCATACGCGTTCCAATGTAAAGCAGTATTAAGTGTTGTTAAACCAGTGACACAAACCGCAGATACGGCTGTAAATAAAGCGTCAATGAATGGCGTGGCATTTCCACTGCGCGAAAACATTGGGAAAGTCAAAAGTATTCCGCCAACAAAAATTAAGACAATAAAACCCAAAGCTAAAACTTGAACAGCTGATAAGCGTTTTTTTAATTTAGTAGCAAGTTTATTTTTTTTCATCTTTCCTCCGGTCATTACTAATGTTATAAACAGTTTTTTTATTTTTATTTGGTAAATCCAAGTGTACCATTTAATGGAATAATTTCCAGTAATTTGAAAAAGTAAAATCATCGCTTTTGTTTTGTGATGTAAGTCTTTGTTCCTATGACGAAAAATAATACAAAAAAAGTTTTCATTTAAAAAAAGAAAACGCTTGTAAAAAATCAAATAATAAAGTATTATACAAATACAACTTAATTGTATATACAAGTTAAAGAGGGGAGCAAAGGAAATGGGTAAGTTTCAAGAAGACGCAAAAAAACTGTTAGAAGATGTAGGGGGAAAAGAAAATATCGCAGCTGTTTCACATTGTGCAACGCGGATGCGATTTGTTCTAAACGATCCGAATAAAGCAGATACTGCAGCGATTGAGAAGATTCCGTCTGTCAAAGGAACATTTACAAATGCAGGGCAATTTCAGGTCATTATAGGCAATGAGGTACCGCAATTTTATAATGAATTTTCTACTATTTCAGGACTTGAAGGCGTTTCCAAAGAGCAAGGGAAGGCAGCGGCAAAACAAAATCTTAATCCTGTTCAACGAGCAATCTCAGTTTTAGCGGAAATTTTTACACCGTTGATTCCAGCTTTAGTTATTGGTGGATTGATTCTAGGTTTTCGCAATGTATTGGAAGGGATACCATTTGGTTTTTTAGAGGGTCAGAAAATAGTTGAAGTATCCCAATTTTGGAGTGGTGTCAATTCATTTTTATGGCTGATTGGTGAAGCGATTTTCCAATTCTTACCAGTAGGTATTACGTGGAGTATTACTAAAAAAATGGGCACAACTCAAATTCTGGGGATTGTTTTAGGGATTACGTTAGTATCACCACAATTACTAAATGCATATTCTGTTGCAAGTACAGCCGCCGCAGATATCCCTTTTTGGGATTTTGGTTTTGCTCAAGTAAATATGATTGGGTACCAAGCTCAAGTTATTCCAGCTATGTTAGCAGGATTTTTATTGGCGTATTTAGAAATCTTCTTCAGAAAAGTTATACCACAAGCAGTTTCCATGATTTTTGTACCACTATTTGCACTCGTTCCAACAGTCATTGCCGCTCACGTGATCTTAGGTCCTATTGGTTGGGCAATTGGAAGCTGGATTTCAGATATCGTGAATGCTGGGTTGACCTCATCTCTTAACTGGTTGTTTGGCGCCGTATTTGGTTTTATGTATGCTCCGCTAGTTATTACAGGACTGCATCATATGACGAATGCGATTGATTTACAATTGATTGCTGATTTTCAATCAACCAATTTATGGCCGATGATTGCATTATCAAATATTGCTCAAGGATCTGCTGTATTAGCTGTAGTCTTTATGCACAGAGGAAATAAAGAAGAAGAGCAAGTTTCGATTCCAGCGATGATTTCTTGTTACTTAGGTGTTACAGAACCGGCAATGTTTGGGATTAATTTGAAGTATGTTTACCCTTTTATTGCTGGTATGATCGGCTCTGCTTGTGCGGGACTATTTTCCACATTGTTTGATGTGAAGGCAATCAGTATTGGGGTTGGTGGATTACCTGGTATTTTATCTATCGTTCCTCAATACTACGTACCATTTTTCGGCGCAATGTTGATTGCATTCATCATTCCATTTATTTTAACGTATATTTTCAGAACAAAAGGTATTTTTAACAAACTTGATCCTGTCGATGAAGCGACGGGGAACTTGTTTGCTGAAGAAAAATAATAAGAAGTGCGTAAAAAGAGGTTGGGACCTGTAGAGTGATGTCCTGGCCTTTTTTTGTGGGAACGATCTTTTGCTCGTTTTATTTTTTAGTTAGATGAGACAAGTTATTCTATTTTTCATACTAAAAATAGTTGGTTTTTTTTGTTCTTTCGGGTAGACTAAATAGGGCTTAAAAAAAGGGAGAATGACAGATGGATATTTATTTAAAAAGTGCAATTTTACACATTATTGATCGTGAAACAGGAACACCAGTATTTTCAGCAAAGGAATTAGATTTAACCACAGAGTATATTCGTGTTTATCTAACAAGTAAGATAACAAAGCTTTCGACGGCTCAAACAAAAACAGGTATTTTAGCAGAGGAAAGTTCTTTTGTTGATAAAATGAGAGGAATTCCTAATGATTTTATTCAAAAAAGTCAACAGTTGGCTCAACACTGGTATGATGTTTATTCTGGTAGTGAAGATGCGCCGAGTGCAGATGTTCTTTTCATCTTATACGAATTAGATACGGTGGTGCATTTAGCAATGATCAAATTAAACTATAAAGAAAGCTACACTCATTATGTGGATTATGAAGATGAGGCTGTTTATAACAAATTGATCATCAATCGAGCTATTTTACCTTCGAAATCACAAAAGCCTGATGAAGGAATGACCGTCAACCTAGATACTTTAGCATACGAGCTCCTAGAAAAACGTTATGAGTTTTCAGGGGAAAAAGTGTGGTATTTTTCAGAAAAAGTGATTGAATCACAGCCAGCTCCTTCTATAGAAGAAAATATGAAAGAAATCAAAAAAGCGGTGAAACGAATTGGTAAAAAATTTAATGAAGATGAATTTGAGTTGATTGCTTCTGTGAAAGAAGCCGTGTATGAAAGTATTGAAGAAACTGGAACGATCGACAATGAACAAGTGGCTGAGTTAGTTTTTAAAGAAAATATTTCAGCACGAATGGCATATCAAGATGAAGTCAATGAATCAAAATTTGTTGATAAAACACCTCCAGTTCGAGAAGCTAGAGAAATTTCAGAGAAAAAATTTGGGAAGCAAAAATTAAAAATGAGCAATGGGATCGAATTGATCGTACCGATAGAAGTTTATCGAAATGGCGATCTAATCGAATTTGTGAACAACCCAGATGGTACCGTATCGATTGTGTTGAAAAATATTGAAAAAATTAGTAATCAACTGTAACTAAAAAAGGGGTAGAACATGACTCTACGAGTCACGTTCCACCCTCTTTTTAGTCTTAGTTTAATTTTTCCAACGCTTTTTTAGGAACATCTTTTTCAGGAACTTCTTCCCAGCTGAGAACACCTTTTCTAGGATTGATTTTTAATTTTAAATAAGCATTGATTCGCAATGGTTTTGCTCTAACTTCGTATGTTTTTTGAACTGTTTTTTCGCCTTTTTCATCAAATGCGGTGTGCTCATAATCATACTCTGTATATTTCTCACCGTTTGAAAACTTTCCAGTACTTACCTCAACTGGTTCTCCAACACGAGTATAATAATCCTTGCCACCAAAATAATAATTATAGCCAAACCAAACACCTGCTGTTAAAAGGATGAATGGTAAGATAAAAAATAAAAATTTTTTCATTGTCGTCACCTCTTATGTCTAGTATGCTTGTTTTTGAGGAAATATGCCATCGGATTATCTTAAAATAATGTGACAATTTTGTTAGAGAAACATTTTTAGAGTTCATAAATTCGTCAAGGTATAGTTATACTTTCTTTAGAAACTCATGATACAATGAAGTAAAGAACAGGAGGAATGAAAAAATGATGCCTTTTTATGCACTATTTGATCCAACTTATATCTTAGTGATTGCAGGATTGTTGATTTCAATGGCTGCGTCAGCTTACGTAAATAGTACGTTTAGAAAATATGACAAAATTCAAAGCCGAAACAATGTAACCGGCACAAAAGCCGCTCAATACATTTTGCAAAAAGAACAGATCAATGATGTCGGTGTGCAACAAATTGCAGGAGATTTGACTGACAATTATAATTCTGGCAACAAGATATTAAGTTTATCAGAAGCGACGGCTCAGTCAACATCTGTTGCAGCAATTGGAGTCGCAACGCATGAATGTGGGCATGCCGTGCAAGATCATACCGGGTATAGTCCATTGAAAATTCGTGCTGCAATCGTTCCAGTAGCCAATTTTGGCTCCGCGCTTTCATTTCCAATTATTTTAGTCGGCGTACTACTTAGTTGGAACCAAACATTGATCAATATTGGGATTTTGGCGTTTTCTTTGGCATTACTTTTCCAATTAGTGACTTTACCAGTAGAGTTTAATGCGTCTCGTAGAGCGTTAAAAATTCTATCAGATGGCAATATTTTGACAGAAGAAGAAGTACCGATGGCAAGGAAAGTATTATTTGCAGCAGCATTGACCTATGTCGCCGCTGCTTTAGCCACATTTTTACAATTACTGCGCCTGATCATTTTATTTGGCGGAAACAATCGTAGAGATTAAGAATGGTATATTCTGTTTTGTTACCTCAAATTTTGAGAGTGTGTTATCATAAAGATAGATAGTAAGAAGGAGCTGAAAAGAATGAAAACATCAACAAAAATTAGTATTGGTTTAGGTATTGCTGCGGTAGCAGGTGTATCAGTAGCGGTAATTGCATCTGAGAAAATCGTCAAGAAAGTTTACCACGTATCGAATCGATTTAAAGCAAAAAAATTCGTAAATGATAAATTTGGTGGCAACGAAAAATTGCTAGGAATTGTAGATGATTTATCTGATGATGAGCTTGATTCTATGATGAACGTTTTAGGTAAAGTCAAAGACGGTCGTAAAAAAATCTCTTCTTATGGTGAGTCTTTAAAAGACAATACGGAGAATTTGAAAGACCGTTTCGTTAGTTTTGTGGAAGAAATGATTTAAAATAGTAGGCAAACCACTTTCGCAGTGGTTGCCTACTATTTTATTTTGTAATCAATAAATAGCAAAATACTAGGTCATCCATCCGTTTTAAAGAAAGGCCTGTTTGCTCATAAAACTTTTCTAAGCGATAATGCAGTGTATTACGATGCATGTATAAATCTTTGGAAGTAGAACTAATATTCCCTTGGTTCCGCCAAAGAGCAAGGATAATTTGTTGTATCTCACTTGTCAAAACTAGTTGTTTAGCAAACGTCTGAACGATCTGGCTTTGATTCATCGCGTCCTTCGTAAAATAATGTAATACCACATCAGGTAAGGAAAAGGTCGATTTCCCGCGAATAGGATCCGCTTCGGTTTGAAATATCTGTTGTTCTTCTTTAAATAATGCAGGTAAGTGTTCATTGGCTGGGAAAAAATTACCAATAAAAGCTGTCGTAGAAGAATCGAAATCAGCGTCCAAAGTTAAAAATATACTTTGTAATTCTTCTAATTTATAATAGTTTTTTTCATATTTTTCAATTAGAGCGCCATCATTCTCGCTGATAAAAAAGAAATCATCAAGATTTGGGAAGATTTCTTCAATGCTAGTTTCCCATTCAGATTGTAAAAAGGCTTTTGGTTTTTTTAATTGAAATTGTATGATACGAAATGTTCCTTCTAGGTTAAGGGGTGTTCGATCGAATAGATAGCCAAACCAAGGATGTTTGTTTTGATCAACAAAATATTCATTTTCAGGAAACAATGATTTTAATAAATGAATTTCTGTTTCTCGTAACAGTGCTTTATCAAGGACAAAGTATTTTCCATCAATCGGCAATGATAGAGCATTGTTTGTGCCCTTGGCTTGCTGGATTTTTCCGTTAGGATATAATGTAATTAATTCTTCAATAGTCATAGACACACCTCACTGATTTATTGTACCATGAATAAGATAAAAGTATAAAGAACGAGAGGCGGAAATCGCTTGAATGAAAAGACAAGCAGTCTAACGATAGAAGAAAAAGAAACGTTTATGCTGCACGCTATCAAAGAAGCAAAAAAAGCAGAAGCCATAAAAGAAGTACCAATTGGGGCTATTGTTGTTTTAGACGGAGAAATCATTGGACGTGGACATAATCTTAGAGAAGCAAGTCAAGATGCAACAGCCCATGCAGAAATGTATGCAATCAAAGAGGCGTGTGCAGCAATCGACAATTGGCGTTTAGAACGTGCTCAATTATTTGTTACGTTAGAGCCTTGTCCGATGTGTAGTGGTGCAATGATTCTTTCAAGAGTCAATGAAGTTTATTATGGTGCAAAAGACCCAAAAGGAGGAACAGCAGGAACCTTGATGAACTTACTGGAAGATCAACGATTCAATCATGTAGCCTATGTTGAAGCTGGAGTTTTGGAGCAAGAATGCGGCGATTTACTCTCAAATTTTTTTAGAAAACTAAGGGAAGAAAAGAAACTTTTAAAAAATCGAGAGAAAGACTAGCCAAGCATCAAAAAATGCGGTATACTAAATCTTGCCGAAAGGCTAGGACAATGGTGGGCTTACGAAGCGTGTCAGATCCGGAAGGAAGCAGCACTAAGTAGGTGCCGCCATGTGTCTGATTGATAAAGCGTAACAACAGACTTTTAGGTCTGTTTTTTTTATTTGCTCAAACGTGAATAGAATAAGAAAGATAAACGGATAACTCTTCAAAATCTAATTTCTTCATGACATTATATTTCTTCATTTTTAGCATAAACTAAAATTTCATATCTAAAACAGACTGAACATTTTTTTAGTAATGAAAGATCTAAAAAATATCTTTTCATCAAATTTTTTTATTCACTTCAAGTGCTTCTTCATTATTTTAATATTATTTATTTTTCGAAAAATGTTATTTTATCCTAATTAATGCGAAGTTTATTTACAATTGGATAATGCATCAAGATAAAGGAAAAGGATTGGTTTTATCTTCGTATAAGGTTTGACCTAATAAGAATACAATAGAGTTTTACGAATCAAGTATGTCAACTACATAATATAACTAAAAATTAAGGGAAATATTTATAATGTTAGAAAAAATAAAATAACAATTAAAATGTGATTATATTCTATTTATTAATTATTTTTACATAAAAAGAATGGTTTTTCAAGCTAAATAGACTTAATAGTTCTCTTGTGGTAATATTAATTTATGTTTTTTTGTACTACAGGAGGAGAGACTTATGAAAGAAAAAATAACAAAAAAAAGGGAATCGAATTTTGAACTTTTAAGAATATTAGCTATGCTGGGCATCATTGTGTACCATTTAGTCATTCACCATTCAGATTACAATAGATTTGCATTAGTTAATCTAGATGGAAAATCGAATTTTTATCATTTAGAAACAATTCAAATCATGTATACTTTTGGGCAAATCGGAAATACCTTATTCATTTTAATAACTGGATATTTTTTGATTGGCAAGAAAAATATTAACGTATTGAAACCAGGAGTTAAGTTATTAAATCGTTCTTATTTGTTAGCGATTATTTTAATGGGGGTCTCTTATTTATTTGGCAAATTTCAAATACCGCTTTCGTCAAATTCGGATATACATATGGCGCTCAAGGGTTGGTGGTTCATCGGATATTATATTTTTATTATTATCTTTGCCAAGTATGTTCTCAATGATTTTCTTGACAGGTTAGATAAAAAAAGTTATCTAAATTTCATTTTAATTATGACATTCTTGTTAAGTTTTATGGAAATCTTCAATGTTCTTACAAATCTAAAAATACAAAACTTTGTAATTGGAATTCTAGTCTATTCTATTGGTGGATTCATTCGTTTGTATAACCCATTACAAAAAGTGAAGACAATTAATTTGTTGTTATGTATTGTTTCCTTTGTTGCGATTCAAATTATTCAGTATAAAGTAAATTTGAATACAAATTTGAACGAATTTTATAAGGAACCTAGTACGTTATTCGTTAAATCACCTTTTATAAATGTCCTATGGTCCCCAAGTATATTATTTATGATTTGTAGTGTAAGTATTTTTGAGTTGTTTAGTCGCTTAAAGATAGGAAGCATTAGACTGATAAACAGTGTATCTGCTGCGACGTTTACTGTGTATCTTTTTCATGAGTCTTATTTCTTCAGAAAGATACAAATAAAAGGAATTCCATTACCAAACAGATTAGGCATATTAAAAGAAGTTTCAACAAAAATCATGGATAGTGATCTAATGAAAGGATTTACAGTTCCAATTGATAATGCAGAAGATTGGATTAATCTACAAGATTTTCTAAATATTAGTCAAGTTTTTCAAGATAGAGGAGTTAAACTGGGGTTGTTTTACATGATGATGCTAACGGTAGCGATATTCACAGTAGGTATTTTTTTCGAGCTTATTATCAAGTTTATTAATAAACTATTCAAGAGTATTTTTTATAGTGATTTTAAAGAAATGAAAAAGAGTTTGGAATGAGGGGATAACTAGAAACACAATCTTTAGTGATTCTTCTAATGTGATTTGATTTCTGATAGTCTCGTTTTTAATCAATTTTAGTTTATTTTAAGAGGTAAATAGTATTATTATATAGGGGTGTATAAAAAGTTGATTACTTAAAATAAATCAAACGAGAAAAAAGTACATAGCTGTCAATGAAGTTATTTCTGTTTAACACGCAACTGTTAAATTTAGAGAAAAAAATGGAATAGCAATCATAAATTTCATGATTGCTATTCCATTTTTCAAATGAATATCTGAAAAGCGAGGATTATTTTAAGTTAATGGTTTTTTGCCCAAGTTCTTTTCCAGCCATTCCTTGAGTCGCTTTCAAAATAACTGGCGTTTCTGTGTCATCTAAGTCATAAGAAATAATAGCTTTCACTGTACCTCCAGGTTTAATATCATCCAGTTGATGTTCCGTGTATTCTGCAAATTTTTCATCTTGAGGCGTCATACCAACGGTTAGTTTATTGATCGTATCTTTACTTTCTTGTGTTAATCCCATACAAGCAATCCAAACTGTAGCAGCTGAAATCAGCTCTTCACTATTGTTCGTTACTTCATAAGTAATTGCTAACTGTGGTTTTTCTCTTAGGAGATTTTCGTCAGCAGGTAAAACTTCAGTTGATAATAGTTTAAGAGTAGCCATTTCAATTTTTAATGTATCGTCTTTAAAAGAGACATCTTCTGTTTTTTTGGGGGAAGTTGAAGTCATTTCATTTTTTTTGGTATCGGTAGATTTACTATTGCCTCCACAAGCAACCAACGTTATACTACACAACGTTAACACACCTAAACTTAATAATTTTTTCATCGATATATCCTCGCTTTATAAAATAATGGTGATAAAAATCCCTAATAAGATTCAAATTAAATTTACTTATTTAAAAAAAGGATTTGTTTCTATACTACCTTGTATTTTACTAAATAACAAGGTGACTTTTGCTCGTAATATAATTAATTGCAGAAACGAACAAAATTCGAGGAACACACTATAATACGAGACGATGTTTTATTTTTTTAGGGGATTAAAAGCTACGACCACCACCGCCAAATGTTCCGCCACCTGTGGAGTGAGTACTGCTTCCACCGCCTGAACCGCCATTGGAATTATTTCTAGGGATTCGACGGGTCGTGATAAATGAATTGATTAGCACATCGTTTCTTCGCGTCAAGTTAAGCGTTGATTTTTCTCTAAAAGGGTATTTGTAGGTACCAAATTTTAATTGGTATTTGGATACACTAATAGCAAAGAAGATACCACTTAAAACAATTGCTGCTACAAAGGCAATGATGATTTCAGTGGTAGTCAACGTTTTGAAACGAGTAATTTTTCCTGTTTCAGTGTCGACTCGATAATGTCCACCAGGAACACCTTGATCAAAGTAGTAACCTATATTTTCTAGGAAAGTTTGTGCTGCTTGAAAATAATTTCCGTTTCTCATGCTGGGTTCAATATCATCTAGTGTTTGGTTAATTCGCTTATCTGTCATGTAATCAATCATATTTCCAGAAGTTGAAATTCTAAACTTTCTTTGATTCATATCAACATAAAAAGTGATACCATTTTGATTTTTACCAATGCGGTCAAGCATATAATAGTCTGCGAACCGAGTAGAGTCTGAATCATTATCCGTATTGCTCACAATAAAAATTCGTGCTTTCGTTTTTGCCTCAATTGGGCCAATCGCTTCTTTCAATTGAGTAATTTGTTCAGAGCTGAAAAGAGAAGCTTGGTCATCGATGGAATCATCTGCCGCTTGGACTTTTAACGAAAACCCAAATAGTAGAAAAAGAACAACGAACAGAGTAAAAGGGATCTTTCTCATATAAACCAGCCTCCAATCAAGAAAATAGCTAAAATTGCAGCAAAAATGCCAAATGTAAATAACCCTAAACGCTTATAACTAACTGGTAAAATCCCACTTACTTTCCCAGTCTGTCCATTCATAGCGTAGTAATATACTTTTTTTGACTGACTGTTACTCCGATATGTTACGACCCAAATCGGCAACAACATATAGTGATTTTTTTCGCTGTTTAAAGAAATATCTGTTCGTAAGTTGGTTAAAGTAGTATAGCCAGAAGCCGTATCTCTTAGTAACGATTCAGAATAATCTTTTAGTTCATTTTGAATAGCATTTTGGATCGTTTCATATTCAATGTCTCTTTTTTCAGCCTGAAATCCCGCCAAATATTGACTTTTAAAGGAAACAGCTTTGTCTATTAAAAAGGGCTGAACTGCTTCTACCATTTTTTGCTGCACATTTTTAGAAAGAGCATTTTTGATCAATTCCGTAAAAGAAATCTTTCCTTGTCGTTCGACATCAAATTGTTTCGTTTCAGTGTATTCAATATCACCAACACGCCATATACGAATCGCAGTTCCCGTCCCATTTAGTTGACCATCGATTTGAGCATCTACGACCCAATAGGGGAAATAGACACCTGTCATCAGATCAATTTGTTGTTTATTAAAAAAGTCTTTTGGAATAAACCATTTTTTCTTTGTCCAAGCTAAGAACTTTTCAATCGCTTCTTCTTTTTCAATAGCAAAAGGCAAGACTTTTTCAGGAAGAAAATTACCACTCAATCTTCCAGATAAAACAACCGGATTATGACAATAATAGCAATATGTAGCCGCAGTTGTTGCTTCAGTAACGATTTGCGCACCACAGCTTGGACAATTGAATAATTCCATTGCTCCTTCTAAGGTATCATTTGTCAAACCATCTGAACCAGTTGCTTCTTTAAAAGTAGCCGTATCTTCAGGAGTCATGTCCTCTTTCTGCGATTCGGCTGTAAATGTTAACTCAGGTTCAATATATTGCTTCTGCTCATCTTCTAGATGTGCTTTTCGTTGTGAGGATTCATAAGAGGTTACTTCAGCTTCTGTATAGACACTGAGACAGTATTCACAATGAAACATTTGATCTTTCGGATCAAATAATAAGGGACCGCCACAGTTTGGGCATTTGTGTGTAAAGGTATCCGTCATAATTGTTCCTTTCTTTGAGTAGCGAATTAATATAAGTGAAAAGCGCTTTTACAAATAGTTGAGTATTGATTAGAAGAAAAAGAAGCTAGGATTGCTTCTGCTCCAACCGTTTATTTGCATTTAGGGTGTGATACAAAAGTGATTTTTACTTTTGTCCCACACCCAATTTCTTCGGCTTATAAAGGAATTCCTTGAAATGGTTTGCCACAATGTGGACAGAATTTTGGAATACCAGTAGATAAATCAACGATTTCACTGCATTCGCTGCATTTCATTTCTAATTTTGGTTTTTCATTTGTTGGTTTTGGTGTTCCACAGTTTGAACAGAACTTGCCGCTATTTTCAGTTCCACATTGCGGACAGGTCCAGGTACTATCAGATCCTTGCGCATTTTGTTGATTTTGTTTTTCTTGTATTTGTTGTTGATTGGTTTGAGACGCTTGAGCAAAGTAATTACCACTTGTATTCATGCCCATTCCAACGCCCATAAAACCATTCATTGCTCCACCTTCATTACTCCCGGCAGCTTCCATGCCACGAGCCATTGCGCCTTGTACATAGCCTTCACGAACTCCAGCATCACTAAGCATGGCACCTTGATTGCGCATATTGATCAATTTAGTAGAATCATCTGTATAAGAGATGCTTGCTACCGCAACAGAAACGATTTCCATTCCTCGTAGTGAGCGCCATTCATCATCTAGTACTTGCCCCATATATTTACTTAATTCTAAGCTTTTAGATGGTACATAAGAAATGCGTTCGCCATCTGCTGACATTTTGTTGATTGCTGCCTGTAGTGCCGTTAAAAATTCAGCTAAATATTGTTCGTTGATATCATTAATATCAACTTGGGATTTATTTCTAGGAATTGCATTTGAAAAGAATAATAAAGGATCTGTAATTTTGATTGAGTAATTCCCATGTGCACGTAGAAACAGTTCAGCATTGTAAAAATTATCAAAATAATTAATCGGTGAAGATGTTCCAAATTTGATACCTCTGATTTCTTGTAGGTTGATGTAAAAAACTTGTTGTTTTTGAGGTGTTACGCCACCAAATTTAAAACGGTCGAATGTTTCAGAAATCGCATCTTTCAATGAGCCATTAAAAGCAGAAGGTGCGGAATCATTTTTCACAGTATAATATCCTTCTTCAGCCGTATAATCAATGATCTTTCCGCCATCGACTAAAATCATCATCATATTCGGATAAACATGAATAACAGAACCATCACTCAAAACATCTTCTGTTCCTTTGCGATTTGACCCTCTTTTATCATTTTTACGAACAAAAACCCCTTTTGTCATAACGGTTGTATCACTCATGTTATCGGGTTCAATAACTTCGATCCATTGGTCCGCTATACCGCCACCGATTGCACTTGTTGCTGCTTTAATAATTCCCATCTGAAATTCCTCCTAAATTTAAAGCCGTATTTCGCTTGATTCATTTATACCTTCTTTTGAATACTAGCTCAAGAAGCTGGATAAGAAAGTAGTAAGTAAAAATAGTATACCATAGGTTGGTGTAAGAAAAACAGCACCAAAGCCTGATTATAAAGGCAATTCAATCACAAAAAAGCAGCGCGATAATCAAAAATTTTTCTTTTTTTATAAAACTTCCTTTTTTCTATCTTAGATTTTATAAGTTAAGGTATAATAAAGAAAAGAACGTCGAAACAAGGACTTGGGGGATGAGAAATTGGAAAGAAGAAGTAAGAAAAAATCAAACAAAACAATTATTTTAGCAATAAGTGGCGTGGTGGTACTGGCAGCGGCTGTCGGAGGCTATGTTGTTTATGGTACTTGGCAGAAGAAGCAGGAATTAAATAAAGCAGAAAAATCTGCTAAGGCTTTTCTAAACAACCTTTCAAAACAAGAGTTTGATCAATTCTCAGATTTATTAGATGAACCATCAGTAAAGGATAGCGGTTATGAGAACAAGCAAGTCATCGAAAAATATCAAACCATTTTTTCTGGCATTCAAGCTGAAGGAATCAAAAGTAAAGAAGTAAAGGTGAAGCAAGAAAAAGAAGGAGAATATACATTTACCTACAAATTAGATATGACAACACCTTTAGGGAAATTAAATGATTTATCTTATAAAACGACTATCAAAAAAGTAGATCAACAGTATAAAATCAATTGGGCTCCCAATTTGATTTTTCCAGAAATGTCAGGCCAGGATAAAATTTCAATTGGTATCGATGCGGCGAATAGAGGAGAAATCGTTGATCGTAATGGAGAAGGATTAGCTGTTAATCAAGCTTTTGATCAGGTAGGAATCGTACCTGGTAAGCTTGGAGAAGGCCAAGAAAAGACAGATAATATCAAAGCATTCAGTGATCAATTCAATGTATCTGTTGATGAAATTGAGCAAAAACTCAAACAAGATTGGGTCAAACCAGATGCTTTTGTACCTTTGACGGTTTCTTTTGATCCAGTGACAACATTACCTCAAGGAGCTGCTTCTCAGGATACGGTTGTTCGTTACTATCCTTTAAAAGAATCTGCTGCTCAATTAGTCGGATATGTCGGCACGATTACTGCTGAAGATATCGAGAAAGATCCTACACTTAGTAGTACTGGTGTGATAGGGAAAGTCGGCTTAGAACAGGCTTTTGACAAACAGTTACGCGGACAAGACGGTGGAAATATCACAATCACTGACGCACAAGGGAATGCAAAAAGTGTCCTGCAAAAAGTAGATAAAAGAGATGGCGAAAAAATTCAATTAACGCTTGATAAGAATGTTCAGTCGCAAGCATACGATATCTTTAATAATCGCCCGGGGAGTGCGGTCATCATGGATCCGCAACAAGGGGATTTATTAGCGGCAGCGAGTTCTCCATCGTTTGATCCGAATAAGATGGCTAATGGTATTTCTCAAAAAGAATATGAAGGCTATGCGAATAATGAGAATTTACCATTTACAGCTAGATTTGCGACAGGCTACGCACCAGGTTCGACCTTTAAGACAATCACGGGGGGAATTGGGTTAGATGCAGGCACATTGAAGCCAGAAGAAGAAATCGCTATCGATGGGTTGAAATGGCAAAAAGATGCCTCTTGGGGAGATTATTTTGTGACGCGTGTGAAAGAAGCTAGTCCTGTAAACCTAAGAACAGCGTTGGTTAATTCTGACAATATTTATTTCGCTCAACAAACATTGCGAATGGGAGAAGATAAATTTAGAAAAGGACTGGATAAATTTATTTTTGGAGAGAAATTAGATTTATCTATCCCAATGAATCCAGCGCAAATTTCGAATGAAGACAAGTTCAATTCAGAAATCTTACTAGCCGATACAGGATATGGTCAGGGACAACTGTTGGTAACGCCTATTCAGCAAGCCGCAATGTATACGGTATTTCAAAATGAAGGCAAACTTGTTTATCCAAAAATCGAGCTAAACAAAGAAACTAAAACAAAAGATAATGTCATTAGTTCGAATGCCGCGAATACGATTGTGACAGATTTGCTTGGTAGTGTTGAAGATGAAACGGGGTATGTCCACAATATGTACAATCCAGAATTTTCATTAGCGGCGAAAACAGGAACTGCTGAAATCAAGGAAAAACAGGACACGCTTGGAAAAGAAAATAGTTTTCTTTTAGCAATGGATCGAAGCAACAACAAATTTTCAGCGATGATCATGGTGGAAGATTCAAGAAAAAATGATACAGCAACAAATATCAGTAAAACGTTAATCGATTATTTAGAAGCAAATATCAAATAATAACATAAAAAGGAGCGAAGCGCTTGAGGCGTTTTCGCCCCTTTTTATGTTATTGCCACGTTTTTTTACGAACGTACAAAAATATGCTACAATGAACCAACTACATGATGAAAGAAAGGGATTTTTTGTGCGGATTTTAGCGATCGATACGTCAAATCAAACATTGACCATTGCTGTTTGTGAAGACAAGAAAATAATAGGACAATATACAATCACTGTAAAAAGAAACCATAGCTTAACGTTGATGCCAGCAATCACACAATTGGTGAAAGATGTTGGGATGACACCTAAGGACATTGATCGGATTGTTGTGGCTCAAGGTCCAGGTTCATATACAGGATTAAGAATAGGTGTAACAACGGCCAAAACATTGGCTTACACATTAAATAAAGAATTAGTAGGTGTGTCTAGTTTAAAAACGTTAGCCGCAAATTGTGTTAAGGTAAAAGGAACAATCATACCGATTTTTGATGCGAGAAGAAATAATGTTTATACCGGAGCATATCAATATGTTAACGGTGTTTTGACAAATGTCATAGAGGACCGGCATATAGCGATGGAAGATTGGCTTTGTCAGCTAAAAGACATTGATTCTGTTTACTTTGTTGGAGAAGATGTTGAAAAATTCCGCTCACTGATTGAAGCCACTCTCCCTACTGCTGAAATTTGTGCTAGTTCAGAATGGCAAATTCCAAACGGTGCAGCCTTAGCAGAATTGGGTAGAGTAAGTGAACCTGAAGCGGATATCCATCACTTTTTACCTAATTATTTAAAACGAGTAGAAGCAGAAGAGAACTGGTTAAAAGATCATGTATCTGAGGTAGATAATTATGTTGAAAAAATTTAATCTTTTTCATAGTATTTTGGGCATTTTTTTTAAGAATCGCCCATATGATGAGAAGACTGTAACAATCTCAGAACAAGAGTATTATGTTCGTGGGATCACACTCGATGATATCAAAGATTTACTTTCAATTGAAAGGGAAGTATATGCTGGAGAATTACCTTGGACAAAAACGGCTTTTTTAGTTGAACTTCAAGCAGCAGAACCTCATTTATACTTACTTATTCAAAAAGAAGGAAAAACAATTGGGTTTATTGGATGCCGTATTTTTGATAAGGATGCTCATATTACAAATGTTGCCGTTGCAATGCAAAATCAAGGAAAAGGAATTGGGAGTTTCTTGATAAGAGAGGTTCAGCAGTTTGCAAGAATCAACAATTGTGAGAAGATCTCGTTAGAAGTCCGAATCAGCAATAAAAATGCACAGCGGGTCTATCGACAACTTGGATTTGTATCCAATACCATTAAGCCACATTATTATACTGAAAATAAAGAAGATGCATTAGAAATGATATTATCTTTAAAAGAAGAGTGAAGCGATGTATTATTCAAAAGAAGAGTTGCCAACAAGACAGGCTGCTAAGAAACTTTGGCGGATATGTGACCATTCATATGACCATGGATCACCCTGGACAGAAAAACAATTTGACGTTGATTTAGCACAAGAAACAAGTCACTATCTTGTCTTAATTAAAGAAGGCAAGTGGATTGGTTTTGTCAGCTATCATTTAGTATTAGATGAAGTTGAAATTACGCATGTTGTGATTCGTAAGGAATGTCAGCAAAAAGGTTATGGCAGTCAATTGATCGATCAGTTGATTCAACGAGTAAACGAACAAGATGCTTGTCAAGTGTTTTTAGAAGTTCGAACATCGAATGTATATGCACAAAATTTATATGAAAGAAAAGGATTCAACGCGATCAATCGTCGAAAAAAATATTATAGTAATCCACAAGAAGACGGGATTGTGATGTGTTTAACTGTTAAGGAAGTGAAACAATGATTTTTTTAAATAAAGAAAGAAAATTGATACTGGCTATTGAAAGTAGTTGTGACGAAACCAGTGTTGCTGTTATTGAAAATGGCGATACAATTTTATCTAACGTTGTGGCTTCTCAAGTGAAGAGCCATCAACGTTTTGGAGGTGTTGTACCAGAAGTTGCGAGTCGTCATCATGTAGAAGAAATTACGTTATGTATTAAAGATGCTCTAGCTGAAGCAGATGTAAAACCAGATGACTTAGGTGCAGTAGGCGTTACGTATGGTCCTGGTTTGGTAGGGGCTTTATTGATCGGTATCTCCGCTGCTAAGGCATTTGCTTGGGCACATGATTTACCGCTGATTCCAGTCAATCATATGGCTGGGCATATTTATGCGGCTCATTTTGTAGAACCTTTGCAGTTTCCGTTAATGGCATTATTAGTGAGCGGTGGTCATACGGAATTAGTTTACATGAGAGAGACAGGTTCTTTTGAAACCATCGGTGAAACAAGAGATGATGCTGCAGGTGAAGCATATGATAAAGTCGGCAGAGTTTTAGGTCTAACCTATCCAAGCGGTAAAGAGATCGATGAACTGGCCCACCATGGAGAAGATACGTACCATTTTCCACGAGCTATGATGAAAGAAGACAATTATGATTTTAGTTTTAGTGGTTTGAAAAGCTCATTTATCAATACGGTTCATAATGCTGAACAACGCAATGAAGAATTGATAGTAAAAGATTTAGCCGCAAGTTTTCAAGCGAGTGTTATCGATGTTTTAGCCGATAAAACGATTCGAGCTTGCAAAGAATATCCTGTCAAACAATTAGTGATGGCAGGTGGTGTTGCCGCAAATATAGGTTTGCGTGATCGATTAAGCAAAGAAGTGACGGAAGAACTGCAAGGCGTAACATTTATCGTGCCACCACTTAGACTATGCGGTGACAATGCAGCGATGATTGGTGCTGCTGCATTTGTCGAAGCTGAAAAAGCTCATTTTGCTGATTACCACTTAAACGCGGATCCTAGTTTATCCTTTACGACCATCTAAACATTAAAATCAACAGACAAGACTAGGCATAGAGAAAAATATTTGTTATAATGAACCAAGTTTAATAATGATTCATCGATAAAGAGAGTACTTCATTAGCTATTATTCAAGCGATTTCGGGAAGGTGCAAGCCGAAAATAATCAAATGAAGGAAGCGCGCTTTTGAGAATCTGCCAAGGCAGACGGCTATCTACCGTTAATAGATTAAGTGGGTTCGTCTTTATAGAGGACGAACAATTAGAGTGGTACCGCGGGAAAATCTCGTCTCTGGTGTTTTTTAACACTAGGGATTTTTTTTGTTTATCACGCCACTTCGTTTTGATATCGTTGTTGCAAATCAAGTAGAAAAGAATCATTTTATAATGTGTCAGAAAGTCAGGTTGCTTTGCTTATATTTTAAGAAGTGAATCACTAAGTTTAACTCTGGTAAACTATTGAATCACCAATCCACTTTGATTTAAAAAAGTAGGACCCATTTCTCAAAATCAATGATAATGCAGCTAGAATAAATAATACAAATCACCTATTAGGAGGATAACTATGAATAACAAAGAAATCGTAGCAAAAGCCATTTATGAAGTGGTAAAAGAAGATTTATCATTAGAAACCGTTACCCAATTATTGGAAAATCCTAAGTCAGTTGATCACGGAGATGTAGCGTTTCCAGCTTTCTCATTGGCGAAAGTCTACCGTAAAGCACCGCAACAAATTGCAGCTGATTTAGCTGAGAAAATTGCTGGAACAGACTTTGAAAAAATCGAAGTGGTTGGACCTTACCTGAACTTTTTCATGAATAAAAAAAGGGTAAGTCAAACAGTCATCGGTCAAATTGCAAAAGAAAAAGGACACTACGGAGATAGCTCGATCGGTAACAAAGGCAATGTACCAATCGATATGTCTTCACCTAACATCGCGAAACCAATTTCAATGGGGCATTTGCGTTCAACAGTTATTGGGAATTCAATTGCGTTTATTCTTGAAAAGAGTGGTTATACACCTATTCGTATCAATCACTTAGGGGATTGGGGTACTCAATTCGGTAAATTGATTGTAGCTTATAAAAAATGGGGTTCAGAAGACGGAGTCAAATCGGCGCCAATCACTGAATTATTACGTCTGTATGTTCAATTTCATGAAGAAGCTGAAACACAACCTGAACTAGAAGAAGAAGCACGCGCTTGGTTTAAAAAACTAGAAGAAGGCGATGCTGAAGCCACTGAATTATGGAAATGGTTCCGTACAGAATCACTAAAAGAATTCGACAAAATCTATGCAATGCTAGAAGTTTCCTTTGATTCATACAACGGAGAAGCTTTCTACAACGATAAAATGGACGAAATTGTAACAATGCTAGAAGAAAAACATCTATTGCAAGAAAATGAAGGAGCTGAAATCGTTGATTTATCTGCATATGACCTAAATCCAGCGCTAATCAAAAAATCAGACGGTGCAACGCTGTATATCACACGTGATTTAGCGGCGGCTGTTTACCGTAAACGTAATTATGATTTTGCCAAAGCGATTTATGTTGTCGGAAATGAACAAAGCAATCATTTCAAGCAATTAAAAGCTGTTTTAAATGAGCTTGGATTTGACTGGTCCAAAGATATGCATCACGTACCATTCGGTTTGATTACACAAGGTGGCAAAAAACTATCAACGCGTAAAGGGAAAATCGTTTTGCTTGAAGAAGTGTTGAACGAAGCAGTTGAACTGGCGAATAACCAAATTATGGAGAAAAACCCTGATTTACCGAATCGAGAAGAAGTGGCGAGACAAGTTGGAATTGGTTCTGTTATTTTCCACGATTTAAAAAATGATCGTTTGAATAACTTTGATTTTGTTTTAGAAGAAGTTGTTCGTTTTGAAGGTGAAACAGGCCCGTATGTACAATATACACATGCACGTGCAATGAGTATTTTAAGAAAAGCTGATTTCTCAATCGATGAGACCAAAGAGTATGCCCTAGATGATAAAGATAGCTGGGAAGTTGTGAAACTATTGCAAAAATTCCCAGAAGTTGTCATGCAAGCTGCTGAAAAATACGAACCATCAGTTATTGCAAAACATGCGATCCAAGTTGCTCAAGCCTTCAATAAATACTATGCACATGTCAAAATTTTAGCTGAAGATGAGCAAAAAGAAGCGCGTTTAGCGTTAGTGTATGCGATGGCAACGATTATTAAAGAAGATTTACGCTTACTTGGTCTACATGCGCCGAATGAAATGTAACGAGCAAAAAAGCTGAGGCAAAAGGACAGTAATTCCTTTTTGACTCAGCTTTTTTTTAACTAAAAAACCTACTTTTCTGGCATTATTTAATTAGTCCAATTTTGTTGCATTTGGTCCAAAAGATCGATAACGTCTTTTGTTAAAAAGAGAGAACGATTGGATGTTTCTCCTTCGATCATTTTAATCATATTAGTGATTTCGTAGTTTAAGGCTTGAGTACTATCCCCAGAAACAATTGTTTCCACAGTTCCGTCATTAAAGAAAATTTTTGCTTCATCTGCTCGTGGATACTCGTTGATCACAATATAAGCATCTTCAAAAGCGACAACTCCTTGTTTGGGCATTTTTGCTTGGAAACTTAAGGAAACTGTCGCCATTTCTTGTACATCGTTTTGTAAGATCGTCGCTGATTGTTCGTCTACACCAGTTGAGAATGGCTGCATAACGGATGCAATAACTTTGGGTTGCGAAGTAAAAAACCAGCGAGCAAAAGAAACCGCATAAGTTCCAATATCCAATAAAGCGCCGCCAGCTAAATCAGGATTAAAGAATCGATTCGACGGATCAGGTTCTTTGTAACTACCAAAAGGCGCTTGAATCATTTTTAATTTTCCAAAACGATTGGAGTCGATTTGACTACGTAATTCTTGGTATAAGGGCATGTTGAAAATAGTCATTGCTTCAGCTAATATCAGGCCTTTTTCTTCAGCTAGCGTCATAGCTTGCGTTAGTTCTGCGCTATTCATCGTAATCGCTTTTTCACAAAGTACATGTTTACCTGCTGCCAGAGCTTTTAAAATATGTTCGATATGTTGACGATTGGGAACGGCGATATAGACGATATCGATCGCTTGATCGGCTAACAATGCTTCAAATGAACCATAAGCTTTGGGGATATCGTGTTCGTTTGCAAATGCTACAGCTTTACTTAATGTTCTAGAAGCAACGGCTGTTATTTGACTATTTTCTTGTTGAAAGCTGTTAGTAAAACTAGTTGCAATTTCTCCAAGACCGATGATTCCCCAATTGTAGTATTTCATATATATCCTCCTTAATAATAGAGCAGTGGGGCGTTATCATTTCTATAAAAGAAAAAATCAAGAGTGAGAAACTCTTACGGCTTTAAGAAAATAGCCCACATAACTCAATAATAACAAAAGTTAAAAGAGCTTCTGCACTTTTTCTGACGCATTAAGTAATTAAAAAGCTCTATTTTTATTATACATGAGAAATGAAAAATAATGGATTATTTTGGACAGATATGTTGAATTGTCTTATTATTTATAGAAACAAGTGGCGTGTTTCTTAAAAATACAGAAATAAATGATTCAAAAAGATGCATTTTTTTACTAATTTCAGTAAAATGGGAGAAGGAGGCGAAAGTCATGCACCAAATGTATATAGATATTCTTATCGATGCAATTATAGAACAATTTGAAACGGAAGAGCACTTCTATATTGACTATCTCCAAATTACAGAAGAAAATTGGACAAATTGGAAAAAAGGTAGAATTAATTTAACAAGTGAAGAGATGCAAAAAATAAAAAACTTATTTTCTGATTATGAATGGATGCTGACACAAAAAATATTACGTCAAACCATTCTATTTCCAGAAAAAAGAAACATAGCCGTTTCAGAATACAAACGCCTAAAAACAATAATCGCTAAAAAATGGTTACAATCAGGAGCAGGTGTTGCTGAATTGATACCGTCAAAAGCAAACCGCGACGAAAAAGAACAGGCATTTATTGATCTAAAAGTAACGGTTTCTTATGATGAGTGGGGGTTTGATGATATTGTCACGTTCAGATTGCCGGCAACTCTACAAGGTCAATTAAAAGAATCAAAAGTAGAATTACTAGATTGGGTAAATGAAAATTTGATGGGTACTTACGTTGGTGAATAAGTAAGTAAGGGAGTTTTTTTGTGAAACAAATTTTAGGAATCTTATCCGTCATCATCGTATTAGGTGCTGTGATTTTTGTCCTTTTTGGTCATTCAACACCAAAAGAAAAAACAAAAACGAGCAGTGAGGAAACACAAACAACAAGCACCACGGCACCGCCAACCACGTCTGAAAAACAAACGAATACATCGACAACTATGACTACAACTGCAGTTGATTGATTGTCTAGGGAAAAACTGATATAATCAGTCAGCTATTATCCTAAATAAAAAAAGTTAGTACAGGAACGAATACAAAACAAAGTAGGGAATGTATGAATAGTCCAAGGTATAAGAAGAAAAAAGTGAGAAAAACGAATTTACCGATGCTTTTTGCGGGTTTGTTGATTGTTGGTGTAGCGTTTATCTTTTCAATCAATGTATTGTCAGACAGTTCGAAAACAGAAGAAGAGTCAGCTCAACAAAAAGAGCAAGTAACAAAGGAGCAGTTTATTGATAGAATCAGTCCTTATGCAAAAGAATTACAAGCATCTTATGGTGTGTTACCTAGTATCATAATAGGGCAAGGGATATTAGAATCAAATTGGGGACAGAGTACGCTTGCTTCAAAGTATAATAATTTATTTGGAATCAAGGCCTATGGGGAACAAAAAAAAGTCAACCTTGAAACACGTGAATATATCAATGAAGAATGGATCGTTATCCAAGGGGATTTTAGAGTGTATGATACGTGGGAAGAGTCAATGGATGATCACACACGTCTATTTGTTAACGGTGTAACATGGAATCCACGTTTATACGAACATGTTCTTCTGGCAAAAAATTATAAACAAGCGGCTCAAGCTTTACAAGATGCTGGTTATGCTACAGATCCAACATATGCAGATAAAGTGATTCATGTCATCGAAAGCTACGATCTTAATCAATATGATCACTAATAGATGGAGTAAAGGGGAGTAAATTAAATGAATGAAAAATGGGTGCCTGAAATTGTAACACCTTTAAAACAAGATATCGTTCAAGTGCCGAAAGTAATTGCGCAAGCGAGCGGAATCCGAATTTTTGGAAAAAAAATTAAGTCAATTATTTTTACGACAGATATTGCAATAATTAGAAATACAGATGCAAATGCAGTAATTGCTGTATATCCTTTTACACCTCATCCAGCCATTACAAAAAGTATTATTGAAGCAGCGGATATTCCTGTATTTTCAGGAGTTGGCGGTGGCTTAACTCAAGGTCAACGCTCGGCTTACATGAGCTTGTTCGCGGAAGCTCAAGGATCGATCGGTGTCGTATTAAATGGTCCAACACCAGTTGAAACAGTTGAAATGGTTTGTGAAGCTGTTGATATTCCAGTCGTTAGCACGGTAACTTCTATCCATACACCAATCGATGCAAAAATAGCAGCAGGGGTTACGATGATCAATATCAGTGCTGGTAAAGATACAGCTAAGACGGTTAAGTTTTTCCGAGATAAATACCCTGAATTACCAATTATTGCAACAGGTGGGCCAACAGATGAATCAATTACAGAAACGATTGAAGCTGGAGCCAATGCGATTACATATACACCGCCTAGCAACGGTGAACTTTTTAGTCAAAAAATGAATAAATATAGACATTTAGAAAAAGAGAATGATGTTTAACCTATACAGAGCAAATTTTTACTGTAACAAACGATAATCAAGGGCATATTTTCGTTTATTTAGCCGTTGATTATTTATTTGCCTTCAGCAATTGCTGAGGATTAATTGATAAAAACATTCTATTATAAATAGAATGTTTTTATCAAGGTGAATTTATTTTATGTTATGATGGATGAAAATGGTTTAGGAGTTGGGAATTGATGAAAAAATATTGTTACGTGGTTGGCGCGGCCGTTACACTTTTTACGATTTTTGGAATGGCTAGTACTACCGAAGCGACTGAAACAGTAAGTGAAGAAAGCTACCAAGCGGCAATTGAATCAGGATTTACACCTGAACAGATTCAACAGATTCAAGAAATGCCTGATTTTTCTTTAGAAAATATTCAAGAAGAATCGGCAGCTAGAAGTGCTGTTGTATTTTCAGCCACTCAAAAAAATCAAGTCGTTTCTGAAGCTAAAAGACATTTAGGTAAACCATATGCCTGGGGTGGAAAAGGACCGAATGTATTTGATTGTTCAGGATTGACTCGTTACGTATTTTTACAAGTTACTGGAAAAAATATCGGTGATTATACGATACCGCAAGAAAAAGCTGGAGAACAAATCAGTGTTGCTCAGGCTGAACCAGGAGATCTCTATTTTTGGGGAGCAAAAGGAAATACCTATCATGTAGCAATTGCTATTGGGAATGGTCAATATATCCATGCGCCAAATGAAAAAGAAGTGGTGAAGATTAATTCAACTACGTATTTTAAGCCTAGTTTTGCTGTTAGAGTGATAAAAAAGAATACCAACAATAATGCGAATCTAGTTAGTTACAGAACTCACCTCCAAGATTTTGGTTGGGGAAACTATGTACAATCTGGTCAAACCAGTGGTTCAGTGGGTAAATCAAAACGCCTAGAAGGAATACAGGTTAAGCTTGATCCTTCAGTGAGTGGAAATATTCAATATAAGACTCATATTCAAGATATCGGCTGGCAAGGGTTTAAGTCGAACAATGCATTAAGCGGAACGACTGGTAAGAAAAAAAGGTTAGAAGCAATTCAAATTAAATTAAGCGGTGCGGCTGCTACCAAATATGATGTTCAGTATCGCGTTCACTCTCAAGATTATGGATGGCAAGCGTGGACTAAAAATGGTCAATCTGCTGGAACACAAGGCTTAGCAAAACGTTTAGAAGCAATCGAGATAAAATTAGTTCCTAAAAATACAGTATTACCATCAGGTGGAAAACCTGCGTTTATCAAAAAATAAATAAGGAACAACTGAAAAAGAGATAAAAACGATCCATAGAAACAATAAGTGACTCTGTAAAATTTCAATGAAAAAACAATTATTTTCATTGAAATTTACAGAGTTTTGTACTATTGTATACTAATAACAAGAAGCTTATATATGATCATAATAAGGATGATCGTCTCTACCCAACACCGTAAATGTTGGTCTATAAGTGAAAAAGAGTCTCAGACCCTTTTTTGCTTATGCAAAAAGGGTCTTTTTGTTTGTATAAGAAGAGTTGCGTAGAAAATGTGATGGAGGAGTCGGAAAAAATGGAAGAATTAGTACAACGAATCAAAGAGGATGGTCGTGTTTTAGGGGAAGGTGTGTTAAAAGTAGACAGCTTCGTTACCCACCAAGTCGATCCTAATTTAATGGAGGCGATTGGCTATCGTTTCGCTGAAGTATTTGCAGATGCTGGCATTACAAAGGTTGTTACAATCGAGGCTTCAGGAATCGCACCTGCTCTTTTTGCAGCGAAAAAACTGGAGGTACCAATGATTTTTGCTCGTAAAGCAAAAAGCTTAACGATGGATGAAGAACTACTGACAGCTTCTGTATATTCGTTTACTAAACAAGTGACAAGCCAAATATCTATTTCAAGAAAATTTTTGTCAAGTGACGATAAAGTATTGATTATTGATGATTTTTTAGCGAATGGTCAAGCTGCAAAGGGATTAGTCGAATTGTGTCAACAAGCAGGGGCAACTGTAGATGGAATTGGTATTGTCATCGAAAAATCTTTCCAAGATGGACGAGCTTTATTAGAAGAAATGGGTATGCGTGTTATTTCTTTAGCTCGTATTGACTCTTTGAAAAATGGTGAAGTTGAATTTCTTGAGGGGGATGCATAAACTTGGAGAGTAAAGTAAATACAAAAGAAGTTAACAATCAACCAGAAACTGAAAATGGTAAAGCGGCAGTCTTGGGTCTTCAGCATTTATTGGCGATGTATGCAGGAGCTGTAGCCGTACCTTTATTGATCGGGACGGGTTTGAATTTTAATTCAGAGCAGATGACCTATTTAATTTCAATTGATATTTTTATGTGTGGCATTGCGACGTTGTTGCAATTGACAGTGAATCGATTTTTTGGAATTGGCTTACCTGTAGTGCTTGGCTGCGCAATTCAAGCGGTAGCGCCATTGATTATGATTGGTAGCGATAAAGGTGTAGGTGCAATTTATGGTTCAATCATTGCTTCTGGTATTTTTGTTGTATTAGTCTCGGGAATTTTTTCTAAAATCAAAAAGCTATTTCCACCTTTAGTAACGGGAACTGTAATCACGGTCATTGGGTTGACGTTGATTCCAGTTGCAGTGGAAAAAATGGGGGGAGGTCTCGCTACAGCTACGAATTTTGGTGACGGGACCAATTTACTTCTGGCTTTTGTAACAATTGGTTTGATCATTGTTGTCCAGGTTTGGGGTAGAGGATTCTTCAAATCGATTGCCGTTTTAGTTGGTTTAATCGGTGGGACTGTTCTTGCAGCAGTTCTAGGTCAAGTGAACTTGACACCAGTTGGGGAAGCGACATGGTTCCATTTTCCACAGCCTTTTTATTTCGGTAAGCCAACGTTTGATATCTCTTCAATCGTGTTGATGATCATTATTTCGATTGTCAGTATGGTTGAATCGACAGGAGTTTATTTTGCTTTAGGCGATATAACAGGAAAGCAAATCGGCGAAAAAGAATTAAAAAAAGGGTATCGTGCGGAAGGTTTAGCGGTTATTTTAGGTGGGATTTTTAACACATTCCCATATACTGGTTTTTCTCAAAACGTTGGGTTGGTCCAACTTTCCGGAATCAAAACAAGACGACCGATTTATTACTCAGCATTTTTCCTGATTGCTCTAGGATTATTGCCAAAAGTTGGAGCAGTTGCTCAAATTATCCCTGAACCTGTGTTAGGTGGTGGGATGTTAGTGATGTTTGGTATGGTCGCTGTGCAAGGCATGCGTATGTTATCAAAAGTTGATTACAATAATGATAAAAACTTATTGATCATTGCAATCTCAATTGGGTTTGGATTAGGATTTAATATGCTGCCCACTTTATTCCAACAAATGCCTGAAACAGTAAGGATGTTTACAGGGAATGGTATTGTCATGAGTAGTTTGACAGCAATTATTTTAAATGTATTGTTTAACGGTCTTAAAAATGAGGATCGAACTGAACCATTATGATAGTGAAAAAACCGGATGTTCCTCCGGTTTTTCTTTTTTTATCCGTCCAATACGAACAATAATATTAAAAAAAACTTTAATATTCGATTTTATTTTGACATGTAAGATTTCCGTTGATAAAATGTAAAAGAATAGAGAAAGAAAAGAGGAATGGTATGTCTATCATGGTTTCAGTAGTTATGGGAAGTACGTCGGATTGGGTAACAATGAAGCATGCGTGCGATTGTTTGGAAGAATTTAACATTTCTTATGAAAAAAAAGTGATATCGGCGCATCGTACACCAGATCTTATGTTTGAATTTGCTGGGCAAGCGCGTGAGCGTGGCATCAAAGTGATCATTGCTGGAGCTGGAGGTGCGGCTCATTTACCTGGGATGATTGCATCCAAAACAACGTTACCAGTAGTTGGTGTTCCAATTCAATCAAAAGCATTGAATGGGCTTGATTCATTGTTATCAATCGTCCAAATGCCTGCTGGTGTCCCCGTAGCGACTACTGCAATTGGAGAATCCGGGGCGAAGAATGCCGGACTGCTTGCAGTTCAGATGCTTTCCATGTATGATGTAGAGTTAGCAGGGAAATTAGACGCCAAGCGTAAATTTCTTGAAAAAACTGTGATGGAAAGTAGTGATGAACTTGAATAAACCTTTATTACCGGGACAAATGATCGGTATTATCGGTGGCGGGCAATTAGGAAGAATGATGGCGCTCAGCGCACGGGAAATGGGTTTCCGTGTGGGTGTTTTAGATCCAACTGTTGATTGTCCTGCTGCTCAAGTCGCTGATTGGCATTTATTAGCTGATTATGATGACATAGAAGCTTTAGAAGAGCTGGCAAAGCGCTCACAAGTCTTGACCTACGAGTTTGAAAATGTTGACGTTGGAGCATTGATGCACGTTCAAGATTTGGTGAATATCCCGCAAGGAACAGATCTTTTAGCTATTACACAAGATCGTTTACTCGAAAAATCTTTTTTAGAAGCGAACAATATTGTTATCGCTCCATTTGCCACAATCGTAAGTCCGACAGATATCCAAGATGCCATTGACGGAATCGGCTATCCATGTGTCTTAAAAACAACACGTGGTGGCTATGATGGGAAAGGACAATTTGTTTTGTACAGTACGTCCGATCTAGCACCTTCAATGAATATTCTAAGAGAAGGAACTTGTGTATTAGAAGCTTGGATTCCATATGAAAAAGAAATATCAGTATTAGTAAGTGGAAATGGACAAGGAGAGTTCACCGTTTTTCCTGTAGTTGAAAATATCCATCGAAATAATATTTTACATGAAACGATTGCTCCGGCAAGAGTGACTGAAGAAGTTGTTGAAGAAGCGCAACGAATTGCCCGTGTTATTGCAGAAGCTGTTGATTTAGCGGGGACTTTGGCTGTTGAGATGTTTTTAACAAATGATGGTGGCATTTATGTAAATGAACTGGCTCCTAGACCACACAACTCGGGCCATTATTCGATTGAAGCTTGTTCGATGAGTCAATTTGATGCGCACATTCGTGGTATTTGTAGCTGGCCACTGCCAGAAGTTGAGCTTTTATCAGAAGCTGTAATGGTCAATATTTTAGGAGATGAAATATACGAAACAATGGATGTGATTTCTGAGAAACCTGATTGGCATTTTCATTATTATGGCAAAGCAGAAGCAAAAAGAGATAGAAAAATGGGGCACATCACGATTTTAACAGAAGATATTTTTGAAACTTTAGAAGATATATATCAAACCAATATTTGGGATTAAAAAGGAGCAAACAAACGAATGATCGATCGTTACACACGACCTGAAATGGGTGCAATTTGGACAGATGAAAATCGTTACAATGCGTGGTTAGAAGTAGAAATTTTAGCGGATGAAGCATGGGCTGAATTGGGAGATATCCCAAAAGAAGATGTACAAAAAATTCGTGATAATGCATCATTTGATGTAGCACGCATTTTAGAAATCGAAGCGGAAACGAGACACGATGTAGTTGCTTTTACACGTGCGGTGTCTGAAACATTAGGTGAAGAACGTAAGTGGGTTCATTATGGCCTGACCAGTACAGACGTCGTTGATACTGCATATGGCTATTTATTGAAACAAGCAAATGATATTTTACGAGCAGATTTAAAGAAATTTACAGCAATCATTGGGGAAAAAGCGAAGGAACATCAACATACAGTTATGATGGGCCGGACACATGGTGTACATGCTGAACCGACAACATTTGGATTAAAGTTAGCGTTATGGTATTCAGAAATGAAACGGAATGTTGAACGTTTTGAACATGCTGCAAAAGGTGTAGAAGCTGGAAAAATCAGTGGAGCAGTAGGGACATTTGCAAATATTTCTCCTTTTGTTGAAGAATATGTGTGTGAACATTTGGGCATTAGAGCCCAAGAAATTTCAACTCAAGTATTACCTCGGGATTTACATGCGGAATATGTATCTTCGATGGCCTTGATCGCAACAAGTATTGAGAAGTTTGCAACTGAAATTCGTGGATTACAAAAATCTGAAACAAGAGAAGTTGAAGAGTATTTTGCGAAAGGTCAAAAAGGGTCTTCAGCAATGCCACATAAACGCAATCCAATTGGTTCTGAGAATATGACAGGTCTTGCTCGGGTTATTCGTGGTCATATGGTCACAGCGTATGAAAATGTTACATTGTGGCATGAACGAGACATTTCTCATTCTTCTGCAGAACGAATCATTATACCAGATACTACTATTTTACTAGACTATATGTTGAACCGTTTTTCTACTATTGTAAAAAATTTAACGGTCTTTCCTGAAAATATGAAACGTAATATGGACGCTACTTATGGTTTGATTTATAGCCAACGTGTGTTGTTAAAATTGATCGATCATGGTATGTCTCGGGAAGTAGCATATGATTTAGTACAGCCCAAAACAGCCTATGCGTGGGATAATCAAACAGCATTTAGACCACTATTAGATGCGGATGAAAACATTACTTCAATTTTATCAAAAGAAGAATTAGATGATGCTTTTGATTATCAGTACCATTTGAAAAATGTTGATCTTATTTTTAAACGTGTAGGATTGGTATAAAATAACCGATAAAAGTAGAATTTGGAACTCCGAGAAATAAGCTGAAATCCACGAAAGTTGCTCTTCGAATTTTTGTAGTTTTCAGCTTATTTCTGAAGAGGTTACTTCTGGTTCGCCACCGTTTATTCAAATTTCGTGAGGCTGAGATATGACTTCTAGAGTTATGTCTTAGTCTCTACTTTTTTTTAATGATTGTAGTCCCATTTGGTCTAAAGAGCCATCTTATTTGGTTATCAATACTTAGATACGAAAAAGACAAAACTGTTGAGAAGTTTTGTCTTTTTGTGTTTTAGTACTAAACCATCACTTTTTTGAAGCTGCGTAACCGTGCAACATCGGGTGTTTTTAGAATAGAAAGCAACTGCTCTATAAAAAGATACGTACATTCTTGTTCGTTGAAATAGACATGTATACAGTAGTTGTTTTTAAAAAAGTGTTGTTCATGTATTTGATGTATGGTCAATTCGTTATTCAGACTATTCATATAACGGAAGGTTCGTTTACGTCTTTCTGAATGCCGATGAAATGCTCGTTTCAAATTCTTAAATGTATAGTAAGTACACCCTTGATTTAACTTGTGGACTTCCTCTAAGGCAAGTAAATCATTGTATAATTTTGTTCTTTCTTCAGGGATTAATTCTGCCAAAAATTCTTTTGCTAAACTGTCATAACCGCTAGTCATCCTTGTGTTCCCTCCTAAAAAATTATCCCGAATCACGAAAACATGATAGTAGATTTTTTAAAGAATTACTTTCGATTAGCATACCATTTTTCTTAATAGCTGTAAATGCTTACAAGATTTTCTTAATATCTAAAACTAAGATTAAATGAAAAAACGAACAATATGAAGATATAATATGTTGAATGTTAATAAATGTTTGACTGTGGAGAATCATCTTGTTAAACTGTAAACAAATAGAAAGACGAACTTAAATTAGTTTGTAATCATAAATGATACGTAAATGGGAGTGTGGAGGACTGTGGAAGAAAGTAAGTTATTATATAAAGGAAAAGCTAAGAAATTGTTTAAAACCAATGATTTAAAAACGTTACGAGTAGAATATTTAGACCAAGCAACTGCATTAAATGGCATTAGAAAAGACACTGTAATTGGGAAGTCTATATTAAATAATCAAATTACAGCTCTAGTTTTTGAGCAATTAGAGTTAAAAGGTATCCATAATCATTTTATTAGATTGATATCTAAACACGAACAATTAGTTGAAGAGGTTGAAATTATTCCGTTAGAAGTTGTCGTGAGGAATGTTTCAGCGGGTAGTTTTGCAAAGCGATTAGCGATCCCTGAAGGCCAAGAACTTGAATTTCCAATTTTGGAGTTTTATTACAAAGATGATTCTCTCGATGACCCGATCATTAATGGTGATCATATTAAGATTTTAAAGATTGCAACGGAAGAAGAAATGACTACTATAAAAAATGAGGCACACAAGATAAACCAATTGCTTATTGAGTTGTTTGAAAAAATCAATATTCGTTTGATTGATTTTAAAATAGAGTTTGGTCGTAGAGAAGATGGCACTATTCTATTAGCAGATGAAATCACGCCAGATACTTGTCGTCTATGGGATAAAAAAACAAACGATCATTTAGACAAAGATGTTTATCGTAGAAATATAGGAGATATCGTTCCCGTATATCAGGAAGTATTGCATCGATTAGAACAAACATTCAATTAAAAAAGGAGTGATATAGAATGTATGATGTAAAAGTATATGTTACGTATAAAAATTCAGTTTTAGATCCTCAAGGAGAAGCCGTGAAAGGCGCAGTTCATCGACTTGGTTTCAGTGAAATCGATGAAATACGAATAGGAAAATTTTTCGAAATCAGAGTTAGTAAAACAACGCAACCTATCGAAAGAGTCATTGAAGAAATTTGTGACAAATTACTAGCTAACGTTAATATGGAAACCTATCGTTATGAGATTGAGGAGGAAGTATGAGATGAAATTTGCAGTGATTGTTTTTCCTGGATCGAACTGTGACATGGATCTCTTATGGGCAGTCAAAGATATTTTAGGCGAAGAAGCCGAATATGTCCGTCATGATGAAGAAAGTTTAGCGGGATTTGATGGTGTTTTAATTCCTGGAGGCTTTTCATATGGAGATTATTTAAGGTGTGGTGCAATTGCTCGTTTCTCTAAAATCATTCATGAAGTGATTCGGCTGGCAGATGAAGGCAAACCGGTTTTTGGCACTTGTAATGGGTTTCAAATATTAACAGAAGCTGGGCTTTTGCCTGGTGTCTTACTTCGAAATGAATCATTGCATTTTGTATGTAAGTCAATTTCCTTAAAAGTAGTAAATAATCAAACCGCGTTTACCTCAGAATATCAAAAAAATGAAGTAATCAAGTTACCTATAGCGCACGGTGAGGGAAACTATTATTGTGACGACTCAACCTTGGAACAGTTAAAAGAGAATCAGCAAATTGTCTTTACGTATGCGGATGAAAATCCAAATGGAAGTCTTGCTAATATCGCAGGAATTATCAATAAGAACGGCAATGTCCTAGGGATGATGCCACACCCAGAACGGGCTGTAGAAAGTTTATTAGGATCGGAGGACGGTTTACGTTTCTTCAAATCAATCGTTAAAAACTATGGAAAGGTTAGGGCGAACACATGATGGAAGTGAAAGAACCTACAGCACAGGAAATTAAAAGTCAACGGATCTATTCGCAATGGGGGCTAACGGATGAAGAATATCACATGATCGAAAAAGATATTCTAGGACGTATGCCAAACTACACCGAAACTGGACTATTTTCTGTGATGTGGAGTGAACACTGCTCATATAAAAACTCAAAACCCGTATTAAGAAAATTTCCCACAAAGGGATCACGCGTTTTGCAAGGACCAGGTGAAGGAGCTGGGATCGTCGATATTGGTGATGGTCAAGCTGTCGTGTTCAAGGCGGAAAGTCACAATCATCCATCGGCTGTTGAGCCATATGAAGGAGCTGCAACAGGAGTGGGTGGAATCATCAGAGATATTTTTAGTATGGGTGCTCGTCCGATTGCACTTTTGGATTCATTGCGCTTTGGTGAATTGTCCAATGAACGGACTAAATATCTTCTAGAGGAAGTGGTAGCTGGTATCAGTGGATATGGAAACTGTATTGGTATTCCAACGGTTGGTGGAGAAGTAGCGTTTGACTCATGTTATGAAGGAAATCCGTTAGTAAATGCGATGTGTGTTGGGTTGATCGATCATAAAGATATTCAAAAAGGTCAGGCAAAAGGAATTGGGAATGCCATTATGTATGTTGGAGCGAAAACAGGACGCGACGGCATACATGGCGCAACTTTTGCTTCAGAAGAGTTTGTTGAAGGAGAAGACCAACAACGCTCAGCTGTTCAAGTTGGAGATCCGTTTATGGAAAAATTATTGCTTGAAGCTTGTTTGGAATTGATTCTAGAGCATGCTGATAGTTTAATAGGAATTCAGGATATGGGTGCCGCTGGACTAGTTTCTTCAAGTGCCGAAATGGCATCCAAAGCAGGAACTGGCTTGATTTTAGATTTAGATGACGTGCCTCAGCGTGAAACGGGAATGACACCATATGAAATGATGTTATCAGAGTCTCAAGAGCGAATGTTGATCTGTGTTAAAAAAGGACATGAAGCAGAAGTTGTTGAACTTTTTCAAAAATATGAATTAGACGCTGTAACGATTGGGAAAGTAACAGAGGATGGATTGTATCGTTTGTACCATAAAGGTGTCGAGGTAGCGAATTTACCGGTCGATGCATTGGCAGAAGATGCACCTGTTTATAATAAAGAACGAAAAGAACCAGCGAGAATCAAAAAATTTGAAGCATTAAAGAATTTCCACCCCCATATTATCGACGGAACAAAGACGATGATGGATTTATTGCAACAACCAACGATTGCCTCTAAAAAAAGGATTTATGCAACCTATGATTCTCAGGTACAAACGAATACAGTTGTGTTGCCGGGAAGTGACGCCGCTGTTTTGCGTGTCCGTGGAACGAAAAAAGCATTAGCAATGACAACAGATTGTAATGCTCGTTATCTTTATCTTAACCCAGAAATCGGTGGTCAGATCGCCGTAGCGGAGGCTGCGAGAAATATTGTGGCAAGTGGCGGCCAACCACTTGCCATTACCGATTGTTTAAATTACGGATCGCCAGATAAACCAGAAGGATTTTGGGAACTTTGGACCTCAGCAGACGGCATCGCTAAAGCCTGTGAAGTTTTGGAAACACCAGTGATTTCTGGAAATGTTTCTTTATACAATGAAACAAACGGACAGGCCATTTATCCAACGCCAGTGATTGGAATGGTTGGTTTGATAGAAGATTTATCGCATATTACCACCCAAGATTTTAAAATGGCGGATGATTTGATTTACGTTCTTGGCGAGACAAAAGATGATTTTAATGGCAGTGAATTACAAAAGATGATGCTTGGCTTCATTGAAGGAAAAATAATGGACTTTGATTTAGCTATTGAAAAAGAAATTCAACAGCTAGTGCTGACAGCTATTAAAGCCGGAATGCTCGAAAGCGCTCATGATTGTTCGGAAGGTGGACTAGCAATTGCATTAGCAGAGTCGGCTTTTAAAAATGAATTAGGCATAGAAGTAGATTTGGCTATGCCAGTCTCATTCCTCTTTTCAGAATCTCAGTCACGATTTATAGTGTCAGTCAGGCCAGAAAACCAACAAATGTTTGAAGAAATGATGCAAGAAAAAGCTGTGTTGATTGGAAAAGTAACGGTTAGCGGGAAAATCAGTATTCAAACGAATGATCAAAAAATCGAAGTGATAACACAAACAGCTAAAGGGCTGTGGGAGGAAGCGATTCCATGTCTTATGAAGTGAAAAGTTTAAATGAAGAATGTGGTATTTTTGGTATTTGGGGACATCCTGATGCGGCTCGTGTGACTTATTTTGGACTCCATAGCTTGCAACATAGAGGACAAGAAGGTGCTGGGATTGTTTCGAATAATGATGGCAAATTAAATGGATACCGAGGATTAGGCTTACTCTCAGAAGTATTTAAAGAGAATCGGACTTTAACTTCTTTGAGTGGAAATTCAGCGATTGGTCATGTGCGGTATGCTACTGCAGGAAATGGTAGTGTAGATAATATTCAACCGTTTCTATTTAAATTTTATGATGGTGCCTGTGGCTTAGCACATAACGGTAATTTAACGAATGCAAAAAGCTTACGAAAAGAGCTAGAGCAAGACGGCGCGATATTTCATTCCAATTCGGATACCGAAATTTTGATGCATTTGATTCGGCGTAGCAAACAATCGACCTTTATTGAACAGCTAAAAGAAAGCCTGCAGACTATCAAAGGTGGTTTCGCTTATCTTTTAATGACAGAGACAGCAATGATTGCGGCGCTCGATCCTAATGCTTTTCGACCCTTATCCATCGGTCAAATGAAAAATGGGGCGTATGTGATTGCCAGCGAAACGTGCGCATTAGAAGTTATTGGTGCTGCATTTGTTCGTGATGTAGGACCGGGTGAAGTAATCATCATTGATGATACTGGCTATAAAATCGAGCGTTACACTCAAGACACTCAATATGCGATATGCTCAATGGAATATATTTATTTTGCTAGACCAGATTCTAATATAGCTGGTGTCAACGTGCATACAGCTCGCAAAAATATGGGCAAACGGTTAGCAAAAGAAGCACCAATTGAAGCAGATATGGTAGTCGGAGTACCAAACTCTTCTCTTTCAGCAGCGAGTGGTTATGCAGAAGCGAGTGGTATTCCCTACGAAATGGGCTTGGTAAAAAATCAATATATCGCTAGAACCTTTATTCAACCCACACAAGAATTGCGAGAACAAGGAGTTCGGATGAAACTTTCTGCTGTTCGTGGCGTAGTCGAAGGGAAGCGTGTCATCATGGTGGATGACTCAATTGTCCGCGGAACGACTAGTCGTCGCATCGTACAATTGCTTAAAGATGCGGGGGCAAAAGAAGTCCATGTACGTATTGCGTCACCTCCTCTAAGATTTCCTTGCTTTTATGGAATCGATATTCAAACAAGAAAAGAATTAATTGCTGCAAATCACTCAGTAGCTGAAATCGAACAGTTGATCAAAGCAGACTCCTTGTGCTTTTTAAGTGAGCAAGGGTTGATCGATGCCATTGGTCTTAACTATGAGGCACCTTATTCTGGGTTGTGTATGGCTTATTTTAATGGTGATTATCCGACACCTTTATATGATTATGAAGAAAAATATCAAGCAACATTGAAGGATAAAATCAATTTTGCCACAATAAACTAAAAAGCTAAAAAAGAATATCGTTCATAAATCGTTAGGAGGAAACCATATTGGGAAATGCTTATACAAAAGCGGGCGTTGATGTTGAAGCAGGTTATGAAGTGGTAGAAAGAATCAAGAAACATGTTAAACGTACTGAACGAATGGGTGTGATGGGTGCACTTGGTGGTTTCGGTGGTTGTTTTGATTTAAGTACGGTGGAAGTGAAGGAACCTATCTTGATTTCGGGAACAGATGGCGTTGGAACAAAATTAATGATCGCGATTGAAGAAAACAAACATGACACGATTGGGATTGATTGTGTGGCGATGTGCGTCAATGATATCGTTGCACAGGGAGCAGAACCCCTCTATTTCCTCGATTATATTGCTACAGGGAAAAACAGACCAGAGCACTTGGAGCAAGTGATAGCAGGTGTAGCGGAAGGGTGTCTTCAGGCTGGAGCCGCATTAATTGGTGGTGAGACAGCTGAAATGCCGGGTATGTATAACGATAATGACTATGATTTGGCAGGATTCACAGTGGGCATTGCAGAGAAAAGCCAATTAGTCACAGGTGAAAATATTCGAGAAGGAGACGTTCTTTTGGGATTAGCATCTAGTGGAATACATTCAAACGGGTACTCTCTTGTTCGTAAAATTTTTTTTGAGATGCACCAAATGACTGGAAAAACAGTGATTCCAGGACTCGATGGAAAACAATTAAGGGAGGAACTTTTGATTCCCACCAAAATTTATGTAAAGATGCTACTACCGTTAATTAAACAGGAATTAGTGAATGGGATTGCGCATATCACTGGGGGCGGTTTTGTGGAAAATATCCCCAGGATGCTCCCCAAAAATTTATCAGCGGAAATCCATTTAGATAGCTGGCCGACATTGCCGATTTTCTCAACATTGGAAAAATACGGTCAAATTCCACCAATGGAAATGTACGAGATTTTCAATATGGGGATTGGAATGGTTTTAGCTGTTTCACCTGAAAAAATCGACGATGTTCAGGGGATTCTAAACGAATGTAATGAACCAAGTTATATTATTGGAAATGTCATCACTAAAGAGAAACAAAGTATTACCTTTAAAGAGGTGTAGAAATGAAATTAGCCGTGTTTGCCTCAGGAAATGGAAGCAACTTTCAGGCAATTGCCGAAGCTGTTGCGATCGGAACAATCAATGCAGAGCTTACTTTGTTGTTTTGTGATAGAAAAGATGCCTATGTTGTCCAGCGAGCACGATCAATGTCAATTCCAGTTGTGTCATTTTCACCAAAAGATTTTGAATCAAAAGCATTATATGAAGGAGAAATCCTCCATCTTTTGGAAGAGGAGCAAATTGACTTGGTGGTTTTAGCTGGATATATGAGAATCATTGGGCCGACATTGTTAGAAGAATTTTCAAATCGTATAATCAATATTCACCCTTCATTATTACCAGATTTTCCTGGTCTCCATGGCATCAGGGATGCTTTTTATGGAAATGTACGTGAGACAGGTGTAACGATTCATTATGTGGATAACGGTATAGATACTGGACCAATAATTTCTCAGGAAAAAGTAACAATTGATGCGACAGACACACTTGTTTCTCTAGAAGAAAAAATCCACAAAGTAGAGCATAAATTATTTCCTGCGGTTTTAGCAGAACTTATAAAAACGCAGCAAGGAGAGCGCATTTGATGATAAAAAGAAGAGCATTGATCAGTGTTTCAGATAAAACGGGAATAATCGCGTTTGCGAGAGGATTAGTAGCCCAAGGGATTGAGATTATATCTACAGGAGGAACAAAAGCAACTCTTGAACAAGAAGGGATTCCCACAATTCCTATAGAGGAGGTAACCGATTTTCCAGAGATGATGGATGGTCGAGTTAAAACATTACATCCAAAAATTCATGGAGGGTTATTAGGTCGCCGTGATTTGACTAGTCATATGGAAGCGATGGAAGTACATGGAATTCAGCCAATTGATATTGTGTGTGTAAACTTATATCCATTTAAAGAAACAATTTTACAAGAAGGAGTAACGAAAGAGCAAGCAATCGAAAATATTGATATTGGTGGACCAAGTATGTTGAGAAGTGCTGCAAAAAACCATGAATTTGTGACGGTTGTGGTCGACCCAAAAGACTATACGCAAGTTTTAACTGAGGTTTCAAAAATAGGAGAAACAACTCTGCCAACAAGACAAAAATTAGCAGCTAAAGTGTTTCGACATACTGCAGCTTATGATGCGTTGATCGCAGAATATTTGACTGATAGTGTTGGTGAAAAAGACCCTGAAACATTAACTTTGACTTATGATTTAAAACAAATATTACGCTACGGAGAAAATAGTCACCAGCAAGCTGTGTTTTATCAAACTGCATTACCCGTTTCATTTTCAATTGCGAATGCGAAGCAACTACATGGTAAAGAACTGTCTTACAATAATATCAAAGATGCAGATGCGGCGATTCGTATTTCTAGAGAGTTTGATCAACCAGCTGTCGTAGCAGTCAAACATATGAATCCTTGTGGAATCGGTATTGGGGCAACAATCAAAGCGGCATATCAATATGCATATGAAGCAGATCCAGTCTCTATTTTTGGTGGAATCATTGTGTTAAACCGTGAAGTGGATAGCGAAATAGCTGGAAAAATGCATCAACTGTTTCTTGAAATAATTATTGCACCAAGTTTTTCAGAAGAAGCATTCAAAATTTTAAGTAGCAAAAAGAATCTTCGCCTGATGACGTTAGATTTCTCTAAAAAGGATCAAGCGCGAGAAGATGAGAAAGTGTCAGTTTTAGGTGGACTGCTTGTTCAAAATCAAGATATTGTCGAAGAAAAAGTGGAAAACTGGCAAGTCGTTACGAAACGACAACCGACAGAGGAAGAATTAAAAGCGCTAGAATTTGCATGGAAAACGGTCAAACATGTTAAGAGCAATGCTATTGTGGTGACAAATAATCACCAAACTTTAGGCATTGGCGCAGGTCAAATGAATCGAGTAGGGTCCGTACAAATTGCAATCGAACAAGCAGGTGGAAAGGTCAGCGAGGCAGTCCTAGCCAGCGATGCTTTTTTCCCGATGGGAGATAGTGTCGAATACGCTGGGGAAAATGGAATTAAGGCGATCATTCAACCAGGTGGCAGTATCAAAGATCAAGAGTCAATCGAAATGGCAGATAAGTATGGAATCGCCATGGTATTTACAGATATCAGACACTTCAGACATTAAAAGGAGACATACTAATGGGATTAACAATTTTAGTCATTGGAAGCGGTGGTAGGGAGCATGTGATTGCACAAAAATTACTGCAGAGTCCTATTGTAAAGACTGTTTATTGCGCTAAAGGAAACGATGGAATGAAAAAAAATGGGATACAATTAGTAGATCTTGCAGAAAACGATCATTCCGGATTAATCAAATTTGCTAAAGAAAAAGGAGTCGATTGGACATTCATCGGACCTGAAATTCCATTGTTAAATGGAATCGTAGATGATTTTGAGCCGCTGGTCTATTGGCTTTCGGGCCGCTTAAAGAGGCAGCATTCATTGAAGGATCTAAAGATTTTGCGAAGAAAATCATGAAGAAATACAAAATACCGACAGCAAATCATCAAACTTTTTTTGATTTTAATGACGCACGAGATTATGTGATTGAAAAGGGGGCGCCAATTGTTATCAAAGCGGACGGGCTAGCTGCAGGAAAAGGGGTAGTTGTAGCTGAGACTACTGATGAGGCAATTGATGCATTGAAAGAGATGCTCAAAGAAAATAAATTTGGATCAAGTGGTGCTAAAGTTGTAATCGAAGAGTTTCTTTCGGGAGAAGAATTTTCTTTGCTCGCATTTGTTCGAGGTCAAGAAGTTTATCCAATGGTGATTGCACAAGATCACAAACGTTCGTATGATAATGACTTGGGTCCAAATACGGGAGGTATGGGCGCCTATAGCCCAGTACCACAAATACCTGATCGTTTAGTTAAAGAAGCAGTTGAAACAATTGTAAAACCTACTGTAAGAGGAATGGCAGCAGAAAACCGATCATTTACCGGTATTTTGTATACAGGATTGATTGCTACAAAAACAGGGCCAAAAGTGATTGAGTTTAATGCTCGTTTCGGTGATCCTGAAACACAAGTCGTCTTACAACGGTTAGAAAGTGATTTTGCTCAAATTATTGATGATTTACTAAAAGGGAAACAGCCAGATATTCAGTGGAAAAAAGAGGGGTACAGTTTGGGTGTAGTTGTTGCAGCCGAGGGTTATCCAAACGACTATAAAAAAGGGAATCCGCTCCCAAACTTTTCCTATTTAGAGTCAGAACAAGTCTATTATGCGGGAGTGAAGGAAGTTGCAGGACAACTAGTCTCAAATGGCGGACGTGTTTACCTTATTGAAGCCAGCGGTAAATCACTAGTAGAGGCTCAAGAGGCTGTATATAACGTGTTGAATAATACAGATACAACAGGTACTTTTTATCGTAAAGATATTGGATTTAAAGCGTTTGACTAATTGGTTTTAAGTCTAGAGGAAAAATAAAAAATAGACGAATGTAAAACGTTTCAGGGTTTACATTTGTCTATTTTTTACTGCATATTTAATTTGAAGGTAAGATGTTAGAATGAATTACTCCATTTGTATAGGCAATAAAGAAATCTGCTAAGACAAGCTCATATGTTTCAATATCCGATGTATAAAGTGAAACAGGAATGACAAAAGTTTGTTCAGTTGTACCAGCAATATAATCGCCATCAATCGTTTGAGCCACGACTAGAAATCCAAGTTCTTTCCAACGTGTAATATCATCTAAATCAACCGTTTCATCAGAAGAAAGATACTGTACGTTTTGCTCAAACTGTTCTTCTATAGTTTGACTAAAAATAATCGTACTTTCTTCATCTTGTTGATTTTTTAACACCACGCTTAAAAATTGTTGCGGGTCACTTACAGTAAGTTGGTCTTTGATTAGTTGAAAATCCATTAGGGTACCTCCTAGTTTAAACGTGAAACAGGCTCGTTTCGCTTTAATATAAGAATGATAATAGGTGATATTTGCGCAATTCGAATCAATAGTACCTAGCGCTCGTTTAATATCGTCACTCGAAAATCAACCGTTGTATTTTTGTTTAGTCCTTTTGCTTCCAATTCAATTTCCTTGCATAATAATTTTGTTCCTTCATAAACAGGTGTAACACGATAACGAATGGTTTCACCTTTATCTAACGCTTGACGAATCTGGTTTTCATATTTAGTCATAAAAGGCGTATTGACGGGTGTTTGATAAAGAGTGGTGAGGTTTCTTGCATCATCACCTGAACCGCCAAGTTGACGTCCAATCAAATGACCCCTAGAATGATTCGTTGGTTCTAAACCAGACACAAAACCAGGGGGACGAATGTCTTTATTCGCAGAAGTTCCTGTATTGACCATCGTGGGTTTCAATAAGGCGTCAGCGCCAGTTGCTCGTCCGAGTGAGTCTAAAGAGTGGTAATCAATCCAGCCATTTTTTTTATCAGCTAATTCAGTAGCTGAAAAGGTTGCAGGCCCTAATTCTTTTGGTCCAGGATTTGTTGAACTTACAGGTTTTGTTGTACTTGGTTCGGTTTTCTCTTGAGTGTGAATGCCGAATATTTCTTGAATAGTATCTGGAACTTGAACGCCAAAGACGCCCAATACCAAAATAATTAAAACCGCCACAAGCATCACTGCTGGGCTAAATGGGGGTTTTTGTTTTTTTCTTGCCATGTTTTTTCTCCTAACTACTATCAGAGATTGAGAAAGAAAAGTTATTTACTGAGTAAAATTTTCAGACTCATCCTTTCGTTGATTTAATCTCATCCATACATTATACGAAAAAAATATAAAAAATCAAAACGCTTTTGACTTGTCAGAGGACTTGTTTGTCTACTTATGATAAAATTCTTTTGAGAGGGGATTGAATTAAATGGCGTATATTGACGTAATAAATGAATATAAACGATATCATATGGGTGATACGACGATTGCTGCAAATGATGGGATTAGTTTTTCAGTAGAAAAAGGCGAAGTTGCCGTTATTTTAGGACCAAGTGGTGCAGGTAAATCAACTGTGCTGAATATTTTAGGTGGAATGGATTCGTGTGACGAAGGGCAAATCGTAATCGATGGGACCGACATTGCAAAATTCAATGAAAAACAATTGACCACCTATCGTAGAAATGACGTTGGCTTTGTTTTTCAATTTTACAACTTAGTACCGAATTTGACGACCAAAGAAAATGTTGAATTAGCATCTCAAATCGTTTCTGATGCATTGAATCCTGAGGAAGTGCTGCAATCAGTTGGTTTAGGTGCTAGATTAGATAACTTTCCAGCCCAATTATCTGGTGGGGAACAGCAACGGGTAACGATTGCTAGAGCGATTGCTAAACGGCCTAAATTATTACTGTGCGATGAACCTACAGGAGCATTGGACTATGAAACTGGAAAACAAATCCTAACGATTTTACAAGATACTGCTCGTAAAACAGGAACTACTGTCATCATTATCACACATAATTCAGCAATTGCCCCAATGGCGGACCGCGTAATCCGTATCAATGATGCTAAAGTTCGAAGTGTGACAATTAACGATGAACCAAAACCTGTATCTGAGATAGAATGGTAGGTGGCTGTATTGAAAAAAACTGCGTTACTTAAAACAAGTTTTCGTGAAATCAAGCAATCAAAAACCCGCTTTATATCAATTATGGGCATCATTTTTCTTGGTGTCATGGTTTTTGTCGGACTAAAAGCAACAGGACCAGACATGACCCAAACTGCATCAAACTATTATCAAAACCAAAAACTACCGGATGCTCGAATTGTCTCTACACTGGGGTTAACGGAAAAAGATGTTGAACAAGCTAAGCAAGACAAAGATGTGGCAATTGTTTCTCCTAGATACACAAAAGATATTGCCATCAGTGAGCGAAATGTAGCAGTAAAATTTGTTAGTTATGACTTAGATGAAAAGCAGCCAATGATTGATTATCGAGTGATTGAAGGTCGGATGCCTAAAAAGAGTGGCGAAATCGTTCTAGATGATTTAGCTCAATCGCGAGGACACTATAAACTAGGTGAAACACTGACCCTTTCAAAGGAAGATGACAAAGACAAGTCACTAAAAAAACAAACCTTTAAAATCGTTGGCTTTGTGCAATCACCGGAATATATCGAGAATACCTCTCGAGGAAATACGACAATTGGCAAAGGATCACTAGATTTTTTTGCTGTAGTGCCTAAAGAAGATATGGCTCTTTCCGCCTATACAGAGATTCTTTTATCGTTTAAAGGTCTAAATGATTTAGACAGCTATTCCAAAGAGTACAAAGACAAACGACAAAAAGCACTCACGTCAGTCAAACAAACACTAAAAAATCGTCCAGAGCAACGAGCAGAAGAAATTCGTCAAGAATCAAAAGCGTCAGTTGAAAAAGCGCAAAAAGAGATTTCAGATGGGGAAAACGCGCTGAAAGATGCTGAAAATAACCTTAACACGAGCGAACAGGAATTAGCAGCAGGCAAGCAAGAACTAACACAAGCACAAGCGACCTACACGGAACAAATCGCAGCGGCAGAGAACGAACTCGTAGCAAATCAAGCAACAATCATAACGGGTGAAAATGAACTTGCTGCACAAAAAAGTGTACTTGAACAAAAGCAAAATGAATTAACGCAAGCCCAAACTCAAGTTGCGCAAGGTCAAAATGCTTTACCAGGATTACAACAACAACGGAATGAGTTAGCAGGATCGAGCGAATCATTAAATCAGTTAGTCAATGGTTACCAAAGTTTAGCCGTCACTGTTGCTCTTTTAGATCGAGTACCAGATGATACATTAGCAGAAAGTATTGCAGATGCAGCACCACAAATACAAGCAGCTGTACAAGCTTTAGGATCGCCAGGAGAGATCACTGCCGCGACTAATCAGTTAATCTCTCAACCTGAAAGAGCCAATATTGCTGTTTTTATGGGAACAATCAATGGTGCTTTAGCCAATCTAGCGTCGCAACAAGCTCAGGTTGCTCAAGGTCTACAAACCCTTGATCAAAATATCAATACGATCAATCAATCGATTGCACAATATACAGAAGGGCAACAACAACTTGCAGTGGCTGAAACGCAAATCAATCAAGCCGAAGCGCAGTTAACTTCTGGGAAAGAACAACTAGCATCTGGGCGGGCGCAATTGGAACAGTCCAAAATTGACGGTCAAGCAAAATTAAACGAGGCGCAAGCAAAAATAGATGAAGGGCAAAAAGCCTACGAAGAAGGGTTGGCAGAGTTTCAAAAGAAAAAGGCAGAAACGTCAACAAAACTAAATGACGCAAAAACAGAATTAGAAAAAAAACAAAAAGAATTAGCAGACCTAAAAGCGGCTGATTATTATTATTTTACAAGAGATGACAATCCTGGTTATTCTGAATATGAAGATAATGCCAATCGAATTTCTTCCTTATCAACTGTTTTCCCAATTTTCTTTTTCTTGATTGCAGCATTAGTGAGTTTAACAACAATGACGCGAATGGTTGAGGAAAAACGGATGGAAATCGGTAGCCTCAAAGCATTAGGGTATAGAAATGGAGAAATTGCGTTTAAATTTTTAGTTTATGCAGCATTCGCAAGTCTATGTGGTGCCGTTTTAGGATTATTCGTTGGCTATTATTTATTCCCAACGATCATCTTTGATGCGTACGGACAATTATACAATGTGCCAGATTTTGTTACGCCATGGTATTTAAGTTATAGTCTGATCGGAATAGTCGTGTCGGTTATCTGTACGGCAGGCGCTGCGATGGTGGTTTTACGAATTGACTTATTCAGTACACCTGCGATCTTACTCCGTCCTAAGGCACCTAAAGCCGGACAAAGAATCTGGCTGGAGCGGATTAAACCGATATGGAATCGATTAAGTTTTATACAAAAAGTTACGGCGCGAAATTTGTTCCGTTATAAACAACGAATGTTAATGACCGTTTTAGGTATAGCAGGCTGTATGGCTTTGATCATCACAGGTTTTGGTTTAAAAGATTCTATTTCAGATATCGTAGATGTCCAATTTAATAAAATTTGGCACTATCAGGCAATCGTGACGTTTAAAGAAGATAAATCCGAAAAAAATGAGCAAAACTACCAAGCTGTATTGGATAAAGTCGATGGTTTGAAAGAGACGATGCCGTTATACACTGAATCTTTAAAAACTACGAAAAAGTCTAATGCTAAACAAGATGTTTCTATCTATGTACCTGAAAAGCCAAAAGAAATCGACCAATTTATTTTATTCAATGATCGACAATCAGGTGAAAAGTACCAGCTAACCAATGATGGTGTGATCATTAACGAAAAATTAGCGAATCTATTCCACTATAAAACGGGTGACACACTTGTTTTGAAAAATAGTGACAATCAGGAATACAAGCTTAAAATCAATGCTATTGCTGAAAATTATACAGGACACTTTGCGTACATGTCTCCGGACTATTATGAAAAAATCTTTAAAAAATCCCCTAGCTACAATACGGACTTTTTACTCTTTGACAAAGCGCCTAGTGAAAAAGTAGAAAACAAAATCGGGAAGGAATTGATGGAAAATCAAAACGTTTTAAATGTTTCATTTTTATCAATTTCAAGTGATGCTTTAGACGATACAATTCATAGTTTAAATATTGTCGTTTGGGTCTTGATTACAGTTTCTGGCTTATTGGCATTCATAGTTTTATACAATTTAACGAATATCAATATTTCTGAACGAATCAGGGAACTTTCAACAATCAAAGTCTTAGGGTTTTACGATAAAGAAGTTACGATGTATGTGTATCGGGAAAATATTATTTTAACTATGATCGGGATTTTCATCGGCTGTTTCTTTGGAAAGCTTGTTCACAGTTATGTATTGACAACAGTCGAAGTTGATATGCTGATGTTCTCGCCAACGATTCATTGGCTTAGCTATATGTATTCAGCGTTGATCACTCTGTTCTTTACATTACTGGTCATGTTCTTTATGCATAGAAAACTGAAGAAAGTCGATATGATTGAGGCATTGAAATCAAATGAATAAAGTAGTTAAAAAAATGAAAAAAGGCTGGGATGTGACTCTTAGAGTTATTTCTCGGTCTCTTTTCATTAATTGAAACATCTACGTCTTTTGTATGATTTTATAAGATTAGCTGTCATTTTGTACAAAGTATTGGTAAAATATAAGTATCTTCATGCGAACGTCGGGAGAAAATGGGAGAGGTTGTTAAAAGAATAAGGAGAAAAAAACGCCAAAGAAAAAAGAAAGGAGTGAGAATGTGATACGAGGAGTTCCGATTGAAACAATTTATCTTTATACCTTGATTGTTTGTGCAGGAATTGCTGTTTTATTAGTGATTTTTGGAGACATCTTTGATTTTGACGGGCCAATCGATCCAATGTTGGCAATTCCGTGGTTGGCATTTACTTCATTATTTGGGTACTTAGGAGAGCGATTGCTTGGTTGGGATCATCTGATGGTATTTCTAGTGAGTGGAGCAGTGGCATCAATTCTAGTATTTTTCTTGAATTTTTATGTATTGGTGCCGATGAAAAATGCGGAATCGACCCTTTCGATTTCAGAAAAAGACATGGAAGGAAATATAGCAACCGTTATCACTCCGATACCAGTTGGTGGAATGGGAGAGATTCAATTGAAAAGTGTCACTGGATCAATCAGCCGACCAGCCGCTTTCTACGCTCCGCAAGATCAACCGACCGAACGAGGAGCGCAAGTACTGATCATTGAAATTAGAGAGCGTGTATGCTACGTGGTTCCTTATGAAGGAAGTTTACAATTATAAAAAAGAAGGAGTAGAAGAAAATGGAATTAGGGATTTTAGGACCAATTGTTCTGGTTGTTTTTATTTTACTGATGTTATTGATTGTGTTTATTTCAAAATATCAAACAGCCAAACCGGATGAGGCATTGATTATTAGTGGGAGTTACTTAGGAAGTAAGAATGTTCATGCCGATGAAAGCGGAAATAAGATAAAAATCGTGCGCGGCGGCGGGGCTTTTGTACTACCAGTCTTCCAACGATCAAACAGAATTAGTTTATTATCAAGTAAATTAGATGTATCCACTCCAGAAGTTTACACTGAACAAGGAGTTCCAGTAATGTGTGACGGAACATCGATCATTAAGATCGGATCGTCAGTTGAAGAAATTGCGACTGCAGCAGAACAATTTTTAGGAAAAACACGTGAAGAACTTGAAAATGAAGCACGTGAAGTATTAGAAGGACATTTGCGTTCCATTTTAGGGTCAATGACGGTAGAAGAAATTTATCAAAATCGTGATAAATTCAGTCAAAGTGTGCAGGAAGTTGCCAGTGTGGATTTAGCAAAGATGGGCTTAATTATCGTATCATTTACCATTAAAGAAGTTCGCGATAAAAATGGCTATCTGGATTCTCTAGGGAAACCAAGAATCGCACAAGTTAAACGAGATGCAGATATTGCTGAAGCTGAAGCTTGGAAGGAAACACGTATCAAAAAAGCAGAAGCAGAAAAAGAATCTCAACAAGCTGAGTTACAACGACAAACTGAAATCGCAGAAGCGTCAAAAGAAAAAGAATTAAAACTAGCAACTTATAAAGAAGCCCAAGATATTGCAAAAGCCAAAGCTGACCAAGCCTACAATTTGGAAACAGCTAAAGCCCAACAAGAAGTTATTGCCCAAGAGATGGAAGTTAAAGTCATCGAGCGTCAAAAACAAATCGAGTTGGAAGAAAAAGAAATTGTTCGTCGCGAGAAACAATATGATTCAGAAGTGAAGAAAAAAGCGGATGCTGATCGTTATGCCAAAGAGCAAGAGGCTTTAGCGCAAAAAGCTCGTGAAGTAGCCGAAGCGGAAGCCGAACGTTTCCGTGTGGAATCATTAGCCGAAGCCGAAGCCAATCAAACTCGCTTGGCAGGGCAAGCGGAAGCCGAATCTATTTTAGCTCGTGGAGCTGCTGAAGCTGAAGCAAAACAAAAAATTGCGGATGCCTTCAAGGAATACGGAGAAGCTGCTGTTTTAAGTATGGTAATGGAAATGTTACCGCAGTTAATGAAAGAAGCTGCTCAACCACTTAGCAACATTGATAAAATTTCTGTCGTCGATACAGGTGGCGGTGGTGAAAATGCGGGTGCTAACCGTATCACTAATTATGCAACGAATTTATTAGCTGGAACACAAGAAACATTAAAAGAAACAACAGGTTTAGATGTTAAAGAATTGATTGAAAACTTTTCAAAAAAAGGAACAAACAGCAATGTGAATTTCTATGGCGAAGAGGCATCAGGTGATAAAGAATAATAAAAAGCGACTAAAATCGGATATGATTTTAGTCGCTTTTTCTATTTTTCAATCTCATCGTGTTCTTTTTCGGCATTAACGCGATCTTGTACTTTCTTTTTGAGTTCTTCCAATTCTTCTTCTTTCTTTGCCAATTCGGCTAAATCTTCCTCAATTTCATGCTTTTCTTCGATTGGTTTGGGTTTAAAAAAGAAATTCAGCCCGATACCAATAAATGTTCCAATAAACGTATCGATCACTCGAGATAGAGCGAAATAAAAGGATTCCCCTTGAGGTATGCTTAAAGAAATCAGTAACAATGTAGCAATTGCCGAGATTATCCCAGAATTATTATTCATACCGTCAGAGACAACAATCACGATTATCACTAAGAGTGGCAGAAAAAATAATTCTACCATGAAATCATTTGAAAAAAGATCCTTCACTAAAAAGTAAAGAATCGCTAACCCGCCACCTAAAGTATTTCCTAAAATTCTAGATTTACCAAAAGTCAGACTAGTTGTTAAATCTTGTCGAAGGGAAAAAACAGCTGCTAGAGCCGCAATCATCGGTGCACCCCTATCTAATACTTTAAATAAAATAATACATATCATCACAGCTAATGCTGTTTTCAATGTCCGCATACCTAAACGAAAAGGACCGACTTCCATGAGCTTTCTCTCCTATAATCAACATTTAATCAGTTTTCTATTTCATGATAACCGAAATAGAGGTAAAATTACTAGTATAAAACAAAAGATTAAACAATTTTTGAGGAGCGGTCAAATGAAAATTGGATTACGAACAATCAAAACAGCAGTAAGTGCGATGTTGTCAATGATCGTTGCAGAAAGTTTAGGCTTATTATATCCAGCTTCTGCTGGAATAATTTCTGTATTGAGCGTCACAAACACGAAAAAAACGTCATTGTTAACGGGAATTTATCGCCTACTTTCATTAGCACTAGCTACTGTAATTGCCTATTTATGCTTTTCTATTTTAGGATTTAATGCTTTAGCATTTGGCGTTTATTTGCTTTTATTTATTCCAGGAGCTGTTTACTTTAAGCTTTCAGATGGTATCGTAGTAAGTTCTGTTTTAGTGACGCAATATCTTGTCGAACAAGATTTATCTTGGTCGATCATCGGAAATGAGTTTTTATTAATGACGATAGGTGTTGGATTTGCTTTAGTGATGAATTTATACATGCCAGATACAGAAAAACGATTGAAAGAAGATCAAGAAGTGATTGAAACGATGTTTCGTAAAATATTAAATAATATGGCATCCTACTTGAATCAGCATGTTAAAGAAAGGGATTTATTCGAAAAATGCAATGACTTAAAGGCGTTTATTCGAACAGGAGAAAATTGGGCGAAAAATCATTCAGAAAATCAGCTGATTTCTTCGAATCATTATTATATAGAGTATTTTACGATGCGACGGTTGCAAAGTAATAGCTTGAAAGATATGTTGCGGATTTTAGAAAACATTACAGTTGAACCTGAACAAGTTGGAAATATTCAAGAATTGTTGCAATATACAGCTGAAACATTTGCAGAAAATAATGATGGACAAGATATTTTAGACCGAATCGACCAAGTATATGAAGTTTATCGAAAAAAAGAATTACCTAAAACTAGAGAAGAGTTCGAAAATCGTGCTCAGCTGTTTCAATTTTTACGGGTATTTCAATCGTTTATAGAAATCAAAGCTGAATTTTCGAAACAGCAAAATGGCAAATAAAGAAGTATATTTATAAAGTAAATATTAAAGTTTCGTTACGCCATTGAAAAAACCTAGTATTTAGAAAAACAAGGTGCTATACTTTCAGCAAGTAAAAAAAACAGAAACTTTAAGTCTCTAAAAAGGTGGAACCAGAATTAATGACTGAAAAATGGCGTGAAGATCAAGAATATATGTCTTATGTGGAAGATTTGTTGGAAACGGAAGAAGTACAGCGTTTAGGAAATTACACGCAGCATGTTCACTCAACTCGTTTAGATCATTCAATCAGTGTTTCTTATTATAGTTATAAATTAGCTAAAAAGTGGAATGGTGATGCTAGAGCAACAGCTCGTGCTGGATTGTTGCACGACCTATTCTATTATGATTGGCGTACAACGAAGTTCGACGAAGGAACTCATGCTTATATGCATCCAAGAATTGCAGTGAAAAATGCTGAGAAACTAACAGAACTTTCAGACTTAGAACGCGACATCATTATTAAACATATGTGGGGCGCAACAATTGCTCCTCCAAAATACAAAGAAAGCTATATTGTTACAATGGTTGATAAATATTGCGCGGTTAAAGAAGCCTCTGAACCAATGACTAACTCAGTTAAAGCGAAATGGCGTCACTATTTCCCTAGAAAACAATCTGTATAGCATAAAAAAAACGATCGATTTTCTTTTGAGAATCGGTCGTTTTTTTTAAGATCACTTATGAAGACTTTAGTTTAGTTTCAATTAATTGTTCATGTTCTAATTTTTTTAATCGCTTGATTGCTTTAAAATAAGAAGCAAGTAACACAATTACAGAACCTGCCCAAGCTAGTGGAGATGCTAGTGCTGCACCGACAAAACCTAATGAAGCAGTTAAAATAATGGCGGCAAAAGAACGCATGACCAACTCCATAATACCAGCTAGCGTTGGAATCACACTTTGGCCAAGACCTTGCAATGTATAGCGAATAATAAATAAGATGGCTAAAAGCCAATACATACTACCGTTGACATTAAAATAAATTTGTGAAAGATTGAGTACCTCTGTTTCTTTTGAACTGACGAAAAGAGTCATTAAATTTTGACCAAAGAGAATCACGATTCCACCCGCAAGTAGGCTAAAACCAATACTCATCACCAGACACTGATTAACCCCTTGTAAAATTCGTTTGTATTTTTTTGCTCCATAGTTTTGGGCAGTAAAGGTCGCCATTGCGATTCCAAAGGACATCATAGGTTGTGTTGCAAATTGTTCGATTTTCCCTGAAGCAGCTTGTGCAGCGACAACATCAGTTCCTAAACTATTTAAAGCCGCTTGTAAAATGATCGCGCCAATAGCAATGATCGAAGACTGAAAAGCCATAGGTAAAGCAATATTCAAATGAGCTCGAAACTCATGTTTATCTATCGAAAAATCTTTTTTTCGTAATTGAAGATTAGGAATTTTCCAGCGAATATAGAAAATACATAGTAGACTAGATACAATTTGAGCTGTAACAGTTGCAATTCCGGCTCCTGCGACCCCCATATGAAAGGTAAGAATCAGCATCAAATCTAGTACAACATTGATAACACTAGCAATGATCAAAAATAAAAGGGGCGTACGACTATCTCCTAGGGCTCGAATCACATTTGATAATAGATTGAATGCCATTGCAGCAAAAATACCGATAAAAATAATTGAGATAAAGGTTTGGGCATCATCAATGATTTCGGGTGGTGTTTGCATAAGATGAAGCATTGGTCGAACAAAAACCAAGCTCAAAATAGTTAAAACAATCGTTACGACCCCGCTAATGATGATTCCAGTAGCAAAACTCTTCTTTACCCCTCGGTAGTCTTGTGCGCCAAAACGCTGTGACGTTAAAATGGAAAGACCAGCTGTCAAACCTTGCGCAAAACCAATGATCAAAAAAGTAATACTACCAGTTGAACCAACTGCCGCTAGAGCATCTTTTCCTAACGTTTGCCCAACGATGATCATATCCGCCATATTGTAAAACTGTTGGAAAATATTTCCGATCAATAATGGAATCGTAAAGAAAAAAATCAATTTTGCAGGATTGCCATGTGTTAATTCTTTCAATGAAAACATCCTTTCATTTTGAGAGAACAATCCGTTTGTCGACTTTCTCTACAGTTTTTTTCGAAGACAAGAATAATGTATAGAGTAAATAAAGTAAAACGATTAAATTTTCTTTTTTATAGTAGCATAATATTGAGGTATTGCAAGTGCTTTATAGGGGAAAGTCAGATTTCGTTCAAATGAGTCTTTTTTGACCTTTATAGGATAAACTCATAATTTTTTTCTCGTTTCTTTTTATAAAAATTGTTATAATTAATCAGCGTGGTTCTAAGTAGTGACAGCATGGGAAGTTAATGTATTTTATAAGGAGTGATCGAATGAAAAAGGAATTAAACATGCCGCTAAAAGTGAGCATTTATATGGTTAAATGGTTAATGATTGCTTCTTTGATTGGATTAGTAATGGGTACGTTATCAGCATTTTTCTTAAAAAGTTTAGATATTGTGACGCAAATTAGAGTAGATAATTCTTGGCTATTATTTTTACTGCCAGTCAGTGGGGCAATTTTTGCGTTTCTTTATAAGAAATTTGGAGGGAATTCAATAAGAGGAAATAATCTTGTGATTGATCAAGCAAATGGGGAACAGGAAAATATTCCCTTACGCCTCATTCCATTGACGCTATTTGGTACAATCACAACCCATTTATTTGGTGGGTCAGTTGGTCGTGAAGGAACTGCTGTACAGATGGGGGGGACGGTAGCAGATACAATCGGGCGTCTCTTTAAACTAAATAAAATTGAACGGGAAATTGTCATTATCAGTGGCATCAGTGCTGGATTTAGTTCTGTTTTTGGGACACCTTTAGCCGGGACACTTTTTGGGCTAGAGGTTTTAGTGATTGGGCGTCTAAGATCAGATGGACTTTTTCCGAGTTTTTTTGCTGCTATTTTTGCAAATTTTGTAACTGAGTCGCTGGGTATAACGCATACACATTATGCTATGGGACCGATTCCAGAATGGTCATTATTGATATTTACCAAAATAATAGTTGCTGGTATTTGTTTTGGCTTAGTCGGTTGGCTTTTTAGTCGTTCGATAGTCTGGGTTAAAACAATCTATACGAAGTGGTTCGCAAATGTTGTTTTACGAAACTTCATCGGAGGAATTATTGTAGTGGTTGCTGTTTTTATTTTTAAGACACAGCGTTATCTTGGGTTAAGTTTACCATTATTGAAAGACGCCTTTTATGGAGAGAATCACTGGTTTGATTTTATTGGGAAACTATTTTTTACAGTGTTGTCATTAGGGGCAGGGTACCAAGGTGGAGAAGTGACACCTTTATTTGAAATTGGCGCAACACTAGGCAGTAGTTTAGCTTTAATTCTGCACTTGTCGATTCCATTTTTGGCTGGATTAGGTTTTATTGGTGTTTTTTCAGGTGCAACGAATACGCCGATTGCTTGTTTTATCATGGGAATCGAACTTTTTGGGAGTGAAGCCGCCTTATATTTCTTTATGATTTGTTTGATCAGCTACATGTGTTCAGGGAATGCTGGGATTTACTCAGCTCAAAGAGTAGAGGTAGAAAAAGGTGTTTTGTTCTTGCCTATATGGACAAATTGGCGAAATAAGAAAAGAAACGAATGAACTGTAGAAAAATATTCTTAGCCTATGATAAACTAGAAAATGAGGTGAAAGCATGAAAGATTATCAATACCCATTAGATTTAGACTGGACAACAAACGAAATGGTAATTGTGACCAACTTGTGGTCTGCGGTAGAACAAGCGAACGAAACCGGAATCGACACTAAAGTTTTTTTGAAAACGTACAAAGAATTTAAAACAGTAGTTAGAAGTATTGGAGAAGAAAAACGGTTAGGCAACGAATTTCAAAAAGCATCCGGATACTCGTTATATCGAACACTTCAACAAGCAAAAAAACAAGAGTCAGGCAGATTGAAACTAGGAGCTGATTAAAATGACAAACGAAAAAATGATCATTGAAATCAAAGAATGGTTAAAAGAGGCAGCAGACTATATTCGAGTTAACTTAACTAATGAACTCGACGTTTCACAAAAATCAGGCAGAACTGACTTAGTAACCAATATTGATGAAGAGACGCAATTATTTCTTATCAAAAAAATAAATCAGCATTATCCAAACGATCGAATATTAGCCGAAGAAAAAGGGTTTAATAGCCTCGATTCTTTAAATGGTCGTGTTTGGATCATTGATCCAATTGACGGTACGATGAATTTCGTGATGGAGCATGAAAATTTTTGTATTATGATCGCCGTTTATCAAGATGGTGTTGGACAATTAGGTTTTATTTATGATGTGATGAAAGATGAGTTATATTGGGGAGAAAAAGATCACGGCGTCTTCCAGAATGATAGAAGGTTAACACAACCAAAAGATGCAGCTTTGTCAGAAGGGTTAATTGGGATGAATGCATATATGTATCGTAAAAATATATACTCTGCTGGAGAAATCGGGCATGCAAGTATGGGAATCAGAGTTAGTGGTTGTGCAGGAGTAGAGTTGATTGCTATACTTAAAGGCAATCATATCGGGTATATCTCCAATTTGAGTCCATGGGATTATGCCGCAGGACTGGTGTTGATAAATGAATTTGGATTTAGTTACTCTAATATAGAAGGAAATCCCTTAGCATTTGATAAACGAGAGTATTTTATAGCAGCAACACCCAAAGCTTATACCGAAATGCAGGAAAAATTTATTCATAAATAAATAATAGGTTTTCATTATGTCGAAGAAAAGAGATACTATTTCCACAGAAAACATTGCTTTTTTTCAGTAAATATGGTATTTTTTCAAAAAAAGGCAATAAAATATGAAGTTTTCAGAACTTTTGAAAGCTTTAGACTATATTTCATGAAAAAAATTTGGTATAATAAACAGTCGGATTTAATGAACAAGTGACGTAAGGCAAAAGGATAAGGAGCAATTACATTGAAATACAGAGAAGATATTAGAAACGTGGCAATCATCGCCCACGTCGATCACGGTAAAACAACATTAGTAGATGAACTTTTAAAACAATCAGATACTTTAGATGGACACACGCAATTACAAGAACGTGCAATGGATTCGAATGCGATTGAAAGCGAACGTGGAATCACGATTTTAGCTAAAAATACAGCAGTTGATTACAAAGGCACTCGGATCAACATTTTAGATACACCTGGACACGCGGACTTCGGTGGTGAAGTAGAGCGTATCATGAAAATGGTTGACGGTGTAGTTTTAGTTGTTGATGCCTATGAAGGAACAATGCCCCAAACTCGTTTCGTATTGAAAAAAGCATTAGAACAAAAAGTTACACCAATCGTTGTTGTAAATAAAATAGATAAACCTTCAGCACGTCCTGAACATGTTGTTGATGAAGTCTTAGAATTATTTATCGAATTAGGGGCAGATGATGAGCAATTAGATTTCCCAGTTATTTATGCATCCGCATTAAATGGAACTTCAAGTGATTCTGACAACCCAGAAGATCAAGAACCAACAATGGCTCCAATCTTTGATCAAATCATCGAACATGTGCCAGCTCCAATTGATAATTCAGATGAACCATTACAATTCCAAGTATCATTATTAGACTATAATGATTATGTTGGACGTATCGGTATCGGCCGTGTGTTCCGTGGAACAATGAAAGTCGGCGATCAAGTTGCCTTAATGAAATTGGATGGTAGCGTGAAGAATTTCCGTGTTACTAAAATCTTTGGTTTCTTTGGCTTACAACGTGTTGAAATCAATGAAGCAAAAGCAGGCGATTTGATTGCTGTTTCTGGTATGGAAGATATTTTCGTTGGTGAAACTGTTGCTGATGTTGCAAATCAAGAAGCATTGCCAATTCTACACATTGACGAACCAACATTACAAATGACATTCTTAGTTAATAACTCTCCATTTGCTGGTCGTGAAGGTAAATATGTCACTTCACGTAAAATTGAAGAGCGATTAATGGCAGAATTACAAACAGACGTATCATTGCGCGTAGAGCCAATCGGTCCGGATTCATGGACGGTATCTGGTCGTGGTGAATTGCATTTATCAATTTTGATTGAAAATATGCGTCGTGAAGGATATGAATTACAAGTATCTCGTCCTGAAGTTATTGAACGTGAAATTGAAGGCGTAAAATGCGAACCGTTTGAACGTGTTCAAATTGATACTCCTGAAGAATACATGGGTAGTGTTATCGAATCATTAAGCCTCCGTAAAGGCGAGATGCAAGATATGATCCACACTGGTAATGGTCAAATTCGTTTGATTTTCTTAGCGCCAGCTCGCGGTTTGATTGGGTACACAACTGAGTTCTTATCAATGACTCGCGGGTATGGTATCATGCATCATACATTTGACCAATATCTACCAATGATTCAAGGAACAATTGGTGGACGTCATCAAGGTGCGTTGGTTTCAATTGATACTGGTAAAGCAACGACTTACAGTATTATGAGCATTGAAGAACGTGGAACAGTCTTTGTAGAACCTACAACTGACGTATACGAAGGAATGATCATCGGTGAAAATAACCGTGATAATGACTTGACTGTAAATATTACAAGAGCAAAACAAATGACTAACGTTCGTTCTGCTAATAAAGACCAAACATCTGTAATCAAAAAAGCAAAAATTCTTACATTAGAAGAATCTTTAGAATTCTTGAATGAAGATGAATATTGTGAAGTAACGCCAGAAAGCATTCGTTTGAGAAAACAAATTCTTAATAAAAATGAACGTGAAAAGGCAAGTAAAAAGAAAAAATAAGTTTTAATTATATAAAGAAAGGACAGAACTTAATCAGTTTTGTCCTTTTTTGTGGATAACTTTTAATGAATAACGTAAAAAAATGCGTATGCTATTGCAGAACCCTTGTTAACTAGCCGTTTTTAATTTTAAGGAAACTAGCACTATGTTTCACACAACACGAATTGTTTCACGAATTAAGGAAATCCTTCCTTGAATTGCCTAATAGTGCGTGCTAAAATAACAACCAGACACAAAGAACGGAGAGAATTTCATGATTGACATCAAAGGCTTACTAAAAGAAAAATTTGGATATGACGAGTTTCGTCAAGGACAAGAAGAAATCATCAATCATGTTTTACATAAAGAGAATGTTTTAGGTATTATGCCAACTGGTGGGGGGAAGTCTATTTGTTACCAATTGCCTGCACTCTTACTAGAAAATCTGACGTTGGTTATTTCACCGTTGATTTCATTAATGAAAGATCAAGTGGATGCGTTGAATATGATGGGAATCCCTGCAACATTCATTAACAGTACAATTACGCAACAAGAGATGAATAAGCGGGTTCAAATGGCAGTTAATCGTGAGGTCAAGCTTTTATATGTAGCTCCTGAACGACTGGAATCATTTGATTTTCAGCAATTATTATTACATGTGCCAATCGATTTATTGGCAGTAGATGAAGCGCATTGTATTTCTCAATGGGGACATGACTTTCGTCCAAGTTATTTACGCTTAGCAGCGATTATTGAAGAGTTTCAACAACAACCATCAGTAATTGCCCTTACGGCAACTGCTACACCTCAAGTAGCAGAAGATATTCTTGATCAACTACACATCCCGAAAGATAATCAGGTACAGACTGGTTTTGCGCGTGAGAATCTATCTTTTCAAGTTGTTAAAGATCAAAATCGAGATGTATTTCTTTTAGAGTACTTAAAGTTGAACCAAGGACAATCAGGTATTGTCTATGCAAGCACTCGAAAAGAAGTTGAACGGATTTACCACTTACTACACAGTAAAAAAGTAGCAGTAGGTATGTACCATGGCGGCATGAACGAAGGAGACCGAAACCACAATCAAGAAGAGTTTTTATTTGATAAAATTCAAGTGATGGTTGCTACAAATGCTTTTGGTATGGGCATCAACAAAAGCAATGTGCGCTTTGTGATTCATGCGCAAATTCCCGGAAACATCGAGTCATATTATCAAGAAGCTGGACGAGCTGGTAGAGATGGGCTCCCGAGTGATGCTATATTACTTTACGCACCTCAAGATCTTCAAATTCAGCAATATTTTATCGACCAATCAGAAATGACGATCGATTATAAGCAAAAGGAATACATGAAATTAAGAGAAATGTCTCAATATGCAAATGCACAAATGTGTTTGCAAAAGTTCATTTTACGTTATTTTGGGGAGAAAGGTTCTGATTGTGGTCGCTGCTCTAATTGTTTAGATGAACGTGAATTAGTCGATATCACAGTAGATGTTCAAAAAGTTCTTTCTTGTGTGAAACGAATGGGCGAAAAGTTTGGTAAGGGATTAGTAGGAAAAGTTCTGACGGGTTCTAAAGATCAAAAAATCGACCAGTGGCATTTTGATCGTTTGCCTACTTACGGTTTAATGAAGGATCGAACACAAAAAGAAGTGAATCAATTAATCGATTATTTAACAGCCGAAAGATATTTAAATCCATCTGATGGACAATATCCCCTGTTATCTGTTTCGTCTATAGGGATTCAAGTTTTACTAGGTAAACAGACAGTCTTTAGAAAAGAAGATCAACGTGTTCGCAAAGTTGTTGTGAATGATGGGCTTTTCGAAACACTAAGAGAATTACGTATGGATTTAGCACAAGAAGCAAGTGTGCCGCCATATCTAATTTTTTCCGACAGCACCTTGAAAGAAATGTGTGAAAAGTTACCTAAAAGTTCAATTCAATTATTGCAAGTCAAAGGTGTAGGACAAAATAAGTTAGAGAAGTACGGAGAAAAATTCTTAGCAGCAATAGAGTCATTTAAACTGACTGAAACAAAAGATGTTACGTCGTCGTGAAATTGGAGTAAAAAGTTAGAGCGAAGCTCTAACTTTTTTAGCCTCCATTTCTATTATTTAGGATAAACAGCAAAACGTTTATCCTTTAAAGGAATAATTTGGATCGTTTCAGCATAAAAATTAGCGAAATTTTCTTCATTGAATAGTTCAGATTGTGTTCCTTTAGCAAAGATTTCGCCATCTTTCAACAGCATCAGGTGATTGAAACATGGCAGAATTTCCTCAGTATGATGGGTAACATAAAGCAATGTAGGGCGATTTTCTTGTTCAGATATATGCTGTATTTGAGATAAAAGTTTTTCTCTAGCAAATAAATCTAAGCCATTACAAGGTTCATCTAGAATCAATAATTCTGGGTTTGCCATCAAAGCTCTAGAAATCAAAACCAATTGCCGTTCTCCTTGAGATAAAACAGCGTATTTTTTTCCGATAAGTGATTCACCGCCAGCATTTTTCAAAATCATTTTGGCTTGCTCTAGCTCTTTATTCGTATAGTCTTGGTAAATACCAATACTAGCGAATTTACCAGATAGAACAATTTTCTCTGCTGTCTCGCCATTTTTCATGCGATACTGCAAGGCAGTACTGACCCAGCCGATTCTTCGCTGTAGCTCGGGTATGGAGGCCTCGCCGAATACTTGGTCTAGAACCACCAGTTGCCCCTTAGTTGGCCATAAATACCCACAGATCAATTGCAAAAGCAAGGTCTTTCCCGCGCCATTTAATCCAATGATAGCCCAATTTTCGGATGTTTCAATAGACCAATTCACGTTATGTAACAACATCTGTTTATCCCGAATAAATGAGACGTTTTTAAATTCAAAAGCTTTCATACTAACTCCTCCTTTGCCTTATTTTACCACTAAGAATGAAGAATAGAATAGTAGTAGCTGAAAAAAATTGAAAGAAGAAAACACTGTCAAGAAAATTTCATTGACAAAGCTTTCAAAGCCTTGTATAATTGCTTTTGTTGCGTTATGAGGTGATGAATATGAAATGGTCTTTACTAGAACTAAACAAATACAAAGACGAACCCTGTGAATTTTCGGAGACACTTGATTTAAAAGCGTCTTTGATGAAAAGAGATAATCTTATTCTAGATGTTAGTCCCGTCAAAGCAACCGGGATACTAAATGTAGGAAAAGAAGAGTACTTGCTTCACTATAAAATCGATGTTATTGTAACAGTTCCATCTTCACGTTCTTTAGCACCTGTTCCTCTTACACTTTCGATTGATGTTGATGAGGTATTTATGACTCTGGAACAATATCAGCAAAGAGATGAACGTTTGGCGGATGAAGAAATCATCTTGTTGGAAAAACCAACAATTGATTTAGATGAATCAGTCGAAGATAACATTCTTTTGTCTATTCCAATTCAAGTGTTATCAGAAGAAGAACAAACAAGCCAAGATATGCCGAAGGGCAATGACTGGGAAGTTCTCTCAGAAGAAGAGTATGCACTAAAAAGACAAGAAGAAGCACAACAAACTATGGATCCTCGTCTTGCTAAATTATCCGAATTGTTCAGTGAAACATCTGATGAGGACGATAAGCAGTAAGATTGGAATATATCGTGCATTTTATGCACACATCTTTACAAGGAGGTGGAACACCAATGGCAGTACCAGCTAGAAGAACTTCAAAAGCTAAAAAGGGCAAACGCCGTACTCATTACAAATTAACGATTAAAGGCTTGAACGCATGTTCAAACTGTGGTGAAATGAGAAAAAGCCATCACGTATGTCCAGCATGTGGTCATTACGATGGAAAAGACGTAATCTCTAAAGAAGCATAAAAAACATTTTTTTGAAAATGTTAAAATCCCCTAGGCTAACCATGGAGCCTAGGGGATTTATTTTGCTTAAGAATAACGGATTTGATCGACAATTTTCTTTAAATGTCTAGATTCTAAAAAAATTAACAAGAATAAATCAAATTAATCGAACTATTTTGTTTTCATATCAAGCATTCTACGTTATAATGATGTAGATTATAAGAAAATTCTAATGAATTTTTTTCAAAGATAGTGGGAGGATACAAGATGACAAAACAACAATTTGGCGTAGTCGGAATGGCCGTAATGGGAAAAAATTTAGCCTTGAATATCGAAAGTAGAGGATACTCAGTAGCTCTATTTAATCGTACAGGTTCAAAAACAACGGATGTCGTTGAAGAACATCCTGATAAAAATTTCAAAGCGACTTATACAATTGAAGAGTTTGTAGACTCTATTGAAAAACCGCGTCGTATTATGTTAATGGTTCAAGCTGGTTTTGCAACAGATGCGACAATTCAAGAACTGTTACCTCATTTAAATAAAGGAGATATTTTGATTGACGGCGGGAATACATTCTTTAAAGATACGATTCGTCGAAACGAAGAACTAGCTAATTCAGGAATCAACTTTATCGGTACTGGTGTATCTGGCGGTGAAGAGGGCGCGTTAAAAGGACCTTCAATCATGCCCGGTGGTCAAAAAGAAGCGTATGAACTAGTTGCGCCAATTCTAGAAAAAATTTCAGCTAAAGCAGAAGACGGTGAACCATGTGTGACATATATTGGTCCAAATGGTGCAGGTCATTATGTTAAAATGGTGCATAACGGAATCGAATACGGAGACATGCAACTGATTGCTGAATCGTATGATTTAATGAAAAATATTCTTGGTGTATCTGTTGATGAGATGGCCGAGATTTTCAAAGAATGGAACCAAGGTGAACTAGATAGCTATCTTGTAGAAATCACGGCAGATATCTTAACTCGTAAAGATGACGAAGGAACAGGAAAACCAATCGTGGATGTGATCATGGATGCTGCTGGTAATAAAGGAACAGGTAAGTGGACTAGCCAAAGTGCTTTAGATTTAGGTGTTCCACTACCATTGATCACTGAATCTGTTTTTGCTCGCTTCATTTCTGCTTATAAGGATGAACGTGTGAAAGCAAGCAAAGTTCTAGCTAAGCCTGAAGCACCTGCTTACCAAGGGGACAAGAAAGAATTAATTGAAAAAATTCGTGAAGCTCTTTACTTTAGTAAAATCATGAGCTACGCACAAGGATTTGCTCAATTGCGCGTAGCTTCAGAAGATTATGATTGGGACTTACCATTTGGTGAGATTGCCAAGATCTGGCGTGCAGGATGTATCATTCGTGCTCAATTTTTACAAAAAATCACAGATGCGTATGATAAGAACCCAACAATCGAAAACCTACTATTAGATGAGTATTTTATTGATATCACGAAAAAATATCAACAATCAGTTCGTGATGTTGTGTCGATCGCTGTTCAAGCAGGCGTTCCAGTACCGACATTTGCTTCTGCAATTGCTTATTATGATTCTTATCGTTCTGAGCGTTTACCAGCAAATCTGATTCAAGCGCAAAGAGATTATTTCGGTGCACATACGTATCAACGTATTGATAAAGAAGGTACTTATCACTATAGTTGGTATAACGAACAATAATAGGATGGAAAACCATGGGATTCAAAGGCTTCTCATGGTTTTCTCTCTGCTACAAGAGGGAAATAGGTTGTTACTAGCTTTTTGGAGTAAAAGTGGGTATAATGGGTAGGCTTTAAGATAGCTTTTAAAGAGAAAGGACAAATAACCAATGAGTAATATTCTAATTATTGAAGATGAAAAGAACTTGGCACGTTTTGTAGAATTGGAGCTGAAACATGAAGGTTACACTACGGAGGTTCACTACAATGGACGTACTGGTTTAGAAGCGGCTTTAAATAATGATTGGGATGCTATCCTTTTAGATTTAATGTTGCCTGAATTGAATGGGCTTGAAGTTTGTCGCCGTGTACGCCAAGTCAAAAATACACCAATTATCATGATGACGGCAAGAGATTCTGTTATTGATCGAGTATCTGGTTTAGATCACGGGGCGGATGATTATATTGTAAAACCATTTGCTATAGAAGAGTTGCTAGCACGTTTACGTGCCTTGCTTCGCCGAATCGATATCGAAGGTGACAAAAATGTAGCAAAACAAACAACGATTACGTATCGTGATTTAACAATCGAAAAAGAAAATCGCGTTGTTCGCCGTAATTCGGAAATGATTGAATTAACGAAACGTGAATATGAATTATTATTAACTTTGATGGAGAATGTCAATGTCGTATTAGCCCGTGATGTCTTATTAAATAAAGTTTGGGGTTATGAAACAGAAGTTGAAACTAATGTGGTAGATGTTTATATCCGTTATCTACGTAATAAAATTGATGTTCCAGGCGAGGAGAGTTACATTCAAACTGTTCGTGGAACAGGTTATGTGATGCGCTCGTGAAAATAATAAAAAAAGCAACAAAAAAAGAACTGAAGGGGCCTTCTTTGACAATCAAGTGGGCTTCTGCAAGTTCTTTCTTCATATTTGTTGTATTTACTATATTTGCAGTGATCACTTATAAATCTTCTGTTAAGCTTATCGTTGAAAAGGAACGTGAAAATGTAGAAAGGACGATTTCTGAAGTAGGCAATCGTTTAGCCAATTCAGATGGGAATTTAACTATATCGGATGTTTACGAGAAACTAAAAACACCTACCGTAGATGAAAATGAGTTGGATAGCAAAAAAGTCTCTGTAGAAGGGTCATTGATGGAAATGGACACAATGCTTTCTGAATTAGGACAACCAGCATTGTTTTTGTCTGTTTACGATATAAATGGCACATTAGTATTTGAGACTCAAAAAGTTCAAAGTCAGTTGCAAAAAAAACAGAAACTAGAGCCTGAAATCAAAACATTAGATGATAGAACTGGTTTTTTGATTATTCAACCTGTTTATTCAAAAGAGAATAGAGAACAGATCGGGTTCATTCAGGCTTTTTATGAGTTGTCTTCTTTTTATGATATTAGAAACCGTTTATTATTGACGTTAGTCGTTTTAGAGATCATTTCATTCATATTAAGTAGTATACTTGGTTTTATTTTGTCTTCCTATTTCTTAAAACCCTTGAAAGTTTTACGAGATACAATGGACACGATTAGAAAAGATCCACAGTCGGATATTCATATGCCGGATATTCATTCTAATGATGAATTGGCAGACCTTGCGGAGATTTTTAATGAGATGTTAGACCGCATGAGACGATACATTGAACAACAAGAACAATTCGTTGAAGATGTTTCTCATGAGTTACGTACACCTGTTGCAATTATTGAAGGTCATTTGAATCTGTTGAATCGCTGGGGGAAAGAGGATCCAGAAATATTGGATGAATCTTTGGAAGCTAGTCTACAAGAGATTGTAAGGATGAAGAGTTTAGTACAAGAAATGTTAGATCTATCGCGTGCTGAGCAGGTAGACGTTCAATATTCAAATCATACATCAAATGCTAAACAAGTGGTGTACCAGGTCTTTAACAATTTTAAAATTTTATACCCAGATTTTGTTATTACTTTAGATGATGACTTATTACACGAAGTGACCTTAGGTATTTATCGGAATCACTTTGAACAGCTTCTAATCATCATTTTGGATAATGCTGTAAAGTATTCAACATCTCGAAAAGAAGTTCACATTTCAATCTCAAAAACATTAAATGAATTCGAAATTGCGATTCAAGATTTTGGTGAAGGAATTCCAGAAGAAGATTTAGAGAAAATTTTCAACCGTTTTTACCGAGTGGATAAAGCAAGAGCCCGCAATAAAGGTGGAAATGGATTAGGATTATCAATTGCTAAGCAACTTGTAGAAAATTACAAAGGAAGAATAGATGCAGAAAGTGTTGTTCACCAAGGAACGATATTTAGAATCTATATTCCAATCGTAAATAAAAGCGAAATAAAAGAGTAGGAGGCTAAACTCTTACTCTTTTATTTTTATTTTGACGAATAATAGATCATTTATAATAAAAAATGTTACAGGAAAAGCGAATACTCAAGTGAACTATAGGCTGTTTGTTCGCTAAGAAAAAAAAGAATGTAAAATAGACATTTTCTAGTTGCATTTTACAATAAGTATTGTTATATTTATTAATGTTCTGATGATAACTCATTGCTTGAGTTAAAGCGAAAAAATAATTTTTTTCTGCTTGACGAAAAGAATATAATCATGATAGAATAACAAAGTTGTTAATTCAAAACGACAAAAAAACTTGAAAAATCAGGAAAAAAGTTGTTGACAAATAACAAACAATCTGGTAAACTAATGAAGTTGTCACGAAACATTCGATAACATCAAGCAGAAAAAAACTTTGAAACTTTTTTAAAAAAGTGTTGACATCAAATCGAAGATTTGGTATGATATAAAAGTTGCTGCGAGGTGACACAGTAGACCTTTGAAAACTGAACAAAGTAAGACGAACCAAATGTGTAGGTTGTTTTTACAACGGTAAAAACAAACAACAATTTTTAACAAAGCAAAGCAATATGCTAGCAAACAAATGAGCTTAACAATCTTCGGATTGTGTTCAACTTTTATTATGAGAGTTTGATCCTGGCTCAGGACGAACGCTGGCGGCGTGCCTAATACATGCAAGTCGAACGCTTCTTTTCTACCGAGTGCTTGCACTCATTTGAAAAGAGGAGTGGCGGACGGGTGAGTAACACGTGGGTAACCTACCCATCAGAGGGGGATAACACTTGGAAACAGGTGCTAATACCGCATAATAATCGACACCGCATGGTGTTGATTTGAAAGACGCTTTCGGGTGTCACTGATGGATGGACCCGCGGTGCATTAGCTAGTTGGTGGGGTAACGGCTCACCAAGGCCATGATGCATAGCCGACCTGAGAGGGTGATCGGCCACACTGGGACTGAGACACGGCCCAGACTCCTACGGGAGGCAGCAGTAGGGAATCTTCGGCAATGGACGGAAGTCTGACCGAGCAACGCCGCGTGAGTGAAGAAGGTTTTCGGATCGTAAAACTCTGTTGTTAGAGAAGAACAAGTAGGAGAGTAACTGCTCTTACCTTGACGGTATCTAACCAGAAAGCCACGGCTAACTACGTGCCAGCAGCCGCGGTAATACGTAGGTGGCAAGCGTTGTCCGGATTTATTGGGCGTAAAGCGAGCGCAGGCGGTTTCTTAAGTCTGATGTGAAAGCCCCCGGCTCAACCGGGGAGGGTCATTGGAAACTGGGAGACTTGAGTGCAGAAGAGGAGAGTGGAATTCCATGTGTAGCGGTGAAATGCGTAGATATATGGAGGAACACCAGTGGCGAAGGCGACTCTCTGGTCTGTAACTGACGCTGAGGCTCGAAAGCGTGGGGAGCAAACAGGATTAGATACCCTGGTAGTCCACGCCGTAAACGATGAGTGCTAAGTGTTGGAGGGTTTCCGCCCTTCAGTGCTGGAGCTAACGCATTAAGCACTCCGCCTGGGGAGTACGACCGCAAGGTTGAAACTCAAAGGAATTGACGGGGGCCCGCACAAGCGGTGGAGCATGTGGTTTAATTCGAAGCAACGCGAAGAACCTTACCAGGTCTTGACATCCTTTGACCACTCTAGAGATAGAGCTTTCCCTTCGGGGACAAAGTGACAGGTGGTGCATGGTTGTCGTCAGCTCGTGTCGTGAGATGTTGGGTTAAGTCCCGCAACGAGCGCAACCCTTATTGTTAGTTGCCATCATTCAGTTGGGCACTCTAGCGAGACTGCCGGTGACAAACCGGAGGAAGGTGGGGATGACGTCAAATCATCATGCCCCTTATGACCTGGGCTACACACGTGCTACAATGGGAAGTACAACGAGTCGCTAGGCCGCGAGGTCATGCAAATCTCTTAAAGCTTCTCTCAGTTCGGATTGTAGGCTGCAACTCGCCTACATGAAGCCGGAATCGCTAGTAATCGCGGATCAGCACGCCGCGGTGAATACGTTCCCGGGCCTTGTACACACCGCCCGTCACACCACGAAAGTTTGTAACACCCGAAGTCGGTGAGGTAACCCTTGTGGAGCCAGCCGCCTAAGGTGGGATAGATGATTGGGGTGAAGTCGTAACAAGGTAGCCGTATCGGAAGGTGCGGCTGGATCACCTCCTTTCTAAGGAATATTACGGAAACTTACACATTCGTGGACACTTTGTTCAGTTTTGAGAGGTTTACTCTCAAGTTAATAGCGCCATGGGGCCTTAGCTCAGATGGGAGAGCGCCTGCTTTGCACGCAGGAGGTCAGCGGTTCGATCCCGCTAGGCTCCATTAGTAACCACTAGGTTACTAATATTGTTCATTGAAAACTGGATATTGAAGTAAAAAAGTAATCAAAACAAACCGAGAACACCGCGTTGAATGAGTTTTTTAAGTAAAATAGTTCGAAGCTTATTTTATTGGTGACGCCTCTATCGCTAGAGAAACGAACCAAACAATTGACCGCAAGGTCATCAGGTTAAGTGAATAAGGGCGCACGGTGGATGCCTTGGCATTAGGAGCCGATGAAGGACGGGACTAACACCGATATGCTTTGGGGAGCTGTAAGTGAGCTATGATCCAGAGATTTCCGAATGGGGAAACCCAGCATCTTTTATAGGATGTTACTTTCCAGTGAATACATAGCTGGTTAGAGGTAGACGCAGAGAACTGAAACATCTAAGTACCTGCAGGAAGAGAAAGAAAATTCGATTCCCTGAGTAGCGGCGAGCGAAACGGGAAGAGCCCAAACCAACAAGCTTGCTTGTTGGGGTTGTAGGACTCCGATGTGGTAGTCTGTCAAGATAGTCGAAGAACCTGGAAAGGTTCGCCAAAGTGGGTAATAGCCCCGTAGACGAAATGTTGGCAACACCTAGGAGTATCCTGAGTACGGCGGAACACGAGAAATTCCGTCGGAATCCGCGGGGACCATCCCGCAAGGCTAAATACTCCCTAATGACCGATAGTGAACCAGTACCGTGAGGGAAAGGTGAAAAGCACCCCGGAAGGGGAGTGAAATAGATCCTGAAACCGTGTGCCTACAACAAGTCAAAGCCCGTTAATGGGTGATGGCGTGCCTTTTGTAGAATGAACCGGCGAGTTACGATTGCATGCGAGGTTAAGGTGAAGAGCCGGAGCCGCAGCGAAAGCGAGTCTGAATAGGGCGAATGAGTATGTAGTCGTAGACCCGAAACCATGTGATCTACCCATGGCCAGGTTGAAGGTGTGGTAAAACGCACTGGAGGACCGAACCCACGTACGTTGAAAAGTGCGGGGATGAGCTGTGGGTAGCGGAGAAATTCCAAACGAACTTGGAGATAGCTGGTTCTCTCCGAAATAGCTTTAGGGCTAGCCTCGGAATTAAGAATGATGGAGGTAGAGCACTGTTTGGACTAGGGGCCCATCTCGGGTTACCGAATTCAGATAAACTCCGAATGCCATTCATTTATATCCGGGAGTCAGACTGCGAGTGATAAGATCCGTAGTCGAAAGGGAAACAGCCCAGACCACCAGCTAAGGTCCCAAAATATATGTTAAGTGGAAAAGGATGTGGGGTTGCACAGACAACTAGGATGTTGGCTCAGAAGCAGCCACCATTTAAAGAGTGCGTAATAGCTCACTAGTCGAGTGACCCTGCGCCGAAAATGTACCGGGGCTAAACATATTACCGAAGCTGTGGATTACACCTCTGGTGTAATGGTAGGAGAGCGTTCTAAGGGCGTTGAAGGTCGATCGTGAGGACGGCTGGAGCGCTTAGAAGTGAGAATGCCGGTATGAGTAGCGAAAGACGGGTGAGAATCCCGTCCACCGTATGACTAAGGTTTCCTGGGGAAGGCTCGTCCGCCCAGGGTTAGTCGGGACCTAAGCCGAGGCCGATAGGCGTAGGCGATGGACAACAGGTTGATATTCCTGTACCAGTTGTTTTTGTTTGAGCAATGGAGGGACGCAGGAGGCTAAGGAATGCATGCGACTGGAAGTGCATGTCCAAGCAGTAAGTCTTGAGTAGAGTCAAATGCTTTACTCTATACGGATAAGCTGTGATGGGGAGGGAAATAATAGTACCGAAGTTCCTGATGTCACACTGTCAAGAAAAGCTTCTAGTAAGAAAACAACTGCCCGTACCGTAAACCGACACAGGTAGTCGAGGAGAGTATCCTAAGGTGAGCGAGCGAACTCTCGTTAAGGAACTCGGCAAAATGACCCCGTAACTTCGGGAGAAGGGGTGCTGACTTCGGTCAGCCGCAGTGAATAGGCCCAAGCGACTGTTTATCAAAAACACAGGTCTCTGCAAAATCGAAAGATGAAGTATAGGGGCTGACGCCTGCCCGGTGCTGGAAGGTTAAGAGGATGGGTTAGCTTCGGCGAAGCTCAGAATTGAAGCCCCAGTAAACGGCGGCCGTAACTATAACGGTCCTAAGGTAGCGAAATTCCTTGTCGGGTAAGTTCCGACCCGCACGAAAGGCGTAACGATTTGGGCACTGTCTCAACGAGAGACTCGGTGAAATTTTAGTACCTGTGAAGATGCAGGTTACCCGCGACAGGACGGAAAGACCCCATGGAGCTTTACTGTAGCTTGATATTGAGTGTTTGTACCACATGTACAGGATAGGTAGGAGCCGATGAACCCGGAACGCTAGTTTCGGTGGAGGCGCTGGTGGGATACTACCCTTGTGTTATGAACCCTCTAACCCGCACCACTTATCGTGGTGGGAGACAGTGTCAGGTGGGCAGTTTGACTGGGGCGGTCGCCTCCTAAAGAGTAACGGAGGCGCCCAAAGGTTCCCTCAGAATGGTTGGAAATCATTCGCAGAGTGTAAAGGCAGAAGGGAGCTTGACTGCGAGACTTACAAGTCGAGCAGGGACGAAAGTCGGGCTTAGTGATCCGGTGGTTCCGCATGGAAGGGCCATCGCTCAACGGATAAAAGCTACCCTGGGGATAACAGGCTTATCTCCCCCAAGAGTCCACATCGACGGGGAGGTTTGGCACCTCGATGTCGGCTCGTCGCATCCTGGGGCTGTAGTCGGTCCCAAGGGTTGGGCTGTTCGCCCATTAAAGCGGCACGCGAGCTGGGTTCAGAACGTCGTGAGACAGTTCGGTCCCTATCCGTCGCGGGCGTTGGAAATTTGAGAGGAGCTGTCCTTAGTACGAGAGGACCGGGATGGACTTACCGCTGGTGTACCAGTTGTTCTGCCAAGGGCATTGCTGGGTAGCTATGTAGGGAAGGGATAAACGCTGAAAGCATCTAAGTGTGAAGCCCACCTCAAGATGAGATTTCCCATTTCTTTAAGAAAGTAAGACCCCTGAGAGATGATCAGGTAGATAGGTTGGAAGTGGAAGTGCAGTGATGTACGGAGCGGACCAATACTAATCGGTCGAGGACTTAACCAAAAAAACAAAATAAAAAAGAGTTTCGGAATGTTTGATTACTACTTCAATCCAGTTTTGAGTGAATAATCACTCAACTAAATAGCAACAACACCCAGTGTGGTGGCGATAGCGAGAAGGATACACCTGTTCCCATGCCGAACACAGAAGTTAAGCTTCTTAGCGCCGATTGTAGTGAAGGGTTTCCCTTTGTGAGAGTAGGACGTCGCCACGCTAATTATTCCGGCATAGCTCAGTTGGTAGTAGCGCATGACTGTTAATCATGATGTCGTAGGTTCGAGTCCTACTGCCGGAGTTCCTTAATATAGGACTTATGAGTAATGTTTGCTTCTTTTTAACTTTGGAGAGTTGTCCGAGTGGCCGAAGGAGCATGATTGGAAATCATGTAGACGGTTAACGCTGTCTCAAGGGTTCGAATCCCTTACTCTCCGTATTAAGTTTTATTGGCCCGTTGGTCAAGCGGTTAAGACACCGCCCTTTCACGGCGGTATCACGGGTTCGATTCCCGTACGGGTCATTTATATTTATTGGAGGTTTAGCTCAGCTGGGAGAGCACCTGCCTTACAAGCAGGGGGTCGGCGGTTCGATCCCGTCAACCTCCATTAAATTACGGTTTGGTAGTTCAGCTGGTTAGAATGCCTGCCTGTCACGCAGGAGGTCGCGGGTTCGAGTCCCGTCCAGACCGTTAGTATTATAGTTTTGGCGCAGTAGCTCAGTTGGTAGAGCAACGGATTGAAGCTCCGTGTGTCGGCAGTTCGATTCTGTCTTGCGCCATTTGGAGGAATAGCGAAGTGGCTAAACGCGACGGACTGTAAATCCGTTCCTTAGGGTTCAGTGGTTCGAATCCACTTTCCTCCATTACATAGTAGGGATATAGTTAAACGGTATAACTACGGTCTCCAAAACCGTCATTGTGGGTTCGATTCCTACTATCCCTGTTAATATATTATGGCGATTGTGGTGAAGTGGTTAACACAGCGGATTGTGGTTCCGCCATGCGTGGGTTCGATCCCCATCAGTCGCCCTTGCTCTAAATTTTATATTATGTATATTATGGCGATTGTGGTGAAGTGGTTAACACAGCGGATTGTGGTTCCGCCACGCGTGGGTTCGATTCCCATCAGTCGCCCTTAGCTTTAAATTTTATTATTGGGGTATAGCCAAGCGGTAAGGCAACAGGTTTTGATCCTGTCATGCGTTGGTTCGAATCCAGCTACCCCAGTTTTCTCTTTTAGAGAATTTGTAAATTGTAATATGGCGGTATAGCCAAGTGGTAAGGCAGAGGTCTGCAAAACCTTCATCACCGGTTCAAATCCGGTTACCGCCTTGCAAATTATTTAATGCCGGCGTGGCGGAATTGGCAGACGCGCTGGACTCAAAATCCTGTGATCTTACGATCGTGCCGGTTCGACCCCGGCCGCCGGTATATGCCAAGCATCAACGTTTATCTTACGTTGGTGCTCTTTTTTTTCTTTCATTTTTTCTGATGTCCGTCAAATGTCCGTCAGATGTTGGTCAAACCATCAATGTCATATTTATTTTTAAAATATTATTTTACTACATTGAGCTATTTAAATTTAAAGTTTTGGACATTGCTGATGCAGATGTTTTTTTAGATTTACTATCTAAATGTGCGTAGATATTTGCAGTAGTAGAAAAATCACTATGACCCAACCAGTCTTGAATTTCCTTTAAAGATACATCACTCGCTAATAATAAACTTGCACAAGTATGTCTTAGATCATGAAATCGGATAATTCTAAGGTCTTCATACTGTATTAGCAATTTTTTGAATTTTTTTGTTATAAAATCTGGTTTAAGAATTTTTCCAAGTTCATCTACACATATATAATCTAAAAATTCATTTGAATAGCCTGTTTGTAATAGTTTTTTTCTTTGCTGTTGTTCTAATTTTACTTGTAATAATTTTTCTTCAACTTCTGGAACAAGTGGGAGGGAACGAAAACTTGATTTAGTTTTTGTTCTATTTTTTTTTCGAATTTTTCTAACACCATCGATTTCGACGTTTGTTACTACATGATTGATTGTAATTACTTTATTAGAAAAATCTATAGAACTCCATCGTAATCCTAAAACTTCACTTCTTCTTAATCCATAAAAACATGCCAATAAAGTGGGAATTTCTAATTTAGTTCCAGCCATGCATTCAAATAATTTTTGGGTTTCTTCAATTGAGTAAAAGCTTCCAATAAAAGTATTTTTTTGTGGCTTTTCTACTTTATCTGCTGGATTAGAATCGATTAAATCATTTTTTACTGCATACTGCAAAGATTTTCTAATAATTGCATGGTAGTGTATAACTGTATTAGTTGTACAATTATCAGTAAGGATAGTGAAATAGAATTCTTGGATATCGTTGGGCTTTAAACCTTCTAAAGTGTATTTCTTTGTGTCGTAAAAGAAACGTTTAATTCGTCCATTCACTTGTTTTTGGTAGACACTAAAAGTAGTGTCTTGTACAGAAGCTTTAATTATTATTAACCATCTTTGTAAAAACTCATAAAAATCTGTTTTATCTGTTTTAACTGAACTACTATCAATAGTGTTTGAAAGTTCATCTTGTAATTTTTGAATTGAATTATCAAGAATTACTTGAGCTCGTTTTTTATTTCCTTTTATTGGCAATTTTGTTGTTTTAGATTTTCGTTGTCTAACATTTTGATGGTCATAATAAGTTGTAACTGCGTGATAAATTCTTCTTTTTATTTCTAAGTGGCCTGTTACCTCCATGGAAATCCTCCTATAAAAGCAACAATTCATTCTAAATCTCTTGATAAAATAAGTTTATCACAGAAATTTTGGAATGAATATACTATAATTTATTTTTAAGAAGATACTTAATGATTGATGATTTAGGAATTTTATAAATTCTTCCAATTTTTATATGGTATATTTCGTTATTTCTTAACAAATTATAAGCAGTATGCTTTCCAATCTTTAACATTTTACATAATTGACCAACATCAACAACATCAGGCCACTTTTGAAAAATATTCTTTTTATATGAGTTAATTAAACTTCACTCCTTGTCAAAAAGTATTGCTATTCAAACGGCTATTGGAATATAGCTCCGCAAGAGTTAATTACTCCTTACCCATTCTTATGGGTGTAACGTGCAATGCTTTGAGGGCGTTCAACACGTGCGTATCATTATCAATTTGTAAGTGTCCTGGCTATTCAATTTTCCAAGTTGAATTAAGTCTATATGGTTATCGCTACTAACTTAATTATGGCGCATATAACTTTAAGCTCGACATACAAAAAATGTATTTGAATAGGTATTCAATTTTCAATGAGCAAGAGTCAGTTAATAGCAAGAAAAGCGAGGAAAGGGACTCGCTTTTCTTGCTACTATCCAATTTTAAAATCTAGAATTTTAATAATAAGTTTTATTTCCAATTTTCGTTTCATTTCTAAATCAACTTGATAGCTAATGATGCCATACTCACTTTCGACAGGACGCGTGGACAAAGCAGACGTGTATCTATCATAATGGTTGACTACAGCATTGATTGCTTCAATATCTCCAGCTGTAGCTGCTACAATTGTTTTGTATGGAACTAAATTTTGTTGTTTAACAATAGCTGTCATGTTCGTCATTATTTCACCCCCTCTTAAGAAAAAAATCTTTAATAGCATCCAAAGCTTTTTTTCGATGATAAGCAATAGTTCTTCTAGCAACATTTGTTTCTTTGCTAATTTCGTTATCATTCATTTCTAAAAAATAATACATTAGCAGGATGTCTTTATCCTTTGATGGAAGTTGTTTAATTGCTTCTGCCAATAAATCATTTTTAATAGCAATGTCATAACCAATAACTTCAAATAACGAAGAATTAATTGAATACTCATCAAATGAATAAAGTTGTTCCAGTTCATCTGGTGAAAGTGCGCTAAAAGGAATTTCTTTTTCGAGACTTTCTTGATATTTCTTTGAAGTAGTCCTTTTTTTCAAAATTTACTACTTTCTTACAGAAACTATCAAATTGATGTTGGGTTGTTTTTTCATGTTCATCAGGAAAATCTGACTTCATAAATGTTCACCTCTTTCTAACACAGGATAGGATAGGTAGGAAAGTGAACTAAATTAATACTTTACACTTTCGTTAATATATGGACGAGAGTTAATGTAAATGGCAACACTGCTTACATCTTTTTTTAAAACTAAAAAAAACCAACTAAAAAATATTTTTAGTTGGTTAGGCAGACTGATTTTATAGGCTATTATTTTGTACTCATTTTCTAATTGTTTTGTATGTAATATCCTTTTTTGCATATCATTCAGTCCTTTATGTTAGTCTGATGTATTCTAAGTTGCTTAAGGAAGTTTTAGAGGATTCATGATTAGTATAGATTAATACAATAGCCGGAATCAAGAATTAATTGTTAGAATAGTTTGACTATTGAGAAATAATCTGTTACTCTTTCCTCGGATAGGTAGGAATTTTGTTGCAACAATTTATTAATTTAAAAAATAGAAGAGTAGCAAGCATAGGAAGTGTGGTCACACTTCCGGTTTTTTATTTTTTTTGCAGTAACAAAAAAATGATAAAAAAGTTTGTTGGGGAAATCCCCAAACCCCTTAAATAAAAGACATGAACAGTAAGAAAGGAGAAAAAATATAGTAAATAGAACAAGAAATATACCAGTCAAATTTATGGTAACTGAAGCTGAAAAAAAAATTATACGAGAAAAAATGAATCAGTCCAAAACAGAAAATATGGGAGCTTATTTAAGAAAAATGGCAATCGATGGTTATATAATAAAAACTGATTATAGTTCATTAAAAAAAAATACTCTTGAAATAAATAAGATTGGCGTAAATATCAATCAAATTGCAAAGCGACTGAATAGTGTTGATCGAGTTTATTATCAAGATATACAAGAGTTAAAAAAGATGATGGAGAAAATATGGCAGCTACAAAGATCCATCCTATCAAAGTAACTTTAAAGAAAGCCATCGACTATATTTGTAACCCAGCGAAAACTGATGGTGAAGTACTTATTTCATCTTTTAATTGTTCCCACAAAACTGCGGCTTTAGAATTTCAACTCACTCTAGATCAAGTTAAAATGAAAAAAGGAAACAATAAGGCACATCATCTTTTTCAATCATTTAAAATAGGGGAAGTAAAGCCAGAAAAAGCTCATGAAATTGGTAGGAGATTAGCGGAAGAGGTCTTGGGTGGAAAGTATGAATATGTATTAGCAACTCATATTGATAAGAAACATATTCACAATCATATTATTTTTTGTGCAGTTGATTTCATAAACTATCGTAAGTTTAATTCTAATAAAAAATCATATTATAGAATTAGAAATATTAATGATCGCTTGTGTAAAGAGGAGGGATTATCTGTTATACCACCTAATCATGGTAAAGGTAAAACTTATAAAGAATGGTTAGAGAATAAAAATGGCAATAGTTGGAAAGCTAAACTAAAAAAAGTGATTGATGAAGCTGTACTTAAAAGTGATTCTTTTGAGGATTTCTTAGGTGAAATAAAAAAAAAGAATTATGAGATTAAATTTGGAGAACACATTGCCTTTCGTGCAAAAGGACAAGAACGTTTCACTAGAATGAAAGTGCTTGGGGAGCAATATAGAGAAGAGAGCATTAGGCAAATTATTAATAATCCCTACTTAAAAAATCAATTTGTAATAAAAAATCTTGAAGCTGAAAATGATTCTACTTTGATAAAAAAAATCGAGACTAGTATTAAAATTCATGAAGTTAAAGGCAACAGTTATAAAGAAAAAATTAATTTATTAAAACATGCTGCTAGAACAATTAATTATCTAAGCGAAGAAAAGATTTATTATTACGATGAAATAGAGAAAAAACAATTGAAACTTACTTCTGAAATGTCAAAACAACTTGAATCTTTGAAGAAGATTAACGGACAATTGAAAGTAGGGGCTGATTTAACTAAGATGGATAAATTAAATAAGAAGAAGGAGAATATTCTTGAAGAATATTTTTCGCTTAAGAAGAGAATTAGTGAATTAGTTCGAGCAAAGAAAAACATAGATAAAATTTTTAGATTTAAAAATGAAAAAGAAGTAGAGAAGAATAACTTTTTATAGAAAAGAACTTTGAAATGAAATAGAGATTGGAGTGAGTAGATGGAGAGTAAATTATATTGTAGTGATTGTGGAAAAGAGATTTCAAAAAAAATAAAGATAATCAATGCACTCAGTGTATGTTAAAGAAAAGTCTAAATGTTTTGTTTAATAAAACTTTTTTATCGATTATATTGATTGGATTTTTAGTGTTTTTAGCATTTCATATTTTTAGAGATCAACCAGAAAATGTGAGAATCTTATATACGTGGATATTCGTAGGGCTACCATTTGGAATGAAACGAATGTGCTTATTTTTTGTTCCAAAAAATTTTGATATTGCAGGTACTGTAGGTGTGTTGGCATTCAATTTTATTGTCGGAGGGATTATTGGAGGGTTTATAGTAATTTGGAAACTGTTCGGAGCAATATGGAGTTTCATTGCTTTTTTTATAAAATGTATTTAAAATCTATTCTTGAAAGATAGACTATCTAATTTTTTTGAGTGTTTTATGGGGGATTTAAAAAGGAAGAGTGTTTTAATGATTGTTGATAAAAATGCAAACCTAAAGTATAAATTTGACAATCTTCATTTTGGGACGGAGGCTCAGTATGTTTGTACAGTCGGGCTAAATGAAGTGACCATAAACAAATACATTCAAGAACGAAAAAAACATAACATTGCGTTAGATAAACTGAGTGTTAAAGAATATGAGGCACCTTTTAAGGGTTAGCGAGTGATAGTCTATCCCTTACCCTTAAGAGGTGACGAAAGAGACAAAGGCAATATAGCATGAACATAATAATGTGAAAGCTAGCATTTTTAGATGCTAGATTATAAAAATATTGATTTAAGTGTTGTAAAGGTTAAACAAATGTGGTGGACAGATTCTAGAGAGCCTCTCTATCAAAAGCATGGTGAAATGCTTTCTAAGTGGCCGCTCCATGGTGTGTATTTTGGATGGAAATGATGACAGAATTAATTGAAGAAAATGTATTGTCTCACGAGAAGTATATTCCCTGCTTCTTATGAGACTAAAGATGATAAGAATTGTAAATCATTTCATCCAAACTTTAATGCCTGTTTGTAAAGCGATATCTTTGGCAGTTTTTTCTTTTAATATTTTTTCTATTTCTACATTCAAAAAACTCTCTCATATCACAAAAATAATGAAAATTGAATAATCTCAAAATAATTTATAGGCAAAATAAATCTTCAATGTACCATATATATTTGAATCAATTTCATAATTCCAAGAACCGCTCAAACTCGCTATTTCTCGTATCAGATTTCATGAAAGATTGGATGAAATCTGATAGTATCAATGGGGAGGTAACATATTTTCGAGTATTAGAAACGTTGTTATATCAATGCTAATAATTATGAAATTAATTCATTTATATATTTTATCTTTTTTCGTTAAAAACTAAGTTGATTTACAAAAGAACAGAGCTTCTTCTTCTAAAGATTTGACTATTTTATGTTTCTTAATTCTTTTAAGAAAATGTAATCCATCATCAATTTTATCCTTATCTCCACTTAGTATTCCTTCCCGTACCTCGCATAGAAAATGATAGTCAAAACGGTTTATCCTCTTCGATAGGTTTAGACTTTTCTTATTAGAAATAATAGCTGAATCAAAATTGTCTGTGTTCAAATAAAGTGTAGTTAAGTTTATATACAGACCTACTATAATAGGCTGTACATTTTCCAAGCCTTCATATCGTTGTAACTCTTTTTCTACTCTTTTGGCAATACATAATGCTGTATCAATTGGGTAATAAAATAACGAACAGCCAGCGATTCTCAACTCATTTAATGTCCAAGAATCCATAGAATTAATTCTTTCCCACACTTTATTAATGTCTGATTTTCCAAAAAAAGTATCGTCTTTTTCTAACGAAAGATTGGGCAACGTAATTAAGGTTGAAGCCAGAATAAAAATATCATTAATCAGTTTGTCATCATTTATCTTTAAGTAAGTTTTACAATCATTTATCACTAACCTAAGTTTATCCACTTGCATGTTATCTGTTATTTTCCAGAAATCAATAAGAATTTGTTTTTTTAAGTCTGTGGTTTCAGAAAGATACTCAAATTCATCAAAAGATACATCAAGAATGTTTAATATATGAGAAAAACTTCTATAATTTGGTGTTGTTTGTCCGCTCTCTATTCTAGACAACGCCGCTCGGCTAATGAAATTTTGACATACTTCACTTTGACTTAACCTTTTACTTTTTCTGATTTTTTTTATCAGTGATCCTATAACTCTGTCGTCCATATTTTTCAGCCTCATTTCTTGAAAAGTTGATTTTTATATACAGTTTGATTCATAAGAAATTTTATCATGTATACTTTTAATTAACAATAACTGGAAGGGAGAGACATTATGTTTGAATTACTAATTTGGATTATTGGTGGATAAATAGTTTTAAATTCTTAAAAAGAAAAACTTTGACAAGTAGGAATCGAGGTTATCCTTGCTTAAATTATTCTATACACGAATTGAAGAAGCAATTAATCAAAAAGAAAAATTTCTAAACCTATCTTTATCTAGGGATCGAAACCAAGCTGTAACTAAATTTCGATTCTTAGAAGATAAACTAAGGTCTATTTTAGCCGAGTTACTAATTACACACTCTTTAAATGAGAGCTTTGATAATAACATCAATGAATTTGTTATCTCTAAAAACTGCTATGGGAAACCTTTAGTTACTAATTTTGACAATGTATATTTTAACGTTTCGCACTCAGAAAATTTTGTCATATGTGCTGCTAGTGATGGGAATGTTGGGATTGATATAGAAAAGATAGGACTGTCAAGCCCGCTAAACGCTGAGAATTTTTTTCATGAATATGAAGTCGAACAATTAAGCATGCGTACGGAAGAACTTAAAAAAGAATTATTCTATAAAATTTGGGTTCTCAAAGAAAGCTATTTAAAGTTCAAAGGATTTGGCTTGACAATGCCATTAAATAGCTTTTTTGTCAAGGAGAATGAAGGAAGATTTATAGTCACAGAAACCAATAAAACTAACAATTGCTCTACAAACCTGATTAAACTAAAGAAAATAGATGTAGATTACTATTTAGGTATATGCGCCGAGTCCTCAGAAATTGACGATTTAAAGTATGTCTCCGTAGATGATTTATTTTTAAATTATTCAGAGAGTCATTTAAAACCAATATATGTAAGCACAGAAAGGAAATCTCAATGAAAAAGAAAATTTTAATGATTGGTTATTCCATGGTTTTTTTGAATCACTTCAAAGAAAGGAAAGATATAGGTATATATATTATTGAAGAAAAAGAGCTTTTCGAAAAAAATAAACTTCATACAATAGAAAACCCATTAATACAAAATGTTTTCTTTGGCGATTATATAGACTCCGAGGATTGTATCGACATAGCTGTGAATCTTGATAAAGAAATCGGATTTGACGCTGTTTTTCCCTCTAAAGATTATGCTGTAAGAACTTCAGGGAAAATTGCTGAGAAACTTCAATTACCAGGCCTAGGTGCATTAAATAGTGAAATTCTTACAAATAAAATTTTTTTGAGAAATTTTTGTGAAAAACTGAACATACCGCACCCTCGATATTCAGAAATTATGAAGAAAGAAGAACTTAGAGAATTTTTTACGGGTTCTCCTATAATTTTTAAACCCGCTACAATGCAAGCTAGCATGGGGATTAGTATCATCAAGAGGGATGAAGAAATTAACACTGGTTGGGATGCGACAACGTCAACGAAAGAAAATGAAAAGATTTCTATATCAAGAAATGTTTCGAGAAAAAACATTGCGGAAGATTATCTAGAGGGCAAAGAATTTAGTATTGAAACCTTAGTAAAGAACAATAAAATAATTTTCTCTAATATTACCGAAAAAATAGTATATGCTGATAGTTTTGTAGAAGAAGGTCATATTGTACCTGCTAAACTAACTAATGAAAATCACCAGGCCTTGCTTAAAGAAAAACAGAAGTTAGTATCAAAAATGAAAATAGACTCAGGGTTATTACACTCAGAATGGAAGTTACATGAAGGTAAAGCAACCTTAATTGAATGCGCTGGAAGGATCCCAGGGGACTATATTTACGATTTAATTAGTTACTCATATAATTTTGATTTTTTAAATGAATACTTAATGGTTCTTGCGAATGGAAAAGCGAATATCTCAAATGAACCAACAAAAGTTAGTGTAGTTCGATATTTCAATTCAAAACCTGGCGTACTAAAAAAAATTGTAGGGTTGGATAGTTTGCTAATACCAGAAGTAGTCGACTGGTCTATCGAAAAAGCTCATGGGGATACTATTTCTGATGTTTGTTCCTCTTGGGACAGAATTGGACATTTTGTCGTAGTTTCAGATTCTTATGAAACAAGCTTAAAAATCTCTGACTCAATTTTAAAACAAGTTGAGTTTATAGTATAAATTTAAATTAAGGAGAAAAAATGAAAAATCAAGAAAGTATATTTGAATTTTTTAAGAACTCTAAGAAAATAAAATTTATGGCTTTAGCCATATTCTTATCAAACATAGGCAGTGGTATGCAACTAATTGCTGTTAGTAGACTCCTCTATGATAGAACCAATAGTGCTACATCAATTGGTGTAGTTCTTATACTACAGTATGTAGTGATGTTTCTAGTGCAGTTTATCTCTGGAACAATAGTAGATAAAAAGAATCAAAGAAATATTCTTATTCTTTGTGATTTAATAAAAGGTCTTTTGATAGTTGGTGTTGGCATTCTATTTTTCAGATCATCTAATGCCAGTTTATTTTTCCTATATCTTATTCTTGTTCTCTTCAATTTTGTTGCCCCTTTCTTTTCGAATGCCCAGTTCACATTAATTCCAAAACTTGTACAGGGTGAAGATGAACTCTTACAAGCGAACAGTATAATAACGACACTCTTTCAAGCTGGACAATTAATTGGTAGTGCAAGTGTCGCCTCGATAATATACTTTCTAAGCCCATCTACCGCATTGATTATCTCTGGGAGTATGTTCCTCCTTTCTTCATTTTGTTTCAACTTAATTAAATATAAAAAAGAAATTGAAGAAAATACAAAAGTATCAACATCAAAATTCAGTTTTTTCGAGGACTGGAAATATGTTATTAAAGAAATTAGCAGAGAAAAAAGCCTGCTTGCCCACTTATTAATCAGTTCAGGTGACTATATGGCTGTAAATATTTTTAATTTAATGCTAATTCCATTAGTTGCAATTTTTTACAATAACAATAGTCTGTTTATATCATTATTTGATAGTGGATTTGCTATAGGAGCAATGATTGTAGTAACTTTTGTAACTTACCTTTCTAAAAGAGTTGGTACAAATAATTCTGCTGTTATCGGTCTATTTGCTCAATCTCTAATTCTTATACTATTAACTTCGAAATTGAATGTTTTTCTAACTTTTATTCTGATGATTTTATATGGTTCAGCAAATTCCTTCTCTATTACAATTTTTAACACAAATTTACAAAAAAGAACTACTACAGACTTTATGGGTCGCATCAACTCAGTCAAAAACTTTATTGTTTCGCTATTGACTATTAGTTTAGTTCCCTTCCTTTCAAAGGCTTTTGATGTTTCTGTTGAGCAAGGGTTAATTACTTCAGGAGTCGTTTTATTTGTTTATTCTTTAGTTTCTTTTCTATTTGGACGAAATTTTCTATTTGGAAAAAATTACTTAAAAAAAGCAATTCAAGTCAAAAACTTAGAAGATGAAAGTAGGTAACATATTGTGAAAAAAATTAATCAAATAAATTTATTGTGCTTCCCTTATGGTGGAGGTGGGGCCAGCTTATATAGTTCCTGGGAAAAAAAACTACCAGACTTCATAAGTGTTTTCCCAATTCAATTACCTGGTAGAGAAAGAGAAATTGGGGAGACTCCATTCACTGATTTAAGTATTGCTGCTGACTATTTTGCAGATTATATAAGAACGGAATTTCAAGGAAAGGATATTGCTTTTTTTGGACACTGCTTTCTTGGTTCAGTATTAGCTTTTGAAGTGATAAACCGATTAAAAAATTTTGGTGATATTCGAATTCACCATCTTTTCGTCTCAGCTGCTTTTTCTCCTAGTAGCGTACGTGATTATCAAATTGACTTAGAAAAGGATGACGAATTTATTTCTAAGGTTGAAAAATTGACAGGACAAAAAAATGAAGCTTTCGCAATTCCAGAACTTAAAGAGCTTTTACTGCCAACCTTTAAAGCAGACTTCAAGATGGATATTGAATATTTCCCAAATGAATCTTCAATCGATATACCTATTACAGGAATTTATGCGACAAGCGATATGTTCGTTAGTCAAAAAGATGTAAAACAATGGGGGAATCATTCAACTAAAGACTTTGATCTATTTGAGGTTGATGGAGAGCATATGTATATTATGGAAAATCAAGAGTCAGTACTCAATGTGATTCAAAATAAATTAAATACGAAAGTTGTGGAAGAAATTGAATAGACTAAAAAACAAAGTAGTTTTAATTACAGGAGCAGGAAGAGGTATAGGCAGAGCATGTGCTCTAGCGGCTGCAAAAGAGGGCGCTGATATAGTGATATCGGATGTCGAAAAAAATATTGAGGATGTCCCTTATGATCTATCATCCTCATTACAGTTGGAAAAAACTGAAACTGACTGTAGAAACTTTGGTGCATCAGTTTTGAAAATTTTTGCTGATGTAACCAAAATCGAAGAGATTTCTGCAATGATTCAAGAAGTTATGGATAGGTTCGGGAGAATTGATGTACTTATAAACAATGCCGGCATCGGTGCTCCTGCCGGCAAAGCTACTCATGAACATACTGAAAAAGAGTGGAAAGTATTGATAAACGTGAACCTTTCGGGACCGTGGCGAATGATTAAAATGGTAGCACCTATCATGATAAATCAAAATTGCGGAAGCATTATCAATATCGCATCTACAGCAGGGCTGTTAGGTTACAAACACTTTGTAGGATATGTTGCTTCAAAACATGGAGTAATTGGCTTGACAAAATCAGCAGCACTTGATTATGCCCTTAACAATGTACGTGTTAATGCAATATGTCCGGGACCGGTTTTTGATGATGAGGATGTTGACGGCAGTATGACTAAAGTAGTTGCAGACTCTTTAGGTATACAACTAGGTGAACAAGAAGAAATTGATTTGCAATCAGTAGCTATGGGAACAGTTGTTTCTCCAAATGATGTTGCAGACGCAGCAGTTTGGTTGGGCAGTGATGAGTCCTTGAGGGTAACGGGTAGCAGTATAACGGTTGATGCGGGATATTCAATAAAATAATTAGGAGAAAAAAATGCGAAATTCATTCACAAATAAAATTGAACTACAAACAGCGAAAGATACAAATACTATAACTGCATCAAATCTATCAGATGTCTCTATACATTCAATTCAGAACAGAGCTAATGATTTACCATTAAATGATTATTATTTTCAACATATTGTTGAAAGTAATGATAATAACTTTTCTTCTTTACTAAAAAAGGAAAAAGAAAGAACAATTGGTTATTCAGATAAAGTTAGAATAATTCTACTTGAAGGAAAAAACGATAACTTTCTGATTCTATCATCAAATAGAGCTAAAGCTGATCTTCGTTTATTGAGTAAAGTTTACAAATTTTTAGTTGAAGAGATCGAAATGTTAGTTCGTGATGATTCATTTAAAATAAATGAAATTGTAAAAGGGCAATTATCTTGGGGAATTCCTTCTCTTGCCTTAAAGAACAAGAAAGTAACATACAAATACTTGATTAAAGAATTACAAGGTAAACCATTAATCAACTTTAATTTAACCAACAAAACATTTCTATCCTTATTAGCTAAGACCTTAAAAAAATATACAAGTGAAAAAAATCTGATTCATATGATTAATATGACAGAAAATAACTATATTGAACAATATGTTTTTTTTAACGAACATGGCGAACTTATTGAACAAGACCTTATCAATAATGCAGATGAAAAGGAATGTGGAATTCAGTTATGGGTAATTGATAAAAATGAGAAAAACAAACTCAATTATGTCCCTTTTTTAAGCCCCGTTGTTCCTTTATCAATAATTTTAAATAAGACTGATGGTATAATTAGTTCTATTTCTCTTCAGTCAAGTGATGACGCCATAGAAGAATCAGTACTCATACAATTCGGAGATATTTTACTTTCTTATATAGAGAAATGTACAAAAGTTACCGATATGTCAATTACAGACAAAATAAACTCATTAACACTACCTTTTATTAAAGAACCGAAACAGGTCAATAAAGAAAATTTAGCTAAACTACTACAAGAGGTTATGAGTTCAAACAAAAATAACATTGCCCTTTCAGATGATAATGGAGATCTCACTTATCAAGAACTGGATCTACTGAGCAACCGAGTTGCTTTAAACCTTAGTAACTCTGGTGTCAATGTCGGAGATAAAGTGGTAGTCACCATGAATCAGACGAATGAATTGATAATTATGTTAATAGGAATAATTAGAGCTGGGGGAGTTTATATTCCTATTGATCCAAAATACCCTTCTGAGAGGATTTCCTTTATTCTTAAGGATTCTAAAGCTCAATACTTGATAACAAGCACTCCTTCTCAAAGTTTAGACAACAATTTTAAAGAATTGCATGATGAAAAACTTCTATCAAATTATCATGAAAAAGAACAGGACAGTAAACTTCAGGTGATAACCGATAAATCAGGCTATATCATTTATACCTCTGGTACTACAGGAGTGCCTAAAGGTGTTGTAGTACGTAGTAAAAATATTTTAACTCTTTTTAATGCTACAAAAGAGAGATTTACTTTTGGAAATCATGATGTTTGGACAATGTTCCATTCCTCCTCTTTTGATTTTTCCGTTTGGGAAATGTGGGGATGCTTACTTAGTGGTGGGAAATTAATCGTTGTTTCAAGAGAAAATGCAACTTCTTTGTATGATTTTTATGAACTACTTAAGCGACAAAAAGTTACTGTTTTGAACCAGACTCCTTCTTCTTTTTATGCTCTTCAAAATATTGATTCAGAAAATCGAGAGTCTCAGTTGAACTCTTTAAGATTGATTATCTTCGGCGGTGAAGCCCTTGATCAAACTAAACTAAAGAAATGGTATTCAAGATATTCAGCCACTAAATGTCAGTTAGTAAATATGTACGGGATAACTGAAACTACTGTGCATGTGACACTTAAAGAAATTAAAAAATCTGAAATTAAAGTTAAGAGCAATAATGTTGGGCTTCCCTTAAATGGTTGGGGAATCTCAATTAGAAATACTGAAGGGAACTTATGCCCATTAGGAGTTGAAGGAGAGATTTGGGTTTCAGGCTTTGGTTTATCTGAAGGATATTTGAACAGAACAGAACTAACTAAAGAAAAATTTGTTTACGATATACTCACAGACAGAACTTGGTACAAAAGCGGTGACTTAGGAAGAATGAGATCAGACGGTAGCATCGATCATCTGGGAAGGATAGACAATCAAGTGAAAATCCGTGGTTATAGAATTGAACTTGATGAAATAAGAGAACAGATTGAAAACATATCTGGCATTACTGATGCTGCTGTCATAGTTAGTAATTCGAAAGATGGAGAAGAAGGATACGATCAGATTATTGCTTACTATGTTAGCGATACAAGTTATTCGAATGAACAAATCAATAATAAACTGATGAGGAAGCTGCCTTCATACATGAGTATTTCCCAATCTTATCAAGTGGAAAATATTCCTCTTACCATAAATGGAAAAATTGATAAAAAAGAACTATTAAAAAATCATTCTTCCAAGTCTACAGATAATATAAATGCTCAAAAAAATCAAGGTAACAATTTGGTAAATATTTGGGAGAAAATACTGAATCAACAAATTGAAGAAGAAGATAATTTCTTTGAATGTGGAGGTAACTCTTTGCTAGCAGTCGCTCTTTTGTCTGAACTAAAACAATCACTTAATGCAAAACTTTCACTAAAAGACTTGTATGTTTATTCATCACCGAAAAGTATGCAAAATTATATTGAATCTTTAGAAAGTGAACGAGATTAGTTATGGATAAAGAAAATTCACCTAAAATCGGAATTATTTATGGTACAGGGTCAGCCAATCCTTTGTCAATCCATGCAGCTTCCGTAAATTTCTGTAACCTAGTTTTCCTCTACAGTCATGATATTAGTGAAAAAGATTTTAAGCAAATTGAAGCGTTGAAAAATCATATAAAATCTTACGACATAACTAATTTGGAACAAGACTTAATTATAAAAATTTTAGAAGAAGAAGAGGTTTCAGGAATCACTACTTTTAGTGAGTATAAATTATATGAAACTTCAGTTTTAGTAAATCAGCTTGGACTAATAGGAAACTCTCCTAATACAGTATCAAACTTGGCAAATAAACTAAACCAAAGAAAAGCTCTAAATGAAAATCCTGTTACAGCTATACGATCTGTTGCTCTTAAACCAGATAAATTATCCGACTGTCTAAACTATGTTGGAATACCAGCTATATTAAAACCGATGGCTGGCGCAGGAAGTCAATGGACCCGTAAAATAAACTCTCTGGAGGAATTAGAGCAATCTATTGAAGAATTCCCATCATCAATAGAATATATACTGGAAGAGTTTTTAGTAGGACATGCAAAGTTCGATAATGCAGTTTTTGGAGATTATGTTTCTGTTGAATCTGTTCATGCTAATGGGAAATCCCAGCAATTATCAATCACTGGAAAACTACCATTGACTAAACATTTTTCCGAAAGTGGGATGTTCCTTCCTCAACCATTTTCGGAAAAGATAGAAAATGAAATACTAAAAGTCGAATCAGAAGCAATTAAAACATTAGGAATTACTTCTGGTACTACCCATACAGAAATTAAAATAACCAAAAATGGTCCAAAAATTATTGAAGTGAATGGAAGAATGGGTGGATATGTTTCCGAGCTTATAAAAAGAGCTTATGGTTTTGATCTAATAAAAGCTACTCTTAAAGCAGCCATAAATAAAGAAGTTACTTTTACTAAAAAAGAAATACATCAAATATACTTCCAAGTTTATTTGTTTGCTCCTGAAAATAGCTTCGGTTATTTTAAAAAGATTGACGGAATTGATAATTTAAAAACCCTTTCTGATATTAATTTTGTTCAAATATTAAAAAATGAAGGTAGTAAGATTGACTATAGGCTTGGTACTGAGAATATGGTTGGAATTGTTTTTGGAGCAAGTAGTAATTTAGAAAACTTACATCAAATTACTAAGTTAATAAATGACAAAATCTGTATCCGATTCAATTCAAATTAGAGAGGAAAAAATATGAAATCAAAAGAAAAGGTAATGGCTATCAATGAAGAGTTTCAAAATTCTATAGAAAAATATCCTGATAAAGTTGCGATCGTTTATGAAAAAGAAAAGCTAACTTATAAAGAACTAGATTTAATCTCATCTAGTCGAACAAATTATTTACTTAATCATGGAGTGAAACACGGAGATCGGATTGGTGTCCTAATTGAAGATAGTTTAGAGTTCGTCATTTCGATAATATCATTGATAAAAATCGGTGCTTGTTACATTCCAATTTCAAAAAAAGAAAATTCAGAATATATAAATAATTTAGTTATAGAAGCTAATATTTCAAAGGTGCTTTCAATATCTAGTATGGATTATCCTTGTCTAATTTATCCTCGTTTTAACGAAGTGATGGCTATTGAGAAAAACCAGCCGAATATAGGAATAAGAGACACAAATATTGCGTATATAATGTTTACTTCAGGCACTACTGGAGAACCAAAAGGCGTTCAGATTTCACATAGCAATATCATCAACCTAGTCAAAAATGACGTTTATTTGAAGCTGACAGAGAACAATATTTTTCTTCAAACCGGTGCTTTTTCATTTGATGCTACCACCTTTGAAATATGGGGAGCTTTACTAAATGGAGGAACAGTTGTTTTAACAGATTTGTCTAGTGTTACTAATTTTGATTATTTGAGTGAACTCATAATTCGGAACAAGGTAAATACGATGTGGTTGACATCCCCTTTATTTTCTATTGCAGTTGAAAAAAAAATCTCTCTATTTGATTGTATTATGCACCTAATTATCGGTGGAGATATAGTCCGTCCAGAAGATACAAATAAAACCCTTAAAAGGAACCCTTCGCTTTCAATTTACAATGGTTATGGACCGACAGAATGTACTACATTTACAACTCTATATAAGATTGAGTTTGATCCGTTAGAAAAACCAATTCCAATTGGCAAACCCTTAAAAAATGTTTCTGTGTATATATTTGACGAAAATTTAAAAGAATTAAAGAGCGGTGTAATTGGAGAATTATATATTGGTGGAGCAGGAGTATCGCCAGGATACATTAAAGAAACCATTTCTGAAGACAGTAAGTTTATTAGTAATCCATTTGCAGATGGAAAATTATATAGGTCTGGAGATTTAGCCAAAATGGATACCAATGGAGTTATCCATTTTGTAGGACGAAAAGATCGTCAATTTAAAATACGTGGCTTTAGAGTAGAACTGAGTGCAGTTGAAAATGTATTATCCAAAATAAATGGGGTACAATCTGTAGCAGTAACAATTTCTATCGATTCCACGGGGAGAAAAAACTTGGTAGCATGCATAAAATTGAATGAAGGATTTCAATTAACCGAAGATGAAATTAGGAATGAATTTAAGATACTTGCTCCATCTCATATTGTACTTTCTGTGATAAAAATAGTCCCGTCCATTCCCATGAATAGAAACGGAAAAATTGATTATAAAAAAATCTTAGACTTGACAAATGAGAATGTAAAATCAGAAATTGATGCCGAGACTCTTTCACCAGAGAGAACTGTCCAACAAATAATTCAAAAAAATATGGACACGAAAATAGATGATACTTCAATATCATTTTTTGATATCGGTTTAGATTCTTTGACTAGTATTTATGTAGCTGATGAAATAAACAAAACTTTTCAGATAAATATTGAACCAACCGATATGATCTTGAGTCCTACAATAGATAGTTTTATTCAATTAGTACTTACTAAAAAAACAAGTGAAAGATATGTAACTAAATCTGATAGCTATGAAAACGGATATTTCGAGCTTTTGAATCAACAAACTCCGTTATATGTTGATTATTCTATAAATCCAAATAGTACGAGATATAATGTTCCTCTTTTATTTGAATTACCTAATAATATTGATATTAATAAGTTAATGGAAGCTATTGAAAATACTATCAATCGACATGATGGGTTAAAAACAAAATTTAATATTGAAGGTGGAAAATTACAGCAACAAATAGATCAGTATTGCAGTCCTAACATAATGTTTGCAAACACCATTCCAAATCTTGAAGAGCTTATAACTCCTTTCGACTTAGAAAACGGTCCGCTATACAAAGTAGTTATCTTAACTAAAGGTAGCAATAGGTGGCTCTTTATGGATTTCCATCATATTGTTGTGGACGGTTTTTCCTTAAAAGTGATTTTAGAAGATATAGAAGCTGTTTACTTAAGCAATACTTTACCACCTTTAAAGTACTCTTACCGTGATATTGTAATCAGCTCAAGAAAATATTTTGAGGAAAATCAAAGTAATTCTGAAGAATTTTGGAAAATGATTTTTAGTAATTATTCAGGTATGAGTTCTTTACCTTATGATTCTTCATCCAATGAAAGTTCTATTAAGAATAATAAAAAAATTGATTTCACTATCTCTCAAAACCTTTACTTATCATTAAAGGAATGGTGCAAACTAAATAACTTTACTGTATTTGAAGGTTTAGTAATTTGCTACAAAGATTTCCTTCACGAAATAACCGGTAGTGAAAGTATTTCCTTTGCGACGCCAACGAGAGAATTCTCACAATTATCAAATGTACCAACGGTTTCTATGCTTACAAATACGCTCTGGATTATGTCCAATAAACCTTCTAAAAATTCACTTGTGATAGAAGACTTCATATATAAATTGAGAAAAGCACAAGGCAACCAGAGTATAGAGAGTGAACAGATATATAATCTGAAACGTTCAAAAAATGACAATAATATTGATGAAACGCTAATAGCTTATCATGACTACGAATCAATAAAGAAATCTTTCTTGGGCCAAAAAATCTTAAGTAAACCAATTGTACCTACTGAGGGCATGTTTTCTTTAAATATGCAGATTTATGATTTAGGCGATTCTTTAAATGTTGAATGGGAATACCTTTCAGATTTATTTGAATTTGAAACAATGCAAACATTAGTAGAAATTTTTAGCAACATACTAAAAGAATTACGATAAAATAAAAAATGGAGATATGGATAAATGCAAAATCAAGAGTTGACAATAGGCCAAAAAAAATTGATTTCATTAAAAATGCCTACTGAAAGAAATTACTGGGAACAAAAATTAGAAGGTGCAATTCCTTCAAAGTTTTTTCCAGATTCAAAAAATATTTCATATGAAAAAATAGTAGAGAAAAAACAAAGTATAGATCTTGGTCTTTTGAAAAAATTATATGATTTCTCGAAAAACCACAGCATTAACTTATCCGAAATCTTTTCAACAGCTGTTCTTCATTTTCTCTATATTAGCAACAATTATATTGACGATGATTTTACCATTCAATATTCTGAGTGTGGAAGTGTTGATTGCTTTAACTTTCCATTACGATCTTCAATTGGAAGTTCTAATAATTACCTTACGTCCCTAATCAGTATAAAAAATTCTATTTCTGAGGGTAAAAAATATGCTGATTATCCAACTGAGCTCATACTTGAAAAGCTACCGTTACAGATCAGAATAATTTCGGAAAAGACAACCAATGAAACAATATTGAATGATAACTATTTGTATTTTATTTTTACTAAGACTGAATTTAACCAATGGATATTAAATATAGCAGGTAATGGTAAATCATATTCAATAGAAACCTTAAACATGATTAGCGAGAGAATAATCCTCTTATTAGAGACCTATGTTACCAATTGCGAAAAAAGTATTGAAGCAATTGATGTTTTTACTAACCATGATACAAATATATACAAAGAACTTAATAATACTAAAAAAACTTATTCAAATGATAAAACTCTCGTGGATCTATTAGAAAGCACATTCAAAAAATTTGAGTATAATGATTGTGTTTTTAGTGATGACGATAACCTAACCTACAAGGATTTAGAGTTTAAAGCTAAAAAAGTTGCAAGTTTTCTCAATGAAAAAGAAACAAGAAAATCAGAAATTGTAGGAGTATTTTGCGAGCGATCCACTAATTTTTTGGTAGCCGTTTTTGGTATTATCCTTTCAGGACGTGCGTATCTTCCTTTAGATATTAATGCTCCAGTAGATAGAAATAAAACTATTTTACACCAAGCAAATTGTAATTCAGTAATTACAACAAGTGATTTATTTATTGATGGTTATAAAGATGCAATCACAACTTACTCGCTTGAAGACATCCGTAAAACTAGTTTTCACTACACTAAACCAAACATAACACAAGATAATTTAGCATACATCATTTTTACCTCAGGGTCTACGGGAACACCGAAAGGTGTTCAAATCAAACACCAGAGTGTTATAAATCGAATCCAATGGATGCAAAATGAATTTAAATTAGAAAACACTGATGTGATTCTTCATAAAACACCATCAACATTTGACGTTTCGGTTTGGGAAATCTTTTGGTGGGCTTTAACAGGAACAAAAGTTGCAGTTCTACAAAAAAATGAACAAGGTAATCCTTCTGAGATAATTCGGTCAATTGAAAAGTTTGGTGTAACAACAATGCACTTTGTTCCATCAATGCTTAGTGTATTCATAGATTATATAAAAAGTTCAAAATCAAAAAAAAATATACATTCTTTACGGAGAGTCTTTTGCAGTGGTGAGGCCTTAACACCTAATCATGTGACTAAATTTTATGAAGAATTACCTGGAGTAGAGTTAGTCAACTTATATGGTCCAACAGAAGCTACTGTTGATGTGACCTGGCATAAAACCTCCGTGGTAGATAATCCAGTTCCTATCGGTAAACCGATAGATAACACAAACATTTTTATTTTGGATAATAAAAGAAGATTAAATCCAGTTGGAATGGTTGGAGAATTAGCTATTGGTGGTGTAGGGGTTGGTCTTGGTTATATCAATGACCAAGAGAAAACTGAAAAAAGCTTTGTAGATATTCCAGAATTGGAAAGTAAAAAAATCTATCTAACGGGAGATTTAGCTAGAGTTCGTGCTGATGGGCTCATAGAGTACTTTGGGCGAAATGATCGCCAAGTTAAAGTGAGGGGATTCAGAATTGAACTTGGAGAAATTGAATCAGCACTAACAAAAATCCAAGGTGTTAATGATGCGCTTGTATTATCAAACGCAGAATCAGATAATACGATACATTTATTTGCATTTGTGATTAGTAATAGTAGTTCTGCAAATTTTACCTTTTTAAAAAAAGAGTTAGAGAAATCTTTGCCAAAATATATGATTCCCGAAAAAATTATTCTTCTAGAATCATTTCCGCTAACTTCGAATGGGAAAATTGATAGACAGACTCTTCTAAAGATAAAAAATGAAAGAGTTTCAGAAGAAAAAATTTATCCTAATACTAACGAAGAAGTCACATTATGCAAGATTTGGGAAGAAGTCCTTGGAATTTCAAATATTGGTATCAATGAAAACTTTTTTGCATTGGGTGGTAATTCTATAAACTTTGTATCTGCTGTTGCGCTTGCTCAAGAAAAGAATTTGTATTTTACTTTCCAAGATCTATTTAAGAACCCAACAGTTGAATCATTAACAAAAAATGTAAATTTAAAAAAAGAGAATATAGTAAATTTAAAAGAGAATATATCTTCTTTTGAACTGATTTCAAAAGAAGATAGAATGAAAGTGCCTGAGTATATTGAAGATGCTTACCCAATGTCAATGCTACAATCTGGGCTAGTATATCAAAGTAATATTATGGAGGGAGAAAACAATTATCACGATATTGTAACATACACAATTCAGGGAAATATTGATATCCCTACTTTCACCGAAGCCGTTAAACAATTAGTTATTAGTCAACCAATTTTTCGAACAAGTTATGACTTGAAAAATTACTCTCAATACATGCAACTTGTTCATGAAAAAATTGAAAAATTACCTCTTAATATTTATGATTTAAGAGATTTATCAAGTAAGCAAGAAAAAAATGTAGTTTACGAAGAATGGTTCACTACTGAACAACATAGAACTTTTGAATGGGCAAAACCAGGACTAGTTCAATTTCATATTCATATATTATCCGATTCTGAATACAAGTACAGTATCAGCCAACATAATTCAGCGTTGGATGGTTGGAGTATGAACCAGGTTCACTCTTTCTTATTTACTACCTATTTTTCGCTACTCTCAAAAACTGCTGAGAAGAAAACTTTGGAGAGTAATAATCATAATAGAAATTTCATTAGCCTTGAACAAAGTGCTATCCAATCAAAAGAGTTTCAAGACTTTTGGAAGAATTTCTTAGACGAGGTACCCAGTGGTGACATTCCAAGAAGACTTGAAGAAGATACTACAAAAGGAAATGAAGTTATTTTCAGAGATATTGTTTTACCAGATAAACTGTCAGACCAAATAATCAGTTTGGCTAACCAATTATCAGTACCTGTAAAAGATATCCTTCTTGCTTCACATGTCAAATTCTTATCCTTGTTGACCAAAGCTAATGATACATTTTTAGGGTATGAAATCGGTGGTAGGCCTGAAATGGTCGGTTCAGAAACAGCACTGGGTGTTTTCTTAAATACAATGCCTTTTCGGGTTAAAATTGATGAAAATGCAAGTTGGAAGGAATTTATACTTAGTGTATATGAAACAGAAGCAACTGTTTTACCCTATAGAAGATATCCTATGGCAAAAATTAAACAAGATTTATCAAATCGTGACATTCTTTTTGAAACTGTCTTTAATTTCACACATTTTTATTCATTAAAAGAAATTCGTGATCTTCCAGGTTTTGATACCATAGACGTGCGGGCAAGCTGCGATTACAGAATTTCCTTTGAGAGTAGAATATTCAAGACATTTTTATACTGATGCAATCGAGTTGAGTCTGCATTACCATACTTCTAAATTCAGTGAGCTTGATATTTCTTTTTTTGGCGAGATTTTCATTAGTATTTTAAAAAACATGGTGGAGAACACTTATCAACAACAAGAATTATCAATAGACAAGGTCAGATTGAATGAGTATTCTATCTATCCTATGAGAAAAATTGCAAAAGATATTAAAATCAAGAACAACTATGTTGACGATGAAACTATTCGAATTTCAATACAAAAAGTAAAAAAAATATGGTCTTCTTTATTAAAAATAGCTGAAGACGATCTGAATCTTGAGGATGATTTCTTTTTAATTGGAGGCAACTCTTTGTCAGCTATGAAAATGGCTCTTTTATTGGAAGATGAAGTAACTTTAAAACAGATCATGCAGAAATCAACACTCTTAGAGCTCGCAGAAGAAATAGCTAGTAATCAAAATAGATGTGAATCGACTGAAGTGTTGACTACATTAAGTAAAAATATTGAATCAAGTAAAAATATTATTTTTATTCCCTATGCAGGTGGAAACTCTGTCAATTTTATTCCTATTGCTAAAGAGATAGAGAAAAATAGTGAAGATGTTGCAATATTTGCTGCCGAACTTCCTGCTCATGCCCCAAATTCCGTTAATAGCCAGTTAGTAAATTTTGAACAAACCACTAAACTTATTGTAGACGAAATTTGCAACACAATGAAAAACAAGGACATATATATTTGGGGACATTGTGTTGGTAGTGCATTAGCTTTTGAAGTAGTCAGAGAACTAGAAAAACTGGATATCTATCCTAAACAACTATTTTTAGCTGCAAAAAATATGATTAGTAAAGATGATTGTCAATTGAGAATTTCAAATGCAACAAGTTTAGTATTCTCAGATATAGCAGATTTATACTCTGAGTGGAGCGGAGAAGACTCGTTGTCAAACTTGGGATCAAACTATGAAGGAAATCTTGTTGAAATTTTTAAGCATGATTCAATACAATCAAATACTTTTTTAAGAAATTTATGGGATAATAATGAAGTAAAATTACAATCACCTACTTCAATAATAATTGCTAAAGATGACACAATAACCGAAGGATATAAAGATTTATGGAAAAATTGGGCAATGTGGATTGAAAATATTAATTTATTCGAAATTGAATCAGGTGGACATTATTTCTTAAGAAGTAATTCAATTGAAGTTGGAAAATACTTGGACACTATATTCAAGAGTGTTTAATAAATGGAAGGGGTTTTGATATGATGCTTAGTTTTCCCAAAAAAAATATTAATATTGCAATAGCACAAACAACTTCAAAGGATGGAGATATAGAGGGTAATGTTAAACAAGCTATATCATTAATTAATGAAGCAGGCAAAAATAAAGTCGATTTAATAGTATTCCCTGAAAAATATCTAACTGGTTATGTTCCCGATATTATTGAAAAAGATACAAATAAATACACTATTATACCAAATGATCAAAGATTGGCTAATCTACGTGCAATATGTAAATTGAACAAAATATGTGCAGTAATTGGGACACCCATGAAAAGAGATAACAAACTATACATTTCTTCAGTAATAATAGATCGAAACGGAGTAGAGGTTTCTTATTATGATAAGTCCCAATTGTTCAAAAGCGAAAAGAAACTTTTTACGACAAATAATAAGCAAACTATAATTGAAGTTAATGAATGGAGAATAGGAATGGCAATTTGCTATGATGCTGGTTTTGCTGAACATTCACGATTCTTAGCACAAAATGGTTCTCATATTTACCTAAATAGTTCATTGTTCAGCAAAGGTATGGGAAATCAGGAACTTGATATATGGCTTCCTGCTAGATCCTTGGACAATACTATATACTCAATTGTAGCTAATCATGTTGGCAAGACAGGTATTTGGGATACTTGTGGTCAAAGTGGAGTTTGGAGTCCGTTAGGAACCAAAATATTAAAAGGCGAAACTGATAAAGCGGGGCTATTGTCTATCAAATTGTCTCCGGATGTTTTAGAAGAAGCAAGAAAAAAAGAATCCATGCTTTTAGATTCGCCTATGTTTACGAATTCTGATAGCACCTTAGAGGTTATAAAGATTGATTGAGATTACAGCTGAAGAAAAAAAATGGTTAAAATCTTTCAGCAAAGAAAATTTTTCTAAGAAAATATTGGTAATTCTACCTCATGCAGGGGGAAATGCGAACTATTATAGAGAATTAGTTCAATATCTGGACAGTGATACTGAATGTTTCATAATTCAGTATCCTGGAAGGCAAGAAAGATTATTTGATAGTATGATTACTTCAATTGATGATTATGCTGATATAATTTCACAAATTTTAAATTCGTATCAAAATAGGCAGATAATTATTTTTGGCCATAGTATGGGAGCACTAATTTCATATAATATGATAGTTAGAAATCGAAATCTATTACCTTCAGTATGTAGAATTATTGTCTCCTGCCATACCCCACCAAAAAGGATCGAATTAGATTACAAAATTGATAACAAAGAGGAAGTCATTGATTATTTGAGAAATCTTGGGGGAGTTGATTCATCTATATTAGAAAATGATACTATGATGGATATTATTATTCCTTCTGTTCAGAATGATCTATTAGCAGTGAAGAAATTCACAATGAATAAATTTATTAGATTAGATATTCCTATTACTGCTATTCTAGCAACAGAGGATTTCGGTATATCAGAAGAAGATATTTTGAAATGGAATTACCTAACTAAGAAATCATTCACTTTAAAAAAATTTAAAGGAAACCATTTTTATATGGAGAACCAGTGGGAAAAACTTGCTAATTTTTTATCAAACCAATTTCTAATAAAACAAGATTAGAATTTTTAATGAGTGTGGGACAACGCCTATGAGGCGCTCTCACCAAACAGAATGAAAACGAAAGTGATCGACCTACAGGCTATTTCCTGTCATACTAGAGATGACAGAAGTGGCTTGTATGTCGATCACTTATTGAGGTTCTTCTCCAAGTAACCTTGAGGGACAAACTAGATCATTCGTAAGCGTCAAATAGAAATACGGCTATTGTGAACCAGCCGTCTATCATATACTGTAACTATCAACTATATGAAAGGCGGTTTTAAATGGATATTGTACCAGTACACTTAACACAAGGCACCAAACCTAGCCAACCAAGCCCACAAACAGCTCAGACTCATCCTCAAAAGAATTCTTTAGTTTGTCGTGTTCGACTCGAAAAAAATCGTGATGTTCAATTCTTTCAAGGGGCAGACCCAAAGTTAATTCAAGCAGTGCTAAGGGGGCTAACTTAAATGGTAGTCGATTTTTCAAAAGTAGATCACACCTATCTCGTTTGTGGTTTTACCGATTTACGTAAAGGAATTGATAGCTTGGCCAGTCTTGTTCACTCTCACTACCAGCTCGATTTGTATGACAATGCCGTGTTTCTATTTTGTGGCCGTCGAACGGATCGGTTTAAGGCCTTGCATTTTGATGGGGAAGGCTTTTGGCTTCTCTACAAGCGATATGATGGTGGGAAACTGAAATGGCCTCGTTCTAGAGATGAGGTCACTGAGCTTTCTCCTAAGCAGCTCAGTTGGCTATTTGACGGATTTTCAGTTGATCAACAGCCAGGGATTTTGCCAACAAAGGCTCGAACTTTACTATAAAAAAACAGCTCAAAACGGTCATTTTATCACGTTTGGGCTGTTTTGTCGTGTATGAAAATGGTATAATAAAAACAAGATAATCCGTGAAGAGAGGTGAGACCAATAACCGAACTAGAAAAACACTTAATCAAGGTAAACAAGCAAATAGTCACCCAATTAGAAACGGCTCTTAACCAAAATCAAGAGCTGATTGAGGATGTTAAACGATTAAATGAAGCGATTCGCATATTGACACAACGGGCATTTGGTTCCTCCTCTGAACAAACACCAAGTGATCAACTTTCATTGTTTGAAGAAGACTCGGAGTCTTTTAATGAGGGAGAGCCCACTCCCTTAGAACAAACCGTAGAAGAAACTATTACGTATAAACGAAAGAAACCAAGAGGACGTAAAGCCGAACTGACCAAAGACCTGCCGACAGAGTATCATATCTGCGACCTCTCTGAGGGCGAGCGAACTTGCGACTGTTGCCAACACGGTTTAACAGCTATTGGTAAGCGAGACGTTCGAACGGAAGTGGAATTTGTCCCTGCCCACATGGTCAAACATGTCTATCAAGAAATGGCCTTCATTGTAAACATCATGGTGAGCGAGCCCACATTAAACGAGGGACTTGCCCTCGCCCTGTCATTGCCAATAGTTTGGCTAGCCCAAGTATCTTGGCCTGGTTATGTCATCAGAAAAATGAAATGAGTCTGCCTTTCTATCGTCAAGAAAAAGAGTGGGAAAAATATGGCTTAAAAGCGTCTTGCCAAACACTAACGAATTGGTATATGGCTGGGGCACTCGATTGGTTAGCTCCTATTTGCGAGGCATTGAAAAAGTGGTTCCTCAAAGAAGAGATCGCTCATGCAGATGAGACCTTTGGTCAAATCCTTCAGCGCTCGGATGGTAAACCAGCTACCAGTCAAGCCTGACGCGAGCTAAAAGCGTTCCTGAGACATTCTTAATAGATTATTCAGGTTACCTTCATTGTGACGGCTATGCGGTCTATGAAACCTTAACAGACATCACGCCAGCCTTTTGTTTAGCTCACGTTCGTCGGAAATTTCACGAGATTGCGACCCATTCCGCCTACGCTAAGTCCTGCTTATCCTTGTGTAACGAAGCTTTTAAAATGGAAAGAGAGCTTCAACGTTATGAGCCTGAGAAACGATTAGAAAAAAGACACACCTTTCTTCGGCCAGTCTATGAGGAGTTATGGGATCGCTTGACGTCATTGTCTCCCTTAATTAAGAGGGCCTTTAAACCAGCTGTCACCTATGCCTTAAAAGGAAAGAAGGCTTGATGCAGGTATTTGAGGATGGTCGTCTAGAAGTGAGTAATAATCGAGCCGAAAGGGCGATTCACCCCCTCTTAGTTGGCAGGAAGAACGCCTATTTTTCGACGAGCGAAAGAGGCGCTGAGGCGACAGTGATTGTTTACAGTCTGGTTGAAACGGCGAAAGCCAATGGGTTAGATGCCTATGAGTACTTGAAGTACCTCTTTGAGCGTCTCCCCAAATTACCTATCCATCAACAACCGGAATTAGTTGAGGCGTTACTGCCATGGCATCCCCAGGTTCAGTCTGCCCTAATTAAATAGGCCTAATCATGATTCTTACCATAAGAATACCTTGATTAGGTCTATTTGTCATACCGTCATTCTATTTGACGCTTACATTTGTACCAATCATTAGGTCTTAGAACCTGCATATAAAAATAAATCGTTTCTATAAGTAGAATAGCCTCTTCTGTACTTTTTTTCAAGGTGGAGTTTTGAAAATGGAAGATCTACTTCGTTCTTCTTGTTGTGCTGGATTAGACATCCATCAAAAAGTAATTGTTGCTTGTATTATTCGTTATGTTGAAGGAAAAAAACACCCAGAAAAATTCTTTGGCAGTTTTGAGACGACCACTCGTGGTCTTTCCATACTTATCTGATTGGTTGACTCGATTAGGCGTTGCTCCTACAAGTTTTGTTTCACCAGAACCCATTTAAGAGTTGAGGGATTTAACCCGCTACCACAAGCATTTGGTTGAAGACTTGAATCGAGAAAAAAATCATGGGCACATGGTGTTACAGAATGCTGGTATCAAATTGACTTCAGTCATTAAAGATATCTATGGAAAATACGGTAGAGCCTTACTCCATGCTTTAATTGAAAACAAGACAATCACAGTGTCACTCATTCTCGACTGTGTTTATACAACCTTACGCAGAAAAGTTCTTCAATTGATGGAATCTCTAGAAGGATTCATGCCCCCTCATTATTGTAAAATATTAGCTCTTCATCTGACTCAAATTGAATGCTTAGAAAAACAACTTGGAGAAGTCGAAGAAACCATCAACGACTATCTCGTTCCTATATGAAGAATGCGTAGAACGTTTAGAGGAAATTCCGGGAATCAATCGAAGAACGGAAGCTGCTGTACTCGTAGAAGTAGCGATGATTGTGTTTGATTTTAAATAAGTGAGAATTAACTCGATATGTTCTTTTGAGTCTGATTCCGCAAAAACTTTATTTTCTGAGTCTAAAAGGTAATAATTATAGTTTGAATTTTTTTGAATTGAAAAATTTTCATAACTGTTTGAAGAGTTAGCTATTGGCTGGTACAGAACAAAATTGTTATCAACAATATCTTGTTTCTGTATTAGAAGGCTATTATCAAGGGATTGCATCTCATAGAGTGCTTTACCATTTTCTATTTCAGCGTAGTCCACGAGAAATAAATAGGACTCATCGTTAATATGAACAAGGTCACCTTTCTTAAATACTAATTGATCTTTTTTCATGAACCTCTCCTTTATAAAATACTTAAGTCGGTAGTTGGTGTTTGTTTTGTTAGAGTAGCGGGGCGTTTGTCGGTATTTAATTGATTAATGATCGACATTGGTTTTGTTTTTGCACTCATCGTTACATCTTCAAGTGATGCTTGTTCGTCTGCTTCTGTTATTTCCAAATTTAGAAGGGATTCAATTTCAATCAGACGTGTGTTTTTTTCTTCAAATAGGTCTTCTTGAGCGAAAGGACGAGCGACTTCTTTTTTTGCATGTGTGACTTGTTGGTTGATGCTCTCTAATTTTGTCTCGCTCTCTGTTAGATACCGTTCGACGTTTGCAAAAGTGTTTTCAATTCTTGATATATTCCGAGTAGGGTCAGTCCCTAATTCAATGGTATAGGTATTATTTTTTGTGAATTTTAGATGATGCTGGTAGCGAAATGAGTCAAAGACAACGTGAATATCAAACCCTCGGTAGGTCCCCACTCTGACTGGCTGATCTGATGTCACTTTTGACGCCGCTTTTTTCAACGCTTCACCGGCATTAATTTTTTCAGGAAACTGTACCCCATGTATCTCTAAAGAAAAGGGGACATCTTTTTGTGTTTGTAGGTAACTGATATCGAGTTTGTAATTTTCAATCATCTTTTTTGTCTGCTCAATTTGACGTGGGTAATCTTTCATTAATTTGTCCTCTAATCGGTGTTTTTGATTTTGATGGTCTGACTTCAGTAATCTGAGTTTTGCGACTTCAACATCTAAGTCCATTTTCTCTTTAATTAGTGGATTTCCTGCGCATAGCGCTTTTATTTCAGCGTAGTTGAGTGTTGCTTCATCTATGTCTTCAAAGCTTCTCACAGGCGATTTAGAGGTCATGATTTGACTGATGAATTTTTGTTTATTTTCAATGGTTTGGTAGAGATAAGCATCGAAAGTTGCTTCTGTTACATATCGATAGATAAAGACTTCTTTATTCTTATTCCCTTGGCGGACGATCCGACCTGCACGTTGCTCCAGATCGCTTGGTCGCCATGGACAATCAAGGTCATGTAAAACTAGGAGACGGTCTTGTACATTTGTACCAGCCCCCATTTTGGCAGTAGAGCCTAATAGGATTCTGATTTTTCCTTTACGGACTTTAGCGAACAATTCCTTTTTCTTGATGTCTGTTTTCGCATCATGAATAAAGGCGATTTCATGTGCTGGTATGCCACGAGCAATGAGTTTGTTTTTGACATCGTCATATATATTGAATTCGTCATTATAATGTGGTGTGGACATATCAGAAAAGACAAGTTGGGTTAGTCGTTCCTTTTTAGTATCTGTCCATACTTGAGCAATTGTGTTAATGGCTGTATTGACTTTACTGTTTGGGTCGTCTGGTAAAAGAGGATTAATGAGTCGTTGATCTAGCCCAATTTTTTTGCCATCACTGGTGATTTTCAACATGTTATCGTCTCTAGGGTCTACACCGCCTCTTTGGATGTCAGATGCACGAACGGACAGGCTTGCAACCATTTCTTTTTGGATGTCACTTGGCTTAGTGACAATCGTTTCGTAGTGAGCTATTGGGGTTGGCAAGTCTAGCATATCAGCTGTTTGGATATCTGCTACTTCTTTGAACATGCTCATGAGTTCTGGCAGATTAAAAAATTTAGAAAAACGAGTTCTAGCTCGGTAACCAGTTCCTTCGGGAGCCAGCTCAATGGCTGTAATTGTCTCGCCAAAAGTAGAAGCCCAAGCATCGAAATGCTGTAACCCTTTTTCTTGTAGCATTGAGCTTTGTAAGTAGCGCATCATTGTATAAAGTTCGCTCATTGAATTCGAAACAGGCGTCCCAGTGGCAAAAACAATCCCTTTTCCTTTTGTCATTTCATCCATATATTGGCATTTTAAATACAAATCGGAAGACTTTTGCGCATCTGTTTGGGGAATACCTGCTACATTGCGCATTTTTGTATAGAGAAATAAATTTTTATAGTTGTGTGCTTCGTCAACAAATAATTTATCTATCCCCAATTCCTCAAATGTTACCACATTATCTTTAGCGTTACTGTGTAGTTTGTCTAGGCGTGCTTCCAATGATTTCCTTGTTTTTTCTAGTTGTTTAATGGTAAAGCGTTCGCCTTGATTATTTTTTAATTCTTGAATACCGTCAGTAATCTGATCGATTTGATTGTGTATCATTCTTTCTTGGCGTTCAATTGAGACAGGAATCTTTTCGAATTGGCTGTGACCAATAATAACAGCATCATAATCACCTGTCGCAATCCTACTACAGAATTTTTTTCGATTAGCTTTTTCAAAATCTTTTTTTGTTGTGACAAGCACATTTGCAGAAGGATAGAGTGTTAGGAAGTCAGTTGCCCATTGCTCGATCAAGTGATTAGGAACGACAAAAAGACTTTTGTTAGATAAGCCTAGTCGCTTACTTTCCATTGCAGCTGCGACCATTGCAAACGTTTTACCTGCACCAACGACGTGAGCTAACAGACTATTGTTACCATATAAATCTCGTGCAACAGCATTTGTTTGATGGGCACGTAAAGTGATTTCTGGGTTCATATTTGGAAAGGTAAGGTGGCTTCCATCGTATTCGCGTGCTCTTGTACTATTAAAAAGTACATTGTATTTCTGTACGAGGTATTGCCTTCTTTCTGGTTTCTCAAATATCCAATCTTTGAACTTTAGTTTGAGTGCTTCTTGTTTTTGTTGTGCTAAGGTCGTTTCTTTTTTGTTAAGGACGCGTATTTTCTTGTCGCCATCCATAACGGTATCATAAATGCGCATATCTCGTAGATTTAACGTATCTTCAAGTATTTTGTAAGCATTCGCTCTTGTCGTTCCATAGGTAACGGTTGTCAGTACATTATCAGTATCCATATTTTTATTTTTGATATGCCATTGAGCGGTGTAAGATAAGAAATTGACCTCTAAGTGGCGAGTGGCGATAGTGGAAGGTTCGAATAATTCAATCATAAAATCTTTGATATAGTCTTTATCGATCCAAGTAGAGCCTAATCGTACTTCAATTTCTGAAGCAGTTAATTCTTTAGGTTGAGCCAATTCTAGAGACTCGATATTTTGTTTCAAGTCCTCTTTGTATTGTGGGTAGAGCGTCACAAGATTTTTTACCAATTCAAGTTTTTCTCGAACGTTACCAGATAAGTAGTCATCTGCGGTTACAAAATGAAACTCGTCAAGAGTAAAGGTATCACTAGTAGTAAATTCAGCTTGTAGCTCTCCAAAGTCTCGAAAGATCACACCCTTTAAGTCGGAAATGATTTTTTCTTCAGTGAAACCTGTTAACTCTGTCATATATGCCATATCAACACAAGCACGCTCGCCCATAGATAAGGCTAATGCTTCATTAGATGTCTCGACAGCAGTTAAAGGTTGGTGGTAGTTAATGGTTCGCTTATAGAACATGTCGGCTTTACGCTCGAATTTCCCATGCTCATCTATAATCTCTAACGAGCACAAGAGATAGTAAGAAGAATCATCTGAAAAAGCCATTTTATTTCCTCGACTGTTAATTAATCCATGTTCTTTTGTGAAATTGTCATATAAATTAGTCAGATTTTCTTGGTGTTTCTTTATAATGTCATCATGTTGCTCAGACATTTGACTCTGAATGAGTTCTTGGACACAGTTTCTTAATTGGATTAATCCTTTTACTCTTTTTTTAGCGGTTTCTGACAAAGTAGAAGCGTGATACATACGAGAGTTTTCTCTAAAATAGAGGTCATTATCAACTAAGGTATAAGAATAATTTTTGACATTAGAGTCTGCTGGAATAGACGCCATGTTTTCTTCAATCTCGGCAATATCATCAAGAGAAAAGGTATATTGTCCTTGAATAATCTGTGAGACTTTAGCGAGCTGATCTTTCAAGTCGGCATGGTCATGTTCCCAAAGTCATTGAGTCAGAAACTCTTTGGTAATTGTCTTGTAAATAAGTGGTCATATCATCAGAAGGAGCTAATTCTTGGGACATTGCATACAAGTGATTTTTTTGAGAGTCAGAAAATAATAGGTCTGATACAAGAATTTCTGATAAATCACCATTGATAGCTATTTTTGAAGGTGCAGGAAGATAGGTATTATCTTGTATCATGATAGCAATGTGCTGTTGAACTTTTGGCCAAGATAATTGTGTGACAATAGGCTCAGAATTTAGCGGTGCTTTAATGACTTCGAGCCCCTCTTCTGATGCCACAATGTTTCCAGGCGTATTGTCTGGAAATATGATAGCTTGCTTGGTCGTACCATGAAGTTCTTTCAGAAATGTAGCTGTTTCTTTTCGACGGCCATTTTGCTTAAACTGTTCAGTGATTAAAGAGAAATCTTGTGGGATACCTGTACCTTTTAACAAACAAAACGCAATATCTTGTTGTGAGATTGAAAGTGGGGTCAACTCCTCTATGATACTTTCGGGTTCAATCAGTTCAGGTGTTTCTTCAAATAATGAGAGTTGCTCAGTATCAGATCCAGTTGCTAGTGTGTCTGTTTTATTTTCTAAGTTTCTAACTTGATTTCGTTGAGGGAAGAGAGAAAACTCATTTTTTTGGTAAGCAAGTACATTTTGATAGGCTTGAAGAGACCACTCGTAACGGTAGTCTTGCTCATCAAGAAGTTCTGCCATACTTTTCAACAGGTTATCAAATGCTGGGGCGTCTGTTAGGATGTTTTCAATTTCTTTTTTGATTTCCTTGTTTTCTTGTATTGTGTAAAAAGGAAACGGTTTGGCTTCGTAATAATCAAAAAAATAGTAAATGGTACTAATGATTTTGTCCTTTTCATAGTTTGCCAAATTAGCCATTTCCTTTTCGGTCATGTAGTTGTTTGTATGAATCAGTTTTTCAAGGCGTGACGCAACCTCTTTCCAAGGTAAATGAATTTTGATATCAGCACCATCTGGGTCTCTGCGAACATAGGTAATGCCTTTGGCATTGTGATCTTCCGAAGTATTATCAGCATTGAACGCAAACGATCTACCACCTATACCATATTCATTTTTTAGAAATGCAATTGTTTCTTTTTTTGAATGGTTATGAAGGAAATGAGAAAAGATGCGATATTTTCCATCAGAAACGCTACTGCCACGTGCCAAATCAGTATTAATTTCATCTTCCGTAATGAACCGTCTAATCGTTTTAACTGAGGAAATAGAAGGAGATTCCTGCTGATGTGTTTGCTCCATTTCATTTGGAAAAAGGAAGGTGTGGTTATCTAATAAAATAGCAATTCTTCGCTCTAATTGATTCCACGTAATTAACGAATGATTGGTTGCATTAAGAACTGTCTTCCCTTGGGCTAACTGAATGCCTTCCTCAGAAAACCAAATAGAAATTTTTTTCTTCCCTAAATAAACGCCCTTGCCACCCACTTTGTAATGTTCTTTTAAGAACTCAATATTTTCTTCCTTGGATAATTTTTTAGCATAATGTGTGGCAATCGTTAGTCTACTATCCTTTTGATTGCTACCATCTTTGATAATCCGATCAATTAGTGCCATGCCATAAAGGTTTCCGCCAAAATCAACATGAATCATGTCTTGTAGGGGATTGGCTTTGTCAAAGATATGTTTGAATTGTGCGACTGTCTCAGCCCATGACAGAAATTCTTTTTGAGATGTGTGGGTATAAACACTGCCATTCCAAAATTCGACACCATCTTGATTTGCTGAATAACTGCCATAATCATTTCTAGTTTCATCAATATAGGTACTAGAGTTTGTATTGTCAAAGTGCTGTTTAATATAAGCTATTTGGGTGTCTAAATCAGTGTTTTCTTCAAAAAAAAGAACCATTTTTTCGAATGGTTCTTTAAAGAATGGTGAAAAATATAGAATTCTTTCAATGTCTGTGTGTGACATTCTTGGAAGAGAGTGATCGTCGGAAGTGTTTAACTGTAGATCAGATTCTTTAAAATAGTCTCCTCTATCTGTCTCATCATCTGATTCATTTGTTGATAGTTGAGATAAGGGGACTTCTGAATCATTTGATCGAGTTGTGTTTGTGCTGACTGGTTGATCTCGATTAGATGAGTGTTCAACTGGTTGCTCAAAATCAGCGTATTGTAGAGAATCGGATGATGCTGTTTGAGGTAATTCTTCCGCAGAAGCGCGTATTTCCCTAGCGGTACTATCATTTGGTTTAGTTGTAGTGTCAGATTCGGCAGAAGATAGTCCTTGTGAGTGTTGTAAGTGAGTTCGATCATTTAAAGTAGTCCTTTCGTTTATGTTGAATTTTTCGGCTGTCTTAATTGAGCGTTCAATTGGTCGCAACAGTTCTTCTGATAGTTCACTTGTCGCGGTTCCAACAGCAGACATAGCCCCTAACGTATTGAAATAAGAAATCAAATTAAAGTTCTTTTCAAACGAATCGTCTGCTATACCTAAACGGCATAAAACAGTGTAGTTTACACTAGCAGAGACTAATTCATTGAAGTGATTTTGTACGGTCTTTTCATCTAAAACATCAAATAGACTGCCATGGATTGACTGTAAAATGTCTTGTTTATTTTCTTCAAAGTAGTCAGAGGTTAATGCAGTTGAAATAGTAAAAAGCATCGAATCAATGGATGATTCGTGCTCTTCATACTCCGTCGCTAACATGCTAGAAACGATTGTTTCATGCTCTGGTTTATATGACCAGATTTTTGGTTGATTTTTAATGTTGAAGTTATTGGTGTCAGCCACATCAAAGACATATTTTAGTTGATTGTTGCTGTTAGAATTGTCTAATAGAGCAATGCCTTTAGAACCACGATTTATCCAGCGGTTTAATTTATTCCATGTTTCCATAGATGCGACAGCTGTGGCATCTGGTCTCTGTGAATAGATTAAGAGTTGGTCGTAGAACGGATACTTGTAAAGGAAAGCGGCACTCTTTAAAAAGGTTGTCCAACTAGTGTTATCTTGAGTCATTCTTTCAGTTGTTTGGTTGATAAATTCTGTCAGTTCTTGTGTTTTGTTTGCCACGTTTATCTACTCCTCCTCGTAGTAGTCATCTGCAAAATCAAATGAAATTTCTTTGTAGTCAGAAAAAGAAAGGGGGGCTAATTTATCTAAAATGCGATGAGTAATTTCTTTTAATTCATGATCGTAAATATAAGGTAAGCTATTTTGAATATCTTGAATGAGCTGTTCTTTAGATTCGGTGTTGTAAATGCACATCAAATTCATTTCTTCAACTGTAAAATCCATCATGGCTACATCTCCCTTTGGTTTGTTTGCGTATGTGCTTTTTCATTTTCTTTTGGTTCGGGTAATTTTTTTTTACCGTCAGAAATTTGTTGGAGAATCGACGGTTTGCTTTTACTGACACTGACGGCTTCTTTTGACTTCTGTTCATTTTTAAGGGCTTTACCTAAGTCGTAGAGACTGATTGTTTCTCCAGCTTTTACCTTTTCTTCAAAGTCCGCAACCGTTGGACTGCTTTCATCTAATGGTGGTGTTGCTTTATTTTCTTCTACAGTTACTAACTCTTTAAATTCTTGTGTATTTGCCCATTCCTTTTTATCAATCCCGAAGATACCTGTATGATTTTCTAGTTCTTGTCGATCTAAGGCGATGGCTTCGGTGTTATCTGGATAGAGTAAATAAACTGATTCGCCTTTATCAAAGAGTTCTAAGGCTCGATTTTCTTTAAGTGGTAAGACGTCGATATCGGTATAACCGTAGCTATTTCTATCTTCAATACTGACAGAGTTATCAGGGAACACTTCTTGTCGTTGATTAGGTGTTGAAACAGTTTCAACGGAAGGTGTTTCTTTTGGAGGCAAGCCTCCGTACGGTTCCAAAGACTTCACCAAGGCTGTTTCTATTGGGAAATCTGGATTATCATAGTCCCATCTATTGTCATCATTTAAATGATCCCTAAATTCTTTGTTTACATTCTCTTGAATCATATTGATGAATGGGCCAATCTCTCCTTGTTCAAGCCTTGCCACAATCCATTGAACATGCTCATTTTCATTTGTTACGTTTGACCAGTAGCTCACAAAATTACTACTTTCCATGTAATCATTTAGTTGCCAAGCTGTTTGTTCAATAGGGGATAAGCTATCTAATTCGGGTCTTACATTTTCTTGAATGAGTCCTTTTTCATTCGCTAACTCAATCAGATTTTTATCAACCGTTGTGATGATGTCGCCAGATGTTTCTTTGATGACTGCTAATGAGGCTTTCAACTCACTCATCTGTCTATCTTTACTCCATTCAGCAATATAGCCCAGACTGTTATCTGAGCTGTCAATGTTGTAGTAGTGACTGACTGCAAATGCCACGCTTTCTGCTTCGATTTCTTCAATTGGACGTGTTCGTTCTTGTTTATCCTCATTTTGAATAGAGACAGTTTTATCGTGCAATTTGGCATGAGTCATTTCATGAACGATCGCCACAATTGTTTGAGATTGACTCATGCCTTCTCGAATAGCGATCCGTTCGCCAAAGAGGCAATAACCGTCAATGTCAGTTGTCATCTTCTCAAATTCAATGGGCAAAGGGGAAGCCTGTTGTAGGGCTTCTAGCAACACATCATAGTTTTCAACATTACCAGTTAACTCATTAACAAGTGAAGGGATTGGTCGTCCAATAGTTTGCGAGACATCAAAAATATAGGCTACTTTGAATTTTGGAATCGTAATTTCAACTTCTTCAGTCACTGCTTTGCCATAAGCATCAAGAACTGGTTTTTGTGTTTTAGGGTCAATCTTATCCATTTCTTCTTTGATAGTATACGGAGCAGGCGCCATAATTTTAATGGCTTTCGATCCTCGTACTACCTGTCTTTTAAAGTTTTTAGACCATGCATTGTAACCGGCCACTAAAGTATCATTAGGATTTTGGAGAGCAATTAAAATAGTGTTATTCACACTGTATTTGTGAAAGGTGCCCATTGTTTTAAGGTAAGTTTTATAGTGTTCTGATTCGTATAATTTTTCCAATCCAGATGTTAGTTGTTCTGAAATTTCATCTAGTTTTGATATTTTTTTCTCCTTCTCAGCCATTTGTATTCACTCCTTTTTATAGATTAAGAGCACAAAGGAGCGGTTCCTTTGTGCTCAAGCTGATTCTTATTTTTGTTTTGAAAAGTCTAATTGATAATTGACAAACTTGCCTCCAGTGTCAGCCAAGACGATGAAAGCCTCATATTTTTTATCTTTATTATCAGAGTAGAGACCTTTTACATATACTTTTCCATCAGCTAACAATTTTTTTGCAATGGTTCGAGTGAACTTTTTTTTCTTTTTTTCAAAGAAAGTGCTATTTTTCCACATAGTAAACGTGCATGTATTACTTTCACAATAAAATGCTTTATGTGATTCGATGACATTTTTTTTGCATCTTGGGCATTTTCCAATAGGTTCTTTTGTTTCTTTAATACTAGGAAAGAGGCTAAGATAGTCGTCTTTGGGCGATTGATTTTCTTTAACCAACTGCTCAATCATAGTTTCGATATCAGCCATAAAGGAATCGGCAGATAAGTTACCCTGTTCAATCTTAGCTAACTTGTCTTCCCACTCAGCTGTTAAGAAAGGCGACTTCAATACTTCTGGTAAAATCTTAATGAGTATCGACCCTTTGTTAGTAGGGAGTAACTGTTTATTCTTTCGCTCAATTAAGTCTGATTTGACTAATTTTTCAATGACAGCTGCACGAGTTTTGCAGGAGTACCAAGTCCTTTTTTCTCGATGTCTTCACTATCTTCACTGTCATAATCGTTTCCAGCGTTTTCCATTGCAGACAAAAGAGAGTCCTCAGTAAAATATTTAGGAGGACTTGAAAACAGAGTGGCGATGGATGCTTGCGTTTTAAACGATTGGTCGACAGATAAGGGGGGAAGAGGTGCTAGTTCTTTTTTCTTTTTTTGTTGATTGAAAAATTGTGTAGTTGCGTAGGCGTCAATTTCTTTCCAACCGCTAAATTTAATCGTTTTTCCTTTGACTGAAAAAGGATACTCGTAACATTCTAAGAAGACTGTGACTTCTTCAACTGTATGCTTTTGACCAGTTGCAGTTAGTAATCTTTTTATAATTAATAACAAGATGTTTTTCTCAGTCGAAGGAATCGTATCTAAATCATAGTTGAATAATTCAAGAGTAGGGAGTAATCCATGGTGATCTGATACTTTTTTGTTATTTACAATTAAACTGATTGTTGGTTGGTGACTTATAACAGATGAAAATGAGAACCGTTCAATGATTTTATCAGCAAGCGTTTGAACCGTAGGCACCATATCATCAGTAACAAACTTGCTATCTGTTCGAGGGTAGGTAATTACTTTTTTTTCGTACAAACTTTGGGCATAATCTAATGTTTGTTGCGCAGTATAATCAAAGAATCGATTAGCTTCTCTTTGTAAACTTGTTAAATCATATAGCTTAGGTGGGCTAATATTTTTTTCTTTTGCTTCGATTTTGCGCACAATCATCTGTTGATTGTGACACGCTTTTTGGATGGTTTGAGCTTCCAATTCACTGGTGATTTTTTGACTAATTGCTGTAAATTGATCAGTTTTTAAATGGACAGCAAAATATTTTTCTTTTTGAAACTGTTGAATGCTATCTACTCTTTCAACCACCATTGAAAGAGTAGGGGATTGGACACGACCAACATTAAGTGTTTGTCCGTACAAGACAGAAAATAGTCTAGTCGCATTCATCCCAACTAACCAATCAGCCTTACTTCTGCATAGTGCAGAAGTAAAGAGGGCGTCATAGTCTTGACTAGGAGTTAATTGGTTGAAAGCATCAAGAATAGACTGATCTTCCATACTAGAAACCCATAAACGTTCAAATGGTTTCTGACAATTTGCTTGATGATAAACGAGACGGAAAATTAACTCTCCTTCCCGTCCGGCATCAGTCGCACAAATCAAACTATCAACACGTGTGTCTGTCATCAATTTAGCAAGGATGTTAAATTGATGTTTTGTCTGTTGGATGGTTTCCCATTGCCAAGTAGTAGGGAAGATGGGAAGCTGGTCATAAGACCATTTTGAAAATGTGTCATCATAACTTTTAGGGGGTGCCAGACTAATAAGATGTCCGACACACCAACTGATAAGATAGTCCTCATTTTCTAAATAGCCGTCTTTCCTTTGAGTGATGCCTAAAACTTTTGCAATGGTTTGAGCAACGGAAGGTTTTTCTGTGATAATTAGTTTCATTCATCGTCCTCCAAATCATCTATTTCAAATTCATCATACTCAAAGTTATCTTCCATAGGTTCTTCCTCAAACTCAAAATCATCCAAATCATCTGCATACTGTAATTCTTTTTTAGGTTTGATAATTCTAAAATAGTAAACCGCACCACCGAATAAACCTACAACAATTACCACGATTAGCATTAGAGTTGAGTCACTTGTTTGTTTTTCTTCTTTTTTATTTTTGGGTGTATCAGGTTTGCTGATGTCCAACGCTGATGGTGTGCTTTCTTTCGGCGTAATAGGTGTCTGGAGGTCATTCTTTGTTGAGCTATCGGTCTTGAGTGTTGCTTCATTTTCATTCGTGAAGTTTTGCAAATCTTGTTCAGTCACAGCTGTTAACAGATAAACATTGTCTGCGGCTTTTTCATTGTCCACAACAATATAAAAGATTTTTTCATCTTTCGTTTTAACTGTAAAAAACTCTTTTCCTTTTTTTTCGGTAGTGGAAGTAGGAGTAGGCGAGTTAACAGAACTTTCTACAACACTGCCACCACCCTCATTTACAACGTCAGGATTTTCGGGAACTACTGGTACAGGTGCCACAGGCGTTTCAGTGGCGTCGTTTTCAGCAGGAGCGGTGTTTTCTGTCACGTCTTCTTGATAAGTGGAAAGATTGTCTTGTGCAAAAACGTTGCTCGTGTTCATGTTCATTAGTCCAAATCCCATTAGTAGACCATTTAATAAGCAAATTATGATTCTTTTTTTCATTGTGTTATCTCACTTTCTTTTCCTTTATTTTGGTGTTCGAGGTCTAATTTTCCTTTTAAAAATTGTGCTAGCTCATCTTGATCTAAGTGATATGAGCGGACAAGTTTGATGATAGTTAAATTTTCTTCTTCAATTTTTTGTCGTTCAAGATTTCGTAATTTTGATTGTAATTTCTGGATTTTCTCTTTTGTTTTTCCAATTTCTTTATCAATAGTTGAGACTTTCATAGCCATTTCTTCCTCCTATTTGTTTATTTTAGTCTGCCAAAGCCATAAAAATGACTTGACCAATACGGGTCATTAATCGTGGCATATTGGACAGGGTCTCCACAGTGGAGCATTTGACCGTTGCCAACATAGATGCCGATATGAGTGACTGGCTCCCCCGCATCATAAGTGCCTTCAAAAAATATCAAGTCTCCTGGTTTCGCTTCATTGGGACTTACTGGCGCACATTGATTGTAAATCCCTTGTGCGGTGGTTCTTGGTAAGTTGTAAGTGCCAGAATGCGTATAAACCCAACAAATAAATCCTGAGCAATCAAAACTTGTTTCTGGACTAGAACCGCCAAAAACGTAAGGAAAACCAAGGTATTGTTCAGCGTAATTAATTAGATTTTTGAAAACAGGGTCATTCATAGCTTCGCCATGATTACCTAAATTATTGGTAGGATTTTTTCGATCATCAATTGTCAAATAAAAGTAGGGGTTCATATACTCATTTTGATAGAAAAATTCTAGATGTAAGTGAGCACCAGTGCTATTTCCTGTGCTACCAACAAACGCGATGGTATCCCCAGTTGTTACTTCTTGACCGTTGCTTACATTTAAAGCTTCGCAATGAGCATAAATACTTTTATATTTTTTTTCACTGTTTTCTATGACAACGTAATTGCCAAAACCATTTGGATCATAACCAGTTGTGACTTTGCCAGTGTGGATAGCTTTAATTGGTGTGTTTAATGGTGCTGCTATATCTAAACCTCGATGCAATTCGATACCTGCACTTGTTGGATTCATACGATAGCCATACATGCTTGATATGCTTGTTGTCCAGTTAAAATCAAAAGGACTTCCAAAAAATTGACGATTTCCTTTAGTTTCTTCATAAATCTTATACAATTCTTTTTGATCATCCGTTAGTCTTTTTTGTGCGAGGGCATCCATCGAACGTGATTGTACGCTGGTGTTTAAAACCTCCACAGTGATTTCAGTTGTCACTTCGATTTCTTTACCTTTGCCATTAGTGTCAGCTAGATAAGCTTCAAGTTTTCTGTGCCCCCACTGTAGAGCTGTTTGATGGTCATCAAAGTAAATGTCAAAATCTACCCCAAATTGAGAAAAAGCACCAGTATCTTCAACTGTATATTCAATACCATTCATAATCACTTTAGTTCCCATGGGAACAGTGGGCGTGAAGGCGTCAACCGCTAGTGTGTGATTAGCTTTTGGCATCACACCACTGGCGGTTGGCCCACCAGACCATATGCCTGTACAGATAGGACAACTGCAATAAGCTGATGTTGTCACTTGACCGAGACTTTGCCCAACCTTAACTTTTTTCTTTTCCGTTTTAGTCTCTGTTTTTTTATCGTGTTTAATGTTATATTGCGCATTAAATAATTGTTCAATTTCTTCTTTGACATCATCAAATTTAAACATTGGATATTTAGCAGAAAGGTAACTGATTAGAGTAAATGGGCTGTGTTGAATAGGTGGAATGTTATACCTGTATTCATCAAATCCTTCGTAATCATGTTCTACATTTTGTAATTTTTCTTGAAGCTCAGCTTCTAGTTGCGTGTAATACAACTCAGCATCATGAATGTCTTTATCATCTGATAAGTAAGTTGAACTTGCTAGGACAGCACTGCTTTGTGTTAACATCATGCTTACGGTAGACACCAATGAACTGAATAAAACAAATACCATTAAGCCAATCGCTATAGCGATAAAAGCTTTCTTTTTTACAGAGATTAACTCTTGAAGCTTGCGGGCAATTTTGGTTGTTAATCGAGCTGTTTTAAGTGTTTTTTCTGTTGTAGATTTTGCTGATCTATAAGCACTCGCATATTTCTTTTGCATTGCTTTTTTTTGACTTTGCTTGTTTAGGGGGTTAGCTGTTTTCCAAACAGGACTTTCTTTTAACACACGTTCATAACGACTGGTTTGTTGCAACTTTGCTTGCCTTTTCTTTGTTTTTTGATATTTTTTTGCTTTCTTGTTGTGAAAGTTTTTTTGTATCAAGTGTGCACCAGTTAAAGAATTTTTTTGAATATGTTGAATTGACTCAACCGCAACGTTTTCATCTTTTTCGTCTTTTCTTTGAATCGTAGACGAGGAGAGAACACGATTCCCTATTTTTAGTGCATCCCTTTTTAGTGAATGGGGTGCTTTTGTTCGTTGTTTTAATTTTCTTTTTTGTTTTGCTCTTGAAGTGTTTTGAACATTTTTAGAACGAATACTTGTATCAGAAGTAGGGGGCTTCGTTTTCTGTTGTTGCTGTAAGACTGTTTTCTTTTTGTACATCAACTTCGTATCTTTACCATTTTCCACTTCTTTTTCTTCTTTGGAAAATTGCAATCGATTTTTATTGATGAAGTTTGAATGAGTTGATTTAGTTTTGTTTTTAACCTCTTTTCCGGATTTTTTGACTGACTGGTCTTTTTTCACTGGTTCACCTCCATCATTAGCAAAAAAGAACATTCAGATAGAATGTTCTTTTTATAGCTTATCTAGTTGATTCAATTTTTTTATCTGTTGATAATGAGTCTTTTTTTGCTTGCTTTTGTGTGGATTTTAATTGTCCAAGTAGGGATGGTTTCTTAGGAAAGGTAGCTACTTTTTGTTCAAAGTTATCAAGTTTTTTTATGCTCTTGTTTGTTAACTCTTTAATGCTAGATAATAGGTTGATATTTGTTTGAAAAGGTTTTTTCATCAATGAGCTAAATGAATGAGTTGAAGTGGAAGGGGTCACTTCTTTTTCTCGGATTGTTCCAGCAATGTTTTTAGCGTGTTTTTTTAGCTCGTCAAACTCTTGACTAATACGATCAATTTTATCAATCGATTTTGTGGCAGAAGTGATGGACAGTGTGACTGTTGCTTGAAAACTTTGAAAAGCTCTTTTTATTTGTATAAAATCTAGTGTTTTCAATAAACCTTTCATCCCAAATTGTTTGAAAGCGAGCGTTCCTTTTGTCACATTGCTTTTGATAACTGATTTCAAGCGTTTTAAACGAGAATGAGCTAATGTGAGCCTTGATTCTAAACGGTGTATCATCGTGTTGCTTGAATCGATTTGTAGATTTAATTCATTTAATTGAGTCTTAACGTTTTGCAGTTCAGTGGATACGAGATTAAGCTTTTTTTCCATAGAATCTACAAACGTGAAAATTTCTAGCAAATCTTTTACGTTTAATTCAATTTTTGAATCATCAATTACATGTAAAAAATCTTTTATTTTAGTATCTTCTTGTAAAGGTTGTTCCATATGTCACCTCCATGATTACCTTTCAAGGTCTTTCTTTATAGTCGCCTTTTTTTTGGGGGGTGTCTTTGGTATTTTTTTTGTAAGATTGATAGACTTCTTTTTTTGTTTCTTTTCGACTCTAGGTGTTGCATCTATATCAATATCTGCAGGAATAGCTTTTGTTGAGTCTGTATAAAATGATTTAAAGAAAAGTTGTTTTTCGGTTACCTTTGCATCAGACAAGATTTTTTTTATTGTTGGGAAATCAAATTTAACAGGATCATCGAACTGGTGGGTATATTTTTCCAAACCACCATACATTTCTTCTAATGCTTGACGATACATGAATCTACCAAAACCTTTAATATCTAAAAATGGATTTAGTTTTGCATGGGAAAGCTCAACTGAGCCTTCCAGTGCTCGTTTTGCAGCTAGAGGATGAAAAAAGGCAAATTGACTAGCTTCTTCATGTGTTTTGAAAAGAGCATCCTCGGAAACATTCCACAGCTCATCATCTAGAAAATATGCGTCTATTTCTTTACCTCTCAAAGTTTTCAATTGATTGAAAACTTGTTCTTTTCCCCATTCAAGGAAGCTTTGTTGCATCCAAGGGTAATCTTGAGCGGTTGCTAAAGAGTTATTAAGGCGAGAAATTTTTGTTGTTGCTTGTTCCTTAGAGTAAAGCGGTACTTTGGGAATTTCAATTTGATTAAATTGCATGGCTATTAACGTTGGCTGTAGCTCTTCTATTAGCCATTGTTGATTGGGAACATGATCTAAAAAATTTCCAATCGTCGAACAAATTAATTCGTCATCGATAGTCACAACTGCATATTTATGTTCTGGGTTAGCACGGACGATATAAGCAGCTATTTGTTCAGTTGTTCCGTCTATAAAATGTTGAAATCTTCTATCTTTAAAAATAGCTAATGGTTCTTTTTCCATATTACTTCCTTTCATAAACTTTTACGAAGCGACTTCTTCTGGTTTGGTTGTCATAATAGAGTAAAGGAGTGTATCTTTAGGGAACTTATCAATAAATGGAATAATTACATTGCCATAAAATAGAAGTCCTTCTCCTTCGTTACTATTGGTTATATAAGACAGTTGATGAGGGGAGATATTTAATTGTTTTGCAAGAATCTGTCTATCTCCAGAGGCTTGATTTAGCATATAAATAAAATCACTATTTTCAAAGATATTCTCAATTTCACGACTGGCAAGTAAGTCTTTAATATTTTGAGTTAGACCAGTAGGAATACCGCCCCATTTTCTAAACCTTTTCCAAATTTCAACTGAATAGGCAGCAGTCTGTTCTTCTTTCAAAAGTAAATGAAACTCGTCAATGTAATAACGAGTTGATTTATTTTGGTTACGATTGATTGTTACTCGATTCCATACTTGATCTTGAATGACAAGCATTCCAATTTTTTTCAGCTGTTTCCCTAACTCTTTAATATCAAAACAGACAAGGCGATTGCTAATATCAACATTGGTTCGATGATTAAAGACATTTAGGCTTCCAGTCACATAAATTTCTAAAGAAGTTGCAATACGTTTTGCTTCATGTTCTTTTTGAGCTAATAAGATATGGTATAAATCTTCCAAAATCGGCATGTTTTCTGGTATAGGATTAGCAAGGTAATCTTGATAGACCAAGCGAACAGAACGGTCGATAATCGTTTTTTCTACTGGCTCTAAGCCATTTTTTCCTCCGACAATCAGTTCGCAAAGTGAGAGAATAAAGTCTGATTTTAGGGAAAGGGGATTGTCATCATCACTGTAATTTAAGTTGATATCCAAAGGGTTAACGTATTGATTACTAGTAGGAGAGATTTGAATGACTTGTCCCCCAAGTTGCTTAACTAAAGGAGAATACTCTGATTCTGGATCACAAATGATGATATCATCTTCAGTAATTAAGAAACTATTTGTAATTTCTCTTTTAGCTGCGAATGATTTTCCACTTCCGGGTGTCCCAACTATTAGTCCGTTGGGGTTTTTTAATTTTTTTCTATCAACCATAATCATATTCGAAGAGAGGGCATTTAAACCGTAATATAAGCTTTCCCCTTCCATAAACAATTCTTGTGTCGTAAATGGGACAAAAATAGCGGTACTTGAAGTTGTCAATCCACGTTGAATTTCAATGAGATTTTTACCAATAGGAATAGAACTCATTAAGGCATCTTCTTGTTGGAAATCTAATGGTTTTAAAGCGCAGTTATACTTTTGTGCAATGCCCTGTGCTTGGAATGAGATATTGTCTAGTTTCTGTTTTGTAGGAGCAGTTTGCATCACTAAAACAGTTACTAAAAACATTCGTTCATTTCTTGATTGTAAATCTTCTAAGAGGCTTTTTGCTTCGTTGCCATAAGTGTTCAAGTCAGAAGGGATGATATCCATATCATAACCAGAGCGAACCGCTTTTTTCTGTTCTTCAATCTTCATTTTATCTAGGTCGGTAATTTTTCTCTTAATCGTTTTTATTGCCTGTGCTTGGTCGATAGACTGAATATGAATGTTTACGTTTTGGCTATTCTCCATATCAAGAAACTCTGCAAGCATTCGATCAGTTAACTCTGGCGCTAAAATTTGTAAGAATGAGGTAGAGCCAAAACTTTTACTAATTTTAAACGAATCACTTTCGCTAAATTCAAATGAAGTTGGGGCAATAAAATCTTTTGATGTAAGTCCAGTCTGATGAACGAGATCCCAATTGAATAAGAATTTATCTTTGCTTTCTGGATGCAAAACATCATGAAAGAGTTGTAATCGCTCGTAACCGTTTAGCGGTTGAGCAAGGACACCCATTGTTTTAAAGTTATTTAAAACATCATTTTCAATTCTTTCTAAGCGAGAACGGGCATTTTTTAAATGGTTAGCTTCAATACCGACAGTAATATATTTAGTTTTTACCAACCCATTATTTCCTTTTGATAACTGATTTTTCAGCATTTCTGAGTACTCTTTTCGAATATCATTAAAGCCATCGTTTTGATTAGAAATCAAAATAGAACGCTCAAATTCTTCCATGTTGATGTATTTATTAACGAATGATAGTTGAATCTGGATAGAGCTGTCAAAGTAATTTAAAAAATCGCAGTAACTACCAAAAATGGCGTTTTTATCTTCAACTTGTGCCAATTGATAATTAATATCATAAAATTTAATTGTTTTTGTGTAATAATTTTTTGAAACACGACAAATTCCATCCTTAAAAAGTCGCTCATAGGGAATAGAGTCTTGAACACTTCGTGGATATTTTGATTGTTGTTGTGCTTTTTTTATCGCATTTGCGACACGTCTACGTTCACTCAAAGTGAGCTTTTTTGTAGGAGTAATCACTAATTTTTCTTTTTTCTTATTTTTTCTTTTTAACTTTTTTACTTTGGACAATCGCTAAAACCTCCTTATTCAGTTTGCTTTGTTTTTCTACGGCGTTATAAAAGTTAGTGGTTCGATATTTTCTTTTTTTCGGCAATAAAAAGCGTTGGCGAATGTAATGACGAGCGATTTTCTCAAAGGTTAAGCCATTTTTTTCATACAAGGCTACAAAAAATAGCGGTAGCATGATGAATACCATCAAGACAGCCGCTATATCTGTGCCAATATGATCTTTTGTAAACAGGTAGGTGGGAACTCCGATTGTTCCTGCAATTGAAAAACAAATTAATTGTCGTTTAGTTAAGTTTAAAGCTACTTTTGTTTTGACTTTTGTCAAATCCTTTGGGACAGGTACAAAGGGCATAAATTATCTCTCCTTATCGTTTATTGAGGTTGTGTTATCTATCAGTAAGATCGTGCGTTTTACTTATTAGTTCTTTTTTAGAAATTGTTATGGATTGTATTTCTTGTGTTAAAGAATGAATAATCGATTGTTTCGTAGGTGGTTGTTCTATTGGTTCTAAACAAATACCTTCTGCTCTATCTACCTGTTCAAGTAGCATACTTGAATCTATTTGAGTTGCTAGTTGCCAAGGTAGACGATTGTCTTCTAAAAGATACTTAATGGCTGTTTCCATAGGAACATTTTCATCAGCTTCATATATACCACCATCTATTGATTTAAAATCTGCATCATAAAAAGTATAATCAAAACCGTCTTCGCAATCCTGTATGAACAGGTAGCGATTTGAGATTGATAAAGCAACTTCTACTGAATAAAATGTCGTCAAAATGTTATTGCCAGCATCATATTCAAAATTCATTAATTGGAAATTGTCTCTAGCAAGTGGCTTCGTTTTAACACCTTGTTCTTTTAAATAATCAGTAAGAACTTTGCCTTGTGACTGTCTATTATTTTTGTTGTAGTCGGTTAATAAATCTAAGATTTCTTTTTCTGACGGATGAACAATTTCAAAGGTTTGCGAGTTCTCATTGTTATTATTCTTAATTTTCAATTTGAGTGTATGTTCCATTTAGTTCTCCTTTCATTTAGTGAGCGCCAAATACTGACTTAGAAAGACTACCAGTTTTGAACAGTGAGAAGCAGAGTAGAACAGTGTAAGCAACGACAGAAAAAATAGCAGCATGAATGTTATCTGCTAGCGTCATTGATTTAACTAATACGGCATATATGCCAACACAAACCATGATAAAGAATCCTTGAAAACCTAATGCGAGTAGACCTTTTACATAGTTATTTCCGATATTCCATTCTTTTGCTGTTATAGTAGAAAATGGGATAGGGGAGATAGAGCAATAAAGATAAATTTCTACCATTCGCCCATACAGGATAACTGTGATTAAAATTGATATGATATTCATACACTGTGAAATGAGTAAGGTTTCTATAGAAAGACCTGCTAATTCAGCAAGGCTCATTTCTTTCATACTATCTTTCAATTGATTGAGTGTGTCGATGACATCTATATTTGTGCTCGTACTCAAGAAATCTGAACTCTTATTCACGAGGTGTTGAGCAACATCAAAAATAGCCATTGTAATGTCGAAGCAATGGCTTACTAGATAGACCGCAACAAACATTTTAAAGAAGTATTTAAAAAAAATGAATGTGTCAATGTCGTGCATATTATTTTTTTCTGTGATTAGGGTAATTAATTCATGGCAAAGTACAAAAGTGATAATCATACCTGCAATGGGGACGACGACTGTTTCAGAGAGGCTTCGAATCATACTAAAGATATCTTTATTCCATGCTTGTGGTGTTTTTGAAACTTCACTGGCTATCGTTCCAATTTTTTCATTCACATCATTGAACATATTTGATAGGTTTGCTTCCACCATGCTGATAAGAAAATCTTTTAATATTTCTTCAATCTTATCGAAAAGACCAAACATATTAAAACAACCCCGATAACATAGGAATTAGTTTAACGCCAATTAATACGATGCCACCACCAGCCATTAATTGTTTGATTCCTTGAGATTTTGCCCCTGGGTTATCATTTCCATACCCTTCAAGCAGATTGATAATTCCCCAAACTGATAAGCCCGCACCAATGGCAATAACGAGCACTTTTAGAATATTTATTGCTTCATTAAAAAACTGCATGTATTTTAACCTCTTTCGTTTTTAATATTAGACTTCATACAGATCCACAAGGCTGTCCGGATGAATCTTTATTTTTTTCTTCAAGTTTTTTTCAATATCATAGATATTCTTTTCGTCAAAATCTGATAGATATTTGTAACGCTTGTGTTTGGTAATATCAAATTTATCTGAGAAGAATGGACGAGCGCCACGAAGTTGTAGAATGCATTTTCCACCATCCATTACAGCGATCTCATCTTGTGTCATAAGTTCTTTTCCTAGTTTTTGATAATTGGTACCATAACTTTTTTCTCTACTCCTAGTGATAGAATTGTTGTAAAGTTCAATGGTTTCTTTTCCAAGTAATTCAGACATTTCTTTAAGGGTTGATTTTTCTTTACCACCAAGAAAAAGAGTCGTATCACAATTTCCAACGATGGTATCGGCATGGTCTTTGTAAATAGCTTTTAATTGACTTTGCGATTGCAAAATAATAGAAGCCGAAATTTCTCGACTTCTGATGGTGGCTATTAATTTCTCGAATTTAGGAATCTGTCCAATATTTGCAAATTCATCCAGTAAACAACGGACGTGGACAGGTAAACGACCACCATAGACATCATCAGCCTTATCACAAAGTAGGTTGAATAGTTGCGTATACATGATAGATACAACAAAGTTAAAGGTATCGTCAGTGTCTGAAATGATAACGAATAAAGCCGATTTACGATCACCGAGAGTATCAAGTTCTAATTCATCATAGGACATTAAATCTCTTAATTCTGCGATATCAAAAGGCGCTAATCTAGCACCACAAGAAATCAAAATAGATTTCGCTGTTTTACCTGCTGCAAGTTTATATTTCTTATACTGTCTTAAAGCAAAGTGATTAGGATCACGTTCCTCCAGTTGGTCAAATAAGAGATCAACTGGATTTTTGAAATCTTCATCATCTTCACGTGCTTCACTAGCATCAATCATTTCTAATAATGTGATGAAATTCATTTCTTCTTCTGGCGCCTCATACCAGATATAGGCAATTAAAGCTGTATAATAAAGTTTTTCTGCCTTTACCCAAAAGTCTTCGGAAGATTTTTCGCCTTCGCCTTTTGTGTTGGCGATAATGGTACTGACGAGTTTTAAAATATCTTTCTCAGAACGGATATAAGCAAACGGGTTATAGTGCATTGATTTTTTAAAGTTGATGGTATTTAACACTTTAATATTATATTTAGCTTGTTCTAACAACTTTCCACACTCTAGCAGTACAGTTCCTTTTGGGTCAGTAACTACATAAGAAGAATGTAGTTGCATGAGGTTAGGTTTAACAAAAAATCGTGTTTTACCACTACCAGAACCGCCAACTACTAAGATGTTTTTATTTCGTGCATACTTTGGTTGTTTGGGGCGACCTGACATCATGAGTTGCTCAGTTTGAGTAAGCAATACATTATCGTCAAAATTCCGATCTACATAAGGTTTAATATCTTTTGGTGTGCCCCAACGAGCGCTACCATATTCCACACCTTTTCTAAATTTTTTAGCATTTTTTCCTTTTTGGTAAATGAATAGCCAAATAGCTATTGTGCAAACAAGACCAAAAAATAAATCAGTGCTATAAAAACTAGGTGCGGGATTTTTCAACATCCAGTGTAAATTAAGCAAAGTGATGATACATTTATCAATCACATCATTAGCATTAGCGTATCTAAATAATTCTGCTAGTTTGGTGGCATAATAAAACAAGACAAGATAGGGAAGATAGGTCACAATTAATTTTTTGATTGTAGAAGTCATCGTGAAACTTCCCTTTTTTTGTTTTTGTCTTTATCGTTAGTTGCCACATTTTTAAGTTGAGCTTTAAGTGCAGCAAGCTGTTTTTTGATGGAAGGTTTATCTTTAAATTTCACCTGTTTGTTAGCATAATCTTTAAATGCTTGATTAATGACATCAACATCACGACTCTTAAAAAATACAAGATATTTAGGGGGGGACTGTGTTGAGTCTTTTTTTAAAGAAAAGTCCACACCGTATTTTCGCGCAACTCTTTCAAAGCTTTTAATATTTTTTTCCGTAATTTCAATATTTGATAGCCCTGCATTTTGAGCCATTAACTTTTTCATAGGTTGTTTGCCACGATAAATTTTGGGACGACTTGATCGGTTCATTTTTTTTCGCTGTACTTGATCTAAATATTTTTTGATTGCTATTTGTAAGATATGGGCAGTCATCTTTGTTGTTTTTACAGACAGTGCAATTGTTTTATGAGTCGTTTCTTCTTGCATAGCATTCTCCTTTCTATAAGTTATGACAGTCAGATAGAAGTTTTAAAGAGTTATTTTGACACGTAAGCCAATAAGGTTGTCCGTTCTAATCCCAGATAAATACCAATTGACATCAAAACCAACCGTTGTTTCAATCCAGCGATTTTCAATCAATAGTTCTAAAGAGTCTCCGACTTGTAAACTCCCATGATAGGTAGTTAAATCGAATCTAATATCTAACCGTTTTGTGTCGTTAATAATTAGTGTTCCGGTCTTTTGCATCGTTTATTATCTCCATTCTTCATTAGATTTATTCAAGTCATAATTTATTTTAGAATCGTAGTAATGATCAATTGTTGAGGGCGCATTATACAACGCAGTTAATAAATAACTTTTGATATTTTTAACTTGTGTTGCACTTTTATCGAGACATTCATAAACATACTCAATATGCATGTTATTTATTTTAAGCAAGCGGTTCTTAACTAGCGCAGAGGGGATGTTTTCGCCGTTTACTCGGATGCTTTTTTTAGATGAACATAATGTTTCTAAGATTAGATCAACAACGCCATCTAATCGTGTTGTGTCAATTTGAGTTTTTAGAATGTCATAAGCGATATTTTCTTTTATGAGTTGTCTATAAACATCCATCCCATCCATCTTAGATTCAAGGATAGATTGATTGATATTCGTAATTAATAAATCAGTAGTTGATTTATTAGTCTTTAATTCATTAGTAATTGATTGTGTGTGTTTATCCTCCATAGGTTTATCCTGTGTAGGATTGGCCAACGTTGGATTATCCAATGTTTGATTTTCAAATGTAGGGGATGAGTGTGAGTGTTGCTGAACTGGACATTCTAAAATCGTGTACTCTGTTTCTGTCAGTTGCCCTTTACTGTTTCTGATTCGTTTCCTAAATAAATAGCCATGTTTTTCTAATTCTTGTATGGTTGCTCGAATACTACTCAATCCATCCTTACAGATACAAGCCAATCCAGTCATTGTATAATCCCAATTATCAGGAAGACTTAACATAAGAGAATGTAATCCTTTTGCTTTTAATGAAAGTTCAGTATTTCGTAGATGATGGTTTGATATTACAGTGAAGTCTTTTGTACGTTCTACTCTAAAAACAGCCATGAAAACACCCCTAATATTATCTTGTCTTATATTGATTTTTACTTCTTTGGTACGGTTTTTCTGCTTTGTCTTTTTCTACCGCTTTGAGTCGTTGACTGATTGAAGCATCTCTTTTTTCAAGAAATGTTTTTCGATTTTTTTTGATAAAACTTGCACATTCTTTTGCTTCCATTTTTTCTAGTTTTTCAATTGTGTTCAGTACTAAATCTTTTGTTTCAGCGTGTTTCAGCGCGGGGAGTAGGGTAGTTAATGCTTTTAAAGTTTCTACTTTGTCTGTTCTGGCAAACTGGAAGATGATTTTTAATTCCTCTTCATTGAATGTCATGTTCTCAACTCCTAACTAGTTTTCAAATAAAAACAGACACTTTTATTTTTAAAGTGTCTGTTACGAGGTTCATTTTTTATTTTGTTTTTTTGTTCGATATATTTTGGATAAAACAAATGTGGAACCAATTAGCCCAAGTCCGATAAGTGTATAAATAATTCTGGGCTTATCGCCAGTTTCGGGTAATTGTTTTGGAGATGGCTTAGCAGTTGGACTATCTTTCTTTTGATTTGTCATCATACATTTCACTATTTTTCCGTCCTCCTTTATTTCAAATTTAATAGGTGTCTCATCTAATAGATAATTTGCAGGGGCGCTAAATTCTTTGAAGTAGTAGGTACCATAAGGTAAGTTTTTAAAAGTAAAAACACCATCTTCATTAGTAGTTCCTTCAGCCACGATTTTTTTATCTTTATCTAAAATTTGGATACCTGTATTTGGAAGTAATTCCCCACTAGATACATCTTTTTTAGTTAACTCACTTGTTCCTTTTTTTAGGTAGTTTTTCACTTCAAATAAAAGGAATGGAGCAGTAGCTTCTGGTTCTGTAACAACTGATTCATCTTTTTCGGTAGCTTCATTTTCTTTTTCTATCACAGAATCAATAGTTTGTTCGCCTAGTAATTTATCCTGTTCATCGTAGGCAGCAATCCTGTCTTTTGAAGACTCGATCCGAATGACTTCTTTGGGTAAAACATAGTTTTCAGCTGATGCTTTTTTCTCTTTTAAATGGAATGTTCCGACAGGGATATTTTCAAAATGAGCAATTGAGTCTTTACCGAGTTCAACTGTTTGGATGATTTTATTTTCTTCATCTTCTAAAGTAAAGACAGCACCTTGAGCGTTTGCTGTAAATTCAAAAAGATACCCATCTTTTTCTTTTAAAATAGGTACCTCATTTATTTTTTTAAAATTAAATTGATTAAAGTATAGTTTGTTAAGAAGCGGTGTTTCTTCTTGATTATCATCCTCTTTACTATCATCGGTCTTTTTATTATAAATTTGGATGTCTTTGACTACTTCATTATCAGAAGCCAAAAACTCAAATTCATAATGCTCAGTGTCTAAGATATGATTGTCGCCTGCATCTAGTTCTTTAAAGTAATAAGCACCTTCTGGATATTGTAAGTTTTCAAAGGTTAGGTTTCCTTCAACCGCAGTGCCAAAATTAACTAAAGAGTCTTTTTCTAAAATTTTGTCTGCAAATGTCATTTCTTCATTCGTGAATAAACCAAAGACTTTGTCATTTGACTTGATATTTTCAATAATAGGGATATTATTTTCCCAGTTTTGGATTTTTTCTTCGTCCTTATGCAGAGTCAATTTAAGCATTTGAAATTCATTTTTTGCTTCCGGAAGAGAAGTAGAAACTAACTCAATAAACTGCCCCTCATATTTCAGTTCAAACGGAATTGGAGTGGTGTCTACAATAAAACCATTTGGAGCTGTCTTTTCCACTGCTTGATATTTACCCAAAAAAAGTGGATTAGTTGTAAATGAACCTTCTTCATTGGTTGTTAAAGAAGTGACAATATCGCCTTTTTTAGCACGTAGTGTGCCGTCAGCAGTTGCTATATCTTCGATAGCTTAGATCTCGTAAGAGACATTTTGAAGTGATTTATAGTCAAAGTTAAATTCATGCAACAAACCATGTTCAGTTTCTTTTTCTTCAAAATCAATCGGGACTTTTCCAACTTTTTTTAAGGTAGCAATCCCTTGTTGAGGCATGTTTTCTAATACTAGATCAATCGTTTGTTTGGATTTAATAACAATTTTTTTAGATATTTGATGGTTAAAATAGCCATCAAGAGCTTCTAATTCTGTAACGGTTATTTCTGTACCAGCTTTGATGTCGTTTAATTCGATAAATCCTTGTTTATTGGTAAGAGCTTCTATTTTTTTACCATGATAAGCTAATTCAATTTTGACATTTTGAAGAGGTAATCCAGTTGTTTGGTCAATTTTTCGGATACGGGCATTTCCATTCGGATTTACTTTAATTGGCAGATTGAATAGTCCCGCATTTTTTAATTTGAGAACAGAGGTACTTTGTCTAGGCTCTTTCTCATAAACAAAGCTTGTACCAACATATTTTTGATTGGCAATACTATATTGTAGATTTCCACTTTCTTTGGAATCTTTTGTAGCAGTTAGCTTCAATTTATTTCCTTTTTTTTCGATTTTTAAATTTGCACTATTTTCAGTTAAATGTGCGTATCTTTCTAAAGCGTTATTTGTATCAGTTAATTCAATGGAATCCCCAATATTTAGCTCGATAGTCTGATTGATGAAACTTGGTTTGATAGAGTGCTTGTTTACTTTATCTAAGATTATTTGTCTTTGATTTTGGAAATCTGGAATTTCTGTAGAAACTAATTGACTACCTAGCGTTTCCCAAATAAGTGACTGTGTAATTCCATAATTGACTGGACTTGGGTTTTGATGATAACCATAGTAAGCAATCAATGAGAGTCTGTCCTTTTCAGGAATTGTCAGTTCTGATTTAGTGAAACCAGCTTCTTCTTGAATAAGCATTTTACTGTGTTGAATGCAAAAGGCAGGTTGATCATCAGCGTAGATGATAAAAATGCCATTTTCAGTCTGTGCTGGAAGAGAATAGACTGATTTATGGTCTGTTGCTTTAGTGTATCTAACTGTAGAGGCTGATGCAAAAGTCTGTGATGTCATAAAAAAAGCACTAATGATTGTTAGTGTAGAGAACAACCAAAATAGCACTTTAAAGTTATTTTTTGTTTTATTCTGCTCTAGCATGTTAAAGTCCTTTCTTAATGTTCGTTCTGTTTTTTATTCTTTTTTTTGTAAATAAAGTAACATACTACTGAAATGGTTAAGAGACAACCAAATAGTAAAGGCGTTCGATTAAGTGTCTCGCCTGTATCTGGGAGCTTCTCAGTAGGCTTCTTTCTATTTGTCATTTCACATTTGACGACTTCGCCATCTTTGGTTATTTGAAATTCAATAGGAGTTTCATCTAATTCATAATTAGGAAGTGCATCAAATTCTTTGAAGTAATAACTACCTTTCGGAAGATTTTCAAAAGTGAAAACACCATTATCATCTGTTCGTCCTTCAGTTACAATCTTTTTATTTTTATCGAGAATTTGGACACCTGTGTTTGGAAGCAGTTCCCCAGTGGATACATCTTTTTTTGTTAATTCACTTGTTCCCTTGATTAGATGGTTTTTGATTTCAAATAAAAGGAGTGGGGTGGTAACTTCAGATTCTGAAATGACTGAATCATCTTTTTCAGTAGCTTCAATGTCATCTTCTGTCACAGAATCAATTGTCTGTTCGCCTAATAGTTTATCCTGTTCATCGTAGGCAGAAATTCCATTTTTTGAAGATTCAATTCGAATGACTTCTTTAGATAAAACATAGTTTTCGGCGGATGTTTTTTGCTCTTTTAAATAGAACGTTCCAACAGGAATATTTTCAAAATGTGCAATAGAGTCTTGGTCAATTTCAAGTGTTTGGATGACATCGTTGTTTTCATCTTCTAAACTAAAAACAGCACCTTGGGCATTACCTGTAAAATCGAAAGTATACCCATTTTTGCTAATTAGGGTTGCTTCTTCGTTTACTTTCTTAAAGCTAAATTGATTAAAGTGTAATTGATTTAGCAAAGGATTATGTGTATCGGTGTTGTCAGTGATTTCCGATATTTTATTTTTTTCATCTGTAATAGTGATTTCTTTTACACTTTCATTGTCAGAAGGCTTAAATTCGAACTCATAGTGTTCAGTATCTAAGATATGATTGTCGCCTGCATCTAGCTCTTTAAAATAATAAGCACCTTCGGGATATTGTAAATTTTCAAAGGTTAAAGTGCCATCGACAACAGTACCGTAGTTGATTAATGAATCTTTTTCTAAAATTTTATCAGTAAATGACAATTCTTCATTTGTGAATAAACCAAAGATTTTTCCATTTGCTTTAACCTTTTCGATGATAGGAAGATTGTCTTTCCAGTTTTGGATTATTTCTTCATCTTTAAGCAGATTAAGTGTTAGTGTTTGAAACTCATTTTTTTGTTCTGGAAGGGAAGTAGAGACCAATTCAATAAATTGGCCTTCATAATTTAACTCAAACGGAATAGGGGTAGAATCTACGACGAATCCGTTCGATGCTGATTGTTCTACAGCTTGATATTTACCAAGGAAAAGTGGATCGGTTATAAATAATCCTTCCTCATCAGTTGTCAAAGAAGCTACAGTATCTCCATTCTTAGCACGCAGTGTACCATCAGCAGTCTTAATATCTTCTGTTGCTTGAATATCATAAGACACGTCTTGTAACGGCTCATACTCAAATTTGAATTCATAGAGTAATCCAAATTCAGTTTCTTTTTCATCAAAAGAAATTGGCGTTTTTCCTGTTTTTTTGAGAGATGCAATTCCTTGTTGGGGCATATTTTCAAAGATCAAATCGACAGTTTGATTTGGCTGAATCGTAATTTTTTTTGTATCTTGATAATTGAAATATCCGTCCAAGGCTTGTAGTTCTGTGACAGTTAGTTCTGTTCCAGCTTTGATGTCGTTTAATTCGATATAGCCTTGGTCATCCGTCAGAGCTTCTTTCTTTGTATCATTATATTCAAGTAGCATTTTTACATTTGCCAGTGGCAATCCAGTTGTTTTGTCAATTTTTCGAATTCGGGCATTACCGTTTAAATTTACTTTCACATTAACTTTAAAAAGACCGGCATTTGGCAGTTTAAAGCTAACTACTCGTTGTTCACCAGCTTTATGATAAACAAAGCTAGTACCAACATCTTTTGAATCGGCAATACTATATTGTAGGTTTCCTGATTCTTTTGAACTAGTAGTTGCAGTTAGTTTTAACTGTTTGCCATTTTTATCAATTTGTAAATTTGCACTATTACTCTGTAAATGACTATACTTTTCAAGAACATTATTTGTATCAGTTAAAGTAATAGAATCACCCGCATTTAGTTCAATTGATGTGTCGCTGAAAGAGGGTTTGGTGTGATGTTGATTAACTTGATCTAGAATTTGGCCTTTCCTTGCATTATAGTTTGGTAGGTTTGTTGTTAGGAGAGTGTCTCCTAGTTCTTCCCAAATTATATTTTGAGTGATGCCGTAATTTTCAGCATTAGGATTTTTATAATAACCATAGTAGGCGATTAGGGATAATTTTTCTGAATTATATTCAGTTGGTTCAAATCCTGTACCAACATTCAAACTCACACCATGTTCAATACAAAAAGAAACGACACCGTCAGCTTTTTTCATGTTTACACTTTGATCAGTCCAATGTATGCCATTTGTTCTAGTTAAATGCCAGGTAGAAACCCAATTGCCGACTGTGTCATTTGTTACATGAGCTGCTAATGCAAAAAATGGTGAAATAAAAAAACTGGTCATCATTGTAAGTAATGCAATAATGTTGACTAGTTTCTTTGAATACTTTCTTTTTTCTTTCATTATAAAACCTCCAATTTTATATATCAACTACACTGAAATACACCTAATGAAAAAAGGGGGACTTCTACTTTTTAAGTTGATAGTTTATTTCTCCTTTTTGATTATTTTTTCAATAAAATGAAAAAAGACTTCCTATTATATAGCAGAATTAATTGACCAAAAATAACCAAAATTTATAGTAGAGTTAAACTACTTTAATTTTGGTTAAAAGAATTAATTTTATATCAAGGACTAAAATGAATTGTTCTTTTTTTTATTTTGATAGTTTAAATGTCCGTCAAATTTCTTCTTTTTTTCCAGAAAACGTGCTTTAGGCACTTTTTTCAAGAATTCAGTAATAGAGCTAATTGTAGTATTTTAATCTTTCTAAAGGTTGATTTGACAGTGTTTGAGACCGTATTAGACGAGTTCAAATGATGAGAAAAGAGGTTAGATGATTTTGTAGGTAAAAAACTCAAAATCCAGTGCCCGCGAGGGCGTGCCGGTTCGACCCCGGCCGCCGGTATACTAGTAGCACCAACGTTTTCATTAACGTTGGTGCTCTTCTTTTGGCTCTTTGTCAATAGTGACTGATGAGTTGTGCAAAATCAAATCTGGGTCAGAATGAATCTCATTCTGGCTCAGATTTTTTTGGCTCTTTGTCAACTAATGTTGGTGAAGAAATCCAAAGAATTAAATCACTAATGAAGCCTAGAGGGGAATTCCGGCTCTTTCTCGACTAATGTTGGTGAAGAAAATCCAAAGAAAAAGATACCGGTGATTTTTCAACAATATCAGAAAGTACAAAGTCTCAACTTTTTATAAAAGAACTGTATAGAACAATAAGTTAAAGGATCAAAGCAATCATACATAATATAGATTGTTTTGATCCATATTTTGACACATACGAAAAAGAAAATTTTTATTTTACTAGTGCATTTTGAAAAAAAATCAAATTAAAGATTCGCACATAAAAAAAGCAGTAATATAAAAGACTTCATCTATAGGTATTGTGATAGCATAGTAGGTTTCCAAAAGTTTACTATTTTTTTTAACACTGGCTATTTCAGCTGCAAATTTATCTTGAAACGCTGTAGTTTTTGGGAAGCTACTGACTCTTTTTCCTCGTTTTAAACGGTCTATCATGCAAACGACATGGCAAGCTAAACCAACTTTTATTTCATAGGAAATAGTTGGATTGATTTCTGTCGCGATTGTTTCCACCCATTCTCGAATTGAGGTTATTAGTTGCTTATCGTCGTTATACTCTAACATATCAGTAATATTCGTTCGCATCCCTTCAAAAGCAATTTCGTAATCAATAAGAGCTTGAATTTGATTTGTCTTTGTTTCATCTAACGCATCTGTAATTGTGAAATGGGGTGAAGTGTAAAATGACTGAAAAGTACCAATAGTGCATATGATTTTTCCAGAATAGCTTAGGTTTGTGAGTGTTTGTTCTAATAATTTTTCATCAGTTATTTGCAACGATACAATTTCACAAACATTACCTCTTAAATTTAAACGGTTGCTGAGCATTTTCTTGATCAATTGGGCAGAGCCTTCACCTGTTGTGCATAAAGTAAGAATATATAATTTTATTGATTTTTGTTCTTCCATATTTTTCTTATATGTTGATAAGCCTCTAATATTCTTGGTAGATTCAAATACTTCATTTAAACCATGGCCAAGAGCAGCTTTTCTACTGGCTTCTAAAACGTGAAGTGTGCTGACTAGCTCAATACAGCGAATTTGAATATTTAAATTCTTTTCTAATTCATCACTAAAATTGATCAAAGAGCCCATATCTACTAGTAATAGAACATCTTTTAAGTTTTTTTTCGTAGAAAGATAGTTTTGAATATTAGTCAAGGTAGCGATTGGTTTTTCATCAAGGTTCATATCAAATCCTACGGCTATTTGTTCACCAAGAAGTTTATTTACAACGTTTGCCATACTTGTAGCAGTTGATTCACCGTGGGCAACAACAATAACTTCAACTTTCGCCTTTTTTTTTGTTTTGTTGCCATTAGATGTAAAAAAGAGTGCAAGAAAACCAGCTTCATCTTCTGGAAGTCTAACATTAAAATCAGTTTCTATAATAGAAAGACAATGTTGAGCTGCCTCAAAGTGACGAGGATGTTCTTGTTTTATCTCAAAAATTCGCGGGTTGGTGATTGTTTGTCCTCTCTTTATACGTTGAATTGTATTGTATAAATGAAGGGCAAGCCCATAACGGACATTATCCGATAGAAAGATATTCAACAGTCGGGATGCTTTTTCACATACTTTATTAGCAGTTGCAATGATTTCCGAACCGACAATCTGTTCCAAATTATCTAAATCAACGGCAGTATTATTATTATATGAACGATAATAATTGGTAATTGTCGTATCAATGATTTCAGTGGTTTGAGAAATAGTAAGACCAATTCGTTCCATGTCGCTCATTTTTTGTTCGATGATTTGATAAATATCATGTCTTTTCGTTTCTTTAGGTAAAAAGAGTGTGGTTTCTTCCTCATTGAAAAGAAAGAAGCGAGTATTCATATTTGGTAGTAGGAGCCAAATTTTTTTTCGATCTTCAGTGTTATAGAGTCCTTCACGGATATAATGAGGGAGCTCATAACTACTGATTTTAATTGTTTCTTCCTGGTGAGCAATAAAATGGGAATAGGCTTTTGCACACAATAGTTGAATATCTGCTTTTAACTGACCGACATTATTAGGACAATGGTATCCTAATAATGCTCTAATTGTATTAGTCGAAACTTCTATCGGTGTCTTTAATTTCTTAGTCTCGGTTTGGAAAAAAGTTGAAATCAAACTTAATCGTTCTTCTAAACCACGGTCAATCAAATTAGGAATTTCAATTCGCATCGGAATTCTCCGAATAAACGTTTGCAATAAAGAGGAAGATGTATCTTCTGTGGTTGCACAAACAAGTAAAACTTGAGCGTGGCGTTCACTAGTTGTTTCACCGAGCCTACGATAAATGCCTCGATCAATAAACGTAAATAGCATTTCTTGACCTTCTGGAGGCAGACGATGGATTTCATCTAGAAATAGGATACCACCATTTGCTTTTTCTAATAAACCAACACGATTCTCATCTGCGCCTGTGTAAGCGCCTCTAAGCACTCCAAAAATAGATCCTACTAATAATTGCGGATTATTCGCGTAGTCCGCACAATTAAAGGTGACAAAATTGGAATCCGCTTTCAATTTATTTTTTGTTAACGCATAACTATAAATTAATTCAGCAAACATACTTTTGCCGACTCCTGTTTCCCCAGTTAATAAGATATGCATTCCATTTGGCGGATATAAAATAGCTGCTTTGGCTTGTTCAGCACAATGAAAAAGGCTAGGACTTTTATGGATGAAATCATCTAAGATATTTTCTTCATTTTTTATTTTTGGTGTAGTTGAAAAAAAGTAAACTGGTTTAGTACCAATTTTCTTTGCGTGTCCTAATTTGACTAATTGGTTCAGATCACTGCTGACATTTGCTCGCGAAATATTTAACTGTGCGGCCATTTCACTTGCAGTAACGGGTTCTTTTTCTGAGTATCGAGTTAGTAACTCTGCTATTTTTTCAATTCTTTTCATTTTTCCACGACCTTTGATGGATAGTGTGTTTTGTGTTCTATTCACTAAGTATAATGTTACGAGATAAAATAGTCAAAGTTGTGTTTTTTATTTATGACAATGTGTTTTGTAGATGAATAGAAATGTGTTTTATTTTTATAGATTGCGAAACACTTATAGAACGATTATTAGTCGATCAGCATTTCAATTGTTTGGCATGATTATTGCGTATATAACTATGAAAACTTATTTAGTGTTTGAAGGGAGAAAGACAAATGATTTCAGAGACAGATGTAATGCAGATTATTGTTTACGCAGGTAATGCCAAGTCATTGGCAATGAATGCAATTAAAGAGGCAAAAGGTGGAGAGATAGCAAGTGCGAAAAAAATATTTGAGGAGAGTAAACAAAATTTAAAAGTTGCTCATCAGCATCATACAGATATTTTACAAAAATTTGCGAGTCATCCAGAAGAAGCAGCTAATATGTTTTTGACTCATGCACAAGATCACATGATGGCGGCGATAACAGCCACAGATTTTACAAAAGAATTTATTGATTTACATGAAGAACTGCAACAATTGCGTATATTATTTAAAGAAGATGCAAAAAATTAAATGAAAAAGGATGATTAGGATGAAAATTACATTAGCATGTGCAGGCGGAATGTCAACAGGAATGTTAGTTAAAAAAATGGAGGATTATGCGGACTCACAAGGAATTGATGCAGATATTTCTGCTTGTGGACTTAGTGAATTAGAAGAAAAGGTATTGGGATCAGATATTATTCTATTAGGTCCTCAAGTTGGTTATCAACTGGAGGATGTAAAAAAAGAATATCCAGATATTCCAGTACTTGTCATTGAAATGATGGATTATGGCATGATGAATGGAGAAAAAGTTTTTAAAAAGGCTCAAGAGGTTATTGCACCTAATTAGGGGTAGTTAAAGGAGGAAGACGAATGTCTGAAACAAAAAAAAGTTCATTTATTAACGGATTGAATGTTTTTGTCAATAAGTTTTCAAATAATACGTTTGTTAAAAGTATAGCGAACGGCATGATGATGACCTTGCCAATTACAATAGTAGGAAGTCTTACAACGATAATTGGCATGATTCCGGGGTTACCTGAGATTGTTTTGAAAGCTTGTTCTTTGGGAACGTCTATTTCGAGTAATTTAATTACAATCTACGTGATTATTGGTATTTCTTGTGCAATGGCAAGAGAGAAAAAAGGGGATACGATTGCTTCAATTATTTTGTCTTTAGCAACGTTCTTCGTTTTAACACCAATAACTGCTTTTGATATTGGAAAAGAAAAACCAGTATTGGCTTTTGAATTAACTTATCTAGGATCAAAAGGAATCTTTGTTGGAATGATCGTAGCGTTGGTTGTCACTTGGATTTTTGCTAAGATGGTAGAAAAACGTATTACATTTAGAATGCCTGATAGTGTACCAACCGCAATCGCTAAGACTTTTGAAGCAATTGTTCCTGCTGCAATTATTTTTATCGTTGCTATCGTGATCAGTACCGCATTTGCTGAAACTAAATTTGGGAATATTCATGACTTTATTTATACTAATCTACAAACACCACTAGAAGCTTTAGGTGGATCTGTTTGGTCAGCGTTATTTATTATGTTTCTATCAGAATTATTGTGGTTCTTCGGTATTCATGGAAGTATGGTAGTAAGTTCTGTGATTGCAGTTTTATTTACAACACAAGCATATGCAAATATGGAAGCAGTAGCAGCAGGAGAAGCAGCTACAAACATTATTAACTCATTTTTCTTAGATGCATTTAAAGGCCCAAGAGCGTTAGCATTAGCAGTTATTTTAGTTTGGATGAGTAGAAGTGAAAAGTTTAAATCGATTGGGAAAATTTCCTTAGTTCCTAGTATATTTGGAATCACTGAACCAATGAAATTTGGTATTCCTATGATTATGAATGCAGTCATTTTTATTCCCTTGACTCTTTCAGCAGCTGTTTGCGTAGGAATTGCTTACTTGGCAACGATTATTGGTTTTCTACCAGTTATTAGTGTTAATGTTCCTAAAAATTTACCGACATTCTTATCTGGTTTTATGGCAGCAGGTTGGCAAGGATTAGTCGTTCAACTGATTCAATTTGTTGTGGTATTATTACTGTATTTGCCATTTATGAAAAAATTAGATAGTCAAGGGATTGCAGAAGAAACAGCAAACCTTGAGAAACTTTAGGAGCGTGAAAAATGCAAACACTTCAAGTGAAAAGAGATGCCGATCAATTATCAATCTATATACCAGAGGTAGCAGAACTTCCTGCTAAAATTTATTATGGAACTGACAGTTCAGTAATAAATAATACTTGCTATATCGAATTTGCAAGAAAAGGATGGCAAAGTTTTAAAGATCCTAATCCTAAAACACGCCTTTATTTTAAATTAGAAATAGATTCAGAGTTATTTATCGGAGCAGAACGGCGCTTGCCTTTAAATAATTTATATAATTGTCGTGACATGGGAGGCTATTATACAAAGGAAGACCGTTTAACACGCTGGGGAAATGTTTATCGTTCAGATGCTTTACATCAAATAGAGGAGACGGGTCAAGCCTATATTGTGGGAATGGGTGTGAAGACAATTATTGATTTTCGTTCACCAGAAGAAATATCCAAAGATCCAAATAAATTGATTTGGACAAGTGAGGTATTCAATTTCAATCCTCATGCAGACATTGCACAGCAAGCTAGTACGCAATCTGTTTCAAGGAAAGATGAAGAGAAGATAGCTCAATTAGAAATAATGGTTCAAACTCAAGAAGGTAAGGAACAACTGATCAAAAATCGAAATGTAATGATCAAACAAATGGAGCAGCTAGTTTTAGGAACAAATGCAATCAAAGCGTATAAGCAATTTTTTAAAAAGCTTTTAGAAGACGATGTAACTCCACTGATCTTTCATTGTCAAGGTGGAAAAGATCGAACAGGCTGGGCAGCGGCTTTATATTTAGGTGCTTTAGGAGTTGACAAAGATCAAATCTATCAGGATTATTTACTAACAGATAAAATGAATGCGCCAAGAAATGCAAAAAGAATGGCTATCTACAAAAAATATACAGAAAATGAAGACGTGTTAGCGTTTCTAAGTTCTTTGCAGCAAACGAGAAAAGATTATCTGGATGGGGCTTACAACACCGTAGAAAAGCACTATGGCACGATAACTGATTATTTAAAAGAAGAATTAGAACTAGATAATGGACTATTAGAAATACTAAAAAGTAAATACTTGTATTGATATACAACTATTATTAGCTAGGTAGAATAACTAAATCTGTCTTGCTAATGTCTATTTATTGTAAGTAATGATAGTATTGAATAGAAGTCACCTTTTTTTTAGCTAAAAGATGTTTTTCACCTTGTTGACAACGCTTTATTTTCATGTTTTAATAACAAGAGAAATCAAGATTGTTACTGAATGTTCAGGCTATACTTTATTTCTTTTTGTTAACATTAATTAGCTAGCTGGTCTAATCTCATTGAGGAGATATTATGAAAGTAAAAAAAGTAATCAACAATAATATTGTAAAGTCTCTTGATGCTGACAATAATGAAGTACTAGTGATGGGGAAAGGTATTGGCTTTAAAAAAAATATCGGTGATGTTATTGAGGATGTTCTTGTTGAAAAAGTATATACAAGTAATCCCGATTTAAATACAAATAAGCTCACTCAACTACTTTCCAATGTTCGTTTAGAACATTTACAGGTTGCTAATGAAATTATAGGATTTGCTAAAGTTTCCTTAGGCAAAAAGTTGAATGAAAATATCTATCTTACATTAACTGACCATATCGATTATGCAATTGAGCGACATAATAGCGGACTCCCCGTTAGAAACGCACTACTTTGGGAAATCAAGCGTTTTTATAATCATGAATATTTAATCGGAAAAGAAGCATTGAATATCATATCCAATCGACTGAATATTTCACTTCCAGAAGATGAAGCTGGTTTTATTGCATTACATATCGTAAATGCAGAACTAGATTTGTCACAAGTGAGTCAAGTGTCTGAAATGACAAAAGTCATTCAAAAAATCATTAATATTGTGAAATATCATTATAAGACCGATTTGGATGAATACACGCTAAATTATGAGCGATTTATTACCCATTTGAAGTTTTTCGTTCAACGTTTGTTTAGTGGAATAGAATTGGATAAAGATAAAGATGAAGGCTTCTTGTTTATGTTAAAGGAAAAGTACCAAGAAGAATACCTTTGTGCGTTGAAAATTCGTGAGTATATAGGAAAAGAATTTGATCGAGATCTGCAAGAGGATGAGATGATTTATCTGACTATCCATATCAGAAGAATAACCAACAATTAAAGGATTGTTACTGCGTCAAAGCAGGCTATACCTAAGAAAAATCTCTTTTAAATGAGAGGTTTCTTAGGTATTTTTTTATGGATTTCTGTTTATAGTAAAAGTCTATTACTTGTTTAAAATTAATTAACTCTAAGATTAAACTTTTAAAATTAGGAGGATGAATGATGAATTATCAAGAATTAGCTCAAACGATTATTGAAAAAATTGGTGGAGAGAAAAATATTTCTGGTTTAACACATTGTGCTACAAGATTACGTTTCAATTTGAAAGAAGAAGGAAAAGCACAAACAGACCTATTGAAACAAACAGATGGAGTGATGGGGGTTGTTTCAAAAGGTGGACAATACCAAATAATTATTGGTAGTGATGTAAGCAGTGTCTATAAAGAAATTTTAAAAGAAATACCTGTCTTAGATGGAGAGCACGTTGAAGCGAATGAAAAGGACGAACGTGGTACAGCTTCGAAAATTATAGATACGATTACAGGTATATTTACACCTATTTTGCCGGCGATTACTGCTGCCGGAATGTTAAAAGCTGTTTTGTCTCTTTTAGTTGTTTTTAATGCGATCGACAAAACAGGACAAACATATATTATTATCGATTTTATGGCAGATTCTGCATTTTACTTTTTACCTATTCTGTTAGCAGCATCGTCTGCCCAGAAATTTAAAACAAATATGTATCTAGCTATGATGGTTGGAGGGATTTTGTTACATCCAAACTTTGTTGGAATGGTGAATGCCATTAAGGAAGCTGGTGAAGGTGGTATTCATCTTTTCGGATTACCAATATCTGCAGTAACCTACGGATCATCAGTTATTCCGATTATTTTAGCGGTCTGGTTTATGTCTTTTGTTGAACCGATGGCGGATAAAGTATCACCTAAAGCAATCAAATTCTTTAGTAAACCGTTGATTACGATTGCAATTGTTGGAACTGTTTCTTTAGTAGTTGTTGGACCGTTGGGTTATTTCATTAGTGACGCTATTTCAAATGGAATCAAAGCATTGGAAAACTTTAGTCCGTGGTTAGTTCCAACGATTATTGGTTCGTTGACACCATTATTTGTAGCAACAGGAACACATTACGGTTTAGTACCGATCGGGATTAACAATCGTATGACAAGCGGCTATGATAGCGTGATCTATCCAGGAATGTTAGCATCGAACCTAGGTCAAGGAGCTGCTTCTTTGGCTGTAGGTGTGAAAAGTAAAGATTCTTCGATTAAACAATTAGCAGCTTCCGCTGGTCTAACAGGTTTGTTTGGCATTACAGAGCCTGCTTTATATGGGGTTAACTTGAGATTTAAAACACCTTTATATGCAGCAATGATTGGTGGAGGATTCGGTGGTTTATTTATGGGCATCACACGTGTTAAGAATTTTACTGGAGGTTCACCAGGCTTATTGACACTGCCAAGTTATATTGGTGATGATACGCTGAAACATTTATATATGGCTTGTATTGGTGCAGCCATCAGTATTGTGCTTTCATTTGTCATTTCCTATATTTTATACAGAGACCCAGTGACTGAAACTTCAAAAACAACGATTAAAAACAGCGAATCTAAAGAGAATGTTATCACAGAAGTTGTCACACCGATCAAAGGTGAAGTAGTGGACTTGAAAGAAGTTGAAGATGGAATGTTTTCAGAAGAAATTTTAGGAAAAGGTTTTGCAGTAAAGCCTATAGAAGGTGTTGTCTATGCACCAGTTTCAGGAACAGTAACTGCAGTGTTTGATTCCAAACATGCAATTGGTTTAACGAGTGATTCTGGTTTGGAGCTCTTGATTCATATTGGGATCGATACTGTTAAATTAAATGGTGTAGGATATGAATACTTTGTTGAAAAAGGTCAAAACATTAAAATAGGGGACAAACTTATTGAATTTGACTTAGAAAAAATCGCTGAAAAAGGCTATAATATAATTACGCCTGTTGTTTTAACAAATTCAACTGATTTTGGTGATATTATTACTTTAACTAAAACTTTGGCTGAACCAGGAGAACAAGTAATGAAAGTCATTCGTTAATAAGACTTTTATTCAAATAAATTAGTGGAGGATTTTGAAATGGCATTTAGAAAAGATTTTTTATGGGGCGGCGCAACAGCTGCCAATCAATGTGAAGGTGGCTATAAAGAAGGAGGACGTGGGTTAGCGAATGTAGATCTAGCACCTGTTGGACCAGATCGTTTTCCAGTGATCACAGGCGAGAAAAAAATGTTTGCGTTTGATGAGGACCATTTTTACCCAGCTCAAAATGCGATCGATATGTACCATCGTTATAAAGAAGATATTGCACTATTTGGCGAAATGGGTTTTAAGACGTACCGGTTATCGATTGCTTGGAGTCGTATTTTCCCTCTAGGAGACGAAACAGAGCCGAATGAAGAAGGCTTGAAGTTCTATGAGGATTTGTTCAAAGAATGCCGTAAACACAATATAGAGCCCCTTGTAACCATTACGCACTTTGACTGTCCAATGCATTTAGTAGAGAAATATGGCGCATGGCGCAGCCGTGAAATGGTTGGCTTTTATGAGAACTTATGTCACGTGATTTTCAACCGATACAAAGGCTTAGTAAAATATTGGCTGACCTTCAATGAAATCAATATGATTTTACACGCACCGTTTATGGGCGCTGGTCTTTACTTTGAAGAAGGCGAAAACAAAGAACAAGTCAAATATCAAGCGGCTCACCATGAGTTGTTGGCAAGTGCAATCGCAACAAAAATTGCGCATGAAGTCGATCCAGAAAACCAAGTGGGTTGTATGTTAGCGGCAGGCACAAACTATGCCTATACTTGTAAACCAGAAGATGTTTGGGCAACGAAAAAAGCGGATCGTGAGAATTTCTTCTTTATCGATGTGCAATCTCGTGGGGAATACCCAGCATATGCACTGAAAGAGTTAGAACGTGACGGGATTGTATTACCGATTGAAGAAGGTGATTTGGAACTACTGAAAGAACATACGGTAGACTTTATTTCATTCTCTTACTATTCATCTCGTGTGCAATCAACAGATCCAGCAGTCAATGAAAAAACAGCCGGCAATATTTTCGCTTCAGTGAAAAACCCATATTTAGAAGCAAGCGAATGGGGTTGGCAGATTGATCCGTTAGGATTGCGTGTGACAATGAATGACTTGTACGATCGTTATCAAAAACCATTATTTATTGTTGAAAACGGCTTAGGTGCTGTTGATACACCAGATGAAAATGGCAATGTGATCGATGATTATCGAATCGAGTATTTAGCAGCGCACATCCAAGCGATGAAAGATGCGGTAGAGCTAGATGGCGTCGACTTATTAGGGTACACAACATGGGGCTGTATCGATCTTGTCTCTGCCGGAACAGGCGAAATGAAAAAACGCTATGGTTTTATCTATGTCGACCGCGATAATGAGGGAAATGGCACCTTGAACCGTTCGAAGAAAAAATCATTTGACTGGTACAAAAAAGTGATTGCGACGAATGGAGAAGATCTGACGAACTAGATCTATTTCAATAAAAAATAGCAAAAGGTAAGGACGAATTTTGATACTCGTTCTTACCTTTACTTATTTGTTAATAAATAGACAGCGAAGAAGAAGGAGAATATCTCTTGGTTCTAAATAACTAACTTGATATTATTTGCGAGATGCTTATCAAAAATATACATAAAAAAGTTGTCTTGAACAAAAATCGATCAGGACAACTTTTTGATTATAATTTACCATAGTCATGTTGATGTTTTGGTGTATATTTCAAAAATGAATAGGCAGCAATAGTGATTGCCGATAGAGTTGCTCCTGTAACGAATATTTTTTTCATAGAACATCCTTCCTTTCAGTTAGAAATAACAACTATATAAATCAAGTGCAAAAGTTCTGCACATACGTGGACGGTAGGATTCGAACCTACACCTCATCAGGTCGAGAATAAACATCCGTTAGTCCTCAAAGAGTTTTAACACCACGTTCATCCACAAAGTTATTGGCTGTTTACCATGATTAAACTATACCCTTAACAGATTAAATCAAACATAAAAAAGCTTGAAAAAAGTGTGAATTCGTTTGAATTTGCTATGAAGAGTATGAATATATTACCGAATAAAAAAACAAAATCGTATGTTAAAACAGTTTCACTATATCAAGCAGGTAAAAGGTAGTATTCAAATTTTATAAGCAGAAACCGATAGTGAAAAGAAATAATAAGTCTATGGTATAATAAGTAACAATTAAAAAATTTCTTATTTATAAAACATAGAAAAGAGTGTGAACTGAAAATGTGGAAAACCAAAGAGGAAAAGAGCGCGACATACCAACTTTTAGTACAACAACAAGCCGTGATTATTGAAATTGAGCATGACAAAATCGCTAATCTTGCTAATTCTTCTGCACTACTAGCAGATGCATTACCTAATACCGTTTTTGCTGGTTATTACTTGTTTGATGGAGAAGAACTAGTCTTAGGTCCTTTTCAAGGGAAAGTTTCATGTACCCGAATTAAAATGGGAAAAGGTGTATGTGGAGAATCCGCAGAAAAGTGTGTAACATTGATAGTTGATGATGTAAAAAATCATAAAAATTATATCTCTTGTGATTCAGCTGCTCTATCCGAAATCGTTGTACCAATGGTCAAGGACGGAAAATTACTTGGCGTTTTAGATTTAGATAGTTCCGTAACACATGGTTATGATGAAATAGATCAGGAGTATTTAGAGCAATTTGTTCAAACGCTTTTAAAAGATACAGATTTTTAGGAGAGTACGAGCAAGCTTTTCGCTTAAGCTATTTTTACATGAGATAATGTTAAACATAGATAGAGTGGATGATATCCAGGTTAGAAATATACTTGAATTTTAAGAACGATTTTATGAAACAGTATTTGATGCAAGTAGACGAGGAGGAAAACTTTTTTGATAGGGTATGGATATCTTTTTATCGCTATAATAAGCGAAGTTATTGCGACAAATTTATTAAAAGCGACAGATGGATTCAGCAAATTATTGCCATCAGTTGAATGTTTGGTTGCGTATCTTGTCTGTTTTTATAGCTTATCTAAAGCAATAAAATATATGCCTTTAAATGTAGCATACGCATTATGGGGAGCGACTGGAATTATTTTGATCACGATTTTTTCGGTTGTATATTGGAAAGAACAGATCAATACACCAACAATTATTGGTATTGGTTTTATCATTATTGGAACGATTCTAGTCAATACTTTTGGAACCGGGCATTAATTTTTTGTCCAGAAATTACTCAAAGAGTGTTATTCGGCTGTAATAGAAAGGTAAAGAAACAAAAGCTGATCCTTTAAAATGCCAGAAAAATATGTTATACTAATGAAAGCGTATATTATGCTATTTAATCTTAACGGGGACGTTACGGATTCGACAGGCATAGTTGAGCTTGAATTGCGTTTCGTAGGTTACGTCTACGTAAAAACGTTACAGTTAAATATAACTGCTAAAAACGAAAACAATACTTTCGCTCTAGCTGCGTAAAAACAGCGGGTGAAGATCCTCCCGGCATCGCCCATGTGCTCGGGTAAGGGTCTCAAATTAAGTGGGATACGCTAAATTTTTCAGTCTGTAAAATTTAGAAGAGAACATCAGACTAGCGAGAGTTTGGGCCTGTTATGCGGCATAAACTTCAGCGAAGCCTTAAAATAGTATGACTATGAGCGTAGAAGTTTAAGTGACAATGTGTTTGGACGCGGGTTCGACTCCCGCCGTCTCCATTGTGAGACAATAAAAGGCGTTACAGATGTTGTTTTATCAACGTTTGTAACGCCTTTTTGTTTTGCTGATGTAGAGATTGATGTAGATTTAGTTTAGTTACTCATAAAATTAGCAAAACGTGCTGCAGTTTCATCTTTCTTTTGTTGAGAAACGTGAGCATAGATGTTCATCGTTGTTTGTATATCTGTATGTCCTAATCGGTCTTGTACTTCTTTGATTGATGCACCAGCTTCAAAGAGTAAACTACAGTGAGTGTGTCTAAATCCATGAGTAGTAATTGGTTTCAATTCATACTTATCACAAACTTGTTTCATGTATTTTCTAGTAACAGTGGGTTGTAAAAACTTATTTTTAAGATTGCTAAATACAAGTTGATTTCTATCCAATGTATTTATGCCTATCACAAAATAGTCTTTCTTTTGCGTTTTACGCCATTCTTTTAATATGTCTAGTGTTTCATCATCAACACTTACAACACGCTTAGAATTACCTGTTTTTGGTGTTTGAATGATAAGTTTAGACTCTTCACCACGAGTTAAAGTTTTGTTTATCGTGATTGTCTGATCTTCAAAACTTATGTCACTCCAGGTAAGAGCCAAAGCTTCACCTTTACGCATACCAGTATAAGCTAATACTCTAAATAATGAATAGATTTTTGGTTCGCTTTCTTTTGCAAGGCAATTGAAAAAAAGCGTTAATTCCTCTTTTGTATAGAAATTATCTTCTTTTTCCTCAATGGTTTCTTTCACCATAGGTTTGGTTACTAGTTTAGTTGGGTTAGTATTTATTAGTTCAATACGTATTGCATAATCAAAAACCATCCCTGCATAGTTCATTATCATATTAAACCGTTTAAGATTTTTAGACCAAAGGTTGATAGCCTTTTGACAATGTTGAACCTTAATTTTTTTAATCCTCATTTCACCAAAATAGGGGAGAATGTGATTTTTAAAAATTCGCTTTGTTTTAACAAATGTACTTTCCTTAACAGTATGTTGGTACTGTTCAATCCAATCATCATAAACTTGTTGAAAAGTGTAATTTACTTCGGTTGTTGAAATACCTGCTTCAAAATCAAGCCGCTTTTTATTTAACTTACTTTGGGCTTCTTTTTTTGTCTTGGCATTTCTGATAGTGACATTTACTTGTTTTCCAGTTACATAGTCAATTCCTAAATAAGCTGTTACCATCCATAACTTATCGCCATTTTTCTTTTTGTATTCTTTAAATGTAGCCATTTTGTTCTCCTTCTACTTGGGCAAGCAATGAGATACATAACTTTTGGCATCACTCCTTTCAATAGGGAATTATTATTTGCTAAGATCGTCTATTTTTTGTTCTAAATTCTCAATCTTTTTTATTAACAAATCAATTTTTTCTTCTGAAACATCTTCTTTGTCGGATTTATTAAAAAACTCAGTGATCGTAGATGTCAATATACCTATAAAACCAATACCTAAAAACATTAGTATTATAGCTGCTAACCTACCTAAAGGTGTAGCTGGTGAAATATCTCCATAACCAACTGTAGTTGTGGTAACTAATGCCCACCAAAACGCATCAATATAAGGAACATTTTCTGCATATGAATAGGTTAATGACGAAATCACAATTAAGACTATGCTAGCATATATTATTTTTAAAAATCCATTTGTATTTAAAAATGTTTTAGTATTGCGAGTTAATTTCCCTGTTACTCCAATTACTCGTGTTAGTTTTGCTAGTCGTCCAATCTTAGCTAATCTGAAAACACGTGCTACCCTGAAGAATGAAAATACTGAGTCAAACGGAATGATAGCAATCAAATCAAATATGTTTTGTTTGAAAAAGACTAATTTATTATCGGATTTATAAAATCGTACTAAATAATCTATTGCAAAAATTATTAGAATTGAATTATCAATATAACTATAAGGTTTTTCCGATATACTAAGGACATTAGAAAAATCCAATATTACCAAAGAGATTGAAACTAACGCTAGAAATACAATACTATAGCTATAAATGTTACTATATTTTTTCATTTACTTTCCCTCTATAATTCAATTTTTACATAGAATTATATCATACAATGAGTATTATTGATCCTTTATCAACGATACATGCAGATCCTCGATATTTATTTTATCATCTTTAAAAATAATCCTTTTCACTTCTTGCTCTAATTGGGTTGCAATCTCGATATCTCCAATGTCTCTAATAAGATCAATGAAATTGTGAATCTTGCTGTGATATTTCATATCTTTAGTTTTGATATAAAATATAATATTTTTAAAATATTGTATTGAAAATCTAAAGTAGTAGTTTGAATTATTCACGTCCATTTTTTCAGCTAGTTCAATTAATTCTAATGCAACTTTATACTCTCTACCATACATTACAATGCTTATTGCATTAATCAATCCTGTGTATGCGTATCGTTTAGTATCATGATCTCTGAGAGATTCTTCTTCTATTGGAAGAAGATGTTTCACAATAGTCGTTAATTGATCAGTTTTAAAAAAGTGAACTGTATTAACAAAAAGCAAATACTCATAGTATCCACAATATTTTTGACTTGTTAGATGATTGAAAATATGTTGTAGCTCAACAATAACGAGCTCGCCTAATTTCCAATTATTACTAAAATGAGCTTTCACAGTATAGTAGTACGCAAGTTCTTTCGAAGAACGAGAGAATTGGTATTCTTTGATATAATATTGTTGTAGTATATGATCTTTCAGCATTTGATCTTTTCTCAATGATGCTTGTCTTATTTTTATTGCGAAATCATTTGAAGGATCATCAAATATTGCGTATGAAAAAAACTCTCTCTCATTAATCCCTAAGATATTAATAATTTCATCTAGATCATTACTTTTTATGTTCCTTGTTCCATTTTCTATTCTTGATAAAGTAGAGCTGAATTTTGAAATATGTATGTCAGATTGTTTAAGTCCTTTTTTTAATCTGAATATTTTTATAGTTCTAGGAATATTCATTAGTATATCCTTTCTTATCGTTTGCCAAAAAAGCTAATTATATTGTTAATATCATAATATTTTGAGTTTATGTTAGTATTGCTTAACACGAAAGCAGTAATTATAAGGATAGAGCTTTGTGATTTTGGCAAATGAATTTTTTTTAACCTTTCCTTAATGAAAAAGCTTTGTTACAATAAGCGTAATCAAATGTATGAGGGGTGAAGATAATGTCATTACTAACAATTGCGATCACTGTTATTTCAGTATTCATCATCCAAACAGGGGCATAAAAAATAGGAGCCGTTAATAATCGACTTTCCCTCGATTATTAACGATATACACTAAACACACTAGTGTACTGCTCCCTAAGTGTAGCAATTTGCTACAACAATGATAGTATAACATTAAGAAATCATTTTAACATCTATTTATTTCAATTGGATAAATTGTTGAAATGTAATGTTATATATTATTAAAGAGCGGTACACTCCAATATTAAAAGGAGTGTTACTTATGGAAAATTCAAAAGAACAAATTATTGATTTGGTAAATAAAATTCAAGATCCAAATCTTATTAACTACATCCTAAATATAATTTTACACTTGAAAGACTAAGAGCTGTTTATCAGCTCTTTTTTTGTTTTAGTTCAATAAGTGACTGAACCATATTATTAACGACTACCAATTCTTCATCACTTAATGAAGGTAAACTTTCAAATAGTTGAGTGTATGCTTCGTTGTCTGCTTTGAAAGATTTTGCAATAGCTGCAAACGTTTTGTCATCATAATGTTTTAATTGTGGTTCAGTAGTTCTTCCCAATAAGTAATCTGTAGTCACATTGAAATAATCTGCTACGGCTTCTAATTTATCAGACGTAGGACTCTGTGTTTTCCATTTGTAAAAAAGGTTTTCTCCAAAACCAAGCTTCTTAGCCACATCTTTAATATTTTCACCTCTATCTGAGGATAACTTTTTAATGATGTCAAATGTTGTCATATCAACCATCCTTATAAAAATACGAAAGAAAAATATTTAATTGAATAAAACAGTTGACAAAAGTATTCAATTGAATTATATTTATCTCGTAAGCTAATTTATTAGCTAATTATTTGACAAACAAAACCTTAAAACAAATACATTAAATCGTTGGGGAACGTGTGAATGTTAATTTGTAGGCTTTTAAAGTCTTATTTAGCTATGGTTAAATAGTACCTTATTGAATAATTTTTGTCAACGGAATTTATAAAATTAGCTAATTTATTAGCTTACAAAAATAAATAGGAGGTTAGAAGATGAGTGAAAACTTAGATTTACAAATTAGAAATGAGTTGAGAAAACGCAAAATGAAACATTATCAACTAGCAGAAATGGTTGGTATCACACCAGTTTATCTTTCAGATATTTTAAATGGTAAACGTGATGGCGAAAAAGCTCAGAAACACATCCGAACGATCAAAGAAATCTTGAACATTAAGTAGGTGAGAACAATGAAAGTAATTTTAACGGAGGAAGATGAACAATCTCTTAGAAGTTTTATTCATCAAATAGCTGTAGAAGAATTTAAAGCTGCTAGGAATGATGTTCACATTTCGGAAGTTCCATATAACCAAACAGAAATTGCTAAGAAACTAAACACATCAACTAAAACGATTCGAGAATGGGAAACGTTAGGAATGCCACATGGAACAATTGGTAGTTCTAAATTCTATGATTTCATTCAATGTAAACAATGGGTTTTAACACAAAATATATAAATCTTGGGCAAGCAATGAAAGGATGGTACGAAAAATGAAAAATATAACCTTTAGCAGAATCAAACTAAAAAACTATTTTCTAGCTTTAACTTATTTCCTTGTTGGAGTAGGAGTGTCGACTAAAATTCCGGCTGAGTTTCTGTTTATCATTTTAGGGGTTTACCTAACAGTTGCATTTTTCCACATTAAAGAAATGGTCCACGCAAGAAACGAAAGAAGAGAATACGAACATGATTGGGAGGACTAATCATGGAGAGTTTTGAATTCAGATGGGAAGCAAGGGTTGAAAGAAGCGTGTTGATCGAGGCTCATTCAAAAGAAGAAGCTTATAAGAAATGGGCTAACGGTGAATACGGAAAAACTGATATTGATGATGAGGACATTATAGGAAATGCAGTTGATTTAGATAATATCCCATACTATATCAATCGATTTGAAAAAGTAAATTACGGAAGTAGGTGAGTAAATTGCTAAATTCAGAACAAAATAAGCTAGTTGTCCAAGCAATCAAAGATAAAGCTGATAACTATGCAACATTAATCAGGAACGAAAATGCTAAACCGTTAAAGGAGCAGGATCTCAAGAAAACAGATCAGCTAACCGAAATGTATCATCAGTACAATTTGATACTAGATGTTATTCATGAGAGGGGGATGTAGAAATGGTCAAAATTGAATATGCGATTTATAAGGGCGATTCATTCCAATTTATTGGGAGTGCAAGGGAGTGTGCAAGCCGTTTAGATGTAAAACCTAGCTTTATACAATGGCTTACTACACCATCGGGTAAGAAGCATTTTGAGTCTCGTAAAGATAAAAGTAAAGCACTGACTGCGGTTAAGTTAAAAGATGGTGATTAGTAATGAGTAAAAAACGACTAACGTTTTCAGGTCAGGAATTTTCGTTAGATAGGTGGGGAGATTCAATCTATCTCACTGATGCAAAAAATTATACTTGTACTGAAATTAGAGAATTTATACCAGATGAGCATGAACCACAAAACGCTGAGTATATGCTAATAACCCATGGGGTTCAGCCAATGCTAACGAAAGAAGAATTAAATCAATTTGCACTGAAGATTTTGACTTTAACAGGTTATTTAACAATTACTGATGAGGAATGTGATGAGAATGAGAAGAAATTATAAACCTATTTTACCAGTTTCCGCAAAAGAAAGAGCAGCTGGTGTCAGAGTCATGGTTTTTGAAGGGTGGTCAATGAAACATGCTGCAGAAGATAAAGTCAAATGGTTCTCTAAAAGAAAACATTTAGTAATTATCAAAGAGAAACAAAGGACAACAAGAGGTAGGGGAAAAGTAGTTGGTCCTTGGGTAAGTAATAAAATTTATGTAGCCTTCATACCTAAGAAAAAGAAACAAGCTTTAGATGATTTAAAACAAAAACAAGAGCCTGCATCGTCTGCCAACGATACAAGCCATTAAATAAATATCAAATCTAAGGAGAGTGTACCACGAAAGGTTGTGAAAGTTAAGTGCCTAAATTAATTAAGGTTGATGGTAAAAACATTTTAATTGACGATGTTAATGATTTAAGAGAGTTCATACCCGATGAAATATTTGAGGCTGTTCAGTGGGTTTTGAAACAAAACGATTTATCAAAAGAAGTTGAGAATTTAGAAACAGAACTAAATGCGTATGAATCTAAAAATGAAGAATTAAATACTGTGTTAATAGATACGAAAGATGAGATTGATCGCTTAACGAATAGTGGTTTAACGAATGAGCCGATGGGTGTAGAGCTACGGAAAATACAAATAGAAATCAATAAGCATCTATGACTAAAATAAATCTATTTCCACATCAAGATAATCTACTAAATACTACCTATGAGTTTAGCCGTGTTGCGTACTATATTGACATGGGGCTTGGTAAAACCTTTATAGGATCTGAAAAGATGTGGGAATTAAATACCCCCTATAATCTAGTAGTTTGTCAAAAATCAAAAATAGATGATTGGAAAGAACATTTTGAAGAATTTTATCCAGAATATAATGTGATCATTTTCGACAAACAATCATTGGAAATTATTCCACAAGAGTCAGTTCTGATAATCAACTATGACAAGGTGTGGAGAAGACCAGAATTAGAGCATTTAAGAGACTTTACAATGATGCTAGACGAATCTTCCCTGATTAAAAATGAGAAGTCTAATCGCTCTAAATTTATCTTAAACAACCTCAAACCAGACAATGTCATTTTGCTATCTGGAACACCAGTAAGTGGTAAGTATGAGGAAATCATTTCACAAATAAATCTACTTGGTTGGAAAATGAGTAAGGATCTTTTCATGAAGCAGTATGTAAAACGTGAATGGGACGAGTTAGACGGTGGATGGAAGATTATAGGTTATAAGAACATTGATCGCTTGAAACGTAAATTAAGACAGTATGGTGCTGTATTTATGAAGACAGAAGAAGTTTTTGATTTACCAACACAGAACCATATAAATGTACCAGTTAAATCAACCAAACAATATAACGAATTCTCAACACATCATATGTGTGAATACGATGGAGAAATGTTTATTGGAGATACACCATCAAAGGCGAAATTATATCAACGTCAATTCGCTGGATACATGAATAACAACAAATTAATGCGATTAAAAGAACTAATTGAATCAACGAATGATCGCTTAATTATTTTCTATAATTTCAAAAAAGAGTGTGAAGTCATCAAAAAATTATGTGATGAATTAGAACGTCCATTATCAACTGTAAATGGTGATATTAAAGACTTGGAAGCTTATGAAACACAAACTAATAGTATTACGTTGATCCAATATCAAGCTGGAGCCATGGGATTGAATTTACAAAAATCAAATAAAATCATCTATTTCACATTGACCGATAAAAGTGAATTGTTTGAACAGAGTAAAAAAAGGACCCACCGAATTGGACAAGAACAACCATGTTTCTACTATTATCTACTCACTCAAGGAAGTGTTGAGTGGCGAATGTTAGATGTATTGAAAATGAGAAAAGACTATACAGATGAACTATTTGAACAGGAGGAAATGACTTAGATGAAAGAGTCCAAGTTTCAACAGCAAGTAATTCAGTTCCTGAAAGACAATCACATTTGGTACGTGAAATATTGGGCTGGTAGTAAATTTACGTCCGAAGGTGTTCCAGATTTATTAGTCTGCATAGATGGTATCTTTCATGGGATTGAACTAAAAAATGATGATTACTATGAATCAAAATTACAGGCTTACAACATGGGACTGATTAATGGTAACGATGGTGAGGGGTATATTTTACGTCCTACTAAAGTCAAGAAAAATAAATATCCAGAATTTAATTATTACCAACTTACCTTTGATGAATGGAAAGAGAGGTGGTTCAGATGAGTAAAGCACCAATTTATTTACCAATATCATTATTAGACGTTTTTGAAATGATTGAAGATGGAAAACTAGAACAGATTTTCGTTGAATATCAAAAGTCACTTAGTCCAGCAAAAAATTTTAATTTTACATTGAGTGAGTTAGATCGTAAAAATTTCTACATCAAACAAGAATACATTCCTAAAGATGAACAAGAAAGTAAGCATGTTCAAGTAGTTGTACCACCAGGATATGTTACAAAGAACGGAATAGGAAGTGATTCATAATGTATGTCATTCGTAATAAAAAAACTAAACAATGTGTATATGGTACAGACTATAGATACAATCCAGCACATCAAAGAATAAGCTTTGATCGAGCAGTAACATATGAGAGTTTAGAATCTGCTCAACTTGATTTCAAATTAAGAAAGTGCTCAGATAATTACGAAATTACTCAGGTTCAATTACAGGAGTGTGATTCATAATGCAATACAGTTATTCCAGAGTTTCACTCTTTGAACAATGTCCATATCACTTTAAATTACGTTACATTGATAAAGAACCAGAGATTCCAGACTACAGTGCAAATAGTCCACTTATTCTTGGTGGAGCGTTACACAAAGGGATTGAGACTAATTCAAAGACAATGATCCAAGATTACTATAATTCGTATCCTATTATTACTGATGACATTGTCAATGAAGCGATAAAAATTGATCGAATGTTACCAAAGGTAAAAGACTTTTTAAAAGAGAGTTTCCAAGGATGTGAGTTAATCCATGAGTATAAGATTGATAAGCCGTCATATGTTGGTTACGTTGATTTGATTGTAAAAACACCTGAGGGTACATGTATTGTGATTGATTTTAAGTATTCCAATAATATTAAAAATTATATGGATTCCAAGCAACTGCATATTTACAAACATTATTTAGAAGAAGATGGTTTTGAAGTAAATAGACTAGCATATTTATTCGTTGAAAAAATTGGTATCAGACAAGGAAAAACAGAAGATTTATTTCAGTTTCGCAAGCGCCTAGTCAAAACGCTAGTATCAGGAAAAGTTACTTTAGTACCAATTGAATGTGATGAATCCAAGGTAAATAGTTTCCTAAATAAAATTAATCAAATTGAATCAGCTACAGAATACCCACGAGATCAACATGGAAAATGTTTTAGCTGTGCAGCAATCAATGCAAAAAAGTCTGGTAGATGGACCACGTTAACACCACCAAGTTATTTAAATTATGAACAAGATAAGAATGGAGAGATATTAATGAAATTACCTACTACAGAACGAAGAAATGTTGAAAAAGTTACAAAGAGAGTCTTTTGGCTTTACGGCGCACCATTTAGTGGGAAAACTACTTTTGCAAATGAATTTCCCAATCCGTTAATGTTAAATACAGATGGTAACATCCGATTTGTTGATGCACCATTTATCAGTATCGCTGATGAAGTAAAATCGAGTGGACGAATAACTGAAACTATCAAAGCATGGGACAAATTAAAAGACACCGTTTCAGAACTTGAAAAGAAAGATAATGATTTTCAAACGATTGTCATTGATTTGTTGGAAGATACTTATCAATCAGCTAGATCATATATGTACGATAAATTAGGAATTGAACATGAATCAGATAATAGTTTTAAAGCATGGGACATGGTGCGTAATGAATTTCTAAACGTAGTTAAACGAATTGTTCATTTACCATATGAAAATATCATTTTTATCAGCCATGAAGATATTTCTAAAGATGTGACAAAGAAAACAGGTGATAAGATCACTGCAATTTCACCAAACTTACAAGACAAAGCAGCGTTAAAAGTTGCTGGTATGGTTGATATCGTTGGTCGTGTTGTTGCTGACGATGATGAGCGTAAAATTATCTTTAAGTCAAAAGACTATGTTTTTGGTGGAGGACGTTTACCAAATCTTCCAGTGACCGAAATTGATTTAAAGGTTGAAGACTTACTAGATGTTTATGATTCAGCAAATAAAGGATTGTCTAAAACAACAGGTTCAGATGAAGAAGTTGTTGAAGAAAAACCTAAATGTTCAAAACGTAAAAAGACCGAAGAAGCTACTACTGATGATGTAGAAAATGAAGTAACAGAATCAGAAGAAAAAGAACCTAAGCGTAAACGTAGAGCTAAAAAAGAAGTTGATACTGATCCAGAAGACAATGAAACTCCTCCAGGAGAAGAAACAAAAGAAACCGTAACTGATGAAGAACCGCCAAAACGTAAAAGACGTGAGCGCAAATCTAAAGATGAAGAACCAGAAGTGGAAGAAAAAACAACTCGTCGCCGTCGTAAAAGAGAGTCAAAGTAAAGTCCCGACGTGAAGATTGGGTATCAATTGAAATATCAGATGATGATTTACCATTTTAGGAGGAATTTATAATGAGAAAACAACTAAACACAAAAGAACAATGGTTTGCAAATACTGAGGAAGAAGCCAATAAAATTGTTGATGAAGCAAAAGAAGAATTTCCAGATGAAATGATTGGTCATTCAATTCAGCAAAAATCAAATAAAGCTGGGGAATATTTTCTTGTTAAATTAGATATGAAATTTAACACACCAGCTGGAATTATGGAAAGTGAACTGTCCAATGAATCAGAAGAAGATGATTGGGATGAAGGGGAAAATGAATCAACAGAAGAAAATACAACTACGGAGGATGATGAATAATGACTGAAAAACAATTTGACTGGAGTAAATTTGATAAACAGGTGGATCTAGATGCGCTGAAAGACGATGTGAAATCAGCTGAGGAAAATGGCGGGGGAGACTTTCCAGAAATCCCAATTGGCAAATACGAAGTGAAAGTTAAAAACATGGAGTTAGGACAATCAAAAGTGAAAGATGATGGTTCTGGTGGGGATCCAATGCTTAAAATTCAATTCCAAATTTTAGATGGTGAATTTGAAGGTAACTTAATTTTTTACAACGGAGTTATGCAACCAGCGAATGAAAAAGCATTTGGGTTCCAGGTCCACAACAATAATGATTTATTAAGAGCGTTGTGGGATGCGGATCATGATGAAGTTGATTTCAATGGATTTAAAGAATACAACGAGTTAATACTTGATATTGCAGAAGAAATCATTGAAGACGAATGGGAATACATTTTGGAAAAAAGCCAAACAAATAAAGGTTATGACAAATATGAAGTTTTAGAAATTCTGGACTAAAAATTAAATAGGGAGCTGAAAAAGCTCCCTTAAATTAAGGTGATGTTAAATGAAAACATATGAGGATAGACAATATTATGTCGCAATGTTTGTTTCTAGAAATAAAGACAATGATATGGTTGAAGGATTTAAACAACGAAGTAGAGCGTTTTTAACACAAAAAACACCAGGTGAGCTATTAGTAGACTTTAAAGAATTTTATGAACGAGGTGTTCCAAATGAAACTTGCAGATTCTATATTTCAGTGAATGCACGGAAATATAGTGTTATTTATAAGGCATTACAGCATCAATTGATTGACCAGATGAATCTAAATCTCACGAATATTGAAAAGTTAATAGCTAGTTTATCAATGAAAAATGGAACTGCATTAACGAATAAATGGTTATTTGATTTTGATGATGACAAGTCCTTATTTAAAGAATTTATCTCTGACTTATCTACAGAAATTGATGGAGAAATTTTAAAAATTGAAACACCTAATGGTTATGCTGCTGTTGTAGAACATGGGTTTGACACAAGAGAACTTTTAAAAAAATGGTCAAACGTGGAATTAAAACGTGATGCGATGTTATTTGTAACTAGGGAGTAGTACAATGATTTTCTATGATTTTGAGGTTTTTAAATATGATTGGTTAGTAGTATTGATGGACACTGATACCCAACAGGAGACTGTTATAATCAATGATCCAGATAAACTCATTAAATTTTATCATCAACATAAAAAGGATATATGGGTAGGCTTTAACAGTAATGGATATGATCGTTACATTTTAAAATCTATCATCTGGGTTTTTAATCCAAAAGAAGTAAATGATTGGATCATAGTACAACATAAAAAAGGATGGGAATTCAGCCGACAGTTTAACATGATACCTTTATTCAGCTATGACACAATGGTAAAACGTGATAAGTCGTTGAAACAGTTAGAAGGTTTCATGGGTCACGATATTAGAGAAACAACCGTTCCATTCGATATTGAACGTAAATTAACAGATCAAGAAATCGATGAAGTTATTTTTTATTGTCGTCATGATGTACATGAAACAATGGAAGTATTTGGAAGACAACTAGTAGAGTTTCAATCTCATTTATCATTGATTAATGAATTCCAGCTACCATTAAAACACATATCAAAAACACAAGCTCAGCTTGCTTCAACGATATTAGGAGCAACAAAAAAAGAAACTAATGATGCATATGATATCTTTCTTCCAAATACATTAATCATTAATAAATATAGTAATGTACTTGAGTTCTTCAAAAATTATACTGGTGATCCAAAAGAACTAAAAACTGAGATATTGGGTGTACCACATGTTTTTGCTGGTGGAGGAGTACATGGTGCCATTACAAAATATTATTGTGAATGTGGTCCCAATGAGTTAATGATCATGGCTGACGTAGATCAACTATACCCAACAATAATGACTGAATATAATTTATTATCTAGGGGTGTTTCACAACCAGTTAAATTCAAAAATATTTTAGATACTAGTTTAAAATTGAAAGCAGAAAAGAAAAAAAGAGAACGTGAACCATATAAACGAATATGCAATATAACTTATGGTGCCGAGGGTGATAAGTATAATGCAATGTATGATCCGAGAAATAGATTATTGGTTTGTATTTATGGTCAATTATTCTTACTAGATTTGATTGAAAAATTAGAAGTGATCTCATCATTAAAACTTATTCAATCCAATACAGACGGTATTTTAGTAAAAATCAAACGTGAGGACTTTGATTTATTTGACGACATAGTTTATGAATGGGAGCAGCGAACACACTTACACATGAGTTTTGATTTTTATAAAAAGATTTACCAGAAGGATGTAAATAATTATTTGATTGTTGAGATGGATGGCGAACATAAGTCGAAGGGTGCATATGTAAAAGAATTAGATCACTTGGATTATGATTTACCAATTGTAAATAAGGCTGTAGTTAATTATCTTGTGAGAAATACTCCAGTTGAAGAAACAATTGATCAATGCAACAATTTAATTGAATTCCAAAAGATCACCAAAATCAGTGGTAAATTTGACTATGCTTTGTATGGAAAGAAAAAGAGACATGAACGAGTGTTTCGTCTATTCGCAAGTAAATCAGGTAAAGAACTGAAAAAAGTGAAGGGTGAAAGTATTCAAAAAATTGGTTACACACCAGATGTTTGTAAGATAGTGAATACTGATGTGACAAAAAACAAAACTCCTGATTGGTTAGACAGGAGTTGGTATATAGATTTAGCTAAAAAAAGAATTAAGGATTTTCTTGGTTGAGTTATTTTTTTGGACTTAAGAATTTTTCCGAATCAATTAATACCAATTCATGATTTATTTCACTTATAAGAGCTTCGATAAAAGTCTTTAAGGATCGTAAATCATATTCTTCATGTTTTTTAGTATAGTGAGTTTCATCATTACCTAGATATGCGACTGTAGTAGCTAAATTTCTAATACGAGAACTTTCCAATTTATCTATTTTTTGTTTTAATGGAGTTTTTGGATTAGTTAACCAATTTTTTTCAGCTCCATTTTGTGGAACTTCTATTAAAAAGTCTGTTAATAATATTTCCAAAGACTTCCTGTATCCCATACCTGCTAGTTCGTCTAAATCTTGTTTTTCTGCGATTTGAGCTTGGTTATAAACTTTTATAAAACGTTTAAATTTATCCGAAACAATTTCAGGGACTATAGTATTTGAAATAATGGAGGGATAGGTCTTAACTATATCAAATTTATACACCTTTTCAGTTGCATATCCAACCTTAGGAGTATCATCTATTAAGTCATAGTAGTGAACACTATTACTACCACAATATGGACAAGTTGTTACTGACAGTAATTGATGTTGATCATATTTGCCGATTAGGGCAGCTGTTTCAACCACAACCTGTTTACCAGTATTTTTACAATGATTACAAATCAAAGGTATTTCCATATTTAATTCATCACTAGAAAAAGTACCTTCATCTTTGTTAAACCATCTAGTTCTATGTACATTATGCATTTGTGTAAAACTCCTTTAAATTATTTTAAACTAATTGTATCACAAGTCGGAAAGGTAGGTGAATAAAAATTTATAGAGGTTACTTAAAAGGTAGTGAAAAACATGCTGCTGAATCATTTAAAAATGATTCTAAAAAACTACTATCATATGAAACTGTTCGTAAGTTTGATTCTTATGTTGGAATATTAGATGATGAATTTGTAATGGTTGATATTGATACTCCAGCTGAAGCAAAGCTACTTTTAAAAATCATCAAATCCTTAAACTTAGGGTGTTCTGTTTTAAAAACATCAAAAGGTATTCATGTTTATTTTAAAGGATATGAATTAACAAAAAATAGTATTGAGTGGTACTCAGCAATCGGTGTGGAAGTGACCATTAAGTTGGGTAATAAAAATACTGCTGATCCTTTGAAAATAGATGGTAAATCTCGTAAGTGGTTAATTAAGACAACTAATTATGATCCACTACCTAAATGGCTGTGTCCAATGGAGAAAAAGAAAAAATCGAATCCAAGAAGTCCAATTACTGAAATTGATGAAGGAAATCGGAATCAAGAACTATTTAACTATATTTTGAAACTTCAATCAGTCGGAATGAATAAAAAAGAGATCCGTCAAACAATAAAATTAATCAACAAGTTTATTCTTTCGTCACCATTAGATGATTCAGAAATTAATGTGATCTTACGTGATGAAGCTTTTATGAAAGAATCATTCTTCAAAGGGAATATTTTTCTACATGATCACTTTGCAAAGTTTCTAATTGCAGAACACAACATTATTACAATCATGGATGTATTACACATCTATAAAGATGGTGTCTATTCCGATAATCAGAACGAAATTGAACGTGCTATGATCAAACATTTACCTCATTTAACTAAAGCAAGGCGAATGGAAGTATTAAGCTATATCCAATTGAAAGCAGAAGAAAAAAGTTTAGCAGCAACTAATTTTGTAGCTGTCCAAAATGGCATATTGAATCTGGATACTTGGGAGTTATTGAACTTTGATCCGAACATAATTATCAAAAATAAGATACCAGTTAATTATGTGAAAGACGCTTATTATGAAGTGACTGACACAACATTAAATAAAATTGCTTGTCATGATAAGTCCCTTAGAAAAGTTCTTGAAGAAATATTCGGTTATATTTTGTTAAGGCGTAATGAATTAGGGAAAGCTTTCATTTTAACTGGTGGTGGAAGTAATGGTAAATCATCCTACCTAAAGATAGTTCGTAAATTAGCTGGAGAAGAAAATACATCCTCACTAGATTTAAAAGAATTAAATCAGCGATTTAAAACGGCTGAACTATTTGGGAAGTTAGCAAATATAGGTGATGATATTTCAGGTGAATTTATCAAAGATAATTCTGAGTTTAAAAAACTTGTTACAGGTGAAGCATTGAACGTTGAGCGAAAGGGACGAGATCCATTTGATTTTGCAAACTATGCAAAACTGATTTTCTCAGCGAATAGAATGCCACGAATAAATGATACAAGTAATGGTTTGATGCGTAGATTGATGATGATTCCATTTAATGCAAAATTTACAGCTGACGATAAAGATTATGATCCATTTATTCAAGACAAATTAATTTCTCAACAATCAATGGAATATGTTCTTCAAATGGCTATCTCAGGACTGAAACGATTGTTAAAAAATCGAAAATTCTCACCTTCCAGAACAATTGATAAAGAAACAACGAAATACGAAGAACAAAATAATCCTATCATTGGATTTCTTAAAGAAGTGGAACCGAAACTTGAAAATGAGGTTGTAGCAGATATTCACCGAATTTATCAAGTGTGGTGTGTAGATAATGGATATCAAGCTACATCATCTAATGTATTTAGTCGGGAAATAAACAGAATTAAGAATCTGTTTACTAAAGTACAACGTATTGATGGTAAACCGAAAAAAATATTTATTAAAAAAGACACTATATAATAGAAGAAACTTTTTATTCAAAATTTTATACTTGGTCATTTTTGACCTAAAATGGCTGTTTTTGGTCAAATTTTACCCACTTTTGACATGTGATTTCTGGTTAAAATGATAGAAACTAGTAACTGTTACTACTCTAACCGTAACATGTAACGATTAACCGTAACAGCTATACTGTAGTAGTAACAAGTGGTACAGCGATTATGTTACGGTGTTACGGTTACTTTTTACTTCTTTTATATTAATAGTCATTAAAGCTTTAATCTATTATTTATAATATAAAAAAATAGGGGTTTAACCGTAACATTTCTAATTGAAAACTGCTGTATCTCATGTAGCTCTAAGGCTTAAAGGTGTTACGGTTAAAAATCAAGTCGTAACAAAATGGAGGTGATTCAAATATATGAGTGGTTAAATTCACTAATTTCTATTGATAATGAATTATATGAATTAAAACTGTCACTAACATTAAATGAAAAAGAACTATTACGATGGAAAAATTATACTGATACGGATGGAGATCTTGCCAAACATCAAACGTTTTTAACTGCTTTGCATAAACAAAAACAAATTAAAGGAGTGATTGATGAATTGGATCAACGAGTTGAAAAATTAAATAAAGAGCGTGAAGAAATCGTTCAGCTCATTGATAAGTTCAATGGTTTAAATCATCGAATTTTAAAATTGAAATATGTTGATGGTTTAACATTAGAATCTATTGCAGATGAATTAGGCTATAACTATCAATATATTAAAAACAAACATGCTGAGATCATGCGGATAATTAGATTCAGTAAAAATAGTAAGTGACGTAAGTTACCAAGATGTTACCGACAGGTTGATTAATACATGATATTCTATTAGTGTAGAAAATTTTGAGAGAAGACATTTCACATTCGTGAGGTGTCTTTTTAATTTTGAAAGGAGCAATTAAAATGGCAAGAAGAAAAAAAGAAGAAGTAGAAACAAAAGCTGAGGACAAAGAAGTAGAAGAAAAAGTAATTGAAGAATCGGTTAGTGATCAATCAGTTAAGGGTACGAAAAAAACAAATGCTGCTGAAAAAGAAACTGAGTTAGTACCAGAGATTGTTTCTACTGAAACGAATGATGGAGAGCTGGTACCTACAATTTTTACCACCGAACCCATCAAGCGTCAAACACCATTTGGTACAGAAGTTTGGGATCCTATTGAAAAACGGACAGTGTTAAAAAATGGCTAAGTATTGCCGTCAAGAAGGATGTCGTTCCTTAATTGAAAAAGGTCAATACTGTGAGGATCATAAGCGCAAACATAAAGTTGCTAAACGTTATTATTCAAAGAACAAAGCTTTTTATAAAACTGATGGATGGAAAGAAGTTGCTGACTTTGTTCGCTACCGTGATAAATACAAATGCACTATATGTGGTAAACCTGTGTTTGGTCGTGATAGTCAAGTTGATCATATCAAACCTATTTGGTTGAATCCTAATTTGAGACTTGATGTTAATAACTTACGGTTAGTATGTGCAAAGTGTCATCCAATTGTAGAATATAGACCATTAACACAAAATGAATCTAATTTAAAAAAATCATTTGATCCGTCAGATTATTTTTAAAGCCCCCCTATCAATTTAAAAATTAATTTTCTTTCGGGGGATAGGGTAGGGGGACCACTTTAGACAACTCCAGAACATTTTCAAAAAGAAAGGGGGGTGTGAATCATGGGAAGAAAACTAAAATCTCAAAAAATACTTGATGAAGCGTTGGAACATAAGGATTTTGAGCGTAAAAGAATTGAAGAAATATTGAAATCACTTGGAAAATATACTCCAGCTTTACACCCTCTAATTGAAGTGTATCTGGATGCGTGCGAAGTCTATCACATCAAGTATTTGGAATGGAAAGATACTGGTTTTAAATCAACGAAACAACACACAAATAAAAATGGTGCTAGAAACGAAATTAAACACCCTTTAGCACAACAAGTTGAGGTTTGGAGTGAGAAAAAATCAAAACTTCTAAATCAATTAGGCTTGGATATGAAAGGAAAAGAATTGGAGTTTGTTGGTCCGCTTGGTTCAGAACTTGAAAAAAAGAAAAAAGAAGTTAAAACAGACGAACCAGAAACAAATAATCGTCTGGTTCAATTTAGGAATAAGCGTGGTGGTAATTCATGATAGATATGGATATCAATTACGCTGATAAGTTTGCTAAAAATGTTCGTAGGCATAAAGAAAGATATCCTATTTCTATTCGTTTGACCGTAAAACGATACAATAAATGGAAAAAAAGAAAGGATATTTTTTTTGATTTAGAAAAAGCCAATATGATGTTGAGCTTTACCGAATCATTTTATAAACATTCTACTGGAGAATGGGCTGGTAAATCACTCGAATTAGAATTGTGGCAAATGTTTTATTTTTCAAACGTATATGGTTGGCAAAAGTGGTCTGATAAATGGGGTCGTGATGTACGTGTGATCCGTAAATCTTACCTGCAGGTTCCGAAAAAGAATGGTAAATCATTAATGGAAGGTGCACCAATCCTTTATGGTATGTATGGTGAAGGAGTAAAAGGTGCACAATTTTATTGCCTTGCTGCAGATTTTGATCAAGCGCAAAATGTTGCACATCCATTGGCAACAGTCATTGAAAACGATAGTGATCTGTTGGATGGTACACGTGTTTACCGAAAAGAGAAAAAAGTTACAACCATCAACTATGCATTTTTTGAAGATGATTTTAAATATCAAAATAATTTTCGCGTTTTATCTAAACGTGAAAAAGTTGATGGTAAGAACACGTATATTGTTGTTGCCGATGAAGTACATGAATGGGAAGATACCTCCAGGTATGATGGCTTGAAATCTGGACAAGCTGCACAACCAGAACCTCTGTTACTAGTTTGTTCAACTGCTGGTAAAAATAGTGGAGCGTTAGGAGTTCAAATCTATACTGACAGCAAACATATTCTTGAAAATGATAATGATGATGATTGGTTCATTATGATTTACGAACCAAATAAAGGGTATGATTGGGAAGATGAAAAAGTATGGATGATGGTTAATCCAAATTTAGGGGTATCATTTGATATTACTTTTTTACGTGGTGAGTATAAGGATGCTAAAAGAAATCCATTTCGGAAAGCTGAATTCATGTCTAAGCATTTAGATGTGTTTGTTAATTACGCCGAAAGTTATTTCGACAAAGAACAAATAGAAAATTGTTTGATCGATGCATTAGGAGATATTACGGGTGAACAAGTTGTTATTGGAATTGATTTATCCAGAACAACCGATCTTACGTGTGTATCAATTAATATTCCAACGTTTAATGATGTTGGTGAAAGTATTATTAAAATTAAGCAAATGTATTTTATTCCAAGTTTTAACATTGAGGAAAAAGAACAAGTGAGAAATGTTCCATATCAATATTATTCTGAACAAGGTTTTGTCACATTGTGTGAAGGTCGCACAATTGACTATGACCTTGTTTTTGATTATGTCATTGAAATGTATGACAAATACGAGCTGGATATTGTTCAAATAAATTATGATCCTGCAATGGCTGAAAAGTTAGTTGAAAGGTTTGAGTTGGAAGGATTTAATTGTGTGGAAGTTCCTCAGTATCCAACTGTCATGAATGAAATGATAGATGACTTTGAGATGCTAGTTGATCGAGATAGAGTACAAACTGATAATCCATTATTTATTATGTGTACAAATAATACCACCGTTGTTACTAATATCAATAATCAAAAAGCTCCAAGTAAACGTAAATCGCCTGAACACATAGATGGTTTTGTTGCTTTTTTAATTGGTCATAAAGAATCAATGAACATGATGCTAGAAGTTGGCAATGAAGAAGAGTATAGCGAATACATTAATAATCTATTTAACAGAAATAAATGAAAGGAGGTGAGAATTTGGGAATAAGGTCTTGGTTCAACCAAAGATTTAGGAAAAGAAGTAAACAAAAACTTCTTGGTAGCTCCATTTTATCAGGTCAATTTGTTTTAGCTGATGAAAATATCTTGTCTTCTAGTGATATCTATCATTATTTGTTAGCTATTTCAAATATGTTCGCATGTGGTAAATGGGAAATTGAAGATGAAAATGGTAAGAATATTATTAATCATAGTGCACTTAAAAGCTTAAATAATCCGAATGGCTACTTGACCCCTTTTGAGTTTAAACGCTTGTTAGTTAATGTGTATTTGTTGCAAGGTGAAGCTTTTGTTATTAAAGCAGGGAGTCAATTACACATTATGAAAGGGATAACGCCAGAAATTACAGATGAAGGAATTAAACAATTTAAATATGACGGTCATACTTTATATCAAAATGAAGTTCGACAAATTAAAAATATGGGATTATCAAGTAATTCGGGTCATGGACTAATTGATCTAGCACGTGAAACCTTAGAAGGTGTGATGAATGCTGAAAAAGCGTTGACGGATAAGTATAAAAAAGGTGGTTTACTTGCCTACTTAATGAAAATTGATACTCACCTTTCGCCTAAAAATGCTGTGCAAAATCAAATGATCCAAGCAATTCAAAGTCAATTGGAGGAAATTCAGGATGAAGGGAAGACAGTTATTATCCCTTTACCGAAAGGTTATTCCATTGAAGGATTTGAAAGTCCCGTACAGGATGACAAGATTTTATCTTATTTAAATGTTTATAAACCTGAACTTGCAAAATTTTTAGGATTTGATCCTGACGCATACAATGCCCTTTTGAAAGTAGATCTGGAAAAAGCTGCAATATATTTGAAAGCTTTTGTGGTTGATCCAATTGTTCAAAATGTTTGCGAACATTTATCAGCGCTATATTTTGGAGCTGATTCAGGTAAACGAATTACTTTAAATATTGACATCAAGAAATACTTAACTATGTCTCAAAAAATTACGAATGCAGCCAGCCTAGTACGGACGATGGTTTATACACCTGATGATGCACGTGTAGATGTTGGCGCTGAACGTTTAAATATAGATGAATCAACAAAACTTTACGCTTCTAAGGATTTAGTCGGATTAGATGAACTAGCCGATTTAAATAAATCGAAAATGAAAGAAGGTGAGTCAACTGGTTAAGCTAGAAACTCGAAGTTTTGATATTAAAAATATGCAGACGAGAACTTTAAGTGATGGTAGTGAAGCAACTATTATTGAAGGTTATGCGTCTGTTTTTAATTCAAAAACAAATATTGATGGTTGGTACGATGAAGAAATTGCTCCAGGAGCTTTTTCAGAGTCACTTTCCCAAAATAAAGATGTTAGGTGTTTATTCAACCACGATTGGAATTATGTGCTTGGTCGTTCAAGTGCAAACACTTTGGTTGTTGAAGAAGATTCAAAAGGATTGAGGTTTGAGGTGACGTTACCTAATACAACTTTTGCAAATGATCTAAAAGAGTCAATGTCTCGTGGAGACATTAACCAATGTTCATTTGGATTCTGGGTAACTGCTCAAGAGGAAGATTATTCTGGAGACGTTCCGCTTATTAGAATTACAAACGTTGAACTGTGGGAAGTATCTATTGTTCCGCTACCTGCATATGAAGATACCGAAGCTGCATTACGAAGTAAGTTTCAAGAAAAAAATATTGAAACAATTAAATTAAGAAAAAAAATACTAAATATGATTGGAGAATATAAATAATGAAAATGCGTAAAATTTTAGAAAAAAGAGCTGCTAAGTTGAAAGCTAAATTGCAAATGTTGGAAGAACGTGCGAAAGGTGAAACGTTAACACGTGATGATTTAAGTGATATTGAATCACAAGTAGAGGAAGTTACCGTTGAACTAGATGAAATCAATGATGCCATCGCTGAGCTACCTGAGGAAGACGCGACCGAATTAGGTGATGTTGTTGAAGATCTTGGTGCAGCTACTGATGAAATCGTTGAAGAAGTTACACCAACTGACGATCCAGAAGCTGTAGATGATGAACAGCGCAGTCGTGTATTAGGTATTATTGGAAAAGGAATTTCAAGTCGAGGAGAAGAAAAAGTGAAAAAGTTATCACAACGTAGCGCATTTTTACGTTACTTAGCGGGTCGAATTACACCGAACCAAGCTCGTTCATTTGGTGTTGGTTTTAATAATGGAAAAGTTCTTGTACCAGAAGAATTAAATAAAGAAATTATTTCTTATTTACAAGAAGAAAATCCACTACGTAAGTTTGCAACGGTTCACTCAACTAAAGGAACTCAAGGTTTCCCAGTTCAGGTGAAACAAGCCGAAGCGAATACCGTCACTAGTGAACGTGATGAAAACAACTTAATTCCATTCACTGATATTGAATTTGATGATGTTTACTTAAACCCAATTGAATTTGATGCGATTATCAAAGTAACTAAAAAATTAACTCATATGTCTGATTTTGATATTGAAGCTATCGTATTGGAAGAGTTGAAAAAGGCGTATTTACGTAAAGAAACATTCTGGTATTTTTCTAACCCTGAAAATAAAGGTGCGTTAGTTAAAAAAGCAGTTACATTTACAGGTAAAGGTGACAATAACTATCTGAAAGTAATTCAATTGAAAAATGCTTTACCTACAGCGATGCGTTCAGGTGCTCGTTTCATGATTAATCGTGCAGCTCAAACATTATTAGAATCTATGTTAGATAGTAACGGTAACCCAATTCTTAAAGATTCTGGAAATGATGATTTTGATTATAAATTATTCACTTATCCAGTAGAAGTTACTGATTACACTGATAAATATGATGAATCTAAGAAACAATTTGATCCAACTGTACCAGTAATTTATTTTGGTAATTTCTCATATTTCCATATTCAAGATGTTATTGGATCAATGGAGATCGAAAAATTAACCGAATTATTCACTCGTGAAAATAAAATTGGATTCAAAATTTACCACTTAAATGATGGTCAATTAATTTATGGACCGTTTGAAAGTCCAGTCTATAACTTGGATTTAAGTACACCATCTACTGGTGAGTAAAATGATCTCATTAGAAGGTTTTAAAGAACACATACAATTTGAAGAAGGTATGGATGACTCTATGCTTTCTTTTTATTTGGATATGGGTAAAAAGTATGCTAAACGAGCGACAGATGATGAAAATTCGTCTGTTGCTTATTATATTGCATCTATCTTTTGGCAATATAGAACTCCTGAATCAGAAATGGAAAGTGCGTTCAATTCGTTAACACCTTTGATTTTACAAGAAGGGCTGGTGAAAGATGATGCCAAAATTAATGCAGAATAAAATGAAGTGGAAAGCTGAATTACTAGATATCAAAGAATCTCAAGATATCAATGATAGACCAGTAACCACATATACTTCTAAGCGATCAATATTTTATGAAGAACGTGGTGTGACTACCCAAGAAAAATATTTATCTCAGCAAGCTAAGACAGACGTTGTAAGGCGCATTAAAGTTCGCTGGGATAAATCTATCACTGAGAAGTTCAGCGCTATTAGAATTGATGATGTGAGTTATCGAATAACCCGCATTTATACGGATATGGATAAACGAGAAATGGAGTTGAGTTTGGCTTTTGTCGATTAATTTTGAACAACTAAAATCTGCATTAAAATCAACTAAATTACCAGTTTTTAGAGATAACGCCAAATTGGGAACAATGTACCCTTATATTGTTTATTCAAATGTAAGTAAAGGGAAAAAGATGGCGTCCTCTAAAGTTCATAAACGATTACCATATTATCAAATTTCATTTTATACAACAGGAACAGAGGATGATTTAGTAACGATTGAAAATGCTTTGGAAACTGCCGGCATTCCTTACAAAGAATTTGTTGGTATTCAAGGTGATGAAAATGATGAAACAGTCACAAATTATTATACGTATGTGAGGTGTATCGAGTATGTCTGGTAACAATAATGGTTTTGCTGATATGGCAGATCATTTAGGGGAAATAAGCGCTGTTGATCCTAGAAAAATAAGTTTGAAGTCATTGGAAAATGCTGCAAATTTTTACACTCAGCAGCTTATACCTAAAATTCCTAAGTCATTATTAAAGAAAAAGCATATGGCGGATCAAGTAAAAGTTATAGTTGATAACGATCGAGTAAAAGTGACATTTGAAGAAACAACTTTTTATTGGCGTTTTGCTGAGAATGGGACCGTAAATCAACGTGCGCAACATTTTGCAAGTAGTACTTATGAACAAGAAAGATCGACAATTGAAGAGTTGATGACACAAGATATTTTAAAATTATGGAGAGGATGAGTAATTTGGGAAAACAAGATGTTTTTTATTTTGAAGGATTAGATGACATTTTAATTGCAATGATGAAAACGCCTGATGCCGTTAATCAAGCACCGACATATGACACAATCGTTAGATTACCAATTGCAACTAAAATTGGTATCAAGGGAAATGGATCTGCATTAGAAAAATGGGCATCAAGTAAAATGTTTAGACGAGTGAGTCGAGAAACAAAACATGAGATTGGATTAGATCATGTGGGAATTCCAATTGAAGTAATGGATGAACTGAAAGGGCTGATCGCTACTAATGGAGTAACTTTTGGTAAAACTACTGCAAGAGAATTTCCGTACTTTGCATTTGGATTTATTGGAAACATTGAAGGTGGAGGTAAGAAAGCTGTGTGGTATCCAAAAACGCAGCTATCTAATGTGATTGATGACGAATATGCTACTGCAGAAGAAGAAACAAAAATTGATGATGTGACTGCTAATTTTGTGGCTAACGGTCTTAATTATAACAACGTAATGTATGCTAGTTTTGATACGAATCGTGATAGTGCAAAAGCTGGAGATTTTGAAAAGTTCATTGGTCAACCAGTATACTCAGAAGAGCAATGGAAAGATTTAGTTGCTGCACCTGAAACGAAGGGAGAAAAGAAAAATGGCTAAGTTGTCGGATTACGGGATTATCGTTGACGATCTAACAAACAGTCAAACAGTTACTATTCAAGGGCACGACTTTCCTATTGTTTTTACGATGGAAACAATGGAATACATTGCTGATATTTACGGTGGTGACTATTCTAAGTTTGAAGATGACATGAACGTTATGATCGAAAAAAGCAATGGTGAAATAAATTCAAAAAACCTTACTGCACCAGATTTAAAAATTATGCGTGCATTAATTTACGGAATGCTAAAAACTGGGGGACTAGATGAATCACCCTCAACTATTTTTAAATTTTTAGGGATGAATAGTTCCGTGTTAGAAATTTATGCTGTTTGTATGGAAATTTTTTCTGACCAAAGTTTTCAGGTTGAAGACTTAAAAAAATCAAGGAAGCCACAAGATTATCAAACGACACAAAGAAAGGTAAGCAAAAAAAGAAAGAATTACAAAAAGAAATAGGAACTCCCTGGAGTTTCTACATATATGTTGCCCTCACTTTACTAGGTTGGCGTGAGGATTTCTTTTTACGTGCTACACCCAACTTGTGGCTTAAATCTTATTTACAATGGTTAGAAAGTAATACCGATTTTGAAACACCAGAAAGTATAACGATGGATAAAAGTCCTTGGTGGTAAGAAAGGGGTGCTTATATGTCTGAAAAGGAATCGGATGTTGTTTTAAATTTTAAAACAAATGGTGAGGTTTCGTACTCAAAAACAGTGAAAGAAATAAACAAAGACATGAACATCGCTGCCACTGAGTACAAAAATCAAGTTTCAGCTATGGGCAAAGATGCGACAGCTACAGAAAAATTAACTGCAACTAAACAAAAACTAGAAAAGCAACTGTCTTTAGCTGAAAAAAGAACACAATTATTGCGCGAGCAATACGAGAAGTCTGTGAAAGAAACAGGAGAATATTCAAACGAATCGCAAAAACTGTATAAAAGATTGTTGGAATCTGAAACAGGAGAAAATAAATTAAGAACAGCATTGGAAGAAACAAATGAAGCATTGAAAGAACAAGGTGATGTATCAGTTGATACTGCAAAAAAACTACAAAAAATTGAAGAAGCTGGAGAAAAGGTTAGTGGGGTAGGTAAAAAAATGTCTATCGGTGTAACAGCTCCAATCTTAGCTATTGGGGCTGCTGCAATTTCAGCCTTTGGAGATTTAGATGATGCTTTAGATGGAATAACTACTGCCACAGGAGCTACGGGTGATCAATTGGAATCATTACAAGATAGTTTTAAAAATGTAGTCGATGTTGTTCCAGCTGAGCTAGAAGATATCGGAACTGGTATCGGTGAAGTTAATACTCAATTTGGACTGATGGATGATGCTTTGGAAAATACAACTGAGCGTATGCTCAAGTTTTCAGAAATTAATGATGCAGATGTTTCTCAATCAACTATTAATGCAAAAAAATCAATGGATTTGTTTAGATTATCTGTAGATGATGTTCCAATGATATTAGATGTTGTCAGCAAGACAAGTCAAGATACTGGTGTGAGTGTGGATCAGTTATTTGATGCAGTCAATCGTGGCGCTCCGCAATTAAAAAATATGGGATTAGGATTCGCTGAATCCACGACATTAATCGGTCAAATGGAAAAAGCTGGTATTGATTCGGCAGCTTCTATTGGTTATCTAGCGAAAGCGAACGTCGTTTATGCTAAGGACAACAAAACAATGCAAGAAGGTCTTAGTGGAACGATTGCATCTATTAAAGGTGCAACAAATGAACAAGAAAAATTAACTATTGCTAGTGAAGTGTTTGGAACGAAAGCAGCAACTAAAATGGTTGAAGCGATCGATAGTGGTTCCTTGTCTATGGATGGCTTGTCTGATTCTGCTAAAAATGCAGCTGGTACAGTTGATCAAACTTTCGAAGATATTTTAGATCCAATTGACAAAGCAAAAATTGCACAAAATCAAATGAAAGTCGGAATGGGTGAGTTGGGAGAACAAATCCAAATAGCTTTATTACCTGCTTTTGAAGCAGCTAGTAAGGCTATCTCTTCAGTTACGAAGTGGTTTAGAGGTCTATCAGACGGACAAAAGCAAACAATAATTGTTGTCGCTGGTGTTGTTGCTGCAATAGGTCCATTACTTGTTATTATTGGTACCTTAATGGGATCAGTTACAAAAATTGTTCAAGGGATTAAAATGCTTCAAACTGCTTGGACAGTAATGAGTGCGTTATTTACAGCGAATCCTTTTGGTTTAATTATTATTGCGATAGCAGCTTTAGTAGCTGGATTAGTGTGGGCATATAATAACGTCCAGTGGTTTCATGACGGAGTGAACGCCTTTTTCCAAGGAGTATCCGATGTGGCTGTTGAGATTTTCAATTTTATGGCTGGATATATTGGAGAAATGTTTGGTGGGATTTTAGCGAATTTCCAGAATTTTTATGATGCTGGATCTCGAATACTCGGTGGATTAGTTGATTTCATATCTGGAGTCTTCACAGGTAATTGGCAACAAGCTTGGCAAGGTTTATCTAATATTGTTGGTGGTATTTTTGATGGAATGGCAGCAGTCGTAAAAGCGCCGTTGAACCTAATTATTGGGATGATAAATGCGATGATTAGTGGGCTAAATAATATAAAGCTTCCCAAATGGGTCCCGGGTATTGGGGGCAAAGGGATCAGCATTGGTAAAATTCCTTATCTAGCCGAGGGTGGTCATTTGATAAATGGTCAAGCAATCGTTGGAGAAGCTGGTCCAGAATTGTTGACCGCTAAGAATGGAAAAACCACTGTAACGCCATTGTCCGACAATGAAAAACGTAAAGGTATTAGTGGTAAGTACGATGGTAGTGTGACTGTGGAACAGCACAATCATTTTGGAAATGTGGATGCGAACAATCCGAGCGAACTGATGCGATTGAATCGACAAATGAAACAAGCTGCCAATCTCACTGGATTACAACTAGGAGGTGCTTAGATAGTGAATCTAATAGACAGATACACTCCTAATTTTATTTGGAGAAACGAAAATGCATTAGTTGATCACGGACTGATTATCGAACAAGAATTACCCTACATTGTTGCAAAAAGAAAATACGAGGAAACGCCAGTATTGGGTAGCAATCGAATTTTGCACGAATGGTTTGAGGACTATGAACCTTATGATTTGGAAATCTCAAATGTCAGCATTCCTTATGAGAATTTGGCAAAGGTAAAACGATGGTTACTAGGCGAATCAACTCTTATCACTCATAATGATCCTGATAAATATTGTCATGCGGTTTGCAATATGTCTAAAGAACAACCCTATCAAAACGAGTTGGGTATTTTTTATACATTCAGTATTGTTTTTCGATGTGATCCGCTCAAATACAGGGTAAACGAACCTGAAATAAAATTGAAGCATGGTGCAAATTTTGTTACAAATCATGGAGATGATAAATCAGCTCCTTTTTTTGAGTTTGAATCTAGCGGTGGGGACATTACTTTAGAATGTAATGAGTATAAACTCACAATTATGAATACAGGCAAAGGGAAAGTCACTGTAGATACTGAATTAGCAATGTGTGTACAAAATAACATTCAACTACGGACAAAAGGAAAATGGATGCGAGTCTCTCCAGGTAATCAAACTATAAAAGTAACAGGAAATAATATTAGCGGGAAAATCCAAATGAGAGGAGTTTACTTATAGTGGAACCAGTTTATATCTATGAAAAATTGCCAACGGACCTTGAAGAAAATGGAAAAGCATTAATCGATTGGAAAGATGCTCCTGAAATTACTCGAATCATCAATCAGATGTATTCGTTCTATGGAAATTACGCTATGAACGGTCAGAATCGTAAAATGATCAAAAAAGGTAACTGGATAAAAGCTCAGTGGACGGATGGAACATGGCAGTATTTTAAAATTATAACCGTTTATAAGACATTGCAATCCGTGTCATTCAATGCAACACACTTAGGATATGAAGCAAATAGAAATTTTATCCAACTAGCATACACAGCTAAAGGCAACGGAAAACAAATCATGGCAAATTTAAAAAATAACCTCGCTTTTAAACAACCGTTCGAATATTTAAGCAACGTTAAAACGATGCATCAATTTACTGCTAAAGAAGTAAACCCTATTAGTGCGATTATAGGACAAAACGAAGGCAATCAAAACTTGGCTGGTGTTACTAACGGCGAACTGGATATGGACAATTACAAATTGATACTGAAAAATCGGATAGGTGAAGACAGAGGGTTCAGAATTGATTTAGGTGTGAATTTGGAATCAATCAAGGAAACAGTCGATGACACAGGAATCAAGAATAGTCTTTATTTAGTTGGTGGAGTTCCTGACGATAAAGTTTATGACGATGAACAGCCTCCGATTACTTATAAATTTTTAGAAATAAAGGGTGTAACTGATGAAAATCGCCAAATAGGTAAACGAGAAAATAGTGAATGCAAAAACCTAGGTGATCTGAAAAAATGGGGACAAACATTATTTGATAATGACCGAATACACGAACCTAAAGTCACTCATGAAATTAATATGATCGATTTAGAAAACACAGTTGAATACAAAAAACTTTATGAGAAAATAGCGAGAGTTAATTTTGGAGATACTGTTCATTGTGATATCGATTATATGGGAGTCACAAACATTTCCGAACGAATGGTTGAATGTGTCTATTTACCTACATTGGGTAAATACAAATCTATTGTACTGGGTAATGACCTTGGAATGTATACTGACCAAGTACAAACGCAAGTTTCTGAGGCAAAAAAAGAGTTGAAACAAACTGCGAGTGAATTATCAAATAGCGTGATTCAAGCTTCTCAGATGATCACAGGTAATTCTGGCGGACATGTCATTCAACATCCCAAAAATGAGCCTTCCGATATTGGTATCATGGATACAGATGATATCAACACAGCAAAACACGTATTACGTATGAATAAATCAGGTATCGGCTTTTCAAAAACTGGTTGGAACGGTAAATATCTGACAGCTTGGACAATTGATGGAGTGTTCAATGCTGATTTTATTAAAGCGGGTACTTTAGAAGGTATTCTATTCAGAACCACGTTTGAAAAAAGTGCAACAGGAATTGAAATTGAAAAAGGGAGAATTAGTTTCATTGGATTTGACAGTAAAAGTAGAATTGGACGATTAACGCCATCTAGTGCCAAAGAGGGAGAAGGAATCAGTATTACACTTGAAAAAGGGAAATACTTATCTTTTCACGACGGTGAGGGAACGTTAATATTTGAAATCCCTGTGAATTCAACTCAAAAATCTCCTGCGCTCAATACCTTTGGTAAACACACTCATAAAGGCGAACTCCATGTTGATAGATTATTTGTGGGCGGAAAAGAAGTCGTGCCTGGACAAGGAAGCGGTGGTGGCGGTGGAACTCCACCAGGATTAACGACCGAACAAGAAAAAAATGCATGGGCTATATGGTCTTACTTCAAAGCTCGTGGATGGACGGAGCAATCTATCGCTGGGATGCTCGGCAACATGCAATCAGAATCAGGGATCGTGGCAGATATAGACGAGTTAGGCGGTGGAGGTGGATATGGTCTTGTACAGTGGACACCAAAATCAAAACTTGTTAATTGGTGTAATGATCGAGGGCTTAATTACCGTACAATCGATGCGCAGTGTCAACGAATTCAATGGGAGATGGAAAATGAACAACAGTGGATCGCTACGAACTCTTACCCCTACAGCTTCAAAGCATTCACAAACAAAAAAAATATATCTGAATGTGCATATGCATTTATCACGAATTATGAGCGCCCACTTAATCCCAATCAGCCGATTAGAGCGACACAAGCTCAATATTGGTATGATAAATTACGTGGTTTAACTGGTGACGGTAGCTGGAAGAATCCAGTAAGATCCAGTTATGTTGTGACCCAAGAATGGGATGCTCCAGACTATTGGAGTGGAGGAAGTGCAGGAATCCACGGCGGTATTGATTTGGCTTCTGTACCGGCAGGTAGCACACCGGATATATACGCTGCTAAATCTGGAACTATCCTGATTACAGGAGTCGGAAGTGTGGAAGGAAATTATATTATGATTGATCATGGGGAAGGCTTCTATACTTACTATGGTCATTTAAGTAGTGTTAAAGTGAAGCAAGGTGACAAAGCAACTAACAATACAGTCATAGGAACGATGGGGACAACTGGAGGTTCTACAGGCGTACACCTACACTTTGAGGTTCGAAAAGGCGGACAGAGCTCAAACTTCCGCATAAATCCACGAGATGTTATAAATATTTAAAGAGAGGAGCGTGTAAAAATGTCAAAATGGGCGGGCACGCTGAGTACCACTGAACCATATAATCATTTAGGTACGTTACCTGTAAGGCAAGGGAATAAAAATAGTGAAATATTTGAATTTAGAATAGTAGAAAACGGAATACCATATGACCTTTCAGGCTATAGGGTATTCTTTTGTGTTCACTTTGATCCTTATATATCTGTTGAAAAAAATGCGGTTATTGTTGATTCAAAGAAAGGTCTTATCCGTTTTACGATGGATGATGATTGCATGCAAAAAGTTGGTAATCAAGAAGGGTATTTTGAAATTTACAAAGAAGATACCTTCTTAGATGCAACACAGTATTTTACGTACACCGTGCAAACGTCTATTATAAAACAATTGATGGATGGAGAATCTTATATCCAACGGTTAGAAGAGTTACTCAAAAAATTGCAAGAAGCAATGGAAAAGTCGCAAGAAGAAGTTGAAAAATGGTTATCTGCGAATCGCCAAAAAATAGATAATCTAATGAAAGAAATGGATCAATTCTTCAAAGATAAAAAAACGGAATTTAGTGAATGGTTTGAATCAGTACGTGAAATTTTAGAATCCATAGACCCTGGTGGCATTTTGCTAGGTGAAATTATGAGAGCGCGAGAAAGTGATCGATACGGTGTGTTTAAAAATTTGGACGAACGTCTAGAAAATATCGAAGCGACATTCTCTGCTGACACTGAACTACTCACCATCAACCATGATTTTAAAGGTTACCCACGACTGAGGGTCCTTTATTGGGAATACGGACTGGATACAAGACCACTCGGGACCGAACCGACTGGAGTTGGTGGTGGGAATGTCTGTACCATTGAATCGAGTGTTGAGTATCTTGATCCATATAGTTTAAAAGTAAGTGTGCCAGCTACGTACAAAACTGTTAATCCGCAAAGAATTCTTATCGATGCTAAGATATTCCGCTTGATTACCGATTACAAAGTAATCCAAGTAGAACTGCTTGAAGATAAGATTACCGCTAAAATAGGAGGGAATTAAATGTATATATTTAAAAAAGGTGATCCAGACTATCATGTACAGTTAAATGATAATTTCAAAGAATTATCAGATGGAAAGGTTTCAAAAACTGGAAACGAAACGATTACTGGGATAAAAAACTTTACTGGTAATTTACGAGTTGCTGGAAATGATGTTTTAACAACTGTAAAAACCGATCCGTTGTGGTCCGGCGCGTGGATGATGAACGCTGTACAAACGGTGACGCCAAAGCGAAAAATCACAGATTGTCAAACAGGTTGGATACTAGTATTCCAAGGGTGGGATAGTAGTACTAGTTCGAGCTCTAACTCTATTTTCCAGTTTTTCCACGTTCCGAAAGCGCACGCTGTCAACTTTAGTGGTAGAGGCATAAATCTACAAATATCAGATTGGAAAGGCGCTAACCGAGGAATTAAGTATATATATGTTAATGACACCACGATTAAGGGGCACGAGATGAATGGCACAGTACCCAATAATACCGTAGTTATGACAAGGGTCTTTGAATATTAGGAGGGGTTAAAATTGGATATTTGGATAAGGAATGAAGTAGGTTATATCGGTGGTTATTCGTTGGAGGAGCAACCCGATTTAGTGCAAATCAAAGTTGAAAAAGAACCCGTCGATTTTTTCAACTGGTATTGGGATGGCGAAAAATTAGCGCATGACGTTAAAAATGCACCACAGCCAGAGTCCGCACCACCAACAGATATCGAGGTATTACAAGAAGAAAATAAAGAATTAAAAGAACAAGTATCTGAGTTAATGGACGCTGTTCTTTTTATTTCTGAAAGTATGGGAGGAACAGAATAATGGAAGGACTTTGTCAAATTTGGGCAGCAGCAATTGCAAATGGAACTAGAGAAAATGAACGGTGCCCTAAAATGTTGCGAAAAAGAGTTAATGAAATTTTGGAGGAATTGAAGGAAGCTGGTGAGTAAATGGAGAAAATTCTAGAAGGAATGTTAACGAATCCTGAACAAGTAACATTCGCTGCATTATTCGTAGGGTTATTAGTTTGGGTCATGCGGCAAAATAACGAGCGTGAAAAACGGTATCAAGGAACTATCGATAAATTGACAGATGCATTAGGAGACGTTGAATCTATCAAAAGTACAGTGGATAAAATTCATGAAAAATTAAATTAATAGAACGGAAGTCACATAGGTGGCTTCTTTTTTATATAAAAATATGAAAGAGGTTTTGAAATGAAAAAAATTAGTAAGTTTTTATTGTCATTGATTGTCGTTATAGGTTTGTTGTTACCAATGAGTGCACAAGCTTATACGATTGAACAAGATCCAATTCAATTTAGTTACCACCCGGGATATGCAAGTAACGAGATTATTGTGTTACATGAAGCTGGCAACCCTAGTAATGTTGGTGCAGACAGCTTAGATCGAGAAGTAAGTTTTATGAAACGCAACTGGTTTAATGCTTATGTATCATATTTTGTTGGGTCAGGTGGTCGAGTTAAGCAGCTGGCACCTAATGGCTACTATCAATATGGAGCTGGGGCTACTGGTAACAGCAAAGCATATGCTCAAATTGAGTTAGCTCGGACAAATAATGCAGAAACTTTTAAAAAAGACTATACAACATATGTCAATCTTACTCGTGACTTAGCAAAACAAGCAGGGTTTACTTTTGATTTAGATGATGCTACACCATACGGCATTAAAACTCATGAATGGATTACTAATAACTGGTGGGGTGATCATACTGATCCATACGGTTATTTAGCTCAGTGGGGCATTAGTAAATCACGTTTAGCTCAAGACCTAATGAACGGATTGCCGGAAGATGGAAGCGAAACAATCGTCAAACCGAATAAACCCAACACGCCAAAATATAAAGTAGGTCAAAACATCCGTTTTACTACTATTTATAATGGTCCCTATGATCCAAACGAGAAACATATCAATGCAAATCAAAAGTGGACACAAGTCGGTACAATCACTCGTAAGCTTGATGGTCGTAAAAATTTATATGAGGTTAAAAATACTGGGAAGCTATTAGGCTATGTAAATGATGGCGATATCGCAGAAGTTTTGACACCCAAACAACCTGTTACACCATCTAAACCAGAACAGCTTAATCTTGTTAAGATGAACGGCACCTTTACTACAAATCAAAGCTTGCCTGTTTCGGGAGACACTACAGTAGCAAGCCCAGCTTTAGCTTGGTATGATCCTTACGAATCTATTGTTTATGATGGGTATACACAATCAGCTGGTTATGTATGGATTAGTTATATTGATTACGGTGGAACTCGACGTTATGTTGCTGTCGGTCCTGATGATGGTCAAGTGAATACTACTTGGGGAACTGGATTCTTTAATTAAATAAAGTCTTTTTCTTTGCAAAATATGACAAGAGTTAATATACTTATTTTACTCTAATAATATTTTTTTATAATCTCTCCGTTCCCACCTCTTTTGAGGTGGGATTTTTTGCGTTAAAATAGCCCTCCTTTGTATAGAGGACTTGTACATATATATATATAATGATCTCATTTAGCTCACCCAAGATTTGATGTAGTTTTTGATGTAGTTCTGAATCCGTTGAGGGATTTTGTAGAACTATTTTTGTTAAAATATAATTACTAATAAAGTTATTTACTAGTCATTATTCCTAATTAGCACTTGATGGCACTAGTAATTTTGTACTCCCGCCGTCTCCATTTTTAGAAAATGTGGGAAGAAAAGTTGAAACGTAAAAACAGTTATAAATACCTGTTTATTGGTATTTATAGGCCCTTTGTCAACTAATGTTGGTGAAGAAATCCAAAGAATTAAATCATTAATGAAGCCTAGAGGGAAATTCCTCTAGGTTTTTCTATTTGATTGAAAAAGAACAGTGCCAAAGCATAAAGTAATTCTCAATTTAAAATTATAGAAGTTACAGAAGCTATAGGCGTTTCTCTTTAATACTTTTATATGGTTATTCAAGCAGTCCGTTGGAATAAGGTAAATCCAACGCATTTTTAATGCCCGTTTGAACTTTTTTAAAGGTAGTAATGGTCGTTTGATAATAAGCTGGAAGACTAGAATGATCTTGTTCTAATAACGCATGAAACCGTGTGTAATCTCTTGTTTTTATGGTATAGAGAAAATTCTGATAACAGGTGTAGCCAGCTTTCAATTCTTCAACATAAGCAAGTAACCGATCTACGAGTTCTATTTCTGTTAAATAGGCACGGAAGAAAGGATTTCTGGCAAGGTGAGTCGATTGATTTTTTTCGGTTCGTAAAACTGTTTCAATACGCGATACACAGAAGAAACGGAGACCTTTTTTTTGACGGGCAATTTCGCTCATAGTCGTGGTTTTTCTTAAACGATTGGCAATCGAGAGCTTTACATTATTCGAGATCAAACAACACTTTTCGATAAGATTTGTTTCAGCGACAAAGGTTCTATCACAAGAATGACAGAAGAAAGGTTGTTTCTATAAGCGTAAGTATGTTTGGTATTCAGAAACATCATTCACTAAAATCAGACCCGTTGTAAAGCTCCAACGAATAATCGATCCGTATTCTTTAGCACCACAATGAGTACGAGAGTGGGCTAAATAGTTCAGCATATCGGCTTTAGTCGACTTAATTCTAAAGGTTATCAGGGTGTCTTTTCTAATAGTTTGTATAAAAAAATAAAAAAAGATGCCGGTGATTGTTCACCAACATCAGAAAGTATAGAGCCGTTATAAATGCCTGACTATTGGTATTTATAGCTGTTTTTTATTTTCCCATTAAGTCTAAATAAGCCTTAACGAATAGATTTTTAAAAATGTAACCATTTCAAATGAAGTAAAAATTTGTTGTAAAGTACAGATTTGATTCTTTAATAAGTTGAGGCAGAGAGAATTAAACCAATTTTAGTAGACGTAAAAATTCTTTTGAAGCACGTGAAAAAATTTTATCTTTTTTCCAAACGATAGTGATATTCGCAGTTAATGCTGGTGAAAAGGGAATAAAGGTTAGGTTTGTATTCGCCGTATTCACAATACCGTCAATGCAAAGGGCACTTGCGACACCTTCTTTTACCAGCAGTGAGGCATTATAAAGTAAGTTATATGTACCAACAACATTAAGGTGTTCGATATTTCCTCCAAACCATTCAGACAGTTGATTATCAACTAGTGATTGATTTGAAATGAGTAAGGGAGTGTCCTTAAGATCATTTGGTGTGACTGAACTTTTCTTTGTTAGAGAATTTGATTTATTGACTAAAATCCCCCAATGATCAATGACAGGTAAACGTAGATAGTCATATTTTTGTTTTTCTACAGGATCAATAACAAGTCCGAAATCTATTAGCCCTTTATCAATTTTTTGCAAGACATCATCAGCATTTCCGCTATAAAGATGTATGCCAATTTCTGGATGGGTATCTCTTAGTTTATGCAAAATAGTTCCAATAAACGTAAATGCTTGTGTTTCTCCTCCACCAATTGTTATTTCTCCAGTTATGATATCATTTTTGACAAGGTTTGTTGTTGTTGACTCAACTAAAGCAAGAATTTCTTTTCCTCTGTTCATTAAATAAATACCATCTTCTGTCAACGTGATTGATCGATTTCCTCGGATAAATAGTGTAACATCTAGCTCTTCTTCTAATTCTTTTAATTGTTTTGACAGAGTTGGCTGAGACAAATGTAAAACCTCAGCAGCTTTACTAATTGTTTTTTCTCTTGCAACAGTTAAAAAATAAGTTAACACACGAAGTTCCATGTAATACTCCTTCCTATAACTAAAAAGAATAGTTGCGTATAAGTTATTAGTATTAGTTAAGTATAAACGATTCAGGTATAATTTAGATAGTATAAATTAAAAGGACACTAGGAGGTAAAAGGAATGACAGATAGTGATTTACAAAAGAAAATTGTCGGGAAAGAGATTTTAAAAGATTCACCTCTATTCAACGAAATTCATTTGATAAAAAAAGAGAACGAGCAACTGATCATGATGCTGAATGCGCAATATTATCCTAATGAAGAGATCTTACAGTATTTAGAGAAAATTACTGGCCAAACAATTGCTTCATCAGTAACAGTTTCACAGCCATTTTACAGTGATTTTGGCAAGCATATCACGTTTGGAAAAGATATATTTATAAATCAAAATGTGACCTTTGTAGATTTAGGAGGCATTATGATTGAGGACCAAGTTTTAATTGGTCCAGGATCTAGGTTAATCACAGTTAATCATTTGATTTCTCCTAAAAATAGACGCGGAATCAAAGTAGAGCCTATACGTATTAAGAAGAATGCATGGCTTGGAACAAATGTGACTGTTTTACCTGGGGTTACAGTTGGAGAAAATTCGATTGTTGCTGCGGATTCTACAGTGACAAAAGATGTTCCAGATAATGTAATCGTAGTAGGAAGTCCAGCTAAAGTGATAAGGAAAATTGAGGAAGAGGAAGTATAAGAGTCTTTAGAGTTTTATTTTTCTAAGAAAACTATTTTTTAGGAAATCATAAAAAATGACGTTTATAGGCAAAAAAATGCAGTTGTTGAACCTGAGTGACGTACAACGCATCAAATAAATAGAAAAGTAAGTTTATAAATAGGAGTACATTAAAAAACATTTATTAACTAAAGGGTTGATATTTATAACATTGTGTAGTATTATAAATATACCCTAATAGTATTTTCATTTTACTCAATCCGAGTAATACTCCTTATCCCATCTTGAAAGAGATGGGATATTCTTATTTTTACGTAAACTAAGATTCTTTTAATAACCCGACTGCATAGTTATTTAGCATTTTTTCACTGTCTCGTTCATGTATCAGCATCTTCACTTCTTTTTTTACCTGTTCGGCTTGTAACGTATCACCTGTGTTTTCTAATAAGTGTATAAAATCATACACACGTTCCATATAAACAGGCTCACCTTCAATAATATAGTTTAACAGATTAGTTAGATACTGGAGGTTTAATTTAAAACTGTAATTTTCATTCTGTTTATCTTGCTTTTTTGCAAGTTTTATATATTTTTCTGCGCTCTCATAGTCTTTTGCATATAACCGCATTGATATTAAATTGATAAGGATATTATGAGCAAATTTTTTAGTTGTAAAATCTCGTTGTTCTTCATATTTTATCGGAAACATCCGTGCAAGTAATAGATCAGATTGTTTTGCATTGAAAAAGCGAGCCAGATTTGCAGTAATAATATAGTCATATTGAAGGTAAAAAGATTTATTTAATAAATCTTCAAAAATATTTGTTATTTCCTCAGAAGTTACAGAATCAACTTCTTCCCAATGCGCATTGAAAAAGTTTTTAATCCCAATATAATTTGATAATTCTCGCAGTGTTTTTTTATTGTTGGCTTCTAATGAAAAATAATAGTTAAGTAATTTTTGTTTGGTACTCTTATTTTCTAGATGAGCACCGCAGTAATAAAAAATCTCTCGGAAATCTTGTTGGCGCTTATCAAAAGTTGTGAAACTAAAAAATTCGTCGACACTAATTGAAGTTTGATTTAAGATTTCTTCTAATTCATTTACCTTAAGAGAGCGTTTACCACTTTCAATTTTAGAATAGGTGGAGGGATCAGTATATTCAGACATCATTTCTCTTTGAGTTAACTTCAATTTCAGTCTAAAAAAACGTAATGTTTCTATGATATTCAAGACTTTCTCTCCCTTCTTATGCGATTATAGCATGAAACGAGTAGAAAATTCATATTTTTAATAAAAAAGTGAATATTTTATTTGTTTTTAATGCCAATTTCGCACTTTTCACGTTTACTACTTTATTTTTCGGCCCTTGTTTGTTATTCTTTACCTAAGGGAAATTATTTGTTTGCAAACGTTGATTTCAAAAAAAGGAAGTGGAGGTGTGTTAATGATTTCATTAATAGCAGTTCTTACAAGCGTTATTTCTGTATATGTTGTTACAGGAGGAGTCTAAAACATATTTAAACTATTTCATTTTTAAGTAAAGCAATTTTGTAAACAAACAATTTAACTAAAAAAACTAAAATGTATAAGTAAAAAGTGCGTACCAAAAAAAGTGCAAAATAATAGTTTCTGATTTACTTTTCCTGTTGAATGAAGTAAATCAGAGGCTATTATTTATTTTTTTCAATTATTTCTTATAAGAAACGGTATATTGTTCTATAGTGTATTTGTTTGCCAACGTTTTTGAAAAGGGTTTTTCTTGAACCAATTTCATATAGTTGAAAAATGCAACTCCAGTCTCAGTTGGTTTCTCTCTGGATATAATGTCTTTATCGTAGGTTAAGGCAATCGATTCAGAATAGTAATAAGAGTTATTCCTGTATTATGAAATGTAGTGGTTACTTTGATTAAATGCTATTTCTCCAATCGTAAAGAATATATTCTTTTTTCGTTTATATCAATAGCCTGTATTGGTGAACAAAAAAATCTGTGTAATCATTTTTTATACTTTCAATAGTAAAGACATGGTTAAAGATTTTTTGAATCTCATTGAAGATTGTTTCTCCTCCTTTTTTTTGATATGATAAAATGACAGAAGCGATTAAAGGAGTAAAGAACATGAAAAAGATTACAACTAAGATGTTTATCAGCTTGTTGGAAAATAAAGAAGAACGATTTGCGGTTATTATCAATCATTGGTTTTATTACATAGAAAAAGGTCGTGTCTATCGATTTCAGCAATACTCTAATACAAAAATGTTGACCATAGCGGGTTCATTTTATGAAGATGAAATAGATAGTGAAACGATGGTTGTTGAGCTAAAAAAAAGTATTATCAATCAAATTCAATATGACTGGTTTACGGATGTCTGGATGGAAACGATTGTTGAACGTGTTAGTCGTTCTCCGTATGATTTGGAAGTTTTCTTTTTTTAGAAACCTAAAAATAGTTATCAAAACTTTGCTTTATGTCGCAAGTATTTTGGATTGTTTTTTCTTCTTTTCGGATAAAGGATACTCGTAAAGCGGTTGTAATATTTGTTTTTTTTTGCTAAGATAAGAGCATATTAATAAAAATGGTTGGGCGCAAGCTTCAAGGATCAAGTTCTTCAAGGGGTGAGAAGAACGGTTTTTTGAACTTACGTCCTTTTTTTGTCTACTCAAAAAATAAGGGAATAAGTTGTGTTCTTAAAGAGTAAAAGCACGAGTTATTCTCTTTTTATTTGTAAAAAAAAGGCTAGGTTCAATAAGTAATATGATGACTAGATCATCAAATGATAGGGGTGAAAAAATGGTTTTAGAAGCATTGGTTAGAATCCGTGAGGCTGAAGATAAAGTTGAAAAAATGAGACAAGTTGCCAAAGAAGAGCTTGGAAAATATGAGAAAAAAAAGTCAGAAGAATTTCAGAGAAGACAGGAAAAAAGTCAAGCAAAAGTGACAGCGTTACTTCACGAATTAGAAACACAACAAAATGAACAACTTCAAAAAGATAAAGAAATTTTACTAAGCGAAGCGAAAGAACAAAATCAAAATTTTAGAGCAAAATATGAAAAGAACAAAGAAGCGATTATCGATCATGTAATAGAAAGGGTGAAAAAAGTCTATGGCAGTCAATAAAATGGAAAAAATGACGATCATTGCGGCCGCTGAAAGAGAAGAAGCGATTCTCCAAGCAGTTCAAGGAATGCAAGCAATTGAGATCAAAGATTTTTTTCATTCCAATGTAGATAGCTCTTATCTAGAAAAACACTTTTCGACAACTTTTCTGGAAACAGAAGAAAGTAAAAAGAAACATTTCCAAGCCTTATTAACAGAAATTCAAGATTCATTGACATTTATTGAACGTTTTTCAGAAAGTACATCGAAAAAGAAATCAATCAAAAGACAAATCCGTACATTACATTCTTTAGAACAAGATTTTGATGAGCAGATTATAAGGAAGTATCTAAAAGAAATAACCTCACTGAAAAGTAAGCTCACACTGATTGAGACAACTAGAAAAGACTTGTTATCAAAAGAAAAATGGTTGGCTCGCTGGCAATATTTAGATATTATTCCAAAAGAAAATTCTTCTGAAAGTACAGATATTTTGCTAGGTTCGATTAGTTCAGCCAGTCAGATAGATTTTTTAGCAGATTTAGAATGTCTTTCCTCTGTTTATGTAGAAGAAATCTATCAGAGTCAAAATCACGTATATTACAGTTTGATTTATTTGAGAAGTCAATTAGCAGACTTGGATAAAATTACAAGTAGGTATAGTTTTAACCAATTTGAATATCCGTATGATATTTTACCAAATGAAGCTTATCAAAAAAATAAAGAAGAATTAGCTTCACTTGTTAAAGAAGAGCAGCAACTGAAAAGTAATTTAGCTTCTTATCGCAATCATTTAGCAGAAATATATTTAGCTGAAGAAATGACCTATGCGTTTATTAATCGAGAAGAAGCTAAGAAACATTTGTTGAATACGTCTTACTTTTTTATCATGCAAGGTTGGATTCCTGTGGATGAGAAACAGCAATTGTCTACAGCGTTACAACGAGTATTACCCAAGGAGGAAGTATATATCGCTTTTGACGAGCCAACCAATGATGAGATTCAAGCGGATATTCCAGTAAAACTGAAAAATAATTCCTTGGTAGCACCATTTGAGATGCTTACTGAGATGTATAGTTTGCCAAAATATGACGAAATCGATCCGACACCAATCATGACACCTTTTTATATGGTATTTTTCGGAATGATGGTAGCAGATATTGGATACGGTTTGTTGATGTTGTTTGGAGCATTCCTTGCGTTGAAGTTGATGGTTTTACCACGAGGAATGAAGCGCTTTGCAGATTTCTTTCTAATACTATCGTTTCCAACAATTGTTTGGGGGTTTATCTATGGATCTATTTTTGGGGCCACGTTACCGAAAGTGTTTCTAGGAATCGATTTACCATTTCCGATATTATCCACGACAGAAGACGTGAACACCATTTTAATTTTATCTGTTATTTTTGGGTTTGTTCAGCTATTGACAGGATTGATGGTCAACGGGATTGAATTGACGAAACGCAAGCGTTACTTGGAAAGTATAAGTGAGAGCTTTGCATGGCAAGGTTTGTTGGTAGGGATTTTGATTGTAGTTGTGGGTATGCTGATTTTCAGTAATGATGGTTTGGTTACAGCAGGAATTATTGTGGCAGCTATTTCAGCCTTATCAATCGTCATCGTTCCAGTTATCCAATCTAAATCAAAAGTAAAAGGATTCGCTAAAGGACTATATGGATTATATGGTTTAACTGGTTATATAGGTGATTTAGTGAGTTACACACGCTTGATGGCTTTGGGGATTTCAGGCGGAAGTATTGCAGCCGCTTTTAACATGCTAATAGCATTCATGCCACCAGCGGCGCGGTTTACAGTGGGTATCGTATTAATCATTGCCCTGCATGCATTGAATCTTTTTTTAAGTTTATTAAGTGCGTATGTTCATGGCGCACGTCTGCAGTACGTAGAGTTTTTCGGGAAATTTTATACAGGCGGTGGTCGTGCTTTCAAGCCGTTGAAAACAGAAGAGAAGTACGTAAATATTGAAAAAACAAAAGTAGAAGAATAGTGGAGGAATAATGATATGATAGATTACTTAATTAACAACAATGGTGGAATTCTTTTTGCAGTATTAGGAATGGCAATGGCGACAATTTTAGCAGGAATTGGTTCTGCTAAAGGCGTTGGATTTACAGGAGAAGCAGCGGCGGCACTAACAACAGAACAGCCAGAAAAATTCGGACAAGCCTTGATCTTACAATTATTGCCAGGGACACAAGGGTTATATGGTTTTGTAATTGCCTTTTTAATTTTTATTAACTTGAATAATGATATGACAATGGTTCAAGGGTTGGATTATTTTGTTGCATCATTGCCAATCGCATTTGCTGGTTTATTCTCTGGAATTGCACAAGGACGTGTTGCAGCAGCTGGTATTCAAATTTTAGCTAAAAAACCTGAGCACGCAACAAAAGGGATTATTTACGCTGCTATGGTTGAAACTTATGCGATTCTTGGGTTTGTTATCTCATTCTTACTTGTACTAAATGTGAAGTAAAAGGAGGAAAAACATGGATGCTATTGAAAAAATTGTCGAACAAATTCTTGAAAAAGGGCAAGCAGAAGTTTCAAAAATGAAAAAAGTTGAAATAGATCGTATTGATCGAGAGTATCAAGAACAAGAAGAAGCGCTTTTTTTACAAGAGCGCAAGCTAGTCGAAAAAAACCAGGAACAAACCAATAAATCGTTTAAACAAAAAGAGAATCGCCAACAATTAGAAATTAAGCAAGCAACACTGAACCAAAAGCAAGGCTATCTCGAACTGCTTTTTTCAGAATCTATTGAGCGAATGAATCATTGGACAGAATATGAATTTCAACATTTTGTTGAACAAATCGTCATTCAATTACCAGTTGAAGGGGAGGCTTACGTAACATTAGGTGAGTTTTCAAAAGATAAGTTGTCCGATCAATGGGTAGTAGAACACTCTAATGATAGAGTGAGGTTGCTACTGGAAAAAGATGTTATTCCAAACGATGGCGGATTTATTGTATCCAAAGAAGGCATTGAATATAACTTCTTATTTTCAAGTCTAGTTCAAGAAATTAAAAAAATGGAAAGTTTTAAAATAGCAGAATTGCTGTTTCAATAAAAGAATTTCTCCACCTTATATGATGGGAGGGTCATAATGAAAGAGACTGCATATAATCAAATTAACCCTTTGATTCGTCTTAAAGAAACAGAACTTTTAAGCAATGCCCAGTATGAACAATTAGTAAATGCGAAAAATTTAGATGAGTTAAAAGATAGTTTAAAAAATACGGTATACGCTACGTACATGACGGACGATTTTGCAGAAAATTTTGAGTATATTTATTCAAAAGAAAAAGGGAAACTTTATGAGTGGCTCTATGAAATGGCACCAGAACCAGAAGTCATCACGATTTATACGTCGAGAGCGACATTTCATAATTTAAAAGTTTTAACAAAAGCAGAGCTAACAGGTCAAAATTTAGACTATTTGTATATTGAGGATGGTCGTTTTTCGATAGAAACATTGAAAAGCGCGATTCGTACTCGTGTCTCAACTGAATTACCACAACCGTTAATGAAGGCAGTCCTTGAAGTGTTGGATTATTTTCAGGAATCTTCTACTCTTCAGGCAATCGACATCATTTATGATCGGAATTTTTTAACATTTCAACGACAATTGGCTGAAAAATTAGGGGATAAAGATATCATAGCGGAAGTTACAGCGTTTATTGATTTGACGAATATTTCAACGATGGCTAGAGGAATCCTTCAAGGGCAAAATGAAAATTTTTTGTCTACTGTATTATCTAGTTCAGGAACTATTCCAAAAGCAACCTTTTTAAAGTATACGCAAGAATCGTTAGCTGTTTTTACCGATTATGTTCTTAGCACGACATATAGCGGACTTTTAGCGCCGATTGCTTCGGCTGAAACAAAAGAATTAGACTTAATAGCATTTGAAAAAGTCAAAGATGATTATCTAACTAGTATGTATGATAAAGCTAAAATTATGGCTTTTGGCCCATTGCCTTTACTCGCATTTCTAAACGCTAAAGAAGTGGAATGGAAGAATTTACGTTTGATTCTAGTCAGTAAACGAAGTAACTTCCCAGTAGAAGTTGTTAGAGAAAGGATGCGTAGGACAGATGACATATAAAATTGGTGTTATTGGCGATAGAGATTCTGTTATGCCGCTCAAACTTTTTGGTTTTGAGGTTGTTTACGCAAGTTCACCAAAACAAGTCAGAGACACAATCGAAGCAATGGCAAAAAATAATTTTGGCGTTATTTTCATTACAGAAGATGCATCGGAATTAGCTGTTGAAACAATCGACCGTTATAAAAGTGACGTTACACCAGCAATTATCTTGATCCCAAGCCACAATGGCTCAAAAGGGATTGGTTTGAAAGAAATTCAAGATAATGTTGAGAGAGCTGTTGGGCAAAATATATTGTAAAAGTTGGAGAATTTTTTTAACTTTACATACAATCTAGCTTCGTAGGCTAGCCTTTTTAAGAAAAGCTAAAATAGTCCAATGATAAAATATATCATTAGATTTTTCTTGTCAAGGTTGATCAAGCCCGCTCAGCTTTACTGAATAGGAGGAATGATTTTGCAAACTGGTAGAATTATTAAAGTATCCGGTCCTTTGGTTATGGCTGAGAATATGTCTGATGCAAGTATTCAGGACATTTGTCATGTAGGAGAACTGGGTGTTATAGGAGAGATTATTGAGATGCGAGGAGATGTCGCGTCTATTCAAGTATATGAAGAAACAACTGGAATTGGACCTGGAGAACCTGTAGTAACGACAGGAGAAGCGTTGTCTGTTGAGCTAGCACCTGGTTTGATTTCTGAAATGTTTGATGGGATTCAGCGTCCTTTAGATACCTTTTCGGAAGTTACAGAAAGTAATTTTTTAAGCAGAGGCGTCCAGATTCCGGCGTTGGATAGAAAGAAAAAATGGTCATTTGAGCCAACTGTTTCTATTGGAGATGATGTATCCACAGGAGATGTCATTGGATTAGTACAAGAGACAAAAGTGATCCCACATAAAATCATGGTCCCATTTGGTATTAGCGGTGTTGTGAAAGACGTCAAACAAGGGGAGTTCACGATTGAAGAGACGGTTTATATTATAGAAACAGCCACTGGTGTAAAAGAATTTACAATGATGCAAAAATGGCCAGTCCGCCGCAGTCGTCCCATTTTAGAAAAATTAAATCCAGATGTACCGCTTCTTACAGGACAACGTGTTATAGATACTTTTTTCCCGGTGACAAAAGGGGGAGCGAAGCCGTTCCAGGACCTTTTGGTGCTGGAAAAACAGTCGTGCAACACCAAATTGCTAAATGGGCAGATGTTGATTTAGTTGTTTATGTTGGTTGTGGGGAACGTGGGAACGAAATGACCGATGTATTAAATGAATTTCCAGAGCTGATCGATCCGAGTACGGGGGAATCAGTGATGGAAAGAACTGTCTTGATTGCGAATACCTCTAATATGCCTGTAGCCGCACGTGAAGCATCCATCTATACAGGAATCACAATTGCGGAATACTTCCGTGATATGGGCTATTCTGTAGCTATTATGGCAGATTCCACTTCTCGTTGGGCAGAAGCATTACGCGAAATGAGCGGACGTTTGGAAGAAATGCCAGGGGATGAAGGGTATCCTGCGTACTTAGGTAGCCGTTTAGCAGAATATTATGAACGAGCTGGACAAGTGATGGCTTTAGGCAAAGATCATCGTGAAGGTAGTATTACAGCAATCAGTGCCGTTTCACCATCGGGTGGTGATATTTCCGAACCAGTCACTCAAAATACATTACGAGTTGTCAAAGTGTTCTGGGGATTAGATGCAACATTAGCTCAAAAACGTCATTTTCCATCCATAAATTGGCTTCAAAGTTACTCTTTATACGATTCAGAAGTTGGTAAATATTTAGATCAACAACTTCAAGTCAACTGGTTTGAGATGGTTACGGAAGGTATGCGTATTTTACAAGAAGAATCACAACTTGAAGAAATCGTTCGATTAGTTGGGATCGATTCACTGTCCGATAGAGATCGTTTGACATTAGAAGTCGCAAAATCGATTCGTGAAGATTATTTACAGCAAAATGCGTTTGATGACGTTGATACGTTTACCTCAAGAGAAAAACAATATAAAATGTTGTATTTGATTCTGACTTTCTACAAAGAAGGACAACATGCTTTGGATCTAGGGGCATATCTATCTGAAATCATGACTGGAACAGTTGGGTTAAGAGATCAAATTGCCAGAAGTAAATATGTACCAGAGGAACAAATCGACCAATTAGATAACTTAGTTGGTGAGATGAAGCAAACATTAAAACAAATTATTGCAGATGGAGGGATGACAAATGATTAAAGAGTATCGTACGATTAATGAAGTTGTCGGCCCCTTGATGATTGTTGAAAAAGTTGAAGGCGTCAAATATGAAGAATTGATTGAAGTTCGTATGCAAAATGGTGAAATCCGTCGTGGTCAAGTACTGGAAATTAACGGTGATAAAGCAATGGTTCAGATTTTTGAAGGAACAAGTGGTATCAATCTTCGTGATTCAAAGGTTCGTTTTTTAGGTCATCCTTTGGAATTGGGTGTTTCAGAAGATATGGTCGGGCGTATTTTTGATGGTTTAGGTCGTCCTAAGGATAATGGACCAGAAATTTTACCAGAAAAAATGGTTGATATCAATGGTGAAGTAATCAATCCAGTTGCTAGAGATTATCCAGATGAATTTATTCAAACTGGTATTTCCGCTATCGATCATTTAAATACTTTGGTTCGTGGACAAAAATTACCTGTTTTTTCAGGTTCTGGTTTGCCGCATAAAGAGTTAGCAGCTCAAATCGCTCGTCAAGCAAATGTCTTAAATAGTGATGAAGAGTTTGCCGTTGTTTTTGCAGCAATTGGTATCACATTTGAAGAAGCTGAATTTTTCATGGAAGATTTCCGTCAAACAGGTGCAATCGATCGGTCTGTAATGTTTATGAATCTAGCCAATGATCCAGCGATTGAGCGAATTGCTACGCCGAGAATGGCATTGACAGCAGCTGAATATTTAGCCTACGAAAAAGGGATGCACGTTCTTGTGATCATGACAGATATGACTAATTATTGTGAAGCGTTACGCGAAATTTCCGCTGCCCGTCGTGAAGTGCCAGGACGTCGTGGATACCCAGGTTATCTTTATACTAATTTAGCCACGTTGTATGAACGTGCTGGCCGTATTCGAGGATTGAAAGGTTCTGTGACGCAGATTCCGATTTTAACAATGCCAGAGGACGATAAAACACATCCAATTCCTGATTTAACGGGTTATATCACTGAGGGACAAATTATTTTATCTAGAGATTTATATAAGAGTGGAATCCAGCCTCCGATTGATGTGCTGCCATCTTTGTCTCGTTTAAAGGATAAAGGAACCGGTGAAGGGAAGACTCGGATCGATCATGCGCCAACGATGAATCAATTATTTGCAGCATATGCACAGGGAAAACAAGCGAAAGAACTAGCAGTTGTCCTTGGAGAATCAGCATTGTCAGAAGTAGATAAAATTTATGCAAAATTTGCGGATCGTTTTGAAAAAGAATACGTCAATCAAGGTTTTTATGCGAATCGTTCCATCAATGAAACACTCGATTTAGGTTGGGAACTATTGTCAATGCTTCCAAGAACTGAATTGAAGCGTATTAAAGATGATATGCTGGACGAGTATTTGACTGAAGGGGAGTGATCGATTATGACTCGGTTAAATGTGAATCCTACTCGAATGGAACTCTCTCGTTTAAAGAAACAACTTGGAACGGCAAGTCGTGGACACAAATTATTAAAAGATAAACAAGATGAATTGATGCGTCGGTTTATTTTACTTGTGAAAAAGAATAATAAGTTGCGAATCGATGTAGAAGAAAAGTTGACAGAAGCCTTATCTAATTTCGTGTTAGCTAATGCGACATTGAATGAAGCGTTTATCGAAGAACTTGTGGCTGTTCCAGCCGCCGATGTCACACTCGATGTGATTGAAAAAAATATTATGAGCGTAACGGTTCCAATCATGAATTTTCACTATGACGAAACAGTAGCTGAAGCACCACTAAACTATGGTTATCTGAATTCCAATGCAGAATTGGATCATGTTTTTGGTAAAATTTCGAATGTTTTGCCAAAATTGTTGGAATTAGCAGAAGTGGAAAAGACCTGTCAGTTGATGGCTGAAGAAATCGAGAAGACACGTCGTCGTGTAAATGCGTTAGAATATATGACGATTCCTCAATTAGAAGAAACAATTTACTATATTCAAATGAAATTAGAAGAAAATGAACGTAGCGAAATCACTCGTTTGATCAAGATCAAAAATATGGGTAGTAAAGCATGATAATTTAAAAATAGAGTAACGATAACAGAAGGACGTTATCGCTACTCTATTTTTTTGGGTGCTCATCCCTTTGTATATTCCACAATTGATCTGTAATGGTTGAAATAAATGAGATGCCAGCATCAGTCGGTCCGTTTGTAAACACAGTTAAAATAAACGGATGCTCCGTTTCCAAGATGCCGATGTCATGTAAGAAAGTAGCGTATGAACCGATCTTGTGTGCCACTTTACCTGATGTTGTCGGGGTATCCATACGCTCATGGAAAACGGTATTTTTCATATAATCATAAATCGTTTGATATTCTTGATTGGACGATTTCTCTTCGTATAACATTTTAAGGATTTTTGCAGCATCCTCAGAAGTAAACTTTGCATCGTCCCAATCTGTTTCTTTCTGTAAGAAGTGTGCATAAAGAGCTTTTTTAGCTTCAACATCTCCGCCGAATGTATCGTAAAGCATATTTTTAGCAATATTATCGGAATAAGTAATGTTATACTCCTGTAACGTTCTTAATGAGTAGGTTGGTTGAATGTTATTAATAATAATGCCTGTACCATCCTCATAATCCTCTTTTTCATTGAAGGTCAATTGATCGTCCCATTTTAAATCGCCATTTTGAACCTTGTCAGCAATCATCATTGCTAAAGGAACTTTGATTGTGCTCGCGCTATAGAATTCTTTTGTTCCATTGATTGAAACCTGTTTCCCTGTTGTCAAATCTACGTAAGTCATCCCGACATCTCCATTAAAACTTTTAGCAGTATCGGTCATTGTTTGTTCGATCTTATGATAAAAAGCGGTCAGTTCTGGACTGTCCTTTTCCTCAGAAGCAGGGGATTCAACTGTGGAAGCAGATGTATTTTTTATTGGAGCAGTAATTTTTTCACTCGTTTCCGTTTCGTTTGCGTAATCTACTGTATGAGTAGAAAAAAAGAACGAAACAATCAAAAAGAAACAAATAGAGAAAATCATCCCATATAGAGTCATTTTCTGCTTTTTCAAATCGCGTTCGTTCCTTTCAAAATTTTAGAATCGTCATGATTAGAACAAAGAATCATTATAGAAAATGTATCGCCTATAAATAATTTAGCTAAAAATACGACCACAACCATTTAATCACTTTTTCTATGGATTTGCAAGGTTCGTTTTAGTGGGAATGGATAAATAAAATTCTCTTTAAGGTTTGTTTAAGGTAAGGAGAATAAAGTAATACCTGTTCACGAGTACTTTCAAATGGAAGCATGTAAGAAACAAAGCATAAGCTTGAAAGTCTCTGTTATAGTCAAACAGGCTATTTTACCTATATTTAAGGAGGAATTAAAGTCCATGAATTTTATCAAACGTGCAATGTTAAGTATGAAGACAAAGAAAGGGCGAACATTTCTATTATGTGCTGTCTTTTCAGCTATTTTGATTTTTGTTTTAGCTGGTTTAACGATTCAAAGTGCAGCTTTGACTGCAACAGAAAATGCTAAAAAAAGTGTAGGTGCAACAGTTACTTTGTCAGCTAATCGAGAAGCGGCAATGAAAAAAAGCCAAGAAGGGACCACAGGGGAAAAACCAAATCCAGGTAGTTTTAGTTTAACACCCGTTTCTTTAACTCAAGCACAAAAGATAGCTAATTTGACTAATGTTAAATCGTATTCATTTTTATCTTCATCTTCTGCAGGAGCAGGAGAGGGCATTACCCCAATTTCTACTGAATCCGACAGTGAAATTATAACATCATCGGCAGACAGTAATGATCAAACGAACAGTGAAGTTGAAGGTGCACCTCAAGCTGGTGAACGAATGGGTGGAGGACCAACGTCTGACATGAATGAAAGTGATTTTCAGGTAAGTGGTGTTATGAATTTGTCAATGACAAGTAACTTTTCTGATGCTACCTCTGAAATGACTAGCGGTGAAGCGATCAATGATTCAGACAAAGACACAAATAATGTGGTGATCGAGCAAACTTTAGCTGATGCAAATGAGCTAAAAGTCGGTGACACATTTAAGGTGACAGATCCAGAAAATAATACAAAAACGTATGAAGTAAAGATTAAAGGGATTTATAAAACTACTGAAAATGGTGACAGTATGGGGATGATGTTTAATTTTTTAAATCCAGCCAATACGTTGTATACATCTTATACATTTGCGAATACTTTAAAAGGTGATGATGCAAAAGACACCATTGACTCAGCTTCGTACACATTAGACGATCCAAAACAAATGGATACGTTTGTTAAAGCTGCAGAAAAAGTGATCGATACAGAAAGTTATAGTCTGCAAACAAATGATCAAGCCTACCAACAAATGCTACAACCGTTAAACAATGTTGCGAGCTTTGCCAAAAATATTGTTATTTTAGTTGCTGTAGCTGGCGTTATTATATTGACGTTGATCGTGATGATGACAATTAGAGAACGACGTTATGAAATCGGCGTATTATTATCACTTGGAGAATCTCGATTCAAGGTTGTTTTACAATTTTTTAGCGAAATCATTATTTGTATGTTTGTCGCGCTAGTAATTGCAACCTTTAGCGGAAATATTGTAGGAAATGTAGTTGGTGAGCAGTTGATCAACCAACAAACAGAATCGGTTCAACAATCTGTAAATAATCAAGGCCGACCAACTGAAAAAGGTGGTAGAGGCAGTGAACAAAGACAAGGAGGACCAGCTGCCGGTGGTATGAGTAGAATGGGTGCTAGTTCCGCAGAAGCAGCGAAAGCAATCGAAGAATTAAAGATTTCTGTTCAACCAAAAGAAATCGCAACATTAGCTGGATTAGGATTGTTAATCAGTTTCTTCTCGATTGTATTGTCATCTATTGGAATTTTAAGACTACAGCCTAAAAAAATCTTAACCACATAGAAAAGAGGGAATGGAATGTTACAAACAAAAGACGTAGGATATTGGTATAAAAATGAAGATGAATTTCTCTATAAGAATGTAAATTTAGAATTTCAACGTGGAAAGATGTATGCTATTTTAGGAGCAAGTGGGTCTGGCAAGACAACATTTCTTTCATTAATAGCAGGATTAGACGTGCCTAAGACAGGAACAATTCTTTACAACGGAGATGCGCTCACCAAAATCGGTTTAAGAAACTATCGAAAAAGCGATGTATCAATTATATTTCAAGCATATAATCTATTGCCTTATATGTCAGCATTAGATAATGTTTTAACTGCAATGGCGATTTCTAGCTCAAAACAAGATGATAAGAGAACGTATGCGTTGGAAAATTTAGCTAATGTAGGGATTGATGAAATACTTGCTAAGAAGAATGTGAATCAGCTCTCTGGAGGTCAACAGCAACGTGTAGCGATCGTTAGAGCACTATGTTGTGATCATGAACTTATTGTAGCGGATGAGCCGACTGGTAATTTAGATGAAAAGACGTCAAAAGATATTGTTCAGTTATTTCAAAAAGTAGCGCATGATCAAAAAAAATGTATTATTATCGTGACGCATGAACAAGAAGTAGCAAAAGCATGTGATGAAGTCTATGAATTAAAGAATCAAGCTTTTGAATTGATCGAGTAAAAATAAGAACTAAAGTGTAAATCAATACGCTTTAGTTCTTATTTTTTATTTAGAAGGAGAAAGTTTATTATGACTTAATTGTTGGTTTAGTTTTCTAGTTTCATTGATTAGTGATAGACCAATCGTGGTATCTTTTACTTTTAATCGCGTTAATTGGCGATCAACAATTTGCCGTGTAGAAATGATATCATCGTTGTTTTCAATCGTTGTTTTTTTATCGGAAAAAGGTTTATGAGCAGCTAGTTGCATACCAAAAGAATTATATAAAAGAGTATAGCCGCCAATTCCCGTTATTTTTTGATAGGATTTTGAAAAGCCACCATCTATAACAATCATTTTACCAGCGGCTTTGATTGGAGATTCTCCTTTGATCAGTTTAACGGGAGTATGTCCATTTATGATATGTGCATCTGAATCAGTAATAGAAAAGGCTTTTAAAATACGTTGACATACTTCAGCGTTATTTCTTAGGTCATAGTAAGAATTCTTTTCTTCCACATGGGTTTCACTATCTTCGATAAAATAACGTTCAAAGGTCTTCATCGCTTTTTTTCCAAAGAGAGAAGAACTTTCACCGCACCACAGGTACCAAACAATATCAGTTGAAAAATCTTCACTTTTCCACGGTTCTTCAAAAGCTTGTCTGATATTTACCTCAAAGAAATCGAGTAAGCTTTTGCCAGCATAGCATTTTCCGTTAAAGACCATAGATTGAAACGTGCTATCTTTATTTAGGGGAATACAACCGTGAATCAATAAATTGTGATTGTACGAAAGGTAAAGCGAGCCTTTTTCAACAAGAAAAGTCATCTGTTGCTTCAACTTTTTAGCGTGTTGAAATTGGTCCATTAGATCGTTTACAATCATTTCTTCTTCCTCAGATAATTGATAAGGATCACACCAATCAATTGTTTGAAAACAGGAATTGACTAACTTGTAGGGTTGACCATCAACTAATATCTGATTATCAGATATTTTATCTAAGAGCAAACGGTGATCCATTTGAAATTCTGGGCGACGTTTGATCAGTTGACCTTCAAGTTTCTCTTGAATGATCGCCATAGATTGTTGAATTTTCATAGCATCAGTTACTTCTGAAATTCTAAGTTTCCTATAAGGATTTTTCTTAGGCATAAATTGACTATTGTCCAGATATGTTTTGCGACTGTATGATTTTAGCAAATTCAAATCAATCCCATAGGCATCCTCTAGAAGGTCAAGATTACCATAGCGAGCACAAATACGTAAGACATTGGCCAAACAAGCTTTTGAACCACTCATGGCGCCTAGCCAGATGATATCATGATTTCCCCATTGAATATCAAGAGAATGATATCCAATCAAAGTGTCCATGATTTTATCAGGATATGGTCCCCGATCAAAAATATCTCCGATTACATGAAGATGGTCGATCACAAAGCGCTGAGTTAGATAAGCTAGATCTGTTATAAATCGTTCCCCTTCACCAAGGTCAATGATTTTTTGAATGATTTGTTTGTAGTATGCCTTTTTATTGGTGTTTTCATCATATTGATAAATCAATTCCTCTAAAATATATGCATAAGTTTGAGGCAATGCTTTGCGAACTTTAGAGCGAGTGTATTTACTTGATGAAAAACGAACAACAATCAAAAGATGGTTAATGGTTTCAAACCACCAATTGTCAGAGAGTGACTGCTGAACTGTCAAAGACTGAATTTTTTCTTCAGGATAATAAATCAAAAAACACAATTCATCTATTTGCTCCTCTGAAAGCACTTGATTAAAAAGAGTTGTAACCTTGTCACGAATACTCCCAGAGCCATTTCTTAAAATATGGTTGAACGCTTCAAATTCTCCATGAAGGTCACTGATAAAATGTTCAGTTCCTTTGGGTAAATTCAAAATAGCTTCTAAATTTATAATTTCAGCAATTAGTTCATTAGAGCGAGCGTTATTCATAGTGGGACTCCTTGTTATTTATTTTGGGTTAAGTCTTCGATGATGGTTGTTGTTTCTTCAATCGATTTCTTATCAACATTTATCACAAGAGCGTTGTATTTTTCGAAAATGCTAGTAGCATAGTCTAGTTCTTCTTGAATTCGATCGGCATTCGTGTAGGCTGAATCTTCTTTTAAGCCTAATGAATGTAAACGAGATTTACGGATGTTCATCAAACTATCAATACTAGTTGTTAAACCAATGATTTTTTTAGGATTGATTTGATCCAATTCAGCTGGTAAAGGAACTTCTGGAATCAATGGTAAATTGGCAACTTTATGATTTCGGTTAGCCATGTACATGCTTAATGGTGTTTTAGACGTACGAGAAACACCCAATAATACATAATCAGCTTCTAAAAAGCCCTTTGAATCTTTGCCATCATCGTATCTGACTGCAAATTCGATGGCTGAAACTCGGCTGAAATATTGCTCGTTCAATTTATGGATGGCACCTGGTTCTTGTAATGGTTGAATGCCAAACGTTCCTTCCACAATCTCACTTAGTGGGCTCATGTAATCGACAAACTGTAATCCAGTTCGTTGAGCAAAGTCTTTGACTAAATGTACTAGTTTTTTATTCACTAATGTCGTAACAACAACAGCTTTGTCATGTAAAGCATCTCTCAAAATAGGTTTCAATAATTCTTCATCTGTGATAAATGGAAAACGTTGAATATCGCTCATATCAATACTCGGGTACTGAGCTGAGACGGCTGAAATGATTTTTTGAGCCGTTTCTCCAACTGAATCTGATACTAAATAAATATTGATTTTGTCTTTTTGCATGTATGCACTCTCCTAATTTTTGAGGTTTGATACGTGAGTATTTTTTATTTCATTCTCACAGATCATCAATAGTTTTCTTTTTCAATATCGTTGCCAGCATGAATAAAGTAAGACATTATTCTAGTTTTTGTCACTTTTCCTATGACTTTCTTCGGTTGATTGGTTTCAACAACGGGTATGGTGTCGATATTGTGTTGCATCAAAAGACTACCGGCTTCTAAAATCGTGCGATCACGATGGATCGTGATGATGTTTGGCATGCGACTCATAATCATCGCAACGGGTGTCTTTTCAGTATTAGGATTACTAATAGCAGCACGTAGTAAGTCTTTACGTGATAGAACACCATTCAATTCATCATTGTCATCTTTAACATATAATGAACCAACATCGTACATAAATAAATTTGTGACAGCGTCATAAACCGTTGTACTTTGATGGATAAGTATTGGCGGCAGCATAATATCTTCGACTGTTTTTTTGTAGAGTCTTTCATAAAGTAAGGGCTCAATTGCCTGACCCGTATAAAAATAACCAACTTTTGGTCTAGCATCAAGCAAACCAGTCATCGTCAAAATAGCTAAATCACTTCGCAGGGTTGCTCGGCTTAAACCAAGTGTTTTTGCAATATTATCACCACTGATTGGTTCATTTTCCTTAACGATCTTGATGATCTCCAATTGTCTTGAGGTAAGTTTCATTTTATCGACCTACTTTCTTAATATGACACACTAATTATTATATATTTCTTATAAAAATAAAGCAACAATAAAAATAAGCCATACTAATACAAGTTGACAATGAATAATACACACTATATAATCGTTTTTAAGTTAAATATGATACACTATAAAACGCAAAAAGGAGAAGTTTTTTATGAGATATGTAATTGATTTTTCAGAGGGTAGTAAAGAACAAGCCGATTTATTAGGAGGTAAGGGGGCAAATTTAGCTGAAATGACAAAAATGAATCTCCCGGTTCCAACAGGATTTACGATCACAACTGAAGCTTGTTTAGAGTACTTAAAAAAGAAGGAAACGAAGTCAAAGGATATTCACTCAGAAATACGTCAACATGTTTTGAGTATGGAGGAACGAACGAAGAAGAGATTAGGCGACTCTTCAGAACCCTTGTTAGTTTCTGTGAGAAGTGGTTCAAAATTCTCAATGCCTGGTATGATGGACACTATTTTGAATTTAGGGTTAAATGATCAAACGGTTTTAGGATTAAGTCAAAAAACAGATGATAGTCGTTTTGCTTTTGATTGTTATCGGAGACTTCTTCAAATGTATGGTGACGTCGTTTGCGGGATCGATAAAAATCGCTTTGATCAACAGCTTGAATTTTACAAAGAAAAAAAAGGATACCTATTAGACACTGAGATGCAAGCGAAAGATTGGCAAAAATTGGTAGCGGTGTATAAAAATATTTTTCTTGAGGTAACACATCAAGCATTCCCACAAGATCCATACGAGCAATTAATGTCAGCTGTGGAAGCTGTTTTTCGTTCATGGGATAACCGTAGAGCGGTTACTTACCGTCGTTTACACAATATATCTGATTCATTGGGAACGGCAGTCAATATTCAAGAGATGGTTTTTGGCAATTTTGGTGTCAAAAGTGGGACAGGTGTTGCATTCACTAGAAATCCTGCAACAGGAGAGAAAGGAATTTTCGGTGAATTTTTATTAAATGCCCAAGGAGAAGATGTCGTTGCCGGTATACGAACACCTAAACCGATCAGTGCACTTGAAACGTTGATGCCAGATGTTTATCAAGAATTTTTAACGTTGAGCCATTTGCTGGAAAGTCATTACAAAGATATGCAAGATATCGAATTTACGATAGAGAATGGGCAGCTGTATCTTTTGCAAACTAGAACTGGAAAACGAACGGCTAAATCCGCGTTTAAAATCTGTATTCAGTTAGTTGAAGAAGGCATAATATCAAAAAATGAAGCGATCAAACGAATTAATCCAACGATGATCACTCGGTTACTTCATCCTGTTTTTGAACCAAATGAATTAAAAAATGCGGTGGTTTTTGCGAAAGGGTTACCTGCCAGCCCAGGTGCTGCTAATGGGGCTGTTTATTTTACAGCAGAACAAGCAAAAAAAGCGAGCGAACAAGGTGAAAAAGTTATTTTGATCCGTCAAGAAACCTCTCCTGAAGACATTGAAGGTATGGTGGTAAGTGAAGCAATCGTGACTTCTAGAGGTGGAATGACTTCTCATGCGGCTGTCGTAGCCAGAGGAATGGGGGTTTGTTGTGTTGTTGGGTGTGAAGAAGTCTATGTAGATGAGTTTTTAACACAAGCAAGAGTAGGCGATGTTTTAGTCCGTCAAGGAGATACCATTTCAGTCGATGGAACAACAGGAACCATCTATCTTGGTAGCATTCCGTACATTGAAGGGGATGAATGGCAGTTATTAAAAACAGTCACGAACTGGGCAAAAGAAGGAGCAAGTATCGATGTTAAGGCGAATGCAGAAACGCCAACCGACATTGAAACAGCCCTGAAATTAGGTGCACATGGAATTGGTTTAGTAAGAACAGAGCATATGTTTTTCGGAGAAGGAAGAATAGGTGAAATGCGTAAAATGATTCTTGCGGAAAATAAGCAAGCACTGCTGTCTCCTTTAGAGCGACTTAAAGAATTTCAAAAAAATGATTTTCGTGCAATGTTTACTGTATTGAAAGAAAAATCTTGCACGATCCGCTTGCTAGATCCACCGTTGCATGAATTTTTACCACAGACAGAAGAAGACATCCTTCATTTAGCAAATGCAACACAACGCACAACCAGTGAAATTAAGCATCGTATTGAAGAACTACACGAGCAAAATCCTATGCTTGGACATCGTGGTTGTCGTTTAGCTATTACAACCCCTGAAATCTATGAAATGCAGGTAGCGGCCATTATTGAAAGCGCAATAGAAGTTAGTCAAAAAGATGCAACACTAAATATTGCACCAGAAATCATGATTCCTCTAATCGGTAGTAAAGAAGAGCTAGCATTTCTAAGAAAGCACTTAGAGCAAACCATCCAAACGATTTTTGCCAAAATGGACCAAATTATTCCGTATAAAATTGGGACGATGCTAGAGATACCTAGAGCTTGTTTAACAGCTGGAAAAATAGCTGAAGTTTCTGATTTTTTCAGCTTTGGAACGAATGATTTAACGCAATTGACATATGGTTTTTCACGTGATGATTCTGGTAAATTTATCGGAGTCTATCAAGATAAATTGTTAGTAAAAGAAGATCCGTTTCAGCACATCGATGAAGAAGGCGTGGGTACCTTGATGAAAATGGCTGTAGATAAAATTAGAGCGTTTGATCCGACGATTAAAATCGGCGTCTGTGGTGAAGTAGGCGGAGACCCTCAAACGATTCACTTTTTGAAAAAAATGGGTGTAGATTATATCTCTTGTTCACCATATAGGATTCCAGCTGCAATATTGACGATTGCGCAAGAACTATAAAAAAAGGGAAGGGCTAAGATGACTTTTAAAGCGGTTGTTTTAGTCCTTTTTTAATTCTTTTTTCTTAGGAGTCTGCTTTTTTTTCAGTAGATGGTATAATTTATTGAACGTGGCTCAAGAAAGAAGGGAACGAGATGGGAATGCGGTGGAAATGGTCCATTGCAGGAGGGGTGATTTTATTACTTATGCTCCTGTTAGCGAGTTGGTATTTTAATAAAGAAAATCGTGTTTTTGTAAATCATTTATCAGAAAAGCAACAACTGAATCAAAAAGACGATATTGCGAGCTCTGACAATAAAAATAAAATCGATCAGATAATCAATGAAACTCATTTTCAAGGTTCGGCTTTGCTTGTCAAAAAAGATCAGATTTTTTATCAACAAAGTTACGGATATGCAGATGCACAGAATAAGCGTCCAAATCAAAAAGATGGTATTTTTCCAATTGCTTCTTTACAGAAAATAATCACAGGCGCGCTTATTTTAGAGTTGGTGAAAGAAGGAAAACTTACATTAGATACTACTTTAGATCGTTTTTATCCGGAAATCATGTCAAGTCAGACAATTACAATTCAGCAATTGCTTGATCACAATTCAGGTATTAGTATGGCAGAAGAAGAACCTGAAACGCTTTTGATCAATCAGGAAACCCAGATAAATCATGTTTTAGCAACTTTGATTGTGGTAGAAAGTAAAGAGTTTCATTACACTAATAGTAACTATACCTTGCTTGCTGGCATTATTTCCAACGTAACAGGACAACCCTATGACCAAGTTGTGCAAAAAAGAGTAATCGATAATTTGTCATTGAAACATACTTATTTTTGGGATGATTTACCAAAAAAAGAAACAATACCGATTCCTTATTTTTATAGAGAGAAGGATTACCAAGCGGATCCTTCACCTGCAAATGAAAAATTATTTTCTAGTTTGTTAGGTGCTGGTAATATGTATATGTCAACGAAAGACTTTTGGGTCTTTCTTCAAAGTTTAACCAATGGGAAACTTTTTGACCAAGATGAATATGAGCAACTTGCAAATGTTAAGGCGCAAGGGTATCAGTCAGGGATGATCTATTTTGATGGCCTGAAATATTCAGAAGGTAGTTTAGGTGGTTATGGAACAATTATTTACGGCGATCAGGGGAATAAAAATCTGGTCATTCTTTTTGGAAATCAACCGGCAAAAGATGGGATGAAAGGGTTAGGGGAAGAGCTATATAAACAATTACTAAAAATGTAGGTTACCTTTTGAGAAATGAGTGAAAAAGAGATAGGAAGTTTTTCATTTTTATGCTATTATTTTTAATAAATCCATTGAAGAAGGTGAAGAGATGCCACTATTAGTTGGAACGGCAGAATTTAACGAACAAGAGCATTTAACGATTGGTGGATGTGATACCGTTCGTTTAGCTGAGAAATATGGAACGCCATTATTTGTCTATGATGTTGCCCATATTCGAGAACGTGCAAGAGGGTTTAAAAAAACGTTTAACTCTTTAGGCGTAAAAAATAAGGTTATATACGCAAGTAAAGCATTTTGCTGTTTAGCAATGTATAAACTTTTAGAAGAAGAAGAACTTGGGTGTGATGTGGTTTCTGCTGGAGAAATCTTTACGGCGATTAAGGGTGGTATGTCACCTAAGAATATAGAATTTCATGGAAATAATAAGACTAAAGAAGAACTACTCTATGCAGTTGAACAAGGTGTAGGGATGATCATTATTGATAATTTTTATGAAATTGAGCTATTAAGTGCTATTTTAAAAGAAACTGGGAAGAAACAACACGTCATGTTTCGTATTACACCAGGTGTAGATGCCGAAACGCATGAATATATCTTAACTGGACAAGAAGATTCTAAATTTGGTTTCGATGTAAATAGTGGACAAGCAACTCAAGCACTAGAAAAAATTTTGGCTGATGAGCGTTTAATTTTAAAAGGAGCTCATTGTCATATAGGTTCACAAATTTTTTCTGCTGAAGGGTTTTTAGCTGCTGTTGAAAAAATGTTACTCATCTTAAATGACTGGAAAAAAGCATTTAACTATACGGTCGATGTTTTAAATATGGGTGGTGGTTTTGGTGTGCAGTATACAGAAGCAGATGATCCACTAGAACCAGAAGTATTTGTTAAAGCTATCGTCAATGCAGTAAAAGGGCAGTGCGAATTGTTAGATTATACATTTCCTGAAATCTGGATTGAACCTGGTCGGAGCATTATCGCCGAAGCAGGCACAACGATTTATACAGTTGGCTCACAAAAAGTCATTCCAGATGTACGTCACTATGTATCAGTAGATGGTGGAATGGGGGATAATATTCGTCCTGCTTTATACGATGCAATTTATGATGGATTTTTAGCAAACAGAATTAGTAAAGAGACGCCAGAAGAAATGAGAATTGTCGGTAAATATTGTGAATCGGGAGATATTTTAATTAAAACTATCGAGTTGCCTCCTCTAAAACCAGAAGATTTATTTGCTATGACAAGCACAGGGGCATATGGTTACTCAATGGCAAATAATTATAATCGTAATCTAAAACCTGCTGTTGTTTTTGTGGAAAACGGTCAAGATAAACTCGTGATTCGTCGCGAAACGTATGAAGATTTGATTGCATTGGATTGCGAATAATAAGAATTTTAAGAGGTTGGGACAACGTGTTCATTTTCAATCCATTTCTAGGTGCTAAAGCATTAAGAATTTGATGTGATAGAAGCAAAGCACGGTAGTTGCTTCTGCTTCCACTGTTTGTCCGGATTCCTTAGGTGTAGGGTGTGACTCATAGAGTCATATCCTACACCTTTTTTGTTTTGAGTACATTCATACTCTTTTTCTTAAATAAGAGTATAATTAAATAAGGAATTAAATTTTCAGAATAGAGGTGTCTCGTTTGGTATGGATTGTATTGATTCTAGTTGTTTTTGCGATTTTGATTATTGGAATTTCAATTTACGCAGCGAATTTTTTCTTAAATGTAGCACTTTTTAGACATAACAATTGGTATGTCAAGACAGGGCATAAAATGATGAATCCAGATAATTTTAATAAAGGAAAATCTCATTATGACCTTACTGAAGAGAAACAAAAGCAGCAAGGGGACATATTTTGGCAACAATCATTTGCAAAAGATCATTGGATAGAAACAGACGGAGAGAAACTATATAGTCGCTTGATCATTCCGCATCCTGAAAGTAAAAAATGGGTAATCTGTGTTCATGGTTATCGTTCGTTTGGACAGCGCGATATGGCCTATGTTGCCTCTAAGTTTTCAGAGCAACAATATAATATTTTGGTTCCTGATTTAAGAGCACATGGCAAAAGCACAGGAAATATCATTGGAATGGGGTGGCTTGATCGTTTAGACTTATTAAAATGGGTTCAAGAAGTGATTGCATTTGAACCGACAGCAGAGATTGTGTTGTTTGGCGGTTCGATGGGGGCCTCAACAGTGATGATGACAAGTGGAGAATCTTTGCCAAAAAATATAAAAGGACTAGTGGTAGATTGTGGGTATTCCTCGGTGTATAGCGAGTTTGGTGCTATGTTACGATCGGCATTTAAATTACCCGCATTTCCGATTTTGACAATTGCCAATGTATTAGCAAAAAAGAAAGTAGGCTATTCACTTAAAGAAGCTTCTTCTGTCGCGCAGTTGGCTAAGAATCAGTTGCCGATATTATTTATTCATGGTACTGGGGACAAGTTTGTTCCTCATCAAATGCTCTATGAAAATATGGAGGCAACTACAGGGGTGAAGGAAAGTTTGATTATTGAAAAAGCGCCGCATTTGTCTTCTTTTATCTATGAACCAGAACATTATTTTGCGACTGTTTTTGAATTTATTCATCGTTATTGTTAGGAGAGGAGAAATCATATGGATGCTAGAAATAAACAACAAAAGTTGAGCTTAGGGATTCTGTTGATTCTTATTGCGGCTACATTGAGTAGTTTAGGTCAGTTGGCGTGGAAATTTGGTGCTGATGGCACGGGGAGTTATGCACTCTTTTTATATGCGATTGGTTTCGTAGCTGCCGGTGCTGGGATGTTTTTTATGATGGCGGCGTTCCGCTACGGTGAAGTCTCTATTTTACAACCAATGATGAGTTTGGGTTTTGCGCTGTCAATCGTTTTAGGGGCATTATTTTTAAATGAACGTATTACGTGGTATAAAATATTAGGAACAGGATTTATCATTATAGGTTCGATTCTTTTAGGCATTGAAGGAAACGAGGAGAAAATATGATGGATTACGCAGCAATTTTGACGATTTTGGTCATTACAACCTTCTCAGGCAGTGCAGGTGCGTTGGCTTTGAAAAAAGGGATGAATGATCTGCCCCAATTAAGTCTCAAATTGGTATTGAGGAATGGTTGGATTTATTTAGGGTCATTTTTGTACATTTTAAGTGCTGTAACTAATATTGTTCTATTAAAATTTTTAGACTATTCAATTGCTTTTCCCATGACATCATTGACATATGTTTGGACCGTTATTATTAGCTATTTTATTTTCAAAGAAAAACTGAGTATTCGAAAAGTTCTAGCTGTGATTTTGATTATTATTGGCGTTTTTATTATCAGTCAGTAAAGCGTGTCATTGGTAATGAAATCATTCTAGTTGTAGTATGGATTTATAAACAACAGGAGGGGTTATTATGACCGTTAAATCAAAAGGAATGGACAAAATTAAATTATTGCAGGCTGTAACAACAATTGTTACGGGAGTCATCATGTTAAATGCTGTATTGAAAGCAAACAAAAAATAAATAGGTTTATTGAAAGGTGTTACTGCAAATGCTCTTGTAATGGGCATTTACAGTAACGCTTTTTTGTTTGCAATACGTACTGAAAATAAAAAGAGAGTCAGAGTGATTATGTTTCATCACCTTGACTCTTACTACTGACTATTAAAGATTTAACGAATACCTAAAGCGATTCGAGCATAACGTGACATTTTATCCGTTGTCCAAGCTGGATACCAAACCAATTTCACCTCTGGATTTTTTACTTCTGGAATTTCTTTTAATGCTTCATGGATCTGTTCAGTCAGGACATCAGCTAAGGGACACCCCATAGTAGTTAAAGTCATCTTGACAACAGTATCGCCATTTTGTGCAAAGTCAATTTCATAAATCAATCCTAAATTAACGATATCGATTCCAAGTTCAGGATCGATTACGGTTTCCAGAGCGGTTAAAATTTGTTCCTTGATATCTTCAATTTCTTCAGCAGACCATTCTTGGTTTCGTTCAGTCATTGTATCTACTCCTTTTTGTAGTCGTCCGATGACTCTATATGAATTACTTCTTATGAGCTTACACGGCACCCTTTTACAGTTTGTTCTTCCCATATGATACCTTTTTTTAAATGCTTTGTAAATGAGAATCTTTTTCAATAAAAAGGGATTGGTCAGTGCAATTAGTTGGGGATTGCTGACGAAAATTTAAAATTGCATAGTAAACAGCATCAACTCATTTTCGGTTGCATTTACGATATTATGTTGCGTATAGGCTTCTAAAAATATCGCATCTCCCTCATGTAAAATAAGAACGTCATCTTTTAGTTCGATGGTTGCTTCTCCTTTTATAACGTAATTGATCTCACAAAGATTATGTGCAATTTTTTTACCACTTGATGATGATTGCGCATCTATATAAATTTTTGAGATGACCATATTATTTGTATGTACTGGTAAATTAAACAAAGTATCATAATACGTTGAGTTTGTTTGCCATGGATTATAAATTGTACCAGAAGAGTTTCGAATAACTTTGTATCCATTTTTAGAGGGTTCATTATCTTGCATAACCCGAGGTGCTTCATTGGCTAAAAGTGAAGCCACAGTAACACCAAGTGCGTCAGCAATTTTTCTCAATGCTTCAAGTGACGGGCGATTAATACCGCGTTCAATTTGCGACAAGAAGCTGGCGGAGTATCCTGTCTTTTCACCTAGTTCAGTCAAAGTGATCCTTTGTTCTTTCCTTAAATTCTTGATTTTCCTAAATTCCATTTATAGCCGTCCTTTGTTTAGAGTCCTTTTTTTCTTCATATTATCTCGGATTCATCAAAAAATTACAAGTACTTACTATTTGATTAAAAAAAACACACTATAATCTCATTATTATGTTGACATTTACATAGAGTAAACTTAAAATTGTAACCAATAATTCAATTTTTGTAGAAGAAATTAATTCAAAATTAAAAAAAGTGTATTTATTATTCCCTTTAGGTTGATTTAGTTTTTTTGAGAATAATTAGAATTTAGTATAAAAACAAGCTGTCGGATTAAAGTGAATATTGGGGGAAATGAATTGAAAATAACAAAAATCAACGTAGCGCCAAAATCAGTAAAGTTAAAAGAACCAATCACGATTTCGTTGGGAACGATTGACCATTCAATGAGTGCAATAGTTGAAATTGAAACAGATGAAGGAATTATAGGCTATGGTGAAGGGTCACCAGGAATTTTAATTACAGGTGAAACACTAAAAGGAACAGCAGAATGTATTCAATTATTTGAAAAGCAATTAATAGGTGTTGATCCCTTAGATACTGAGAAAATTCATAGTTTAATGAATTCTGTGGCGGCACTTGCGCCTTCTGCGAAGACTGCGGTCGATATTGCTTGTTATGATTTATTTGGAAAAAAGGCAAATCTGCCCGTTTATAAACTTTTAGGCGGTTTTGATTCGAATGTCTGGACAGATATGACCATTGGAATCGATGATCCAGAAAGAATGGCTGAAAAAGCAAAATTAGCAGTTTCACAGGGGTTTGACACTTTAAAAATCAAAGTAGGAACAGGTTTTACAGCGGATATCGCTCGCATTAAGACAATCAGAGATGCGGTTGGTTCTAACATAAATCTGCGTTTAGATGCTAATCAAGCTTGGAAGCCGAAAGAAGCTGTCAATACTATTAATCATCTATCACAGTATGGAATTGAATTAGTAGAACAGCCAGTGGCTTATTACGATATTGAAGGGCTGACTTTTGTTACAAATAATGTATCAACACCCATCATGTCAGATGAAAGCTGTTTTAATTCCAAAGATGCGTTGCGTTTGATTAAAGCACGTGCTGTTGACTTTGTGAATATTAAATTGATGAAGTGTGGTGGGATTCATGAAGCCCTTAAAATCAATAGTATTTGTGAAGCAGCTGGAGTCGAATGTATGATTGGATGTATGGTAGAAGAAACAAATATTGGTGTGACTGCCGCAGCTGATTTAGCGGCAGCAACTAAAAACATCACGAGAGCAGATTTAGATGCAACCTTTGGACTGAATGAAGTGGCAATACCTGGTGGTGTAGGATTGGAAGCTACTAGTCTAATTTCATTATCTGATAAAGCTGGTTTAGGTTTGAGTAAATAAGAAAGGTGAGTGTCTTATGTATTACGATTTAAAATTTATGAGTGTCCCATTACCCGAAGACATCGTTAAGTTAAAAGCCTATGGTGATTTTGAAGGTGCTGAAAAATTGATTGAACACTTACTATCAACTGAACTTCCAGTTGCATTGAGAAAGCGTTTGGAAATAGAGCAAGACATTATTCGAATTGTTGGAATCAATGAGTATCCGTTTGATTTTAACGAGGCGAATAAAATGATGAAAGAAACATTCAAAGAGTATCAAGACCACGAATTAACGAAACTAAAAGAAACTGGAAAAGTAGACTGGCTTTATATTGATGGAAAGATTCATTTTCAACGTCGCTTTTTACTGAATCTAATCAAGACTCAAGCTGATTATGAAGCAAGATTAATTGTAAAAGAAGACAGTGAAGTGGATTGTTTACGAAAGCAAGAGCTGACTCAAAATGTTCAACAAATGAAAGAACAAGGAAGCAGAAAAGTAAGAATCCATTTAAAAACGAGTATTCAAGTGAAAAAAGAGTACGAACGTCCAGGAGAAACGGTCAAAGTGTATTTACCTTTGCCAAAAGAGTGTAAACAAGTATCAGATATCGAGATTTTAAACACGACCCCTAAAGCTACGTTCATTGCACCGGAAAACACAGCGCAACGGACTGTTTATTTTGAAACGGTTTTAGAAGAAAATCAAATTTTTTCAGTAGAGTATAGCTACATAAATCAAGTAGATTATGTAGAACTAGATCCAGAAAAAGCATCTGATTTACAACCTGAATTTGAATTAAGTGAAGAATTGCCACACATTCGTTTTACACCATATTTGGAACAGTTACTGGATGAAATTCTATCTGGTGAAACGAATCCAATAAAAAAAGCACGAAAAATCTATGATTTTATCACAACAAAAGTCAATTATTCATTTATGCGGGAGTATTTTACGATCGAAAATATTTCAGAGTATGCTGCTGTTAATTTAAAAGGGGACTGTGGCGTTCAAGCGATTCTATTCATTACGTTATGCCGAATGGCTAATATCCCCGCAAAATGGCAGTCAGGGCTGTATGTATCGCAATACTACACCGGTTGTCATGACTGGGCGCAATTTTACGTGGCACCGTATGGTTGGGTTTTCGCTGATTTATCTTTTGGTGGTGGGGCACGTCGGAATGGGGATTTAGATCGTTGGAATTATTATTTTGGCAATCTAGATATTTTCAGAATGCCTGCCAATAGTGAGATTCAACAAGATTTCAATCCGCCAAAACGATTTTTACGAGCAGATCCAATCGACAATCAACGTGGAGAATTCGAATATGAAAACCAAGGTCTTCCATACGCTTACTTAGAGGTACAACAAGAGTTAATTTCAATGGAGGAACTTGCATAAAATAAAAAATGTGAAGGAAAAGGTGGAACGTATGAAAAAAGGGTTAAAACAAAGTATGACATTGATTACAACGGTGCTGTTGCTTTCAGCTTGCGGGGGAAATACAAGCAATAAAGCAGCAGATAGTACAGACAACAAGACATCAACCGGTCAAAAATCATCGAGAGTGCTCAATTTAATGGAAGCTTCAGAAGTGGGATCGATGGACACGATTTTCACACAAGATGAGCCGAGTGTAAATGCTCAATCTAACGTTTTTGAGGGATTGTATCAATTAGATGAAAAAGACAATGTTATTCCAGCAGTAGCGAAAGAAATGCCCGAAATTTCCGAAGATGGTAAGACATATAAAATTAAATTAAGAGAGGATGCAAAGTGGTCAAATGGAGATAACGTAACAGCCAATGATTTTGTTTTTGCATGGAAAAAAATGGCTGATCCCAAAAATCAAGCTAATTACTTTTTCTTGATGGATGGTACGATTCTTAACGGAACTGAGATTGTGAATGAAGAAAAATCAGCTGATGAATTAGGCGTGAAGGCCTTAGATGACTATACGCTTGAAATCAAAATGGAAAAACCTGTCACCTATTTCACCTCTTTACTAGCATTTTCACCTTTTTTCCCGCAAAATGAAAAGTTTGTGATGGAAAAAGGTAAGCAATACGGAACATCTAGTGACAATATCGTTTCTAATGGTCCCTTCTTGATGGAAAACTGGGACCAATCGTCAATGTCTTGGGATCTAGTTCAAAATCCGAATTACTACGATGCAGACAAAGTCAAATCAGAAAAAATTCATTTTGAAGTCTTAAAAGAAACGAATACGGTCTTCAATTTGTATGAATCTGGCGAATTAGATGTGGCGATCCTTACAGGAGATTTTGCCAAACAAAATAAAGACAATCCAGACTACGAAGCCATTCAACGATCTAAGGTTTATTCTCTAAGAATGAATCAAAAAAGAAATGACAAACCATCGATTTTTGCAAATGAAAATGTTCGTAAAGCGATTGCCTATGCTCTTGATAAAAAAAGTTTAGTAGAGAATATTTTAGCTGATGGTTCAAAAGACATTTATGGCTATATTCCAAAAGATTTTGTGTCTAATCCTGAAACAGGAGAAGACTTTAGAAAAGAAGCGGGAAATTTAGTCAAAACAGATGAAAAATTAGCGAACGACTATTTAGATAAAGCGAAAAAAGAATTAAATGGAGATGTAACAATTGAACTATTGTCTAAAGACGGCGATGGTGACAAGAAAGTCGCAGAGTTTATTCAAGGGCAATTAGAAAAAACATTGCCAGGGTTAAAAATCAATGTAAAGACAGTTCCTTTAAATAATTCAATCGAACTAATGAAAAAAGGAGACTATGAACTTTCTGTTAGCATGTGGGGACCTGATTACCAAGATCCGATGACATTTTTAGAAAGTTCGGTTAGTACAAAAAATAAAACTAGTTACCATAGTGAAAAATATGATCAATTGATCGATGAAGCATCTAACAAATATGCGAATGAACCTGAAAAACGTTGGGAAACCTTAATTGCCGCAGAAAAAGTCTTAGTAGAAGAAGATGTTGCTTTAATTCCATTATACCAACAAGCCAGAGGACAATTAGTTCGACCAGGTGTTGAAGGGATCGATTATCACAACTTTGGAGCAACTAGCACTTATAAAAATGCTTACATCAAAGAATAATTGAGCCAAGGTATAAAAGTTTGCTAAAAAACCAAAAATCTTCTAACAGAAATGCTTGACCTTAATTAGATTTGCTTGTATTATACTACTTGGGCACCTTTGAGAAGGTCAGAAGTTTACAACGAATTCCAGCTCCCTATTCTTTTTGGATAGGGAGCTTTTGTTTTTTATGTTTGCAAAAGTAAGCTGTTCGTTGTTCACTTCTCTCTACAAATCTATTTCGAGAAAGGGTTTTTTATATTATGACAAAATATATCTTTGTTACAGGCGGCGTAGTTTCTTCAATCGGTAAAGGAATTGTCGCAGCATCTTTAGGACGATTATTAAAAAATCGTGGCTTAAAAGTAACGATTCAAAAATTTGATCCATATATTAATGTGGATCCAGGAACAATGAGTCCTTACCAACATGGAGAAGTTTTTGTCACAGATGATGGTGCCGAAACAGACTTAGATCTTGGTCACTATGAACGATTTATTGATATCAACTTAAATAAATATTCAAATGTCACAACAGGAAAAATTTATTCAGAAGTACTTAGAAAAGAGCGTAAAGGTGAGTATTTAGGCGCAACTGTCCAAGTTATTCCGCACATTACAAATGAAATCAAAGATAAAATCATGCGTGCAGCTAGCATGACAGATGCTGATATCATTATTACCGAGGTTGGCGGTACAGTTGGTGATATTGAATCTTTACCATTTTTAGAAGCATTACGCCAAATGAAAGCAGAAGTAGGAAGTGATAATGTGATGTACATCCATACAACATTGATCCCTTACTTAAAAGCAGCTGGCGAAATGAAAACTAAACCAACACAACATAGCGTAAAAGAATTACGCAGTTTAGGGATTCAACCAAATATTTTAGTTGTTCGTACAGAATTACCCGTTTCTCAAGGAACAAAAAATAAATTAGCTCAATTCTGTGATGTGGAACCAGAAGCGGTTATTGAGTCACGTGATGTCGAAACGCTTTATTCTATTCCGTTGGCACTACAGGCACAAAACATGGATCAAATTGTCTGCGATCATTTAAAATTAGAAGCTCCAGTTGCTGATATGACCGAATGGCGTGCATTGGAAGAAAAAGTATTAGGCTTGAAGAAAACAACTAGAATTGCCTTGGTTGGTAAATATGTAGAACTTCCTGATGCCTACCTTTCAGTGGTTGAAGCCTTGAAGCATGCAGGTTTTGCATTTGATTCTGATATTGCAATCGATTGGATCGACTCACAAGAATTGACGGAAGAAAACGTTGCAGAGATTTTAAAAGATGCTGATGGAATCCTTGTACCAGGCGGTTTTGGTGATCGTGGAGTAGAAGGTAAAATCGAAGCGATTCGCTTTGCTCGTGAAAACGATGTACCATTTTTAGGTATTTGTCTGGGAATGCAAATGGCCTGCGTTGAATTTGCTCGTAACGTTGTAAAACTTGAAGATGCTGGTTCTGCTGAGAATAATCCTGATATTCTTAACAATATTATTGATTTGATGGCAGACCAAGAAAATGTTGAGAATTTAGGTGGGACATTACGTTTAGGCTTGTATCCATGTAAACTTAAAAAAGGTACGGTTACAGCAGCAGCTTATGAAGGACAAGAAGTTGTGCAAGAACGTCACCGTCATCGCTATGAGTTTAACAATAAATACCGTGAATTATTTGAAGAAAATGGGTTAGTCTTTTCCGGTGTATCACCAGATAATCGCTTAGTTGAAATTGTTGAATTACCAGAGAAGAAATTCTTTGTTGCGTGCCAATTCCATCCAGAATTGATTTCTAAACCAAATAGACCACAGCATTTGATCAAAGGATTTGTTGAAGCGTCTTTAAATAACCAATAACAAAAAAAGGTCCAATACCTCTAAATGAGGTATCGGACCTTTTTAATTTGTATCAGTCTGGAGAGGGTCTCCTTCTAGCTGAATTATTTTGCACAACTGGAGGCGTAGACGACTCTTCTGGAGGGTCAGAGCTCGGTGGTGTCACCTCAGGTGGTGTTATTGATGACGAAGGCTCAGTTTGTTGAGTAGAAGTAGCTGGCGCTTCGCTAGATTGGGATACTGATGGTTCAGTCTGTGAAGGGACGGTAGAACTACTAGTAGTCCCTGGATCAGAACTTACAGGATTTTCCCATGATGACGAACTTTCATAACCAGAATTTGAAGGTAATAATTGTTCTTCATAGGCTCCTTTAACATATAATTCACTACCAGATCGTATAACACTATCTGGCATGACCCAATCGTCAGTGGAGACACCTTCAGATAAGTAAGTCATCATTTCTCGGTACACATCAGAAGCCGTTCCCCAATATTCGTAAGGAATGGGTGTTAATCGCTGTTTATAGCCAGTCCAAACAGAAACAGCATAATGTGGTGTATAACCAACAAAGGTGCTGTCAGGAGCGATACTAGACGATGCAGAGGCACCTATTTTAGCAAGATCATCTTCTGTATAATTGGCAGTCCCAGTTTTTCCAGCTTGAATCAACCCAGGAACTCCTGCATTAAAAGCTGTACCGCCAGAGATGACATCTTTAAGCATATCGGTCATCATATAGGCTGTTGAATCTTTCATAGCACGTTTACTTTCAGTTTCAGTTACATCTTCGGAGCCATCTTGATAGACTACTTTGCTTACGTAATAAGGTTTATTGTAGACACCCATATTTGCAAAAGCAGCATATGCTGCAGCTAATTTCAAGGAAGAAACACCGTATTTATTGCCACCTAAATCACTGGTATTACTAGAAATTGCATTTGCCGCAACCAAATCTTTGAACTCAATGCCTAAATCTTTAAGGAAATCGGCTGATTTATCACTACCAACGGCATCGAACGTTTGAATGGCCGTTGTATTTCGAGAATACATAATCGCTTTACGCATCGTCAAAGCACCATAATACTGCATATCCGCATTAGTTACAGGAATATTGGTTCCTTCATAAGTAGTCGGCTGATCCATCATAATACGACCAGTTGAATAGTTTAAGTTTTCAATAGCAGGACCGTAATCAGCTATTGGCTTCATTGTTGATCCGACATCACGATCTGTTTCAATTGCCAAATTCGAGCCTAATTGCACATCATCTGGAATATTCCGACCTCCGATCTGAGCTTTTACTTGACCTGTTTTCACGTCGATTACAGTAGAAGCAACTTGGAAATCTGCATCAGGATAGTCTACATAAGTATCACTATTGATGATGTCATAAAGACGTTTTTGAGCGTTCATATCAAGATTAGTATGAATATCTAAACCGTCTGTATAGGGATTTTTGCCTAGACTTTCTACTTCAGCGATAACTTCTTTGATGTAGTTGTCAACTACTTTACGGTTTTCGTTTGATTGTTTTAAAGGTTGTAGGCCCTCATCGATCGGTGTTGCTTTAGCATCTTCATATTCTTTTTGTGTGATCTTATCATTTTCTTTCATAGTGTATAAAACAACGTCTCGTCGTTCTTTTGCTACATCTGGTTTAACATATGGATCGTAATCATTAGGTGCCTGAGGCATCCCTGCTAAGAGAGCAGTTTGAGGAAGAGTTAGCTCAGCTAACGGTTTTCCATAATAAGATTGAGCCGCAGTTTCCATGCCGTACAGACCATTTGCCATATAGACCTTGTTGATATAGTAAGTTAAAATCTCTTCTTTTGATTTTTCTTTTTCTAATTGTATAGCAAGCCAAGCTTCTTGCGCTTTTCGTTTGAGATTTTGATCTTTTTCTTTTGTAGAGAAGTACGAAAGCTTGATCAATTGCTGGGTTAACGTACTACCACCTTGAAGACCACCCGTTTTAAAGTTTGAAAAGGCAGAACCTAAAATTCGTATCGGGTCAACACCACTATGTTTGTAAAACCGTTTATCCTCAACGGATACGACTGCATCTTTAAGTAATTGCGGCACATCTGTTGGTTTGATCATTTCACGTTTTTCAGCGCCTAATTCTTCAAAAACTTCGTTATTGGCATCGTATAATTTTGAAGAAACAGTTGCGCTAAGTTTTTCATCTTCTAATTTAGGTGCATCCTTCGCGTATGACCAAAATAGACCTAAACCAGCTAAAAGACCTAAAACCCCAAGCAGAACTAGTCCCAAGAATATTTTTAGAAAAATTCGTTTTTTCTTTGGTTTTTTTCCGCCATTTGAGGGTGTGTTTCCTGTGCTGTTAGAAGCCGAAGTACGTCCGTATCTTGCAGCACGTGATCCTATTTCATCAGTTGTCATTCATCGCAACTCCTTTGTTTGATTGAATATGTAACTTGACTGCATCCAAGTAAGGAACTCTAGGCGCAATTCCGATGTTGATTTCTATTCCCTTTTTTTCAATGACAGCTAAAGGCAATGATTTTTTTCCAGTGCTTTCTTGTTCTGACCAAAAGGTTACTAATTTTTCTCCGCTAAAAAAGAAACATCTGTTCAATGAAGAAAACCACAACAGAACAAAGCAAATGCCTTTTTGAGTCATACATTGTTGGATATGATCGATCTGGTGCTGATGAAAGTTTTTCAAAGGAAATGAGGTTTTATTCTTCGTTTCCTTTGCTTCAAAATCCAGATAATATCCATTGTAGACACCGTTATAATCAGTTGTGGAAGCTTGTCTAAAGTAAGCTTCCTTAATTACGGCAGCACTGCGGCTGGGGTAATCAACTTTAACAATTTGAACTGGAGTGGGCTTTTTGTGGATCACCGCTTCATTGCGCATTAAATAATACGCATTGCTTTTGTTGATTTCTTCTTCAAAGTCCATTCCACGTTTTCCAAATTGAATCGATTTTTGGTTTTTTACTTGTTTTTTTGATTTGGGTGCCTCATGATTGTTATAGGGAGTACCATTAGGATAATGAAAAGCCATTTCTATCACACTCCTAGCCAACATTATAACAAAAAATCTTTATGAAAGAAAAGGAATGTCTATGGAAAACGTAAAAACACTTTATGTGACTGGTTACAAAAGCTTTGAAATCGGGGCTTTTCAAGACAATGACCCTAAAATTACAGTTATTAAAAATGTATTAAAAAAGGAAATTATGGGCTATTTGGACACTGGATTGGAGTGGGTTTTAGTTTCTGGCAATCTTGGAACAGAGATTTGGGCAGCAGAAGTTGTAGCCGAATTGAAAAATGATTACCCAGAATTGAAATTAGGACTTATTTATCCTTTTAAAGATTTTGGAAGTAACTGGAATGAGAAAAATCGTGGAAATTTAGAAAAAATAGAAGTCTTAGCAGATTATGTGAATTCAGTTAGCCATCAGCCCTATAAATCACCAGCGCAATTAAAAATGCATACCCAATTTTTATTGGAACATTCTGGCGCTAGTTTATTAGTTTATGATAAAGAATATCCTGGTAAAACGGAGTATTTCTTAAAGGATGCTGAACTTTTTTCTGAAAGATTTCCTTATGAAATACGCTTGATAACAATGGATGATTTACAAAACTCGATGGAATAGTGAGAATCTGTTTGATTTTCTGACGATTTTCCTATACAATAATGCTGTTGAACTATGAACTTTTATCCTAATCAAAGAAAATAATGAGGTGTAAGTATGGCAAATTTAGTATACAGTCCCAAAGATATTTTACAAAAAGAATTTAAAACAAAAATGCGCGGCTATGATCCAGTTGAAGTTGATGAATTTTTAGATAACGTAATCAAAGATTATGAAGCGTACAACAAAGAAATTTTAACATTACAAGAAGAAAACAATCGTTTATTAGCGAAGCTTGATCAAGCATCTAAAGTACAACAATCAATGCCACCGCGTGGCGGACAAGAGATGCCTAAGAGTGCAGCTGTGACAAATTTTGATATTCTAAAACGTCTGTCAAACTTAGAGCGCGAAGTGTTTGGCAAAAAATTGGATGACACACCGGTTTCTAATCCTATCTCAGGAATGAGCCACTCTAATTCGTACGACAGCAATTTACACAATTCTTATGAGCGTGAAATAGACAACTCAGAAACACGTCAATTTTAATTAATTGCATCAAACTTTTTGTAATTTTCGGGTGATCGCGGTTTGAATTTATTCAAGCTGAGGAAAGTCCATGCTCGCACAGACTGAGATGTCTGTAGTGTTCGTGCTTAGCGAAATCATAAGCTAAGGTACTTGATTTAGTAAGGTCTGCAAGTTTTTAAACGAACTGATTTTACTTTTTAAAGTAACGGCAGGAAAAATGACTAAGGTTTCGGCTATGTCAAAGTACCCTTGAAAGTGCCACAGTGACGAAGCAATTTTGGAAACGGAATTGGTGGAACGCGGTAAACCCCTCGAGCGAGCAACCCAAACAATGGTAGGGGCACTCTTCTAAAGGAAATGAACGAGTAGAAGAGGCAGATTGATTTCTGCAGATAGATGATGACCGTCGAGTGTCTTTCCCTGAGAGGCATTCGATACAGAACATGGCTTACAGAAAATTACAAGTATTCAGGATGACCTTCCAACTTTGTTGTGAAGGCTTTTTTTAAAGTAAGAGACAAACAAAGTTTTATTATAGAGTAACGAGCAGTTCTTAACGATAACAAGAACAAGAGGAGATATAATGACAAAAGAAAAAACATTTAAACTTGTCGCAACAGCTGCAAGTGGTTTAGAAGCATTAGTAGGCAAAGAATTAAGAGATTTAGGTATTCCTTGTGAAGTAGAAAATGGTAAGGCTTTATTTGAAGGGACAATGGAAACAATCGCTACGGCTAACTTATGGCTTAGAACAGCAGATCGCATCAAAATCATTGTTGGTGAATTTGATGCGTTTAGCTTCGATGAATTATTTGAAAAAGTCAAAGCGTTGCCTTGGGAAGATTATTTGCCAATGGATGCAGAATTTCCTGTGGCTGGAAAATCAATTAAATCTAAATTGTACAGCACACCAGACTGTCAATCAATTACTAAAAAAGCAATCGTTAATCGTTTAAGAGAAGTGTATCATCGCCCAGCAACAGTGCCTTTAGCTGAAACTGGTGCCTTTTTTCAATTAGAAGTTGCTCTTTTAAAAGATCATGTAACGGTAACGATCGATACAACTGGACCAAGTTTATTTAAGCGAGGTTATCGTATTGAAAAAGGTGGGGCACCATTAAAAGAAAATATGGCAGCGGCTTTAGTGACGTTAACGAATTGGCGCAAAGATCGTCCGTTTTTTGATCCTGTTTGTGGCTCGGGTACGATTTGTATTGAGGCCGCTTTGATTGGTCATAATATTGCACCAGGTTTTAACCGTGAGTTTGTCTGTGAAACTTGGGATTGGTTTGATTCCGCTGTTTTTGAAAAAGTTCGCAAAGAAGCTGATGAAAAGGCAGATTACGATGTCGAATTAGACATTATGGGATCTGATATCAACGGAAAAATGATTGAAATCGCTAAAGCAAATGCAGAAGAAATCGGGTTAGGCGATTCTATTACGTTTAAACAGTTAGCATTACGTGATTTTACAACGGAAAAAGAATATGGCGTGATGGTTGCGAATCCACCTTATGGAGAGCGTTTAGGTGAAGAGGAATCTGTACGTAAGTTGTATAAAGAAATGGGCGAAGTATTCCGCCCACTAAAAACATGGAGCAAATATATTTTAACGAGTGATTTGACGTTTGAACAATATTACGGTGCAAGAGCGACGAAGAAAAGAAAGTTATACAATGGTGCATTACGTACTGATTTGTTCCAATACTGGGGTGAAAGACCACCGAGAAAACCAAGGGAAGAGTAGGTGAAGAGACATGAAAGAACAAGAATTTTTACAAGAAATCAAAGAAATTGAGTTGTTAAACGCAGCTTTAGGTTTATTAGAATGGGATAGTCAAACTGGTATGCCAGAAGCGAGCAGTGAATTCAGAGGAGAAGCTGTCGGTTATTTATCGGGTATGTCATTTGAGCGCAGTGTGGGCCCGAAAGTTCAAGAAGCTCTTGCCTATTTTGACACACATTCAGATGAGTTGTCAGAGGTTGGATTAGCTGTTTATAAGAAGATAAAAGAAGATTACGAACTCAACCATAGTATACCAGCTGAGCGGATGCAGGCGTACAATACAGCATTAACAAATGCTCACACAGCTTGGTTGAAAGCCAGAAACGTAAAAGATTTTGCTGAGATGAAAAACGAAATTCAAGCGATCATCGATTTCCTAAAGGAGTTTATTCCTTATTGGAAAAAAGAGGAAGCAACGAATTATGATGTTTTGTTGAATCAATACGAACCTGGATTGACAGTTGAAAAATTAGATCAGATTTTTGATCAAGTAAAAACTGGAATCTTGGAAATCAGAGCTACATTAGCTGAAAAAGGGACTGTACCTCGTACGGACTTTTTATCTAGACGTGTTACGAAAGAGCAACAACGAACTTTTGTTATAGGAGTGGCAGAGCAATTAGGCTATGACTTTTCTCGTGGTCGTTTAGACGATACGGTTCATCCATTTATGTTGGATTTAAATCGTAACGATGCAAGAATCACTACACGTTGGGATGAGACCAATTTTTCAATGGCAACTTTTGGGGTCATTCATGAAGCAGGTCATGGGATTTATGAGCAAAGTATCGACCCTAAATATGATTATACGCCACTTTCTACAGGAGCTTCTATGGGGATCCACGAATCTCAATCGTTGTTTAATGAAATTATTATCGGGAGCAATAAACAATTTTGGCAAAAACAATTTTCGTTTTTTAAAGAATGCACAGAGGGTACTTTTGACGACATTGATTTTGATACTTTTTATAATTCCTTAAAAGAGACCAAAGCGAGCTTGGTACGAATTGAAGCAGATAGTTTAACGTATCCACTTCATATTATTATTCGTTATGAAATTGAGAAAATGATTTTTAATGAGGGCGTTTCAGTTGATGATCTACCTCAAATTTGGAATGACAAATATGAGGAATATTTAGGGATCCGACCAGAGAATGATTTAGAAGGAATCGTACAGGATGTTCATTGGTCTGGTGGCAGTTTTGGTTATTTCCCATCATACGCTTTAGGCTACATGTACGCTGCTCAGTTACGCCACGCAATGGGGCAAGAAATGGATGTAGATGCGGTGTTAGCGAGTGATGATTATTCATCGATCAAAAACTGGTTGACAGAGCATATTCATCAATATGGCGCATCAAGAAAGCCAAATCAATTGATTTTAGATGCAACAGGTGAAGAGTTGAATCCGCAATACTTGATCGATTATATGAAATCAATTTATTATGATGTTTATAAAATCAATGAATAACTATTTTTAGCAAGCAACAGAAACGAGGGAGCAGTTATGTTATCAATCAACGAATACCTGAAGGCCGGTGAAACGACTGTTTCCAATTTAGTTATTGAGAATTATCAAAAAATTGGTTTAACAGACGAAGAATTTTTATTTTGGTTGCAGTTGTTTCGTTCCCAATCAAAAGGTGATTTATTTCCAGATTTAATTGAAATCAGTCAAATGATGGGGAAACCTATCGATGTTATTTATAAATTGATGAATGAGCTTGTAACGCGTGGATTTTTGGTTATTGAAACGAAACAAAATGATCAAGGTCAGATGATGGATACGTATGATTTATTCCCAATTTTCGAAAAAATTGATCTTTTGCAACAAAAGCTAACTGAAAAAGAAAAAGAAGTGACGTCAGAAGAAATAATCAAACAACTTTATCAAGGGTTTGAAAAAGAGTTTGGTCGCCAACTATCTCCAATAGAACTGGAGATGATTGGTCAGTGGTTAGAAACAGATCATTATAAACCTGAACTTATCAGACTAGCGTTAAGAGAAGCAGTGTTAAATCAAGCGTATAGTTTAAAATATATCGATCGGATCTTGTTGGCTTGGGAACGTAAAAATATTACGACGAAAGAGCAAGTAGCGGAAGATCAAAAACGTCGGAAGCAAGTGTTGATTCAAAAGGAAATCGAGCAACAGGGGACCCAAAATGAGCCAATTCCTAAAGTGACACTTCATAATTGGCTTAATCCGGAAGATAGTGAATAGGAGGTAGATAAATGCTTTCTAAAGAAAAAACGATTGAAGCAATAGAAATCATGTACGATATGTTCCCCGATGCTGCATGTGAGCTGACCCATAAAAGCCCATTTCAACTATTGATTGCTGTTATTTTAAGTGCACAGGCAACAGATGTTTCTGTGAATAAAGCAACACCTGCATTATTTGCCGCATATCCAACACCAGAGGCACTTGCAACAGCACCATTAGAAGATATCATTCAAAAAATCAAAACGATCGGGTTATATCGAAATAAAGCAAAGAATATTAAAGCGTGTGCTGCCCAATTACTGGATCATTTTGACGGAAAAGTACCTGAATCACGTGAAGAGCTAGTTTCATTACCCGGTGTTGGTCGTAAAACGGCTAATGTGGTGATGGGAGATGCTTTTGGTGAACCAGCTATCGCGGTTGATACGCATGTAGAACGAGTGTCAAAGCGTTTACGTATTTGCAAGTTAGATGCCAATGTGATGGAAGTCGAGCGAACATTGATGAGAAAAATTCCTAAAGAATTATGGGTCAAAACCCATCATACAATGATTTTTTTCGGTCGTTATCACTGTTTAGCACGAAATCCTAAATGCGATAGTTGTCCGCTTTTGTATATGTGCCAAGAGGGTAAAACAAGAATGAACACAAAATAAATAGAGTACCGTAAACGGATAATTAGTTTACGGTACTCTATTTATTTATGTTATTTTAACCAATTCCAACAACGAAATGGAATAATTTATCTGAATAAGTAAGCTCATCTAAATCAACTTTAATCGTTTCATTCAGTAATTTCAGTTCATCTGTAACAATCCCATCTACACCATAAAACATCATTCGCGTCATCGTATCTTCATCATTAACGGTCCAAGCATAGACTTTTTTCCCATCATTATGAGCTGCGTTAATAAAGTTACGATTTAAAGTAGTATATTCCATCGTGAAGAAATCTACATTAGATATGGGTGGTCCAACAATATTGAAAGGCAAAATATAACCAACGTAAAATTCGGGTTCTTGTTCTTTTAATTGTGTTGCTGTATCAAAAGTCAAAGTATGGAGAATGTGTTTTTCCGTTAGAATTACTTTCCGATATTTTTTGATAAATCGTTTAACGAGATCTGGACTATCTTGTGGTGTTGTTTTGATCTCAATCAGTAATTTTTGGTTGAGTTCCTTTGCTTTTTCGAGATAGTCATCAAAGGAGCAAACGTTTGCTTCCATGCCATTCTCTTTCGCTATTAACTTAGTTAATTCATCTAAGGTTAGCTGATTTGGTCTTTTATCAACACCAGTAAGTTTTTTTAAATTAAAATCATGCATGACGACAAATTGTTTGTCTTTGGTTTCTTGTATATCCATCTCGACATAGGTAGGATGCTCTAAACTTGTTTTTTCAAGAGAGGGCAATGTATTTTGAACACCATTTTCTGCATCAACACCGCGGTGAGAGATTGTTAGCGGTTCGGTTACGGAAGGATTACTTAAATAATTCGTATTATAAGTACCAACACCAATGCCGAACAAAGCTGCTATAAAAGCAAATGAACCAATTTTGAAAACAGTCCATTCTTTCTTTGGTTGTTTGGGCTGATCGTAAAACCACTGTGGTAGCTCGGGTAAAAAGCCTTCATCATCCATGTAATCAATGGTGATATAGAAAATCCCTACTGTCGAAAAGACAATATTAAGAAGTAAAATAAATTGTAAAAGCGTCATAGCAATCACCGCACTAACTAGCGCATAATCAGGAATAGCCATCTCGATAATAGCCTGTACACTTAGAATCACGGTATAACTAAGAACGAAAACGACAAGAATACTTCCACCGATTATAATAAATTGTCCTAGAATCCTAAAAAAGTGATGTTTAGTTGAGCGCCAACTTTCTTTAACAGCTTGACGAAAGGGAACATCTCTTAAAATCATTTCAGGTAATGCAAAAATCAAACGAATTGAAAGATAGAAGAAAAGTAAATAACCTAGACCAACTAATGCAATAATCGTGACACGATTGGCGAAAATAAAGTCCATGATAAAGGCTGGAATTTTTATTTTTGCCAGTAGATCCGAGTTGAATCCTAATCCACTAAGTGGTAACACTAAGAAGAAATAGAACAGGAAAAAAAGAATTGTACTAAAGCGAATTTTCTTAAGTTGAAGAATCGTACCTTTAAGTAAATTGGTTAGAGAAATGGGTTCTTTTTTCTTGATAAAAAAAATGCTCAAGAGTAAAAAAGTAAATTCGAAGAAGACTGCAATCACGATTGCCAGTAATACAAGAATCAATGCAATCAAGACACCAGGATGCTTTAAAAATATCAGTTGAATCGTATCATAGGATAGATAATCAATCTTCCCTTGTCTCAATATAAATCGAGTCGAACTAGCTAAAAGAGGGAGTAACACAAAGAGCATAAACCCGTGCATCAACAAGACATCTCGAAAATATGCTGAGGTACCCGCAAAAAAATCAATCATGTTTTTAAAACTATTTTTTAAGTATTTCATTGTTTATTCCACCCCTACAAAACGAATAAAAGAAGATAGGATACTGTTGCATCCTATCCCAACTCTGTTTTTATTATATATTTTTATGCTTTAAAAGCCTAATAAACCGTTTAAGAATGTCCCACCGTATATCAATGCTAAACTATACAAGAAGATTGAGACGGGTTTTGCTAAGATGATGATCAATGTAAATTTCTTTAAGGACATTTTTGTCAAACCGGCCATTAAACAAAGCGCATCATCCGGCGCAATCGGTAGGAAAATAGCTAAAGCAAAGAGACGTTCAAAGCGTTTCTCATTGTCTAACCAGCCAATATATTTATTGTATGTCTTATCACTAACTAAACTTAAAATAAATGGTTTTCCGTATTGACGACCTAAAAGGAAAATAATCACAGACCCAATTGCGATTCCGACATAGTTATAGATAAAGCCAGCAAATGGTCCGAAAATAAGAACACCGGCAGCGCAACTGATACCGCCTGGTATAATTGGAATAACGACCTGAATGATCTGGATCAACATAAACAATATAGGACCTAAGATAACAGAGTCACCGACTAATCCTCTCAATGCTTCTACATCCTTAAAAACACCTAATCGTATAAAATAAATGGTCACAGCAATCGTTGCTATAATTCCCACGATTGAAATGCAGTTAATAATTTTTCTTGAAAGCGCGATGCTCATATCTATCATCTCCTTAGTTTATAAGCGTAATGGCTCGTTTAATCTCGTAGAACAATTAGAAAACAAGGTTGTCATGGACAATAGCTTATTTTTTTCTAGAGACTAACAAATATTTTGTTAAATTAATTATTTATAGTATAAAAGTCTTTGAATTATTTTACCATTGTTACTTAGCAAATTTCACGAACAAAGTTGTAAGAAGGAACTTATTATGTGTATTATACAAAGAATTATTAAGGAAAACATCCTACTTTAGCCCTAAATGAGAAAATTACTAAGTGATTCCTATTTACAAGAAACAATGAGAGGATTATAATTGTTTTAAAGATTAAGGCGTGCCTAAAAATATAATAGTATAAACCTGATGATTTATAGTTGGAAGAAGGATTAAGGATGAAGAAAGAAAAAAATGAAGCAGAGAAGTTATTGGACTATGCAAATGGGCCTAGTTTAGAGGAGATCAATAATACTGTTGATGTACCGAAAAATGCTAATTTTTGGCGAACATTGATGGCTTATAGTGGACCTGGGGCTCTGGTAGCGGTCGGATATATGGATCCCGGGAATTGGATCACATCGATCGCTGGTGGTGCGGAATATAAATATGCATTACTGAGTGTCATCTTATTATCTAGCTTGATTGCTATGTTGCTTCAAAGTATGGCAGCTAAATTAGGTATCGTAACGGGAAGAGATTTGGCTCAAGCGACTAGAGAACATACAAGCAAAAAGACAGGATTTGTTTTATGGATCATTACTGAACTTGCAATTATGGCAACAGACATTGCGGAGGTAATTGGTGGCGCTGTTGCTTTACAATTATTATTTGGTTTCCCATTATTGATCGGTGTATTGATTACGACGTTTGATGTCCTTTTATTGTTGCTGTTGACGAAACTAGGTTTTAGAAAAATCGAAGCGATCGTAGCGTGTTTGATTGCCATTATCTTTTTTGTGTTTGCGTATGAAGTTGCATTAGCTGATCCAAACATTGGTGAAGTCCTGCGTGGTTTTATTCCTGATACTAGAATAGCTAGTGACAAATCGATGCTATTTTTAGCACTAGGAATCGTTGGAGCAACTGTAATGCCCCATAATTTATATTTGCATTCATCTATTGCACAAGCAAGAAAATTCGATCGTAATGATGATAAAGCAAAAGCAAAAGCCATCCGTTTTACAATTTGGGATTCCAATATCCAATTAACGGTTGCATTTATTGTCAATTGTTTGTTGTTGATTTTAGGTGGTGCATTGTTTTACGGGACAAATAGTGATTTGGGTAAGTTTGTGGACCTGTATGATGCGTTGAAGAACCCTGACATTGTTGGAAACATTGCGAGCCCTGTTTTGAGTATTCTGTTTGCCGTAGCATTGCTTGCATCTGGTCAGAATTCAACGATAACTGGGACACTTTCTGGTCAAATCGTTATGGAAGGGTTTATTCACTTAAAAATGCCGCTGTGGATGCGTAGAGTCGTAACACGTTTGATTGCGATCGTACCGGTAATTATCTGTGTGATTCTTTATGGCGGCAGAGAATCAGCGGTAGAAGATTTACTGTTATATACTCAAGTATTTTTAAGTATAGCTTTGCCAATCTCAATCATTCCTTTAACGATGTATACAAGTGATAAAAAAATCATGGGCCGATTCGCTAACCCAATGTGGGTCAAAGTTTTGGCTTGGATCATTGCGATTATCTTGACAGCATTGAACTTATTCTTGATTTACGGAACGTTAACAGGAGTAAATGCTTAGAATAGAAAAAGAAAGCGATTCTTATTGGGGTGGCTTTCTTTTTGCATATATAATAGAATTTGGTTTGCAGAAATGGTAGAATGAACAAGACTAAAATTTTGAAATGAGGGTTTTAAGTGACTGAATATTTAAATGTTGGAAAAATCGTCAATACTCAAGGCTTAAAAGGCGAAGTACGAATAATTTCCCAAACGGATTTTCCAGAACTACGCTATAAAAAAGGATCAGTTTTGACATTATTTCAAGAAAAAAAGGTACCAATTGAATTAACGATCAAAACGCACAGAAAACATAAAAATTTTGATATTGTAACATTTGAAGATCATCTTTCTATCAACGATGTTGAGAAATATCGTGATGGGATACTAAAAGTGTCAAAAGATGGTTTGAAGGATTTACCAGGAGATGAATTTTATTATCACGAAATCATTGGGTTGACGGTTATCGATGAAAACGATGAAGAACTTGGTAAAATCAAAGAAATTCTTTCACCTGGCGCAAATGATGTCTGGGTTGTTCAAAGACCGAAGAAAAAAGATGTGTTGATTCCTTATATCGAATCTGTTGTTAAGTCTGTTGATATTGAAGAAGGAGTCGTTCGTGTAGAAATTCCAGAAGGTTTGATTGATGATGAAAATTGATGTGTTAACGCTTTTTCCACGAATGTTTGAAGGTCCGATGGGGGAATCGATCATTGGAAAAGCTGTAGAGAAAAATTTACTGGAAATCAATGTTTTTAATTTTCGTGATCATTCTGATAATAAGCATCAGTCGGTTGACGATTATCCTTATGGTGGTGGAGCAGGAATGCTGCTAAAAGTTCAACCAATTTTTGACAACTTAAGAAGAATCGAAGAGGCATCACCAGAAACTAAAAAACGTGTGATCTTGCTAGATCCAGCGGGGAAACGTTTTGACCAAAAAATGGCGGAAGAGTTTTCCGAAGAGGAGCATTTAATTTTTATTTGCGGCCATTATGAAGGGTACGATGAGCGGATTCGTTCTCTTGTTACGGACGAAGTTTCATTAGGAGATTATGTTTTAACTGGTGGAGAATTAGGTGCAATGGTCATGATCGATGCAACTGTTCGTTTACTTCCAGATGTTTTAGGAAATAAATTATCTGCGCAAACAGATTCTCATTCAACAGGATTGTTGGAACATCCACAATACACACGTCCAGCTGAATTTAATGGAATGAACGTGCCAGAAGTCCTAACGAATGGCAATCATAAATTGATTGCGGAATGGCAATTGAAAGAATCATTGCGTAGAACGTATTTAAGACGTCCAGATATGCTGGAAACTCTTGAACTTGACGATGAAATGAAAAAATTCCTTGCAGAAATCATCAAGGAAGAAAAGTCCGCACGTGAATAGAAATCGAACCATCTTTAAAGAAAAATTCCTTTACAGCTTAGATGAGCTATGTTAAACTATTTCAGTGAGTGCAAAGCGCTCAACTATTACGATATTCCGCTGTGGCATAGGCCATAAGAATGTTTGGAATGAGGAGAAAAAAGAATGAATCCATTAATTCAAGAATTAACACAAGAACAATTACGTACGGATATCCCTGCGTTTCGTCCTGGAGACACTGTTCGCGTACATGCGAAAGTAGTTGAAGGAACACGCGAACGTATCCAATTATTTGAAGGAGTTGTTATCGGACGCCGCGGCGCTGGTATCAGCGAAACTTATACAGTACGTAAAATTTCAAACGGTGTTGGTGTGGAACGTACTTTCCCATTACACACACCACGTGTTGCTCAAATCGAAGTAGTTCGCTATGGTAAAGTTCGTCGTGCGAAACTTTATTACTTACGTGCATTACATGGTAAAGCAGCTCGTATCAAAGAAATTAGAAGATAAGTGTTTCTTAGATTGCCCGAGTAATAAAAAAGTGCGAAAGTCCTTGATATCAAGGGCTTTTTCTTTTGGTTTTGTTTAAGAAAATCAATGGTATTTTCTGTGCTTGTCCTTGATTATCCCAGCTTGACTACCTATGTTGTCAGAAAGTAGGTAGAAATCATCGAGAAAGTTGACGACAAAAAGGATTCCTAAAATACCAAAACGATGCTCCAATTTAGCAGATTAGAGGATGAGTCTACTAAATACAGAGAAGAACCTGTACAGTTGGTGCAGGTGTAAAATGGACAAGCCAAAGTACTTTTTTACAAATGAAAGGGTGAGTAACTGATGACAGTAAAGGATCATCGAACGATTTGGAAAGAAAAAAATGATTTAGAATTGATGGTATTAATTCAAGAATTTATTGAATTTGAAGGTATCACAAGTGTTAGAGACTATCAGAACGCAAAAAAAGAGTTTCCGAATAAAGTGCCGAGCTTATGGTTTATCAATGAGCGTTTTGGTTCGTGGGAAAATTTGCAAAATCGTTTAGGAAATAAAACATACGATCGATATAGATGGGCAAAATATTCAGACGACCAGCTGTTTGAGATTCTCCAATCTTTTATTGTGAAGAATAATATTCGGTCACAAAGGATGTATGAAAAAAAACGTAAAGGTAAAAACCTCCCAAGCTTATCAACGGTTAATAAAAGGCAGATTGATATAAGCCAATTATTTGATAAACGAGTGGGCTCTAAAAGGTTTGTAACAGACTTTGAATTGCTAACAAGTTTGAAAAATGAAATTGTTCGATTGAACTTGGAAGAAAGCTTATCTATGACTGAATTTAGAAAAAGGTATGATCGAGACGCTTTACCATCAATTGATACAATTATGAGACGAACAAATAAAAATTGGGAAGAGCTACTAACTGAAATTGGGTACGATTATCGACCAATTAAAACAAGTAGACTTTTACAGAATTTAGAAAATTAAATAGTAGAAACAAGTGAACATCAGACACTTGAAGCATGACACTAGAGCAAGATTTTGAACCTAAAAATCTTGCTTTTTTTTTGAAGAATAAATTAAATTGGAAGGTGGCAATCTAACACAAATCTGTTTATTCAAGATGAGAATTTTTCAATACTATAATGAAAATAAAGTTAATTAGTATAATAAGCTGTGGATAAGCAGAGGATTCAGTTATTTCTAATTTTTTTTAGACAAGTTTTAATCAATTCTGATTGAAACGATTGATTAATTGTTAAGGAAGTAAGTAAAAAAATTTTTATATAGAAATTTATTCTTTTATAAAGTGGCTTGTTATTCTATTTTGAGATCCTGTTGATGAATTATTTATGGACACTCCGAAAAATTAATGTAGCCTTTTATGCTTTTATTCTTGCCATGGAGTTAGCTCTATGGTTTAGTATAGGTGACAGAAACAAGGAGGGACTTATGATGAATATCAAGAAAGCTGCAGAAATGTTTGATTTAAGCATTGATACGCTACGTTATTATGAACGAGTAGGAGTCATACCGCCTGTTCATCGGAATACAAGCGGTTATCGTGACTATACAACAAATGATTTGAATTGGATTTACTTAGCCAAAAGTTTACGACATGCTGGGTTATCTGTTGAATCTTTAATTGAATTTGCCCAACTAGCTCAATTACGAGAAACAGAGAATGTAGAAGACGCTCAGAAGCAAATTTTATCAGATCAGTTAGAAGAGTTAGATAAAAAGATTGCCGAATTACATGAAGTTAGAGAACTACTGGTTTATAAAATCGAAACGTATGATGAGCATATTGCAAAATTTAAAGCAGGCGAAATGGGACCTGATAAGGTTGAAAAATTATGGGAACGAAAAAAATAGAAGTTTCTACTTGCTATGGAGTTCACTTTAGGGTTTAAGATAGATCATGTAAAGAAAATTAGAGGAGGAAATTGAGATGAAAACAGTTAAATTAAACAATGGTGTAGAAATGCCGCAACTTGGATTCGGAGTGTATCAAATCCCATTAAATGAAACAGCGGAGGCTGTTTACCAAGCAATCAAGGCAGGATATCGTTTGATTGATACGGCGTCTATTTATGGAAATGAAAAAGAGACAGGGGAAGGCATCAAACGTGCAATTGATGAAAAACTTGTGACGCGTGAAGAACTGTTTGTTACGTCAAAACTTTTTATTTTGCAAGCCCCGGAAGCTAAAGCTACTGAAACAATTGAGCAATCACTTACAACTATGGGCTTGGATTATCTAGATCTTTATCTGATTCATCAACCTTACGGAGATATTTATGGCGCATGGAGAGCCATGTGTGCAGCTCAAAAAGTAGGGAAGCTACGAGCGATTGGTATCTCAAACTTCAAATCAGCTAAAATGATTGAATTTGTAGGATTGAATGAAGTGAAACCGCAGATCAATCAAATTGAAGTGAATCCTTGGAATCAGCGAATCGAAGACCAAGAATGGCATGAGAAGTATGATGTACAAGTAGAAGCTTGGGCACCATTTGCAGAGGGACGACATGATTTGTTTACAAATCCAGTTTTGGCTGAAATTGGGGCACAGTATGGTAAAACGGTTGGTCAAGTGGTACTTCGTTGGTTAATGCAACGTGGAATTATCGCTTTAGCAAAATCTGTTCGTCCAGAACGAATGGCTGAAAATATTGATATCTTTGATTTTGAATTATCGAAAGAAGATATTAAAAAAATCGCATGTTTAGATATGAAAGAATCGGCATTTTTCGATCATGACGCACCGCAACAAGTAGAATGGTTTATGAATCGAATGAAAGAGACAGAGAAATAATGAAAAAGATATTGGTCTTAATTTTGTCATTACTATTTGTATTATCTGGTTGTTTTCAAGCGGATAATACAAAAGAAAGTAGTACAAAGGTTAATCCCAATGATAAAGCTGTTATTCTTTATTTTTCTAAACCAGAAATGAATGATTCTGATACAGTAGCTGGAGCAAGTCGCGTCGTCACAGAAAATGAGGAAATCTTAGGGAATGTTGAACAACTTGCGACTTGGATTGCTGAAGACACAAAGTATCCACTAGCTAAAATTGAAACCACAGAAAATTATCCAGATGATCATGAGGTCTTGGTAGACCAAGCAACAACAGAGCGTTCAAGTGATTTTAGACCTGAATTAAAGCCGCTTAATGTTGATTTGACTGAATATGACACGATTTATATCGGTTATCCAATTTGGTGGTCAGATCTACCTATGGCCATGTATAGCTTTTTTGAGAAAAATGATTTAGCTGGTAAAACAATTATTCCATTCTCAAGTCATGGAGGAAGTGGCTTAGCTGGAACTGTTGAAACGGTGGAAAAATTAAGTAAAGATGCCTCAGTTGAGACTAGTAATGTCTTAAGTATCTCGCGCGATGATATACCCAACTCAAGAAAAGAAGTAGAAAATTGGCTGAAATCATTTTAACTGAGGAATTAAAAATTAAACCTAGAGAAGGGGAAAAATAATGGTTAACGTTCTTATTATTGGTGCAGGTAGTCAAATTCCAGAAGTGTTGATTCCACTTTTACAAGAACAAGCGAATCTGAAATTAACATTGTTTGGAAGAAATGCAACACATTTACCTTATACAGACATAGCCAAAATTTCTGGTGATGCTAGTAATTTGTCAGATTTGATAAATGCCATGCAAAATCAAGACATTGTTTATATGAATTTTGACAATAAATCAGTTACTGAAATGGTGATTAGAGCAATGAGTCAAACAGGCGTTAAACGTATTATTCAGGCTGGTGTTCTAAGTGTTTACGGAGAAGTTTCGGAACCTTTTGCCACTTGGAATAGTCGAATGATGGGAGGTACTGTCGCTCATAACCGAGGCATTGAAGCACTAGAGATAAGTGATTTAGATTATACCTATATGCGGATGACTTGGTTATATAATGGCAAGGGAAGTGACTATGTGGCAAGCCCTAAAGGAGAACCATTTTTAGGTGTTCAAATTAGTAGACGTGCGATTGCTCAATTTGTTCTGGACAATATTACAGGAAAACGCAATGACATAAAAGCGAGTATCGGTTTATGGGAACCAGGTTCAGAAAATAAGCCTAAACCTGATTTCTATTAAATTTGAAGAAAATGTCTTTATTCAAAGGGAATCGTTTAATGCAGTAAAAACAAGTATAAATTCTTTCATCTATGAAGCGTATTAATCGATGCTACTCATAATAAAAGATAAATCAGGGGTGAGACACAGCTTATTTTCTAGCTGTGTTAAAGCCCTCTTCTACATTAAACGGTGTTTCAAAAGGGGAGACACAGAATGAAAAAGAAAGCTATTATCTTGCCAGTAACAGTAATAGGACTAGTTGTGATTATTGCTATTGCTCTATCAAACGTACTGAGCAATGAGACTAATGAAAGGGAAGTGTCTATCATGGTAAATCCTAAAACGTTAATTGTGTATTATTCACGAACTGGAAATACAAAGGTGGTTGCAGAGCTTATTCAAGAAAAGCTCGGCGGGGACTTATTTCAAATTGAAACCCAAGAAAAAAGACCTTCAAATTATAGAAAAGAAGTCGAACAAAATGAAGAGGAACAAGAGGGCAATGTGTTGCCTGAATTAAAATCAAAAATTTCTAATTTCAATCAATATGATTGGATTTTTATAGGAGCACCAACTTGGAATATGGCATTACCACAAGCAATTCTCACGTTTATGGATAGCTATGAGTTTGCGGGAAAAACAGTGATTCCCTTTAATACAAATGGAGGGTATGGAACAGGCTCAACATTCAATCAAATAAAATTTGGTGTTCAAGGAGCGGAAGTTCTTGATGGATATTCTGTGAAAGGTGGAGAAGAAACCAACGGAACCTTACTTGCAATTGAAGGAGAAAGAAAAGTAGAGGTATCAAGAGAAATAGACACCTGGTTAGAAAAGATTGGACAATTAAATAACTAGAAGGAAGTTAAAGAATTTGAATAAACAGAAATTTGGGTTTATATTACCCATAACCTTATTATCTTATTTTCTGATATTAATGGATAACTCAATTATTTTTACAAGTTCAGTTCAGATAGGACAAAGTTTAGGACTCTCTGCTACAGCTCTTTCGTGGGTGTCGAGTGCCTATACGCTAACGTTTGGAGGCTTTTTACTTTTAAGTGGACGTCTCTCTGATTTGTTAGGGAGAAAACGTATTTTTTTAGTTGGATTGCTTATTTTTGGCATCAGCTCACTACTAATAGGGTTATCCCAAACAGCAAATATGATGATTGCCATGCGTGCTGTCCAAGGAATAGGCAGTTCTATTATCGCACCTACGACACTCGCATTGATTATGGATGCTTATAAAGGTGACATGCGACAAAAAGCTATTTCATATTACGGTGCAACCGCTGGAATTGGATCAAGTGTGGGGCTATTAGTCGGTGGTGGCTTGACTAGTTTGATTTCATGGCGTGCAGGTTTTTTGATTAATGTGCCATTCACCGTTATATTGATTTTCTTAACGCTAAAATTTGTAAAGAACTCGGAAATCAAGAAAGAGGAAATTGATTATTTTGGAAGTTTCCTTTCAATTATAGGATTAGTAGGAATTATCTACGGTTTTACTGAGGGAAAGTGGCTTATTATTAGCATAGGCTTTATTATTTTAGGGTTGTTTATTATTTGGGAACGGAACATTTCTTCCCCTATTTTACCATTGTCTCTTTTTAAAAATAGAGTTCGTTCTGGTGCATATGTTGCTCGTCTATTATTTATGATGGCTATGTTACCATTTTGGTTCTTTTTACCTCAAATGATGCAAAATCACTATGGTTTTTCAGCATTACAATCCGGCATGGCATTTTTACCGCTGACTATTGTTAATTTTATTGTAGCGATGCAATTGCCAAGGTTAACTTCTAAATTTGGCAATGGCAAGATTTTACTTACTGGAGAGGTAACGTTAGCGTTTGGTTTGATTCTTCTCGCAGTTTCGAACTTAAATAATGGTTATTGGGGTGCGATCTTTGTCCCGATGTTGATACTTGGAGTGGGACAAGGGTTGATTTTAGCACCAGTGACATCGGCAGGAGTCTATGAAGCGCCGACTGAACTCTCCGGTATAGCGAGTGGCGTGACGAATACGATGCATCAGATTGGAGGACCAATTGGTTTATCACTGATTGTTTCTGTTACAAGTGAGTTTCATACTGAAATCTGGATGATGACAGTCTTCACACTTATTTCAATTTTAGTTGTGATATTTTTTGTTAGCTCCAATAAGTAAGCTAATTTATATGTTTAGTAAATTAGTTAAAATGCAGTGACAAGATTCTTTGTAGGGAAAACAGAGGGAATCATGTCCTTTAATAAAGATTAAAAATTAGATATGATATAATTTTTAACCAATTTTTTTAATTTAATAAGGTCGCGAAAAAAGTCAGATTTTGAACTAAAAAATCTGGCTCTTTTTTTATGGAAAAAAGGAGGAAGCATTATGAAAAAAGTAAATAAACTAATCAATCGATTATTATTGTTCGTATTAATCACACTACCCCTTATTACTTCTGCATCATCCGTATACGCTGCGGAAGGGTCATTTCATAAGATTGGGGATTGGGTGTCTACATGGCACTCCAAATTACTCAATGGGACACATTGGACAGAGCAAGGCTCGAATATGATGACAGTTGATGGGAATCCAGCATTTTGTATTGAGCATGGTATCCCTTTGACGGAGCCAGGAGCAGGCTTTGAACCTAGCGAATTGAGTATACCAGAAAAGGATCGTCTAGCCCTGATTGCTTATTATGGGTATCAAACTAATCCTAATGCACTAACGTATACCATTACACAGCATATTATTTGGGAAACACTAGGAAATGAATTGTTAACAAGCCAGGTTCCAAACTATCAAGCAGAAAAGCAACGAATATTGAATCAGGTGGATGCTCATAATAGTAAGCCAAGTTTTGATAATCAAACGATTGAACTAAATGTTGGTGAGTCCATTACCCTAAATGATTCAAATGGTGTGCTAAACAAATATAAGGTATTGGCTAGTAATTCAGCAAATTTAAACGTTGAAAAATAAGTAAATACACTAAAGCTAACGGCTAAAGCAGCTTCTAAAGAAACAGGGACATTACAGTATGATATTGCCAATAAAAACGATGTAGGAACAACTTTTGTTTATCATAAGAAAGGTCAACAAAGATTAGCTAAATTTAAACTAAATTCAGCGGGAAGCTTTGGCTTGACTATTAAAGTGAATTTAAACGGACATGTCAAGCTTAAGAAAGTAGATGAAACGACAGGAAAAGCATTGGCAAATACAAAGATAAAATTTGAATATGCTGGACAAATGAAAGAGGTCACTACGAAGGAGGATGGTTTAGCTGAATTAAGGGATATTAAAGCAGGAACAAAGGTTAAAATAACGGAAATACAAGCTGCTGATGGATTTGTCAATAAGGGGCTGTCTCAAGAAATCGTGATTGAACCGAATAAGACAATTGAAATTACATGGAATAACCAACCTCAAATAGGGCTATTGAAGCTAACGAAGCTTGGCAAACAACCAGTAAAGTTAACCTCATTAAATTCTGAATATGGCTTTATTCAGCAATTAGAGTATGATCAAGCACCGTTAGCGAACGTTGTCTTTGATTTAAAAGCAGCGGAAGATATTTTGGTGGTGGCACAAAACGATATGCTAAGGGAGAGGTTGTTGCGACTGTAACGACCAATAATGATGGGGGTGTTGAGAATATGCCCCAGCTCTTTTTAGGGAAATATGTTGCAGTGGAAAAAAGTGCACCTGCTGGGTTTATTATCAATGAAGTCGAATTACCATTTGAATTTACTTATGGTGGACAAACTGTTGAGTTAGTTTCGACAAGCTTAGACATAAAAAATGATTTTCAAGAGGTTGAGCTCATGATTCATAAGGATGAGGAAAGTATAAAGGGGTGGAAAGGTAATAGCCCAATGCTAGAGACTGTCCCATCCGAAGAAAAGATCTTTGGTTTATATAATGTGGAGGCTATTCATGTAAACGATTGTTTAACTGTTGTTCCTAATAGTTTGATGGCTGTTATTAAAACAAGTGATGGTATTGGTCATGAGCAATTAAACTTACAAGTGGGCAATTACTATGTCAAAGAATTAAGTGCAGGTTCTCTTCATGAGTTAGATACGCGTCAATTTCCGTTTACGTTTGATGGTAACAATCAAGATCGAGTGGTGAAGATTAATGTATCTGATGAAGAAGATCAACCAATTCTTAATAAGCTTCATTTTATCAGTTTTCTTTTATCAAGGAAAACGAGAAGACAATTCTTCATGAGAAGGAAGGTTATACGTACGACTTTTCTGGAAATGCTAAAGGTGCTGTCTTTACATTAGAAGATGAAGAGGAAAAGGTCATACAAACTGTAACAGCTGATGAAAAATCGGTTGTTTCCTTCAAAAATGTTCCAGTAGGCACCTTTATATTAAAAGAAAAAGAACCGTCTTCTGCTGATTATCTTATCTCTGAACAATCGATAAAAATTGTCTCTACAATGGAGGGCATAACAGCATATGATGAAAAAGGAAAAGAATTGTCATTAACAGATAAAAATGCTAAAAAAGATACTTCTGCAACAAAAGAAGCAACTGATTCAGAGATTGAGCTAAATTCAACAACGTCAATCCCAATGGATGAAAAAAATGAAAATTCTGATGAACAGCTCAAGTTGGATGAATCAATAGAACCACTATTCAAAATCCAAAATATTTTGTAGAAGGGTGGAGCAGAGCTGTCTAAAATAGATGTTGCTACAGCTGATCCATTGCCTAAAACAGGGATTCAAATTTTGGATAAAGACGGGAAAATTGTGGTTGAAGGTCGAACGGATGAAAAAGGACAGTTTAAATTTAAGGGGCTGCCAGCAGGAAACTATACGTTTAAAGAGTTTGATCCTCCAGAAGGGTATGAGTTAGACGAAACACCGTTGCCTTTTGAAATTGCAGAGGATAATGAGATTGTAAAATGTGAGATGACCAATAAAAAAATACCTGAAAAACTAGAGCCTAAAAATCCTCAGCCAAAAGAAAAAGGCCGTTTACCACAAACAGGTGAACAAAAACGAAATAGGGTAGTAGTGGTAATTGGCTTGTTGCTTATTGTTAGTTTTGCGGGGGGAATTGGTTACAAGAGGTATCTCAAAAACTTTAATAAAGATAACTAAGAAATAATGGGAAAGGCGATCAGACACACAGGTCGTCTTTTTTATTTGTTAAATTATTGAGAGGGGGTGACGTATAAAATGAGAAGTAGACGAGATCATGTCTCTTTTAAAGAGAATTTATTGAGCAAGGGCGCTCTCTTTAAAACAGGTGCTGTGCTGTTTCTAGGGACAATAGCTATATTAGGCTACAAACGATTAAGAAAGTCTGATTCTAACTAGATTTAAGCTGGAGCTATTTAAATTTAAAAGGAAAGAAGGAAAGAAGGAAAAAGAATGGAACTAAAACACATTATTCCAAATATGGAACAAACCTTTGGACAACTTGAATATGCAGGAGAAGGGGTGGTTGAACAACGCCGAATAAATGGCAGTATACTTAATTAGAGATGGAAGCTGGATCGGAGAGAACATTACAATTTATGGTCTTGAAAAGCATGGTGCAAATGATGGAGGGAAAATATCTGATTATGAAGACGAATATGGAAATGAACTTTTGACTAATAACCAAGGCTATTTATCTAAGGGTGGAAGAATGCTAAATGAGGAAATCTTTGAAAATTTATGGGATATTTTAAAGTCAACTCCTTCAATAGAGAATCCCAAAAAGAATGTAACGCAAGAAATTTTAGAATTTGATCATCATCATCCGACGTTAGATGTTGGGAGATTAATTGATGAATTAGGTACGAGAACAAAACCCAATAAAAATAATTATAAACATATGCAGTTTAACAATAAAGACAGGGCTTTATTAACAAAACTTTTACTGATGCCAGAAAAAAATGAAAGAACTTTAAATAATATCAGCATTAAGGAATGGTTCAAAAATAGCCCTCATCTTTTTGAAACAAATTTTTGGTATATGTGGCAGACAACATTTGCATTTAAGGAATCTAGTTCTGTGATGGAGCTTCGACGTTATATGAATCGTATGATTCTTGAATTCAGTAGAATTCATACCTTAGAAGGTGTTACGAGAACACCATTCATCCAGTATGAAAGTATCATATCGCCGGTAAGAGAATATTTGAAGGATAAAGGGGTTAAATTTGTTAATAATATCAAAGTTACTGATTGGGAATTCAAAGATACGACGCCTAAGGACGATATAATTGTGACAGGATTACATTTTGAGAATATTTTGAGTCATGAAAAAGGGATAATATCTGTTTCAGAAGATGATTTAGTTTTTGATACAAATGGATCGATAACTGATAGTTCTATAATCGGCGACTTTACGACACCAATAAAAGAAAATATGGAGTATGCACCTAGTGCCATGTTGTGCAAAAAAGCAACAGATCGTTTTTATTCGTTAGGATAACCAGATAAGTTTTTTAATGATCGTGATCAAAGTGAGTGGATGAGTTTTACCGTAACTCTTGATAATCATTATCTCATTAAGCAAATTTCCCGTATTACACAGCAGTCTCCAGGTAATGCATTAAATACTTGGATTAGGAGTTCAGCTTTATTGTCAATAGTGGTTCCTCATCAGCCTCATTTTAAAACACAAAAGAGCAATGAATCAGTTTTTTGGGGTTACTTTATGTATCCAAGACGAAATGGTGATTATGTCAAAAAACCAATAATCGAAATGACAGGAAAAGAGATGCTTGAAGAGTTTTTGGACCATTTAGCTCTAACAGATTCATGTAATGATAATATAGGGAATCATACAAAAAAAATTATGGATTCTGTTATAAATGTAATTCCTGTATATTTACCATATGCTAGCTCATTATTTAATCAAAGAGCCGTTGGAGATCGCCCAAAAGTAGTTCCTAAAAATTCTAAAAACTTAGCCTTTGTTAGTCAGTTTTGTGAACACCCTTTCGATATGGTGTTTACCGAACAGTATTCAGTTAGAGCTGCACAAATTGCTGTGTATACATTCTTAGGATTGCCCGAAAATAAATTGACATCATTGAATCACTATGAGAAAAATCTAGAAATATTAACAAGAGCATCAATTACAATGTTTCGATAAATAAGGAGTGACATAGAGCATGAGAAAACGGAAATATTATTTTAAAAAAATTTTATCAGTATCTATTTTTGGAGGTGTCATATTTTACGCGATAAAAAAATATGTTGATTCATTGAATGAATAGCAGAGGAATTCTTGTTCTTCAATTGACATTTGTCTTGTTACTAATCAATTCGTAATAGTTAAAATAATGGAAACTCCAAAGAGAAGATATTTCTTTGAAGTTTCCATTTTTCAAATAATTTTAAAAATCTGTGTCTTTTCAGTCACTTGTTTTGTTGGTAATAAGTGGAAGGAGAAAATAATGGATAAATTTGATGAAAAAGAACTGATCTACCAGCAAATGAATTTATTGATGAAGGAAAGGAGTGAACTAACAAAATCATATAATGCGCTTAAAGATAGATTATTTAATTTAGATTTCGAACTGGATAAGGATTATATGATGAAACAAAAATCCGCAAAAATACCTAAGTCTGAAATTGAAAATCAAAAGTATTTACTAGCAAAAAAAGAAGGGATAAAACGAAATCAGTCCTACCAAAAAATTAGCCTCACCATTGCTTCTATATTGAAAGAGGCAAACGTCCCACTCTCAAATAAAGAGATCTATAGGATTTTAACAAAAGAACATCAGTTAACTATATCCTATCCTAACTTTACAAATAACATCCTACCTAGAATAAAAGAAGATTCATCCATTCACGTTGAACGTGCTTACCGCGGTTATTGGCAATACCGCTTAACATAAATTTGATAGAATTATCCATTATACACATCTCCTTTTGAAAATAATGATTTCAATAGGAAGAAGTGTTTTGAATGAGTCAAAATAATGAACGAGTTAATGCACAGCTAACCAAGTATTTTGAAAAAGTCATTCGTCATGCAGCTATTAATTACTACAAGAAAAAATCACTCCGTCTTGAAAATGAAATTCTTGAAGAGGATACCACTATTATAGAATTGGTGAAACAAGATTCATTAAAGGAAAGAGGTGATTTTAATCTCTTTTCCCTGGATCTTCCGTTCTATGTTGAAGATGATAAACTAAATGAAGCTTTGACAAATCTAACTGTTAGAGAAAAACTTTTTTTGATAGAAAAATTTGTCAGCGACAAAACAGATCGTCAAATTGGTGAAGTCCTTCATATATCTAGACAAGGCGTCACAAATTTAAAGCTTCGATTGTATCAAAAATTAAGAAAATCTATCAAAAGTAACTAATGTTAAAATAATAAGTGTTGCTCGTTCTCCGCCTTTCCTTTGTTTTTAGAGAAATTAATTTATCTCAACAGAGGGAAGGAGTTAACCATGAAAAGCTTAAGCCAATTATTTATACAAGCAAAAAATGGAAGTGAACAAGCGATCGAAGAGCTGATTCTTAGATTCCAACCATTGATGCATAAGATGGCATGGAAGAGTGGCGAATATGATGAGGATTGCTATCAAGAATGTATGCTAGCTTTTGTCATTGCAATTGGGAAGTTTGAAATTCGATGATTTGACTGGTGAAAGGTATGCTGATTATAAGGTTGGTGTACCTCTCATTTATGAAAGAATTAAAGCTTAAAACACTTGGGGAAAAGCTAGGCTAGGTGTAGAATTTACTGTTTTATGTTATAATCAATCATAATAAACAAAGAAGGCTGGTGAGAAAAATGGATTATGAAAAAACTTTTAAGGTTGAATCACTAAATGAATTTTCTCGCAATGTCTACAATCGTGTATTGAGATATGTTGTGAAGCATCAGATTGATAGACAAAATAAAAATGACTTATACGCTGAGTTGCTGGATCAACTAAAAGGGATGCTGCAAATGAATCTATTTGAAATGTCAATGAATGATTTGGCTAAGGTTGAATCATATTGGAATACGATGGATGTATATACGAAATCTATAACTGATCAGAAGGCAGTTGAACAGTATGTCTAATTTTTATATAGACTATACCGAACAGCAGTATTCTTTAATTTTAGAAGATACCCTAGAAGCTTTAACACTCTCTAAAGTTCCAGCAGAGAGTCCAAAAGCTTTTTTACTTGGTGGACAGCCTGGAGCTGGAAAGACTGCTCTAAGATATGCAATCATGAAGGAAATTGGTACGAATGTAATTGTGGTGGATAATGATTCGTTTAAACAAGCACATCCAAATTTTGATGAAATTGTAGAACAATACGGGAAAGACTATGTGACACAAGTGACGCCATTTTCTAATCGTTTGACGGAAGATATTGTGGAGTACTTGAGTGACAAGAATTATCATTTGATTGTAGAAGGAACTCTAAGAACGGTAGAGGTACCAACAAGAACTGCTAGCTTGTTAGAAGCAAAAGGATATGAAATGAGTCTCTACGTCGTTGCTGTTTCAAAAGACTTGTCATATTTAGGGACACTTGCAAGATATGAATATCAGTTTTCTAAAGATGCTATAACGGCTAGAGAAACAAAAAAAGAGCATCATGATCTGGTTGTGCAAAATTTATCGGAGAATGTTTCGACTTTATATAAAGAAAATGTCTTTAAAACAATCAAGATTTTTGATAGAGAAATGAACCTATTGTACGATTTTGGACAGACACCTTTAAAGAATCCAAAAGATGTTTTAGAGCCAATATTAAGTGGAAAAGTAAAGGCTAATAGTCTTCTTTCTCAAATTCAAAAGACTATGCAGTTGATGGAGATAAATGGACATCAGAAATCAGAAAATTATAAAGAATTAATAACTAAATATAAATCTTTAAAAAAGCTATTCTAAGAAAAAACGAATAGCTTTTTTAAGGATTTATAAGGTGAGCAACAGTGGTATATTACTGGATTTTTATGAATAGAAAATGATTTTTTGGAAAAGTACGATATATTCTAGGGGAATTATACTTCATTAATTAGTTATACTATCATTCATAATTAAATAATAAGACTATTTCTAATAGCTTTAATCTTCATTAAATTAAGTACTTATTAATTTTATTTTATTACTAACTAATGGATATTTACTTTTAACACTTTTAAATATCAAACAATCATTTTGTGAACTTAATTATAAAGAAATCATTAAATATGGTAGAATGTATATAATAATTAAAAATTATTATTCAAGGGAGGTTTACTTTTGAGTAAACAGTACACTATTCATACTCCAGATGACCAACAAAGTCTTCATATCTTTCACATTGATTTTGATATAGATGATAGCGGGTCTATGGTTCAAATGGAGAGTAAATTTTATAATGAGCTTTTTAATGATATTCCAGATTTTGCTTTTGGTAAACATCAAGTTAATAAAAGACTTGCTTCTGGAAATGGAATAATACCAATTGTTCGAGAAGCTATGCAAAAAATTTATAGTATACCAGAGATTAAAGAAGCTAGTAGTTATTATACAGGAAATATAGATATTGAAGATAAGTATATTAAAAGAGGGGAATTCGGAGAATTAATATTATATCATTTGCTTCATGAATATTTTGGTGCAGATGCCTTGATATCAAAAATTTATTTTAAAGATAGTTTGAGTTTAGCACCACATGGGTTTGATGCTGTTCACGTAGATACTGAAAGAAAGAATCTTTGGTTGGGAGAATCTAAGTTATACAAAGATGGCAGTAGAGCTATATATGAGTTAATAAAGGATCTTAACGGGCATTTTAAAACTGATTTTTTTCATTCTGAGTTTACGATTATTTCTAACCGCGTTCAAGATGATGATGGAGAAGACAATGAATTTATAAAAGAATTGATCAATCCTGAAACTAAATGTTTAGATAAATTAGCCAATATAAAAATTGCATTATTTGCTGGTTATTCCAGTGATTGTATAAATAGTTGTAGTGATCCTGATAATGCTTTTTTAGATGAATTGAAGGCAGAAAGTCAAAAAATGCTGGATAGCTTGAGCAAAGGGAAAGAAAATCATCCTTGGAAAAATCATCTAGATATATATTTATTTTTATTGCCCTTAAAAAATAAAACTGATTTTGTTAAATCTTTACATCTAAAATTGATGGGAGGTCAGTATATTTAAATGAAATATGATATTCAAGAAATATTGAAATTTAATGAGTTAGAATCGATTCAAGACAGTTTTAATTTAGCGAAACTAGTTTCTTCTATGATAGATACTGAAAATGCACGTAATATAATAATCCATATTCTGGATATATGGGATAGAGTTAATGAGCAGAGTAAACCAATTTGGGTAGATTTAATTGAGCGAGCTGGATTTTATCCATATCTTAAGGAACATGACGATGAATCTTTAGGTATTCAAGCGAAAATACGTAAACAATGGTATAAATCACAATATTTAGAGGGTGTGTATTTTCATGCTAAACAAAAAATAATTGAACAAAAAATAATTGAGGGTAGAAATGTAGCAGTCAGTGCACCAACTAGTTTTGGAAAAAGTTTGATTATAGAAGAAATAGTAGCACAAAATAAATTTGATAATATATTAATTATTCAACCAACATTAGCTCTAATCGACGAAACTCGCAAGAAAATGAGTAAATATGCCGATTATAATATCATTGTTAATACTTTACAAGAAACCCATGAGAGAAATATTTTAATTCTTACGGCAGAGAGGGTTCTTGAGTATGAAAATTTGCCTGTAATTGACTTTTTTATTGTTGATGAGTTTTATAAGGTTAGTACTAGAAGAAGCGATGAAAGAATAGATGTTTTAAATATAGCTATTCACAAAATGTTGGCGTTTCAACCACAAGCATTGTTTCTAACACCATCAATAAATGCGTTATCTAATGATTTTATAATTAAATATGAGATAGACTTTTTGAAAACTGATTATTCTTTAGTAAATACTAATGTGCAGGAAATAAGGTTTAAAAATAGTGCTGAGAAAAAAAGTAAACTTTTTGAGATGCTGAGTAAAAACCCTGATCCTTCTCTCGTTTACATGTCATCTCCGCATAAAGCTTATACATTAGCAAACGAATATATGTACTATTTATCTGAAAAAAATATGTTAAATAAAAAGGCAATAGAATTACCTTTGGTTGAATGGATTGATAAAAATATTTCTGAAAAATGGAACTTGAAGTATCTACTTGATTCTGGAATTGGGGTTCATAATGGTGAGTTGCCAAGGCATGTCGTGACTAGTCAATTAGAATATTTTGAGGATAAAAAACTTAATGTTTTATTTGTTACTACTTCACTAATTGAAGGAGTTAATACTTCTGCTAAAACAATGTATATTTTTGAAACTACAAAAGCAAATACAACAATAGATTTTTTCGACTATTCAAATATAAAAGGACGAGCTGGTAGAATGAATAAGTATTTTACTGGAGAAGTATTTATTTTTGGTCGTATACCTGATGAAGAAGATTTTCAAATAGACGTGCCTTTTGTAGAACAAAAAAATATTTCAAATGAAATTCTTATCAATTTGGATGAAGATGAAGTAAAAGAAGAGCATAATGATAGGCTTAATGATTTAAAAAAAGATATTCCAGAAGAGCTTATGAATATTATTAAAAAAAATATAATTAATATTACAGGTCAAAAAGAGTTATATAGATATCTGGAAGATAATTACAAAATACTAAATTCAACATTAACTTGGGGAAGTATTCCAAATTATGATCAGTTATCAGGAACTTTATTATTAGCATACAAGTTTTTAGAAAATGAAAATACTCATGAAAGATATACAAATATGTTAGCAGCACGCTCGCTAAGTATAATTAATTCGCCTTCTTTAAAAACAGTTATTAATAAACAATATGATTATCAATATAATGTTGATATAAAAAATGTATTAAAAAAAGGACAAGAATTAAATCAAGATACTTTAAATGTAATTGATAAAAGAGCAACAGAGAAAGCTATAAAAGATATTTTATGTTTTGTGAGAAAGGATGCTGGATACACCATTCCTAAATTATTGAATGTACTTCAATCTATTCAAGAATATGTTTATATCCAGTACAATTTACCATATGGAGATTATGCATATTTTTCTGCTAGGCTAGAAAATGAGCAGGTGGATGAACGTTTGCGGATGCTGATAGACTTTGGAGTTCCTACAAGTGCAATTAGGTCAATTTCCAAACTAATTCCATTAAATCTAGAGAGTGATAAAGAAATTATAAGATATGTAAAGAGTAATTTTCAAGTTGTATCTCAAAATTTAATTGAATACGAAAAAAGGTTATTGCTTCTAGCTATACAGGTATAGTACGTAATACTTAGCATATTTTTTATTATTATATTCTTGCTTAATTAATAGAGTAAGCATGTTAGTTTAGATGAGCAGTTCAAAATATAAAGATAGAATTATGAAGTTAGATTGAGTAGAATAGTGTGTGTGAGAAGGAGTATACCGGATAAGAAATAAAATCTTGTCTGGTATTTTTATTGTTTCTACAGGACACCAATAAAATTGTAGTCAATATCAATCAATTTAAATTTTATGATTCTCAATTATTTACTGTAGAAAGTTGATTAAGTCAAAAATACACTAAAATAATTATATTAAATTATAATGCCGATGATAATTCTTATTAGTCAATATTATTTTTTTGTCTGATAAGTTTTGATGTCATGATAATTTCTTTAATTTGTGGAGAAGTAAGTTAGTTTTGTGGTAAAAAAATATAGATAGTTTATGGAGCCGTAAAAACGAAAACTTAATGTAGCTTTCAAAATATGAAATGAACAATAATAGCATTTCGTTAGGCTAAAAAATTTACTATAGAATCTTTTAAAATATTTTAGATAAAAGCTAAATAAATATATGTCATTGAAATTGAGTACAATTTGATAGGAATGATTTATAATTTAAAGTTTTTTACTACCATATTTGATATACTTGAGAAAAAGCAAAAAGGAGTGGCAAGATGGGAGAAAATCTATTTTCTAGATCTGATACTGGTGCAAAGGCTGCTTGGAAAGGTTTTTCATCACAAACAACGTATATTGCTTCAAGACTAATTAAACTTAAAGAGGACTTTGAATTTTGCCCTGAGCAAGTCGAAGATCTATTAATAAAGAAGAACGGAGTTGCTCATGAGATTGTCCAAGTAAAAAATCTTTCCACACCACTTTCTTTGTCAGACTTGAATCCAAATGAAGCTGACTCTTTCTTTAGAAGATGCTTGTCGTATAAAGAAGTCAATTCAAATATAGTTCTCAAAATTATCTCGTTTGGGAAAGTTGGACCGGAAATTGCCGGCTTTTGTGATATAGAATCAATAGAATTCAAACAAATCAGCTCTAAATTGAATAAAAGTGGCTACGAAGACGAAGACATAAATTGGTTAGGGCATCATTTATCTATTGAAGAAGTAGATGAAGATGGACTTATTGAAACTATTTACAACCAACTAACAGAAACTGTTGAAACTATGGTCTCTCCCAGAATATTTTTAGATGTCTTGACACAGTATGTAGCTAACCTTTCTAGATATTCTGACTCCACTACTAAAAATTTGTGGTATAAAAAAATTAGACAAATAAGTATTGAATTGGCATCTGTTAGGGGATTCGCAAAAGAATTTGGAAATTCTATACTTCCTATGACTGAATATAAACAAACTGAAAGCCTAGATAAGTTAAAAAAAGAATATGTGGCTGGAATTAATGCTCAGCCACAACATATACGCTTAGGGCTTGATGTTACCAGGGATTATTGGATAGATCAAATAGATAAATCTTTTAAAAATGAGAAAATAGTTGTTATAAAAGGAGCCTCTGGTCAAGGTAAATCATCTCTGTCATATCGATATTTATATAACTATTATTCAGAAAAAGACATTTTTTGTATTCAATCAGTTACTAATGAAGAACAAGCTCAGAATATTGCTATTGCTTTGAATGGTCTAGCAAAAGAACATAGCGATATTATCGTGTATTATGATATATCTCCTCAAGATACAAATTGGACTTGGATTTGCGAAAAATTATATGAATATGGTTCTGGATTCAGGTTGTTATTATCAATAAGAGAAGAAGATTATCGAAGAGCTAATGTTGATAATTCGAAAATACCAATTGAATATATAGATCTTAAATTGAGTGTTAAAGAGGCAGAGATTATTTTTAAAAGATATGAAAATAATGAGTTTCGCTCTTTTGAAGAAGCTTGGGATGCTTTCGGTGGAACTGGTCCATTAATGGAATTTACCTACATGCTAAGTCAAAGCCAAACCTTGAGAAAGAAGCTTGAGTCTCAAATAAATCGAATAATTACCAGTGAAGATTATATTGAAGAATGGCTTGTTTCTTTACTGGTTGTTAGTTATGCTGGAAAATTTAGTATTGATGTAGACACGCAAAAGTTATTCTCGAATATTAATGTCAAAAATAAATCGAAAATGATATTTATATTTGAAGAGGAATATCTAGTAAAAGTTTCTGATAATAGAAAAAAGATAAATACGTTACACGCATTAAGAGCTAGTCTTATTTGCGACATACTGCTAAATTACCTTCTTGTTACTGAAATCGATATTATTGATTTTGTCATGAACTCCACCAACACTAATATGTTCTTTTTGTTAGTGTCATATTTTTATGATAATAATATAAACAATGAGTTATTAAATATTTTAAGTAGTGTAAAGTATGATTCTTGGCAGTGTTACTCAAGTGTGATTCGTGCTATGCTTTGGCTGGAACTACGAAAATACTACTTAGAAAATAGAGACACTATATTTAGAATTGACAATCACTGTCCTGGGAAATTTCCAATTTTTTTATTAGGAGATGTTACAACATACTATCCACAGTTTGAAAGTGGTGAATTACTAGAAATTATACGTGAAAGTCAACCTGAGAGATTTCATGCAATTGAAGCAGATATTACTATTCTGAAAAGTAAAAAAATGAAATATAATTTTATTGACAATTTTATGAAGAACACCATAGACAATATACCTGTTTGTGATTTAGACACCACTGAAGAATTAAATGCAGCTGGTTACGGTCTTTTTTGGTTAGCTCTTAGAGGCTTAAAAGTAGATGAGTCGAAAGTTAGTTTACCGGATAGAGTTAAGGATAACAAAGAGCTTTTGGATTCTCTTCTAAACTTTAGTGTAGGTATTCAAAAGCAAGGGATGATGCAAATCTACCAATGTATTCATCCTTCTTTGTTAGAAAATCTTAAGATTAAATATGGAATTGTTTATATGATAGAAGAAGAAAAATCATATGATATATTTTGTCTCATGAATATATACGATGAAGAGAAATCAAAAATTCAATATGAAAATAGCTATATCATGTCAATAGTAAGTTCTTTTAGACGACTATCAATTGAAAAGGAAAATTATAATGTCAAATTAATTGGTGAACAAATTATTGATAATCTCGAAATTCCGGAAGTTATAAAAACGATTAAAGCTAGCAGTTTACCATGGCTATGGATTGTAGAGATTAATGGGTGGTTAATTAAACAGCACGATTATGATATGTTGCCAGATAATTGGGATGAAGTACATGATAATATTAAGATATGCATGAACCAAAATGTTGAAGTAATAAAAATGCTTGATCGTGGTCTAACTCATTTTTACAAAAAGAAGAACTTTTCTATATTAAATATGGATGAATTGTTAAACAAAGTTAATAGTGCTATGACTTGTTTGAATAATAGTTTTCTTTACTACCCAAAAGTTTCTGTTGATAAGTTTGGAGTTAATAACAATCGAGTTATTGTTGAAACTAATGACAATTCTATATCTGAAATTAAAGAGTCACTTAATTTTTCTGAATCTAGTACTAGTAATTACCAATTCAATCAAGCTTTTTCTGAATATAGAAGCAAGCTAAGTTCATTTTACGAGAACATGCATAAACTCTTAATTGAGCGCTTTAATGGGGAAGAAGTCTCACATCAGTCAAAATTATCACTTATCAACCTAGTAAATAGCGTTGATATTCTTTATACAGCTAAAAAGCTTTATAGAAAAGAATTTCGGATTCAATGTGAACTAATAACTACGGAAGATTATAATAATTTACTTATTTTTGTGGCTATTTGGTCTCACCTTTACGAATCTGAATTTAGGCTTGAACGAAATATGAGATATGAAAGAAAAGAATATTTAAAGAGATATCGAAAAAGAATAGCTAACTTTTTAGAAAGTAGAATACTTAAATATGATGGTGTTATTGATTGGAAGGTGTCTGATAATATAATAGTGAACGTAGATTACTCTGATCTGGAAAATATGTTCAAAAAGTTAATTGATGATTTCAATTTTATTTTTCCAGAGATTGATATTTTTTCTATTGAAAATATTCTATGGAAACAGTCTTTTAAGGCGATTATTATTGTTTCAAGACTTTTAGATTATAAAGTGCCCCCTAGCTATAAACTGTTAAGTGAAAAGTTTGCATTTATAGACGATATTGAAAAACTAATGATGATAACCAAACAAACGGATGAAATAAAGATTGCCCACCCATTACTCGACTCATTTTTTAAATACAATAGTTTACAGGCTGATTTACACATTTATTCTATATATACATGTCAAGTTAATCAATTTTTAGAGAATAAGAGAGAAAATCAAGGTTATGATGAAAATATTTTTGCTAATTGGAAAATTAATGTGAGGAAAGTCATCAGTGATGATATTTTGTCAGTAATATATAATAATGCGTTCTCTGTTGTAAGTGAAATTAATAAAGATGGTAACCAAGAGCTGAATGGTAAAATAAGTGATTTAAATACTTTAGTTGAAGGATTTAAAGCAGAACTAGATGGATTGCTTGTCACAAGTAGTATCGAAAAATGGAGAGACTTGATAAATCAACTTCATTTTTTATGTTCAGAACTAACCGATATGATTTCTTTTGATCTGGAAGAGCTACTAGTTACATCTAAAAAAAATAGAAAGATTGGAAATGATGAGAAAAGTTTATAAACAAAAGATTCTCTGCTTTCATTGTCTATACAAACAATGAAAGCAGAGGCGTTTATGAAAGGAAATTTTTGGAATTAAAAGTTCACGATTTGATAAATAAACATAACATTTCTTTAAGCGTGCCTTCTAGTTACATGGTATTGAAGTAGCAAGATTGAGTGAACTAGCGAATGGTAAAAGACAAAGAATACAAATTAATCATTTAATTAGAATTGGATCTAGATGAGATTATTCAGTTAAAGAATATTGATTAAATTTATCTGGATTGTGGTCTTATATAATGTATAATGGTGATGAAGATAAAATGTGATTAGATTATCCCAATATGGAAGAATAATTATTTTAGTGGATGCTATATTGTATTAACATATGAAAATGACTTGAAAGAAGGGAAATATATTGGAATATGAGGAGATAAAGAATTTTGAATTAGTACAAATTCAAGAAAAAAAACATCCCTTGAGTGGATTAGAAACAAAAGTTCTTAAAGAGATACTTGAATTTTACTATACGGGAAAGTTGTCAGTGACAAAAATAATTGATAAGTTTGAACTTGAAATTGATAAGGCTTCCAAATTTTCTGTGTATTTGCCATTTTTCTATACAACAAGAAAATGCCCTTACGATAATCGTTATCTAATTGCACAATTGCCGAGTAAATCTAGTTTAAAATATTTTTCCCCTGATATTCAATGTGAGAAGTGTGGTCATATTGAATATGATAAAGATAATAAGGAGTGTAGTTGTATTAATTGTCAGTCAAAAAAAGAAAATGATAAAAAGAAAGTTTCATCTATTATCCATGATATCTATTTGGATAGTGAAGTTGAACTTCAAGATGTAAATATTTTTGACAGAGTGAATATTACAGCGCTATTTCAAATTAGCAATTTGGAGTTTAATTGTTTAGTGCCACAATATAAAACATATACGGAATCAGTAAATGGCTTTACACTGGAAACCCTTAGGGATTTAATAGATAAGGATATACTGAAAGTCTCTGAACAAACTCCAATAGAAGTCTTTTCAAAAATTACTGATACAAGTTTTTCTTATAGAGTAGATGAAACACTCTTTTCATTAAATATAGTAAGCGAGCGTTATAGCAGAATAGAACTTTTTGAAAAGTTAAAGTATTTAGATGATATTGAGTTAGTAAATTCTAAGGAATATATTTATTTGTGGAAGAGTTACGTTATTCAGGAATTACTTAAGATATTTAGATTTGAAATGAACAAGCTGGGATTTTCTAGAGAATTGGATGATGAAGAAAAAGAAAAGGTACTTTGTAATGCCTTTGATGGGTGGCTTAAATTATATTCCCCATCACAAGTCTATGCGTTATTATATAAATCAATAAGAGATGCAGACAATGCGAGAACAACTGGGACTATTGGTAACTATAAGTATCATGAAATTAAGTTTATTATTGTACTCGTTGATAAAATGATTATTAAGTACGAGAAGGAAGGTTGGGAAGTTAAGAGCTATGATTATCCAAATCAATTAGAATCAGATATACAAACAAAACTGTTTTTTGTGAATGTTATTAAGGAAAAAAATTGGTTTGACTCAATTATTCCAGATTGGAGTCAAGTTACTTTTGAGAAAATTAGTACAAGAAATAGCATTATTATGAATATAGATAAACTAGAACTCCAAAAAATAGATGATTTTTTAGAAATAACGATTCAAACAGCTGAATACTTCTACCTCATGCCTTATGGATTAGTAGTAAAGGATGGGCTTGTTGAGTGCTTGTTTGCAACAAGTAAAGATTTAAGGGGATATTTAGATATTTTAAAAGAGTCTGGTCGAGTTGAAAAAGAGTATACTGGTGAAAGTATTGAAACACAAATTTCACATAGTTCAAATCTTTATGTCAATGGAAGTTATTCATCAAATTTAATTTATCTTGCAATTAAGATGTTGATAGAGAATAGGGTTCCATCTATTGATGAATGGAAAAATAGTAATTAAAAAAATGTTAGGAGCGGTCAGCATGATTTCCAAAGATTTAAGAAAGCAACTAAAGTTACCTGTCACAAAGGAGATAGTATATTATAGACGTCTTAGAGGAAAAGAGTATGTTAAGTTTGATGTGGAGTCTATTGAAATACTAGAACAATATAATCCGTCAGGAAGTTACTCATTACAAATTGTTTTATCAGAATCATTACTTAATGAGTCTGAAAAAGTAAAAATTTTATCAGATTTTTTAGTTGAGATGCAAAAACCAACTTTTATTCAGGATACTAATGATGTAAATTATTAGTAATCCGTTGCGTAATAAAATAAAGAAATGGAAAGATATTTTTGAGGAAAAACAATGGATTCTAAAACTAAATGGTATAAAAAAGCTAAAAAAGATAACTGGAAAGCTAAATTCAAAATTATAGTTAAAAACATAAAATGGCATAATGAAGAAAACTATGTTGAATTTTTTGGTGATGTCATTGAACACCAATCAGAATATCTGCATAAAAATCCCTCGCTGCTACCAATGTTTAAAGGATATGTAGATTATCAGCTAACAGAAGGTGATGTTTTAGAGATCATAGGAAGAGGACGATTGGGTTACAGTTCAGGACACTATGAAATAAGTTTTATAAATCCTAAACTTATTATGTTGAAGGAAAGGCTTGTTGAGGTAATAGAAATATTAAAAGAGCCAACAGGAGCGGTAGAGAGTTCAAATGGAGAGATTAGATATTATGTGAGACATGGAGACTTAAATGCAACGTATAGTCAGTCTACTAGTTATAAAGGAATAATGAAATCTTTAGAGAATGTTGGTAGAAACAGGCTCATGAACGATTGTGGATCATTCAATTTAAAAGAATTACATATGAATGATAAAAATAACTCTCCAATCACTTTGGCAAGAAAATATTGGGAATATCGATTATTTGAAAATATTAAAAATAATGAAAACTATAAAAAAATAAGTGGAGAAGCTGAGTATAAAATAATAGAATTATTGTATTAAAAATGAATATATTCTGATGAGCAAGGTATGTTGATTGGTTACAAATCTTGGCTATGAGAATTTAAAATTTACTCTAATATAAAGAAATTTCCTTTTACTTATTTTTATGAGAATAGTTGATTTTACTACATTTTGATTCTGTATGGTATCTGGGATTAGCCATGTTTAAAAAATATTTTTGATATTCTAGTGAATGTTTTTAACCATATCGAACAAATTTAATCAGTATTTATCAGTTTTTTCAAATATGAATAATTTTAGTTTTAAGTTTCATTAGCGATTACCAAAGTTTTATCAAACACTCAACGTATTTAAAAACAACAAAATTCTACACTGATATAAGTATTGATTTAATTCAATCATGTTTCTAGCTAATAAGTGGTTTGAATTTAAATAAAAATAAAGATGAGTTTACTTTATGAAATAACATAATTCATGTTAAAAATATTTTGAAGCATGATAAACAAAAAATGCTATAATAATGATAGTAAATAAGTGTCATGTGTCTTATACAAAATGGTTTAAGATATAGTGTTTATAATTAATTTGTGGTTTAACCATCTAATTACTTGCCAAAGTGGAAATTAGATGGTTATTTTTGACGATTATCAACACAAATAATAATGCAAATTAAGTTTGTTTATTCCCAAAACTTAAGAGAGCTTCATTAGCAGATATAGCTTTTGCTTTTGAAGAAATATTTTCTTTTGAATTTGATTCATTAATGAAAAGAATTATTTTTAGAACCCATTTTGGAGAAAATTTGAATATTTTATAATATTTTTTAATATGACTCTCAAGTAGCGTCAAATATTCAATTGTTTCATGATAATTTTGAATTTCTTCGAGGGCATTTGAATATCTGTAATTCCAGTTAAAGGGTCCTTTTACAATCATTTCTTCATTTCTATAAATCCAATTTTCACCATAAAAATCTTTTGTAGAAAAAGAGCTATTTTTTATGAATTCATCAAATTTTTTTCTACACGAAAGATTTTGTTTATATAAGTCATGCTTACCTTTGTTAAAGGAGTAACGATAAATTTTTCCAACTGTTATTGTCTCTACACCAATTAATTTTGCAGTCATAGTTCTATGATTGCCATCGCCAGCAAGAAAATATTCTTTAACTCCATTTTTTTCAAATTCATAGAATTTACATCCACAGAGCAATTCTTCTGAATACATTTTAAAAACATAATCTAGATTTCCATCATAAAATAAAGATAATAGGCTTGCAAAACGAAGAGTTACCACATTTAGCTCTATTCCAGGTGGGACTCCAATCAGTCCATAGTTTACGGCTTGGAACCAGGAATGGTGAAAAACTCTTGTTACTCCTTTAATATCATTTGTGTTAATTTTTTTGTTTTCGAGTACTTCATTCAAATTATCAAAATATTCGAAATACATATCTTTAGTTTGGATTATTTCATTTTTTGATTTTTCTAATTGTTTCAAAGAAACACCATGAGTAACTAGAAAGTTATGCAGTCCTACTGATTTGACTTCATTAATTAATGTCTCACGCACGTCAACTATTGTAACTCATCTCCTAAAAAAATTGAATTTCATGCTCAATTCCAAATTTTTCTATATAAAACTCATGTTCTCCAGGTAATAAAAAATCAAGGTTTTTTATTACATAGATTAGCCATACATTATTCTCTTTTTTGAATTTAATGTAGCCCATTTCTTTTAGTTTTTTCTTGCAGTCGTCAATTACATTTTTATTGTCATGATCAGGAACTCCTCCATAAAAACCTTCATAAATTATTTTATTAATTTTGTAACTACTAGCATCAGACCCTAAACAATATTGCTTGTTGTTTAATGCGCAGGACTTGTATATACAATAGTAAGTTCGAACTGTAAATTCTGTAAACTTTCCCATTTTAGTAGTTCTTTGTTCTTTAAAATATTCTCGTTGTTTTTCTATTTTTTCATTTGACCACAAAATAAACACCTCACAGTTTTTGTGTATTAATTATATCATACATAAAGTTTGTGAATAGGATTTTATTAAGTTGTGTCCTTTTCCTCATTATTTTTGTTGGTAATAGGTATAAGAATAAAACTTGTACCTTGACAACTCAATAAAATCTATCAGCAACATTCCCTTTGCATGGAGCACTGTATTAAGAACCGCCATGACCAGCAATTTGTCATTGCTGCAAAGCGACCACATTCTTAATCAAATTGAAACTAGTCCCTTCAAGCCACGATATGCAAAGTATATAATGATACTTCTGTAAAGCTCGCCGTAAACTGGAGAGAGGTGAAAGTCCTATGCGGTTTGGTGACTCAAACAACTGATAGATTGAACAAGGAAAGAATAGGAGGGAGAAGATGCAAGAAAATATTTGTTTTCCTGAAACTCCAAAACAAAGTAAAACGCTAAATCCAACGATCGATAAAAAATTAGACCAAGTTCTAGATGAACTTTCTAAAATACAACATTCCTTACCACTTGTTTTAACAAATGAAGACCTAAAGAGAGAATTTCAAATTAGCGACAGCACATTAAATCGATTAATCAGACTAGCCGAGTTCCCAAACTGTTGGTACGGCATTAGAGGTCATTACGCCAAAGATGAAGTGCTAAATTGGTTCAGTAATCATGATTATGAAGAGTACAGAGATCGAATGCACAATTTAAGAATGTCATGAAAATATGTATTTTTGGGTGAATATGCTTTATAATGGAGGTACTCGAAAGCAATCTATTAACACATGTTCATCCTCCTTCTTGAAAGAGAGGGATTAAGTTTGGAGATAGTTGATAGATATAAGCAGCATGTGAATCAAGCAGGAGAAATCACTTGGTATTTTCAAGCATTCAGAACAACACGTAGAGGCTTTAAAACAAAACGCGAAGCACAATTGGCTTATCTTGAAATGGAGAAAAAACACCAGACATATAAGAAACTGACTGGTAGTAATGAATTATTTCGAGAGGTAGCTGAAAAATGGTTTGTTTATTATCAATCATTGAAGGAACAAAAAGAAAGTACGTATGAGAAAAGACATGAATCTGTAAAAACTCTTTCTAGATGGATTGGCGATAAGAAAATGATCAGTCTTAATTCAGATTTTTTAGAAGAATTATTCTTCACTTTGAAAGAGAAGGGCATAGATGGCCTATCAAAAGGTTATTCTAAAAATTCATTAGAAAGTTTTCGCCAAACCTTAAATATGATCTTCAATTATTGTCTAAAGAATAATGTATTAAGCGACAATCCATTGGAATCCGTTAGACGTCCAAAGTATCAACAAACGGTTCAGCAATTAAAAGATTCATTAGGGAGATTGGATCAAAAGTATTTGACATTTGATGAGCTAAGATCATTGCTTAATTACAGTATTGTTCATGAAGACCTACCACTTTCAACTTTGTATCATGTTTTGTTTTATACAGGCTGTCGTGTAAGTGAAGCTTTAGCCTTACAACCAGAAGATATTGATTTTAACAATAATGAGCTTCTTTTTTACAAGCAAACAACTGTAAAAGGTAAGCAAATTAATTTTAAAATCGATACGACTAAAAGTGTAAGTTCAGCACGACGAGTGGTTGTAACGCCATTAGTGATGGAAAAGTTAAAAGCTTTAATGGAAATGCTAGATGATGTTCGGAAGCAGTTTAAATTTAAAGTGGAAGAAAAGTATTTATTTGTTTATCTAGAGCCACACAAGCGAGGCGTTCCATTTAGACGAGAGTATGTCAATCATCATATTAAACGATGTGTTGAGCAATGTGGTATAAAGAAACCCTTCCACACGCACTTGGCTCGGCATACAATGGCAAGTCTGGTCGCTGGACATTGTGATTGGGAAGTATTGAAAGCTCGCTTAGGTCATACAGATAAAACAACCTCTGAAATTTATCGACATTTAACATCAGAAGAAAGATTAAAACCACTAGAAGCTTTTCAAATTTTGGAAAGCTGACTACAGGTTTTGGATAATTCCAGAGTAAAAAGCTTGGAATCATCACTTACTTTTTAACGGCTGTAGTCAGAGTGGTAGTCAATTTAATAAAAAATTCAATGATATCAATAGATGTCGTACTTTTAGCACGAAGTAAAGAAATTCGTCGTTAAAAACTTGTTATTAATTAACAGTGAACCCCTTGTTTATCAAGGGGTTTTATTTTTTTACTCGTTTTCTTAAGTGTTGTTTGAATTTTAAAATATCTTTTTCCAAAAGCAAAAGGGGGCAAAAAAGGGGCAAGGGGCTATGAGCTCTTTTTTATTTTACCGTTGTACTCGTGTTACATAAAAAAACAATCTAATTTGAGTAATATATTCACACTGTAAAACTCCTTTTGCCAAATGCTATAAATTACAAAAAAACGTATCATATTCATATTAGGAGTAAACGTATATGAATAAAGGGACAGTAAAAAGGTTTAACTCAGACAAAGTTTTTGGTTTTATCACTGGTGAAGCTGGTAATAACATATTTGCACATTTTTCAGTAATCTCACACTGAAAACCATATATACTAACCAAGAACACCCATCTATGTTTTCTTACAATCATCAGCCGCCCATTTGTTGGGCGGTTTTCGTACTCTTAGCTCAGTTGGTCAGAGCAGACGGCTCATCATAACCGTCCGGTCGCAGGTTCGAGTTCTGCAAGGTACGTTATAGTAAGTGAGTATATGCTTTGCACAGCCAAACTTATTAGTATATACTAATCATATTCTAATAAAGTGGTATTATGAATACTCCTTGTAAAATGCCGTCCATGCGATCGGGCGGCATTTTATATTTGATGAAAAACTGCTATTAAGTTGTACTATTAGTAGGTATTATATGCCTGTCCACTTTGCAAGAGTGATTCAGTATGCCGTCTCTAACAAGGCGTTTTTTTTGTGAAAAGAATTTATAATTTGATACACCTATAGTGAAGCTATTTATAGAATAAAGTTACAAAATTGTTAGAAGAATACATGGTTAAAATTGTTTCCGTAGTGTTAAACTATACTAAATTAAATTATATGAGGTGAATCATTATGAATAAAATACTTGGATTGATTGGTCTTATTGCATTATGCGCTATTGGTTACTTTGCTTTTGATTACTACAACCAAACATATAATACTACGGTAGCGTATGCGAAGGTCCCAACTGATGTTCCTGAAATTTCAGACACTCTGGATATTGATGGTAAAAAGGTAAAAGATACCTACTCTTATAAGTACAATGTCACATTCGTGAAAGAAAACGGAGACAAACAAGAGATGGATTTTGAGTTGTTCGGGAAAAACCCAAAACCATTTGAATCAGGGGCATACATTAAAGCAGAAATAAGCAAAGAAAGAGTAAATAGTCCAACTCAAATTTCGGAAAATGAAGTTCCGAATAAAGTGAGAGAAGAACTCGATAACTAAAATTTAAGTGAAAAGACCCTAGCGTTTCCGAGGGTCTTTTATTGTGTTCGGGAAAATCCTGCCAAACCTAACTGATTCATATAAAAATTAACCTTACGATAATATACGCAAGGAGGGGAGAAAATTATTTTATGCAATTGATTTTAATGATTTTAAGACAAATTCACGAATAAAACTATCAGGATTGCGAACGAAGAATTTCTCTATAACCAGATGATTTCTACTGTTGTAATAACCATGAACAGATACTTCATATTTGCCTTCATCTAAAAATAAAATTAAATTTGCTAACTCTTTTTTTCTAACTATACAGTTGATATTCTCGAAAGAGCGAAGTGTAAAACGAATTTTGGTATCTGGAAACATTTTTATTACTCTAATTTTATCAATTACACCTACATAACTATTCTTTTTAATAAAGTGTACCTTCCTTACATATAAGTAAAATATAAACTTATCCAATTCGACCTCGTTTATTCCCTTTTGTCCACTACACTTTGAATAGTACTGAAACTCTTCGTAAGATAATAATCCTGCTTCACACTTGTCAATTATGTTCATGTTTTTTCCCCTCTTTTTTTAGTAACCAATCATCGAATGGATAATCAATTTTTCTAGTTTCCATTTTAAAGTCAGTTAACTTGTAGACTTTGCTAGTAGATAGTAGCGAATACTGATTCGGATAGATGTATTCAAAGACTATGAAGTGATCAATTTTTTCTAACAGAAATGCTGCAAGGTAATCTCGTTTCTTTACAGGAGGAAAAGACCAAAAATTGTAAACAGTTCCTTCTATGTTTATTCGCTTAGAGGGTAACTTCCTAAAGGGAATAAGATGAAACGAGTAACAATATTGAGCTGGTCGTATATGCTCGTTAAGATGTACAGTTTTTACATATCTCATTATCATCACCTTGAGAATATTATACGAACTTTTGTTCTCTTTGTCTACTAGGATGTATAATTTAAGTGCAACACCAGAAATTGAAGGTGAGAAATCCTGTTATAATGGTGTTGACGAATTATATCGACTAGGAGGTATTTAGCTATGACATCATATACACACCTTACGATACGTGAGCGGGAAATGATCTTTCTCTATCATGGTTTTGGTTTTACTATTCGTAGAATTGGACGTTTGATCAAAAGAAGCCCTTCCACTGTTATGAGAGAGCTTAAAAGGAATACTACTAAGTTTAAAACATATTCACCTTCTCAAGCGCAAAAATCGTATCATAAGAACAAGCAGAAATGCGGGCGAAAGAGAATCTTGGATCAATCACCTTATAAAGAAACCATTCGAAAACTCCTTTTTGAAGAGCAATGGTCTCCAGAACAGATAGCGAATAGAATTAACTTAGAGAGCAATGAATCGATTGTCAGTTACCCTACTATTTATCGCTCTATTTACGATGGTCTATTTGATGATGGATTTCCTGTAGGAAGTCCTGGAGCACGAAAAATGTTGAGACGGAAAGGAAGAAAATCAGTGACTAAAAGAATCGGTGATCGTCGTGGACGGTTTACGGATGTGAAAACGATTCATGAGCGACCAACAAAAGCTGAAAGTAGAGAAGAACTTGGTCACTGGGAAGCTGATACTGTCTTGGGACACCGAGGAAAATCGTGTCTCGTCACACTCGTTGATCGGAAATCTAGATTTTTACTAGCTGGCAGAATTCCTAAAAATGATTCAATTTGTGTAAGGGATATGATTATAAAATTGCTTTCTCCGCTAAACAAAAAGCAACGCAAAACTATTACGCCAGATAGAGGGCCAGAATTTGCAAAATACAAATACTATAGTAAATTATGCGGTATTGATTGTTACTTTGCAGATCCTTGGTCTCCGTGGCAACGTGGGACTAATGAGAATACGAATGGATTAATACGGGAGTATTTACCGAAACGGACAGATATGACTCCAGTTTCAGAAGAGTATATTGAATCCGTCATTCATAAATTAAACAATCGTCCTAGAAAATGTTTGAACTGGAGAACGCCTTATGAGATATTTCATGATAAATCATTATGTTTAATTCAATAATACTAGTTAGATAAATTTTTCTCTTGCTATAAAGTAAACTTCAGGGTTTATGATAAGTGTACATGAAAGATATATTTAAGAAAGTAGTTGGTGGCATAGTGAAAACATTATATTTGATGAGACACGGTGAAACGCTGTTCAATCGCCAGAAAAAAATCCAAGGTTGGTGTGACTCTCCTCTTACACCCATAGGAAAGAAACAAGCACTCATTGCAAGAAACTATTTTAAAGAGAATAATATCGTTTTTGATGACGCGTATTCCTCTACCTCTGAGCGGACATGTGATACCTTGGAATTAGTTACTGATACCTCATATAACCGTATAAAAGGGCTTAAAGAGTGGAATTTTGGTGATTTAGAAGCTGAGCATGAATATCTAAACCCACCACTTCCATATGGAGACTTCTTTGTTTCATATGGTGGAGAAAGTGAACAAGACTTTCGAGACAGGGTTTCTTCTAGTTTACTTACGATTATGAAACAGACTTCTGGAGAAATTGTTTTAGGAGTCTCTCATGGAGCTTCTTGTCGTCAATTTATGCGGAAATGGCAACACACAAGCAACATAGATCAAAAAGAGCGAATCGGAAATTGTTGTATTTTGAAGTTCAATTTTGAAAAGGATACATTTTATCTAAAAGAAATCAGTAATCATGATTTCTCCATGCTAAAGTAAAGGGGTCTATTAGAATGAATATAAAACAAGTGGCGGATATGTTCGATTTAACAGTTGAGACAATTCGTTATTATGAACGTGTAGGAGTGATTCCGCCAGTTAAGAGGGACAAAAATGGTTATCGCATATTTACAAAGCGAGACTTGAATTGGGTTTTTCTTGCTAAGAGTTTAAGAAATGCTGGGTTATCCATTGAATCATTGATTGAGTTTGCCACGCTGTCTCAATTGGAAGGCGATGAGCGACTCGCTCAAAAGGATATTCTAAAAGATCAATTAAAAGAGTTAGATGAGAAAATTGAAGAACTTATACAAGTTCGTAAGCTTCTTCAATATAAAATCACAACTTATGATGAACATATTGCAAAGTTTAGAGCTGGAAATATATCAGATGATGATATAGAGGAACTTTGGACAATGAAGCATATAAATAAGGACAATAAAAATGAAACGGAGGAAATAGATGATGCAAACAATTAAACTAAACAATGGCGTGGCTATTCCTGTATTGGGCTTTGGTACGTATCAGATAACAGATCCAAAAGAAGCAGAAGAAGCAGTGTATATGGCTATTCAAGCTGGTTATCGTCATATCGATACGGCGCAATCTTATATGAATGAAGAAGCTGTTGGTCGTGGTATTGTTAAGTCAGGAATTTCACGTGATAAGCTGTTTGTAACTACTAAAATTTGGGTCGAAAATGTATCGTATGACGGTGTTATGAAATCCTTTCAAGAATCTTTAGATCGTCTGGGGATGGAATATATAGACTTACTGTTATTACACCAACCTTATAACGATGTATACGGCGCTTGGCATGCAATGGAAGAATTACAGGCTAGCGGGAAAGTCAAAGCGATAGGTATATCTAATTTTGCTGTTGATCGAGCTGTTGATCTATCTGAGTTCAACAAGATTACTCCACAGATAAATCAAATAGAAATCAACCCATTCAATCAACAGACTGAAAATATTCAAGCACTAAAGGAAGAAGGTATTCTTCCAGAAGCATGGGCTCCTTTTGCTGAAGGAAAAAACAATATATTCAAAAATGAACTTCTTATAAATATTGGAAATAAATATAATAAGACAGTAGCACAAGTAATTATTCGCTGGTTGCTAGAACAAGGAATTGTTGTTCTAGCTAAATCAATAAAACCTGAACGAATGACTGAAAATTTAAATGTTTTTGATTTCTCCCTATCTGATGATGATAAGCAAAAAATTGCAACCCTGAACGAAGGAGAAAGCCAATTCTTCTCACATGCAGATCCAAAAATGATCAAATGGATGGCAGGTAGAAAACTAGATAACTAAAAATAGTCGCACTCTTTGAAAATTTCATTCAAAAGTGCGGCTATTTTTATTGAAATGGTCTTAAAAATATAAACATTTTTATTATTTTACATGTGTTGCACTTAATTGGACAATTCTAGTAGAATAAGATATTTTACAACAAAAGTTTAAAGAAGCTATAACAGAAGAAATATTAGAAGAGGCAGAACAAGTAAAAGAGCAGTTTGACGAGATTAAAACAAACAAGACGTAGAACGCATACAACTCCGTAATACTCTTCAAACTACCTACGAGATGAACAAATCCTAAAGTATCCTCGTATTTTTTGAGATGAGATTTTTTATTTTCTGAAAAAGAAAAAGCAACCACCTTTTTCGGTAGCTGCTGCAGAGTAACGATTATTTACATTGCATCTACTTTATCTTTATTAGCAATCAGTGGAAATAATTTTAAACAATAAATTGCAGATAGACCTACTAATACATACACAATTTTAGCAAGGATAGTAGTTGGTCCACCAAAGATTGCAGCTACTAAATCAAATTCAAAGAGTCCGACCAATAACCAATTCAATCCCCCAACGATAACTAATGCTAATGCAACTGAGTCTAAAGCTTTCATAAGTATTCCTCCTTCTTTAATATTTTTAAGTATAAATCATAAGGAAGAATTTTTCATATACAATGCTCGTGAGAATTATCTTTTTGAAAAATTTAATTAATATGATAGTATGTTTTAGGTGTTTTTTTCGTTTAAATAATCTTTTTTGATGGGATGGTTTGTAGATAAAGAAAAAGTACTTCAGAGGCCTGAGATAAAAAAAGTTTGGGGCCACTTAAGGTACGGATTAGTTGATATAGGAATCTCACAAGTTTTACAAAGTTCTAACATCTAGCATGACATTGCAGATAAAACTAGTAGTAGCTATGTAGTTTGGCATACATATCTTAAGGTTGAAACGAAATGAGCTATCTTAACTCCAGCTAAAGTGCAAAATAGAGGATCGGTTCCACCAAAAGCTATTTTTCGTAGCAGAGGAAGCTTATTCAATAATCCAGAGTAGAGGATATAAACGAGAAGTACGATGACAATACTTCCCCTTTTTTTATTATTGACATATGATGCAAATACACTTTAAAACTTACGTGTATTATATGGTAAAGCAGCCCGTATTAAAGAAAATCGTTGTTGAAAACGTGTTAGTAATTACCAATGAATCCCTTGTTTATCAGGAGCTTTATTGTTTTGTCTTTTTATTTTTTTTATATTATATTAGACACATTCATCTATTCTTTGCATTTATCATCCGTTATAAGGTAGCTAAACAAAAAAACGATGAACGATAAACCCTATGACGAGTGAAAAAATAATGTAAGATAAAGCAATATATAGATATAATTTCTCCCTTGTTGTTTTGTACTTAATGAATGATAAGATACCTAAAGTAAAGAAAATTATTGATAAAATCACACTTCTCACCTCAAAACTAATTGTAACAGCTTAAAATAAAAATTAGCAAAAATTAGGGGTTTCGACAAAGTAAATTCTAATGGGAGAGAGAATAGAAGGTAAGAAGGCATATTGTTTAACAGTAAGCTAGTATTTTTAGATGTTTTGATGATGACAAGGCAACTATAAAAACCGAAACAAGGAGCTTAAGAAGATCAGTTCCTTGTTTCGGTTTATTTTTGTTTGCTCTATTATTGTCTCAATTCTAATAATAACGTCAAAGCTTTCTCTTGATTCATCAAGCCAGCTTTTAGCTTTTCTGCGATGATGTCTACTTCTGGACCTTTTGCGCCAACGGACATAGCCAAAGAACGAGCTTGTAAAGACATATGACCTTGTTGGATGCCTTCTGAGACTAAAGCGCGTAAGGCAGCCAAGTTTTGTGCTAACCCAACAGCTGCGATAACTTCAGTCAATTCTTTTGCATCTGCGACATTTAAAATTTCTAAAGCAGCTTGGGCTTTTGGTAAAACACTAATAGCACCACCAACAGTTCCAATCGCTAAGGGGAATTCTATTTCGCCTTTTAAGCCATGCTCAGTCAATTTCCATCGACTTAATCCGTGATAGCCATTTGTAGAGGCATAAGCATGTGCTGCGGCGGCTACTGCGCGAGTATCATTACCAGTTGCTAAAACTACAGCTTCGATACCATTCATAATGCCTTTATTGTGTGTGGCAGCACGATAGGGATCTAATTGGGCAAATCGAGAAGCTGCCACAATTCTTTCTGCAACGAATCTGCCAACTTCTAAATCACCTGTCTTACTTAAACTAGCAAATGAAATGTCACACGTCGCTGTGACAATAGATTCCGTTGCATAATTGCTTAAAATACTAAATAATTGTTCATTTTCTAACCGTTGACGGAATAAATCTGCGACCCCTTCTAAAATGGAATTCAGGATATTAGCGCCCATAGCGTCTTTCGTATCAACGAGTAAATCTACCGATACAAAGTTAGTGTCTTCTGGGAAATGACGAATTTGAATTCTTTTTAAACCCCCGCCTCGTTTTACGATAGAGGGATAACTTTTTTCAGCTTGTTTGAAAATCTCATCTGAAAGCTGGTTGATGTTTTCTTCTAACAACGCAGGCTCTGTAACATTCATAAAAACGATTTGCCCGCGCAAAAGGCTTTCGGTTAATTCGCTTTGAATACTTCCAGAATTTCGAATCATTTTAGCACCATTGCTGCATGCAGCAATAACCGAAGGTTCCTCTGTTGCCATCGGAACTTGATAGGTTTTATTATTCACTAAAATTTCTGGAACAATTCCCATTGGCAAAGCCATTTCACTGATTTGATTTTCAATCAAGTGATTTGCAGTATCTGCATCTAAAGATACGTTTTCCAATTCTTGTCTGCTATCTGAAGAAAGATGACCCGTGTCTTGTAAAAACAATAAGCGTTCTTCTTTTGATAGTTGATAAAACTTTTTATCAGTTTCTCTTTTTTGTGGGCGTTCTATTAGTATAGCAAGTCCAAGACCACCACCAACACAGAGAGAAGCAACACCGTACTTAGCATCCTTATCTTCTAATTGGTATGTTAAAGTGGTTACGATTCGAGTCCCAGAAGCACCAATCGGATGGCCTAAACTAATACCACCGCCCCATATATTGAGTTTTTCTTCGGGAATGTCCAATTCATTTTGAACAACAATGGAAGAGGCGGCGAAAGCTTCGTTGATTTCAAATAAATCAATGTCTTCAATCGTTAAATCATTGCGTTTCAATAAGGTTTGGATGGCTTTAATAGGGGATATGCCCATTATGCTTGGATCGATCCCAACTTCTGTAACATCTCTAACAATAGCTAGGTAAGGGATTTGATGTTCTTCAGCGAACGATTTTGACGCTAATATCATGGCTGAAGCTGCATCGTTGATGGTTGATGCGTTACCTGCTGTGACAGAGCCATCTTCTTTAAAAACTGTTTTTAATGTACTTAATTTTTCGACAGTAGTCTCTTTTCGGACACCTTCATCGTATTCAAAAATAGTGTCATCGATAGAAAGAGGAACGATTTCATTCACAAACTTTCCTTCTTTCTGAGCTTTAGCCGCTTTCATTTGTGATCGAGTTGCGAAGGTATCTTGCATCTTACGAGTGATAGAAAACTGTTCAGCAACATTTTCCGCTGTCAATCCCATCGCTTTTCCGCTAAATGCATCGGTTAAACCGTCTACCATCATAGTTGGAACGGGTTTTGAATAAGTATCCTCTTCTTTGTATATGATGGCAGGAGCAGTTGTCATACTCTCGGTTCCACCAGCTATAACAACTTCAGCGTGACCTAATTGAATCGCTTGTTTGGCTAAGCTGATTGCCTTTAGACCTGATCCACACACTTCATTAACGGTGAAAGCGGGTACGTCAAAGCCTAATCCGCTATTGAGTGCAATTTGTCTTGCAGGATTTTGTCCATTTCCTGCTTGTAATACGTTACCAAAAACTACTTGGTTTATATGTTCAGCTATTGGTGCATTTCTTTTTATTAACTCTTTTGTAACAGCTGTTCCCAGCTCCACTGCTGATAATGATTTTAATTGCCCTCGATACTTACCTATAGGTGTTCTCAAGGCGTCGATAATTACGATTTCCACGACGTCACCTCCAATATGAAATATACCATGCTTTGTGAAAAAATAATACTCTATAAATCAGATTAAAAAAACTTCTGAAATTCTTTAACAAATTTTAAATTATTCTTATTTCTACCAATCTTACCTGAAAATATGATAAATTATAGTAGGTAATGAAAGAGAATAATAATAGAGGAGATATAAAATGAACGTTGGCATAGATAAAATTAGTTTTTTTGTCCCACCATTTTATGTGGATATGACCGATTTGGCACTAGCAAGAGAGGTGGACCCGAATAAATTCCATATCGGAATTGGGCAGGATAAAATGGCTGTTAATAAAAAAACTCAAGATATCGTGACCTTTGCTGCAAATGCCGCAAAGAATATTTTATCCGATGAAGATAAAAAGAAAATCGATATGGTGATTGTCGGGACTGAATCTGGTATTGATGAGTCAAAAGCTTCTGCAGTGGTCTTACATCGATTGTTAGGGATCCAACCATTTGCTCGTGCTTTTGAGGTAAAAGAGGCTTGCTACGCAGGAACAGCGGCATTACAATATGCACTCGCACATATTAAAACGCATCCAGAAAGCAAAGTGTTGGTTGTTGCTTCTGATATCGCAAAATACGGATTAGCTTCTGGCGGTGAGCCAACACAAGGAGCTGGAGCAGTGGCTATGCTCGTTTCAGCTGACCCAAAAATAATCGTAGTAAACGATGATAGTGTGGCGCTAACGCAAGATATCTATGATTTTTGGCGTCCAGTTGGACATGATTATCCAATGGTAGATGGGCAATTATCTAATGAAACGTATATCCAAGCATTTCAAAAGATTTGGGGAGAATATCAGCTTCGACATAAGAAAACAACTGCTGATTTTGCAGCGTTAGCTTTCCATATCCCGTACACGAAAATGGGAAAAAAAGCGTTGTTGGCAGCTTTAGAAAATGAGTCGTCAGAAGAGCAAGAACGAATTTTAACAAAATATGAAGCAAGTATTGTCTATAGTAGACAAGTAGGTAATCTTTACACTGGTTCGTTGTATCTTGGATTGATTTCGTTATTAGAGAACGCTCAATTGAATGCAGGAGAACAAATCGGCTTATTCAGTTATGGTTCAGGCACTGTTGCAGAATTCTTTAGCGGTAATTTAGTTGAAGGATACCAAAAGTATTTATTCACTGATCTTCATCAAAAGCAGTTAGCGGAACGAAAAGGATTATCCATTGTTGAGTATGAAAAGATGTTTGAAGATACTTTGGATACAGATGCGGATAGTGAGTATGATGATTCACTTCTGTATAGTATCGCTTCTATTTCAAATACGGTTAGAGCATATAAAGAAAATTAACGTACAAAAATAGTAAAGATGCTTTTTAGGCATCTTAAGGATACTAATAAAGTATTATACTTTTATAAATTCAAGCTGTAACATCATTCCTATAGTGGATGTGTTGCAGCTTTTTTGTACCTTACAACAGATTTATAACCATGATCATTATTATTTTTAAAGCATAATATGCTTGACTTGAAGTGAACTCTAAGTGGTAATTTAAAAATGTAGAAAAGAGAATAGCGTATCACAAGGTTATTTTTACTAGGAGGAATACAATTATGGAAACAGTTACTTTATCAAATGGTGTTGAAATGCCGATTTTAGGATTTGGTGTTTATCAAGTACCAGACTTAGCAGAATGCGAACGAGTTGTCAGTGAAGCGATTCAAATAGGATATCGCTTGATTGATACAGCCCAAGCTTATGGAAACGAAGCGGCTGTGGGGCAAGCAGTTAAAAAAAGTGGCTTGCCTCGTGAAGAATTTTTTATCACAACAAAGGTTTGGATCACAAATGCTGGGTATGAAAAAGCGAAAGCTTCTATTGAAGAATCTTTGAAGCTATTACAAACCGATTATATTGATCTTTTCCTGATTCATCAACCATTTAATGATTATTATGGCACATATCGAGCAATGGAAGAATATTATAAAGCAGGGAAATTGCGTGCAATCGGTGTAAGTAATTTTTATCCGGATCGTTTTATTGATCTTGCAGAATTCAGTGAAATCACACCAATGGTCAATCAAGTGGAAACACATGTATTCAACCAACAAATTGAACCACAAGCAATCATGAAGGAATACAATACTCAAATTGAATCTTGGGGTCCTTTTGCAGAAGGAAAAAATGATTTCTTTCATAATCCAACATTAAAAGCAGTAGGTGAAAAGTACAATAAATCAGCTGCACAAGTGGCATTACGCTATTTAATTCAACGAGGAGTGGTCGTTATTCCCAAAACGGTCAATAAAAACCGTATGGAACAAAACGTTGATGTATTTGACTTTGCATTAACAGAGGACGATATGAACGAAATCTTAAAATTAAACCAAAAAGAAAGCTTATTCTTCTCTCATTATGATCCTGAAACAGTGAAATTTTTAACAGGATTAGCAAGATAATCGAAACACTTTTTTCTATTTAAGGAGGCTATCTGATGAAAAAAAGAATTTTAGGTAAAAATCTTGAAGTGTCAGCGATTGGTCTAGGTTTGATGGGGATGGATCATGCTTATGGCAAACCAGCAGATCGAGCTGAGATGATTCGTTTGATTCAAGAATCGGTTGAACTAGGCGGGAATTTTTTTGATACAGCAGTTGTTTATGGTGAAGAGAATGAAAAAGTGTTAGGGCAAGCAACCAAGGAAATTCGCAATCAAGTGGTCATCGCAACCAAATTTGGGATTACCGGGCAACAAAGGATTGGGAATAGTTTAGAAAATATTTTAGATAGCCGACCAGAATCAATTCGTCTGCAGGTAGAAGGGTCACTGCGCCGTTTGCAGACAGATTATATCGATTTGTATTATCAGCATCGAATTGATCCAAACGTCGCTCCAGAAGATGTAGCAGAAACAATGAATCAATTAATCAAAGAAGGAAAAATTCTACACTGGGGCTTGTCTAATGCACCAGAAAATCATGTAAGAAAAGCCCATGCAGTGAGTCCAATCACAGCGATAGAAAACCAGTATTCAATGATTTGGCGAGAACCTGAAGCAGAGATGTTTAAAATTTGTGAAGAATTAGGGATTGACTTTGTAGCTTATAGCCCTTTAGGAAATGGTTTTTTGAGTGGTAAGTATGCTAAAGAAACCAAGTATGAGGAAGGCGATTTCCGTAGCTTTATGGGACGTTTTAAACCTGAGGTAATGGAAAAAAATCAGGTAGTCTTAGATCTTTTAACTGATATTGCGGCAAGTAAAAGAGCCACATCAGCACAAATTGTTTTAGCTTGGGAATTGGCGCAACGCGACTTTATTGTTCCTATTCCAGGTACTACGAAAGTACATCGATTAAAAGAAAATCTTGGTGCGATGAATATCCTAATAACAAATGAAGAGCGTCTTCAAATTAATCAAGCATTAGCTGAAATGACGATTGACGAGACTCATTTTTAACATTGCGGCTTCCACGAATTTTTGTTTTTTTCATAATAGCGAAGGAAGGATGTCAGAAAGTCTATGGATGATAAGCAACAAATCATTAGAATATATCGTCAAGAAAATCAAGCAATGGTTGAGAAGGATTTACCAATATTAAAAAAGATTTTATCTGATGACATGCATTTGATTCATATGACCGGATATGACCAAACAAAGCAAGAATGGTTAGAGCAAATTGAGAGTGAACAAATGCGTTATTTTTTATCAGAAGAAGAGGCAATCAAAGAGATACAAATTGAGGGAAATCATGCAAGCTTTATTGGACAAAATAAAGTAGATGCGCGGATTTATAGTTCACGAAACACATGGAATTTAGAAATGAAAATGATTTTTGAAAAAAAAGCAGGAGCCTGGGTGATTGTTCGGCAAGAGGTAAGCATGTATTAATAGAAATGTACTAAAAGTAAGTCAGAAACGTTCTGAAAATGACATTTCTGACTTTTCTTATTCTATCATTCAATGCATCCGAGTAATTAAAAATCAGTCGAAGCGGCCAATTCAGTTTGCTTTTTAAAATCTGCCACTCGTTTTTCCAAGGTTTGAATTGTACTATCCAAGGCTTGTGATCCTAGAACCATCCGTAATGGAGCAGGTTCAATCGCCGCACTTTTCAAGAATTCTTGTTGCCATTCTTTCTGGATCACCAGCGGCCAATCCATTTGCTGGGTCTAACATAGCTAGAAAGGCATGCGCTGGATTATTGTCATATTCAGGCATCAACTCAGCAACTTGTGTACTGCCATAGCGGAATTCTGTACGAGCACCACCAGGTTCAACAATCGTTACGCCAATATTAAATGGTGCCAATTCTTGAGCAACAGACTCACAAAAACCTTCAATTCCCCATTTAGTCGCATGATACATAGAATTTCCAGCAAAAGCGACTTGTCCACCATATGAAGAAAGTTGAATGATGCGTCCAGCTTGTTGTTCACGCATAAATGGAGTCACAGCACGTATCATTTGAATAGAGCCTGTTAAATTGGTTGCGATAATTTTAGCTACATCTTGATCGGTTAATTCTTCCGCCGCTCCAAATAATCCGTAGCCAGCATTATTTACCAGCACATCGATTGCGCCATATTTTTCATAAACTTTATCTACCAAGGTTTTGATACCAGTTGCATCGGTTACATCTAAAAATTCTCGATCAAAGGTTTCTGGATATTGTGCCATTAATTCTTGCACAGTTGTATCCTTGCGTACCGTCCCGATAACAGTTTGTCCATTCGCCAATAATTGCTTTGTTAATTCTATGCCAAATCCACTACTGACACCAGTAATTAGCCAAGTTTGTTTTTTCATATTGCATTCCTCCAATTGTTCATTCTGAGGCTAGTTTATCTCTTTAAGTGCACTCTAAGTCAATAAGAAAGTTTGTAAAAGAGTCTAAATTTGTTTTATAATGAAAAAGAAGTAGACGAGTTAAGGAATGGGTAGAGGAGGAATAGGGCATGAACATAAAGAAAGTAAGTGAATTAAGTGGAGTTTCTGCAGATACCATCAGATATTATGAGCGAATTGGGTTGATTCCACCTGTGAAACGTAATGATAATGGGATTCGCAATTTTGATGAAGAAGATTTGCGTTGGATTGTTTTTAGTAGACAAATGAGAAATGCGGGCTTATCTATTGAATCATTAGTGGAATATTTAACCTTATTTCAAGTGGGAAATGAAACAGTGCCTGCTCGTAAAGAAATTATTGCAGATCAAATTGGGGAATTGAAAGAAAAAGCCTCGGAATTAAATACAGCTATTGAACGGTTAGAGTTTAAATTAGCCAACTATGATGAGCATATGATTCCAGCTGAAAATGCCTTAAGAGATTTTAATATGAATAAATAATAGAAAATGAATGGCTTCTAAATCGAGTCTTTCTTCTAATTTTGTTAGAGGAAGTTTGAATTTAGAAGTTTTTTTGTTTATTTTAGCAAATCCCTTGACTTGGAGTGAACTTCAAGAGCTAAACTGTTGTTGTTAGTAAGAAAAAGTGCTCATTTATCATACTGCTTTTAAATCGAGGAGGAATGCTATGTTAATCAGTCAAACTGCACAGAAGAATCATGATGAATTATTTCCAAACCATGAGTCAGCATTAGCTAAAACAGATCCAGAATTTATTGAAATTTTTGACAATTTTACGTTCGATGAAGTGTTTCAGTACTCAAACCTAGATGTAAGGTTACGTATGAAAGTAACGTTGGCCTCTTTAATCGTAATGCAATGTGTTAATGAGTACAAAGCAATGATGAATGCAGCTTTAAATGTGGGTGTTTCAGCAGTTGAGATAAAAGAAATTGTCTATCAAGCAGTGCCATATGCCGGTTTAGGGAAGGTGTTCGATTTCTTACACGCGACCAATGAAGTGCTGACCGAAAGAGGCATTTCACTTCCTTTGGAAAAACAAGGAACAACCACCAATGAAAATCGTTATGAAAAAGGCTTGGAAGTTGTACGGGAAGTTGCTGGAGAGGCTGTGGATCAGATGCTCACAACGATGCCGGAAAATCAAAAACATTTTGCTACATTTTTAGCTGATAATTGTTTTGGTGATTATTTTACAAGAAATGGGCTAACATCGAAAGAACGTGAATTACTGATTTTCACAATGCTGGCTTCAATGGGTGGAGCGGATGCACAACTAAAAGGGCATATTCGCAACAATCAGCGTGTTGGCAATGAAAAGCCACTATTGATCGAAACGATTACCGTTCTACTACCATTTATCGGCTATCCAAGAACATTAACCGCATTAAATTGTATCAATGAAATATTACCCGAAGAAAACGAAAAATAAAATAGAGGAGGAAATACAATGGAATATGTAAAATTTGGCAATACAGGAATGGAAGTTTCAAGAATTTGTTTAGGGGCAATGGGCTTTGGTGATCCGAATAGTGGCTTTCACGAGTGGGTTTTAGAAGAGGAAGAAAGTAAAAAAGTTATCAAAAAAGCGTTAGATTTAGGGATTAATTTCTTTGATACTGCCAATGTTTATTCATATGGTGCAAGTGAACGAATTCTTGGTAAGGCACTGAATGAATATGCGAATCGTGATGAAATCGTGGTGGCGACAAAATTATTTACTACCATGAAAAAAGACGTTCCAAACAGTGGTGGACTTTCAAGAAAAGAAATTTTCCATCAAATTGATGCGAGTTTAGAACGTTTAGGGATGGATTATGTTGATTTATACATTATTCATCGTTGGGATTACAACACCCCAATTGAAGAGACGATGGAAGCTTTACATGATGTCGTGAAATCTGGAAAAGCCCGTTATATTGGTGCTTCTGCGATGTTTGCGTGGCAGTTTGCTAAAGCCCAAGCAGTAGCTGAAAAAAATGGTTGGACAAAATTCGTTTCCATGCAAGATCATTTGAATTTGTTATATCGTGAAGAAGAAAGAGAAATGCTACCGTTGTGTGAAGATCAAAAAATTGCGGTGACACCTTATAGTCCATTGGCCTCAGGTCGCTTAACCCGTGATTGGAGCGCGCAAACCAAACGTTTTGAAACAGATAAAACAGCGAGGTCAAAATATGATACAACAGCAGATCAAGATCGTATCATCGTTGAAAGAGTTGCTGAAATTGCGGAAAAACGTGGAGTGGAACGTGTCCAAGTGGCACTTGCTTGGTTGCTTCAAAAAGGGCCAGTTGTCGCACCGATTATTGGCGCAACAAAAGAAAGTCATTTGACGAATGCGATTCCTGCATTGGATTTAATTTTGACGGAAGAAGAAGTGCACTATCTAGAAGAACCTTATGTTCCTCATGTCATTGTTGGTCATAAATAAAAAAGAGAGTGATTTAGAAAGAGGGATTTAAGATAAAAATACTAATTTTAGGTGCAGCAGGTCAAATTTCAAAAATGGTTACAGAATTGATTTTAACAGAAACAGATCATGATCTTGTTTTATATGGTCGCAATCTTTCAAGTCGGATTTCTGTGAAAGATCCAACGAGAGAAGTCATTATTGAAGGTGATTTTAATGATCAAGACAAATTGAAACGAGCCTTAATTGGAGTGGATATTGCGTATTTAAATGATATGAGTTCACCAGCTGCAACCCAATCAATTGTGAAAGCAATGGAAGATTCAGGGGGAAATTATTTAATAGGAGCGAACGTTTTAGGTATTTACAATGAAGTTGCGGGGTTTTTTGGACGCTGGAATGCTAATATGGTTGGTTCAGCTACCTATAACTATTTAGCAGCAGCAGAAGCGCTAGAGCAGTCTTCATTAGATTATGTTATTTTAAGATTAACTTGGTTATACAATCAAAAAGGCAATGAAGACTATGAATTGACTCAAAAAGGCGAACCATTTATTGGTGCTCAAGTTACAAGAGAAGCTGTGGCTAGACTGATTATGACGATTATTCATGAGCCAGTTAAATACGCGAAGACCAGTTTAGGTGTAAGCGAGCCTAATACTGATTGGGCAAAACCCTCTTTTTATTAAGGACGTTCAGCATATGAATAGTAAAGAAGTAAGCCAACAAACCAATACGTCAATCAATACCATTCGTTATTTTGAGCGAATTGGTTTGATTCCACAGGTAAAGAGAAATCATGATGGATTACGAGTGTTTACTGAAGCTGATGCTGATTGGATTCGTTTCATCAAACAAATGAGAGAGGTTGATCTTTCTATTGAAGGATTGATTGAATATGTAACATTATCTAATCAGCCAGAAAAATCAGCTCAAGCTAGAAAAGATCTACTGACTGAACAAAGAAATGAATTGCAAGATCAAATCAACCGATTAGAAGTAGCAAAAGACGAGCTTCAAAGACGGATACTAGCAAAATAAATAAGAAGAATAGAAGGAGTTTTCTTATGTGTGAAAAATGCCAAACAAAAGTATTACAAGCAACAGATAGCAATTATGGCTCTTTTGAACGAGCGGTGATTGAAAGAAGAGCATTAAAACCAGATGATGTGGCAATCGATATTAAATATTGTGGCATTTGTCATTCAGATATTCATCAAGTCGACAATGATTTTGGTTCCGGCGTATACCCAATGGTTCCAGGTCATGAAATAACTGGGATTGTTTCCGCAATTGGTGATCAAGTGACTGGATTTAAAGTGGGTGATCGTGTCGGGGTTGGTTGTTTTGTCGATTCGTGTGGAGCATGTGAATATTGTCTAAGAGGAGAAGAGCAATTTTGTAGCCAAGGTGTGGTTGTTGTTTTTAACTCAAAAGATTATGATGGAAACTTGACCTATGGTGGTTATAGTCAAAGTATTGTTGTGAAAGATCGCTTTGTGATTCATGTACCTGAGAGTCTTGATTTAGCTGAAGCGAGTCCACTTTTATGTGCTGGAATCACGACGTATGCGCCAATGAAACGTTGGAATGTTGGACCTGGTAAGAAAGTAGCAATCATCGGAATGGGCGGTTTAGGTCATATTGCTGTGCAATTTGCACACGCATTAGGTGCTGAGGTAACTGTTTTAGGGCATTCCGAAAGTAAAAAAAATGAAGCACAACAATTTGGAGCGGACGCGTATTATTTAACTAGTGATCCAGAAACATTTAAGCAATTAAAAGGCCAGTTTGATTTTATTTTAAATACAGTCGCAGTGAGTTTAGATGTTGACTTATTTTTAAGTTTATTAACAGTTAATGGAGCGATGGTTTATGTCGGATTGGCTACAGAAGCACAAACTTTCCATGTGGGAAGTCTATTCGGCAATCAAGCAACTATCACAGCTTCCAATGTTGGTGGAATTCCTATGACACAAGAAATGATCAACTTTGCTGCCGAAAAAAATGTGTTACCTAGAATTGAAATGATTACGGTGGATCAAGTTTCCGTTGCGTATGAACGTGTATTAAATAGTGATGTTAAATATCGCTTCGTAATTGATATGGAAACTTTATAGAAAAGAAAAAAATTCTCGATGAATACCTATCATTTTAAAGACCACTTGTGAAAGGAAAAGAAGATTGAGTAAAGAACGCTTAACGACTTTTATCGATGCTGTATTGGCAATCGTCATGACAATTCTAGTTTTAGAATTAAGAAAGCCGAATCCTGTAACTTTAAATGGTTTTCTAGATTTGAAGGAAATTTTTTCGCTTATATATTAACTTTTTTTTGGCTAGGTAAAATGTGGATCAACTTGCATAATGAATGGTATTCTATCAAAAGAATCAATGGTCGGACCGTATGGGCGACCATCGTTAGTTTGATGTAAAATAGGCGTGTAAGCTCAAAAGGAGAACCGAAAATGGAATTAAGAGAACTACGATATTTTTGGACAGTTGCAGAAGAAAGAAATTTTTCAAAAGCAGCAAAAGTACTGCATATTACACAACCGACTTTAAGTCGACAAATCAAAGAATTTGAGGATAAATTAGGTGCGCCACTATTTATTCGTGAAAAAAAGCAATTGACTTTAACTGAAGAAGGGTATTTTTTAAAAGAGCGTGCAGCAGAGATTCTAACTTTAGCCGAGCAAACCGAACGTGAATTTGAAGCGCAAAGTAAGAGCTTTTTAAGTGGACATTTTTCAATAGGTTGTGTTGAAGCAGATAATTCAGATACGATGGCGATGATGTTGGAGGAATTGGTAAGTGACTATCCTCAAATAACGTTTAATATTGTATCTGGTACGAGTGATGATATTAGCGATAAATTGGAAAAAGGAATTTTGGACTTAGCCATTTTATTAGAGCCAATTGCTACACCAAACTTCGAAAAAATTATTTTGCCAAGAGAAGAAAAATGGGGATTATTGGTGTCTAATGATTCATTTCTTGCGCGAAAAACAACGATTCATCCTGATGATTTAAAAGGGGTTCCATTATTAAGTTCAAATCGATCAGAAGTTCAGTCGATGCTTGAAAGTTGGCTTGGAAAATCCTTAAATACGTTAAATGTGGTCGGCACATTTAATTTGATTTTCAACGTTTTTTCTCTAGTTGAAAATCGTGTGGGCTCTGCCTTAACAATTGAAGGGGCAACGACTAACGGCCAGCATGAGGAACTAACATTTGTCCCATTAGTTCCCGAGGTTAAAACAAATTGTGTTCTTGTTTGGAAGAAAAATCGGATCCAAACGCCAGCAGTAAAAGAATTTATTCAACGATTTAATGATGCTTTTAAGGCATAGTTGTTGAGTGAGTTAGGCATTAGACGCATAATGTATCAGGTTGTATCATTTACTTGTAAGTAGATGATGCAGCCTGTTTCTTTGTATAAGTAAAGGATAAAAGAAGGTGATTACATGACCGCAATCATTTATTTTTCTCGAGCTTTTGAAAATTTGGTTGATGGAAAGAAAAAGAATTTGTATATAGGAAATACAAAACTTGTAGCACTAAAAATTGCTGAGGAACTCAATGCTGAAGCAGTTGAAATTATCCCTAAAATAATGTACCCAAAAGAGTATCAACGTGTAGTTATGCAAGCAGAACAGGAAAAAGAAACGAACGAGCGACCAATATATCAGCCAATAGACATAAATTTAGAGCACTATCGAGCAATTTATTTAGGTTATCCAAATTGGTGGGGGACCTTACCAATGGTTATGGCAACTTTTTTAGAGGAACACGATTTTTCTGGAAAAAATATTTATCCTTTTTGTACACACGAAGGCAGTGGAATGGGGAATAGTATCAGTGATCTACAGAAATTATGTCCGAATTCTAGGATTCATATTGGTTTACCTATTCGTGGTTCAAGAGTTGAAAAATCAAATATTGCAATCAAAAATTGGCTGAATCAAGAGCAAAAAAATGGAGTGGAGGAATAGAAAATGGCAAAATTTGAAGAAGTAAAAAACGGTGTTATTTTTCCTGTAGGTGAAAGAAATGACGCATATGCACAATACTTTATCGGTCAAAGCTATTTAAAAAACTTAATTGCAGATCCTAACATCAGTGTAGGTGTGGGAAATGTTACATTCGAACCTGGTTGCCGCAATAATTGGCACATTCATCATAATGGATTTCAACTATTATTAGTAACGGGTGGCGAAGGTTGGTATCAAGAAGAGGGGAAACCAGCGCAATTTTTAACTTCTGGAGATGTTATCGTTACCCATGATGGGGTGAAACATTGGCATGGTGCGGCAAAAGATAGTTGGTTTGAACATTTAGCCATTACAGCTGGAACACCAGAATGGTTAGAACCTGTTTCAGATGAACAATACAATCAATTATAAAAATAAATCAAAGATGGGAGTCCTACCTAATGAAAAAACAAACAGCTGGCAGAGATCAATTAGGTTCGTTTGCACCAAAATTTGCAGAATTAAACGATGATGTATTATTTGGTGCAGTTTGGTCTAGAGAGGAACAACTTTCAGCACGTGACCGTAGCTTGATTACCTGTTCAAGCTTATTAACTCAAGGCGTACCACAATTAGAAGCACATATGAAAATTGCAAAACAAAATGGTGTATCGAAAGAAGAAATGGTGGAAATAATCACGCATTTAGCTTTTTATACAGGTTGGCCGAAAGCGTGGTCGGCTTTTACTTTAGCAAAAGAAATATTTGGTGAATAAAAAATAATAACTGTCTTTTGCGTAGTTTAAAAAGGAGACGACGCAGTGAATAAAATAACGAAAATTTCGCTACTATCTGTGTCATTACTTGTAGTATCAGGCGGAGCAATTGCTGCGAATATTCCAGCAATTATGGCAACTTATCCAACTATAAGCCCAATCCTGATTGAATTGATTACGACAATTCCTTCTCTGTTTATTATCTTAACAGTACCATTTAGTCATAGCTTTGCTAGACGGTTTGGATACAAATTTACAGTTCAATTAGGAATCGGAACTGTACTAGGTGCAGGAATTATGCCAGTTTTTTTACAGTCTTTTTGGTTTCTATTTTTTAGTAGAATATTATTTGGCATTGGAATCGGATTACTCAATCCTCTACTCTTTTCTATAGCAGGAAAATTGTATAATGGGAAAGAACTGTCATCTGTTATTGGTTTTCAAAGTTCATTTGAAGGGATTGGCGGAATGATCATCACGTTTACAGTTGGTCAACTACTGATAATGAATTGGCGTAGTTCATTTTTTGCGTATCTGCTAGCGCTACCGATTTTTGTACTGTTTACATGTTTTGTTCCAGATGTTTCAATAGAAGCGGACCATCAAAATGAGTCAGAGGATCAGAAAATCATGCCATCAACGTATGGTTATATTGCTTTGCTGATTTTAGTTGTAACTATTTACATGTCAGTAACAGTGAAAATCACCTCTTTATTACTTGAAAAAGGTTTAGGAGATGCTACGGATGGTAGTAATTTGATGGCTTTGGTTGGTTTAGGAGCCATGACTGCTGGAGCGTTATTTGGGTCAATCGTGACCATAACAAAAAAATGGACAGTACCGATTGCATTTTTTATTTTAGGGATCTCGATGTTTATGATAGCCTTATCTCATGATTTAACCTCAATTTCAATTGCTGTCATTTTATGCGGTTTTTCCTTCCGTACGTTCATTCCATATTTATTTAACGAAGTAACTCAAAATAGACAAGGAAATTCGCAAAAGAGCACATCTTTATTGTTGATAGGTTTCAATATTGGAGCGGCTTTTGCACCTGTAACGATTTCTTTATTAAAAAACATGCTTCCTTCCAAAGAAAATACGAGCATTTTTATTGCAGAAGGTATAATCATGATGTTAGTAACGTTTTGTACTCTGATTACCAATGGAAAAAAAGTGAAATGTCACAATAAATGGGAGAAATAATAGAATGCAAAGACCAAAGATCATTTGCCATATGCTGACGTCAATAAATGGAAAAATCAGCGGTGGTTATATGAGTTCAAAGTATGCTACTTCTGGTAGCATGGCTTATGAAATAACCAATAATGCTTATCAAAGTCAGGCATGGTTATGCGATAGAGTTACAATGGAGAAGAATTTTACTGATTTTCACAAACCTGTGTTAAAAAAATTACAACACCTTACCCTAGAACCGATTATGTTGCACAAGAAAATGCAGAAATGTATATTGTTTCAGCAGAGCCTTCAGGTAAAGTTGGTTGGACAACTAATACAATTTAATATGAAAATCGTACGGAAGCCCACATTATCGAAATAGTAACAGATAAGGCTAGTGATGAGTATATTGCGTACCTTAGAGAGCATCAAATTTCGTATGTTTTTGCTGGAAGCAAACAAATTGATTGTACACTTGCTTCAGAAAAACTATTGGCTTTATTTGGTATCAAAACATTAATGGTTTCAGGTGGCGGTTATATCAATTGGTCATTTTTACAAGAAGGATTGATTGATGAAGTAAGCATTGTGATGACACCAGTAGCTGATGAGCGAACGGATACTAATACTATTTTTGGGCGAGTAGAGACTTTACCAGAACTAGCACCAGTTGGGTTTAAATTGAAGTCAGTTGAGATCATTGAAGAGGATACATTATGGTTAAGATATTGGGTAGACAAATAATAAAAGTAAAGGGAGCCAAAATTATGAAGAACAATGTAAAAGATAAAGTGGTCATTATTACAGGTGCTTCATCTGGAATAGGAGAAGCCACAGCAAAACTATTGATTAAGAACGGCGCAAAAGTCGTTTTAGGTGCTAGAAGAGAAGATCGCCTGAAAGAGCTTGTCAAAAAATTCGGTGGAAATAGTGCATATGCTGTTACGGATGTGCGTAATGTGAAAGATGTAGAAAAACTAATACAAGTTGCAAAAGATCATTTTGGTAAAGTTGATGTCCTTTTTGCAAACGCAGGAATTATGCCGGCGTCCAATATGAGTGAATTAAAGATAGAAGAGTGGAATGACATGGTCGATATCAACATTAAAGGAGTGCTTAATTCACTCGCAGCAGTTTTACCAGAATTCGCTGCACAAAAATCAGGGCATGTGATTACAACAAGCTCAATTGACGGATTGAAAGTGTTCCCTGGTAATAGTGTTTATACTGGAACGAAACATGCAGTCCGTGCGATTATGGATGGTTTTCGTATGGAATCTGCCATGGAAGGTACCAACATTCGCACAACTACTCTTTATACAGGGGCGATTGCAACTGAATTACTAGATACTATTTCAACACCAGAAGTAAAAAGTGGAATGGAACAATTTTATCAAATTGCTATTACACCAGATGCTGTCGCACAAACAATTTTATTTGCAATCTCTCAACCCGATTCAGTCGGAATTACTGAAATGACGATATTACCAACAAAGCAAGCATAAAAATAATAAATAAAGTAAGATAGATGAATCAACCATCGTTTTACTTTATTTTTTTGTCGATAGAAAGAATTGAATGCTAAATTTTCATTAAATTTAGAGAACATATAAACAATGCGTGTGCCTATTCAAGGTAGAATAAACAGTATATAACGATTTCAAGTAAAAATACAAGAAGGTTGGCTATGATGAAAAAACGAGCGATATTGATCATTCATGGATTTGGAGGCAATGAACATGAAATTCTCTATCTACATGAATACTTAAAGCAAAATAATCTTCCATCATTTTGGATTCAATTAACTGGACATGATGGAGATAAACAACATTTTTCAAAAGCGACATCTGACCAATGGATAATGGATGTGAAACGTAAACTAGATGAACTAGAGCAACTATATACTCATATTACATGCATAGGCTTTTCAATGGGAGGCTTATTGACAATCCAAGCATCAGAGAGAGAATCAGTGGATCAACTCATTTTATGTAGTACACCTATCTATCTTTATAATGTTAATGTCATCATGCAAGACATCGCGGAAGGGATACTTTTAAAAAAACAAGAGAAACTGACTTATTATTTTCGTTCTGCCAAAACAACGTCCATTCGTTCCTGTTATCAATTTTTATTGTTGCTTCAAAAGACAAAGAAAAAATTAAAAAACGAGAGTCAATCAACAGCAAATAAAAAAATGCTCATTCTACAAAATCGACAGGATGAAACAACTTACTACAAAAGTGCCTATTACATTGCTAAAGCAATAAAAATGAAAGTCTCAGTGAGAATATATGAAAAGGGAAGGCACCAGTTGTTTTTAGGAGAGAATAAAAATGTTGCGGTGAAAGATATAAGGAAATTCATTCTTCAGGACTAACATTGAACTCAATTTTATTTTTCATTATCTTGAATTTCTATTTTCTAAATTTAAAAAGGAATGAATAGGGATTTTTGTTGAACAACTTCTTAGTCAAAAGAAAAGATGAGGGGAAGGATTTCCGATTGAGATAGTTTGGCAGAAAAATCTATATATTGAGTATTTTGAAGTCAAATTACGTAGTATCAAGATTAAATTAAATAGCTTACAAGTGAGTAGTCTCAGTTACATTGCCAATTCTGATCAAATTTCAATGAATTCAGATTTATATAAGCAAAATGGGATTGGGGGCTAGAGCTTATCTGTGAAGTGTTGGAATTATTTCCAGCACTTTTTTTGTAATTCATAATTGAAAATCAATTCTATGTAGCAAACGTATAAGTCGACAAAAAAACGATGTTGTAAAAGTCTTTTTGGCTGAATCACTTTTGCTCCCCCTTCTCGAATAAATCTTTTCGATGATGTGCTTTTAGAATTGAAAAACGTAAAAACTATTTACATTAGCCCGATTACTTCAACACTCTTCTTGAGTTAAAACTGAATTTTTACAAGTTTTCTCTTGATTTCAAAACGAATAAAAAAGATGGATCACGTTTACTCGTAATACACTTTCCATCGTTCTATAATAAATAGTTAGATACAAGAATTTTTAAGTAGCAAATGGAATAGTGTAAGTATGTATCTTCATAGCATCACGCTGATAGGAGGAATCAAATGGAAAGAGAATGGATCAAAATAAAAAACGCAACACAAAACAATTTAAAACATGTCACGACGAAAATCCCAAAACATCAACTGACAGTCGTAACAGGCATCTCTGGTTCTGGAAAGTCTTCTTTGATTTTTGACACTTTAGCTGCAGAATCTCGCAGAGAATTGAATGATACTTTTCCAAGTTTTCTACAAAAATATTTACCAAAATATGTTAGACCAGTTGTCGGTAATATTGAAAATTTACCCGTTGCGATTGTAATTGAGCAAAAGAAGTTATCTTCAAATTCCAGATCAACGGTCGGAACTTATACCGATATTTATACTTTTTTACGTTTGCTTTTTTCAAGAGTAGGAAAACCATTTATCGGCTATTCTGATACGTTTTCTTTCAATCATCCTGACGGAAAGTGTCCAGAATGTGATGGTATTGGGACTGTAACGACTATTGATATCCATAAATTAGTCGACTTTACTAAATCACTAAACGAAGGACCGATTGATTTTCCAACTTTCCATGCTGGCTTTTGGCGTTGGAAACGATATGCGGACAGTGGTCTATTTGATTTAGATAAAAAAATAAAAGACTATTCGAAAGAAGAACTAGAATTATTTTTGTATGCACCACAACAAAAATTGGGAAATCCGCCAGAAAAATGGCCTCATTCGGCACTTTTTGAAGGATTGATTCCAAGAATGAAACGAAGTATTCTCCAGTCAGATGAAGGAAAAAGACACCAAAAACAATTAGATCGCTTCGTTACAATTGAACCGTGTCCGTCTTGTCATGGTACTCGAGTAAATGAACGGGTGAGAAGTTGTAAAATTTTGGGAAAAATATAGCTGATGTGGTGATGTTTTCACTGGATGAATTGACTTCTTTTATTGAGAAAATCGATGAACCCTTAGCAGTAGATGTCAAACCTGAAATTCAAAAACGGTTAAAGGCATTAAATGAAATTGGGTTGAGTTATTTAACTTTAAGCAGATCGACAGGCAGTCTTTCAGGTGGAGAAGCGCAACGTATAAGAATTTCTAAATACATTAATAGCGCATTGAATGATATGATGTATATTTTAGATGAACCGAGCGCAGGGCTTCACCCGAAAGATATTGATCGAATGAATAAAGCATTGCTTTCTTTAAAGAATAAGGGCAATACAGTTATTTTAGTAGAACATAACCCTCAATTAATCCGATCAGCAGATTATATTCTTGATATGGGACCAAGGGCCGGAGAAGGCGGAGGAGAACTTCAATTTGCAGGAGAGTATTCTAAATTTATTCAAGCAGGAACAATCACAAGTGAAGCATTACAGACAACAATACAAATTAAAGAAAAGACTCGCAAACCCAAAAACGTTTTAGAGATAAAAAATAGCACTCTCCATAATTTAAAAGACTTTTCAGCAGGAGTACCACTAGGTGTCTTGACGGTTATTTGCGGTGTCGCAGGTTCAGGCAAATCTTCATTAGGTGAGCTCATCCGTCAGACTGCTATTGAAAAAAATCAAGAAATTGTGGCGATTTCGCAAAAAAGTATCGGAATCAACTTACGCTCTACTCCGTTAACATATTTAGATATCTTTGGGAAAATTCGTGAACTGTTTGCCAAAGAAAATGGGGTGAGTGCTGCATTATTCAGCTATAATTCAAAAGGCGCTTGTCCAAGATGTCGCGGCAAAGGGGTGATCATTTCTGATATGGCTTTTATGGAAGATATCGTAACCACTTGTGAAGTTTGTCAGGGAACACGTTATGATCCAGAAGTTCTGAAATACAGATACGAAGGTAAAACAATTGTCGATGTTTTAGAAATGACAGTCACTGAGAGTTGCGACTTTTTTTCAAGTCTGTCTTTTAAAAAAGAATTGTTAACATTAATAGAAGTCGGATTAGGTTATTTAAGGCTGAATCAGTCTTTGACCACACTTTCTGGTGGAGAGTTGCAACGTTTGAAGTTAGCGAACCAACTGCATAAAAAGGGAACGATTTATTTATTAGATGAGCCAACGGATGGGTTACATTTACACGATATCAATTACTTACTGAGGCTATTTAATCAAATGGTTGATGAAGGCAGGAGCTTGATTCTTTTAGAACATCATTTGAGTATCATCAAACAAGCGGATTGGCTCATTGAAATTGGTCCAGAGGGCGGTGCCAAGGGAGGCCAATTAATTTTTAGTGGAACACCTAAAGAATTATCGATTTCTAGCGATGTAATTACCAAACCCTATTTGTAGATTGCACGTGAAATATAGATTAAGTAATATAACAAGGAATCAAAATTGAAATCAATCACGTTGTAGCCTTAAGCTATCATCGTGATTGATCTTTTTTATTTTTCCAATGTATACTTTTTAAAGATACAAGAAAGAAGGGCAAATAGAGAAATAATAAATTTAATCGTTGCCAAAGACCTCGATAAGGGATACGGACTTGATTAATTATAGGAATTTTAGGTGCAGCGAATAAAAGCATAAAGCAAATAGATAAGAGAAAAATAATGAGAAATAATTGAACAACTAGTTGTTCTTTTTCTAAATTATAAAGCTTGGTCAAAATATATACAGCAATAAGAAGTGCTACAAAACCTAATCCTGATAAGTAGTCGTGAATGATTGATTCGACATTTATTTTAGTTGTATTTGTTGAGCGATCAAAAATTCCAGTAATAACACAATCACCAATTGCAAAACCAGCCATCATAATACTAAGCCATTTAGCAAGTGGTTTTGATGTATGTTTGAATCGTTCATAAAAACTAGGGATGGTCAAAAGAAATAATCCGCCATCAATCAGTTGCCAAATTTTAAAAACAGTTTTTATTGGGCTACCGTCTTCACCAAAATCACTGATTAACATTGTAATTGGATCATAATCTGGATAAAAATTTGCAAAAACAAAAGGAAATGTCAATTCGCTGATAATAACCGTAATCATAATAAAAAAACCATATTTCTTAATAATTTTCATGAAAATACCTTCTTCTCTTTCAATCATTGTTCTTCATTAGTATACTATAAAATTTGTTTTTTTAAGAAAAATAATGTTTTAATAAATAAAGACTAACGTGAGGTAAAAAAACGAGAATGATGTAGCCTCTTGCAGTTCAATGACTTTTCATGGATAATAGGGAACTGAGTCTAAAAAGAGTTTAGACAACTATGATTACAAATCAGCTCACGCAGAATAAGTCTTTACAGTGTGTAAAATGTTTTGATCGATAAAATAGAAGAATGGGGTAACAATGAACAAAATAAACTTTAGTACCTATCCAATAAGTGACATAATCCTAGAAGCCATTTCAGATTTAGGGTACGAAACACCAACACTCGTCCAACAGGCAGTAATTCCAGCTGTTTTGGAAGGGAAAGATTTGCTAGTTCAATCACAGACCGGTAGTGGAAAAACAGCTAGTTTTGCTATACCGCTTTGTGAAACAGTCGACTGGATAGAAAATAAACCACAGGTCCTTGTTTTAGAACCAACAAGAGAGTTAGCCCAACAAGTGCAAGAAGATATAATCAATATCGGTCGTTATAAAAGAATAAAAGCAACAGCTGTTTACGGGAAAGCGTCTTACGTAAAACAAAAATCAGAATTAAAACAAAAAAGCCATATCGTCGTTGGAACGCCTGGACGAGTGTTAGATCATATTCTAAAAGGAACGCTTCCTCTTGAAAAAATCAATTGTTTAGTAATCGACGAAGCAGATGAAATGTTGAACATGGGATTTATTGAACAAGTAAAAGAGATTATAGCGGCATTACCAGAAGCTAAAAATACGCTGCTTTTCTCTGCGACGATGCCAAAAACAATTGAAAAACTGAGTAGCACGTATTTACGTGAACCAGTTGTTGTAAAAATCGAAGCATCAGAAAAAACAACACCAAAGATTCAACATGCCTTTTTAGATGTAACAGAAGAACATAAATTTGCTGCTTTAGAGGCAGTAACGATCGTTGAAAATCCAGATACATGTATCATTTTTGCTAATACTCAAGAAAAAGTCAATGACACATACGATTTCTTAGTCAAAACAGGATATCCTGTTGGAAAATTACATGGTGGTATGATGCAAGAAGATCGCTTTGACGTAATGGATGCTTTTAGAAAAGGCAAGTTTCGTTACCTTGTAGCAACAGATGTAGCGGCCCGTGGTATCGATATTGAGAATATTACGCATGTTATTAATCTAGATGTTCCATTTGAAAAAGAAAGTTATGTTCACCGTGTAGGAAGAACTGGTCGTGCAGGTAGAGAAGGGTATGCATTGACATTTGTCACATCAAAAGAAGATTCCTTAAAAAAAGAAATCGAGTCTTTTGGTGAATTAACAATGACACGAATCACGCTACCGAATGCTAAACAAGTAGCAAGAAATAAAGCAGCATTTGAGAAGAAAATAACAACTAAGCAAAAGCCAAAGCACCAAAAAGCCAAACGTGTGAATGAAGAAATTACAAAAGTTTATTTTAATGGCGGTAAGAAAAAGAAATTACGAGCACTTGATTTTGTAGGTACTATTTCAAAAATCGAAGGAATCACATCTGGAGATATCGGAATCATCACTATCCAAGAAAATGTGACATACGTTGATATTTTAAATGGAAAAGGCCCACTGGTTATTCAAGCAATGAAAGAAAGAACGATTAAAGGTAAGCAATTGAAAGTACACGTAGCAAGAAAAAAATAAGTGAAGCAGGAACATAACTCAAAGAGATTTGGGCTATGTTCTTTTTTAACGGTATGTTGATCGATTCTTTCTTAACAGACGTGTTAGATGTGACTTCGACTCATTTATCAACTTAGTAGCTTTTTAGAATTTCAAGAGAGAAGAATAGAACAGATAAAAAAAGCCCAACTAAGGAAAAGGGCCGTATTTTTTCAATACTCTAATTTTTGTTTAAGAAGCAAAATAGAAGCAGAAAATCGGTAAATAAAAGAGGTAAAATGAATGTATACTCTCCTCTGTAAGATTCCCTATAAATAGGGAATTTTATGTAGAGATGAACACAAAAACTCAATTTGGAGATAAGCTAGAATGAAAAAAATAAAAGGTATAATAAAGAATCATAATCTTTCAACAATTAAAAATAGAAAACGTGTTGGTGTGATAATTTTATTTTTGACGATGTTGATCTTTTTACTCTTTACAATTAGACTTTCCTATATTCTGATTACAGGGAAAGTTGCAGGAATTTCTCTTTCTGAAAAAACGAAAGAGTTGTATGAAGTTCATGAGACATTAGAAGCAAGACGAGGATCGATTTTGGATAAAGATGGCAATGTCTTAGTCGAAGATTCGAGTGCATTTTCGTTATATGCTATTTTAGATGAAAACTATACTGATTTAGAAGGAAACAAATTGTATGTCCAAGAAAAAGATTGGCCAACAATTGCTGAAATTTTTGAAAAATATGTAAAAATCGAGAAAGAACTAACATTAAAACAATTAAAACCAAGTGTAAATAAAGAGGGAAAACAGGTTACAACGGTCGAATTTGGGACAAATGGCAAAAATTTGAATTTTGAAACAAAAAGAACGATTGAAGAAGAATTAAAGAAGAAAAAGATTTCAGGTATTTATTTCCGTGAAGAGAAAAAACGTGCCTATCAAGTTGGGAACTTCGCTTCTTATTTTATTGGCTATACCAATCAAGATGATAAAGGCAACGAACAAGGTGTGATGGGAATCGAAGAGGCTTATAATGACAAATTATCTGGTCAAAATGGTTCTCGTAGTTATGAAAAAAATTCTGCATTCGGTGATGTAAAACCGGGAAGTGCGAAAGAGAAAAAACGCGTTGACGGAAGTGATATTTATACGACATTGGATAGCAACTTACAATTTTACCTAGAGGAACTATTAAATGATGCAGTACAAAAATACCAACCTGAGCATATCACAGCTACTTTGATGGAAGCAAAAACTGGTAATATATTAGCGACCTCACAAAGACCCTCTTTTGAATTAGACACAAGAAAAGGGTTAGAAGATCCGAATACAGCCCGTTGGAGCAATATTCTTGTAGAGGATGTCTATGAACCAGGCTCAACGATGAAAAGTATGATGGTAGCAAGTGCAATCGAAGAAAATAAATTCAGTGAAAATGAGCAGTTCCTTTCAGGAAATATCAAAATCGACGATACACAAATCAATGATTGGAATAATGGCGTTGGAGAGGGCAATATGACATTTAGACAAGGTCTAGCTTGGTCAAGTAATGTCGGAATGGTGACACTTCAAGAGCGGATGCCTGATTTATGGCAAGAATATCTAAAAAAATTTGGTTTTGGTCAAAGTACAAATTTCGGGTTGACGGGTGAGGCCACTGGAGAAATCCAGAATAAAACAACAGTCGACAGAGCAATGACATCATATGGACAAGGAATTTCAGTGACTCATTTACAGATGCTTCAGGCTTACACAGCCATTGCTAACGGAGGGGAAATGCTAAAACCTAATATGATCAGTAAAGTTGTTTCTTCGAATGGAAAAGAAACCATCATTCAACCAGAAGTAGTTGGAACACCGATTTCAAGCGAAACAGCTGGAAAAGTCTTGGAGTATATGAAAGATGTTACGATAGATCCTAAATATGGTATGGGGAAAGAATATGCTATGGACGGAATCAATGTCTCCGCTAAAACGGGAACAGCAGAATTCTTTGAAAATGGTATTTATCAAAAACAAGAATATCTACATTCGGTTGTGACGATTACTCCAACGGAAGATCCAAAGTATATTTTTTATATGACGCTAAAAAAACCGTTATTGCAAGGTGTAACAGCGAACGATATTATTTCTGAGGTTTCTAATAATTTAGTAAAACGAGCGATGGTTGCTCGCGATTAAAAAAAACGAACATCCCTCTTAATGAGGTGTGTTCGTTTTTAATGTTTCAAGTAATTGTTCATCTGGAGTAACATATATCGTTTTTTGATTTTCATAAATGACATATCCAGGTTTAGCTCCATTAGGTTTATGGACATGTTTTACTTGTACATAGTCTACGGGAACTTGTGCAGATAAACGATATTTAGAATAATAAGCGGCAAGATTTGCTGCTTCTACTAATGTTTCATTAGATGGATCGCTCTCTTTGATGATCACATGAGAGCCAGGAATATCTTTTGCATGCAACCAAATATCTGTCTTTTTAGCTGTTCTAAGCGTCAATTGATCATTTTGCAGGTTGTTACGCCCTACAAGAATCAGGCTACCGTCAGATGAGTAGAACTCTTCTGGTTTGCTTTTCTTTGGTTGTTTCTGTTTTTTTGCACCGCGGTTTTTAACATAGCCTTGTTCGATTAATTCTTCACGAATCATTTGAATATCCATTGGGCCTGCTATTTCCAATTGTGATAGGACGGATTCTAAATAGCGGATTTCTTGATTAGTCTGTTCAATTTGGCCATGCACCACTTTAACAGCATTTTTCAGTTTTTGATATTTTTGAAAGTACTTTTGAGCATTTTGATTTGGTGTAAGTGCTGGGTTCAGGTTTATTTTCAACAACTTATCTTCTTCGTAATAGTTTGGTAATTCAACGAATGGAGCACCTTTTGGAACTTGAGCCATAAAAGTTGTTAAAAGTTCACCATCTCGACGATAATTTTCTGCATGTTCAGTATCGGCTAAGGTTTGTTGGAGTTTTACCAGTTTACTTTGATTTCGCTTCAGTTCATTTTCAATTTTATGGATCAGTTCGCCACCTTGTTGCTTAACGCGGTCTTTTTCTGCTTTTCCACCATAAAAAGTATCGAGTAATTCACTGAGGTTCACAAAATTTTCTTGCTTACCTTCAAGTGATGAAAATGGAAGAGGGGTAAAAAATTCTTTTTTCTCTGTGATTGTTAACGTGGGTGCGAGTTCATGTTCAAGAGAAGACCAAAATGACTGCCACACAAGCATTTTTTCATTAGGACGTTCATTTAAACGAAAGGCAATCTCGTCAGCAGTATCTTTGCCCAACCCTTGAAATTGACTTTGTAAATAGCTTCCATTAAGTTCACTTGCTTTTGAAAGAATTTCAAAGACTTTTTCTTTACTTGATTCGAATGGGTTTTGTTGGGTTTGTTTCGGTGGATCGATGTATTCAACCCCTGGTAACAACGAGCGATAGCTATTTTGTGAACTACCAATATGTTTGATAGCATCTAAAATTTTGCCGTTTTCTTTGTTGACCAAAACAATCGTGCTGTGTCTGCCCATTAATTCAACAATCAGAACAATATTTTGGAGATCTCCGAGTTCATCTCTTTTAGTGAAGGTAAAGTGGATCACACGATCATTTTCGACTTGGTGAATCTGTTCTAAAATAGCACCCTCAAGAAACTTCCGCAACATCATAACAAAGTTTGGCGGTGTATCTGGATTGGCATAAGCGATTTCGGTTAGCTGGACTCGAGCATAACTTGGATGAGCTGATAATAGTAATTTATGATTTTTTCCCTTAGTCCGGATCACTAAAATAATTTCATTTTCGTATGGCTGATGAATTTTTGAAATTCGGCCGGTGGCTAAAGTCTCTGATAATTCGGAGACCATTGCATGAGTAAATACGCCATCAAATGACATAAACATCCCTCAATTCTATATACATAATAATACCATTATAACGGAGTTCTTTTTATTTATAAAGGAAGTGAGGAATAAAATCCTGATAATATGAAATGAATGAATCGCTTTAGTAAATAAATACGCTTTCTTTTTTAATATAGTTAGTGTAGATGAGCCAGTTGGTTTAAACGAAGTTGAGGAAGTCTATGCCAAGTAAGCACAGTTATTTTATTATCATAAGCAGTCGGAATAGTTTAAGGGCTTGCCTAAGGTTGATTTATGAAATATCCGTTGCGATTCGTGGCTTGCATCATAGGATTACCTATATGGCACATTCAGTAAATCGATAAAGTAAAAAAAATAATGAAATTTGTAAAGAAAACTAAACAGATTTTTACTGTTTAAAAGGGTGCGAGACAAAAGTAAAAATCACTTTTATTTCACACCCTAAATGCGAATAAACAGTGGGAGCAGGAGCAACCCCTTTGAAAAATAAGCTTCTGTTCTATCCTCCTTTAGTTAAGCGTCTTGCCAAACACCTTTAGCTATATCAACGACTAGTCGAACTTTAGCCCATTGCTCTTCTTCAGTTAGGTGATTTCCTTCGTGTGTCGATGCGAAACCGCATTGAGGAGAGAGACAAATTTGATTTAACGGCACAAATTTGCTCGCTTCTTTGATACGCTTTTCAACGCTTGAGACGTCTTCAAGTTCGCCCTTTTTAGTGGTGATTAGTCCTAGAACGATTTTTTGATCTTTTAATTCCTTCAATGGTTCAAAACCACCTGAACGTTCATCGTCATATTCTAAAAAGAAGCCGTCAAATGCTTCAATAGAAAATAAATTTTTGGCGATTGTTTCATAAGAGCCGTTATAAAGCCAATGGGATTGGAAATTACCTTTACAAAAATGAAAGGTAACAGCAAGATCAGCTGGCTTGTTTACTAAACATTTTTCAGTTACGTCTTGAAAAGCATTCAATAGTTGATCAGCATCCAGACCGTTATTCGAAATCAATTCACGAAAGCGATCATCAAATAATCCACCCCAGCTTGTATCATCTATTTGTAAGTAACGACAACCAGCATCATAAAAAGCTTGGATTGCGTCTTGATAGGTTTTAATTAAATCTTCTTTGAACGTTTCTAAAGAACTATAAATAGGATTCTCTTTGTATTGTTTGGATAAAATCAGTGAGTCTAAAAATATCATATTGGGTCCAGGAATGGTCTGTTTAGCCAAAAGAGGCGACGCATATTTTTGAGTGAAACGAAAATGATCAAGAAACGGATGATCTTTTGAAAAAGATAGTGGGCCACTTACATATGTTCCTTGAGCGTCTGTCGTAATGCCAAAAGCAGTTGTTTGGAAATCATAGACAGTAATACCATTTAAGCTTGCAATAAAATCTAAATGCCACCAACGTCGGCGAAATTCACCATCCGTTACAGCATAAAGTCCAGCATTTTTTTGTTTCTCAATTAAATCAATGATTGCTTGATCTTCGATGGTTGTTAATTCATTTTTTGTAATAGTCCCGTCAAGGAAAGCCGCACGTGCTTTTTTCAAATAGTCAGGGCGTAAAAAACTACCGACAATATCATAACGGAAAGGGATTCTTTGCTTGTTGTTTGGCATAAATAGTCCTCCATTTTTTAGTTAGATTTGTAAAAATATACATAATAAATCAAGTACACTCAGTAAAAATAACGGATAATTGAACGAGCTTGTTCGTGTTTTATAGGTTATCCGTCTTTTTTTCACCTTCTATCTTTTCATCAGCTGAGATTCTCTCATCATTTTACTAAAATAGCACGATATTTTTTTCATCGTATTTTAATTTATCGATCTTTAGTGAAAGTATAGGTTAGGAATACTAGTTTGTCAATGAGTGAAACCATTTGCTATTATTGTTCTTTTTTAACATTTATATAGATTGAAATGAAAAAAATCTATTTTTTATTAAAAATAGCTGGAGCATTATTTGTTATACTAGGCAAAGGAAAGAAGTACTAGTATAATGGGATTATACGTAGTAGAGGAGAGACAAAATGAAGAAAGATTTTATCAATGTTAAAGATAATATTATAGAATTCATTAATAGACAGAAGAAACTGACGGCAATTATTTTAGTTGTAATAGTTCTAGTTATAATAAGCTTGTTCATGGTAGTACCTAAAGTACAGGCGAATATTCGTGCTTCTGAAATTAAATCTTTAGTAAACCAAGAGAATTTATCAAAAAAGGCAAATTATTTAGATCCCAAAACAGCAGATAAAGAAATTAGTAAAAAAACAGCAATGACCGTTTTATTTTCAGTGCCAAGTGGCCGTACTTATGGTAACGTGATGAATGTATTAAAAGACTCAGAACTAATGAAAGATTTTAACCGTAGTATTTACCTTTATCCGATGGTTTATGATGTAGAGAAAATCGAGCAAAAATACAAAATCAAAAAAAATGAAGTAGCGATTGTTTTCTTTGAAAACGGAAAAGAAAAAAATAGAATTTCTATTGATGAAAATTTTGACACAAAAAAGATGCTTATCCCATCTTTGAATCAGTTGTCATTGTCTAGTATAGTAGAGCCATCTGCTACATCAAATTCAACAACAAGCACTACAAGTGAACCAGCGACTAGTGAATCTGAGCAAATGTTAGATCAATCTGTGGAAGCTGATTCAGTAGCACAATAAAATCAATTTCAGAAAGAAGGGCTTGATATGAGAGAATTTATTCTATTCAGTTTATTGGGACTTTTTGTGATAAAACCTAGATTACAGCGTGTGTATGTAAGAAGTGAACGACGTGACAAGTTTTAAATGGCGGACTTTGGCGACAGATTTAGCTAAAAAGAGGACTCGGTCTAAGCCTGAGTCCTCTTTCAATCGTACGACACCAAAAAAAGTTCGATTGTCTGAAACTATTCGGTTGATTCCTTTTGATACGCTTCGTGAGGAGTCTTTAAAATGGTATCAGGATCCAGAAAGTATGCGGAACATCGTAGGAGTAAGAATTACGTACACAAAAGAACAAATCCAACAAATGTATGAGTGGCAAAATGATCATGGGTTACTTTATTACATTGAATATAAAAAAGATAAAAAAACTCAAATAATAGGGGATGTCTGGCTCGCTGAAGATGACTATGCCATCGTGATCGACAAAGCATTTCGTGATCAACATATTGGACGGATGGTCACAAAGTACTTTATCTATAAATCAAAAAAAATGGGTCGAGATTTTATGACTGTCAGTGAGATATTCAATTGGAATAAGGCATCGCAAAAGATGTTTACACGTTTAGATTTTTTTCCTTTTAAAGAAAATAAAGACAGTTGGAGCTACCGAAAACGATTAAAAAATCTCAAAAAGGATAAACACAATTTGAAATAATTACTGTTAAAAACGGTTTTAGACTTGACGAATAAATTCTTTTTAGTGTACACTGATTGCAACAGAAACTATAGGAGTGATTACATGAAAAGACTATCAAAACCAATGAAGCAATCGAATAATTCATGGCAAAACTGGCGTAGATAGTTGTATGTATGATACTCTCGTAGATACAACTTTAGATGACAAGTTCTAAATTTTGTATCTATGTCGGCTTATTCAAGATGATTTTTTGACCGCATAGATGAGTTTTCTATGTGGTTTTTGTTTATATAACAACGACCGCTCCTTTTTAGGATTTGTCGTTGTTTTTTGTTTTGACTTATTTATGTGTTTAGAGAGAGAGGAAAAAGATGAGAATAAATCGTTTATCAGTCGTTGTAGCAATTATTGTTGTATTTTTGATAGGGTCATTTTTTATCGAGAAGCAAGAAACGGTAAAGCAAAATATACCGACAGTCGGAGTTTTGCAGTTTGTTAGCCACCCTGCGTTGGATCAGATTTATAAAGGGATTCAGGCTGGTTTAAAAGAAAAAGGATATGAAGATGGTAAAAACATGACGCTTGCTTTTCAAAATGGTCAAGCAGACCAAAGTAAGCTAGCAACAATGAGTCAGCAATTAGTACAAGAAAAAAAATCCGATGTCTTGATCGGAATCGCAACACCAGCAGCCCAAGCACTTGCTAATACATCTTCAGAAATACCAATCATACTTGGAGCCATTACGGATCCTGTTAGTGCTGGACTAGTCAAAGATAATCAAAAACCAGGTGGGAACATTACGGGTGTAAGTGATAAATCACCTGTCACCGCTCAGTTTGAGTTAGTAACGCAAATCTTACCAAAAAGGAAAAAAGTCGGCATCTTATATGCTTCATCTGAAGAAAATTCCAAATACCAAGTGGAAGAGGCAAAAAGAATCGCTGAAAAAATTGGAATGACGGTAAAAACGTTCGCGGTTCCATCCAGTAACGAAATCGCGCAAACCGTTCAAGTGATGACGAGCGAAGTTGATTTCATCTATATTCCTACAGATAATACAATAGCCAATGCCATGCAAACTGTCGTCAGTGAAGCTGATAAAACAAAGACACCGATTATTCCTTCTGTTGATACAATGGTTGAACAAGGCGGACTTGCTACAGTTGGAATCAATCAATTTGATCTTGGTGTCCAAACAGGTAAGATGACAGCAGATATTTTATCAGGAAAAGCTAAGCCTGCAACAACACCGATTTATACCTTTAAAACAGGAGATATTATCATCAATCAAAAACAAGCAGACAAACTGGGAATATCAATCCCTGAAAATGTCACATCAAAAGCAAAAATCATAGATTAAACACAGGGAGAGGATCAAATGATAGTTTCAGCAATTGGACAAGGAATGTTATGGGCAATATTAGGGTTAGGAATTTTTATGACCTATCGTATTTTAAATTTTCCAGATATGACAACAGAAGGTTCGTTTCCACTGGGAGGGGCAATTTGTGTTACAGCTATCACATCAGGAATCCATCCTATTTTTGCAACGTTATTAGGTGTTTTGGCAGGTATGTGTGCAGGTCTTGTGACTGGATTACTCTTTACGAAAGGAAAAATTCCAGTAATATTAGCAGGAATTTTGGTGATGTCCGGTTTGAATTCGGTTATTCTTTATGTGATGCAAACTCCAAATTTATCGTTGTTGAATAAACCAAAAATTCAAGATTTCTTTTTACAATTAAATTTACCAAACTATTATGATATCATATTTTTAGGCGTTATATTTCTAGCAATCATCATTAGTTTATTACTCTTTTTCTTTAATACAAATTTAGGACAAGCGTATATTGCAACCGGTGATAATGAGCATATGGCACGCTCGATCGGAATTAAAACAGATTCTATGAAAATATTAGGATTGACATTATCGAATGGTGTGATCGCTCTATCAGGCGCACTAATCGCTCAAAATGACGGATATGCCGATGTCAACAAAGGAACAGGTGTAATCGTTATTGGTTTGGCATCGATCATCATCGGTGAAGTGTTGTTTGGAGAATTGACTTTTGCAGAACGCTTAGTAGCGATTGTTGTTGGAAGTATTATTTATCAATTACTTATATTATTAGTCATTAAACTCGGTTTTGATACAACATACTTAAAAATCTTCTCAGCTGTGATCTTAGCTGCATGCTTAATGATTCCGCAATTGAAAAAAGCATTAAATTTACACTTTTTACCACAAAAGGAGGGTGAAAAATGAGTACAGTTTTAGAACTTAAAAATGCCACTAAGCGGATTGATAACGGATTAAATGAAACCAAAATGATTTTAAATCATGTGAATTTGAAAATTTCTCAAGGCGAATTCGTCACGGTTTTAGGTGGTAACGGAGCCGGTAAAAGTACCTTATTTAATAGTATTGCCGGTACAGTGACACTGAGTGAAGGGGAGTTGTTTGTCCATGATCAAAATATTACAGCGTATTCCGAAGAAAAACGAGCAAAATACTTATCACGTGTTTTCCAAGATCCCAAAATGGGCACAGCACCAAGAATGACTGTTGCTGAAAATTTACTTTTAGCACTTCATCGAGGAAAGAAACGCGGCTTAAGATTACGCAAGTTGAATGATGAACGAACGTTTTTCACAAAAATCTGTCGTGAAGTCGGAAATGGGTTAGAAAATCATTTGGATACGCCAACGGGTAATCTCTCAGGTGGACAAAGGCAAGCATTAAGTCTGTTGATGGCTACATTGACAAAGCCTGAGTTGCTTCTTTTAGATGAGCATACTGCAGCGCTTGATCCTAAGACATCTAAGCAATTGATGCAACTTACAGATCAGCGAATCAAAGAAGGTGAATTAACTTGCTTGATGATCACGCACCGTATGGAAGATGCGCTACATTACGGTGATAGATTAATTGTTCTGCAAAAAGGACAAATCATCAAAGACTTAAATAAAGAAGAAAAAGAAAAACTAACATTGCAAGATTTACTATTATTTTTCGAAGAAGAAGCGGAAGAAATAACAATTGATTAAACAAAAAAGATCATCTAAGTAATTTTTTATTACTTAAATGATCTTTTTTTATCTAAACTATTTTTTAACAGACGTTCGATAATACCCGTTACCATAAATCCAGCGGCAATTGCTCCTGCCGTCATGATTACCTTGATGATAAAATGAACACCGCTGACATAATCACCTAAAACAATACTTCTTACGGCTTGATAAGCAGGTCCGCCTGGAACTAAAGGTACGAGGCTAGGGATGTTAAAAATCGTCATAGGCATTTTTTTTCTACGTGAAAAATAAATACTCAACAGACCAATTCCGATCGCACCAAGAAAATTCGCAAAAATCACACCCGCATCTAGATTTTTAGTAGACCAGTAAATCATCCAACCGACAGCGCCCGTAATACCACAGGTATTTAAAACTTTTCTAGGAACATTTGTAACGATCCCAAACGTAACTGTACTTAAATAGCTAAACAAACAATGAATAACGACTTCCATTTTCAGATCTCCTTACATGAATAATTTAAATACAATGGCGATACCAATCCCGATGGAACCAGCGACAAATATTGCTTCGGTTGCACGTGCTGTTCCACTTAATAAGTGACCAGCCAAGATGTCTCTAAAGGAATTGGTGATGGCAACACCTGGAACAAGCGGCATCACGGCGCCGATAATAATATTATCGATATTTTCTGCCAAGTGGAATTTTACTGCTAAATAAGCGAATAAACCAATAATAAAGGCTGCTAAAAAATCATCTAAAAATTTGATATTTAGCCAATTCTTAGTGAAATATGCAACACTAAATCCAATCATTCCTATGAAGAAAGTAGCTAAAAAATCATGCCAATTTCCACCAAAAATGTACATCAAGGTACAACTGACAAGTCCTGCTGCAAAAATTTGTAACAGCACAGAATAAGTTGGTGCTTCATGATTAATGTTTCTAAGCTTTCGATTTAATTCTTCTAAAGATATTTCTTTATCCGCGAATTTTCGTGATAGGTTGTTAACAATTGCGACATTTTCTAGGTTGATACTTCGTTCAGTAACATTTTCTAATTGAGTATAATTGCTAGATCGAAACCCCATAAAAAGTCCGGTTGCCGTAACATAACTTACACTTTCTTTTTGACCAGCATTTTCTGCGATGCGATTCATCGTATCTTCAACACGATAGACTTCAGAACCACTTTCAGTCATGATTTTACCTGCCATTAAACAGGTATCTAAAATAAGTTGTATATTGGTTTGATTTTTTTCACACATGAACAAAACCTCCTTGCAGTAAATTTACAGTAAGGTAAGTGTATCATTTTTTTGTGTTGTGTGAAATGGATAGAATACGTTATCAACGGAAAAACGAAGTCATAATGTTTAGAGTTTCCTTAGAATTATAAAGAAACACTAAAAAATTGTATGAAAATTCACAGATACCTAAAAGTTCCTTGCTTTTTCGAATCAAAAGTCCTATCCTTATAGATAACAAACCAAAGGGGTCTAGATATTATGGATAAACAATGGTCACTTTATTCAGTAAGCAGTCTGATTTTACTTGTATTGCTAAAAAGGACATTCGATCAGGGACATATAGGATTAAGTGCATTATTACTTTTTCTCTTACTGATTCAAGTGACAGGAACCGTTATCTGTGTTCATCAAAAAAGACATAAAAAAGAAATCCCAACTTCCAAATAGGAAGCGGGATTTTTTATTTTTACTATAAAAATTAAAATACTAAATCAAATCAAAGTGTTTCAAGGCATGAACTATTCCGCCGTCAGTATTTTTCTTAGTGATAAAACTAGAACGTTCTTTTAACTCTTTACGAGCATTCCCCATCGCAATTTTATTGTCGCAAGCTTCAAACAAAGCTAAGTCGTTGATACCATCACCAAAAGCAAACGTGGGAACGGTGGGTAAATTTAATGTTTTAAAGAGATTGTTAACCCCAGATCCTTTAGAAACACCTTTTCTGACAGTGTCGATTGAATAAGGGCCGTTACGATAAAAAGTCATTTCTGGAAAATGCTTCAAATAGTGTTCATCACCATCTTCAGATAAAACAAGCATCATATTAACGGTTTTATCTTTTAAGCTCGATCGGTCAATGATGGGCGCTTCTGAATGGATAAAAGCATATGCATTAGTTAAAATCTCGCTGTGACCTGAACACCAAATGTGCTGATCATTATAAAAGGAGATTTCATGACCTAAACTTTTGACATGTTCATACATTTTTAGGCATTCTTCGTAGGTAAACTCATCTGAATAGACTTTTTTTCCTTCAACTTGAATAAATTGACCATTCATAACGATTGCGGAATCAATACCGCTGTCATGCATAATGTGTTCAATCTCTACAATCGTTCTTCCGGTTGCGATAAGAGGCAAGACATTATTAGCTTTTAACGAACTGATAGCTGATCGTATTTCTGGCGTAATTTGTGATTTGTCGTTTAATAATGTTCCATCTAAATCGAAAAATGCAACTGCTTGGATATTTTTCATGAATTTTCAACGTCCTTTCACACTTAATAGTATCAAAGATTGAACAAAAGACAAAGCTTTTTTGAAGAAAGATAGAAGTTATTGGAGCTTGATGATTTTTAGAGTATAATATAAATGACGTTAATCTTAAAGGGAAGAGGCGATTAAATAATGAATGTTTTAATGATAGAAGATAATGAATCAGTTTCAGAAATGATGCAAATGTTTTTCCTAAATGAAGGGTGGGAAGCGACCTTTAAATATGATGGCAAGGATGGATTGGATACTTTTTTAGAAAATCCTGAAAAATGGGACATGATCACACTAGATTTGAATTTGCCAACGATGGATGGCATGGCAGTTTGCCGTGAAGTACGGAAAATTTCAAATACCGTTCCAATTATAATGCTGACTGCTAGAGATTCAGAAAGCGATCAAGTAATCGGGCTAGAAATGGGCGCTGACGACTATGTGACAAAACCATTCAGTCCATTGACATTGATTGCACGTATCAAAGCGCTGCACCGGCGCTCCGAGATTGGCGAACATGCAACAGATGGGACTGTTCGTTCAAATGACCAGTTTGATGTTGAGACAGATCACTTTAAAATGAACACAAAGACCAGAGAAGCATACCTGGATGAAAAATTGATTGATGGTTTAACGCCAAAGGAATTCGATTTACTGTATACCTTAGCGAAAAAACCAAGACAAGTATTTTCACGGGAACAGTTACTTGAAATGGTTTGGGATTATCAATATTTTGGCGATGAACGAACGGTAGACGCACACATCAAAAAATTGCGTCAAAAAATTGAAAAAGTTGGGCCGCAAGTGATTCAAACTGTTTGGGGTGTTGGGTATAAATTTGACGATTCTGGAGTCGCTTAAATGAAATATTTATACCAACAGCTATTAGCGTTCTGGGGTGTGATTATTTTAATTATCCTAATTGTAGGGACCTCTTTTACGCAATTAACAAAAAAAACGTTGCAAGATAATAATTATGAACAACTTAGAGGCTATGCAATATCCGCTTGGAAAGCAAAAGATTCAATCAACAGACTTCCTGGAATGACAGATCAAGATATTTGGAATACATCGTTTAGTTTATTTGAAGGTTTTTTAAGTAATCAAGATGTTCAGTTTGTTTTTTATGACAGGGATATGAAAGTGCAGTACCCTTTGAACACTGAAAAAAAAATAGACGATTCCGTCATTAAAGAAAATTGGGCAGCACTCATGGAAGGACAGCAAGAATATGCAACCATCAACAAAGATATTTATGGAAATAATCATATCTCTTCTTATGTGATGATGCCGGTCAGTCAGACCAACGTCCAGTCAAATGAAAATGTCATCATAGGGGCATTAGTTATTACGCAACCAGCCAAGAACGTTTCTGATAGTATGGATGCGATCACAGCGAATCTCTTCAAAGGTTTTATCATCTCCAGCATTGTCGGTTTGATTTTAAGTTATTTCTTTGCTAGTTTTCAAGTGAAGCGAATCAATCGTATGAGAAAGGCCACGAAGGAAATCACAAGTGGTAATTTTGATGTTAAACTGGTTACACACGATAAAGATGAATTTGATGATTTAGCGGAAGACTTCAATAAAATGGCTGAGTCACTGAAAGAGTCTAGGGAAGAAATCGATCGTCAAGAAGATCGTCGTCGCCAATTCATGGCAGATGCTTCTCACGAGATGAGAACCCCTTTAACTACAATCAATGGCTTGTTAGAAGGGTTGCAATACAACGCGATTCCAGAAGGTCAAAGAGAAAAAGCCATTAAATTGATGCAAAATGAAACCTCTCGCTTAATTCGGCTTGTAAATGAAAACTTAGACTATGAAAAAATTAGAACCAATCAAATTAGTATTGTCGTTAAAAAATTCAATGCAACTGAAACATTAAAAGATATTCTCACTCAATTAGAGGGAAAAGCTGAAACGGCTAATGATAAGCTTATTTTAGAGGCTGATGACGCAATTGATGTTTATGCGGATTATGATCGTTTTGTTCAGATAATGGTGAATATTATTCAAAATGCGATTCAATTTACTCAGGATGGTGAGATTCGTGTTCACCTGCAAAAAGGATATTTAGAGACAATCATAACAATTTCAGATACAGGGATCGGTATGACAGAAGAGCAAGTTCAAAATATTTGGGACCGCTACTACAAAGTAGATCCTTCTAGAAAAAACACAAAATATGGTGAATCTGGACTAGGTTTATCGATTGTTGAGCAATTAGTTCGTTTACACAAAGGTAAAATCCACGTTGAAAGCCAAGAAGGGAAGGGGACTAGTTTTACTATTTCATTTCCTGACGTTGAAATAGAAGATGTAACATAAAGAAAAACCAGTTAAACAGAAAATGTTTAACTGGTTTTTTTAAGCTGTCTTAATAACTTTATCCATATAAGGACTTTCAGCTATTTGAATATCATTCGTCAAAACAAGAATCGCTTTTTGTTTTTCTTTTGCGATTTTTTGTAGTAATGGTAATAGTTCTTGTCTTTGACCTATAGATAAATCTTGGAAGATATCATCAATAATAATGATGTCTTTTTCTATTAGTAGTAACTGAACTAACTGAAGCTTGATTTGTTCAAATGTGGTCAACTGTTCTTCTGATTTATTTAAAATACTTTCAGTCAGACCAACATAATCAAACCATTCATTCAGCGTTTTCTTCTTATTTCTTTCTTTTATTGAAGAACCAACAAAAAGGTTGTCCATGATTGAGAGATAAGGCAAAAAGGTATTTTCAGATAGAATAAATCCAACAGCCATCGACTGCTTCATACTAAATGTCTTATCGATAAGAAAGTAAAAATCAGCCTGAATGCTACTCTGATCTTCTAATACAACCGTCATATGTTGTTGTTGGAACAATTCTTTAAAGCTGTCTTCGGTCCAATTTTGTGCTAAAGTAAAATTCATTCACTCACATCCTATATGCTTTTTGCGATTTCCTGAAAAGAAAAGAAGTTGAAATTACTGTAATACCAGTTGTAATGGATAAAAGGAGGAAACAATTTTTAAAAAAAGCATTGAAAATTGTTGCAATTGGCAAACTACCTATACTCATTGATAAAAAATGAGTATCTCCTGAAGTATTCATCACTGAATTAGGGGTACTTTCAACTAGAACTTGCGAAGAGAAAAAGGGCACTCTTTTGATTCCCATAACATTTGCAAGTAGGGGTCTAACGTAAACCAAAATATATTCATATGTATGCTGACAGACAATAAGGAACACCGCTGTGGTCAATATGCCTGCTGATATCGGAATAAGACTTTCAAGTATCGATTGTTTGATGACAAAACGATTTGAGAAGCCCATAATACGCCATTTTATCATATCCTGTTTTTTTAATTTTAACGAAACGATTAGTAATGTTGTGATCAGTATGATCCAAAGAAACAAGAGAATTATATACAAAGAAGAGTATTGCTGCATAATTTTTTGATAATTCAAATGATAGTCGTTATTGTTGATTAGTTGACTCACTTGATTATAAAAGTTTTTTTCGATATCCCGAAGGTTTAAAATACTCGTTAATACAAATAGAAATAAAACAGAGCAAGCACCAATACCAAAAGAAAGTTTTTTATGGTAAGAAACGCTAGCGAAAGCGTAACGAATATTTTTCAAATAGTTTCACCTCACTAAACTAAGTATAAAAGAAGAATATGAATAAATTATGAATAAGATATAAAAAAGCTTGAGTAATTTACTCAAGCTTTTGTGATTATTTTCCAGATTTTAGATAATCTTGGTAAGATTCAGTGTGGTATTTATCAATGGTAGAAGTATTATTATTTTTACTATAAATACTTGTTGATTTTTCCCCTTTATCCTCTTCGATTTTTTCTAATTGTTTTAATTGATCTTTGTAATTATAATCATCTGGATTTACTGGTGTTAATCCACTATTTGTATAGAAGCGAAGCAAGTCCCCATTTGTTGTTTGATCAGACATTTCAAGTTGTAAATTCGCTTTGTCTTTTAAGGCATGTGCTTCTTGTTTTTCATGTTCCGTTGGTTCTTCGATTAAACGACCAGTGGCTGTTTCATAGATACTAGAGCCAAGCATCGTATATTTTGGAGACACATAATTCCCATTTCTAAAAGCCACTAGTTGGGCATTTTCTTTAGAGAACAAGTCTTGTCCCATTTGAATATAGTTTTTAGTATCAATACCCATTAAGTGTAATAGGGTAGGTAGCGCATCGATTTGACCACCATACGTATGATTGATTCCACCATTTGATTGACCTGGTATGTGAATCATATAAGGAACGCGTTGCATAGTTGAATTATCAAAATCGTTCCATGTTGATTTTGTCTTTCCAAGCAATTCTGCTAAGTTTTGATTTCTAGAAGTTGAAACGCCATAATGATCACCATAAAGAACGATCACAGAGTTTTCGTACAAACCAGAAGCTTTTAAATAGTTAAAGAATTCTTCAACTGCTTTATCAAGATAGTTTGCTGTAGCGAAATAACCGTTGATTGTTTCATCAGAAGTTGTAGCAATCGGGAATCCAGCTTCGTCATTTGTAAATTGAGAATAAGGATAGTGGTTAGAAACAGCAATAAATTTAGAATAAAATGGTTGTTGTAAATGTTCCAAGTATTGTGCAGATTGTTGGAAAAACGGTTTGTCATGCAAGCCATATTGAAACGAGTTATCTTCATTAACATCATAGTAATTAGCATCAAAGAAATAATTGTAACCTAAGTGTTTGTATGTTTCATTACGATTCCAGAAGTTACCAGCATTCCCATGGAAAACAGCACTTGTATAACCCGCTTCCTGACCTAAAATAGCAGGAGCTGCTTCAAAGGTATTTTTACCACCAACTTGTGTGAATAAAGAACCTTGATCTAAGCCAAATAATGAATTTTCGAACATTGTCTCAGCATCACTTGTTTTTCCTTGTCCAACTTGATGGAAGAAGTTATCAAAACTATAGGTGCTATTACTATGATATAAGCTGTTGATAAAAGGAGTAACAACATGTTCAACACCTTTTTCATCTTTTAACTTGTAATCAATCAAAAATTGTTGGAAACTTTCTAAATGAATATAAATGACATTTTTACCTTTGGCTATACCAAAAGTATCTGGATTCGGCGCTGCGTAATGATCTTTAACGTAATCGGAAACAGCATCCATATCATTTTCACTAGCTTCTGCGCGTACTTGGTTTGTTTGGTAAGTTGTTACACCATCATAAACAGTAAAGGCATTTAATCCTAAAAATTTAACAATATAGTCACGGGAAAATTGACGTCCTAATAGTTGAGGGCGAGCAGTTTCAGCTAAAGTTAAGTTTGCTACAAAGAATAAAGCAGACAACATACTAATTGAAACGGCAACGCGAGCTCTAACTGGACGTTCGTCCATCTTGATTTTTTTAGTAAGCAACAAAATACCGACGATAATAAAATCAAGCCAATAAAGCACATCATAAGGTCTAAATAAACGCAGAGCACTTTCGCCAAGACCGCTCGCAACTTTTCCAGCACCAAGCATAGTATTGACAGTGATAAAATCAGTAAATTCTCTGTAATAGACAACATTAGAAAATAACAGTAAAGATATTAAGAAATAAATGATCATCATCGTACTATAAGAAGCTTTCTTTCTTCGAACAAATAATGCAATTGACAATAAGAAAAATGTAGAAGCAATTGGATTAATGAAGAGAATGAAATATTCAAACGCATTTTCGATTCTCAAATGAAAATCAACTGTATAAGCAAAAATGTTTTTTAGCCAAATCAACACTGCAACAAATCCGAAAAGACCTAATCGAGTGTTTAAAAATTTAGGCATATGTATTTTTTTTATAATATTCAAAGTAAACGTATCCTTTCCAAAGTCAAATCTAAAAGAAAGCTACTGAAATCTTTTCAAAAGCTTTTCATATACTCCTACAATTCTACTCTCTCTGTTATTCTATGTCAATTTAAATCAGGATAGAACGAAGGAAAGTTAATAAAATTTTACTTTTCTTAACAGAATCAAAAAGTTTAACAATTCATGTATACCTAACGACAGAGGAATCATTTTTTGATATACTAGCCAAGGATGAAGATGTAAACAACTGAATTGTTGCGCATAAAAATTAAATTAGGATAAAGGATGTAACAATAAATGAATATAATGGTAACAAAAAAATCAGAAAAAAAGTTTAAAGGCAGATATCCGCTGATTCAAAAAGAGGATTTACTTGATGTTCCTAAGTCGTTTTCAGCCGAGTGGATAGATTTCGTTGATAGCAAAGGGCAATTCATTGCAACTGGCTATCTCGGCGAGCAAAATAAAGGCATCGGCTGGCTAGTAAACTGGCAGGGATGTATGGATTCATCTTTTCTAGAAAGTTTATTTGTAAAAGCTAAAAATCACAGAGTAGCCTATGAAAATAATGAATCAACTACTGCTTACCGCTTATTTAACGGAGAAGGGGATGGCCTTGGTGGCTTGATTATTGATCGTAACGATGATTTCGCTGTATTTTCTTGGTATAATGAAACGTTGTATCAAAAGAAGGAAGAAATCATTCAAGCATTTAGAAAAAGTTGGCCAGAAATCAAAGGGGCGTATGAAAAAATTCGCTTTTCATCTCATTCGTTACCAGAATCACAAAAATTATTCGGCTCAGATGCTCCTGAACCGCTTTTAGTTTACGAAAATGGCGTCACATATGCTACTTATTTGAATGATGGACTTATGACTGGGATATTTTTGGATCAAAAAGAAGTTCGTGGTCGCTTGATTGAAGGGATAGTTGCAGGAAAAACAGTACTGAACATGTTCAGTTATACTGGCGCATTTTCGGTTGCCAGTGCGATGGGCGGCTCAACCACGACAACGAGTGTTGATTTAGCCAAACGCAGCTTACCGAAGACAAAAGAGCAATTTGAAGTGAATCACTTGGCTGTAGAAAATCAAAAAATCGTGGTGATGGATGTCTTTGACTATTTCAAATACGCGGCACGAAAACAATTATACTATGACGTCATTATTCTTGATCCACCAAGTTTTGCTAGAAACAAGAAAAAAGTTTTTTCAGTTGCAAAACACTATGGCGATTTAGTAAAGGATTCTGTTGATATTCTAAAAAAAGAAGGATTGTTAGTGGCTTCGACAAACGCGGCTAATATTTCTTTAGAAAAATACAAAAAAATGATAGTTCAATCTTTAGAAGAAAAACGAGTTCGCTATCAATTCAAAGAAACCTACCAACTACCGAGTGATTTTAAAACAAATAAACATTTTGAAGAAGGCAACTATTTAAAAGTCTTTTTTATTGAGATAGAAAAATAAAAGCAGGCTGTGACAGAAGCGTATAATAGAATTTAGGGTGTGAAACAAAAGTGATGTTTACTTTTTATACGAAAACTAATACTGTAAAAAAACAAAAAAAAGCTACCTCCTACTGAAACCGTAGTTAGCTAAAATTGGTCTAGAACGCTTTAACAGTTATTTGTTAGAGTGTTCTTTCTATTTTGTAAATAACTTCCTCCAAGTTCATTATAGCTTGACTGATCGGAAAACATCCGATAAATGATACGTATTAATAAATGAACGGTCGCAACAACCGATTTTTTGTGTCCAGCATTTCTTCTTACCCGAAAGAAAAATGCTTGTATTCGATTGGGTTTCCCTTGGGAAACCGCTAGTGCTCCTTGCGCTAAGACCTTCTTTAGATAAGAATTTCCTTTTCCTACCCGTTTACTTCGATTCTTTCCAGCACTTTGATTGTTTCCTGGACTCGCTCCTGCCCATGAAGCCAAATGTCCAGATGTCGGGAAAACAGTCATATCTACCCCCACTTCTGCGAGTACAACTGCCGCTGTTCTTCGATTGATTCCCGGGATTTCCTCCAAACGTTCTACGTATTCTTCATAAGGAACGAGATAGTCGTTGATTGTTTCTTCGACTTCTACTAGTTGTTTTTCTAAGCACTCAATTTGGGTGAGATGAAGAGCTAACATTTTACGATAATGAGGTGTCATAAATCCTTCTAGGGATTCAAGCAATTGAGGCACTTTTCTGCGTAAGGTAGTGTACACACACTCGAGAATGAGTGACTCTGTGATTGGTTTATTTTCAATTAAGGCATAGAGTAAGGCTCTGCCAGATTTTCCATATATATCTTTAATCACTGAGGTTAATTTGATTCCAGCATTCTGCAGGACCATGTGCCCCCTATTTTTTTCTCGATTCAGATCTTCTACTAAGTGCTTGCGATAACGTGTTAAGTCTCTCAATTCCTGAATAGGTTCTGGTGGAACAAAACTTGTAGGAACGACTCCTAATCGAGTGAGACGAGCAATCCATTCCGCATCTTTCATATCCGTTTTTTTTCCTGGAATATTTTTGATGTGGCGAGGATTCGCCAACTGTAAATCAAAATGATTTTGTAAAATTCGCCAGACACATTTCCAATAAACACCCGTGCTTTCCATGCTTATGTGTGTGACTTCGTAAGAAGTCAACCAATCAGATAAGTCAAAAAGACCACGAGTTGTCGTATCAAGACTACCAAAGAATTTTTCTGGGCGTTTTTTTCCTTCAGCAGAACGAATAATACACGCAACAATTACTTTTTGATGGATGTCTAATCCAGCACAACAAGAACGAAGTACATCTTCCATTTTCAACATTCCTCCTTGAAAAAAAGTACAGAAGAGGCTATCCTACTTATAGAAACAATTTATTTTTATACGCAGGTTCTACGACCTAATGATTGGTGCAAATAAGTAGAATGATCTAGTTTGTCCCTCAAGGTTACTTGGAGAAGAACCTCAATAAGCGATCGACCTACAGGCTACTTCTGTCATCTCTAGTATGACAGGAAATAGCCTGTAGGTCGATCACTTTATTTTCATTCTGTTTGGTGAGGGCGGTAGCCCTCATGAGTGTTTGTCCCACATCCTTTTTTTACTGATAGAACATATTTTGTGCACACGGCACAATAAATTCTTTGAACCGTAAGGCAGCAGGTGACAGAAAATGATCTTTTTTTGTTGCCAAATAGATATAACGGGGAAAGAAATTGTCTTCAAGAGCAATCGTTTTAACGTCATAAGCTGAAATCGAAGGGATTTTTGGCATTAAAGCAATCCCGTAATCATAAGCAACGAACCCTAACATTGTATGGTCTTCTTCTACTTCACATACAATAGTTGGTGTAACAGAAGCAGCTGTTAGCATTTTATCAATATAAGGACGCAAACCGCTTCGGTCATTAAAATAAACAAATGGGTAATCACTCGTTTCTTTTAACGAAATACGATCATAAGTAGCCAAGGGATGTTCTGAAGGAACAACTAGTACGATTTCTTGTTCTGTCAAAATCTCATAATTAAGTTGTTCATCTTCTTTTAGCTTAGAAGTAATGGCAATATCAACATCTTCTTTCAGGAGTAGATCGGTCATATCAGAAGAATTACCTTGAAATAAATTAAAACGAATTTGCTCGTTGCCAGGATAAGCTGAAAATTCTTTCATTAACATCGGTGCTAAAAACGAACCAGCAGTATAAATAAAACCAAAATCAATCAGCCCTTTTTCTGGACTGACTAATTCTTTTAACGCACGTTCCCCTTTAGCTAATTCTTCTAAAGCAGTAGAAACATATGTATAGAAAAATTTTCCATATTTTGTTAGTTGGATATTTCGCCCTTTTTTTTCAAATAGCTGGGCGTCAAGCTCTTTTTCCAATTCGGACATTGAGTGACTTAAATTTGGCTGAGTCGTATTTAATAATTTAGCTGCATGGGTCATATGTTGGGTATCAGCTAACATTCTAAAAAATTCTAGTTGTCGCAAATTCATTTATAAAAACTCCTTATCAATCATTCATACATAAGTATAGTTTATCAATAAATAGATAAAGATGCATTAAAAAACAATCCACCTTTATCTATAAATTTGGTTTATACAAAACATGAAAAACATTCATTGGAATTTATTGGTTTTATGGATTAAAATAAATTCATAGTAATTGTGAATTGTTTAACAATGTGAGGTTGAGTTAAGTATTTTTCAGGAAAAACGAAGACAATAAAAAGTGTCGTCATTTCTTTTTCCCTATTTCTCTATCGAGGCTAAAAAAGCTCCCTTCACATTTAAATTTAGGAGGTAACCATGAATAATTATCAAGCAATCTTTGAACCTTTAACTGTAAAACGAATGACTTTAAAAAATCGTGTTGTTATGCCACCAATGGGAACAAACTTCGCTAACATGGACGGAACGTTCAGTATGCAACATGTTTCATACTATGAACAACGTGCCAAAGGCGGAACAGGATTGATCACGCTAGAAAACGTATGTATTGATTATCCGATGGGGACTAATGGTGCTCGTCAATTAAGAATGGACAATGATCAATACATTTCAGGTTTATGGCATTTCAATGAAAAAATGCACGCATATGGTGCCTGTACTTCAGTTCAAATCAATCATGCGGGAGCCTCTGCATACGGATTACGTTTAGATGGAGAGCAACCCGTTTCGGCATCGAACATTCCTTCTAAAAAAGGCAATCCGATACCACGACCACTGACCGAAGAAGAAATATATGGTATTGTGGATCGTTATGCTGATGGTGCGCTAAGAGCGCAACGTGCTGGATTTGATTGTGTAGAAATTCACGCAGGACACTCGTATCTCTTAAGTCAATTCTTATCTCCATTGTATAATAAACGAACGGATAAATTTGGCGGAAGTCCTGAAAATCGTGCACGTTTTACAAAATTAGTGGTTGAAGCTGTTAGAAAAGCTGTAGGACCATTTTTCCCAATTTCGCTTCGTTTTAGTGCGGATGAATTATTAGAAGGCGGTAATACATTAGAAGATACAATCGAGATTTTAAGCTATTTTGCAGATGAAGTGGATATTTTGAACGTATCTGCTGCATTGAATGACAGTTTACAATATCAAATCGATAAAATGAATTTAGAGGATGGATGGCGTGCTTACATGTCAAAAGCGGTCAAAGAACGTTTTCCAGATAAAGTAACAGTAACGTCTGGAAATATCCGCAGTCCTAAACGGGCGACAGAAATTCTAGAATCAGGAGATGCGGATTTGTTGGCAATGGGCCGAGGGTTGATTGCTGAACCTAATTGGGTCAATAAAGTGGCTAACGGACAAGAAGATTTACTAAGAAAATGTATCTCTTGCAATATTGGTTGTGCGGATCATCGGATCGCAAAAGCACGTCCGATGCGTTGTACTGTCAATCCAGACCTACATTATGAAGATGAGTATAAAATGAAACCAGTTTTACATCCAACAAAAATGGTCGTTATCGGTGGTGGTACGACTGGACTTGAAGCTGCGGCAACAGCGGCTGAAGTTGGTGTGAGCGTAGAGCTTTTTGAACAAAAAAATTATTTAGGTGGATTAGGGCATGAAATCGCTCGGTTCCCAGATAAGAAAAGAATCGATGATTTTATTACGTATGAAATCAATCGTTGCAAAGAATTGGATAACTTAGCGATTCATTTAAATCATGCAGCAACTTTAGAAGATATACAAGCAATTGGACCAGACATTATCGTGAATGCTACTGGAGCAAAACCATTATTACCACCAATCAATGGATTAAAAGAACAATTAGATAATCCAAACAGAAAGATCTTTTCTATTTTTGATATTTTAGATGATATGACGAAATTCCAAGAATTTGAAGGAAAAGAAGTTGTTGTAATCGGCGGCGGTGCAGTTGGTTTAGATGTTGTAGAATATTACGCTGAACGTGGTGCTAAAAAAGTCAGCATCGTTGAAATGCAAGGGGAGATCGGAAAAGATCTTGACTTGATTACAAAGCTTGCAATGATGGAAATCGTTGAAAAATTTGGAGTAGAAGTGCATGTAGAAACAAAATTGACGGAAGTTAGAGAAAATAGTTTTTTAGTTGAAAAAGATGGAGAAATGATGGAATTACCATTTGATTTAGGTTTCGTATGTCTTGGCATGCGCGCAGAAGCACCAATGATTCGTGAATTGGATCAGTATGCTAGAAGTAATGGCGCTGTACTTTTAAATATGGGGGATAGTAAAGTTGCTAGACGAATCATGGAAGGAACGAGAGAAGCGCGTGATATCCTTAAAACAATCGAAGTGCTAGAAAACACTCGAACACAAAAGATGTTATTTGAACAAACAAAAAGTTTACAAGCAACAAAAACTATATAAAGTGAGGGAACTTAAAAATGACAGAAAGAATTGACGGACACACACTATTGATCAGTTTGATTGCAAAACCAATACGCCATAGTTTATCACCAACTATGCATAATGAGGCGTTTGCCAAGTTAGGTTTAGACTATGCATATATGGCTTTCGAAGTAGGAAATGAAGAATTAAAAGATGCCGTTCAAGGGATTCGTGCGTTAGGCATTCGCGGTTCGAATGTTTCAATGCCAAATAAGCAAGCTATCATTCCTTATTTAGATGAGCTTTCACCTGCTGCAAAATTAGTCGGCGCAGTAAACACTGTGACGAATAAAGATGGAAAAGGGCATTTAGTCGGACACGTGACTGATGGGACAGGCGCAATGCGTGCATTAAAAGAAGAAGGCGTAGAAGTTAAAAATCAAATTATTACGATGACTGGTGCTGGAGGTGCTGGAACCGCAATTGCAATCCAAGCAGCATTAGATGGCGCAAAGGAACTACGTATTTTTAATATCAACGATCAACATTACAAAAATGCTGAAGAAACTGTGAAAAAAATTAATGAAAACACTGAGTGTAAAGCTACTTTAACGGATTTAGCTGATCAAGTGTCATTCAAACAATCAATCAGTGAAAGTGCTATTTATATCGATGCAACAGGTGTTGGCATGAAACCATTGCAAGAAGAGAGCTTGATTAATGACCCCGAAGTGATTCGTCCAGATTTAGTTGTTTTTGATGTTGTCTATATGCCAAAAGAAACAAAACTATTAAAATTTGCGCGCGAACATGGTGCAAAGAAAACCATGAACGGTTTAGGGATGATGCTTTATCAAGGCGCTGAAGCATTCAAGCATTTCACTGGGGAAGATATGCCTGTTGATTATATTAAAGAATTACTATTTAAGGACTAACAGTTAGGAGAAAACGATGAAAAACAAATACACACCGACCGCTATCGGTCTATATATCAATTATATTGTCCACGGTATGGGCGTTATCATTATTTCACAAAATCAAAATTCATTGATGACCCAATGGGATACAGACTTGATGGGGATCGCTAAAGTTATTTCAATGTTAGGAATCGGACGTCTGATTGCCATCATGATTTCGGGACGTTTATCGGATAAATTCGGACGTAAACCATTTATTTATTTAGGAATGATTACCTATGCAGCTTATTTCTTTGGAATATTATATAGTCCAAGTGTTGAATTGGCGATGTTTTTTGCAGTAGTTGCCGGAATTTCTAATTCATTCCTAGATTCTGGAACATATCCTGCTTTGATGGAATCATTTCCTAAAACAGCTGGGACTGCAACTGTACTGTTGAAAGCCTTTATTCAAGGTGGACAATTTGCTCTTCCATTGATCATTAAATTTTTAGCTTCAAATCACTTATGGTTTGGTTGGTCATTTATGATTGCTGCCATTTTACTTGGTGTGAATGCCATTTTCTTATGGAAACAACCATTTCCAGATGCAGATGCAAAACTAGCGGAAGAAACGGAAGAAGCCGTTGAGCAAGCACCAACCGTTAAATTTAAGTCAAAACCTAAGATGGCTATTGAAGGGGTTGCTTTTGTAATCTATGGTTTTATTGCACAGGCAACGTTCTATCTCATTAGTCAATTTATTGGAACCTATGGTGAACAAGTCGCTGGTATGGCACAAACAGATGCGGGCGTGTTAGTTTCTTATTATTCTATTGGCTCATTATTATGTGTAGCTTTTACTGCAATTATGGCTTCTAAAGTTCGTTCAGTTTATTTAGTTGTGATTTATACATTCGTTTCATTTTTGACGATTGCTATTATGTGGTTATTCCCAACACCACTCGTTTGTATGATTGGTGCAGCCCTAGTCGGTTTCTTTGCCGCAGGTGGCGTGTTACAATTAGGGTTGACTGTTATGGGTGAAATGTTCCCAGCTGGTAAAGGAACAATCACAGGGATTTATTATACATTTGGAAGTATTGCTTCATTTGTTATTCCAGTAGCAGCAGCTCAAATTGCTAAAACCAATGTTCGGGGTATCATGTTATTCGATACAATCATTGCAGGAATTGGTTTTGTTTTAGCCGTAATTATTTTTATTCGTTATCGCCAAACGGTCGATACATCTAAATAGGAGGATACAAAAATATGAGTACAGTTACAGTTAAAAACGTGACTCTCGGAAGTGGGAGTCCTAAAATCATCGTTCCTCTAGTAGGTAAAAATGAAGTAGAACTAATTGAAGAAGCCAAACATTTAGTAACAATCGATTGCGATTTAGTTGAGTGGCGTGTTGATTTTTTTGATCAAGTAGCTGATTTTCAAGCAGCTGCTAATATGTCAAAAAAAATCGCAGAAATCTTAACAGATAAACCCGTACTTTTCACGTTCCGAACAAAACAAGAAGGCGGAGAAATTGCATTTTCAGATGAACAATATTTTGGTTTGTACAAAACAGTTATTGAAAATGGTATTATTGATTTATTGGATGTTGAATTGTTTATGGATGAAACATATGTTCAAGAAACGATCAAAGCAGCGCACGAAAAAAACATTAAAATCGTGATGTGTAATCATGATTTTGATAAGACACCTACTAAAGAAGAAATCGTTTCAAGATTATGTCGCATGCAAGAAAAAAATGCTGATATTTGTAAAATCGCTGTAATGCCACAATCGTCAGATGATGTATTGACTCTTTTGGCAGCCACAAACGAAATGAAGTCGGTACATGCAGATCGACCAATCGTTACCATGTCTATGGGACAATTAGGGATGGTTAGTCGGATGTGTGGAGAGACTTTTGGTTCCGCAATGACTTTTGGAGCTGCTAAAAAGGCATCCGCTCCAGGTCAAGTTCCAGTGGAAGAACTTCGTGAAGTGCTAAAAACGTTAGCATTATAATCAAAAGACTAGTTGGAAACGAGAGTGCTCATTTCTAACTAGTCTTTTTTTCTTGCATCCATGGATTTCTTTGATAAACTTAATCTTGAGGTGAACAAAGATGGCTAAGAAAAAGAAAATACAAAAGACAAATGCAATGAGAATTGTCGAACAACATAAACTTACATACAACGAATATGAGTTTGAATGGAGTGAAGACCATTTAAGTGCGGATAGTGTTGCCAAAAAAATAGGAATAGAAGATGGAAAAATCTTTAAAACATTGGTCACTATAGGAAATAAAACGGGACCTGTTGTAGCTGTAATTCCAGGTAATAAAGAATTAGATTTAAAAAAATTAGCAACTGCAAGCGGCAATAAAAAAGTAGATATGTTACATTTAAAAGATTTAGAAGAAACAACCGGCTATATTAGAGGTGGCTGTTCTCCAATTGGAATGAAAAAACTGTTTCCAACTTATCTGGCTGAAGAAGCTAATCACTTTGACACGATTATAATATCGGCTGGTAAAGAGGGCTGCAGATAGAGTTGTCTCCATTGTCGATTCTTCAAGCAACAAATGGAAGAATGGCTGATTTAACTACGTAAAATAATGTGTTTTTCTAAAATATTACGAGTATTTTTGTAGCGCCTGTTTTGCTAGAGTATCTGCACCTTTATTCTGGCTTTCAGGTAGCCATTTTACCAATAATAGTGGGAACTGACTTTCTAATTCTTGAAAAGTATATAGATAAGGTTGGAATAATGGGTTTTTAGCATGTTTTTTTTCAATCGTTTGTACAACGATTTTACTATCGGAATGGATCAACACAGTTTGATTGTTTTGTCTTTTTTCAATGATCAATTGTAGAGCGTTAATAAAAACTTTAAATTCAGCTTCATGGTTGGAACACTCTCCAAGAAAGGTGTGGATTTGCTCGTGTAGTGCATCACCTACAATAACGATACCGCCACCACTAGGACCTGGATTTCCTTTTGTTGCCAGCATCGACATATATTCGTAACATAAAAGTCTCCTTATTTTCTTTTTGTTAAAAGTTGAAATGTGGTACTATTATAACATACTGAATTTCTATTAAGGGGTCGCTACATGAAGAAAAGAGTCTATCATTGGCAACCAGAATTATCATCAGCGATAATTTATTGGTCCTGTACATTTGGCATTTTATTTTTAAGTTTGATTTTGACATTGGAACACACTCGTCCTTATTTGATTAGTAACGTTGTGTTAGGTATTTTCTTTTTCTTTGTATTACTGGGGCATAATCGTTATTTTATTGTAGAAGACGAGTACTTGATCATTCATGCAATCTTACCAGTAAGACGTAAAAAAATACCATTATCAGCAATTGAAATAATTCGAGTGGGATCTAAATGTATTGAAATAAAAGCTCCTGGGTTTAAAGAAGAGACACAGATGTTTATTATGACAAAAAAAAATAAGACAACTTTTATAGAAGCTATCAAGAACCAAACGTTGTTTAAGGCACAAATTATTGAGGACCCAGATTTAACTATTAGTAAACACTATTAAAAAACAGCATTCTGCTTAGCAGAGTGCTGTTTTTTCTATATTTTCTTCACATGAGCGGCTTGCAAGCCACGTGTACCTTCCATTACTTGAAATTCAACAGCTTGATTTTCTTCTAAAGACTTAAAGCCATCTTCTTCGATTGCTGTGAAATGAACAAAGATTTCCTCGTCTTCATTGTAACCAATAAAGCCATAACCTTTTCTATTATCGAACCACTTGACGAACCCTTTTTCCATTCAAATCACGCTCCTTTATTTTCTAAAGTCTTTCATCATTATAAAGTGAAAAAAGGAAGCCGTCAATCTTTTGCAAAAAAGTCATCTTTTTGACGGAAATGGTTTAAAAGATACAGTATATTGTGAGATAACACATCGAAGAGCTTGTTTTAATTGAATAATGTTCGGGAAAGTCGACGGATTATGGGAAAACACATGTAAAAACTGTTCAAAATGTTTAATTAATTTTTATAATAAAAGCAGTAAATCAATTGGTTTGGTTGCAAAGCCTTTCTATTTAATTCACATAAAATTAACTTCCTTCTTCCAGTACGCGGATTTTTGTTATATACTTTAAACTAAAGCTCGAGGAGGAATCAACATGAATATTCGTTGTACTAGAAATACCGGATTTTATGGGATGGGCAGTCCAATCGAGATAAGAAGAAATGACATAAAATGGTTTTATTTAAGCCATAACGAAACAAAACAAGTTGAAACAAATGAAACGGAATGCACAATTCAGGCTGCTTTTTCTTTATGAAAAGTACCCCCATAACGGTGCGAGATTTGGGTCAGACAGTAGAGTTAGAAGTTACGATGAACCCAACACTGATCTCAATTTATGTTATACTCTTCACTGGCATGTTATTGGTTCCAGTGCTACATTTAAACATCTTTGGAATCATACTGTTACTTGTGGTGTATTTTATTTATGTATTGTCAATATTAAATAAAGCATATGTAATCAAGGAGAAAATATGATGGGCGATAGAGCTGAAGAGTTTTTAAGCAGTTTTAACCGCATTGAAAAGTGGTTTCGTGAACAATTAAATAATCCAACAAATATGGGGTTCAGCGAAATGGTTCGTAGACTATCAAGAAAAAAAGACAGTCAAGTCCCGCTTTTTCAAGATGATTTATTGCAGATGGCTCAACTGCGAAATGCGATTGTTCATGAACAGATTTCAACTGATTTTGTAATAGCCGAACCGAATGAATGGGCAGTTAATCGCATGCTGGAAATTGAGAAATCTCTGCTTAGTCCTGAAAAAGTTTTACCACGTTTTGCAAAAAAGGTAACTGGATTCGATTTAACTATTTCGGTTAAAGAAATTTTATCAATTGTAGCTCGTAAACAGTATTCGCAATTTCCAATCTATGACAGTGGGATATTTAAAGGGTTGATAACTGTTCGAGGATTAGGAATTTGGTTAGCGATCGAAAGTTCAAAAGGAGATATCCAATTAGAAGGAAGAAACGCTTCTGAACTTTTGGTAAGTAATTATAAAGAGAACAATTACCAATTTGTCAGTAAAGAAACAACGGTGTTTCAAGTTGAAGAAATGTTTGTGAGTCAAATCAGATTAGAAGCCATCTTGATTACTAAAGATGGCAATCCAAATGGCAGTTTGCTTGGTATTATCCGTCCAAGAGACCTATATAATAATTTAGAGAAGGAATGAAAGCCGTTGTTAGCAGTTTATTTAATTATCAGTGCAGTATTGGTCGGTTTAGATCAGTGGGTCAAATATTTAACGGTAGCCAATATTCCATTGGGCGAAACAAAAGAGTTTATCCCAGGGGTATTATCGTTTACTTACCTTCGAAATACAGGTGCCGCTTGGAGCCTTTTAGAAGGGAAAATGTGGTTTTTCTATATTGTTACGGTAATTGTGGTAGCCGTAGTGTTGTATATCTTAGTAAAAAATATTAATGGAAGTAAATGGTTTACAGTCGGTTTGAGTTTAGTCTTAGCGGGCGCTATCGGTAATTTTATCGATCGCATTCGTCTAGGTTTTGTTGTTGATATGTTCCAAACAGAATTTATTAGCTTTCCTATATTCAATGTTGCTGACTCTGCGCTAGTAGTTGGCGTGATATGTATTTTTATTTATTTGGTTTTAGACGAAAAAGAGCGAAGGATGGAAAAAATGGAACAAATTAATGTAAAAATAAAACAAGAAAAAGGACGGATTGATAAAGTTCTAAGTGATTTATTGAAAAATCACTCCCGTTCGCAAATTCAGCAGTGGTTAAAAGACCAAAATATAACCGTCAATGGTGATATTACTCGCTCAAATTATAAAGTAAAAGAAAACGACGAGATCAGTATCAATGTGCCTGAACCAGAAGAACTTGATGTTGTTGCAGAAAATATTCCAATTGAAATCGTGTATGAAGATGATGATGTATTAGTCGTTAATAAACCACAAGGGATGGTCGTTCACCCATCGGCAGGACATCAGAATGGGACGCTTGTAAATGCTTTGTTATACCACATAAAGGACTTGTCTTCAATCAATGGAATCATTCGTCCTGGTATTGTTCACCGTATCGATAAAGACACCTCAGGCTTATTGATGGTTGCCAAAAATGATAAAGCACATATTGCTTTAGCAGAACAACTAAAGGATAAAACGTCACTTAGAAAATATATTGCCTTGGTTCATGGTGAAATATCACATGATAAAGGTGAAATCAATGCCCCAATCGGTCGTTCAAAAAATGATCGGAAGATGCAAGCTGTTATAGAAGGCGGAAAACCTGCGGTGACACATTTTGAAGTCTTAGAACGGTTTGAAGGTTTTACGTTACTTCAACTACAATTAGAAACTGGACGCACACATCAAATTCGTGTGCATATGAAATACATCGGCTATCCAGTGGCTGGTGATCCATTATACGGTCCAAGAAAAACGTTAAAAGGCAATGGACAATTTTTACATGCTGAAGTTTTAGGGTTCAAACATCCTACAACTGGCCAAATGATGGTCTTTGAAGCACCTTTACCTGAACTTTTCGAAAAAACTTTAGACCAATTAAGAAATAATGATTGATTTATTTTAAAAGAAAAGGTACACTGTTTTAGAAAGAAAATTAAATAAGTAATCCTTTAAGAGTAGTCCCGTGAGGCTAAGAAGGAGACATGCAGAACAATTTCTAGGTGCGCTTAGAAAAAATCTGTGTGAATTGAATGGTATCTTTGTATAGATAATTCAATCCTCCTATCCGAACGCGGGTGGGAGGATTTTTTGTTTGGTGTGAATTGCTGTGAATCATTGCGACTGCTTTGCAGAACAGATGACGAACAGTACTTGGCGAACGAAGTGAGCGAAGCTACCATAAGTACTGCATTCCCAAATATCCTCAACTACTTAAAATTAGGAAAAACAGATACACATGAAAAAGAGCAAGTGTAACGCCTTTACACTGAAACAGGAAGCTCATAAGGCATCGGTAAAAACTATATTTTTAGGAGGAGAAAAAATGCAAGGAAAAGAAGTCGTTGATGCAGTAACGATGAAACGAGCGTTAACAAGAATCACTTATGAAATTATCGAAAGAAACAAAGGAATCCAAGATATCGTATTGGTGGGCATCAAAACACGTGGTATTTATATCGCTCAAAGAATAGCTGAACGCTTGAAGCAATTGGAGCACACTGAAGTTCCAGTAGGTGAATTGGATATTACCTTGTATCGCGACGATATGGACGGACAATCTATGAAAGAACGTTCATTAGAAGAACCAGAACTACACTCGTCTGATATTCCAGTTTCATTAGAAGGGAAAGAAGTGATTTTGATCGATGATGTACTCTTTACTGGTCGGACGATTCGAGCAGCGATGGATGCAGTGATGGATCTTGGTCGACCAAGAAAGATTTCATTGGCAGTCCTAGTGGATAGAGGGCATAGAGAACTTCCAATTCGAGCAGATTACGTTGGGAAAAATATACCAACTTCAATGGCAGAAGAAATCATTGTTGAAGTAGAAGAAAAAGATGGCGCAGATCGAATTCTGATCGCAAGCACAGAAGAGTAGTCAAATACAATAGCAAAGATAGGGTAGGTTAAGATGACAGAAAAAGAATTTCGTAATGATGAAGCAGTTTTAGATATTCATGATAGACCAAAGGCAACACATTGGGTCGGTTTAAGTTTACAGCATTTATTCACAATGTTTGGTGCAACAGTTTTAGTGCCAATATTAGTAGGAATCGATCCTGGAATTGCGTTAGTAAGTTCAGGACTTGGAACAATAGTCTATTTATTCGTAACAAAAGGAAAAATTCCTGCTTATTTAGGAAGTAGCTTTGCGTTTATCGCAGCTATGCAGATGCTGATGAAAAGCGATGGCTACCCAGCAATCGCACAAGGGGCTATCACAACAGGATTAGTGTACCTAATCGTTTCTATTATAATCAGTAAAATCGGATCAGCTTGGCTGGACAAAATTTTACCACCAATTGTAGTCGGTCCAGTCGTGATGGTCATCGGATTAGGGCTTGCCTCCAATGCTGCAAATAATGCGATGTTTAACAAAGGCGAATATGATTTTAAATTCATTGCAGTCGCACTGATCACACTTGGTTTAACAATTTTCTATAACATGTTTTTCAAAGGATTTCTGGGGTTGATTCCTATTTTACTTGGCATCGTAAGTGGCTACCTCGTTGCGTTATTGTTCGGTATCGTAGATGTCGAACCAATTAAAAATGCAGCATGGATTGCTATGCCCAATTTTGAAGTCCCTTTTGTTCAATATCAACCAAAACTACATTTAAACGCAATCACAACAATGGCACCCATCGCCTTTGTTACGATGACAGAGCATATCGGACATTTAATGGTTTTAAACAAACTGACTAAACGGAATTTTTTCCAAGATCCAGGTTTATCAAAAACCTTGATGGGTGATGGTGCTGCTCAAATCGTTGCTGGTTTAGTTGGCGGACCTCCAGTCACAAGTTATGGAGAAAACATCGGAGTGTTAGCCATTACGCGAGTACACAGTGTGTTCGTTATTGCAGGTGCCGCAGTCTTCGCTGTTGGGCTTGGTTTTGTAGGGAAATTAAGTGCAATCATTTTAAGTATCCCCGGTCCAGTCATTTCAGGAATCAGCTTTGTTTTATTCGGAGTTATTGCTGCTAGTGGGTTGAAAATCTTGATTGATAATCAAATTAATTTTGATAAGAAAAAGAATTTACTGATTGCCTCAGTGATTCTAGTTATCGGTATCGGCGGTTTAGTCTTTAAATTGGATACTTTTGAGTTATCATCAATGGCTTTAGCAACAGTTTTAGGCATTATTTTGAACTTAATTTTACCTGAAACAGCACGTAGCGAAGAAAAATCTGTCTAACCAAGCTCTTTCAGCTTTGTTAATAAGGAGGAAAACGAATGATCATCACATCTGAACGTATCAGTTTAAAACATCTTTTAACAGTAGAAGCATTAAGTGATCAAGAAGTAATGGGCTTGATTCACCGTGCGCAAGAGTTTAAACAAGGAGCGACTTGGCAACCGGAGAAAAAGCAATATTTTGCGACAAATTTATTCTTTGAAAATAGTACACGGACGCACAAGAGCTTCGATGTTGCAGAGAAAAAATTAGGCATCGAAGTCATCGAGTTCGAAGAAAGTATGAGCTCGGTAAAAAAAGGTGAGACGCTTTATGATACAGTGCTGACTATGTCGGCAATCGGAGTGGATGTGGCAGTCATTCGTCACGGGGAAGAAAATTATTACGATGAACTGATCCAAAGTAAAACAATCCAGTGTTCCATTATCAATGGTGGAGATGGTAGTGGACAGCATCCTACTCAATGTCTACTAGATTTAATGACAATTTATGAAGAATTTAAACACTTTGAAGGATTAAAAATCGCAATCGTGGGCGATATCACTCATTCCCGAGTTGCAAAATCCAACATGCAGATGCTAAAACGATTAGGAGCAACAATCTTTTTCTCAGGGCCAGAAGAGTGGTACGATAAGCAATTTGAAGCGTATGGACATTATATGCCATTAGATGAAGTGATCGAAACAGTAGATGTTATGATGCTACTTAGAGTACAACATGAGCGTCATGATGGATCAGAACTGTTTTCGAAAGAGGAGTATCATCAGCAATACGGTTTAACGGTTGAACGAGCAAAACAATTACAAAAACATGCGGTTATCATGCATCCAGCGCCTGTCAATCGTGACGTAGAGCTTTCAGATTCTTTAGTTGAAGGGATTCAATCCAGAATCATCCAACAGATGAGTAACGGCGTTTATATGAGAATGGCAATTTTAGAGGCAGTATTACACGGAAAGGCATAGGTAAACAAAATGAAAACACTTATCAAAAATGGCAGAATCGTAAAAAAAGACAATCAATTTATACCAGCAGAAATTTGGATTGAAGATGGCAAGATCAAAGCAATCGGAACATCTTTTGAAGAAAGTACCTTTGAAAAAGTTTATGATGCTAAAGGACAATTGATGACACCTGGATTAGTTGATGTACATGTGCATCTAAGAGAGCCGGGCTTTACGTACAAAGAAACAATCGAAACAGGTAGTAAATCAGCTGCAAGAGGTGGATATACAACCGTTTGCGCGATGCCTAACTTAAATCCTGTCCCTGATACTGTGGAAAAATTAAAAGAAGTATACAAAATCATTGAAGAAAATGCGGTAGTAAAAGTTCTACAGTATGCACCAATTACAGAAGAATTACGCAGCGAAATATTGACTGATCAAAAAGCGTTAAAAGAAGTTGGGGCTTTTGCATTTACAAATGATGGCGTAGGGGTACAAACAGCTGGGACAATGTATCTTGCAATGAAAGAAGCGGCAGCGAACGATATGGCGATCGTGGCTCATACAGAAGATGAATCACTTCTTTTTGGTGGGGTAATGCACGAAGGAGAAATCTCAAAAAAACTGGGGTTACCTGGGATTTTAAGCTCTACTGAAGCTTCACAGATTGCTCGAGACGTCGTTTTAGCAGGAGAAACAGGTGTTCACTACCATGTCTGTCACGTCTCTACACAAGAAAGTGTTCGTGTAATTCGCGATGCAAAGAAAGCTGGAATTCACGTAACAGCAGAAGTTGCTCCGCACCATTTGATTTTAGTTGATGAAGATATCCCAGAAGACAATGGTTTTTGGAAAATGAATCCGCCACTTAGAGCAATCTCAGATCGAGATGCTTTAATCGAAGGATTATTGGATGGCACGATTGACTGCATTGCAACAGACCACGCCCCCCATGGCTTAGAAGAAAAAAATCAAACGTTTCTAAAAGCACCATTTGGCATTGTTGGAAGTGAGACTGCATTTCAATTAATTTATACCCACTTTGTTGAAACAGGAAAATTTACCTTAGAACAAGTGATCAACTGGATGGCAACCAAGCCTGCTGAAATTTTCGGTATAGACGCAGGGACACTCACAATAGGTGCTCAAGCAGACATTGCCGTTTTCGATTTAGAGTTGGAAGAAGCAATTGATGATAAAGATTTTGAGTCGATGGGAATCAATACTCCATTTGTTGGCTGGAAAGTAAAAGGGAACACATTAATGACCTTTGTTGATGGACAATCAGCTTGGTCTAAGGGAGATGCATAAATTTGAAACGACTATTGATACTAGAAGACGGAACTGTTTTTGAAGGAAAAGCGTTTGGTGCAGCTGTTAATGTTGTTGGCGAAGTTGTATTTACAACAAGCATGACAGGCTATCAAGAAACAATCACTGATCAAAGTTTCAATGGTCAAATTATTACATTTACCTATCCGATGGTTGGAAATTATGGTGTTAATCGTGATGATTATGAATCGATTTCGCCAACATGTAAAGGAGTAGTCGTTAAAGAACATGCAAGACTTGCTTCAAATTGGCGTGCTCAAATGACATTGGATGAATTTTTAAAAAGAAAAGGAATTCCTGGGATTTCTGGAATTGATACTCGAGCTCTAACACGAAAACTTCGCTCAGTCGGGACAATGAAAGCTGCTTTTGTTGATGCAGATGACGACTTGACACATGAATTTGATCAGTTAAAGGCAACGGTTTTACCAAAGAATCAAGTCGCTCAAGTATCTACAACAAAACCATATCCAAGTCCAGGTATCGGTCGAAATGTTGTCGTGGTTGATTTTGGGTTAAAACATAGTATATTACGTGAGTTATCCAAACGTCAGTGCAACTTAACTGTTTTACCGTATAATACCACTGCTGAAACAATTTTAGAGCTTTCACCAGATGGTGTCATGCTGACAAATGGACCTGGAGATCCAAAAGATGTACCAGAAGCACTTGAAATGATTCAAGCGATTCAAGGGAAAGTACCGATTTTTGGCATTTGTCTAGGTCATCAGCTGTTTGCCTTAGCGAACGGAGCCGATACCTACAAGATGAAATTTGGTCATCGAGGATTAAACCATCCAGTTAAAGAAATTGCAACAGGAAGAATCGACTTTACTTCTCAAAATCACGGTTATGCAGTAGATGAAACAACCGTTGATCCTGAAAAATTATTCATTACTCACGTTGAAGTAAATGATGGTTCTGTTGAAGGAGTCAGACATCGCCAATACCCAGCCTTCACAGTGCAATATCATCCAGATGCGGCTCCAGGACCTCATGACGGGCTTCATTTATTTGACGAATTTATGGAATTAATGGATGCATGGAAGGAGCAAGACTAATGCCAAAAAGATCAGATATCAAAAAAATCATGGTTATTGGTTCGGGGCCAATTATTATCGGCCAAGCCGCAGAATTTGATTATGCCGGCACACAGGCATGTCTTGCTTTAAAAGAAGAAGGATACGAAGTCGTTTTGGTCAATTCAAATCCAGCGACCATTATGACGGACAAAGAAATTGCGGATCACGTTTATATCGAACCTATCACATTAGAATTTGTCTCACGTATTTTGAGAAAAGAACGTCCAGATGCATTATTGCCTACTTTAGGTGGACAAACGGGTCTGAATATGGCAATGGAACTAGCGGCTTCTGGTATTTTAGACGAACTGAAAGTGGAATTATTAGGAACAAAATTAGAGGCAATTGACCAAGCTGAAGACCGCGATCTATTTAAGCAACTGATGGAAGAGTTAAATCAACCTATTCCTGAAAGTGAAATTGTCAACACTGTTGAACAAGCAGTAGCATTTGCTAATACAATTGGCTATCCAATTATCGTACGTCCTGCATTCACTTTAGGTGGAACTGGCGGTGGAATGTGTGATAACGAAGAAGAATTGCGGATCATTGCTGAAAATGGTCTGAAATTATCTCCTGCAACACAATGCTTGATTGAAAAAAGTATCGCCGGTTTTAAGGAAATTGAATATGAAGTAATGCGCGATTCAGCGGATAATGCGATTGTTGTGTGTAACATGGAAAACTTCGATCCAGTTGGAATCCATACAGGAGACTCAATCGTTTTTGCACCAAGCCAAACCTTATCTGATTATGAATATCAAATGCTCCGTGATGCATCCCTTAAAATCATTAGAGCTTTGAAAATAGAAGGAGGCTGCAATGTTCAATTAGCGTTAGACCCTCACAGTTTCAACTATTATGTGATTGAAGTAAATCCTCGCGTCTCTCGGTCCTCAGCCTTAGCTAGTAAAGCAACCGGGTACCCAATTGCGAAACTAGCTGCGAAAATCGCTGTAGGCTTAACTTTAGATGAAATGAAAAATCCAGTTACAGAAACAACTTATGCTGAATTTGAACCAGCGTTGGATTACGTTGTTGCAAAGATTCCTCGTTGGCCCTTTGACAAATTTGAAAAAGGGGAACGACGCTTAGGAACACAAATGAAGGCGACTGGCGAAGTGATGGCGATAGGACGAAACATCGAAGAGTCGTTATTAAAAGCGGTTCGTTCGCTTGAAATCGGCGCATACCATAACGAATTAACAGAAATCGAAAACGTTAGCGATGAGCTATTGACTGAAAAAATTGTGAAAGCTCAAGATGACCGATTATTCTACCTATCAGAAGCTATTCGAAGAGGATTTACGATTGAGGATCTGGCCATGCTTACCAAGATTGATTTATTCTTCTTAGATAAACTGCTGCACATTTTTGAATTAGAAACGGCATTACAAGAGAATATCAACGATGTCGAACGTTTGAAAGAAGCAAAACAAAACGGTTTTACCGATCGAAAAATTGCTGAATTATGGGAAGTCACAGAACAGACGGTTAGGAAGTTTCGTCATGAACAAAAGATTCTCCCTATTTATAAAATGGTCGATACTTGTGCTGCAGAGTTTGAATCTCAAACGCCTTACTTTTACAGCACTTATGAATCTGAAAATGAAAGTATTCCCTCTGAAAAACCTTCTGTATTAGTTCTGGGTTCAGGTCCTATCAGAATTGGTCAAGGAGTAGAGTTTGACTATGCAACGGTTCACTCTGTAAAAGCGATTCAGGAAGCAGGCTTTGAAGCAATTATTATGAATAGTAATCCTGAAACTGTTTCAACAGATTTCTCAATTTCAGATAAACTTTATTTTGAGCCATTAACACTAGAAGATGTGATGAATGTAATCGAACTAGAGCAACCAATGGGTGTTATTGTTCAGTTCGGCGGCCAAACCGCAATCAACCTAGCGGAACCTTTAGTAAGACAAGGGGTGAAGATTCTTGGAACGTCAATAGATGATCTAGATCGAGCTGAAAATCGTGATTTGTTTGAACAAGCATTACAAGAACTAGATATTCCGCAACCGCCTGGTGATACTGCGACCAGTGCTGCAGAGGCGGTGGCAGTGGCAAATAAAATTGGTTATCCTGTTTTAGTTCGCCCAAGTTATGTTCTTGGTGGTCGGGCGATGGAGATTGTTGAGAATCAAACTGATTTAGAAGATTACATGAGCAATGCTGTAAAAGCTTCTCCAGAACATCCTGTACTAGTCGATAGTTATTTAATAGGTAAAGAATGCGAAGTTGATGCAATTTGTGATGGTCAAACAGTGTTGATTCCAGGAATAATGGAACATATAGAGCGCGCAGGAGTTCATTCCGGTGATTCTATGGCAGTCTATCCTCCGCAAACTTTATCCAAAGAAATTCAACAAACAATTTCTGATTACACAAGAAAATTGGCAATTGGACTAAATTGTGTCGGTATGATGAATAGTCAATTCGTTATTCATGAAGAAAAAGTTTACGTAATTGAAGTCAACCCTCGAGCTAGTCGAACAGCGCCATTCTTAAGCAAAATTACTGGAATTCCGATGGCTCAAGTAGCAACAAAAGTAATTCTTGGTGAAAAACTAACAGATTTAGGCTATAAAGATGGTTTATATCCTGAAAGCCAACAAGTACACATTAAAGCGCCCGTATTTTCTTTTACGAAACTTCAAAAAGTAGACACGTACTTAGGACCTGAAATGAAATCAACGGGCGAAGTGATGGGATCAGATTACAGTTTAGAAAAAGCATTATATAAAGCTTTTGAGGCTTCTGGACTTCACTTGCCAAGTTTTGGAGCTGTATTATTTACTATAGGGGATGAAACGAAAGAAGAATCATTGGCATTAGCGAAGCGTTTCAATGAGATTGGTTATAGCTTGATTGCAACCAAAGGGACGGCAGAATTTTTTGCGGAATATGGCCTACTAGTGAAGACGGTTCTTAAAATAAATCAAGGGGGAGAGACAGTTCTTGACTTGATTCGTAATGGTGAAGCACAAGTAGTTGTTAATACGATGGATAAAAATCGCTCGGATCTAAATCAAGATGGATTTTTGATTCGTCGAGAAGCGATAGAACACGGGGTTCCACTTTTCACCTCTCTTGATACGGCAGAAGCCATTTTAAAAGTCTTAGAATCACGAGCATTTTCAACTAAATCAATCTAATTTCTTGAGGTTGGGTCATCACGTTGTGAGTCACATCCTAACCTATTCTAGTACAATAAAAAGTTGTAAAGGAGTATCATAAATGAAACAGGAACTAATGACCATCCTCTCTCAAAAACAATTAGCACCTAGAATTTTCCAAATGACATTGACGGGTGATTTAGTCAATGAAATGGAAAAACCTGGGCAGTTTATCCATATAAAAGTCCCTAGAGCAGATATGCTTTTAAGAAGACCAATCAGCCTCAACCAAATTGATAAAAAAGCGAAAACTTGTACAATCATCTACAGAACTGAAGGGGATGGGACTAAAATTTTTTCTGAACTCACATCAGGAGATTCTCTAGATGTGATGGGTCCTTTGGGAAATGGCTTCGATGTTGACTGTTTAACGGTAGGTCAAAAAGCCTATGTAATTGGTGGTGGGATCGGTATTCCACCGATGTATGAGCTGTCAAAACAATTGAAGCAAAGAGGGGTTGACGTTGTACATTTTCTTGGTTATGCCTCTAAAGAGGTTGCTTACTTTCAGGATGAATTTATCGCTCTAGGTGATACACGTTTTGCGACTGACGACGGTTCGTTCGGTGTTCAAGGAAATGTTGGTAATTTGTTGTTAGATGCAGTTGAAAAAGAGCAACCAGATGCTGTTTATGCTTGTGGTGCCAATGGTATGTTAAAAATGGTGGCACAAGTTTTTTCCGATAATCCAAATGTTTTTCTCTCTTTAGAGCAACGAATGGCCTGTGGTATGGGAGCTTGTTATGCCTGTGTTTGTCACGTGCCAGATGATGAAACAGGGACAAAAAGCGTCAAAGTTTGTGATGAAGGGCCGATTTTTAGAGCCAGCGAGGTGGTTTTATGATGAATAATTCGTTAGCAATCAGTATTCCTGGGTTAGAACTTAAAAATCCAATCATTCCTGCTAGTGGTTGTTTTGGGTTTGGTGAAGAATATGCTAAATACTATGATCTAGGCAAACTTGGCTCCATCATGATCAAAGCGACAACGCCACAAGCACGTTTTGGAAATGCTACGCCAAGAGTAGCTGAAACACCTAGCGGAATGTTAAATGCGATAGGCCTACAAAATCCTGGTTTAGATGTAGTCATAAATACGAAACTCCCGGCATTAGAAGCGTATGATATACCAATCATTGCCAATGTTGCGGGAGCTTGTGAAGAAGACTATGTTGAAGTGTGTACTAAAATCGGTGACGCACCAAATGTCAAAGCAATAGAACTAAATATTTCATGTCCAAATGTAAAACACGGTGGGATTGCCTTTGGAACTGATCCAGAAGTGGCATTTCAACTAACTCAAGCTGTCAAAAAAGTAGCAAAAGTTCCGATTTACGTAAAACTTTCCCCGAACGTGACAGATATTGTGCCTGTAGCTAAAGCAATAGAAGCTGGAGGTGCAGATGGTTTTTCGATGATCAATACACTTTTAGGCATGCGGATCGATCTAAAGACCCGTCGTCCAATTTTAGCGAATCAAACAGGAGGATTATCGGGTCCAGCAATCAAACCTGTAGCCATTCGTTTGATTCATCAGGTTTCACAAATTTCTAGTTTACCAATTATCGGCATGGGCGGAGTCCAAACAGTGGATGATGTCTTAGAGATGTTTATGGCTGGAGCGAGTGCGGTAGCCGTTGGAACTGCTAATTTTACCGATCCATATATCTGTCCGAAATTGATTGATGCTTTACCTAGTAGAATGGCAGAACTTGGCATCGAATCATTGGAACAACTAATAAAAGAAGTTAGAGAGGGGAAAAATCGATGAGTCAACGACCGATTATCGCACTAGATTTCCCATCAAAAGCAGAAGTAGAAGCGTTTTTAGACAATTTCCCCAAAGAAGAATCGTTATTCGTTAAGATAGGGATGGAACTGTTTTATCAAGAAGGACCTGAAATCGTCCGCTGGTTGAAAGGGCTAGGTCATTCTGTTTTTCTTGATTTAAAGTTACACGACATCCCTAACACCGTTGAGAAATCAATGATTGGTTTAGCAAAACTGGGTGTTGATATCACAAACGTTCATGCTGCTGGTGGTGTCAAGATGATGGAAGCCGCTAAAGCAGGACTAAAAAAAGGGACGAAAGCTGGAGCAAAAGTGCCAATCTTGATTGCTGTAACACAGCTCACCTCAACGAGTGAAAAAGAAATGCAAGAAGACCAATTGATCGAAGTACCTCTGAAAGACAGCGTGTTGCATTATGCAAAATGTACGGAAAAAGCTGGACTAGACGGTGTGGTTTGTTCTGCATTAGAAGCACAAGACATTCATCAGGCGACAAGTGAAACGTTTGTTTGCTTAACACCAGGTATACGTCCAAGCGGCAGTGAAGTTGGAGATCAACAGCGCGTAGTGACACCAATCGCGGCAAAAAAAATTGGTTCAACTTATATTGTAGTTGGTCGACCAATTACACAAGCTGAAAATCCATATGAAGCCTATCAATCAATAAAAAATGAGTGGAATGGAGCAAGATAATGACAGAATTAGCCAAAAAAATTGCGAAAGATTTATTAGAAATTGAAGCAGTATTTTTAAGTCCGAATGAACCATTTACATGGGCAAGTGGAATCAAAAGCCCAATTTATTGTGATAATCGGATTACAATGAGCTATCCGATTGTTCGTAAAGATATTGCCAAAGGATTAGCAGAAAAAATCAAAAAAGAATACCCTGATGTCCAGGTTATTGCTGGCACTGCAACAGCTGGGATTCCTCATGCTGCTTGGGTAGCAGACATCTTAGATTTACCTATGGTTTATGTTCGTAGTAAAGCGAAAGAGCATGGGAAAGGCAATCAAATTGAAGGCCGAATTTTTAAAGGACAAAAAATGGTTGTGATTGAAGATTTGATTTCAACTGGCGGAAGTGTCTTAGAAGCGGCAGATGCGGCGGAACGTGAAGGGGCAGATGTTTTAGGTGTGGCGGCTATCTTTACGTATGAATTACCAAAAGGAAAAGAAAATTTTGCTCATCGAAAAATGGATTTAATAACACTAACAAATTATTCAACATTGATCGATGCGGCGTTAGAATCAGACTATATTGAAAAAAACGATGTAGCATTATTAAAAGAGTGGAAACAAGATCCGGAAAATTGGTTAAATAAATAGGAATAATATAAGAAGCATGATTTTTGATTACGTATTCAAAGGTTATGCTTTTTCTTGACCGAATTATTCATCAAATATGATATACTTTGAGTACAAAAATAGCAAAACAGCTATTGAAAATTGACTGTTCATATTTTTTAGGATACAGTTAGTCAAATGATAAAATCTAAGGTGGGGTTTGATGAAAAAAATTCGAAATATGGACGTAGAATGGGGATACAAAGGCGATGTTGGACCGGAGCATTGGCATACACTTTGCGATTGGTTTTCAACAGGTGCTAAATATCCTTATCAATCGCCCGTTGATTTATCCAAAAACGTAACCAACGGGGCGTCAGCTAGTAGAGCCATCGATTTTTGTTATAAAACAGAAGAATTTACAGAAAAAGAATTTAAAAATACCTTTCACTTTGTTCCACCGAATACAGAAAGTTACGTGATTTTTGAAGATGAAAAATATTATTTGACCGATATTCATTTTCACACACCGAGTGAGCATACCTTTGATGGTGAACATGCACCGTTGGAATTTCATCTAGTTCATATGAATAACTCTGGTGATAATTTGGTTGTAGGTTGTTTATTTACGATCACTGAAGATGAAAATAGGTTCTCAAAAAAACAAACGACACTTAAATGGAACTCTGAAACCCATCAACAATGGTTTGATCCTTCTATTTTTTTACCGGAACAAAAGTCGCATTTCCATTATTTAGGATCGCTAACAACACCTCCAACAAAAGGGCCTGTTCATTGGTTTGTTTTCGATTCTATCCAAAAAATGGATCAAGATTTCTTTGAACGAATCTACGAAGGTATGCTACCGTTTAATAATCGTCCAGTCCAAGCATTGAATGGACGTAAAATCTATTTTTCTGAATAAGGCGGAGAACATCTATGAATATTCAACAAATGAAATATGTTGTAGCTGTTGCGAATAACGGTAGTTTCCGAGAAGCGGCAAAAAAATTATTTATCACACAACCTAGTCTTTCGAATGGGATTCGTGAATTAGAAGAAGAAATTGGAGTAACTCTATTTATCCGTACCAACAAAGGAGCTTCTTTGACAGATGAAGGGTTGACCTTTTTAGAACATGCGGAAAAAATTTTGACACAAATGGAAATCATTGAAAATCGCTATCAAGAAGTGACCAAAAGTGAACGTTTTTCGATCTCATCTCAGCATTATGATTTCTTAGGAGAAGTAATGGGGAAAGTCATTCAGCAATTCAAAGACCAATATAAAAATTTTCGTGTATTCGAGACAACAACCTTGAAAGTAATCGAAGATGTAAAAAGTTATCATAGTGAACTTGGTATTATTTATTTAAATAGTCAAAATCAAACGGGGATTGAGCGATATCTAGAGCAAGCAAATTTAACATTTGATGTCGTAGGCAGCTTCAAAACACATATTTTTCTTGGCAAAAACCATCCGTTAGCAAAACAAAAAGAAATCGAGTTGGACCAATTATGCTACTATCCTCAAGTTCGATTTGCACAAGAAGGAAGCAATTTTGCCTATTTTTCAGAAGATTTGATTGAGAATCAGGAACAAGAAACGGTGATTTATACGAATGATCGTGGAACCTTAATGAATTTACTAGTAGAGACTGATGCTTATGCATCTGGATCTGGTGTAGTGACTGGATTTACCAAAAAAGAAATCCGATTAGTTCCATTGGCAGAAAGTACCAACAACAAGATTTGTGTTTTATACCAAAAAAATAAAGCAATTAGTTCGATTGGACAATTTTTTATAAAAGAATTAAAACAGCTGTTTTAAAAAGAAAATCACTTTAGAGTCTTAATTGAACTGACGTATACAATTTAAACTAAAAATCATCCTATTAAATAAGGGTGATTTTTTAGTTTAAATGAACAGTTGATTAATAAACCATTATGTTGTTTTCTTCCATATATAATCGGCCATTAGTTGATACACTATTTCCATATCTTCTTGCGTTCCAATTGAAATTCGTAAGTAATTGCTCAATCGTTCGATTTTTGGAAAATATCGAACAAAAACATCTTTCGTTTCCAAATAATGATAAAGCTCTTCAATAACCAACTCTGGATGTGTGAGCAAGAGAAAATTGGTTTTTGACTCTAAAGAGTGAAATCCTATTTCTTCAATTTTTTTAGAAAACCAATCTCTGGTTTTACAAATTTCAGCTGTTATTCCTAAATAATATTCCTCATCATAAACAGCGGCAACCGCTATATTTTCAGCCAACATATCAACAGAATAAGGATTAAAAGAAGATTTAATGCTTTCCACAATTTTGACATACTCTGGATTACCGATTGCATAACCAATTCTTAAACCAGCCAAAGAACGTGATTTAGAGAACGTTCTAATAATAATTAGATTGGGGTATTTATCTAAAAGTGAAACAGCTGATTGATCCGCAAAATCAATATAGGCTTCATCAATGATCACAATAACGTCTTGATTCTTTTGTAACAACTTCTCAATTTCTGACAATGGTTTGAATAACCCAGTAGGTGCATTGGGATTAGCGATGATTATGCCACCGTTTAATTGTATATAATCGTTACAATTTACTTCAAAAGCATTATTCAGCGGTAATTCTTTAAATGGAATCTTAAACAATTCAGCCCAAACTTTATAAAAACCGTAAGTGATATCTGGAAATAAAATAGGATCTGAACTATTAAAAAATGCAAGAAAACAAAAAGCTAACACTTCATCAGAGCCATTACCGATTAAAAAATGATCAGGAGATAACCCGTGTTTACCCCCTAATACTGTTTTTAAAGCAAGATTATCAACGGAACTGTATCGTTTTAGTTGCTCAGCATCAAAATGTTTCAAGACTGTAGCAACAGTGGGTGAGGGCGGATAGGGATTTTCATTTGTGTTCAATTTGATCATATCTGGATAATTTGGTTGTTCACCTGGAACATACGGTGTGATATTTCTGATACCTTTCATTTAACTCGCTCCTTTCATTTCCTTTAACTATAAAGAAGCAACATTAGTTTCGCAAGTTTAATCTGTGAATTTGAAAAGAAAATACGGAGTTTTGAAATACAAATTTCATTTTACGGTAAATTATGCTATGATAATTCCATTAAGAAAGTACAATTAACACACGAACGTTTCGATTGATGTAAATTTGATTTGAAGGTCGAACCATTACGGTATGAGGAGATGGTTTCATGGATTTAACGAAAAGATTTAACAAGCAAGTTTATAAAATTGCTGTTTCAACGATCAGACAATTTGACGAACAAGTAACAGATATTGAGGGCATCATTAAGCTAACGTTAGGTGAGCCGGATTTTAATACCCCAGGACACGTAAAAACAGCAGCACATGATGCGATTGACAAAAATTTTTCGCATTATTCAGGTATGTCTGGGTTGACGGATGTTCGTGAAGCAGCTACTTTTTTTATGAAAGAAAAATATGGTGTCAGCTATCAACCAGCGTCTGAAGTTTTAGTCACTGTAGGAGCAACAGAGGCTATTTCAGCAAGTTTATTATCCATTTTGGAACCCGGGGATAAAGTCTTGATGCCAGCGCCAATCTATCCAGGCTATGAACCCGTAATCACGTTAGCACAAGCAGAACCAATTTATATCGATACAACACCGAATGATTTTGTATTGACTCCTGAAATGATCGAAGGTGCAATGAAAGAACATGGAGATAAAGTCAAAGCAATTATTCTAAATTACCCAAGCAATCCGACTGGTGTAACGTATACTCGTGAAGAAGTCAAAGCCATCGCTGATGTATTGAAAAACTATCCAATTTTTGTGATCAGTGACGAAATATATAGTGAATTAACTTATGAAGATCAACATGTATCGATTGCTGAATTTATTCCAGACCAAACCATTTTAATTAACGGACTATCAAAATCACATGCGATGACGGGGTGGCGAATCGGATTTATTTTTGGACCGAAAATTTTGATTGCGCAAATCATCAAAGTCCACCAATATTTAGTCACAGCGGCTTCGACTATATCTCAAAAAGCTGCTGTCAGAGCATTGATTGAAGGAATGAATGATGCTGCAGTGATGAAAGAAGAATACCGTGAACGCCGAGATTTCGTTTATGAGCAAATGACCTCTTTTGGATTTGAAGTTGCCAGACCAAATGGTGCCTTCTATATTTTTGCTAAAATTCCTGCAGGATATCTACAAGATTCGATGAAATTCTGTGTAGATTTAGCTCAGCAACAAGCAATCGCCATCATTCCAGGGATTGCTTTTGGTCAAGAGGCTGAAGGGTATGTACGAATCAGCTATGCTGCTGATTTAGCTACCTTAAAAGAAGCAATGAAGCGAATTGGCAAGTATATCCAATCGAAGTGATTGCATTTATTTTCGAGTGATCATTTAATCTAATCCCAATTTGAACGCTATAAAAATGAGGCAAACATAACCTTTACATTCCTTTACTCATTATTTACAGAACGTTGAAACAGAATTAACACTCTACTGTTAAACTAATCTTGTAACTAATTGAAAAGGGCGTGTAAAAATGAAGAAACGTTTATTATCAACAATTGTTTTAAGTGTAGGACTTTTAATCGCAGGTTGTGGCAATCAAGGAGCTGCAACTGATGAGAGTAGTAATAAAGCTAAAGACAGTGGAAGTAATAGTAATCAACCGGTTAAAATTGTAGCAGTTGGCTCAACTGCTTTACAACCATTAGTAGATGCAGCAAAAGATCAATTTGTTTCTGAGCACGTTAATTATACAATCTCTGTTCAGGGGGGAGGGAGCGGAACTGGACTTTCTCAAGTTGCTGACGGAGCTGTAACAATTGGAAACTCTGATGTTTTTGCCGAAGAAAAATCGGGAGTAGAGGCTTCAAAACTCGTTGACCATCGTGTTGCTGTTGTCGGAATGGGACCAGTTGTTAACAAAGATGTAGGTGTTAAGAATATTAGTAAACAAGAATTAATTGATATTTTTTCTGGGAAAACTAAAAATTGGAAAGATTTAGGCGGCAAAGACCAAGAAATTGCTGTCATCAATCGTCCAAGTGGTAGTGGTACGCGGGCAACATTTGAAAAATGGGGTCTGGATGGTGCAAAAGCTGTTCAATCTCAAGAACAAGACTCTTCAGGTACGGTTCGTCAAATTGTGTCTCAAACACCTGGTGCAATCAGTTATCTTGCCTTCTCATATATGGACGAATCAACAGAGGCATTAAGCATTGATAATGTAAAACCTACAGAAGAAAATGTTGCAGATAATTCTTGGAAAATTTGGTCTTACGAACATATGTATACAAAAGGCCAACCAGATGAGGATGTAAAAGCATTTTTAGATTTCATGCTAACAGATGATGTTCAAGAAGGTGTAGTGAAAGAATTGGGCTACTTACCGATGACCATGATGAAAGTGGAAAGAGATGTAACAGGAACCATCACTACTAAATAATTTTTTCTCCTTAAAGAATCAAAAAGAGGCAAGATGTGAAAACGTCTGCCTCTTTTTGATAAAATCAGTTTTTAGGTAGTTTTACTATAAAAGTTGAGCCTAAGCCTAAATGACTATCGATCGTAACGGTTCCGCCTAATAATTCGGAATAATTATGCACGATTGATAAGCCTAAACCAGTTCCGCCAGAATGTCGACTTCTTGCTTTATCTACACGGTAAAAGCGTTCAAAAATTCGTTCTTGGTCTTTTAAGCTAATCCCGATTCCCGAATCCTTGACCACAAAATAAAATATTTCAGCGAAACCAAAATCAATTGTGATCGTTCCATTAGATTGAGAATATTGAATGGCATTTTCAATCAAATTTTTAACGATTGGATAAAAAAGTTCATACTTTGTTGTATAGGTAATGGTTTCATCCCCAAGAATTTCAATTGATAAATTCTTTTCTGTGATAACTTTCCGGTAAGAACGCAGAATTTCTGTGATGAAAGGGTGTACGGTAACATCTTGATCATCGTATGAAATAGTTCTGCCATCACGAGAAAGTTGTAAAATTTCCTGAATCAATTGTTGCAAACGCAATGCGTCTTTTTGCATGATTTCTAAAAATTGCGTTAAGGTTTCAGGATCATCTTTTGCTCCATCTAATAAGGTTTCTGTAAAACCTAGCAAAGAAGTGACAGGTGTTTTTAACTCATGAGACACATTACTAACAAAATCTTTCTGGATTTTTTCCAATTGCCTAACACGGGTTAAATCATACGCTATTCCAAGAACTTGGTAATCATTTCCATCTTCTTCTATAAAACGTAAAGACATGTCTAAAATCGTTTCATTTAATGTGTCAGTTAGTTTGATTTCTTGGTGTATTGAACTTTTTTCTGTGATAACTTGATGAATCAAGTGGATTAGGGCAGGTTCTTTAATGACGTCAAAGTAATCTTTACCAGAATCATTTTCATCAATCATTAAAATTTCAGTCATTTTAGGGTTGATCAATTGAAGCTTCCCATCAATATCAATAATGAAGACGCCAATCATCAGCTCATCTAATAATGCGTGGAATTGTTCGTCAGTTGATGTATAAGCTAGATACGTTTGACTCATTTGTTGGCTCAAGAGGTTAACAGTTTGATACAGTTCATTCCATTCCGGAGAATCTTGGATAATTGAACGAGCTTCGTCTGGGTATTTTACAATTTTTTTCAAAACGGGTAAAACCGTCACCAACGGTTCATTTTTCTGGCGAAGTAATGAAAAGACAAATGCGGTAATAACCAAAAATAAAAGGCCTAACGTGATTAGAATATAACGTCGAAATGATTGTATGCTATTTGAAAACTGTGCTGTTTCTTCTGACATACGAATAATTCCGATTAGTTCGCCATTTTTTTTAACTGGTAAAGCAAGATAAAGCAATTGTTGCTTTAACGTAGTACTTTTTCTTAAAGCAGAACCAAAATCAGCGCCAGACAAAACTGCTTTGATTTCAGGTCGGCTACTTCTTGATTGGTGAAGTGCCGAATCGATACTGTCGAAAAAAATCTCGCCTTTAGCATTCATGAGGGTCAAACGTTCGTTTTTATCAGTTGAATAGTGTTTAATCAACGTTTTTTCTTGTTCTGAAAACTGTTGCGTTAAAAATAAATCTGGGGAAAGTTGATCAAGAATCAACGTGCCTTTTTTTTGCAAATATTCTTCCTGTTGGGACAATAATTCCCTTTTGAAAAAGTAGTTTGTCAAAAGAATACTGCCCACAAATAAGGCCAGCATCATAATTCCAACTATCCAATATTCAATTTGCTGACGTTTTTTCATTTTTTAGGCTCCTGAAAGCGATAGCCAAATCCTCTAACTGTGACTAAATAAGCAGGGCGTTTTGGGTCAATTTCAATTTTATCTCTTAGATGACTGACATGAACATCTACAATGCGACTTTGACCTGCAAAATCATAATTCCAAATGCGGTCTAACAACGTATCACGATCAATGACACGATCTTTACGCTTGACGAAGTAGACAAGCAATTCAAATTCTTTCGGTGTTAACTCGATTTTCTTGCCGCGAACACTCACTTCATAATTTTGCTCATCGATACTAATTTCACCTAATACCAACGGGGCTTTAGTCGTTTCATTAAATTCTTCTGTTTTATTTGCTGTGGGTTTTAGACGACGGAAGATTGCTTTCATTCTTGCCAAAACTTCTCTAGGACTGAAAGGTTTTGTTAAATAATCATCGGCACCAATCTCCAATCCGATGATTTTATCAACTTGATCATCTTTAGCGGTCAAGATCAAAATGGGCGTGTCAATTTTTTCCCTACGTAGTGATTTTGTGATTTCTAAGCCATCCATGTTCGGCAGCATAACATCTAGAATGATAAAATCAAATTGATTGGACAAGGCTAACTCATAACCGACTGCTCCATCTTCTGCTGATATTACTTCATAGCCGTCTTTTTCTAAGTTAAATGTTAACAGCGTTACGATCGACGGCTCATCGTCAACAACGAGTATTTTCTTCATCTATTGAGCTCCTTTAAATACGAAATAAACACAAGGTTATTTTATCATAGATTCCGAGCTATCAAAAACTTTATGGAATGTTTCTAAAACTACTTTCAAAGCTAAAGAAATGGTATAATAGTAAAGATTGAAATGAGGGAAGCAAATGATAGGAATTAGCGCATGTCTTGGAGGGGTTTGCTGTCGCTATGATGGTCAAGCCAAAGAAATTACTGCCTTGAAAAAATTAGTAGAGAACGGTCAAGCTGTACTTGTTTGTCCAGAAGTGTTAGGTGGTTTACCAATTCCTCGAGAACCTGCTGAAATCAGAGGCGGGGACGGATTTGATGTATGGAATGGTGATGCGAAAGTCCTTACGAATACTGGGGAAGATGTGACTGCTCTATTCAAACAAGGAGCCATCACAGCCTATCAAAAGTTAGTTGAACAGAAAATCACCACGATTATTTTAAAAGAAAATAGTCCGTCTTGTGGAAGTAAAAGCATTTATGATGGGACATTTTCTGGCAATCATCGTAATGGTTCTGGCGTTGCAACCGCCTATTTTATTGATAGAGGGCTGATTGTTGTTTCAGAAAACGAATGGGAAACCGCGATTGATTGTGTCAAATAAGTTCCTGTGACTACCTTAAAATAATGTTCTAAAATTATTTTAACTGTTTAGTAGTAAAAAATAATGGAAGAACGCATTTTTATTAAAAGACCTTTGCGCAAATAATCACCGTTATTTGGGACGATTGAGCGATTCTTAAAAAAAACTCGAAAATCAAAGAAGAACTATTGACTAATCACCCTTAAATCGGTAATCTAAAAGGGATTGAAGATAGGAGCAACAACTATGGAAATTGAAAAGACCAATCGAATGAATGCGTTGTTTGAATTTTACTCCACTTTGTTGACAGAAAAACAAATGAATTATATGGAGATGTATTATGCGGATGATTTCTCATTAGGCGAGATTGCTGAAGAATATGATATTAGCCGTCAAGCCGTTTACGACAATATAAAACGGACAGAAAAGATTTTAGAAGAATATGAAAAAAAGCTTCATTTATTTTCTGACTATATCGTACGTGGGGAATTACTTGAGACACTTAAACGTTACGTGAACGAAACCTATCCGAAAGACACAGCAATCATACAGTATATAGAACAAATACAAGAAGTAGAGGAATGAGATTATGGCTTTTGAAAGTTTAACAGACCGCCTGCAACAGGCAATGAGCAAATTACGTCGTAAAGGAAAAGTATCTGAAGCTGACGTAAAAGAAATGATGAGAGAGATTCGTTTGGCTCTCTTAGAAGCCGATGTCAATTTACAAGTTGTCAAAGACTTTACAAAAAGAGTTCGTGACCGAGCAGTTGGTGTGGAAGTTCTTGAAAGTTTGTCGCCAGCCCAACAAATCGTTAAAATCGTCGATGAAGAATTAACCGCGACATTAGGAACTGAGACAGTTGGCTTAAATAAGTCAGAGCGTATTCCGACTGTTATCATGATGGTTGGGTTACAAGGGGCTGGTAAAACCACTTTTGGCGGTAAATTAGCGAATCATTTGATTAAGACTGAAAGTGCACGGCCATTAATGATTGCAGCTGACGTTTATCGTCCAGCGGCGATCGACCAATTAAAAGTATTAGGTCAACAATTAGACGTACCAGTTTTCGATATGGGGACTGAGACAAGTCCTGTGGAAATCGTTCGTCAAGGGATGGCATTAGCTAAAGAAAAGAAAAATGATTATGTCTTGATTGATACGGCAGGTCGTCTGCACGTCGATGAAGCATTGATGGATGAGCTAAAACAAATCAAAGAAGTAGCGCAACCAGATGACATTTTGCTTGTTGTTGATGCAATGACCGGGCAAGATGCAGTGAATGTTGCGGATAGCTTTAATCAACAATTGGGAATAACTGGTGTAGTAATCACCAAACTTGATGGAGACACACGCGGAGGTGCGGCACTTTCTATTCGTTCTGTCACTGGCGCACCGATCAAATTTATCGGTTCTGGTGAAAAACTAACTGATTTAGAAATTTTCCATCCAGATCGTATGTCTAGCCGTATTTTAGGTATGGGAGATATGCTGACACTGATTGAAAAAGCCCAACAAGATTATGATGAGAAAAAAGCTGAAGAATTAGCCACAAAAATGAAAGAAAACAGCTTTGACTTTAATGATTTTATCGAACAGCTCGATCAAGTAATGGGTATGGGTCCAATCGAGGACTTGCTAAAAATGATTCCAGGTATGAATAATATGCCTGGGTTAGAAAATGTCAAAGTCGATCCCAAAGATGTGGCTCGTAAAAAAGCAATGGTGCTTTCTATGACGCCAGCCGAACGTGAGAATCCAGACCTATTGAATCCGAGCCGTCGTCGCAGAATTGCAGCTGGTTCAGGAAATAATGTCGTTGAAGTCAATCGGATGATCAAACAATTCAAAGAATCCAAAAAAATGATGCAACAAATGTCCAAAGGAAATATGGATATTCCAGGCATGGATCAAATGCTTGGTGGTGGTATCAAGGGCAAATTAGGTAAAATGGCCATGAATCGCATGGTGAAAAAAAACAAGAAGAAGAAAAAGAAGAAAAAATAAAAAAAGAACTGACTCAGGTTGACGACCTGAGTCAGTTCTTTTAGCTAAATCGCTAGTTTAACTATTCTTCTCTAAAAAAACAAGATAAGCATCAACAATCGTTTTGAAAAAACTCATAGTATTTTCAGCAATAGTTCCATCTTCATTAATTAGATTTACCACATTGCCGATATAAGCTTCTGGCTGTTGCAATGTAGGAACATTTAGGAAAACAAGTGATTGACGTAAATGATGATTTGCACCGAAAGCACTTAATGCACCTGGGGAAACACTAACAACTAAACCAGGTTTACCATCCCAAACACTTTGACCGTAAGGACGTGAACCAACATCTAAAGCATTTTTTAAAACGCCTGGAACAGAGCGATTGTATTCGGGTGTGATGAAAACAAGACCAGACAATGACTTTACTTCTTCTCTAAATTTCGTCCAAGCAGCAGGAGGCGTACGTTCATCATCAAAATCTTGATTATACATTTCTAATTCATGTAAATCGACAAAAACAGGTTCATATTCTTTTGGGAACAAACTTGAAAGTGCATGTGCAATTATTTTACTATAAGAATCTTTTCTCAAACTTCCGACAAAAAAACCAATTTTTTTCTTCATAAAATAGTCCTCCATTCATTGAATAACATTGTTTATTTTATTTTAATTCGAAAAAGGTAGTTTTGCAAGAAATCACTATTTAATCATCAACACGTTGTATGCAATCATTATTCATTACTAGCTACTAAGAGCGTCAATAATAAGCGGTTTAAAGCTTTTTTAAAGGTGTCAAGAAAAAACTCTTTACAGCTTGCTGAAAATCTGGTAAACTAACATTTGTGATTAAGTTAATGGAGGTGTAATATATAAAATGTCAGTTAAAATTCGCTTAAAACGCATGGGTTCTAAGAAGAGTCCTTTTTACCGTATTGTAGTTGCAGATTCTCGTTCTCCACGTGATGGACGTTTCATCGAAACTGTTGGAACATACAATCCTTTAAAAGATCCTGCAGAAGTAGTTTTAAAAGAAGATTTAGTTTTAGACTGGTTGTCTAAAGGCGCTCAGCCTTCAGATACAGTTCGTAACATCCTTTCAAAAGAAGGCGTTATGAAAAAACACCACGAAGCTAAACTTGAAAAGAAATAAGGTGACCGATGATGACAGATGTGAAAGAGTTAGTCTTAACTATCGTTCGCCCATTAGTCAGTCAACCTGAGCTGGTCAACTTGGAAATAGCAGAATCAGATGATTTTATAGAGTACAATTTGACTGTATCGCCTGAAGATATTGGGCGTATCATTGGCAAGCAAGGACGTGTTGCTAAAGCAATTCGTACAATTGTTTACAGTGTACGTGTAGAAGGACCTAAAAAAGTTCGTTTAAATATCGTAGATGGCAAATAGCACAAAAAAAAGCACCCAAATTTTTGGGTGCTTTTTTTGTTGAATAATTATTTTTTTCTAAATACTTTAATCTCAAAAATTGGTGCATCAAAAATGATTTCAGCTTCATCAATCATCAGACCCAGTAGGTGATAATCTTCTTCTTCATGGTGAGTGATACCAAGTAATTCATCATAATAACTCTCAATACTTAGATCTCTTGGTGTGTTTAATAAATCCAATAAATGCAGGACATTTTCTGGTTCTTCTTCAGTATTTCCTTGTATAGCAATAGAAAAACCTTCAGACGTAAAGTTAACACTAATACGGATTTCTTCAATGTCATTCGAAAAGAAGTAAGTCAATAATTCATCTATGATTCTCTTAGCTTTGTCTCTTTCTTGCATGTTGTTTCACCTTTCTGATCTGTAAAATATTATCAAGTAATGGTACCATGACCGCTGCCACAAAACCAGTAGAAAATCCATTATTATAAAGATTTAGTCCACCGTGAAGATAACTGACATTTGTGACCAACGACATATGTAAAAATCCGGCGATCAAGCCAAACGTGATGCCATAATATCCAGCAATTGGTGCTAACCCAGTACCGAAAATACCCGCAAGCACGACTGTTGTTTGGTTTACCTCGAAAACAGAAGACACTTGAGCAGTCAAAAAGACGCTAACTAACAAAGGGAGACTATTGAGAAGATGATTACCGAACGCACTAAAACCAACTGCAGATAAAATAGCGCCAACAATCGGTCCATTAAGTGTTGAATGACTGATTTGAGTATAACCAACAAGCAACAAACCCATTAGGGCCATATTCATCATAGTAGCGCCTACACCTGCGATAGAAATAAAATCAGTGATCAATTTCCCAGATGTTTTACTGATATCTTTTAATCCCTTCAACGAAAAATGATTGACAATAAACCCAAGTAAAAACATGATGAAAAATAAAAACAGCAGAAAAAAAAGAAGTTTAGTATGATAATCAGTTGAAACTAAGTTTTTCCCTTCAATCTTCCAGCCGAACATCCTTAAAATACCAGTAAATAACATAGCAATAAGTCCAGAAGTAAAACCAATATTATATAATGAAAATCCTTTATGGAAGGTCAGAATATGCGAGGCTAAAGGTGGTAAAATCAACCCAATAAATATACCCACTGAACATCCTAACGGAATGGAAAACATCAAAGGTAACGAGATCCCAAAAGTGAGGTAACTAATAATAGGAGATAGTGCACTCCCAAATAAGCTGACAACGATAAACTGTGAAAAAGGTTTCTTTACAATGTTTGCATAAAAAAGTCCGCCAATGATGATCGGAATCGAATTATACATATTTTTTCCGAAAAATGAGCATCCAGAAACTGTAAACAAAGCAGCGATCATAGGACCATTGATGGGAATATTTTCTTTTTTAGCAAGTAAAACACTAATTAGTGTAAGCAAACCACTATTAACAAACGCGCTGCCAAATGTTCCAAGTTCAATATAATCAGTTAATAAGTTGCTAGGTGAAGTTAAGATTCGAAGCATACCAGACCACAAAAACGAAAGAGGTTCACTAAATACGCCAATCAAAATTAAAATCAAGCAATAGCCAATCAGAAAATAATAGTTTCTATTCTTATCGATCATTTCTGAACGATTTTTATCAGTGTGTAAAAAAAGTGTCTGGCCATTATTGTTAGCCATAAAAAATACCTCCATTATCTATTTAATAACATAACTATAGCTTGTAAAAGCTTCATCGGTCAATACCATTTCAGTAAAGTCGAGTAAATTATCATGTTTTTCTGACATATTCATAAATATTGATAAAATCAGCCGCCAAAAGAGTGTAAAATAAAATTGTAATATTAATAAGATAAATAGTTAGATAATTTAAAAATTATCATCAAGCTTAGAAGTGAGACATTACACTCTTTTCTGTCACAGGTTAAGTCGTTTCACATGTTTATTTTGCTTTAAAAATTAAGGAGGGACTATTGTTGGTTAGGAAAAAAATTTATAAAAAAGAACATATCTTAGCTGCTGCACAAGATTTATTATTAGAAAAAGGATTTTCATTTATCACAGCGAGAAATGTTGCAAAACACATGGAAATTTCAACACAACCTATTTATCTTGAATTTAAAAATATGGAAGAGTTAAAATTAACATTACTAAAAACAATCCATGTATTTTTAGAAAATGAATTCTTTTCTAAAATAAAAACGTCAAATAATTGTGCGAATTTTGCCTTAAATTATATTGATCTAGCAAAAACAAACAAAAAATTATATATCTCTTTATTTGTGGAACCTCATTCATATGGGAAAGAATTACAGAAATTATTTTTCAGTTCATTTCAAAAATATCTTCTTAGTGATGACAACTATCGTACAGTTTCAAATGAACAGCTTGAAACGTTACATAAGAATATATGGATCGTTGCAGCTGGCATCGCTTCTTTAAGTGGTTCTGGAATAGTAAATCAAACAGAAGGACAATTGATTGCATTGTTTACAACTATCGAAAAAAATAGTGGAATAAGCTAAACCATTCAGAGACCGAGAACTATCTCAGTCAAAAGGACTAGATTGATTTCGTCTATTCGACTGATTGTTTTTTGTTATTCTGATGCTAAACTAACTTTATCAAGTGAAAGTTGGAGGAAGTATCGTGAAAATAATCAAAACAATCATTGTAATAGCAATACTTGGAGGAGTAGCTCTTTTTGGAGCTAAACTATATACGCAAAATCATTCAGATGAACTTTCTGGCACGATTGACCAATTAAACCCGTTAGTTCCAGAAGGGGAAGTTTATGTGAAAACAAAAAAGGCCGACAGTATTAATAGTTACGGCATTACGACATATAAACAACAATCTTTTGATAAAGAAGGAAAATCAAAAGAGATAATATTTACAGCAGATCATGAATTACAAACAGATCGCTATTTGAAAATTTATAATAAAGGCGCACACATAGAGACTTATGAAGAAGTTTCAGAGCAGGATATTCCAGAAAAAGCACTAAAGCAACTGCACAAATAAAAAACTACCAGAGTATTATCATCTGACCAAAAAGAGGAACAGTAAAGTTCTCTTTTTGGTCAGATGATTTCTGGCAGTTTCTTTGATCAATTTATTCAAATAGCCTGAGGTATAAAGTCAATTGTACATAAATCATTATGATAGAAATGGATTGTTGCATGAATTTGTCCATCCTCAATTAATTTTTGTGCAGTGTCTTTTACGTCTTCTTGGTTATATTGCTGGAAATTGATCACGTTTGCTACAAAATGAGGAGATTTCCGATAGGAAGCCTCAAGTATGAGCGTTTCGATTTGTGGATTAAACGTCATTCGTTTTCACCTCTTTAGTTAACAATACCACTTTATTTCTAAATTAGATAGTAATTCGTTGATGCATGAGGATATAGAAAGAAATATTTTCATCAAATATTAGTGTAATAGAGCGAGAAAGGTAAAAAATCTTTACATCATACATAACTAATTTGTTTGCATCTGAAAGAAAAAAGAATGGCGATGAATCACCATTCTTTCAACGATTTATTTTTTTGCTTCTTGCAAGATATTGATCTTTTCGATTCGAATGTCTTTTTTAGGTTTATCTTGTTCTCCAGTTTCAGCAGAAGCGATTTTATCAACAACATCCATTCCTTTAGTCACTTGACCAAAAACAGTATGTTTGCCATCTAGGTAAGGTGTACCACCTTTTTTGTAAGCATCGATAATTTTTTCTGGATAATCATCTTTTAGCAAGCCATCTGACTTATCCTCAGCATTCTGAACAATAAAGAATTGGCTGCCGTTTGTGCCATTGCCTTTTTCATCTGTACCAGCATTTGCCATCGATAAGGCGCCACGCAGATTATATAATTGGTTAGAGATTTCATCATCAAACGACTTACCCCAGATACTTTCACCGCCAGTACCATCACCTTTAGGATCTCCGCCTTGGATCATGAAATCTTTGATAACGCGATGGAATGTAACATTATTATAATACCCATCTTTTGCATGTGTCATAAAGTTTTCGACTGTTTTTGGTGCTTGTTTAGGAAATAGTTTGATTTCAATTGTTCCTTCTGTTGTGACCATTTCGACTAAATCTTCATCTTCACTGACTTTATCAGATAACTGAGGTAGCTCTAGTGAATTTAAATCTACTGATTCAGATGATTTCGTCTCTGTTGAAGATGTAGCAGAAGAATCTGCTGTTTTTTTCTCATTTTTAGGACCACATGCTACAAACAATGCTAAAGCAGTTAATAAAGCTGTAGCAGCAATGATTTTTTTGGTTTTCATAAAGTTAAGTCTTCCTTTCAAAAATCGTTATATCTCATAATAACAAATCCGTTATAGAACCGCTAGTCAAAATGGAATATTTTTAAGATTCTTAAAAGGTGTAGACCACTTTTTCTTATTCTGCTATAATGAAAATGGATACATTATAATCAATACAAATCATAGGAGGTAGTAATAATGGGAAAATTAGGTATTTCTATTTATCCAGAACGATCAACTTTTGAAAAGGATAAAGCGTATCTAGACCTAGCAAATAAATACGGATTCAAACGTGTTTTTACAAGTTTACTTCAAATCACAGAAGACAAAGAAAAAGTATTAGCAGAGTTTAAAAAAGTGGTTGATTATGCAAATAGTCTTGGGATGGAAGTTATGGTCGACATTAATCCTGCCTTATTTGAACAATTAGAAATTTCGTATGATGACTTATCATTTTTTGATGAGATGGGTGCTTATGGTGTGCGTTTAGATGTTGGATTTACTGGAGCGGAAGAAGCACGTATGACAAGAAATCCATATGGAATCAAAATAGAAATCAATATGAGTTCAGGAACAAACTACGTAGATAATATTATGAGTTATTCACCAAACACAGACAACTTATTAGGATCTCACAATTTTTATCCGCATCGTTACTCTGGTTTAGGCTATGATCATTTTGTTTTTTGTTCAGAAAAATTTAGAAAATATAATTTAAATACAATGGCTTTTGTAAATTCACATGACGCTACTTTTGGTCCTTGGCCTACACAAGATGGATTGTGTTCGTTAGAAGACCATCGTGATTTAGAAATTGCTACCCAAGTGAAACATCTCGTATTGACGGGGTTGATCGATGATATCTTAGTGGGGAATGCCTATGCTTCAGAAGCGGAACTAAAGGCAATGGCGGATGCATTTAATTCAGAATATCCTTCTATAAAAGTAGACGTAGAAAAAGATATCACTGATGATGAAAGAGAAGTCTTATTCACAAGCCTTCACAGTTATCGTGGAGATCGTTCAGAATATATTTTACGTTCAACAATGACGCGTATTCACTTTAAAGACCGTGAATTTCCAGCTCACAACACAAGAAATATGACGAAAGGCGACGTGTTGATCGACAATGAGGGGTATGATCAATACAAAGGAGAAACACAGATTGCTCTGAAAAAAATGAAGAACGATGGACGAGTGAATGTCGTTGGGCGTATTTCAGACGACGAATTATTCCTATTAGACTTCTTGAAACCGTGGTCTAGTTTTAAACTGATTGAACATAACTAATAGTAATAAGATCAAACTGGAAGTAAAATACTTTCATTTGATCTTATTTTTTTCTTAAAAGAGCTTTTTTCGTTAAACTCTACCAGTCAGTATAATATTGAAAGTTTTTTACAGCTGAAAGATATATTTTTGTATATGATTAATATTGCGAAAATTGGAATAAAACATTATACTATTTAAGAATTTAAAAAATCGTATTATTTATTCTTTGTCTAAGAATCAGATGTTTTTGTGAGTGATACGTTTAAACGGGGAGTATTAGGATGAATCGAATTGTAAAATTTTTGATAGCTGTAGTAATTTTGTTGGTAATCGTATTAACAGGAGCAGGGATGTATTTCTATAATTATGCCGTTGTTCCATCAAAAAAAGATTTTCTAGCTGGAGATACACCAGGAACCAATACCGAGGTGAAAACACCTCAAGAAAAATGGTTTAAAGACAAACGTAATCGTTCTTATTGGGATGTAACATCCAAAGATGGTTTAAAGTTAAAGGCAATCTATTTGCCGGCTGAAGGAAAAACAGATAAAAATGTTATCATGGCACACGGCTACATGGGCAGTGCAGAGACGATGGCTAATTTTGCTAAAATGTACCATGATTGGGGCTATAATGTTTTGGTGCCAGATGCTAGAGGACATGGTGAAAGTGAAGGCGACTATATAGGTTTTGGTTGGCCAGAGCGAAAAGATTATTTACAATGGATTGATAAATTATTAGTTGAAAATGGTAAAGATGCTCAAATCACCTTATACGGGATTAGTATGGGTGGCGCTACAGTCATGATGACCAGTGGTGAAAGGTTACCAGAAAATGTTAAAGCAATCGTTGAAGACTGTGGTTATTCCACAGTAAATGAAGAATTAGCGTATCAATTAAAAGATATGTTTCATTTACCATCATTTCCGTTGGTACCTGTTACAAGTTTGATCACGAAAATTCGTGCTGGTTATTTCTTTGGTGAAGCAAGCTCGATTGCACAACTGAAGAAAAATAAAGTACCGATGTTGTTTATACACGGCGATGCAGACAAATTTGTGCCTTTTGAAATGCTAGATGAAGTATACAAAGCCACAGATGCACCAAAGGAAAAATTTGTTGTCAAAGGTGCAGAACACGCTAAATCCTATTCTGCTGACCCTAAAGCTTACAAAGAAAACGTTGAACGCTTTTTAAAAAAATATGTAGATTAATGAAAATCGTCATCCAGTATGAACAGCTGGTGACGATTTTTTAAAGCAAAAAGTAGTCATTATTTAGAATGACTGCTTATTAATTGTGATTCTTGCTACTTTAACTATACATCTACTAGAATTCTTTGATATGATAATAAAAAGAAATGAGGTAAAATAGATGGAAGAACAAATTATTGACTATCTGCATAACTTACAAATCGAACGTGGGCTATCTCTTAACACAAGAAAAAGCTATGAACGTGACTTACATAAATATTTTGCTTTTCTAAAAGAGCAAAAGGTAGAGACTTGGCAAGTAATTGATCGTTACACAATTATGGAATATTTACAAATCTTACATAATGAAAATAATGCGTCTGCTACCATTATTCGAATGATTTCAACTCTGAGAGGGTTTCATCAATTTTTAAGACAAGAACGCTATACAGATCATGATCCAATGCAGCATATCGATTCGCCGAAAAAAGCGCAAAAGCTTCCGAGCACACTGTCGATTGAAGAAGTGACGACTTTAATCGAAACGCCTGATACAACCAAGCCTCTAGGGATAAGAAACCGAACGATCTTAGAAGTCATGTACGCAACTGGGTTACGAGTAAGTGAATTAGTTGATTTGAAAATAGGCGATTTACATTTGTCGATCGGCTTACTACAGACGATTGGTAAAGGAGATAAAGAACGGATTATACCTTTAGGAGATTATGCGATTCAATGGATCGAAAAGTATTTAGAAGAAGCTAGGCCAATCTTAATAAAAAAAAATCAAAATGAAACACATCTATTTGTAAATCATCACGGGAACTCCTTGTCAAGACAAGGAGTTTGGAAAAACTTGAAACAAATTGTACAGGAAGCTGGAATTAATAAAACGATTACGCCACATACGCTTCGTCATAGTTTTGCGACACACTTATTAGAAAACGGGGCTGATTTAAGAATTGTACAAGAACTCTTAGGTCATGCAGATATTTCTACGACTCAAATCTATACTCATATCACGAAACAGCGAATGGCGGATGTTTATAAGCAGCACTTCCCAAGGGCTTAACGAATAAAAAAAGAAGGTGAGATCATGTTAACGTATTATCGAAAAGAGCAAAGAAAAATTGCAATGGGTCTTTTAAGTTTCCATCAAAAATTAACAGAGTATCACTCGTTACTAAAAGAAATAGATACATATGAAACTGATGATCACTTTTATTTACTTTTTTGGACACCAGTCGGAGAACAAAATATTCAAGGAATTATTGGGATAGAGTTAGAAACAGCTGATGGGATGATTTTACATGATATATCGATCAACCCTTCTTTTAGAGGTGAAAATCTTGGCTTCATTTTGTTAAATGAACTAACTGAGTTGTATCCTGATACAAAAATTTACGGTACATTAGCTACATCTTCATATTTATCTAAGTGGAAAGAACACAACGCCTGAATTTTATGGTAAACTAAAGCGTTGAAAAAGAAAGTTGGATGACCTTGCAGGAAATTAATGTTAAATTAGATGTATTTGAAGGTCCGCTCGACCTTCTACTGCATCTGATTCAAAAATTAGAAATTGATATTTACGATATTCCAATCGCTGCTGTAACAGAACAGTATATGAACTATATCCATACAATGAAAACTTTGGAATTAGAGATTGCTGGCGAATATTTAGTGATGGCAGCGACATTGATGGCAATCAAAAGTAAGATGCTTTTACCTAAACAAGAGTTGGAAATGGCAGAAGACGATGAGATTCTTGATGGGGAAGATCCTCGAGACGCGTTGGTTGCGCAATTACTTGAATATCGGAAATTTAAATATGCCGCAGGTCTTTTGCATGAAAAAGAATCCGAAAGAAGCCTTTATTATACAAAAGAACCAATGGATATCGATGAATACAAAGAAGACAATCCTTTATTAGAACCGAATCAATTGAATACGATCGATCTTTTTCTAGCTTTTCATGCAATGCTAGAAAAGAAAAAAAGTCGTCAGCCAGTTGAAACGACGGTTGCAGGGGATGATGTTTCGATTGAGGAAAAGATTGCAACAATCACTCAAAAAATGCGTCAGATCGACCGGAAAACACCGATACAGTTTGACTCTTTTTTCACTTCATATTCTAAACAAGAAGTCGTTACGACTTTTATGGCTTTGTTGGAATTAATGAAAAAAGGAATTGTTCATGTAGAACAAGAGGATAACTATAGTACTATTTTACTTTATAATACGTCCGAAGAGATTGAGACAAATACGGAGGAAACAGCGTGACAACAGTAAGTCAAATCGAAGCGATTCTATTTGTTGTTGGTGAAGAAGGTATTGGATTAGAAGAATTATCTTATTTATTGGAATTATCTACCGCCAAAACATACGAAGCCTTGACCACTTTAAAAGAACGCTATGAATCAGATAAACAAGCAGCTTTAAATATTTTAGAAGTTGGCAATCACTTCATACTTTCAACTAAAAAAGTCTTTGCACCATTATTAAAAAAATATGCGCAATCCCCTATCTCCAACTCGTTGTCTCAAGCAGCGCTCGAAACATTATCGATCGTTGCTTATAAACAACCAATTTCAAGAGTTGAAATAGATGAAATTAGAGGTGTTCAGTCGGCAGGTTCAATGCAAAAACTAGTTGCCCGTCAATTGATCGAAGAAAAAGGACGGGTAGACGGGCCCGGTCGCGCTATTTTGTATGGAACTACGGCTTATTTCATGGATTATTTTGGTTTAAGATCCTTAGAAGAGCTGCCAGACATTCATCAAATGGAAGAAGAAATCGCTGAAGAGTTACCTTTAGACCTCTTTTTCGACCGTTACAAAGAGTTAAATGAAGAAGAATTACCAACGGACACAAATGAATCGGAGGAAGAAAACTAAATGGAAAGACTTCAAAAGGTTATTGCGCATGCAGGCATTGCATCACGCAGAAAAGCAGAAGAATATATCGTCAATGGACGAGTAAAAGTAAATGGAAAAATTATTCGAGAATTAGGAACACAAGTAGGGAAAAATGACAAAGTCGAGGTAGATGATGTACCGATTTACAAAGAAGAATATGGTTATTATCTTTTTTATAAACCAAAAGGTGTTATTTCAGCTGTTTCGGATGACAAAGGCAGAAAAGTTGTGACGGACTTTTTTTCTCACATCAAAGAACGAATTTATCCTGTTGGAAGATTGGATTATGATACATCTGGATTGCTGCTTTTAACAAATGACGGTGAATTTTCTCAAAGATTGACTCACCCAAGTCATGAAATCGATAAGGTGTATGTAGCAAAAGTAAAAGGATTAGCTAAAAAACATGATTTGCTTCCGTTGACTAAGGGAATGAAAATCGAAGGCTATAAGACTGCACCTGCTGCTTTTGAGATCATATCTGTTGATCTTAAAACGAACACAAGTATTGTTGAATTGACGATTCATGAAGGTCGTAATCACCAAGTGAAAAAAATGCTGCAAGCAGTTGGTTACCCAGTTCAAAAATTAAAAAGAGAAAAATACGGTGACTTGACCTTAAAAGGACTACGTCCAGGTGAATACCGTAACTTAAATAAAAAAGAAATCAGTGTCTTAATGAATCAATCAAAGTAATCTTATTAGGAATATGAGTTGAAACTAAATTTAGTTTTAACTCATATTTATAATGGGTCAATTGCTGTATATGTGACCTTATGAACAAATATATTGCTTTTTTTTTAAAAGGTTGTATACTGTACTTGTACAAAAAAATTAATAAAGGTTCGTCTTCAGGGGCAGGGTGAAATTCCCGACCGGTGGTTATAGTCCACGACCTACTTCATTTGAGGTGGCTGAATTGGTGAAATTCCAATACCGACAGTAAAGTCTGGATAAAGAAGATAGGGCTTATTTGAATTGGCATTTTTCAGATAAGATAACTCTACTCTATTTTCCCTGTTGGAAAATAGAGTTTTTTGCTGTAAAACACTGCGACTGGCTTTGCCAGACGTAGATGTAAACAGTACTTGGTGAGATACGTTTCCTTCATGCTGAAACACGACACTTCGATTCAGTTTTATTGTTGTAAACCATGAAGAATCGTGGGACAACAGAGTAGAGGGTGAATAGTGTTTTTCGAGTGAAATAAGAGAAGTCACCTTCATTGTAAAACACTATATTTAACCAAAATGAAATATGAGTGAGTCTCTTTTAAAACGAAATACTGCTGTACACTCAACAACTGCTAAGAAATTTTCAATAAATTAGGAAATAACCTAGCAGTATATAGTGATGCAAACTCTGTTGTTCAGCCAAGCACCACTACACAACAAATCAAGAGTAATCGATGAAAAAGTCAGTTTAGAAAAGTTCGTTTGAAGATGGGTCCTTAAACAGGAGGATTTCATATGCGAAACAACAAGGTACAAAAAATGGTAAGTGTAGCAATGTTAGCAGCAATCGGTGTGGTTTTACAATATGTGGCGTTCCCAATTATACCGTCATTAGGCTTTTTAAAGATTGACTTTAGCGATATTCCCGTTATGATCAGTATGTTTTTGTTCGGCCCACTAGCTGGAATAAGTACTGCTTTCATAAGATCAATATTGCATCTATTTACGACAGGAGCATCGCCACAAAACTTAGTGGGAGATGCCGCCAGCTTTTTTGCAACCACTGTCTTCACTTTGCCGATGTATTATTTTTTCAAGCGAGGAAGCGACAAACGTTCAAACAAAATTTTAGGTGTTTCTACAGGAATTATTGCGCTCACTGTTTTTATGGGTGTAGCGAATTACTTTGTCATCACACCAATTTATTTACAATTATTTGGCGTATCAGCTGGGCAATTCTTAGGAATGTCTTTAGCAAAATATGTTACGATTGGCATTATTCCATTCAATTTGATAAAAGGTGCAATCGTGAGTGCCGTTTTCTTGGTCCTTCATGCAAAACTTTTGCCATGGCTGTCTAGAAAACAATATCAGTTGAGTGATAAAAAAACATTAACGAAATAAACGATTGATAGAATCTCTAAACATAGAGTAGGACGACGTGTTTTGCTCTGTGTTTTTTTTGTTTGTCAATACAAATTCTTCTAGTCCCATGGAAATTTTTGTTAAAATAGAAAAGATGAAGAGAGGAGAACAACGATGAAAAAATGGCAAAAACGATTACTTTGGTTTATGGGTGTATTGATAGCATTGATTTTAGTAGGTTTATTTTATGTAAAAACCATTACATATACTCCGACGACAATGGCCTTAGAAGCATCACAAAAAGCAACAGATGAGAAGGATGTATTGTTTTTTAAAGGGGATAAAGAGAAACCCGCACTAATTTTTTATCAAGGAGCTTTAGTTGAAAGTGCCAGCTATAGTATCTGGGCTGAGAAAGTAGCAGAGGCTGGATATTCGGTTTATCTAGTAAAAGAACCCTTAAATTTGGCTGTTTTAGGTCAAAATAAAGCGGAGCAAATCATACGTTCTAATGATCTAACAGATTACGTGATCGGTGGGCATTCCTTAGGTGGCGTTATGGCTAGTCGCTTTGCAACCGAACAAGATAATAGTGGATTAAAAGGTGTATTTTTCTTAGCCAGTTATCCTGATGAAAAAGGTAGTCTTTCATCCTTTAAAGGACAAGTTCTTTCACTGACAGGATCTAAAGATGGTGTTTTAAATTGGGATGCGTATGAGCAAGCGAAAAAATATTTACCCAAACAAACTGTTTTTCAAGAAATCAAAGGCGGAAATCATGCTGGATTTGGTAGCTACGGTGAGCAAAAAGGGGACAAACCCGCTGGAATCAATAATGACGAACAACAAGAAGCTGTTGCAAATCAACTAATTGATTGGCTAAAATCAATAAAATAAAGAATAAAAGGAGAGAATATAGTCTTTAGACAAGCATTCTCTCCTTCTTTTATTTCTAGTGTGAAAGTGAGGAACTATTTATTATTTTTCGATGATCTCTATTGCACGAACAGGACATTTGCGGTACGCTGTTAACGCATTGTTTTGTTCGTTTTTGGGAACAAATTCTTGTTGGGCCTGACCATCATTCTTTAAAATGACGATCCCATCATCATTATAATCAAAAATTTCTGGTGCATAAACTTGGCATAATCCGCAAGCGATACATTTTTCAGGAATAATTTTACATAACATAAGAGCACATCCTATTCTATCATTGAAAGAGGTGGAAATATGGAACCTTACTTTATTTTAGCGTTATTTCAGCACGGATACAAGGTACGAACTTCGACTTTGTACCACCTTTTAAAAGGCAAACGGACAAGCTCCGTATTGCTATATGGTTTTCTATACGAAAATTTACGTTTTTTTCAGTTATTTCCATTATTATCTGAAAAGCAATTTAATACTATACTAGATGAATTAGTTAAGCAAGAATTATTGTGTTTAATGTCAGATAGCAGGGTTCAGATAACCGCAAAAGGGAAGCAGGTTGTGCTTGAAGAGGGCAATCATTTTTCTTGGATCGATCATTATCGTTTTGGTAAAACAGACGAAATAATTTGGCGATTCTTACAGTTTACAGTGCAAGTGGTTTCGAACTTGTCCTACAATCATAAAAACTACATTCCTCTAGAACAGTCGCCACTATATCAGAAACAAATCAAACTGTTCCTAAAGTCAACAACGAAAGCACAATTGATCGGAACTGTAAAAAAAGAATGGATGCAACTTTTTTCTCAATTAACAAAAGATGAGGCGAATTTTTTCGCGCAACAATTTTCCGGCTATCAACTAATAGGTAAAACTTCTTTTCAACTAATGGATAATCAAGCGGATCCCTTTGAGCAGTTTTTGAGTAAAAAAGAAAAACTCCATCATTTACTGGATATAATTTGTCAAATGCCAGAGGATAGCTTCCTAAAGAAGCTGATTTTACCGCTAGTGAGACAAAATGAAAATAAGAGTATGAGCGAAACTTGGTCATATTTGGAAGCGCAGCTATCTTTAGAGGCATTGGCTCAGCAAAGAAGGGTCAAGGTAAGTACGATTAAAGATCATCTTATGGAATTAGCTTTAACGAAAAATTTTCCGTTTGAACAGTTTATATCAAAAAAGACAAATCAATTCTTACTTGAATACCCAAAACCCTATCAAGATTGGGTCTATTATTCCATCAAACAAATAATGCCAGAACTTGACTACTTTGAGTTTCGGTTATATCAAATTCAAAAACTTAGGGAAGAAAGAGACTTTAGACAATGACAATCGATTTAGAGCAAATATTGCAGGAAAATTTTGGTTTTAGTACGTTTAAACCTGGACAAAAAGAAGTAATCCAGCAGCTTTTAAAGAAACGTGATACGTTAGCTGTTTTACCAACTGGTACAGGGAAATCATTATGCTATCAATTAGTTGGACAATTACTTAACGGCACAGTGATCATTGTTTCCCCGCTTCTGTCATTAATGGAAGACCAAGTATACCAACTTCAGAAAAAAGGTGAAGCCAAGGTTATCGCCTTGAATAGTAGTTTGTCCTTTATGGAAAAACAATATGTACTTAATCATCTAAGTGACTACAAATTTATTTTAATTAGTCCTGAAACGCTAAGCCAAAAAGAGGTTCGAAAAAGAATTTCTGAGTTAACTATTGCTTTGTTTGTGGTAGACGAAGCGCATTGCGTTTCCCAGTGGGGTGTCGATTTTAGACCAGAATACACCAAATTAGCTAAAATCCAAACAGAGTGTGGTTATCCATTGACCTTAGCCTTAACTGCCACGGCAACACCAGCTGTAAAAAAGGAAATAATGAAACAAATCTTTTCTCATCGTGAACCAATTTCAGAAGTCATTTTTTCTGTGAATCGGCCTAATATCGGTTTGATTGTTAATCAAACAACTGAAAAAGACGAGACACTGATTTCCTATTTGACACAATTAACAAACGGAGGAATTGTTTACTGCGCAACTAGAAAGATGGCTGAGAGAGTGAATCGTGTCATCAACGACCAAACAAATTTAAAATCAGCATTCTACCACGGGGGACTGACAGCCAATGAGCGCAGTTTATTACAACAGCAATTTGTCTCAAACCAATTAGATGTTTTATGTGCAACAAATGCTTTTGGTATGGGAATCGATAAACCAGATGTGCGCTTTGTTATTCACTACGATTGTCCTGATAGTTTAGAAAATTATGTACAAGAAATTGGTCGAGCAGGTCGTGATGGTCAGGCTAGTGTTGCGATTTTACTCTATCAAAAGGGTGATGAATCAATTCACTATTATTTCCAATCAGAAAGTCGGCTTGACCGAGAGCTGTTAAACGAATTAGCTGAAATACACTCAGACAATCAAAACAATGTTTTACCTACACTAAATGAAATTCAGCAAAAATGGCTACAAGGTTATTTAGAAAAAGAGTACACGATTGAAGAGTTAGAACAAAGATTATTAAGAAAAGAGAAAGAACGTCAACAACAGTTGGATGCTATGTTAAACTATATTAATGAAGAAAAATGCCGTCGGGTGTTTATTCAGCAGTATTTTTCAGAAACAATCGCAGAAATAAACCAAGAAAATTGTTGTGATCGATGCGACTTATCTTTTGACAACTACAAAGTTCAAATAGTACAATCACCAGAAGAAAACGAAATCTCCGAACAATGGGAGGACATTTTAATAAGATTATTTAAAGAATAAAAATAATCTTTTTTTAGACTGCAGTTGATAGAAAGCTGTGGTATAATAGCAAACGAGAGAATTTTAGGAGGAACGATACGTGAGTAAAAAAGATAAGAAAAAACAATCAGGTGCCCGTGAACCTTGGGAGCAGTCAATTTATGAGACAGATAAGAATGCTGGAGGTTCTCGCTCAGAAAAACGTCAACAAAAAAAAGGGAACACAGTTTTTCTAACGATTTTAGTTATCTTATTACTAATGATCATTACTTTACCAGTAGGAACATACCTTTATGTGATGCGAGATAAACCAAGTGACAACAAGCAGACTAGTCAGCCTTCATCCTCTGTGGTTGTTCAATCATCGACTAAAAATAGTTCGACAGAATCATCATCTTCAAGTTCTAGCTCTTCACAAGAGCAACCAGCTTCATCCTCTGAGGTAGCAACCGATGGTGGACAAAGTAGCAGTGTACCGCAAGAGACTACACCGACAAGTGAAGCGGCTGTGTACGATCAAGTTCGTAGTGGTGAGGGACCAGATCAAGTCGCTCAAAGAAATGGTATTACTGTTGAAGAATTATTACAATTAAATGGTATTTCCTTAGATACTGTTTTACAACCTGAGCAATCTTTACGCGTTAAATAACAAGAAAATCGGAGTGTAGCAATAGCGCTACTCCCCGTTATTAAGGGTCTGAAACAAAACAACTTATGTTTTGTACCAGACTCTTTTACTATGTGACAAACAAAGGAGTTCATTATGGAAAAGATAAGTATTGCGATCGACGGACCAGCATCTTCTGGCAAAAGTACAGTAGCAAAAATTTTGGCAAAAAAATTACATTATATTTATTGCGATACAGGCGCAATGTATCGGGCATTAACCTATTTAGCTATTCAAAAGAATGTCGACTTTGAAAATGAAAATGGTTTGGTTGATCTATGTCTCACACACACAATTTCTTTCAAGCAAACAGAAAAAGAACAATTAGTTTTTATTGATGGAAACGAAGTAACTGAAGAAATCAGACAACCGAATGTGACAAATGCAGTTTCAATTGTTGCGAAACATGCTTCTGTTCGTGAAAAAATGGTAGAGCTTCAACAAACAATCGGACGTCTAGGTGGTGTCGTTATGGACGGTCGTGATATTGGAACGGCTGTCTTACCAGATGCTGAAGTTAAAATCTTTTTGGTGGCAAGTGTGGAAGAACGCGCTGAAAGACGTTATAAAGAAAATCAGGAAAAAGGAATTAAAACCGATTTTACCACATTAAAAAAGGAAATCGAACACCGGGATTATCTGGACTCAACAAGGGAAGTGTCACCGTTAAAGCAAGCAAAAGATGCTGTTAAAATCGACACAACTGGAATGAACATAGAAGAAGTTGTAAAAGCAATCGAAGAGGTCATCACAGTAAAAAGTTAACCTTTCAAATTTGGTCATAACATAGATAAGAAGATAATATTACTGTGGTAAAGTTATGCTATCTTTGCCTTGAAACAAGAAAATTTCTTCTCACTCTTAAATAAATAAAAGAAAATGAGAGAAATCGCTTTATTTTTTTAGCAAAATCCCGTACTATTAAAGGAGTAGGTCAGATTTTACGAATTTTTTGGTGGCATAGGAGGATAAGTATTCATGACAGAAGACAAAAAAGTGGAAAACAGCAATGAAACAATGGAAGATGCAATGAACAGTTTCAAAGAAGTAAATGTTGGCGACATCGTTAAAGGTGAAGTGCTAGCAATCGAGGACAAACAAGTAATTGTTGGTATTGAAGATGCTGGCGTTGAAGGTGTAGTACCAGCAAAAGAATTATCTACGACTCAAGTAGAAGATATCAATGAATTAGTTAAAGTAGGCGATATCTTAGATTTAGTTGTCATCACTTCGATTGGCAAAGATAAAGAAAATGGTAGTTATTTACTATCTAAACGTCGTTTAGACGCTAAAAAAGTCTGGGAAGAAATCGAACAAGATTTTCAAGCTGGAAAAATCATTGAAGCCCCAGTTACAAATGTTGTAAAAGGCGGCTTAGTCGTTGATGTTGGTGTTCGTGGTTTTGTTCCAGCTTCAATGGTAGAAGACCATTTTGTTGATGATTTTTCTGAATACAAAGGCCAAACTTTGACGTTTAAAATCATTGAAATCGAGCCTTCTGAAAATCGTTTGATTTTATCTCATAAAGCTGTTGTTGCAGCAGAGAAAAATTCTAAGAAAAAAGATATCTTAGCGACGCTTCATGATGGAGACATCGTCGAAGGAAAAGTTGCTCGTTTAACTGATTTTGGTGCGTTTATCGATTTAGGCGGAATTGACGGATTAGTTCACGTATCAGAAATTGCGCATCAACACGTTGGGAAACCAAGCGATGTGTTAACAGTTGGCGATGATGTAAAAGTGAAGATTCTTTCAATCAATCCAGACGAAGAACGTGTTTCTCTATCTATCAAAGAAACACTAGCCGGGCCTTGGGAAGATATTGAAAATAAAGCGGCTGTTGGTTCAGTTCTTGATGGAACGGTTAAACGCCTGACTAGCTTTGGTGCATTTGTAGAAGTATTCCCAGGAGTTGAAGGATTAGTGCACATTTCTCAAATTTCACACAAACATATTGCAACACCTCATGAAGTATTAAAAGAAGGCGATGCAGTTCAAGTGAAAGTACTAGAAGTTAATCCAGACGAACACCGCATTGCATTAAGTATCAAAGCCTTGGAAGCAAAACCTGAATCTCAAGAAGAACCAAAAGATGTTCAAGAATATGAGTTGCCAGAAGAGAATACTGGTTTCACAATGGGGGATATCTTAGGTGACGCGCTAAAAGCACAAGATACTGATTCAGAATAAGTATAATGATTCGAGCGGAGGGAAACCTTCGCTTTTTTTATTAAAAAGAGAGACTCACTATCTTAAAGAGATGGTAAGTCTCCTTTTTAGATAGACAATCAATTATAAATGATTCGTAAATCTGCCGGTATATGTTCGCCTTGATAGTGTTTGCGGAATTGATGGGGGGATTGACCTACTTTTTTCTTGAACAGTTTACTAAAGTAAGTCGAATCGACATATCCCACAGTTCCAGAAATTTCAGAAATAGACTTTTCTGTTTTCATTAATAATTGTTTTGCTTTTTCTATACGATAAGCAGTCAGATAACCAATAAAATTCATGCCAACAGCTTCTTTAAAAAATCGACTGACATAATGACGATTTAAATGCATGATATCAGCCAACGTTGTCAAATTGATTTCTTCATTATAATGGTCATGGATGTAATCCAAAATAGTATTGATTTGTTCTTTTGCTAAAACAGTAGGTTTATTATTCAAAACATCCATTAGAGAAACCTGGTTGAGTGATTTAACACAGCGATCAATAGCAAATTTTAATTCATTAAAATCAATAGGATTTAACAAGTAGTCGATCACCCCGCCGCGTAAAGCCTGATGAATACTCTGGAAATCATTCCGTTCCGTCAGTATAATGACTTTAATATTGGGTAGTTGTTGTACTATTTTACGTTTAACGATAAATCCGTCAATTTCTAAATGGTCGATAGCAATCAAAAGAATTTCTGGAAGCAGTTTATCAGCAATTTTTAGAGCTTCTTGTTCTGTTTCTGCAGGAGGTAACACTTTTATGTTCATAAATGCATCGTTGATAGAGTGTTGAAGAGTTTGTTGCTCTTTTGTATCATTGCTAACAATCAATAATCGGCACATAAATAACCCCTCTTTTCTTTCATGAGATAATGTCCTTTTTCTTTGTTAAATATACTTTACTACTTTATGATACCTTGAAAAAATGAACCTTTCAAGTATAACTCTTTGTGAAAAAATACGTTAATAGGTAAATTTTGTCCACAAACTTCTTAAAAAAGTACCTAACAAATTGAATAGAATAGATTAAAATTGAGTTGTAAGCGTTAAAAAAAGAAGGAGTGTTCAAATATGACTGAAATAATCAGAGTGAAAGAAATTGAAACACTAGTCGAAACTGCAAAGAAAGCACAGGCTGAATACGAAAGTTATACGCAAGAGCAAGTAGATGCTATCGTGAAAAATGTCTATCAAAAAACGCTTGATAACGCAGAAAAATTAGCAGTGTCAGCACATGGAGAAACTGGATTTGGAAAAGTTTCTGATAAAATAATCAAAAACACTTTTGCAAGTGAGCAAGTCTATGAAAGCATCAAGGAGTTACCGACAGTGGGAGTCATCAACCGCCGTAAAGAAGAGAAAATCATTGAAATTGGCATTCCTTTAGGGGTAGTAGCAGGTCTAATCCCTTCAACAAATCCGACTGCAACAGTGATCTTCAAGGCATTGATTGCACTAAAAACTAGAAATGCAATCGTTTTTTCACCACATCCAAAAGCCTTAAAATCAATTTTAATGGCAGTTGATATTATTGAAAAAGCGGCTATTGAAGCTGGGGCTCCATCTGGCTTGGTTCAAGTGATTCAGGAACCGACTTTGGATGCGACTAATGCTTTGATGAAGCATGTAGATGTTTCACTTATTCTTGCTACCGGCGGTAAAGCAATGGTTCAAGCTGCATACAGTTCTGGAAACCCAGCAATTGGGGTAGGTCCTGGTAATGTACCAGTATTAATCGATGCAACAGCTGATGTGGCACATGCAATCGATTGTGTCATTAGTAGTAAAACCTTTGATAACGGCATCATCTGTGCATCAGAACAAGCACTTGTTGTAGATAAGACGGTGAAAGATGCAGTAGTCGAACAGCTAAAAGCAAAAAAAGCTTATTTTATGAATGAAGAGGAATCTGCAAAAGTTAGCCAATTTATTTTGAGAGAGACGGGCACCCTAAATCCAGATATCGTTGGTAAAAGTGCATCAGACGTTGCAAAATTGGTTGGTATCTCTGTTCCAGACGACACATCGATTTTACTCTCAGAGCAAACAGAAATCGGTCATCACAATCCTTATTCAAGAGAAAAATTAACGCCAATTTTAGGTTTATTCACCGTTGATTCTTTTGAGAATGGTGTAGAAACATGTAAAGCTTTACTGGCGAATGAAGGAACTGGTCATACTGCAGTTATCCATACAACAACCGATGCTAATGCAGAAACATTTGGATTAGAGATGAGAGCATCACGTATTTTAGTCAATACATTAGGTGCACTAGGTGCAATCGGAGCGACAACAAAACTAGCACCTTCAATGACATTAGGTTGTGGTGCGATGGGTGGCAGTAGTACAACGGATAATGTAACGGCACACCATTTGATGAATATAAAACGCATTGCTTATGGTGTTGAATAGTAGAAAACGATTAATTTAAAAATAAAGTGTCCTGTAATTGCGATTTATGATACGTGCAATTACAGGGTATTTTTTCTGTTTAGCGGGTTAATTCACTTATTTCACTAGTTTTTCTTGCATCTTAGACAAGCTTTAGGTAAACTAGTAAGGATTGAAAACTTGTCAAGGAGGTAATTTGAATGGCAAATCCAACAATTGCAATTGTCGGGCGCCCGAACGTAGGGAAATCGACAATTTTTAACCGTATAGCTGGTGAGAGAATTTCTATAGTAGAAGATACACCAGGTGTAACAAGAGACCGTATTTATACCACAGGAGAGTGGTTAGGCCGTGAGTTTAGTATTATTGATACAGGTGGTATTGATCTAAGTGACGAGCCATTTATGGATCAAATCAAGCATCAAGCTGAAATCGCTATTGAAGAAGCGGATGTCATTATTTTTGTCGCAAGTGGCAGAGAAGGTGTGACGGATGCTGACGAATTAGTAGCAAGAATTTTATATCGCAGCAAGAAACCAGTAATTCTGGCTGTAAATAAAGTTGATAACCCTGAAATGAGAAATGATATTTATGAGTTTTATTCTTTAGGCTTAGGTGATCCACTTCCTATCTCTGGAAGTCATGGTTTAGGTATCGGAGATGTTTTGGATGAAGCTGTTAAACATTTTTCATCTGAAATCGAAGAGGACGATGAAGATACAATCAAATTTAGTTTGATTGGGCGTCCAAATGTTGGGAAATCTTCTTTGATCAATGCGATTCTTGGGGAAGACCGTGTCATCGTTTCAGAAATTGAAGGAACGACTCGTGACGCAATTGATACACATTTTGAATCGGAAGATGGTCAAAAATTCTTGATGATCGATACAGCTGGCATGCGCAAACGAGGCAAAGTATACGAATCAACTGAAAAATACAGTGTTATGCGTGCAATGCGTGCGATTGAACGTTCAGATATTGTTTTAATGGTTTTAAATGCTGAAGAAGGTATTCGTGAACAAGATAAGAAGGTTGCTGGATATGCGCATGAAGCAGGACGTGGCATTATTATCGTTGTGAATAAGTGGGATACTGTTGAAAAAGAAACCAACACGATGCGTGACTTTGAAGAAGAGATACGTGAAGAGTTTCGATATCTTGATTACGCACCAATCATCTTTGTTTCAGCATTAACAAAACAACGCTTGAACAAATTACCAGAATTGATCGAACGTGTCAGCATGAATCAAAATCTGCGTATTCCATCTGCTTTGTTGAATGATGTGGTAATGGATGCCATTGCTATTAATCCGACCCCGACAGACAAGGGCAAACGGTTGAAAGTATTTTATGGAACACAAGTGGCAATTAAGCCGCCAACATTTGTTATTTTTGTAAATGAAGAAGAATTAATGCATTTTTCATATGCTCGCTTTTTAGAAAATCAAATTCGTAAAGCTTTTACGTTTGAAGGAACACCAATCAAAATCATTCCAAGAAGGCGAAAATAGAGCATTTTACCACACTTGTTTTAATTGCACAAATAAATTCATTGAGTTATAAAAAAAAATGATATTTTTAGAAAAAACTGGTTAAAACGCATCAAAAACCTTGATATTACAAGCTTCCTATGATATCGTGATAACAGAATATTGATTCAATTCAATATTTGTACGTCATTTTTGGACCACTCAAAAAGAAACGTAAATTAGATATCTTTTAGATATCCTATCCCTTGTGGAGGAGGTGAAATAATCCATGGCAAATAAAGCAGAATTAATCGAAAACGTTGCATCTTCAACTGGTTTAACTAAAAAAGACGCAACTGCAGCAGTGGATGCTGTATTTTCAACAATCCAAGAATCTCTTGCTAAAGGTGAAAAAGTTCAATTAATCGGTTTTGGTAACTTTGAAGTACGCGAACGTGCGGCTCGTAAAGGACGTAACCCACAAACTGGTAAAGAAATTCAAATCGCTGCAAGTAAAGTACCTGCGTTTAAACCAGGTAAAGCGTTGAAAGATGCTGTTAAATAAGACAGATCTTAGAACCCTTGATGAGTCAAGGGTTCTTTCTTTATTTCATTATGTTTTTTACATATCAGCATTATACCAATAGTGTTTTTTTTAATAAAAAAACATGAGAGTGGACATCATAATTATTTCGTGTATCATGAAGTTATGGAAACTCACACAGGATTATTAACCCATATCAAGGTGTTCAAAGAAAAGCCGTATGCTATAACAGGAATGTTAATTTGGGAAAATGATGTCTGTATCAATTGTGTTATCAAAAACAGACCATTTGCCAGGTATGTCCTATCGCTACCGATGCACCAGTATGAAGTTGAGGTAAAAGGAAACTATAATAGTAGAGGACAGTTTGACGTAAAACATATGCGCATCGTTAACATAGATAGTTATATTGCTTTGATAGGAACCCCCGAATGAAAGAGCTCGTCATTAATTGAGAGTTCTTTCATTTATTTTCTGTTAAAAAAAGTTGTGACATAACTTTTTGGAGTTATATCCCAACCTTTTGCGGATAATGAATAATCAGCTATGTTTAAAATAACTATGAACGTTACAAAGTGCTAATTATTCAGCTTAGACTGAATCACAAGGTTTCTTCAAAATAGCACTTTTTAAGAAGTGCGCTATTTTCTTTAAAAGCGAACTATTTCTTGAAACAAGTTAAGTATAAAGGTAAAGTAAGTTTTTTTTGCATAGATATAGTAGAATAACTGTAACGAAATAGTGAAACAATTATGTCTGTTCTTTAAAGAAAGTAAAAGAATAATTGACTTTGAACAGTTATCATTGCATTTTTTTAAAAAAATCATCCCCTTTCTGTTTTATAACAACTAATGGTAAAATGTATAAAGAGGGGTGTTATCAATGGAATTAGTTTATAAGAAGAATCAGTTGCAAACGACGATTATCTATGGCGAAACGTTTGCCTCACATATCAAATCAGCCTCATTCGATTCAAAACATCTTTTTTTGATTACCAATCAGCGGTATTATGATTTGTTTTCGGAAAAACTCATTCAGCTTTTTGATGACAAACAGGAATTAGATTGGTATATTTGTAAGAATGATTCACATTGTAACAATATGAAAGAGCTGGAAAGCTTATTGGCTTTTTTGTCGAATTTTGACCAGCAACAAGAGTTTCTTTTTCTAGGTGTCGGAAATGAAGGAGTCGTTCAATTAACCCATTTTTTACACGAAACATCTGTGCTAACTTCAGATTGCTGGCTTTTACCACTATCAATTGAATCATTAAGTAAAAGTTTGATTGCTGAAGCTCAAATAGAATTAAAAAATCATCCGGTTTTATATAGTAAAGTGCTAGCAGAAAAAATTATCTATGATCATACCTTAACCACGGGTCAAGGCGATGGAAAACTTGTGGATTTTGTTGTTTTTATTCGTTGTGGATTAGTTTGTAGCCATGATTTTTTACGGATGCTTTTTAAGAACTACAGTGATGAAACTCGATTGAATCAGCAGTCGTTTAATGGTATGTTGGACGAGATGATAGGTTATTACGAAAAAGAAGGACAAACGATCGATCGATTTGGCCAACTGTTTGAACAAGGTTTTTTAGAGACTGAGAATGGTCATTTGTTGTCCAGTCATATGAAACGGTTCTTAGGGTGTTTATTGCAGTTGCTCTGGTCTCAAGACGTTAGTCAGTTTTCGTTCCATTATAAGAACTTTATGATCTGGTTGATTCGCTTAGGTTTTCCAGTGGATTTTCCAGAGCAAATTTTAGTCAGTGATTACGTGGAAGGTGTTTTAAAATACGTGAACTGTGGCGAAACAGCTGCTCTTTTAAAAGAGATTGGGCAGCTTGATTCTATGCAACAGCCAAAAACGGACGAACTACTAAAAACAGTAGAACAATATAAAAATATATTAAAAGAAATTAGAGGATAAAAGATGACAACATATAGTGAACAAATGCTCCAAGCATTACATGAAGAAGAGTTGGCTCAAGCACAATTGATGCTAGCAGAAGCAATCAAGAAAGATGATGATGATACACTTGCTGATTTAGGAGAAGAGTTATTGTCACTAGGATTTTTAGAAGAGGCTAAATTAGTTTTTGATCATTTGCTGACAATTTTTCCTGATGCAGACGGCTTGAATATCCCTTTAGCTGAAATTGCAATTGAAAATAATTTAATTGACGACGCCTTTGGTTACTTAGAAAAAGTTGATAAAGAAAGCGATAGTTATGTTCAAAGTTTGCTTGTAACAGCAGATTTATATCAAGTAATAGGCATTCCAGAGGTAAGTGAAGCGAAATTAAAAGAAGCGCAACGATTGATGCCAGATGAACCTTTGATTCTGTTTGCTTTAGGGGAGTTGTATTTTTCTAACGGACAATTTAAAGAGGCCTCAGTAGCCTATCAAGAGCTGCTTAACAACCACGTTACAGAAATATCCAATGTCTCAATCAATGAACGTTTGGGAAGCACTCACAGCATGTCAGGTGATTTTGAGGACGCGATTCCATTTTTAGAACTAGCATTAAAAGAAGGTCAAACGGATGATCGGATGTTCCAATTAGCTTTCACTTATCTACAATTACATGAAAATCAAAAAGCAATCGCACTGTTACAACAGTTAAGAGTGCTAAATCCGCATTATCAATCATTGTATTTATCTTTAGGCGAGGCGTTACAAGAAGAAGAGCAACTGGAAGAAGCGCAAACTGTTTTAGCAGAAGGAATCAAAGAAAATCCTTTCCAAGTAGATTTATACCAATTAGCGTCTGAGAATGCTTATCGCCTTCATGATACAGAAAAAGCTGAATCTTTATTGAAGCAAGCACTGGAACTTGGTGAAAAGACGGATGAAACGAGACTTACATTAAGTAATCTGTATTTGAATGAACAGCGTTTCGATGAAGTAGTTGAAGTCATACAACAAATGGAAGAGCAAGGCCATCCATATGGTGAATGGAATTTAGCTCATGCATATAATGAGCTAGAGGAATTTGATTTAGCAAAAGTTCATTTTGAACAAGCTTATCAAGAATTGTCTCATGAACCTGAATTTTTAAAGGAATATGCTGTTTTTCTTCGTGAAGAAGGACAATTAGAAAAAGCAAAAGAGTTATTGCAACACTATCTTCAACACGAGCCAGGGGATAATGAAGCACAATCCCTGTTAGATGATATTGAAGAAAGATAGGTGATAAGATGTTTGTTAATGTAGCTGATAAAAAAGAGTTTTTGGTTTGGCTAGTGAATAATATCTCATTTAGCCAAAGAGAAGTGTTATGGATTTTGAATTATTTGATTAACCACGAAGCTATTTTAAATAATGTTCATTTCATTGAGCAGGCAGACAAAGCAGTTCGCGGGTTAAAAGTTACGGCAAGAGAACTAGATGATGAACCAATCCAATTGTTCTTGTCAGGAAAAGAATTTAATGATACTGATCAGATTTTTCATGAAATTCGTATGAATTGGAAAGAAGCATTGTATATAGAATGCATTTTTGATGGTTCTTGGCAAAATAGTCAGTATTTGTCGATTCTGGAAGATAATCCATATGCTCGTTGGAATGAGCAAGTAAGTGATGATGTGATTGAGAGTATCAATGATTTCTTTGCCCATGAAGAAAAACAAGCAAAAATAGACTTGCTATATAGTCAAATCGATTTAGCATTAGAGGATAACAATTATGAGGCATTTTTAGAATTAACAGATGAATTGAATCGATTAAAATAATAAAAAAGGTAAAATAGCACGAATCCCGTCTGTTTTACCTTTTTTTATTTAGGCTAAGTTAATTGTTTTTTTCTTTTAAAAAGCATTTTTTCAGGTCGAGAATAGGTGAATCCTTCCCCGATGGCTTCATGAACATTGATGACAGAAATGAAAGCTTTGGTATCTAACTCATGAACGATACGTTTAATTTCAATAATTTCACTAGGACTAACAACTACATAAAGAACTTTCTTATGTACTTGAGAGTATCCCCCTTGACCATCTAAATACGTTACACCACGCTCTAAAAGAGCCATAATCACTTCCCCAATATCCTCAGAATGGTCAGAAATAACCAAGATCCCTTTTGCAGCATAGGCGCCATCTAAGACAGAATCGACGACTTTACTAAAAACAAATGAAACAATTAAAGTATACATCATTCTTTTGACATCAATGTAACTCAATGAAAGAATCAAAACTAAAATATCAAAAATCAACAACGAACGGCCCATACTAATGCCATGATTTTTTTCTAAAATACGAGCAACTACATCGGTTCCACCTGTTGTCCCACCAACACGATAAACCAGTCCACTACCAAGACCTGCAGCAAGTCCGGCTAATAAAGAAGCGATTAATAAATCATGATCTAAATTCACTTCTATCGGGAATCGTTGCCATAACCACAAGAAGACAGATAAAGAAACAGTACCCAAAATTGTATAATAAAATGAGTGCTTACCTAATATTTTTCCGCCAATCAAAATCAACGGAATATTGATGATCAATGTTGAATAGGCTGGATCAATAGAAAAAAGCGCACGTAAAATCAACGTGATCCCAGTTACGCCACCCTCTGCTAGATCATTTGCAATATTAAATGTTACCAACCCAAATGCGTAAAGACATGTGCCAGCCAAAATAAACAGAATGTCTTTAACATAAAACTTTTTTTCTTCCATAATGTTCACTCCTATAACATATTGGTTCATTACACGTATAGCCAAAGTGAAAAACCCTTATCCAGTACTCACTTTATCATTCTCACTATAAAACAACAAGCAGAACCTTTTCAGATGGCGCACTTTTTGATAAGATGAGTAGTAGAAAGGTTGGGGTAAGATGACAGACGACAATCAATCTCTGCATTCCATGCAAGAAGAAGTGGATACGTATATCCAGCAATTTAAAACGGGCTATTTTTCTCCACTAAGCCAGATGGCACGATTAACAGAAGAAGTAGGTGAATTAGCAAGAGAAATCAATCATTATTATGGCGAAAAACCTAAGAAAACAGAGGAGAAACCAAAAACAGTTTCTGAGGAACTTGGGGATGTTTTATTCGTGACAATGATTATGGCTAATTCTTTAGACATAGATTTAACTGAAGCGTTTCAAAAAAATATGGATAAATTCAACCAACGGGATAAATATCGTTTTGAACGAAAGGATGGGCAAACAAATGATTAAAATTTTAGTCGCAGGTTTTAAAGGGAAAATGGGTGCAACCGCAACAAAAATGGTTTTAAATCATGACCAATTTGAGCTAGTAGGAGTATTAGATCCTTTTGAAGAAAAAGGTAATCTGAATGAATTAATTGAGTATCCAACAATTAATGTCCCAATTTTTAAAACGAAAGAAGCCGTTCTTTCTGTTCAGCCTGATGTTTGGATTGATTTTACGATCCCAGCAGTAGCTTATGAAAACACACGGTTTGCTATTGAACACAACATTTCCCCCGTTGTAGGGACGACCGGTTTAACAGAAGAACAATTAGCCGAGTTGACTGATCGTTCAAAAGAATTGCAAGTCGGTGGTCTGATTGCACCTAATTTTGCAGTGGGGGCGGTTCTAATGATGCAATTTGCCCAAAAAGCAGCCGAATATTTCCCTGATGTTGAAATCATTGAGTTACATCACGACAATAAACGAGATGCACCAAGTGGAACGGCCATCAAAACAGCCGAAATGATGAGTGAGGTCCGTGCAAAGAAAAAACAAGGACATCCTGAAGAAGAAGAATTGATTGAAGGTGCCCGAGGAGCTGATTTTGAAGGAATGAAAATCCATAGTGTTCGCCTACCAGGCTTGATTGCCCATCAGCAAGTTCAATTTGGTGGGATTGGAGAAGGCTTAACAATCCGACACGATTCTTATGATCGTAGTTCATTTATGACGGGTGTAGCTTTAGGATGCGAAAAAGTAGTCCACTTAGAAAAGTTAGTCTACGGGCTGGAAAACTTATTATGAAATTAGAAATCATACCAGATGAATTTACTCGAGCAGCTAGTGTATTGAAAGAAATTCAAGCGCATGGTTTTGAAGCCTATTTTGTTGGTGGAAGCGTTCGTGATGCATTATTAAAACAATCAATACACGATGTTGATATTGCTACTAGCGCATATCCAGAGGAAATCAAACAAATTTTCCATCGGACGATCGATGTAGGAATCGATCATGGGACCGTTCTTGTATTAGACGGTGAGGAACAGTACGAGATCACTACGTTTAGAACGGAATCAACGTATCAAGATTTTAGACGTCCTGATACAGTTACGTTTGTTCGTTCTTTAAAAGAAGATTTGAAACGTCGAGATTTTACAATTAACGCATTGGCAATGAACGTTGACGGAGAGATCATCGATTTATTTGACGGGATAGCTGATTTGGAGAGACAAGTCATAAGAGCTGTTGGGAATCCCAAAGAGCGATTTCATGAAGATGCTTTACGAATGATGAGGGGACTTCGTTTTGCCAGTCAACTAAATTTTACGATTGAAGAAAACACACTATTAGCTATTGAAGAATTTCATCCACTTTTAGGAAAAATATCTGTAGAACGTATAGCTGTGGAATTCATCAAACTTTTATTAGGAAAAAATCGGCAAGCTTGCACTATTGCCGTTTATCGAAACAAATTGTTATCAATACTGTCCAGGTCTAAAATACTTTGGTGAAGCACTATTTAATTTTATAGAACTTCCCAATAAACAAATTGAATTGGAAAATCAAGCATGGGCTTTATTGATCAAGACAATGAGATTAAAAGAAAACGAGATTCGTAGCTTCTTGAAGTCGTGGAAACAGTCAAATCAAATGATTCAGGAAGTCCAGCAACTAATTTATGGGTTGAATAGACGTCTTTTAGAGGATTGGCAAGTCATGGATTTGTTCGATTTAGGGATAGACGCAGCATTGTCTGTTGAAAAACTGTTGTTTTATTACGGGCAAAAGAGTAAACTTGAAGAAGTAAAAGAACGTTATTTAAGTTTGCCCATTCACGACAGAAAGCAACTTGCTGTTACAGGATATGATTTATTGAATTATTTCGATAAGAAGCCTGGAAAATGGCTAGGTGATATGATTGAGAAACTTGAGACCGCTGTCGTAAATAGCCAAATAAAAAATGACAAAGAATTACTGCTTGCATATGCAAAAGAGAGGATTGACGAGGAGTGATAGCCATGGAAGAGTTCTCAAAAAAGTTTGTTGTTGGTTCCAAGGATACCGCAAAAGAAATCGGGTCTGGTGATTTAGAGGTATTAGGTACACCTGCAGTACTTGCAATGATAGAAAATACTGCAAAAGAATACTTGCATAAAGAATTAGCTTCAGAAGAAACAAGTGTTGGTACTCTAATCGAAGCTAGACATTTAAGACCATCTAAAGTTGGCGCGGAAATTATGGTTAAAGTGAAAGTCGAGTCTCAAGAAAAAACGAAAATCAATTTTTCTTTCGAGGCTATTGACAATGAGCAAATCATCGCAACAGGTATCCATCAGAGAGCTGTTATCTTAACAGATGTTTTTTTGGATAAATTAGCTCTTCCTAAGTGATAGTGCGAATGGTGTGACCTAACCTTAAAGTTATGCTAAACTTAGCTTTGTAGAAATTATTTTAGATAAGGAGACTTATATTATGAGTAGAGAAATGACAGGATTAAAATTTTATTTTAGAAATGGTGAAACTTGGACGATTGGTCGTCGTTTTATCGGAGATCTATGGATCAAACACATCACAACTAGCTTTGGCCGTATCCACGGAAGCGAATTTATGGAAATTCATCCGTGCGAAGGCTTTAAAATCGAAATCTTCCAAGAAGGAGATCATGTTCAAACCCATGATATCAACCTTGGTGGGCTAGAATTAGGAATGTTTGCACGTGCTCTAAAATATGAAGATATCGAACGTATGGAAATCTTATATAAAACGGGAACACCAGATTTAGTTTACTTCCCATACAAAGACAAAACTGACGAAGGTTTAGATAACATTTACCAATCTACAAAAGTCAGCGAAAAAACAAAAAGCTTGTACATCGTAATCGATCCAACACAAACGGTTGATGATGTATATGGTGAAGAACTTTAATAACTAAATAAATGGGACCGTAGATTTCTTTTTGGGAGATTCTACGGTTTTTTCGTCAAAATTTGTGAGGTGAAAAAATGAAGGCCATTGAGTTATCGTATAAGGATAGTCAACCCGTTTTGGAATTGAAGAAAGATGCGTTGATACCTAAAAGAAAAAGCCACCAGCTATTAATAAAAGTCGAAGCAGCCGCAATCAACCGTACGGATTTAGTAGCGATAGAAACAGGAACACTTCCAAAAGGAAATCCGATTCTAGGGGTTGAAGTTTCAGGAAAAGTAATCGAAAGCGACTCAGATTTATTTCCTTGTGGCAGTCGCGTGATGGGACTTGTAAACGGGGGCGGCTATGCGGAGTACGCTGTAATGAATAGTGGGAATGCAATGCTTTTATCCGATCAGTTAACATATGAAGAAGGGGCGGCGATCCCAGAAGTCTTTTTAACGGCTTATCAAACGTTATTTTGGCTTGGTGAATTAGGTCCTAATGAGTCTATTTTGATTCATGCTGGTGCTAGTGGCGTAGGAACCGCGGCTATTCAGTTAGTAAAACAATTAACGACTGCTAAAATCTTTGTCACAGCAAGCACGTCTGATAAACTAGAATTATGCCACTCGTTGGGGGCAGATGTTCTAATAAATTATCATGAAGAATTGTTCAGTAAGAGAATTCTGGAAGAAACTAAAGGTCAGGGTGTGAACGTGATCTTAGATTTTATTGGTGCATCTTATTGGGAAAAAAACCTTTCTAGTATAGCTTACGATGGTCGGTTGATTCTCATTGGTATTTTAGGTGGCGCAATTGTAGAAGAAATTAATTTAATGGAGTTATTAGAAAAACGAATAACCATCAAAGGGACATTACTAACGCCAAGAAGTGATGCCTATAAAGCAGAGTTGACCAAAGAATTTTCAATAAAAACAAAAAAGCTTTTTGATAAACATTATTTAAAACCAGTTGTAGATAAAATTTTTTCATTGGAAGAAGTAGAAAAAGCACACCAGTATATGAGGCATAATCAAAATAAAGGAAAAATCATTTTAAAAATAGATGAGTGAATAGTGAGCTGAAAAATGGTAAAAAAGAATAATGGACCAAAAATACAAGAAGAAAAAAAGACCATTCGTGCAATGATTGACATCTATTACAGCAAACATAAAACACCGAAGATAGACAAAGAAAAGTTGCTGTCTTATTCACAACTTCGCTTGGATGTTTGCCGTTTCGGTGAAGAAAAACCAACGTGTAAGCAATGTCCCGTTCATTGTTATCGTCCAGATTACAAAGAGCAGATGAAAGAAGTAATGAGATATTCTGGACCAAGAATGACACTGTATCATCCAATTTTAGCGATTAAACATCTTATAAAAGAAAATAAAAGCAAAAAAATAAAGTGTGATTAAAAGATCTAATGAAAGGTTTTTATTTAAAAAGACAGAAAAAAATTAGACATTAAGGAATAAAAGAGGTTGACACACAGTATACGTAGGTATATACTGATAACAATTCTTAAATAAATCAGTTACGGAGTGATTCATATGGTAGACATGAAGCATAATCAATCACAACTGAATAATTATTACTTTAGCTATTTTAGATGAGTTTGTATTCATAACATTATGGATGCAGACTAGCAAGTTTGTATCTATGATGGCTAGGGTATTTTGAGATTACTTTCAGCCGCGTAGATGAGAAAATCTATAGTGGCTTTTATATTACCTATTTTTTGTGAGGTGTTCACTGTAGATTTTTTTCTGAAAATTTGCGTGAATACCTTTTTTGTTTAAAAAAATGATTTTCAAGGAGGAAATAAGATGGAAAATACGATTACTGGCCATACGCGCTTGACCGCATTATTCGCGACACCAATTCGTCACAGTGTTTCACCAATGATTCATAATACAGCGTTTCAAGCGTTAGGAATCGATGCCGTATACCTTGCATTCGAAATAGGAACAGATGGATTAGAACGAGCGATCGATTCAATCAAAAATTTGGAAATGATGGGTGCCAACTTATCAATGCCGAATAAAATTTTAGCCGTTGACTATATGGATGAACTAAGTGAAGCGGCGCGCTTGATTGGTGCCGTTAACACCATCACCAACGACCAAGGTAAATTAACAGGTCATAACACTGATGGAACAGGATTTATGAGAAGCTTGAAAGATATCGAGGTTGACATTATCGATAAAAAAATGACAATCATTGGAGCAGGTGGGGCAGCTACAGCAATTATTGTGCAAGCAGCTTTAGATGGAGTAAAAGAAATTACTGTGTACAACCGAAAAGATGAGTTCTACGAAAAAATCAAAGAAAAACTAGCGTACATTTCAGAAAATACAAATTGCATCATAACATTACATGAATTATCTGATGAAAATAGTTTGGCAAAAGATGTAGCAGAGAGTGCCCTATTACTAAATGCAACAGGCGTCGGAATGAAACCATTAGAAAAACAAACACCGATTCAAGATTTTTCAATCATTCGTCCCGATCTTGCGGTTTGTGATGTTATCTATACACCTAGAGAAACAGAATTTCTAAAACAAGCACGGTTACGTGGAGCTAAAACAAATAATGGGTTAGGCATGCTACTCTATCAAGGTGCTGCAGCGTTTGAAAAATGGACTGGTCAAGAAATGCCTATAGAAGTTGTAAAACCAATTATTGAAAACAACTAAATCAGAATCTACTGAAGGAGAGAACACCAATGATCGTAATTATGAAATCAGAAGCAACGAAAGCACAAATCAATTCATTAATAGAACGAGTAAAAAAAGAAGGTTTAGAAGTTCATCTAAGTGAAGGAAAAGAACAAACAATCATTGGCTTGATTGGAAATACTCGAAAAATGCAGGATGTGGCATTCAACAGTTACGATGGTGTTGAAAATGCAGTTAGAATATCTTTAACTTACAAATTAACAAGTCGTGAGTTTCATCCAAAAAATACAATTGTTAATGTTGATGGTGTCAAAATCGGTGATGGTAGCATGACAATGATGGCTGGGCCATGTTCAATCGAAAGTTTAGACCAAATTCGAGAGTGTGCAAGAATTGCTAAAGCAGGCGGAGCAACGATTTTACGCGGTGGTGCTTTTAAACCAAGAACATCCCCTTACGCTTTCCAAGGATTAGAAGAAGAAGGCTTAAAATACATTCGCCAAGCAGCGGACGAATTTGACATGAAAGTCATCACTGAAGTAATGGATGAAGCGCATATTGCTATGATTGCGGAATACAGTGACATTTTGCAAATTGGTGCCAGAAATATGCAAAACTTTAAATTATTACAAGCTGTTGGAAAAACAGGGAAACCAATTGGCTTGAAACGTGGAATATCTGGTACAATTGATGAGTGGCTAAATGCGGCTGAATACATCGCTGCCCAAGGGAATTTTAATGTGATATTTATTGAACGTGGTATTCGCACATACGAAACAGCGACACGTAATACACTCGATCTAAGTGCTGTTCCATTAATTAAAAAATTAAGTCATTTTCCAATCATCGTTGACCCAAGTCATGGTGTCGGAATTTGGGATCTTGTTCCTTCAATGGCTCGTGCTGGTGTCGCTGCCGGCGCAGACGGACTTATTGTGGAAATTCATCCAGATCCAATCAACGCATGGTCTGACGGACCTCAATCATTAAACGAAAAGACTTACTTGCGCATGATGAAAGAAGTCCATATCATTGAAAAAGCAATGAAAGAAATTAATGAATTAGATTAAAAATGAACGGAGAGTATTTTTTCTCTTCACTAAAAAATAGGAGTTGAAACAAATGAAACTCACGGTCACTTTACCTAATCACTCGTATGATCTGACTATTGAAAAAGGATTGTTGAAAACTATCGGTTCTTGGGTAAAAGAGTTATGGTTGCCGCAGAAAATCGTGATCATAACAGATACAAATGTTCAACCATTATATGGTGAGCAAGTTCAAAAAAGTTTAAAAGAAGCAGGTTTTGAGACAGCAACCTTTGTAATCAAAGCAGGAGAACAAAGTAAAAGTTTGTCTGTAGCGGCTGAAGTTTATGATGTTTTAGCAGATGAAGGCATGACTAGAAGCGATGGAATCATAGCGTTAGGTGGCGGAGTTGTTGGCGATTTAGCTGGATTTGTTGCATCAACTTATATGAGAGGTCTTCATTTTTTACAAGTTCCAACAACTTTGTTGGCTCAAGTTGATAGTAGTATTGGTGGAAAAACAGCTGTAAATACGAAAAAAGCTAAAAATCTAGTAGGCACATTTGCTCAGCCTGATGGTGTCTTGATTGATCCAGATACTTTGGATACATTGGAGGTAAGAAGGATTCAAGAAGGAATCGCCGAAATTATTAAATCTGCTGCTATCGCAGACCAGGACTTATGGCAAAAATTAGATGCACTGACGGATGAGAATGATTTAAAAGCTCATGCAACAGAAATTATAGCTGCCTGCTGTAAAATCAAACGCAAAGTTGTAGAAGAAGATGAGTTGGATAACGGAGTTCGCTTACTTCTTAACTTTGGTCATACAATCGGTCATGCATTAGAAAACACTGCAGGATACGGCAATTTAACTCATGGCGAGGGAGTCGCAATTGGGATGAGTCAGGTCACAAGAGTTGCCGAAAGTAAGAAACTAACGCCAAAAGGAACAACAGAAAAATTGACTAAAATGATTCAAAAATTTCATTTACCGATTAGATCAAATCAATGGGATCAAGAGCAACTATATGCGGCATTAACTCATGATAAGAAGGCACGAGGCGGGAAAATTAATCTTATTTTATTGGATTCGATCGGTGAAGCAAAAATCGTTCGAATTCCAATTGAAGAAATGAAGGGTTATTTAAATTAGGAGGAAATCATATGCGTTTTATTACAGCGGGAGAATCACATGGACCAGAATTAACAGCCATTATAGAAGGGTTACCAGCAGGGATGCCATTATCACCGGAAGATATCAATCTCGAGTTAGCTAGAAGACAGGGCGGATATGGTCGCGGCGGAAGAATGCTGATTGAAAAAGATCAAGTAAGAATCACTTCAGGCATTCGTCACGGCAAAACACTAGGCTCCCCGTTAACTCTTGTTGTTGAAAATAAAGATTGGAAAAATTGGACTTCGGTCATGTCAATTGAAGAAGTTTCGGAAAAAGAGAAAAAAATAAGACGGGTAAATAAGCCACGACCAGGTCATGCAGATCTTGTCGGCGGAATCAAATACCAACACGATGATCTTAGAAATGTATTAGAACGTTCATCAGCTCGTGAAACAACGATGCGAGTTGCAATTGGCGCTGTTGCTAAAAAACTATTAAAAGAACTAGATGTAGAAGTAGCAGGACATGTTGCGATATTAGGCGGGATCAAAGCTGAAATCCCAGATAACCTAACAGTCAAAGAGATCCAAGAACGCTCTGAAAATTCAGATGTCCGAGTTCTTGACCCGTTAGTCGAACAAGATATTCGTGATTTAATCGACAAAACTAAGAAGAATGGTGACACGATCGGCGGAGTTGTTGAGGTAGTTGTGGGCGGAGTGCCAATTGGATTGGGCAGTTATGTTCAATGGGATCGCAAACTTGATGCCAAAATCGCTCAAGCTGTTACAAGTATTAATGCCTTTAAAGGGGTTGAATTCGGAATTGGATTTGAAATGGGATTCAAACCTGGTAGCCAGATAATGGATGAAATCGTTTGGGATCAAACAACAGGTTATACCAGAACATCGAACAATCTAGGTGGATTTGAAGGCGGTATGACAAATGGAATGCCGATTGTTGTTAGAGGCGTTATGAAGCCTATTCCAACATTGTACAAACCGTTACAAAGTGTCAATATTGATACAAAAGAACCTTATAAAGCAAGTGTGGAACGCTCAGATAGTACTGCGGTTCCAGCTGCAAGTGTCGTTTGTGAAGCTGTTGTCGCAACAGAAGTTGCCCAAGCAATGCTGGAAAAATTTGGCAGTGATGCTTTTGAACAAATGAAAGAAGAAGTTGAATCGTATCGCCGTTATACTCAAACTTTTTAATAAAAAATAAAAATGGAGAGTGACACGGAATGAATAAAAAGGTTTTGATTGTCGGTCTAGGACTGATTGGTAGCTCATTAGCATTGTGTATCAAAAAAGAACACCCATCAGTCACAATTATCGGAATAGATTGTCAAGAAACTTCAGAAGAATTTGCTTTAAAAAGAAAAATCATCGATGAAAGAGGTAATTCCATAGAAGAAGCTGCTATATTAGCTGATTTCATTTTTCTGTGTACTCCAGTAAAAAGTATGCTGAGTCAACTAGACTTATTAGGTACTCTGCCTTTAAAACAAGAGGTCATTATTACAGATGTCGGTAGTACGAAAGTAGAAATTATGCATGCGGCAAAAAAAGCTGGATTAAAAACGTTTATCGGTGGACATCCAATGGCGGGCTCACACAAATCTGGTGTGACAGCGGCGGATGAAAATTTATTTGAGAATGCCTATTATATTTTAACCTCTCAGAAGGTTGAAAAAAAAGGCAACGAACTGCAAAAATTGTTGCAAGGAACACGAGCAAAATTTGTAGTACTTACAGCCCAAGAGCACGATCAAATTACAGGAATGCTTAGTCACTTGCCACATATTATTGCTGCTGGTTTAGTTAACCAAAGTAAAGTTTTTAACGAAGAACATCCACGCTCTAAACAATTAGCTGCAGGTGGATTTCGAGATATCACGCGTATTGCATCTTCTGATCCGCAAATGTGGACAGATATTTTAATGAGTAATAAAGAAGCATTGTTGGCACTAATGCATTCATGGCAAGCTGAAATGGAACAAGTTTCGACTTGGATACAAAACGGAAACAAAGAAGCGATTTTTCAATTTTTCTACGAAGCAAAGGAAACAAGAAATCAAATGCCCGTTCATAAAGAGGGGGCGATTCCTGCATTCCATGATTTATTTGTGGATGTGCCTGATGTCCCAGGTGTAATTGCCGAGATAACAGCATTACTTGGCAAAGCGCAATTGTCCCTAATTAATTTGAAAATTCTTGAAACGCGTGAAGATATCTATGGGATTTTACAATTAAGTTTTAAACGAGAAGAAGATTCAGAAAAGGCGAAAGAAATTATTGAAAAAGAGACAGCTTACAAGTGTTATGAAAAGTAAATATCGAAATTGCGTGTTGCTGTATCTAGTTACACTATTTTACATTTAGGAGGGCTATTTTGGATTTAGTAATCAATAAAACTAGTTTAAACGGAATGATCGATATTCCTAGTGATAAATCAATCTCTCATAGAAGTATAATGTTTGGTGCAATCGCACACGGAACTACAACAATTAAAAACTTCTTACGAGGAGATGATTGTTTAAGTACCCTGAAAGCATTTCAAGATTTAGGAGTTGAAATAGAAGATGATGGTGAAGTCATAACGGTTTATGGAACTGGTTTTTCTGGGTTAAAACAAGCGAAACAAGCAATCGATGTCGGGAATTCTGGGACAACGATTCGATTAATCATGGGGATTTTAGCAGGAACTTCCTTTAGCACAGAATTATTTGGTGACCACTCAATTGCTAAAAGACCAATGAACCGAGTTATGTTACCTATCAATCAAATGGGAGCTGAGTGCACGGGGCATGACGGGACAGAGTTTCCTCCTATAACGGTTAAAGGTACAGAAAATTTACAACCGATTCAGTATCAAATGCCTGTTGCGAGTGCACAAGTGAAATCAGCGATTCTGTTTGCTGCTTTACAAGCACAAGGAAAATCAGTTATTGTAGAAAAAGAGAAAACGCGGGATCATACGGAAGATATGATTCGTCAATTTGGTGGAGAAATTTCTGTATCAGAAAAAGAAATCAGTATCACTGGTCCACAAAAACTTGTAGGACAAGAAGTCATTGTGCCAGGAGACATTTCTTCTGAGCCTTTTTCCTTACAGCGGGTTTAATTGTCCCAGATAGCCAAATTACACTGAACAATGTTGGGTTGAATCCTACACGCACCGGCATCATTGATGTTATTCAGCAAATGGGTGGGACATTAACGATTCAAGAAACAGGAAGCGAAGCGAATAAAGCCGGAACTTTAACAGTTGAAACTAGTAATTTAAAAGGCGTCGAAATCAGCGGAGAAATTATTCCTCGTTTGATTGATGAATTGCCAATCATTGCATTATTAGCCACTCAAGCTGAAGGGACGACAATCATTCGTGATGCTGAAGAATTGAAAGTAAAAGAAACTAATCGGATCGATGCAGTTGCAACTGAATTAACTAAAATGGGAGCAAATATTGAACCCACTGATGACGGACTGATCATTCATGGTAAAACGCCGCTATATGCTGCAAAGGTCACTAGTTACGGTGATCATCGCATTGGCATGATGTTGCAAATTGCAGCTCTTTTGGTAAAAGATGGAACAGTAGAATTAGAAAAAGCTGAGGCAATTTCTGTTTCTTATCCAAGATTTTTTGAAGATTTAAACAACTTATATTGATAAACGGAGGAACAAAGATGAAGGGGATTATTTTAATTGGTTTTATGGGCGCTGGTAAAACGACCGTCGGGAAACTTCTTTCAGAAAAAACTGGAATGGAACATATTGATTTTGATGATAAAATCGTGGAAGAAATCGGTATGACGATTCAAGAATATTTTGATTTACATGGCGAAGCTGCTTTTAGAGAAAGAGAAACGAATGTCTTAAAACGTTATTTAGATCATAATCAAGTGGTCTCAACAGGTGGCGGTATCGTCATGAGACCGGAGAATCGGGAACTTTTAAAACAAATGGCACCTGTTGTTTATTTACAAACAAAACCAGAAGTCTTTATTCCGCGCTTGAAACACGATCATACAACGGTTAGACCTCTAGTTGTATCAAAATCTCCAGAAGAAATCAAACAAGTTTTTGAGCCAAGAATCCCTCTTTATGAAGAAAGTGCTAGCATAGTCGTTGATACAGATGAACGAACACCAGAAGAAATCGTTCGTGAAATTTTAGAGAATATATAAGTAGGTGAGCTAATGAAAGTCGGATTTTTAGGTCCAGAAGCTTCTTTTACACATACTGCAACAAAAACTGCTTTTCCTGCCGACGAGTTGATATCTTATCATTCGATTCCAGCTTGTATTAAAGGTGTTGAGTTTGGTGAAGTTGATTTGGGTGTTGTACCGATTGAAAATACAATCGAAGGATCTGTCAACACGACCGTAGACTATCTGTTTCATCAAACAACAATCCCTGTGGGCGCGGAGATTGTTTTACCAATCTTCCAGCAATTGATGGTCTCAAAAGAAAACAAAGGATCTTGGCAGGAGACTACAAAAATTTTGTCTCATCCTCAGGCTTTAGCACAATCGCAAGAGTTCATTCATGCTTATTTTCCAATGGCGGATCTTGAAGCGACACCTTCGACTGCGTATGCAGCTAACTTTGTCGCACTTCATCCTGAACAAAAAATTGCTGCTATTGCACCTATTCTATCTGCTGAGAAATATGATCTTGAAATTGTTGGGCAAGACATTCAAGATGTTGCAATCAATGAGACACGTTTTTGGGTGATTGGATCAGAGAAAGTCGACGTACCAATTAAGTCAAGTGGTTATAAATTAACGATTGCGCTCACCATGCCCAATAATATGCCTGGCGCATTGCATAAAGCATTATCTGCCTTCAGTTGGAGAGAAATTGATTTGAGTAAGATTGAGTCACGGCCATTGAAAACAACGTTAGGAGAATATTTTTTTTTGATTGATATTAATGTTCAAAAACCACAACAATTATTAGATAATGCTTTAGAAGAAATACGTTTACTGGGTGGAACGGTAAAAATATTCGGAAATTACGCGATACATCCAATCAACGGAGTATAAAGATCTGAAAAGGTCTTTTTATTTTTTGTTAAATTTTGTCTATCTAATAGGAATTTATGGCAAAATAAGGTATGCTTATAAATGTTGTTAATCGAAGTGAGGTGGAAATGATGAGCCGTGTAGATCGCTATAAACATATACATGATAAGTCAAAACCAGTAGAAGAAAAAAATGGTTTTAATCCAAGAAAAGAAAAAAAATACACAGAAGAACTTGAAAGTAGCTATTATCAGGAATCAGAAACTAGTAATGATTCAAACCCGTATGCAGAGCAAACGGAAACAACTGAAAATGCAAAAAGTGTATCAAAAAAAGAAAAAAAACCGAAAAAACCGAGACGAAAGAGACGTTTTAGCTGGCCTAAAAGAATCGCTTTATTCTTAGTATTGCTGATTGTTTTAGCAGTTGGATTCTTTTTCAAAGGAAAATCATATGCTGAAAATGATACTTCGTTACCAAAAGAAGCAATTGAGACGTTTAATGGAGTAAAAAGTGCGAACGGTGCAAATAATATTCTGATCTTAGGGAGTGATACAAGAGGAGAAGATTCTGGACGCGCGGATACTATTATGGTACTGCAATTGGACGGACCTTCAAAAAAACCTAAATTGATTTCATTTATGCGAGATACTTTTGTTGATATTCCAGGCTATGATGAGAATAAGATCAATGCAGCTTATGCGTTAGGTGGAGCGGATTTAGTACGTCAAACTTTAGCGGAAAATTTTAATATTCAGTGTCGCTATTATGCTAAAGTAGATTTTCAATCCTTTGAAAAAATTATTGACTCGATGTTTCCAAATGGAGTTAAAATCGATGCTGAGAAAGACCTAAATTTAGACGGTGTTGACATCTTCAAGGGAAGTCAAAAAATGGATGGACATACACTTTTACAGTATTCTCGCTTTAGAAAAGATGAAGAAGGGGATTTCGGTCGCGTGCGCCGTCAGCAACAAGTTATGACAGCCGTGATGGGACAATTAAAAAATCCTCTAGCATTGATTCGTACACCAGAATCTTTAGGTCGTTTAGTTGGGTATATGTCAACAGATGTTCCTACGACATTTATGCTAAAAAATGGCCCTTCATTCCTGTTAAAAGGTGGCAACGGGATTGAGCGCTTAACCATCCCAGTTGAGGGATCATGGAGTAATGTAGACATTGGTTATGCGGGTAGTGTTCTTCAAATCGATTTAGACACAAATAAAACAGCCGTACAAAGTTTTCTAGACCAATAAGTATTTTATTTAATTATGAACTGATTTATGCTATATTTATAATACCGTGTAAATTTAGTGAAACGAGGTTACAAAATGAAAATTGCTATTGTGACAGATAGTACAGCTTATTTACCTGATCGGATCAAAGACGCATCCAATCTGTTTGTTATTCCCATCCCTGTAATTTTAGATGGTAAAATATATAACGAAGGAATCGACATTGAAGCTGACGAATATTACAGCTTGTTGAATAATAGTAGTGAGTTTCCGACAACTTCTCAGCCTGCCTTAGGTGAAGTGATCGAACTATACAAAGGAATTGCAGCCAAAGGATTTGATACGATTATCAGTATTCATCTTTCGGCAGGTATCTCAGGATTTGTTAATACATTATTTTCATTAACCGATTCAATTGAAGGTGTGACACTTTACCCGTATGATTCTAAGATCACAAGTGTACCCATGGGACATATGGTAGAGGCTGCTTTGGATTTAGTGAAGGAAAATGCTAGCTTAGAAGAGATATTTGCGAAATTAGATATCATCAGAGATAATACCTATGCATATTTAATCGTGGATGATCTGAATAACCTTGTACGTGGCGGACGCTTAACCAATGGTGCGGCTCTGATTGCTGGATTATTGAAAATTAAGCCGATTTTGACATTTGAAGATGGTAAGATTATTTTATTTGAAAAGATTCGCTCGACCAAAAAAGCTTTTGCCCGTGCTGAAAATATTATTGGCCAACGTGATAAAGAAATCAATCGACCAGTGAAGTTATATGTAATCCATGCAAATAACTTAGCAGTTGCTGAAGAGGAGAAAGAAAAACTTCAAAAGCAATATCCTGAAGCAATTATTGAAATCGGTCATTTTGGTCCAGTTATTGGAACCCATTTAGGTGAGAAAGCAATCGGAATTTGTATCTCAGCGCAATAAATAATAAGATGAAACAAAGCGTTTATCGGCTTCTGTTTCATCTTTATTTTTTCATTCTAAAGGTGGCTATTATTACTTAAACTATTTGTTATTATTTTATTGGGAAACACGTTTGGTTAGTTCAATTTAAAAATATAGTATGTTACAATAATAATAAATAAATCATACATTTTTAGTCAAGTATCGATAAAGAATAACGATTCAATAGTCATTTTCCTTTAAAGGTAAGAGATCTTTAAAGAAAAAAGGAGGGCGAGTGGATGAATCTAATTGAAGAACGTCTACAAAAAGATAAAATGAAACAAGTTCAACTACTCGCTGCATATTACCAAGTAGTTAATCGGTTACCGCTTGGCGATAAGAGAGATCAGATGATTCGAGATATATTAGCCTGTAAGGATAAAATAAAAAAAATCAATCAGAAATTGACAGAACTAAATAAAAAAGAGTAACGATTGTTAAGTTATAAAAGGAGCCTATTTTGGTGATAAATTATTTTACTTTGCTGTTATCAGCCTTTGTTGTGATCATGTATGTTTATCTTATTTTAGTAAGAAAAACCATCCTGATCAAAAGTGTCAAAAGAAAACTTATTTATATGTTAGTGATTGGTTTTAGCCTGCTTATTCTACTTCTTACTTTAGTAACGGAACAAACTTTTGATCAACGCATTCGTGGTTTTTTATCAGTGTTGCTTGTCTTGAGTTTCTTATTAGACACAAAAGGATTGTCAGATGATCGGCTTATTTTAGGTCCCTTCGATAAGAATGGTATTTTGTATCAGGACGTAGACAAGATGGCTCTATTGATCAAAAAAAAGAAATTTGTTTAAACTATTTTAAAAATGGACGACGAGGTCCAATGATGAAATTTTCTATCCCATTAGAAGATTTACTAGCCTTTTTTTCTGAGCGATTGAATGAAGATACTGAAATCAGCATTCTAGTAGACGAAGGTGAATAAGTAGAATGACCATTATTCCCCTTTTATTGAAATGTAAGCGTTAGAAATTTTTCTCAAAAAGTTTTTTTTAAATAATAGTAAATTTTAGTAGGTATTTCTTTAACAGTTTGCTATAATGTGCAGAGAAATTCTGAAAGGAAGTATTGTTGTGAATAAAGAAATAGAGCAACGAATTGCTGAATTACGCGAAAAATACAAGGAGTTACCACCTGAAAAAAAAGCGGAGTGGGAACACCATATAAAAAAGAGAAACTTTTTAAATTATAAAAAAATTGAATTAATCAAGTCTGAATTACTTCGCTTAGAAGCGCGTCGCGCACAATTAGAATTATGTGACAAGGAAAAAGAGTTATCTTTAGTAGAGAAAAAAATTATGTGTAAAAAAGAAAAATTACTACGGTATTTAGGAAAACAACTCAATCATTGATTAGTAAGGGGGATACGAGATGGAGTTTGTTTATTTAATTATTGTATTTGCTTTTGCGATAACATTTTCAAATGTCTTCAATCGAATCGTACCAATTATTCCATTACCCATTGTGCAAATAATTGTAGGGGTTTTAATTGGATTGACGGATGTCGGTCGTGAAATAGTATTTGAACCAGAGATATTTTTAGTAATGATTATTGCACCGTTGTTGTTCCGAGAAGGAGAACGAAATGATATTTCTGCAACGATGAAAAACTTTAGTGTAATATTATTTTTAGCATTTATTGGTGTTTTGATCACACTAGTCAGCGTAGGATGGGCGTTACACATGGTTATTCCTGCTTTGCCGATTGCAGCTTGTTTTGCTTTAGGCGCAGCACTTGGACCTACAGATGCAGTAGCTGTAGGTTCTTTATCTGGGAAAATTCAAATTCCGCCTAAAGCGATGCATATTTTAGAAGGTGAAGGTCTAATCAACGATGCGTCCGGTGTTACGGCGTTTCAATTTGCACTGGCTGCATTATTGACAGGCAGTTTTTCAGCGATGGATGCGGGGATTACATTGATTTTTTCTAGTATCGGAGGCGCTATCGTAGGGGCTGTTTTAGTGATGATCAAACGTCAGATCGTTATGGTTTTAGAAAAAGCATCTGCAAGAGATGTTACGGGCTATCTATTGTTAGAATTACTGTTGCCTTTTTTAGCGTATATGGTTGCTGAATTATTTCATGTTTCCGGAATTATTGCTGCTGTTGTAGCAGGAGTTATGCAAGCGGCTAGTTTTAAAAAAGTGTCATTGTTTGAAGCAGAACTTTCAAGTGTTTCAGAAAGTACATGGGGAACGATCACGTTTATGTTGAACGCTCTAGTATTCCTTTTCTTGGGAATTGAGTTATCACAGGTATTCTCACCAATCTGGAATAGTGAAACCTATTCTAACAGTTTTCTGATGATTGTTGTATTGATTTTAAGTGTTACATTATTTGTTGCGCGCTTTTTCTCTATTGTATTGATATATAGTGTAAAAAACGGGTTAAAAAATATTTGGCAGTCGATGAATGAAATGTTGATTTTGACTTTTGGTGGTGTAAAAGGGACCGTAAGTTTAGCAACTATTTTTATTTTACCGTTAACTCTAAATGGTCAAGATTTTCCTGAACGTTCGTTGCTCTTGTTTATTACGGCTTGTGTAATTTTGGTTACATTGGTCGGTGGTATTGTCCTTTTACCGTTCTTAACAGAATCTGACGAGGTAGAAAGCAACAATTTACAAGGTATCACCTTGCTGCAGGAAGTTATTGAACGTCTTAAAAAAATAAATCATAATAATCCTCATGTTGAAATGAATGTTGTAATCGAAAATTATCAAGATCGTGTTAAGGAACTGTACACAGAACAATTGCCCTCAGATCAACGGCAAGAGGTACAAGAGTTAAGAGCATTGATTGTTTCTATCGAGCGCGATGGTCTAGAAGAAAGCTTTCGCCAAAAAGAAATTGGTATTGAAGGGTATCGACTTTACGAACGCTTGATTTCTAGAATGGAACGATCGATTGCTAGACAACTATTATCGATCATTGGTTTTTGGTTGCTTTTTGCGCGCCAAATCATTGCATTCTTCGTCCATCCTAAACACTTATTTGCAAAAAAAGAAGATGAGAATCGAAGAGAATTTCAAAAAGAAGAACTAGAAAATGTTCGACAAGTCTTTTTACAAAATACGGAAGTTGTTTTGAAGAGTTTAGATAATCTAAAAGGGGTTTATGATGCCGAAATCATTCAATTTTTCATAGAAGGACGACTACAATTTGCTCATAGATTAGAAGATGGTACCTTTATTGACTCATTTATTGTTCGTTCTCAATCGAATTACGTTAAAGAGCTTCTGATTGGTTACCAAGAGGAACGCAGAGTCATCGATGAATATGAACTATCTGAAATAATTTCTTCTTATGAGGCTAATGAGTATCGGAAAAATGTGAATCTATTAGAATCTTATTCAATTAATGACATTTCAGGAGCTGTTCCGTTTAGAAAGTTAACAAGAGAATTAAAAAAAGAAGCAGACGAAGAAAACTAGCTTCTTTTTTTTGCTTTTTTTTGTTACAATAAGCAGGATGAAAAGGGCGTGAGCATATGAATGAATTAAAAGTAAATGAATTGACGAAAACATATGGAGAGAAGACATTATTTGATCACATTTCTTTCCATATTCACGATAAAGATCGAATTGGATTGATTGGTACAAATGGAACTGGTAAGACTAGTTTATTAAATATCCTTGCTGGTAAAGATAGCGGAGATGGAGATATCGGAGCAATCCAACAAGCCAACGATTACCAAATAGGCTATCTGTCACAAGACCAGGAATTCGATCCGGAACTAACTGTTGTAGAAGCCGTTTTTCAGGGAGACACTCCGATTATTCAAGCGGTCAAAAATTATGAATTAGCGTTGCTTGCATTAGCAGATGACGGACTTAGTGAAGCAGCTCAAAAGCAATATACCCAAGCGGAAGAACGAATGAATAAAGAAGATGCTTGGACAGCGGATACGGATGCCAAAATCATTTTACAAAAATTAGGTATTGAAACGTTGCATAAAAGGATCGGTGAACTATCAGGGGGGCAAAAGAAACGCGTTAGCTTAGCCCAAGTATTGATCGAATCACCAGATTTATTGCTATTAGATGAACCTACTAATCATCTAGACTATGAAGCAATCAGTTGGCTGGAAAGCTTTTTGAATGGATATCGCGGTGCTATTTTAATGGTGACGCATGATCGTTATTTTCTAGACCGAGTAACAAACCGAATTTTTGAGCTATCTTTTGGGAAGTTATATGAATATAAAGGAAATTATGAAGCGTACATTATTGCGAAAGCTGAGCGTGAACGCGTTGGTGTCGAACAAGAAGAAAAAAGAAAGCAGCTTTATAAGCAAGAATTAGAATGGATGCGTGCTGGTGTGAAAGCACGAGGAACCAAACAGCAAGCGCGACAAGATCGCTTCAATGATCTGAAAGAAAATCTTCATCAAGTCAACCAAAAAGGTCAATTGGAAATCGATGTTGCAACGCAACGATTAGGAAAGAAAGTTTTAGAAATCAAAGATGGTTACTATCAAATTGAACATAAGACGATTTTAAAAGATTTTGATATACTTATTCAAGCAAAAGATCGTATTGGAATTACTGGGAAAAATGGTGCAGGAAAATCAACATTATTGAATATTCTTGCTGGTCGCTTAGAATTAGAGAGTGGTATGTACTCAATCGGTGAAACAGTCAACTTGGCTTACTATACCCAACAAAATGAAGCAATGGATCCAAACCAACGGATGATTTCTTATTTACAAGAAGCGGCAGAACAAGTGAAGCGGACAGATGGAACAACTATTGGCGTTGCTGAATTATTGGAACGATTTTTATTTCCCCGCTTTATGCATGGAACTGTGATTGGTAAGCTTTCTGGTGGTGAAAAACGTCGTTTGTATTTATTAAAACTCTTGATTGGCCAGCCAAATGTGTTATTATTGGACGAACCAACAAATGATCTGGATATTGATACATTAACGATTTTGGAAGATTATATCCAAACATTCAAGGGTGCAGTTATCGCAGTTTCACATGACCGCTATTTTCTTGATAAAACGATGGAAAAACTACTTGTTTTTCAAGGTGAAGGTCAAATTACAACGTACTTCGGTTCGATGAGTGAGTACTTGATGACGAATAAAGAGCAATCGAAAAAGACAATCAAGACTGAAACAAAACCAATGAAAGAAATTGAGAAAAAAGAAAAAACAAAATTGACTTACATGGAACAAAAAGAATGGGAAACAATCGAAAGTGATATAGCACAACTTGAAGATCGTACAGCACATCTGACTGAAGAGATGAATCATCAAGGGGATGATTTTACAAAACTGCAAAAACTTCAAACAGAGTTGTCGAACGCAGAAGAAGAACTTGAATCAAAAATGGAACGCTGGGAATATTTAAGTGAATTTGCAGAAAATTAGGGGGCAGAAACTATGGAAGAAGCATATTTATCGTTAGGCCGTAAAATTTTGAAGGAGGGTCACTTTAAAGAAGATCGTACAGGTACAGGTACAAAAAGTATTTTTGGTCATCAAATGCGTTTCGATTTGTCAAAAGGTTTTCCTCTTTTAACAACAAAACGGGTACCATTCGGCTTAATTAAAAGCGAACTTTTATGGTTTTTAAATGGGGATACGAACATCCGTTTCCTCTTGCAACACAACAATCATATCTGGGATGAATGGGCTTTTGAACGTTACATCAAAAGTGAAGATTACACAGGTCCGGATATGACTGACTTTGGTCGTCGAGTACTGACGGATGAAGCTTTTAAAGAAAGTTATGAAAAAGAACACACAAAATTCTGTGATGCTATTTTATTAGATGATAATTTTGCGTCTAAGTATGGTGAATTAGGGAATATTTATGGTGCTCAATGGCGTCATTGGGAAACAAAAGATGGTGGATTCATCGATCAATTAAAAAATGTTATTGAAATGATCAAAAAAACACCAGACTCCAGACGCTTGATTGTATCAGCTTGGAATCCTGAGGACGTCCCATCGATGGCGTTACCACCTTGTCATACGATGTTTCAATTCTATGTCAACGATGGAAAATTAAGTTGTCAATTGTATCAGCGCAGTGGAGATGTTTTTCTTGGTGTCCCATTTAATATTGCTAGTTACGCATTGTTGACGCATTTGATTGCTCATGAAACTGGTTTAGAAGTGGGTGATTTTGTTCATACTTTAGGAGATGCTCATCTGTATACGAATCACATCGATCAAATGAATAAGCAACTTGCTAGAGAAATTCGTTCTTTCCCAACTTTAAAATTGAATCAAGATAAGAAATCAGTATTTGATTTTGAGATGGAGGATATTGTAATCGAAGGATATGATCCTCACCCTACAATCAAGGCACCAATTGCCGTTTAATTCGAAAGGAGTTCTCCAATGTTAGCAGCCATATGGGCACAAGATGAGCAAGGGACAATCGGTAAAGAGAATCGATTACCTTGGCATTTGCCAAATGATTTAAAATTTTTTAAACAAATGACTGAAGACAACACCATTGTTATGGGAAGAAAAACTTTTGAGGGGATGGGCGCTCGGCCGTTACCAAATCGTCAAACGATTGTTCTAACTAGAGACAAAAGCTATCAAGCAAAAGGAGTCATTGTATTTCATACTGTGGATGAAGTTCTTGATTATGCTAAAACTTTTTCAGGAATTACATTCATTGCGGGAGGATCAGCAGTGTATGAAGATTTTTTACCGTATTGTGATGTATTATACCGTACAGTTATTCATCATTCATTTGATGGCGATACACTATTCCCTTCGGTTAATTGGGATGACTGGACCTTGATCAATTTGAGTGCAGGCGAACAAGACGAAGCAAATAGTTACGCCTATCAATTTGAAACATATCAGCGCAAAGTCATGGTAGGTTAAAACGTTTTTTGATTTAAAGAAATAAATAGTAAAAAAAACGGTTCTACGTCAAATTGTGTTGGTGAACAAAAAACTGAATAGAAATCAAAGTCTGGTAAGGATAGAACATTCTTATCAGGCTTTTTTATTGTTGTGAAAAAATAAGACCTTGAATAATATAAATACGTGAACGAAAATGATAAAAGTTTCGATAGCCATAGGCTACACGTTTGATTACCTTAAGTTTATTGTTTAAGCCTTCAGTAATACCATTAGAATAAGGGAAGCGAAACGAATTCTTAATGCCTTCTTTATATTTGTTAAAGAAGAGTAATTTCTTTTTGAACCAGTGTGGTAGCTGATTATCTAGCTGTTGAAGATACTCAAAAAAGAGCGTATGTTCTCGATGAGAAAAAGCATATTTGTATCATAGCCTGTTCGTAGGACATCACCATAGTGCAACAGTTCATCGACAATATCTTGTTGACTTAATGGCCGTTTAAATAAGGGCTGATAAGCTCGACAGTTTATATCTAATTTATCGGAATCTTTCAATAGTAGCTTCCAATAGCGTTTTAAACGACGGTATTGTTTTGGTTCAGAACTTTTCAAACGGTTCATCGTTTGAATTCGCAGTTGGTTCAACGTACGATTCATTTGTTGGACGATATGAAAGCGATCCGTCACTAATTGAGCATTCGGAAAAACCGTTCGAAGAAGTTGATGGTAACTAGCGTTCATATCGGTTACGAGATACGCTACATGTAGCCGAGCTTCACGTGTAAAGCGCATGAAATGAGCGGTCAATTTGTATAGTCGTCTATCTTCCAGCACTTCTAACAACTGATTCCGTTCTCCATCCACACAAATAAAGCTCATACTTCCTTGGCAAGATTTCATGGATTTAAATTCATCGATACATAGAATTTTAGGGAGGAAGTTCCAGTTTGTTCGATAATTTTTTGATAGTCTCTCCATCATTCTAAGGACTGTTATGTCTGAAACAAAGTGTTTTTGAGCAATCATTTTTCTTGAAACATTCTTTTTCAAGTCAAGCATAATTTGGTATTGAAGCTGTTTAGATAAGTGATGATGTTCTTCAATCAGCTCTGTATGAGCGTGGAAAGTAGCACCGCATTCATGACAAAGAAAACGTGTCCGTTTTAGTTCTAATAGAGTGAAGCGCTCATTAAATACAGGCAATTGAGCTGTTGTTGTATGACTGCCATTTTTGATGATTTGTCCATGATTGAGGCGCCCACATTTCTCGCAATGAGTAGGTGAATAGGTCAGCTTGGCTTTAATCACTTGAGCTTGCACTCCTTTTACTGGTCTTTGTTCCAACCAATTTTCTTCAAACCGGAGGTTTTTGTCTGTAAGTCCGAGCAATAATCTGGTATTCTTATCCATAGGGAACAACCTTTCTGATGATTTGTGGTTTTTGTCGATTTCATTTTATCAGTTAGTTGTTCCTTTTTTGTATTTAAATGCTCAAAAAAGTGCTGGTAGAAAATCTTTTTTGATTTCCACCAACACAATATATTATAGAGCCAAAAAAACATACTAAGAGTTAGTGTGTTTTTTTACTATTTAAATATGATTGCGATACAAACCAACAACTTTTCCTAGAATGCTTACATTATTCAAAATAATTGGTTCCAATGCATCATTTTCTGGTTGTAAGCGAACATGATCTGTCTCTTTGAAGAATCGTTTACAAGTTGCTTCATCTTCATCTGTCATCGCAATAACAATATCACCATTTGAAGCAGCAGTTTGTTTGCGAACAATAACTTGGTCGCCATCTAAAATACCAGCATTGATCATACTTTCACCTCTGATAGTCAGCATGAACAAAGCATTTTCTTCTGCCATTAAATCAGGTGGAAGAGGAAAAAAGTCAGAAGCTTCTTCGACAGCTAAGATCGGCTCACCAGCTGTAACAACACCCAGCATTGGAATCACTGTCGGTCTCACACCGATTCTTTCAAGTCCGTCTGCAGTCAATTCAATTGCTCTTGGTTTTGTAGGATCACGTAAAATGAGTCCTTTTTTTTCTAAACGTGCTAAATGTCCATGAACAGTCGAGGTTGAGGAAAGATCAACTGCTTTTCCGATTTCTCTTACAGTCGGCGGATAGCCTTTTAGTTCAACTTGTTCATATATATATTTTAATACTTCGATTTGTCTTGTGTCTGTACGTTTCACCACAACCCGCACCTTCTTTCGATTTATATTTTTAGTGTACCATAGTTTTATATAGGAATCAAACAAGCGTTCGTGTATTTTTGAAAAAGTATAATTGTAGGAAGGATACTCCAAAAGTGATAAGGCAGTAAATGAAAATTTCAGTAAATAAACGGAATCGTTTCTAATTTTAATAAGAATATAGTTGTATTTTTTGTGCCCATCTTATAAGATAGACTTGGAAAGTAAACTTGTCTAACTTCAAAACTAGCCTTTCAAAAAAAGATTGAATACGCCTATTAAATGTTAAAAACGAGGAGGCAAAATAGATGTTATCGTCAGAAAAAATGAACCGTATTAATGAACTAGCAAAAAAAGCGAAAGAAAATGAATTGACTGAGAAAGAAAAAGAAGAGCAAAAAGTACTTCGTCAAGAATATTTGGCAGCTTTTCGAGGTGGGATGCGGCATCATATTGAAGGTATGAAAGTCGTTGATCCTAAAGGAAATGATGTAACACCAGAGAAATTGAAAGAGATCCAAAAAGCAAAAGGATTGCACAATAGAAAGTGATTTTTAGTTTTTTTTACTAAAAGTAATTGCTTTCATAAACGAAATGCGATAAAATGTAGTTAATAAAGGTAAAAAAAACCTAAATAGGAGATGATTTTTTTGTTCGACAACACTGATCAGTTAGGCGTTAACACGATTCGTACATTAAGCATTGAAGCAGTACAAAAAGCTAATTCGGGACATCCAGGATTACCAATGGGTGCAGCACCTATGGCCTATGCACTTTGGACAAAACACTTAAAAGTAAACCCTAAAACTTCAAGAAATTGGGTAGATAGAGACCGTTTTATCCTTTCTGCCGGTCACGGATCTGCAATGCTTTATAGCTTACTTCACTTAGCGGGCTATGGTGTTACAATTGATGATCTAAAAAGTTTCCGTCAATGGGGTAGTAAGACACCTGGACATCCAGAAGTTCATCACACAGATGGTGTTGAAGCAACAACGGGTCCTTTAGGTCAAGGAATAGCGATGGCTGTTGGGATGGCGATGGCTGAGGCACATACTGCTGCAACATATAATCGTGATAGTTTTCCTGTGATCGATCATTATACGTATGCCTTATGCGGAGATGGTGATTTGATGGAAGGTGTTTCTCAAGAAGCAAGTTCTATGGCCGGACATATGAAATTAGGTAAACTGATCGTGTTATACGATTCAAATGATATCTCTTTAGATGGTCCAACGTCAAAAGCGTTCACGGAAAATGTTGGTGCTCGTTATGAATCATACGGTTGGCAACATATTTTAGTCAAAGACGGCAATGATCTAGAAGAAATTTCTAAAGCAATAGAAGCCGCAAAAGCTGAATCAGATAAGCCAACATTGATCGAAGTAAAAACAGTTATTGGCTACGGTGCTCCAAAAGAAGGTACATCATCTGTACATGGAGCGCCAATCGGAGCAGATGGTATTACTGCAGCTAAAGCTGTTTATGGTTGGGAATACCCAGACTTTACTGTTCCAGAAGAAGTTGCTGCCCGCTTTAAAGAAACGATGATAGAAGAAGGCGAGAAAGCAGAAAATCAATGGAATAAGATGTTTGCAAATTATTCAAAAGATCATCCTGAGTTAGCGAAACAATTTAAACAGGCTTTTGCCGATGAACTTCCTGAAAATTGGGATAGTGAATTACCAACCTATGAAATAGGTTCAAGTGCAGCTAGTCGTGTTACAAGTAAAGAAACGATTCAAGCAATCTCTAAAACTGTACCAGGTTTCTGGGGCGGATCAGCTGATTTGTCTGCGTCGAACAATACGATGGTTACAGCAGAAAAAGATTTTGAGCCTGGTCAATACGAAGGCCGCAATATTTGGTTTGGCGTTCGTGAGTTTGCTATGGCAGCAGCAATGAACGGAATCCAATTACATGGTGGAAGTCGCGTTTACGGTGGAACATTCTTTGTATTTACAGATTATCTACGTCCAGCAGTACGTTTAGCTGCAATCCAAAACACTCCTGTGACATATGTATTAACACATGATTCTGTGGCGGTGGGCGAAGATGGACCAACACATGAACCCGTTGAACAATTGGCAAGTATTCGTTGCATGCCTGGTGTACAAGTAATTCGTCCAGCAGATGGTAATGAAACTGTTGCAGCATGGAAAATTGCGATGACAACAAAAGATGCACCGACTGTCTTAGTTCTAAGTCGTCAAAACTTACCGGTTATTGAAGGGACAAAAGAACATGCAGGAGAATTTGTTCAAAAAGGTGCTTATGTTATTTCTAAACAAAATGGTGAGAAACCTGAAGGGATTTTAATTGCAACTGGTTCAGAAGTGAATTTAGCAATTGAAGCCCAAAAGGCATTAGCTGAACAAGGGAAAGATGTCTCGGTTGTTTCAATGCCAAGTTTTGATTTGTTTGAAAAACAAACAGCGGAATATAAAGAAGCTGTATTACCTAAAGATATAAATAAACGAGTTGCAATCGAAGCTGCATCACCTTTTGGGTGGGAGCGTTATGTTGGGACAACTGGTACGACTGTAACGATTGATCACTTTGGGGCTTCTGCTCCTGGAGATTTGGTCTTGAAAGAATTTGGCTTTACAGTCGATAATGTAGTATCAAAATACAATAATCTATAAAAAGTATAAAAGGCAGAGGTTCACATTTCGTGAATTTCTGCTTTTTATACGAATAAATTAGATATTTAAAACGATTTTTATGTAACATTAAAGTAATAAACGTAATATTTTATATTAAAATTAAAAAAGTTAATAAACTTAGGATGAAGGCATTTGTGAAAAGAATAATACTGAATAATATACACTATGTAAAACGAAAGAAACAAAAATCGCTATAATCAATAAAACAAAGATTTCAACTGGATTACACTCACTTTAAAACTTCAAATTTCAGGAACAAATAATTGTGCATAAAAAAGTCCCCTAGTAGAATGATAGTATGATGTTCTATTGAGGAGGAACAAGTGAATGAGCGAGATCGAAACAAGAAGTAGTAGACACCAACAAAAAGAACGTAGAAATAATCGTAAACGGATGGTATCTATAATTGGAACTTCATTAGTATTTCTTCCGATTGCTGGGAATATTTTGCCATTAGGTGTTCAAGCAAATGAAGTTGAAGTACAAGGAGACTATTCACAACAAGCATTTATTGATTCTATTGGCTATTCAGCGTCGTCTGTAGCTGACGCTAATGATTTATACGCATCTGTTATGATTGCTCAAGCATTATTGGAAAGCAGCTACGGTACTTCAGGATTAGCTGCAGCACCGAATTATAATTTGTTTGGCGTAAAGGGAAGTTACGGTGGACAAACAGTCTATATGCCGACTTCGGAATATTTGAATGGTCAATGGGTAACGATGACTGAGCCATTTAGAAGTTATCCATCATACACTGAATCATTCCAAGATCATGCCAATGTACTTAAAACGACGTTAGCTTCTAGCGGAGACTATCATTATTCTGGCGTGTGGAAAAGTAATACAACTAGTTACATGGATGCGACAGCTGCTTTAGCTGGACGCTATGCAACTGATCCAAACTACGCTGGGAAATTAAATTGGTTGATTGAGGCATATGGTTTGACTGCATATGATAGTGGAAATAGTGCAACAGTTACAACTGTTGCGAGCCCTGTAACGAATCAAACTGCTGTTGGACAAAGCAGTGCAACTACCACAGCTCAAACATATACTGTAGCTTCTGGTGATACTCTTTGGGGAATAGCTGAAAAATTTGGTGTTACTGTCGACCAACTGATGGCTTCCAATGGTATAACGGCTGAGTTGATTACTATAGGACAAGTCTTACAAGTCGCATAAAAAAATCTTCCAACAATCTGTCGTGAAAATGACTATTTGTTGGAAGATTTTTTATCGTTTTCTTGATCGTAGTTCTTCTAGACGTCGTGTGCGATTTTTACTCAAATCCTTTATTCTGGACTTCGGTAGACTCTCTTCTGGAGTAGTAGTTGAATTTCTGTTATGCGTTATAGGATCATTTGCATCAAATTGCATTAAATAATCAATGACTTCCCTAACAATTTTAGTTGGGGTGGAGGCACTAGCCGTCACAGCAATTTGTTCGACATTGATTAACCATTTAGCATTGATTTGTGAGACATCTGAAATTTGATGAGCTGGAACCCTTGCTTGCTCAACGGAAACTTGAGCTAACCGATTACTATTATTACTTTTTGGACCACCAACAACAATTGTTAAATCACAGCCTTGAGCTTGTTCAACAACTGCTTCTTGGCGGACTTGGGTAGCTTTGCAGATATCTTTATGAATAAGTACATGAGGGTATTTTTTCTGAATCGAAACCATCAAATCGCTAACGTCCCATTGGCTCATAGTCGTTTGGTTGGTCACAAAAATTTTCTCTGTCGTTAGTTGTAAACTTGCAATATCAGCTTGGTTAGAAACTAAATGAACATGTTCCGGGGATACACCAAGTGCTCCCTGGGGTTCAGGGTGATTTTTTTTTCCGATATAAATAATTTCATAACCGTCTGACACTTTTTCAGCAATCAATTCGTGTGTAATCATTACATCAGGACAAGTGGCATCAATTACCGTTTAACCTTTAGCGACTGCTAATTTCTTTACTTTGGGCGAAGTTCCATGTGCTGTAAATATAACAGTACCACGGTCAACTCGCGATAGGATATCTTCACGGGTATTTCCATCTAACGTATGGATCCCAACACTTTCAAACGCATCTGTCACATGCTTATTGTGAACGATCATACCTAAAATATAGATTGGTCGTGGTAAATTTTCATCGAGAGAAGCATTTCTAGCAATGACCATTGCATCAACAACACCGTAACAATAACCCCGTGGACTAATATTTTTTATTTTCATAAATGATGTAACTCCTATTTATTCATTTGAAAGTCTTTTCTACTATACAACATTTTTATTAGAAATGGATAAAAAGTTAAGATCAATCTTTCAGCTGTAACAAAATGATAGCCAGATTAAACGATATAAGCTATTATAAACACAAGAAAGGTTTTGCTTATAAGAATACGAGAATGGAGGAATGGATCATGACTCAAATTTTTAATTCTGTTACCGAATTAATAGGTAAAACACCGATAGTAAAATTAGGACGAATTGTCCCAGATGGAGCTGCTGATGTGTTTGTGAAGCTTGAATTTTTCAATCCAGGTGGAAGTGTAAAAGATCGAATTGCTTTAAGTATGATCGACAAAGCTGAAAAAAGTGGGAAGCTAAAAAAAGGCGATACAATTGTCGAACCTACTAGTGGGAATACTGGGATCGGGTTAGCAATGGTGGGGGCTGCAAAAGGCTATAAAGTCGTAATCGTAATGCCTGATACAATGAGTATTGAACGCAGAAAACTGATGCAAGCGTATGGTGCTGAGTTATTGTTGACTCCTGGCTCAGAAGGGATGAAAGGCGCAATTGCTAAGGCTACGGAATTATCAGAAAAAGACGGTTACTTTATGCCCATGCAATTTGACAATCTTGCGAATCCCGAAACACATGAAAGAACAACCGGAAAAGAAATTCAAGATGTCTTTGGTCCAGCAGGGTTAGATGCATTTGTGGCAGGAGTCGGGACTGGTGGGACAATAACCGGTGCTGGAAAAGAATTAAAACGAGTATATCCAACTATTTCAATAGTTGCTGTTGAACCAACAGAATCGCCTGTTCTTGAAGGGGGTGCTCCTGGTCCACATAAAATCCAAGGAATTGGTGCAGGCTTCATTCCTAACGTTTTAGATACTGATATATATGGAGAAATTCTTGCAGTTCCAAGTGAAGATGCAATGGAAACAGCACGACAATTAGCTGTCAAAGAAGGATTGTTAGTTGGGATATCAGCGGGAGCTTCTGTGAATGCAGCAATTCAAGTAGCCAAAAAATTGGGTGTTGGAAAGAAAGTATTGACCATTATTCCTGATAATGGTGAGCGATATCTTTCAACTGCACTTTACAATTTTTCTGAATAATTTAGAAAAAAAGGAAGTGCACTGTTGCGGCTTCCTTTTTTAACACATTTAACCACCCAAAAAGTATATAATAATGTTGAAATTCATCAAAATCGTGATAAACATGATATTTCCGATAGTATTTATGCAATTATTCTTGTCAAGATAGATTAGAAATAGTATCATTTAAGGAAGAAGACTGGGAGGGGAACCAAATGGACAATATATTGGTAAAGAATGCACTTGAAGAATTAAAAGAAGCCAATATTCGTATTACTCCTCAAAGATATGCAATTTTAGAATATCTAATTGAGAATCATAGCCATCCAACAGCAGATGAAATTTATCGTTCATTAGAAGATCGTTTTCCAAATATGAGTGTTGCGACTGTTTATAATAATTTACGATTGTTTACTGATATTGGGTTTGTGCAAGAGATGAATTATGGCGATGCATCTAGTCGTTTCGATTTCAGCTCAAAGAAACATTATCATGCTATCTGTCAGAACTGTGGTAAAATCGTCGATTTCCATTATCCTGGATTGGAAGACGTAGAGATGGCAGCAAGTAAATTAACTGGTTTTGAAATTAATGAGCATAGATTAGAATTATATGGTTTATGCCCGGACTGTCAAAAAGCAAAATAAGAATGAAATGAGGGATAAAATGAAATCGATTCACACAGACAAAGCTCCAAAAGCAATTGGACCATACGTACAAGGAAATATTGTCAATGGACTATTGTTTGCTTCAGGTCAAGTTCCTTTAAGTCCTGAAACGGGAGAAGTTATTGGTAGTACAATAGAAGAACAAACAGAACAAGTGCTTAAAAACATAGCGGCAATCTTAAAAGAAGTTGGAAGTGATTTTAACCAAGTTGTCAAAACGACTTGCTTTTTAAAAAATATGAATGATTTTGCAGCTTTTAATGAAGTTTATGCTGGCGCTTTTAAAACGCAATTACCTGCTCGTTCTGCTGTAGAAGTAGCCCGATTGCCTAAAGATGTTCTTATTGAGATAGAAATTATTGCTTCAGTAAATGAATAGCAATTTAATTTCACAAGCTGAGAAAATAATTTTTCTCAGCTTTTTTTATTGTTAAATCAGCTTTTTTTGTTAATATTTAATTGGATAAAATGAAGAAAGGGTTAAAAAAAGAAGAGTTTGTGAAAAAATAACTTTGTGATTCACAAGCAAAGAACTCGAATCTGGCTTTCTACTTTGTTATATTTTTAGTATGCCGATAGATTTAGAATAGATTTGTTGGTGAAAAATTTAACTTGAAAGAAGGGATTTACAAAATGAAAGTCGTAGTCGTAGGATGTACGCATGCAGGAACTGCTGCAGTCAAAAGTATTTTAACAAATCACCCAAACGCGGAGGTAATCGTTTATGAACGAAATGATAATGTGTCATTTTTATCATGCGGTATTGCTCTATATGTTGGAGGAGTAGTGAAGGAGGCTGACAGTCTATTCTATTCAAGTCCTGAAGAGTTAGCGTCTCTAGGTGCTACAGTTAAAATGGAACATGAAGTCGAAACAATCGATGTTGATCATAAAACAGTCACTGCAAAGGATTTACACACTGGTATTGAAGAAACTGTTTCATATGATAAATTAGTTATGACAACAGGTTCATGGCCAATTATCCCGCCTATTAAAGGGATTGAAGCTGAAAATATTTTATTATGTAAAAACTTTAATCAAGCAAATGTGATTATCGAACGTGCGAAAGATGCGAAAAAAGTTGTCGTTGTAGGCGGGGGATATATCGGAATCGAATTAGTTGAAGCCTTTGTAGAATCAGGTAAGGAGGTTACATTGATTGACGGTTTAGATCGTATTTTGAATAAGTACTTAGATAAACCATTTACAGATGTTTTAGAAAAAGAACTTGCTGATCGAGGAGTGACGATAGCGTTAGGTGAGAATGTTCAGGAATTTCAAGCTGATGCAAGCGGACATGTGAATAGAGTAATTACACCTAGTCAAGAATTCGAAGCAGATATGGTCATCATGTGTGTTGGATTTAGCCCAAATACAACTTTACTTAAAGATAAAGTAGATATGCTCCCTAATGGTGCTATTGTGGTTGATACATTTATGAGATCAAGCAACCCTGATATTCTTGCTGCAGGGGATAGTGCAGTTGTGCACTACAACCCAAGCAATACGACGAATTATATTCCATTAGCAACGAATGCTGTTCGCCAAGGAATGTTAGTTGGTTACAATTTAACAGAAGAAAAATTAGCATATCGCGGAACACAAGGAACTTCCGGTCTATATTTATTTGGTTGGAAAATTGGTTCAACAGGTGTTACCTTGGAAAGTGCAAAAATGAACAACTTAGATGTAGAAGCAACATTGTTTGAGGATAATTATCGTCCAGAATTCATGCCAACGACTGAAAATGTCATGATGGAATTAGTTTACGAAAAAGGGACAAACCGTATTGTCGGTGGACAATTAATGTCTAAGTATGACATTACTCAATCAGCTAATACACTATCATTAGCTGTACAAAACAAAATGACTGTTGAAGATCTTGCCTTATCAGATTTCTTCTTCCAGCCACACTTTGATCGTCCTTGGAACTACTTAAACTTGTTAGCTCAAGCGGCACTTAAAGATATCGCTAAAAAGTAATAGATAAAAAATGGAGTTGAGTGAAAATTCAGCTCTATTTTTTTATATAAAATCTTAACATTTGGCGTTTTTGACAATTTTTGAGATAATTAAAAGGTAAACAAGATTGAGGGGTTAAAAGATGAAAGAGAATAGGAAAATGAAGGAAATTATAATACGTGCTTTATATGCTTTAATTGGTGTAGCAATTCTAGCGTTTGGAGTGGCAACATTACGTGTAGGTCAAGTAGGATTGGATCCGTATACTGCAGCCAATATTGGTATTGGGAATGTTCTAGGCTTATCACTGGGTGTTTATCAACTGATTGTCAATATAATCATTCTAGTTTTCGTTTTTATTTTTGGTAGAAAATATATTGGTATCGGAACCGTAATCAATATGGTGCTGACAGGTTTTTTCATTGATTTTTATACATGGATCTATGACACATTTTTCACAATTAAAATCAATATACTCTCTCAAGGGCTCTTACTTGTTTTTGGTGTAGTGATTTTTACTTTCGGGGCATCTTTTTATATGTCAGCAAAATTAGGAAATGCGCCATACGATGCAATTGCTCCGATCATTGTAGATCGAAGTAAAGCCCAGTATCGTGTAGTAAGAGTAATTCAAGATATCTTTTTTGTGATCTTAGCTTTTATTTTTGGAGGCCCAGTTGGTATTGGAACCGTAATCAATGCATTTTTCACAGGACCACTGATTGATTTCTGGAATAAAAAAGTTAGTACTCCTATAATTGAAAAAAGTGTGAAAGAAAAAGTGAATAGCTAAGAAATTAATCTTACTGCACCCTTTGCAACACCAGCTGATTCAGAGAAATCAGTAGCAACTTTCACTTTCAAACGTAAAATGAAAAGAGAAGATGAATAAAGTACCGAAGTAGTGTAATAATTTTCTATAAGACAAAACATGAGATGGATAAGCACCCTGTCTCATGTTTTTTTTAATAGCTAAAGTAATCGAGTTATTTTTTTAAAACGTAACATTTTCTTACAAAGAATCTTTCTTTCTGCCTCTTTTTATCGTAAAATAAAATTAGACAAAAAGAAAGGGAGGATTTACGCATGCCGATTCGTGTTCCAAAAGAATTACCAGCTATTAAAGTTTTAGAAAAAGAGAATATTTTTGTAATGGACGAAGATCGCGCCATGCATCAAGACATTCGACCTTTACGAATTTTAATTTTGAATTTGATGCCCAAAAAAGATGAGACAGAAGTTCAACTCTTGAGGCTTTTAAGTAACACACCGTTACAAATAAATGTGGAGTTCTTACATATGAGTAGTCATGAGGCAAAAAATACCTCTAGTGAACATTTAACTCGTTTTTACTATCAGTTTAAAGAAGTACAAGAAAAGTTCTACGATGGATTGATCATTACAGGAGCCCCAATTGAGCAGATTCCTTTTGAAAAAGTTGATTATTGGGAAGAATTACAGGATATTTTTGAATGGAGTACGTCACACGTATTTTCTACATTTCACATTTGTTGGGGTGCGCAGGCAGGGCTTTATCATCATCACAAAATCGATAAGTATTTCTTGGATCAAAAGTTAACCGGTATTTATTCTCATGAAGTATTAACACCTACTTGGAGTATTTTAAAAGGATTTGATGATTTGTTTTTCGCTCCGCATTCTCGGTATACAGGGATCAAGAGAAGTGATGTCGAGAAGACAGACGAATTGGAAGTTCTTGTCGAGTCGAAAGAAGCGGGTCTTTTTTTAGTTGGAAATAAAAATAATCGAGCATTTTATGCAATGGGTCATTTGGAATATGATCGTGAGACATTACAACAAGAATTTGAACGGGATCAATTAAAAGGGATTCAACCAAATCTTCCTGAAAATTATTTTCCAAATGATGACATCAAAGAAGTTCCCAAATTAAGATGGCACATGGCTGCATCCTTGTTATTCTCTAATTGGATAAATTATGCAGTTTACCAAAATACACCTTATGAATTATCGACATTACTAGATAAAGCAAAAGGATAATTATAGATCAGCTAAGACAAATTATCATGACGTTTGTTTTAGCTGTTTTTTGCTAATATAGTCTAGGTAAGAATGCAAACGTTATCTTTTTAGTTTATTTGTATAATTATTGAGGCATTCTTTTTTCTTTTTCTGGAATTTAAACGTATCATTAGGAGAAGGAAGGGGGGATTAACAGTTGAAGTGTTGATAAGTGCTAAAAAGAGAAAATTTTAGAGGCTATCAACCAATCAATATTGTTATTGTACTTTTTTAGTTTAGAAAACTTAGTATTTCTATTACCGAAAGCAATTATTACTCATTGTAGAAATGAAAATGCTTTAATTAGCTATAATTGGAGGAAAAATGATGAAATTGCCTAAAAAGTTTTTCAGCGGTTTGTTCCTTTCACTACTATTTCTTTTTTCTTTTGTGCCTGCGTTTGCACAAGAAATTAATTCAATTGCTGCACCTACAGGACTAAACGCTGTGATAGTGATCATTCCATTGATTTTAGTTTTAGTCCTATTATTTATGAAAGTAGATATGATCATCGCTGGATTTGTTGGAGGCGTTTTGGCAATGATCATCGGTGGTATTGGGTTAGAACAAGCGAATGAACAACTATTAGAAACGATTCCAATGATGCTTGGTATTACTGTGCCAATCATTAATTCAGCTGTTGCAATGGCAGTCTTTAAATCAGGTGGCTACTCTGCTGCATTAACTCTTGCCAAACGAGGGACAAAAGGAAAAGTAGAATATGTTTCAGCATTTATTGTTCTTTTGTTAGCCGCTGCAACTTATATGTCAGGTATCGGCGGTGGTAGTGCAATGGTTATCGCACCATTAGCCTTTGTAGCAGTTGGAGTTGTCCCTGAGTTGATTGCAGCAATGTCACTTGCTGCGGCTGTTTCGTTTACGACATCGCCCGCTTCATTAGAATCCAGCATCGTTTCGAAATTAGGAGATTTTAGTGTTGCGACATACGTTTCAGATATGCGTCCAATTTGGTTATTTTTTTGTGCGTTAGCAATTGTTCTCGCTTTTTGGGGAACGAAACGTCGGAATATCGGATTTAAAGAAAATAGTAATGATGAATACGTTTCAATGAGTAACAGAGCCTTGTTTAAATTAACGTTACCTGCGATTTTTTTACTATTCGCTGTAATTTTCGGGCCTGTAGTGAATAACCTTGTCGGGTTCCCATTATTGACGCCATTAGTGTATATGGTTTTAACAATAGCCTTGATTTTTATTTGTTCAGATTTTTCACTGAATCAGTCAGTAGAAGCCATGGTTGATGGCTCAACATATATTTTGACTCGGTTATTCCAAGTGGGGATTTTTCTTGCGTTTATTAATATTATTGCTCAAACGGGTACCTTCGCGGTTATTGCGGGCATTGCTAGCGCGGCACCAACGTTGATCATGGTTCCTGTCGCTATTTTAACTGGAATTTTGATTGGGATACCGGCAGGTGCGTATGTTGGTTCTGTGTTAACACTTGTTTTACCCGTAGCCGTATCCCTTGGTTTTTCTTCTATCGAGTTAGGTTTAGTTGCGGTTGGAGTAGGATTAGGAAGCCAAATGAGTTTTGTGAATATTACGATGCAAGCTTTATCTTCTGGTTTTCAAATTCCGATTTTGGAAGTTGTCAAGGGCAACGTTAAATGGATCAGTATTGCTTCTGTACTATTGATTGGAATTGGCTTCTTTGTATAAATCAAATTGAAAGGATGTTAACAAATGGACATTTTAATTAAACAAGCAAGATTAAGTGATGGAGAAGCGTTACAGGATATAGGTATAAAAGATGGTAAAATCATCGCTATTTCGGAAAGTTTGACTGAACATGCAGTAAAGGTAATCGAAGCAAACGGGCGTGTTTTAATTCCTGGTTTAGTCGAAAGTCATATTCATCTGGATAAAGCACTGATTGCTGACAGAAGACCAAACAAATCCGGGACTTTACAAGAAGCCATCAGTGTTACAGCTGAACTAAAACCAACATTTACCGAAGAAGATATTTACCGAAGAGCAAAAAAAGCTTTAGACATGATCATTTCTCATGGTGTAACCGCGGTTAGAACCCACGCTGAATTTGATACAGCACAAGGTTTTTCCGGATTTAAAACCATTATGGCAATAAAAGAAGAATACCGGGATTTAATTGATATGCAAATCGTTGCGTTTCCGCAAGAAGGAATTTTTAAAGCGCCTGGCACAGAAAAAATGATGCATGAAGCTATGGAAATGGGGGCTGATGTCGTTGGTGGTATTCCTTATAACGATGCTCCAGCAGATAAACATATTGATTTAGTGTTTGAAATTGCGAAAAAATACGACAAAGATATTGATCTTCATCAAGATTTTAATGATGAAGCAACGGATATGTCAATAGAATATTTATGTAAGAAAACAATTGCTGAAGATTATCAAGGTAGAGTTTCAGTGGGCCATTTAACAGCTCTTCATGCGCTAAAGCCAGAACGCTTAAGTGACATTTTGGCATTGATGTCAGAAGCACAAATTAGTGTGATGGCTTTGCCAGCAACAGATTTGCATTTAGGTGCTAGAAATGATGTATACAACGTTAGACGAGCGGTTACTCCTATTAGAAAACTTCGCGATGCAGGTGTCAATGTCTGTTTAGCGACCAATAATATTCGTAATGCATTTACTCCTTATGGAAATGGTGATTTAATGCAAATTGCGATGTTAGCGATTCCTGTAGGACATTTAGGTGGAGCAGATGATTTACCAACTGTTTTACCGATGATTACTGAAAATCCAGCAAAAGCGTTGGGCTTAAAAAGCTATGGTATAAATATTGGTAATAAAGCTGATTTAATCTTGCTAGATACGAAAGTGGTAGCAGATGCAATCATTGATATACCCGAACGAAACTATGTAATTAAGAATGGGAAAATTACAGTTGAAGTGAAAAAAGAAACAACAATATTCAAATAAGAGCGTTAAATAACCAGCTATAGGCAAAAAATGTCTTAGGTGGTTATTTTTGGTAAACAAAAATAGATAGAACATAATATTGTTATGTAAACTAATTGATGAAGAGTCTAAGAAATAGACTACCTAAAATAGTGTAGTAAAAAGCGTCCTTAATTCTCAATTAAATTATATAGTTGAGAATTTATAGTCAAAATCCTTGTTATTATTTACATTTATATGATACTCTTTATTAAATAATAAATAATATTGGAGGTACTTGGAATGAAAGTTATTGTTTTAGGTTCATCGCACGGAGGCTATGAGGCAGTTGAGGAGTTATTGACGCTACATCCGGAAGCAGAAATCCAATGGTATGAAAAAGGCGATTTTATTTCGTTTTTATCTTGCGGTATGCAACTTTATCTTGAAGGAAAAGTTAAAGACGTTAATTCTGTTCGATATATGACTGGTGAAAAAATGGAGAGCAGAGGCGTAAATGTCTTCTCAAACACAGAAATTACAGCAATTAAACCTGATGATCATCAAGTTGTAGTTAGAGATTTATTATCTGGCGAAGAACGTGTTGAAGCTTACGATAAACTTATTATCAGCCCAGGAGCTGTTCCATTTGAATTAAATGTTCCGGGTAAAGACTTAGTAAATATCTATTTAATGCGTGGCAGAAAATGGGCAATTAAATTAAAAGCAAAAACAGTTGATCCTGAGGTGAACAATGTAGTTGTAATTGGTAGTGGCTATATTGGAATAGAAGCTGCTGAATCATTTGCGAAAGCTGGGAAAAATGTAACAGTTATCGATATTTTAGATCGACCTTTAGGTGTCTATTTAGATAAAGAGTTTACTGACGTTTTAACTGAAGAAATGGAGGCTAATAATATTAGCGTCGTGACCAATGAAACGGTTCAACAATACAAAGGGGAAGGTCATGTTCAAAAAGTTATCACGGATAAAGCTGAATATGATGCCGATTTAGTTGTTGTAGCGGTTGGTGTTCGTCCTAACACTGGTTGGTTGAAGGATACTTTAGAATTACACCCCAATGGTCTTATAAAAACGGATGAATACATGCAAACAAGTGCTGATGATATTTTTGCCGTTGGGGATGCTACACTAATCAAATACAATCCAGGTGAAACTGAAGTGAACATTGCATTAGCCACAAATGCCAGAAAACAAGGTCGTTTTGCTGTTAAAAACTTATTAGGCCCAGTAAAACCATTTCCTGGTATTCAAGGTTCATCTGGTTTAGCTGTTTTCGATTATAAATTTGCTTCTACAGGTATCAATGAAGAAATGGCCAAAAAATTGAATAAGAAAACAAAATCTGCATTAGTGGTTGAAGATTATCTAATGGATTTCAATCCCGATAAAGAAAAAGCTTGGTTCAAACTTGTGTACGATCCTGAGACAACTCAAATTTTAGGTGCGCAATTAATGTCTAAAGCTGATTTAACTGCTAATATCAATGCTATCTCATTGGCAATCAAAGCGAAAATGACGATTGAAGACCTAGCTTATGCTGACTTTTTCTTCCAACCATCATTTGATAAACCGTGGAATATCATCAATACAGCGGCTTTAGCAGCAATGAAAAATGAACAATAATCAACAAGTTAAAAAGACTGAAGAAACAAAATTTTCTTCAGTCTTTTTTTAATAGAATAAAAATGGTATGATTCAAATAAAATACATTGAATTATAGGAGAATTGGAATGACCATTAAACTACAAGAAATGACTGAAGCAGATTATGAAAAGTACATTACCTTTGCAATTAAAGACTATGCTCATGATAAAATTACAGCAGGTACTTGGAGTAAGAATGAAGCAATTGATTTGGCAGCAAAAAGTTTTAATGAGCTTTTACCGGAAGGGAAGGAGACTAAAAACGAATTTCTCTACTCTATTGAAGAAGAGTCTATAGATAAGAAAGTTGGTTTTTTATGGGTACATTTAAATAAAACACCATACGATTCAAAATTTTTTATTTATGATTTTATTGTGTTTGAAGAATTCAGAGGTATTGGTTATGGAAAAGAAACCCTTTCTTGTCTAGATGAAAAAGCAAAAGAAATGAATGTGTCGCAGATTGATTTACACGTATTTGCTCATAACAAAGGTGCGATCCATTTATACGAACAAACAGGTTTTGTACCAACAGATATTAGTATGTCAAAAAAAATAGGTTAAAAATAAAAAGAGGAACAGAATTTCTGTTCCTCTTTAAGTAATTATTTAAATAAATTAAAGAAGTTTGAAGTAGCGTCTAACCAATATTGTACGATATTAACCCACATGATTTTTCCCTCCTTGAATAATATTTATTAGGTACAAAGTTAATTTAATATACCTATAAGTAAATAATACCATTTTTATTTCAATTGTAAATACCATAAGTGTTTTTTTTATATATTATTCGCATAATGTTTAGCTTGTAACTTTTATTATTTGAGTGTTGGAATTACTCTAACAGAAAAAAGCGCTCAAATAAACTCCTTTAGTGAGTTGTTTGAGCGCTTTTTATATTACTCTTTGTAGGTCTTTATACCTTGTTTTAAACTAAAATAGAATGCTGTACCGTAAATCATGGTCAAAGGGATTCCTTGAATTAATTGTCGTATAATGTATAGAATATGAAGTGTGTTATATGCATAAACTGTATTTTATTTACTGTATATTGGTTATTGTGGTTTTGTGACTATGCAAATCTACTTTGCATAATGTATAGATTGTAAAATCAAAGACCCTCGGAAAATCGGGGGTCTTTTTTATATGTGCTTAACGCTATCAATTATTTTTTTCTTTTCTTGAGCTAGTTTTTCTAAGTCCATACTTGCCTTTCTAGCTCGCATTAGTTCCACTATATCCCTCATATCATGTTCGTTTGCTTCGTTCATTATAAAATCTTTTATTTGTTTCATACTGATTTTTTTGCTCATAATTTTATCCCCTGATTTTTAACTAGTCTTTTTTTTTACTATTTTTAATATATCTTCTAACTGATCGGGAGAAATACCATATTGATCAAGTATTTCGTCGGGTGTTTTTTGATGTATATCTGTTTTTTGATCTGGATTTAGATTGTACGGCTCAAAATCAAAGAAATCTTTAACCGATATCCCTAACCCGTCAGATACACCCTCGATTATTTTGACTGTCGGGTTGTTACTGCTGCCATTTATAAATGATTGTAATGTTGACGGTTTAACGTCCCCATTGATTGCTATTGCGTTTATAGACAAGTTTTTAGTACGGGCTAGTTCTTTTATTCTTTTTCTGATTATGTTTGATTTATCCACTTTTTCCACCTACTTCTTTTGGTCTTATTGATATATTACCGATACAACAACGTTTTTACAACTTTATGGTGTAGACGATAAATCGTTTGACAAGAGACGGTAAATCGTTTAATATAAAAATATAAACAACGATATTTAGTCATAACTTGACGTTTAATTGTTGTAAATAATTATTTTTTTTTACGTTGGGAGACTTTTGACAGACTTCTGACAGGGGAACTCTAGTTCCAAATGTTTTAATAGTTATGTACTCGGACAATGTAACACGTACTCATACGATAATTACGCCATTTGGCTTAATTTATAAAAAAATAAAAAAAGGAGGAACCAAATGCTAGAATTTAACGTTATGCTGCTAGGTGCTAAACCTTGGAAAATGGTAGACGAGAAAACAGGCGAAATCAGAGAAGGTGTGTCTTGTCATTATATCAATCTTGATAGTCCTATCGACAGCGATAAAGGTAAAGGATATGAGGGCATTAAACAAACGCTTCCTAGAGATCAGTACACAAAAATTTTGAGTATGGCGGTACCGTGTTTGGCGGTTATGCGTGCCAATCTTGAAATGAGTGGAAAAAACACTAAAGTAAAACCAGTCACATTTGATCAAGTCGAAGCTGTTTCCGTAAAAATGAAGTAGGTTAGGCTATGGCTGAAGAATTTTCTAAAAAGGATCTAGAACAGCTTGAAAATGATTTGAAAGAGCTTAAAGAAGCTTATCAAAAAGAACTGGAGCGTGAAGCAGCTGAACGGGATAAACAAGCTACTGTCGATTCTAGTGAAAATCAAATACTTGCTGAAAAGGCGGTAAAGCAAGCAGAACAGGACAAAGCGCTTGCTGAATCAAATCAAATAGAAAAAAAGGCTAGTGAAGATTTCCGTGTATCGGTTTTGGAATCATTAAAAAATATTGACAATAATGAAGACAATCAACTAACGAACGAATCAATCACTAAACTAAATGAAAATCTCGAAATTTTGATCGAGTATGAAAAACAAAATTCACAAAAAAATGTGAATATGGAATTTGTTGGAACTGCTATTCTAACTGTGTTATTACTTGGGTTTGGCATATATTTTCTTGTAAAATTCGGCGGTTGGATAGCTTCTAAAATAAATAATGCTTTATTTTATTGATTGGAGGTGTCGTATAAATGGATAAATTATTTACTGTCGTAGGGGCTTCAACTTTGCCGGAATTTCCAAAAGTTGACTTGGCTCCAACGATTGAATGGGTACAGAATGGTATCGTGTCGCTATGGACGAGTAACGCTGGGTTAATCATTACTGCGGGTATCATTATGGCTGCTATGCCTATTGTGATTAAAAAAGTCAAAGGCATGGGTAAATCAGCTATGAAAGGTTAATGCCTAAAAGGCTAGGCTTTAAGTCTAGTCTTTTTATTTTTGGAAGGAGATTATAATTATATATGATTAATATAAAAAAAATTAGTAAGTGGGTAGGTATAGCTTTTTTATTTTTGTTTTTGTTGCTAGTTGCGGTGGCGTTTCTGCCTATGGTGAGTTTAGCAGCGATATATATACAGGAAATAGGAATGATAGCTTTTCAAGTGACTTTCGGGATAATACTGTTGAAAATATCCTACGAGATAATACTAATTTGCTTAAACAAGAAAAAAGTTCCGAACCTGAAAAATTATTGGAAGAAAAAAGAGAAGAAAGCCAAAATTCCAGTAGATTAAGTCTTTTCGTTGGTAATGGTGGGTCTTCTGGTGGCGGTGGGTCTTCTGGCGGTTGGGGAGAAGTTGACGCTTTAAAAAGCTCTGTAAATGACATAAATAAGTGGATAAACGATCATAATAAATGGGCGGGTAATCTTAGTAATCGTGTTACTAGTATTAATAATAGTTTACAATCACAAATTAACAGTCTTAAAAATTGGCAAAATAGTCATGATATTTGGGCGGGTAATCTTGCTAATAGGATAGGGGCTTTAGAATCTTGGAAAAGAGGGCATGACGCTTGGGCAAGTAGTCTAAGTAATAAAGTTGATTATGTTGATAGTCGTGTAACCAAAGTAAGTAATAGAGTTACAGACGTCAACGAACGATTAACCAACGTTTATAATCATTTTACAACCCAAATCAATAACCAAAATGCTAGGATTAATACACACACCGATCAAATTAATTATTTGCTCACGGAATCCAGTGGAACTGTAACTTGGCTTAAAAATATTTTTGCGAAGTTAGACACGTTGAATACAAACGTTGCCCTTAATCACGGTAAAATGATTAGTTGGCTCGAAAGTATTTTTAAAAAACTGGACACAATCAACGGAAATATGGCTTCTGGTTTCAGTTCAAATGGAAAAAAGTTAGACGCTTTGTTATCAAAATTAGATACCACCAATGGAAATATGGCAATCAATCAATTGAAAATGATTAATTGGCTCGAAAGTATTTTTAATAAACTAGACACAATCAACGGAAATATGGCTTCTGGTTTCAGTTCAAATGGAAAAAAGTTAGACGCTTTGTTATCAAAATTAGATACCACCAATGGAAACATGGCAATCAATCAATTAAAAATGATTAGCTGGCTTGAAAATATTTTTAATAAACTAGACACAACCAATAGTAATATGAGTGCGGGTTTTAGGTCTAATGGCTCTAAGCTAGATACGTTGGGTGGAAAGCTTAATGACTTGTTGATTGCTAACGGTTTGATAGGTACAAGCGTCCTTTTACTTAAGGATTCTTTTGATACTTTTAAAGATACTTTTGTTGTCGCAGGAGAAGACGGATTAAATGCTCATGACGGTATTTTTGTTCGTATGTTAAAAAAACAATTTTTGTCATTAAGGAACGACTTATCAAAATTGTTTAAAGATTATTTTGGACAAGATTTTTTTGAAAAATATTTTGGCGTTAAAGAAGACGGTACAACATTGACACCTACGGGGGTCTTTTCCAAATATTTAGGTGATCAGATTTATAGACTTAGATATACCACTATTTCCGAGTTTGCCGATTTAACAGATTTTTTTAAAAGTGAACTTGCTACCCTTTTGAGTTCCAGTAATACCAGTAACACTTGGCTTAATTTGATATATGACGAATTAAAAGAATCTTTGCTTAGTGTTAGACAAAATCAAGCTATTATTGGCGATTGGCTTAAATTAATTTACGATAAGCCTACAGGCTCCGTTAATGTTAGCGTACCGCCATTTGATTTTGATCGATTAGAAAAAATATTGAAAGATTTAGGCTTTGACGGTGACGGTGAGGGCGGTTGGCTAAAACAGATCATAAAAACCGTTGGCGGGGTCATAGAGACGGCTATCAAGACATTAGGTGACCTTTTAGGTAAAGGAATAGACGGACTCGTTAAGATCACTCAAGGCATACTCGACTTTTTAGGCGGGTTACTAGATTTTATTAAGGATTTGTTAATCCCTGATAATTTGGATTTTATGACAAAGGAATTTGACGGCACGTCTAAGACTTTTAAAACTAAATTTAATTTTATTTTTGACGGTATAAACGGTTTTAAAGGATTGTTTAGTGGTAATAAAAACAAGTTTACTGATTATCATTGGCAACTGACAGATTTTAATGTTTCGGAAGCAATTGTGATTCCAATGTCTTTAATCAATGATTATGCCCCCGTTGTTAAACCGATCATAACGGGTTTCCTGATTTTGGCTTTTATCATTAATATGTACAAGTGGTTTTATTCAAGAGGGGAGGTAGTCGACTAATGCTTTTAGAACTTTTGTTTAAATTAACGTTTGGCATTATTGGCTTTATTATCAACCTCATTCCTAATTTTGAAATTGATTTGAATTTTACTGGGCTACTTGCTCCAGTTGGGGAAGCTCTTGGTTACTTAGATATGTTTGTAAGTGTCAATGTAATTTTAACTATATTGGGTATTGTTTTTTTAAGGGACAACTTCGTTTTTCTTAAAAATATTATTTTAATGATTTATGACAAAATTCCTTTTATCTAGCTTTATTTTGCGGGGTAGTCGCTTGCGACACGCCGCAGCTAAAACTACAAAAGTGACTGTCTAAAACACAAAAAAATTTAAGGTGAGGAGTGACCTTTTGAAACTATTACAATTTTTAAAATATAAGGCATTAGATACAAAGACTAATTATGATCTGCGTAAAAGTGGTGTTAAAACGTTTAGTGAGTACGGCTTGAGACTTTACAGCGGTTGTCAAGGATCTGGCAAAACGTCAAGTATGATCGAGCAGTTAGAGCGTTATAGATTAGAGTATGGCGGTCAATTGTTTATTGCGACTAACTTTGGTTATAAAAATCAAGATTTAGCACTAGAAACGTTTGAGGATCTAGTGGACTTGCCTAAACTAGTTAGAGAGTTAGGCTATATTGGTTTAGTTATTGGTTGGGACGAGATCCAAAATGATTTTGACAATACTACTCGTAATTTCCCTGTAACGATCTTACGCACGATTACTCAACAGCGCAAACAAGCAATCAAGATCCTAGCTACTAGTCAAGTGTTCACTCGTGTAGCTAAACCGATTAGAGAGCAGACGTTTGAGGTTGTACAATGTCGTACATTTGTTGGTCGTTGGGTCTTCCAAAAATGGTACGATCCCGTTGAGTATGAGTATTATATTGCTAATGCTAATAAAGATCAAAAGTTGCCTGTTAAGCGGAAATACAACTATGTACAAACCGATCACATGCGTGATCAATACGATTCTTATGCTGTTATTGATAATTTAGGTAAACAAGTTGAGCTGTCTTTAGAGGAGCGCATACGCATGGGTTATGGTAAAAATGACCCAATCATTGGACAAGCTGCGGAACCTAAACGCATATTGATCAATTAAAAATAGTAACGTTTAAAATCGTGCGGTCAAGTATAAATGTCTGACCGCATGGGAATTTATGCCTTGAGGGCTTTAATACTATGCCCCACGCTCCTAAGCCCCTCAACACATTGTTGAGGACGCCACCAACTGGCGAAGTTGTGGGGGTTAAGCACCCATGTGCTTAGTTTGGTTTGGGCGACAGCGCCAAGGTCTTGTTATTTAAAAAACTGCAGAGATCAAATTTTTCCTGGTGCAGCGTTTTATATAAAAGTTGTTAAATCAATGTTTTAAAAAATATTTTTGTTGTTAGTGGTTCAAACGTACAAAAATTTATAATTTGGTTTGTTATTTAATCGAGGTGGAGTATGTACACGGATCATGAGTATGTTATCGTACATAAAATTTTGATCACAGAGTTTAATCGCTTTGGCAATAAATGGAGATCTCAAACTTTACAGTTTAAACTGCCTGATAAAAAGCAGTTATTTTCTATCGGCGTGCCGAATACGGTTGAGATCTCGCACTTAAAAAAAGGTAATAAAATTAAGCTGCAGTTACACATTTTTAGGCGTGGGCGCAGCTACAGCCCCCAATTTAGCGTTAGTGGGGTTTTACTACTGCAGTAAATGCGGCCAAATTTGGGCAAAAAATAAAATAACAGATTTATCGCTAGAACCCCCCTACTAACAGGGGGGTCTACAATACATAGACTATTACACTACGCTTACAGTCACATGATTTACATAGGGTTTTAAAGTGGGAAAATTACTCTCAAATTAAAATAACAGGGGTTGTTGGGGAAATGCAAGAAATTACTAAGGACATGCAAAAACATGAGCTACGATATATCACGATTGACTGGTTAACTCTTAGCTTTAACGTTGAAGATTTTGAGGTTATGGACGTAATAAGGGAGTATCTGCACTTAGATCCTTTTGATTTTGAGTTTAAACCGCTTGGGATTGGTGCTAGTTATCGATACGGAAACACCGCTAGTTTTAACGATATACAGGTTTTTTACTCAACTCATTTAGATATACAAAACGGCTATAATAAAGGTTTTACAATCCACATTAGTGGTCAAGGTTGCCGACAATATGAAATGCTGCGTTGGACTAACAACGAGCTGTGGACGTGGTATGACACAATCAAAGAGCTGGAGAGTTTAGGCGGTAAATGCACGCATATTGATATCGCTCATGATTTTGTAAACTCTAAATATACATGGCAATTTTTACTTAAAAAAATCTACTCTAAAACGCTTGTTTATCGTGGTAAAGTAGTCCGATACAATAAAATCAATACAAGGACTGGAGAGGACTATCACGCAAGTATTTATATTGGTGATAAACCCCAACAGCTCAATATTTATGATAAAAAAGGGGAGCGATTTGATAAAGCGGGGGAGGAGTATGAGGTGGACAACTGGACACGTTGGGAGTTAAGGCTCGGCAGTGATAAGGCTCACATGGCGTTTTTAGAACTTGTGAACGGTCGCCACCTTGCGGATCTATTTGCGGGTATTCTTGGCGCTCATTATAAATTTGTTACCCTTACAGGTGATCAAAATAGATCTCGCCGAGATCTTGGGCGTTGGTGGGTTGAGTTTATCGGCGGTGCTAGACTAACTAATTTATATGTCGCAAAAGATAAACCAACGTTAAAAAAGAAAGAGAATTGGTTGGAAAAACATGGACCTGATAAAGCTGAATTAATGTTATACGTACGTGATCTATTTGTATACGGTGCAGACGCTGCGCTCGATACATTACTCCAACGTTTACAGATACAATCTAAAAATTTTACCGCTGCGGACGTGCAAACGTTGCTACAAGGCATAATCGAGGAATCGTCTAATGCAGGTGTTGTTATAGATCAAGCTAAAAAATCGAACGTGATCAACGAGTTACACAATATATTAAGGAGGTCTTAAAATGGATCAAGAACAAAGTGTGATTATTTTGGGCGTTAAAGGATATAAAAAATGCGAACGGTGTCATATGTATTTGAAAAAAGAAGAGACTGTATTTGATTTTTATGTGGGTGCTTATGCCTGTGATAGTTGTTTAGAGTTGCTTGTGGTTGCTGATTGTATACCAGTTTGTAAGGTGTGTGGCTTTGGCGTTGGGTTAAAACGTGATCAAAATGATTGTCAGTCATGTAAACATTTATAATTGATCGTACGACTAAAAACACGAATTATAGGAGGATTTTAAATGGATATTTTGAATGTTATCACGCTGTTGTTAGCTTTGTACGGTGCTTTTAAAATAGTTCCAGTTTTCGAAATTATTTATCATCGCTTAAAAACTGTTGCCGAGAAATATGATACAAAATAGCGAGATTTAAAAAAAAGTTTGGTTTTTTTTACAAAATATCCTCTTTTACTATTTACAACAAGGCAATGAATTTCGTGGGAAATCATATTACACTGATAGCGCAACTTATAAATGAAACGTTCGGTTTTTATCCTCGATTTTGCTTGCTGCAGTCGAGAATCTCACCACTAAAACGACTAAAAACACGTACGATAATTTGACCAGGTATCAACCAACGTCCACAAAAACACGAATTATAGGAGGTTTAACATGAAAATTGAATGTTACATTGAAGAAATGCTTTATATGATTGCTAGTGATCCGTTGCCTTTGTTAATTTTCGCAGGAATTGTGCTTGTCATATTTATATTGGGACTATTTGTACGTGACTTGTAACGCAGTTTAAACTAGTTATAAACTGCTCTAAAACTACTTTGTATAATGTATATTATGTTAACTAAAATATAATCATAAAAAATCGAACATAGCAATCCCTCACCTTGTTCGATTTTTTTACTCTGTTCAGTTAATCTTTTTTAAGTATTCATTCATAATTTAAGCTTACAATATCGGTGATAGTAACCGTGAAAAATTCTGCTTAAATCGTAACCAATGTGATTGGTTTTGTATGATTTCATCCGTTAATAAGATGCTGTTAATCATATCCATTTCAACTATTTGTGTCAGTTCCCATGCGATTCTTGTATCGTAGATAAATGTGCTTACCTCAAAATTCAAGGCATAACTTCTAATATCCTGATTTGTCGTACCAACCATGCAAATTTCATTGTCAATAACCATTGTTTTAGCATGTAAAAAACCATTCTGATACATGTATATTTTGACCCCACGTTTGTGCAGATAGTTTGCATAATATTGCGTTGCACGATAGATAAATGGATGATCTGGCATACATGGAATCATAATTCGTACATCGATTCCTGAACGAACAGCAATTAATAAGGCGTTGATCATACTATCATCAGGAATTAAGTATGGTGTTTGAATCCACACCGATTTTTCAGCTGACAAAATCATTTTGATGAAACCACTTTTTAGAATTTCTTCTTCAGAATCTGGACCGTCAGAAACAACTTGTAATGCTAAGTTTCCAAGCTCATTGTCTTCGGCAATTTGAAAATAGTTCTCTAAATAATCCATTTTGTGTGAGTCATGTTGGACAGAAGCATTCCAATCCATAATAAAAATCTCTTGCAATGAGAAAACAGAAGTTCCTACCAAGCGGATGTGTGTATCTCTCCAGTAACCGAATTTCTTACTTTCTCCTAGATACTGATCCCCCACATTAAATCCACCAGTCCACCCTATTTTCCCGTCAATTACGACTATTTTACGATGCAAATGATAATTGAGACGAGTTTTACTGATCATATTTTTAGAGGTAATAAAGGGCGCTACTTTCCCACCTAAAGCAACGAATCGCGCAAAGAACTTCTTGTTTGCACCTGGAGAACCCCATGGATCATATATTAAATGAACAGCTACGCCCTCTTTGACTTTTTCCCCTAATAAATCTAAAAACTGATTGCCTATATGATCATTAAAAAATGAATAATATTCAACATGAACTGTTTCTTTAGCATGGCGGATATCTTCGAATAAGGCATCGAACTTTTCTTTTCCATCGGTATAAATTTTGAGACTATTTCGTTTGCTTAATGGTGAAGAATCCATATTTCTAAAGTATCGGTTCAAAACGCGAGCGTCTGTTAGCAAATTAATATCTAATTTTCCGTCTGATTTTAGATTGTCGTCATCAACTATATTTTTGATTTCAGCAATCTTTTCTTTATCGTGAGCGGTTAGATTAAAAACCTTTTGACCGTTGATCCCTCTACCGCAAAAAAGATAAATAATAAAACCAATACCTGGTAGGAACAACAATGTCATGATCCATGCCAGAACGCTAGAAATGCCCCGTGGTTTTCTAAAAACAGTAATAAGTGCAGCCGTTGTATTTAATAACAATAACACCAAAAGTATGATGATAAATATTCTCATCCGATTTCATTTCTCCCTTATAAAAACGTAATACATTGATTATAGCAAAAACTATTGATTCATCCAACAATAACGCCATATATAATTTTTATCTATTTTAGGAACTAGGTAAATACAATTTTTAATTATATTTGGACATTCCCTATTTTAATTCTCATAATGTTGTACTATAATATGCAGATATGTTTAATTGAAAAGAGGTATCTAAAAAAATGGACATCAAAATGCTCATTACAATCTTTGTGGTCAATTTTTCTTATATCACATTGAATACAATCCGTTTTATGCTGACAATGAAAGGGTATCGTTTAATTGCTCCTTTAGTCAGTATGGCTGAAATAACGATTTATGTATTAGGACTCAGCATGGTATTGAACCGTTTAGATAACCCGATAAATCTAGTTGTATATGCTCTTGGTTATGCGGTTGGGATCAGCGTCGGAATCAAAATTGAGGATTATTTAGCTTTAGGCTATATTATGGTAACAGCTATCCTCCCCTCTTCAACGGAACAATTAAATTTACCGGAAATACTAAGAGAACATGGTTATGGTGTTACTCAAAGTTTCGGTGCAGGTCGCGAAGGCGAACGAATGATATTAGAAATTCTTTCTCCACGTAAAAATGAACGCAGTTTATACAAATTAATCAACGAAGAAGAACCTAGAGCCTTTATCATTTCTTATGAGCCTAAGTTTATCTCAGGTGGATTTTGGACAAAGAAAGTACGTAAAAGAAACCATTAATATAACCATCCGCTCTTGATTTTTCGTCAATCAGGAGCGGATGATTTAAATCTTTCATTTTAGGTTACATAATATAATTATGGTAACTATCTATTTAAAGTACTTAATGTAGTTTAGATCTATAGGTAGATAATTTACTACTATAAAACTATATAACTGCTGTTTATAGAATAGGCGTTGATTGTTTGTTTCAATCCCTTCCCATAAAAGAGTCAATTCTGTCTTCAGTTTGTCTAAGGCAAGTTGAAATGCTTCAGAAGGTTCAGTACTGTCTAAAATCGGCGTAGCAAGAAACAATTGATTCTCTTCATTTTTTTTAAGGTCACCAGTCACCAATAGTGCCTCTTGAAAAATATTTTTTTTGCTATCTCTAGTCCTATTTCGTTTTATAGCTCGCAATGTCTTTTGCATTTGTGGAATAAAATAATGAATATCAACATCTCCGATTATATTCTGTAAAGGTTCAAAATGAGAGGGTAATTCTTGCCTTCTCGATAGTAAATTGAAATAATTTGCCAGATCTAACGGTACAAGCTCCTCAGGATAAACAGAAACAAAACGTAGCAAATCATTCCCCTCTTCTCTTTTACGAAAGATTGGTAAGCTTTTTGAAGATAATTCAATGCCAAAAAAGTAGGGATCTTGTTCTTCTTGAAATAATAAAGACCAAAGCCATTCACCCAATACAAAATAATCCGTTGATATAGATTCTGTCTGTGTAACCGCTCTAAAAGATTGTGTGATCGAATCGGGTAATGTTAGTGATTCCCCCTGAGAAAAAATTGGAAAAGTTAATGTGTATCTTCTATTTGCCCTTTCAATCAGATTGTATTTGATCAACTTGTCCAAGTATAATTCTAAATTTTTATCTGTTAAGATATTCGCTTTTATTTGTCGTAAAATCACATCTTGTTCTTTGCGCTCTGAAAGGTAACTAACAATCCTTGTGAACAATGGATCTGAGATGATTCTGGTTAATTCTTCTTCACTTTTATTCGATGCAAAATAATAGCTTACATTTTTCACGGTAGAATCACTCTTTCTCGTTTAACTTTGATAACTAATAAAAACTACAGCTGGCGTAATGAAAACACCACCTGTAGTTTATGAAGTTGCTAAATCAGATGTGTGTGACTTTTAACTGAATGCTTCAGTTAATTGAGGAACAACTTGTTTTTTACGAGAAACAACACCATTTAAGAATGCACGGTTGTTGTCCAGTTTAACTTTAAATGCTGCTTCTACTTTGTCTAGAGAATCTCCGATTACTAATAGTTCTGAGTCGCTGTTTAAAATGTTTGTAATGATCAATACGAATAAGTCATAGCCATTTGTAGAATTTGCAGTGTTCATTGCGGCTTCTAGCTCATTTTGGCGATCCAGGACTTCGTTTAGATCAACTGTATTGACCTGTGCGATTCGAACATTCTTATCCCCCATTGGGAAGCTTTTAGCATCTAAGTCTAATAACGTTTCAGCAGATTTATCGCTTAAATTTGTACCAGCTTTTAGCATGTCTAAGCCGTAACCGTCTAAATTGATTTCTGCAATAACAGCTAATTCGTGTGCTGCATCAATATCTTCTTGTGTACATGTTGGTGATTTAAATAAAAGTGTGTCTGAAATAATGGCAGACACCATCATTCCGGCAATTTGTTTAGGAACGGTGACATTATTTTCTTTAAAGAGTTTTAAAACGATTGTACTTGTGCAACCAACAGGTTCCGCACGGTAATATAACGGATCAGCAGTCTCAAAGTTAGCGATACGGTGATGGTCAACGACTGCAAGGATATTTAGTTCTGCAATATCTGCAATACTTTGTTGAAATTCATTATGATCGACTAACATGACTTGATTTGTTTCTCCAGCCGCTGTCTCTACTACTCTTGGTGCATCTACTTTAAAATAGTCTAGTGCGTATTGCGTTTCTTCACTCGGCGTTCCTAATGCAACTGGTTCTGTATCTTTGCCTAGTTCTTTTTGTAAGTATGCAAAGCTGATTGCTGCTCCAATAGCATCTGTATCAGGATTTTGGTGTCCAAAAACAAGAATTTTTGACATAAAAATAGTTCACTCCTTCTTTTTCTTCATTATTAATAATAACAAAAAATAGAAAAGAAACAACAATAATTGTCGGTCTTTTCCATTTTTATACGTTACCTTGTCGTATAGCCTTGATAATCATCGACATGAAGTAACTTTTTAGCATTTGCTATCCTATCGTCTTTAGGTGGTTCTATCCCATTAAGTGGATATTCTAACCCTAATTCATCCCATTTGTATTTTCCCATTGTGTGATAGGGTAAAACTTCAACTTTATCGACATTCTTCAATGTTTTTATAAATTCATCTAAACGAATCAAGTATTCATCATAATCACTACGCTCAGGAACTAAAACGTGACGAATCCAAACAGGTTTCCCAATCTCTGAAAGATATTGGGCCATTTCTAAAATATTTTCATTTCCTAAGGAAGTAAGTAACTTATGCTGTTCATTATCAATGTGTTTGATATCAAATAATAATAAGTCCGTATAGTTCATTAATTCTTGGAATTGGCTAAAAAAGGGTTCTTCTCTTGTAAATGGTTTGCCACAAGTATCAATTGTTGTATGTATTCCTTTTTCTTTGGCCTTTTTAAATAAGTCTGTTAAAAATTCTAATTGAAGTAATGGCTCACCGCCACTTACAGTAATTCCACCTTTTTCTCCCCAATAAGAACGGTATTTGATCGCTTCATCTAACACTTCATCTGTGGTAACCTCATGTCCACCAGACCCGATTTTCCAAGTGTCGGGGTTATGACAAAATTGACAGCGCATGCGGCAGCCTTGTGTAAATACGATGAATCGAACACCTGGTCCGTCAACGGTCCCAAAATTTTCTGTAGAGTGAATTCTACCGATAACAGGAGTTGTCATTGCTCGTTCCTCATTTCTTTTAAAAAAAGGGCTGACACGTGGCCAACCCTTCAATTAATCGTTTATTATAGTCTGTCATGTGAAGTTCTAGAAATAACATCTGCTTGTTGTTCAGGTGTTAAGTCACGGAATTTCACTGCATATCCAGATACACGGATTGTTAAGTTAGGGTATTTTTCTGGATGTGCTTGTGCATCTAATAATAGTTCATTTGTGAATACGTTAACGTTCAAGTGGTATCCACCTTTATCAAAGTAGCCATCCATTACGTTACGTAAGTTATCAATTCTTGTATCATCGTCTTTACCTAAACCATTAGGATTGATTGTTTGTGTATTAGAGATTCCATCTAATGCACTTGTGTATTCTAATCTAGCAGTTGAGTTAAGAGATGCTAAAAGACCATTTTTCTCACCTAAGAATTTACCATCTTGGTAACTAGGGTTAGCACCTGGTGCTAGTGGTTTACCTGCACGACGTCCGTCTGGTGTATTACCAGTTGCTTTACCATAAACAACATTTGAAGTGATTGTTAATAATGATGTTGTAGGTTTCGCATTACGGTACGTATGTTGACGTCTGATTTGAGTCATGAAGTATTCAAGAATCCAGTTAGCCATTGCATCTGCTTCTTCATTATCGTTACCATAAGTTGGGAACTCATTTTGAGGAACATAATCAATTGCTAAACCGTCTTCGTCACGGATTACTTGTACGTTACCGTGTTTGATTGCCATTACTGAGTCAGCAGCATGTGAAATCCCGGCAATACCCGTTGCGAAAGTACGTTGTAAGTCGCTTTCCATGAAGGCTAATTGTGCTGCTTCATAAGAATACTTATCGTGCATATAGTGGATGACATTTAATGTATTTACATATAATTCTGCTAACCAATCCATGATATCTTTGTAGCGATCAATAAATTCATTATAGTCCAAAGTATCACCTGTCATTGGACGGAATTTAGGAGCTACTTGCATTTTAGTTTTTTCGTCTACACCACCGTTGATTGCATAAAGAACGGCTTTTGCTAAGTTGGCACGAGCGCCGAAGAATTGCATATCTTTACCCATAACTGTTGCAGACACACAACATGCGATAGCACAGTCGTCAGAACCCCAGTTAGCACGTAATAAGTCATCATTTTCGAATTGGATAGATGAACTTTGTTTTGCAATCTTAGAAGCAAATGTTCTAAATCCAACTGGTAAATGTGAAGAATATAACACAGTTAAGTTAGGTTCAGGAGATGGGCCCATGTTTGTTAATGTGTGTAAGATACGGAAGTCACTCTTCGTCACTAATGAACGTCCATCTAATCCCATACCAGCGATTGATAATGTAGCCCAGATTGGGTAACCAGAGAATAATTGGTTATATTCAGGTGTACGAGCAAATTTAACCATACGTAATTTCATAATCAAGTGATCAATCATTTCTTGTGCTTCAAATTCAGTGATTACACCTGCTTCTAAATCACGCTGGATATAGATATCTAAGAACGCAGAGATGCGTCCGATAGACATAGCAGCACCATTTTGTGATTTGATGGCACCTAGATAACCGAAGTATAACCATTGAATCGCTTCTTTTGCATTAGCTGCTGGTTGTGAAATATCAAACCCATAAGTTGAAGCCATTTCTTTTAAGTCAGCCATTGCTCTGATTTGTTCAGAAATTTCTTCTCTTAAACGAATCACGTCATCTGTCATTACTTTGTTACCAGTATTACTTAAATCTTTTTTCTTTTCAGCAATCAAAAAGTCCATTCCGTATAACGCAATACGACGATAGTCACCGATAATGCGGCCACGACCATAAGCATCTGGAAGACCTGTGATGATTTTATTTTTACGTGCGGATCTCATTTCTGGTGTGTAGGCATCAAAAACTCCTTGGTTATGTGTTTTTCTCCACTCTGTGAAGATTTTAGACATCTCAGCATCTACTTCGTAACCATTTGATGTTAATGAGTTATTAGCCATGTTGATACCACCAAATGGCATGAATGCTTGTTTCAATGGTACATCTGTTTGTAAACCAACGATTGTTTCTTCTTCTTTAATCAAATATCCAGGTTCGTGAGATGTAACGGTTGCAGGAATGTTAGTATCCATATCGTATACACCATTTTTTTCATGTTGTATCTCAAATAATTCCTGTAATTTTGTCCATAATTTGTCTGTACTTGGTGCGATTGGCTCCAGGAAAGAATCGTCGCCTTTGTATTCAGTGTAGTTTCTTTGGATGAAATCACGTGTGTCTACTGATGTTTTCCATTTGTCGCCTTTAAAGCCTTTCCATTGTTCCATTGTGGGCCTCCTTAGTATGCTGAAATCTATTGTAACAGCTTTATGTGATTAGTATAACACATGATTGATTATATGCAAGCTTTTCCTTACTATAATTTGAGCTAATTACCTTATTTTCAGATAAAAAAAGCTAAAAACGTTTAATTATAAGTGTTTTTAGTTTGTGATTTAATTAACTAATTTTCCTTATGCAGATAAAAAATATAAGAAATCTGTAATAGAAAAAGAAGCATCTGTGCTAGTACAGATGCTTCTTCCTTTAAATTCTATAGAACAGTTTAGCAGTCCTATTTAGATTCTTCTTCATTTTTAGGTATTAGTTCTGCTGTATGCATTTCATGAACTTCTAAAATTTCACCATCTTGTTTTTCATCAAGCATAAATGAACCATTAGATGTTCGATCATTGATTGGATATTTTTCTGAATCCAGCGTATATTGTTTACCATTTTGTGTTGTCACTAGTAATTCTAAAGGACTACTTTCAGACATAAATGTTACGCGATGAGGGTTCTTTTTCAATTCTCTAAGAACCATTAGTCCGCGTTTTGCTCGCCCGAGTTGAGGTAATTCTTGTGCTAACATTCGTTTGATACTTCCTCGTTGCGTTAATACTACAACTGGTGTGTCTCCATCTTCATGGACAAGTAAGCCGTTGACTACATAATCTTGCTCTTTTAAGTTCATTGCCTTAACTCCAGCAGCTTTAGCACCAACTACTGGTACTTCTTCTAATGGATAGCGTAAACCGAAACCGCGATGGCTGACTAAAAAGACATCTAAGATCTTTTGTTCATTTGTTAAATACACATTTACAATTTCATCTGAGTCCGATTTCAATTTCATACAGTTCGTTGGACGGCTCTTATACGTTCTCCATGGTTCGAAATCGGTCATTTTACTTTGTTTGATCATACCTTCTTTTGTCATGAAAACAAATGTCTTCGTTGGAGATAGTTCTTTATAGGTATAAACAGCAATAATGGATTCATCTACTGATAGATTTAGAATAGCTTGTGAAATATGTTCACCTATTTCCTTCCATCGTAAGTCAGGAAGTTCATGAACTGGACGATAAATCACGTTGGCTTTATTTGTAATCAGTAAAATATGATCTAAGGTATTTACTTCCCCAGTATAAAGCAAGAAGTCTCCTTCTTTCATTCCGACCTCTTCTGGCTTCGATGCGCTATAAGAACGCAAACTGCTCCGCTTGATATACCCTTCGTGCGTTACAGTCACCACGACATCTTCTTGAGCAACTAAAACTTTTGTATCGATCTTGATTTCTTGAATTTCATCTTCAATCTGAGTTAAACGTGGGTTGCCGTATTGTTTTTTGACCTCACGTAACTCTTTTTTCATTACGTTGAACAACTCTCTTTCATCACTTAAAATTTTTGTTAATTCAGTGACGAACTGATTCAACTCTTCTGCTTCCTTTTCAAGTTGTGTGATGTCTGTATTGGTTAAACGATACAATTGCAACGTCACGATAGCTTCAGCTTGTTCTTCAGTAAATGCATAGGCTTTTACCAGATTCATCTTAGCATCTTTTTTGTCTTTACTAGCACGGATAGTTTCGATTACTTTATCTAAAATAGACAGCGCTTTGATCAAACCAGCAACGATGTGCTGACGTTTTTTAGCTTTGTTCAATTCAAATTGGCTACGGTTTGTAATGACTTGTTTGCGGTGTGCAATATAGCTATCTAAGATCCGTTTTAAACCAACTTGTTGTGGTGTCATGTTGTCGATAGCAACCATATTGAAGTTGTAATTGATTTGTAATTCAGTATTTTTGAAAAGATAATTTAAAATACCCTCGGCATTCGTATCTTTTTTCAACTCAATCGCAATTTGCAGCCCAGTTCGGTCACTTTCATCACGAACTTCAGCAATACCATCGATTTTTTTATTTAAACGGACTTCATCCATCTTCTTAACCAATGTCGCTTTGTTCACTTCGTAAGGAATTTCGGTGACAACAATTTGTTGTTTTCCACCTTTTAAAGGTTCAATTCTTGTTTTTGAGCGAAGAATTACTTTGCCGCGACCTGTCTCATAAGCTTTTTTGATTTCTTCTTTCCCTTGTAAAATACCACCTGTTGGAAAATCCGGTCCTGGAATAAATTCCATTAGCTTATCTAAGGTTGCATTTGGATGATCGATTAAATAAATTGTACCATCGATAATTTCCGCTAAATTGTGAGTAGGAATTTCTGTAGCATAACCTGCCGAGATCCCTGTTGAACCATTCACGAGTAAATTGGGGTATTTAGCAGGTAAAACAGTCGGCTCTTTTTCTGTATCATCAAAGTTCCAAACGAAGTCAACTGTTTCTTTTTCGATATCTTTCAGAAGTTCTCCACTTAATTCAGACAAACGTGCTTCTGTATACCGCATCGCAGCTGGTGGATCACCATCCATACTCCCATTATTCCCGTGCATTTCGATCAAAACTTCACGTAGTTTCCAGTCTTGACTTAAACGAACCATTGCTTCGTAAATACTGCTATCACCATGAGGATGGTAATTCCCCATGATATTTCCGACAGATTTTGCAGATTTTCTAAAACTTTTCTCAAATGTATTTCCATCTTTATTCATGGAAAATAAAATTCTACGTTGTACAGGTTTTAACCCATCACGAATATCAGGTAGGGCACGTTCTTGAATGATATATTTGGAATATCTTCCAAAACGATCGCCCATTACTTCTTCAAGCGTCAATTCTTGAATATCCTGGCGTTTTTCCAAATTTGTCACTCCCTACTCTAAATCGAATAAACTGATATCTTGTGTTGCTTCAGACTCGGCATTTTTACGCTCAGTTTCTTCTTTTTTTTCTTCATCTAGCACGTCAGTTGAAATAGATGGTGAAATCTCTTTATCGCCATCTTTTCTATCTAAGATGCTGCCGTCTTCTTCTAATGTAAATTGGACGTGGCGTTCGATCCATTTTCTTCTAGGCTCTACTTTATCGCCCATAAGAGTCGTTACGCGACGTTCTGCTTGAGCTGCATCATCTATTCTTACTCGGATCAGAGTACGTGTCTCAGGGTCCATTGTGGTCTCCCACAGCTGGTCTGCGTTCATTTCACCTAATCCTTTGTAACGTTGAAGCATATATCCTTTGCCGACTTGCTCCGTCACATTCGATAATTCTTCGTCTGTCCAGGCATATTCTGTTACTGCTTTTTTACCAATTCCTTTTGACACTTTATAGAGCGGTGGTAACGCAATGTAGATTTTACCAGCTTCGATCAGTGGTTTCATGTAACGATAAAAGAAGGTTAATAGCAATACTTGAATATGAGCGCCATCGGTATCCGCATCGGTCATGATGATAACTTTATCGTAGTTACAGTCTTCAATTGAAAATTCTGGCCCAACACCTGCCCCAATTGTGTAGATCATCGTGTTGATTTCTTCGTTTTTCAGAATATCCTGCATTTTAGCTTTTTCAGTATTTAATACTTTTCCTCGTAAAGGTAAAATCGCTTGGAATTTTCTGTCGCGCCCTTGTTTTGCTGAACCACCGGCAGAGTCTCCTTCGACTAAATATAATTCATTTCTTTTAGGATTACGTGATTGAGCCGGTGTCAGTTTTCCAGATAAAAGAGATTCGCCTTTTTTCCGTTTTTTGCCATTGCGACTTTCTTCTCGCGCTTTACGAGCTGCTTCACGGGCTTCTCGCGCTTTGATCGCTTTACGAATTAATTGTTGGCTCATTTCGCTATTTTCTTGTAGATAAAAGCCCATTTGTTCTCCAACAACATTATCTACTGCATTTCGTGCCATTGGGGTCCCTAGTTTTTCTTTTGTTTGCCCTTCAAATTGCAGCAAGTTTTCCGGAACACGAATCGATAAGACTGCTGCCAATCCTTCGCGAAAGTCACTACCCTCGAGATTTTTATCTTTTTCTTTTAGCAAACCGACTTTTCTTGCATACTCATTGTAAGCTTTTGTCATTGAAGACTTCATCCCTACTTCATGAGTACCACCATCTTTTGTACGGACATTATTGACAAATGAAAGGACATTTTCTGAATAGCCATCATTATATTGATAAGCAAGCTCAACTTCGATGCCATCTTTTTCCCCTGAAAAATAAACAACAGGTGTTAATGTATCTTTTTCTTCATTAAGGTAGGCAACAAATTCTTTGATTCCCTCATCATAATGAAAAATTTCTTCTTTAGGTTCTTCTCCTCTAAGGTCAGTTAGAGAGATTTTTACACCTTTTAATAGAAATGCAGATTCTCTTAGGCGCTCTGCTAAGGTATCGTATGAAAAATGTATAGTAGAAAAAATGGTGTCATCTGGAAGAAAAATTACGGAAGTTCCATTCTTTTTATTCGTTTTTCCAACTTTTTTTAAGGTTCCAACGGGTTTTCCGCCATTTTCAAAACGCTCCATGTATTCAACACCGTCACGGACGATACGCACTTCCAACCAGCTAGATAATGCATTCACTACGCTAGCACCTACACCGTGTAGTCCGCCGGAAGTTTTGTACCCGCCTTGACCGAATTTTCCTCCTGCATGAAGAACGGTGAAAATTACTTCTACAGTTGGGATTCCTGATGCATGCATGCCAACTGGCATACCACGTCCAGCGTCAGTTATTTTGATACTATTGTCTTTTTGAATTGTCACACTGATTTCATTTCCATAACCAGATAGTGCTTCATCAACTGCATTATCAACGATCTCATAGACTAAATGATGTAATCCGCGGCTGTCTGTGGAGCCGATGTACATTCCTGGTCTTTTTCGTACGGCTTCCAATCCTTCTAGAACTTGGATGGAGGCGTCGTTGTATTCATTGTTTACTTTTTTCGCCAAAGAAAAAACTCCTTATACTTGAATTATAGGGCGCAAGGCCACATCATTACAATAATACTCTAAAAGCTCTCAAAAAAAAAGAGCTTTCCTCAACGGCCACTCTTTCTTAAGATTATTTGCATCTATTTAGGCATTTCAGCTAATTCAATTTTAATGCAACGATTCATTATAATAGCATTTCTTCCTGCATTTTTCAAGATTTCAGCAGCTTCTTCATTTTCCAGTCCTAATTGGGCCCAAAAGACTTTTGCATCAGTTTCTATAAAATCTCGAGCAACTTCAGGTAAAAATTCACTTCGACGAAATATATCGACGATATCGATTTGTCCTGGTACATCTTGCAATTTCTCATAGACTTTTTCACCAAGGATCTTTTTTCCTACCAACTTTGGATTTACTGGAATAATTTCATAACCAGATTCTTGTAGTAATTCAGCTATTTTATAACTTGTACGGTCTTCTTTCGCACTTAGTCCAACGACTGCGATTCGTTTGGCTTGTTTTAGGTAATCAAAAATTTGTTTTTGTGTTGGGTTTTCTATGGGCATGTTGATCATCCTTTCTACTTTCTCTTCATTTTCATTATACAACGAATATTTAATTATTGTTAGCTGTTTCTATTCATGATAGAATAAATGCTAGTTTGAACAGAAAGAGGTTACTTAATGAAATTTTTTGTGCTATTGATTATAGCTTATCTACTTGGTTCTATTCCTTCTGGCGTTTGGATAGGCAAACTTTTTTTCAAAAAGGATCTTCGGCAATTTGGTAGTGGTAACACAGGAACGACAAATACGTTTAGAGTTCTTGGAAAAAAAGCAGGAATAGCTGTTTTGCTGATGGATATTTTAAAAGGAACCTTTGCAACTTGCCTGCCTCTACTATTTACTTTAGATGTAAATCCACTAGTTTTTGGTGTTGCAGCCGTTCTAGGTCATACCTTTCCTATTTTTGCAAATTTCAAAGGAGGAAAGGCTGTCGCTACTAGTGCAGGGATGATTTTGGCGTACAATCCAGCATTTTTTGTTTATTCTGCTTTAATTTTTATTATTATGTTATATATTACTAGCATGGTAAGTTTGTCCAGTATGATCAGTGCTGTGCTAATCACACTTTCGACAATTATTTTGCCTTTCGCTATTCCAGCTATCTTGCCTCATTTTGATTGGTTATTAACATCGATTGCATTAGCGTTGACAATTTTTATTTTTATCCGTCACAAAGATAATATAGAACGAATCAAAGATGGCACCGAAAGTCGAATACCGTTTGGTTTGGGCGCTCGCAAAAAAAATAAAACAAATTATTAAAAAAACTAGAGCATGAAGTTTGCAATACTTCGTGTCCTAGTTTTTTAGTTTATTTAGCTGTAAGTGTATATTGTGTTTTAAAAATATCTGCTGTAACTAGTTTGTTGATCCCTTTTTTATCAACAAGATTTCCTGTAGTATTTACTTCGTCTGCAATACCACACCAAGGCTCGATACAAACGAATGGGGCTTCTTGTGGATAAGGAGACCAAACGCCGACATAAGGCATATCTGTAAAACTTAAACTAATGCTGTGAGGACCTTCGTCTGTTTCAATTGTAAAGGTATTTACTCCTTTGGTTTCGAAAATAATTGCATCTTCTTTGAATAGCTCTCTCCGAAGATCAAGACTAGTATTCGTTTGTCCTAATGTTTTATGCTCGAAATCTGCAAAAGGACCTGCTAACGGAATCTGAGTACGAGATTTTTTGGGTGAAAAACTTAGATAATAATCATCAAACGTCAACTCTTGTTCTAAAGGTACATTAAATGCAGGATGTCCACCAATTGAAAAATACATATCCGCATTACCTGTATTTTCTACTTGATACTTAACAATTAAATTGTCTTCTTCTAGGACATATGAAAGAATCAATTCAAATTCAAAAGGATATATTTTTTTCGACTCTTTGGTGCTTTTTAACGATAGTGAAACTAGTTCTGACCCGTGTTCGATTACTTCAAAAAGGCTATCTCTGGCAAATCCATGCTGTCCCATCGGGTAAGTTTGATTTTCATATGTGTATTGATCATCTTTTAAGCGCCCGACAACTGGAAATAATACAGGTGCGTGACGGCCCCAAAATGCTGGATCTCCTTGCCAGATGTATTCAATATTATTTTTCTTCGATTTCAAGCTGATAAGCTCGGCACCATCTTCTGCTATTGTTGCAATCAAATAATCATTTTCAATTTGTACAGTCATGTTCTCTGCCCCCCTACTTACTATCTTTTTCTAATTCTTTGATGAATTGTTTATTTAAGACTTTCAGATAAGTCCCTTTCATTCCTAGGGATCTTGATTCAATGATACCTGCTGATTCTAATTTTCTTAAAGCATTTACGATTACTGAGCGCGTGATTCCAATTTCATCGGCAATACTGGAAGCCGTTAATCTACCTTCTTCGCCATCCAAAGCTTTAAATATAGCCTGAACTGCTTTTAACTCGCTGTATGACAATGTATTAATCGCCATTTGTACGGCAGTTGCACTACGAACGCTTGCTTCGATGTTACGTGATTGCTGATAAAGAATCTGCATGCCAACAACAGTAGCACTATATTCAGCTAGAACCAAATCTTCATCATTGAAGGACTGTTCTACTCTTGCCAAAATAATCGTTCCTAAACGTTCACCCGCACCAAACATTGGGACAATGGTTGTTAGTCCAAAAGGATATTTTTCACGTAGTTCGATAGGAAAAGCAGTTAAATCGCTAGTGATTGAAATATTTGCTTCTGTCTTAACCAAGTTATCTGCTGCGTCTGTGTAACTTTGTGGGAAACGTTTTTCTTCAAACATATGTTTCACACGCGCATTATTAACATCTAATTTTTCGTTATACCCTAACAAAACCCCTTCGTTACTGATAATATACGCATTACTTTCTAAAACATCGCCTAAAATCATAGCCATTTTGTCGTAAGGTAATTCGGCCTTTTGATCAAAGGTATTTTTTTGTTGTAAAAGTTTATTGATTTGACGCGTTTTTTCTAATAAAGTAGTCATTTTTACTCCTCCTAATTTAAAAACTGAGCTAGAAAATAGATGGTATTATCGATCCGTTTTTCATCATCTTGTACCAAAGATTCTCAACTCAGTTCTTGTTACGACCCTTGTTTGTTTCAAAAGAACTTCTGCAGACTTGAAGATTGAAATTCTTAAAGAATGTAACGGCTTAAATCTTCATTTTGAACAATACTGTTCAGTTTTTCATTCACATATGCTTCTGTAATTGTAATCTCCCCCATTTGCATATCTGGTGCTTCAAATAATAAATCTTCTAGCAAACGTTCCAAAATCGTATGCAAGCGTCGAGCTCCGATATTGTCAGTGTCTCTATTGACATCAAACGCAATATTTGCGATCCGTTCGATTGCTTCTTTCGTAAAAACAACTGTGACATTTTCAGTGCCAATTAAAGCGATATATTGTTTTATCAACGCATTATTTGGCTCTGTCAAAATCTTGACAAAGTCTTCTGCAGTTAGATCGTCTAACTCGACACGAATTGGGAATCGACCTTGTAATTCAGGAATCAAATCACTTGGTTTAGACAAATGGAATGCGCCAGATGCGATAAATAAAATATGATCTGTTTGAACCGGACCATATTTTGTATTGACTTGAGAACCTTCAACAATTGGCAAAATATCACGTTGTACTCCTTCACGAGAAACTTCGCCTGAGTTTTGCTGACTTTTTGAAGTGATTTTATCAAATTCATCAATGAAAATAATGCCACTACTTTCAGCTAAACGAATTGCCTCGCTGTGAATGTCTGCATCTTTAACAATTTTAGCGGACTCTTCTTTAACTAATAGTTCTTGGGCTTCTTTGACAGTAACTGTACGTTCGACTTTTTTCTTAGGAGATAGAGCTCCTAAAGTTTCGTTTAAGTCGATGCCCATTTGTTCCATGCCGTTATTCATAGCTGGCATTGTCTTTTTAGGCTCTTCGATTTCAATCGTTACTTCACGATTGTCTAGTAATCCTTTTTGTAGTTGCTCGAGAATCGTTTTGCGATTCACTTTGATTTCTTCCGTTACTTCTTCTTGTGATTCTTGAGGTTGTTGCGCACTGTTGAACATTTGCATCATTTGTTCAAATTGATTATTGGACGTTTGTTTTTGTTCTTTTTTGATTCCTGGAACAAGAACTTTTACTAAACGGTTATTCGCCTTTTTCAAGGCTTGAGAATAAACTCTACTGTATTGTTTTTTTTCTACAATTTGAATAGCGTTTTCTACTAAATCACGTACCATTGATTCTACATCTCTACCAACATAACCAACTTCTGTAAACTTAGTCGCTTCTACTTTGATAAAAGGAGCATTGACGATTTTTGCCAGGCGTCTGGCGATTTCTGTTTTCCCTACACCTGTAGGTCCAATCATCAGCATATTTTTTGGCGTTACATCTTGTTGCATTTTTTCTTCAAGCTGTAAACGGCGATATCTATTTCTTAGAGCTACTGCAACTGATTTTTTGGCTGTTTCTTGTCCGATGATATATTCATCCAATTCTTTGACAATTTCTCTTGGTGTTCTATTTAATTCATTCATGGTCATTGTCCCCCATTTATAATTCTTCTACAATAATATTGTGATTTGTAAAGACACAGATATCTGCCGCAATAGTTAACGCATTTTTTGCGATTTCTTTAGCAGACATATCTTTATCTCCGTAATGTTTCATTGCACGAGCTGCTGACAAGGCGAAGTTTCCGCCTGAACCAATTGCTAAGATACCATCATCTGGAGTGATTACTTCACCTGTACCTGAAACTAGCAACATTTCCTTCTCATTCATAACAATCAACATGGCTTCTAATTTTTGCATAGATTGCTGTGTACGCCATTCTTGAGCTAATTCAACTGCAGCACGAGTTAAATTGCCATTGTATTCGTTTAATTTTCCTTCAAATTTCTCTTCTAGTGTAAACGCATCTGCTACACTTCCAGCAAAACCGACAACGACTTCGTCATTATATATTCTACGAACTTTTTTAGCAGTGCCTTTCATAACAACAGATTCTCCCATTGTTACTTGACCGTCACCAGCCATCGCAAATTTTCCATCTTTTTCAACAGCACAAATCGTTGTTGAATGAAATTGTGATTCAACCATTATAGTTCCTCCTAATTTAAAAGCTGAACAGGCTTGTTTCTATTTTTTAGTGTTGCTAGCCTGCAAGCTAGTTGATACAAGACTCGTTACGCACGAGGATGAAATGTTCGATAATTTTTTTGTAAACTTTCTTTTGTTACATGAGCATAAATTTGGGTCGTTGATAAATCAGAATGCCCCAATAATTCTTGAACGGTTCGCATATCAGCTCCGTTATTTAGTAAATGTGTGGCAAATGTATGACGTAACATATGAGGATGAATATCGCTATTTAAGGTACTTTTTTTTATAAGTTGATTTAAAATATACTCGATACCAGTTGGGGTAATTTGTTCCCCGTGATGATTAACAAAAGCAAACGCATGTTCACGATGGTATTTTTCCATCAAAACAGCTCGTCCATTTTCCAAGTACTCTTTTAATGCATCTTGCGCGAAAGAACCGAAAGGCACATACCGATCTTTGTTTCCTTTCCCATGAATAAGTAATACGTTTGCAGAAAAGTCAATGGATTGCAAGGTTAAGTTTGTACATTCACTTACTCGAATTCCAGTACCATAGAGAATTTCTAACAATGCTTGATTCCTTAAATTTAAAGGTTTCGACCCTTTAGCACTGTCAAACAAAGCATCCATCTCCTTTTCATATAAAAAACGAGGAAGACGTAATTGTTTTTTCTTCATGTGTACATACGAGAATGGATTTTCTTTGATGACTTCATTTTTAAGCAGAAATTGATAGAAAGAACGTAAACTAGCAATTTTTCGACTAATAGAATTCCGACTATATTCTTTATCATATAGGAAGCTCAAATAGGAGCGAATATCCAAATGGTCGACGTTTAAATAATCAGGCTCTCCCGAATTTTTTAAAAACACAAAAAAATTGTGCATGTCTTCTTCGTATGCAATTTTGGTTTTTTCAGAATAACCACGTTCAATGATCAAGTAGTTTAAAAATAGTTCAGACCAATTTTTCTCTTGCATAAACCTTCCTCCATTAAATTACACAGTAACTTTAGCATAACCATTTTGAAAAAACAAACGAATTGTCAGAATTTAATCAATATTTTCAAATTTAGTAACAATTTATTCATATTTAACTTTAAATGCTCATAAACTGTAAGCGTAATTTAATCTGTTTTTCGGTTGTTTTGTATCGCTTAAAAGACCAATGCAAATCGTTTGATTCGCACTGGTCTTTTTGTTCTTTCGTTTATTCTTCGATAGTTAAATCTTGTTTCATTTTAGCTAATGTCGTCAAAGCTCTGTCTGCAATGGCTTCATATCGTTCTTTTTTATCCCGAATTCTTTCTGGCAATTCAGGGAACAAACCAAAGTTAGCGTTCATCGGTTGGAAATGTTTGCCTTCTGCATGCGTAATATAATAGGCCATACTTCCTAAAGCTGTTTCTCTTGGGAAAACGATAAGTTCTTCCTCTTTGGCCAAACGAGCTGCATTCATACCTGCTAATAAACCACTAGCTGCACTTTCTACGTATCCTTCAACACCTGTCATTTGACCAGCAAAGAATAAGTTTTCTCTCTTTTGAGATTGATAAGTTGGTTTCAATAGTTCTGGTGAGTTCATAAAACTATTACGATGCATAACACCATAACGAACAAATTCAGCATTTTCTAAACCTGGAATCATTTGGAAAACACGTTTTTGTTCGCCCCATTTTAGATGTGTTTGAAAACCTACAAGATTGTATAATGAAGCGGCTGCATTATCTTGGCGTAATTGGATAACAGCATAGGGACGTTTACCTGTCTTAGGATCTTCCAATCCAACTGGCTTTAATGGCCCAAATAACATCGTTTTGATGCCTCGTTTAGCCATTACTTCAATTGGCATGCATCCTTCAAAGAATTTTTCTTTTTCAAATGTTTTTAAAGGAACAACTTCAGCAGAAATCAAGGCTTCATAAAAAGCTTTAAACTCTTCTTCCGTCATTGGACAATTTAAATATGCTGCCTCACCTTTGTTGTAGCGAGATTTTAAATAAACTTTATCCATATCAATCGTTGCTTTGTCCACAATCGGTGCCGCAGCGTCGTAAAAGTAAAAACCGTCTGAACCGTTAAACTCTTTGATTTGTTCTGCTAATGCTTCTGAAGTCAATGGCCCTGTGGCAATGATCACGATTCCATCTGGAATAGCAGTGATTTCTTCATTCTTAACTGTAATCAATGGATGATTTTTTATTTTATCCGTAATTTCTTGTGAAAACGTATCTCGATCAACGGCTAAAGCGCCACCAGCAGGTACAGCAGTTTTATCCGCACTGTTGATGATGATTGAATCCAAACGTCTCATTTCTTCTTTCAGAACACCAACAGCATTCGTTAAGTTATTGCCTCTCAATGAGTTAGAACATACTAATTCAGCAAAATTTTCAGTTTGATGAGCTGGAGTGTTTTTTACAGGACGCATTTCATAAAGTATTACTGGGACACCAGATTGGGCAACTTGCCAAGCAGCTTCACTGCCCGCTAAGCCAGCGCCGATAACTGTTACAGGAGTATTCATCTATTTCCTCTTTTCTTCAAAAAACCAACGGGCTTTTCCGCTGGTTTTTTAATTTTCTTGTTTTTATAGATATCGTTTATTTTTGAACGTTCTCTTCATAATCACCATTGATACAGACGACTTGTTTTCCACCTTTGACTTTTTTCTCAACGAGATATTGACCACATTTTGGACATGGACGCCCAATTGGTTTATCCCAAGATGTAAAGTCACAATCTGGATAGCGGCTACAACCGTAGAATAATCGATTCTTTTTAGATTTACGTTCAATAACTTGCCCTTCTTTACAAACTGGACAAGTAACACCAATTTCTTTGACAATTGCTTTAGTATTTCGACATTCTGGGAAGTTACTACATGCATAAAATTTACCATAACGTCCTAGCTTGATTACCATTGGATGACCACAGAGATCACAATCGAAGCCAGCTGGCTCGTCTTTGATTTGAATTTTTTCGATTTTTTCTTCTGCATTTGTCAATTCTTTTTCAAACGGTCTGTAGAAACGATCCACGACTTCTACCCATTTTTCTTGACCAACACCAATTTTATCTAAATCCCCTTCCATTGAAGCTGTAAAATGAACATCAACGATTTGTGGGAAAAATTCAACAATCAATGAATTAACGATCTCTCCTAGCTCGGTCGGCTCGAAACGTTTATTTGTTAGCTTAACATAATAACGTCTTTGAATCGTTTCTAAGGTTGGTGCGTAGGTTGATGGCCGTCCAACACCATTCTCTTCCAAAGCTCGGATCAATGTTGCTTCACTAAATCTTGCAGGTGGTTGTGTGAAGTGTTGTTTCGGTTCGATATCAAGAGCATTGACTTTGTCTCCTTCGGCTAAATCAGGTAAGATATTTTCTTTATCTTCTTTGCCATCATCGCGACCTTCAACATAAACTTGCATAAAACCTTTGAATTTTACTTTAGCACCATTCGCAATGAAAATCACGCCGTTTTGTTCCAATGTTACTTTCATTGTATCCAAGATAGCCGGTGTCATTTGACTGGCAACCAGACGTGACCAAATTAAAGTGTACAGTTTTAACTGGTCTTTGTCTAAATATTGTTTGATTTCATTCGGGGCACGCATAACGCTAGAAGGACGAATCGCCTCATGAGCATCTTGGGCTCCTTGCGCATTTTTTACTTTACGACCACCATGAGCAGAAAATTCACTACCGTACGTTTTTTCAATATATTCTGCTACTTCTGCTTTTGCAGAATCTGCGATTCTAGTGGAATCTGTACGCATATACGTGATTAAACCTACTGTACCCTGTTTCCCTAAGGGAATTCCTTCGTATAATTGTTGCGCAACCATCATAGTTTTTCGTGTTCGGAAGTTTAATTTTCTGGCTGCTTCTTGTTGTAAACTACTAGTTGTAAAAGGTAATGCAGGATTACGTTTCCGCTCTTTCTTTTCAACTTTTGTCACATCGTATTCTTTGCCTTTGATTCGAGTAGTTACTTCTTTTACTGCTTCAGCGTTCGGTAATTTTTTCTTTTTACCATCTAGGCCCCAGAAATTAGCCTTAAATTTTTTCTTTGCTTTCTGAAAATTACCATCAATGCTCCAATATTCTTCTGGAATAAATTTGCGAATATCATTTTCACGATCAATGATAATTTTAAGTGCTACAGACTGTACTCGACCAGCACTTAAGCCTTTCTTCACTTTACGCCAAAGAATTGGACTTAGTGAATAACCCACTAAACGATCTAGAATACGGCGTGCTTGTTGCGCATCTACCAAGTCTAGGTTAATCGTGCGAGGTTCTTTAAACGCAGCTTTTACCGCTTCTTTCGTAATTTCATTAAATACAACACGGTTTTTATCATTTAAATCCAAGCCAAGAAGGAAAGACAGATGCCAAGCAATGGCCTCCCCCTCTCGGTCCGGATCGGCTGCGAGATAAACTTTTTCAGCTTTTTTTGCAGCAGCTTTTAAACTTTTTATGACGTCGCCTTTACCTCGAATTGAGATATAGTGCGGTTCATAATTATTTTCAGTATCAACACCCATTTTACTTTTAGGTAAATCTCTAATATGCCCAACACTGGCAACAACCTTATAGTTTTTTCCTAAATATTTTTCAATCGTTTTGGCTTTAGCTGGTGATTCCACAATAACTAGATATTTATACGCCATTAAACGTGTGGCTCCTTTCGGTTTTTGTGTTTCTTCTATTATATATATCAAAATGTAGAGAACTCACAAATCGTACTTCATCATATCTATTCATTACAGGTTTGTCAAGGATTGATACAGTTAAATCGTAAAAAATTGAATTTCTTCTAAAATATCTTGTGGACAAATAGTACATTTTGCTCCATCTTGAATGAGGCCGTGACAACCATCTGATTGGGAATCAAATACATTACCTGGGACCGCAAAAACTTCACGACCATACTCTAGAGCAGCTTGGGCTGTGATCAAAGAACCACTTTTTTTTCTGGCTTCGATTACACAAGTACCTAGACTCATTCCTGCAATGATCCTATTTCTCATTGGGAAATGATACTTTCTAGGTCCTGTACCATTAGGGTATTCGCTTATAACTAGTTGCTCCTCCATCATTTTTCGCTGAATATGTGCGGTCTCCTTAGGATAACAACTATCTACCCCTGTTCCAATGACACCAATGGTATTCCCACCATGTTGCATCGTGATTTGATGACTGACACTATCAATTCCTTTAGCCAATCCACTAACAATAGTTAAATTATTACTGACTATTTCCGGAATCAATTGGCGTACAACATTAATTCCATATACAGAAGCAGCTCTTGCTCCGATAAAAGACAAACAATTTTGTTTTAAAAGCTCGATATTTCCTTTATAAAACAGTATCACAGGACAATTATAGATTTGTTTTAAGTAATAAGGATATATTGGATCTAAAATTGTAATAAAGCGGTGTGAGTGCTGGTATACTGCTAATTTTTCAGGGTCTTTTGACCAAAAATCCCATGATTCAGAAAATAGTTTTTGATAGGTCGTAATTCCAGCAATTTGGATAATTTCTTCTTTAGAAAAATCTGTACTATTGTTGTATCTCATTGAAAAATCTAGTACTTTCAGCATACCTAAATTTCCAATGCCGTTACAAATAGCTAATTTAAAAAGTAACGCTTGTTGTTTTTCTTCCATAAAAAAACCTTCTTTCACAAATACTTGTTATAGTAAGTATTCGCAAAAAAAAGGTTATTTTATTTTATTAATACATATTTTTAATTGGAGCGAACGTTTTTCTATGAATTTCGCAAATTCCTTGTCTTTCCAAACCTAGCAAATGTTCTTTTGTACCATAACCTGCATTATTTTCAAAACCATAACCAGGATACGTTTTAGCATAGTTTTCCATCATACGATCTCGAATAACTTTAGCAACGATACTTGTCTGAGCAATCGATATGGAGCGAGCATCCCCTTTAATGATACTTTCTTGGGGAATATTAACATCTAACGTCATTGCATCAATCAATAAATAATCAGGAACAAAACAAAGATCTTCCAACGCTATGCCCATAGCCATTTTTGAAGCTTGATAAATATTGATTTCATCGATTTTATGATGATCTACCATGCCGATCCCAATTGAAATAGCTTGATTTTGGATTTCATTGTAGAGTTCATCTCTTTTTTTTGCAGATAATTTTTTAGAATCATTTACGCCGAGAAGTTTAAAATTTTCAGGAAGAATAACAGCTGCCGCAACAACAGGACCCGCCAACGGTCCACGACCTACTTCGTCGATTCCAACAATCAATCGATGCCCCTTAGCTCGGGCTTCATTTTCAAATTGTTGCATTTCTTCAAACAACGCTATTTCGTTTTCGTGGCGCTGAATCCTTCTATCCCATTGTCTTAACGCTTGTTGAACACCGCTACGCTCATCTGCTTGCCACAAACGGATTCTGTCATCATCTCGATTATCAATCGTGGCTAAAGTGTCTTTAATTTGCAGAATTGACTCAGTTTTCATCTTTTGTAACTCCTAATTCTTCCCAGCGATCTAATGTGTAAGGGCCTAATTTGCTGCTGCGGATTTCTTGAATGATCATTTCACTTGCACGATCGTAATCATCGCGAAAGCCACGCTTTTGACTAATTAGCATCAGAAGTTCAGCTCCTTGTAAAAAGGTCTCCTCTTGTGTTAGCTTATAACGTTCAACCAGTCGCTCTGGATAAAAACGTGAAAAAAATGTTAACCCGTAAATTGCTAAATCATCTAAGTGTAGAAGTTGGTCTTTGATTGCGCCAGTTAAAGCTAATTTTTTACCGATTTCTTGATCTTCAAATTTAGGCCATAAAATACCTGGGGTATCCAACAATTCTAAATCTGTTCCCGAACGAAGCCATTGCTGGCCTTTCGTCACACCGGGTTTATTACCTGTTTGGGCAATTTTTTTACCGACTAAACGATTCATCAATGTTGACTTTCCAACGTTTGGAATCCCGATACACATTGCACGAATAGCACGTGGTTTTAACCCTTTTGAACGTTCTCGATCTAGTTTTTCTTTTAGTGCTTTCTTTGCTTCTGGAACAATTTTGTTGATGCCTTTATTTTGTTGAGCATTAATAACTAAAGTATTGTAGCCCTTTTCTTGGAAATACTTTTGCCACTTTTGATTTTGATCCTTATCAGCTAAATCACCTTTGTTAAGTAAAATCAAACGCGGTTTTTGTTGTACAATCTGATCCATCATTGGATTTCTTGATGAAAGGGGAAGCCTTGCATCTATCAATTCAAAAACGATATCAACATACTTTATTTTTTCGGATACTTCTCTTCTGGCCTTAGCCATGTGTCCTGGAAACCATTGTATTGTCATTTTATCACCTATCTTGGTATGAATTTCATATGTGTTATTGGGTAGTATACAAACTGTGCTTTACCTAAAATATACTTGCTTTCTACAGCTCCGAAAGAGCGGCTGTCTTTTGACATTCGTCGATTATCACCCAATACAAAATAACTATCTTCGGGTAAAACCTCTTCCGTAGTAAGATCACTTAAATTAAAATTAGTCGTATAAGGGGCTGTCTCGTGATCTTTTTTTATATTTTTTTCTAAAAACGGCTCCTCAATAGGCTTTTCATTTATAAAAAGCTGATCATTGTCATAGCGAATCGCTTCTCCTGGTAGCCCAATTACTCGTTTAATGTATATGGCTCCATTTGGTAATTTGAAAACAACTACATCAAATCGCTTGATTGATGTGAATTTTTCCATCACGATCATGTCACCTTGACTAAGGGTTTTCTCCATCGAATTCCCATCGACAGGTACAGGAATCAAAATAAAACCTCTTAGTATAAACAACAACACTAGGGAAGGAATGAGTATTTTTATGAAAAAAATAAAATAGCCAATATAAGATTTTCGTTTTTCCACTCTTTTCTCTCCCTTTTTTCTTGCTGATTCTATTATAAAGGAAAAACACTAGAAAAAGCGACTAATTTAAAGGAAAAATAAAACAGATCATAGTAAAAACTGAAATTGGCGTGAACAGTCAATTTCAGTTTTGAATGTATCGTTATTTTTCACAGTGGTTTCTTTTAGTTCTTTTTATTTTCGTGTTGTAGTTCCTTTATGGCAGTTTCATATGCTTGGTCGTTATCCTTAATTTTCTTTCCAACTTCAATTTCAATTTGAGCGGCCGTATCATTGTCAACTTCCCCTGTAACGGGTAAATCGTTGTCTGTTTGTACCGCATTTACGGCTTCTTTTGTTTGCTCAGTAAAATCGCTAGTATCAGGATTAACTTCATAACCAAGAGCATTTAACAGAGCATTGACGTTTTTGACAACTGGTGAAGAATCCCCTGCTTTTAACGTTTTATCTCTTGAAATCGGCGATAAATAAGCAAAATCTGGATAGTCAGCTGTAATGGTCGGTTCTAGTCCTTTTTTGTGAATCCATTCCCCTTTTGGTGTCAGCCATTTTAAGACGGTTAACTTGATTTCACTCTTGTCATTCAAATTTTTAATGGTTTGAACGGTTCCTTTACCAAACGTTTTAGTTCCAATGATTTTTTTATTCCCAGATTCTTTTAAAGCTGCCGCAAAAATTTCAGATGCACTAGCGCTTCCTTCATCAACTAAAACAACGGTCGGTTCAGTTACTTTAAAGCCACCATCTAAATCAGTAGAAGCGACATCCTCACTGGTATTGCCTTTTTTGTCTTCAAATTTAACGATTGTTTTGCCGTCTTCAAGGAACATACTCGCCATTTTTTCGACTTGGTCCAGTAAGCCACCAGGATTTTGCCGTAAATCAATCACAAAAGTTTTAGCTCCGTCTTTTCTTAAATTTTTGATTGTGTCTTGTAATTCCTTATAGGTATTTTCACCAAATGAAGTGATTTTTATCGAACCGATCGTAGGATCTTGTTTATCTATCTCTCCTTTAACAGTCTCGATCGGAATCGTATCTCGCTTGATTTTCAATTCAAAGGTTTCTTCGCCCCGTTTGATTGTTAAACGGACTTCAGTGCCTTTTTTTCCGCGAATTTTACTGACAACTTGGGAAAGAGTCTTTCCTTTTGTTTCTTTATCATCGACTTTTAAAACTATATCATTCGCCTTGATTCCTGCTTTGGCTGCTGGAGACCCTTCGATTGGTGCTTGTGCCACAGTTGGTAGCTCATCCATCATGGTCATTGTTGCCCCAATGCCTTCAAAGCTCCCTGCTAGACTTTGATCTAATTCATCTGCTTCTGGTTCATTTAAGTAGCTTGAATAGGGATCATCCAAGGCTTCTGTCATACCTTTTAGTGCCCCATCGACTAATTTCTTTTCATCAACTTTTCCTACATAATTATTGATGATTTCATTATATAGATTATCGACTTTTTTTAACTCACTATTTTGAACTGGAGTGTTTGCTAATTGTTTTTTGTATTGGTAGTCAAAATAAATATAGCAACTACCGCCGGCTAAAAAAGCAACACAAAGAATCGAAATAATGTATTGGTGAAAAGGGATTTGTCTTTTATTTTTCATACGGTCATCTCTTTCTGTAAAAATATCATTGCATGTTTTCAAGTTTACCATGAAAAAAAAAGAAGGAAAAGCTTTCTTTGCCTTTCCTTCTCTTTTTATTTATTGTTTTCTAAGTATTTTTCCCATAAGTCATCAAAAATGTGCATGTTTGTTAAATAATCAGCATTCATTTCTAAATAGCTAGATAATTCATGATACTCTTCAGACTGTTTAGGAAACTGAATATCTTTCGCAGCATCGTTTGCAAATTGGCTCTCTTCTGTTTTTTTTGGCGCTCTTAGCGTCATTAAATAGTGATAAAAACTTCTTCTCATATGGTCACCAATTCTTTTCTATAAAATTTGCTCGATTTATATGAGCATCTTTATAACGCTCTGGGTCTTTTTGGTAAAAGTCTTGATGATAGTCTTCTGCTGGATAAAAAATAGCTGCAGGTTCAATCGTTGTAACGATTGGTTCAGTAAAACGGCCACTTTCTTGTAATGCTTTTCGACTTTTTTCTGCAATTTTTTTCTGTTTCTCATTTATATAAAAAATCACTGGGCGATAATTATCACCACGATCTTCAAATTGACCTAAAGCATCCGTTGGATCTGTCTGTTGCCAATAGATTTCAACTAATTTTTCATAGGATATAACAGTAGGATTAAATTCAATCTCAACAGCCTCAGTATGCCCTGTAGTATGACTTAACACTTGTTCATATGTGGGATTAGCTACATGTCCTCCAGTGTAACCAGACGTTACTGATTGAATCCCTGGTTGTGTATCAAATGGTTGGATCATACACCAAAAACAACCACCGGCAAAAATTGCTTTTTCACTCAATTTGACTCCTCCTTCGTGTCTAAAGTAGTATTATTACTATCTTTTGGTAAGTAGATATTCATACGAATGTCGTCATCTACTAAATTTATTTTTTCTGCTCGGATAAATAACCCGTTTTGCATTCTAAATTGATCTAAACGAAGTAAAACAGTGCTATCATCTGGATTTACTTCTACCCAGTTTGGTAATTTGTAATCTCTTTGAACAAACTTTAGGATTTCTTTCATTGGTAATCCTAGTGTACCAATCGATAAGCTTTTTGCTTTGAGTTGCACATTACCGTCATCCATTACGTAAGGATCAAAATAAAGATAAAATTGAATCGGATGTCCTAAGACTTTAAAAGTACCATTTAGCATCGCTTCATTTTCCAGATAAAATTTATAAGTAATATCTGATCCTTTTTGGAAATCACCTAGGTAAAAATCGATCAGTGAATTTATTTGCTTCTTCGTTGATTGAACCGCTATAACAGGTGTACCGTCTTTTTCAACTAATTCTGGAACGGGCTTATAGTTTGGTTCGCGAACTTGGGTGACTCTTACAAAAACAAAGGCTAAACTTCCAATCAAGGCTGCTACCAAAACAATGAACGCAACCTTCCAATAATTAATGGATCGTTTTACTTCAGGCGCTTTTTTGCTTCGTTTGATCGTTTTTTTCACTTCTTTTTTTTCTTCTGGTTCATTTGCCATTTGTATCACTCACTTCCTTTTTTGAGCCATTTATCTTGCGTTTTTACCATTTCGTCACGCACTGCACTTGCCATGAGTTGATATCCTAAATTGTTGGGGTGAAAGTGGTCTTCTTCATATAGCGCATTGTTTTTGATATCTAGCTCACTGCTTGATGCTGTGCCAGAGGCTAAATCTTCACTGCTGACGATCCCTACCTCATCACCTGCTCCTTTATAAAGCAAATCATTTATTGGAATAAAATACGCATTTTTTTCTGCTTTGACGATTTCTTCTGTCCCATTATTCCAGTTGTCCACAATCTCTTGCATTTCTGTAATATCAGGGAAATAAAGATAAAATGGATTGTAAATGCCTAGGACATAAATGGGTGCCTCTGCATTGTAATTGCGAATTTCCGTTAGAACTTTTTCTACTTCTTTCTGATAATTTTTCAGTGGTCTTTCAAACGAATTTTTCGTTAAACGGAATACGTCTCCCTTAATTACTTTCATCAAGTCATTTCCGCCCACAGTCAACGTAATAATATCTGCTGAAGCTAAGCCATCTTGGATTTCTTTATTTTTTTTGATTCGCTTAAGAATTTGATCACTGCGATCACCGTTTTTTCCAAAATTATCTGTTTGGACACCGTTTAAATGATATTCCTCCTGCAAATCCTTAGCCACGAGTGGAACGAATCCACCTGAATTTGTTAAATCACCAATTCCTTCAGTCAATGAGTCACCGATGGCGGTGTAGTGGAGCACTTCTTTTGTTTCCGTTTTAGCTACTTGCATTGTTCCAGTACCTAAAATTGGTTTGGCTTTAGGTATTGCCACTACTAATAATAAAAAAATACCAATCATCGTGATGAAAAAAAGTGTGAAGCTTGGCCAATTTCTTTTGAAAAGTAATTTCATTGTATCCCTTCCTTTGCTGTGAATCACGAAAAGGTTGAACATTCGCTGATTAACAGTATTTGGCAATATTATTTTTAATTAAAGTAAATTATCTCTATTTTCACTTCATTTGTACAGTAAAAAGTTATAAAAAAATTGATTAAAAAAAGCAGATCAGTTTGATCTGCTCAAAACTCAGTCCGTATAGTACATGATAGCAAATGCACTCTTACCTGTGTGAGTTGCGATTACAGGGTTTGTATGCAACACAGGTATTTCCATATCAGGGAATAGTGCTTGTAGGCCTTCTTTAAATCCATTAGCTAACTCTAATCCATCTGCGTGAGAAATACCGATTTGACGCACATTTGATAAAGTACTTAATTCATTTTTTAGTTCATCAAACCATTTATTGAACGTCTTCATTCCTCGACCTTTAGCCACAGGAATCAGTTCTGTATGTTCGAAATCCATGACTACTTTCATATTAAAAATGTTGGATAAAAGTCCGGTTGTACGACTGATCCGACCACCTTTAACTAGATTGTCTAATGTAGAAATTCCAATGAATAGCTTCGTATTTTCTTTGACATGATTGATTTCAGCTAAAATCTCTGGAACGCTTGCACCATTTTTAGCTAATTTAGCTGCTTGAATTACTTGAAATGATAAGCCTTGATCGGTAAAATCACTATCGATTACTGTCACATTGGCAGAGCTTAAATTCCCCGCTTGTCTAGCCGCTTCTACTGTACCGCTCAAGCCTTTTGTCATATGAATGGAAATCACTTCGCTTCCATCAGCTCCTAAGCGATCGTATAGCTCCACAAATTCGCCGATTGGCGGCTGGCTTGTCTTTGGCAATGCTTTTGCTGTACTCATCAATTCCATAAACTGTTCGCCTTCTAAATGGTCGTCATCAGCGTATACTACACCGTCAATCATTACAGATAAAGGCATCATTTGAATATCCAAATCATCGCGTACACTTTTCAGCATTGTGCAAGAAGAATCGGTCACAATTTTAACATTTGTCATAATTTTATCACTCTTTCTTTAAAAACAACCTCAATTCGTGTTAAAATACAGTTGAGGCTTAAATGTCTATTATTATTATAACAGACAAAGAATTATTTTTCACCAAATTAAAATGAAGGAAGTTGATTTCTTGGAAAAAATAAAATTCTCAAAAAAATATATGATTTTAAATGAAGTTCTTAATGCAGTAACTCATGGGATTGGGGCTGGATTAAGTATTGCTGGCTTAGTGATTTTATTAATAAAAGGCGCACGTCTTGATTCTACTGTACATGTCGTTTCCTACGCCATATATGGCTCAACATTAGTGCTTTTATTTCTGGCTTCAACCCTATTTCATAGTTTGATTTTTACTAGAGCGAAAAAAGTTTTTCAGGTTTTTGACCATAGTTTGATTTTTTTATTGATCGCCGGAAGCTATACGCCGTTTTGTTTGCTGAGCATAAAAGGTTGGCTTGGTTGGTTATTGTTTGTGCTTATCTGGGTAATGGCTATCAGTGGTGTTGTCTATAAATCCCTGACCTTACACAAACAAGAAACAGTAAAAAATGTTTCTACTGTGATTTATATTATTATGGGCTGGCTGTGCATTACTGCTGCAAAACCCTTATATGACTCTTTAGGTCCTACAGGTATCTCATTATTGGTTGCAGGTGGCGTTTCCTACACATTAGGTGCCGCATTTTATAGCTTAAAAAATGTTCGCTTTATGCATGTAGTTTGGCATTTGTTCGTGATGCTAGGTGCTGGTTTCATGTTCTTTTCAATTTTGCTTTATACTTAGAAAAACGTAAAACCCATTAGTTTAAAGGCTTTTAGGTACTTCTTTTTTGATTAGTAAAAAAGAAGTATCTTTTTTTATATTTATCTCTTTACAAACCGAACAAACATTCGTATAATAACTATACAAACGTTTGTTCGATAAAAAATTATGAGGTGATTAAGAATGAAAGCAGTTCGTCGTGGCGGGTTATTATTTGTTGTATTGATTATTGGTATTTTCTTAGGAACATTAGGCTTACAGTCCGCTTTACTTATTGTTAGCCCTCTATTTATTATATGGTTCATGTTATGGGACGAAAAACGGTACACACATACAAGAAAAAAAGAGGACCATCAACATTATATATATCGCAAATATCCATAAATCAAAGTAAAATAATACTTCCGCATATTTAAAAAAAGCTCTTTACTCCAGAATTTCGAAGTAAAGAGTTTTTTCTAATATTCCATCAATGTAACGATTTCATAACCAGCAATTTTGTCTCGTCCATGTAAATCCATCAATTCAATCAGAAATGCACAGCCGACAACAATTCCCCCCAATGATTCAATCAATTCAATAGTCGCTTTGATTGTACCCCCAGTTGCTAATAAATCATCACAAATCAAGACGCGTTGTCCTGGAATGATTGCATCTTTATGCAGTGTCAATGTATCTGATCCGTATTCTAAGTCATAAGTTACTTCAATTGTTTCACGAGGCAACTTTCCTTTTTTACGGACAGGAGCAAAACCAACTCCTAGCTCGTATGCAACAGGACAGCCTACTATAAAGCCACGTGCTTCAGGACCTACGACCATATCGATTCTCTTTTCTTTTGCGTAATCAACGATTTGCTTTGTTGCTTCACGGTACGCCTCGCCATTTGCCATTAAGGGTGAGATATCCCTAAAGATAACACCTTTTTCTGGATAATCTGGAATACTAGCAATATAATCTTTTAAATCCATTTTTATACTTCCTCCTCATTCCACAGCCAATGTTGTAATGTCTCACGATCGCTGTATAACAAAAATTCTTCTGTTTTGATTCTTTTTAAGCGAGTTTGATAGACCATACTTTCCGTCAAAGGATGGTTTTCAGGGTTTTCAACTTTTCTTAAAACACCGTTCTCTATTGTAACAAATCCTAGATCAAAAAACACCTGAATCATAAAAATTAATAGCTTTTCTTGGATTTTTAAATGTTGTACAACAACATTTAGTTTGTAACGAACATCCACTTGTTCTTGTTGTCTTACAAATTTATACAGTTGTGCATACTGTTCTCTTGTTCCTGTTCCATTCAAATACGCTTCTTCTTGAGAAATTCCCATTAAATAAACACGTTCAATTTTTCCAGCTTGAGTGATTTGTTTTAATAAAGCACTATCATCTGGACAGTCAACGAACACTAGTTGTTGACTGTCGGTTGTTTTGATAGACTCTACTGTTTCAGCCACCGTCGTAAATAAATAGCGCTGACTGCTCGAATCATTAATCAATTTTTGACTCTCCGCATTAAAGTAAATATATAGTGTATGTTCAGCAGGTATCTCTTTTTGGCGAGCATTTTTTCCTCTTAGATCAAACAATTGAGTCCCTTTTACTGAAAAATCACTGACCATCAGTTGTGGTTTTTTATTACCATTCCACTCATTGATCGACAACTGCCCTACGATGTTTGTTGTTCCTTGTCCAAATTCATCTACTTGATTGCCCATCTGAAAAGCAATCGCATCTAATTTAGTGCCCTCTTGACTTATTTGGAATTTAAGATGACTTTTGTCGGCTCCAATTTGCCGACTTTGCTCAACTGAGACATCTTCAAAAACAAAATTAGGTACAGGATTATCTGTTCCCAAAGGAGCCAGTATTTTTAGTTGCTGAATAAATGGAATCGTAGCGTCTTCGACTTTCAATGACTCATCGATCAGCATTTCTTGACCTTGAGATAAATCAATTTGATTTATTTCTAAATACTGAATTAAATGTTCTTTTACTTTGACGATATTCGCTACAGGTAATGTCATACCAGCAGCCATATGATGACCACCAAAATGAATAAATTCTTCACGGATTTCACTTAATGAATCAAACAAATTCAATGCGGAAACACTACGTCCAGAACCTTTTGCTAGCTGGTTGTTTTCATCGATTGTAAGTACAATTGTCGGTTTCCCTGTATCTTGCATGATTCTACCAGCAACAATACCAAGTACTCCTTCGTGCCAACCTTGTTTTGCCACAATATGGATTGGAGCAGTCGGATCAATTAGTTCAAAAGCTTCTTTCGTAATGGTAGCAACGATTTCTTTGCGCTCATCATTTTGGCTATTGATATAGGTTGCGATCCGCTTTGCTTCTTCTTCATCGAATGTTGTCATCAATTCAACACCAGGACTCGCATCACCTAATCTTCCCAATGCATTTAAGCGCGGTGCAATTGTAAAACCGATATTTTCTTCACTAATAGCCTCTTTTTTAAGTTCGGCTAGGTGAACCAACACATCTAAACCAATCCGTTCACCTGTTTGAATCATTTCCAGTCCCATTTTGACGAGAACTCTATTTTCATCAGTCAGTGAAACTAAATCGGCAATCGTTCCAATTGCAACTAAATCAAGAAATTCAACAGGCAGTTCTCCCAATAACGCTGTTGCAACTTTAAAAGCTACTCCAACGCCAGCTAATTCTCCAAATGGATACTCTCCTAAGGGATGTTTCGGGTGAATGATTGTGAATGCATTTGGTAATTCAGGTGGTAACTCATGATGATCTGTTACAATGACATCTATGCCTTGTTCTGTCGCATAATTTATAGCTTCGTGTCCAGCCACACCATTATCCACAGTGATGATCAGCTGGATACCATTCTCAATTTGTTCTTTAAATACAGCTAAATTAGGCCCATATCCTTGAATGAATCGGTTAGGCAAGAAGTACTCTACTTCCCCACCAATCAGTTCAATTGCCTCTTTCATAACAGTAGTACTTGTAATACCATCAGCATCATAATCACCGTAAACCAAGATTTTTTCGCCTTGTGCTACAGCATCTTGAATTCTTGTGACAGTTTTTTCCATATCATGCAGTAAAAAAGGATCATAAAGGTTTTCTACTGTCGGACGTAAAAATGTTTCCAACGCTTCTTTTGACTGAATACCCCGATGCCATAAAATTTGGCCTAGTAAAGGATTGATCTGTTCATTTGTTAGTATAGTTGAAAATTCTTCTGGCAATTCTGTCTTTTCCCGCAATTGCCACGTATATTTTGCTTTTTTCACGACGTCACTCCTAACCAAGTAATTATATCAAATACAGTGGGAAAACTAAAGAAAGTATCCTGAAAATCCGCAAATTAAAAAGCAAAGATAAACTGTTTCTGCATTATCTTTGCTTTTTAAGCTTTATATTTCTTCTTCGCTACTTCTTGGTTTAGTAAAATGATCCACACGACTACCGACAGATTCTGCATCTTCACTAGGCGTAATTGGGGCTTGAGCTGCTGTGGCATCGTATTTCGCCTGTAGTTCAGCGATCTGATTTTCGTACGATCGTTTTACTTTATCAACCTCTTCTTGCACTACTTTATCTGCATCGTTTTTATAAACATCGATGTCTTTCTGTAATTCTTTTACTTGTTTTTTCTGTTTCCACATGGTCGTTGTTGAAGTTAACAAACCAATCAATGCACCGACTATTGCAGATCCTAAAATAATAAGGATCAATGGACCAGAAATTTTGGCAAAACCGAAGCTGACAGGTACTGTTTGGTTATTTAACACTGCAAAGATGACCACAATTAGCACCAAAATCAACCCAATAACAACACGCCACTGATTTTTCATATTACATTTCCTCCTCATCTGATTGAAACTAAAGCTAGCATTAGAAGCTAGATCTAACCATTATTTTTTGTTTAATACACCACCAGCTAATAAATCTCCTAGGTGTGGGAACAATGTATATAAACGATAGGCACCTTCCATAACCCGCGGACGATTGATTTCTCGCTTCCAAGTCCCCATAGTATTTACAATTTCTTTTGCTAACTTGTTAGGCTCAAGAACGAACATATCTACGGAGGCTAAGTAATCCCCTGACGGATCAGCTTTATCAAAAAACTCTGTTTGAATAGGCCCTGGATTTACTGTTGTTACAGAAACACCAAGTGGTTTCAATTCTAGGCGTAAAGCATTAGAAAAACCTAAAACTGCAAATTTGGTTGCCGAATAAACCGTTGATTTTGCTGTAGCCATTTTTCCAGCCATTGAAGCGATATTAATGATATGTCCAATCCCTCTTTCAGCCATCTGGATCGCAGCTTGTTCGAGTAAAGACCATCATACCTAATACATTTACTTCAAACATATTTCTAGCAACAGCTAAATCAATATCTACGAAGTTTTCAAAAATACCAAAGCCAGCATTGTTGACTAAAACATCAATAGGTCCTACCTCTGCCTTGATTTTTTCAAAAACATTCTCCACATTCTCAGGGTCTGAAATATCTAATTGGAAGGAAAATGCGGTTTTTCCACTCAGTTCTTCACAAGTTTCCTTTACTTTCCCTATTAAGTTAATCCGTCTAGCACATACAACGATAATTGCGCCTTTTTTTGCTGCTTCATAACAAATTTGTTCCCCTAAACCTGCAGAACCACCTGTTACAACAACGACTTTATCTGTTAAATCCTGTTCGTTAAACATTCTAACGCCTCCTTACTCCGCTTTAAACGGGATTTCTATAATTTCCATATCTTTCACGACTTTTGTATTTGGAAAAATCTCTTTGGCTTCATTTTCTAATTGGATGATATCTCCAGTTAAATAACGAGCACTAATATGTGTCAATATTAGTTTTTCCACTTTTGCTTCTAACGCTACTTGTGCTGCCTGATGACTTGTAGAATGATAATATGCTTTAGCCATTTTTGCTTCATCTTTGTTAAAGGTACTCTCATGCACTAAAACAGTCGCATTTTCTGCCAGTGCTACACTATTTGGTGTTTTTCTTGTATCCCCAAGAATCGTTACAGTTCTGCCTAATTTTTTTTCACCAACAAAGTCTTTTCCGTTGATCACTTGTCCATCTGGTAATTCTACAGATTCGCCTCGTTTAATTTTCCCATAGATTGGCCCGGATGGAATATTCAAAGCGGCTAATTTATCGACCTGTAACTCTCCTTCATGATCAGCTTCCACGATACGGTAGCCAAAACTTGCAATGCCATGATCTAATGGTTTACAAGAGACAGTGAACTGCTTATCAGAAAATACGACGCCTTCTTTGATTTCAATAAACTTCAATTCATACGAAAGACGCGTTTGTGAAACTTTCAGAGCTGTCCGAATGAATTCCGCTATACCTACCGGTCCATAAATTTCTAATTTTTCATTTCCACCTTGAAACGAACGGCTACTTAATAACCCAGGTAAGCCGAAAATGTGATCTCCATGTAAATGAGTGATAAAAATCTTTTCGATTTTTCTTGGGCGAATAGTACTTTTCAAAATTTGCAGTTGAGTGCCCTCCCCACAATCGAATAGCCACACTGCATTTATTTCGTCTAATAATTTTAAAGCGATACTACTTACGTTACGATGTTTTGCTGGAACCCCAGCTCCTGTACCTAAAAATTGTAATTCCATCTTCTACCTAACTTTCCTTAATCTTCTTCTTTATTTTAGAAGAAAGTGGCTGCTTTAGCAAATAATATTTATTATACAGGAAAACGCAAAATAACAGTGGTGCCTTTTGGCATAGTATCTGTGAGTTCAATTTTCCCTTGATGTTCTTCTACGATCCATTTCGCAATAGCAAGCCCAATGCCATAACCGCCTGTTTTACGGTTTCGAGATCCTTCTACTCGATAAAAGCGTTCAAATACTGCGGCTTTATTTTCTTCAACGATGCCTATACCTGTATCACTGATTTTAATGAGCCATTCGTTATTTTTAACACTTGAAAAGACCGTTATTTTCTCGCCAGTTGCAGTATATTTTAATGCGTTATCTAACAAAATAATCAGTAATTGATGAATTCTTTTTTTATCGAAACATAGTTGCTGATCTTCGCCTAGATCGATAATAAACTCTTTTTCTTCTGCCAAAGCTAATTCTTGGTATGGCAGTAGAACCGTATTCAAAAAGTTGTTACTCTTTATAGGCTCTTTTTCTAAGGTTAATGAATTGGAATCTGAGCGAGCTAATAAGAGTAAATCGCTTGTCAATTGACTTAAACGTTGAACTTCGTCAAGAGACAAAGCAATCGTTTCAGATTCTTCTAAAATCGTATGATTGGGTTTGGTAAACAATTTTTCTAGTTTTGCTTGAATGATTGTTAGCGGTGTTCTTAGCTCGTGAGATGCATTTTCAACAAATTCCTGTTGCTTTTTCCAGGAAATCATAATAGGTTTCATGAACCATTTAGAGAGAAAATAACTCAATGCAATCGATAATAAGCCAAAAATAATCATACAGATAATCAGTATTTGTTTAATCCGTTCAACAGTTCCTTTGATTGGATCAATATTCACTAAAAGCTGAATGTAAGCGACTTGCTCCTGATTTTCAACAGGCAGTGTAATCGAGCGAAATTGCAAAGTTCGATCGTTACTGTCTTTTGTTTGTATACTGCTTATTGTACTCAATTGATCCGTTGATAACGTCAAATTTTGAAAATCATAAAAACGAGAACCTAACTCTGCTTCATTCAGTATCTTCCCATCTTTCGACCAAAGAATCACTTGTTGCTGGAAATTATTGGGCGGCGGTGTATCGAATTTTCCTAACTGAGAAACGTTTTCTTGCCGCCGTTCAGTCTGAAGCATTTGATGTTGTAGAAATTTTTGATCAGTTGCTAAACGTTGTAAGTCATGATCTACTGTTTGGTATATAGATGTCTGTAGTAGCTGAAATACAATCAAACCTAAAATCAGAAAGATACTTGCAAATGAAATTAAGTTGATCAAAAAATAATTGAATCTTTGTTTTTTGCTTAGTTGTTTATTCATGTTCTATCCCTTCTGGTACTTCAAAAAGATAACCAACATTACGCAACGTTTTGATCCATCGATCAAGCCCAAAAGGTTTTAAATTCTTTCTAAGATTACTCATATAAACCTCAACGACCGTCAATGTTGTATCGGATTGAAATCCCCAAATTCGATCAAACAATTGATCTTTGGTAATGATGCGCCCTTGATTTTGCATTAGATAATGTAATAAATCGAATTCTTTTCCTTGGAGCGTGAAGTCATTCCCTTTAAAACTTGGTTGTCGATTGTCAAGATCTAAACATAGATCGTGAACGATTAACTCGTTTTTTCCATTCATTCCTAATGAACGACGCGCTAATGCTTGAACACGTAGTAACAATTCTTCTCGGTGGAATGGTTTAGTCAAATAATCGTCCCCACCATTTTTAAAGCCGTTTACTTTATCTTGTAGCCCATCTTTGGCTGTTAAAATCAAAACTGGTGTATAGATATTTTTCTTTCTTAAACCCGTTAAAACCTGTTCGCCAGATAGTGATGGCAACATTAAATCTAATACGATTAAGTCATAAATTCCTCGTTCTCCTTCGTATAAAGCCTCTTCTCCGTCATAAACTTGAACGATTTCGCCGATTTCAGATAAAATCTCTAAAATACTATCTGATAAGATTTCATCATCTTCTACTAAGAGTATTTTTAACACTTGTTTTCACATCCTTATAATCAAAAAAAGAAGACGAATAGAAAAATTCTCTGTCACGTCTTCTAGTGTATTTATTCATTTTACCATTGATGAGTGATTAATGGTCGTTTTTTTCAGTTGAATCTTGTTTTTTATCTTGCCAAGATTTTTTAGCTGAATCAGTTGTTTCTTTTTCTACATCTTTCGCATGTGTGATTTCTTTTTCTACATCTTCAAAATCTAAACGCGTGATTTCGCCACCTAATTCGTTCATGATCAGTTGGTTCAAAGGTCGATTATCATCTTCTTCTGCAATCAAAATCAAACCAGTTTCCCCTTCACCTATTTGCTTTGTCACATGTTCAAAAACGGTTTGAGCACCTTGAATTTCTTTCGCATCTTGCGAAGCGCCTAATAAACTTCCTGCAAACCAACCTAGTAGAATACCTAACGGGCCGCCTAAAATACCAATCAGCATACCAATCATACTATTCGTTGATGTATGGTTATTACCAGTAAAATCTAGGAAATCATCGATCTTAAACTGATGCACGCCGTCGTTTACATGCGTTACAACAGCCATTTGTTCCCCCTTGATCTTTTTGCTAGCATATAGTTTCTTTATTTCTGAGAATGCCTGATATGCTTGGCTTTCTACTTCAAAATGCATAATAATAACTCGTTTGGACATATATGAACACCTCGTTCTATTTGATAGCTATATTCTATCAATAAACCAGCCCTTAAAGCAATGAAAATCAATTATCTTGGCGGTTGGCCACCTGGTCCTCCACCCATTTGATTACCAGTCACTTCAGAACCAGATTGATCAACGGACGTTAATACGCCATTAAGCGAAATTTTTGCTAATTCTGTTCCATTTGTATAGTCACCTCCTCTGTATAATCCATTTTTTGCTGTTCCAGAATCTTTACCGCCAGTAGATAACGTGACCGTTTCTCCAACCTTTAAATCAGGTGAACTAATTGCAATGTGAGAAAAGTCTTTTTCTGGCGCAAATGAAATGACCGTTTCACCTGCTTCATTTTTAAGGTTGACTAGGCTTCCTGCTTTTTGGGTATCATCGAAGAAAAGACTTAGTGCGGCTTGGGAAGAGGTATCACTAGCACTCATTGCCATACCCGAACTCCCACTTGCAGCAAAAATCCCGCCATCAATTGTAAAAGTTCCGTCATAATCAAGTGCTCCATTCCCACTGTCAGTTGGACCATTTACGATTAGCGTACCTGCAGTCATTCGAACATCTCCATTACTGTCGATACCGTCGCCATCAGAATTCACATAGGTCGTTCCACCATTGATTTCTATGAATTTTGTGCTATCACCACCACTACCAGGTTCACCAAATGAATCTGCACCGAATTGTCCTTCTTGTCCATCTTCTCCAGAGCTACCACCGGCAGCATTGATGCCATCATCGGATGCTTTAACAGAAATATCACCATCATTAATCGTTACCGTTGCTCCTTCTAAGCCTTCATATGATTGACTGACCGTTATTTTCCCATTGTTGATAAGCAAATCAGTATCAGCGTGAATACCATCATCACCGCTAGTTAATGAAAAGGTCCCATTATTGATTGTGACTGTTGCATTTGAATGGATTGCATCGTCAGCTGTATTTATGTCAAAAGTCCCATCATCAATAATGATATTTCCTGCTGCCTTCAGTCCTTTGTAGCTGGCTGTTGTGTCAATCGATTGATCGTTATACCCGCTAGCTGTTTGTATCTTGAGATCAGATTTCGCAATAGACAGATTGGTTTCCGCTTGAATGCCATCATTCCCAGACTGAATCGTATACGTGCCGCCATCTAATGCAACCCACCCCTTATCTGTATCAGTACTGTTATTCGCTTGAATTCCATCCCCTTCTGTTGTTTTTAAAGAGAATGTTCCATTTGCAATAGATACAGAGTCTTTGCCCTTGATAGCATTGTTTTTGGCTATAATGTTGAGAACACCATTAGTAATAACCAAATCATCTTTACTACGAATGCCATTACTATAATTCCCTGTAACATCTAAAGTACCAGAACCATTGATTGTTAGATCATCTTTACTAAAAAAAGTAGCATCTGGTTCGGTTTCATCCGCTGATGCAAATGTATAATCAGAACCATCTGAAAGGCTATTTTTTGAACCTTCTACTAAAGTAGTAATAACTTTTTTTGCTTGCTCAACATAGATTGCAGAAGATGATTCATTGCTAATTGAAACATTGTTCATGACTAAATGTACTGTTTCCTCATTTGCACTAACTTTTAGCTGACCTTTATAATCTCCTGATAAAATATACGTACCACCTGCAGTAATTGAGATCGTATTATCTTTTTCAGAAACACCTGATCCATCTATAATACTTCCTGAGTCTTTTAATTCAATTTTTGTGGCTGTTTTTTCATCATACCCTTCATCATAATCCTCTTCATCATATTTACCATATTGATTATTAGAGGATTTTTTTGATTCCTGAACCGCAACAACGTTCTCATTACTTTTTGAGGTCGCAGTAGTTGTACTTGTTGTTTTGGTACATCCAGTAAATAGAATGAGTAACATCGTTAAAGTTGTGATACCTAATTTGGTTTTTTTCATGATATTCACCTACAATTCTTCTCTATTTGTCGAAACTTTTCCTGAAACAATCGTTAAATTTCCATTTCTTATACGCATAGCATCCATTAATTCTTTTTCCATTCGACTATCTTTTAACGTGATTCGATAACGTAGTTCATACAAACTTCCCATATTTGTGGTCTTCACTGAATCTAAATAGGCAGAGTATGTGTAGTGCTGAAACAAATCATCAAACAATCCTGGGTAATCTAAATCTTCAGGAATCGTGATTTTCACTTCCCTTTCTGCCAATTTTTGCTTTTCACCAAAATGAAGTGTATTCAAAACAAGTAAAAATAATGCAATAATCAAAGAAAATATCGTAATGTAACTGACGTAGCCCATTCCAGTAGCAAGGCCGATACCCATCGACCAAAAAATACTCGTAATTTCTCTAGCACCACCTGCCACTGAACGAAATCTGATCAAACTAAATGCACCTAGCACAGCGACCCCCGTGCCTAAATTACCATTGACTAACATAATAACCAATTGGACTAAAACAGGTAAGACGGCTAACGTAATGACAAAGTTTTTACTATAAATATTTCTGTACATATGAACGTAAGCCACTAAAAGACCTAATAAAACTGAAACTACAATACAAATTAATAGTTGTTTGATTGATACATCCACTGAACTTTCTACTAATAAACTAGACAACATGCTGAAAATCTCCTTTGCAATATAAGTAACGTTGATATGTTTGAGCGTATTTTGAAAACGATAGTGGATAAATATTAAGCGCTGCTAAGATTTCTGAAAACCAAAGTGGATATGCCCCCAATGCTTTGACTTCCATTAAGACATCGATTTCTGGTGCTACTCGTTCACCTTGATCATTTAAAGTATGCGTTAATTCTTCTTTTCGATAACGAATATTAAAGTCAAAGGTAAGTCGAAAATCGTCATTTTCTGCAGTAAACAGTGCTCGTCGATCATATGCAATCATCACTTTAGGTTCTAATTTTCTGCGAGCAACTAACCAGTCAATTTCCTGTTTGATTTGCTGATCTTTTGTTGTTTTTAGCTTGAATGAATGTGGTTTTTGACTATATTCTTTCGCTATTTGGTAAGATAGAGCAACCCTTCTTTTATAAACGACACCACTGACTTTCTTTTTTATTTCCAAAAAAACCATTGACTGTTCAGTAGGGATACCATAACTTCTAATTCTGAACTTTTCTTTGTATACAGGCTTTTCTATCGAATGCCTGATCATCTCATAATCTTGAGTGTCGAAATAAATTGAAAGGATTGTGTGTAACCCATACTCGTCTTCTTGCATATAGGGAGTTAATTTTTCTCTTAATTGGGAATACATTGTATGGGTTAATGCATATTTTTTTTCTTTTCTTTGAAAACTATTTTTAAGTTTAACCATTTTATTGCCTCCTTTAACTGAATTTATTTTATAAAAGGAAACATAAATGAACCTTAAAGATAAAAAGAAAAAATCATCTTATCTCTGAATATGTTCATTCTTCAGAGATAAGATGATTTAAACGCTGTATTTTATTTTAGTAATTCGTTAACAGATGTATAGTTTTTATTTTGATCTTTGGCCACTGCTTCCATTGTTAAATGTTTTTTATACGTATTGATTCCTGTTAAAATAGTTTCGTTCTCTTTTGCGGCCTGTACAATTCCTTTATTGGCGATCGTAACAGCATAAGGAATCGTTGCATTTGTCAACGCGAAGGTAGATGTTCTTGGAACAGCACCTGGCATATTTGCTACAGCATAATGAACAACTCCATGTTTAATATACGTTGGATTATCGTGTGTAGTGATTTGATCCGTCGTTTCAAAAATTCCGCCTTGATCAATGGCAATATCGACGATAACTGCCCCTTGCTTCATTTGTTTAACCATCGCTTCAGTCACAAGTTTTGGCGCTTTGGCACCTGGAATCAAAACTGCTCCGATTACTACATCTGCTTCTTTCACTTTATTCTCAATGTGGTAAGCGTTAGAAATCAAGGTTTGAACATTATTGCCAAAAAGATCATCCAGTTCAGCTAATCGATGAGGATTAACATCTAAAATCGTTACTTTTGCCCCTAAACCGATAGCAATTTTTGCCGCATTTGTACCAGCTACTCCACCACCGATAATCACAACTTTTCCTCTTTCGACTCCTGGAACACCAAATAATAGAATTCCTTCTCCGCCTTTAGGTTTTTCTAAAAATTGAGCACCAACTTGTACAGACATCCTACCAGCAACTTCACTCATTGGTGTCAATAACGGTAGTGTACGATTCAAGCTCATCGTTTCATAAGCCACAGCTGTGACATTGTTTTCAATCAAAGAATCAGTCAGTTCAGGTTCGGGGGCTAAATGAAGATAGGTAAATAAAATTAACTCATCATGAAAATACTGGTATTCTTCTTTTAAAGGTTCTTTGACTTTAATAACCATTTCAGACTGCCAAACGTTCGCAACGTTGTCCTCTATTGTAGCGCCTACTTCTTCATATTCCTGATTTGTAAAACCTGAACCAAGACCAGCCATACTTTCAACGATTACTTGATGTCCATTATTGATCAAACTAACTACGCCGGCTGGTGTAATAGCCACTCTGTTTTCATTGTTTTTGATTTCTTTTGGAATACCGATACGCATGCTTTTCACCTCACTGTTTTTTTATACAACTAATGTCCGTTCATTACTGAATTTTTCATACTTTTTATTGACTGCAATATCTTCTAATGTTTCAACTAATGTGTAGACTTCTTCATAGGTGTTATAAAGAGCGATTGGAGCTAATCGAATCACATTAGGTTCTCTGAAATCAGGTATGATATTGGCTTCTTTCAATGCTTTACATATTCTGTAAGCTTCGTCATGTTCTAAACAAATGTGCCCGCCTCGCTTGCTATCTTCACGAGGATTACCAACTGCATACCCATATTTTGCAAGTTTTTCATCGATTAAATACATTAGATAGGCGGTAATCAATAGTGATTTTGTCCGAATCTGATCCATTCCTACTTCATTAAAAATTGTTAATGTCCCTTCTAACGGCGCCATTGCCAAGAAACTTGGGGAACCAATTTGCCATCCGCTTGCATCTCTTTGATGCTCAAATTCATGTTTTAATTCAAATTGCGTATCATCTTTATTCCCCCACCAACCAGCTAATCCTGGTGTTTCTTTAAAGTGTTTTCGATTCATGTAAAGTCCGGCAATCGATCCTGGACCGGCGGACAAATATTTATACGTACACCAAATGGCGAAATCTGGCTCAACATCTTTAAAATCCATTGGTATTGCGCCAATAGCATGACATAAATCCCAACCAATGAGAATCCCTTTTTGATGTGCTGCTTCTGTCACTCGTTTCATATCTAGCACTTGTGAGCTACGATATAATACGGTCGGCAAAAGAATGATTGCGACATCGTCTGTCATTGCTTCAATAATAGCCGACTCATCAATTAGGCGTCCATCCTGACTTTTTACAACTTTTACAGCGTCTTTTGGTTCATATCCTTTTAGACGAACCTGACTATCAATAGCATAGCGATCAGTCGGAAAATTCAAATCATCAACTAAGATTTTATAGCGTTCTTTAGTGGGTTTATATAACGTGCTAATGCATTGATGAATATTGATTGTGGTACTTCCTGTAATGACAACTTCGTCTGGATGAGCATTGATCAGTGGTGCTGACATTTCGCCCAACTTCCCTGCGTAATGAAATAAACCATCCCAGAGTTTGATTCCTTCTTTTTTCCAAATATCCATCATATTTAACAATGCTTTTTCGGCATCTTTTGAAGCCAAACCTAATGAATTACCATCCATGTATATTTCTCCAGGCTGAACATAAAATCGATCTCTGATATTTTTGAGGGGATCTTTCTCATCTAATTCTTTTGCAAACGCTAGATCTGTCTGAAATTCTCTTTTCATTATTCGTCACCTTCCAAATGTTTTATTTAAAAGAAGCATGTCCAAAAAAATGAACTACTTCCTGTTGAACAAACGAATTACATCTTGCTAATGTTTTTATTTCGTTTAACGAAACCAAAAATAGCTAACAAAGCCACAACTCCTACACCACTTAATACATAAATAGCTGTTGTCCACGAATCACTAGATTCGCTTACCTCTGATACAATTGGTGTTCCTACAAAGATTCCAATGTAATAAAATAAATTTATAAAGGAAATGCTTGTCCCAATCAACCGATCTTGTTTTACTACTTTAGGTGCTAAAATCATCACACATGAAGACGATAAACTCGCGCCAGCTGAAAGTGCGAAGAGTTGCCCAATGAAGCTAAAACTATTTGACAAGTGACCCATCCAAAAAGTGGCCACTAACATCAGTATAAATGAACAGAAAATGATGATTTGTCCCTTTTTTGTCTTATCGATCAAATAACCTGCTAAAGCACCAAATGGAATGCCGAATAAACCAAAATATCCTGTGTAACGATTCGCTAAAGTTTCCGATAATCCGTATTGTTGCGTATAAATTTGTGGATAAAGGTTGATAAAAGCAAATAATATGAATGCCATGCAACCTTGAGCCAATGCTAAAAACCAAATCGACTTGTTCTCTATAACTTTTTTGACTGTTCCTTTCACTTCTTTTCGCTCAGTGATAGATCGATTGGCTGGTTGGTCTAAGAAAAATAGGTACAAACACAGCAAAATCAAGGATAAACCTGCTATAATCAGCCAAAGCGCACGCAAGCCATAAGACTGTGATAAGGGTTTAAACAAGTTCATTGCCAACATTGATCCTAATGCTGAAAAGGTTCCCCAAAGTCCTGTTGCAATGCCGCTATCTCCTTCTTTAAACCAAAAATGAATCAAAACGATTCCCACCATAATAATCATAGAAAATGAAATTCCTTCAATTGCTCTTGAAATCAATAAGGTCCAAAAACTAGTAGAAAAGGCTCCCCATAAATTTCCAATAGCCAAACACCCCATTAATCCAATCAATAATTTTTTAGGACCGAAACGTGTGACGAAAGCGCCACCTGGTATCGCTAGAAAAATCCCAGAAACTGTAAATATTGACATCAACCACGAAACCATTGATAGACTCACACCTAAATCTTGGCCTAATTCATTTTGAATCGGAACTAGTTTCAATTGACTTAAAGAAACAACCACACCACCTGCATATAGCAACAAAAATTTTAACCATCTGTTTCTCACCATAAAGAACGCTCCTCTTTGGTCTGTCTTTTTAGATTGAAGAAACACTGTATTTACTAGTAAACATTAACGTCATCTCAAGATAGGTTAATCATAACGAATTTTTTGGTTTCCTGTATATAAAAATATGAACTTAATGTAAGCGTTTTCCTTCCGTTTTTGAAAAAGTAAGGCACAATTTTTTACAATATGAAAACTCACCCTTTGAAATACAGTTCTTCGCAATGATACTTCACTAAAATTATCTGGAAAACTCCATTTTTTTGCTCTATAATAAAATGGACAAATTGTTTATAAAAAAACATTATGTAGGAGGTAAAACAATGGATACAACTGACCGTAAGCTTTTACAGATTCTGCACGAAAATTCACGTATTTCAATCGTTGAGTTGTCTCAAAAAGTCAATTTAAGTCGTCCTAGTGTGAAAGAACGGATCAATAAGTTAGTTGAGCAAGGTATTATCACAAACTTTACGATCCAAGTTTCAATGCAACATATCAAACAAAGTATTACTTTTTTTACGGAGTTGAGCCAAGTAACGACTCCTGTTGAAAAAACAGTAGCACTCCTAAAACATAATCCTTATGTAAATGAAGTTCATATAGTCAGTGGAGAGGTAAATTATTTAGTGAAAGCAACTGTCACTAACACTACTGAAATGAAAGATTTACTAGCAAATTGGATGCAATTCGCCAATGTCAAAAGTTCGATTGTACTGGAGAGTCCAGTAGAAAATCATTTACATCTAGAGGTAGATCAGTAGCAGGCCCTTTTTAATAACCATCTGTTTATATCTTTAGTCAAAACACACCCGTTTGTGATGAAAATCACTAAATGTACAAAAAAAAGAGCCAATGAAATCACTAGCTCTCTTCTTATACGTATTATTCCTCTATTCGACAAACTCAAACTCGTATTCACCGATTCGGACAATATCTCCATCTTTTGCACCACGAGCGCGTAATGCTTCATCAATTCCCATACCACGTAATTGACGTGCAAATCGCATCACACTTTCATCGTGTTCAAAATTCGTCATTTGGAATAATTTTTCCAATGAATCTCCAGATAAAATCCACGTTGCATCAGAATCACGATCGATTGTAAATTCTGGTCCTTCAGGTTGGAAACCATAATGAACCGTATCTTCAACAATTTCTTCCTCATATAACGGGAATTCAGGCGTTACATCGATCAAATCAGCTGTTGCATTAAGCAAAGGTTCGATCCCTTTACGTGAAACACCAGATATTGGGAAAATAGGTAGGTGATCCGCGTATTCATCTGTCCGCTCTTCTTCGATTTTCTCTTTGAATTTCTTTAAATTTTCTTCTGCTTCAGGCATATCCATTTTATTCGCCACGATGATTTGCGGACGTTCCATTAAACGCATGTTATGAGAGGCTAACTCTTTATTGATAGCTAGATAATCTTCATAAGGATCGCGCCCTTCCATTCCGCTCATATCAATGACATGTAAAATAACTCTTGTCCGTTCAATGTGGCGTAAAAACTGTGTACCTAGTCCAACCCCTTGAGAGGCACCTTCGATCAAACCTGGTAAATCAGCTGCAGCAAAACTACGTCCGTCACTTGTTGATACCATTCCAAGATTCGGAACTAAGGTTGTAAAGTGATAGGCCCCAATTTTAGGACGTGCTGATGAAATAACAGATAACAAAGTAGATTTTCCAACTGATGGAAAACCAACTAATCCCACATCAGCTAACACTTTTAATTCTAATTCGATTTTTCTTTCTTGACCGGGTTCGCCATTTTCAGCAATTTCAGGGGCTGGATTTTTAGCAGAAGCAAAACGGATATTACCGCGCCCGCCGCGTCCACCTTTGGCTACGGTTAGAGTTTGACCATTTTCAATTAAATCACCGATCAATGTGCCTGTCTCAGCATCACGAACTGTTGTACCTGGTGGAACTTTTACAAAGGTATTCTCAGAACCACGGCCGTGCATTCCTTTACTCATACCATTTTCACCGGGCTGTGCCTTAAAATGTCGATTAAAACGGAAATCCATCAGTGTACGTAATCCTTCTTCTACAACAAGAATCACATCTCCTCCTTGACCACCATCACCTCCGGCTGGTCCGCCATCCGGTACATACTTTTCTCTACGAAAGGCAACCATTCCATCTCCGCCCTTACCGGCTTTGACATCGATTGTTACCTGATCTAAAAACATGGACATATTTTGTCCTCCTATCTTAAAGAACTTGGAATATTGCATCTCTTATTAAAAATAAAAGAAATCAATCTCACCATTTCTTCAGGTTTTACATTTTTAACAACTTTAGTTGTTTGCATGATTTCGCTTTTCAATAACATTCTCAGTTTGAAAGCCTTTCTTATTGTAAAGGTTAAACCTGATTTTGTCTAGCCAAATTGGCTTTTGTGAACTAGAATAGTAAGCTACTATAGAGACAGCAATAGCTACAGTTCTTGCACTCCTAATAGAAACAACTCTAATCAAGTTAAACGAATACAGTAAAAATCTCTCGTTGAAAGACAAGATTTTTGACAAAAATTTGAAATGCGTTCATGCTACTAGTATAGCGTAAGTCAGCGTTTTTTTAAATACATGATTAAATAATGTTATTTAATGTAACGTTGTCTAAAGCTAAAATTGTGTCTCATGGATATAATTTAGTTGTGGCTCTAACAGCTCATTAAGCATTTAATTTTAAGGAGGAAATTTAGTATGACAGTAAAAGTAGGAATTAATGGATTTGGACGCATTGGCCGTCTTGCATTCCGTCGCATCAAAGAAGTTTCCGATGATATTGAAGTTGTTGCAATCAATGATTTGACAAGTCCGACAATGTTAGCTCAATTACTACAATTTGATTCAACTCATGGCACTTATCCTGGAAACGTAACAGCAACAGATGATTCCATTGTAGTAGATGGGGAGAAAACAAAAGTTTACGCAGAAGCTGACGCCAGCAAATTGAAATGGGTGGAAAAAAACGATGTGGACATTGTTTTAGAATGTACTGGTTTTTACACTTCTGAAGCAAAAGCACAAGCCCATTTAGACGCAGGCGCAAAACGAGTCGTCATTTCAGCACCTGCTGGAGACATGAAGACAATTGTTTACAATGTTAATGATGACACCTTGACACCAGAAGACAAAATAATCTCTGCTGGCTCATGTACAACAAACTGTTTAGCTCCTATGGCCTTTTTCTTAAATAATGAGTTTGGTATTGAAGTTGGTACAATGACAACGGTTCATGCGTATACCTCTACTCAAATGTTACTTGATGGTCCGGTAAAAGGTGGTAATTTGCGAGCTGCTCGTTCTGCCGCTGACAATACGATACCTCATTCGACTGGTGCTGCCAAAGCAATAGGATTAGTTATTCCAGAATTAAACGGAAAACTACAAGGGCATGCGCAACGTGTCCCCGTTGTTGATGGCTCCTTAACAGAATTAGTTTCTATTTTAAAAACAAAAGTAACTGCTGATCAAGTGAATGAAGCAATGAAAAAACAAACCGTTGACAATCCTTCTTTCGGCTATGATGATCGTGAAATCGTATCTGGTGATGTCATTGGAACAACAGAAGGGTCTATTTTCGACCCCACCCAAACAGAAGTAACAACCTCTGGTGATTTCCAATTAGTCAAAACTGTCGCTTGGTATGATAATGAATATGGCTTTACTTGCCAAATGATTCGTTTATTAGAAAAGTTTGCTAATTTGTAAAAATAATCAATAATAGTATGAAAAATTGTGTGGGCTAGAAGAGTTTTACTCCGATAAATAAGCTTCTAGCTCACCGTTGACTCGTATGTATTGAGACTGAGATGTGACTCGTAGAGTTGTGTCTCAGCCTTAATGCATACGAGTATTTTCAATTTAGTAATCAAATCAAGCATGTTCAGCAATATATTTCACTAATCCCTCTGTCTCATCCCATCCTAAACATGGATCCGTAATCGATTGGCCAAAGACTTTCCCATCCGCATCTTGACGACCACTTTCAAGGAAACTTTCAATCATAAAACCTCGTACCCAGCGCTTCATGTCGTCATTCCAAGAGCGATTAAACAACGTTTCTTTGACGATCCTAATTTGTTCTTTATATTGTTTCCCTGAATTATCGTGATTCGTATCAATGACAATAAACGGATTTTTATAGTTACCAGCTTTATAAAGGTCAACAACTTTTAGCAACTCTTCATAGTGATAATTTGGGATATTCTCATTATATTCATTCAAACCACCTCTTAACACAATATGGGCTAATGGATTAGAACTAGATTCTACTTCAAGTCCGTTGAAAATAAATTCTTGTTTTTGCTGTGCGGCATATAATGAGTGAAACAATACGTTTAAATTACCACTAGTTGGATTCTTCATTCCCGTTGGTTGGTCGATTCCACTAGCAACAAAACGATGTTGCTGATCTTCCACGGAACGAGCGCCAACAGCGATATAACTGACAAGGTCTTGAACAAATTCTAAATTTTCGGGATAGAGCATTTCATCCGCAGTTGTCAAACCAGTTTCACTGATAACTCGATTATGCAAACTGCGTACAGCAGCAATTCCTTTGATTAAATTGCTTTCTCCTTCTGGGTTTTGCTGATGCAATAAGCCTTTATAGCCGTCGCCATTTGTTCTAGGCTTATTCGTATAAACTCGAGGGACCATAAAAATTTTATCTTCGACTATTTCTTGCAGTTTGGCTAAGCGAGTGACATATTCCATTACAGCATCTTCATTATGCGCTGAGCAAGGACCGATCACTAAAAGAATCTTTTCACTTTTGCCTTCGATTATATCTTTTAATTCCTGATCACGAACGGCCTTTTTCTTGTCTTGTTCGGGCGTTAATTTAGATAATGATTTGACTTGTTTAAGATTGATTGGTTCACTTAATGCCTTAAAGCTCATATGATTACTTCCCTTCATTTTTATAATCAACAATAAAAAATGATCCCAACTAAGATAAAAAAAGCCTCGTCCTCTTCATTTCTGAAAAGGACGAGACCAAATGATCCGCGTTACCACCTTTGTTTTCAATCAGCTTACACTCATTGACTTGTCAGGTACATCTTTATACCCTGCCACTATAACGGATGTGCGTAACCGTCACAGCCTACTCAATTCGGTGTGAAGTTCAAAGAGGAATTCAGATACCTTGGGTTTGTGCGCCTCTCAACAGCCGGCTACTTTCTGTACACCTGTATTATCTTACTAGTTCTTATCAAGACTTTTATTGTTTATTGAAGTCATTGTATGAGATTCCTAAAGACTTGTCAACCTTTTTCAAAAAAGAGTGTCTAATCAACAACTGAATGTCCTGATGTAACAGCATCACTCGGTTGATTTTTCTTTTTTTGTTGACACTCATGGCAAATACCATGGAAGGTTAAGCGATGGTCTTTTACCATAAAATGGTAACGTTGTTCAATCACTTGTTCCACTTCACCTAATAAATCCTCTTCGACTTCTTCTATATTTCCACATTCTAAACATAACAGATGATGGTGGAAATGCTTTGCTCCCTCTTTGCGTAGGTCATAACGTGCTAAGCCGTCATTAAAGCTTACCTTGTCCACGACTTTTAAGTCAGTTAAAATTTCTAATGTTCGATAAACAGTTGCCAAACCAATCTCTGGACTTTTTTGTTTTACTAAAAAGTAAATTTCCTCTGCTGATAAATGATCTTTTTCATTTTCGAGCAATACCAAAACGGTAGCTTCTCGTTGAGGCGTCAGTTTGAAACCAGATTCATGCAATTGTTGTTTTGTTTTTTTTAAAGCAGCAGTAGAATCCATAAATGCAGCCCCTTATTTAGAATGATTTTAATCTAAAATCACAAATCCTGATCTTATATTATAATAAGTATAAAATAACTCTAAAACATTTGCAAGTGATTCTCAATTAGAATAAAAAACAATTATTTTTCTGACTGATCTTCTTTTAAAATGGTGAATCCAGCTTCTTGAATAATTTTTCCTTGCTTCATCAAATTACCGATTGCACGTTTAAACTGAGCTTTGCTTATACCAAATGTTTGCTTGATCTCATCTGGATTTGATTTATCCGTAAATGGAATTTTATGATCAGAAGCTCTTTCTAAAAAGGTTAATATCATTGCAGCATCATCGCTGATTGCTTCGTATGCACGAGGTTTCAAAGAAATATTCAATATACCATCTGGACGTACTCCGATGACACGTCCGTTCACTTTTTCACCTAAACGAGGTTCTTGGTACCGTTCTGAAGGATGAATAAATGCAATATAAAAATCATCAGTCAATACGAATGAACCAATCATTTTCAAACGATAGACGATGCCACTGATATTCTCATTTTTTAACTCTTCTGTTCCAGGTTTAGCCATAGCTTTAAAGATTTTCTCATCTGCTAATTCGCCCCAGATTCGTTCTTTATTATCAACTTTTAAAGCAACCATTAGCTGATCGCCTTTTTTAGGCCATAATTCACGCATTACAGGTAGTTCATCCAAAGACACAACAACATCCTTATCTTTTAAACCAATGTCCACAAAGGCTCCTAAATCGCGTCTTGTACCTGTTACCGTCCCAAATGCATATTGTCCTATACGAGCTGTAGGAATGGTTGTTGTCATCTCCGGCTCTTGTTTTTGATTCATATAACCGAAGCCTTCTACTGCTTCACCGATTTCATGCGTACCTTCTTCTTTCGATAATCGCAAAGTAATGCCATTTTTTTGTAAAAAGTAGTGACTTTCATTCTCGTCGATCACTAATGCTGTAAAAATTTGTGCTAATAATTCGTTCATCTTTTTCTCCTTCTGGCACTTAGCCTAAAAAAATACGTAATAGTGCAATCGTAACAATTCCTACTACAACTGTCTTCATCAAATCCTTTGTACGAATAGCAACAAGTAAAGTAGGAATACAACTTAACGCTTCTAACGTTTTTACTTTAGGAAAGCCTGTTGCCTGAACCTCTAAAATACTCTGAAATAAGAGTGCCGTCAAGATACAAATTGGAATATATGATAAAAAGCGAAGAAACCAATCCGGAAAATCTACTCGTTTTGAAATTAAAAAAGGAAAAATCCGTGGAATCCAAGTAACGATTGAACATCCTAAAATCGTCAGTAAAATATAATTGCTACTCATGATGATTCACCATCCCAACTGTACATCCTAAAAGTGTCGCGAATAAAACAGAAAGTTCTGGCGAAAAAAAGCCCATAAATAAATATAGTGACAAACAAACTGTACCTAAAACAATCAGTGTTTCTTTCGTGTATTTCTTCATAGGTCCATCAACTTGTAAAATAAATAATCCTGCAAACATTGCGACTAGGGCGAAATCCAAGCCTAATAGATATGGGTCCGGAATCCACGTCCCCAACAAACCACCTACGATCGTTGACAGAATCCAAGTTAAGTAAGCAGTTATATTCAATCCGTGGGTCCAAGCGGAACTGACTCTATGGTTAGTCGACAACGCTGTCATAAGTACACCATATGATTCATCTGTCAAGAGAGTTCCGATCCCGATACTTGTAATCAGAGGTTCTTTCTTAAAATAGGAAGCGACTGACATACTCATCAAAAAGTGACGTAAATTGACTAAAAAAGTCGTGAAAATAATGGCTGAAATCGGTGACTGGATTGCCAACATTCCACAAATGATGAATTGTGCTCCACCGGCATAAACTAAAATCGACATCAGCGCGATCTCAACAAGTGAAAGACCTACATTTTTACCAACTACCCCCACCGCAATACCAATACCCAAATACCCTAAAATTGTCGGTACGCAAGCATTTACACCTTCTCTAAAGGTTATATATTCTCTTTTTTCCATACATTTCTCCTTGTACTGAAATCAATCGTCATTGATTTTTTGATTTAATCCGGAAGGACAACGAAGGTTAAACAAACGTATTTATTCCGATTTAAAAGGTCTGAGATACAACTCAAAGAGTTATGTCTCAGACCCACCTTCCTTCTCAGAAAGCGTTATTTTTATCTTCCTGCGTTTCTTGATGCGTTTCCTTTGAACCAGCCAGTTTTTGCATTGATTGTGACTAGATACTGATTGTCTGATCCATATAAATTATAGTATCCTTCTCCATTAATGATTCTCGCTGGTTGTAAGGAATAGCCGCCTGCAGTGATATAGCCGCGTTCAATACAGGTCGCAATCACTTTTTCCTGAACACCAGGAGCCCAACTCCATGCAGGATTACTCATATCACTAACATCCGCTGCGTTGACTGAGTACACAGGATCCGTGTAAATACCTTGAGCGTTTGGAGATGAAAACGTATTTGAATCTGGCTGCACACCAGTCGTTGTTTCCGCATTATTTCCTTGGTCGTCCGTCGCAGCTGTTTCATTTGTTTCAGCTGGCGTTTGATTTACATATGCTTGTTGTTGTGAAGCAATCGCTGCTTCTGTATCCGTCAATAATTTATCCGCTTTGACCAACGTTTCGCTAAGTGGTTTACGGAGTGTGTCACTTTTTACTTTGTCCACTTCTGATTTTGCAGTAGCATAATTTTCTCTTGTCAAAGCATCAGTTAGTTCATTATTTTTATAAAATACATCAACTGCTGCTTTAGCTTTTTGTAATTGATCATATTGGCTCACAGCTTGATCTGTTGCTTGATTTAGCAATTGATCAAACGCATCTTTTTCTTCACGTTTACTAAGATCAACTTTTTTATCCGCTTTAATGGCTACATCTTTTAATTTGTTTCCATCAATGATTGGTTCAGCAAATAATTCGTTTACTTTTGTAATCGCAGCTTGTTTATCTGTGACTTTTTTATAAAGAGTCTCTAAATTTTTGTAACTGGAATCTTCTTTCAGTGTGTCTAAATTTTCCTTGATAGTCTTTGGCGCAACACTCACCATTTCTGGTTTCAAGAATAGTTGTTTGTCATCTGTAAAATAGCTTTTTAATTCTTTTTCAGTCTGTTCAGCTAATTTTTCTTGTTTTTGCGCGACTTGGGTGCCTGTTGACGATTTCTTTTGTGACTGACTATAGGCAAACCATGAGCCTCCTGCAAGTACAACAACTGCCGCTAAAATGATTGACATTTTTTTATAGTTTTTACCTGTCGTTGTGTTTACAGGCTCAGTTTTTATTTCTTTTGTTGGCGTTGCTTCGTCCAGAGGCTTCTTAAACTGATTTTTAGCAGATTTAGCTTCTTCTGAATCTTTAAAGAAAATAGGTGCTTCATCCATTTCAATCTCTTCTGGCTTTTTACTTTTTGATGGGATCTCGGATGTATCACTAGGCAAAGCTTTAGGGCCAATAGTTTTTGCTTCTGCAGAATTGTCTGCGGGTTTCGTAAATTTTGTAATTTCTTCTTTTGGTATCTGATTATTTACTTTTTCTGTCTCAGTATCCGTCGCTTCTGTTTTTTTATCTGACTCATTTGATTTCACTTCATCTTGTCCTTTGTCTTTTGATTTCGATTCTTCATCAATTGTTACAGATTCCTCTTCTAATTCTGATTTTTCATCGATTTCTACAGTCTTTTTTGTTTCAGTTGGTGTTTTCGAAATCGATTTATCATTTTTATGTTCATTGATGTACTGATCCAAAGCAGCAGTATTTACAAGTTCATCTGTTCTATTATCGGATGAATTAACGCTGTTTTCAGTTTCATCTATCTTTTCTTTTTCATCATCAATGGATATTTCACTATTTTTTTCGTCCGGTTGTTGTTCATTAAACATTGTCATTACATGGCCAATACTCATATCTTTTAGTTCTGACCATTCAATATTTTCGTTTTCTTCTTTATTCAAAAAATTAGAAGTATCCTCTGTTTTTTTATCTTTGGTATTATTTTCTGTTTTTTTGTCTTCAATTATTTTTTTATCTTTAAAGGAATAACCACATTCGGGACAGACCTTTTCTTGATTGTCTAACTCTGTTCCGCAATTCGGACATTGTTTCGTCATTCATTCCGCCTCACATTCTACACATTCGTAAATCTAATCTACCATAAAATCACGTTTCTTCCAATATGTACTATCTAACTTTTTTGTTACGATTGTTAAAAACAGCCCTTTCCGAAAGAAATCGAAAAGAGCTGTTCAAATGTTTCAAAAAATCTTCTTATTCTAGAAAATCTTTTAATTGTTTAGAACGAGATGGATGGCGTAATTTGCGTAATGCTTTCGCTTCGATTTGACGAATCCGTTCGCGAGTCACACCAAACACTTTACCAACCTCTTCCAATGTTCTTGTACGACCATCGTCTAAACCAAAACGTAAACGTAGTACATTTTCTTCACGGTCAGTCAGGGTATCAAGTACATCTTCTAGTTGTTCTTTCAGCAATTCGTAAGCTGCATGTTCAGCAGGACTTGTTGCATCTTGATCTTCAATGAAATCCCCAAGATGAGAGTCATCTTCTTCACCAATTGGTGTTTCCAATGAAACTGGTTCTTGAGCAATTTTCAAGATTTCACGAACTTTTTCAGTTGGTAGGTCCATTTCTGCACCGATTTCTTCCGGTGTTGGTTCCCGACCAAGATCTTGCAGTAATTGACGTTGAATACGGATCAATTTATTGATTGTTTCAACCATATGCACAGGAATACGGATCGTTCTAGCTTGGTCAGCGATTGCACGAGTGATTGCTTGACGAATCCACCAAGTAGCATAAGTTGAAAACTTAAATCCTTTGCGATAATCAAATTTTTCAACGGCCTTCATTAAACCCATATTTCCTTCTTGAATCAAATCAAGAAATTGCATACCACGACCAACATAACGTTTTGCAATTGAAACAACTAATCGCAAGTTAGCTTCTGCTAAACGTTGTTTCGCTTCTTGGTCGCCTTCTTCGATTTTTAAAGCTAATTCTACTTCTTCTGCTGCCGTTAATAATTGAACACGTCCGATTTCTTTCAAATACATACGAACAGGGTCATTGATCTTAACACCAGTCGGGGCAGATAAATCTTCCATTTGGGCTTTTTCAGCAACTTTTTCGTCTTTTTTTAGACTATGTTCACTCGGATCACCATTTTCATCAACGACACTGATGCCAGCATCTTCAACTTTTTGGATCAGCTTTTCCATTTCATCGGCATTCAATGTAAATGGTGTTGCTAATGTGTTTGTTAAATCATCGTAAAAAACATTGCCTTTAGGCTTGTTTTCTTTGATAAAGGCTGCCAATGCAGCTGCATATTTTTTTTCTGTTTCTTTTTCCATGAAAGAAGGCCCCCTTCATTTTTCCATTCGGTTAAATATATAAATAATAGTCAAATACATCATCTAAAAATTAAGACAGTATACGACTTTTTTGCAATTGTTTGACTAGATTTATCACTTCAATCGATAGTTCATCTACTACCTGCTTATTCCCTAAACGTTCTGCTTCTTTTTTTTGCCGTTGTTTTTCTTTAATCTGATCTTCTAAGCTAGAATTTTCGATTACTCTTATAACATCGGCAATTTCACGATCCGAACTCTCTTCAGAAATTGTCTGTAAAGAAATATCAATCGCTAATTTCTTAATCGTTTCTTCCTTTAGATAATCAATAAAATCAGCAAGTAAAAACTCAGAATGAATACTCATGTAACTATCTAATAACAAGTAAAGCTCCTGGTAATGATCATGGGCAAAATTAAACTCTGGCAGCTGAACGACTTGATTTCTGACGCTTTGTTCATTCATTAAACGATACAACAATGTGCGCTCTGCTTTCTCTACTTGTGTCAACGGTAATTTATTTTCGACCGACGGAGGAGTAGTACTCTCTTCTAGCATCTCCGGTGGCTCCAACATATCGTCGATCTCGTAAATTTGTGGCGGTCGTGCTGTTTGTTGCTGGCGTTCCCTTCTCTTAGTAGAGCGTTGTTGCGTTTCTAGCTGCTTTAATTGCTCTTCTAGGGAATGAAATGATAACTGAAACTCTTGTGCTAACTGATTCAAATACCGATCTCGTTCTAATGGTGATTGCACCAAAAGCAATTCTTGCAGTAAATCATTCACATAATCCAGTTGTTCTTTTTCATTGTTCATATTGCGATTTAAACGATGGTAGTGCATTTTAAAACTAAAAACAGTTTCACGACCATGAAGTGCTAACTCGCGAAATGAATCGCTACCGTATTTTCTTAAATACTCATCTGGATCCAGTTTTTCAGGAATACTGACGATACTTAATTGAAAACGACTATGCTCACTCAACAAAGAAATAGCACGATTTGTCGCTTCTACTCCAGCTGTATCACCATCGTAACAAACCACAAGTTCTTTCGCTACACGTTCAAGTTTACGGATCTGTTCATTAGTCAAACTAGTCCCCATAGAAGCGACGCCACTCGTGATTCCTGCTTGCCAAGCTGCGATAACATCCATAAACCCTTCAAATAAAAAGACAGTATTTTCTTTTCTGATTTCTTTACGTGCTTTATCAAAGTTAAACAAGGTATCTCTTTTATTAAACAAATTAGTTTCCGGACTATTTAAATACTTCGGCATATCGTCCCCTGGAAAATCTTCTGTTTTAAGTAATCTTCCTGAAAAAGCTATTACATTCCCACGATCATCAGTGATTGGAAACATGACACGTTGGTAAAAACGATCCAAAAACTCACCATTGTCCCGTTGTATGAACAATCCAGACTCTTTGGATAACTGTTCTGCTACTTCTTCGTTTTGAAATACTTGGCTTAAAAAATCACGTTTTTGAGGAGCAAATCCAATTTTAAATGTTTCAATGAGCTCTTTAGTCAAACCACGCTCTATTAAATAATTTAACGCAGGTTCACCAATTTGCGTGTTCATCAAAACATGATGGTATAAATCCGCAGCTTTTTTATGCAGTTCGATCAATTTTCGATTCTGTACGTTTTCTGATGCCTCTGACTCCATTGTATTGACCCAGTCGATATTGACAGGTATTTGTTCTAATTCAGCCACTCTTCGTACGGACTCTGGAAAAGTGATTCCTTCTATTTCCTGCAGAAAATTAAAAACAGTTCCACCTTTTCCACAGCCAAAGCAATGAAAAATTTGCTTGTCTTCTGCTACTGAAAATGAAGGGGAACGTTCTTCATGAAACGGACAAAGACCCATATAATTCTTACCGGATTTCTTCAATTGAACATATTGTCCAACCACATCAACGATATTCGTACGTTGTCTCACTTCCTCGATGACTTCTTGAGGAATTCTTTGTGCCACTGTTCTCACCTCCAAAATAGCAAAACGCTAATTTATGCGATAGTCAGTAAAAAAGCACTGAAAACTTCAGCGCGACTTTCAAAAGACACAATTACACATCTTTCATTGTATCATACTAAACATAATTTTCAAGTAAATTGCACTCTTATTTTCATAAACCTTGGATTTTATTAAAAAAGGTTTACATAAAATAAATATGCTAATCTGAATTAGTTTAAGAAAACAAAAAAACAGATAACGTTCATCTGCTTTTTCTGTCAATTTTGTAGATTACTCCACACCATATTTATAATTACTCTTTACTATCTTGTGCATCCCACAACTCTTTAACTACAGGAATATTCCCTAGTTCTGTCATGTTGCTTGGTAGGATAACTGTATTTGTGTCACTTCTAACAACTTGTTTAAATGCTTCTATTCCCAAATAAGCCAAGGCCTGTTCATTTAAGTCACTTTCCTTAATTGCTTGATTCAAGGCTAAAATGCGCTGTCTCTCAGCTTCTGTTGTTATACGAATTCTTTCTGCTTCAGCATCCGCATCAATCTTTGTTCGTTCAGCACGTGCTTCGGCATCAATTTTCGTTTGTTTTGCACGCGCTTCAGCATCGATCTGCATTTGCGATGCATTCGCTTCAGAGTCTAATATAATGGATTGTTTTCTACCCTCTGAAATTGTAATCGTAGACTCTTTATCACGACTGGCTGTAATCAATTTATTCATTGAGTTAACAATTTCATCGGATACTGAAATTTCACCGATATTAATACGGTCAATCGATAATCCGTAACCTGCTGTAATATCTTTGACGCTTTCAAATAAGCTTACGTTAATCTCTTCTGTTCCATTAAGCACTTCATTCAAGTCCATTTTCCCGATGATTCCACGTAGATTTGACTGACAATCTTGAATCATAGATGTAACAGAATCTTCATTATCATAAACAAATGCACGAACATCCGTCACATGATATTTGATTGCTTCATCAACCTCTACGATTACGTTATCACGAGTAATCACACTTTGTGATTCGATTTCCAAAGGCGTTTGTTTCAATGATACTTTACCTCTTACCTTGTAGAGTACCGGAATTAGAAAATGTAGTCCAGGATCGATTGTTTTAACATATTTACCAAAACTTTCAACGATTTTTACTTCACCTTGCTGGACAATGATCACCATTTTTGAAATAAGAACCAAAATTAGAACAAGAATAATCATAAAAATTAGAATATTAAGGATTATCAATATAATTCACATCACTTTCGAATAAGTAGTTGTTTACAGTTACAAATAATTCGGTACTTGAAAAATCCACGACTTCCAACATCGCCCCCTTTTCAGGGATGCCGTTTATTACACGATACATGTATGGACTGCCGTATATTCGGATGACGCCGTTAAAATTATCTGTTTGGGACCGAAAACATTTTCCGATAGTCTTGCGCATTTGATATTCTCCGCTCATAAATACCTCTCCCTATTTTTCACACTTTTTACTCCATTTTAAAGATCTTTTATGGTTTTTCCTGCACGTTTCATTTGGAAAAGACCAATCACGATTCGAACAATAATATTAATAAGCATCATTACTGCAAAAATTGGTAATGTCTGCTGATTTAAGAATCCTACTTCTAAAATGCTGTGAAACAGCATTGCAGCGACATAAATACCTCCAACAGTTGTAACAGCTAGGAAAATTCTTAATGGATTAAATGGCAAACACGCACGAACAACCGCCATACAACTGATACCGATCAATAAGTAATACATTAATGTCGTTGTCTCCATTTGCGTAAAATCCTGGTTTTGTCCCATCAAATAAACCGCAACGATATTTAATATGACTAAAACCGCATTAACAGATGCATTTCTCAATGCCGTCGGTAAGAATTTACCTCGTACTTTTCGTTTATCACTTTCAAATGATAAGAAGAATGCAGGATACCCTTCGATTGCCAGATCGATCAATGTGATTTGAATTGGGATGAAAGGAAATGCAATTGTCGTAAACACACAAATCATTGATAGAATAAATGAATAGATTGTTTTGATAAAAAATACACTTGCAACTTTCGTGACATTGTTCACAACACGTCTACCTTCAAACAATACATCTGGCAATGTTGTGAAATCAGAGTCTAACAATACTAAATTTGAAATCTGTCTAGTTGCTCCGTCCCCTTCTGCCATCGCAATACTGCAATCCGCTTCTCTTAAAGCGAGAACATCATTAACGCCATCCCCTGTCATTGCAACAACATGACCATTATCTTTTAATTCACGAACGATTGTCCGTTTTTGTTGAGGTGTTACTCGACCAAAAACAGTGTAATCATGAACAGCTCGGCGTATATCTGCTTCTGTTTCCATCGTTGACATATCAATATAAGACTCATAGCCGAATAATCCAGCACGACGAGCAATATTAGAAACTGTTACAGGGTTATCTCCAGAAATAACTTTTAAGTTGATCCCTTCTTCACGTAAATATGCTAACGTTTCATTGGCATTTTGACGAATTGGATCATCGATTTCTAAAACAGCTAATGGTTCTAAATAGGGCATATTCTCTTCGTCCAATGGCATGTTTTCCGCAATTCCCAACATCAACACACGGTAACCATTCTCTTGTGCTTCAATCACTTCTTTTGGCAAACGGTCAACTGCGACTAGTTTTTCAGGTGCCCCAAGATAAACAGTCCCTAATTCGTTAAACTCGATTGCACCCCATTTTCTTTCAGATGAAAACGGTAAAGTCTTAACGGCACCAAAACGATTAGACAATTCAAAATGATCTCGAATGGCCTGCATCGTAATATTGTTGTCTGTACTTTCAGCTAGATAACTACCGATAATTTGTGGGAAATTCTCATGATAGTTTGCATGTAAAACTTCAACCTTTTGAACCTTCATTTTCCCTTCAGTGATCGTTCCCGTCTTATCCAGACAGAGTGTATCAACATGAGCTAATGTTTCAATTGAATACATATCTTGAACAAGAATACGTTTTTTGGCTAATTTTACAACGCCTGTCGTTAGCGTGATACTGATCAATAGTACCAGCCCTTTTGGCAACATTCCAAGTAAAGCGGCGGCTGATGCAACTACTGACGCTTCTATACCAGAGTCACGAATCATAAAGCCTTCTATAAATAAAATGATCCCCAAAGGAATAATCACTAAACTCGTAAATTTAGAGACTTTTCGAATTGAATTGACCAATTCAGACTGGATTGGTTTGTGGACTTTGGCTTCTGCGGTAATCTTGACCGCATAATTATCGGCCCCAACATGGATCACTTTCCCATATACTTGACCACTTGCTAGAAAACTACCAGATAACAAAATATCTCCCTCAGTTTTCTCAATCAGATCTGATTCACCAGTCAATAGAGCTTCATTGGCTTCGGCTTTCCCATCCAACACTTCCATATCAGAAGGAACTTGCTCTCCAGCAGAAATCACAACAAGATCATCCATCACTAATTCTTTGGTATCGATTTCTATCTCTTTGCCATCACGAATCACATGCACGCTTTCTTTAGCTACAATCGATAATTTCTGCACTAAATTTCTAGCATGGATTTCTTGATAAATTCCCATCCCCATATTTACTAAAATAATCGCTAAAAATGCTAAATTGGAATAGGCTCCAACAAAAAGAAGACAAAGTGCGATGCCAAAGTTTAAAAAGTTAAACAATGTCATGACGTTATCGTAAACAATGTCCTTAGTTGATTTAGCGACATTTTCTTCATAGTCATTTTGTAGTCCTTGCTTTTTTCGTTCCTCAACCTCTAGTTGAGTCAACCCTTGTTTCAGATCAAACTTATTTGTCATGGATTCGGTTCCCTACTTTCTCCTTGTTAAAAATACATCCTCTTTAGTTTACTTGTTAATAGAAAGAACTTCAAGAAAATCCTTAAGAATTCGCACTTTTTAGTAGACGATATTCTTAAGGATCATTGTTTTTGGTATTTAAATTACTTTAGCCACTTGATAAACTGCTCATTCATCCTAACGATATCAGCATAAAACATATTGCCACCGTTACTGTATAGAAATCCACCATTATAAACAAGCGCCTGTGGACGATAGTAACGATACGTTTTTTGTTCTGTATTCCCTAGTAAAGGAGACAATACTTCCTTTGAGTATTCTTCTGCTAAACGAATCGAATTTTTACCACCACGTTCTTTTACAAATGAAATGTAATCTAAGCCAAAGTTATAGGCTTGTACTGCTGTCCATATGTCACAGCCAGCCTCATTGGCTTGATTGATTGACTGGGCTAAAAAAGCCACTCCTGCATCAATGCTTTCTTTAGTCGTTCCAATCATTTGTCGTTTGCCATACGCGCTTTCACTGCTTTGCATCAAATCCTCCGTACGGCCTTTTGATTCCGTGTAAATAATTGCTAATACTAAGTTTTTGTATTCGGGAATATTGTTCTCTTTTACTGCTTGTTCTACTTCAGCTTCGTAAGTCGTCACTTGCTGAACATTTTGGCGAATCTTATAACCAAAGTATCCTAACCCAACAATTAGTAAGAGAACTAGCAATAGTACTATTCTTTTTGTGAGTTTCATCAATTTGCCCATTTTATCATCCAAACTTTTTGTGAGTAGATTTTATCATACTTTATTATGTAAAAAAAATCTAAAAAAAGACTAATTCTTTATTATTCTTTAATAAAGTACTCGAAATCATTTTATTCGTTTCAGTTTGAAATATGAGCAGAAACCGATATACTAAGAATAATAAGGTGGTAACGGTATGGAAAAACAAAAACGAACGCTAGTCACAGCAGATAATAGTCTGATTTATTATGAAATATCTGGCAAAGGATTTCCTTTATTTCTTCTTCATGGGAATGGCGGTAGCGGTGACTATTTTGAAAAACAAGTACCTGAGTTTAGTCGCTATTTCACAGTGTTCACTATTGATAGTCGTGGACATGCACGCTCAACGAACACTAGCAATAAACTGACATTTGATCAGATGGCTGAAGACCTATATTCTGTCATGGAACAAGAGCAGGTTGTCAAAGCGAACATTATTGGCTTTAGTGATGGCGCTAATTTGGCAATGGTTTTCACTAAAAAATATCCTGAAAAGATACACCGTTTAGTACTAAACGCTGGAAATACCGTAGTAAGTGGCGTCTATTCCCCTATAAGGATAGCGACAACAATACACTATATTTTCCTGAAATTTGTTGCCTTATTTAATGACAAAGCCTATAAGAAGCTCCAAACTGTTTGTTTAATGATGCGTGATATCGGCGTTTCTAAATCAGATTTACAGCAGTTCTCTGCAAAAACCTTAGTTATTGTAGGAAAATATGATATCATCAAACGAGCCCATTCACTTTATCTAGCAAAAGAAATACCAAACGCTTCATTTGTTTTGGTACCAAAGCAAGGACATTCCTTTGCGAAAAAAGACCCTGAAACATTCAATCAAGAAATTTTAACATTCTTACAAGAAAAGTAGGTGCTATTAAATGAAAAAAATGCTTCAATGGATCAAAGATCATGCTAGTTACTTTAAAACCATCTTTATTTTTTCAGTAGTGATAATTGTTTTTAGAGAATTACTTTCTATAGGAAAAACAATTTCTTTCGATCAACTCGCTGATATTTTTCAAGATCTTGCGCTGTGGAAAATCGGATTGATGTTGTTGATTGGGCTAATCGCTGTCTTTCCAATGATCGGTTATGATGTGATTCTCAACAGAATACTAGAACAAAAACCGAAAAAGTCCTTTCTCATAGAAACGAGTTGGATGATCAATACTATCAATAATATCGCTGGGTTTGGTGGATTAGTCAGTGTCGGTTTACGGTCAGAATTTTACGGAAAAGAAAAAGATGGCAAAAAGGTCGTTAGAGCCTTGTCGAAAATCTTGATTTTTCTCATGTCTGGTTTATCAATCTATAGTCTGATTGCTTTTCTCTTAGTCCTGTTTGGTCATACAAATGATTACTTGCAACAATATTGGATTTGGCTGATAGGTGGCAGCTTATACTTTCCAGTTATTTTGATTACAAGTCTGATCAAAAAAGATGAGTATATTGGAGATATCGACAATAAAACACGTATCGGCCTTATTTTAACGTCCTTCTTAGAATGGACAGGAGTTTTAGGCAGTTTTTTATTAATCGGTCAATTAATGGGCGTTCATTTAAATCCACTTCAAATTATTCCGCTATTCATTGCGGCGTCTGTCATCGGGATCGTATCTATGATTCCAGGTGAATTGGGTAGTTTTGATATCATGATGATTGTTGGGTTATCGGCTTTAGGCGTCAACCGAGAAGTGGTGATTGCTTGGATACTACTCTATCGTCTATTTTATTACATTGTACCATTTATGATTGGGATTCTCTTCTTTATAAAAAATCTAAGCCATAGTTTAAATACTCGTTATTCTGGTATTCCCAGAGAATTATCAACTGAATTAGCACACAAATTTGTCGTTTTTCTCATGTACTTTTCAGGGATCATGATTGTTCTTTCTGCTACAATACCCGAAGCCTTTAGCCGATTTGATTGGTTGAAAAAATTAAATCCACTTTCGTTTCATATTATCACACAACTTCCTGCTATTTTATTAGGATTTCTATTGCTGATCATGGGACGAGGTATTGCGGCCAGAGTCAAACGGGCATATTTACCGACAATCGGCTTAATAGTCATCACATTAGTTTATACGTTTATCAAAGATTTTAGCTGGGGTGTTATTGTTTTCCTAGGCCTTCTGCTAATCATAATCATTTTTTCAAAACGAGAACTATTCAGAGAACAGTTAGTCTATTCTTGGGAAATGATCACTGTAGATGGAATTATTTTTCTAGCGTTAACGATTTTATATGTTGTGATTGGTGTTTATAATTTACCAACATTCCCTCACCATAAGCATCACTTTATTTCGTTCTTTTTCTTTCCGTCAGAAAAAATTTGGTTTTCTGGCTTGATCGGCATTCTGCTGGTAACATTATTTAGTTATCTTTTCATTCGATATCTTGAAGGGAAACGACATAAAATGGGCATGCAATTAGACGAAGAACGTGCCCTTGCTCTTTTGAATACTTATGGTGGTAATACGGATAGTCAGCTGATTTTCCTTAAAGACAAGGATATGTATATCTACACAGATCAAACTGGTGAAGATACGGTGATGTTACAATTTAAAACACTTAATAATAAGTGTGTCATCATGGGTGATCCTTCCGGGAAAAAAGAAGACTTTTCAGTAGCGATGGAACAGTTCATTAATGAAGCAGACCGCTGGGGTTATCTACCAGTTTTTTATGAAACTTCTGAAGAAATCGTAATGTTCTTACACGAATTTGGTTATGACTTCATAAAAATGGGCGAAGAAGCGCATGTCGACTTACCGAATTTCACATTATCAGGGAAAAAGATGAAAAGCGAGCGAGCTGTTATGAATCGTTTTGCAAAAGAAAATTACCGATTCGAAGTATTGCAGCCACCCTTTTCCAAAGAATTGATGTTGGAATTAAAACAAGTTTCAGATGAATGGTTAGGCAGTCGAAAAGAAAAAGGCTTCTCGTTAGGCTTCTTCTCTGAAAGTTATTTGCAACGAGGACAACTGGCCGTTACGAAAAATCAAGAGGATCAAATTGTCGCTTTTGCCAATATCATACCGACTTACACCAAAGAAGAAGGTACGATCGATTTGATGAGATACAGTAAACAAGCTCCTTCCGGTGTGATGGATTACCTCTTTATTTCATTATTCAATTATATGAAGGAGGAAGGGTTTACTTATTTTAATCTCGGTATGGCACCATTATCGAATGTTGGAACATCTAGAAAAAGCTTCTTTCAAGAACGAATTGCTTATCTAGTCTACGAATTTGGGTCACGCTTTTACTCTTTCCAAGGATTGCGTGATTACAAAAATAAGTATGCTTCTGAATGGATATCTAGATATACACTTTACTCAAGAAAAAGTTTTATCGCTTATGTGATGATTGCTTTATTGATCATAGATAATGCCCCGATTGAAAAACAAAAGAAAATACACGGGGTTCGTCGGATTCTTAGAAATAGGTATCAACGATAAATGAATAAGAGGAGAGCTGAAATCATTCTGGCTCTCCTCTTATTTTGTCACTAGTTCAAATTCGCCATTCAGACATGCTGTTCCCGAAATACTGACTTTGTGTGCTCCGTTGACGTCCCTCATAACTTGAAATGGAACAGTGCCTTCTCTTTTAACATGCCATTCCTTAAAATAATTATTGTCATCCGTTTTTGCTATTTTTCTATTTCGGTGACCATGCCAGATCCAACAGTCCGTCCGCCTTCACGAATAGAAAATGTTGTTCCTTGCTCAACTGCGATTGGATGGATCAATTCAACATCAATTGTTATATTGTCTCCTGGCATCACCATTTCAATTCCCTCTGGTAATTCAACCACTCCTGTTACATCCGTTGTCCGGAAATAAAATTGTGGGCGGTAATTTGTGAAGAATGGTGTGTGTCTTCCACCTTCTTCTTTTGTTAAAACATACACTTCCGCAATAAATTTTGTGTGTGGAGTGATAGAACCAGGTTTTGCGATAACTTGTCCACGTTCAATTTCATCACGAGTAATTCCTCTCAAAAGAACACCAACATTATCTCCAGCCTCACCATAGTCTAACGTTTTTCGGAACATTTCAATTCCTGTTACCACGGCTTTTTGCGTAGTTGGTTTTATACCGACAATTTCGATTTCATCCCCAACACTTACTTTCCCTCGATCGATCCGTCCAGATGCAACTGTACCGCGACCAGTGATTGAAAAAACATCTTCCACAGGCAATAACAATGGTTTATCTGTATCTCTTTCTGGAGTAGGAATATAGTTATCCACCGTATCCATCAACTCGATGATTGCAGCTTCTGCAGTAGAATCACCTTGTAAAGCTTTTAAAGCAGAACCTTTGATGATTGGCGTGTCATCTCCTGGAAAATTGTATTCATTTAGCAATTCACGAACTTCCATTTCAACAAGATCGATTAATTCTTCATCATCAACTAAATCTATTTTATTAAGGAACACAATCAAATGTTTTACCCCTACTTGGCGTGATAAAAGAATATGTTCTCTTGTTTGTGGCATAGGGCCATCTGTTGCTGATACTACCAAAATGGCACCGTCCATTTGTGCCGCACCTGTGATCATGTTTTTAACATAGTCAGCGTGACCTGGTGCATCAATATGAGCATAGTGACGAGCCTCTGTTTCATATTCGACATGCGAGGTATTGATTGTAATGCCACGTTCACGTTCTTCTGGAGCTGCATCAATACTAGCATAGTCTTGTGGGTTTGCTAGGCCTTTTTTTCCTAGTACTGTTGTGATTGCAGCAGTCAATGTAGTCTTTCCGTGATCGACATGTCCGATCGTGCCGATGTTTACATGTGGTTTACTTCTGTCATAATGTTGTTTTGCCATTTTACAAACCTCCTATTTTGTTTAAAGATAAAGTGGAAAGTCAATCGATAATTGACCATCCCTGACCTTTATAGTGCTATTATATTCCTTTTAAAAGAATTCACAAGTTATTTGCTTACTATTTATAAGTAAATAAAACAATGGGAAAAAATAGCCTGGGACATAACTAAAAAGGTTATGATGTGACCCCCAAAAGTTGTACGTGAAAAATACAATTTTTGGAGGTTATTTTTTATGAGTTATTATGAGGTAGAATTCAAATTAAAGCTAGTGAAAGAGTACCTAGAAGGCCCTCTGGGCGGACGAGCCTTGGCTAAAAAATACGGACTCCCATCAAATGCCTTAATTTACAATTGGAAACACTCCTATCAATTATTTGGGAAAGAAGGGCTCAAAAGACACCGTTCACTGACAAAATATACTAGTGAATTTAAGCGAGATGTATTACACTTTATAGAAACGACAGGTGCTTCTTTCGGTGAAGCAGCAAGACAATTCAAGCTGCCTAATGGGTCGATGATTTCTCGTTGGCAAAAGAAATACATCGCTGGTGGTCAAACGGCTCTGTCTAATCAAAAAGGGAGACCCAAAAAAAGGATGAATAAACCAACAAAAAAACAGCAAGAAACAAGCAAACTATCTCGTGAAAAGGAATTAGAGCGTGAGAATGAACTTTTACGAATCGAGGTTGAGTATTTAAAAAAGCTACGGACTTTCCAACAAACTATTATGGCGAAGCGAAAAGACGAGTTCAAACCAGAATAGCCATAGAACTTATTGGAAAGTATCGTCAAGATCACGTATTACAAGCGATTAAGCTACCGCGTTCTACCTTCAATTACTGGAAAAAACAGATAATGAGCGAAGAAAAAATGACTCACCTAGAGAAATTGATTCAAACAATTTTTGAAGAGAATGATCGCAATTATGGCTATCGTCGAATCAAACTGGCTTTAGTGAATATGGGCTATCAAATCAATCATAAGAAAATCCGACGAATTATGAAGAAATATAACTTAGTATGTATAAGCTTTACTCGTCGTTCAAGAAGGTATCGATCTTACAAAGGTTTAGTGGGAACCTTGGCAAAGAACAAGGTGAATCGTCGCTTTTTTAGCACGATGCCAAAACAAAAAATCTTTACAGATATTTCAGAATTCCACTATACTGAACGAAATTCCGAAGGAATTAAACTAAAAAGAAAAGCCTATCTCAGTCCTTTTCTTGATGGTTTTAATGGAGAAATCATTGCCTATCAATTTCAGCAAAAACCAACGTTGGATTGTGTATTGATTCCTTTAAAAACAGCCATTAAAGAAAGTAAAAAGACCAACTTTCGAACAACAATCCATTCCGATCAAGGGTGGCATTACCAAAATCAACAGTATGTTAGACAATTGAAGCAAGCAAAGTTATACCAGAGTATGTCACGAAAAGGAAATTGTTTGGACAATGCATTGATGGAAAATTTCTTTGGTCTAATGAAACAAGAAATGTATTATGGTCGTAGTTTTTCTAGCTTTGAGGAATTAAACCGAGCAGTTACAAATTATATTGATTATTACAATCATCATCGGATAAAAGCAAAATTGACTGGTATGAGTCCGGTTCAATACCGAATTCATACCAGTCGAATGACAAGTTAATCTACGTACAACTTTTAGGGCGCACATCATTATGTTTCAGGCTATTAGTGACCGAATAAACAGTGGGCGTAGAAGCAACTCCTTCGGAAATAAGCCGAAATTCACAAAAATTTGAAGAGTAATTTTTGTGAATTCCTTCTTATTTTTCGGAGTTAAACACTTCTGTCCCAACCTATTCTACTTATTCTAATGTTTATTTCTTATAAAACTGATCCATCTTTTTCTCAACGATTTCACCACACACATTCGCAAACTCAGCGGATAATCGGCGAAGCTCTATACTATCAGCTAATGATAGATCTTTGACTTGAGATTTTTGAATTAACGTCAATAATTGTGCTGTATTTTCTTTCATAACAGTATCACCTTCATTCGCTATCAATCACTTACTCCTATTAACTAGAGAGTATTCACTTAACTATATAATTTTCCAAACACTTTTTAGTATCAATTTTATTTATTTTAAAAATGATCGCGCTATTTCTAAAAAAATAATAAAAACACTAATACATTAACCCTATCATAGAAAAATAATATTGCAACAATAGAAAAAAACTATCCAAGGGAAATACCTTGAATAGTTTTTATTTATTTTACAGTTACGTTACCAATTGACTCACTAGCAGAAACTGTTTGATTTGCGTTCGTTAGAACATAGCTTTCAACAACATCTTGATTTGTGAACACAACAATCAAATCAGATTTTTTACCAGCAGCTTCTAAAGCTACTAAATCAATTGTTGCGATTTTATCGCCTTGTTTCAATACTTGACCTTCTTCAACGTGTAAAGTAAAGGGAGCACCTTTTAGCTCAACTGTATCTAATCCCATGTGTAACAATACTTCAATACCAGAATCTGTTTGGATTCCTAAAGCATGTTTTGTTGGAAAAATACTTGTGATTTTACCTGAAACAGGTGTTGTTACTTCACCATCCGTTGGGATAACAGCAAAACCATCTCCCATCATTTTAGCTGAGAAAACATCATCTTGAACTTCTGAAATTGGAATGACTTTTCCATTTGCAACAGCATATAATTCAGTTTCTTTTGCAGTTGCTTTTGGTGCTTCTGTTTTTACTTCAGGCTTTTTTAAAGTTTCACTTGTAACAGGAGCTGCGCCATTGCGGATTTTATTCATTTCGTCTGCTACAAATTGCACTTCTGTCCCAACGATTACTTGAATATTTGTATCATCAATTACTTTCACACCAGGAACGCCTGTTGCTTTGATTTTTGCTTGATCAACTTTGCCAGTATCGCTAACAGTCAAACGTAAACGAGTTGTACAGTTATCGATTGATGTAACGTTAGCATCCCCACCAAGTCCTTGGTAAATTTTACTAGCTAAAACTGCAAATTTATTATCGCCAGTTGTATCGATATCTGGTGTTTCCTCGCCGTCACCTTCTTCACGACCAGGAGTCATCAAATTGAATTTTTTGATGGCAAAATCAAATACAAAGAAGTATAGAACGGCCATAACTAACCCTTGAACAATCAACATATAAGGTTGATTGGCAATCAGATTACGTAAGCTTAACACAAAATCAACTAAACCAGCACTGAAAGCAAAACCTGCTGTCCAGTGGAAGAATGCAGAAATGAATAATGAAATCCCAGTCAAAATTGCATGTAAAACGTATAATGGCCATGCTACGAACATGAATGAAAATTCTAATGGTTCAGTGATACCAGTAAAGAAAGAAGCAAATGCTGCTGCAATCATCAATGATGCAGTTGCTTTTTTCTTTTCTGGACGTGCGTTGCGGTAAATTGCATAAGCACCTGCCGGCAACCCAAACATCATCATTGGGAAGAAACCAGCTTGATACATCCCTGTGATTCCTTTTTCGCCAGTACCAGATAAGAAATTGCCGATATCGTTGATACCTGCTACGTCAAACCAGAATACTGAGTTTAATGCATGGTGTAAGCCAGTTGGGATCAATAAACGGTTAAAGAATCCATAAAGACCAGCACCTACCGCACCCAATTTAGAAATAGACTCACCAAAAGTCACTAAACCAGAGAAAACAATTGGCCACAAGAAGAACAACACGCCTGAAGCGACTAACATTGCTAAGGCTGTCATAATTGGAACTAGTCGTTTACCACTAAAGAAGGATAAAGCCATCGGTAATTTCACTTGGCTAAATCGATTGTACATTGATGCAGCGATTAGCCCAGATAAAATCCCGATAAATGCATTACCAATTTTAGCAAAAGAAGGATCCACTTGTTCAACTGGGATACCTTTCATTGCGCCAACTGCCGCAGTTGAAAGTAACGTTGTTACAACTAAAAATGCAACAAGTCCACTAAGTGCTGCAGCCCCATCTTTATCTTTAGACATACCTAATGCTAAACCTACCGCGAATAAAACAGGTAGATTGTCTATAATTGCGCCACCAGCTTTAACTAAAAAGACAGATAGAAAATTTGGATCACCTAAACCTGTCATTACGTTTGGATCGATCCAATACCCAATCCCCATTAAAATTGCTGCAGCTGGCAATACCGCTACAGGAAGCATCAACGAGCGTCCCATTCTTTGCATATACGCTTTCATTTTTTTCTCTCTCTCCTTGTCTGTTATTTGATCATCTTCAGCCGTTCGATATGAATAGCAAGATAACCCAATTCTTCATTTGGTACTTGGTAGTGAAAATTTCTCATTAACAAAACTTGAACTTTTTTCGATATTTCGTAACTTTCTGCGTATTTTTTACGCACAACATCCAAAATTTCATCGTCCAAAACCGCATACTGACTTTGCTGAAAACGGTGAATAAACAAGCGTAGATGATTGACTAGCCGTGAATAGCTTAAGCTCATCTTTTCATCATGAATATTAATTCCTAATTCTTGCTCGATTAAATGAATAATTTCTGAAACAATAGTGACTTCACGAATACTTTTACTGTTATCCGTTCGACCACTGCGAGCACTGTGAATATGGATTGCGATATACCCTGCTTCATCATAACTAAACGGAATGCCTAATGTTTGCGTCAAATAATCCACTGCCCATTGTGCAATTGAAAATTCTTCACTATAAAGAATTTCAATTTCATTCAAAAGCTTATTTCTTACAATAATATTATTTTGGATATTCTCTGCAGCAAATGCAATGTGATCACTTAAACCAATATTGATATGTTCATTCAATTTTTCACCCAAGATCGTTTCAGCATGAGCAATGATTTCTTCCGTGACAAAAAAATATTTTTCATCGATTTGCGATAATAAAACTTGAAGCTTTCTCAAACCATCAGGTTCCATTACAAACATTCTTTCTACTTGTTGCGGGAATAACAAATCATTTTTCTTTTTGTTAAATCCCACGCCTTTACCAACCGCGACTTTTTCCTGTCCAGCGTCAATGACGAGCACAGCATTTTGATTAAGCACCTTTTTGATTTTCATAAACATTCCTCTTCTGCAGAAGTAAATTGTTCGCCATCTTGTGCCAAGACAACAAAAAAAGCATAGAACAATCCCGTCAAAATATGAGTATATCATATTTTTTTTGAAATTCTTCCATGCCTAGTATTATCTAGTCACATGAAAACGCTATTCATTTTTGTTAACAGACATAGTTTACAAAGATATAGACCATTTGTCAATCATTTTCATTCATTTTTTCTATTTAACTAAAAAACGAATGTCCTCATTATGAGAACACTCGTCAATTGAGACGTTATGCTTCCTCTTCAGGATCCACATATTCGTCTTCATCATCAAAATCATCATCTACATCATCTTCATCAATGATTGTAAGATCTTCTTCAATTCCTGGCAATTCTTCTTCCTCATCATCAGAATCCGCACCGATTTCTTGAAGATCTGAGTTATACGCTTTAATCTCTTCGTCTTCTTCATCGTCATCATCATCGTAAAGAATATCGTCATCTTCATCCGTAAGTTCAGCATCTTCCGGATCATCATCGTTGTAGTCGATCACATCTTCATCATTAGCATCAATAATGAAAGCATTGACTTTCTTACGTTTTCTACGGCGTGGTTTGTCTTCTTCGTCTTCTTCTAAACCGTGTGTTACTTCTTCGTCAATAGAATCGATTGGATACCATGAGCGCAAGCCCCAACGGTTATCTCCAAGAGAGATAAAACTGCCATCAATATTTAAGTCAGTATAAAATTGTGCTAAAGAGTCACGAATTTCGCTGTCAGATTTTCCAAGATAATTTTGAATTTGGTTTACTAAATCAGAGAAGTCCATCACATCTTCACGTTGTTCTAAAATTGCGTGCGCAACTTCTATCATGGATAATTCATCTTTGTTCAACCCGTCAAATACATTAATTTCCAAACGGTACACGTCCTTTCACAGTCTACTCCTTATCATACAAAAACATGAAGAAAAAATCAATTGATTATTACATAATTATGCTGTAAATTCTAGTTCCAAATGATATTCCCCAATTTTTTCGGTTTGAGAATACAAATCATAATCGATCAAAATGCTTCCTGCAACCGGTTGATCTTTGAGGCTGAAGCGCAAATTACGTGTAAATGTCGTAATTTGAAATAAACCATAAGGAGTTTTATAACTAGTATCTAAGCGTTCTTGATAAGCAAATTTTAGCCGCATTCTAAGACCACCGGCACGAATCAATTGAATTTTTCCATCGGGTTCAACTTTGATTGTTACAGGAACAGCCTCTCCTTCTTCTTGCTCTTCTTTATAACGAATATATAAAGTATCGCCAATTTTCACGATTTGACCATCCAAATCAAAATAAAAGTTTTTCTTTTCACCCGCTTGATCAACTACCGTCTTCAACTGAATCGATACGGGGGTTCCTTGTGATAAATCCATTAAAAGCACTCTCCTTCATTAAAAGCGTATTAGACTCATTCAGTCTCGTGTCACGCTTTTTGTCACGTTCTATTTTCAATTTTTTCGACAAACTAGCCTGCAAAGCCAAATAGATCTAAAAGCTAAATTACTTAACATATGAATTTGGATTACATAAAAGCTTAATATACTAGTCTATCTGGCAATCAATGCTTCAGCAATCTTTTGATCAATAATTAAAATAGTGCAACACTTACCAAGTAATAGTGGCTGAATACTGTCAACTTTCTCTTCACCACAACCAATAACCATTACTTCTGGTATGTTCACTAAATCTTCCACTTTGATTCCTAGCATCCGCTTACTTATTTCATTGTTCACTGTTTGGCCATTTTTGTCAAATAAGGAAGCTACTGCATCGCCTTTGACTCCTGTTTTACTTATGATTTGCAATTCCTTTGTTCCGATATAGCCAAGACGTTTCCAGGTTGAGCTCTGATTAGGATTCCCTACTCCAATTATTGCTAAATCAACTTTTTTTGCTTGTTCTAACGCCTGTCCAACTAGTTGCGATTGGTTTAAGATATTGGCCAACTCTATACTCTCCGCTAAAGCAGGCGCATAAAAATATTGGCAACGACTATTTAGTTTTTCCGCTAATCGAAAGACTAAATGATTTGTATCGAAATAAAGATGCTCACTGGACACTCCACCAACTAACGGTGAAACGTTGATGGTTGGAAAGGACTGATACGGCATCTCATCAATCAAGTCAGCTAATGTCGTCCCCCAAGATAGTCCGATATCCATTTCAGGCTTTAAACGTTCCCTAAGATAGTAAGCAGCTGTCCTGCTCACTTCTTTTTTTACAATTTCGTGTTGTTTTTGCTCATTTGTAGGGATTACGATCACATCATCAAGCTGATACTTTTTTTCTAAGCGTAAGCCAAGTTGTACTGCATAAGCAGACTCATCTTTAATCGAAATTGAAACAATTCCTGATTCTTTAGCCTGTTGTAACATTTTTGAAATAACCGGTCTTGAAATCCCCATTTTTTTTGCAATTATGGCTTGAGTCAGACCTTGCTCGTAGTACATCGTCACAATTTTCAGCATTTTTCTGTGATTTTCATTTATCTTCATTTTTAGGCCTCGACTTCTGCTATTAGTTGTATAGCCGCGTTCACCACTGTAGCTACCTGAGGTGTCGCATGAGCTTCTAGTTGTTTTTGTGCTGGCATCGGAACAAACTCGCCACCTAAACGAACAATCGGAGCCTTTAACAGCATCGCACAATTAGACTCGGCAATGATCGAGGTGATTTCCGCACTGAATCCACTGTTTTTAACTGCTTCTGTCGCCACAATCACTCGTTTCGTTTTTTTAACAGAAGACAAAATAGTTTTTTCATCTAGTGGAACCAAAGTCCTAGGGTCGATCACCTCAACAGAAATACTATTCTCTTGTAAAATCTCAGCCGCTTCCAACGCTTTATTGACCATAATTCCGGTTGCAATAATTGTGACATCTGAACCCCTTCGTTTAATATCAGCTACACCGATAGGGATCGTGTACGGTTCTTTCGGAACAAACCCAGTTGTTTTATACAGAAGTTTGTGCTCATAAAACATTACCGGATTGTTATCTTGGATTGCAGCATGGAGCAATCCTTTTGCATCATAAGCAGTAGTTGGTTGGATGACTTTGAGCCCAGGTATATGTGCCATCCAGTTTTCTAAACTCTGTGAATGTTGTGCTGCTGCTCCAGTACCTGAGCCAGAAGCTGTTCTCATCACTAAAGGAACGCTGGCTTTACCTCCGTACATATAATGTATTTTGGCTGCTTGATTCACTAACTGATCCATGGCGACAGTAATGAAATCAGAAAATTGTAATTCCATTACTGGACGCATCCCTGTCATCGCTGCTCCCACCGCAACTCCTGCTATCGCACTTTCTGAAATAGGTGTATCTCGAACACGTTCTTTTCCATATTTTTCTTGAAGTCCTTGAGTAGCACCAAAACCGCCGCCGTAAACGCCAATATCTTCGCCTAAAAGAAAAACACGTTCATCTTTTTTTAAAGCTTCATCCAACGCTTCATTAATTGCTTGTAGATAAGTTATCGTCCTCATACTTCAGCCTCCGCATAGACATGCGTCCATAAATCCTTGATCGTTGGTTCACTATCTCCTTTTACAGAAGCGACTAAATCAGAAAAATTTCTTCTGATCGACATTTCCAACTGCCGAATTTCCTCTTCTTTCATTCTCTTGTTCTGTATCAATTCGTTTTCTAGACGTAAAATCGGATCGTTATTTACTTGCCAATCATGACACTCATCTTCGGAACGATACTTTAATTTATCTGATTTCGAATGTCCCTTGTGACGATAAGTTAACGCTTCAATCAAGGTTGGACCACCACCACTTCTAGCTTTAGCTACTGCATGCAAAACGGTCTCTGATACGACGGATAAATCATTGCCGTCAATTGTTATACCTTCGATACCATAGCTTTTGCTTCGATCAGAAAGCTTCTGGATGTTGACCATTTGTTCAATAGAACTACTCATTCCATACTGGTTATTTTCAATGAAATAAATAACTGGTAACTGCCAAATAGACGCCAAGTTCAATGCTTCATGGAAACTGCCTTCATTGGTGGCACCGTCTCCAGCGTAACATAATACAACTTGCTTCGTTCCTTGCATTTGCGCACTTAAAGCAGCTCCAGCTGCAATTGGAAAGCCCGCTCCGACAATGCCGTTTGATCCCAGATTTCCCATATCCAAATCAGCAATGTGCATACTCCCACCTTTGCCTTCATTTGTTCCAGTTTTCTTTCCGAGCATTTCAGCAAACATACTTCTGATATCTGTTCCTTTTGCGATACAATGACCATGGTTTCTATGTGTCGAAACAATCCAGTCACTTTGGTCTAAAATGCCCGCTCCACCAACAGCCGTTGCTTCTTGTCCAATACAAAGGTGCATCGTGCCATGCAATTCTCCTGCATCAAAAAGCTCTTGGATTGTTTCTTCAAAGATGCGAATTTCCCACATCTTTTTCAGACCTTCTAGATCATCAATCACATTGAATTGTCGATACGCGCTCGTCTTTTGATTCATTTCCACACTCCCTTTTACATTTGTTCCGCTTCGTATCATATGTAAATATTCTATAGTTTTCTTAGATTGATAGCAAGATTTTCTCTCCATTTTTTTGATTTACTTTAAAAATATCTACTTTCCTTGTTATTTCTACATGGATAAGCATGATTTTTTGTCTAAATCGTATATAATAGAATATGGAGGTGGAACAAATGTTATTTCACGATAAACAAGCAATGTTGTTTTGTATGCACTGCCAACAAGAAACACTCCACGACATTCAATATATGAATGACATTATTTCCAGTATAGAATGCACAGAGTGTCATAATCAGATGAGTATCGATATTGATGCAATGAATCAGTTTTATCATTATCTTTATGAGCGTTTGATTTCTAAGCCTGGTCGTTTAACTGAAGAAGCCAGACTAGATTTCAGTAAATTTTTAGCCACCATGCCGATGAGGATTATCAGTAAACCTATGCGTTTTACGAGTGAATATAATCAAATGAATAAAGAAGTAAAGGATTACGTTTCCCGCGTAAAACAGGATGAAGACCAAGATGACTAATTTAAAACAACTATTTACAAAGAATACAGTCTTTTTATACGATCAACTCTGTTTGACCGAAAAAGACTACTTTCTTCCATTTGCTTTGACAGATACTTTCACCACTTTCTCTGGAATCAATCAACAGCCATTCATTCATTTCTGGCAGCTTGACCAAGCGATGATTCTTGGGATGAAAGATACGCGAGTCACTGATTTAAGCAAGGGATTAACGTCTTTACGACAAGACGGCTACAAGGTCGTGATCCGCAATGCTGGTGGACTTGGCGTAATTGCGGATGTCGGGGTACTGAACGTTTCATTGATCTTGCCTAATTTAGGCGATAAAAAAATGAGTATCGACGAAGCTTATACTTATATGTGGCAATGGATCAAGTGCGCATTTGAGGACTCTGATCATAAGATAGAAGCTTTCGAAATCACTGAATCTTATTGTCCCGGTACATTCGATTTAAGTATCCATGGAAAAAAATTTGCTGGCATTGCGCAACGTCGTGTGAAGGACGGCACAGCCATCATGATTTATTTGAGCATCAATGGGGATCAACAAAAACGTGGTGAAAGTGTCCGGCGTTTTTACGAAGCAAGTCTTCAAGAAGATTTCGGTAAAAATGGGTACCCTCCTGTTGATCCAACTGTTATGGCAAATTTAGAAGATCTCCTTCAAAAAAAAATAACAGTAGATGACGTGAAAAAACGATTAATTAGCGTATTATTAGATAACGCCCCAATTACTATGGATAGTCGAACAGTACCTGAATTATTAAATTCAAAATGGTTTACAACAGAAATAGAAAAGCAACGAAATAAAATGAAGCAACGAAATCAGTTATTAGATTAATTCCGCTTCAACAGAATAGTAAAGAACAGTATCCGTTCATGATTAAAGTGTTTAGCAGCAAAAGGAAAAATGTTGTTTTGCTTAAACACTAGAAACAACGAACCACTAATCAAAAGGAGTGAATCTATGTCAATCCCTTATAAATATCAAATTTTGCCAATTGAAAAAGTCTTTCGAGATCCTGTTCACAATTATATCCACGTACAACATCAAGTGATTTTAGATTTGATCAATTCAGCAGAAGTTCAAAGGCTTCGGAGAATCAAGCAATTAGGTACCTCTTCTTTTACTTTTCATGGGGCAGAACATAGCCGTTTTGCTCATTCTCTAGGTGTCTATGAAATAACACGGCGTATTTGCGATATTTTTCAACGCAATTATTCCAGTGAACATTTAGGTGACGAAGGCTGGAATGATAATGAGCGGTTAGTAACACTTTGTGCTGCTTTACTCCATGATGTCGGTCATGGACCTTATTCTCATACCTTTGAACATATTTTTAATACAGATCACGAAGCAATCACAGTGCAAATCATCACTTCACCAGAAACAGAAGTTTTTCAAATATTGAATCGTGTTTCTGCTGATTTTCCTGATAAGGTTGCAAGTGTCATTACGAAAGAATACCCTAATCCTCAGGTAGTCCAGATGATTTCTAGTCAAATTGACGCTGACCGTATGGATTATTTATTGCGCGATGCCTATTTTACTGGAACAGAATATGGAACTTTTGATTTAACTAGAATATTACGGGTGATCCGACCGTACAAAGATGGTTTAGCTTTTGCTATGAACGGAATGCATGCGGTAGAAGATTATATTGTAAGTCGATATCAAATGTATGTTCAAGTCTACTTCCACCCTGTTTCTCGTGGAATGGAAGTGATTTTGGATCACTTACTACACCGAGCAAAAGAATTATATGAACAACAACCAGAAGATTATCAATTACATTCTCAACTTTTAGTCCCCTTCTTCAAAGGGAATTTCTCATTACAGGAATATTTAAAATTAGATGATGGTGTATTAAATACCTATTTCACTCAATGGACTTCTTTACCAGATCCGATTCTTAATGATCTCGCAAATCGCTTTTTAATACGCAGACCCCTTAAATCTGCAACGTTCTCTGGCGATCGAGACTCTGTAACTATCCGTCATCTGCAAACATTGATTGAAAAAGTAGGATATAATCCAAAATATTATACTGCTATCAATTCAAGTTACGACTTACCTTACGATTTTTATCGTCCAGAAAAAAATAGCCACCGTACCCAAATCGAGATCATGCAAAAAGATGGTACCTTGATCGAATTATCCAAAATCAGTCACCTAGTGGCGGCTCTAGCTGGTCAAACACAGATCGATGAACGCTTTTATTTTCCCAAAGAAATGGTTGATCCGAAAAGACAGCAGCATTATGATCTCTTTGATGATACCTATCGAGAATTTGCAGCTTACATTCATAACGGTGCATTAGTCGAAGAGAAAAATTAAAGAAATGATATTAGGAGGAACTTATGTCAGTCAAATTAGTTGCAATAGATATTGATGGAACATTACTTGATTCAAACAGAAAAATCAGCCCCAAAGTGAAAGACACTTTAAAAAGAGCCAACGAAAGTGGTATGTATATCGTTTTATGCACGGGGCGCCCTTTACCTGGTGTAAAAGAACAGTTAGCAGAGTTAGAGCTATATGGTGAAAATGACTATGTAATTACTTACAATGGTTCTTTGGTACAAGCAACCAAATCGAATGAGATTATTTCGCAATATACTTTAAGTTATAACGACTTTTTAGAAATCGAACTAATGGCCCGAAAAGTGGGAGCTCATCTACACACGATCGATGATAAAGCGATTTATACGGCTAATCGGGATATCGGTAAGTATACTGTGCATGAAGCTTATCTTGTTGATATGCCATTGAAATATCGTGCAGTTGATGAGATGAGTCCAGATATGTCCATCATTAAAATGATGATGATCGATGAGCCAGACGTTTTGGACAACGCTATTCGACAACTTCCAAAAGAATTTAGTAATAAATATACAACAGTTAAAAGTACAGATTTTTACTACGAAATTTTAAACAAAGAAGCGAGTAAAGGCAATGCGCTCGCAAAACTTGCGGAACATTTAGGGATTTCTCAATCTGAGACAATGGCGATTGGAGATAACGAAAATGACCTTTCAATGATTGAATATGCTGGTATCGGTGTTGCTATGGGGAATGCTACTGAAAACGTCAAGCGTGCTGCAGATATTCAAACAACCAGTAATGATGAAGACGGTGTTGCTGAAGTATTGTTGAACTATATTTAATGGTGAAATTAAAAAGCAGTTTGCAGCTAATTCGCAAACTGCTTTTTAGTGTTTCGCCTACTAATTTCAACCTAATAACGTTTCTTTTACAGATAAATAATCATAAATCTCATTTGGATCTTGACTAGTATCTAGCAAATAGTAAAATTGAGGATCATCTAATAAGCATACTAACTCTGCCATGGCATTTAAATGACGATTATTTTCTGTTGCTGCCAAGCAAAATACATATTTAACTGGATCGTTTTCTTTGCTACCAAATTCAATAGGGTTCTTTAATACGTTAATACTCATTCCCAATCTTTCCACACCATCAACTGGTCTTGCATGTGGCAACGCAACATGTTTGATGATGACAATATATGGACCTAATTCTTTGGTTGTTTCAATCACTTTTTCGTTATAACCAGAGGTGATTTTGCCACCTAGAAGTAAAGGTTCAGCAGATTGACGAATCGCATCTTCCCAATCGGTTACCTCAAGTTCAAGTTGAATAAATTCTTCTTTTATCATTTCACTTAACAATATGCAACACCCCTTTTAGATTTTTACCAAGCGTACGACTTGTTGGTTCCTTTTCAATATAATCTGTTTGTGAAACGTTTTCAATCTCTTTTGTCGCCTTATTTTGTCTACCTATTAAACAAAAAGTGGTCCTATAGAATCGGTGAAGTTCAACAAAAATCGCTCTCTGATAAAATGTTTTCAGAAAATGTAAAGTATCTAAATCAAATCGGTTTTTAATCCCATTTATTCATACCACTAAATGAATCGACAGCAAACAAATACTATACTAAACTCTTTGTTCCCAGGAAAACTAATGTAATTTCTTATGATTATTTCAATACTCATTCAGTCAATAAAAAAAACAAATCATGTTCGATTTGCTTTCTTTGACTTTCTTTTTATTTATTGTCTCTCCATCTATGTACCGCCCACTTATGACTACCACGTTTCAATAAATTAACTCCCTCATCGATTGATACCCAACGAATTGTGTTCGTTTTTTCCAGAGGTTCACTTATTTCTCTCCAACTGTCTGCAACAAAGAAATAGCCTGGATTATGATAATCTGTATTTCGATGTCTTGAATGAAAATACTCATCCGCTTGCCCTAGATAGTCACCGATAACTACTTCAAAACCAAGTTCCTCGATCATTTCCCGATGAATCGCAGTTTCCTTCGTCTCTCCGAGTTCAATTTCTCCGCCTGGTAAAAAATATGCACCATTCGGCGCTTGAATTAGCACTATTTCTGTGCCATTATTTCTTGATATGATAATGTAAGCACCTAGTCTTTTCTTATAGACCAACATTTCCGATTTTTCACCGAATGACGGTGTTTCCATAAAAACAACTCCCTTTTCTTTTAAACTAATTTTACATGAGAATTTTCTCATGAACAAGTAATATCTAATCATTTCACTCACAATTCTGTTAAAGTCTATGCTACTATAAAAATGTCAGCAGTTTGTTGGATTCGATCTGCGATAATATTCACTTTTGAAAGGAAGATGACTCATATGAAAATGGCTCACACTTGTGTCCGTGTCAAAGATTTGGAAGCGTCGCTGGAATTTTATCAAAAGGCATTTAATTTTGAAGAAAGCCGCCGTCGTGATTTTCCAGAACATAAATTTACTTTAGTTTACCTAACATTACCTGGTGATGGTTATGAACTAGAGCTAACGTACAATTACGATCATGAAGCATACAACTTAGGCGATGGTTATGGCCATATTGCGATCAGCACAGACGAAATCGAAAAATTACATGAGGAACAAAAAAATGCTGGTTTTACTGTTACTGACATGAAAGGTTTACCAGGAACGCCACCATCTTATTACTTTATTACGGATCCAGATGGATATAAAATCGAAGTCATTCGTAATCGATAATAAAAAAATGCAGTTGATCACTTTTTAGGTCATACCTAATATGTGATCAACTGTTTTTACTACTTTTTCTGAAAGTTTCTAGATTTAATTACAATTCAGCTCTTTTTATAACCTTATTTTATAAAAAAGTGATACACTGTTACTCTACCTATTAATCAAGGACGTGATCAAATGACAACGATTATCGGCATAGCTGGAAATCAAATTATTCAATCTGTTGATATTTTCAACGGTAACCATGTAAGTTATACACCTCAAGCATTCGTAACTGCAATTCAAAAAGCAGGCGGATTACCGATTGTTTTACCCATTGGTGAAGAAGAACATGCTGCGGCTTATGTTTCTCAAATCGATAAATTATTATTGGCAGGAGGACAAGATATTTCTCCTGATTATTTTGGCGAAGAACCTCATCCAAAACTTGAAGAAACAAATCGCAATCGTGATATTTTTGAACTGGCTTTAATCAAAGAAGCAATCAAGCAAAGTAAACCTATTTTTGCAGTTTGTCGTGGTATGCAGTTGCTTAATGTTGCTTTAGGAGGAACCTTATATCAAGATCTTTCTCTATATCCTGAGTGGAAAGTACAACATGGACAAGAGCCTACCCAACCACAATTTGCAACCCACGGAATTCAAATAGAAAAAGACAGTGCTCTGTACGACTTACTTGGAGAAACATATCGCGTTAATTCTTATCACCATCAAGCAATCAATACATTAGCATCTTCTTTGAAAATCACCGCTAAATCCACTGATGGAATTGTTGAAGCTATTGAATCAGCTGATAAAAGCCAAAATATATTAGGTGTCCAATGGCATCCTGAACTTCGTTTTGATGTCGATACAAAAGAATTTACATTATTTGACTATTTTGTGAATCAACTATAAAAATAGTAGGAAATTGGTTTTAACCAGTTTCCCACTATTTTTTTCTTATTAAAAATCAAAATTATCTGGATCTGGACCTAAACGTTCATTTGTATTTAGTTCATCAATTCGTTTGATATCGTCGTCTGTCAATTCAAAATCAAACACATCAAAATTTTGTTTGATACGTTCTTCATGAACTGATTTTGGAATAACGATGCTATCGCTTTGTAAATGCCAACGAATAATGACTTGTGCTGCTGTTTTGTTATATTTCTTTCCGATTTCAACTAAAATAGGCTCTTCTAAAATTTTACCTTGCCCTAACGGAGACCATGCTTCTACAGCAATTTTGTTAGCCGCTAAGAACTTACGTAATGGTTCTTGTGTCAACGTTGGATGAAGCTCGATTTGATCAACCATTGGTACGACTTTTGCTTCTTTTAATAAATCTTTAATATGATGTTCATGGAAGTTAGAAACCCCGATTGCTTTAGCACGACCACTTTGATAAATTTCTTCCATCGCACGCCAAGAATCTTTGTACTTCCCTTCAACTGGCCAATGGATCAAGTATAAATCAATATAATCTAAACCAAGTTTAGCTAAACTCTCATCAAATGCTTTTAGAGTTGAATCATATCCTTGATCCGCATTCCATAATTTAGTCGTAACAAAAATCTTTTCACGAGGCACGCCCGAAGCACGAATACCTTCGCCTACACTGGCTTCATTTTTATAAGCTGCCGCAGTGTCAATCAAACGATATCCAGCTTGTAGTGCCCACTTCACTGAATTAACTGCTTCCTCCCCATCTTGCACTTTCCAGACCCCTAAACCTAAACGAGGAATAATAGAACCATTCGCTAGCTCTTTTGTTTTTTCTAAAGACATATTTTTTTCCATTCCTTTCTTTGAAAAGGTGAATACAATTTTAGTATACTCCTTAAAGTAGGAGATGGAAAATAACTGGATTGTCTATCGTTGCATTTCATTTTCGTCAGCTAATAAAGAAATCTACCTACTTATTTTCGAAGATTAGGATTCGTTTACCTATTTTTTCACTAATAGTATAAATTTTATCAATATAAGAAGTTACGTTTTCCACAAAATCTCTGATTCGTTTCTTCTTTGACTTATTCGTTACTAATCTTCGTACGTTTTTTATTTTTTTAACTGTCGCCATAGTTTCTTTCACGTTTCTATTTGACAGATTTTCTGGTTGAATAGTGTTGTTCTCTTGGAATTCATCATAAGCAGATAACTCATAAATAAAGATCAGCTGATCTAACTTTTCAGTATATTGACTATCCGTTGCGTACCTTCCAGTCAGAAAAGCTGTTGCTTCTTGATAATTCATAGTTTCACTCTTCCAAGCGCCTTTATAGAATTCAGGATTTCCCACTAACCCATTTTTTAATAAACAAGCATAATCTTCTAAGCACTCCTTAAGCGAAGAATATTTTCTGAATTCAGAATTAATAGTGTACAGCGCTCCTTCACCATCTTCTTCTTGTGTTTTCATCACAACTGTCATGCCGTTATAGTCTCCCTTAATGCCAAATAAATTATAATTAGGTGCTGTGGCTAGAGTACTACTGCCGGATGCAGACTCTAAAATAGCCTGTGCAATCATCACCGAAGCATATAAATCATAATCACATGCGATTTTTCGAGCTAACTCTCTAACTTCTTCGATGAAATTTTCTGTTGTTTGATTTTTTATGATCATCATCTCTTGTAAAATTGGAATGCTCCTATTTTGCTCTTCTTCAGAATTCTCAGATAGATCGTTTGCAGATTCTGAAATAGTCTGAGTATCTTCACGAGGTTGCAATGCCTCTTGTTTTTGGTTGATTTCTGAACTGTTTCTCTCAACCTTATCCTCACTTGACTCTTCTCGTCGTTCGAAATCTATCAGTGATTCAGCCTTAGCTAACACTGGTGAAATCATTAAGCTAATCATTAATTCTATTACTATACTAACTAGTATCTTTTCTTTCATATAAATTATCTCCTTCTTGATCATTATTCCTATAATAGTAATACGCAATTATTTTAGTTTATGATCAAAAAGTTGTTAAAATAACGATTTTATACTCTATATAAAAGTAAAAAAGAAAACAACGAACCTTGTTCGTCATTTTCTTTATACTATGCTATTCGCCAATCTTCTTTTAATAATGTTATATTTTTATGTTTCTAATCCAGCCATTTGGTGCAGGTAAATCACCAAATTGAATCCCAGTTAGTTCATCATAAAGTTTTTGTGTTACCGGCCCAACTTCTGTTTCACTATAAAATACATGGAAATCATCATATGTTTGAATACCACCAATAGGTGAAATTACCGCTGCCGTTCCGCACGCTCCAGCCTCTTTAAATTGATCCAATGAATCAACGTAAACATCTTCTTCTACGGCTTCCATTCCAAGTTTATGCTCAGCTAAATGAAGCAGTGAATATTTCGTTATGCTTGGTAAAATTGATGGTGACAATGGTGTGACAAAACGATTATCCTTAGTGATCCCAAAGAAATTAGCGGAGCCAACCTCTTCGATTTTAGTATGTGTTGCTGGATCAAGATAAATACAATCAGAAAAGTGTTTCTCTTTGGCCTCTTCACCAGGTAATAAGCTCGCAGCGTAGTTTCCACCGACTTTAATTGCCCCTGTCCCCTGCGGTGCTGCACGATCATAATCAGAAACTATGAAGTTTGTCGGAGTTAATCCGCCTTTAAAGTACGCACCTACAGGCATACAAAAAACAGTAAACAGAAACTCTGGAGCTGAATGTACACCAATCCCTTCCCCAACACCGATCAGAAGTGGACGTATGTACAATGTACCACCACAACCATAAGGAGGAATAAATTCCGCATTCGCCTTTACCACTTCTTCAATTGCATGGATAAATTTGTCTTCTGGCACTTCGGCCATCAATAGTCGCTTAGCACTGCGATTCATTCGTTTAGAATTCTCATCGACTCTAAATAGATTAATCGATCCATCCTTACAACGATAAGCCTTCAAACCTTCAAAACATTGCTGTCCATAATGCAACGCTGCTGATCCTTCGTTGATATGCACTATATTATCTTCTGTTAGTTTACCCTCGTCCCAATGACCATCTTTCCAAGTAGAAATGTATCTAAATGGTGTCTTTATATAATCAAAACCTAAGTTATCCCAATCTATTGTCATACGATCACTCCTTATTTTCAGAATATTGTAACACATTTCAAATGAATTTGTTAAGCTTTTTATAGAAATAATGACATCTTTTTTCAAATTCTAGTATAATAATAGAGTAATCATAGATTAAAAAAGAAAGTTGGGATATCCTTGTTTATTCTTGGGCAACCACTATCCAGTAAAACACTTGAAAGCACAATGGATTCGACACTTGATTTAAAAACCGCTACAGAAAATAAAGTCAACGCTTTTCAGCGCTTTTGGAATGGCATTAATTGGGATCAGATCATTGCAACTTTAATTGAAAAAACGATTTATCTCTTATTTTTGATTCTTCTTTTCGCTTTTCTAAATCGTATAGGGAAAGCTCTTATCGATAAAACATACGGGAATTATAGCAAAAAACAATCGTTCAGTGAAAGTCGTTTAAAAACACTTCATACCTTGATCAACAACGCCTTTCAATATACACTTTTTTTCTTTTTTATTTATTCTCTACTAACAGTTGTAGGCGTTCCAGTTGGCTCTCTTCTTGCGGGAGCTGGTATTGCGGGTGTCGCAATCGGTTTAGGTGCACAAGGCTTTATGAATGATATCATTACTGGTTTTTTCATTATTTTAGAACAACAAATGGATGTTGGGGACTATGTTCGTTTAACCGCTCTTGGTATTGAAGGAACCGTGACAGCAGTGGGGCTTAGAACCACTCAAATGAAAGCTTTAGATGGAACAATTCATTTTATCCCAAATAGAAATATCACAACGATAAGTAATCTTTCTCGCTCAAATATGCAAGTTTTGATCGACGTTCGGATCATTCCGGATGAAGGATACGACAAAATCATAGCTATCATTGATCAAGTCAATCTTGAATTGAAGGAAAAGTATTCAGAAAGTATTCAAACAGGACCAACAATTTTTGGCATGGTTGATCTTGGAAATGGAAATTTCGCTGTTCGCACAACAATGTACGTCTTGAATGGAAAACAAGCCCCTATCAGAGAAGAATTTTTGGCTCAATATGTTAAAAAATTATCTGAAGCGAACTTTACTATTCCAAATACCCCCATCACATTAACTTAAAAGAACGAGCCTGAAACATAACTAACAAGGTTATGTTTCAGGCTCTTAGTAATCGAATAAACGGTGGGCGCAGAAGCAACTCCTTCGGAAATAAGCCGAAATTGCTGTAAAACACAACAAGGAACAAGTTGATGTTGCACAGTACATACTTGGTCACAAAAATTTGAAGAGCAATTTCCGTAAATTCCTTCTTATTTCTCGGAGTTAAACACTTTTGTCCCAACCTCGTTCTTTTAGTTATCTAATGATTTTAAAAAATTACTAACATGCTCTACAGCAAATGGAATCGCATCTTCTTTAGGCTCAAATTTTGCAGAATGTAATCCATACTTACTATCGACTCCTAACCAAAACATCGTTCCAGGTACTTTCGATAATAAATAGCCAAAATCTTCACCCGTCATAGCCACTTCTGCCTCTTCAAATAGAACATCTGCTTCATGTTCCATAAATGACATAAGGTTTTCTGTTGTTTGCTTATTATTAATGACAGGAACGTATCCTTTTTGATCTAAAGATACCTCTACCATACAATTAAATGACTTCGCGATCCCTTCACCGATTTCTCTGATTCTGATTTGCGTCAATTGATTCATCTCTTCTGTCAACGTTCGAATCGTACCCGAAATCGTTGCTTCTCCAGCAATTACATTTGTCGCGGACCCTGCATTAAATGTTCCAAACGTGACAACCGCCCCTTCAACTGGATTAACATTTCGGCTGACAATGGTTTGTGCTTGTTGTACAAGACTCATTCCAGCTACAATCATATCGTTAGACGCGTGAGGAAATGCTGCGTGTCCACCTTTACCCGTTAATCTGATTTGAACTTCGCAAGTCGCTGCAAAAAGAGTCCCTACTTTAGTTGTAATCTTACCAACAGGGAGCTCAGGATTTACATGAAGTCCGTAAAATTCATCCGGAAGCCAAGATCCAAATGCATCATCTTCATACATTAACATCCCACCTGCCTCGTTTTCTTCTGCAGGTTGAAACAAAAATAAATAGTTATTTTCAGGTTGTTCTTTGGTCATTTGATCCAACAAACCTAAGCCAATCGTCATATGAAAATCATGCCCACATGCATGCATATAGCCATTGTGTGTAGACTGAAAATCAGAAATGACTTCCTCTGTTATCGGTAACCCATCAATGTCAGCGCGCCAACCGATCGTTTTTTTAGGATTTTTCCCATGAACGAACACTAAAATCCCCGTCTGCCAGGTTTTATATTCTATAAAAACTTTATTGATCGATTGTATAATTTCTAATAAGTATTTTTGAGTTTTTACTTCTTCTAACCCAATTTCTGGTATTTGGTGCAGTTGTCTACGAATCTCAATTAACTGTCCTTTGATCACTATTCATCTGCCTCTTTTCTATTTCACTATATCTATTGTTGAATAAAAAGAGTCTTCTGTCAATCCTTCATCAAGAGAAATTTTGGATTTTTCTGCAGTTCATGAAACAGACTACTTTTACTACTTCATAATATCGATTAAGTCTTTTTTAGACGCCGCTGATGCTGGCATATAGCTAAAGACAACTCCTATTAATACAGAAATACCTACAGCCAAACCAATTGTAAACAAATCTGGTCGTACCGAGAAAGGTAAAAATATAGAAGCAAGTAACCCAAGAATCATTCCTAATAAATAACCAATTAAACCGCCCAGTAAAGTCAATGTCAGTCCTTCGGTTAAAAATTGCTTTCTAATATCTTTCTCTGTCGCCCCTAAGGCTCGTCGGATTCCGATTTCTTTTGTCCGTTCTGAAACAGAAATATACATCATATTCATGACACCTACTCCAGCAATAAACAACGAGATACCTGCTACAGCCGAAATAAATAACGTAAGATTATCCAAAATGCTTCCCATCTGCTCTATATCAGACTTTGGATTATAGGTTTCATATTCTCCAACATTTCTCATACTACCATTAAAATTAAGTTGTTTTAACACTTCTTTCAATATCTCTTCTTGATTTTCTCCCACTTCTGTTTCGATATTCAAGATTGATTGACTTTCAGCTTTATTGAAGTAATGATCGTAACTTTTCATTGGAAAGTAAGCCAATGCTGCTTGGTTTTCCATAGATAACGTCCCATTACTACTTGCGATAACGCCCACTACTGTAAAGAGTTCATTCATCACTTCGAATCCTTTTCCAACAGCTTTCTCTGGATCATCATATAGTTTTTGTGCTAATATCTCATCAATGACAACCACTTTATTTAAGGTTTCGTTGTCATTAGGATCAATTTGACGCCCTACCAGCAAAGGTTCAGAGGTCTGTTCAACACGTTCTATTTTTTTTGTTAATTTTTTACCGCGAACATTTAATTCTACTTGCCGTTCGGTCAATTTTTGTTTTGGCTTATAAAAATCGACTTTCCTAATCCCTTTTAGATTCTTAATCAAGTCAAGGTCACTTTTTTTAAAAACGTCACTTTCGGTAAATGCATTAGACACATCATAGTAGTTAAACGTAATATTGCTAACATTTTCATTTGTATTTACCATTGACATTTTATCGATCATATCCCGTTTAAAACCGTTACCGATAGAAACAATCGTAATCACCGAAGCAATTCCAATAATGATACCAAACATTGTTAAAAGTCTGCGTTTTTTATTTTTTAAAATTGATTTTAGAGCGGTCTTCCAAATGACATAATTATTCATTTAATCAGCTCCTCTTCCACAATAACACCATCTTTAACGCGAATTAAACGTCCGCAATAATGGATCATATCTGGATTGTGAGTGACTAAAATAATCGTTACTCCTTCATCTTTATTTAAATCTTGGAATAATTGCATGATATCTTCCGACGTTTTCGAATCTAGAGCCCCTGTCGGTTCATCAGCAATGATAAAATTTGGTGCATTCACGATTGCTCTTGCTATAGCGACTCGCTGTTGCTGCCCACCAGAAAGTTGTTTTGGGTACTTGTTTCCTTTATCAACTAAGCCGACCTTTTCTAGTACTTCTTGTACTCTTGCCTTGGTATTTGTATAAGCTGAACCATTGTATAATAATGGCAACTCAACATTTTCAAAAACAGTATTATTTTCAATTAGACTAAAGTTTTGAAAAACAAAGCCGACTGATTTATTTCTAATAGCAGAAAGCTCCTGATCAGAAAAATCTGTAATCTCTTTACCTTCAAATAAGTATTTTCCTTCAAATTTTTTATCAATAAACCCTATTAGATTGATCAAGGTCGATTTTCCTGAACCAGATGGCCCCATCACCGCCACAAATTCTTTTTCTTTGATTTCAAAGTTAACATCTTTTAAAACATGGAGTTTTTCTTCTTCCAAAGAATAAAATTTGTTGATTTGTTCAAGTTTAATCATTTTCAACCACCTGCACTTCTGCATTATCTTTTAAGTTATCATCTGGATTTCCAATGATTTTTGTTCCTTTTGACACACCGGACTCCACATTTTTTGTTCCATTTACTTCTGAAACCTTAACAGTTGTTTTCGTTGCTCGACCGTTTTTATAAACATATACAAACGTTTCATTATCTCTTTTTACAATCGACTTATCTGGCAAGACTAATTGTGTTTGTGGTAATGAAACTTGAGTAGATGACCCGTACGCCCATGGGAAATCACCATCCACAATAAATTCATAAGTCGGAATCTCTGAATCATTCCCGCTTGTCGATTTAGGCAACTGGTTAATGCTGTTAATTTTCCCTTTAGCAGTTTGATTGGAACCAATTGAAGTCACACTGACTTCTTGGCCCGTTTTTAGTTTATTTAGATCATACTCTGTAACGATTCCTTTAATTTGCTTCGTCTTGCTTAACACTTGGATTATAGGTTGTTCCAATGATTTCTTTCCTGCTTCATTGACCATCGCTACCCCATCGATTGAAGCTTTAACAGATGACGTTACTTTTCCTTGTTCTGATTCTAAAGATGCAGATTCATCATTCACATCTACATAAGCTAAATCTAACGCTTGCTGCGCTTGGATCACTTCATTGTTAGTACTAATCGCCCCTGCTTTTAATTGTTCAACCCTTCCTTTTAACTCCTCTTTTTTCTCAGGATCTATTTCTTGATTATAGTCAGTATTTGCTTGATTAACGTTGGCTTGAGCCTCATTATAACGTGCTTGTGCCAAGCTTAAATTTTGAGCTGCCTGTTGCGCTGATAAGCTACTTTTATTTACAGATCGTTGTTGTTGGTCAACTCGCGTCTGCGCCTCACCATTTAAATAATTAAGTACAATATCTCCATTTTTGACTTCTTGTTCATTTTTTACTGGAATATTGTTAACTGTCCCTAAAGTCTGGTCATAAAAAATATCTTCTGTTTGAGATGCTTTAACTTCCCCTTTTAAAATAAGTGGGTCCATTGCTTTTAACGTAAACACATTATAACTTGGTTCAACCTTTTTTTTACCTGAAAAAAATAGCAAATAACTGCCCAAACAGACACCAATTAGAATACCACCAATAACCAATTTCTTTTTTTTGCTTTTCATAATACTTGTTCCTCCTATTTTATCTTATATACTCGATTATAAGCAGTAACAAACGATTAGAGAATTGAATAAGCAAACATTTATCTTACATATTTGAAAGTTTAATATAACAAAAAAATGAGGCTGGACATAACTCTGCGAGTTACATTCCAACCTCATTTTCCAAAATCAATTGTATTATGTTTTTGTTTATAATTTACGTAGCTCTTCCATCATGTTCGTTTTGCTTTTCGTTTTTGCATCTATATCTTTTATCTTTTTAGCTGGTACTCCTGCAACGACAGTATAAGGTGCAACATCATCAACTACAATAGCCCCAGCTGCAACAACAGCGCCTTCGCCTACTCGAATTCCTTCTAACACAACAGCATTTGCGCCAATCAAGACATTGTCTTCAATGACGACAGGTTCTGCACTCGGTGGTTCAATTACACCGGCTAAAACAGTTCCCGCACCAATATGACAATTTTTACCGACAGTTGCACGTCCACCTAAAATTGCACCCATATCGATCATTGTACCTTCACCAATCACAGCTCCGATATTAATAACGGCACCCATCATGATTACAGCATTGTCCCCAATTTCCACTTGATCTCTAATTGTTGTTCCTGGCTCGATTCGTGCGTTGATTTCTTTGATATCCAACATAGGTATCGCTGAATTGCGTGAATCATTTTCAATCACATAATCTATAATGTTCTCTTTATTATTTTCCAAAAATTCTTTGATTACTTTCCATTCACCAAATAAAGTCCCGGTTTTACAATTCGTGAATGCTTGAATTTCATCTGGAAAAGTTACTTCTTTCAGTTTCCCTTTCAAAGTAACTTTTACCGGTGTCTTTTTCTCAGCATTCCCGATATAATTAATAATTTCATATGCGTCCATCAAATTAACTCCCTTCAAATTAAGAGTGTTGCACAAAAGTATACGATTTGACCATTCTCAGCCTATTGCAACGTATCAACTATAAAATAGATACACTCCAAATTCGCTGTTCCTTTTGAACCACTATTTAAACTCTTTTCATTGTTTAGCTTATCAAATAATCAGATAAATGTGAATAGTTAATTTCAGATACTCAAATCACTTTCATTTCTATAGACTCTCCATCGGATTTAGGTAAAATAACATTTTTCCGTTCTAACTCATGAGCCATATGATTAATTGCTTTTAGGAGTTCTTTGCGTGTAATGATCCCTTTAAAGCATTGATTGTCATCTACTACAGGCAGAAATGCTGCATCGACTAACAAATGAAGAACATCCTCTAATTCCCACTGTTCACCAATCACTGGAATGTTGACTTCCATCACATCAGCTACCGTAAAACTAGTTAATTTCTCAAAATCAACAGAACTAATATCGAACATTTTATCCACTACATCAGATAAGCTGATCAATCCGACAAAACGATCACCTTTATCTAGAACAGGGATTTTTGAATATTTCACTTGGGATAGAACCAATAGAGCATGACTTAGCGGATTCAAACACATTACGTTTGCGACATTTTCCGCTGGTATTAAAAATGTTTCTTGTTTTTCTAATAATAATTCTTTTACAGCAGTTCCAATCATTGGAGTGCCTCCATTTCATTTTCTTTGCCACAACTATCATTGTACAGAAAACGGATGCAAATGTCTTCAAATTCAAACTTTTTTCATAACTCTTAAAAAAAATTAAGGTTTAAACTGATTTTCTTCACATTTAGCGATTAAACGGCGGGAGCAGAAGCAATCCCTTCGGAAATAAGTTTCTGTCCCAGCCTCATCTAAAAGCTATTTTTTATTAAAAATAAAATGCAGTTCTTTATACGGATTGTGATCACGACCATAATACTGAACAATAAATTGATCTGGTGTGCTCTCAACAATTGCGTAAGATTTAAGTTGGATCGGCCCTCTAGGTAAACTGATACTCCCTGGATTCAAATAAAGAACATTTGCCCGGACTTCGCAACCAATCTCATGTGTATGACCAAATAATGCCACATTGGCTTTGGCTCCTTCAGCTTGCAATGCTAAACTTGTCAAACCTGAGCGGACATTGGCTAGATGACCATGTGTCATAAAAATAGTATCTGATCCACTTTTTTCAACGATTGTGTTGGGAAAATCAGGATCATAATCACAATTGCCTTTTACAACTATAAAATCATCCCACAACTCATCAGTAGGCGCTAATTCTGAATCCCCACAATGAAACATTTTATCCACTTTCCCTCGATAAGCTTGTGCTAAATCAACTAACACATCACGATCACCATGATTATCACTTACTACTAGATATTTCATGTACAACCTCCTAGTTTTCCAACCATTCTACCCATTGATTTTTTAGTTTTGCCACAGCTTGACCTCTATGACTGACTTCATTTTTTTGTTCATCTGAAAGTTCAGCCGCTGTTTTTTGCTCTTCTGGCACGAAAAATAAAGGATCATAGCCAAAGCCATTTTCGCCTCTTGGAATCGTTCCAATTTCTCCTGACCAATTCCCTTCAACAACTAAACTTTCTTTATTCGGGAAGCGAACACGAGCGTACAATGAAAGGTAGCCGTTCGTTTTTCCTTCGGTACTCCCGTTAATTCATGTAGTAATTTAGCATTGTTCGCAGCATCATTCGTGGGCTCTCCAGCAAAACGTGCGGAGTAAATCCCTGGTCTGCCACCTAATGCATCAACAATCAATCCTGAATCATCCGCCAAAACTGGTTGTTTTAAATGATCCGCAATCGTTTCTGCTTTTAAACGAGCATTTTCTTCAAACGTCTTCCCAGTTTCTTCAACATCCGGTATTTCTGGGTAATCCAATAATGTTTTGACCTGATAGCCTTTTTCAGCAAACATTTTTTTGAATTCTTTCGCTTTTCCAGAATTTCTCGTCGCAATCACGATAGTTTGTTCTTCTGAAGTAAACGTTTTTTCATTTACTTGAGTCATTAACGCTTCTTTCTGATAGGCAATCAAATGTTCAATGCCGGTTTTGCCATAGAATAGGAGTGCATTCAACTCATCTCCTGAAAAAGTTGCTTCTTCTCCCGTTCCTTGGAGTTCAACAAAGTTACCAGATTCGGTCATTACTAAATTCATATCTACAACAGCAGCAGAGTCTTCTACATAATTTAAATCAAGAACACAATTTCCATCACTTAAAATCCCAGCACTAACAGCCGCTAAATACTCTTTGATTGGATTTTCTTGTAATTCTCCTCTTTTAATCATTTTATCTACTGCGATCTTCATAGCGACAAAAGCACCTGTAATACTAGCAGTTCTAGTTCCGCCATCTGCTTGTACAACATCACAATCCACGATGATACTTCTTTCTCCCAGTTTCTTTAAATCGATTACAGCACGTAATGAACGCCCAATCAAGCGTTGAATTTCCATAGTTCGTCCAGTCAACTTACCTTTAGCACTTTCACGGATATTTCTTGTGTTAGTGGCTCTTGGCAACATACTATACTCAGCTGTCACCCAACCAGTTCCTTCACCTCTTAAAAATGGTGGGACTTTTTCTTCCACCGTCGCAGAACAAATTACTTTTGTATCGCCAAACGAAATTACTACTGATCCTTCAGGATGTTTATAAACATTCGTCTCAATGGTAATTTTTCTTAATTCTTTCGCTTGTCTTCCATCATGTCTAATCATTTATCTTCCTCCACATGTCTTCGTCGATAATCGCACCTGCTCAACGTTTAATACCTCAATATCTAACCAGTCATTAGCAATGGAGTGAAACATTTTCGCAGAGCCCGTTGTATAAAATTCATTTGGTTCATTATGGTGTTGTGGGGTATTCGCTATATCAAAGTAGTCCAATAGCATACTAACTTCACTCACTGTTTCGGCCCCAGAGTCAATCAATTTTACTTGGTCTCCCATAACGTTTTGAATCAAAGGGCGTAATAATGGATAATGAGTGCAACCTAAAACTAAGGTATCTAAGTTCTTTAATTGTAATGGGTTTAACGTTTCTGATACAACTTTTTTTGCTACAGATGAGTGAAACTCATTACTTTCGACGATTGGAACAAACTTTGGGCAAGCCAAACTTGAAACAAATGTTTTGGGTGCTTTACTTAATAATGCCTCTTCATAAGCGCGACTTTTGATTGTTCCAACAGTGCCGATAATACCGATGCGACTATTTTTCGTTGCTTTTAATGCAGCCCTTGTTCCTGGCATAATCACACCTACAACAGGGATATCTAATTTCGCCTTGATTTCTTCTAATGCAACTGCTGTCGCAGTATTGCAGGCGATCACTAACATTTTAATATTTTTTTCTAAAAGAAAATTGGTCATTTCCCAAGTAAATTCGATTACTTGTTCAGCTGGTCTCGGCCCATAAGGACAGCGTGCTGTATCTCCAAGGTAAATCAAACGTTCATTTGGTAGTTGCCTTAATGCCTCTTTCACTACCGTCAGTCCTCCGACACCGGAATCTATAAAACCTATTGCTTCATGAATCTTCAAGTCAATCAAACCTTTACAGTATTTTTCCAACACTCTTATTCTCTACTTTTTACTATTTTTTTTCAAGCTTCAACATCAATTGCTTCTATTATATCATTCTTTATACGGGAATTTTATTTCTTGTGTGCTTTTTAAGGACTTTTATTTTTAAGTAAAAAAAAACTAGCAATCTCATTTTCCATATGTTATAATTTCTAACATTAACGAATGGATAGATTTATGATGATAGGATTAAATAAAAAAGAAAACTGTTTTTATAAAAAGAACATTATATAACTACTGTGTTCCATACTATTCTTAACACATTGGATAAGTAGTTTTATAAAAGAATCTTACCGTATTCTCAGTTTAATATAATATCAATCGTTATTTTAAAGTATTCAATCATTTATTTGTTCACTATCGCATCGCTTATTTTAAAAATGATGTGACAATTCTATACATAAAGGAGAATGACCATGATTTCGTTGGAACATGTAAATAAGTTTTTTGGGGAACATCACGTATTAAAGGACGTTTCTTTAAAAGTCAACGAAGGAGAAAAGATCGTAATCATCGGCCCTTCCGGCTCTGGTAAAAGTACTTTGATTCGTTGTATCAATCGGTTAGAAAAAGTCACGGATGGACACATATTTGTTGATGGAATCGACATTACCGAACCGAAAGCTCCCGTTCAAAAGGTTCGCCAAAAAGTGGCCATGGTTTTTCAAAGTTTTAATCTGTATGCACACAAAACAATCATCCAAAACCTTACGCTAGCACCCATTAAAGTCAAAGGCGTTAGTAAAGAAGAAGCAACCAAGACTGGTATGGAATACTTAGAGAGAGTCGGGTTAGCTGATAAAGCGAATGCATACCCTGCTCAACTTTCTGGAGGACAACAGCAACGAGTAGCTATCGCACGAGCATTGAATATGCATCCAGAGATCATTCTATTCGATGAACCGACTTCGGCACTTGATCCTGAAATGATCCAAGAAGTTTTGGATGTTATGGTTGATTTATCCAAACAAAACATCACGATGATTTGTGTAACCCACGAAATGGGCTTTGCTCGCCAAGTAGCTGATAAAGTCATTTTCATGGATGACGGTCAAATTATCGAAACAGGAACACCCGAACATTTTTTCACTAATACTCAAAATGAACGTGCGAAAGAGTTCCTAAGCAAAATTATTCATAATTAATACACAAAATCAATTACAAGGAGGAATTTTAAAATGAAAAAGACAAAAAAATTAGTGGCAGCATTATCCCTTACTCTATTACTCGGTTTAATTGTAGGTTGTGGTAACAGTGGAGATGATAAGAATTCTGCTGATTCTGGCAGTAAAGGAACTACTACTCTTCAAAAAATCAAAGATGCTGGTGTTATTAAAGTTGGTGTAAAAGAAGATGTCCCTAATTTCGGCTATATGAATCCAGACACAAATAAAAACGAGGGAATGGAACCAGACATCGCTCGTCTAATCGCAAAAGAATTAACAGGCAGCGAGGATAATGTTGAGTTTGTTGGTGTAACAGCTAAAACTCGTGGTCCTTTATTAGATAATGGTGAATTGGATATGGTCATCGCGACGTTTACCATTACCGATGAGCGAAAAGAAACGTATAATTTCACAACACCTTATTATAAAGACGAAGTTGGTTTCTTAGTTAGAAAGGCAGATAAATTCACTGATACTGCTAGTTTAGATGGAAAAACTATTGGCGTCGTTCAATCAGCGACTACAAAAGAAGCCATTGAAAAACAAGCGAAAGAATTAGGTGTATCCTTTAAATACCAAGAACTTGGTTCTTATCCGGAACTAAAAACTGCCTTAACTTCAAAACGAATCGATGCTTTTTCAGTTGATAAATCGATTTTGACAGGATATGTCGACGCTAGTACAGAAATCCTTAAAGATGGTTTCTCACCACAAGAATATGGCATCGCAACGAAAAAAGCCAATACTGAATTGAATGATCAGTTGAATAAATCCATTGAAAAATGGGAAAAAGATGGTACCTTGGAAAAAATTTACAAAACGTGGAATCTAGACTAGCACTTCGCGGTTCTATGCAATTTATTAGAATTTAGGAGGAAAATACATGTTCATTATAGCGAATGCAGGTCCTTTTGCACTCTATCGTTGGGAAGCATTATTTAAAGACTGGAAACTTTTTGGCGATGCTTTCCTCTATACTATTTTATTGGCTATTGGCTCACTGATTGTTGCTATGCTATTAGGAATTTTTTTCGGTAGTCTATCCGCTATGCAGAATAAATTTTTAAATGTAATCAGTCGAATTTATGTTGAGTTTTTTCAAAATACCCCTTTGTTGATTCAATTTATCGTAGTCTATTATGGGTTTCCTTTAATTAGTCCGATGTTGACTTTTTCAACCACGACTATCGCTATTATTTGCGTTGGTCTATACCATGGTGCTTATATTTCAGAGGTTGTTCGCTCTGGAATTGGTGCTGTTCCAAAAGGTCAATTTGAAGCAGCTTATTCTCAAGGTTTTTCTTATGGAAAAACTATGCGCTACGTTGTCTTACCACAAGCATGGCGAATTATGTTACCACCGCTTACGAATCAAATCGTCAACTTGATAAAAAATACGTCGACCGTTGCGATTATATCCGGAGCAGATGTAATGTTCACTGCGAATAGTTGGTCTTCAATTAATTTGAATTATATTCCAGCGTTTACTGTAGCAGGATTACTTTACTTTATCCTTTGTTTCCCACTCGCTAATTTAGCTAGGAAACTTGAAGAAAATAACAAGAAAGCTTATACCAGATAGGAGGATGCAAACATGTCTTTTTCAGATCAAATGAGTCAACTTCTGACCGGCAATAATTTGCGCTTTTTATTCGATGGTTTGAAGCTTACTCTTTATATCTCTTTTGTTTCAATCGTTTTAAGTACAATCTTTGGAACCCTTTTAGCCGTATTGAGAAACAAAAAAAGTGGATTTCTAAAATTTTTAGCTAGTTTATATATCGAAATTGTCCGGAATATTCCTAATTTATTATGGATATATGTCATTTTCTTGATTTTTAAAATCAAATCTACTCCAGCTGGTATTGTCAGTTTCACTGTTTTCACTACTGCTGCATTAGCTGAAATTATCCGTGGTGGGTTGAACGGTGTAGATAAAGGACAAAAAGAAGCTGCCCGTTCACAAGGGTTTAGTAATATTCAAATTCTGTTGCATATCGTCTTACCTCAAGCGATTCGAAATGTATTGCCAGCTATCGTTTCTCAATTTGTGACCGTGATCAAAGATACTAGTTTCTTGTACTCGGTCATTGCATTACAAGAACTATTTGGTAAATCTTATATTTTAATGGGACGTTACGCGCAAACTGAACAAGTCTTTGCTATTTATGGTCTTGTGGCTTTAATGTATTTCGTCATCAACTTTTCAATTTCCCAATTTTCAAGATGGCTTTCGAGAAATTGGGCATAAAAATAAAAAGCGTATCGCAAAACTATTGATAGATTTGCGATACACTTTTATTTTTTTATCGAATCGTTACATCAAATTCCTCTACTAATGCTTTTTCCACTTTTTCCATTGAAAAAGTGATTTCTTCATCTACTAACGTTGCTTCTGCATTTACAAACGTTAAGCTATACGCCATTGATTTTTTTCCTTCAGCGATATTCTCTCCTTGGTAAACATCAAATAAATGAACAGATTGCAGGAATTTACCAGCATGTTTTGAAATGATGGCAACTAAGTCTTGGTTTGTAACAGTTTCATCCACTAATAACGCAATGTCTCTTGAAATTGCTGGGAATTTGGAAATTTGCTGATAAACTAACGCATCGTTTTCTTCTTCTATAAGTGCTTGAAGATTTAATTCAGCTGCATATGTTTCAGTAATCTCATATTCTTTCGCGACTGTTGGATGAACTTGTCCGATAAAACCGATCACTTTATCATTTAATTTTACTAAAGCACTTCTACCTGGATGTAAGTCTTGATTACCTTTTGTTGCTTCGTAAACGATCTTGTCAGAAATTCCTACAGAATCGAATAACACTTCAAGCATTCCCTTAATTGTATAAAAATCAATGGGCACTTCTTTTGTTTGCCAATCTTTCACTGCACTACTTCCTGATAATACGATCCCTAAATGATTTTCTTCATATGGTAATCCCTTTTTAGGGTCATTATCCTGATAGAACACTCGCCCAACTTCATAAAGAGCAACATTGTTGTTTTTACGTGCAACATTATAGGCTACATCGTCTAATAAACCTGAAATCAAATTCATTCTTAAAACAGACCGCTCTTCACTCATTGGCCATTGTAAACTTGTTGTTATACTTTCTCTCATCATAAATTGACGAGATTTTTCCTCGGTTGTTAAAGCATAACTGATGGCTTCACTGGCCCCACAGCCTTCTAACAAACTTTTGATTTTACGAATTGCTAGTTGACCGCTCGTTAAACTGCCAGCTACTGTTTCTCCTTTTGGTAACGTCGATGGCAAATTATCATAGCCATAAATACGTGCAACTTCTTCGATCAAGTCTGCTTCAATTGAAATATCCCAACGTCTTGGTGGAATTGTCACAATGTATTTATCTTGATCACGTTCGTACGAAAATCCTAACGCATCAAAAATTTCACTAACGGTTGCTTGATCCATTTCAGTACCTAGATATTCATTGATTCGTGAAATCGTGACACTTACTACTACATCTTCAAGAGTTAATTCAGAGCCAATCACTTTTCCAGAAACGACCGTCCCGCCCGCTAATTTAGCAATCATCGCTGCCGCTACATCACCAGCTTCGCCAATCGTTGCATGATTGATTCCTTTTTCAAATCTACTTGAAGATTCACTACGTAAATTAAACTCTTTTGATGTTTTACGGATAGATAGAGAATCAAATAACGCTGATTCTAAGGCAACAGTAGTTGTTCCATCAGTGATTTCTGAATTCGCACCACCCATTACACCAGCTAAAGCCACTGGAACTTTTCCGTTTGTAATGACGATATTTTCCTCAGATATTTTTCTTGTTTCACCATCCAAAGTAACAATTTCTTCGTTCAATTTGCCACGTCTTACTAAAATCGTTTGACTCTCTAACTTATCATAATCAAACGCATGTAACGGCTGACCAAATAGTAAAAGAATGTAGTTTGTTACATCCACTACGTTATTGATTGGACGAATGCCTTCATTCATCAAGCGCGTTTGCAACCACAATGGACTTTCAGCAATTTTTACATCTTTAATGATTCTGATCTGATACGCTGGTACATTTTTTTTATCTTCCACTTCAACAGAAAGATAGTTTTCTGCTGTTTCGCTAGTATCTTCATCTACATAATCATCATTGAATTTAGGTGTTTGGCGGTAAATAGCCCCTACTTCGTATGCAACGCCACGCATACTTAAAGCATCAGCACGGTTAGGTGTAATGGATAATTCGATAATCTGATCATCCATATCTAAATAAGAAAAGACATCCTCCCCGTTAACTGCATCTTCTGGCATATAATAAATTCCATCAGAATATGCTTTAGGAATCACATTATCAGAATAGCCTAATTCTTGTAATGAACAAATCATGCCATTTGATACTTCACCGCGCATTTTACCTTTTTTGATTTTTTGGTTCCCAGTGATACGAGAACCTGGTAAAGCTACGATCACTTTAATGCCCGTTTTGACATTTGGTGCACCACAAACGATTTGCGACAATTCTTCTTCACCGATGTCAACTTGACAGATCGATAAATGATCTGAATTTGGATGAGGTACACATTCTTTGACTTCACCCACGACAATTTTTTTCAAACCTTCTTCTGGTACTTCAACGCCTTCGACTTCGATTCCAGTCAAAGACATTTGATCAGATAATTCTTTTGCAGAAATTTTTGAAAGATCTAAATACTCACTTAACCATTTATAAGAAACTAACATCGTCGACTACTCCTTTACCTTGAACTGATTTAAGAAACGTAAATCATTTTGATAGAAATTACGAATATCATTAACACCGTAACGCAACATTGCTACACGATCTGGACCTAAGCCAAAAGCAAAACCGGTATATTCATTTGGATCGATTCCTGACATTGATAAGACATCTGGATGAACCATCCCTGCACCTAAAATTTCGATCCAACCTGTTTGTTTGCAGACATTACAGCCAGCACCACCGCACTTAAAGCAACTAACATCAACTTCCACTGAAGGTTCAGTAAATGGGAAATAACTTGGACGTAGACGGATTTTACGATCTTCCCCAAACATTTTTTTCATAACAACTTCCAGTGTTCCTTTGAGGTCGCCCATTGTAATATTTTTATCGATAACTAAGCCTTCGATTTGATGGAATTGGTGACTGTGTGTCGCATCATCAGTGTCTCTGCGGAATACTTTCCCTGGAGAAATCATACGCAATGCGCCTTTTGAAAAATCATGTTTTTCCATAGTTCTAGCTTGTACAGGTGATGTATGTGTACGAATCAAAATTTCGTCAGAAATATAAAATGTATCTTGCATGTCACGAGCTGGGTGATCTTTAGGTAAGTTCATACGCTCAAAATTGTAATGATCTGACTCAACTTCATATCCTTCTACAACTTGATACCCCATGCCAACGAAAATATCTTCGATTTCTTCCATTACTTGAGATAGCACATGACGAGTACCATGAGCCATTTGTTTACCAGGTAACGTTACATCGATTTTTTCTTGGTCTAAAGCTTCATTTAATGCCTCAGTCTCTAAAATTTCTTTCCGTGTTTCTAAAGCTTCAGTCAATAGATCACGAATTTCATTCGCAAAACTTCCAACTACTGGACGTTCTTCCGCTGATAGATCTTTCATCCCTCTCAACACTTCGGTGATGGGGCCTTTTTTTCCTAATGTTTCTACTCTGATTTGGTTTAGCGCTTTAAGATCAGTAACATGTTGGATATTATGCAATGTTTCATCTCGTAAAGCTTCTAATTGAGCTTTTAATGTCATGTCTCTATTCCTTTCTATTGTTTGATAATTGAACTGAGTTCCAGGCTGTAGACATTATGTACACATGCCTCTAAAGCATGAATCAAATAAAAAACGATAGCCCGCTCCTCTTAAAAGGAACGAGCTATCGTGATACCATCCTACTTCATGACAAAAAATCATGCACTCAATTCTTATAACGGCTTTCACCGGTCTGTTCTCTTTGGAACAAACAAACTCCGGAAGTGAACTTCATTTTCCGATTACGCAACCTGTTTCCAGTCTATGACAGGTTTTCCCTTTCCGTATCTACAAAACTACTCTTTTCCATCACTGTTTTTTTGTTATTCAATTGATTACAGTTTACAAGAAATTAAGTCTAAGGTCAACAGCATTCTTCTGAAGTAACCCATTTTTCTGCCCAACTCTGAATTTGTTCCATTGCTTGTTGTAAGTCCTTGCCTTTATTCGTGAGAAAATACTCTAGACGGCTACTCTCATCACAGCGAACTGCTTTTGAGATAATTCCTTCGCCTTCCAATTCTTTTAAGCGCTCCACCAAAACCCGATCGCTTAGTTCAGGGATTTTTTGTCTTAACTCACCAAATCGTTGAGGACCGTTCTCCAACAAGACATCAATGATCAAACCGTTCCATTTTTTCCCTAAAATCGCAAATGCTTTCTCGAATTTAGGACATAATGAAAACTCGGTTGTTTTTACTTGCTCCATCTTCCTCACCTCGTGAACTGAGTATAGCATACAACTTACAATTTGTAAGTAGATTTGCTTTCATTAATTCATTTTTTCAACAATCTCTTCTTTGTCCATATCAATAATAATTCTGGCAGACAATAATACGAGCAACACCTGCTTGACATCCTTATTAGTTGCTTGAGCTAATGCTTTTCTATATAAATTCAATTGGCCTCTATATCGCAAGATAATTTTTTTGATTTCTGCACTATTGTCAATGTCTTGAACAAAATCAGTTTTATAATCATAAAGAATACAGTTGTCCTCTTGTTCAAGATAGCCATCGATCATTCCATGAATCAATAAATCATCTTGGGTCTCCTTCGGATAATCTTTGATGAGTTCTTCCGCTTTCAACAACATTGAAAATGGTTGTTCACGAACAACTTTGTCCGGATTTTCTAATAATTGTTGACCTAAACTCGTTTGGTAGAATGAAAGAATTTCATCACTACTGATTTGTTTTGCCACATTATCTTGAATGATATTCGTTTCAACTAATTCATTGATCAATTGAACAATACTGTCTTTCGTCGGTTCTTCATTTAAATCCAAAAGCTGCAATAAATAGTGTGTTGCAGTACCAATTTCTGCTGCAGATGGTTTTCTAATCGTTTCAATAAATCTAGGTTTACCTAACTCGCCTTCACTCATTCGATGAACAATCATAGGTGTTGGCTGCATTGTATTTTTTTCGTCTACTTCAATTTTAGCGATTTCTTTATTATCTGGGTCCTCGAATACTCGTTTAATTTCAGATACTGATTGGTAATTCGTCGTTTTGGTTGACAATTGATATGGATAGTCATAATTTAATCGGCGAAGACCTTTTTCTATAATGTTTGAATCACTTTTTTCAATACATTCTCGTTTTTCAGAACTTGTCTCAACAAATTGGAGTGTGGCAAACTGTTCTTGGATGTCTTTTTCAGTCATAAACCCAATAGTAAAACCAGCAGAATGGTTGGTGATTCCAGGAATTTTCTCCACAACGAACTCCGTTTGAAATTCAGCCATTTTTTGATGGCGAATCAAACTCATCCCGACCCAGTTCATCAAGCTACTTTTTCCCTGTAAACGATTTTCACTAGGCAAGACTTTCGTCTGAACATCTCCCACTTTTAACCATTCTTTAAAAGCCGCTTCTTTGTTATTATATGATCCTACTAAATAAAGTTTTTGCTCTGCTCTGGTCAAAGCTACATATAATTTTCGCATTTCTTCTGATAGTAATTTTTTTAGTTTTGCCTGTTTGATTGCTAGAAATGGTAAAGTTTCATAAAGCATTCGATCTGTTTGGTCAAGATAACGTATTCCCACACCTAAACGATCATCGAAAATATAGCGTTCATTCAAGTCTCCAAGATTAAACTCTTTAGTCATATCTAGAATAAATACTACTGGAAATTCCAACCCTTTACTCGCGTGAATGGTCATCACTCGAACTGCATTTTCTTCGCTCAAAATCACAGGTTCAGCTAAGTCTTTATCTTTTTCCTGCATTTTTTCAATAAAACGAACAAATTGAAACAATCCTCGGAAGCTTGTTTGTTCATAACTGGCTGCTCGATCAACTAACGCGAATAAATTTGCCTGTCTTTGTTTACCAGCCGGCATACCACCAACATAATCCAAATACGCAGTATCTTGATAAATTTGCCAAATCAATGTTGACAATTGGTTCCGTCTAGCAATTTCTCGCCATTGTTCTAACCAGTCAGCAAATTCCGTTGTTTTTTCTTTTAATATCTGTTGCTCTTTTTCAACAGCTTCGTTTTGATTAAATGTCAAAAACGCTTCGTAATACGAACTTTTTTTAGCTGCCAAACGGATCATCACTAACTCGTTTTCTTTCAACCCAACAATGGGCGAACGTAAAACGGCTGCTAGCGGTATATCTTGATACGGATTATCAATAATTTGCAAGAGTGCGACCATCGTCTGAACTTCTGTCGCTTGGAAATAATTTTGCGCATCATTCACTTGAATAGGGATTCCAGCTAGTTTGAATATTTCTAAAATCGTTAAATTGTTTTTCTTCGTTGGTGTCAACAACACTATATCTTTATAGGTCAGTGGTCGATTTTCTTTGGTCGATTTATCATAGATCAAAAATTTCTTGTCGATCAACTCTCTGATTTTCAGCGCTGTCATATGCAGTTCGCCTTCAGTTTTGTCTTCTAAAATCAATTGAGTATCATCTAGTTTAAGTGTGTCTTCCAACTGCTCCGATTTCTTTTCATAAATCAATAGTTCTGTATCATAATTTTCAGCTTCAGCAAATTGGTCAAAACCATGTACAAGTTTTGCTGCCTCATCGTATGCAATTTGACCCACCCGTTCATCCATCAACTGTTCAAACACTAAGTTGGTAAAATCTAAAACATTTTTCCTAGAACGGAAATTCTCAGCTAAAACAATCCGTTTTCCATCCTTATTTTGCCCATATTGATTATATTTTTCAATAAATAGTGTTGGATCAGCTAAACGGAAAGAGTAAATTGATTGCTTCACATCACCAACCATAAACAGGTTGCCTTCCTCAGCAGTTGGTCGCCTTAACCAATAAAGAATCGTTTCTTGTAATCGATTGATATCTTGGTATTCATCGACTAATACTTCATCGAATTTCTCTCGATAATACTTAGATGCTTCCGTCGCAAGCCATGTGCCTGCTTCTTTTTTTGCTAAGATTGCCAATGTAAAATGTTCTAAATCATTGAAATCAATGAGACCTTTTCTTAATTTCTGTTTGCTGTATGTCTCTATAAATGCTTTTCCTACTTTAGCCATTTCTTGCACAAGCGGCTGTGATTGTTCTAAAATTTCCTTCATTTGTTCTGGAGACAACGTAAAGAGATTACTTAAAATGTCGTTGATAGCTTTTTTATTTTGCTCACGCAAGTTTTTCGCCTGGGCTGCTATTTCTTTCAACTCTTCATCACGCACTGTAGGATAACGGTCAAAGGTAATTGTTTTTGAAATGTCAAATCCTGACTCTAGATCATTATCTGCTAATTGACTAGTAAAGGTTTCAACGAACTCTTTTTCATTTCTAGCGAGAATAGCGATTTTTTCTAACTTTTCTTCGCCTTCCGACATACGAATCATCTCTTCATAACGATCCACACAACGCAATAGACTTTCCATAACTTGCGGTTTTAAATACTTTTGGAATAACGCTGAATCACCTAAACTTCCAACAACTTGATAACTATCTGCTAGATGAATCAGCCATTCGTCTGGATCTGGATTAGCACGTGCAAACTCGTATAGTGAAAAGATCAATTTCGTTAAACCATCATCACTACGATCATTAGAAAAATTACTCGTCAGCTGATAAAAAGTTTCTTCGTTTTCAGCATAGAATTTTTCTCTAAGTTCATCCCACACATCCTCTTTTAACAGTAACATTTCGGTCTCATCCGTCAACAATCGAAAGACAGGATCCATTTCGATCAAATAGTAAAAGCGTCGAATCACAGTTAAACAAAAAGCATGCAATGTACTGATATTCGCAGTCGGAAGTAAGGTCAATTGTCTCATAAAATGTTGTTTTCTATCTTGCTCACTTTCGTTTGTTATTGCCTTTTGTAAAGCGACTTGAATTCGCTCTTTCATTTCTTTTGCTGCCGCTTCCGTATACGTTACAATCAACATTCGATCAATATCAACGCCACTTTTGAGTTTTTCGATTACTCTACGAACAAGGACCGTTGTTTTTCCAGAACCAGCAGAAGCAGAGACTAAAATATTTTCATCTCCATCAAAAACAGCTTGCCATTGGTTATCGGTAAATTGTTCATTTTCTGGACGTAATGGAATAACTTTACTCATCACTCGTTCCTCCTTCCTGCTCGTTTTCAATCAACCGATCCATCACTTCTTTTTTAGATAAGGTTTCAATTCGATTATAATTGTTTTCCTTCAACATAACATCAAAATTACACACACTTCTAAATGGGCAAAAACGACATGCGATGCGTTCTTTTCCTTGATAGGCTGGATTTAAATCGATTTCACCACTTGTCACCTTGTTACCAGCCTCAATAAATTTACTACGGTTGTGAGTCAATAATACTTCCAATTCAGGTTCTGTTACAAATTTATCTTCTTGACGACGCCCAGGTTTGATCAATTCCTTGGCTGATTCCTCAATTGGGAAAATCAATGAACTTTGTTTGGCTTGCAAACTTCTATCTAGATTCTCAAGCAAGACTGGGTCATTCAATAACAAGCCGTCAAATTGGAATTTCTTTAACAGCTGCTGCTCTTTTTTATCTTCGGTTTCATATGGAAGAATGGGATTGTGAACATGCAGATAGAATGATCCGGCTGCTTTAGCTGATTGACCAACCAAACTCACAGCATCCATCAAAGCAACATCTAAGTAGGTTAGCATCTGCATCGCTAAGCCATAATAAGCTTCTGTAATATTAAATTTCTTATGACTAGATTTATAATCAACGACTCCTAAGTATAGAGAATCTGGTGTCACTAACTGATCTAAACGATCGATTTTCCCCCGAACACTGATATTACCGCCATTTTTCAATGGTAATTCTAGGCCTCTAATTCCTTTTTGGCTTGCAATTTGTCCAAATAGAACTTCCGTTTGAATCGTCGTCATCCCACTACGTTCACTTTGACGTTTTAATGCCCAACTCACTTTTTTGATTGTTTGGCCAAGTTGATAACGGATATAATTCATTCGACTAGATGTATCAAGAATCGAAAATTTAATCTCACCAAATACAGTATTCAAGATTTGTTCTGTAAACTCATTCACTTCTCTATCTGTCAGCTCAGATAATTGCTTGTTCTGCATAATCAATAATTTAAAGAACTGATCTAACGCTTCATGGAAAAAGTCTCCAGTTGCAGCTGGCGATAAACCAAAAACATCTCTTTCTTTTAATCCTAATCCAAAACGTGAAAAATATTGATACTGACAACGATAGAAACTCTCCATTCTAGAGACTGATGTATAAATAGTCTTAGTATATAACTCATCTGCCAACTGTTCCTCTAGATTTTCTGGTAAATTTTGATGTCCAAGACTTTCAAAAACGTGGGTTGCCAGTGCTGCTTGTGACTGTTTCATTAATTCACGTTCTAATACAAGCCAGAAAGACAACATTCCTTCTTGCGTTTCCTTCTTTTGTCGTTTTAGATTGGTTAAATCACTGATTAATGTTCGGTATGTCCCGATATGTTCAAGACTGACTTGTTCATTATCTAAAATTGTGAGTCCATTTCTTTGTTGCATCCGAACCCCTAAGTCATTTTGAATATTGGTTAAATAAGGTGATACTTTTACGTCTTTAGCGGTATCTTTCACAGTAGGATAAGTAAAATACAAACGATTCGTCGCCGACGTAAACATGATATACGCGTTAAAGGGTTCTTTGGCTATGCTTTTTCTCGTATCATTCAATAAAAATTGCCCATCGTCTAAATGTCCATTGACGTATTCTCTCTCCTCATCAGATAATAAGGTCTTATTATCAAATTTTTGCGGCAATACTTGATCCGTCAAACCAATAGCAAAAACAATTTTAGCTTGTCCTGGTCGAGCAAGATCCATTGATCGAACTTGTACCTGATCAATTGCAGTCGGAACTTTATTATAGCGTAGACCTTCTAAACCACTAGAAAAAATTTCTTCAAAAAGCGTTAAATCAAAGGAATCATTTCCGTAAATTGTCACATACTCATCTAGTAACGTCATTAATGCTTCCCACGTTTGTTCATGATTACGAGCGTCTTCCAATTGACCTTTCTCGATTGCTTGATTGCGCCACATCATTAATTGTTTTTCGACCCCATTATTCACTAAAAAACGATAAAAATAGTCTGCTGCTTCGATTCCTGTTTTCGTTTCTTGAATTTGTTCAAAAAACGTTGGGACAGTTTGTTGGATCATATTTCGTACAGCATTCGAATCTTTTTCAATTAATTCAGTATCATCCTGCTGCTCTGTTTCGAAATCATAACGGATAAAGTGCCAATCCTTCTTTTTCACCCAATGATATCCTTCATATCCATAGGCTAAAACAACATTCTCAGCTACATCTATTTTACGACGCCATTCATTTCGCTGTATTTGCCAGTCTTCAACTGAGGTTTGATCCTCAATTGGAAAAAATAATTCTGTTCTTAAAAAACGCAATACATCACGGTAACGATAATGGTAGGCATGTATCGCAAACAAAGACTGAATAAATTCAACTAGAGGATGCTGTTCCATTGCCATATCACGATCCAAATAAACGGGAATCTCATGCATCGAAAATAACGGTTCGATCAGTGTTTCGTAACTATCCAGTTCTCTTGTTAACAGCTGAATATCTTTATACCGATAATGTTCTTCCACAACTAATCTTCTAATTTCTTTCGCAATGTGATTGAGTTCTTCCTTAGGATTTTCTGCACACCAAAATTGCACATGGTCATCCGTGATTCCTCGTTTGCCTTTTTTCGGATGACTTTCTTGAGCCTCGATCCAATACTTTTCAAGAGTTTGTAAACTACCGTTTGCAATCAATTTCTTCTTTTTTTCCACGTAATCCGGCAATATCGCTACATTGGCGTTTCTAGCTATTTGATACAATTTTTGATAGGTCGTCCCTGTCTCATAAAATAAGTTCATTGGCGATGGTAACTCATTCGGATATTTTTTATCCAACACTAAAGAAACTTTAACCTCGCCTCCGCGACGCATCAATGTTTCAATCAATTTCAATTCCCTTGCGGAAAAATTATGGTACCCATTGATTACGAATAAAACATTGTGTAAGTCTTTTGTTTCTAGATATTCTGTCAAATAATTAATAATTTCTGCTGATTTGATTCCGTATTGAGTCATTGTTTCTTCAAATTTTGAAAATACTAATTTAATATCTTGAATTTTTAATTGTAAATCCTGTTCTTTACTATCTGAATTTGTTCCCGATAATTGACCAAATAACTCATCTAAATCAATATTGCCTTCTTTCATTTCCTGATACAAGTCAAATAACTGCTGAATAAACCCTGATTTATTGACTTCCCCACGAAAGACTTTTAGTGATTCTTCATTTTCTGATAAGATCTTTCTGAAGACCATTGCGGCTCCTGCTTCAGAAAGGATTTCAGAGCCATAATATTGTGTATGCTGTAAAAAGTACCATGCCAATCGATAAAAACTAAACACTTGAAAGCGCATCGTTGCAATCGAATCACTATGATTCTCTTGGATTTCTTTTATTCGTTTAAGTGCATTGATCTCTTGCTCAAATTTCATGTGGTTCGGTACTAAATAAAAAACTTCATGTGCCCCTTCATCAGATAACCACTGGACAGACGCTTGTAAAAGTGCTTCTTCTAAATCCATCTCAGCAGTTCCACGGATAAATTGTAGACTCATTTTTTTCACATCCTTTATAAATGTTTCCTCTTCTTAGTTTATCATAATTCCAGTGTGGATATCATTTTTACTATTTAACAAAAAAAGCCTCTTACTTAAAAGAGAACTTTCTTATATTGTCATTGAATGGTTATTTCATTAAATCGTTCCAAATCGATCAAGGGGCCACAAAACAAATTTCACATCCCCTAATATTTTATCCTTATTGATAAAACCGATCATGCGTCCGTCTTTGGAATTCCGACGATTATCACCCATTACAAAATATTCACCTTCTGGAACTTTCTTCTCACCAGTAACTTCCGACAGCGTAAAATCAAGAGTCAATGGTAATCCGTCTTTGACTTCTCCCTTGAATTCATCAAGGTAAGGTTCTTTTACTTCTTTATCGTTGATATACAACACATCATTCTTATACTCGATCGTGTCACCCGGCAAACCAATCACACGCTTGATGTAATTCTTATCAGGTTCATCTGGTGCTGGAAATGTTACAATATCGAAGCGTTTGATTTCCGTATTTTTTAAAGCAATTACTCTTTCACCATCTGCTAAAGTCGGATCCATCGAATGCCCTTTGACAACAACTGGCGTGAACACAAATTGTCTTAATAAAAATAGTAAAGCTGCTAAACCAACAAAAAATAATATTGTATGTAATAACTCTTTAGACTTCAAATTCATTCCTCCAAAAAACTTGCTTTCTACATTTTACCACAAACAATCCAATACCTACAGAATTCTTGTCTTTTTAAATAAATTTTTAAGTCATTGCTGGATTCTTTCTGTCTAACTGCTCCATTTTAAACATTTTCTCTATTTGTTTTTTCCTATTATACTACTATTCTGCTTTATTTTAATTATGGATATATAAGAAAATAGATGACTGTACGCGCAACATTTGATAAACTGAAGTGGAATAGGAAAGATAAAGGAGGTTTACCATCATGTTTATTTCATTTGGCATGTTTATTGGTTTAATTATAATAACAATTATAATGATTGCGTTGATTATTTATTTAACATTCACTGGTGGTAATCACAAATCACACCATGACAATACTCAAAAAGCAGTAGAAGCAGCGAAAGAACGGTTAGCACAGAATAACCTTACTGCCTCACAACCAGCAATCGATTCAACTCAAAACGAATCTGCTTATCCTAACGATTTTACACAAGAAACTGAAAATCATTATTATCAAGAATCAACTTATGAAGAAACTATCGAGGACGACTACTCCTTGCATGTTCTACCCTATCCGAAAGATGATAATTTTAAATGAATGTAACATTAAAAAACGCCAACAAGGAAGTTGAAATCCTGTTGACGCTTTTTTATTCATTTATATTACAGACGTGCATTCAATTCTTTCGCTAAATCTTCAAATCCTGGTTTACCAAGTAGGGCAAACATATTCTTTTTATACGCCTCCACACCTTCTTGGTCAAATGGATTTACACCATTTAAGTAACCTGAAATTCCTACGGCAATTTCAAAGAAGTACATAACATAACCTAAAGAATACGCATCCATTGCTGGAATTTTAACAATCATATTTGGCACTCCACCATCTGTATGAGCCAATAATGTTCCTTCAAATGCTTTTGTATTCACAAAATCAATTTCTTTCCCTTGTAAATAGCCTAATCCATCTAAATCTTCAGTAAGTTCAGGGATAGAAACAACATGACGTGGGGTATCTACCTTAACAACCGTTTCAAATAAGTTACGCATTCCATCTTGAACGTATTGACCCATTGAATGCAAATCAGTAGAGAAATCGGCTGCCTGCAGGGAAAATTCCTTTTTGATCTTTTCCTTCTGATTCACCAAATAATTGTTTCCACCACTCTGAAAAATAGTGCATTCCTGGTTCGTAGTTAATCAACATTTCAGTCGTTTTACCTTTACGATATAAGATATTTCTTAATGCAGCATATTGATACGCTTGATTTTTGCTTAATTCAGTAGTTGTGGCATACTCTTTACGAGCATCATTAGCACCTGTCATCAAAGCATCAATATCGCCACCGCTAACGGCAATCGGTAATAACCCAACTGGTGTTAGAACAGTGAAACGTCCGCCAACATCATCAGGAATCACAAATGTTTCCCAACCTTCAGCATCTGCCTCAACTTTAACAGCACCTTTAGCACGGTCAGTTGTTGCATAGATGCGCTTATTCGCTTCATCTTTACCATATTTTTTGATCAATAATTCTTTAAATACTCTAAAGGCAATTGCTGGTTCTGTTGTTGTACCTGATTTAGAGATCACATTTACTGAGAAGTCACGATCACCAATAACATTGATTAAATCAGCTAAGTATGTTGAGCTGATGCTATTTCCTGCGAAGAAAACTTGTGGAGCTTTTCTCTCATCTGCTGGCAATAAATTATTGAATGAATGATGTAAAAATTCAATTGCTGCTCTTGCACCTAAGTAAGAACCGCCAATTCCGATTACAACTAAAACCTCAGAATCAGATTGAATTTTTTCAGCCGCTTTTTTGATACGGGCAAATTCGTCTTTATCATAATTTTCTGGTAAATCGATCCAACCAGTAAAATCACTACCTGCTCCAGTTCCTTCTCGTAATGCTTTGTCTACTGCAGTCACTTGTGTCTGCATGTATTCCAATTCATGATCAGCAACAAATGGTGTCAAATTGGAATAATCAAATTGAATGTGTGACATTCCTTCTCCTCCTTGAAATTAAACTTAATACACTAACTACTTTACGTTCTTTTTCTGCTTTTTTCAAGCAAATTATGACTGTCTGTACCACTTTTATTTTAAATCAGCTAAAAAGACTCGTTTACACCTCAAAAACAAAATATTTTGTTGGATTACCTAACCGTTCATGTGGCAAAAACCAGAAAAAAATGAAGAATGAATAGGATTAAAATCATCACTATCATTCTCCATTCTCTCGTCATTTGGACTAGACCAAACCTTGGCTTAGCATAGCTCGTGCGACTTTTTCAAATCCTGCAACATTCGCCCCTAAGACGAAATTATTTGCAGCATCATATTTGTTCGCCGTATCTCGACAAGTTTCATAAATATTTTTCATAATATCATCTAGCATACCATCTACTTTTTCAAACGACCATGATAGACGTTCTGAGTTTTGACTCATTTCTAAGGCAGATACGGCAACGCCACCAGCATTTGCTGCTTTACCAGGACAATACAATACCCCAGCTTTTTCAAGTACTGCTACGGCATCTAATGTACAAGGCATATTAGCACCTTCAGCTACAATCTTTCCGCCATTTTTTACTAATAATTCAGCTTGCTTTTCGCTGATTTCATTTTGAGTGGCACAAGGTAAAGCGATATCGTAAGCTACTTCGAAGTCCCATACAGATTGACCATCGTAATACGTAGCATCAGAATGTGTCTCGACATATTTAGAAATACGTTCACGATTTTTCTCTTTTAGTTCCTTAACCAATTCAACATCAATACCGTTTGGATCGTAAATAAAACCGTTTGAATCTGAGCAAGTTAGAACAGTTGCACCTAATTCTTTCGCTTTTTCCATTGCATAGATTGAAACGTTACCGCTACCTGAAACGACGACTTTTTTCCCTTCAAATGAGTCATTTGAATCATTCAATAAATGTTTTACGAAATAGACACAGCCATAACCAGTAGCTTCCGTTCTTGCTTGACTTCCCCAGTAACCTAAAGGTTTTCCTGTTAGAACACCTGCATCATAATTTCTTAGGCGTTTATACATGCCAAATAAGTAACCGATCTCTCTTGCACCAACTCCAATATCTCCTGCAGGTACATCTGTACTTGGTCCAATATGTTTTTGTAATTCTGTCATGAAACTTTGACAAAAACGCATGACTTCAGCATCTGATTTTCCTTTAGGATCGAAATCACTTCCGCCTTTGCCTCCACCGATTGGTAAACCCGTTAAACTATTTTTAAAAATTTGTTCAAACGCTAAAAATTTCATCACACTTAAATTCACGCTAGGGTGAAAACGTAGGCCGCCTTTATATGGACCAATCGCAGAATTATACTGCACACGATAACCACGATTGACTTGCCAGTTTCCTTTGTCATCTTGCCATGGAACTCTAAACTGTAAAATTCTTTCTGGCTCAATCAAAACTCCTAAAATATTGGCTTCAATGAATGCTGGATTTTCTTTCAAAAATACTTCAACCGTTGGTAAAAATTCGTCGACAGCTTGCAAGTATTCCACTTGCCCTCGATCATTTTCATGAATCTTTTTTTGAATCTCTCCCACGTACTGTTTTGCTTCCATCTAATCACCCTCTCATCGTTATAATCCTATTTTAACCTAAATTCAGAAAATTTCCACAACTTTTTACTGTAAATTGAAAAAAACTTAGAAAATTTTTCCAAAATTGTGTTAAACTACCATTGAAATGGAGGAGAATTTATGAAATTATTTGATGTTATTGTCGTTGGAGCTGGCACTAGCGGTATGATGGCAGCTATTGCTGCTGCAAAATCTGGCAGTAATACATTATTGATAGAAAAAAATAAACGTGTTGGAAAAAAACTCTTATTAACTGGAGGCGGTCGTTGCAATGTCACAAACAATCGTCCAGCTGAAGAGATCATTGCTCATATTCCTGGAAATGGCAAATTTTTATATAGTGCTTTTTCGCAATTTACTAATTATGATATCATGGAGTTCTTCGAATCAAACGGAACTCATTTAAAAGAAGAAGACCACGGTCGGATGTTTCCAGTCACGGATCGCTCAAAAACAATTGTTGAAACGTTGTTTAATCAATTGGAACAATTGGGTGTTACGATTTATACGGAGGCGAAAGTTGAGAAAATTCTTTATAAAGATAAACAAGTGATTGGTGTCGCTTTGGAACATGAAAAATTGTATGCTCCTTGTGTTATTCTAACTACTGGCGGACGAACATATCCTTCTACCGGGTCTACTGGCGATGGTTATAAACTTGCAAAAAGAGTTGGACATACGATCAGTCCTTTATATGCAACGGAATCTCCTATCATTTCTAGCGAACCTTTTATTCAAGAAAAAACGTTGCAAGGTCTTTCTTTACAGGATGTTTCGCTTTCCGTTTTAAACAATCAAGGAAAAGTAGTCATTGAACATCAAATGGATCTTTTGTTTACGCATTTTGGTATTTCTGGCCCTGCTGCCTTAAGATGTTCCAGCTTTGTTAATCAAGAATTGACAAAAAATAATCAACAACCTGTCACACTTCGCCTAGATATATTTCCGCAAAAAAGTACACAAGAACTACGTGCTGAAATCACAAAAAGACTTTTAGAGCAAACAGCAAAATCATTAAAAAACGCTTTGAAAAACGTAGCTCCTGAACGACTACTTGATTTCGTCTTAAACGAGCTCGACCTTTCAGACGTCCAAGCGAAACAAGTCTCGGAAAAACAACTAGATCTACTTGTCCAACGCTTAAAGTCTTTTGATATAAAAGCAGATAAAACATTACCGATCGAAAAGTCTTTTGTAACTGGCGGGGGCGTATCTTTAAAAGAAATCCAACCAAAAACAATGGAAAGTAAACTACTTAATGGTTTATTTTTTGCAGGGGAGCTTTTAGATATTAATGGCTATACAGGGGGGTATAATGTTACTGCGGCCTTCGTAACTGGACATGTTGCTGGAACGCATGCTGCAACAATTGCCGAGTATACATATTTACCACCTTTAGATCAAGAATAAACTAGTTTTTATTCAGTAGAACTCTAGATTTTCCGGAGTTCTTTTCTTTTCGCCTTAATAGGACTTTAGCAGGATAAAACTATCACTATAAATCAGTCTTTTGTTGGATTCTTTTTTATTCGATTTATGTGAAAATAGTTTTAAGAGGTGATCATAATGAATATTAAGTTAAAAAGACAAACGACATGGGGATGCGTGCGCCACTTTTCCGTCTATAAAAATGGTGTGTATCAAGGAAAATTATTCAATAATATTTCAATTGAACTAAATGTTACTGTTGGTGACATTCTAGAATTTCGAGAAGGACTTTTTCGCTTCTCCCAAAAAGTCAACATTACTCCAGACACCGAGGAAGTGACTATTACAACTACAAATCAGATTCAGCAATTATTTTCTCTATTCATTATCTTATTTTTAGCAATTTCTTTAGCTAGCCTTTCGATTGATTCATTAAACATTTTTCTGATGACGGAAGTCTCTGCTTTTGTCGTATTAAATCAATTATTTCGTTACCGTTCCTATCAATTTAACGTTGAGACCCATAATCCAATACGATCGTTTTTTAAAGAAGGCACAACAACGAAAACAATCTAACCTTTTTATTCAATGACTGATAAAAAGCCTGATTTTGCCAATCATCGACAAAATCAGGCTTTTTAAGTTTTAATTGCTTTTCATTAATTCAGTAACATAAGCCACTGTATCAGGTTGTTCTACTTCAATTTTAGAAATAGCTGCTGAAAAGTTTGGTAAATGATCTTTATGCGCAATCAACAATTCATCTAGTAACGTTTTTGCCATCGCTCCACCTGGAACAAGCGGATTGATTGTGAAGGCGTGTAACGCAGCACCGTAGTCTCCATCCATTGCCGCACGAATCACTGTTTCCTCCATTCCTTTCATCACTTGGATAATTCCACGCGCCGCTGGTGGAAATGCCCCCCAATTGTATGGCTCATGTCCGTGGGCAGTGACAGGACCTGAAACTTCAACGACACAATCATAAGGTAAATCTGTAATTGTGCCATTATTTTCAGTTGAAACGACCATATCTGTGCGTTTATCATTATGAATCGATGCGATCAATTCACATGCTGCATCACTGTAATGAGTCCCGCCTCGTTCTTCTAATTCTTTTGGCTTGTAATCCAGATTTGGATCTTTGTAAAGTTCAAATAAACGTGCTTCCGTTTCTTTTACTACTTGTGCTCTTGTTTCGCCTTTTTCAAACTCTTCAATCGAATGTTTTAGCATTTCATCTTCAATATAATAATACCGATGATAGCCACATGGTAACATCCCTAAATCTTTGATTTGTTCATAATGGAACGGTGCGTTGTGGATATTTTTCAAATGACTTTCAGAATCTTCTTGTGGTCCATAAATCAAGTCGATCAATTCTTGTGTTCGTTCAGTTCCTTGTTTATCCCAAACACGGTGCCAATGGAAATGATTGATTCCAGCAAATTTGAAGAATAGATCATCTTCTGGAATACCTAGTTTTTCAGCAGCTTGTTTTCTGTGGCCAATCGGTACATTACATAACCCTGCTGTTTTCTTCCACCCGCCATGTTTAATGGCAGCTTCTGTCACCATTCCTGCTGGATTCGTAAAATTAACAAGCCACGCATCTGGACAAAGTTCTTTCATGTCTTCGATAATCGCAAGGATTACTGGAATCGTGCGAAATGCCTTAAACATACCACCTGCGCCATTTGTTTCTTGGCCTAGCACACCATGTGATAAAGGAATACGTTCATCTTTAATACGAGCGTCAAGTAATCCTACACGGAATTGAGTCGATACAAAATCAGCATCTTTCAACGCTGCACGACGATCTAATGTTAAATGAACTTCCCAATCTAATCCCGCTGCTTTGACCATGCGTTTTGCCATAGCCCCAACCGTTTCTAATTTTTCTTTTCCTGCTTCAATATCAACTAACCAAATTTCTTTGATTGGCAATTCATCTTTTCTTTTAATATATCCCTCGATCAATTCTGGTGTATAACTTGACCCTCCACCAATTGTTGCGATTTTCAATGCATCTCTTGTCATGTGTTTCCCTCCTGATTTTTTGTTCAGAAAATGTTCTGACATCGTTTACATTTTTATCATAATATGTGGGAATGTTCCCATGTCAAGCTCTTTTTTCAACTATTTTATGTTATACTAAAAAGTGAAGAATATTTTTTCTATTTAATTAGCGAGGTGTCAACATGACTACAATTATTGATGTAGCAAAAAAAGCACAAGTCTCAAAATCCACTGTTTCTAGAGTTATTTCTGGGAATGGTTATGTTGGTCAAGAAAGTCGAAAAAAAGTTTTAGATGCAATGGAAGCGCTATCCTACTCTCCTAACTTGATTGCTCGAAATCTTCAAAGTGGTGAAACAAAGACGATTGGTTTTCTTGCACATGGATTTATAGATCCTTTGGGTATTTTTCTTGAAAGTTTTATTTCTATTGCCAAATCCTATAATTACTATGTCACACTTTATTTTACCGATGGAGATCAAAAGAAAGAGATTGATGCCCTGAATCAAATGAAATACAAACAGCTCGATGGTGTATTTATTTTAACTAGGTCAAATAAATGGGAAGTAATCGAACCTTACAGTCTTTATGGTCCGATTGCTACTTGGCATCGAATTGATTCTGAACGCGTCTATTCTTCTTATATCGATCATTATTCAGGATACTTACGTTCGCTAGATTACCTTTATCAGCGTGGATACCGTTCGATTGGTCATGTTTTAGGGAATTCTGTGAATCTAAATACTAAGGCACGTATAAGAGCCATTGATGATTTCCACAAGGAAAAAAATATTTCAATCAACGAGGAATGGATCTTTCGTGATGATGATAGAGTGGACAATGGACGTCATATTGCCCAATTATGGCATGAAATGAAAACTAAAACAGATGCCATGGCGTTTTACACCGATTCAGTTGCAGCAGGTTTTATTTCTGAACTTCAATCTTTAGGCTATTCTATTCCCGATGATGTAGCTGTCATCGGTTTTGATAATAGCGAGATCAGTCGGTTGATGCATATTACAACAGTTGATTATTCAATCAAACTGCAAGCAGAAAATTCATTTATTTATATTCATAACCAGCTCAACAAAGAAACTATTCCAGAACAAGAAATGAGCGTTCGCTTAATCGAAAGGGAAACCGTTCCAATACGAAAACATGAAGAGGCAGAGACATAACTCTATGAGTCCTATCTCTGCCTCAAGGAATTCAAATAAATAAGGAGAGCTAAAGCAATTACTGCGCTTTGATTCGATCACATCAAATTCTAAGCGTTAAACACTTCTGTCCTAATTTCTTTTAATACCTATTTAACTATTTTTTTGCGTTCATTTTTCAGAATTGAAATCGATTGTTTCAATGATTTCAAAACGCCACCTTCGCTATAAACTAAAACGTTTGATTTATACAATTTAGCTGAAAACATCGTCAATAATAGACCGAACACAATCAAGATCCCTACAGAAATCAGCGCCCCTGCAGTAGTGACGGTTTCGCTAGCTAAACGAATCGGCATAATAAAAGATGAAATCAGCGGAATGTAAGAAGATACTTTGATCACAATATTTTGTGGATCACTTGTTCCTAATGTAATCCCAATGAAATAGCCAATCATAGCAATGTAGATGATCGGTTGAACTGCTTTTGCCGTGTCTTCTGGTTTTGATACCAATGACCCACATAATGCTGCTAAGACTGAATAGACCAATACTCCTAACACAAAAAATGCTAAAGTGAAGAATAAAAAACTACCAAAAATAGTCGTGGAAGAAAGACCTTCTAGAAATCCTTTTACGATATCCATGTCTTTCAATTGTGTATACCCAATCCCGATTGCCGCTGCGTAAATCACAATTTGAGTAAGTGCAACCAAAATGACCCCAGTCAATTTTCCATAAAAATGCGTTTGGGCTTTTGTACTGGATAAAATAACTTCCATGATCCGGGTTCCTTTTTCAGAAGCAATTTCCTGAGCAATAATGGATGCATACGTGATAATAATCACCCAAAGAACAATCGTTATCACAAATGACATTGCTGATTGAATCGCTGTATTATCTTGTCCCGTTATCATTTTTCCATTATCGTCAAAGCGAACTTTAGTCTTCTCAAAATTCGCCGGTTGACTTAAACTTGCTAATTGTTCTGTGGTTAAATTAAGTTTACTTGCATTGAATGAAGATTGAAGACCGTTAAGCATTTGCCCCATCATCAATTCTGTCGTTGTTCCTAAAGAAGATTCTGCATATAATTCTCCATGAATCTGTTCTGATTTAGTTTCTAAAACAAGAAAAGCTTCAAGATTTTTCTCTTTTAATTGTTTCTCAGCTTCTTTTTGCGATTTCATTACTTTAAATGTATAATCATCTGTTTTTGACTGTGCTAATTGTTCTGCTAATGCTTGATTATCAGAAACAAGACCCACTTTCGTCTCCTCAGAAAAACCACCCGCCAAAGAACCAGCAATATAAATAATTCCCATGACAATAAAGGGTACAAGGATCATAATAATAAAGGAAAGAGATTTAACATTCTTTTTATATACATCTCTCGCTATAATCCAAAATTTACTCATTTGGTTCACCTGCTTTCATCTTGAATATTTCTTCTAAGGTAGGTGGTTGCTGATTGAACATCGGAATATAGCCGAACTGTGTAGCACGAGCAAAAATTTCTTGCCCTGCGTCTGGATCATTTAAGGTTACTTCAACAACACCATCTCCGCGTTTTACTGCAGACTGAACCCCGTCGATTGCTAAAACATCTTCAGGACTCAATGGCGATTCTAAGAAGACTTTCGTGCGGCCGAAACTTTCACGAATTTCATGAACTTTACCATTAAGAACCATTTTCCCACTTCTTAGCATAACAAGATGATCACAGATTTTTTCAACATTATCCATATTATGGCTGGAGAAAATCACACAGGACCCCTTCTCTTTTAATGCAATGATCCCATCTTTTAATAGCTCAGCATTCACTGGGTCTAGTCCACTAAAGGGTTCATCTAGAATCACTAATTTTGGTTCATGAATCAATGTGGCAATCAGTTGAACTTTTTGTTGATTTCCTTTTGAAAGTGATTTTACTTTATCCGTTTTTTTCCCTTTGACTTTGAACTTCTCCATCCATTCATCAATTTTCGGTTCAATTTCTTTCTTCGTTTTCCCTCTTAATTCAGCAAAGTAAATCAATTGCTCCTGAATAGAAACTTTTGGATACAAACCACGTTCTTCTGGTAAGTATCCAATATCGTTATAGTCTTTACCACTTAGCTGATGACCATTCCAAAGGACAACCCCACTATCTTGTGTCAAAAAGTCTAAAATCAAACGGAAAGTTGTCGTCTTCCCAGCACCGTTTTGACCAATTAGTCCTAGTATTTTTCCATCTGGAATTTCAAAAGACATGTTGTCAACAGCTGTATAATTTCCAAATGTTTTAACCAAATTCTTTACTTCTAACATTATCCATCCTCCTATTTTCAAATTAAAATCTATTTTTATTCAAAAGTACAGTTTCTATTTTATTCGTCAACATATTCTTTGACCTTTTAACAGATTGTACTATGTGCCCCAATTAGTTTAAAAAAGTTCTTTAATAAAAGACTGAACAGCATTCCTACAATAGCACCTAAAATTGCTAAGACTATGGAATCTCTCAGAACTTTTTGTCGTTTGGCAAAACGTTCTGGATGATGATAATATTTTGTACGATCCCAATAAATAATCAATGAAAAGACAATTGTTACCGTTACTCCTAGCGGTAATACGGTGAGCATCGTCCCTAAAGATAGTAAAATACCTCTGACAAACACATTCCCTAAAATATCATTTTGAGATTCTTTTGTTAAGAACACAAGCATAAGGAAACAAATACCGATCGGTAAATAGATAAGCGCGCGCAGGAATAACCATAGCCATTCTTTCTTCATACGAATCCAGTAACTGTCAGAATCTGAATAGATTGTCGGTGTCTCTCATTCAGCTTTAAAAATAATAATATTTATCTTTATAATTGCCTATATTTTTCCAACCAGCTTCTTTATAGATTACCAAATATTCAGATAATTCTTCAGATGATCCCTCAAAGAAATCGACTGAAAAATCCTTTTTTTCCGGATTTCCCTTTTCGAATACAATAAAACCAGCTTGATTCATTTTTTCAAAGTGCCAGCCATCTTGTGCTTGTCTTTTTAAAAGTTGCATTTCTTTTTCTGGATAAAATGTAATTCCCTTTGAAAAAATGTATTTCTTCCCCTGAATTATGATCCTTTTTTTCTCCTTTTTTCAGCTAATAGACGGTTTCCAGCTTGATAGAGAAGTTTCCTGCGCTCAATATCTAACTCTAAAATTGCGAGCCCTTTATCCGTAATTAAATACGTTTTCTTCCGTTCGTTACTTTCTTCTAGCGTGATCAACTCGCTCTTTTGTAACTTTTTTAAAATAGTGTACATACTCGCTGGACCAATGTCGACTTGGCCATTCGTTACTACATTTACTTCTTTCATGATAGCGTATCCATGTTGCGGTTCTAGTAATGCTAACAGAATCAAATAAGTGGAATCCGTCAGTGTATCTTCCATGGTATCTTACTCCTTTATATCGTCAGATGATATATCACCTAACGATAGAGTATCGTGAATTTCTTCATATGTCAAACGTTTTTAAATGGGCTAAACCACTTTTTCTGTAATTATCGATTAAAATAAAAAGCTAAACTCATAAAAATGAATTTAGCTTTTTTTAGTTAATCAGCCATCATACGTTTTCACCAGAATCAGTTTCATCCTGATGCAAGTGATCGTAGACATTTTTAGCAACATTCTTTGGCAAACCAGATGCATTTAGTTCTTCAATCGAAGCGGCCGTGATATTTTTTAAGGACTTAAATTGTTTGAGCAACTCTTTTTTCCTTTTTGGACCCAATCCTTCTATATTATCCAAGCGAGAAGCAAAGCTGTTTTTACTTCTTAATTGTCGATGGAAGGTAATAGCAAAGCGATGGACTTCATCTTGAATACGCTGTAATAAAAAGAACTCTTGCGAATTTCTTTCTAGAGGAACAATAGCCAAATTCGGTCCAAAAAGTAGTTCGCTCGTTTTATGCTTATCATTTTTCGCCAATCCTGCAATCGGAATATCCAAGCCTAATTGATTATCTAATACTTCTTTCGCTGCATCAATCTGCCCTTTTCCTCCATCGATTACAATCAGATCTGGAAATGGGAGGTTCTCTTTCAAAACTCTTGAATAGCGACGATAAATCACTTCACGCATTGAGGCATAATCATCTGGACCTTTTACCGTTTTTATTTTGTATTTACGGTATTCCTTCTTATCTGGTCGACCATCAATAAAAACAACCATCGCCGAAACTGGATCCGTCCCCATAATATTCGAGTTATCAAATGCTTCAATTCTGATAGGTGTCGGGATATTCATCGCGTTTCCTAACTTTTCGACTGCCCCAATCGTTCGTTCTTGTTTCCGTACAATCAAATCAAATTTTTCCTGTAAAGCGACCGTCGCATTTTTGCCCGCTAACTTAACTAATTTCTTCTTCTCCCCGCGTTGAGGTTGTAGTACTTTGGTTGAAAGCATCGCCTCTACACTCGCAATATTAATGTTATCTGGAATCAAGACTTCTCTAGGAATAAAGTGTTCATTTTCTTGATAGAACTGCCCGATAAAGGTTAAAAAATCTTCTTCTTCTTCATTGTAAAAAGGAAAAATGGAAACATCTCTCTCAATCAACTTACCTTGACGGATAAAGAACACCTGAACACACATCCAGCCCTTGTCAACTGAATACCCGAAGACATCACGATCGACCAAATCTGCATTCGTCATTTTTTGACGTGTCATGACCGTTTCAATCGCTTTGATTTGATCACGATATTCTGCTGCCTTTTCAAATTCCATATTTTCAGCAGCTTCATTCATTTTTCGTTGTATTTCTTCTTGAATAACTGGGTGTCCTCCGTTTAAAAAACTTTTGATTTCTGAAACCATTTCTGTATAAGTTGATTTAGGAATATCAAAAACACAAGGAGCTAAACACTGGCCCATGTGGTAATAAAGGCAAACTTCTTTGGGTAACACTCGGCATTTTCTTAATGGAAAAAGACGATCCAGCAATCGTTTCGTCTCATTTGCTGCACCAACATCTGGATATGGCCCAAAATAAAGAGCTTTGTCCTTTGAAACTTTTCTAGTAATCAACAAACGAGGATAATCTTCGTTTGTAATTTTAATAAAAGGATAGCTTTTATCGTCTTTCAACATGATATTGTACTTAGGATCATTTTTGTGGATCAAATTGATTTCAAGTAATAATGCTTCAATATTTGATTCAGTCACTATATATTCAAAATCTTCTATCTCGCTGACAAGCCGTTCTGTTTTTGTATCATGGCTACCGCTGAAATAAGAACGAACACGATTTTTTAACACTTTTGCTTTACCAACGTAAATGATTGTTCCATTTTTGTCTTTCATCAAGTAACAACCTGGTTGGTCAGGAAGCAATGCTAATTTGTTTTTGATTCTATCGTTCATAATACTTCCTTTCTTCTTCCTTGATACATTATATTATACCATTATCTTTATAGTAAGACATAAAAAATAGGATGAAGAAGTTCCCCATCCTACGTTTGATTCTACAGATATTTTTCAATCATTGCACGTAACTGTTCTTTCGAATGAACACCTACTGCTTTTTCTACAACTTCACCGTCTTTTTTCAACAATAATGTTGGAATACTCATGATTCCAAATGAAGCGGGCGTTTCTGGATTTTCATCGACATCCATCTTCGCAATTTTCACTTCACTTTCATCATATTCTTCACTTAATTGCTCTAAAATCGGCGATTGCATACGACAAGGTCCACACCATGTTGCCCAAAAATCGATTAAAACAAGACCGCTATCTGTTTCAGTTGAAAATTCTTTATCTGTAATTACTTGTGTCATATTATAGCCCTCCTACGTATTAAAGCTGAACAGGATTGTCTAACCTTGAAAGAAGAAGAAGAAAAATTGATTGAGATCCCTTTAACTTCACTCTATTCTTATCTCCGTTCCAAAAAGTAGCCTGCAAAGCTAGTTGATGATTTCTAAAGTAATTATAGCACTCGTCTGTTCATTCGACTAGTTTTCTGCTTACTAAAGGTAAGCAGATTAATTAAATTTTACGATTGTTGCGCCATTACCACCTTGGTTACCTGGTGCGAATTCATAACTACTCACACTACGATGGTTTTTCAAGTAATCCGTAATACCTGTCCGTAAAGCGCCAGTTCCCTTACCATGTACAATCGTCACTTGAGGATAGCCCGCTAAAATCGCTGCATCTAAGTATTGATCGACTTCAGCCAACGCTTCTTCATACCGTTTTCCTCGTAAATCTAATTGGTTTGCCACATGACTACTTTCACTAGAACGAACTGCCGTCACTCTTTGCCTCGGTTCTTTTTCTGGGGCGACGGGTGTCATATCACTTTCGGCAACTGACATCTTTAATATGCCCAATTGAACTTGCCATTCATTATCGCTTGATTTACGAATCAACGTTCCACGTTGTCCATAAGTATTGACGATTACTTCATCACCTATTTTTAGTTTCTTTTGTTCTTTAGCTTTTTTTAGCACTTTATTTTTTTCTAGTTTTGCCTCTTCATGGTGAAGACTCGAAAGCTTAGATTTAGCATCGATTAATTGATGTTCTTTGATGCCACCTTGATTGCCACTGCTTAACTGCATTTTACGAATATCTGAAATAATACCAGCAGCTTCTTCCTCTGCTTGTGACACAAGTTCATTGGCTTTTTGGCGGGCTTTTGTCATTTCTTTTTCTCGCTCATCGAAAAAGTAACTATAGGCTTCTTTCAACTCATGATGCAAGCGCTCTGCTTCCTCTACATAATGACGAACTTCTAAATATTCCGTCTCAGCCATTTTACGACGATTTTCCAAATCAGCAATCATTTCATTAAGATCTTGGCTTTCACCGTCCATAATGTGTTTTGCCTCATCGATAATAGCTGTATCCAAACCAAGTCGTTTTGAAATTTCAAACGCATTACTACGTCCTGGAACGCCTATCAATAAGCGGTACGTTGGACTCAAGGTGTCTACGTCAAATTCCATACTAGCGTTAATCGTGCCTGTACGATTATAACCATAAACTTTTAATTCAGGATAATGGGTCGTTGCCATTACATAAGCACTTTTACTACCTAATGCATCTAAAATCGAAATCGCCAGAGCTGCACCTTCTTGCGGATCGGTTCCTGCACCTAACTCATCGAATAGGACTAAACTATGATTGTCTACTTTTTTCAAGACATCAACAATATTTGTCATGTGAGAAGAAAACGTACTTAAACTTTGTTCGATTGATTGTTCATCTCCGATATCAGCAAAAACTTCATCAAAAATACCCATTTGACTTTCTTCACCCGCAGGAATTGGTAAGCCAGATTGCCCCATCAGTTGAAGCAAACCAAGTGTTTTAAGGGTAATCGTCTTACCACCTGTATTTGGTCCTGTGATCACAACTGCCTGATATTCTTTTCCAATCGTGATATCGTTTGGAACAGCTTTGTCTTGATCTAATAACGGATGTCTGGCTTGCTTAAAGTAAATATGGTTTTCTTCACTGATTTTTGGAACAACTGCGTTTAGTTGTCTCCCGAATCGAGCTTTGGCATTTACAAAATCTAATTTACCAATAACGTATGCATTGTGCATGATATCATTTCGATACGGTACTAGCTCGGCAGACAACTCAGATAAAAGCCGCTCGATTTCGTTACGTTCTGCAATTTGATGTTGACGTAAACGATTGTTCAACTCAACGATTTGTTTCGGCTCTACAAACAATGTCTGACCTGAAGAACTTTGATCGTGAACAACTCCGCCAAATACACTCTTGTATTCTTGTTTAACTGGAATTACGTAACGTTCATTTCTCATCGTGACGATCGCATCACTTAAATATTTGGCATTTTTCCCTCTAACGATTCCATCTAATTGTTCGCGAATCGTCTGTTCTGTTCTACGAATATTATGCCGAATGATTTTCAATTCTGGTGAGGCTTCATCGGTTACTCGCCCCTCATCATCAATTGACTCTTTCAATCGTCGACTCAGTTCAGGTAAAACGACTAATTGATCGTTCCAAGCATAAAGTCTCAGTAGTTCGATCTCACTATCTTGTAAATCATCAAAGAAACGTATCATTTCAGAAGTTGTAGACAAGACACGTCCAATATGCGCCAATTCGATACCATTTAAATCAGCACCAATTTCAATTCGCTTCATATGCGGACGAATATTCTCTAACTTCGGAATTGGAATACCACCACGCAATCGCTGGACTTTCAAGCCATCTTCTGTTTCTCTTAACCAAGCCTGAATACTGGTCTCCTCATTTACTGGTACTAAATGTTCAACCTCTTCCAAGCCTTGAGCTGTAACAACATATTGGGAAATTAGCTGTTTGACCTTATCAAAGCCTAACGTTGTTAAAATTCGTGTATTCATTTTTTCACCTTCTGTTCTTGTAATGATTCTTAATGTTTTTTTTTATTTAATCATCTGCTCAATCCATAAATGGTAGATTTGTTTAGAAAAAATAGGGGTATCTTTTATGATAAAACTTGCTAATCCGCTGTTTTTAAATTGATTTTGGACTGAATCGACTGGCAACATCGATACAGTACTTAAAACTAAAAATACTCCAATATAAACGACGATCAAACTTATTAATCCGCCAGCTAGCCAATTTGCTTGTTTTAAGACTGGTACAAATACCAATCCATGCGCAAAAATCGCCAAAAATCGGACAACTAACCAACCTGCTGCTAAAATAAGCAAAAATGCTACCGCTCCGTAAAATGCTTGATCTAAATCAAGCGTTAGCTTTTGATTAAAGAAGACCAATTTAGTATCAGGTGTTGGTGATGGATACGGGATGAACAATTCTAGATGGGAAGCTAAACTTTTATAGTACGTTTTAGCTATAAAATAAGAACAAAAATAGCCAAATGTATATAACACTTGTAAAATCAATCCACGTCTAGCTCCTGTATAAAATCCAATGGCAAAAAGTAATAAAATAAGTAGTGTTAACATCCTGTCATCCTCTCAGATTATTGGTCTTGGGTGCTTTTACTTTGAATCTGTTGTTTTCGATTTTCATTTAAGATTTGCTGAGCTTCCATATGATTGTGTATTTCTACATCTTCTTGTCCATTTTTTTTCAGAACGACTCTTGCTTCTTCTTCTATTGCTTCGATGCGTTTGATTCGATTTTCTAGTTCAGCCAGTCTGATTGTACGTTTTTTTAGTTCTGCTACTTCTTGTTCTAAGTTAAGCACTTTTTCTTGTTTTTTTAACTGATCAGAAATGGCATTGATCGCTAATAAAACAGAGGCTTGTTCATCGTTTGTTTGTGGTGAGATATGTTTGATTTCAGCTAGTTGTTCATTGACCAATTTCGTTACTAAATCCATATGTTGTTTGCTTTCTTGTCCGATGATTGTATAGGTATGATCGGCAATCACAGCTTTATATCTAGTTTTTTCTTTGACCATGATAGTGTTCCCTCCTGTAGTGATCCATTACATGCTATTGTACCATGAAAGTTATTATTGTGCGTTCTCAAATAAACCCTTTCTTATTATATGCTACTAAATCAAAAAATTAAAGGTCTAGTGTTATTATTACAGCTTTTATTAGATTTTCACTTAAAAATACCTTTTTTAATACAAGTTATAAATTTTTCCAAAGAATCCCTAAACTAAATTATAAAAAACGAAATGAGGGTGGGACATGACTCTACGAGTCACATTCCACCCCCTAAAGAATTCAGATCAACGGTTGCTGTAGAAGCAAGCAGTACGCTTTGCATCTAGCACATCAAATTCAAAGAACTAAAGCACTAAGATAATTAAGCACTTCTTTCCCAACCTCACTACAGATTGTATAAAACTATTAAATAACACTTTCGACTAAATGTGCCATCGAGTCAAAAGGATATACAATATTTATCTATAAAATAAAATGGTTTTATTAACTCTTACCAGTGCCACTCGCTATTTTTCTGGATCTAGCGCATCATTTACATCCTTATTCCATTTCTTTTTGTTCCACGTTGTAATTGCTTTTAGCGAATTACTCGTATTTTGTGGATCTGGATAATAGTATTCAGCCGTAATATTTCGACGATGCTGATCAATCGGTATGTCAAGTACAATCGCCTTTTCAGCAGTTGATAGTTCCTGTAAACCAGATGTCTTATCAAATGATCGATAGGTATCACCATCGATTTTCACGACAATTTTTGTCACATTTCTATAATAAGCAGTTAAACGTTTATTGATTACAGATAGTCTCACATACGCTTTCCCATCTTCGATGATCGATTCAGTTTCATTTTCGCTTCCTTTTTTAGGCATTGGACTTGTCATCGTTGCTTCGTCTGTCAACGTTTTTTGATTCTCCAAAATAAAGTCGACTGGTATAAATGGCTCTTCATTTGGTGATTTCCCTTGCGCTTTTACAGTTAAACTAAACTCTGGTGAGCCTTCTGGAACATCCGTCACTTTAGTGGAAAAATTGAATGTAAGTACATCATCCTTGGTTAAAGTGTCAACATTGACGGACAATATCCTTGATGCCTGATCATACTGCCCAATAATTGGTTTCCCATTTTTTTCAAAAAAGAAGGTAAAACTACTTGATGAATCATCAAGATCAGCGGGAATCTCGGTAGTGAAGAGAACATTTCTAATCACTTTTTTTGATTCGGATGGATGATTGTTCGCACTTCTTATTTCGCCTGAATACGTCAATTAACTACCGATTCTAGTGATATCAACTTCTTTATTCGTTACAGGATCTTTTTCTTTCGTACTAGCTTCGACCTTCAAGTTTTCTAATGTCAACTCTTCTGGCATTACATCTTCAACAGACATTAGTTTAGCGGGCTTAAATCGGTCATTTTGTTTGCCTGACTTAACTGCATCATGATAGCCTTTATAATGCCCATAACTGCTACTTGACGGCATACTATTGCCACCAATGCCATTAGGATCTTTACTATACGTATTTAATTGCTCTTTATCCTTTAAATCATCAAGAACGTTGCTATCTTTCGCGAAAATTTCGATTGTTTCATTGGATGATAGATATCTCGGTAAATTGATTGTCCAATTCACTTTAGAATCCGTGATACTTTTCCCTTCACTCGTTACTTCTGTCAATGTACTCTCTAAAAATCGATTGTTTACTTTCGCAAAGATGTACATTTTTTCTGTTATTTGATTATCATGTCGTTTATCATATAAATCGATCGTGCCTTTGATTTGTTTGCTTGCATTTGTGAGGGTATCTGACTTTCCGGAAATTGAATCTTTTTCTATTGTTAATTCCATTGGCGGTGTGACATCTACTGTGGTGACTGATTTAACAAGAAGCGATGGAACTTCTAAACTGTCTCGATTTCTTCCACGAGTAGCACCGATAATTTCTACTTTATCACCAGTTTTAATAAAATCAGCTAACTCAATGATGACTATTCCACCTCGTGGTTTTTGCTCATCCCATTGCTGAACACCTGGAAGATTTTTTGCACCTTTGTATCCTTTTGTCAGAACTTCTTTTTCCATGAGTACAGTATTGCCTCTTGTAATTTTAACTTTCACTAGAACTTCCTTTTCCCAAGCATCTCGAATTTCTTCTCCATAACCGACTTTTACGCTAACATGCCCATAGATTTTTTTATCAGCATTCGTTGGAATTCTCAGCTCATCTACGATTGGGGCAGAACTATTACCACTCATACGAGCATAATGGTTAGCTCCTTTATACGTACTTTGATTAAATTCATCTACATAATCGGTACTTACGATTGTTTCGAAATTCCGTCCTTTTAATGTATACGAAATCGGTGCCCAATAAGCATCTGGATCTTGATCTAAATCAAGGCCATTTTTGATTTCCCAAACAGAAAGATAAGATTTTTTCACTTTAAAGGTGCCATTATTAGAGCCATTTGAGAATACTTGTCCCCCATTTTTACGGTTGTTTCTTATGTCATAAAAACTCGGTTGATCTAATTCAAAATCGGCTTGACCTGCTGATTGAATCACCCCACTATTTTGAGAATAGGTGTGTCCTTCTGCTCGAAACACAGTATCTTTCCCTACTAAAAACCTAAGACTACCACTTTGCGTCCATAGCGCTGGGCCTAGAGATGCATTGATGTATACTTCACTTTCCTTTCCTTCAAGAGAAAAGATCGACATTTTCCCAGAGCCATCTATTGGAAATTGAATCCCTTGTTTGCCACCTGTATCTGAACCATTTACCGGTCCACCATTATCAGATTTATCTGCCTGATTATTGATTTGAAGATAGCCACCGCTTTTTACAAAAAACTGATTGTTTTGTCCATACAAGCGAATACCGGATGCTGATCCATTCTTTTTGGTTATCGATACTTTCCCTTTGTTAGTGAGAAGAAATGTTTGCCCTCCAACCAATCGGAAACGAAGGACCGCACCGATATTATTACTTTCCCCCTCTTAGGTTAAATTTAACTCGGAACCTTTTCCATCAACGTAAAAATTACCGTTTGTCACTTGATTGATCATTGCTGGCTGCGCTTTTTTTATTATTATTTAGACCTAAACTATGAATATTTACCTTTGCACCGCTGGTTATTTTTGTCGCTGATTTAGTTGCTTCAGAGCTATTATTAGATGAACCACATATAGAAATAGTCGCACCGTAATAATCTATTAACGCTCCGTTAGATGTTGCATTAAGGACGGTCCCCTCATCTCTCGCTTCAAAATGAACTTTATTTACGTACCCTTGGCTATTGGCATAAATGGCTTGACCTTCTCTACTATGCAATGCGAGCTTCGAGCCTTTTTCTATGACAAAAACTGTGTTGATTCTATTTCCCGGATGCATCCTAATTACGGATACTCTCCCTTGAATACGGATGTCAGCCTGTTCCGTTATCAAAATTTCCTTAGCATTTACAACATTGTTGCCTGTCGTACCAGAATTCCAATTCGTTTGACCTTTCATCACTAAATAGGACCTGGAGGTATCAATAAAAGTTCCAGCATTATTCGCATAAGTATTTTGAATATTTTCTGTTAAAATCGTCCAACCATCTTGCGTGCTACGGATCAACCCACTATTGTTTTTGCTATCGACATTCATATTTTTTACAACAAAGTAACGTTTAGCTGATCCTAATTGAAATGACCGATTATTTCCTGTGCCTGTAGTAAAAGTGAACCCCTTGCCATCAATCATTAACGAACGATTGACTTCTGGTAATGCAGTTGTTCTTGAAATATTTGCACCAAATTCAATATGGTCGGTGGAGTTATCTTTGATTGCGGCAATCAATTGCTGATAAGTCGTCACGATTCTTTTAGTGGATGACGGAGTATAGTTTTGAATTTGTAGGACAGAAGGTGAACTAAACATCTCATAACTGTTAGTTGAAGTAATCGAACCTATCGTTGCATGCATTTTGGGTTTGACAATCAACGAAGATGTTTCAGTTTTTTCTTTAGGAGAGGTGTAATTTATGTTCATTGTTTTAATTTTTCGCGGTAATCGATTTTTTCCCGCTCAGCAAGACGCCGTTTTTAGAAAAAAAAAGAGCCTGGAACGTTTAAATCTTTGTATATAACTGAATTGGGTCCTTTCCAAAAATTCAAAAAAGTCCCATCTTGAAGATCGACTAAAAAATTATTGGACCCTCCATAACTTGTTTCATAATGACTAAAATATTCTTTATATGGAAATAGTGGTTGATTTGATTGATAACGATAAATGTGATCCATTTTCCGAATCCAAGTATCAGCCGTAATCAGTTCTTCTCCGTCAGCAAGTGAGGGTTGGTAATACACATACCTCCAAGCATATAAATTTGATTCTACTACTTTTTGTTGACCTTGCGTCCATTGAAACTCGTACACATAGTCTCCTTTAAAGGAGCTTTTTTTATCTGTCCATTTTTCATCGTTTGCTCAACATTAATCTCTAATGTAAAGGTGGTGTTCGTGTTAATTATTCCATCTTTAGAGTCACTTGCTTCCATTGGTATCCAACCATTAGCACCTCTGTCCTCAGAAATAAATTTATATGGATTGATGATCGAAACAGTTGGTTCGGATACTTTCACGGTAAAAGAAAAATCTTGTTGTTTCCCAATACTCATTTTTTCAATTGGCTGATTTTGCAGCTCGTTCGTTACCTCAGACATTTTATTAGTTAGTACTGTTTTATCTAGTCCTAATTGAGTGTTTCCAGATAGTTTTTATTCGATCGTTTGTTTTATCTTCATGGAAGCTTCCTGAAAAGTGTATTCTTTCACATCTTTCATTTTTGTTAATTGATCAACTGCACTTATCTGAAGAAAATTATTTCTAGCTCTTAAAAAAATTCCCATCATCACAAGACTTACAATCACGATTGCTCCTAATGCGTAGAGTAAGGCATAACCTGCTTCATCATTTTTCAGTTTTTTACCATCTACCTTCACCCGGAATCTCTCCTTTTGCCTTTAATTCATCACGATAAGTGAATTCTGCTTTTCGACTGTATAAAATCTTTGTACTCTCTTCTTCTTCAATACCGCCTCTTCCAGACAGATTAATTTCACCATTTTTAATGTAGTGACCAAAATCAATACTCCCTTTGTAAAAAAGAATCGTAACACTGGTTTGGATTGTAAAAGTATCTCGATAATTTGGTGTCTTAAATTGTGTTTTCAAAGATTCATTTTTATTTTTTGCTGAAAAATTTTGATTTTATAGTCTTGATTTTTAATTGATAAAAGCGCGCATTTGAATTTTTCCCGCTATCTTTTGTGGCATCTACTATATCAGTAAGTCCGATTTTATTTTTCCCTTGCTCTGATAAAGCGATTGGTTTTTGATTTGCCGCTTCAGAGTCGAAAACACTAATGATCTGATTCGTCTTCCACGGATTTTCTGAAGAAGTTGTTGCAGGAATTTTTCCCAAATATCCGGCTTTTTCATAAAGTCCTTCTATTTTTGATAATTGGTTTATTTGAACGACTATGTCGTTTGCAGTTTGCTGAAGCTCGATTTTTTCTCCTTGGATTGAAAATGCTTTACCAATACTACCGATAACCGCTCCAAAAAATAGAATCACGATTGAAAAAATGGCTAAAGTTGCAATCATCTCTATTAATGTTAATCCATCTTCATTTTTCAGAATCTTGCTCATGTTTTCTCCTTCAATTTACTGCTAATAAGTGATTATCCAATAAATAACGTATCTGTCATTAATCGAACCATCCTTCCATCATAAATTTCTAGGAATACTTCTATACCATCCTTACGAGGATCATACTTTTTCGAAGTATTTTTAAAATGCACTTTACACAATACTAAATAATTATGCTGATTTGCTGTTCCAATATATCTGCCTAAGTAATTGCTTTCTTCTTTTTCTAACGTTCCTTCTTCTGCATCTTTCCATTTCTTGGGAAGTAACGTTCTTTTATCTGGGTAGCTATATTCAATTTTCCGCTCTTGTTGTTTATTCGTAGTTTCCACTCTTCCGGTCAAATCAACTTTTTGCTCACCGTAAATGGAGATATTTCCACCGTTCGTCTGAATCCCTGAATTATCGAGAATGAGATAATTTCTTCTTACCTTTTGACTAGTTGTCAAATGCTCATTGTTCTTGACACTAAAGACATACTGATTCAAACCAGCTAAGTCTTGTGTTTGCCCGCGATACCCCATCCATTCACGAAGTTCATCACGAATAGCTTGTGCTTCTTTTTTCTTTTCGTTCAATTCAATCATTTGTTGATTTCGAACCAACATTGATGCTAGTAACATAAATGACGTCTCCAATATAACTACCGCTACTAAAACTTCTATCAGGGTCAAACCATCTTCATTCCTTATCATTAAAGCGACCCCTTATTCATAAATAACGTATAAAAATTCAAACAAAATAATAAAATCATTACAAATACATAACTATAAAAGATTTTCAATATTTTAACAATCCGTAAAATAACTTATTAATTGATAACGAAATTACACATAAAAATTAAAATTAGCATTATTTAAAAAAATTAAATATAAAATAAACCAAATAAAAAACGAATTAAAAAAACAAAAAAAGCTTTCGTATCGCTTCTTAAAATTGTTTTAAAGATGGATAACGTCAAACAAACTATTAGGTAATCAAGATTGAGATCATCAATGAAAATTTCTTTTTTTTACAATTTAAAACATTAAATGAATTAAACTGAATTTAAAATCACCAAAAATTTTTTTGATTTTTTCTGAGCTATTCCTTTAAAATTAAAGAACGATGAGAAAAAAGCAGTTGGAACAAAGCGCTCTTCGCTTTGTTCCAACTGCTAAAAAACAACAGAATCTTACGAGACTCTGTTGTTTTTAATATAAATAGTGCTATTTTCATCTAAAGTTTCAATTAATCCGTTGGACGCACCAATTTTTATAACATATCAAATAACGATAATTGATTCTCATCCGGTAAATCTTTTAACACGCCATTTTCTGTCATGTATTCAATCAAAGTTTTTGAGACTTTCCCTCGACTTGCAAGATCTTCTTTAGATAAGAATGGTTCTGTTCTTGCTTCTACAATTGATTTTGCCACATTCAATCCCAAACTAGGTACCGCTCTGAAAGGTGCGATCAAGGTATCTCCGTCAATCACAAAATTCTCAGCATCTGATTTATATAAATCAATCATACCAAATTTAAAGCCGCGTTCAATCATTTCATTAGCAAGTTCTAAAACCGTTAAAAGATTTTTTTCTTTTGTGGAAGCTTCCAATCCCTTATCTTGAATCTCTTTCATTCGCGCTTTCACTGCTTCTTTGCCTTGCGACATAGCAACCAAGTCGAAATCATCTGCACGAACAGAGAAATAAGCACAATAGTATAGAATCGGGAAATACACTTTAAAGTACGCCACACGTAACGCCATCAAAACATAAGCAGCCGCATGGGCTTTTGGGAACATATACTTGATCTTGGAACAAGAATCAATATACCAGTCTGGCACATTGTTTTCTTTCATCGCGGTCAAATACTCTTCTCTTAATTCATCAGGGATTTTATTCCAAAGCCCTTTACGCACCGTCTCCATGATCTTAAAGGCCATACCACTGTCTAGTCCAGCATGAATCAAGTAAACCATGATATCATCACGACAACCAATAACCTCTGCGAGATTCGCTTCTCCTCGGCGAATCAATTCTTCAGCATTTCCTAACCAAACATCAGTCCCGTGAGACAGTCCAGATATTTGGAGTAACTCTGCAAAAGTTGACGGATGCGTCTCTTCTAACATTCCTCGTACGAAACGAGTACCAAACTCAGGTATTCCCAAAGTACCCGTTTTAGAATAAATTTGCTCTGCCGTCACGCCTAATACTTCGGGTCCAGCAAAAATGCGCATCATTTCAGGATCATCCGTCGGAATCGTTTTAGGATCGATTCCTGATAAATCCTGCAACATCCGAATAACAGTAGGATCATCATGGCCAAGAATATCAAGTTTCAAAATATTATCATGGATTGAATGGAAATCAAAGTGAGTCGTTTTCCATTCAGAATTTTGGTCATCTGCAGGGTATTGGATCGGTGTAAAATCGTAAACATCCATGTAATCAGGAATAACAATTATTCCTCCAGGATGTTGTCCAGTCGTTCGTTTCACTCCAGTCGAGCCTTTTGCTAAACGATCGATCTCAGCTCCTCTAAAATGTAGATTGTGATCTCGTTCATAGCCTTTTACGTACCCATAGGCCGTTTTATCTGCAACGGTCCCAATCGTCCCAGCACGATAAACATATTCTTCACCGAACAAAACTTTCGTATAATTATGTGCTTCCGCTTGGTAATCACCCGAAAAGTTCAAATCGATATCGGGCACTTTATCCCCGTGGAATCCTAAAAAGGTTTCAAATGGAATGTCATGTCCGTCCTTAAACAATCGCTGACCACAATTTGGACAATTTTTCTCGGGCATATCAAAGCCAGAACCATAAGATCCATCATCGAAAAATTCAGAATGCTTACAGTTGATACAATGATAATGCGGCGCCAAAGGATTAACTTCCGTAATTCCAGTCATAGTTGCAACAAAACTTGAACCTACAGAGCCGCGTGAACCAACTAAGTAACCGTCTTCCATGCTTTTATGCACCAATTTTTGTGAAATCAAATAGATAACCGAAAAACCATTTCCGATAATACTATCGAGTTCTTTTTTCAAACGCTTCTCAACGATATCAGGCAATGGATCACCGTACAATTCTTTCGCACGAGTATAACTCAAATTTCTGATTTCATCTTCTGAACCAGGAATTTTCGGCGTGTATAAGTCATCTTTAACTGGCGTGATTTCCTCACACATATCTGCAATCGCATTGGGATTTTCAACAACTAGTCGATGTGCTGTTTCTTCTCCTAAAAATTGGAAAGCCGTCAGCATTTCATCGGTTGTTCTAAAATGAACAGCAGGTAAACTATGACGATTCAATGGATTAGCGCCACCCATCGAACCCACTAAAATTTTGCGATAAATACTATCTTCTTCGTTTAGATAATGAACATTGCCAGTCGCTACAACAGGTTTTTCTAACTCATCTCCGATTTTAACTAAATTGGTGATGATTTCTTCTAGATCTGCTTCACTTTTCACTAACTCTTGTTCAAGTAAAGGTGCATAAACTTCTTTTGGCATAACTTCTATATAATCATAAAATTTTGCTCGATTTTTTGCTTCTTCAACGCCTTTTTGCATCATTGCCTCAAAAATTTCACCATTTGAACAAGCAGAACCGATAATCAATCCTTCTCGCAACTTACTTAACTGTGAACGCGGGATACGAGGAATTCTGAAAAAATAATTTATATTAGACATTGAAATCAACTTGAAGAGGTTCTTTAAACCAGCTTGAGTAGTTGCTAAGATAGTTGCATGGAACGGTCTTGCTCGTTTATATGAATCGCCTTCTCCAATATGCATATTTAGCTCATCATGATAGTTCATATTATGATTTTCTTTAGCATCTTTTAAGAAAATCCAACATAAATGCCCTGTCGATTCTGAATCGTAGATTGCTCGGTGATGTTGTTCTAAATTGACACCGAATTTTTTAGATAACGTATTAAGTCGGTGACTTTTAAATGTTGGGTTTAGGTATCGGGACAATTCCAATGTATCAATGACTGGATTTTCGGCTTCTGGGATATCATATTTTCCATAACTAGTATTTAAAAATCCCATATCAAAGGAGGCATTGTGGGCTACAAGTATGGTATCTTTCGAGAATTCTCTAAATAAGCGTAAAACTTCTTCTTCTGATTTTGAGCCCCGCACCATTTCGTCAGTGATCCCAGTTAAATTAATCGTCGTTTGCGATAATGGGTGTCCTGGATCGATAAATTGTTCAAATGTATCAATGATATTCCCTTTATGCATTTTAACTGCCGCAAGCTCAATGATCGTATCATAAACAGCTGATAAGCCAGTGGTCTCCACGTCAAATACTACATAAGTTGCTTCGCTCAATTCAATGTGGGCTTCATTATAAGCGATTGGCACACCGTCATCTACTACATTGGCTTCAACACCGTACAAAATTTTGACGCCTGCTTTTTTACCAGCGCTATGAGCATCGGGAAACCCTTGAGCCCCACCATGATCTGTAATAGCAATTGCTTTATGTCCCCACTTCCCTGCTTGGGCAACATAGTCAGCAACGTTATTTGTAGCATCCATTGTACTCATATTACTATGCAAATGTAGTTCCACACGCTTATCGCCTTCTGGTGCATAATCTTTACGAGGCGCATGTTTTACTTCCATTAAATCCTGACAGTTCATTACTAGATCCCGCATGAACGTATCTTCTTGAATACTTCCGCGAACTCGAATCCAACTATTTTTTTGAATAGCATCAAAAACTTGCTCATCTTTTTCACCATTTGAGAATTTTTTGACGATAAATGATGATGTATAATCGGTAATTTTCAAAATCAAAATTTTCCGTTTAGAACGTAACTCACGAACTTCTACATCAAAGACAAAACCTTCGATCGTCACTCGGCGTTCTTCTTCTAGAATGTTGCCCATCGGCATGATTGGTTCATCATTTGGAATATTTCGACCTAAACGGATTGGACCTTCAAGTGCTGGCCCTTGTTGTTGCTGTTGTTTTTTCTTTTGTTCATGTTTCACAAGAGATTCAGCGGCTTGTTGTTGAAAAGCAGCATCTTGCTCTTGTTTGCGTTCTTCAAATAGTGCCAATACTCGTTTAGCTTGTTGTTCATCCATTTTAGGTTCAATATGAAATTTTTGAAAACCGTAATGGCTATATAGTTCTTCAATAATTGGTAAATATTGTTGTTTCAAATAAGGAATCACTGCTTCGTTATCGACAGGTAAAATGATTTTTTTATCTTCTATGATTGGCGTTTGCGTTTTTATCACGCGTTGTACCAATGGTGTGTCACATTGACTATTTAATAATGCTAACTGCCAATAATCAGTTAATTGTTCAGCTGTAAATTCATTTTTATCTGCTGAAATCTTTACAGTGACACCTGCGATTTGCTGAAAAGCAAGTTCTAATTGCTGTATAAATGACTGATAAAGCATCACAGGTAAAATTTCAGAAAATCCAAGATGAAATTCCCATAAGCGGCTTTGTTGATGGACAACTACTTTGTCAATTCTCCCTTGCTGAATAAGCGGATGTTGCCGCTCTTGTTCATTTAATTGAATTTGATCAATCAACTTTGCAAATAACTCTTGTGCTTTTTCTGCCACTAAATGAACCTCCTTAAATTAAAAGTGCAGCGGACTTTATCCAATAGAAACACGCTAACTGTAAACATAATGTTTTCTGATACGATCAGATTTTTTCTCTTGACGATTAGCCACACCACAACTGAAGAATCGCTCACTATTCTCAGTCCGAATCCTTATATAACTGTCTATAGTTTAATCATTTGATAAGAAAGAGGCCCTTAGACATTTCTGCCAAGTGCCTCGCCACATTTAAGTATACTATTTTTTTATCTGAAATACAATGTAAACAAAATTACTATTAGTTATAATACGTCTATAATATTTGTTTGTTTGCTAAGAGAAAACATCTACGAAAACCGATCGATGATCTCTTTCGTAGACGTCTCCAATTTATTCTTTATCAGCATTCAGCAAGATAGATAATGTGCTTTCCAGTTCTTCTTTACGAACCTCAACCATTTCTCCAGTTCGTTTGATTTTTACTTCTACAATACCATCAACCGCTTTTTTACCGACCGTGATCCGAATTGGACAACCGATCAAATCAGCATCAGCAAATTTAACACCAGCCCGCTCGTTACGGTCATCGACCAATACCTCATAACCCGCCACTGACATTACTTCTTCAACTTCTTGTGCAAGTTTTGTTTGGTATTCGTCTTTTACGTTCATTTGAACGACATGTAAATCAAATGGAGAAATACCCGCTGGCCAATTGATGCCATTTTCATCAATATTTTGTTCAACGATCGCTGAAAGTAAACGACTAACCCCGATTCCATAGCATCCCATGATCACATGCTTTTCTCTACCATTTTCATCTAAGACAGTTGCCCCCATCGCTTCACTATAGCGAGTGCCAAGCTTAAAGATATGACCGATCTCAATGCCTTTAGTAAATTCTAATACACCATTACCATCTGGAGAAGGATCGCCTTCTTGAACAAAGCGTAAATCTTCGTAGCTAATTGGTGTAAAATCACGTCCTGGATTAACATTAGTTAGATGGAATCCTGTTTCATTGGCTCCAGTAATTGCATTTGCTAAATCTTGGACATGGAAGTCTGCAAATAATCTTACCTCTTCAGACAATTCAACTGGACCAACGGAACCAAAATCGGCACCTAAATAGGTACGAGCATCTATGTCAGTTGCTTCTTCTAAAAAGTCAACGCCTAAGAAATTTTTCAATTTAACATCATTTACTTCATGATCTCCGCGAACTAAAACCACTACAGGTTGCTCGTCCGCCATAAATAAAACAGATTTGATGATGCGCTGTGGCTCAACATTGAAGAAGGCCGCAACTTGTTCAATCGATCCAACATTTGGAGTAGCTACTTTTTCAATATCTAATTGAGTTTCATGTGACTTTTTAGGTGTATATAGGCTAGTTGCCATCTCTAGATTTGCTGCATAATCGCCATCTGTTGAGAAACAAATCGTATCTTCCCCGATATCAGAAATTGCCATAAACTCTTTAGAATCTTTTCCTCCCATGGCACCGCCATCACCAATGATCGCTCTAAAATCTAATCCGCAACGTTCAAAAATAGCGGAATAAGCTTTTTCATAATCACGATAAGATTGATCTAGACTTTCTTCATCAGCATGGAACGAATAGCCATCTTTCATGATAAATTCTCTGCCTCGTAATAACCCGAAACGCGGACGTTTTTCATCACGATATTTTGTTTGAATTTGGTAAAGATTTAATGGCAAACGTTTATATGAGTTCACCTCATCACGAATCAGTTCTGTAAACGTTTCTTCATGTGTTGGACCAAGAATATAATCACGATCATTACGGTCTTTTAAGCGATATAGATTTGGACCATACGTTTCATAACGACCAGATTCTTTCCACAATTCTGCTGGAAGCAATGCAGGCATCAACATTTCAATAGCATCGATCTTGTCGAATTCTTCTCGCATGATTTTTTTTAGTTTCTCAAGTACTCGATTTGCTAGTGGTAAATACGAATAAATTCCTGCTGAGACTTGGCGAATATACCCTGCTCTCAATAACATTTGATGACTTAACACTTCAGCATCATTTGGTACCTCGCGTAAAGTTGGAATTAACATTTTTGACTGTTTCATTAGAACTCTCCTTTGTTTAAACGAATTGTTGAATCTCCTCAAGTGATTCGTTCTATAAATCCAATTAATTATTTAAAAGAAAAAACGTTGAATATCGTTCCAAGTAACTAACACCATCAATAACATGATGAAACCAAAGCCTATCAGTGTTAGTATGCCTTCTTTTTCCTGGCTTAAAGGTTTTCCTCTAAGCCCTTCAAAAATATTTAAAACGATTTTTCCGCCATCTAAAGCAGGAATTGGCAATAAGTTGATGATCCCAAGGTTGACGGATAACATAGCCATCAACCAAATCACAGTGTTTAAACCAGCTTTAGATGCTTCTGCGGACATTTGGAAAATCATTACTGGACCACCCAATTTATCTAAACTAAATCCAGTAAATAATGATTTAAGAGCTTTGAATATTTGCATAGAACTACTTAAAGTTGTTTCTACTCCGCCAAGCAGTTTATCTGCTAAACCCGTTTTCTTCGGCGGTAAGATTCCAATCACGCCAATTTCTTGTTTACCAGATTTTTGACTTTTAGGTATTACATCAACTTCTCTAGTTTTTCCATCAGATTCTACCATTAGGTTCAATTCTTTATCAGGACTATCTTGAATTATTTTTGTAAAATCATTCCAGTCACTAACAGATGTGCCATTGATTGATACAATTTTATCATCTGCTTTTAAGCTAGCTTTTGCGGCTGGACTATCTGGTTGGACACCACCGATTAGATTAGTATTTGTATACGTCACACCACCTTGCATAAAGACATAAACTGTAAACAATACTAACGCGAGAATAAAATTGTTCATCGGTCCAGCGAAATTCGTCAACATCCGTTGCCAAAGTTTTGCGGATTGGAACTGTACATCGATCGGTGCAATTCTAACTTCCGTTCCATCTTGTTCAATGATCGTTGCATCGTGATTCACTTTATACGTAGTCTCTTCAGATTCATCTCCATTGACATAACCTTTGATGAATAGTTTTCTTTCCAAATCAGCCTCTAGCATTTCCATTGGAATACTATTTGTCAATTGAACTTTCTTACTTGTATTGATTTTTACGACTTCTTCCTGTTCATTCAACTCAACAGAAAGAGTCATTCCGGGGGCTAACTCCGTCTCGTCTTCACCCATCCCAGCCATGCGAACATAGCCACCGATCGGTAAAATACGAATTGTATAGGTTGTGCCATCTTTACCTTGATGGGCAAAAATCTTCGGACCCATACCAATCGCAAATTCACGTACCAATATTCCTGAACGCTTTGCGAAGAAAAAATGTCCAAATTCATGTACTAAGACAAGAATTCCAAAGACAATAATAAATGTAATGATTGTTTTCATAACAGACCTTCTTCCTTTATCCATCTTTCTACGATAGTTCTTGTTTGTTTATCGATCGCAATCACTTCTTCCAAAGTGACTTCCTTTGTTTCTGTATAATTCCAAATTGCTCTTTGGACAAATTCCTCAATTTGAAGATATGAAATTTTGCCATCAATAAATGCATTTGCCGCAATTTCGTTCGCCGCATTATAGACTGTTGGAAATGCTCCACCTTTTTCCCCAACAATATAAGCAAGTTCTAACATGGGAAAACGCTCAAAATCCATTGGCTTAAAATTTAATTGACTAATCTCAGTTAAATCGAATGCTTTTTCATCTTGAATCGGCAAACGGTTAGGATACGTCAAAGCATATTGAATTGGTTCACGCATGTCACTTGGTCCAAGTTGAGCCAAGTATGCACCATCTTTTAAAACAATCATCGAATGAACTATACTTTCTTTATGTAAAACAACTTTTATTTTATCATAATCTGTACCAAATAACCAATGTGCTTCAATAACTTCTAAGCCTTTATTCATCATCGTTGATGAATCTACCGTAATCTTTCTACCCATAGACCAGTTTGGATGGTTCAATGCCTCTTCCAAAGTAACAGTTTTAAGCTCTTCACGAGTTAAATCTCTAAAGCTACCACCTGATGCTGTGATTACTAACTCTTTTAAATTATCTGATTTTTGTCCATCTAAACATTGAAAAATTGCAGAATGTTCACTGTCGACGGGTAAAATACGCACTTCATTTTTTCTTGCTTCTTCCATGACCCACTGCCCCGCCATAACTAACGTTTCTTTGTTTGCTAAAGCAATATCTTTCTTTGCTTTAATTGCAGCTAATGTAGGATTCAACCCCACACTGCCTGTAACCGCAGTTAATACGACGTCAACTGATTCAAGCGTTGCAGCTTTTATTAGCCCCTCTTCGCCTACTCCAAATTCAATTTCAGGGAAACGAGTAGTAAACTCTTGTTTCATTTGTTCTGTGCCTACACCCACATATTTCGGCTTTAACATTTTAATTAAATCCGCGCCTTTTTCACTATTTGAATGAAAGGTCAACGATTCGATTTGGAATAACTCAGGATACGCTGTAACAACAGCCACTGTGTTCGTGCCAATAGAACCTGTAGCACCTAATAATGCAATGTTTTTCATATTAAAAAGAAAAACCCTGAACATTCAGAGTTTTTCACCTTCCCTTCTTGTTTAGAAATTAAAATAGTCCGAATAAATGCATAATTGGGAAAACAAAAAGTAAGCTGTCGAAACGATCTAATATACCGCCGTGCCCTGGTAAAATAGTGCCGGAATCTTTTACATCATAATGACGTTTAATGGATGATTCAACTAAATCTCCGAATTGTCCGACAATCGAAAAGACAACAGTGATAATTAGCATAGTCGGCAAGTTATAAACAAACAATTCTTTATTTGGTGTCAACAGCAAGAACAATAATGCCACAACGACTGCGCAGAGAATTCCGCCTAATGAGCCTTCAATCGTTTTGTTAGGTGAAACTTCTGGCCATAACTTTCTTTTCCCAAACTGTTTCCCAATAAAATAAGCCCCAATATCCGTTGCCCATACAACAAATAATGCATAAAGCAATACAACAAAACCAGTATGTCTAGCGCTCACAAAGTTTTGGAAGCCGACACCTACATACAAACTTGTGATAACTGGAAAACCAGCTTGAGAGATGGTATACATATTCTTGGAAGCAACTAAACCACCTAATAAAATCATGACTGTTAGGTAAAATAAAATAAAATTATCCGCTTTTTCTGGTAAAAAGAAAAACCATCGATCTTTTGGCAAAACTAAAAATACTGCGCCTAAAGCTGAAAGTACACCTTCAAAACTAGTAATTTCTAGTCCTTTCATTCTAAATAATTCATAAACCCCTACAACTGCCAATATCGCTGCCGCAAGTTCAATCGCAAAGCCCCCGTACCAAATGATCGGTATAAATACTACTAAAGCTACGGCAGCAGTAATAACGCGCTGTCTCATTTATCTTCCTCCTCTGTTTCCTTTAAGCCGCCAAAACGGCGGTTTCTATTTTGAAACGATGCTAGCGCATTTTCTAATAGTTTATCATTAAAATCAGGCCACAAAGCATCTGTAAAAAACAATTCACTGTACGCTATCTGCCAAAGCAAGAAATTACTGATTCTCTCTTCGCCACTTGTACGAATCAATAATTCTGGGTCCCTTAAGTCCTCGGATAAAAAGCTTGTCATCAAATGATCCTCAATTGTCGCCTCAGTAATCTCGTCAGTCGATAGTTGATTATTTGCGGCTTTTGCAGCTATTTCTTTTACCGCTGTCAGAATTTCAGCTCTTGAACCATAGTTTAAAGCAAAATTTAAAATCATACCAGTATTATTTTTTGTTTGTTCAATCGCTCGCTCTATTGCATCTTGTGTATGCGCTGGTAACAATTCTTTGTACCCCATTACTTGAACTTTTACATTTTCTTTGATCAACTCTGGTACAAAGGTATCAAAAAAATCGACTGGTAACTGCATTAGAAAACTTACTTCATCTGTTGGGCGTTTCCAATTTTCAGTTGAAAATGCATATAACGTTAGGACTTTGATCCCTAATTTACTAGCATGTTTCGTAATTTTTTTAACTGTGTTCATGCCTTCTTTATGCCCAGCAATTCGTGGCAAACGTCGATTTTGAGCCCACCGACCATTCCCGTCCATAATAACGGCTACGTGTCCTGGGATCGGACCTTCGCTATCAAAAGTAAATGTACTCTCTTTTTGTATGTATTTATTCTTTTGCGGAAAAAAACGTAACATATTTTTCCCTCCATTCCAAAAATCTGTCTAGACTATTATAGCAATATCTTTCAGAAATGCCTATGCAAATGGAAAGATTTCCACATTATTTAATAAATTTATGAGGGAATCCGCTTAATTCAGGCTAAACTTGCACTTAAAAATGGGTTCTGCCGTCTTTTTACTCATAAAATTTTCCATTAAATTAAAAAAGAAAGGAAACAAAACTTAAAATCGTTTTGCTTCACTTCCCAAAAAAATGCATTTTAATCCATCTTTTCTTCTTTTTCTGAAGGTTTATTTTCTTCAGGTTTTAGATTCCCTTTGCTGACACCGATTTGAACAACAGAATTGATCGGAATAAATTCATTATATTGACTCATATTCACCACAGTCCCTTTAGTTACAGTTGAATCGACATAATAAACCTGATAGGTGATATTCGCACCTTTTGACTGATAATCATCGTAGAAAATCTTTTGAAGATCTCCTTCTAATGTATTGTCGCGCAAATCTTTAATATAGGGTCTTCCTGAAGAATAAACGACTTGAATCACAGGCTTTTCATCTTTTTCTGTATATTTTTTCCCTATCTCTACGGATTGACTGATAAATTGTCCGTATGGAACCTCATCATTAAATAATTGTTTCACTTGAACTTGTAATCCACTTGCTTTTGATTCTGCTTCTTCTACTGTAAATTGCGAAAAATCTGGAACAATTAACGCTTTACCTGTTGAAACGGTAATTGACATTGCTTCTTTTTTGGCAACCTTAGTGTCTTTCCCAACGCTTTGAGAAATAATTTTCCCAGTCTCTACCTTATCAGAGTCCGCTTCCTCGACTGTTAGTGTAATTTCATTTTTCTTAGCCCATTCAGTTGCTTCTTCTTTTGGCTTTCCAGCAAAATCAGGCATCGCAATATCTTTTTCAAAAACTTCTTTGCCTTTAGAAAAATAGACTTTGGCTTTGTCTTTACGTTTATAATTTTCGGCTTTTACATCTTTGTTTGTTATTTCGAATTTTAGATAGTCACCTGTTGCTACTTTATCACTGTATTCTTCAATGATAGCTAAATTATCTGCTTTTTGCTTGCTGATCCATTTTTTCGCATCTGCTGTTTTCATTGATTTGAAGTCTGGTAGTGAAATGGCTTCTTCTGGGTCCGCTCCAAGGCTAGCATCAACTACTAAAGTTTTACCTTTTTTGATTTTCTTGTTTTTCACTGTTTGTTGAATGATTACGTTTGCTTCTTTATCAAAATCGTATTTTTGCTCTACTTGAAGTTTTACGCCATTCTCAGTTGTCCATTCACGTACTTCAGACAATTCTTTTCCTTCAAAATTAGGGACTTTTACATGGGTCATTTGGTAATAACCAAAATATAATAATAAAACTGCTGCCAAACTTCCTAGACCAATATAAAGATATTTTTTGATTTTCTCTTTTTTATAGTTTGGGTCTGTTTCAATCACTTCTTCGGGATTCTTTGACTGATTCACTGGTATTGTAGTAGTTGGTTCAGTTTCTTTAACTGGTTCTTGTACCGACTCGTATTTTTTCTTTTTTGATCTTTTTTTAGAATATATCAAGCCCTCAGTATCACTTGATTCAATTTTTTTCTCTTTTGCAGCAGTAGGAGCATTATCCGGATTGTTTCGTGGTCCATACGATACTTCAGAGTGACTTTCTCCTTGTTTGACAGCCGAATCTTCTTTACCTATTGAATCCTTTTCTGACTTCGGTTTCTTGTCAGGTTCATTTTTACTTAATTTTTCTTTTTGTTCATTTTTTTTCTGGCGGGTTTTCTCATAATTATCTCCGCTGAAATTTGATAGAAAATCACTCATATTTTTTTAACACACCTTTTTTCAGGTAATAAGTCTCATCTGATTGCCCAGCAATATCATTAGAATGCGTCACAACAATTACACATTTGTTATGAACTTTTGCTAGATTTTGAAAAATATCTACAATCTCTTGCTCCATTCCTTCATCTAAATTCCCCGTCGGTTCATCCGCCAAAATAATGTCTACATTTGTTGCTAAAGCTCTGGCAATCGCAACACGTTGTTGTTCACCACCGGAAAGCTGATTTACGAGTCGATCCGCTTTTTCGCTTGTGATCCCGATGTAATCTAGTAAATTATACGCAACTTCTTTTTGATTTGGTGGTAGTTCATTGTCTGTGATCGACATTGCAACTAACACATTTTCCAATGCTGTCAGATAAGGAACTAAGTTGTAACTCTGGAAAATAATACTGATATCATCGCGACGATATTTCTCATATCCGATTGTTTTGATATCTTTTCCATTCAATAAAACTTGCCCCTCTTTAGGCGTATCCAAAGCACTGATTAGAGAAAGAAATGTTGTTTTTCCTGAACCAGATTGCCCCAAAATAGTATAAAATTTCCCCTGTTCAAAAGCAACATTGGTATTTTTTAATATAAAACGACGTTGATCTCCATCTTGATAAAAATAACTGAGATCTTTTGTTTCTAAAATTGCCATTTTCCTTGCCTCCTACATCATGATTTTCTTTGGATTTAAACGAACGATGTACAGTAATGGTAAAATTGCTGACATTAGAACTGTACCTAATCCAACAACTAAATACGTAACGATATATCCTAATGAGAATTTCACTTCATAAGCGTTCATGATATCATCCGTTGTCAATTCTGTTGTACCTAGTCCATCAAAGCCCATAAACATGTTCATTTGGTCATTTGAATTATTTAATAGGTCGCTATTCAATAAAGATTCTGAAACCATTTTTCCTAAGAAATTCCCTGTAATCAAAGAAAGAATCAGTGCAATTCCACTTATGATCAACATCTCAATAATAATTTGTCCCATAACGTGGCTACGTTTATCACCTAATGAGAGATAAATTCCTAATTCATGTTTGCGATCACGCATAAACAATAAGACGACAAGCGAAATTATCAGCAACGTAGCAATGACCGCAATCATAACCACATAACCTGAAATTTGTGACATTTTTTTCATACTTCCACCGATTTGTTCATATTGATCCGTTGAAGCTTTCACAGTATACAGCTTAGGTAAAAGCGGCTGTGTTTCTTGTTTAAAGGCTTCCACATCATCTGGACTTTTCAAAACATAAACAGGTGTATAATATTCTTCTAGACTCTCTTCCGACAGATAAGGACTATCTGGATCAACTTTTTTTAGCTTTTCAATATTGTCTTTGTTAATTTCTAACACTGTTTTGTTTGGTAAATAAATTGTGTTGAGTTGTTGCATTGACATATATTGTTGATTCATATTTTGCTCTTCATTTTTTTTATTTTCTTTATCTTTCATTTCTACTGTTGTAGGTTCAAAAATTCCGATAATTTGGATAGGGACATCCGTCTTGAATAATTCTTTTTCATCGCCATTCTCGTTATAATCATACGTTCTAGTATCCATGACCATCTGATCACCTACAGAAAGCCCATTTTCTTCTGCTACTTTTGAAGAAATCAAGCCGACATTTTTGCCATTGTCAATCTCTTCTTGAGTAAATACTTTACCTGCTACTAATTTTATATTTTTTTCTTCAACATCTAAAATTTTGTGATAGTTGGATCCTTTTAAGGTAAATCCTTCCATCATGCCTCCAGATTGCTCTGATTCTAATGAAGCACTTTTCAATTCCTTTGTCTGAACCATCGCTAAAGCGTTATAATCATAATATTTTACATATGGAGATTCCCCAACTTTTTTCATTAAATCAATTTTAAGTTGCTCAATTTTAAGGTCTTCTTTTGCAAATTCTTCTTGATTATTCTCATAATCGATTTGAATCGTAGCCGTACCACCTAATTGCTTCTTGACATTCTTTTCAACGTTCTGTGTAGACTGTTGAATCGCAATGGCTCCTGCAATAACGTTTCCCAACACAAAAATCACTGCAAACAAAATGAGTGATTTCCCCTTTTTTCTAGTAACACTGCATAATGCACGTTTGATAAAATTCACCTTTTCAGCTCCCTTTAGAAAATATAGTTAACATCATTATTCCATATCCCATGAGGTTTAACAAGATGTTTTTTCTTGCACTCACTCGACCTTACAAAATCTATAGATTATATCTTTATAATCATTATTTTATATAAAAAAAAGCAAGAAAATACACTATTCAAGTGGATTTTCTTGTTCTTTCATATTCAAATAACTTATTAAACTTCTAACAGTTCTTTTTCTTTTTCAGAAGTAATCGTATCGATATTTTTTACACTATCGTCTGTTAATTTTTGTGCTTCTTTTTCCAAATTACGCAGTTCATCTTCAGTAATATCATTATTCTTTTGTTGTTTTTTTAATTCATCAATCGCATCACGACGAATGTTACGAACAGCAATTTTCGCATTTTCAGCAGCTTTTTTTACATCTTTCGCTAATTCTTTACGACGCTCTTCCGTTAATTGTGGAATTACTAAGCGTATCACTGTACCGTCATTTGTTGGGCTGATGCCAATATCACTAGCTTGAATTGCTTTTTCAATATCTTCAAGTGAATTTTTATCAAAAGGTGTGATCATCAATACTCGGGCTTCTGGAATATTGATTCCAGCTAATTGATTCACAGGTGTTAGTGCACCATAGTAATCTACTTGAATACGGTCCAAAAGACTTGCATTAGCGCGTCCTGCACGGATTTGACCCAATTCACGTTGTAAACTTTGTTCTGCTTTACTCATTTTTTCTTTTGCTGTTTCTAATACCGTTCCACTCATTTGTTATTTCCCCCTTACGGTTGTTCCAATATTTTCACCTAGACATGCACGGCGAATATTGCCTGTTTCGTTTAAATTGAACACCACCAATGGAATATCATTATCCATACTTAGTGAGCTTGCTGTTGAGTCCATTACTTGCAATCCTTTTGATATCACATCTAAATGTGTTAATTCTTCAAATTTAACTGCAGTTGCATCCAATTTAGGATCGGCAGAATATACACCATCAACATTATTCTTAGCCATTAAAATAACATCTGCATCGATCTCTGCCGCACGTAAAGCTGCAGTTGTATCAGTTGAAAAATATGGATTTCCTGTACCACCTGCAAAAATAACGATACGTCCTTTTTCTAAATGACGTTCTGCACGTCGACGAATATATGGTTCTGCAATTTGACGCATCTCGATTGATGTTTGAACGCGAGTAGGAACACCTAGATTTTCTAACGTATCTTGCAATGCCAAAGCGTTCATTACAGTTGCTAACATTCCCATGTAATCTGCTTGTGCACGTTCCATACCCATTTGGGCACCGATTTGTCCACGCCAGATGTTTCCACCACCGACAACGATTGCCATTTCAATTCCTAATTCATGAACTTCTTTGATTTCTTCTACAATCTCTTTGATTGTTGGAGGTTTAATTCCAAAACCTTCTTCTCCGGCCAAAGCTTCGCCACTTAACTTTAATACAACACGTTGATATTTAGGTTTTACCATTTTTGTTTTCCCTCCACCATTTGTCTAAGAACATTTTAACATACTCTAGGCATTCTGCCAGTTTATTTCTTTTGATTTGCCTAAAAAAAGGGAGCGCATCTCAATGCGTTCCCAACTGTTACCTAAGCAACAGATTTATTTTTTGATTTGGCTCATTACTTCGTCTGCAAAGTTATCTTCACGTTTTTCGATTCCTTCGCCAACTTCAAAGCGAATAAATGATTTAACCGTTGCACCCTTAGAAGCAACAAATTTTTCAACTGTCATATCTGGATCTTTAACGAATGGTTGATCTACTAATGAAATTTCAGCTTTAAATTTATTTAAGCGTCCAACAACCATTTTGTCAACAATATTCGCTGGTTTGCCTTCGTTTAATGCTTGTTCTGAAAGAATTGCTTTTTCATGCTCTAATTCTTCTTGCGGAATTTGAGATTCATTCACATAACGAGGGTTGATAGCTGCCACGTGCATTGCTACGTCTTTAGCAACTTCTTCATCAGTTGTCCCATCTAATACAGTCAATACTGCAATACGTCCACCCATGTGTAAATAAGCACCGAATGCGGCATTGTCATCTTTTTCTACTAGTTCAAAACGACGGAAGCTGATTTTTTCACCAATAACAGTTGTTGCTTCGATCAATTCAGTTTCTAATGTTCCTTTATCTGTTTTAAGTGCTAAAGCTTCTTCCATGTTCGCAGGTTTGTTTGTCGCAATTTCAGTCGCGATTTTTTTAACTAGGTCTTGGAACATTTCATTTTTAGAAACGAAGTCAGTTTCAGAGTTTACTTCTACGATTGCTGCAAAGTTACCGTTTGAAGCAACATTTGCTAAACCTTCAGCTGCTACACGATCATTTTTCTTAGCGGCTTTGGCCATTCCTTTTTCACGTAAGTAATCAACAGCGGCTTCCATGTTACCTTCTACTTCTACTAACGCTCTTTTCGCGTCCATCATACCGACACCAGTCATGTCGCGTAATTCTTTAACTAATTTTGCTGAAATATCTGCCATTTTTTGTTCCTCCTAAGTTTTAAAAGCGTAGTAGGCTCGTTTAGCCTTGACAGAAAAATAGGGAAACACGAGAGTGGTGCTTTTTGCCACTATCAGGTTCTGTCTTTTTCCTAAAGACTAGCCTACGAAGCTAGATAGTTTAAAAGCTGAATGAGATCGATTAGACTCGACTGAAAATATGGAAATATGATTGTGATGTTTTTGGTCACAGGCAGATTTCTTCTTTTTCTGAGAGTCTGACTCATGAAGCTAGATAATTTAAGTATAAAATTCGTTTTAAAAAAGCTATCTCAAAGGAGAATCAGGCTTTTTTCGCCTAGCCTTCGAGACAGCTCCGTTATTATTAATTATTCTGCTGAATCGTTGTTACCTTCAACAACGTCTACGATTTCTTCGATTGAAGTTGCAGCTTCTGGTGCTTCTTCAGTAAAGATTTCTTCTACAGCTTGATCTTCACCTTGGTTTCCTTCGATGAAAGCATCAGCCATTTTAGCAGTGATTAATTTAACCGCACGAATCGCATCATCATTAGATGGGATTACTACGTCGATTTCATCTGGATCACAGTTTGTATCAACCATCGCAACGATTGGGATGTTCAATTTATGTGCTTCTTGAACAGCAATACGTTCTTTACGAGGATCCACAATGTACATTACATCTGGAATTCTAGGCATATCAGCGATACCACCTAAGAATTTTTCAAGACGTTCACGTTGTTTGTTTAAACCAACAACTTCTTTTTTAGGAAGAACTTCAAAAGTTCCGTCTTCTTCCATTTTATTGATATCTTTCAAACGTTTGATACGTTTTTGGATTGTATCCCAGTTCGTTAATGTTCCACCTAACCAACGGTGGTTTACGAAGTATTGACCTGAACGAATTGCTTCGTCTTTGATCGCTTCTTGTGCTTGTTTTTTAGTTCCTACGAATAATGCAACGCCGCCGTCTTCAGCAACATTTTTCATGTAATCGTAAGCAGCATCTACTAATTTAACTGTTTTTTGTAAGTCAATAATGTAGATTCCGTTTCTTTCTGTGAAGATATATTTCTTCATTTTTGGGTTCCAGCGACGAGTTTGGTGTCCAAAGTGTACGCCGGCTTCTAGTAATTGTTTCATAGAAATTACTGCCATTTTTTGTTTCCTCCAATTTGGTTTTTATTTGTTCCCTCTCCAGTTCTCATCTTTATAAAGAACTACTAGTAAGTAGCACCGCCTTACAAATCGAATCTGGATGTGGATTTAGTGTTTTAACACCGTTATCTAGTATACATGATTCTTTAAAATATTTCAACATACTATTTATACTTTTTTTATCTCTATCTTAACAAAGTAATCGAATTTGATTATTCATCATGTTCAAGAATTACTCGATCGTTCAGCGATTGACTATTTCTATTGTTATGCGCATAATATTCTTCAAACATTTCGATTTGTTTTTTTGAGACGTCAACTGGTGTTTTCAAAATATACCATTCCACATTTTCAGTTAACGGCGGTGTTGTTAACGAACCTAAATAATGATAGTAACTCTTATTTTCTGGAAACATTGATTCAATATCTATGATTTCTGTTTTTTTGCCATCGGACACATCCTCAAGTACTTCTTGAAATCCTTTATTTTTAGCACCTTCTGTAAAAAACACACCAATCACAGCTAAACGTCCATCTTGGGCTTGATTGACAAAATGAGCTTCCAGAGGATAATATTGCCCATCTATTGTGTGTTCACTTTGAGCGTGGAAATGGAATTGCGTTAAGGTGAATCTTCTGTGATTGATTGTCGCTGTGCCTGAATCAGTGACTTGAATACTATGTCCATTATTCTTAGCCTCACTTATTTTACGACTATAATCTAATTGGATTGCACCGCCATCTGTCATCTTTTCTACTAAAGAACTTGGAATGTCAATTGGTGATTGCATTTTGCCAGATACTTGTTTCCAACTTTTTTGATCATCATATTCAAAGTGACTCGCTTCTTTTTTTTGAGAACTTTCTTGCGTGTGTAAAACGTTCTCTACAGGCTCACTCTGTCTTTTTTGGGTACAAGCTGTTACGGGTATTAGCAATGAAAGCAATACTGAAATAAGCAGTTTCTTTTTCATACGTTCATCCTTCTTTCAATTTTTTGTTTGAATTTGGGGAAAGCTCACCTTTAGTTTAAAAATTAATTCGTCCTCCAATCCAGATGTAACTTATATAAATCTTTTTATAATCAATTTATTATATCTTATTTCAGAGAAATTTAGTAGAAAAATTTTCTTAAAATAAAAAAAAGACTGAAAACGACATCGCACATGTATTTCGTTTCAGTCTCATAAAGAGTATATTTAGTTATCACTTTCAAAATGGTACATTAAAATCCCAGCTGCAATCGCTACATTTAATGATTCCGCTGCTCCTTTAATTGGAATGTAGATATTTTGATCAGTCTCCTCCAAAAATCTAGGTGAAATCCCCTGTCCTTCATTTCCCATAATTAAAGCATAATTCTTAGTCCTGGGTATTTTTTGATAGATGATTGCCTCTGGATTTAGTTCAGTACCGTAAATAGGTATCTTTAATTTTTTGAACATATCAATTATATTATCCAAAGGCTTGAATATTACAGGTAAGTGGTAATTACTTCCTTGCATAGCCCTTAACACCTTCGTATTGTAAATATCGGAACAGCCTTCTCCTAAAATCACACCTGAAAGACCAGCTGCATCGGCAGTCCGAATCATCGTTCCCACATTTCCTGGATCTTGAACATTGTCTAAAAGAAGCCAGCCACCTGAAAATTGTATCGTATTCTCAAGTTCAGGCATCCTAATGATTGCGATCATGCCTTGAGGAGTAGGTAATTCTGAAAGAGATTCTAACACCTCATAAGAGACCTGAATCAATCTTTCTTGTGGCTGTTCGTCTAACCAATCCGACCACTCCGTACGTCCTCGCTGATTAAAAAGTACCCAATCAATTTGAGCGTTTGCTTTCTCAGCTTCTTCAATCAAATGAAATCCTTCAATTATATATTGTTGCTTTTCTTCTCGATACTTTTTTTTATGTAATTTTTTTAATTCCTTGATCATTGCATTTTTTGTCGATAAAATTTCTTTCATTTTCACACCTCACTCGACCATTATACCATGATTCTTTTTAATCAAACAGTCACTACTTTACTTGCCAGAAGATTGAAAAGTCGCTATCATGAATTTAAATAAAAGCGAGGTGTGCAACAATGAGAAAAGTACGCATGAATGTGCAAGGTAGAGTCCAAGGTGTGGGATTTCGTTATATGACTAAGATGGTGGCTGATGAACTAGGAATTCACGGTACCGTCCAAAATGAAGAGGATGGATCCGTTTCAATCGAATCCGTAGGCACTGACGAAAAAATGAATCAGTTTATTCAAAAAATCAAAGATTCGCCCAGCCTCGCAGGACGTGTGACCTATATGGATATACAGGAAGATCCACTAATCGAAGAGCATACCACCTTTAAAGTAACAAACTAAATCAGTCCAGAAGAATCTTACTCAGTCTTGAGGCGGATTCTTCTAATTTTTATTGAAAAAAAACGCTTTTTCAAGTATAGTTAACCTTGTGCAAATTTTTTAGAAAAGGAAAGAATAAAATGAGAAAATTAAATAAGTGGCTCTTAAGTTCCGGTCTATTCTCTTTAGTGTTGTTTTTATCTGGATGTGTAAAAACAGGTTCTGACGGCCAGCCAACTGGTGAAGGCATCATCTATAATTTACTTGTAAAACCAATGAGTAGTGCTATTACATACCTCGTTGATAATTTCGATTGGAATTACGGTTGGGCAATCATCTTTATCACGATCATTGTTCGTCTTATTATTATGCCATTAGGATTGAATCAATCCAAAAAAAGCATGATCCAAACAGAAAAAATGCAAGCGATCAAGCCGCAAATCGATGCGGCGCAAGCAAAAGTAAAAGAAGCCACGACTCGTGAAGAACAAATGCAAGCTCAAGCTGAAATGCAACAAGTTTACAAGGAAAATAACATGAGTATGATGGGCGGTATCGGGTGTCTACCTCTATTGATTCAAATGCCAATCTTCTCTGCCTTATTCTTTGCGGCTCGATATACAAAAGGAATTGGCGATGCATCATTCTTTGGTGTTAACCTTGGTCAACCAAGTATTGTATTCGTTGTGTTAGCTGGTGTAGCATACTTACTTCAAGGATACCTTTCAACCATTGGTATTCCAGAAGAACAAAAGAAAACAATGAAATCAATGTTGATCGTGTCTCCGTTAATGATTGTATTCATGTCAATCAGCTCTCCAGCAGGTGTAACATTGTATTGGGTAGTTGGTGGTATTTTCAGTAGTATTCAAACATTGATTACCAATCAATTTTTAAAACCAAGAATCAAAGCTCAAGTAGCAGAGGAACTAAAACAAAATCCACCAAAACAAGTGATTGTCCCTCGTAAAGATGTCACACCAACAGAAGATAAAAATAAACAAAAACCTTCAGCTCCAAAAACTACTACTAAAAATGGTAGAAATGCTGGAAAACAAAATAGAAAATAAAAAAATGACCAACTGCAAGTTTCTCTTCCAGTTGGTCATTTTTTATCATTTGGTTGCTGAAACGCCAAAAACGAAAAGGTCAACAACTCGAGTTATACTTAATGATGCGTTACTTTGTTCTGTTTTGATATACGGAGAGAGTGTATTAAGAAAATGAGTTGTAGCAATCTCCGGCGATAGGCCGTTTCGCATAGCAAAGTCACTTTCTTCAAAAAGATTCAACAACGGTGCTTTATAGGAACTGTTCCAAAGCGAAAATAATTTCATCTGGGTTTCTTCAGCTAAGTTCGTCCTGAAATCATGCATCATCAGATCAAAATCAAATGGATGCTTTGTTTTCAGACATTCAGCAAACTTTTGTAATTTACTAATAGTATCCAGACTTGGATTTCCAACAATTTTTACTAATTCTTTGTTTACATCACCTAACAAGCTTTCGATAACTCCTACATAAACTTCTTCTTTATTCTTAAAATGATGATACAAATTTGGTTGAGTCACCTCGGCCAACTGTGCAATTTGCCTTGTAGAGGTACTCTGATACCCGTTATCCATAAATAAACGTGTTGCGACTTGAATAATTTTGACTCGTGTATTTTTCGTTTCTTTTTCCATTACGTAGCCACCTAAAATAAATTTCATTATCATTTTAACAGAAGCTGGCGCAGAAACCTAGATTAGATGACGTTCTTTTTTCTTTTAAAGAGTAAAAAGAGTTCATAAATACATACGATAACTAAAATAACTAAACAGATCATGACTGTTGTAATGATTGCTGGATAGGCACCGTCCCAACCATCTGTCGATTGATGTTTATTCAAAATGCCATAATAAGCCCAAATTGTAGCTAAACCATAAGCAACATCACGATTGTAAAGAATTGTTGCGGTAATTATTAGCAAGCCAACAATCAATATCGCAATCGTCCAAAACACTTGATTGTTTTGTAGAAAAGCAATGTTCTTATCAACTAAGAAGGCTGTGATATTAGCAATTGTCGCAATAGTGATCCAACCAAAATAAACGCTAAACGGTAATCTTACAAAGACATAATCCATCTTCGTCAAATTGGTATTTGCCAAAAGATAATTTGTATATATCAGCACAATAAGCAACCCTAACATGATAACAACAGATAAATTAATTTGCAGATATTGCCATGCCACTAACCATACACTATTAAATATAGAAGAAATTACAAATAGCACCCTTATTTTTTTACTAATTTGTTGGCCAGCTATTATCGACCGAGCTGCCGGTTTAAGCCACTGATACACTACAAAACCAGCTAACAGCAAATAAATTACGGACCATATAGCAAACGTCAAACCTGCTGGTGCAAACAAATTAGGATATGAACCCGAAACTTCCTGTGTCGTCATACCATTCATAGGCAATAAAATCGCGGCAGCATTTGTTGCAATCATGACAATATAAATAACAGTTACAAGCACTTTTGTTCCTAGAGATTGATTTTTACTCATTTTAATTCCTCCTTTATAATCCTTTTTTCCATTATTTCCCTCAAATTAAAATACTGTGCTGCAAAAACGGGTATTCCGCATGTCGCAGCAATAACAAATCCTCCCAGACTAAATCAATCTTTGTGACAAATATTAACCAGTCCTTGATTATCATCAAATTGGATAATTCATAGGTTCCCTAACATAGCACGCCGAGTAGAGCTTCTGTGTAAATACCCTAAATAGTCTTGATAAATTTTTTTAGCGGTGAAAAGCAACCAGATGAAATCCAGTACTAAAAATGCCAAAGCAGCAACGCTAAAATTATTTCATATAATGTTTCACTTTAACTTCCTCCTCCAAAAATAAAAATAGGTACGATGACCTTATCAATCGATAAGTTTATCGTACCACGTTAAATTCATTTATGAAAAAATTTTGCTTTAAAAAAGGCGAGGATCATTTAGTCAATGATCCTCACCTTTTAAACTATATACTTATTTAACAATCAATAAGTCAAGACTTGCTAATGATAAAGCCATTTTAGTAATTCGATTCAATTCTTTCAATCGATTCGCTTTCACTTGTTCATTTTCTACCATAACCATTGTTTTTTCAAAATACTGCTCAATCAGTGGTCGTAAGTTTACTAATGCTTGGTAATTTTCAGACATTGTATTTTCATTAAAATTCTCTTCTACTTTACTCACTGCCTGATGCAATGCTTTTTCAGCATCATTTTCAAAAAGAGTCGCATCAATTTGACTTTCCTGATTTAATAACTCGCGCCCTTTTTTAGCTAAGTTGATTACGCGTGTCAATGCCTCCATTGATGGTTTGAAATCCTTATCCAACAGATGATTTTTTAGAATCGCGGCTGATGAAAATAATTTTGCCAAGTCTTTTTGCTCAGACGAAATCACTGCATCGATCACATCATGCCGAATATCTTTCGTGGTTAACAACTGGCGCAAACGTGCTTTCACAAAGTCAATAACTTCTTCTTGTCCACTTGTTAATTGAATGCCATATTTTTGACTATCCGCATTAACAGCCGCATCAATATCCGCCTGCAATTGAACTAGCGGGAATTGCCACTCTTTGCTTTCAACGATGCGAATCACACCGTATGTTTGGCGACGTAAAGCGTAAGGATCATTAGAGCCGCTCGGAATCATCCCAACTGCAAAGAATGAAAATACGCTGTCTAATTTATCAGCAATCGCCAATACAGATCCAATAGCAGAAACAGGTAATGCACCATCACTTGACGTTGGTAAATAATGTTCACGAATAGCCTGAGCAACAGCAGGTTTTTCGCCATGAAGCAAAGCATATTTTTCGCCCATGATTCCTTGTAACTCTGGGAATTCACCCACCATATTCGTGACTAAATCAAACTTATAAATTTCAGAAGCTCGTTTCAAATCTGTTAACTCAGCATCTGATAAACCAACTTCCTTTCCGATAATCTGTCCAATAATGCCTACTCGCTGCATTTTTTCGTAAATCGTACCGATTTTCTCGTGGAAAGTAACATTTTTTAATTTATTAACACATTCGTCGATCGATAATTTTTTATCTTCATTGTAGAAAAATTCCGCATCTTCCAAACGAGCAATCAAAACTTTTTCGTTTCCTTTGATTACATTTTCAATATGGACGTTGTTTCCATTTCTGACAGAAATAAAATGTGGCAATAATAATCCTTGTTCGTTCCGGACGTCAAAATAACGTTGGTGTTCTTTCATTGATGTAACCAATACCTCATCTGGAACTGAAAGATATTTTTCATCGAATCCGCCTACAAAAGCAGTTGGGTATTCAACTAAATTATTGACTTCTTCCAACAATTTCTCATCTAAGTCCAATTTCCAATTATTTTTATCCGCTAACTCATTTGCTTGATTTACAATCAGCGCTTTTCTTTCATTAGGATCTACAATAACAAATTGTTCTTTCATTTTTTCTTCGTATTCAGCTGAGTGATTGAACGTTACATCATCACCTAAGAAACGGTGTCCTCGAGAATTTTTATCAGTCGTTACATCGAGTACAGAAAAAGGAATAATTTCATCATCCAGTAAAGCTACGATCCAGTGAATCGGGCGAATATACTCAAAATCATAATCAGCCCAATGCATTGTAACAGGGAATGTTAAACTAGTAATCACATCTTTCAAACCAGTTAATACATCAATCGTTTTTTGACCTTGATTATGCTTTGTCACATAAACATATTCCACACCATTCAGTTCTTTAAATGTAATTGCATCCGTCGTCAAACCTTGACCTCTAACGAATCCTTCAGCTGCTTTACTCCAGTGACCTTCAGCATCTTGCGCAATTTTTCTAGCAGGACCTTTTACTTCTTCTTGTGTATCTTCTTGTTGCTCAGGTAATTTCGTCACACGAATCGCTAAACGACGAGGTGTCGAGAAACTTTGAACAGTTTCATACGTTAAGTTATTTTCGTCTAAGAATTTTACTATTTTGTTTTCCAATTGTAAACGACTTGGGCTGACAATATGAGCTGGCATTTCTTCCAAACCAATTTCAAGTAATAAATCTTTTGCCATATTATTTTGCCTCCTTAGTTGTTTGATTTTCTTTGTTTAAAAGTGGGAATCCTAATTTTTCACGTTCAGCGACGAAAATTTTAGCAACAGCTTTTGCTAAATTTCTGATGCGTGCTAAATATCCAGCACGCTCTGTCACTGAAACAGCGCCACGAGCATCTAATAAATTAAAAGTGTGACTACATTTCAAAATATAATCATATGCAGGATGAACTAAACTTTCATCAATACAACGTTTCGCTTCTTTTTCAAATTTATCAAAGTTTTCTAGTAACATATCTTGATTGCTAATTTCAAATGAATATTTGGAATGTTCATACTCTGGCTGATTGAAAATTTCTCCGTACTTAACACCTTGTGTCCATTCTAAATCGTAAACACTTTCTACTTCTTGAATATAAGACGCTAGTCGCTCGATTCCATAAGTGATTTCTGAAGTAACGGGATGGCAAGCTAGTCCGCCTACTTGCTGGAAATACGTAAACTGAGTAATTTCCATACCATCTAGCCAAACTTCCCATCCTAGACCAGCACACCCCATTGAAGGATTTTCCCAGTTATCTTCGACAAAACGGATATCATGCGCTAATGGGTCGATTCCTAGCAACTCTAGACTTTCTAAATACAACTCCTGAATGTTTTCAGGTGAAGGCTTCATCACAACTTGAAATTGATGATGTTGATACAAACGGTTAGGGTTTTCGCCATAACGTCCATCTGCTGGTCTTCTTGAAGGCTCTACATAAGCAGCATTCCACGGTTCTGGTCCAATTGCTCGTAAAAAAGTATATGGACTCATTGTACCTGCTCCTTTTTCTGTGTCATATGCTTGCATTAGCATACAACCATTTGATGACCAAAATTTTTGTAATGTTAAAATCATTTCTTGAACTGTCAGTTTTTTTTCCATTGTGATCCTCCTATTTTAAATACTAAAAAGCGTAGCTCGCTTTGACTAAAATTCAGTAAAATAAGCTATGAAGTTTTTTTCTACTCAAAACGAACCGATTTCTTTATAAAGCTGTGACAACTGGGTAAAACTCAATGACTTCATTTGGCACAACAGATACTTCAACCTTCATTGTTGGCGTGAGTTCCGTATTAATTTTGTAACTCTTTTCGCTAGGATTCGTTTCAAATTCTTCGATGACTGTACCGTCACTTTCTTTGATTTGTACTGATAGTTTAACAAGTGATAACACGTTTAATCGATTCTCTGAAAAATCAGCAGGTAAAAATCGTACAGTGAAATCCATACTGCCCCTCCTTTTTTAGTAAAACATCCGTTTAGCGAGAAAACAAAAAAGTCCCTATGCCTCCATGAGACATAGGGACGAATAATCGCGGTTCCACCCTACTTCCGATATAACTACCGGCAGCTTCGTTTAATAATACTCAAAAGCGCCCTTCAAAAGTTGCTTGTATCTGGCTTACACTTTCCCAGATTCGCTCTAACAGCAGTTCTTTTTACTCTTCTTTTTCAACGTATTTATTTAATTACTCTTTATAATAATCGTTGATTGATTAGATGTCAAATCATTTTTCGAATTATCATAAGACACAAGCCATAAATTGCTTTCTCTCTGTCTCTTATGTACATGATAGGTATCTTGAGCTTTCAGAAAAAAACGATAATGCTACAACATTCGTATTGTCTTTTGATGATAAGTCCAGAAGTGGAACGTTCTGCTTTCATCCACGCTATCGTTCTGGCTAAAGAAAAAATGCAAAACAATCTTCAAAATTAAGTGAATCTGAATCCTCCACACCTAAAACTGCAATAGTTAAAAGGTTTACCACTTAAAAAAACTCTAATACAAATGGGAAGTTGGAAACAAAAGAAATTGTGACTAAACGGAATATTCGTCTACTTGATGATATTATAAGGATCTCGATAAAAATCAACTATACCTACTACTGCTTAACGATTTAAAGTTAAGATACAGTCTTGTCTCATTCTTCGTCCTTTATTTCTCGCTTTGGTAGTTTCAAAGTATCTTCCCAACTTTTCATTTGATCGATAAATTTCTTACTCTTTAGATTGATCCCAACATACTCATCATATAGTTCATCAATCGTTTGCCTGATTGCTGCCTTTGTTTCTGACTTAACATTGATATCCTGAACCTTATCATATGAAATCGCAGAAAAAAGACGAATGAAATGAATTGCTCGTGGATCGGCATGGTAACGATGGTTATCAAGATGCCAATGTCGCTCACAAAGAACCCCGCTATACTTCGAAGAATAGTCAAATTTCCCCCGCGTTTCTTCACAGACTGCACAATGTGTCCATTCAGGCGTAATACCAAAACGACTTAATAACTGGATTTCAAAGATGTTTGTGATAATCTCCGCATCTTTATCCTCGTTTAACAAACGCAATGCCTGCTGAACAAAATGATACAAGTTGGGATCGTAAGTCCGATCATCGATTGCCGCATCCACTAAATTTAAAATATAGGTTGCATAAGCGTTTATAAAAATGTCACTCTGGATCATTCGAAATGCTTGGACTTCTTTGCTTCCATTCAAAAATGATAATCCATCTAATCTAAAGTCCCCAATATATATGGCTTCTGTAAAAGGCAAAATAGCAGGACCAATCGGATTATTTTTGCGATGTGCTCCTTTGACAAAAAACATCAATTTACCAAAAGATTCCGTAAAAATTTTGACTAATTTATCTTTTTCTTTGTAGTCTTTGGTAAATAAAATAATCCCTTTCGTTTCCCCTAAAGTCATGTTTTCGCCTCCTATACGCTCTAGTCTATTTTAGCAGAGATAGACGCAAAAGAACAATTCCGTAATAATACAGAATTGTTCGCTCGTTCTTCCTAATAATCGTCTTTGCGATAACCAAAGTCTTGTAAATGTACTTTTTTATCACGCCAATCCTTTTGTACTTTTACCCAAAGCTCTAAGTAAACTTTATCGTCAAGTAAATGTTCAATATCTTGTCTGGCTTTTGTTCCGATTTGTTTAAGCATCTTACCGCCCTTACCGATGATAATTCCTTTTTGGCTATCTCGTTCAACGATAATCGTTGCTTGAATACGTACCTTATCATTCTCATCGCGTTTCATCGAATCAACTACGACAGCAACAGAATGAGGAATTTCATCTCTAGTAAGCAATAATACTTTCTCACGTACTAATTCCGAAACAATAAAGTACTCAGGATGATCTGTTATTTGGTCATCTGGAAAATACTGTGGGCCTTCCGGCATCTGATCAACTAAAACAGCCATCAAACGATCCACATTATTTCCTTCAGTAGCTGAAATCGGTACAACTTCTGCAAATTCCATTTGACTTGAGTAGTCTTCTATGATGCCTAAAAGCTGATCTGGATGAACTGTATCGATTTTGTTGATTACTAAATAAACAGGGCTCGTCATCGTTTTAAGGCGTTCAATGATAAAATCATCGCCTTTACCTCTTTTTTGGTCTGCACTGATCATAAATAAGGTTGCATCTACTTCTCGTAATGCGCTATAAGCTGTCTCAACCATAAAATCACCTAAACGATGTTTCGGCTTGTGAATACCGGGCGTATCAATAAAAACGATTTGTGCTTCTGGAACTGTATAAATTCCTTGTATTTTATTTCTAGTGGTTTGAGCTTTATCACTCATAATTGCAATTTTTTGTCCGACAATACGATTCAACAAAGTAGATTTCCCAACATTTGGTCTTCCTACGATCGCTACAAATCCGGATTTATGTGTTTCAGTCATTGTTTCTCTCCTCTATAAAAAATCTTGTATTATCTGCCAAATTTTCGGAACAAACAACAGTATTCCAACAACTACAGCAAATCCTGTCGTTAAAAGAACTGCGCCTGCAGCCATATCTTTTATTTTTTTACCAATTGGATGAAAATGGAAATCCGTCACCATATCTACGACATTTTCAAATACTGTATTAATAATCTCCATCACTAATACTAGAAAGATTGCAAGTAACAACCACAACCATTCTGGTGTCGTCAATCGAAAGACAATACCAATAACAATTGCTACAATCCCCATTACAGTATGGGTCCGCATGTTCCGTTCTTCCTTGAATACTGTTTTGATTCCTTGAAGAGCAAACTCCAATGAGGCTATAAAATGTTTATTCTTCTGCGTCCGCTTATCTTTTGAGTCCATAGGCATCTAAGATCTCTTTCTGTAAACCAAACATTTCTTTCTCATCCTCAGGTTCCATATGATCGTAACCATTTAAATGTAAAAAACCATGCACAGCCAAAAAGCCTAATTCACGTTCAAAAGAATGACCGTATTCTTCTGCTTGTTCGGTCGCTCGCTCAGTCGATATCATGATATCGCCAAGATTTCTTGGAAAAGCTTTTTCAGAATCTTCAAAAATAATCGGCAATTCATCTTCGCCTTCTTCTTCTAACGCAAAACTGATTACATCAGTGGGAACATCTTTTCCGCGATACTCTCTATTGATTACCTGAATCCCTGCATTATCCATAAAGGATACGGACATTTCTGTATCTTCAGATATTTTCAGAAAATCAGCTGCGAATTCGCAGCAGATTTTCAACTTCTTCTAAATTTTCTTTTGATAAACTAGTTGTTTCATCAATAAATGAAATATCCATTAGTCATCTCTCTTTTCTTGTTCAACTTTCATTTCTTCTGCTTCAGATTTCATCTTTGGGTACTTGATTCTAGAGTGGAACGTACTACATAAACCATTGACTAAAGATTTCTCGATGATCCGAATTTCTTTCATCGTTAAGCCACAATCATCCAATTGCCCATCTGAAATTCGATCCTGAATAACGTTATGAACAAACGCTTGGATTTTGTCGTTTGTTGGATGATCCATGGCGCGAACTGCAGCCTCGCATGTATCTGCAATACTAACGATTCCCGCTTCTCTTGTTTGAGGTTTTGGACCTGGATATCTGAAATCTGCTTCAGATATCTCAGAATTTCGCTCTTTTGCTTTTACATAGAAAAACTTCATTAACGTTGTTCCATGATGTTGACGACAAATGTCGATGACCATTTCAGGCATATGATACTCTTCTAATATTTTTGCTCCATCGATAACATGTCCAAATATAATTTGTTTGCTATCTTCTGGCAACAAGAAATTATGTGGATTTTCGGCTCCAGCCGGTAAGTTTTCAACGAAGAAATTAGCATGTTTAATCTTGCCAATATCATGATAATAACAAGCAACTCGAGTCAATAATGAACGCCCACCGATTTCAGCAACTGCATTCGCACTTAAACTTGCTACCATCATACTATGATGATACGTTCCTGGCGCTTCTTCAAGTAGTTGTTTTAACAGAGGGTGATTTGGGTTACTTAGCTCATTTAAGACAATCACACTGTCATCAGTTACAAGTAACTCAATATAAGGATGAAGCCCCATCGTCGCTAAGAAGGATAAGACGGTACCGGCTAAGGCACAAATCATCATTGTCCATGATTTACTGTCAAAAAAGCTCATCCCCTGGTAAACCATTAAAATAAAATCAACACATATTGGGAAAATAATGACCCAAAAAACTGCAACCAATCCTTGTTCAGCGATCCGTGTCCGTTTGACCACTGTTGCCAACAGACCAGAAAACATATAACTGACTAAAATAATAGTCAATGAGTTGGTTCCAATAGAATTATAAAATATAAATAGTGAAAAAATGACTTGGAAAACAGCTGCCAAGACGCCCGCTCTTCTACTTACAAAATAATTTAATACAAGTGGCGTAAATGCTGCCGGAAAGAACAATGAAATATACATCATTTGTTCTGTTTGGAAAATTTGGAAAAACTTCATCAATATGACACTTAAAGACATTGCCCCTACATAGAATAAAATAAAATGTCTACGTCTACCTTCTTCTGTCACTTGTTTCGTAAAGAAAATCAGGACGAATACTTGTAATACAATCGCTAATGCTAATGCTACCATCGGAAATAACGAGGTACTTTGATTTGTCATACCTAATATTTCCAATTTTTCCATTGCTTTGCTGTCAATCTGCGTTCCCTCACGAACGATAATTTCACCTTGATAGATCATCGCTGGCGGTACGGCATCCATAGCATTTTGACGCATTTCTTTTGTCTTTTTATCGTTTGCAAAATCATTCGCTACAATTCCTTGATTGACAATATAACGAATTTCTTGTTGCATCGTACTAGTAACATCAAGAAATTGGATTTTTTCAATTGCACTTTGCCGAATAGAATCCAAATCAGCTTCTCGAACATGATCCTTCATCTTTTCGTCAACAATCTTCAAACTTTCATTTTTTACTTGCTGAATCTGACTTTCAGTCAATGAAAAAATGTTTTGATAAAATACATTCGGAAATTTTTGATAAAAAGCGACTTCGTCTTGATCTAACGATTCAAATTGAGACTTTAAATTTGCGATTCTTTCTTCAATTGTTGGTCTCGGAATCGTTTCATCTTTTTTAGCTTTCGCTTTTTTTTCTTCATATTCTTTTTCTGTCTTTTCATTTGCATTCACAATAAGCTTAAATAGCTTTTCGATTCGTTTGTGCTGAACATCTGCTGTTTCTTCCTGATAAATGTACTCAGGAGTAACAGCTTCAGCTGCTAACTTTTTCTTTTGTGCCGTTTCATAAGTGTTTTCAATATTTTTATTCGCTCGAATGGTATTCTCAGCAAGCTGACCTTCTTTTATTTCCACTCTTTTCTGATATACACTACCAAACATAATGATGAATAAAAAACTTGAAAAAACGAGTAAAAGTATAGGGATATAAGCCTTCCCTAATTTATCGCGTAATTTTAGTAACCAGTATTTCAACGGAATTTTCACTCCTTTCCGCAGTTTTTAACCTATTTTTGATTTTCTTTTTCATAGGCTCGAATAATTTGAGCAACAACTGGATGTCTTACAACATCTCCGGCATCAAAATGAACGAACGCTATTTTATCGATAGATTGTAATGTTTTTTCTGCATGAATCAGCCCGCTCGCTACACCCTTAGGCAAGTCGATCTGACTGGTATCACCATTGACGATCATTCTTGAATTAAACCCTAACCTTGTCAAAAACATTTTCATTTGAGCAACGGTCGTATTTTGAGCTTCGTCAAGAATTACAAAAGCATCATCCAATGTTCGCCCTCTCATATAAGCCAATGGTGCAATTTCAATAACACCACGCTCCATCAAACGGTTCGTATGTTCCATACCAAAAACTTGATATAACGCATCATAAACAGGTCGTAGATAAGGATCCACTTTTTCTTTTAAATCGCCCGGTAAAAAACCTAGACTTTCTCCTGCTTCAACAGCTGGGCGGGTCAGAATAATTTTTTGGACTTCTCCTTTTTTTAATGCTGACACAGCCATAACCACAGCTAAAAAGGTCTTGCCCGTTCCTGCTGGACCGATTCCAAAAATAATATCACGTTTTCGTACGGCATCGATATATTTTTTTTGGCCAACATTTTTTATGCGAATCGCTCTACCATGGTGATCTTTTAGGATTTCTTCTTCGTACATTGTCACAAACGTATCCAAATCGCCACTTCTTGCCATTTTCAAAGCAGAAACAACATCTGCCGTACTGATTTTAATGCCACGCTTAATCAGTACTAAAAGTGTACGTAAAACAGATGCAATCAATTGAACTTCTGATTCTTCTCCAATTAATTGAATCATCTCACCTCGTGTGTTGATTGTAACTAGTGCATTTTCTTCTAAATATTTTATATGTTTGTCATGGGTTCCTAAAAGCATACTCACATCATCAGAATCGTTTAATTTCAATTCCAAAGATATTGACTGATTTTCTGTCAAAAAATGCCCATCTCCTTTATTTTTCATTCTTTATAATCATACCATATTATTTATTTATTAAAAAGAGAGTGGGCTAAAACTAGATACTTGTTTTTCTTTTTTCACAGAAGCATCCATACCGCCCACTTCTTGTTCTGCAATTTTTGAACAAAAAAACCAACGGAAATCCGTTGGTTTTTTCATTTTGACTAATTCTCTTGTAGTAATTCTTTTACAATTGCATTGACCTGATTGCCGTCTGCTTTACCTTTGACTTTAGGCATTACAGCACTCATAACTTTACCAAATTCCTTTGATGAAGACGCTTCGGTCTGATCAATTGCCGTCTGAACTATCTGACGAATTTCTTCGTCAGATAGTTGTTTTGGCATATATTTTTCAACAATTGCGATTTCGATTTTTACTTTGTCAGCAAGATCGTCACGCTCCGCATTTTCAAACTCTGATAAAGAATCTCTGCGTTGTTTCATCTCACGAGACAAAACTGTTAACTCTTCTTCTCCGTTCAAATCACGGCCAGTTTTAATCTGCTCATTTTGAATGGCTGCTTTCAGCATACGAAGTACGGATAATGTTTCTTTATCCTTTGACTTCATTGCTGCCTTGATATCGTCATTCAATATTGTTAGTAATGACATACAACCAACTCCAATTCATCGAAAACTAGAATTTTTTACGTTTTCTAGCTGCTTCAGATTTTTTCTTACGCTTTACACTTGGTTTTTCGTAGAATTCACGTTTACGAGATTCTTGTAAAGTACCCGCTTTTGAAACGGAACGTTTGAAGCGACGAAGAGCATCGTCAAGAGATTCGTTTTTACGAACGACAGTTTTTGACATGTTAATTCCCTCCCTCCGAGCTTAAAAAGTAACCGTTTTTTATATTTATGAATTGTTTACCATAAATAAATTACCGTTCTTTCCTTATTATATCGAATGGTTATTTTAACGTCAACCTTTGTATTGAAAAAATGCACAAAAAAGTTTCAAAATGAGTAAAGTTATACACACATATGCTATATTCATGATTTTTTCTGAAAAAAATACTCACTGGCACTCTTCACATCGACCAAAAATTTCAAATCGATGTCCTTCAATTTCACAACCACTTAATTGTTCTTTAAAAAAATCCATCGGGCACATGTGAATTTCCTTTGTTTTTCCGCAAACTGTGCAGATAAAATGGTGATGATGCCCAACTTCCTGACAACAATGAAAACGAAATTTTTTTTCTCCATTCAAGTCAGTTGTTTCTAACAGATCAAACGTTTCGAAATCGTGTAAATTTCGGTAAATAGTATCATAACTTACACCTTTATATTCTTGATTCATAAATTCATAAACTTCTCTAGCAGAAATATAACGATTCCTTCTAATTAGATACGTGATCATTGCTTCTCTTTTTTTTGTGTATTTTAAGCCATTTTTTTTCATCACTGCTAATGACTGCTCTACTTTTGAATTTGACTGTGTCATCATGGTAACCTCCAATTCTTAAATCAAAATCATTACGAATAAGATTCATGAAGGTATGGTATAATAAATCTATAAAAAAAGCAAGAGAGGAATCATACTATGACAACAAATGAACAAAAAAAATGTGTGACGATCTTCGTCATTTCTGATTCAGCAGGAGAAACAGCTTCAAAACTGGCAGCCGCTTCTATGGCCCAATACCCTACTGTGGACTTTTCACTATTTAGACGAACCTTTGCCAAAGAAGAAGATAAACTAAGAAAAGCACTTGAGGATGCCAAACGTGAAAATGCCATGGTTTTACATACGATTGTAAATGATCGTTTAGTAAAAATTGCGAATGATTTTTTTGAAGAACATGATTTATATCACTTTGATATCTTAACACCACCAGTAGCTGAAATCGAAAGATTGACCGGTGTAGCACCTACCAGAGAACCAGGGGCCTTGCATCATTTAAATGAAAATTACTTTAAACGAATCGAGGCAATGGAATTTGCTGTAAAATACGACGATGGTAAGGATCCAAGAGGGTTTTTAGAAGCGGATGTACTCTTATTAGGCGTTTCTCGAACATCTAAGACACCCCTTAGTCTATTTTTGGCCAATAAAAATTTAAAAGTAGCAAATTTACCGTTGATTCCTGAAGCGCATTTACCAAAACAATTGTGGGAAACGAATCCTAAAAAAATTGTTGGATTGACAAATGATCCAGATATCTTGAACGGTATCCGTAAAGAACGAATGAGAACTTATGGGTTGCCAGCCAATACTTCTTATTCAGATATTGAAAAAATCAGAAAAGAGTTAACGTTTGCGAATGATTTATACGAAAAATTAGGTTGTGTGGTAATCAATGTTGCTTCTTTATCAATTGAAGAGACGGCTTCAATGATTTTAAATGCGTTGAATTTAGAAGATCATAGTTATTATGCAACGGAATCGCCTGAGGTTTAAATTAGTAAAATAAAAAATAAGAGCATTGAGGTCAACAAACATCTCACTGCTCTTATTTTTTAAAAGACTTGAATACCTTCTTTATCTACCGATAGCACATTGATGGTAGCTGAAAGAGGTAATTTTTCTAGTTCTTGAACCATTTGATCTGTTTTTTCTTCTGGAGACAAAATCAATACCGTCGGACCAGCCCCGCTTAAAAATGCACCATACGCCCCAATTTTATGACCTAGAGCTCGTATTTCATCTAAATGTGGAACAAGTTTTTTACGATAAGGTTCGTGCCAGCGATCTTTTTCCATCATTATACCAGCTAATGGTAAATTGCCGTTCAAGATTGCAGCAATCATTACGTTGGCAATAGAGCTTGCTTGAACCGCTTCTTTATACGGAATAGAAGAAGGAAGTACACTACGACTTTCAGCTGTCAATAGTTGAACATCTGGAATATATGCAATCACGTCACACATTGGAAAATGATGCTTTACAGAATGTACTTCGCCATCAATATAACTTGCCACAACAAAATCACCGTATATTGCTGGAGCAACATTATCTGGATGACCTTCAATCTCCGTTGCAATTTGTAATTTATCCTTTTGAGATAAGTTCAAATTCCCTAGACGATTGGCTAGCTCGATCCCTCCTACAATTACGCTCGAACTACTACCTAGACCTCTAGCCAAAGGAATATCTGACGTCATTTTTAATACTTTAGGTGAAAGTTCGGGAGCTAATTTTAATGCCGTTTGAATCAGTAGATTTGTTTCATCAGTTGGGATGTCTGTTCCTAAAGAATGGAGAATTTTCCATTCCTTCGTATTTTCCAACACTTCGATATGAAGATATTGCGATACAGCAATACCACATGAGTCAAAACCCGGACCTAGATTTGCGCTGGTTGCGGGAATTCTTATTTTCATAGTTCAGATACTCCGTTGCGTAAATGTAGACGCATTTCTTCTAAATCACTCATTTTAGAGATTTTTACATCCGTTGCATTGATTGCTGTATCTGGATCTTTCAATCCATTACCAGTAAAAACCGTTACAACCGTTTCACCTGGTTTGATTTTCCCGTTTTTCACGTGTTGAATAACACCTGCTAAAGAGGCAGCAGAGCCAGGTTCAACAAATACACCATCTTGGGCCGCTACTTTGCGATAAGCATTCAGGATTTCCTCATCTGTAACAGAATCGATATGCCCTTTTGATTCATCACGAGCCGCTTCAGCTAACTTCCAGCTAGCTGGATTCCCGATACGGATTGCTGTTGCAATTGTTTCAGGTTGTTCGATCACTTCACCTTTCACGATAGCCGCAGCCCCCTCTGCTTCAAAGCCATGCATTCTTGGCAATAATGTGCCTTTTATATCATGCCATTCTTTGAATCCTTTCCAATAAGCAGAGATATTTCCTGCATTTCCAACTGGAATAGCCAACACATCAGGCGCTTTTCCTAGCTGCTCACACACTTCGAAAGCTGCAGTTTTTTGCCCTTCTAAACGATACGGATTCACCGAATTCACTAATGCAACTGCTTCAGTTTCAGCAATATTACGAACTGTTTTTAATGCTTCGTCAAAATTACCGGGAATTGAGATGATATCTGCACCATATATAATCGCTTGTGCTAATTTGCCCATTGCAATCTTACCATCTGGAATAACAACATACGCTTTGACACCTGCTCTAGTAGCATAGGCGGCTGCGGCTGCGCTTGTATTTCCAGTTGAGGCACAAACAATTGCTTTTGCTCCTTCTTCAACCGCTTTCGCTACAGCCATTACCATTCCACGGTCTTTGAATGAACCAGTTGGGTTTAGTCCTTCATATTTTCCATATAAATTGATTCCTAATTCTTTTGATAAGCTGTGTAATGGAATCAAAGGTGTATTTCCTTCAGCCAATGAAATCATGGGTGTTTTGTCTGTGATCGGTAAATATTCCTTATATTGTTTTAATAATCCTTCGTACATTGATTAATCCCCCAATACCTTAAATGTATTTAATAGTTCGAATCCATCAGTTGATCCGATTTCTTCTGTTACTTGTTTCATTTGTTTTTTTGAAATTGTATGTGTGATTGCAACGATTCTAGCTCTAGTACCGTCAGACTTTTGCTGAACTAACTGGTCAAAGCTAACATTTGCTTCCGTCATTATCTGAGTTAACTTTAAGATTTGACCATGTTGATCCGGCACTTCAATTGAGAAATAATATTTTCCAGAGACTGTCTCATCTTTTGCCAGTTTTTTATCATGTTGATAAGAATTAAACATCTGTCCTGTTGTTCCTAGACGGATATTCTTAGCAATCGTGATAATATCGCTGACGACACTTGTTGCAGTCGGCTTCGCACCTGCACCGGGTCCATAATACATTGATTCACCAACGCCTGAGCTTTCAATAAAAACAGCATTAAATTCATTACGGACAGAAGCGATCGGATGTGATTTTGCCACCAGCATCGGCCCAACTTCTACTGCAATACTGCCTTCTTTGTTCTCCGAAGAACCAATCAATTTCACTTCATAGCCTAATTGAGCAGCCATTTCAACATCATCTAAGGATAGACCACGAATGCCACGTGTCTCAATTTGGTCCAACTGAATATCCATCCCAAAAGCAAATTGAGTTAAAATAACCATTTTATAGGCGGCATCAATACCATCTACATCATTTGTTGGATCAGATTCAGCAAACCCTAATTCTTGCGCTTCTTTTAGTGCTTGATCATATGTTTTCTTTTCTGAAACCATCTGCGTCAACATATAGTTAGTTGTTCCATTGACAATTCCTAACACCTTTTGGATATTATCTGCAGCTAAACTATTGGCAATCGTCCGCAAAATAGGAATTCCACCAGCAACACTTGCTTCATAATATAAATCACAATGATTTTTTTGTGCTATGGCTACTAGTTCGCTCCCATGTTGCGCTAAAAGATCTTTGTTCGCCGTCACGATATGTTTACCATTTTGAAGTGCTTTAGTAATGAAGGTTTTTGCTGGTTCTACTTTGCCTATTAATTCTACAATAATCTTGATTTCATCATCATTGATAATATCCTCAATAGTTGTTGTGAGTTGAATATCAAATTTCTCAGCTAAACGTCGTTTTTCTTCTTCATCACGAACTAAGGCTTTTGAAATTGAGACTTCCATACCCGTCACTTGCGAAATTTTTTCTTGATGTTCTTGTAAAATTGTTGGTACACCTGATCCGACTGTACCTAATCCAAGTAAACCAATTTTTAGTTTTTCCTTCATTCTTCTTCCTCCAACTATTAATTAGAAACATTTCATTTTTTTCTAATAAAACATGTTTCTAGTATACCTAACTGACGTAAAAAAAACTACCCTTTTCTTTGAATTTACCTTAGTAAACCTACAGAAAAGGCGAGTTATTGGTGTTTGATATGTTCGAATGTTTGATTAAGAATATCAATAACGTGATGATCATCCAGTGTATAATAGATTGTTTTTCCTTCACGTCTTGATTTCACTACATGGCTGTCTCTTAATAATTTTAATTGATGGGAAACTGCTGACTGCTCCATTGTCAGCTGAGCACTGATTGCTGTTACATTAAGCTCTCCCTTTTTTAATAGTAGTAAAATTCTTAACCTAGTTGGATCACTCAACACTTTGTATAGCTGACTAACTTTTTGAATCTCATCTATTTCTTTCATCGCTGAGCTTCCTTTCGTTTGTTCTCTTGCTTATTATAGCAAACTTTTTTTAAAAGAGGATAGAATTTTTCTTTCACATAGTTTAAAAAAAGACAATATAGGATAGCGAACTGATCCCAAATTGTCTTTCAACTTTATTCATGTTAACTATTCGCTTGTTTGACTGCATCAATCACAGCATATCTGAATCCATTTTTTTCTAACGCTGTAACGCCTTTGATTGTACTTCCTCCTGGAGATGTTACACCATCTTTTAACTCTCCAGGATGTTTTTTAGTTTCAATCGCAAGTTTGGCAGAGCCCAACATCATTTGTGCAATGATTTCATAAGAAAGAACACGAGGCATGCCTTCCAATACAGCACCATCAGCCAATGCTTCCATAAAGATATCAACAAATGCTGGACTACATCCAGCAACAGTACCAAAGGTGCCTAGAATACTCTCACTAACTTCTTCGACTTTTCCTAACGTTTCCAAGACACGAGTTGCCTCAGTTTTTGATTCTGCAGGCATCTCATCTGAAAAAACAGTACCAATCATTCCTGCATTGACACTGACTGGCGTGTTAGGAATAGCATGAACAACATAAATTTCATCACCTAAAATGGCTTGGGCTTCTTCTACCGTATGTCCAGTTGCAACTGAAATAAGAATCGTCCCTTTGCTCAGACTTGGCGCTGCTTGTTTTAAAATATCTAGGACGATTTTTGCTCCTGTAGCGATAAAAATCACTTGGCAGTCTTTTAAAACATCATAATCTTTGATTAATTTGAACCCAAGTTTTTTTTGTAACACTTCAGCTGTACCGCTTGAACCGCCTTTTACAAATAAATTTTCTGGCACTACAGTTTTAGCTTTTAAAAGACCTTCAATCATTGCGCTACCCATGTGACCAGCACCGATAAAGCCAATATTCATTTCTACCACTCCTTATATGTTTCTCATCATGAATTAGTAATTGCCTATAAACCCAAATAAGCGGCGAGAAGAAAGCATCTTCTGATTAAATAAGCTGAAATTCACAAAAAATCGACGTACAATTCCCGTGAATTTCTTCTTATTTATCGAAGCTTAATGCTTTTTATCTCAACCTCTAAATCTCGTTCTTTTTATTCTGTTAATGCATTAACAGCTTGTTCGAAATTCTTGATTTTTTGATCAGCTTCTGTTTGCGAAGCAGCTTTTGTAGCCAAATAAAATTTGATCTTGGGTTCAGTTCCAGACGGGCGTATCGCAATCCAGCTACCATCTTCCAAGAAATATTTTAATACATCCGAAGGTGGCGTTGATAATGCTTCGACTTTTCCATCAGTGAATGTTCTCGTTAATTCTTTGAAATCCTCTGTTTGTGTTACCTTGATATTAGCAAATGAGGTTGGTGCTTCTTCACGGAATTTTTTCATTAGTGCCTTGATTTTTTCACTGCCTTCAATTCCGCTTAAAGTGACTGAAATTGTTTTTTCTTCAAAATAACCATACTCTTCAAAGATATCTTGTAGCCCATCATAAAGGGTTTTTCCTTGTTTCTTGTAGAATGCTGCAACTTCGGCTAATAAGACAAGAGCTTGGATTGCATCTTTATCACGAACAAATGATTTTACTAAATAACCATAACTCTCTTCAAAACCAAACATAAATGTTTGAGAATTGTCTTCCTCATACTGTTCGATTTTCTCAGCAATAAACTTAAATCCTGTTAAGACATCTACCATTTTTGTATTATACTTCGCTGTGATCGCTGTGGCTAATTCACTGGAAACAATTGATTTCAAAACAACTGCATTTTCTGGTAAAGTTCCTGCTTGTTTATGTGCTTCTAAAATATATTGAATCATGATCGATCCCAATTGATTCCCTGTTAGAACCTGATAGCTTCCATTTGGTAAACGAACTGCTGCACCCAAACGATCAGCATCTGGATCAGTTGCAATCAATAGATCCGCATCTTCTTTTTCACCTAGACGGATAGCATATTCAAAAGCAGAGTGTTCTTCTGGATTTGGTGATTTAACCGTTGTAAAATCTGGATCTGCAATTGCCTGTTCTGGAACAAGTACAAATTTTTCAAATCCAGCTTGTTTCAACGCTTTTTCACCTAGCATTTTCCCAGTACCATGCAATGGCGTATAAACTAGTTTTAATTCTTTGCCCATATCATTGATCAACTCTTGATTGATCGTCACTGTCTTCACTTCTTTTAAGTAAGCAGTATCGACTTCTTCACCAATAATCGTAATCAAATCACTTTGTTTTGCTTGATCCTCTGATAACACTTCTACTTTTAATGGGTTTTCAACTTCGCGAACGTATTTCGTTAAAGCATCAGCGTCAGCTGGTGGCATTTGTCCGCCATCTGCCCCATAGACTTTATAACCATTGTAAGCTGCAGGATTGTGAGAAGCTGTGATCATGATCCCTGAAAAGGCATTTAAGTAACGAACTGCAAAAGACAATTCAGGTGTTGGTCGTAAACTTTCAAAAACGAATGCTGGAATACCGTGTTGTGCTAATGTTTTTGCCGCTTCCATTGCAAATTCCGGTGACATATGACGAGAATCATAGGCAATTGCGACTCCGCGTCTTTTTGTCTCTGCTCCTTCAGCATCCATAAATCGAGCTAATCCTTCGGTTGCTTGACGAATCGTAAAAATATTCATTCGGTTGACACCAGCACCTAAAATACCGCGCATACCGGCAGTCCCAAACTCTAAAGGTGCATAAAAAGCATCTTCACATTTTTCAGGATCCTCTTTTAAATCTTGCAATTCTTTTTTTAAATTTTCTGGTATATTTTCTTCATTCATCCACTGTTCATAGACTTGTTCCCAAGACATGTTTAACACCTCTTTTAATCATTTATATTCTTTCCCAGTTTAAGTATATCATTCCGGAGCTTGAGAAGAAAGTGAAGTCACGTAAAAACAGCTTAACTTGTCAAGCAACTAGGAGTATTACTTTAATAGCCGTTGACATTGTAATAATTGGTCTGTCATCATCGTTGGCTTTGCTTCGAAATAATCCGCAAATTTTTGACTCCAGGGTTTCGTTTCTCTCGCTTCACCAAAGGCTTCCATTATTTGATTATATTGTTCGATCAAGGTGTATGCATAGGATTGATATCGATCATAGTGAATAACTGTTGGTTCAGGCAAGCGTGGTTTGATTTCCATCTCAACTGTCGGTTTCCCAATGCTCAAACCAAATAATGGAAAAGTATACTCTGGTAAGTTTAACAATTGGCTGATTTCCTTTCCATGTTTACGGATACTTCCTACAACAACTGAGCCTAATCCTAAACTTTCAACAGCTATCACTGCATTTTCAAGCGCCAAAGCAGCATCAGTCGTAGCTAAAAGAATCGGTTCAATGCTTTCGTCAATAGGATATAAAGTTTCGTGAGCTGTACTGACCATCTTTGTACGATGAAGATCTCCTATAAAGACCAAAAATACTGAGCTTTTTGCTATATGCGGATTGCCTGGATTCCACTGAACTAATTGTTCACGTAGTTCCTTTTGTTGAAGAACGATAATACTGTAAAATTGGCCATTCATCCAGCTCGGTGCCTGTCGAGCCGCATCTAGTATCGCTTGTAATTCTTCTTTAGAAATAGCATGATTCTCGTCAAAATCACGATAACTGCGTCGATTTTTCAAAATTTCAATCGTTTTATTCATGTAGATTCCCTCCATTTATCCTTATTTTATCATAGTGTTTAGGAATCCAAAGCAATTTTTTGTGTGACTGCTCGTAATTTTTCTTTCAATATCAGCAAATTGTTTTCATCAACTCTGGTAAAATTAATTCGTATACTATCTTGATTTTCACTAAAGAAAAAACTTGGTGCAATCAACAATCCTTCTTGTAAAAATATCGTCCAATCTTTTGGCCGAAGTTTTCCTTGTTTCCAAGTTGCCCAAATATAAAACCCTCCCTTAGGCATAGTTACATCCCACTCGACCATTTTGTCAAACACATCGAATACTGATTTGCCTCGTTGCTCTACAGTCTGTTTCAAGTGAGTGATTTTACTTGAAAACTCTTTATCTGTTAAGGCTAAATTCGCCAATAATTGTGGGAAAATACTTAACGAAAAATCCATCATCTTTCTTGCTTCTGCTAATTGCTGATTTACTGAAGTCGGTGCACTCAGCCATCCTATTTTAGTTGTCGATCCCAAGATTTTTGAAAGAGAACCGATATATAGGACATTTTCAGGGTCCAATTTTTTTAAAGGCAGGATTTGATCTGACGGAACAAAATTAAGGTTAGCAAAAACATCATCCTCTAAAATCGGAACTTGATAATTTTGACACAGTTTAACCAATGCTTGTCTTCGTTCCAGTGACATTGTTTTCCCTGTCGGGTTTTGAAATGAGGGATTGACCATGACCATTTTGACTCGATGTTGACGAATCATTTTTTCAAGCGCTTCAAGATTGATTCCTTCTTGATCCATTTTCACGCCATAAAGACGAATACCTGCTGCTTGAAAAATAGGAAGTGCATAAAGAAAAGAAGGATCTTCGATTGCTACACTATCACCGGATTGTAACAACACTTGTAAAATTAAAAATAACGCTTGCTGTGCGCCTGACGTAATCAATAAACTTTCTGAAGGAAGTGAGAACCCATAATCTTTTTCCGTTTGACGACTGATCGATTGCCTTAATGGCAGATAACCTAAGTCATTTTGTTGCTCTTCTTCCAAAAAATGTTTCCATGTCAAAGGTGGAAACGAAAAACTTGGAATCAAGTCCATTGGCAATTCTCCCGTATACAAATCCAAAACGTTTGTATCTGATTGCTTGATCAGCCTTTCAATTTGTTCTGTGAACGGATCAACCTTAGCGAAAGCATTTTGTTCTAGGTAAAGACGCCAATCTGTTCTTGGCGTTGTACTGATTCCCCACTTCCCTTCGTTGACGAATGTTCCACTCCCTTGTTTTCTAATGATCCAGCCTAAAGAAACAAGCTCATCTAACGCATGCACAACAGTGGAACGATTGACTTGAAAGTAAGTTGCTAATTTTCTTTCTGAAGGTAAATGTTCACCAGGTAAAAGATCACCATTTTTTATGTAGGAGAGAATCAATTCGATGATACTTACATACACTGGAACACCTTTTTCTTTTTTTAATGACCACATTTATTTTACCTCCCATTTTTTTGAAGTAGAGAATCATATCCTTTAGTCGATTCATTAAATTAAGAGAACTATTATAGTAAGATACGTTCTTATAAGGTTTAGTTGTTTACATATTTTTTACTAATTATGCTTGATTCATATTCAAGGTTCAACTCTCGCTTTGCTCGTCTTGTACTGCTCATCATCGAATCTCTTCGTTCTTCGTGATTCATAACGAAGGAGCAACTCTCGCTTTGCTCGTCTTGTACTGCTCATCATCGAATCTCTTCGTTCTTCGTGATTCGCAGCAATTGGATGACCTGAAAATAACCCAATTGGCTGTTTTTGTCAACTTATGTTTGTTTTACAATACATATATTAAAATATTTTCGAATAGGGGTTAGACGATGATAAAAAAAGTATTAACAGTTGCTGGTTCGGATTCTAGTGGTGGCGCAGGGATTCAAGCTGATTTAAAAACGTTTGAAGAATATGGAACATTTGGTTTTTCAGCTTTAACTAGTATTGTGACTATGGACCCGGACGAGGGTTGGAGTCATACTGTTACACCGATTGAACCTGCATTAGTGGAAAAACAGTTAAAAACTATTTTTGCTGGTGGTCCACTCGATGCGATGAAAACAGGAATGCTTGGAACTATTGAAGCAATTGAAATAACACGAGGTTATATTGATAACTACAAAATGAGCAATATCGTAATTGATCCTGTAATGGCTTGTAAAGGTACAAATGAACTACTACAACCTGAAAATGTCGCCGCAATGACTCGCTTGTTATTGCCTACAGCGACGATAACAACACCCAATTTAGTAGAAGCCGGGATTTTATCTGGAATAGGTGAACTGACTTCTGTTGAACAAATGAAAGATGCAGCAAAAAGGATCATTGAGCTGGGACCTAAAAATGTTGTAATTAAAGGTGGTCACCGCTTAAAAACAGATAGGGCAGTCGATCTGTTTTATGATGGAAGTACGTTTACTGTTTTTGAGGATGAGTTATTTTCTACTGACTATAATCATGGAGCAGGTTGTACTTTCGCAGCAGCTGTAACTGCTGGTCTTGCTAAAGGCTATCCAGTCATTGATGCTGTTGCTCTTGCTAAAAAATTTGTATCCACCGCTATTAAAAACGGTCAAAAAATCAATCCTTTTCTCGGTCATGTTTGGCATGGTGCTTACAATCACGCCGAAGATCGAATGGGCAAAAAAGAGGAGTGATTTAATGAATCAGAAAAGTTCAACAACTTCAATTGTTTTAGTCGGCCTATTTGCGGCTTTGACGGTTTTAGGTACAATGATTAAAATTCCTATGCCTACTGGTGCTTTTGCTCACTTGGGTAATTCAGTTTTATTATTAGCCGTTCTTTTGATCGGCTACAAAAAAGGAGCTCTTGCTGGTGGTTTAGGTTTTGCTATTTTTGATATTTTAAATGGTTTTGCTGCTGAAGCTCCTTATTTTATTTTAGAAAGCTTTATCGTTGGCGGTGCGGCAGCTCTAACCATTTTATTTTTCCAGAAAAATATTGATACCATATGGAAAGTTGTTGTCGTAGCTGCTGTAACTGGTATTGCCAAGATCATTATGACTCAATTAAAGAATACGGCAATGGGACTACTTGCAGGCGCAGACTTTAGCATCTCTTTTACAAGTGCCTTGTCAAAACTACCGGCTACTTTTATTAATGTCGCAACGACCATCGTTATTGTATCACTTGTCTATTTCCCGTTAAAAAAGGCAATGACAATCATCTTCACAAAACAATCATTTTAGTTAGTTTTAAAAAAAAAGACGAGACAAAACAGATCATTAGTTTTGCCTCGTCTTTTTATTCATTTTTACTAAAAATATTTTCCAGTATTCCAAAAGCAATCCCACCTATTGGAAAAATAATCCAATTTGTTCCCCAATTTCCTAAGAAGAAACCTTGGCACAAAAAGACAGCAACTATAATTGGCCAATAAATTTTTTCAAGCGTCTGGAACCAACTAGGTTTTTGACCATCTCGTTCAGCTTTCGCTTTTGGCCCTAATTCTCCTTCAACTGAAATAAAATAGGTCTGTTCAAGGATTTTACTAAAACTTCCCATGATGACACCACCAAAAATAAAGAAGAATACACCTAAAGATGCTAACAGAAACATGCAACCAACGCCAAATAATTCGTTCCCAACTGTTGGATCCACTAAAGAGAATAAGACTACAGGTATCACTGACAAAATGCACAATACTACTCCAGCTACCATACAAAAGACAAACGATCGTTGAAAGTCCTCTTTTCTTTTCTTAGCTTCTGTTTTTACTTGAGTGGGAATAAAACGATCGTCTAGCTTTCTAGTTGAGTTACCCATGCTTGTTCCGGCGATAATAAATAAAGGAACACCCATGGCTGCACCGAGAAAGAAAAATAGTAACCCAAAGCCTGTACCATACGTCCCGCCTGACACCCCCATAGATGTGAAGAAAGCGCTGCACCTATCATAATTGTCATCACACCCAAACCAATGAATGTAGCGCCTTTACGTCGAATATTAAAAAAACGAATAGACTCGTCTAAAGTAATTCCATCTAACTCGAATCCTTTGTCATCGATAAACTCTTGTTTTATATTCATTTCTTCGACCAATTCATCAATTGATCCAAACTCTGAAATGACGTTACCAATTGCTTCATTTTCAGATTTGCCTTGTTTTTTTAAATCTTCATACCGATCTTCTGCACTTGCTAATAAATCTTCTTTTAATTGTTTGGTTTGACTAGTTTCGGTTATTCCTAAAAATAAACTGTCGATATAATCCTTAATAGTGTTCATTATTTTTCCTCCTTGATAAAACGTTCAACGACTTTTTTAGTTAATACCCATTCTGCGATTTTTTCTTCTAAATATTCTTTTCCAGATGATGTGATTTTATAATAAGTTCTTTTTTTACCGTGTGTGATTTGACCCGGAAAAGAATCGATAAAACCATTTTTTTCCAAACGGTTAAAGGCAGAATACAATGTTGTCTCTTTAATTGAATAATTATCTTCTGAAATTTCAGTAATTCTTTTGGAGATTGCGTAACCATATGAATCTCCTTCCTGCAATACAGATAAAATAAATGTATCGTTATACCCTCTGATTGCATCACTGCCGATCATTAAATCACCTCCAATTACTCTATCTGTCGTACTACGTCTGTCGTTGTAATAATAATAGCACAATTACTACGACAGGTAAAGTAAAAATAAAGAGGTTAGACTATTGCTCTATGCGCAATAGTCTAACCTCTTTATTTTTATTAAATTGTATCACCATTAAAAATCGAATTTTTTACAATAACATAATCGACTTTACGAATCGCTTCAAGATCACGTCCGCCAGCATAAGAGATGGAAGATTGTAAATCTTGTTGCATTTCTGTTAGCGTATCTGCTAAGCTGCCCTTATGTTGAATCCAAATTTTCTTCCCTTCAACATTTTTCTTTTCACCTTTTTGAAATTCCGAAGCACTACCGAAATATTCTTTATAGACTACACCATTTTCTACTTTGGTCTCACCTGGTGATTCTTCATGACCAGCAAATAATGACCCAATCATGACCATAGTTGCACCAAAACGAACTGATTTTGCCACATCTCCTGGTGTACGAATCCCACCATCTGCAATAATCGGTTTTCTTGCAGCTTTAGCACACCAACGTAGTGCAGCTAACTGCCACCCGCCAGTGCCAAAACCTGTTTTGATTTTCGTGATACAAACTTTCCCCGGCCCAATACCGACTTTCGTTGCATCCGCTCCGGCATTTTCTAATTCGCGCACAGCTTCAGGTGTTCCAACATTTCCAGCAATAACGAACGTATCTGGTAAATGTTTTTTCAGATGTTGAATCATATTGATCACTGCATTGGAATGCCCATGGGCAATATCAATCGTTACATAATCAGGTACTAAATTCCGCTCCGCTAATTCTTCTACAAAACCGTATTCAGCTTCTTTTACACCTACGCTTATAGATGTAATCAAGCCTTTCGCATTCATTTTTTCAATAAAAGGAATTCGAGCATTTTCATCAAAGCGATGCATGATATAAAAATAATCATTTTTTGCTAGAAACTCCGCAATATCTTCATCGATAATCGTCTGCATGTTCGCAGGTACGACAGGCATTTTAAAGGTATGTTTCCCTAGTTTCACGACTGTATCACATTCAGAACGACTGTTCACAATACACTTATTGGGAATTAATTGGACATCTTCGTAATCAAAAACTTTCATACTGTATTGCCTCCTAATAAATTCTAATAAAACACGCAAAAACACGAACATTAACTTGATAAAAGTTCGCATTTTCGAACACCTATGCTAATTTACACTATTCATCTGCAAAAGTCAAAGGTAAATAACGAAAAATGTAATAATATGAAGAACATTATTCGTGTTTTGATCGAAAATTTATTTTTCTGCTATTTTATATGGCTTTTTAACCTTCATGTTCAGTTATTGATTCCTCAATCTTTTCGTTAGGCAATAAGCAATTTAAAAGTATAGCAGCAATCGAAGCAGTGGCGACAGATGAGCTGAAAAGATATTGCAAAAATTGTGGTAATGATTGAATAAATTCTTTAGGGATCAACGTTAATGCAAGTGTTAAGATCATTGGTATCGCAATTACGTACATTTGTTTCTCATTGATATCAACTTCTTTCATTACTTTGAGTCCGCTTATTGAAATAATGCCACAAACAATGACAAAAACACCGCCAATCACTGGCGCAGGTATTGAAGATATCAGCGTTGACAGTTTACCCGATAAACCAAAAACGACAAACCAGGCACCTGCTGCTACGAATACTTTTTTACTAGCAACGCCTGTGATCGAAATGATTCCTGCATTGGTTGAGTATCCTGTAACTGGGGTTGTCCCTAGTAATGATGAAATCAAACAGCCCAATCCTTCTCCTACAACTCCTCTATTGATATTTTCATCAGTCAATGGCTCTTCGCAGACATTGCTTAAAGCAAACCAAGTTCCTGTCGTTTCAGCCATCAGCACAATGTAAATAATAGCCATTGTTAAAATAGATGAAACATCAAATGAAAAATGAAAATCAACAAAAGGTAATTGCGGAACACTTATTAATGGTTCATTTCCAACTTGAGATACGTCAAGAATCCCCATAAATTGAGCTGCAAAACTCCCAATAATTAATGCCAAAATAACTGAAGAAATTCTAAAAATCCGACCTTTTCCAGTAAAACGCGATCCGATCATCGCGAAGAAAATGAGTGATACTGCCGCAATGATTGCAAGTAAAATGTTTTGACCTAAATCTCCTGAAGCATTAAAAACATTGTCATTTAACGCAACTGGCATCAACGACAAACCAACAATAAAGATGATTGTCCCTCCAACAATCGGTGGTACAAAAGCTTTGATCAAACGATTAAAAATACCTGTTACACCTAAAATAATAACTAAAATTGCTCCAATCAAGCTTGCACCTAAAACAGTTCCCCATCCATTGCCATTTTGACTATTGGCAAAATAAATACCTGCAACGGCTCCAATCGGGATAAATGATGGACCTTGTGCCACAGGTAGTTTCATACAAAAATACGATTGAATAATCGTAGCAAGCCCTGCAGCTATAAAGGTTGATTGAATCAACGCCGAAGACTCTTTTGTTGTCAAACCAATAATTGACGCAATAATAAACGGTACGACATAAACATCCATCGCTAAAACATGCTGAATGCCTAAAAGGACTGATTGCCCGATTGATAAATCATCATTCGGACCAACCGTTAGTTTTGATGGTTTTGTTTTTGTTTCACCCATTTTATGCTTACACCTCTACTTCCATCCTATTTCTATCGTGAACTTTTTTTCCCTGAATCCAAACCTCATGGATATGTTCAGGGCGCGATAAGTAAAGAATCTTTTGGAAAATAGACAATAACGGTTCTTCCTCAGAAAAGATAGGTAACGTTTTACTATCCAAAATTTGAACATCCCAAGCATAATCAACCGCTAACTTTCCTATTGGTAAGCTCAATGATTCCCCACCGCCTGCGGTTGCTAGATAAAAAGCTTCGTTTAAAGAAATACTAGAACCTGCAACACCACGCTTTTCACTGCAACATTCTTTATCGACCCCGTCTTCTAGCATTCGAGAAGATATTACTGCTTGTCTAATATTATCAAACAAACTTGATGAAAACCCACCGGAAATATCACTACCTAATCCTGTTTCTATTTTATAATTGTTTAATAGTTTAGCAATTGGTGTAACGGCATTACCAAAATATGCATTGGAAATCGGACAATGCGCAACTGCCGTTCCTTTATCGGCAAATAATGCCATATCATCGTCTGACAGAAAACCACAATGTGCCATAATAGCTTTTTCTGTTAGTAATCCAAAATCATTTAATGCAAATGCATCATTTTTACCAAAACGCTCTTGAGCAAATGAATGTGCCCAGTCACTTTCACTACAATGAGATTGAATATGAACATCATATTTAGCCGCCAAAGCACCCAAACCTTTTAAAGAATCATCTGTACAGCTTGGAATAAAACGAGGCGTTACAACTGGATAGACTCCTTGAGGTGTTCGCTTATTTAATTCTAGTACCTCTTGAATGAATAGCTCTGTTTCCGCTAACGCTTCATTCGCTGTTGCATCTCGATAATATTCAGGGTTTTGTTCTGGATCGTCCATAACAACTTTACCAACTAAACCTCTCTGCCCTTTTTCGCTACAAATTTCTGCTAAACGCAAACTAGACTGACGATGTACTGTCGCAAAATACAAGGCTGTTGTAGTGCCATTTTTTATTAATCGGGAAACTAAATCTGAATAAACAGTCTCTGCAAAGTGCCTATCAGAAAATTTGGCTTCTAGCGGAAAAGTATACGTATTCAGCCAGTCATATAAAGGAAGATCCAACGCAGTTCCAGCTTGCGCCCATTGAGGTGCGTGGATATGAAGATCGATAAAACCAGGAAGAATAAACTGTCCTTGAGTTAATTCTTGAAATTTATTTTTTTCGGAATACTCTTTAATAAGTGCTTGATATTCCTTTTCTTCTGGAGAGATAATGGCGCCTACCGTACCTTCTTCTGAGATACAAAACAGACAGTTCTCGAATGCTTTTACATTTTTTGAGTCAATACTTGAAAATCCAGTTCCTTTTACAATAAATTTAAACAAAATAATTGCTCCTCTCATAACAATACAAACATCATTATATAGAATAATTCGTACTAATTCCACATTTTTTCTTAATCCAGTATTGAAAATTTGCTAAAAATAACCAAAACACGAACATTCATCCTATTCGAAGCAAAAAAAGTAAAACAAAACTATCATCCATTATTTTAGTTGTTTTTTCTCAGCCTCTAAATGATCGATTTTATCATGCAGTTCGGCAATCGTTTTTTGCAGCTCATCATGCATTTTATCGTGTATCTTATGCAGTGTTGATAAGCTGTGATGGATAAGAGTACCACTTCCTGCGGCCAAAGAAGCACCTAAAGCACTCAAGACATTGGTGTAATTCCCTAAAATCAATTGAACATTAGCAGACGGTTGTACATTTTTCAATATAGGAATCCACATTGTTAGAACAGCGAAAACAACGAGATAGAAAAAAAGAAATAGGTAAATAAATATAGAGACTTTACTGGATAATAGAGCTGGAATTTGTTTTAAAAACGCATTAACTTTTTTCATTTTCAATCGACTCCTTTTTACTCTTTCTCTATTATGATTGATTGGAAAATAAATGTACATTATTGATACTTCATCCATTGGCTCTATATTTCTCATCTAAGTTTTCATAATCTGCTAATAAGGATAGCGATGTTTTTTGATTCTGGCTATAATTGAGTTATACTGAAGTAGAAATCATATTTATTAGGAGGCAAATAACTATGCTTAAAATCGAACGAATCCAAACGGGTGTTATCCAAGAAAATTGTTACTTAATTTATAATGAAACGAATTTATTAATCATTGATCCAGGTGCTGAAGCAGAAAAAATAGCTGCATTAATTGAAAAGACAGGTAAAAAACCGATTGCTATTTTACTAACACATACTCATTATGATCACATCGGTGCAGTTGAGGAACTCCGCCACCAATACACTATTCCTGTTTATGTTAGCCCATTAGAACAAGAATGGTTATCTAACCCGGTCCTCAACTTATCTGGCTTGGGCCGCCATAATGACATTGCTGATATTATTGTACAACCTGCTGAAGTAGAATTTGAAATGACTGATTACAATTTAGGTGGTATGTCGTTTACTGTAGTACCAACACCTGGCCATTCAATTGGGAGTGTAAGTTTCGTGTTTGATGACTTTGTTGTTACAGGTGATGCGTTATTTAAAGGAAGCATTGGTAGAACTGATTTACACACTGGTGACATGCAGCAATTACTTCACAGTATCAAAACCTATCTTTTCACGTTACCTGATGAATTTCCAGCCTATTCTGGACACGGAGACGCAACGACTATCGAACACGAAAAGAAAACCAATCCATTTTTTAACTAAAAAGGATCAATCGTTATCGAGCTACTAAAGGAGGAACTAGGATATGAATGAACCAACAACACTCTACATCATCCGTCACGGTAAGACGATGTTCAATACAATAGGTCGAACCCAAGGCTGGTCAGATACCCCCTTGACTAGAGAGGGAGAAAAGACGATTCTCTATTTAGGTCTTGGTTTACGAGAGATCGATTTTAAAGAGGCATACTCTAGTGACAGCGGACGCGCAATGCAAACTGCGCGTATCATTTTACAAGAACATCAAAATGGCGCAAACATTCCTTACAATACCGATAGCCGCATTCGTGAATGGTGTTTTGGCTCTCTGGATGGAGGGTATGATGGCGAACTTTGGGGTGTTGTTCCTAGAATCTTAGCATATAAAAATTATGAGGATATGATGACAAATAGCATCAGCTATAAAGAATTGGCTGACGCTATCATCACTGCTGACACGGCAAACTGGGCAGAACCTTACGATAAAATCCGTGACCGAGTTTGGAGCGGATTTAAAGATATTGCCTACCATCGAGAGAAACATGGTGGTGGTAATGTCATGATTGTTTCTCATGGATTGACGATTTCATTCTTAATGTCATTGATCGATAATCGTTTACCTATGCAGATTGCTCTTGAAAATGGCAGTGTGACTAAATTAATCTATGAAAATGGTAAATTTACAATTGATACAGTCAATGATACCCACTATATCGACAAAGGACATGCGATTTTCTCTACTACCTAAACTATCAAAAATAAGAGTGCGAGAAAAAACAAGTGAAGTGAGCCCCTTAAGTTAGACCAGAAAATCTAAATTAGGGGGCTTTTTATAATGGTTAAATATGATTATGACTTTAAAAAATCAGTAGTTCAAGCGTATCAGAGGGGTGAAGTTGGGTATGCGACTCTAGCTCGCCGATACGGTATTCCAGCTGATTTAAATGTAAACAAATGGGTAAAGATTGTAGACAAATTAGGCTTCTCCTCCAATAGGTGTCAGCAACAGAATCGAACTTTTTTGTGCTAACGCTGAATTAGAGTTAGCGGTCAAACCAATTACCGCCAAGCCTTTCTCACTAGCAAGATCCGCCAAAGCATTTATTTCCTGATTTGTACCTGAATGTGAGATTCCAATAAAAATTCCTTTCGTTTATTTGTGCCAATTGCAGATGCAAACAAATGATGATCCATTGTGAATCTGTTTACTTTTATTAACCGCAATAATGAACAGTCCTCTAACACAAGTTGTGAAACCACATTGATTTTTTTATTTGAATTCCGCCCAGATCTCTTCCATAAAAAAATTATCAATTGTTACGCTATCGATTTTTCGCTTTAGTAATAATTCTGGCTGGATTATTTTTATCTTTTTGAAACGTGTATCCTCAATGCGAATCACATCAAGGACTTCGTCTATACAATTTTTGTGTTCGCCCAGATAAACATCATCGACCAGATAATTCTCACTTAAATCTATAGGCGTTGAAAATGGATTATCCTAGCGATTTTTTCAAGAGTAGGCAACCTGTCTTTTATTGGTCCTTCTTTACTATTCGTTTCCCAGAAAAAAAGCCACTATCTGAAAACTAACTGTTTCAAGTCGCGGATAATAATTATGCTAAGGTTTCAAACTTTCAATTTCATCTCTGTATTTTTAGCAATTTGATCAAGTTCTTTCAACCGTCCCAGAAATACTAATGCATCATCTTTTGGGATATGTAAGGAAGTAAATATTCCTTTAAAACTGATTTCGCTCATTTTTTGAATACATACGCGTTTCATCAGTCCTCTCTTCACTTAAGGAATTCGACATTCCATACATCGTATCCACTCTTTTCTAATCCGCTCTCATCTATAGTTTTTATAAAATTATAATTCAACTTAAGTGTATTTTTATATTTATTTCAACATTTATTTTCAATAAAAACTAAAAAAGAGCAGAAAAACGGTTTAATGTTTTTCTGCCCTTTTGAGTCATCCTAACTACTTGCTTATGCTTTAGCAGTTCCTATTTCTTCACCTGCATTGACTTGTCCTGTCTTATTAAGATCGAAGCTTTTTACTGCATCCATATTCGTAATCACAACCACCATATCGATTGCTTTTTCAGCAGATATGATGCCTTGTAAATCAACTTCAGCAATTAACGTTCCTTGTGATATTTTAGACCCTTCACTTACTTTTATATTAAAAGGCTCTCCATTAAGCTCAACTGTATCGATACCCATATGAAGTAAAATTTCAAGCCCATTTGCCATTTTCATGCCCACAGCATGCTTTGTTTGAAAAACACTTAAGACAACTCCTTCAATTGGCGAATAAATTTCCCCTGTTTCCGGAATAATCGCAAAGCCATCCCCCATCATTTTTTGTGAAAAAACAGGATCATTGACTTCACTAATTGGGATCAAATTTCCCGTTGCTACTGCATATAACGTTTCATTTAATTGAACTGGTTCTTTCTTTTTCAAAAATCCAAACATTTATTTTTCCTCCAATTTTTATGAATAGTACTAGTATAAAAAATTCTCAGAATAATTACAACACTGAAGTAGCTTGTTTCTAATTTTTTTTGCACGCATTAAAAGTTAGTTGGTTTTTCTGATACTAAAAGGTATACTATTAGTGATTTACTATTTTATGCTGGAAAGGATTGAACCTATGCTTTTATCAAATTTATGGAAAGCAATTATTCTAGGTATTATCGAGGGCGTAACTGAATGGCTTCCGATCAGTAGTACAGGACATTTGATCTTAGTCGATGAATTCATTAAAATGAACCTCAGCAAAGACTTTATGGAAATGTTTAATGTCGTGATTCAGCTTGGTGCGATTATGGCTGTCGTCGTTCTTTATTTCCACAAGTTAAACCCCTTCTCACCGCAAAAAAATGAAACAGAAAAGAAAGATACATGGATTCTCTGGTCAAAAGTTGTTGTTGCCTGTGCCCCAGCTGCTATCATTGGGATTCCGTTAGATGACTGGCTAGAAGCAAAATTCCATAACTTCTTTACCGTAGCATTGATGCTGATTATTTATGGGATTGCTTTTGTAGTGATTGAAAAAAGAAATCAAGATCGTAAACCAAAATGTACTGATTTGAGAGACTTTACCTATAAAGCTGCCGCAATTGTCGGCTTTTTTCAAGTCTTATCATTGATTCCAGGTACCTCTCGTTCAGGTGCAACAATTCTTGGTGCTATCATTATCGGTGCATCACGATTTGTCGCAACAGAATTTTCATTTTTCCTTGGTATTCCTGTTATGTTCGGCGCAAGCTTCTTAAAAATTGTAAAGTTCGTCATGAAAGGAAATACATTTGGATTTAGTGAAATTCTTATTCTACTGACTGGTTCGATTGTAGCTTTTGTTGTTTCAATTATTGTGATCAAGTTCTTATTGAACTATCTAAAACGAAACGACTTTACTGCTTTTGGTTGGTATCGAATTGTACTTGGTGTATTACTCATCAGTTATTGGCTATTTTCATAATAACAATTGAGATTGAAGCAAAGCGTAGTAGTTGCTTCTTCTACCATCGTTTATCCTGATTCCTTAGGGGTGTGGGGTGTGACTTTTAGAGTCATGTCCCACACCCTTTTTTATTTAGAAATTGATATATACTTTCTATTTTTGTTGATAATGATTATCAATATTAATTAGAATAAATATTCTTCAAAAATATATTAAAACACTTTTAAATAAGCATTTAAACTAAATGATAATCACTATCATTCTCATTTAGGTATTATGATTATCAATTAGATTTATTTTATGCTATTCTTTTTTGTGAGGAGTGATAATCATGAAGTATTCAGAAGAAAAAAAAGCATTACTATCCACTATTTTATGTTTAGTATTTATGATCGTAGGATTTATTTTAGAAAAATCAGGAACAGCATTTTATCCGATTAGTTTCATTTTCGCAATCATATTTGGTGGATATAAACAAACAAAAGAAGGGGTAGTTGATACGCTTGAACATAAACATCTAAATGTCGATTTACTTATGGCTTTAGCAGCAATTGGAGCGTGTATTATTGGTAATTGGTTCGAAGGCGCTATGCTGACTTTCATTTTCTGCCTTAGTGGTGCGCTAGAAGAATATACGACAACTAAAAGTAAAAAAGAAATAGCCAGTTTAATGAATCTACAGCCAGAAAAAGCCTACTTACTAAATGATTTAGGTAAAACAACTGAGGTTGCTGTTACTCAATTAAAGATTGGTGATCACTTACTAGTCCCTAAAGGTGCAAGTATTCCAATCGACGGCGTTTTAAGTAAAGGGACTTCCACTATTGACGAAGCGGCAATCACTGGAGAATCTGTTCCAGTTGAAAAACAACGCAATGACGAGTTGTTTGGTGGGACAATCAATCTAGGTGAGGCAATTACGATGACCGTTAGTAAAAATAGTGAAGATACTTTATTTGCTAAAATTATCAGACTCGTAAATGAGGCTCAAAATACACCTTCACAAACAGCTAGCTTTATTGAAAAATTGGAAAATCGCTATGTGAAAATCGTCTTGGTTGCAATCCCATTAATGATTTTGATTCCTTATTTATTTTTAGGCTGGTCATGGAATGAAAGTTTTTATCGAGGCATGGTCTTATTGGTCGTTGCATCCCCTTGCGCCTTAGTCGCTTCAGCTACGCCTGCAACGTTAGCTGCTATCTCTAATGGTGCAAGAAATGGTGTGCTGTTTAAAGGTGGCGTTTATTTAGAAAATTTAGCTTCTCTAAAAGCAATCGCTTTTGACAAAACTGGAACGTTAACTCGTGGTATTCCTGTAGTGACAGATGCCGTATTTTTAAAAAATAAGCAAGAAGGCTTAGATATACTTTTAGCGATGGAAAGACAATCAACTCATCCATTAGCACAAGCGCTTATTACCCGTTTTGATCATGATAATACAGAAGTCTATGGTCAAATCGATGTAAAAAACATTATCGGTTTCGGGATGGAGACAACGATTGATTCAACCGTTTGGCGAATTGGAAAAAGTGAATTCGATGATCAAACAAGAATAAATGAAGAAATACAACAAGAAATTGAACAACTGCAAATTGAAGGTAAAACGGTGATTTGTTTATTTAAAAATCAAGAAATCATTGGCTATTTTGGTCTTTTAGATGTTCCAAAACCAGAAGCAAAAAAAGTAATCAGTTATTTTAAACAATTGGGTATCCATACTACAATGATTACAGGAGATCACGATAAAACAGCAGCCGCTGTGGCAACTGAACTTGAGATAGATGAAATCCATGCAAATTGCTTGCCTGAAGATAAAACCATTATAATCAAGAAACAAAAAGAGCGTTATGGAATCAACGCAATGGTCGGAGATGGCATAAATGATGCACCTGCCTTAGCCAATGCTGCAATTGGTGTTGCCATGGGGCAAGGAACTGATATAGCGATGGATGTAGCAGATATGGTGTTAATGAAAAATGACTTAGAGAAGCTTCAAATGAGTCACCTTCTTTCAAAAAAATTAAAAAGAATCGTCACTCAAAATATTGTTTTTTCATCTGGAGTCATCGTATTGTTGATTCTATCTAATTTTTTTCAAATGATTAATTTGCCACTAGGCGTTATAGGGCATGAAGGAAGCACAATTCTTGTTATTTTAAATGGATTAAGAATGTTAAAAACGATCCCAAATGAACGTCACGTCTCTAAAAAATACCACACACAAAAAACGAAATTTGTATAAGCGTAAAGAACAACTGGATAACTGATAGCGTTATTTTCAGTTACTTCTTTTAATTCCATTCTTCAAAAAATTCAGTTAAAAAACCTTCTAAAAATTCTTGGCGTTTTTGGCCTAATGCTTTCGCATATTCTGTATTCAAGCTTTTATTAAGTAAAAGGATTTTTTCATAAAAATGATTAATGATCGTGCTTTCTTCTCGATATTCGGCTTTTGACTGAAGGGTTCTTGGTTTGATTTCAGGATTATAAATTGGATTTCCTCTGCGTGCGCCATAATAAATCGTCCGCATAATTCCAATTGCGCCCATAGCATCTAAGCGGTCAGCATCCTGCACGATTTGTCCTTCAATCGTTAGTTTTTCTGCTGTTCCGTTAATCTCTTGACTAAAAGAAAGGTTCATGATTATATGAGTTATTTGCTGAATTTGATCATTGGGAACGTTAATATCTTGTAAAAATTCTTCCATCTGTTGAAATGCTTGGTGCGAATCAGGCACTAATTTATCATCCACAGTATCATGAAGATAGGCTGCAACTGTAACGATAAAATGATTACACGTTTCAGTTCCAGCGATTTTATCTGCTAAGCGAACAACTCTATTTATATGATCCAGACCATGACCTGTTTGATCTTTTTCCATTTTTGACAGGCTAAAACGTCTAATTTCATCAATGTATTTATTATCCATTCAATTCCTCCGACTAAATGTAGAGTATTAGGCTGAGATAAATTTTGATCTACCTCAACCTATTATCGTTATTAACTATTTTTTATGACTAAGCCACCAATTACATCTACAACTGATTCACTGGCATTTAAAAATTCTTCTAATTGATCATAGACATTTTTCCAACGAATAACTTCAATGGGATTTTGCTCATTCGTAAACAAATCTTTTAACGCTTCACTGTATAATTTATCAGCTTTCCTCTCAATTTCACTTACTTCATTGATCATTGTATGCAATGTTTTTGAGTTTTTAAATTTTGCAAACTCTTTAGTTGCAGTTAATACACCTGCCGTAGCTTCTACTCCATATGTAATAAATACCATGGCATTATCATTTAGCTCTTTCACAACTAAGCTGCTAAGTAAGTAAGTAATACTGTTGATAGTATCAAGTACGTCATCTAGACATTGTGTAATTTCTACGATATCTTCACGATCAATAGGAGTAATAAACGAAATATATAATTCATTCATGATTTTTTGAACGATTTGATCCCCTTCACGTTCTAATAAATGAATTTTCTCTGCTTCATTCTCCAATGTTTCAAGTGAATAATTAAGCGCAATCATTTCTAATAATTCTGCTGCTTGATGCGCATTTTTTGCTAAATGCTCTAATTTACCAAAATAATCAAATTGCTTTTTTCTAGCCATTTTATTCTCTCCTTAAAATAATGCTATAAATAATTTTGCCATAATAAAGGCAATAATCCCGCAACCTGGAAATGTCAAGATCCAAGCAATCAGCATTTCTTTTACAATACGCCAGTCAACACTTGATACTCGTTTGGAAGCACCCACACCCATGATTGCAGTTGTTTTAGTGTGTGTAGTAGAAACGGGAATACCAAAGATTGAAGCCGCAAATAAACACACAGCTGTACTTAAATCAGCTGCAAATCCTTGATACCGTTCTAATTTTACCATGTCCATCCCAACTGATTTGATAATTCTCATACCACCTACAGATGTGCCAAACCCCATTGTGACAGAGCAAAGAATCATGACCCAAATTGGAATGATAAATCCTGAACCAGACTTTTCTGCCAAATTATTATAATAAAGTCCTAACATGAATACGCCCATGAATTTTTGACCATCTTGCGCACCATGCAAAAAGGCATTTGCAGCAGCACCAAATGCTTGTCCGTAGGTGAAAACTTTATTTGCTGTTCTTCTAGCTACACCTCTGAAAAGGATTACAATTAGCTTTGTGACAAGATAACCTCCACCAAAGCCCATGACTGTTGAGACGACTAGTCCAACAAGTACTTTCGACCATTCAGAACCATTAACTGCTCCGATTCCTCCTAAAGCCATTGCAGAACCTGTTAAGCCAGCAATCAACGCGTGACTCTCACTAGTTGGAATACCAAAATACCATGCTGCTACTGACCAGACCACGATTGAAAATAAAGATGCTGCTAAAGCCACTTGTGAAGCATTCCCTTGTGCATCAAAACTAACAATGTTACTGATCGTTTCTGCCACCTGTGCATTAAAATATGTCATCACCAACGCACCAAAAAAGTTCATTACGACAGCCATCCAAATCGCAACATTCGGCTTTAAAACGCGAGTTGAGACAGCGGTTGCAATTGCATTAGGCGCATCAGTCCAACCATTGACGAAAATAACGCCCATCACAAGGGTAATCGTTACAATTAGAGCAATATTCACATTGACACCACCATTTCATTTTACCCTGTTATGATAGCATATTTTTTAAAAAAAGTATCTAAATTTCCTATCAACCGTAAATTCAAAACGATTTCCATGCGATAAAATCAATATTTTTACTGTTAAGGAAAAAAACTTGTCATCTTTTATTGCAATGCCTGTTTGGATTAGGTATAATGATTAGTGTTGAATTACATATGGATTTTCCTGTGTAAGACCTTAATTTATCGGAGGTGAAAGAAATGCCAAATATTGAATCTGCAATTAAACGTGTACGTACTAATGCTAATAAGAATGCTCAAAATTCATCTCAAAAAAATGCAATGCGTACAGCTATCAAGAAATTTGAAGATGCTGTAGCTGCTGGCGCTGACAATGTTGATGCGTTATATACAGAAGCTATTAAAGCTGTTGATATGGCTGAAACAAAAGGATTAATCCATAAAAACAAAGCAGGCCGTGATAAATCACGTCTAAGCAAAAAATTAGCAAAATAAGGATTTTTAGAAGCTAACCTCGTGTTAGCTTCTTTTTTAGTGTAAGAAGTACGTAATCAACTCTAACAGATTTGATCACGTACTTCTTTTTTTATATAAACAGCGCTAGAGATATAGACGATTGGTTTATTCGCATTCCTGTTATCTGTTCACTTGCCCAGACAATTTAAGAATAAATAATTCAAATAGCAGCTCTTTATCCATTTTTCCTGTTTTCATTTTATAATCATTCTCAACTAGCTCATCGTAGATGGCCTCCAAACGATCTAGTTCAAATCGACGAACTTGCTGTAGAGCTAATTTAACACGATAAGGGTGAATTTTAAGTGTTTCAGCGATATTCGCTTGTTGATATCCTACTTTTGCTAAAATTTTTGTTTGTAAAAATAAACGGATTTGATTTAATAAAATCGCATTTAATTTAATAGTTTCTTCACCTTGCAGTAATAAATCTTCATACAATTGAATTGCTTTTTCACCATTTCCAGCTAAAACATCATTGGTCAAATCAAATACATTATGTTCTAAGGATTTAGGTACAAGTTCCTTGACGCCATTTAACGAAATAATTTTGCTGTCAGAGGAATACAAAAACAATTTCTGTAGTTCTCCCATGACTTTGGATAAATTCAAATCCGTCAACTGCAGCAGTAAATCAAAAGCCTCTGGTCTAATCTCATAGCCTTCACCTTGAATCGTCTGCTCTACATATTGCCTTACTTCTCGTTCTCCCATTGGATTAACATCAATAACTTCAGCCTGTTTTTTTAGTGATTTCGTTACTTTTTTTCGTTCATCTAATTTTTCAACTTGTGCACTAAATACTAAAATTGTTGTGGGAGATGGTTGTTCTAAATAGTTGAGTAAGCTATCAATATCATGGTCTAATCCATTCATTTTTCTTTCAGCAGTTAAAAAATAAGGATTTTCGATAAAAACTAACCGATAGTCACCAAAAAAAGGAATAGTTTCAGCTTCTTCCATTGCTACAGATAAAGGGACTTCTTCCATATCAAAGGAAGAATAATTAAATTGATCATCCTCTGTTTTGATTAATTGCTCCATCAATTCTGTTTTAAATAACTCATTTAAATACCCTTCTGTTCCTTGAATTAAATAAACAGAAGCAAACTGCTGTTGCCTGACTTGTTTTAATGCCTCTTGTAAGTTCATAAATTCCCTCATTTCTCTTTTCCATCCTATCATGGCACTTTAAGAAGTGCTAGTCTTCTTCCATGATTGTTTTAACTGATGACATTTTTGAAAATGGTGTCCATTCATAATAGATCATTCCGTTTTTACCTGTTTGAAATTGAGCGATCTGCTCTTGCTCAAATGTGACAAACGTTTCTTCATGAGGATGATTAAATCGATTATTGCGTCCACAAGAAATAATTCCTTCTCTGGGTTTAATCTTCTTGATGAATAAAGAATCAGATGACGTCTTACTCCCATGATGCCCTACTTTTAATATATCTGCCCGCAAAGTTGGAAAACGCTGTATCAATTGTCGCTCCCCTTCTTTTTCTAAATCGCCTGTAAATAAGAAGCGTTGACCAGAAACCTTTGTGTAAACAACCATAGAATCTTTATTTTCACCCGTTCCTGCAGTAGTTGGAGCCAGTATCTCTAAGGAAATCGAATGGCGAATAGATGCTCCTGCTAAAACTGGATAACATTTTATCCCTTTAGCCTTTAAACGATTTAGCGTTTGCTGAAAAGCAGATTTATTTTCTGTTCCTTCCGGGAAGTACAATGAACGAATCGGTATTTTTTCGTTGATCTTAAGTAGATCACCAAAGTGGTCCATATGACCATGAGTAATCAATACTTTGTCAAGATACTTTACTCCTTTGCTTTTCAAATATGGGATGACGGAATAATCAGCATTTATTGGTTGGTTGGTTTTAATTGCCCATTTTTCTTTGTCAAACGCTATTCTACCACCCGTATCAATCAAAATATTCTCTTGATGAAACGGCGTTTGGATAAAAATACTATCTCCCTGTCCAACATCGATAAAAGCAATCGTACCAATGAAAGAAAAATACTTATTATTCATCAACAATAGTAACCCTGCACCTAACAAATAAACTTTTTTTGAACGTTGATACATCAAGTGTAGCATTAAAAAAAGGACTATAACAATCAACAAAAAAAGAACTGGTGTAAAAACGCCCGTAACAATTGTAAAGGTGCTGTATCGACTTAACCACTCAAAAATGGATTGCTGCATGACGAAATATAGTTCTAGACTATCGATCACTAGTTTTATTTTATAAATGAATGATCCTAAAAAGCTAATCGTTAACAAGGGTAAGATAGCTCGCTCAAAAATGGGTAATAACAAAAACGTAAACAGGCTACTTGTTAACTGCCATTCAAAAAATGTTCGTCCGACTAACGGAATCATCGTAACTGTTAATAGAAGTGAAAAACAATACATCCGAATAAATCGCTTGTTAACCCGTTCTACAATAGGATGAACATATAAAATGAAAAAAGATAGGCCATAACTCAACTGACCGCCAGTTGAAAATAATACATAAGGTTGAAAAACCAAGTTAACGACTAATGACAAACTCCAACAATCCAACCCAGATAAGCGCCATTTAAATTCACGATTTCCAAGTGAAATCATACTTTGGATCAATGCTCGAACAACGCTTATAGAGAAGCCAGTTAAACCTGCATAAATAATTGAGAACAACAATTGCAACCAAAATAACCTTTCAATCGTGATCCCACATCGTAAGAAGAAAGACCTGAAACTTCCAATAAAAAATGTCACATGCATTCCAGACAAACTAAACAAATGAAGTATTCCCAAGTTAGCTAACATGTCTTCTTTTTGAGAAAATTCACTAGATTTAAACCCAAAAATCAGTGTTTTAAGATGTAACGAGGTTTCTTTCAAAAACAGATTATCACAATGATCAATCGCTTTTTTTCTAAAACAACTTAACCAAGCAAAAACATCATACATCTTTGGATTTCCAGTTTCGATTTTGTAAATGTCTCTAATCGATAAGGTTTGATAGATGCCCTTCTCTTTTAAATACTTTCGATAATTAAATCCATTAAGGTTTGTTTGAGCTAACGGTACTTCAAATTTCCCCAAAAGAGTAATATCAATAGGCATATTTATTTTTTGCCAACTTTGTTTTTCCCGTTCTGAACGAAATCGATAAAAAGCGACCACTTTACGCTTTTCTTTTTTAGATATATAAAAGCTTCCTTCCATTTGAAGACTATCACCATCTATTGTATATTTATCAGGCAACACAGATAGATGGCCACCCACTTCGACTGCTTCTGGAAACTTTTTTTGGTGCTCCACGTTTAAGGTCAACCAGCAAGAAATAGCTAGAATAAGCAGGCACAAAATACTGACGCTGATAATCGCCTTATTTCTTGTGCCAAGAATTCGACTAATAAAATAAAACCAAATAATACCATTAAAAAAGCTAGGTTCTAAAATTAAAAAAACTGTTCCTATACCTACAAGTACTGGAAAAATCCAGTAGTTATTGATCTGTTTGAGAAGCTTCTTCCAGTGAAGCAGTCTCTTCTTCTCCTAATTGTAATTCAGCAAAGTATTTTTGGGATAACGTTACTTGATCTACCGTTGCGCCAACTTGCTTAATCAAGGCCATTGCATATTGGTCATTCCGATAATCTTTTAAATAATGAATTTTTTTGATTCCTGCTTGTAGAATCATTTTCGTGCATTGCAAACAAGGAAAATGAGTCACATAAATTTCAGCTCCATCTGTCGGGATACCAAATTTGGCACACTGTAAAATAGCGTTCATTTCAGCATGAATCGTGCGAACACAGTGTCCATCAACCATATAACAGCCATCATCAATACAATGTACATCTCCACTAACCGACCCATTGTATCCCCCTGCGATAATTCGTTTATCTCTCACAACTGTTGCCCCAACTTCCAAACGTGTACAAGTACTTCTTAATGATAATAACACGCTTTGTGCCATAAAATATTGATCCCAAGGAATTCGTTCTAACGTCATTTTATTCTCCTTTTTTATGTAGTGATTGTCCAATTTATTTTTGCTGATTCTTTTGAATTAGTAATAGGATATACAAATAGTAAATTATAGAAAAAGTCTCGTCAAGAACCGACACATGATATTTATAAAATTGTTGCATTTTATATCGATTAACTCTCGTCAATTCTATGAAGTAATAGCATCTTTTAATTTTTCAAATGTTTTTTCACCAAAACCTGAAATATTCTTTATCTCTTCTATTGTTTTAAATCCACCATTTTCTTCCCTATAACGAATGATCTCTTGAGCTTTCTTTTGACCAACACCAGGCAACGTTTGTAATTCAGCTTCACTGGCTTGATTTAGATTGATTTTATTTACGTCTTTACTTTGACTCTCCTCTGACTGGCTATCATTTTCGGCGCTTTGAGCTTCTTCACCTATCTCTGGTATGTAAATGACCATCTGATCGGCAATTCGCTCAGAAAAATTGACTCTTTTCGTATCCGCAATATCCTTCACCCCGCCAGCAAGCATCACAGCGTCCCAGACGCGCATATTCAGAGTTCCTTCATACAATCCTGGTTTTTCTACAGCGCCCTTTATATCCACGTATATTTGCGCTGTAGTTGATTCTTGATCGCTCGATTGAAGTGAACTCACCGAATTTGGAACCAATTCGTCTTCTGGTAACGTATCTTGACGAGAGTTAACAAGAACGATGACAATAACACTGCAAGTAATACTAAACAAAATAATACCGCTGATAATATACTGTTTGTATTGTTGTATTAATTTACGATAATCCATGATTTTCCCCCCTTCTAAATAAAGATACGCATTACTTTTTTATTTTCATGATTAAAAATAAAAAAACCTTTGATTTCCCGATATTTATTAGGCTTTTGCAATAAAACAAAAAATGAACAACGAAGTTAACACCTCGTTGTCCATTTTTTTATTTTTCTTTCAATGTTTCAAGATAATTTAAAGCATCTTGTACATTTTTTACAGGTACAATTTTCATTTTTGTTCCTATTTTTTCAGCGGCTGCTTTTGCCTCTTCGTAGTTTGTTTTAATTTCTGGTTCAGCTTTTTTCATTTCCTTCGTGATTTCGTCATCCGGTGCAAAGAAAATTTCTGTTCCATTGTTACTAGCAGTAACAACTTTTTTGTCAATACCACCTATTCGCCCAACGACTCCTTGAGTATTGATTGTTCCTGTACCAGCAATCTTATGTCCTTTACGAATCCCTTTTTGTATTAGTTGCTCATATGTCTCTAAGGTAAACATTAAGCCTGCTGATGGACCACCGATATCACCTGCATCTATTTCAACCGGAACCGTAGACTCAATTTCAGTATGATCAGTCAATCCGATGCCAATACCTGCCTTTTTATCGGTTGGTAATTCAATCAATTTACCTTCTGCTTTCTTAGCCTTACCATCTTGTAAGTAGCTTACAGTCACTTTTTGCCCAATTTTTTGTTTTTTTACATAGTCTACAAATTCTTCACTGCTTTTAAATGTATGTCCATCGATTCCTGTAACAGTATCTCCAACAGAAATTTTTCCTTTAAAACTTGAATTATCTTCTATTGCTAAAACATATACACCTTTGAAATTCATTTTGTAGGGTACATCAGCGAGTTTTAACGCCTGCTCAATTGCAGCATTTTTCGACGAATTCATATAATATTGCTGAATTCGATCATATTCACTACTTGTACTTGATCCCATCAATTCTTCTTTGCTTACTAGTTCTTCAAAAGTTGAAAATTTTGCTTTTAAAGCAGAACCTACTGTTGCTTTACGAACACCAACAGTTGTTAAATAAAACGCACCTGGTTCCGTATCTTTTTTATTATTCACAGTCACAAAATCTTTTAAATTCTCCGTTGTACCAGGCCCTTCAATGTAAAAAGGAATTGGAAAGATCATTATAATAATCAACACTATAACGATAATAAAAGGGAGCGTCGACTTGATTGATAATTTTTCTTCATGTTCATTCTTCATTTCGTTTCATCTCACGATTCTTTTGATTTAGTGCTCGATTGACAGATTGAGGAAGGTATTCAGAGACATCCCCGCCAAATTCCAGCACTTCCTTTAGTAAACTTGAACTGATGTGACCATAGGTTTCGTCAGCTAATAGAAAAACAGTTTCTAAATGAGGTGCTAAATGATGATTCATTCTCGCTATGTCTTTTTCATACTCATAGTCTTTGATATTTCTGATTCCACGAATTAAAAAGTTAGCACCTAATTCTTCAGCACTTTCAACAGTGAGTTTCTTTTCTTGAACGATAACTTCCACATTTTCTAAATGGGCAACAGCTTCCTTAATGAAGATAAGCTTTTCTTCTAAGGAAAAAAGAGCTGTTTTATTTGTATTGACAAAAACGCCTATAATGACTTTGTCGAACAACAGTGTACTACGTTCAATCATATTTAAATGGCCATTCGTCAATGGGTCAAAACTTCCAGGAAAAAGAGCAATTTTACTCATCGCTTACCTCCTGTTTATAAATCGTTATTTGAGTGATACCGTAGGTTGTTTCACGAGATTTTACACATGTACCAATGATTTCTGGAAGCTTCACAGATTTATCCGTCTCACAAACAATGATACCCACTTCACTTAGTAAATCTTGAGCAAGCATTTGTTCTATTTGCTTTTCGATTTCCTGTTTGGCATACGGCGGATCAAGTAACACCAAATCGACCGTTATTTCTTCTTCTTTTAAAAATAATAATGCTTTATTAGCATCCATTTTTTTTACGATAAACTTGTTTGGTTCTTTTGTTACTTCAATATTTTCCTTAATAATTTTAATAGCAGAAAAGTTTTTTTCAATACAAATTCCTAGATCCATTCCTCTGGACACAGCTTCGATCGCTAAACCGCCGCTTCCTGCATATAAATCTAACACCGTTCCACCATCAAAATACGGTCCGATCATATTAAAAATCGATTCTTTTACCTTATCCGTTGTAGGGCGTGTATTATCACCAACTAATGCTTTTAAACGTCGTCCACCATATTCTCCAGATATAACCCGCATTCTTTAAACGCTCCTTATCACTTAATGTACTTTAATAGTATATCAACTATACAGAAAAAAGATGAAAAATGTTTGAAGTTCGTACACATTTTTCATCTCAATTTTTACACATTTTCAGCTAAACGAATTTGAGTACTTAATTCTTCGACCTCAAAGCCTTCTTCTTTCTCGTACTGATACGCCGCTTTTGTTCCGATTTTTTCAGCAAAATTCATTTCCACATCTGGACGATAAGACCGTTCTACTTTCCGTACAAAATGCAAACCATTGATTTTAGCTTCTGAGCTTTCAATATCTTCTTCATTCATATAAAGCACAACATATTTCATCCGACGTGAGACATAATGAATCAATCCATAGCGTTTCAATGTCTTTAATTGCTTTAAACTGTATACAAAAACAACTAAACAACGACGTTTTTGAATGGTAAATTTTTTTTCTTCCTTAACTTGCATGACAATTACCTCCACACCCCGAATGTTTTCCCTTTTCAAAAAATGGATTTCCAGCGTCTACTTTGATATCAGCTGAAATTGTTTTCGCTACTGCCATACCCACTAAATCTAATATCGTTTGAACACCAGTTTCAGAGAATCGAAACTCAGCAACTTCTTCACTCAGATCTAACGCACGCTTCGCTTGGCGAACTGCTCGTTGTTTAGTGCGGAAATCCGGCGCATGGTTTCCATAAGCTTCGATGCGCTCGAAGGAATCTTTTGCCTCTAAAAATGCTTTCTGCTTCTCTCGGACGTCCTTAGATCCATACATTGCTTGACGATTTATTTTGTAAGATTCAATGGTCTCACTTGCTAAAATGGCTTGAACAAGTTTTTCTGTCTGATCTTCTATTTCAAAAAGTTTTTCTGTCACTATCATACTTATTCACTTTCCTCTGTTTGAGTTATTTCTTTTTCAGTCTCTTGTAATAAGACTAACATACTTGCTTTAGAGAAAGCAACGCCAATGTGTTCATTTTCCTGATGAGCAAATCGAGAATGATATAATGAATCAGAAAACCATGAGAGTACAGTGAAGGTTGGATCATAAACGGGTTCTGTATACATCCCTGTTGCTTTTTTCTTGTCTAATTGACCCGCTTTTAATAATTTTTGGTATTCATCATTGGTCAGTGTAAACATGGTCTCAGAAGTCATTTGTTCTTTGCTATATTGCCAATTTTCTACTCGTTTTGCTGAAAGAACATTTTTAGAATTTTTATTTAATGTATCAAAAAGCTTTTGAGCATTTTTTTGACTTTCAGTATTCACACGATATGCTGGTAATCCTTCTGCAAGTTTCAACAAATTGATTGTTCTGATCACTTGATTACTTGTGACAGCATCAAATCCAGGAGGCTGTTCTTTTACCGGAAAAGGCACAAGTTCACCTTCTACTAATTGGTATGGCATTAAGGTTAATAATGTTTTTTTATCTAAATAAGTAACTGCTGAAAGCTTACCTGTGCCATGATTGAAAAATAAAATAGCGAATGTCTTATTATCAAATGCAATCAGAGGACGATAATTCATATCTTCTTCCATTAACTCCACATTGTAGTTGGTTTCTTTGTATGTAAAGGCAAAATTCGAATAAATGGTCATCAATTCTGAAACATCCGACAACTTCATACCGATAGAGAATGGCATCGTTTCTTTTGAGTCATTCAATGCTTTGATTGAAGAGATTTTTTCGTTTTGAACATTCACTTCTAGATAATCTGAATCTTTCACACCATATATCCATAACTCATATCCCATAACTGTCATTTTTTTTTCAAGCGGTTCACCAAACTCAGTAACGAAATCAGTTGCTTTTTTTCCTATGTACGTAGCATAACCCGAAGTTGGTATTTCTTCATAAGGTAAAGCAGTATGGGAGGCAACTTGTCTCCCATGATCTGCTTCTTGCTGCATTTTTTCAGCAGGGAAAAAGACTGGCTGCAAATAGCCCCCTACAACGACTATCAAGAAAACGCCTAAAAAAGCTAAAAATCGTTTCATCTTTCCCCCCACTTTTCGGTTAATTTTCTTTTACTTCTATCAACAGATCACCTGAACTAATCGGTTCTTCTTCAAATACATAAATATTTTCAACAATCCCATCAAAACGAGCTTCAATAGTGGTTTCCATCTTCATCGCTTCTGTTACCAACAAAGCATCTCCTTTTTTAACCTTGTCCCCTTTTTGAACTAAAACTTGGAGAACAGAGCCTGACATTGTAGCACCGATTTGCTCTTTATTTGTTGGTTCTGCTTTGCGTTTTGCTTGGACAGAGGATTTGATAGAGGTATCTTTAATAACTATTTCACGTCGTTGACCGTTTAAATTAAAGAATAATACCCGGTTTCCTTCAATATCAGGGTCACCGATTTCATCTAAACGAATAATCAACGTCTTACCCTTTTCGATTTGAACTTCTACTGATTCACCTTGCCGAATTCCTTGGAAGAAGGTTGGCGTATCTAATAACGTCACATCACCAAAATTTTGATAAGAAGTACGATAGTCCAAGAATACCTGAGGATACATTAAATAACTCAATACCTCTTCTAGTTTTGGTTCATAACCAATTTTTTCAGTTAATTCTGCTTTTACCTTATCAAATTTTACAGGCGCTGCCAAACTTCCAGGCCTTTCTGTGAAGGCTGGACGTCCTTTTAGAATAATTCTCTGTAACTCTTTAGGAAACCCACCTACTGGTTGACCTAAGTCCCCTTGGAAGAAGGTAACGACTGACTCTGGAAAACTCAAGTCTTCTCCATTGGCATAGATTTCCTCTTCTGTTAGATTATTTTGAACCATGAATAATGCCATATCCCCTACGACTTTTGAAGATGGCGTCACTTTAACAATATCGCCAAACATTAAGTTGACCGTATGATACATTTTTTTGATTTCATCCCATTGGTGACCCAAGCCGACAGCCTTAGCTTGTTGTTGTAAATTAGAATACTGTCCACCTGGCATTTCATGCATGTAAACTTCTGTTTGTGGTGCATTTAGGCCATTTTCGAATGATTGGTAATACATACGAACATCTTCCCAGTAATGGTTGATTTTTTGCGTATTATCGATGTTAACATTGGGGGTACGATCACCATTCACTAACGCATAATATAAACTGCTCATGCTAGGCTGACTTGTTGCCCCGCTCATTGCACTTGTAGCCACATCTACGATATCCACTCCAGCTTTAGTCGCAGCTGAATAGGTGATTATACCATTACCGCTTGTATCATGTGTATGCAAATGTATCGGTAAATCAGTCGTATCTTTTAACTCACTGATCAAACGATACGCTGCTTGTGGCTTTAATAAACCTGCCATATCTTTGATTGCAATAATATGAGCACCCATCTTTTCAAGTTCTTTGGCCATATTTTTGTAGTACTCAACATTGTATTTTGCTCTTGAAGGGTCATTGATATCCCCTGTATAACAAATAGCAGCTTCTGCAATCTTCCCGGTATCTCTAACGGTTTGAATACTTTTTTCCATCTGCGGTAACCAATTCAAACTATCAAAAATACGGAAAACATCAATTCCTTGTCTTGCTGACTCTTTAATAAATTCTTCGATTACATTGTCTGGATAATTTTGATAGCCAACCGCATTTGACCCTCTAAACAACATTTGTAATAATGTGTTCGGCATTAACTTACGAATTTTGCGTAGTCTTTGCCATGGATCTTCATTTAAGAAACGATATGCAACATCAAAAGTTGCACCGCCCCACATTTCACTCGAAAATAGCTCAGGCAACCCTTCGCCAGTTAAACGTGCGATTTCTTTGAAATCCTGTGTTCTTACTCGAGTAGCTAATAAACTTTGATGTGCATCGCGGAAAGTTGTATCTGTTAATAAAACATTTTCTTGTTTTTTGACCCATTCGATTACGCCTTGCGCTCCATCTGTATCTAAAACATTTTTTGCCGTTACATAATCATTACGTAACTCTAAATCAGTTGGTATACGCGGTGCATCAAAATATTTCTTCGTTGATTTTTCAATACCAGGAAATCCATTGACTGTAACTTCACCAATAAATTTCATTGTTTTATTCCCGCGATCTCTTAATTTAGGAAATTCGAATAATTGCGGTGTATTGTCGATAAAGGTAGTTTTTGCTTCCCCTGATTGAAATTCTGTATGGCCAATTACTTTGTGTAAAAATGGAATATTCGTCTTAACACCACGAATTCTAAATTCTCTCAAACTACGTTCCATCTTTTGAATCGCTTTTTCAAACGTAAAACCATGAGTACAAACTTTAACCAACAATGAATCAAAATAGGGCGTAACAACCGCACCTGAATAGGCATTTCCAACATCTAGACGGACGCCAAAACCACCTGGTGAACGATAAGTATCAATCTTACCAGTATCAGGCATGAAATGATTCAATGGATCTTCCGTTGTAATTCTGCATTGGATTGCAGCGCCATTTAGCGTAATATTTTCTTGTTGTGGAATTTTCATATCTTTATGAAGATCAAGACCTTGAGCAATCTGTAATTGTGAAACTACAATGTCTATATCTGTGACCATTTCAGTGATGGTATGCTCTACTTGAACACGTGGGTTCACTTCGATAAAATAAAATTGATCACCCTCAACTAGAAATTCAACTGTCCCAGCATTTATATATTGAACGTGCTTCATTAATTGAACCGCAGCACCACAAATTTCTTTGCGTTTTTCTTCACTCATTGAAACACATGGAGCTACTTCCACAACTTTTTGATGACGGCGTTGAACAGAGCAATCACGTTCAAATAAATGAATCACATTCCCATGACTATCACCTAAAATTTGAACTTCAATATGTTTTGGATTGGAAATATATTTTTCAACATAGACTTCATCAGAACCAAAAGCTGCCTTAGCTTCACTTTTCGCTCGATCATACCCTTCTCTTGCTTCTTTTTCGTCATGAGCTACGCGCATGCCACGACCGCCACCACCAAGTGCCGCTTTGATCATAATCGGAAAACCATGTGTCCGACCAAAGTCCAAGACACCTTCTACTGTATCAACAGGACCATCTGAACCCGGTATCGAAGAAATCCCAGCAGCCACAGCGGCTTCTTTTGCTTTGATTTTATCGCCAAAAATGTCTAGATGATGCAGTGATGGCCCTACAAAAATAAGGCCTTCTTCTCTACAACGACGGGCAAACTCCAAATTCTCAGAAAGAAAACCATAACCTGGATGTATAGCATCAGCACCAGATTGTTTTGCAATTCTGATTATGTCTTCCACGTCAAGGTAGGCTTCTATTGGTTTTTTTCCCTTACCAACTAAATAGGCTTCATCAGCTTTAAAACGATGAACTGAATATTCGTCTTCTGCTGCATAGATTGCCACTGTCCCGATGTGCATCTCTGTACAGGCTCTAAAAATACGAATTGCGATTTCTCCACGATTTGCGACTAAAACTTTTTTCATTCTTTCACTCCTACCTGTTTATTTGACCTTCATTTATTAATTACCAAGTAATTGGTATTCTTGGTCCATTTTTTGTTTTTTTTCATCTGCACTGATATTCAATACAAATGCAACTGCAATTGAAATAATCAATACACTGTTCCCTCCTTGGCTTAGGAAAGGAAATGTTACACCTGTTAAAGGAATCACTCCAGTAATTCCGCCCAAATTGATAAAAACCTGCAACAACAACATTGTACCAATACCAATACACATTAGTGAATTGAACGGTTTTTTTGAGCGTACGCCAACTAAAATGATTCGCGCAATCATAAACATTAAAATTGCTAGTATAATCAATGATACAAATAAGCCCAATTCTTCAATTGTTATAGCAAATATAAAATCTGAATGTGCTTCTGGTAAAAATCCTTTTTTCTGAATGCTATTTCCTAAACCTTTTCCAAACCAGCTACCATTATTGATCGCATAATAAGAATTTGCCAATTGATGACCCGCATTCCGTTCATCTTTGAATGGATTTAAGAAAATAGCGAAGCGTTGATACACGTATTGATATCTTTCTGGAATAATCTTTCCTCCAGTTAAAAGTAACGCTTGGATAACAGCAATACTACCCAAAATCCCAGCGCCGCCCACTATATATGTATACATATAATTTACGCCACTAGAGAGTATCATAATAATAACCAATAAAGTCAAAATGGCTGCGTTTCCGAAATCCGGTTGGATCGCAACTAGGAAGATTAAACAGCCAACCAAAAGCATCGGTCTAAACACTGCTTTTTTAAATTCTTTATCGATATATTTCTGTCTTCGGCCTAAAATATAAGCAAGATACCAAATCACCATTATTTTTAGATATTCAGCCGGTTGCATTGAGAACGAACCAATTTGAATCCAACCTTTAGCACCATTGATTTCTGAACCTAATGTCGTAAATCGAACGGCTAACAGAAGAACCGAAATAACCACAATTGCAAACATAATAAAGCCTTTGACTTGAAAGACGCTCGTTTTCATCTTGTAAATAAAAAACATTGCTACTAAACTTAAAAGCCAAAATTGTAGCTGGGTGATAACCATTCCGGTCGGTGGCTTGCCTTGTGACACTAACAGAGAAGAAGTAGAACTGTAAACCATGATTAATCCCACTGCACTAAGAACCAAATAGGGAATCAAAATACTATAATCTAACAGATGCCTTTTTTTTATCTTGTTCGGCAAAGCTTAAACCTCCTTGCCAATCTCTTTTTTTTCTTGTGTTTCCTCATAAACGTCACTATATAATTGATTAAGTTCTTTTTCTAAATCACTTAGCATTTGATGTCCTTGTTTTGAACTTAAAATACCTAGTCGAATGGCATAAGTCACTTGACGAGAAAAACCATACATTTGCGTGTCTACGACTTCTTCAAACGCCTTACACTGGGAAATGCATAGGCTATTTTTTTGATTACGAATCAACATCATAATCCTTTGTGCATCATCGTTTAACAGCTGAACGGCAAAATCTTTTGAAATGGATTCCATTTGCACTAAACCTCCCATCTTAATTATGTAATTATAGCATAATTTGTCCCTTGATTAACAGAAATTTTCTGAAAATCACTCGTTTAAAAATTTTTTTAATGTTTAGCAAACAGAAATAAATAGAAATCTCATTGTTATGACAGTCTATTTCAAAATTGATCCAAAAATCAACTCTTTTATACTAGTCAGCTCTAACTGATCGCTATCAATTTACGCCATATACAATTACGTAATAGATTACATAAAACCAACTCAACGCCCCGTGAAACACTGCCCAAAGAATACTATGCTAATTTACATACGAGATGACTAATGCTCATGCACCTCCAAATGAAATACCTGCTTTTGCACTTTCCTTCATCTTTGTTCCTCCTAAAATTCCATAAAAATAAATGATATAGATTTGATTAGGGAATCGAACCCGTTCATTCAACTATTTTATCCTTGATAAATTTCCAATAAATTCTACTATCAATAGTAACAGAATCTATTTTAAGAAGCTATCAAAGTAGCTAGAAAAGGCTACTATTCACTTGCTTGTTATAAAAAAAGACCCTACAAAGTTAGAATTTCAGCTCTTTCTTTTAGGGTCTTTGCTATTCTGTTTATTTATACAATTTATAATTGTGTTATTTTTTTAAATCTACAACCATTCTACCCTTGATTTTTCCTTGTTCCATTTCTTCAAAGATGTCATTGACTTCATGTAAACAACGAGTTTCCACGACGGGTACAACTTTACCTTCTGCTCCAAATTGGAATGCTTCTTCAAGATCTTTGCGTGTTCCAACTAATGATCCTACGATTTGAATTCCATCTAAAACAGTCTTAACAATTGCTAGATCCATCGTTTCTGGCGGTAATCCAACTGCAACTACTTTACCAGCAGCTCTTACAGAATCTACGGCTTGATTAAATGCAACTTTCGAAACAGCCGTAACAACTGCTGCATGTGCTCCGCCGACTTTCTCTTGAATCCACGCTCCAGCATCACCATCTGTTAATGGATTGCAAACTAAATCAGCACCTAATTCTTTGGCGAATTCTAATTTATCATCATTGATGTCAACAGCAATGACTTTAGCATTAAACACATTTTTAGCATATTGAATCGCTAAATTTCCTAAGCCACCAATACCGTAGATAGCAACCCATTGTCCTGGTTTTACATCAGAAACTTTGATTGCTTTGTAACACGTAACCCCTGCACATGAAATACTGCTGGCTTGAGCTGGATCTAGGCCTTCTGGTACCTTAACAGCGTAGTCTGCTTTAACAATACATTGTTCAGCCATTGCACCATCCACTGAAAATCCAGCATTTTTTACTTGGCGGCAGAACGTTTCACGGCCTGTGATACAATATTCGCAAGTGCCACATCCTTCAAAAAACCAAGCGATACTTACGCGGTCTCCTACTTTTAAACTCTCGACACCTGGAGCAATTTCTTTAACGATCCCGATTCCTTCATGACCAATCACTCGCCCTGGAACTTCACCAAAATCTCCGTGAGCGACATGCAGGTCAGTATGACAAACACCACAATATTCAACATCCACTAAAGCTTCACCAGTTTCAAGCGGTCTGATATCTAATTCCTTGATCTCTACTTTTCCATTATTTTCTTTCGTTACAACAGCTGCTTTCATTCTATCACTCCTGTGTTTTTTAATATATGGTAACAATTATATTGTACCATGTATGAAATCGTTTTAAAAGTCTTTTTGAGAAGAATTTCACAAATAATGAAAATTCGTTTAACACACATAAAAAAGAACCGGAATGAATCACTTTTCCTGATTCATTCCGGTTCTTGTATAAGTTATAATTAAAAAATTTAGATTGCTGTTGTTGCTCCACGGTATACAATACCACGACGAGGATCAACAGTGATCAATTCATCATTAGCAATTAAGTTTGTTGCATCCGCCGCACCAACGATTACTGGAATATCTTTCGCAATTGCAACAACTGCTGCATGGGAAGTTAACCCACCTTCTTCAACAACCAACGCAATTGCTTTGTCGATTGCAGGCATATAATCTTTGTCAGTTGTTTTAACAACTAGAATAGAACCTTCTACTGCGTTAGCAACTGCTTCTTCTGCTGTATTTGCTACAACTGCTTTAGCAATAACTGATGATTCACCGATTCCTTGACCTTGAACTAATTTTGATCCGATCATTTGGATCTTCATTAAGTTTGTTGTCCCTTTCTCACCTACTGGAACGCCTGCTGTGATAATGATTAAATCACCTTCACTTGCAAATCCTTCTTCTTGAGAAGTGCGTGTTGCTAAGTTGAACATTTCATCAGTGCTTGATGGTTTGTCAGCAACGGTTGCATAAACACCCCAAGATAATGATAAGCTACGAGCTTTTTGTTCTGAGAAAGTAATCGCAACGATATGAGATTTTGGACGATATTTAGAAATCATACGAGCAGTGTGACCTGATTCAGTCGCTGCTACGATTGTTTGGATACCCAAGTTACGTGCAGTATGTCCAACTGATTGACCAATCGCTTCAGCCATATCCGTTTTGCTGTAAAGTTTTAATGCAAATGAATCTTGGTTGATCAATGCTTCTTCAGTACGGACTGCGATACGAGCCATTGTTTGAACAGCCTCTAATGGGTAATCCCCAGCAGCTGTTTCCCCAGAAAGCATTACTGCATCTGTTCCGTCATAGATTGCATTCGCAACGTCATTTGCTTCTGCACGTGTTGGGCGCGGGTTACGTTGCATAGAATCTAGCATTTGAGTTGCCGTGATAACTGGTTTACCTAAAGCATTACATTTTTTAATCAAGTCTTTTTGAACAACTGGAACGTCTTCTGTTGGAATTTCAACACCCATGTCGCCACGAGCAACCATTAAACCATCAGAAACTTTTAGGATTTCATCAATGTTATCGATACCTTCTTGGTTTTCGATTTTAGGAATGATTTGGATATGTGTTGCATTTTCTTCTTCCAAAATTTTCGTAATTTCTAAAACATCAGTTGCACGACGAACGAAACTTGCCGCGATAAAGTCAACGCCTTGTTCGATACCAAAACGGATATCAGCAGCATCTTTATCTGTAATACCAGGAAGGTTTACAGAAACGCCAGGTACGTTAACACCTTTTTTATTTTTTAGAACGCCTTCGTTTTTAACGAGCGTAACGATTTCGTTAGCTGTACGGTCGATATCTGTTACTTCTAAGTCAATCAGTCCATCATCTAAAAGAATATGAGAGCCAACATTTACATCGTTGATTAATTCTGGATAAGTGATTGAAAACTTTTCGTTTGTTCCTAAAACTTCTGTCATAGAAAGGCGCACTGAATCACCAGTTCTTAATGTGATTGCCCCATTTTCCATTTCGTTTGTACGAATTTCAGGTCCTTTTGTATCAAGCAAGATTGCTACGCGTTTTCCTGTGATTTTTGCAGCCTCACGAATATTTTTAATGCGGTTACCATGCTCTTCAAAATCACCGTGAGAGAAGTTCAAACGGCAAACATTCATTCCTGCATTCATTAAGTTTACTAGCATGTCAACAGTTTCACTAGCTGGTCCGATCGTACATACGATTTTCGTTTTTTTCATTACCAAACGCTCCTATTCCATTTTTGTTTATACGTCATGAAGATTATCTATTTTCCTCAAGGGATACCTAAGATAGCTGAAATTGCTCAGCATATCTTTAGAAAGAAATCTCTTGATTTAAATCATAAAGTGATAAGTCAGGTTTATGTTTGTGATTTTCCAATGTCTCAACGATATCTGCTGAGACAACTTGGTTATCCAGCATCCCGATACATTGTCCGCCAATTCCTGCTTTTAACAATTCAACTGCATACGAACCGAATTTACTTGCTAATACGCGGTCGCGAGCACTTGGTGAACCGCCACGGACAACATGTCCTAAAATAGAGACACGTGTGTGGAAATCGCCATGTTCAGAAAGTTTATCAGCAAATTCATTACCACCCATTACGCCTTCTGCTAGGATGATCAAGCAATGTTTCTTACCGCGATCGCGTCCTTCTCTGATGCGTTTAGCAACATTGACCATATCAAAGTCATGTTCTGGAATGATAATTTCGTCAGCTCCACCGGCAACACCTGACCAAAGGGCGATATCACCTGCACCACGTCCCATTACTTCAATAACGAAAGTACGCACATGTGATGTTGCTGTGTCACGGATACGGTCGATTGATTCTAACACTGTATTAATTGCTGTATCAAATCCAATCGTAAAATCGGTTCCTGGAATATCATTATCAATCGTTCCTGGAATACCTACAGCTGGGAAACCGCGTTTTGTTAGTGCCATCGCGCCATGGTATGAACCATCTCCACCAATAACAACTAAACCTTCAATCCCAAATTTTTTCAATTGTTCGATTCCTTTTAATTGCCCCTCTTCTGTTGCAAACTCTGGATAACGGGCAGAATATAAGAATGTTCCTCCACGTTGAATTTTGTCACCAACATCAGCAATGTCTAAACGGCGAATGTCACCTGCCACCAAACCTGCAAAACCATAGTTTATTCCATAAACCTCGATTCCGTCAAAAATCCCTTTACGTACCACTGCACGAATTGCAGCGTTCATTCCTGGGGCGTCTCCCCCACTGGTTAAAATACCGATACGTTTCATTCGTTCTTTCACCTCATATATTATACTTTTAAGCTGTAACAAATTTAGTCACAGTTATTCATTACTCAAAAATATTACGTCACTCATTTTACCATTAATAGTGCAAAATGTCTTGATTTAAGAAGAAATAATTGAAAAAAGATGAAAACAATTAGTATTTTTTACCGTAAATTATTTGAAAACAACATTTTGGTTCCCTAAAATCGCCTCTAATTGTTTTTTTACACTTAGCGTATCCGCTACCCAATTCTCTTCTCCTAAGACTACTTTTTTACCATTTTCTTCAAAGTAAATAATTACTGGCGTATTGCCTTTATTTTGTTGAATGACCTCGTGGACACTTTGCAACACTTCTTTCTGATCTTTCGCCGCAACAATTTTTAAATAACAAGTTGTTGCACTAATACTGTTTTCAATAGCACTAGCTTTTTCAATTTGATTTACCAATAATTGAAGTTCTTGATTGTAATTACTTTTTTCTACTTTGCCTTCTACAAAATAGACTTGATTTTTTTCAACAGTTTGACGAAGTGTTCTGAATACTGTCGGGAAAAGTGTTAAAGAGAGTGATCCAGTTAAATCATCACCTTCCACAAACGCCATTTGTTCGCCTTTTTTTGTACGGATCACTCGGCTATCTTTTACATAAATCAATAAACGTGCCGTTTGATTTTCCACGACATCGCTAACTAACATCACTTGCTTAGCTAAACGTGTCTTCTTAAATTCCTCTGTAGGATGTCCTGATAAATAAACACCTAAATATTGTTCTTCCTGCTCCAGTTTCTCTTCCAACGTATAATCAGCAACTTCTACTTCTTTCAGTTTCAGCGTATCTTCTAAAAGATTCATACTGCCACCACTATAAATGATGTTTTGAATTTCACTGTCTAAACTAACCGCTAACTGACGACGATTTGCTTGTAGTTCATCGAAGGCCCCAATTGCAATGAGCGGTTGAATATTATCAGCTTTCAGCCACTTCCGATCGATACGTAGTAAAAATTGCTCAAACGATTTAAATGGACCACGTTCTTTACGCTCATCTATAATATTTTGGATAAAATCTCTCCGTATTCCTTTTAATGAGCTAAAACCAAACATGATTTGGTCATCATTATTTAAGTAAAAGCTGTATTGACTAGAATTGATAGACGGTTGTACAATCACCATTTTGTTTTTCCGTGCTTCTCCAATATATTCTTTGATTTTAGTGGGGTTATGCCTTACTGAATGAAGAATCGCAGCATAAAAAGCCCCTGGAAAATGGACTTTTAAGTAGGCCATTTGGAATCCAATAAAAGAATAAGCAAACGCATGGGATCGATTAAAACCGTAGTTAGCAAATCGCTCAATATAATCGTAGATCGTCATTGCAATTTCCTTGCTGTGTCCTTGATTCATCGCCCCTTCAACGAAATGCTTTCGTTCTTCATCCAAGACATCTTTTTTCTTTTTACTAACGGCACGGCGTAAAATATCTGCTTGTCCTAAACTAAAGCCTGCCATTGTAGAAGCAACTTGAATAATTTGCTCCTGATACACAATAATACCGTACGTATTCTTTAAAATCGGCTCTAAAACAGCATCGGGATAATCAATTGGTTCTTGATCTTTTTTTCGACGGATAAACAAATCGATATTTTGCATCGGACCAGGACGATACAAGGCGTTGACAGCCGCAATATCTTCAATACTTGTTGGACCGAGTTTGCGGAGAACATTTCTGATACCAGCTGATTCAAATTGAAAAACGCCACTTGTTTCTCCTCGTCTAAATAAAGATAACGTCTTTTCATCATCTAAAGGAATTTGATTTAAAATCACTTCTTTTTTATAGACACGCTTGATTGACTTGATTGTGTTATCTATGATCGATAAATTTCTCAATCCTAAGAAGTCCATTTTTAATAGACCAATTTTCTCAACGTCATTCATAGTAAATTGTGTTAGAAAAATGTCATTTGAACCCGGTTGTAACGGGACGATATCTAAGAGGTCTATATCACTGATCACCACTCCAGCTGCATGGGTTGAAACATGTCGTGGCAACCCTTCTAAACGAATAGCCGTATCATATAACAAACGATTTGTCTCCGAAAAATTCACTAACTCAACAAGATTTTTTGACTCTGCATACGCTGTTTTCAAGGTCATTTTCAATGCACTTGGCACCGCGTTGGACCAACGATTTGATTCACTTTGAGATAGGCCAAAAACTCTGGCAACATCTCTTAAAACCATTTTTGCCGCCATCGTACCAAACGTAGCAATTTGTGCCATATGATAGTGTCCATATTTTTCACGAACATATTGCAACACTTCTTCACGACGATTATCTGGAATATCTAAATCTATATCGGGCATTGAATGTCGTTCTGGATTTAAGAACCGTTCAAATAGTAAGTCGTATTTAATGGGATCAACATCTGTGATTGATAATACATAAGATACTAAAGATCCTGCCGCAGAACCCCGCCCAGCCCCTGTCACAATTTTTTTGTCATGAGCAAATGCCATTACGTCCCAAACGATCAAGAAATAATCATCAAATCCCATTGTATGGATAATATCAAGCTCTTTTGCTAATCGTTCTTCATATTCAACCGTAACATCCGAAATTCGTTCAGGCAGTTTCTTCAAGCATAACTCTTTTAAAAATTCTCCTGCTTGTCTTCCTTCTGGAATCGGATAATGTGGTAGTAAACGTTGATGCAACGGAATCTCCAAATTACAAGAATCAACAAGTTTTTTGGCGTTATGAAGGGCTTGTTCATTAATTTTCAAATGTAATTGTTCGGTAACATCTGCCTGATTTCTTAGATAAAATGGTCCTTCAATTTCAGTTTCTTCAGCATTTAATACCATTTGTTGTCCTTGATTAATGTGTGCTAATACGTTTAAGGCAAATCCATCTTCTCGATTTAAATAACGTGTTTCTTGCAAAGCAAGTAGTGATTGTTTTTTTGCTTCATAAAACTTAAAAAGTGCTGGATCAGTTTCCGGATTACAGGTAAATGAGGCCCCCGCAAAAAAAGAGTCTGGCTCAAATAATTGGATTAGCTGATCTAAACTTTCAGCCGCTTCTGTTTCACTTCTTTTTAGGGCAAAAGCCACTTCGCTTTTATCGGAGGGTATCACAGCAAATAAATGAGTGAAATATTCTTTGATTTCATCTAAATAGAACATTCTTTCGCTATTCATCTTTGCAGTTGAGATTCGCATTAAATGTTGATAGCCAACTAAATCTTTTGCATACAGTACAATCTGTGCTAGCTGTTCAGACTTTTGCGGGGTATATTCTAACGTCAATCCAATAATTGGTTTAATAGCTTCCTTTTTACAGGCTTCAAAAAATTCGATTGCCCCATGAAGTACATTGATATCCGTAATTCCTAAAGCTGTATACCCTAGTTTTTTTGCTTGTTTCACTAATTCTTGAATACGAATGGTACTGGAAAGTAATGAATAGGAAGTGATTGTATATAATTGTGGAAAGGGCATAGGACATCTCCTTTTACGTGTGATGGTATTAAAATAAAAATGAATCTTTCAATTTCTTTACATTTATAAAAATTGTGCTAAACTATAGCTAGAAAAGAGGTGCAATCCATGCGTTACATTCTTGTATTGTTGTGGTCCTTTTTACTAGGACAAGTGGTCGGCTATATCGGCGGTGCCTTAAATGGCGGAAGTTATGATTTTATGCTGACAACAATTATGTCATTGATTACCGGTGTGATTATCTTATTAATTGGTCAATTTGCAATACCAAAAAAAGAAACCACTAAAAGTGCTCAATAACTCTCAGACTACTGACCTAAGCTAATTTTTTATTCGCTTTTAGCTCACTGTCTATAACTTAACATCATGATTATAAAAAAACCAGTTACTACAAACATTGTAACTGGTTTTTTTATGTTTTCAACTGTTTATAGACTTTTATTTAAAATTTTTCGGAAATTGAACAATGATAGACAAACATTCCCCAGTACAAAACAAGCTGTTACAATAAACACTGCGCTATACCCCATACCATGAGCCACGGTGGACCCAATCATTGGACCCAAAACTTGTCCGAAATTACTAAACATTTGGTTATAACTGTAAACACGACTAACTCCTTCAGATGGCGTAATTTTGCTGATCAGCGTGTTGATAGATGGCATTAATGCTCCCGTTGAAAATCCTAAGAAGAAACGTAATAATCCTAATTGAAAGGGAGTTTTAACAAACGCCATAGGAAGATAACAGATCATTGATAAAACCAAACCAGCTAATAAAACCTTATGATTACCGATCTTATCCCCTAATTTCCCTAAAACTGGCGAAGAAATCACAGCTGAAACACCAGCAACTGAAACAATTAAACCACTAATGAATAAGATATTGCCAGTATCGTGACTCAAAGAACGAATGTATAACGTTAAAATCGGACTAATACTCGTAACACCAATTTGTAAAATCAATGTTGTAATGAATAAACCAATCAAAATAGAAACATGGTCCATCTTTGCAAAAATCTCTTTCGTACTTAACAAGTCTTTCTTCTCAATTGGTTGGAAGTCTTCTTTTACCATAAAAATCGTTAGTAAGGTCGTAATCAACAACACTACTCCAGTAATGATAAACACATTTTCCATCCCAAACCATTGAGCGAGTGCCCCACCAATCGAAGGCCCAATCAAATTTCCAGCAATAGCTCCTGTTGATAAGGTTCCTAAAGCCCAACCACTTTTTTCTTTTGGTGCTTGTGATGCAATCATTGCAGTTGCGTTTGGAATATATCCAGATAGAATACCATTAAAAAAGCGCATAATCAAAAGCCAATAAACATTTGGTACAAATGCTAGTGATCCCATCGTGATCGTCATACCAGCTGCTGCTCGAATCATCATCAGCTTCCGACCTTTTCTATCTGCTAAATTCCCCCAAATAGGTGCCACAATCGCTGCGGCAAATGCAGTAACCGAAATAGCAAGTCCAGAAAATAGCTCGACCTGATTCTTAGGCGTTCCTAATTGTTCGACATAAACAGGAATAAAAGGCATGACTAAACTAATACTTGCCCCAGTAAAAAAGCATCCTAGCCAAGCAACCATCAAATTCTTTTTCCAATCAATTTTCATCTTAATGCACACCTCACAAGTTCTTCACTATTAACTATACTCCAAATATTCTAATCACTCAAAAAATTTTACGCAAGTCATTAAAAAAAGCCCAACTGTCTAAAAAACAGTTGGGCTTTATCAAGTAAAAGTAACTTATAAAATTGCCAAAATAATGAAGTTCAAGATAAATAAGGCATTAACTACCCAAAGAATCGGTGAAATTTCTCTGAATTTTCCTTTTGCAACCTTCACGATTGCATAAAAAATAAATCCAGCAGCAATACCATAAGAAATGCTATAACATAGTCCCATAAAAATAGAGGCAAAAAATGCTGGAATTGCTTCTTCTAAATCGGTCCATTCGATGTCTTTAAATGAAGCAAGCATCATTACACCCACTAAAATCAAAGCTGGAGCAGTTGCTTGTGCTGGCACAATCGCAATCAGTGGTGAAAGCAAACTGCTTAAAGCGAACATCGCCGCAACTACAACAGAAGTTAAACCAGTCCGCCCGCCAGCACCGATCCCTGCCGCACTTTCTACATAAGTCGTAGTATTAGATGTTCCAAAAACTGCACCGATCGATGTTGCAATCGCATCTGCAAATAAGGCTTTATCCATTTTTGTAGAAAAACCTTTACTGTCTTCCAATGCCAACTCGTCTTCTTTAGAAAATATTCCTGTACGACGACCTGTTCCAATAAAAGTACCGATCGTATCAAATGTATCTGACAAACTAAACGCAATAACCGTCATCAAAACTTGAGGAATTTTCGAAGCATCATTGAACAATGACTGCATTCCATCAGCACCAAATGCTGCACCAAAAGTCGTTCCTAATTCCCTGATAGAATTCCCTAAAGAATTTGCTTGCCAATCAATTGCTGACAAATCAACAACTCCTAGCGGGATTGCAATGATTGTTGTAGCTACAATACCAACCAAAATGGCGCCACGAACATTTAACACAACTAAGACCGTAGTTAAAACTAATCCGATAATTGCTAATATAATTTCTGGATTATTAAAGTTACCCAAAGCTGGAACAATACTATTGCCATTAACCATTCCCTTTGTAGGTTCTGCTTGAATTGTAAAGTCTAATAATTTTGCATTTTTAATTCCCACATACGCTACAAAAATTCCAATACCTCCACCGATTGCGTGTTGCATACTTTCCGGTATCGCCTTGATGATCATTTTACGGATTTTAGTTACGGTGATCAGGACATTGATTAATCCGCAAATAAAAACCATTGCTAATGCTTGCTGCCACGAATAGCCTAAACCAAAAACGACTGTAAACGTAAAAAAAGCGTTTAACCCCATACCGGGTGCCTGTGCATATGGAACGTTTGCAAACAGACCCATGATCAAAGTTCCAATAATTGATGCAATAATTGTTGCTAAAAATACCGCTTGAAATGGCATTCCTGTTTGGGATAAGATTGATGGATTTACAAATAAAATATAGCTCATCGCAAAAAATGTCGTTACCCCTGCTACCATTTCAGTTGAAACAGTTGTGTTGTTTTCCTTTAATTTGAAAAACTTTTCCATGAAATTAACTCTCTCCCTTTAGACAAAATTTTATCAGGATGATTCGGTTCGCTCATTGAACAAATTATTTACTGAGCCAACTAATTGTAATGAATAAGTGCATTTTTCGATTCCCTGATGAATACTTTTAAAGTATAAGGTAGAGTGTGATTGATTTCAACAAATTATTAACTTTTATTCACAATTCCGTATTAATCGTTCGTGTTTGTCTGCATTATTGTTGATAGCGTATAAAAAACCTTGCAGTAGCAGATTATGTATTGCGACTGTAAGGCTTTTTCATTCTATCGTTTTTTCCTTTTTAACATCATAATAACACCCGCACTTATTGTCAGTGTTCCAAATAAAAATGGTAAGATTGTTTGTTTTTCACCCGTTTTAGGTAATTCTTTTTTAGTTTTCGTTTCAAAAATGTCCGTAGTATTAGTCGTTTCTAAAAAGATTTCTCTCTTAGGTAAAATTTCGATTGGAAAAGTTACTTGATTTTTAGCCTCATCCAATACTAGCGCAGTCAATTTCTTTTTGCCTAGGAGTTTTAATGAAGAAACGTTAATTTTAATTCGACCTTCTGGATCAGCTTGCCCTGTTAAATCGGCTTTTGGAAGCTCTGCTGTCCTCGTTTTCGCTTGGGGAAATTCACCATCGTAGAGTAAAATCGTCGCATTTGGCAATGTTACACCTCTCAAAAGTTCGTCATCTTCATATAATGGATCAAAAATGGTTGCTTTTTTGATTTTGTCTTCCGATTCATTTGAAATTTGATTTTCTGGTTCTGCTAATTTTTTACGATTTTCAACTGATGCTAAAATGAGTTCTCCAGCAGCTTCTTTACTTTCGATATAGTCAATAAATGTTTCTGTATCTGGCTTAATAGCATTGACTAAGTTGGCCTCAGTAAATCCTTTGAACCCATCACCACCACCATATAAAAAGTCATTGATTACAACAAGATACGTTTGATCTGCTTGAATCGGAGTACCATCTTTTTTAAGTATATCTTGAACTTTAAATGGGTGGTCTTTATTCTCTGTTGCTATATAAGTATAAGACAAACCAGAAATTTGTAGGAAATAACGTTCTTCTTCATCATACTGTTCATTCAGTACTTGCTCAACTTGGGCTCCCGTCATTTCGACCACTTGCATGATGTTCCCAAAGGGCTGTACTGCCTGTGCTGCCCCCATGTAATATCACGATTTTCATTCACTACTAAGTCAGCACGAATACCACCGTTGTTTGTCATAGCAAAATCTGCATTGATTCCTTGAGCTTTAGCCATCTCAACTTGACCATCTGTAATTAAATTCCCTAGCGGTGATTCTTTTGATGCATTGAGTTCACGAGTGATTGCGCCATTTTCTTTAGCTGTTCCAATCTTCTTGTTCGTGACCTCTGCTACACGTTCTTCGGCATCCTTTACGATTGCCTCAACTTTTTTGTCAATTTTAGGCGCGTCTTTTGCAGCTGGATCAACTGGCATGACCTTCGCTTCAGGGGTTGTGACAAAATCATTGGTTCGAGGATCAAGGGTTCCTTGTAGGTCCACATAACCTTTTCCTTGTGCAGTAGACTGAACAACTCTTGTTTTGTTGACTACACCATTTGTATATTGATGATTATGTGCTGCAAAAAAGGCATCTACACTATGCTCGGGATAAATTTTATCAACTTTTTCTAGAATTACCGCAGCGTCCCCATTCACTTTATTCGCTTTACTTGTGGCAGGGATATGACCCAAAACGATTATCGCATTCACGCCTTGTTCTTTCAGTATACTGGAATAGTAAGCAATTGTTTCTGCTTCATCTAAAAAATCATACGATTCATAATGTTCCTTTAGAACCAAATTAGGAATTTCGGTAGTGACCACACCAATAAATCCGACTTTTACTTTATTTTTTGCGGTTCCTACTTCTTTGATTGTATAGGGCTTCCAATCGAAAGGAATCTCTTGGGTCCCCTTTTTTACAACATTTCCGATCACAATCTCAGTTTTTGAAGCGGCTCTTGGATAAGCCATTAAAATACCGTAAGGATCATCTTTGGGATTTTCGCCTATCATAATCCGGTTAAACTCTTGAAGTCCTTCATCAAACTCATGATTCCCTATAGTCCCTACAGAAAAATTCATTTGATTCAATACGTTGACTGTCGGTTCATCTTGAAGAAGACCTGAACTTGCCGGACTTGCTCCAACCATATCTCCAGCCTGTACACGTATTGTTTGACCACCGTGATGAACAGTTTCAAACTGCTCCTGTGCACGATTCAAATAACCTGCCAACAGTGGAGCTGTTCCTGTATTTGCTACTTTATTGTTTGCATCATCAAAGAATGAGCCCGTCGTATTAAGCGCCCCATGAAAATCATTGATTCCCAAAATTTGAAAAGGAATTTTTTCAGCTTGTGAATCTTTTGCAACCACTCGACTACTTTGCTCTATTTCATTAGCTGTTTGTGCACCAGCAATCGTGCTAGTCTCCAAAACAGTACTGATTCCCCCGATAGTACTTAAAATAGTGAACAAAGTGATTTGCCACTTTTTCATCTTTATAGCTCCTTTTTAGTTATTTCCAAACACACTTAGCTAAAGAGTAACAATTTTCTCACACGCTGTCAACATAGCGTTTACAACGTATCTATCGTTTTCATTTTGTTTATTCCTACTATGGTGGCCAATAAAATTAGTTGAAGCCCAGTGAATAAAAAGATAAACAGTAACTTATCAGAAGACCAATTAAAAAAAATAATCTTTAACGTTTGCACTGGTTTCGTAAATAGATGGATACTATGTAATCGGTCAAATCGTCCAACAAAAATTGCTACACTAGATAGTATAGTAACAAGGAACAAGAAGAAAAATTCTTGCCATTTTTTGTGCAAACTATTTCTTCGAATACATTCATTTAATGTTGTAAAGATTGTTGCCATCCCAAAAAGACCATATACACAAATTCCTATAGTCAATAGACTAAAAGAAAACCAATCAGACAGATTTAGAATAAAAACTTGGTTCATCCCCCGATAAAGCGATAACTTTTCGAGATGAAAAAAATCGGTGAACAAATAAGGCGCATTAGGATAAAACAATAACCATAACATCCCTAGTAAGATAAAAAGACGATTACTGACCTGTTTAAAATGAAAACTTATCTCCAGTGGAATATAAGCCAACAAGACATTCAGTGCCATAAAATGATACATATTTGAAAAAAACAACATGTAGACACAATAGATGATTGTCGCTATTCGTAACGGCCAGCGATACGTTTGAGTCAAACTCCTCACACTCCTTTTTCCATTTAGTGTATCATAAAATAATTTTTTTCTAAAATTTTCTTGAAAACTTGTCATTCTTTTTTTTTATGCTAGACTAGGTTAAAGAAAGTTTTCCGGGAGGAACGATTTTGAAAAAATTAATTGCAATCGACTTAGATGGTACAACTTTAAATGCACAGTCATTGATCAGTCCTACAACTGAAAAAGCGTTAAAAAAAGCGATGAAGCATGGTCACTATGTTAGTATCGTCACTGGTCGTCCTTATCGAATGAGCGGTCAATTTTATCGCCAATTAGGCTTGATAACGCCGATGGTCAATTTTAACGGAGCCCTAGTTCATATGCCTGAAAAAAAATGGGCAGATGAAAAAGAAACGGGAATCCAAAGAGACTTAGTTTTTGATATTTTGGCTCAAAAAAAGGCGTTGAATCTTGATTTTGTCGCTGCTGAAAATAAAGAAACATTTTACATTGATAGTTTGGATTACTTCGATTCAGCATTCTTTGCTTCAGAAGCTACTCCAAGCAATCTTTTAACTGCTAAAAATTTGATTACAGATCCAACTTCTATGATGGTTCGAACGTCCAAAGACCAAGCAGGCATCTGTTTCTGATTCGCTAATTAAGCAATATGGAGATTATGTTGATGTTAGAACTTGGGGTGGGCCTACACCTATTTTAGAAATCGTTTCTAAGGGTATTCAAAAAGCAAAAGGTGTAGAACAAGTCGCAAATTATCTGGATGTGAAGCGATCAGACATCATTGCGTTCGGTGATGAACATAATGATGAAGAAATGCTAGACTACGTTGGTTGGGGCGTTGCAATGAAAAATGCAACAGATAAGATAAAATCCGTAGCAAATGATATTACTGAAAAAACCAATGATGAAGATGGTTTAGCCGATTATTTAGAGCGATATTTAGATTTAAACAATCAATAAAAGGGAATGACTGGAACGAGGCGTACGCTCTGTGTTCCAGTCATTTTATTTTTTCCCCTTTGACAAAAACAAAAGCTCTTGCTAAAATAAGAACATACGTTCTATTCTTATTTAGAAATGAGGGATTAAACATGGAATTATCAAGAAAGATTGAAATTCTTACTGAATCAGCAAAATATGATGTTTCTTGTTCTAGCAGTGGTGTGACGAATAACACAAGAAAAGGCACAGTAGGCAGCACATCAACTGCCGGAATCTGCCATTCCTTCACAAGTGATGGCAGATGTGTGTCTCTATTAAAGCTATTATTTACGAATGCCTGTATCTTTGATTGTCATTATTGCATCAACAGAAAATCAAACTCGATTCCACGAGCCACCTTTACACCACAGGAAGTCGCAGATTTAACAATGGATTTTTATATGCGAAATTACATTGAGGGACTTTTTCTAAGCTCAGCTATCATAAAAAACGTTGATTACACTAGTGAATTATTAATTAAAACATTAAAAATTTTACGACATGAAAAAGGCTTCAAAGGCTATGTCCATGTAAAAGCAATTCCTGGAGCAGACGAAAAATTGATTGAAGAGTTAGGGTTTTTAGCTGACCGAATGAGTGTTAATGTAGAATTGCCTTCAAGAGAAAGCTTAAAAATCTTAGCTCCTGATAAAGACCCATTTGCTTTATACAAACCCATGAAACAAATCACACATATGAAAAATGAAATGTCTCAAGTTCCTGCTTTACGAAACCCTGCACCCTTTGTTCCAGCTGGTCAATCGACACAAATGATTATCGGTGCTTCTCCTGAAAATGATCATGCAATCGTAAAAATTGCTGAAAACCTTTATAAAAAATATGAATTAAAGAGAGTTTATTACTCTGCTTACATTCCTGTAAATCAAGATTCCTTATTACCCGCAATCACAACGGATCCTCCTCTACTAAGAGAACATCGGTTGTATCAAGCAGATTGGCTAATGCGATTTTACCGTTTTTCTGCAGATGAAATTTTATCCGAGGATAAACCGAATTTTAATTTGTATCTAGACCCCAAAGCCAATTGGGCTGTTCAAAATTATGATCAATTTCCAATTGATGTTCAGACTGCTTCTTATGAACAGTTATTACGAATCCCAGGAATCGGCCCTAAAAGCGCACTTAATATTCTGAAGGCTAGAAACTATTATCAATTACACCTCTCTGATTTAAAAAAATTAGGCGTAGTGATCAAACGAGCTCAATATTTCGTTAGTTGTAACGGTGCGATTCAGCCTGGATTGATCAATGATCCAGAATGGGTCATTACTTCTTTAATTTCATCTCGTCAATACGAGACGTTAAAAAAGGTAAACAGCCAATCAAAACAAGAACAGTTATCTTTATTTGATGTCGAACGTTTTGAATCAATAAAGCGAAAGGAATCTTGTTATGCACATTGAAGAAACCAACGAAATTTGGGAATATGATGGTAGTTTTTATGGATTTCTGACGATAGTTTACCAAGCCTTCATTAAAAAACAGTTTCCTGACATTATCTTAACTCAAGATATTGCTGTAGAAAACTTGTTTCTCAGTCGTTGGATAGATACAGATGAACCGCTGGCGAAAAAAATGTATGAACGCCTAAACAAACGTTTAAGAAAAGAAAATGTTCAGTTTATCATTGATGGTTTCAATTGTTCGTTAAAAGAAAAAGAACGATATTTGTTAGATGCAATTCAAATCGCTTTGGAATCCAAAGATTTACTGACCAATCATTTAGGTCATCCTTCAATTTTAGCCTTAGAAAAATCTTTAAAATCTTTATTTAGAGAAGTTCACTTATTTACGGGTTTTATTCGTTTTGAATCAGTAGGAACATTACTGTATAGTACCATCACACCGAAACATTTTTCATTGCCCTACTTATGTCCTCATTTCGCACAAAGATATCCGCAAGAAAAGATCATGATTTACGATGAAACACATCGATTACTCGGAATTATAGAACAGGGACACATACATTTTATTGAGAATAGCGAGCCTCCAACAGTTGACAGTCAAGAATCTGAACAAATGATCCAAGAAAATTGGCGTACCTTTCTCAAAGCTGTTACGATCCAAGAGCGACATAATGAGCAAACTCAACTTTCTCATTTGCCTATGCGGTATCGGGGCAATATGATTGATTTCAACTAAATTGATTGGTAATTTCGACAAAAAAAGAGAATGTATACAAACTTTCTCAAGTTCTGTATACATTCTCTCGAATTCGAAGCACGATTTCAGTCTACTCTAAGATGGATTTTTTTCACTATCAATTTATCTGACAAATGAGATTGATTACTTTGTTCACCAATCACTTCCGCAAAAATAGTTGTACGGTCTTCTTTTTTCTGTAAACAATAGTCAATTTTTCCAGTTTCATTTAATTCATTCATCATTTCAATATAATCATCAGATTCATTTTTTCTAGTTATAAAGCCTAATGATACTAAATGATCGTCTAGATTTTTTGTTGATATCAACGAACCAAATGCAATTTTTTGACGAATTTCCTGATTTAATCGTGTTACTTTCATCTCTTGATCTTGCTCGATTGTTTTTTTCTTGATCAACGCTTCATATTGTTCAACAGTCAACATCACACCAGCAACTTTGTTTCTATTGTAAATATAAACACCTTTGTTTGTTTCTTTTGCCTTTTTAAAAATTGTCATAGGAGACTGTTTCACATCTGTCACTGAAAATGATGCGTTTTTCTTCTCTACATTTTTCATTCGTCAACTTCCCTTCCAAGTGATTATATCATACAGATTTTTGGTGTGAAGAATTTTTTAATATTAGTATTTTTTTGTAACTGAAACCCGAACAAAAAAGAGTGCTACAAAACGTAGCAACCGTTTTGTAGCACTCTTAAAATCAACAAACTTTTTTTGTCTCTTTGATTATGCGCGGTAACGTTCTACCCCGTCTAAATAAGTTGCATCTAATTCCATATTTGGATTCAATACGATAAAGTCAGCATCGCGTCCTCTGGCGATCATACCGCATTTATCATCGATTTTGCAACTCACTGCTGGCACTAAAGATGCCATCATAATGGCTTGTTCTGGTGTAGCAATTTCCCAATCAACAACATTTTTGATCGCTTCTTTTAATTTCAAGATACTACCCGCTAAGTTTCCAGATTCTAAACGAGCTGTCCCTTCTTTAACGACAACTGGGAATTCTCCTAGATTATAATTGCCATCTGGCATACCACCGGCCATCATACAATCTGTAATCAGAGCGACATGATCATGTCCAGCTTTTTCCATTAAAATATCAGCTGCATTGGGATGAACATGGTGTCCGTCACAAATTAATTCAGAAAAAACATGTTTCAATGACATTAATGCACCAACCATTCCAGGTTCACGATGATTCAATCCACGCATACCATTATATGCATGTACAAAAACACTAGCGCCAGATTCAACAGCCTCGGTTGCTTGCTCCAATGTTGCATCACTATGACCTAAAGCCACTACGACACCTTCATCTGTTACAGCTTTGACAAATTCTTTAACACCTTTACGTTCTGGTGCCAAAGCGATTTTCTTGATTAAACCACCTGAAGCTTCTTGCCATTCATTAAATATTTCTATATCTGGGTCACCAAAATAACTTGGATTTTGAGCTCCTTTGTGTTCTTCAGTAAAGAATGGACCTTCAAAATAGATTCCTTGTATTTTTGCCCCTGGGACTTCTTGATGTACTTCTCCGATTGTTTTAGCAACATCTTTTAAGCGTTCCTTACTTGAAGTTAAGGTTGTTGGTAAAAATGAAGTAACCCCACATGACAATAACCCTTCAGACATCACTTTCAAGCCTTCTGTATCACTATCCATTACATCATGATTCATAAATCCATGAATATGAGTATCCACTAATCCTGGTGCAATCCATTTGCCTTCTTCTTTGATTATTTTTGCATCACTTTCAGGAACTTCTTTATAAAAATTTCCAAATAGACCATCAGTGATTTCTAAATATCCAGGTCCTTTTACATCACTTTTTAAAAAGAACTTTTCAGCAAAGATAAACGTTCTCATCTTCATCCTTCTTTCTTTAACTTTCTACTCTAAACGTACTCTTAAAATCAGTTAAAGTCAAGAATGGTGTAGACCTTTTCTAGAAAAATTTACTTAACTTTCTTTAGATTTTAATTGTTTCGATACGTAGGATTTGTTCTGACAAAATCCTATATTCGTCTGCTTTATCTGGCTCTCCTTTTAACGTAAGCAATTGACTTTTCAACTGAAACAATTCACTCAAGTAATAGTAACTATTTTTATGTCTCGACCAAACAATTCCTTGGTCGATATATATTTGCGCTTCTTCAAGACGGTTTTGATCTGTTAAAAACTTAGAATAATTATAAAATATCTTTGTTAGTTCTGCGGTTACTCGTTCATTTGGTAATTTATGAAAATAATGAATACTTAATTTTAAATATTTTTCAGCATCGTCGATCTTTCCTATGCTGCTATACGTACTGCCAATGCAGCTAATTACTTGAATTTCAAAATCGGACAAATTTACTTTATTCGCTTGATAAGTGTAAGATAATCCTTTTTTTAAATCATGTATTGCTTGTTCATAATCATTACAAAGATAAAATTTACAACTACCTAGATAATAATAGTAACGTTGCCAATCCATATCCAAATGAAGTCTTTCTTCAATTTTAGTATCATTCATATATGTCATTATTTTTCCATATTCTTTGTGTCGAAAATAATCAGCTATTTTTTCAAATATTTGCGTGATCAAACGAACTTCATCCGATTTGAATTGCATAATTTGATCCATCGTTACGCCTAAGCGTTGACAAATTTGCTGCATTACTACGACATTCGGTAATTCTTCATTATTTTCGATTCTACTTAATACACTTTGCGAACAAATATCTTCTGATAACATTTTTTGCGTTAGTTTTCTATTTTTACGAATTTCTTTAATAACTGCTCCAAAAGAATCCATTTTTTCACTCCTAAGCTACGTTAAAATTGAGCTATTTCTTGAAAAAAATCGTGTTAATCAAAAAAAGTTCAAAATATGCGAATTCGCATTATGCATTTATTGTACATTAATGCATAATATACTGCAAGAACATTACCTAACAGGAAATGGAGACGATTTAAAATAATTTTGCTTTGCAAATAAGGGGTGTTATTTATGACACAAGAGAAAAGAATTAACTTCAGTTGGGACAAAAGTAGTTATAATGGCTATGTCGAGAAAGAATATGAGAATGCTTATTTGGTTGTTGTTTCGGATCCAAGTCCGGATATGGAGGAAAAATACACAAATCGTATGGTAATAAGTAAAAAAGATTGTCAAACTGCAGAGTAACGATCGTTTCTATTCGTCTCTTTGCAAAACACATTCTTAAAACGAGAGTGACTCAAAACTGATAAAGTTTTGAGTCACTTTTTTTAGTTTCAAAAATCAACCTGTTATTTTTGTTTGTAAGTACTTAAAAACGCACGCATTTTTTCAGTTGTAAATTTTAAGTCTTCCATCTTCGGTAGATAGACAATTCTAAAATGATCTGGTTGAGTCCAATTGAAACCACCACCATGAACAAGCAAAATATGATGTTCATGAAGAAAATCAAGAACGAATTTCTCATCATCATAAATATTAAAACGGGCACTATCGATTTTAGGAAATATATAAAAAGCAGCTTTAGGTTTTACAGCAGATAGACCTGGAATATCATTGATTGCATTGTAAATATATTCCCGTTGCTCATAAATTCTACCTCCTGGCAACAACAAATCATCAACACTTTGATAGCCACCTAAGGCAGTTTGGATAATTTGTTGAGATAGTACATTTGAACATAAACGCATCGAAGCTAACATATTCAATCCTTCTATATAGCCCTTAACGTGTTTTTTGTTTCCACTAAGTACCATCCAACCACAACGGAACCCTGCAACTCTATGTGATTTAGAAAGTCCATTTAAAGTAACTACAAATAAATCTGGTGCTAATGTTGCAATTGGAATATGTGTTAATCCATCCATCACTAAACGATCATAGATTTCATCTGAAAAAATGATCAAATCATTTTGTCTCGCAATCTCAACGATTTGTTCTAGGATTTCCTTAGGATATAAAGCCCCGGTTGGATTATTGGGATTGATCAACACAATTGCTTTTGTATTCGTCGTCACTTTTGATTTGATGTCATCGATATCTGGATACCATTCCGCTTGCTCATCACAAATATAATGAACAGGATTACCACCAGCTAAAGAAATTGACGCTGTCCATAGAGGATAATCAGGCATTGGAACTAAAACCTCATCTCCATTATTCAAAAGTCCTTGCATACACATCGAAATCAATTCACTAACACCATTACCTGTGTAAATATCATTGATCGTTACATTAGGGAAACCCTTCACTTGGCAATATTGTTCAATTGCTTTTCGTGCTGAAAAGATTCCTTTTGAATCAGAATAGCCTTCTGAATTACGAACATTCATAATCATATCGCGAACCACTTCATTCGGAGCATCAAAACCAAATGGGGCGGGATTACCAGTATTAAGTTTCAAAATACGAATGCCTTCTTCATGCATTCTGTCCGCTTCTTCTAAAACTGGACCACGTACATCATAACTGACTCCATCAAGTTTGTTAGATTTTTCAAAATTTCTCATACTGTATCCCTCATTTTCAAAATTTATATACTTAAAGTTACGCCACCTAGAAAAAAAAAGCAATGGAAAATTGCAAATTTTCAAAAAAAGAGTCTCACTATTCGATAGACGTATTTTTATTTGTCTGGAAAAACTTCCTACTAACCTTCTTACTAAAATAAAAAACAGCCACTTATATATGTTTGAATACCCTTGCTTCATAAGGAAGAAAAATCGTGTGTTGGTGAATGATGTGATATTCAAACTATACAACTGTGAGTCCCTACTCTATCTGAACGTTTTTGGTAAGTCTGCTAAAGGGAATTCTTTGAAAAAATTGACGATAACCATAAAACACTCGTTCGTGAAACGCGAATCATAAACAAATAATTCTGGGGGAGTTGGGTAAGTAAAGTTTGTAAGAACTATAGACCAATGCTTCATTCTCTATTCTTAGCTTGATCACTTCTTTGTAAAAAATTCAAACCGGAATTTGGATCTATTGATTTTGACTAATACATTGATCTATTGCTTATTTGGATTGATAACCATCCAGGGTTTTCTCTTTAAAATCAGCATATTCTTCTGCTGTCCATTTTATTGACTTGACCCAGATAAATCCAATACTTAATTCTTTGAGATAATCCAATTTTGAGCGGATTCCATTTAAGTCCACAATCACGTCGTTACTTGTATCCATGAAACTTGCTAGGTAGATTTAATAACCAACTGCTACTTTCCACCATACACGTTTGATTGTCATCTCTATCACCTCTAATTTTTTTCTTCTTTTGGCATAGAATAGTAATAGCTTTGTACAAACTTATCTTACCAAATTAAATTTAAATAGAAAGTGTTTTTAGAACCTAGTACTTTATTTAGATTATTCATATTTTTAAAAGACAACCAGTACTATAAACTGCTTGAGAATCCATCATATTAGTCTTCTTTTATTTTGAAATTTTCTACGATCCCTCTTCTCTACTGTTATCTATTTTATATGAAAATAAGTGGATCCTTACAGAATAAATGCTTTGTCATAGGAATAGGTGGATAAAAAGAACCCTAAACCTATATATAACGGCTCTATAATAAATTGTGTTAGTGGAAATAAAAAAAGATTTTCTACCAGCATTTTTTTGAGCATTTAAATAAAAAAAAGGAACAACTAACTGATAAAATGAAATCGACAAAAACCACAAATCATCAGAAAGGTTGTTCCCTATGGATAAGAATACCAGATTATTGCTCGGACTTACAGACAAAAACCTCCGGTTTGAAGAAAATTGGTTGGAACAAAGACCAGTAAAAGGAGTGCAAGCTCAAGTGATTAAAGCCAAGCTGACCTATTCACCTACTCATTGCGAGAAATGTGGGCGCCTCAATTATGGACAAATCATCAAAAATGGCAGTCATACAACAACAGCTCAATTGCCTGTTTTTAATGAGCGCTTCACTCTATTAGAACTAAAACGGACACGGTTTCTTTGTCATGAATGTGGTGCTACTTTCCATGCTCATACAGAGCTGATTGAAGAACATTATCACTTATCTAAACAGCTTCAATACCAAATTATGCTTGACTTGAAAAAGAATGTTTCAAGAAATTGGAATCGATTTGATATATTTATGCCTAAATTTTTACAATAGCTGTAAAAGCCTCTCTGGGGTTAATGCGAAACATAAAAAAGAGGTAGGAAGTTTCTACACTTCCTACTTTAAATTGTTGTTATTCAAATAGATAACTTAAACAATTTACTTCTTCCGGTTCGTAATCTTCTAATGGGATATCTAACGGTACTTTTTTTAATTCTTCCCTGTCAACCAAAATCAGTTTTTGTTCTGTTAATACTTCTATTAGTTCTGTATATTTTTTTTCTAACTTCTTATTTTTAAATTCTGTTAAATCGATTATATCTAGAGTTATACCTTCTTTAGGTTTTTGATACTGTGCTTTTTCAATTATAAAAAATGGGCTTATTGCTGAGATTTGTAAATTGATGAACTCTATATAACCACGTTCCATTATTTCTCTAGTTGCTCCATCTGAAAAAAAAGAATTTTCCAATTGAATATCTTCTATAAAATAATATGAAAAACACCTAGTATATTCAAAACTTGTCATAGGCTTGAATACAATTCCTTCCATACCATTTAGCAAATAAGAATTCCATTGATTCCCTTTTACATATTTTCTTAATACATAACCATAGTCACCTTCTTTTAAGCTTCTATTCACGAAGTTGATTGCCCGTTCTGTATTGTTCATTTTATCATCCCCTTATTTATCTTCATCTAATGGTATTTTAGGGTACCCATGTATATTACCTTTTCCGTCAATATGAACCTTTATTTCAGTTGTTACTCCATCACTACCAACTACTCTACCAGAATCATATTCTTTAACAGTTCCTTCTCTATTTCTAACCCATCTTCCTTTTTCCCAAGCCTCTTGTGTTTCCTCTACACCATTTTCTCCATCAATCCATGTTGATTTATCTTCTGTTGACTGTTCATTATTTTTATGACCTTCTTGGTGTTTTCCTTGTTTACCAGCATCTACTGGAGGAGCCCCTTCGACTTCACCTGTAACTAATCCTTGTTGTGGTAATAAATCTTCTGGATTAACTGCTCTTACTCGTTTACTTGCTTCAACACTTCTAGCAGAATTTATTGCTTCTACCGCAGATTTACCGACTTTTACTGTTCCAATAACTTTTCATATTATATCAATACCTTTACCTATTTTACCAATGTTTCCTAATATCCCACCAAAAGCCGGTGACAATGGCATTTCATTTCTCATTACTTTTACTTCTTCAACTTTATATTGGTCTTTACCTAGATAATCTTTACATTTTTCTAATTGATTATAGAGATTAGAATGCGCTTTTGGTGATACAATTTTTCCATCTTTCATTAAATACCAATTTTTTCTAGTTCCTAAGGTACTACAAATAATGGTATAGCCATTTAAACTTGCAATTGTTTGTTTCATTTCTCGATTCTTTGCTTCTTGCTTCATTTTTTCTCGTTGCTGCCATCGTGCATTAATAGGGCTTGCCCATGTCATGTTTAACCGACCAATGTCAAAAGTTCCTGAAGCTGAATTCCATGCTTTACAATCCTTAACTTGTGCTAAACCATTATTAAATTCTTGCTGACAAGCTTCATATTCCGCAAAAATACTGGCTGAACGGGCATTATACGCATGGAATTTTTCCAATTGTTCTCTCTTTTTTGAGATTACATCACAGGCATTCATATATCGATGTTCTAAATCTGGTCGCATAGTTTTAGCCACATGCATTTGTCTTTCTAATTCTCGTTTTAATTGTTCAAACCGCTGAATTTGGCTTTGAATTTGGTCTTCGTCTGTATCAATGCTACTAACCATTCCTTGGTAATCGCTTAACAATCGTTTATGTGCACTTTCAAGTGCCTCTCCAGTTAAAATGGCAGAACGACAAAGTGGTGTATACACAGTACCAAAGTAACTTTTTGCTGAATCATAAGCTTTACCAGAAAGTGGTGCAGATAAAAATTGTGAAATACTGCTTTGCAATGAGGAAATTGCTTGATTCGCTTGATTATTCATACGAGAAGCTTCATTTCCTTGTTGCTGTATCTCTCCTACATAAAATTTTAACCCCATCCTACTGCTCCTTTTCTTTCACTTGCTCTTTTCTTTGTTGAATGTACAATTCTTCTTTATCAATCAGTTGTCTTCTAATATTTTTCAGTTCATCTTCTTGTTCTTCCAATTGCCGTTGTGCTTTTTTGGCTAAAGAGAAACTATCTTCTCCTCTGCTTTTAAAATACTGACGTTCTTCTGGAGGACTTGTTTCTACTATTTCTGAGTAAAGACGTTGTTCCTCTTGTTGTAGAGAGAAAAATTCTTCTTGTTGTTGTTCAACAGAACGAATTTCTTGTCTTATTGAATCTTGTTCATCTTGAACTTGACGGATTTTTGTTTGATAGTCTATCACCATTACTTAAACCAACTTCCTAAAGAATTAGATTGAAATTGTTGGGAAGCTTGTTGGTCTATAGTAGCAAAGTCTTTTGCGACTGAATGAATAGCGTTACCTGCCGACACAATGCTTGTAGATAGTTGTTTTAATCCTTTTCCGTAATTAATTGTGGACGTTTTTGCTACTTCATTTCCAGAAATATTCGTTCTTGATGCCACACTCGTAGAGGCATTGATACTATTTAATGCACTAGCAGATTTGCTGAAAGAAGCGGATACACTGCCTGCAACAGTTATACTACTTTTAACACCCATCCTTTAACTCCTCCTTAGTTTTATAAATACAACTTCTTATCTAACTTAATATCTAATTATATCAATTTTTCAATTTTTATGTTCTCTTTTTTTGTCAATTTTCGAAAATTATTGTTTCTTATTTAGAATAGCTATCTATTATCCAATTAGACGTTATATAACTCGTGGTTACTATTCTAGAATCATTTTAATAAAGTTAAATTTGAAATCTGTATAGTTATTTTAAAAGCTTAGCAGCGACTTTTAAGTTTGCTCTAAAAAAGAGGTAATAAGCATTTACACTTATTACCTCTAGTTTTTTGTTAATAATTTAGATTGTTAATTGCTTGTTGCAAAGCTAGTACAGCATTATCAATATCCGACTGATTAGCATCAAGACTATCATAGACAAATTTGGCATCAGCTAATTTAATCATTACAACCGACCAACTATGCACACTATAATTTGATTCTTCCAATGTTAATGCTAGATTGTAGGCTTCTAAAAGAAGATTTTTATTTACTGATGGAATTTTTTCTTGCTCCTCAGCTTCTTCTTTGGCTCCAGTATCTGCAATTTCCTCAACAACTCGTTCCGCTACTTGACTAGTTTTTTCTGTTAGTTCTACTACTTCTGTTCTTTCTTGTGTTACTTCCCCAGTAGTTTCAGTTGTTACTTCTGCCTCAGATGTTGCATCTTCAGTCTCACTTGTTGCTTTTGGTAATTCTTCTGGGGTTTCTGTATTTTCTTTAATGTTAAATTTTAATTTTTTTTGTGTATCTTGTATTTCTACACTACGACTTGATTTTGTCGTGGGTTTATTGTAATTTTTAGCACCCAAAAATACACTACCCATTGTGTATTTACCACTACCATTATCTTGTAAGTGAATACCCACACTACCCTCATTTAGTCCATTTAATAGTAAGTTTACATTATGCCCTGGACTATTAATCCATGCATTATCTACGATGCTTGCACCGTTTTGGGCTAACCATTCCAATGAGCTAGGATTGTTATACATACCAATGTTTTCACAGAAAACTACTTGGTCGTATCCATAGTCATACGGTGCATCTGCTCCATATTCTCCATTTGGTCTAGTGTGTTCATACAGTTCAAAAATTTCATTAGAGCGAACATCAGCTCCTTGTTGTAGTGCTGTTTGGTTATTAAGAGAGATTAATCCATTATTGTTACGGTGTTGATTGATTAATGCCAATGCTTGGCTTGCAATTTGGGCTTCTACTGCTGACACATCTTGTACTGGAGGTGTTACTTCGTCTTTAACATATACAAATTTAATTGTTGTGTTACCATTTACTGTAATTGTTTGTGTAGCTTCTCCTTTTAATGTATATCCTTCAATAGTAGTAGCATTCGCTGTAAATGATGTTCCTTTTTTTTTGATATCCTCAATAAATTTATTCGTTAGTTTATTAACAAATTCTAGGTTATTTTTGCAAGAAATATAGACTAATTTATTATCATTGTTTTAATAACTTTTATATTTTCAACTTTTCCAGTTTTAATTCTGGTTGTTAGACCCACAACTACACCATTTCTTCTGTTGCCATTCTTATCAACTAACTCTTTGTCTGACATTAATTCTGCCCATAATTCCTCACTTGTTAATCCGCTTTCATTATTTGCTAGTAACATATTCATTTTTTCTAAAACTTTTGCTGTTGTACTCATTTTTTAGTCCACTCCTAAAATTTTTATTGCCCTAAAGCATCTACAGATTAACTCTCATGTTATCTTAAGTCAAATCTATTATTTTCAATTCTATGGTGGTATAATTTTTTCGAAGAGTAATTACATGGCAAGTATATCTACAGCAAAAAATAATACATGGGTTTATCAAGATATTTTTAAATACCCTGATGGCAGTACTAAAAGACATACCAAACGACTTAGTAAAAAAGAATTCAAAACCGAAAAATCAGCAATAAAACAAGGAGAAATATGGGCAAAGGATAAGCAATATGAAATTAATACAGGGTATGCTGGCAATGAGCAATCAGCCACCTTAATGGATTTTTATAACATTGATTGGTATCCATTAAAAACACAAAATAAAACACAAACTACTGATAGATATATATCAACTTTACTCAAGTTTCAAATACTAAGATAAAGAATTTAAATACTAAAATATTGGATTTTCCATCCGAAAGCGCACTTGAAAATCACAAAAAAGCATTATCTAACCTACTTACACTGGCAAAAAAATATCAATATATATATACAGTACAATCCTGTCAAAGAATTACAAGTAAAGGATTTTGCAAAAAAGGAAAAAATAACCCAAACAGCAATCACTCGCAACTCTTTCACTAAATCACAAGCAAATCTTCTCTTAGAGTACTTAGAAAAATATGAAGAGGACAAGCAATTTTCTCGTATGATGCAATTAATGTTATTAACAGGCTTGCGACCACAAGAACTTTGTGCTCTGGATATTCATAAAAGTATATCTTTAGCAGAAGATTCTATGGAGTCGAACCTTTATCATCTATCAATTTTTCAGGCAATAAAAACTGTAAGTGGTATAGGTACAATTATAGGTGCCACTAAAACAACAAATAATAGGCATGTTTATTTTCCCACTCGAGTTTATAAAATTATAGTTGAGCAAATTATTTATAAGGAAAATGAAAAAATAAAATTTTGAACAAACCAAAAAAAGAAAGAAGAAAGAAGAAATTTTGGTTGGGAAAAAGATAAGGATGCATACTTTTTATTTAGCCATTCAAAAGGCAAACCTTATAAACCTCAACGAATCGGTAAAAAATGGACAAAATTTATTCAGAAAATTCCTAATCTCCCCAAGTATCAACTTTATTCGTTGAGGCATACATACGCTACTTTGATGTTATATTCCATGCATCAAAATAACAAAGGTGAAAATAAAAATTATGGTACAACTCTGCAGGCAATCGCAGATAGTTTGGGACATACTATCGATGTTTTTATTAAATACTATGTCCACTCGCAAGAGGAATTCCAGAAAAAATTAGCTCATGTCGACTTTTTAAGAAACTAATTCAAAACTTCATATACTTTAAGGAGATATAATAGATGCTTGAAGAAATTCTTTCTTTTGCACTCTTAGCTGAATTAGAATTACTAACTAAATCAACTTATTTAGAAAAATTAGATTCTTACTTCATCACAAACTCCAATAGTGAAATATTATTAGAGTTAGAATTCATGCATGAAAATACTAATGATGCAATCAACAAAATCTTTAATAGCTATCTCGATAATCTAGACTTACAGCTTTTTGGAAAACTGCTGTTCCAAAATATAGAAAGCATCTATTTATCAAATGAATTCACTATCAATGAATTTGCTCAAAAAATGTATTTACTTTGGAATTTATATATACCTTATCCTATCAATGAAAAAGAACCCTTTTGGACGTTAAGCTATGCTGATGATTGTTTATCTTATGGAGATGGAAATCAAACAAGATTATTATATGAAAAAGCATTCAAATATTATCATTGAATCTACCACTATCTGTTATCTAAAAAATAATGTTTTGAATAAAAATTGCATCACTTCGCGCATCAGAACTTTTATACAGGCATAAAAAAAGAACCCTAAACCAACTAAATCAAGGTTTAGGGTTGAACTATGCGGCCAAGAAGACTCGAACTTCCACGTAATTTAGTTCGATTTTCCGCCTTGATAAACCGCTATACATCAGCATTCGTAAATTAGAGTATCTTATCATTTCTGTTAAAATTATACATATTCCAACAATTTTTGCATCAGTTTTGCATCAGTAAAAAATTATTTTTAAAAGATTCTTCCGTTAATTAATCTTTTAGTTTCAACATCTGTTTAAATCCTCAAACTTCTTTTCTCACATTTTTGAGTATCTTATTGCATCATTATTGCATCTAACAAAAATTAAAAAAAGAAAACATCTTAATTTGCTAAATCATACTGGGTAAGCTAATTTTGTTCTGTTTCATCACCATTTTTTTTTATTTTTTTTATATGATGATATATCGTTGCACTTTTAGTATTGAATTTATCAGCTATTTCTTTTTGAGTCATTCCTGAAAGATAGAGTTCTTTCACTTCTTCAGTATTAATTTTAACCCGCTTTTTCTTTTCTGATTTTTTTGTATTGTTTTCCTTTGATGAATCAATGGTAGACTTACTTTTCTTCCTATTCGAATGAACAGCATCCGATTCTTTTTCTATACTTTTGCTTTTCTTCGCAACTACATTTTTTTCAGCCTCTTTACTTACTTTCACCTGCTCTATCAAAGCGTTCTTATTCTTAAAAACAACACCATTTTTATTTAATTTTGCCAAATACTCCATTTTATCTTCCGCATATTTATAATCATTTAGCGTTAAATAAAATGTTTTTAAATTATCCCCATATCTTTTTGTTGTACTACCTTTTTCTGACACCATAGTATATTGAGACAGTATTTCTGAATCTGCAATATCTAAATCATTTTTAATGTTATCAATATCCAACCGTTGTATTATTTGGTCTATGTTGGATACCTCATCATAAAAATTTAAACTCCCTTCAATAACATAGATAGTTTTAAAATCTTTATAATGTTTAAAAGAATAGGAATCATTAAATCTTTTCCGTTCCTTTTTTAATTGCTCTATATCCATAGAAAGTAAGTGATTACTTTCATATAGCTCATCAATTGTGTACAGATACGGTAATGGAACTCCTTTTAATTTAACCAACTCTTTTGTAAAGTGTTCATAACTTTTTAAAATATAAGTAAAAAGAACATAGAATTTTTCTTCTTTTTCATAACTCTCTTTATTAAGCAACTCTTTTTTTAATTTAAACTCATAAACAAGTAAATCCTGAACTAATTGATGTAAATAGCTCAAGTATGCATTAACACTGTCAATTTGTTCATCATCATTTATTTCTTTATAGTTATCAAGTCTGTGCCTTGCCAAATCCAGTTGTACAATATAGTCTGCAGGTATAGTGGCTATTTTACTAAACCGAACTGCTCTAGCAAACACATTAAACTCATCTACAGAAAAATTATTTTCCTCAAACAACTGAATTGGATTTCTAGAAGATAGACCAAAGATTTCTTCAAACTCTTTAGTATTATAGATATTAGATAAAGCAGTTAAAATAGCTCTATCCCTTTCAGTTTGTTGCACTTCATGAAATGTCACTTCATGCTTTTTCTTACGTTCACTTAGTGATTCTATAAAATCATTTAAAAATTGAACTCTTTCCTCTATATTTAACATACGAACCAATGGCATATAAAAATAACGATTCATTGCTTCTTTTGATGATTTATTTGTAAGTGAGACTTCATATATAGCATCTTTTGCGTTTAACTTAAATGCTTTTTTATTGATTCTTCTTCGAAATTCGTGTAAACGAATATTACTTCTTAACATCATGTACGTATCCAACTCACATGCTACTGATGTCCTATTATTTTCATAAGCAGCTAGAGAAATAGAACCACTACCACTAAACGAATCTAAAATAACCCAATCTTCAGCTGTAAAACGTTGTATAATTATATCAAGCAGATATGCTGGTTTAGTTGTTGTATGAATCACACCATTCGTATTATAGATATTAGAAGGAGAATCAAAAATTTCTCTTCCATTTTTCATTGCTTCACGAATTAGTTCGTGACTTTTAAATTTCTTATTTTCAAATTTATCACTAAGCGAAATATCAATCGACCCATTTTTTAAAATACCAGTATCCCCTAAAAAAGAATCTTCCCAATTATTTACAGCCAAAGCTATATATTCTGATTTTCTTTTTTGCGTTAAGTGAGCAGTTGGACTTAACTTCGTATATTCTAAATAAGGTAATACTGTAAAATTAAACTCGGGATACCTCTCATCTTTTGAAACATCTTCAATGGCCTTATTAATTTGAGGTATATTTTCGTATAAATTAAAAAATACAATAACAGCATCATCTTTTATTGTATGAGCAACAGATTGAAAATACCCTTTAAAAAATTCGTATCTTTCCTCTTCATTTAAAAAAGCATCCCAAGCTTTATTATTGTAATCGTAAAAGTAGGGACTATCCGTTATGATTGCATTAACAGAATCAGGTTCTATTTGTCGATGTAAATCATGGAAATCCATATTACAAATTCGATTCCTTGCTGTTCCTTTTAAATCACCCTTTTTCAATTTACTAAAATAACCTGACTCAAATTCTGTAAATTGAGTTTTCGTCTCATTTTTATATTCTTCTAATACCTCTTCAAATACCAACTCAACATTTTCAAAATTTTCTGGCTGAATATAAAAAACAAAATTAAATATATCCTCTGTCAATTGAGTAAACTTATTTTTCATTATTTTTTCAAAAATATCTATGTTGCTATTATTATCATAGTCAAAATTTGGATTGGTCTGAGTAAAATCATTGAGTAAGGTATTGTATCCTTCATAGATATAACTGAATAAAATAGCTTTTACAGTTTCTTTTTTTTCATTTTTAAACGTTTTATTTGTTAAATCATATGTCTCACTCAAACTATCCTCTCGAAGTAAAACACATTGAGCAACAATGTCTTTGAATGCTCTATTTAACTGATGTAATAGTTTTCTGTAAAATACTTTTGTAGCTACCTTCTCTTTAAGTGTTTGTTTGCTTGAAGGTTTAACACCTAAATTCATAAGAATTATACACTGAAGCATGAACAACTCCTTAGTGCTAAAATAATCCCCAGTTGAATATAATATAAGGTCTAATTCATCAATTAAATATTCCTCTTCTAAATACTTTTTTTCTTTATCAGAAAAACTTTTTGAAATATATGTTTTGTTTTGAATTGTATTATTCCCCAAACTTTTTAATTTTGGGGATTTGTTACTCTTAATTTCATTTAAATCATATACACGTTCCTCCTTGTCTGTCATTTCAAATAAATACTTATCTATTTCAATTTCCATCTCTATCAATCCTTTCTCCCTCAATTTCCTATCATATTGATTATATCCTTTCATTTCAATTTATAAAAGAAATTTTGCACTTCTATTTTTTGCAATATATCTACTTAAAACCATCTTTTCAACTCCCTCAAACATCGATTGCTTTATCTTACTGTATCAGTTAATATCTAAATTTTGAGAAATAAAAAAAACCTATTCTAAAAAGACTAGGCTCACCTCTATCAACTTTTTTAATATAATGCCATTGCTCTTGACCTACCAACTATACAGGTAGAAAAATCATGGTTTTTCTTTAGTTCATCCATATGTATACAAGTAGATACCCTACTTGTAATTATTTCATTGACAACCAATGGTAACATTGGTTAATCGTTTATCCGTAACAGCTTTTTTAATAATTGTAGAAATATTGTCTTCTCTACTACAAGGTACTCCAAGCTCAGCGTCTCCACCTAAACTAATGTATAATTGCTCCACTCCAATAAAAGCCTCATCTAATATCATTACTGTTCCTATTGCATTTACTACGAATTCAACCCATGATTTTTCATCCCATTCGCTTTTTAAAAGACTATCTACCCCAATCGAATACTCAAATTCAGTAAAATCAAACATACTTTGACCTTTTTCAAACTCTTTATAACTTACTTCTGCTCCTACACATTTCTCTCCACTATACATATATAGTGATACCACTCCAGTTTTTGTTTCAAAATTTTCAATATTCATTATTGTTTCCTCCATTTTTAATTTTTTTACATGGCTTGTAAAGCTCACCTTTCTTTATTATTTTATTTTCCCCATGTAGAAAATAAGATATGTAGTTGATTTAAATTTCGGAGGAAATTCTTGTTGTTCCTTAACTTGTATCGATAGTATAACTCCTTTTTTTAAAATTGCAAGTCTATTCTTTAAAATATTATTATCTTTCTCTAAATACTTCTTAAGACCACGTATAAAAGCCTGCAAATCAGCATTTATAAAAATATTAAATGAGTTTAAAAAATAATTTATAATATAAAAACAATGTATATGTTTGTTTTTTTAATCAATATGGTCTCAATATTTTAAATTTGAATATTGTAGGAAAAAAACACTTGAGGTCTCTTATAGAGAATTTCAAGTGTTTTATTTTTTATTATAGTTTAATTAGCACTTCTTGTGTTTCTAAATTATATATCCATTATCACAATGTTACTCTTTCTTCAGTTCATTTATAAAACAGTTAAAACTCGCTTAACAATTCTATTTTCCCATCTAATGGTTGACCATCGTATATTTTTTCAGATAATTCATCGATAAATACTCTTCTATTCATTTTATTATAGAATTTAATACCCATCAATTGGACTTCTTCATTTTCTCCAATAATTTGAATATCTTCCCCATTGACTTCATACAACATTTGTTGTTTCCATGCATCCTCTTTTTCTCTATCTTCTCCTTTAGGTTCAATATAAATTTGATAAACAAATTCTGCATCAGATAAATAGAGGATAAAATCTGGCATAAAGCCTCTAGGGCCATTAAACTCAGTTAATTTAAATCGAGTTGCTTTTTCATCATTTCTTATCAAATAAACTTCATTATATTTTTGTTCTAATTCATGAATAAAATTCCCCATCAATTCAACCAAATTATGTTCTAATCGATTCATGATTGCCTTTGTATATATAAACCAATCTTTTCCATTCATTGGCTTTTCTTCGATTCGTTGTGTAATATGTTGCCCACTTTCAAATGTAGGAACAATTACTTCGTAATCCTTAACAACTTCACGAATTGGAATTGCTTTGAATCTTTTTAAACCAATTTCTTTTTTGTAATTTCTTCGAATTTTCTCTTCACAGAAACGTAAAAACGAATCAACTATTTCTAGCTTTTCATTGGCTGTCAATCCATTAATTTCTTGTTCTTTCGGCAAAGATACCGTTACTGATACTCCCTTGAAATAGTTCTCACTTGTTAACAACTCTTCTTTGGAAAGAAGTAACGGTAAATAATTTTTTAAATTTGAGAATTGATAAAATGGATTCCGTCTGCAATGCTTTTTTAAAGTAACGCCTATCGACATTTAAAGGTTGTTCATGACGTTCTATGGATTGTTCTTTAGTTTCTTTGTTTTGTTGAACTTCTATTGTAGAACTAATAAAGCTAGTCACCCATTCTTTCGGAATGGTGAATTTATCCAAAGAACCATAATCTTCTGGAGTTGTTTTTCTTTTTTCATTTAAGTATAAATTTCCTTGTTTAAATACTTGCGTATTTTTAAATGAATTTTTTACTTTCGTTGAAAATACTTGAACTGATTCATCACTTGCAGAAATTAAATTTACCGCATTCATTGATTTTTCCAAGTTGGCAATATACCCTTTTTCATTTATCGTATGGTAATGTAATGTTTCTAAGAAACGTAAATCATTCGCTGTATTATCAAATCTACGAGTAAAACTTCTTTCTCCCTCATATTCATAAGGGAAATATCTTGCTCCACGTCCTATCAACTGAGCTTCACTATCCGTAGCTGTTCTTGTTGTTCCTGCTCCTTCCGATATTCGTACAATATCATAAAGATTTAATACATCCCAACCTTCATTCAGTTTTGCTACTGCAAAAATAACACGGATTGGATTATTTATATTTTCTAGGGTATTTAAAAGAACAGCATTATCTACACTTAACATATTTTTTTCATTTGCATTTAAAATATTACGTGGTTCAAAATCTTCTTGGATTTCCCGAATAAGACTATCTAAATCTTGTTCAAGATAATAGTTGAACATTTTAAATAGGGTTGACGTTGGTTCTACTGAACTTTTTCTATTTTTAATATATCTTCTTAATTCTTCTACAGATAAGTTTTCAACTATTGTACTAAACTCTTCTTGTTTGCTTTCAGATATTTTAATTTTATTCGATTTAAACATAATAATCGGTTTAAAATAATAAATCTCATTTTCTCTTGCAATCAGTTTTCGATATTGACTTAACAAAAGAGCATCCTTCATTTTTTCTTCATCATCTTCTGATGATTGTAAACGCAATACATTTTTAGAATACCCATCATTCATAAATTCTCCTAAGTCGTATTTATAAATGATTTTATCACTGTATTTTTGCTCTATTGTTTTATCATCCATATTAATAGTTGCAGAGAACTCAAGTAGTTTATTGTTTGTACGTAAATATAAAATTTTATTTATTGTATTTTCCCAAGAATTTTCATCTTCTTTTTCTTTTTTAGTGGAAGCATTAAAGTGATGAGCTTCATCGCCTAAAAGAATAATATCTTCATCCTCTAAACTATCCAGTGAAATACCATTTTCTCGTGGTTTTGTTAATTCACCATGAATCTTTTGAATAGTGGATAATTTTAAATAAATGGTATTTTTATCTTTAACTGCGGGGAAATTCTCAACTGCTTGAATCTCAACCTTTTCTCCATCAATCACTATACCTTCTGGATTGAACAAGTATTTACTAGAAGAACTGTTTAACATATTTTCTTGTGTTTTTTTAATAATGGCATCTGTATTAACTAAAAAGATAAAATTTTGATACCCTAGTTCTTTGTAACAATACAACATTAAACTAGCCATGACCATAGTTTTACCAGAACCAGTTGCCATGTTAAATAGCAACTGCTTTCTTTGGTAGCCTGCAGTACTGATGTTAGCTACCAAATTATCGTCTTGCATAAATTGAAACCGCCTTAAGGCTTTTTCTTGATAATCACGTAATTCATCTTTTAAATTTACTTTTACGTATTCTGGTACCTCATGAAGATTTTCATTTAAGTAGAATATATTGGACATCTGGTTATCTAACCAATCATATAACCGTTCCTTAGCCATGTTTATTCACCTCCATCGGTATAGAAACTACGATTGAAAGCTTTATCGTTATTAGAAACAATTACATTTTCATCATCAATTTCAGAGTATGGAACATATAGCTGATTCTTATCTAAAGCTTTTTTAAAGATTTCTTTCTGTTCTTCAAAAGTTAAATCATCAAATGTTATAGTATCCAGTTCTTCATCTCGTTGTTTTAGTAAATCATTGGTTAGCTTTTCTTTATCCAATTGAAAATTCAAATCTGCATTATTTTCTAACTCTATCCATAATGAGCCTAACTCATCTTTATTTGATACTTCTTCAATTTTATCAAGATATAATTGGTTAAACTCCATTAATTCAGCATAAACAAATGAACTTCCACCTTCCCAATTAACTTCTTTCGAAATACCATCCTGTTCTCCTTCAATAACCTTTTGTAAACGAGGAACAGAAACTGTATTAATATAATCCATTTGTTCAATTCCAATGAATCTTCTATTCATTTTCATTGCGACTGCTTGAGTAGTTGCAGAACCCATGAAAAAGTCTAAAACAATATCATTTTCGTCAGTAGATAATTCAAATGCACGTTGAACTAAATTTTCAGGTTTAGGATTTTCAAAAATAACCTCTCCAAACAACTTTTGTTGATGCTTTGTTGCATTAGTGGTGGTATCTGTCGTTGACCATATAATACTATCAGTATTTAAATCATTCCAAATAGTCGTCGCTGCCTTCCCTTTTCCTTGTTCAATGGCATCTTGTAGATATACTTTGAGTTGAGGTTTACTGTTTCCACTACTTCCAAATCTTATTCTATTTCTTTTTAATAAATTTTTATACTCTATTTCTGTCGTTCGCCAATGTCTACCTTGTGGAGGTAAATAGGCTTCTCCAGTATTTGGATTAACTATTTCATAAGACAAATTTTTTCTAACATTTGGGGCATCGAAAGGTTCTACTTTAAATTTACCTTGTTCGTCTTCTAGATTAAATCCCTCTACATCTAAGGATAATCTAAAAGATTGCTTATCTATTTTATTCTTTTCTGCAGAATATACAAGTACATGATTACTTGATACTGAAATTAATCCATCACTTGATACAGACTTTCTAGACTGCCAAGTAATGTCTGCTATAAAATTCTGTATTCCAAAAATAGAATCACATAAAACTTTAAGATAGTGTGCTCCATCATCAGATATTGTAATAAAGATAGTACCATTAAACATCAATAAATCCTTGGCAATTTCCAATCTATTTTTCATGAAAACTAGCCATGAAGATAATTTAAAATTAGAATTATACGCAAAAGTATCGGCTGGTTTAGAATTATCAAAAAAATATGGAGGGTCTATAAAAATACATTTAATCTTTCCAGAATATCGCTCTTTCAGAGAATGCATAGCTAACAGGTTATTGCCTTTGATAATTACATTATCGTTATCACTGAATGAATCAACTTTTTGTTCCCCTTTAGCATCATATTTTTTCACATTTTCAAAGATTTTAGGTGCTAACAAGGTATCTATTTCATCTCTTGCAATAATATCATTATAAAATATTTCTTCTTTTCCAACTTCTTCTTTTGTCATTCCACCTTCTAGAACACAATCTTTATATGGAAAATTTAATACAACATCAGTATTATACTGTAGATATTTTCCTTCAGTAGATAAACCAATTGTATTTGAATACTTAGTATAACTATCTGCCCAATAATCTTTGTACCTTAATAAATCAATAAATTCTTGAACCTTAAAAATAAGAACATCCCCTGCTTGTACAGAGTACACTTCTTTAATTTTCTTATTTTTTAATAATGATGAAATAAGCATTGCATCATATCGTTTTAAATCATCAATAACCACAGTACGTTGCAGTTCCTCACCGTTCCAATATTGTGGAAATTCTTTTAATATCTCTTTAATTTGTTTCATTAGGTTAGTATCCAAATTGAATCTCCTTCACTTTTAGTATGTACATTATCCTCTTTATTATATCGCTTTATACTCTTTTTAGAAAGAAATATTAAACACATTTTTTTACCGATTAATTTCATTTTTTATCTTATAAATTGTAGTTCTGCTTACTCTTAATTTTTTAGATAGCTTCTTAATGCTAATATTAGATTCTAATCCATCAATTATCGCATCATAAACTAATTTATCTTTACCAACTGCATATTTGTGATATTTTGGTGGCCTACCTTTGTAAACACCATTCTTCTTTGCTTCTGCTATACCTGCCTCTTGATTCGTTTTAATTCTAATTCGTTCTTCCTCTACCATCCAACTCAAAAGCTCGAATACGATATCAGATATTAACTGACCCATTCCCTCCATTTGTGTATATTGCTTGGTATTAAGGATAGACATATTTAAAACTGTAATATTTACTCCTTTGTCCCTTAACATTTTCCAACAGTTTTTAATATCCTCTCTATTACGAGATAATCTACTCAAATCAGAAATAATTAATTCATCATCTATTCTTAAAATATTGATTAATTCTTGCCATTTTGGTCTATTAAAGTCTTTTCCTGATTCTTTATCTATGTATATACATTTCTCTGGAATTTCTAATTTATGTGCTTGTTCTAGTTGTCTCGCTTCATTCTGTTCTTTTGAACTGACACGAATATAAAAAAATTTCATTTCACTCCTCCCTTTTTAAGTTTATTTAATGAACACCCAAAATGGATAACAACTCCTATTTAAATTTTAAAATAAAGTCTAAATTTTTAAAACATGAGTATTTGTCCACCATGGGTATACTTAAAAAATACTTTCTTCTGTTATTTTTAATTTGTTAGTTTCTTTTACGTTACTTTTTTGATAACATTAATTATCAAACTTTAAAGGGGAGCATCACCATGGAATTTCCTATCTATAAAATCGGAAAAATCGTTAATACATATTATCAACTCGGCTATTTTGAATCTGATTCTTTAGAATCTGCTATTGAAAAAATGATGAACGATTCTAATACTTCTTTTGGAATCAATGTTCAAATAGATAACAACGAAGTAATTAACGAAATTACTATTAATAAAATTTTGGATGAAATTATTGAATCATTATGATTCTCTTAGCTTTTTAAATTTACGATTGATTGTTCTTTCTGATACTCCAATAATTTCTGCGATTTGTTTTTGTGTTAACATACCACTAAGCCATTTTCCATAAGATTTTTTCAATGTTTCATCACCGATTTTAGCTGGTCTTCCAATTTTTTTGATTGATTCCTGCATTCCTTTTTTTATTTTATTTCTTCTTTTCCATTCTTCTTCAGTTATTGAATCGTATCCAACTCCTTTACTTTTAACAATATATATCGGATTATGGGGTATTATTTTTGCTACATCATCCATATCATCACCTCCTATTATCTTATTGTCCGTTTCAATAATAGTTTTATTTCAACATTGACCTAAGACAAAAAGAATAATTTTGAGATAAGACATTAATGTAAAATATCATCTCTATATTTTAATTGTTGGTGATATTTCCGTTTTTGAGATTAGAAATGCTCCGTTTTTCGATAAAAATACTCCTAATTTTTAATCTTCATCTGAAATGTCATCTCTGATGTCACCTCATTAAATCAGACATAAGGAAGATTTTAAATAAAGAAAAAAGACACGTCATTATGACGTGTCAAATTTAATTACTATGTGTTATTTTAAATTTTTTAGTATTTTTTTGAATATAGAAACTGTAAATTTATTAATATTACGTTCTTCCAGTTTACCACTTAAAAAATCTTGCTGTTCCATTTTTATTATTAATTCGTACATTAATTGTCTATCTTTTTTGTTTAACATCCCCTTCCTCCTTTAATTTCACATATTTATTGTATACTTATCATCTAGTAAATCCGATATAAATCTACGTAGTACATAACTATACGCAATACGTTCTTCTTCTGTTGATTCCCCACTATCTAAATCCTGTACCATATCTCCTAATAATTTTTTTACTGCTGGGTCTACCGTAATAGTCCATAATTCCATTTTTATCCTCTCCTGTTGTCTATTTTTTAAATCATAACTATGGACACATCTAATTTTTATAAATCTTTTTGTCCTTGTTTTTTAACTATACTTACTACTATGTTTCAAGCTTTCCTCTTATTATTGCTATGTACTTTTTCACTCAATTAGACTTTGTTCATTGGTATTTCAATTCCTCCTCTAATATTTCCTTCTATATAAAAAATCCCCCATCCTTTATATTATGATGAGAGATTTGTGATTTATCTATGTATTTATATATCTACCTTATCTATATGTATAACTGATATGTATATATAAAGACTCCCTTCAACTCTTTGTTTAAAACGTTTATAAACGTTTTTATTTTTAAAGATTAAAACCTTAAGTTAAGTATACCATCGTTTTTTTACTACAGTCAAATTAAAATGGACATGTTAAATAGTTATTTTATTGTCATAAATTTATTTTTAAGTATTTAAATTTTGACAGTGTTTATCCTTATTTTCTAGTAATTTTTTAAATAAACCTATTACAAAATAATTTATAAATTCTTGTTCCATTTCAGTTATTTCTTCATTTTCCAATTTGTAAATTGCATATATCATTCCTATTTTTGTTTCTTCGGTAAATTTCACTGTATATAATTCGTATAAATCCATAAATATCCCCCCTATGTAATTTAATTACTTGTTTCAGTCTCTACTTTGTTTCACAAATTTTTTGTCCATGTGGGGTAACATTTACTCCTTTTTTAGTTCAGAAGTATTTACATAAATTACAAAAATAAATAAAAAAAGATACGTTAAGAGTAGTTAAACGTATCTTTTCTTAATTTATCTAATTCTTATTTCTATAGGCGTTATCATCACAAGGTCAGCATCCTCATTGTAACTGTCAACTGTTGCAATTATACGTATATTAAGACCTTCTGAAATGGAGTCAGGTATGTTATCACCTGTTAAATGTAAATCGTAAGTAACATTCTTATTGTTAATTTGAAAATTAGCTCCACTACTACCATTAGGGTCATAGTTACCAGGTGTTATTAAGAAATCATATCGAGTTTTATTATTTCCGTGTAAAGACATGTAAGCAATATTTCCATCAAACTCTACTTTACGATTTTTATATTTTTCTGCAAATTCTTTGTAGCCTTTATAATCATCAATACCTGTTAACACATTTACAAATTCTGAATTATTTTCAACAGTAATAATTCCATTATCTGCTTTTTCTTCTATTTTTATTTCTTCAGAAGAAGAAGAAGGTTCAGACTTCTTTGGTGAGTTAGACGTGCTATTTTCTCTTGCTAAAGAATGACTACTACTTTCCTCTTTAGAATTAGAAGATGAGCTATCTTCCTGAGGAAAAACATGATAAGTTATTACTACTTCCGCAGTTTTATCAAAAGAATCACCTTCTTCAAATTTTGTATCACCATCTATAGATATAGAATCTACATCGCCTTCTTTAGAAAACAAACCTATTTTTAAGTCAGCTTCTTCTTTTAATAGAATGTCCTCAAATCCAGCTTTGTTGAAAAGCTTTTGTACATCTTCATAATTTTCTTTCTTTAATTCTTTTGCACTTGCTGGAGTTTTTATCATCGTATCTTCTTTTTTCTCACTATTGCAGACCAACCAATATAAAACTAAAAAATATTACCACAATAGTAAACAAAAAACCTTGTTTCTTTTTCATCTTATTAATCTCCTCGTGATATTCATATGTAACGACCATTCATTTAATTATAATTAATGCTAACATGTCATTAATAATAGTGTTCTACTTCTTTATTTCATAACTTGATAATCTCTTATAGACTTTCCCCTGTATATATAAAAACTCCCTTCAATTATTTTTCTTTTTTTATTCATAATGTGTTTATTTTTTTTTAAATCTAACTGTAAGTTTTCTTCTAAATCAATTATACAATCATTCTTATCTCTTGTCACAAAATTTTTATCATCTTTGATTGTTATTTAATCATGAATGAAATTTCCTTGATTTTATATTGATATTTTGGATTAAAATTTTCTAATATTCTTCACTTTGACACTTTTTGAAAAAATAAAAATCAATATTTGTCGTTATCTAACTAGTAATGCTTTATGTAAAAAAATTTTATTGTATACCATCAAAGTCTTTTTCGTGTTATTTAATTTTCAGGAATTATTATATATGCAATTTGAGATAAGTAAGATATTTTGTTTCCAAGTATTTGATATCTAAATCACTATTAAAAGCCACCAGATTAGTTTTAAGAAGTTTTAATTTGGAATGAGTAACCAAATATATCTCATCACTAACTCGTCCTAGATAGGCTCTCACGGTCTTTCCTATTGTGAATACAAAAAAGAGAAAACAATCACTAAAATTGTCCCTCTCAACTAATATATTATAATTTTATAAGTTATCAAATTATTCAGTGCATTGTTCACGTAAGATAAAATTTTACTAATTGTTGCTTGCTCTTTTTTTAAACTTGTAGTGTTAATATTTATTTCCTAATCATAAAACCATTATTATTATTCGAACAGATAACTTAATCAATTCATTTCTTTAATTTCTACACTTTCTGCTAACACCCATCCATTCAATCCATAAGAAGAATATAATACTTGATAGGTCATGTGCTCTTTCCTTATTTCCTCTTCCAACTCTTCTAATGAATTATACCTCATTGGCCATACATTTTTTTTCCCTTGAATCAATAATTCTTTATTCTCTATAAAAAATTTATCTAAAACTCTTTCTTCTAGGTCTAAGATAATACTATAGGGCATTTCATCATAAAATTTGTAGCATAGAAAGTTATGGAATATAATTTGTTTTTCTTTCTCATCATCAGATATATTCATAACTATATCCTTACTTTCAAAATTTACAAAATAGCTTTTTATTTCATAGTCATGTACCATATTCATTTCTACCATTCTCCTTTTTGTCTAGGTATTTTTTTATTCCAATCCCACTTATGTCTATGAGGGAATTCATGTGTTCCATCGTCAGGGTGATTGTAGTCTATATCTTCAATCGGTAGACCATCTGGTCCATAGTATCTTCTTTGTTTTACTGAACCGTCATCATTTAATAAGTCAGCGGATGAGTTTGGTTCGCCCTCTTTATCCAGATTTCTTTTCTCTGAATCAAAGACTTTATGTTTCTTAGCAGGTTTTCCTTCTTCACAACTTTTATCTAGTTCAGCAGTCTCATCAATCGCATTGATGGTGGGTACATTATTTATTTTGTCCAAAACAGATTGTCCAATTTTAATAGTTCCTGCACCTTTTCTAATTATATCAATACCTTTACCTATTTTACCAATGTTTCCTAATATTCCTCCAAAAGCGGGTGATAATGGCATTTCATTTCTCATTACTTTTACTTCTTCAACTCTATATTGGTCTTTTCCTAAATAATTTTTGCATTTTTCTAGTTGATTATAGAGATTAGGATGAGCATTTGGTGATACAATTTTGCCATTTTTCATCAGGTACCACGTTTTTTTAGTTCCTAAGGTACTACAAATAATAGTATAACCATTTAAACTTGCAATTGTTTGTTTCATTTCTCGGTTCTTCACTTCTTGTTTCATTTTTTCTCGTTGCCTGCCATCGTGCATTAATAGGACTTGCCCATGTCATGTTTAACCGACCAATGTCAAAAGTTCCAGAAGCTGAATTCCATGCTTTACAATCCTTAACCTGTGCTAAACCATTATTAAATTCTTGCTGACAGGCTTCATATTCTGCAAAAATACTAGCAGAACGGGCATTATACGCATGGAATTTTTCCAATTGTTCTCTCTTTTTTGAGATTACATCACAGGCATTCATATATCGATGTTCTAAATCTGGTCGCATAGTTTTAGCCACATGCATTTGTCTTTCTAGTTCTCGTTTTAATTGTTCAAACCGCTCAATTTGGCTTTGAATTTGGTCTTCATCTGTATCAATGCTACTAACCATTCCTTGATATTCACTTAACAATCGTTTATGTGCACTTTCAAGAGCCTCTCCAGTTAAAATGGCAGAACGACAAAGTGGTGTATACACTACTCAAAAATAACTTTTTGCTGAATCATAAGCTTTACCAGAAAGTGGTGCAGATAAAAATTGTGAAATACTGCTTTGTAATGAAGAAATGGCCTGACTCGCTTGCTTATTCATTCGAGAGGCTTCATTTCCCTGTTGCTGTATCTCTCCTACATAAAATTTTAACCCCATCCTACTGCTCCTTTTCTTTCACTTGCTCTTTTCTTTGTTCAATGTATAATTCTTCCTCTTTGTCAATCAGTTGTTTTCTAGTATTTTTCAGTTTATCTTCTTGTTCTTCCAATTGCCGTTGTGCTTTTTTGGCTAAAGAGAAACTATCTTCTCCTCTGCTTTTAAAATACTGACGTTCTTCTGGAGGACTTGTTTCTACCACTTCTGAGTAAAGACGCTGTTCCTCTTGTTGTAAAGCGAAGAACTCTTCTTGTTGCTGTTCAACTGAACGAATTTCCACTCTAATCCTATCTTGTTCATCTTGAACTTGACGGATTTTTGTTTGATAGTCTATCTCCATTATTTAAACCAACTTCCTAAAGAATTAGATTGAAATTGTTGAGAAGCTTGTTGGTCTATAGTAGCAAAGTCTTTTGCGACTGAATGAATAGCATTACCTGCCGAAACAATACTTGTAGATAATTGTTTTAATCCTTTTCCGTAATTAATTGTGGAACTTTTTGCTACTTCGTTTCCAGCAACATTTGTTCTTGATGCCACACTCGTAGAGGCATTGATACTATTTAATGCACTAGCCGATTTGCTGAAAGAAGCGGATACACTGCCTGCAACAGTTGTACTACTTTTAACACCCATTCTTTAACTCCTCCTTAGTTGTATATATGTAACTTATTATCTTATTCAATATCTAATTATAACAAATTTTCTATTTTTATGTTCTCTTTTTTTTCAATATCCGAATATTATTGTTTCTTATTTAGAATAGCTATCTATTATCCAATTAGACGTTATATAACTTGAGGTTACTATTCTAGAACCATTTTAATAAAGTTAAATTTGAAATCTTTATAGTTATTTTAAAAGCTTAGCAGAGGCTTTTAAGTTTGCTCTAAAAAAAAGATAATAAGCATTTACACTCATTACCTCTAGTTTTTTGTTATTAATTTAGATTGTTAATTGCTTGTTGCAAAGCTAGTACAGCATTATCAATATCCGACTGATTAGCATCAGGACTATCATAGACAAATTTGGCATCAGCTAATTTAATCATTAGCGCCGACCATGAATGTACACTGTAATTTGATTCTTCTAGCGTTAATGCTAGATTGTAGGCTTCTAAAAGAAGATTTTTATTTACTGATGGAATTTTTTCTTGCTCCTCAGCTTCTTCTTTGGCTCCAGTATCTGCAATTTCCTCAACAACTCGTTCCGCTACTTGACTAGTTTTTTCTGTTAGTTCTACTACTTCTGTTCTTTCTTGTGTTACTTCCCCAGTAGTTTCAGTTGTTACTTCTGCCTCAGATGTTGCATCTTCAGTCTCACTTGTTGCTTTTGGTAATTCTTCTGGGGTTTCTGTATTTTCTTTAATATTAAATTTTAATTTTTTTTGTGTATCTTGTGTCTCTACACTACGACTTGATTTTGTCGTGGGTTTATTGTAATTTTTTGCTCCCAAAAATACTGAACCCATTGTATATTTTCCACTACCATTTTCTTGTAAATGAATACCCACAGAACCTTCGTTAAGTCCATCAAGCAATAGATTGGCATTATGTCCACTAGAGTTAATCCATGCATTAACTACAATGCTTGCACCGTTTTGGGCTAACCATTCTAAACTGCTAGGGTTATTATACATTCCAATATTCTCGCAAAATACTACATTTTCATAGCCATAATCATAAGGTGCATCTGCTCCATCATCTCCATTTGGACGTGTATGTTCGTATAAATCAAAGATTTCTTGGGAACGAACATCAGCTCCTTGTTGTAGTGCTGATTGATTACCCAATGAGATTAATCCATTATTGTTACGGTGTTGATTGATTAATGCCAATGCTTCTGATGCAATTTTTGATTCTACTTCACTTACGTCTTCTGTTGGTGGTGTTACCACATCTTTTTTGTAAACAAATGTTACTGTTTTATCTGCATCTGCTGTTACTGTTTGGCTAGTTGCTCCTTGTAAAGTATATCCACTAAATGTTTTAGCATTTGCTGTAAACATTTTGTTTTCTTCTACAGAAACTGGCGTTTCTGTTTCCAAAATATTTCCTTCTGTGTCTTTATGTTCTACCGTTACCATAAATTTGGTTACTTCTGGTACTTTTTCTTCTAAATTATTAAATGCTGTTTGTAAATTTGTGTTTGCTTGATTTACTTGTTCCTGTGTTGCATTTTCATTATTTAAAATAGAATTTGCATTGTTTAATGCTGTTTCAAAATTACTAAAGCTTTCATTAGTGAAATTACCCTTTTCAGTATTTCCAACTGAATTAATTAATTGTTCTAATTCCGATTTGTCTACTACAACAGGAGATTCATCTTTTTTGTAAACAAAAGTAATTGTTTCTGCCCTATTAACTGTTATTGTTTGGGTATTCTCTCCTTGCAATATATAACCACTAATAGTTTTTGCCGCTGCAGTAAAACTTTTTCCAGATTCAATTTCAATCGAACTCTCAGAACTTAAAAGATTTCCTTCTTCGTCTCTATATTCCACGGTAATTGGATATTTAATAATTGGTTCTTCATTTCTACTATATTTAAATGTGATTGTTTTATCACCAGTTACCGTTATTGACAGAGTATTATCACCAATTAAAGCATAGTCAGCTATATCTTTTGCTTGTGCAGTAAGTACTTGTCCTTTCTCTATTTCATGGATTTCAGAGGATGAAATTTCATTTCCATCTTCATCTTCGTATTTTACCGTAATTTTAAATTTCTCTACTGGACTTTCATTCTTTCGATATTTAAAAGTAATAGTTTCCGATTTTTCCACGGTTATTGATTGAGACACCTCACTAACTAAAGAATAACCTTCTATGTTTTTTGCAGTAGCTGTATATTCTTGACCTTTTTCAATTTTCAAAGTATCTGAATCTGAAATTTCTTGATTGTTTTCATCAACGTATTTCACTGTGATTTCAAATTTTTCTAAAGGATTAGGTTTTTCATTTTTTTGATAAGTGAAAGTAATTACTTTATCGCTATCAACTTTAATCGTTTGAGTAGGTTGCCCAGTTAATGTATAACCATCAAACTCTTTTGCTTTAGCTGTATAAGACTCACCTTGTTTGATTTTAATATCTGCTTCTTTTTCTAAAATATTTCCTTCGTTATCTTTATGGATAACCAATACTGTATATTCTTTTGCTTCTGGTGTAATTGGCTTTTCAGGATTTGTTGGTTTCTCTGGTTTAGTTGGATTTACTGGTTTACTTGGATTTGTTGGTTTATTGATATTTTCTTGACAATTATTATTTCCACTATTTGATTGGCTTGAATTACTATTCTGGTGATTTCCACTCTGATTACTTTGAGTACTAGCATTACCCGGTGAATTATGATTCGAGTCAGCATTTGTCTGACTATTTACCACATTGCCATTAACATCCGATTGGACTGGATTTTTTTGAGTATCCGAATCTTGATTTGCGAATGGTTTGCTACTATCTACTTTATCTGTATCATTTAACACTTTATCAGCAACTATATTTCCATCTTTATCTTTTACAGTGATATGATTTCCATCAAAATAGATGATTCTTCCAATTTCTAAATTGTATTGTTCACCTGAATTTAAATTGATATTGTTAATTTCTGCTAAAGTTTCAACTTTGATATTAGTTACTTGAGAAATTGCCCATAAAGTATCCCCATTTTTAAGTGTATAGGATGTTGCTCCACTTTCTATTTGGATTGATTCTGGGTTATTAGCTGTCCAATTATCTGCATAAACATTGGCTTGAATCGACATTCCACTAATTAATAATGTGGAAAATAACATGCCTTTGATAACCCAATTTTTCTTGGATTTAACCATACGACAACGGTATTTTTCCTCTGTTAATGCTTTTTCTAATTTTTTTTCTTTTGTCATTTTTAAAATTCTCCTCTTTTAAATTATGATAGTTTCTCATTTTCATTGGCTAATTCTGCTTTTAAATTACCTGCAATTCGATTTAAAAGCATTGAACTTAATAAATAGTACATACTAGTTAATACCACACATACGATAAATGCTTTTTTGTTTTTATCCTCAAAATACGTTCCCAAAAAAGATTTGATACACAGGATTACAAACAAAAATATGATAAGATAAAATCCACCATATAATAAGACACAAGGTAACATACTAGCCACTAAAAAATAGGTTGTAATACTGTTTGTTTCTTTTCTTTTTGCCCATAACCGTAATTCTTCAATTTCTTCTAAATTTAATTCTTCCATATTTTACTCCTTACTTAAATTTGTCTTTTAATATCCCATTTACAGATTTTATATGATAAACACCTTTACTAACTTTCTTTCCATCTGATTCCCATCCCAAAGTTTGAGCTAAAAAGCCGTCATTTCCATTAATTTCAGTATCCAAACTATATTCCTCTCTTTCTCCAAATCGATTAATTATCACTATACGCCCTTCTTCCATAGCTAATCTGCTCTCATTAATAGCTTGTGCAAATCCTTTAATATCCATAGCTAATGCCTATCTCCCTTGCCTTTTTTATGCGGTAAGAAAAGAACGATATGGACATGACAAAAAAACCGATTCATCTGGATTTAGAAATCCATTTAAATCAGCTTTTCTATATGTAATTATTTTTTTAAATATGTAAGGTAACTATCGTTCTTTTCTTACCTGTTTACTGGTTTTTTTGCGCTTTCCATCTAACCTCTATAATTTTAACATGATGTTCATTTTTTTAAAAGTGTTTCTGCTAAGTTCTTTAAATTAAATCGTTTCTTTTTCTAACGTTATAGATTGTTTTTAGGCAAACATCACAATATTCTGCTATTTCTTGTAAGATATAATTTCCGCTAATATACATGTCTACTATCTTCTGCTCGGTTTCTTCATCGATTCTCCTTTTTCCTAAAATCACACCATTCTTTTTGGCTTGCTGTAATGCTGATTTTGTCCGTAATGATACGTTTTCGCTTTCCATTTCAGCAAATGTTGCAAGGATATTAAATATTAGCCTACCCATTGCTGTACTGGTATCAATGTTTTCGTGGATAATTTTTAAGTGAATATTTTTTTCTCGTAAATCTGCTTCTAAGTTGATTAATTGCCTAACACTTCTAGATAATCTATCAATTCTGTATATTAAAAATGTATCTCCTGTTTCTAATTTTTTTAATGCTTTGTTTAGTTCTTCTCTATCTGTTTATCTCCCAGAAACTTGCTCAGTAAAAATTAAATTAGGACTATAAGGTTTAAATGCCTCTAATTGTACTTCAATGCCCAAGTCTTGTTTATTCGTACTTGTCCGTCCATATGCAATGGTTTTTGCCATTATTAATCATCTCCTGTATTCTTATTTATCATCTCCTATTCTATAATTATTCATTTCAACATATATATTATTTCAGTATTTACTCTTAAATTATACTGTAAGTTTTGGTTTAATCTTTTTGTTTTTTTCTTTAAATGATTTTTAACTTAAACTAAGTATAGCATCAAAATTATGATGCTGTCCTAAAAGTGTTATCATCTTTCACAATTTCTTCTCTTAATTTGTATTCAAGCTATATTATATCTGGATAAAATTGTTTTAAAAGTTTTTTCAGATACTATTTTTAATAACCATGCTCTTGTAACCTTGATACCTTATGAGTCGCCTTGTTAGCCATTTTACGACTACTCAATTATACTTTCATGTGAATATATATTATTATCTTAAAACTAGCCAGACAGGCTCCTAGGACTTAATAAATATAGCCATCAAAAATCGTTGATTTTACGTATTTAATTGTTCTCCATCTCCCATAACATTTGATGTATCTTCGGCTTTTTCTTTTTCAATTTTTTCAGATAATTTTTCTATATTGACACTAGTTTTAATTAAGTTAGTTATTGCTTTTTCATAGTCCTTCAATACTTTTTTGTCTGCTGCAGATAGTTCTTCTAAATCTGTAAACTCTAATTTTTGAACATCTCCAATAAATTTATTAGTCAATTTACTCACAAAATTCATGTTATTTTTTGAAGCAATATAAACTAACTTATTACTACTATTTTTAATAACTTTTATGTTTTCAACCTTACCATTTTTAATTCTAGTAGTTAGACCAACCACTACTCCGTTTCTTCTATTGCCGTTTTTATCAATCAGTTCTTTACTTAATTCCTTGTCTGACATTAATTCTTCCCATAACTTATCGCTAGTTAATCCGCTTTCATTTTCTTTTAGTAAAATATGCTTTTTTTCCAAAACCTTTGCTGTTGTACTCATTTACAATCTCTCCTAAAATTTTTATTTGCCCTAAAGCATCTACAGATTAACTCTCATGTTATCTTAAGTCAAATCTATTATTTTCAATTCTATGGTGGTATAATTTTTTTGAGGAGTGATTACATGGCAAGTATCTCTATGGCTAAAAATAATACATGGGTTTATCAGGAGATTTTTAACTATCCAGATGGCAGTACCAAAAGACATACTAAACGATTCAACAAAAAAGAATTTAAAACTGAAAAATCTGCCACAAAACAAGGCGAAATTTGGGCTAAGGAAAAGCAACATGAAATTAATACAGGATATGCAGGTAATGAACAATCAGCTACCTTAATGGATTTTTATACTAATGGTTGGTATCCCCTTAAAACTCAAAATAAAACACAAACTACAGATAGATATATATCTACATTAGAAAATCAGATTTTACCAGAATTAGGTGATATTTCTTTAGACGGGTTAACTCTAAAGCAGATAAATGCTTATTTTACTAAAATTTCCACCACTAAAATAAAGAATTTAAACACTAAAATATTAGATTATCCCTCTGAAAGTGCCCTTGAGAATCACAAAAAAGCATTATCGAACCTACTTACATTAGCAAAAAACTATCAATATATACAGTACAATCCTGTAAAAGAATTAAAGGTAAAGGATTTTGTAAAAGGAACAAAAATTGTTCAAAAAAATATCACTAGAAATTCTTACACAAAACAACAAGCAAACTTTCTTCTCGATTATTTACAAAAATACGAAGAAGATAAACAATTTGCTCGAATGATGGAACTTATGCTACTAACAGGATTAAGACCACAAGAACTATGTGGTTTAGATATCAATAAAAGTATTTTTTTATCTGAAGATAGTCAAGATAATAATCTATACCATCTTTTTATTTTTCAAGCTATCAAAAAAGTAAAAGATAATGGTACTGTACTTGGTACAACAAAAAATGAAAAAATCAGAAATGTATATTTTTCTCAAAGAGTGTATGACATTATTTTAGAGCAATTAATATTTAAAGAAAATGAAAAAAATAGAATTTTGAATCAACCTAAAAGAAACAGAAGACAATTTGGATGGGAAAAAGATGAAGAAGCTTACTTTTTATTTAGTCACTCTGGCGGAAAACCTTATCAACCACAAAGAATAGGAAAAAAATGGACAGCTTTTATCCAAAAAATACCTAATCTCCCTCAGTATCAACTGTATTCTCTAAGACATACATACGCGACACTAATGTTATATGCGATGAACCAAAGTAATAATAGTACTAATAAAAATACAAACTATGGTGCAACCCTGCAAGCAATTGCAGATTCACTGGGACATACAATTGATGTTTTCATAAAATATTATGTTCATCCTCAACAAGAATTTCAGAAAAAATTAGCACATATAGACTTTTTGAAAAACTAATTCAAAATTTCATCTACTTTTAAGGGGATACAATAAATGATTGAAGAAATTCTTTCCTTTGCACTATTAGCTGAATTAGAATTACTAACTAAATCAACTTATTTAGAAAAATTAGATTCTTACTTTATCACAAACTCCAATAATGACCTCTTATTGGAGTTAGAATTTATGTATGAAAATACAAATGACGCAATCAATAAAATTTTTAATAGCTATTTCGATAATCTAGACTTACAGCTTTTTGGAAAACTGCTGTTCCAAAATATAGAAAGCATCTATTTATCAAATGAATTCACTATCAATGAATTTGCTCAAAAAATGTATTTACTTTGGAATTTATATATACCTTATCCTATCAATGAAAAAGAACCCTTTTGGACGTTAAGCTATGCTGATGATTGTTTATCTTATGGAGATGAAAAGCAGACAAGATTTTTGTATGAAAAGACATTTAACTATTATCATTGAACCTACCACTATCAGTTATCTAAAAAATAATGTTTTGAGCAAAAACTGCATCACTTCGTGCATCAGAACTTTTATACAGGCATAAAAAAAGAGTGATAAACCTTATCATATCAAGGTTTATCACTGAACTATGCGGCCAAGAAGACTCGAACTTCCACGGGGTTGCCCCCACCAGCCCCTCAAGCTGGCGCGTCTGCCATTCCGCCATGACCGCATTTATATCATAACTAAGTATATGATAAAATATGCTTTAGCTTTTGTCAATCGTTCAAAATTTTACTTTTCCACAAATGGATGATCATCGTTTGTACCTATACTCGTATACCTGACAAAGCTTATCATATGATTTGCTCACTTTTTTAGGAATTTCAACTGATCCAATATAATTCATTCCTTTTGGTCCATATCCATTATCGTCATTTCTAAGTCGGGGAATTTCACCTAGAACTAATGAAAGAAAATAGTCTTTCGTCCACAATCCATTAAGTTGGTTTTCTTCAAAAATAATCTTGTCCTCAATGGACTTTATATAAGGAATAACTGGAACATAATTGGTGAAACTAGCTTTTGTCTCTTGCCATTCCTTTTCAAAAGTCGCTTTAATTCTTCTTTGTAAAATGGGGTCTTCCAATAATAACACAGACTTCGGCCTCAGCCCTTCCTTTTTCATCTTATTTAGTGAAAAGCGAGCATTTTCACCAGAATTAGTTGAGGTCGTCTCCGTTAAAAAGAGTTCCTTACCGAAGTGATACTTTTGTTTAAAATACTCTAGGTACATGTCAGTTTCACTTACCTCACTAACCTTGATACCGATATTTTTTAGATTTTTCTGTAAAAAGGGCGTCGCATGCCCAATACCGCCAACAATCATGAATTCAGAGGCTGTTCCTTGTTCATACAATTGAATAAACGCATCTGCCAAATAAGGCAAACTGTTGCCAGCTAAGATAGCAAGGTCATACTTTTCTGTTATTTGTTCTTGTGCAGCTAAGTAATCAATGACTGTATTCCAATGTTCGATCATCATGCTCCTCTATTCTTTTACTTGATTTAACACAATACCGCCTTTTCTATTAAAAGAAAAAGCGGCATCATATCCTTTTTATATGCTCGAATTGATTTCTACTAGCCTACCATGACATTTTCCGCAAACATAGCGTTGAAGGTTGATTCTCCGTTTTCGTAAAATCAATGTTTGGCATTTTTCACACTCATACTGGTGGTATGACTGTGGTTTTTGATCCACTAGAGGACGTACATAGCGACTTCCTCCAGTTTGTTTTAGTAACAATTTAAATTCAGCATCTTTATGTTGATACCCTTTACCTTCTAAATGCAGATGATAATGGCATAACTCGTGTTTGATCACATTGATCAACTCTGTTTCCCCGTAAATCTCGAAAACTTTTGGATTAAAATCAATGTTATGCGAGTTTAAATGATATCGACCACCTGTTGTTCTCAGACGTCGGTTAAAAAAAGCGTGATGCTGAAACTTTTTGTCAAAAAATGCTAAAGAAATTGATTCCACCATTGCTTGCAGTTGGGTATCTGTTAACTCTTGCTTTGTTGGTTTTCCTTCTTTAGGAAAAGGTTTCAACGTTATTCTTTCCTTTCAGCTTGCGGTAACATCGTTAAACTGATGCGCCCTTTCTTCATGTCGACTGCTTCCACCCACACAGTCACAACATCTCCTACAGCAATAATATCTGTTGGGTGTTTAACAAATTTTGTACTAAGTTTTGAAATATGCACTAAACCATCTTGTTTCACACCGATATCAACAAAAGCACCAAAATCAATCACATTTCGGACTGTACCTTGAAGTTCCATACCAGGTTTTAGGTCTTCCATCGATAAGACATCTTTTCTTAAAAGAGGCGCTGGCATTTCATCACGCATATCTCTTCCTGGTTGAACTAATGCTGCAACGATATCTTTTAAGGTTTCACTCCCAACAGATAATTCCGTTTCTAATTGTTCCAATGACAATCCCTTGATCTGTTGAGCCGCTTGCCCCGAACCAAGCTCTCCTAATTGAACCTTGGCTTTTTCTAAAATTGCTTTGGCAACGTCATAGCTTTCCGGATGAATCCCTGTGTTATCCAAAATATTTTTTCCATTTGGAATCCGTAAGAATCCAATGGCTTGTTCGTAAGCTTTTGGTCCTAATCGAGGCACTTTTTTGACTTGATTACGAGCAGTAAATGCACCATTTTCGTCACGATAAGCCATTAAGTTTTGAGCAGTTGTTTTATTTAAACCAGAAATATGTTGTAACAGTTGCGGACTGGCAGTATTTACATCAACCCCAACTTGGTTAACAGCTGTTTCTACAACAAAATCCAATTGTTCTGCTAAACGTTTTTGTGAAACATCATGTTGATATTGACCGACACCAACCGCCTTAGGATCGATTTTTACAAGTTCAGCTAAGGGATCTTGTAACCGTCTAGCAATGCTGACCGCACTTCTTTCTTCTACTTGCAAATCAGGAAATTCGGCTCTAGCCACGTCACTTGCTGAATAGACAGATGCCCCCGCTTCATTCACAATCACATAGAAAACATCTCGTTTGATTTGTTTTAATTGTTCTGCAACAAATAACTCTGACTCACGACTGGCAGTTCCATTACCAATCGCTACCATTTCAACTTCGTATTCTTCTATCAACTTGGTAAACGCTGGTCCTGCTGCTGCGCGTTTTTCACCTGAAGCGGGCTTGTGTGGATAAATAACTTGAATAGCTAACACTTTACCCGTTGCATCTACAATCGCCAGTTTGCATCCCGTTCTGTAGGCCGGGTCAAAGCCTAGTACAACTTTGCCTTTCAAAGGTGGTTGCAATAAGAGATTACGTAGGTTCTCACCAAAAATCTTGATTGCTTGCTCATCTGCTTTTTCCGTTAACTCATTACGAATTTCACGCTCGATTGCTGGACCAATAAATCGTTTGTAGCTATCTAAATAAGCTGTTTCAACATAAATGGCAGTTGGAGATTGTTTGTTAATGCCAATCAACTGACGTTCTAAGTATGAATTAATTTTTTCTTCTTCTACTAAAAGAGCAACTTTTAAGATATCCTCTTTTTCGCCACGGTTTGTAGCTAAGACTCTGTGAGAAACAATTTTGCTAACAGGTTCAGAAAAATCATAGTACATTTCGTAAACCGCTTTTTCATCTTTTTCCTCGTCTTTCACGGTGCTAACATATTGACCATGTTTAAAGGTAAAATCACGAATCCATGTACGGAATTTAGGCTCATCAGATACTCTTTCAGCAATGATCTCATGTGCTCCTTGCAATGCTTTTTCTGCTGTATCTATTTCTTTTTCAGCATCAATATATTTTTCTGCCTCAGCTACAACATCCGCTTGAATTGGAAAACTCATCAACCAGTCTGCTAAAGGTTCTAGTCCTTTTTCTTTAGCGATCGTTGCTTTGGTCCGGCGTTTTTGTTTGTATGGGCGATATAAATCTTCAACTTGCTGCATTTTTGCCGCTTTTTGAATTGATTTAGCCAACTCATCCGTCAGTTTTCCTTGTTCGTCGATTAAACGAAGAACCTCTTCTTTGCGCTTTTCTAAATTACCTAAATAAGTATAACGTTCTTCGATTTCACGAATTTGCACTTCATCTAAACTATCTGTCATCTCTTTACGATAACGAGCGATAAAAGGAACAGTGTTTCCTTCACTTAATAGAGTCAACACTGTTTTTATTTGTTTTGGACGATACTCCGACAATTCTTTCTGAAGTAAATCAACTACTTCTTGGTTATAAGCTTCTGCCATATTTACATACCTCTCTTCATTAACATACTGTTTCATTTTAGCATATTTTCTTGCTGAAATATAGGACGAGTCCAAAGCTTAGCTAGTCTTTACTCGTTCTGAAAAAATACAATTGTTTAAAAATCAGGTTGCCAAGGGCCGTTTAAATTTTGATATTCAATATCTTGTACGATTCCATTTTTATCGAAAATCACACCATGAACAGAACCACCAAAGACTCCTCCTCCATCAATCCCGATCTTATTGTCCGATTGCCATAAATCAGTCGTTTCCATATCCCCGTGGAGCATAGGTGTGATGGTATGACCAAAAACGATTTTTTTCTCAGTATGATTTGTGCCTTGATGAAATACTTCTCTTATCCAGATAAAATCATGAGGACTTGTTTCATGCCAATCTTTTTTCGTTAAATCGACACCGGCATGAACAAATAGATACTCTTCCCACTCAAAATACAGTGGTCGTTCCATTAAAAATTCAATTAACTCTTTATATCGGCTACGAATCAACATACTGATCTCTGTTGGAGAATATTCTTCTGTCGCGCCTTTGTGCAGCAAGCTTTCCATCGTCTCTTTACCACCATTTCGAACATAACTAGTAAACCAATCTTCTGGTTTGTTTAAAAACTGAAGAAAGTACTCTTCATGATTTCCTCTAAGATAAACCGCTCCATATTTCTCGACTAACTCTTTTCCAAGTAAAAAACTCTCTTTAGTCTTTGGCCCGCGATCATTCAAATCACCAATTAATACTAGTTGATGTATCTTCGGATCAAAGTATTGAATCAACTCATTGAACAACTCATATTCGCCATGGATATCACTGATGGCATAAATAAATTTTTTCATTATTTCAGCTCCTTCTCACCATTCATTTTCTCTAGTATAACGCAAGAAACACCTGGTACTTCAGATTATTGATCAAATAAGTCACGATTATTTTTTATTTAGAAATAATTTAAAAATTGAAATTAATTTTAGACTTTTCATGAAAAAAAGAGTAAAATTGCGTAAGTGACACTATGTCATAAAATTAGTAGGAAAGAGCTGAAATTTATGAAGAAAAAAACTATTTTCGGTATTCTTGCCGTTTTGGTTGTCGCCTTGATTATTTTCTTAGTTGTTCAAGGAAATTCAGGAAAATCAAACGCTGTTACTGTTAGAACTGGAGAAGTAAAAAAAGAAACAATCGTTGAAACACTTTCCACAACTGGAACCTTGATCCCAAATCAAACACAAGCACTTATTGGTACTGGCAATGTTGTGGATGTGCTTGTCAAAACTGGCGATAAGGTAACAAAAGAGAACGTTTTAGCAACATATGATAATGGACTTCAATTAATTGCTGGCTTTGATGGAACAATCACGCAAGTCAATATCAAGAATAACCAAGCCGACACAAATGCTCAGCAAGGAAAACCATCGATTCAGTTAGATGATCTTTCTACGTTAAACGTTCAATTAGCTTTATCTAACTCTGAAGCCTCTTCAGTAGCTGTTGATCAGAAAGTAGAAATAACGAGTGGAAACCAAACATTTTCAGGAAAAGTCTCTGAAAAAGATCCGACTGCTCAAAGCACTCAATCCGCAACCGGTAACAGTGCGAGCCTTGGTGCTGTCGTAACGTTTGATCATGCACCAGAAAAACTCTTTTCTGGTTTTGATGTTGATGTAACTATCACTACGGACACCGTTGAAAATGTGCTTGCCCTACCAATTGAAGCCTTAACCTATAACGATAAAAACGAACCCATTACCTATATCGTGAAAGATGGTCTTGCTAAAGAGAAAAAAATCGAGATCGGCATTCAATCAGATAAATTGATTGAAGTCAAAAAAGGTCTAAAAGAAGGAGAAACGGTTATTCTTTCTCCAAGTTCTGATATTAAAAACAATGCTGAAGTAACCAAAGAATAGAAGGTGAAATGATTGATTGATTTAAAAGATGTCGTAAAAATTTATCGGACCGGAGGAGAAGAATTAGAAGCATTAAAACACGTTTCCTTACATATCGCAGAAGGAGAATTCACTTCAATCATGGGTCCTAGCGGTTCGGGTAAATCAACGATGATGAATATTCTTGGTTTATTGGATCGATTTGACGAAGGTTCTTATCACTTAAATGGACAAGATGTTACTAATTTGAGTAGTAATGAAAGTGCTCATGTCAGAAATAAGGAAATTGGTTTTGTTTTTCAATCCTTTAATTTAATGCCGAGAATGTCTTTACTAGATAACGTTGCCCTACCTATGGTTTATTCTGGTATTCCAACAAAGGAACGAAAAGAACGCGCACTAGAAGCATTGAGAAAAGTAGGTTTAGCTGACCGTGTCGCCCATAGACCAAATGCGATTTCTGGTGGACAAAAACAACGTGTCGCAATAGCTCGTGCTATCGTAAATGATCCAGCAGTTTTAATGGCTGATGAACCTACAGGAAATTTGGACTCAAAAACAACACTGGAAATCATGAAAATTTTCCAAGATTTAAATGATGCTGGTACTACTGTGGTCATGGTCACACATGAGCCCGATGTAGCTCAGTATACAAAGCGAATCGTTTCTTTTCGAGATGGAGAAATCATTGATGACCAATCTGTATTGGAACGAAGAACGCTATAGAAAGGAGTCATTTTCATGGGAATTATTGAGAGTTTCAAAATGGCGATCGATAGTATTTTAGCGAACAAAATGCGTTCATTTTTGACAATGCTTGGAATTATTATCGGCATTGCAGCAGTCATCGCCATACTTGCGGTTGGAAATGGTGCAACGAGTCAAATAACTGGTACTTTTAGTGATTTAGGTGCTTCTACGATTTCTGTTTCTACTAGCCGTGACGCAACTGACAATGAAAAAATTACCAGTAAAGATATCAAAGCATTAAAAGATGGCATCCCGCAAATTGACCATCTCTCCCCTGTTGTGTCGATCCAAGTTGTTGGTACAGCAAATGAAAAATCAAAAGCAACATTGGTCATGGCGGGAACACCTGATTTACAATATACAAACCAAACAATGGATAAAGACATCGTCTACGGACGCTATTTCAATACAACTGAATACTCTGAAGGCAGCAAAGTAGCGGTGATTAGCGCTGATACGGCTCGGTATTTTTTCAATGGACGTGAAAATGTCGTTGGCGAAAAAATCAATTTACGCGGGCAAAAAGGACAGATAAGTGCTCGAATCATCGGAGTAACCAAAAGTACCGTTGAAAAAATGGTTGGGGCATTTGATGAGGAAGAAATGATGGGTTATATTTCAATCCCACTGACTACAGCAGATAATTTGAATCCTGATGCAACTAAAATCACCAGTTTGACCGTTATTGCTAAATCCAAAGATGATATTGATTCAGTCTCTAAACAAATCGTAAATATTCTCTCTGTGCGTCACAATACAGTTGGTGAAAAAGTCTATACTGCAACAAATTTCTTGCAAGCACTTGATCAGGTGAATAACGTATTAGGTTTGTTTATCAACTTCATTGCGGCTGTTGCTGCAATTGCTTTGCTCGTTGGCGGCATTGGTGTGATGAATATCATGCTTGTTTCAGTCACTGAACGAACTAGAGAAATCGGAACAAGAAAAGCTCTGGGTGCAACAGATCGTAATATCTTATTTCAATTTCTAACAGAATCCGTTATTCTATGCTTGATTGGTGGACTGATTGGATTAACGTTAGGTGCGATCTTGGCTGTCACTATAGCAAGTGTCTTAGACATCACTGCGCAGTTTACACTAGGTTCAATTATAGCTGTACTCTTATTTTCAAGCGCTATCGGAATATTCTTTGGTGTTTATCCTGCAAGAAAAGCAGCGAAGCTTGATCCAATCGAAGCATTACGCTACGAATAAAATGTTTCATACTTCAAAAATAAAATCAGGACTAGAGTGATTTCTCTGTCCTGATTTTTTTATTCTTCTTTTTTCATTCCAGATGCAATCAAGTTGAACAACTCCTCTGGAATTTGAAATTGGCCAAATCTCAGGCGTGATCGATACTCCTGCCACAAAGGAAAATCAGCAATTGCTTGTAACGGAACGGATTGAATATTTTTTTAAATCAATATCTCTTCTAACTGGAATAAAACCAGGAGCCATTTCGAATGAATAAGCTTTTCCAAGTAAAATCTGCCCAATGGCGCTGATTTCCCATGACATAATTGACAAAAACCACCTGCAACCCCAATTTCTACATTATTTTTAGAGGCAACACCAATCCACGAATTCAAGTTATATCCACTCTCCTTCATTTTTATAGATTGATTGTTTCTCTATTGTCCATCCCTAAAATCACAATTGCTTGGTTAAAATGAATCTCGACTAATTCCAGCATAGAACCAGCTTTCTTAATATTTTGTTCATAACTAGGAATTTTTCGAATCTATTGCTCTGCTACATCATAAACTGTTAACTCACTTTTTTTATATCCGCATAGTGTACCCGAACATGATGTGTAGTAATAGATGGAATCGTTGTAAACGCAACTTTGGGATTCTTTTGAAATTCAGTCATTTTTCATTTCCTTTGAACATGGAAAAGAATAGACATTTTTAGCTTCATCATAAAAAAACTGACGATCCTAACATTTGGTACTCCTTAAACACTTGTAGCTAACGCAATTTCTGTCTGTTCACTCATACGCTTCAGTTGTTTTCCTAAATTCTTGCCTCCGTTATGTTCTTTCGTCTGACTGACAAGTTCAGTCTAACAAACAAAACCTGACAGTTGAATCGCGATTAAAATAATGATCCAAGATTCGTATAACACCTAAATACTTAAAACTGGCCACACTAAACCCTAAAATTGGATTAAAAATGACTGTCCTACAAAAACCGGGAGTGAATCCAAAACAATCGACCAGTTAATTTTTATTCAATGACAGATACTGCCATAAACAATACCGTTATTGTCAATCGCTTTGTCCTATACTCACTCCTATAGTTTATTCAACGTCCAAGTCACTATATCGCCATCTTTTAAGAAGTACTCAACTGCACCTACTTCTGGTTGTTTGCCATTCACATCATATAGCCAATATTTACTTGCTTTTGCATCTTGGAGATGCCCATCGATACCGCTGATAAAATCTTTGTCCATCTCAACTTTAAAATTTGTTTCCATGACGGTTTGAAGCGATTCATCTTTTTTGACCTTGACTTCTTTTTTATCAAATTGTTTATCCTCTTCCTTTAAGATGATCGTTACCTTCATTCCGGCATCTTGCTCTTTTTTGTCATCATTTGTTTTCCCACATGCACCTAATAAAAAAATCACTGTTAAAACCATTGCTACTTTTAAAAATTTTTTCATCGTTCATTCCGCCTTTATCTCTATTTATTTTATATCGTATTTCGTTAAAATACGTTGAAGCTTTGTCTGGATTATTCTAAACAGCAAACACGAAAAGAATGCATTTGCAAAACAATATGAAACTGTATAAGGAACAGCTGTCAGTAATAAGGCTAAATACCTCTGCCAAGAAAATGTCCGGTCAATTGAAAAGACAGTCCAGACATCCATAAAAAAGGAAAAAAACAGACCCGCAAAAATACCATATAACGCTAAAAACCAATAATTTTTCCCTAGAACTTTTTGCATCCACGGTAACCCAGCAAGAAAACCAATCATCCCCCAAGAGAACATTTGAAAAGGAGTCCATGGCCCTTGCCCAAACAGCATATTAGATGTAATCGCTGAAAGCGAGCCAACCAAAAAGCCAACTTCCGAACCCAAACAAATCCCACAAATAATAATGATCGCCGTCATAGGAGTAATCGCTGGAACCATATAAAATAAGAATCGACCTAAAACAGCGATTGCCGTTACCACTGCAATCATTACTAGTTCTTTGATATTTAACTGCTTTTTCTCATAGCGATAATAAATTGGAATACACGCAACTATGACAAGCAGCATCGAAATAACTTGATACTGACTTGCTTGAAAAAGTGCAATTCCTATAAAGATCAAGATCCCCGCAAAAACACTTCTGATCACAATTGGATTTATCTTCTTATTCATTTGTCACTCCTTTAGCGGCAACATAAGCCGCAATCACTTCATCAGTTGTGATCAAATTTGAAAAAAATTCACGCGAAATTCGGCTAGCAGCTGTTGTATAAAAAGTATGTTGGCTAAAAAATTGAGCAGGTTTAGCCGTTGTCAATAAATCATTTTGGAAAAACAGTCCGCAACGATCCGATAATTCTGCCGCAAAATCCAAATCATGTGTCACCACTAAAATCGTTTTGCCTTTCATAGACAATTGTTTCAATAAGTCGATCAATTGTTTTTTCCCATAATTGTCGATCCCTTTTGTCGGCTCATCCAACAGTATTACTTTAGGATCTGTCAAAAGAAGCTTTCCAAGGGCTGCACGCTGACACTCGCCACCACTTAAATCCAATGGATGCTGTAACAAGATTTCGCTTAAATCAAGTAAATTGACAATCGAATCGATTCGCTTGCGCTTTTCTTGTTCACTCATTTTTTTGCTCTCTAGATAATTGTTATAATCATCTAGTACTGAATCTCTACTAAACATCATTTGTGGTTCTTGTGGCAAATACCCCACTACCTGTTGATTTTTTTTGAGGGATTGATTGAAAAGCGTGATTTTGCCACGATAACACTCCTGAATACACGCAATGACTTTAAGTAAGGTTGTTTTCCCTGTACCATTGCCCCCAACTAGAGAGAAAATTTCTCCTTCAACTAAATCAAGGTCGACACCTGCTAAAATATCTCGACTATTTTTCTCATAACGAAACCAGCAATTTTTTAATTGAAGAATCACTTTTTCTTGCGTTTTGGTTTGATCTGGCACTCTTTTCTCTTCTATAACAGGTCTTTTAGGAAATTGTTGTGCTAAGAACCGCTTTCCTTCAATCACAGTGATTGGACTCGGTCCTGTCAAACCACTTGCATGGAAAAGTTGAACTGCACTTGGCAAACTAACTATAAAACGACTAAGCTCACGTTGATTACCTTTAATTTTTCTGACTATGTTCGCTGGTACATCAGAAAAAATCAATTCCCCTTTATCCAAAAGCACCACTTTATCCGCTAGTGAGAAAACCGATTCCAAGCCATGTTCAGCTAACACTATAGTTAAACCCATTTCTCTATTTAAACGAATCAAAACATCAATAAAATTCTGAGAAGCAATTGGATCAAGCTGAGTGGTAGGCTCATCCAAAATCAAAATATCAGGTCTCATCACTAAAACAGACGCTAAATTTAGTAGTTGTTTTTGTCCACCAGATAAATCTTTCGTTTGATAGTCTACTAGATCTTGAATCCCTAAAAAGTTGACCATTTCCGCAACACGACTTTTTATTTCAGAAGGTTCCAGTCCGATATTTTCTAAACCAAAAGCTAATTCATGCCAAGCGCTATCTGTGACGATTTGGTTTTCCGGATTTTGCATCACATAACCAATTTTACTCGTTGAAAAAACAGCTGGAATGACTGTGACTTTTTCATTGTTTAAATAAATGTCTCCCACCTGCTTCCCAGCAGGTGTCAGTTGTGGTTTTAGCATTTTTAGCAATGTCGATTTACCACTTCCAGAAGCACCACATATCAACACAAAGTCGCCTTCTTCTATAGAGAGCGACACATTATTCAACACTAATTTTTCACTACCAGCATAACTAAAACTCAGATTTTGGATTTCAAGATAGTCCATACGATCACCTCCCATATTCGATTCAAGGTTGGTATCAAAGCGAATACTAAAATCACTAGATAATCCAACCAACGTTGTTTTAACAGTAATAACAGATTTTCTTGATATGGATAAAAATTGAATTGATAGTTTCCCTGCATAACCAACATAATGAACAGACTACCCAAACTGATTATTATAACTAAAGAAAATGAATCCAAAATCCTCCAATGATAGACCGTCCGACTGCTTCTAGTCGTCACGCCGTATCCTCTTGCTTTCATCGAATTCGCTGTATCCATTGCGTTTTCCAGTGCCCAAGAAAATAAGTTGCCAAACAAGTCCAGTCCATAGGAAGTTTTTTCTCTAAAACTTCTTTTTTGCGTTCGCTGAATCGTTTTTTGTACCTGATTCAACTCTTGGTAATACGTTTTAAATAAAGGAATAAAACGAAAAACCATCGTCACTAGTAAGGCAGACTTAGGAAATCGTTTCCCAAAAAGATAAAAAAATTTTTCAGAATCTACTGACGTTTGAAAATTTTGAAATAAATAAATGACGGAAGCAATCATCATTCCCATAAAAAAGCCATAGACAAATGCCTCAAGTGTCGTCGGTTTACCTAGAAAAAAGAATAAAATCGTACCGCCTCTATGTACAAACAAAGGATTTGTGATCGTGATCAAAATCAAAAAAATCAACGGAAAGATAATTGAATGCTTTTTCCCCTTTTTTAAATGTACTAATCGAAAAGATAGACTTCCAAAAAAACAGCTACCAATGATTAAGGGATTTGTAGTACTCATAGCAATCAATAACATCAGTAGATAATAGCTGGAAATGACTAACGGATGTCTTTGCCTAACAAAATGTGGATTCATCTCAACCTCCTCTTCCTTGTTGGAACAATAAAAAAACAGCCGTCACTTTTGTATAAGTGTGCTGTCTGAATTGACTAGTATAACGAAATGTTATTATGTCAGAACAGCAAACATCCTTTGTATACAAGATGTCTTTATAAAAAGTACGGATATACGCACATAGATTCATGAGCCTTCCAGACACTTTCTATTTTTTATTTTTGCTATATCTTCATTGACATAATCATCTCTCGTTTTAAACAACTTCATTGTTGTTCAACCACTCTTATTATATAAAGTTATCCCTTTAAAGTCAATCACCATTAAAGGACTTCCTTTCTTAAAGCGGGATTTTTTTAATGAAAAAAATAGTTCAAAAAATCAGCTGTCCTCTAACTTTAAAAACCATTTTTATTCATTGACTGATTACTTTTGCCAATCTGCAGGATATGTCACATAAATAAAGCGAGCATGTCCAGAAACGCAGAACGTGATTGGACTTCCTTTACCTGCTGTAATTGTGCGTCCCTCGATAATCACATCTAAGCGACCTTCAATAATATAATCCACTTCTTCATATTCTAATAGCCATTCAAAGGTAGTATCGTCCATTACCATCAAACCACAGCCTAAACGTGGACTTTCTTTTAAAGTCACTAGGTCTTTACAGTATACTTTGTGCTCTGGATTTCCTGTATCTAAACAATCTTCTTCTGACACATTTCACAAAGGTAGCTTAATAGACAAAATACCGCGTGGATCTCTGTCTTTCATCATTTGAAATATTGGAATACTATTGGCTAAAGTAGCCACCATTAAGCGTAATTGTTCAGATACAAATTGCATTGGTTTCCACATCCATCAATCCTAATTTTTCATAAATTTCTAGATTAGGATTTGCAATAATATGCGCTAATGTTATTTGTTTTCCAGGAACATATTCTTGAATCATCCGTTGTTTTTCAGTCAATAGGCTCACCTCTTTTTCTTCTCTGATCTACATGTCACATTATATGATTGATTAAACTCAATTTATTTAACATTGTCCAAAATTTGTTCGATTTCTGCTTTTTTGTAGGGACCCTAGGATTCGTTTGGGTACATCCATCAAGCAAAGAGACTTCGGTAATTTCTCGTTTGAATTGTTCAAAAACCTCCGAGCTTACTCCAGGCTATTTGGCATTACTAGTTGTTTTTTCGACTGCTCTATTCCTCGAATCAAATGCTTAATCCCTAATTTTGTCGTTGCTTTCTCATAGCCAAGTAATTTAGCTAAATAGCATACTTCTCTGTAGTTTGCTCATTATAAGAGTGATTGAAATGATCTCATCCTGTATTATATTGAATTACTTCACTCAATAGTAGTACATTCAATCGTCCATGAGGAACGTTTAATTTTGCTCCCGTAGCATGAGCGATACCACGATTGAGACCAAGAGAGGTTAAATTAAAAGCCATGCCTGCCATACAAGAACAACAACTCTCTCACATAAAGTATCAGAAAACACGTTGGTTTTAGTCGAAACATAGGCTTCAAGCGCACGTGTTAGAACGTCCATCCCTGTATCAGCAGTACTATTTCTTGGCGCACTTATCACCAATTCAGATGCTAAGTAAGCTTCATTTGGTTGGATTTTAGATTAGACTTTGGAGATCAATATGCATGCCTTTATCCATCTCATGTTAGAGCCGAATGAAAAAACGTATCGAACAGTTACTCGAACTTTACCAATAATCAGACTAGCAAAAAAGCTACTCAACTTGTAACGATTTCAGTACAGGTTGAGTAGCTTTACTATTTTTATTTCTTTTTCTTACCGCCAAAAGCGTCCTTCATCTTATCAAAGAACCCTTCTTCTTGCTGTTCACTGACGGTTTGACCGCCAGCTTTAGCAAAAGTGCGTAAGGCTTCTTTTTGTTCTTCGTTTAAGTTTTTAGGTGTGATGAGTTTAACTTTCACGTGCTGATCACCATTAGCTCCGCCACGTAAACGTGGTGCGCCTTTGCCTCGTAAACGGAAATTCGTTTCAGTTTGAGTACCCGCAGGGATTTTTAATTTTACATCCCCATGAACAGTTGGTACTTTGATTTCATCACCAAGTGCCGCTTGAACAAAGCTTAATGGCAAATCATAATAGATTTCTGAGCCTTCACGGTCAAAAATATCGCTTTCTTCTACGCTAAATACTACATACAAATCACCATATGGTCCACCGTTCATGCCAGCTTCCCCTTGATTTGCTAAACGCATTTGTTGTCCGTCTTCCACTCCAGCAGGAACGTTGACTTTCACTTTGTGCGCTTTTTTCTCATGTCCTGTTCCATGACAAGTTGGACACGGTTCTTTGATTTCTTTCCCTGTTCCATGACAAACATCACACGTTTGACGACTCATTACACGGCCAAGTGGTGTTTGACGTTCCACATTAATGGAACCTGATCCATGACATTTATGACACGTTTCAGGATGTGTCCCTGGTTTGGCACCATTTCCACCACAAGTGGCACAATTGTCTTCACGATTGTACTTGATTTCCTTTTCCACGCCGAAAATAGCTTCTTCAAACTTTAAATTCACCGTATATTGCAAATCAGCACCTTGTCTTGGCGCAGTTGGATCTACACTACGAGATCCGCCACCAAAGAATGAATCGAAAATATCTTCAAATCCACCAAAACCGCTGCTAGAGAATCCTCCACCGCCAAAGCCGCCAAAACCACCAGCACCTCCGCCGTAATTTGGATCTGTCCCTGCGTGACCATATTGATCATAAGCCGCTTTCTTTTGAGGATCGCTCAATACTTCATATGCTTCAGAAACTTCTTTGAATTTATCTTCTGCATCCGCTTCTTTATTGATATCCGGATGGTATTGCTTGGAAAGCTTACGGTAAGCTTTTTTTATTTCATCATCTGAAGCGCCTTTTGCTAAACCTAGGACTTCATAATAATCTCTTTTCGTAGCCATTAGTTCCCCTCCAACTATTATTCCATTTATTAAAAAAAGGATCGACGCCAACTTATTTGTATAAAAACATCGTTGTAATCATACCACATATTAAGTAAAAGAAAAACCGCTTCACTTAATTTTCCCTATAAATAAAGATAGGCAAAGACCAAAGCGATGACTTTGGTCTTTGCCAGCTTGTTAACGATCAAGGATTATTTGTCGTCGCCTTCTACTTCTTCAAAGTCAGCATCTACAACATCATCTGCTCCACCTTGTGCAGCTTCAGGATTTTCTGCTGCTTGTTGTTGCGCTGCTTGTTCGTAAAGTTTTACTGTTAAGTTTTGAACGATTTCGTTTAATGAATCGCGTTTTTCTTTCATTTGTTCGATATCATTCGCTTCAACAGCTGCTTTCAACTCATCACGAGCATCTTCTGCTTTTTTCACTTCATCAGCATCAACTTTGCCTTCTAATTCTTTCAATGTTTTGTCAACAGTGAACAATAATGCGTCAACGTCGTTACGTAAATCAACTTCTTCTTTACGGGCTTTATCAGCTTCAGCATTTGATTCAGCATCTTTAACCATACGTTCGATTTCATCGTCTGATAAACCTGAAGAAGATTTGATTGTGATTGTTTGCTCTTTTTGCGTTCCTAAATCTTTTGCACGTACGTTTACGATACCATTTTTATCGATATCAAAACTTACTTCGATTTGAGGCACACCACGAGGAGCCGCTGGAATATCTGTTAATTGGAAACGTCCTAATGTTTTATTGTCAGCAGCCATTGGACGTTCACCTTGTAACACGTGAATGTCTACAGCTGGTTGATTGTCTGCTGCTGTTGAGAACACTTGTGATTTACTTGTTGGGATTGTTGTATTACGATCGATCAATTTAGTAAATACCCCACCCATAGTTTCGATACCTAATGATAATGGTGTTACGTCTAATAATACGACATCTTTCACATCACCAGTGATAACGCCACCTTGGATCGCAGCTCCCATAGCTACTACTTCATCTGGGTTAACTGATTTGTTTGGTTCTTTGTTCGTTTCTTTACGTACAGCTTCAACAACAGCTGGAATACGTGTAGATCCACCAACTAAAATAACTTCATCGATTTCTGATGGATTTAAACCAGCATCTTTCAACGCTTGGCGTACTGGAGTTTTTGTACGTTCTACTAAATCACTTGTTAATTCATCGAATTTCGCACGAGTTAAGTTCATTTCTAAGTGCAATGGACCAGCGTCTCCTGCTGTGATAAATGGTAAGCTGATTTGTGTTGATGTTACACCTGATAAATCTTTTTTCGCTTTTTCAGCAGCATCTTTCAAACGTTGAACAGCCATTTTATCTTTAGATAAGTCAACACCGTTTTCTTTTTTGAATTCTGCTACCATGTAATCGATGATTTTGTTATCAAAGTCATCTCCACCTAATTCGTTATCGCCAGCAGTTGACAATACATCGAATACGCCATCTCCTAATTCAAGGATAGATACGTCAAATGTACCACCACCAAGGTCAAATACTAATACTTTTTCGTCTTTATCTGTTTTGTCTAAACCATATGCTAATGCAGCAGCTGTTGGTTCGTTAACGATACGTTCTACTTCTAGACCAGCGATTTTACCAGCGTCTTTTGTTGCTTGACGTTGTGCATCGTTGAAGTAAGCAGGAACAGTGATAACTGCTTTGTCTACTTTTTCACCAAGATAATCTTCTGCGAAACCTTTTAAATATTGTAAGATCATTGCAGAAATTTCTTGTGGTGTATAAGATTTGCCATCAGCTTCTACTTTATAGCCAGCTTCGCCCATATGACGTTTGATTGATGAAATTGTGTGTGGGTTTGTTACTGCTTGACGTTTTGCAACTTCACCGACTTGGATTTCTCCATTTTTAAATGATACAACTGAAGGCGTTGTACGGTTACCTTCTGGATTCGCAATGATTTTTGCTTCTCCGCCTTCTAATACTGCCACTGCTGAGTTTGTTGTTCCTAAGTCAATACCAATAATTTTACTCATAATTAATGATCTCCTATCTTCTATTTTAATTTTTTTCAATTTATATTATACAACCATCGCTTGCTGTTATTGTGCAACAACAACCATGCTTGCTCGTAAAACGCGGTCATGTAACTTGTACCCTTTTTGTAACACTTCGACGATTGTATCAGCAGGGACTTCGTCACTTGCTGGAATCGTTTGAACTGCTTGATGTAAATTAGGATCAAACACTTCACCCATTGTCGGGATTTCTTCGATACCTTCATCTTTTAATGCCGCTTGTAACCCTTCAAGAACCATTGAGATCCCTTTTTTCAAGCTAGCACCTTGTTCATCATCGACTTCGATTGCCATCGCACGTTCCAAATTATCGATCGAAGGTAGCAATTTTTTTCCTAAATCTTGTGAACGATAACGAACAAGCAATTCACGCTCATTTTTGAAACGATTGCTCATATTGGCAATTTCAGCACGAGCTCTTAAAAACTTGTCTTCCATTTCTGATAATTCAGCATTGGCACTTTCAAGTTCTGTCATTTCTGTTTCTTCTTCTGAAACACCAGTGTCATCGATAGCATCCATGTGTTCCTCTTGTAATTCTTCATTCGTTTCTTCTTTATTACTCACTCTGGCAACTTCCCTTCTCATTTACGTAGAATTATTAGAATTCTATATTTTCAACTCATCACTTACTCATCAAGAAAACGGTAGTAAGCACCGAGTTTTGAAGCTAATTCATGGCGAAATACATCTACCAGACCAAACATTTTTGAATAGGGCATGCTTGTAGGGCCTAATAACGCAATGGTTCCCTTACCGTGACCAGAAACTTCATAAGTCGCAGTGATCATGCTCATATTATCAAGTAAATCGTTTCCTATTTCTGAACCGATACGGATCGCAATTTGCGTATCTGTCTCTTCATCAGACGTCAACAAGTGGGTGATTGCGTCTGTATTTTTCATAAAGGAATACACAGATTTTAGTTGATTGATATCTTCTTGTACACCAAAATCTAATAGGTTCATGCGCCCACTGACAAACACTTTTTCTTCAAAAGCGTGTCCCAGCATCGCATCAAATAGGTTCATCATGCCGTCAGGTGTTTGGAAATAGCGATGTAAAATCATCGGAATTTCGGTGCGTAAACGATGATAGACCGTCAGCAATGGTTGTCCGACCAATTTATCATTAATGATTTGCGTCATCTTTTCCAAGTCTTGGCTTGAAACAGATGCTGGAATCGCAAATACTTGGCTTTCCACATTGCCTTTATCCGTCACTATGATCGCTATGATCTGACGTTCATTTAATGGAACAATTCGAAAACCAGTCAATCGTCTTTCTTTCACTTCTGGACCTAACGAAAAAGCAGTATAGCTTGTTAAATCAGAAAGGATTTCAGCTGATTGTTCAATAATATCATTGATCTCATGAAATTCTTTCCCAAATGAATGACGAATCGTTTCTAATTCATCACGTTCGATTTCAGCTGGACTCAATAAATGATCCACATAATAGCGATAACCATCCATTGAAGGAATCCTGCCAGAAGACGAATGTGTCTTCAATAATAGTCCGTGCTCTTCTAGAGCCTTCATATCATTACGAATCGTTGCAGAACTTGACTTAATTCCTTCTTCCATTAATTTCTTTGATCCTACAGGGTTACCTGTATTCGTATATTCTTGGATGATAAGTCGCAAAATATTCTTTTGTCTTTCCGTTATCATAATTACCACCCTTCATTAGCACTCATGACATTCAAGTGCTAATACAATTATTAATATAGCAAGTTCTTCTTGAATTGTCAAGAGAAAAACTCACTTTTTTAGCACTCATTGCATCAGAGTGCTAAAATATACAAAAAAAGGCTAAGACATAGCCCCAAGAGCCATATCTTAGCCTAACGGAATCCTAGTGAACGGTGGGAATTGAACACTTCTTTCCCAATCTCACTCTTATTGTTGTACTGTACACGTTTATTCTTGGTCAATAAGAAATGCTTCAAAAACATCATTCCCAACAAAAAGACCTTGTTCAGTAAGTTGGATATGTGTTTCATTTTCGCTTATCAATCCTTTTTGAATCAAGTTCGGGATTGTTTCTCTGTATACCTGATTTAACGGTAAATTGAACTTCTCTTCGAATCGTTTTTTCGAAACACCACCCATCTTCCTTAACCCAAGAAAGAGTTCTTCTTCCATTTGATTATTGACGGTCAAAATCTCTGTTTCAACAGTTGGTAATTGGTTATCTCTTAAAGGTTTTAGATAATGTTGAATCGGACCATGATTTCGATATCGAGTATGTCCTAAATAACCACTCGCACCGGCGCCAAATCCATAATAGTGATCATTGTTCCAATAAACCAAATTATGTTGACTTTCTTGCCCTTTTAGCGCGAAGTTACTAACCTCATATTGGTGACGTCCAGCCTTTTCCATTGCACTAATTGTTTCCTCAAACATTAACGCTTCAACTTCTTGATCTGGCAATTGTAATCGACCTTGACGTACCCAGTTCATAAACATTGTTTTGTTTTCTAAAATCAACGAATATAAAGAGTAATGCGGTAAATCAAGTTCAATCGCACGTTTCAGTGTATCTCTAAACCCCTCCAGCGTTTGACCAGGCAAAGCATAAATCAAATCGATACTAACATTTAGGAAATCTTCTTTTTCTAAGAATTTCATCGTTTCATAGACATCTTCTGCCGTATGTTTGCGTCCAATTTTTTTTAATAATTGGTTGTCGAATGTCTGAACACCCATAGATAAGCGATTTACACCATATTCTTTCATTACTTGTAGTTTCTCTTGCGTTAGATCGCCTGGATTCGCTTCTACTGTAAATTCGTTTTTATCATCAAACGGCAATAACTCGCGTACCCCTTTTAACAGAACAGCTAATTGCTTAGCTGAAAGCGAAGTAGGCGTTCCCCCTCCGATATATATTGTCTCTGTATCTTTGCTTGGATACTGCTCTTTTGTCAAACGAATTTCTGTCAAAAGACTTTGGATATATTCATCTACTGGCTGCCCTTCTAAAAAGACTTTGTTAAAGTCGCAGTAGTAACAAATGTGCTCACAAAAAGGGATATGTATATAGGCTGATGTTTTATCGTTTTTCAATTTTCTTCCTCCAGTTTAAACGAAGTTGCTACAGATTTTATTATAGGAAGCTTACCAAAGTATTTCACTTCTATTTTAAGATTTCATTGTATCAACTTTTTTGTTCCAAAACTTGTAATTCATTTGGGACACGTCTCTTATCTTAACATATCCCCTACTAAAATTGTCTAGTTTACTCTCTTGAATATTTTTAAGCTTCTATAATGACCAACTAACGAATAGTTGAAAAGACTAAATCATATCGCTTTCTTGCTTAACTACGAGCTAGTAAGAAACTCTTTCTCGCTGTAAATAAAACTCTCAATAAAATGAGAATCGGGAATTATCCTGTTTAGAAAATAAAAACAAGTCCAAGAAATTTTCTCTCCGAACTTGTTTATGTTTTATTTCTACTTTTAACCTATAAATGCTCTTTGTACTTGCCAATTCACATTTTTTAATAACGTTTACTAGAAGCAAATTTGAAGAAGTACTCCTTCTTTCGACTTGAGAGAAAGAGCATCCTTCAAATTTACTTTTATTCATTTCCGTATTTTTCCCATATCCTATATGACAGAATAAAGAGTATGCACCATTCTAAATCATTGATAACGTTATTCCTTTCAAAAAAGAAAGCTTAATCATAGTCAGTAGTTAGATTATTAATGCCTAATGCTTCCATCTTCTTAAACTCACTTTGAGGAACCCCCCATAAATTAACGGTTAAACCTTTACTTTGAGCTTTAGCAATCAAGTCTGCTCGACCTAAAACACTTTCATACTTAATAGCTAACCCAGCATTCCCACCAAGATTGCTAACCTGATCAATCATTTGTTCATCTAAAGTTTTCGCTAGAAACTGAACCTGCGTTTCAGGAAGACGCTTTTTCATTTCGACCAAATTCGTAAAATCAAATGAAATGATTATAGCCTTATTCGTTATACCAAATGAACTAATTATATTGGCTAAATCATCGTAATCACTTGGTTCAAGATTTTTAGCTTTCATTTCGATAAACGGAATACTTTTTTTACTACTCATAATTGTAAGAAACTCTTCCAATGTTGGAATAATTAATTGTTCTTGAGAATATTTTTCTTTATTGGATCCTTGATCGATGCGCAAAGCCCTTATTTGATCTAATGTTAAATCACTTATTTTTCCTTTTCCATTTGTCATGCGGTCAACTGTCTTGTCATGCATGATGACCCATTTTTTATCTTTAGTAAGCCAAATATCTGTCTCGATCCCCCAACTATCCGATTGCTGAAAAGAAGGGATTGAATTTTCAGGTGCCACCTTGTGATTACCACGATGTGCGACATAACGAATATCATCCATCATTTCACTAATTTCTATATTCTCAGCAGAAATGTATCCTTCAGTCGTTCGATACACTTTTTTGTCAGAGTTAAAGACGATTCCTTTGACGTAGGCCATGCTATTCGCTGGCAACAGTCCGACAATTTTTGATAAATTTCTATCTTTAAAAAGAGATGTTTCTTGCATAAGCCGAATTCGAACAGGACGTCTAAGCGCAATTTCTACTGTACCTGCGTCACATTTAGCTTTTAAACCATTCTTAGCAATTAGTTCTGCATTTGCGTGATAAAGTCCATTCCTATAATCAAAGTCTTCATAATCAACGTGAACTTTATAAGAATTATCAGCTTGTCGGATTCCTTCGTATATTTTTTTATCACTTTGATCTTCTTTTGACCAAACTGGAACGTTTATTTTTTCGATATCAGCGATGCTTTTCGTTCTCACCTTTACATCGAACTGACCTTTCCCAATTTGAGCATTATCTACTTCAGCTTCTATTGTTGGTTGATCAACGTTAAATTCACCAAAATCAGCTAGTTCCGTTTTTCCATTTTCTTTGGTTATTAGGATTTTTATCTGATAACGTCCAGCTTCTTGGTGTTTTTTTACTAAAATATCCGATTCCCATGTGCTACTTTTAGGATAATAAACCCCTTGGTATACTTGTAAATCATTCGATCCGTTTAACTCCCCAAATGCTGGAAATTCAACTTTTGCTATATGCTTCACACTTGATAAATCAGCTTTTACTCGATATACAGTCTGTTTATTATCCATATTCACTAGCCGAAAAATAGGCCTTGTTGCCGGGTATTTCACTCCATCGTTTTTTATTTTAGCGTTGATCTCTAAGTCTTCAAATTCAGGATTTACATGATTGTCTTTCTGGAGGCTACCCTCTTTAAAAAATTGGGTAGCGGTCATGTCGAAGCTTACTGGTGAAACGCGATAACCATCATAAGAGGGATTAGAGTTATCTTGATAATCAATAGTGATATAAAACCAAATGAAAACAGCGGCTCCTCCTGATATAAGAGCTATAAATAAAGTCAGAAGACTAAAAATTCTACTTTTTTTTACATCTTTTTCTTTTTTCTTCATATATTTCCCCTTGAAATAACATTACTTTTCATTTAGATAGTGCACTTCTATTATACCAATTTATTTTTACCTGATGTTGGAATAATTCATTTTTTTGTATAAACTTTGTATTTTATTTTTATATCTTGTTAAAAGAATAAACTGCATGAACAGACTCTTAAACAGATGCTGTTATGCAGTTTACTGATTCGTTACTAATGAGCATTCTTCTAAAGCGATTATTATTGATTCATTTCTAAAAAATAATCTGCTGTATCTTGTTCATCTTGTTTTAGTTGCACGATTAAATTTTCTGCCCCGTCAAACTTGACTTGATCGCGCAAATAATGATTCCAACGTACTGTTACTTGTTCACCATATATATCTTGATGGAAATCTAAAATATAAACTTCCACTGTCAAGTCACGACCATCACCAAAAGTATCATTATGACCTATAGAGCCCATACCGATGTACCATTTATTTCCGACTTTGATTTTCACAGCATAAACACCGATTCTAGGTAAACGAACCGTACTTTTTACTTTGATATTGGCCGTAGGGAAGCCTAACAAGCGTCCTCGGGCATCCCCGTGAACAACCGTCCCATCTGTTTCATATACATAACCGAGCAATACAGTAACGTCTTCCATTCGCCCTTGTTCCATCAATTCGCGAATCCTTGTAGAGCTAATTTTCGCTCCATCTAATTCTTCCTTGCTTACTGTAATAACCTCAAATCGCTCCTTAGCATAGCCTGGTAAGTGCGCAACATCCGCTATATCTTTAGGTCCATATGTGTAATCAAACCCTGAAACCGCCGCTTTAGCATGTAATCCGACAATATATTGGTCCACAAATTCCTGCGGGGTTAAACAAGCAAACGCTGAAGTAAACTCGATGACATACAAAATATCTACCCCCAGCTTTTCCATCAATTGTTCTTTTTGTTCTAGGGTATTCAAATATTTCATATTTTCAGGTAAAACTTTTTGAAACACAATAGAAGGGTGTTGATTAAATGTCATTACTGCTAATTTTAAGCCTTTTTCTTCCGCAAATGCTTTACCTGTTTCGATTACTTTCTGATGTCCTCGATGAACACCATCAAAAAAACCTAAGACCATCGCAACATCATTTGATGGGATTTGTTCTGGATTATAAGGATGACGAATTGGAATAATTTGCATGATAAAACTTCTTTCTATTAATTATTTCGTAATACTTTACTAGGTTTCAATACATTGGGCTTCGTTGGATGAGCCATATATAAACTCACGACTTGACCTTGATAAAATAAAGCCACTAAGTCTTGAGGCATTTCGCTTAAAGTCAATTCAGCTGGGCTTAATCGCATTCCGTTTTTGACTTTCTGATAAAGTTCATCAGATAAATCGATTCGTTGAAATCGTTCAACAGCCGTTTCAATCGGTAATAGCATGTCATTCAGTTGATTTTGTGTCATTTTTTCCGCTACTTGTGCTAGAGTCAAACATTGCTTAGCCTTTAAGCCACCGCTTGCCGTACGTGTTAAATCGGACATGTGCGCTGGAACGCCTAAAGCAAGACCTGTATCAACTGATAATGTCCTAACATAAGTTCCTTTGCCGCACACTACCCTATAACGCCAACTTTGTGTGCCTTGTACTTGATCAAATGTAGGCTCACTTATTCGATCAAAAGAATAAATCATCGCTTTTCTAACCGGACGTTCCACCTGTTCGCCATTTCGAGCATATTCGTAAAGGCGTTTGCCATTAACTTTTACTGCTGAAAACATCGGCGGAATTTGAGTGATAACACCTGTCATCCGTTCCATAGCGCCATCGATTTCATCGTTTGAAAAAGGGTATGATAATGTTGTTTTTTCAACAATCTCTCCGCTTGCATCTTCTGTTGTCGTAGAAAAACCAAGAGTAATTTCACCTTCATATGTCTTACCAGAATCAACCATATATTCAATAACTTTTGTCCCTTTTCCGATGCAAATCGGCAAAACCCCAGATACATCAGGATCTAAAGTACCACCGTGACCGATTTTTTTCGTATGTAAAATTTTCCTTAGTTTAAAAACACAGTCATGACTTGTCATGCCAGTTTCTTTCCATAAAGGTAAAATACCATCCATTTAATTGTTCCTCCAAAATTTAAGTATCAACTGATTTATTATAGCATAGAAGAGAATAGAAATTCATTTAAAAAAAATGGGGTTTTCATAAAACACCTGATTCTCACTTAAATCGTTGCGCCCGTTTCAAGATTATATAGTACTGTGAAACGCTTTAGCCTCTATACAATCTTAAAAAAAAGCGTAAAACAAAACGCTTAGCTAGTTTTGTTTTACGCTCAAGAGTTTATTGTATTAACGTTAAGCAGAGTGTCCTACAATCACATCGCCGGCATAACCAAATCCAACGCGTGTCATACTAGGGTTCATTTCCCAATCTCTGTGTCCTGTTCCAGATGGTGATTGCATGTTTGTCTCATTATACCAAGCCATGATTACGGAGTTACCAGGAGCAAACATGAATGCAATCACTTCGTCTCCTCGATTCCAATGGTCAGATGGGACTTGAAAATTCTGCATCGTTGCTGCTCTTCCACTAGCTGATGCTGCAAGACCAGCATCCCAACTCACTGGATTCAATCCGTTCGCCGTACGTAATGCATTTAAAGCTTGAAATGTTGCGTCAGCTGAAGTTGCTGGTGGTGTTACTGGTTTTTCAGGAGTTTCAGGTAATTCAACATTCCCTTGGTTATTTGAATTATTTTCGTTGTTATTCTCCTCAGGCTTACTTGAATTTTCCCCGTTAGATTCTGCTGTCTCTGCTGGAGCAGTAGCTGTTTCAGTAGTGCTTTCGCTTTGAGTAGATGGTTTATCTGTTTTTTTAGGTGTCTCGGCTTTTTTTACGTCTTTCTTTTTCGCTTCATTTGCGAGTTGCGTTTTTAACGCTTCTTGTTGCTCTTTTAATAATTTACTTTTTGAGCTTTCCGCACCCGATGTTTCAGAATCTACTTCTGCTTTTAAAACATTCAAGTCTGCTTGTTTTGCAACAAGATTTTGTTTTTCTTTTTCAAGCTGAGTCTTTGCTTTTTCTACATTAGCTAAGTTCGTTTGGATATCTGATTTTTTACTTTCAACCAGTGCTTTATCTTCTGTTTGTTGTTTAATTAAATCATTGTTTGCTGTCATAATGGAAGAAATTGCTTGAACTCGTCCGACTGCATCTGTGATTGATTCTGAATTTAAAATCATATCAAGAATTTGAGTTCCTTGTCCGTTAACTTGAACATTTCTTCCTTGTTTTTGAATCGCTTCAGTTCGTTTGTTGATTCGCACGTCTAATGCAGCAATATCTTTTTTTAATTGTTCAGATTCTTTGATTAATGCTGTTTTTTGTTTGTTTAAAGTTATTCCTTCATCAAAAATTGAAGAAATTTCATCTTCTAAAGAGGCAATTTGCGCAACTACATCTTTTTGCTTTTCTTTTAATGCTGAAATTTCTTTGTCTTGTTGCTCTATTTTTTTATCAGTTGTCTCTGCTAACGAACTAATCGGTAAGATTGTCCCTGCAACTGTAACCATACTAACTATTAATAATGACAAATTCTTTTTCTTCACTATTAACCCTCCATTTTCTTTAACCATATCTTCACTAAAACTTACACTATAAATAATAGCATAAATCATGTTAATTTAATCGATAAAAATATTACAGTTCTTTTCAATATAGTTACAAAAAGCAGTTCTGTGACAAATTTAATGTAAAAAAAACCGAAAAGGATCACTTCCTTTCGGCTTTTTTACATTATTTTTCTAGTTCCCTTGATTCAATTTACGAATCAACTCATCGATGTGATTCCCATATTGAACCGATTCATCTTTTTCAAAAATCAGTTCCGGTGTTTTGTATAATGTCAACCGTTGTCCTAATTCTTTACGAATCAATCCTTTTGCTTTATCTAATCCTTGTTGCGCTTTTTGGTGATCAGAAGCTAGATCAGATAACAAACTGTAATAAATCGTCGCTTGTTGCAGATCGCCAGTTACTCGAACATCGGTAATTGTAATATCTTGCACACGTGGGTCTCTGACACGTTTTCTCAATATATCATTGATTTCACGCATGATTTCTTGACCTACTCGGCGGTCACGATAATTTGCCATACTGTTTCTCCTTCTTTCTTACTTTATTTGGTGTTATTGTTTGATTTCTTCCATAACAAAGCCTTCAATTACATCGTCAACTTTAAGATCATTGAAGTTTTCAACCATCGCACCACATTCAAAGCCAAGTTTCACTTCTTTGGCATCATCTTTGAAGCGTTTCAAGCTAGAAAGTTTGCCTTCAAAGATAACGATTCCGTCACGAATCACACGAACACCACTATCACGACGGATAGAGCCTTCTGTTACGTAACAACCAGCAATCGTTCCAACTTTAGATACTTTGTAAAGTTCACGAACCGTCATTTGACCGGTAATTTTTTCTTCAAATTCTGGATCTAGCATCCCTTTCATTGCTGTTTCGATTTCTTCAATTGCTTTGTAGATGATACGGTGTAAACGGATATCTACTTCTTCTTGATCTGATTGTTGTTTTGCTTGTGGTGTTGGGCGAACATTAAACCCAATGATAATCGCATTACTTGCTGCGGCAAGTGTTACATCACTTTCGTTGATTGCTCCAACAGCCGAGTGAACGATTTTCACGCGGACACCCGCAACTTCGATTTTTTGTAAGCTTGCTGCAAGAGCTTCCGCGGTCCCTTGTACATCTGCTTTGATAATGACGTTAACATCTTTTAATTCGCCTTCTTTTAGACTTTCAAACAAATTATCTAAGGTTACACGATTAGTAGATGAACGTTGCTCAAGTTGTGCACGTTTGCCACGTTCTTCACCTGCTTGACGCGCTGTTTTTTCATCTTCAAAGACCACGAAACGATCGCCTGCTTGTGGTACATCATTTAATCCAGTAATTTCAACTGGTGTTGCTGGACCTACAGCTTTGTCACGACGTCCAAGATCATTCGTCATAACACGAACGCGTCCAAATGTATTCCCAACAACGATTGGGTCCCCAACGCGTAATGAACCTTGCTGAACAAGCAGTGTCGCAACTGGACCTTTCCCTTTATCCAAACGTGCTTCGATTACTGTACCGATTGCGCGTTGTGTTGGGTCTGCTTTTAAATCTTCTACTTCAGCGATCAAAAGAATGTTTTCAAGTAATTCATCAATATTTTGATTGAATTTTGCTGAAATGTTTACGAAGATTGTTTCTCCGCCCCATTCTTCTGGAATCAAACCATGTTCGCTCAATTCTTGTTTTACGTGATCAGGATTAGCACCTGGTTTATCAACTTTGTTTACAGCTACGATAATTGGCACTTCTGCCGCTTTCGCATGGTTGATTGCTTCGACTGTTTGCGGCATTACACCGTCATCTGCTGCAACGACCAAGATTGTAATATCTGTTATACCTGCTCCACGCGCACGCATACTCGTAAAGGCAGCATGTCCTGGTGTATCTAAGAATGTAATTGGTTTTCCATCAATATCGATTTGGTAGGCACCGATGTGTTGAGTGATACCGCCCGCTTCACCTGAGGTTACACGCGAATTACGTAACGTATCAAGCAATGTTGTTTTACCATGGTCAACGTGTCCCATGATTGTTACAACCGGAGGACGTGTCACAAGATTTTCTTCAACTAGTGCTTCTGGTTCGAAGAATTTATCGATATCTGCGACATCAACTTGAACTTTTTCTTGTGGTTCCATTCCGTAATCTACTGCCAACAATTCAATCGTTTCTTTATCTAGGGATTGGTTTTGATTGACCATGACACCCATCATAAATAGTTTTTTGATGATCTCAGCTGGCTCACGGTGAATTTTCTTCGCGATATCTGCTACGTTCATTCCTTCTGTGTATTCTAGTACATCAGGCAATTCACGGAATTTACGTGCTGGAACTGCTGGTTTTGTTGATTCTTGGTATTTGCCTTTTTTGCCTTTTTTATTGAATCTATTACGGTTTTGGTTATTGTAGCCATTACGGTTACGGTTTTGACCGCCGCCTCCACCGAAACTATTGTTGCGGTTTCCAGTGTTCGTATTGTTTCGGTTTTGATTTCCTTGCGTGTTGCTGTTATTTTGTCCTTGTTGTGGACGATTTTGTTGACCTGATTGTGTTGCAGCAGGACGGTTTTGGTTTGTGTTTTGAGTATTTCCTTGCGTGCTGCGGTTTTGTGTATTGTTACGATTTTGGTTGTTTTGTTGTCCTGATTGTGCTGGACGATTTTGGTTGTTTTGTTGCGGACGATTTTGCTGTCCTTGATTCGTACGGTTTTGAGTCATATTTTGGCTGCTTCCTTGCATGTTTCGATTTTGGTTGTTACGATTTTGATTATTTTGTTGTCCTTGTTGTGCTGGACGATTTTGGTTATTTTGCTGTGGACGATTTTGTTGTCCATTTGGTTGTTGCGGTCTAGTTTGATTTTGGTTTGGTCTATTTCCATTTTGGTTAGCTGGCTTTTGATTTGCTGGTTTTGTTTGCCCTTGACCACTTTGCGCTTGTGGTTTCGCAGCGGGTTTTTGTTGTGTATTTGCAGGTTTATTTCCTCCAAATGAGTTGCGAAGCTTTGATTCGTCCTCAGAAGAAATTGCGCCCATATGGTTTTTCACATCCATACCTAGAGCATGTGCTTTTTCGACAACATCTTTACTCGATTGATTCATCTCTTTTGCTAGTTCATAAATTCTTTTTTTCCCCATGCAATCACCTTCCTAACCTTTGATTAGTTCCTTGAATTTCGTCGCAAAGCCCTGATCATTGATTCCAATCACCATACGCGTTCTACCGATTGCGTGACTTAATTCTGAATGTAAAAACGACTCACTACAAGGAACGTTATAATAAGAACATTTGTCCTTGATTTTTTTTCTTGTATTCTCACTAGCATCGCCAGCAACAAAAACGAATTTCGCTTTATTACTGCGGATATCACCGATTGTTAACTCTTCACCGGTCACTAGTTTTCCAGCTCTCATAGCCAAACCTAATAAATTCAGTACCTTTTCTTTAGCCATTGCCGAACAACTCATTACGTGCTTTTTGGTGTTCAACATAATCCAATAATTCTTGGTAGAAATCATCTGTCAACTTCGTTTCCAAGACACGGTCTAAAATGTGTTTGTCCCAAGCTTCTTGGACTTCTTTGGGCTCGAGTGAAACGTAAGCTCCTCGTCCAGGCAATTTCCCTGTAGGGTCGATTGCGACTTCGCCATCTTTCGAACGCGTGATTCGAACCAATTCTTTTTTCGGTTTCATTTCGCCTGAAACAACAGATTTACGCATCGGGATTTTTCTTTTTTTCATTTGATTCCCTCCAAATCGTTAAACTTGTTCTTCGTCTTCGGCTGTTTTTTCTTCAAACTCGATATTTTCGTACTCATCAGCTGTTAAATCAGATGCGACAATCGCCTCATCATGTTCTTCTTCAGGAGTTTCTTCGTTTTCTGCATGTTCTGCATAGTAACTCTCCATTTCAGATTCAGGTTTGATATCAATTTTAAAGCCAGTCAATTTTGCAGCTAAACGTGCATTTTGTCCTCTTTTACCGATAGCCAGTGATAATTGATAATCTGGAACGACTACAGTACAAGCTTTATTGTTATTCGGGTCGAAAATAACATCTACTACTTGGGCTGGATTCAATGCGTTGCTGATGAAAACTGCTGGGTCTTCACTCCATTCAACGATATCCATATTCTCCCCTTTTAATTCGTTAACGATGGCTTGAACACGTTGGCCTTTTGGTCCTACACATGTCCCAACAGGATCGATATTCGAATCAGTTGAACGAACAGAAACTTTTGAACGATCTCCTGCTTCACGAGCAATGCTCACAATCTCTACTATTCCATCATACACTTCTGGGATTTCTTGTTCAAATAATCGCTTCAGTAAATCTGGATGGCTACGGCTTACGAAAACTTGCGGGCCTTTTGAGGTATTTTCAACTCTCGAAACGTATACTTTAATACGATCATGAGGCTGATAAAACTCGTTTGGCATTTGATCTTGCTTTGATAAAACAGCTTCAATCTTTCCTAAGTTCACATAGATGTAGCGGCGGTCTTGTCTTTCAACGATTCCTTGCATAATGTCATTTTCATACGCACTGAATTCGTTATAGATAATGTTTCGTTCTGCTTCTCTAACACGTTGCAAAATAACTTGTTTTGCTGTTTGAGCTGCAATACGACCGAAATCTTTTGGTGTTACTTCAAAACGGATTTTATCACCCATTTCGTATGCTTTATTCACTTCCATCGCTTCTTTTAATGAAACTTCTAGTTGCGAATCAAAGACTTCCTCCGTTACTTCTTTAACAGCATAAACATGGATATTCCCTTTTTTACCGTCAAATTCAACTTCAACGTTTTGGGCTTGTCCATAATGTCTTTTGTATGCGGAAACTAATGCTGCTTCCAATGCATCAATCACAATCTCTTTAGAAATACCTTTTTCAGCTTCTAATGCATCTAGTGCATTTAACATTTCTTTGCTCATTTTTTTATCATTTCCTCCTACTGTCTAAATGAAAGGCGAACGGAGCTGCTCGACTTTTATCAAGTCGCTTATTGCATCTCGTGATAAGTCAAAACTGGAACGTTCTGCTTCGTGTTTTACTCAATTAAAACTGAATTGCTAAACGAGCTTTTGCAATGTTTTTTCGTTCAAATGTATAGTCTTTGACTCTTGTTTTGATTTTGACTGTCAAGGTCAACTGATCTTTGTCTATTGTTTTTAAAATACCTTCAAACTGTTTTTCACCATCGATTGTTTGATAGAGTGAAACATGAATGTATTCTCCAACTGCTTTTTCATAGTCGCTTTCTTTCTTCAACGGACGTTCAGCTCCCGGTGAGGACACTTCCAGGAAGTACGCTTGGGGAATCGGATCAGGATCCATAGCATCAAGCTTTTCATCTAGCTGCTCACTCACAAGTGCACAGTCTAAAATATCAATACCGCCTTCTTTATCAATAAAGACGCGGAGAAACCAGTCTCTTCCTTCCTTGACAAACTCTACTTCTACAAGTTCAAAATTTTGTTTTTCTAAGATTGGTGTGACTAACTCGGTAACAGTTTCCACAACACTACTCAAAATTTTCGCCTCCTTCGAGATTTATGTAACGTACTAGATTTTTAGCAAGCCTGATTCGTATAGCTAAATCATAGAAAGTGTCGATTGATACAACCAGACAACAAAAGTCAAGCAAATCGACGTTTTATCATACTTTCTTTCTATGTTATTCCATTAAAAAGAGTGAGCAGAAATCCGCTCACTCAAACTAGTATCATTACTTATAAGCTATTCTACCATAGATTTTCTGAAAACTCAAATCTACGTTATTACACCGCTATTATCTTTGCTTTATTTTTGTGTTTCACTCAAAGAAACATACTTCACTTTTCCATTCTTTTGTTTTACTATGAATAAGAAGATTTGAAAGGAGCTCCCTATGTCACAAACACAAGTAATCAAAGTAAACAAAGATACAATGAAAAAAATGCATGTCTATTATGAGAAAAATCGTTTAAATAAAACTGTGCCTTACACTGATTTCGTTGCCAGAGTTGGAAATACAACGATTACAGCTTATACCTCTGGTAAAGTCGTATTTCAAGGGGGGGATGCCGAAAAGATAGCAGCAAAATGGGGCAGTTCACTTGAAAGTAAAGGAACAAGTCGATCGACATCAAAAAAAGCAACAGCGTTACCTGCTAATTTCAGTCAACTTTCAGTCTTAGGTAGTGATGAAGTTGGCAATGGTAGTTATTTTGGCCCCGTAACAGTTTGCGCTGCTTACGTCGACAAAACGATGGTGGCAAAACTAAAAGCACTTGGCGTACGAGATTCCAAGGAACTGACTGATCCGCAAATAGTACAACTTTCAGCAGTCATCAAAGAACTGGTTCCTTATAGACTATTGATTGTTGAGCCAGAAAAATACAATCAGATCCAGCCAAAATATAATGCGGTTCATATGAAAGTCGCATTACATAATCAAGCAATCCATTTATTATTGAACGACATCGCACCAACGAAACCAGACGGTATTTTGATCGATCAATTTACACCTGAAGCCAATTATAAAAAGTATGTACGAAGTGAACAAAATCAAGTCAATGAAAAATTATTCTTCATTACAAAAGGTGAGCAATATCATGTAGCAGTAGCAGCGGCTTCAATCATTAGCCGAGCGGCTTTTTTAGAAGAACTAGATAAAGAATCCAAAGAATTAGGAATGAAAGTTCCTTCTGGTGCGGGCGCTGTTTCTGATAAAGTTGCAGCGAAAGTGTTGGCTAAAGGTGGGATGACATTACTAAGTAAATATGTGAAACTTCATTTTGCAAATACAGAAAAAGCGAAAAAATTGCTTCAAAATGAAAGAGCCTGAGACAGAAGCTTATTTCCCAAGGGATTGCTTCTGCTCTCGCCTTTTATTCGCAACTAGGGTGTGAAACAAAAGTGATTTTTACTTTTGTCCCACACCCTTTCTATTCCGCTTCTTGGATTTCTTTATCTAAATCAGCATAATCAATGGCTGTATGAATAAATGTTTCATCATTTTTGGGAAAATGTTGAAATAATGAGTCCATGGGTTCAATCTCAATCACCCCTGATTCCAATTCAAAATCTATCAGGTGTCCGCCAAACGTTTGCTTGTCGCCTATAAAATGCAAATGAAACTCTGCTGCTGCAACACCTTGAAATAGTTCTGGTGTGAAGAAGCCAAGTATAGTGCCAGTAACCATTTCTTTTTCAAACTCAGGCTGTTCTTTGGATACTTCAACCAATCGTTTATAAGGTTTTTGCTGTTTGGGCATCACTCGAACATGGACTGTTTTAAATTTCCCATGAATTTTGATTGCATGAAAAAGGTTTTCGCTCTTTAAATGTTCGCTGATTAATTTATTTGTTTTTGAATAATCTATAGGACCAGCCACTGGAAAAGTGATTGTTGGTTTAAATGTAGTCACAGCTGCATAAGGTGTTTCTTGTTTGCCATCTAGTGCAACCAAGGCCCCATCTTCCCTTCCTTGAAAAGCTTTCCCCTCTAAAATGATTAACTCCCCATCTAAACCAGATAAAGTACCGATCCCAAAATCACCTTTTTTTAAAATATTAGTGATTGTTTCAGTCCCATCCATCAAGCCTGCCATTAAAGCTCCTAAAGTTCCGTGCTGATATAAGACTGTTTCTTTTGTCATTGTTATCACCTTTCTAATAAAATTGATCTGGTAAAATCGTTTCGCCAAGTTTTTCGTTATCTTGGTAATCAATTGGAATATCGATCACAACAGGCCCTTCTGTTTCAATTCCTTTTAAAATTGCTGCTTTTAATTCTTGAACATTCTCAGCGCGTAATCCTTTGGCTCCAAAAGCCTCAGCATATTTCACAAAATCGACGGGTCCAAAGTCCACACCAGAAATTCGATGATATTTAAGTTGCTCTTGAAATTCAACCATGTTATAACGTCCGTCATTCCAAATCAAATGAATGATATTTAATTTTTTTCGGACTGCCGTCTCAAGATCCTGAGCAGAAAACAAAAAGCCACCATCCCCTGAAATTGATAGTATTTGCGTGTTTGGTCGAACCAATGCTGCTGAAATCGCCCAAGGAAGCGCAACACCTAATGTCTGCATCCCATTACTAAAAAGTAAATGTCTCGGCTCATAACTTCTAAAATGACGAGCCATCCAAATATAATGACTCCCTACATCAACAGTGACTGTCATATCGTCTGTTACTATATTTTGCAATGTTTCGATCACTTCTAGAGGGTGAATCAATCCTTCTGTTGTCCCCTCTTTCACATCGTCTCGTTTAACCAGTTTTTCATGCAATAAATCTAAATATCCTATCGCTTTATCAGATAATCCTTTCGCTTCAATACTTGGTAAAAGAACGGTTAATGTCTCAGCAATGTCGCCGATCAGTTCTCGTTCCGGTTGGAAATATTGGTCGATTTCAGCCGGTGTATCATCAATTACTATAATCGCCGAATCTCCTTCTGCATTCCAATTTCTAGCCTCATATTCTATTGGATCATAGCCGACCGCAATCACCAAATCACTGCGTTTTAATAGCATATCACCTGGTTGATTGCGAAACAAACCGATTCGTCCGAAGAAGTGGTCTTCTAATTTTCGAGAAATCACTCCTGCAGATTGGAACGTTTCAACGACTGGAATGTTCGTTTTCTCAACGATTGCGCGAATTGCCTTTGCTTCTTTATCTGTAGAGGCACGCATCCCGACCAATAACACAGGCAGCTCAGCCGCTTGAATCCGTTGTGAAAGGTAGTCGATATCTTTTGATGAAGCAGAGCCGATTTTCGGATCACTCAATGGTTTTATGCCGACAGATTCTACTGGAGCATCAACTACATCTTGCGGAATACTGATAAAACTAGCTCCTTTTTTTGACGACTTTGCCAATCGATAAGCATTTGCTAAGACTTCAGAAATGGTCTCTGGATCTTGAATTTCTGCACTGTACTTCGTGATTGGCTCGAATAAAGCAGCATTGTTCATACTTTGGTGGGTTAATTTTAATAAGTCTCTTCGTTTTACTTGACCACCGATCGCCAGTACAGGATCGCCTTCTGCTGTAGCTGTTACTAACCCTGTAGCGAGATTACTCGCACCTGGACCACTCGTTGTAACAACTACACCTGGATTTCCAGTCAAGCGACCAACGGCAGCTGCCATAAAGGCTGCATTTTGTTCATGACGCGTTACGATCAATTCTGGGCCATCATCGACTAACGCATTAAACAGACCATCAATCTTTGCTCCTGGAATTCCAAAGACATAATCGACTTGATGATTTTTCAAGCTCTCAACAATCACTTCGGCACCATTTCTGCTTTTACCCATTACGTGTTACACCCTTTCTGAAATCATGTTTCATTAAACCAATTCCCTTATACAAAAAAGAATATAAAGAATCTACATTAAGGAAAACCGTATTTTATAGTACAGTTACAAACCCTGTATCAATTTCAATTATAGCATGTTGCCTATTATTTGTTTAATCATTTGATCCCCAAAAATAAGACAACGCCGAAACATAAAGGTTCATGCTTTCCGATATTCTTTCTAAATCATTAGATAGCAATTATTTGAGGCTATGTTTAAGAAAGAGTAAAGAAAATAGTACGTAGTCATTTTCCACTCTTTTCAACTCGACCGCTATACCCCTCTAGAAAACGGAATTTTCTACTTTAAATAACAAGTTTATCCGTTTCAGATCGACATATTATAAAAAAATTAATATTTACTTTATTGACTTTAACGAAGATATTCACTATATTTAGGGCGATCTGAATAACTTGTTAGGTGAGGCTCCTATGGAAACACAGGCTACTGCTCAAAAATGTCGAAAGACAGGAATGGGTAGGACAGGAATTGTCGAATTAAGGCTTTTCACAAAGTAGCTAAAAGCTCTGCTTTTTACGTTTCATAGTGCTAAAACTCAACGATGAGAATGATGAAAAGCTCTTTTTGTGCTGAAATCAATCCACCTTCGCTGAGTTATTCTAAGCGAAGGTTTTTTGTTTTGATAGATAATGTTGACAGAATTTTACTTCCAGGAGGTGGATATACAAATCGAAGGAGAAAACATCTCTTCATTATGATTTAATGGTTTAGAGATACTTCTTTTAATTTTGACTTACTGTGATTCATTATTTTAGTATAAAGATCTTTTTGTCCCCCATCTAAATCAATTCCTAATGCCAAACTTTATTTGATGATCAATTAAAATGATTAGCGAGGAATAAACTATGAAAACTGGAATAAAATGGTTAATTTGTATAATTCTTTTTGTTCTCTTGATTTTTACAGGAATTGGGAGTTACACCGCAATAAATTTTCATAATGGAAAAAAAATGGCTCAATCCCAAGTGAATAAGAACAAGAATACTAACTTCTCTGGTGATCAACAGACAAATCTGAAAGAGATCACGATTATGTTAATTGGTGATGACGGTCGTGAAGATGATGAAGATGGCGGACGTGCTGATACATTAATGGTCGCCCACTACAACAGTGAAACAAAACAACCAAAATTAATATCAATCATGAGAGATTCTTATGTGTCAATACCTGGACATGGATTAGAGAAAATCAATGCTGCTTACGCGTACGGCGGAGCCGAATTAACACGAAAGGTCCTCAATGACTCATTTGGTTTGCCAATCAATTATTATATTTCGGCAGATTTTACTCATTTTGTTCAATTAATCAATGAACTTTATCCAAAAGGGATTGAAATCGATGCAGAAAAAGATATCAACCTAGACAATGTCGACATCAAAAAAGGCAAACAACTCATGGATGGTAACACGTTATTACAGTATGCTCGTTTTCGAATGGATGAAGAGGGCGATTTTGGTCGAGTAAGAAGACAACAACAAGTTATGGACGCACTGGCAAAACAATCTAAAGATGCTGTCTCCTTCTTACAACTTCCGAAAATAGCGGGCGAAGCGGTCGGTTACTTAGATACGAATATCCCCACTGATCTTCTTATAGATTTAGCAAAAGATTTTCTATCAGGCAATGTCAAAACGCTTGAAACTTTATCTGTACCAGTTAAAGGGAGCTGGGCATTTAACGATTATACTGATGCTGGAAGTGTCTTAGAAATAGACGAGAAACAAAATGAAGAAGCTATTCATAGCTTTTTGGATGATGGGGCAGCGAAATGAAACAATCCAAGAGATTCTCTAAGATGCATTATTTAGATTTTTATGTTTTGGTCCCTTATTTTATTTTGTCAATCATAGGTATTTTAATGGTCTATAGTTCAAGTTCCTATCAATTATTAGATAGTGACCTTGGAACGTCGAGTAAAGCAATCAAACAAACGATGTATTTTCTTTTTAGTATCGTGTGTATGAGTTTTGTTTATCGGATTAACTTGTCCGTTCTTCGTAAACCTAAAATGATGTATGTTATTTTGGCGATGACGTTCTTATCTATTGTTGCTTTGCCCTTTATTGGAACAAGTGTTGGTGGTGCTAAGCGCTGGATCAATCTAGGCGTACTTTTGTTTCAACCATCTGAGTTAGTTCCTTTAGTACTCGTTCTTTATTTAGCTGCAAACTTGGCTAAAACAGACACGCTCGTTCCTTTTAGGTTCAAAGATCATAAACGTTCTTTATTTGTGGCTATGTTCTTTATGTTTTTTGTAGCTTTACAACCAAATATTGCTGGAGCGTCAATGATTTTTATCCTTGTTTTAGTCTTGTTTTTATCCAGCGGACTATCTCCTTTATTTATGTCGATAGCTTTAATTGGTTTCGTTGCGATAAAACGTTTAGGAACCGTTCTTTTATTGTCGATTCCAACAAATTGGATGCCTGAAAAATTCGGGTATTTAGTAACTCGTTTCGAAGTGATGCAAAATCCTTTCATTGATCCGACTGGCAAAGGGTTTCAAACGTCAAATGCTTATTATGCCATGCATAATGGTGGTTTTTGGGGCTTAGGTTTAGGCAATAGTATTCAAAAAAAGGGGTTCCTGCCAGCTGCTGATACAGATTTTATTTTTGCCATTTGTATCGAAGAGCTGGGATTGATTGTTTCTTTAGTGATTTTATTTTTAGTATTCTTTATGGTTGCTCGTTTATTTTTACTTGCGATAAGATCAAAAATCCTTTATTACTCCTATCTTTATATTGGTTGTGGGATGTTACTTTTACTTCAAGTATCCGTAAACGTAGGGAGCTTGTTAGGGTTTATCCCTATGACAGGATTGACATTCCCTTTCATCAGTTATGGTGGATCTAGTTTGCTGATATTGAGCATTACACTTGGTATTGCATTGAATGCCCGTGCGACGGAAATGAGAGAAATAGGGAAGCAAAAAGGAGAACTGGCATGAGACAAAACGTAAATCCAAATAGTGAACCTGTGAATTATGCGCTTCTTTTACCTGTTTTTCTTTTGATAGTTGTCGGCTTTATTGCCCAGTATGGCGCATTTTATGCAGATCCGTCTGTTGAATCAATTACTCCTTTGATGATAAAACAACTTCTATGGACTATCTTAGGCATTGTGGCAATGTTTATCACGATGTTTATTCCAATTAAATATTTGTGGAAATTTACTCCTACACTTTATGGTTTATCGCTGTTACTAATGAGTTTGCTGATAAAATTTCACGACCCAGTTATGGCCGCCGCAACTGGCACCAAACGTTGGATTCGACTAGGTCCACTCTCGTTTCAGCCATCAGAATTCATGAAACTTGGCTATATTTTGATGTTGGCCTATGTCGTGACAAGAAGACGGCAAAAGGCCTCAAATCCTTCTACTTTGAAAGAAGATTTCCGATTATTAGGGGAATTATCTCTTGTCAGTCTACCTGTTTTTGCTTTGATGTTTTATCAAAAAGATTTTGGTACAAGTTTAGTATTTATTTCGATTTTTCTTGGTGTGGTGCTTGTTTCTGGTTGTTCTTGGAAAATCTTAACGGTTGGATTTGGGATTTTAGGTGTGATTGGTGTTAGCGGTATTTTGTTGGTTTTAACGGAACGAGGCCAAGCTATCCTTTCCTATCTTCATTTTCAGCCCTATCAGTTTAATCGAATCCATGCTTGGCTGAATCCTTTCGAATATGCAGACTCCATTTCATTTCAACAAGCTCGTGGGTTAACTGCTATCGGATCTGGAGAGATGTTAGGAAAAGGACTAACCGATCTACAAATTTACGTTCCTGTTAGAGAGTCCGATATGATTTTCACTGTGATTGGTGAAGCCTATGGTTTTATAGGAACTTGTACCTTGATTCTGCTGTTCTTTTATCTCATTTATCAAATGCTGATCTGTACGCTCAATGCAAAACGAGAGTTTTATGCGTATATTACGACTGGTGTGATTATGTATTTCTTATTTCACATATTAGAAAATATTGGCTCTAATATTGGTTTACTTCCTTTGACTGGGATTCCTTTACCCTTTATTAGTCAAGGTGGTACAGCTTATTTGGCTAATTTCATTGGAGTGGGGTTGATTCTTTCGATGTATTATCAGAAAGAAAAAAACTAGTCTGTTGTTTTAACTGTATAGTGAGAAGTATAAATGATACAAAACAAGGAGGTCGCGTTTATGCTCCCTCCTTCTTCTGTTACAATTTAAAATCTATATCATTATAATTTACCACTTCCTGCGACTTTACATGAATCCCAGAAGCTAATCCTACTTTTATTTTAAGAGTTGTCGCAGATACATTCATTACTCTGATTCTTTCTTTTCCAACAAGGTTCTCTCCTCTAGGTAAATCCTCAGGTATAACAAAATCAATAGTTCCATACGTGCCATATTCCGCAAAAGAACTGTAACGTTGATGACGCCCATTATATAAACCAAATCTGTCAACAACAATTGTTTCAGGTTCACATGATTCAATTTTAAATTTCACTTTAAATTTAGAAGCTAGTTGATTACTAAAAAATCCTCCAACATTAAACTCAACATACTCTCCTACTTTAAGTTCGGCTTCTTGTACAAGTGGCAATGCGCGTACAACAGCATAGTTTAATTTTTCTGTTGGTTTTTCTTCGGCCTTTACTAAATCAGATAGCCCAAACAATCCTAATACTACCAGACAACTTGCCATGAATAAACGTTTATTTAACACAAAATCACTCCTTTATCATAATGTGAATAAAATATAACATATAGTAAAATAAAAATCAAATGAGATGTTAAATAAAATTTACCTTAAAGTTAAGTTTACATTATATAGATGGAAAGGGAGTGTTATAATTAACGAAGAAATAATTATATATGAGTAGTTTTTGGTTTATCTTAAAATAATTTTTATAGTTATCCCGGCAGTGGGTACAAAGTCAGAAATAGAATTGTAGAAAACCCAAACAATATTTTGCACGAAACAACGTTCACACCTAGGTTTGAATTTGAAACAACACAATATTCAGGTGATGGAACTAAATTTTTTGAATTTGTAAACTATTCTCTAGCTTCTTTAAAATAAAAGTTGGGTATACTTTAGGCATGCATATCGGCAACAATCCATGTATTGATTATAATGATATTGATTTAAAATTAAACTAAAACAAATACATTACTAGCGATCCAATGGTTTGATTCCATCCATTTATCCTTCAATAATAAATATTTAAAATTATCTATCAAAAAAGCTGAACTCTTATCCATCAAGGGTTCAGCTATCTTTTAAACTCTATTCTTCTTCTTCCGCCATGAATGACGATCGTATTTCATAGACTTTTATCTAACGTCATTTAATACTTTTTAAAGAGATAACAAATATACTGTATCAACTGATTTCAAACAATCGAATGTGAGTCGTATTCAATATCGTATTCACCAATTCTCATTAGCGTAGGGCGCTATACATAGAAAGAACTATTTACAACGATAAATTGATTGCTTATTATTAAGTTGTATAAACTTATACGTAGCTAGACAAAAGAAAGAAGTAAGTTCAATGAACAATCCAAAAGCGGGCAATATTTTTTCTAACTGGTTTGAAAACTCGTTACTTAATTTACTTGAAAAGTATTTTGACAAGTTTACTGAACTAGCTGAGATACGAGTGAATAAACCGAGATTCATTAAACAAAAAAATACACTAAAATATTATGACGGTATCGATGCAGCAACGTTGAAAAAGTACGAGTTATTAGGCTTGAAACATTGCGAACCAATTGAAAGCGGCGTCGCATATTATCAAACATCCGAATTAGATCGATTTATGTTAAGTAATCAAAATTAAAGCAAAATAGGCGTTGCGAGATGCGAAAAGTTGCTGATAATCAGTAGCTTTTTTATTATTTACAACTATTATACAATTTTACTTGTATTTAATAACCGCATTTACTTATTGCAACTATTTTACAAGTTTAGTCATTTTTTACAACTAACCATACGCCATGTTAACACTTTGCCTTTTTATGAGAATAATGTTGACAGATAAGTGTCTCAACCAAAGTGCAATTTATTCTAATTATTTTCAACTAGAAAATAATTTTCTCCCCTCCTTGCGTATATTATCGTAAGGAGATTTTTATATGGATCAGATAATTATATTAGATGGCAACGTTGTAGGATTGGTTTGTGATAGTGGTAAGGCTCGTTGGGAGTTGTATAGGTTGGTGGTGTTGAGCGTGGATGTTGAGGATAGGATTGCGGAAATAGAATGTTTGAAAACGCCTGTTTTCTTTATATTTTAAACATCTGCAAATCTAACATTTATATTTCTACAAGATTCAGCATTTCTTGCTTTACTAAAAGCAGAAGGATCTAAAACTCTTCTGAAAGACAAAATCTCATTACCGCTCCAAGTGACGCCAATATAAGTCTCGACACCTACAGGAGATACACTATGGAGATTTTTTTGTATCATAATCACACTATTAGATGGATCATATAAACAAGTAACATCTTCGCTGACATATTTATCGCCAAGTTCTAAAAAATCACTCTGAGAATCTTCTGTACACAAGGAAGGATTGTCATTGCTTCTGATTCTTAGAAATCTTAGAAATCACACTTTGTATATCTTGCTATATTTTATGTTTTCTATTCTCATCTTGTCTCCATAATATCCTCGACTGTTTTTTTGATACAGAGAAACATCAATCTTTTTTATCCATCTTTCTAGATCAAACATCTTTTCTCTACCTTTAGTTTTTGCTTCCACAATTTGATAATATTCGCATTTTACCTTTTTGATTGCCATGAAAAATACCTTCAGATATTTATTAGTTACTATATGCTAACTACATTAAACCAGAAGAAAGTTAACAAGACATTAGTTTCATTAACTTTCATAGCATATATAATAAACTTGAGGTCAAATTATTATTTTAACACAGACTAAAAAAGAACTCTAGTTCCTATTATCTTTTTCCTAAATTTTTATATTCTCTGAATAACCAACTGCGGCATTCTCTGTTTTATAAAAGACTCTGCAAAGTCCTCGTCCAATATCCATTGATCAATAAACTCTTTAGGTAAAATTACAGGCATCCGATCATGTACCTGCTGCATAGATTCATTAGCTGCGGTCGTCAAAATAATACTTCGATTACCATCCTCAAATCTTTTGTAAAATCCTGCCAAGTAAACAGCGTTAGAATCTTGCTCAGTAAATAAAAATTTCTCTTTATTTGCATCCCATTCATAAAATCCCGTGGTTGGAAATACACAACGTGTGCTTTTAAATGCTTTGGCAAACGTCTTTTTCTCAGTCACGGTTTCAGATCGTGCATTGATCAGCAACTGTCCTTTTTTAAACCCGTGAAATCCCCATGTCATAGCATCATAATCAATATCATCAGAATCTGGACTATAAATCACTGGTACATCATTAGATGGATAAATCTCGCCCGTTTTGATTGCTTTATGTTTTTCTTCCACAGCTCTAACGATATCCCATATTTCTTTTGACTCGTCAGGTTCTAAAGAAAATCGACCACACATATGCATTCCCTCCTATCTATTCTTCGTTTAAGTTTAACAGGAGGGTAAATTCTAAGCTAAAGAAATGAATTTTCTGCAAAGTAACCAAAAATATATTTACAACTTTTGGCAAACAATGTATTATATATAGTATCTCAATCGTGATGAGTAAAAAAATGAAAGAAGGTTTATTGTATGAGATTAAAAAAATTTTTAATTAGTTTGTCGGTATTTACTTTATTGAGTTCTTGTTTTGCACCTAGTTTAGCTTTTGCTAATAATGCGGAGCCAACTGAATCTGCAGTAGAATTACTACCTACTCCAAAAGAATCAGACTATTCTAGAGGTCCTCAATCCCGTAGTCTTGCAACTGTAATTATCAAAGGAGCTATAAAATTTATTGTTAAAAATAAAACTCTAGCAACAAATGTAGTAAGGTCTGTTGCAGGTAAGACCGTAGCTAATAACTTTGCAAAACATTACGCAAAAATTTGCGCAAGTCTTAATCCTTTGCTAAAATGGGCAGATATTCCTTACCAAGCAGTTTATGATGCGGTATACAGAGCTTTAGTTAACTCTGGCGTAGCAAAAGGTACCGCATCTCAGATTGCGCTAGCTATTAAAGAAGGAATTAGCTGGTTCTTCTAATTTTAATTTTAAAGGAGATTTAAAATGGAGAAAGATAAAGAACAACTATTTTATGACGCACTTTGTGAAATTGCTGACCATGTCGGTGACAGTTTGGAAAAACCCATATCACTTAGTTTCTTGTGTTTAACTCATGGTATATCCAATGATCAAAAGGGAAAACTTTTCATAGGTTTTAATCAGGTATTAAATAATAACTCGTACGACGATTTGGTTCTAGAACAATTTATAGAGAAAGCTCATAAAATAGCCCCACAAACTACTGAGTTTGATAAAAAAGTATTTGTTGCGTTTATTAAAGCTTTCTCCATTAATTTAATTCCTGAATTATATCCATTTTCGCAAACTCTCTAAATACATTTAAGCCCTCCTTTTTTCAGGAGGGCTATTTTATTTAATTAAAAAATCCTCTCCCATCACGCAACGCCTGTAAAGATGGATAAACGGAATGAGAACCTATAATATTTCCCTCACCAAGCGCCCCACGCTAGCAACGGAGGGAAAGTAAATGGCAACAATCAAACAATATACAAAAAAAGACGGCTCTATGCTGTGGATGTTCCAAACCTATCTAGGATATCAACCAAGAGACTGGAAAAGAAATACGTACAACCAGGCGAGGTTTTGGCACAAAAAAAGAAGCCCAACTAAAATTGAATAGGCTTCTAGTCAACCTCGAGAAAAACGGACTAGAAAAGAATAATAACGAAACATTTAAAGAAATTTTTGAATTGTGGTTTGAATCATATTCAACCACTGTAAAAGAAGTAACGCTTCTGAAAAATGAAATCAAGTTCAAGAAATGGATTTTGCCAGTTTATGGTGAAATGAGCATCAAAGAAGTTACAGTTAAGCACGCACAAAAGATTGTCAATAAATGAGCGAAAGAAACGGATCAATACAGAGTGCTACACTCTTCAGCAGGTCGTATTTTTAATTAAGCTATGAACCTAGGAACGATCGACAGAAACCCTTTAGAAAGAATTATTATGCCTAAGCGTGAGAAATCAAATAAAGAAGCGATTACGATAAAACGTTGATGCGTTTCATGATTTATAGCGGTATAAGAATCAGTGGAGCTTTAGCCTTGAACTGGAATGATATTGATTTTCAAAACAACCTTGTAAATATTGATAAAACATTAAGCCAAACAAAATATGGCTATATAATTTCTGATCCTAAGACTAATTCTAGTTCTGCAAACCTTACTCTTGATGACACAACGATAAAAACTCTTAAAAAATGGCAAATTAACCAACTTAAGTATATGCTAACCATTGGTATAACTGATCCTAAACTTATTTTCTGTGGTATCTACAATCAAGTAGTTACTCACCACAGTATCTATCAAAGATTGCAGACAATCACAGAAAAATGCGGTATACCGTTTCTAGGTGTTCACGTCACAAGGCATACGCATGCTAGTTTATTGTTAGAATCTGGCTCAAGTATGAAAGAAGTACAAGAAAGACTGCGCTATGCTTCAATAAAAATGACTATGGACACTTATAGTCATTTATCACAAGAATCAAAAGAAAAAACTATTGAAAAATTGGTGAAACACTTAAATTTTTAACAAACCGTATTTAAAAACGTATTCACTAAAACAAATGAAAAAGCTGAATCCTTATATATCAAGGGTTCAGCTATCTTTTAAACTCTATTCTTCTTCTTCCGCCATGAATGTATTGAAAACTTCTTCAATCATATCCCACTCAGCGTCTGTTTCAATTTGTTGTAACTCGCCTTCTGTTCCTTCGTTGTTTTCAATGTAAGCATATGCTTGCAATTCAACGTCTTCTTCTTCTGGAACACCAGCTGGGTATAGAAGTACGTAATTTTTACCAAATTCTTCTTGTCCATCAACTGTTAAAAGAATTTCGTATAATGTTTCATTTCCTTGTTCATCAACTAAAGTGATGTGTTCATGTCCTTCATGATCGTGATCATGGTTATGCTCTTCTGCCATTATTTTGCTCTCCTTTTATCTTACACTTGCTTTATTACAAGTCGATTAAATTTTATTACTAGCACCGTCTAAATAGTTTTGTAAAATCATGACAGCAGCTACTTTATCTATTACTTTTTTTCTTTTTGCTCTGGATGTATTTGCTTGCTCAACTAACATCCGTTCTGCTTGAACCGTGGTCAAACGCTCATCTTGATACGTAACAGGAATCTGGAACATCTCTTCGATTGTCTTGCCGTAGGCCATTGATGCTTCGGCTCTAGGACCAATCGAATTATTCATATTTTTTGGTAAACCCACAACGAAGCGAGTTACTTCATATTCTTTGACTAATTCCGCTAAACGTTCAAAACCAAATTCTTCTTTCTCTTCATTGATTCGAATGATTTCCACGCCTTGAGCCGTCCAACCAAACGGATCGCTGACAGCAATTCCTACTGTCTTAGAGCCAACATCAAGTCCCATTACTCTCATCGAATAGTGATTCCATGATTAGATAAGTAATATTTAACCAGCTCTTCCATGATCTCATCTCGTTCATGACGACGAATCAAATTTCGAGCGTCTTGGTAACGAGGAATGTAGGCCGGGTCTCCAGAAAGCAAATAGCCCACAATCTGATTGATTGGATTGTATCCTTTTTCCTCTAAAGCCTTGTATACAGTAGCCAGAGTCTCACTTACTTCCTTCTTACGGCTGTCATCAAAATCAAAACGTACAGTTTCATCTGTAAAACCCATTTATCTACACCTCACTTCTATTCTATTCATACAGTTTCATTCTACTAAAAACAAGCAGAAACTACAAACAAAACTTAACATTTTCTGCTATATATTAAAGATTTTCTTTAAATTTGAGGAATTTAGCTGATTATAGGATAAATAAAGACATTTTCCCTTTCATTTCATTTGTCTATCTGATTGTATAACGGTATAAACAAAAAAATGACACCCAACGAAAAATCGTCGAGAGTCGTTTTATTCGTTATAGGTTTGCCATGAGTTTGACCATCAGCGCTTTTTGAGCGTGGAGACGATTCTCAGCTTCTTGGTAAATAGCAGAGTGGATCCCATCAATAATGTCGGCTGACACTTCCTCTCCTCTATGGGCTGGTAGACAATGTAAAAACAAGTAATCTTTTTTTGCTTGAATAGCTAATCGGTTATTGACCTGAAACGTTTTGAAAATTTCTTCTCGTTTCTTTTGCTCGGATTCATCTCCCATACTTGCCCAGACATCGGTTATTAAAACATCCGCATTTTTTGCCGCTTGTTCAGGGTCATGGGTAATGTGGATCTTACTACCACTTATTTCTGCATTCTTTTTGGCGACCTCTACAAATTCTGCTTTCGGTCCATATCCTTTAGGTGTTGCAATTGTAACATCCATTCCCACCAAACTTCCACCAATCAAAAATGAATGAGCCATATTATTTCCATCACCAATGTAAGTTAAGCGAATCCCTTCTAGCTTCCCTTTTTGTTCATAAATTGTTTGAAAATCGGCTAGTATTTGGCAAGGATGATGGTCATCTGTTAGGCCGTTAATAACCGGAATGGATGCTTCTGCTGCTAGTTCAGCTACCATTTTGTCTGAATAGGTTCGAATCATGATAGCATCGACATAACTAGATAATACGTTTGCTGTATCTTTGACAGGCTCACCTCTGCCCATTTGCGTGCTTTTAGAATCTAAAACAATCGCTTGACCACCAAGCTGAATGATTCCAGCTTCAAAAGAAACCCGCGTTCTTGTGCTGTTTTTTTCAAAGATCATCGCGATTATTTTTCCAGCTAAAATTCCCTGGTAAGATTCTGGATTCGCTTTTATCGCTACAGCTAGTTCAATAGTTGATAGAAATTCTTCTTTAGTTAACTCTGTTAGATTTAAAATACTTTTACCGTACATGGTATTCATTCGTTATCGATCTCCTTTTTTGAAAGCAATGTTCGGGAGGCTAAATTGTTTAAAACATGCTCAATGATCATTACCCCTTCATCTATTTCAGTTTCTGTGACGGTTAATGGTGGTAATAAACGTAACACCGTTTGACCGGCTTTTAATGCAAGTAATCCTTCTATTTCTAATTGATCTAAGATCACATTTAACGTCTCTTGATCCGAAAATTCAAGCCCAAGCATCAATCCTTTGCCACGAACCGCTTTGATCAGCTTATTTTTTTCTGCTAATTGATTTAAACCAGTAAATAGTTGTTGACTTCTATTCTGAACCTCTTGCAAAAAATCTGGGTGATTGATACGCTCAACAACTATACTGGCAACACTCATTGCTAAATTGTTTCCACCGAATGTTGACCCGTGACTACCAGGTCCAAAAAATGCTGCTAAATTAGCTTTACCAACCATTGCCCCAACAGGAATCCCATTCCCCAAGCCTTTCGCCAAAGTAAAAATGTCTGGCTCGATCTGATAATATCCATGTGCATAAAAATTACCTGTGCGGCCGATCCCAGTTTGAATTTCATCAATAATCAGTAAGACTCCATATTCTTTACAAAGAGACTGTACCGCTTGAATCCAAGACTCATCCGCTGGTAAGACACCACCCTCTCCTTGAATCAATTCCAACATGACTGCAGCAGTGTGTGGATCGATTTCATTTTTTAATGGCTCGATTTCATTGAAGGGTAGATAAACAAAATCAGGAACTAACGGTTCAAAACCAGTATGAATAGTCTTTTGACCTGTCGCACTCATGGCACCGTATGTGCGACCATGAAATGAATTTATAAAAGTAATGATTTTACTTTTTCCAGTTGCTTTACGGGCTAATTTGATGGCTGCTTCATTCGCTTCTGCGCCACTATTACAAAAGTAGCTAACATATTCTTTTCCATTTGCTAACTTCTTAGCTACTTCTTCCTGTAGCTGATTCTCATATAAATTTGGTGTATGCCATAGTAGCTTGGATTGCTCGACTAATACTTGATTTAGTTTAGGATCATTATACCCTAAATTCGCAACGCCAATACCACTAGTAAAATCAAGATAATTTTTTCCAGATTGATCAGTCAGCCTATTTTTATCCCCTTTGATCAACGTCAACTCTTTTCTTTTGTAGTTTGGAAATAAATGGCTCATGCAACGACCTCCTTGGACTTGATAATAGTTCCAGCATGTTGAATTTGATTTGTGATATGAACTTCTTTAACGCCACCTTTAATTGCCGTTACTGCACTTTCTAATTTTGGGAGCATTCCGCCTTTGATGATTTTAGCTGTTTTAAGGGTAGCAATTTCGTTGGTAGAAAGTTCTTTTAGCCACTGGTTTTCTTTTTTCACACCTGGGACATCTGTTAATAAATATAATTTTTCAGCTTGTAGTTCTTCTGCTACTTTACAGGCTACATGATCTGCATTGATATTTAACCATTCGCCTTTTTTTGTCAATCCTAAAGGCGCAATGATTGGAATATGCTTGGTTGCAAGTAGATGCTCTAATAATTCCGTTTCTATTTGTTCAACTTTCCCAACTGATCCCAATTTATTTTTATCCAAGAATGTACCTGTAATAATTTGACCACAAGAAGCATTCAATCCAACGACCGAAAAGCCCTCTTGTTGAAAGTGACTGGTAATCGTCGGTTGTACCTGACCTATCAACACCATTTGGGTAATTTTCAATGTCTCTTCCGTTGTTACCCGCAGACCATCTTGCATCACTACTGGCACATTTAAGCGTTGCATCATATCGGAGATATAATGCCCACCGCCGTGAATGATCACAACTTCATTTTCATCTTTTTGCCATTGATCGACTTGCTCAAAAAATGATTTTGTTAAATTATCACTGGCTACTCCACCCATCTTGATAACAATGACTTTTTTCATAATTACCGCTCCCCCTATTTTTTTAACCTTCATTTTATTTAGTACTCAATTTTTATGGATAAATCGGTAACAACTCTAGACCACATTGCTCATCAAATCCTGCGTAAATATTTAAATTTTGGATTGCTTGTCCAGCTGCACCTTTCCCTAAATTATCAATCACTGTTACAATCGTGATCATGTTCATTTTGGGATTATAGGCAAGCCCAATATCACAATAATTCGAGCCAATTACTTGTTTAAGTACAGGATAATGACCAACCTCTTGAATCCGTATAAACGGCTTTTTTTCGAAATGTGTTTGATATATCTGAACTAACTTCTCGTCAGAAATCGGTTCTTTCAATTTAGCGTATGCTGTTAAGAAAATACCTCTAGTTACTGGAATCAACGAAGTTGAAAATTGAATTGCCGAAAGAGCTGGTGCCCATTTTTTTAACTGTTGGACAATTTCTGGAATGTGTTGATGGCGATTCATTTTATACAGAGACATATTGTCATGTGTTTCAGAAAAATGAGTTGTTTGAGATAGCCCTTTCCCTGCGCCTGAAACACCAGATTTGGCATCTATAACGATAGAATCCAAAATCAACCTATTCTCTTTTAATAATGGAGCCAAAGATAATTCTGCCGCCGTAGCATAACATCCAGGATTAGCAATCCATTTTGCTTGTGGCTTTTCTCGATATTCAGCCAAACCGTAATCAAATTTTTGGATACTCTCGATTGATGCTGCGTCAGCTCCATACCAAGTGTTATATTCACCAACTTCTTTTAACCGAAAATCTCCTGATAAATCAATCACAGGAAAATCAGCTTCGATAAAAGGGATCGCTATCTCTTTTGATATCCCTGAAGGAGTTGCTAAAAACACTAACTCACTTTTTCTCATAATGTCATCTGGATCAATTTTTTCTAATGGTAAAGAAATAAGTTGTTTCAAATGAGGGATGATTTCCTCTAAAGTTTTTTTATTCACTGAATGACTATGGATAGAACTTACTTCAACAAACGGATGTTGCTTAAGATATCGTAAAAGCTCTAACCCACTATACCCTGTCACACCAATAATTGAGACCTTCACTTGCTTCACATCTTTTCTTTTATTTTTTATCCAACAAGTACTGTTTTTCATATTATATGGGTTCCTGATAAACAAGTCAATGGTTTTTTATTAAATTATTGAATAAAATCAAATAATTATGCACAAAAATGACGATGTATTCATTTTTTGTTGAATAAAAAAGTCTGGAAAGTAGTTTTTTCAGCTTTTCTCCAGACTTTAAAAAACCTTTTTGGCCTTCTTTTGTAGCATTATACAGAAAGATAAATCGCAATTGTTCCATCTGCTTTGTAGTGTTCTGCATCTGACAAATACGTACGCCTTTTTTCTAACGCTTCGTCTTTCCAAATCTTCTGCCAGGCTTCTCCTACACCCTTTGGACTGGACTCTTTTACAGGTATTGCCACGTACTGACCCGTAAAGATAATCGAACTTTCAGGAAAATTAGCTCTCTCACTTCCTATCAATAAATCATAATCTCCTTCGAAATTGCTTTCATAGTTTGAATAAACAGCAAAAAATTCTCCTTCTAACTGCATCTCTGGAACCTTATTCCATAAAGTAATGATTTCGTCTAAACGATGATTATTGGTACGGATTTTCTTGCCTTTGATTATTTTTTCTGCTAATTGAATCGTCATTTCTTTCACTCCTCTACATTTGTAAAATGAGCGTAACACAAAAATGCTGACAACTGTCTGTCAACATTTCATTCAACTTTTAAAATTTCTATGCTGATCACAGATAGTACTGTACTGTGATAATGCCAATTAAAATAAGAATTCCTGGCAAATAATTGGATACTCTGATTTTACAGATACCAGTGATATTTAAACCAATTGCAAAAATCATCAAGCCACCAATCGCACTTATTTCCCCCATCAACAAATCCAGTAGCTCTTTTGGAATATACCGCATCAAAACACTGGCAGATACAGCAATCACCCCTTGATAAAGAAAAACAGGCACTGCAGAAAAAAGAACACCCACACCTAATGTAGCAGTCAGCATAATCGACATAAAACCGTCCATTACAGCTTTTGTAAACAATGTTTGATGGTTATTTGTGAAACCACTCTCAATTGCCCCAATAATCCCCATCGAGCCAATTAGGAAAATGAGCGATGCAGTCACAAACCCCTCGGCAAAATTGCTACCGGGTTTTGCATAGCGTTTTTCTAGCTTCAAACCAAAATCGTTCATCTTATCCTCAATCCCTATCGCTTCACCCAACATTGCACCCAAACACAAGCTGATGATGATCATGATGAAAGAAGAAGTCTTAAAAGCCATTTGAATACCTAATACTAAAACGCCTAGACCAATCCCTTTCGTTACAGTATCTTTCATTTGTTCCGAAATATTACGTAAAACAGCACCAAGTAAACTTCCAAAAACTATCGCTATCCCATTGACTAAAGATCCTAATAAAATCATTTTCTTTCATCCCAATCATTCTTTATTTCTACACATTTATTATTATACGATAAGAAAGGGAAAAGTGATATTATACTATCTAACTATTCTTACAATAGCGAGGCTTTTTTGTATTTGTGCAATCTGCTTGATAGAGAAGGATCTTTTTATCGTTCCATGCTATTTTTTCTAAGCAGAATCAACTATACTAATCATATAGAAGTGAATAGAACATAAAAGTGAGGAAAATAAATGGCAACGATAGACATAGAGAAAGTCTTAGAAACGTGTTTGCTAGCTGGGAAAATCATGCTAGAAAGTGATGCTGAAATGTATCGTGTAGAAGATACAATGAGCCGAATTGCTTTAGCATCAGGAGATTATCGCCTTGTTAGCTACGTCACCCAAACAGGCCTTTTCGTTGGGTTAGATGGCACATCAACCATTCGAATGGTCCAAATTTTAAATCGGTCGATCAATTTAGAGAAAGTATCTAGAATCAATCAACTTTCCAGAGAGTATGTTACTGGGCTTTATACGCTGGATGAACTTTTAGAACAACTAAAATGCTTAGAACAAGAACGAAAGTTTTTTCCTTTGTGGATAAGATTTGTTAGTGCGGCCGTTGTCAGTGGAACAATCATGATTTTATTTGGCGGCGTCTGGAATGACTTGCCTTTGACTTGCTTGATTGGAGGTTTTGGTTATATGCTTTATTACTCCAGCTTAAAAGTTTTGCGCATCAAATTTCTTTCTGAATTTTTAGCTGCTTTCTTTATCGGCTGTGCGGCTCTTTTTAGCAGTAAAATCGGGTTAGGTATCAATCAGGATATGATTATTATCGGTTGTGTCATGCCACTTGTTCCTGGAGTACAAATGACAAATGCCCTGCGTGACTTGCTTGCTGGCCATTATCTTTCAGGCGTTTCGAGAGGGACAGAGGCAATGATGACGGCTTCTATGATTGGTTTTGCGATTGCTTTCGTTTTTCAATTATTTTATTAAGCATCATCGTCATATAATGTTAAGAATTTGGAGGATCTTAAATGACCACTTTACTGGTTCAGTTTTCATTTAGTTTTTTAGCTTCGGCTGCTTATGCTATTATCACGAATGTACCTAGACGTTCTTTGATTGCTTGTGGTCTATCTGGGGCATCAGGTTGGATGTTTTATTGGTTTTCCACTCAACTAGGTGCTAATGCTGCTTTAGGCTCTTTATTGGGTGCCTTAAGTGTTGCTGCCGTTAGCTTTATTTGTTCACGAAAACTAAAATTACCTGTTACTATTTTTAATATCCCAGGCATGGTTCCTTTAGTTCCCGGAGGACTTGCTTATCAGGCCGTAAGGAATTTAGTTATTGGAAACTACGAAACGGCTGTTTATTCTAGTGTGCAAGCAATCATGATTGCAGGAGCAATTGCTTTAGGATTAGTTTTATCTGAGGTATTGAATCATAATATTCGCAACTTTAGAGAAAAACGTGAAATAGTCAGTTTGATCAGAAAAAAAGAAGAAAAGAAACAGTAGTATCAACTAGTATAATCAAGAGGTGAATTAATGGATGCTATTTGTAGTCTTTCATAATAATCCATTAGGAGGAATCAAAGATGATCAAAAAAATCGACACACTAACAGCTATTGAATTAGAAAATATATTAAAAATTTGGTTAACTGCTAATTGTGATGCACACCCTTTTATTCCAGAAGCATACTGGCAAGGTAATCTTGCGTTCGTAAGAGAACAACTGCCTCAAGCTGATCTTTATGTTTATTGTGAAAACAATGAAATTATTGCGTTTCTAGGGATGAATGCACATTATATTGCTGGAATTTTCGTGAAAAATGGCTATCGTAGTAGAGGCATCGGACAGAAGCTACTAAACGAAGCGAAACATGCTCACGATACGTTAAGCCTTTCCGTCTATGCCAAAAATCAGAATGCTGTGACATTTTATGAAAAACAAGGATTTAAACAACTGAATCAGCAAATAGACGAGCATAATGAGTTGGAGTATCAGCTTGTGTGGAAAAAATAAATTCCATAAGGCTGGGATATAACTCTACGAGTCAAATCTCAGCCTTATGGAATCGGAATAAAAAGTGGTAGCAGAAGCAACTATACGCTTTGTTTCGATCACATCAAATTCTAAGTGCTAAAGCACAACAAGGAACAAATTGATGTTACACAGTACCTACTTCGCTCTAGGATTAAAATTCTGTCCCAACTCTTTTTAAAAAGAGCGATAGACATATTGGTTCTTCGGTTCTTCAACATGTTTGACCTTCGTGACATCCACCATCGGAACCTCTCGTTTAAATGGTGCATAATAACCAGAATGAATCGTTCCTGTCACTTCTACCCAGTCATTGTTTTTAAAAGTCTGTCCTTCTGGCATATGAGTCAACAAACCAAATACTCCGGAATCAGCCACACAGTGAATAATGCCAAATCGGAAAACAAATATATTGGCCTCCTCGTTTTGTGAGGAATTAAACGCAAACCCCTTATACGTAATCGTTTTTCCGATAAACTCACTCGGATAATTATAAATCAGTTCCATCACTTCTAAATAATTTTCTTCTGTAACCGTCACTTTATCATCTTTGATGTAGTGTGTTAGAGCCTTTTCCATCTGTTTATTATAATCTGTTTTATCGAAATAGATGCTGGTGTCTGGTTTTAAATATTGCGTTTGAACATCAGGATCACCGACAGATTCTTTACTCAACGGAAAATTGAACCCTTTCGCTTCAACGATTGACGTATCTAGACTAACCGTTGGGAACATAAAACCGACAACTAAAGGAAACGCTAGTAAAACATAAGCGATCCCTTTTTGATAGGGTTTATTTAGGCCATGGTCATGACAGTCTTCATGATGGTGGTGATGTTCTGTTTTTTTGTCCGCTTCTTTATTCCAAAGAATCAACTGAACCATTGCCAAAACGAAAGAAAGTAGCATCGATAAAATAGCTAAGTAGCGGTAATGAACATTTATATATTGGTTTAATCTACCCGATACTTGTAAAAACAGCATCAACATCGTATAGCCAATTAAAATCAAAAATCGAATCATCTATTCTTCCCTCCTTAGATTGCAAGTGCATAAAGACTAACAACTACTGTTACAATGCCGACAAATTTTAACATAAAGGATGTCTTGAAGTATCGTTTCATCATCAGTAAATTTTTAATATCTACCATTGGCCCAAAAACTAAAAACCCAACCACGGGTCCATTACCGAATAAACTCAATAACGATGAGCCAATAAATGCATCCGCCTCAGAACATAAAGACAACGTAGCGGCTAAAATCAGCATCACCAAAATAGCTAAGAGTTTGGTATGGCCTAATTGTAACATCGCTCCAGTCGGTAAATAAGTTTGCATCGCTGCAGCTAATAATGAACCGAAAATCAAATAACGTCCTGTATCAAAAAACTCATCAATGCCATGAGTCAAAACAGCCCAACATTTATGCCAAAACGATTCTTTATCCTGTTGATGTTCTTCTTCCTCTATCACACACGTCCCATCAAAGGAAGTCTCTTGTAGAATAGGTTCTTTATTGATATAAGCTAACCAAACACCCACGATAAGTGCCACCAACATACTACCAAGTACCCGCCAAATCACAAATTTCACTGAATTGCCAAAAGCGATATAGGTTGAAAAAAGAACGATTGGATTAATGATCGGTGCTGTGATCATAAAGGCAAACGCCGTATAGGTCGGCACATCTTTTTTTACAAATTGATGCACAATCGGGACGATCCCACATTCGCAAGAAGGAAAAAAGAAACCTAATACACTACCCACAATGATCGACAAAAATTTATTTTTAGGCAGTATTCGTTTCACTCGTTCTGGTGTTAAAAATACATGTAATGCGCCAGATATCACACAGCCAAGCATGACGAACGGTAACGCTTCGATTACGATCGATAAAAAAATAGTGCCCATTTGCAAAACTGAATGAGGTAAAAACTGAAACATCTAATTCCTCCTAGTGCTAAAAATAACGCCCGCAACTCTATTCTTTGCATCTGTTTTTTTAACATTCCAAAATATAGTTAACTATACTGCAGCTACGCCAAAAATTCAAGACACGGTAAAATTAATTAAAACTTCTATAATATATTCATTGCATAACAAAAAAGGTCGGATCTTTAGCATCTTGCAAATCACAACGCATGTATGTTGTGATTTGCAAGAGCACATCGACCCTGACCAACTTTTCCTCACATGTTCTCTCTAGCTCTTAAATTGCAAATAATGCTGATGCTGATGCTGGATCTGTGTCATAAACATTAAAATCAACATTTACACCTAAACCTTTTTCAGCTAAAATCGACTCCATCGCCATCCTAGCATGCTCTTTGGTATTATTTTCCTTGCTCAAATGCCCTAGATAAATTCGTTTTGTATGAGCCCCGATCACATCTGCCATCGTTAATGCTCCATCATCGTTAGACAAGTGTCCCTTGTCTCCTAAAATTCGTTGTTTTAAACTCCAAGGATAAGGACCCATTCGTAAAATCTCTAACTCATGATTACTTTCAATCAGGTATGCATCTGCATCTTTGATTGTTCCACGAATATGATCACTACAATAACCTGTATCTGTCAGCATTACAAAAGAACGATTATTTTTGAAGAAACGATAAAACTGTGGAGCCGCTGCATCATGAGAAACACCAAAACTCTCGATGTCCATATCACCAAAAGTCAAAACTTTGCCCATATCAAAAATATGTTTTTGCTCAACTGCAACATTACCGATCAACGGATCCATTGCTGCCCACGTTTTTTCATTTGCATAGACATCTAATTTATATTTTCTAGCAAGAACTCCTACCCCATGAATATGATCTCGATGCTCATGTGTAACTAAAATAGCATCTAAATCTTCTGGTTTACGATCGACTTCAGCTAGTAAGGATGCAATCTTTTTTCCACTTAGCCCTGCATCTATAAGTAGCTTTTTCTTCTCTGTTTCGATAAAAAGGGAATTACCAGTGCTACCGCTAGCAAGTATACTGATATTAAAAGCTTTTTCCTGACTCATTTTTTCTTCGCTTCCCTTCTTTGGTCTACAGCTTCTTATTATACATCCTTCACTACTGATTTTCCACCTTTGGTACAGTATTATTTGTAATGATGGTATTGCTCATGGCATTCACCTGTTCAATCTGCAAATTACTGCCACTAGATTTGATGCCGACGAACCATACAGGAACATATACATTCTTCTCACGAATCTTATAAATTCTCGTATACGCGAGCTTTCGAAATGTTATTTTAGCATTACTTGGAATTTTATTATTGATATACAAAGTTTCAATTGCATCACGTTCGGATGATAGATCCATCTTATCACGTAGTTCTTCGATTCCTTGGATATGAGTTTGCGTGTACTTATTAATTTTGTGCAATCCGTCAGACTCATCTGATTTCTCCAATTTTAGTGAAATTTGAGCTGTATCATCCTTAAAAAGAATACTCTTGTAACTTTGAGAAACAATAATCTCGGGAAACTCACCTTGAAGAGTAGAAAATTCAGGTAAATAGCGGTACTGACTACCATACAGAACGCTATTTTTATCATTTAAAAAAGCATCTAAGGATTTTTCAATATTCTTTTCATCAATAAAGTAACTGGTTTGAGCATAATTCATCTGAGGATATACTGTTAATGTGTTATCAGTCCATTCCACTCCGTTTTTAAAGAAATTTCGGTCTTTTGTTTCACGTTCCGCTTGGATAACATTATAAAAGTTTGTCTGTTCGCCACTTAAATAATATCCTTCCTTTTTTTCTCCTGAAAAAGTTCCTTTGTAGGTAATCCCATCTTTGTCTAATCGCTTTTCAATACTATCTGTCTGATCTGAAAAAGACACATTGTTTTCTTCTTTTAAACCTTCTTGATAAATACCGAAGAGGAACATGTTCAGTCCTAAAAAAGCAAGGAAAAAAATCCATTCAATTCGTTTGAAGTCCATTATTCCACCTCCAAATTCGCTAGTTTTTCCAACAATTCACGTTCTGAATACCATTTATTGTCGTAGCGAATGTACCATTCTGGAGTAAGATCGACCACTTGCGTTATTTCTTCGATTTTGTGCCAAGTATAGCCAATCATCATTGAGTTGATTTTTTCCTGATTCGCTCCATTGATTATTAGTTGTTCTAATAAGCTTTCAGTACTTTTTAACACAACCTCTTCTTCGGAAGGAATCGGTACTTGAATTGTATCAACACTTGTTTCGATTACGATACTTGATTTTTCAGATTTATCATTTCCAATTGTGATTCGCACTTGACCTTTATCATTTTCACTAAAAACTGGAAATCCTTCTACAAATGTACGATAGTTAATCTCTGTATCCGTCCGATCAAAATAGCGGATATTTCCCATATTTGTTCCTAATTTTTTTATATACTTAAAACTATCGGAATAAATATTGTCTTTAGCCTTCCTGGCTTCTATATCACCGTTGAAACGAATCGTTCCTAGTTTTTCGTCTACCGTCAATCGTTCACTGCCGCTTGTGTAGGATAGATCTTTACTATCTTCATTTGTTTGGATAGTATCGGTGTTAGAGAAAAAGGCATTTCTAAATTTTGTTACAGGTTGGGAGGCTAAAATATAACTATATTTTTTCATTTTTTGGTCTTCAGACAAATAATAATGTTTTCCTGCAACTGCCTGCTGTTCTGAAATTTGATTATATTGTACGCCAACTTTATTCATTAAATTTAACACTTTTTCGTTATCTATCGTAATCGGCGCTTCATAAACATCTTTGCGATTGAAATCTAAAAATCGAATCTTGTGTTGTGTTAAATCCACTTGAATACAAGTAAAATAAATTTGATCCGCACTGAGATCGGTTAATTGAAGAGTTAAATTATAGACAGATATATATTCACTTAATAAGAAAGTTCCTTCATAAAGTAATTCAAATCCTTGCTCCATTGATAGATATTTTTCAAACTGTTCAGAATCTCCAGCAACAGTTTGAGCCAAACTTCCAAATGAACTATGCTTAATTTCGTTTTGAATATTTGTGATTAAATTTTCACTCGTATTCATTTCTGACTTCCCATTCTGCATGCGAATTAAATGTAGCGGTAAAAATACATCTGTATCTACTCGTTCATTCACGACAGTTGTCGCAGGTTGAGGATCATTTTTGATTGGTTGTTCTTTTTTTGAAGAGCTAAGCCAAATGCTAACCGAAAAATAGACACTCAGCAACACCAAAAATATCAAACCGATTCGCACAATTTTTTCTGTTAATTTCATTCCCACCAATCCTCCTCATAAGGTTCATAAGGCAAGGATATATAAAAGGTAGAGCCTTTTCCTTCTTGACTTTCAACCCAAATTGTACCATTGTGTGCTTTCACTACTTCTCTTGAAATAGCCAAACCTAATCCAGTTCCGCCTTGTTCTCTCGCGCGTGCTTTATCTACACGATAGAAACGTTCAAAGACTTTGTTGACATCTTTTTTAGGGATTCCTAACCCTTGGTCGGTTACACTGAAAACAACGTTATTATGCGTTTCAAGCAGACGACATGTGATTTCTCCGCCATCAGGTGAGTATTTGATGGCATTATTTAAAATATTATCCAAGACCTGAATCACTTTGTCTGTATCTAATTCCACCCACAAATCGCGTTTAGTAAACTCACGATGAATCGTATAATTTTTATCATTCGATTCGACCATCATATCAAAACGGTCTAAAACAAAATTGATCAATTCATTAAAATTCACATACTCTAACTGTAATTCTCCGTTACCTGAGTCCATTCTTGAAAGATTTAATAAATCATTGATCATTCGAATCATTCGATCCGTTTCTTCTAGCGTCACTTTTAGAAAATTAGGTGCAACTTCTGGATTCTCCCAAGCGCCTTCGCTTAAGGCTTCAATATAGCTGCGCATACTTGTTAAGGGTGTGCGTAGCTCATGCGAAACGTTCGACACGAATTCTCGACGTTCCCGTTCATTTTTTTCTTGTTCTGTTACGTCATGAAGTACACAAACGAGTCCAGTAATAAAACCAGATTCTCGACGGATCATTGCAAAATCAACGCGGATAATCATCTGATCTTCTTCCATAGAGGAAGATGAACGATCGATCAAAATTTCTTCTGGCTCTTCCAACAATTTACGTAATGTGTAATCAGTCTCTATGTCTAGTAGCTCCAATAAAGAAGAGCCAATCACGTCTTCATCTTTTACATTCAGTAAAGAAAGTGCCATTTCATTGATTGTAATAACTTTACCACGTCTATCTGTCGCAATAACTCCGTCTGTCATATGAGCCAAGACACTGTCTAAACGGTTTCGTTCTGCTTCCATTGTTTCTTGTGCTTCCTCGATTCGTTCAGAAAGTTGATTAAATGTCTCAGCCAGTTGGCCTAATTCATCTTTTCCATAAACTTGGACTTTTCCAGTATAATCACCTTTAGCAATTCGTAAGGCTTGTTCCCTCATTTCACCGATAGGCTGAGTAATTGATCTTGCAATTAAAATCGTCACAATAATTGAAATTGCTCCTGCTATTAGTGACGCAGTAAAAAAGATCCGAGCTGTATCTGTGATCTCTTGGTATTTACCTTCTATATTGCTTTTAACATAAAGAACCCCGATGACTGTGTCGCCAGTCGGGGATTGGATAGGCTGAACATTAATGTATACGCGTTTGTCGTTATCAATAGCTGAATATTTTTTTGCACTGAAATCATTCAAGTCACGATAATCATTTTTCTTACCGACAATTCCTTGACGATTTAAATCGCTTGTCGCTCTTACGATTCCTTTGTCATCAACGACTCGAGCTTCAATCGTCTCTGATGCTGAAAAATCAGTCAATGTTTTTTTCAAATTAGCATCGATCTCTGTTCGATCACGCTCTTTTTCACCTAATTTTGGACTAAGTGTGCTAGCTAATTGGATTACCTGTCGATCAACATTTTGTTTATAATCATTAATCGTTGTCGATTCCAGTTCACGGATGAAATATCCACCGATAATTTGAATCGCAATCAATAATAATAGAATAAATGATAATGCAATCTTAAAATTGACCGATTGAAAGAAGTGAACTTTTTTTTTCATAAATCACTACTCCTGTTCAGGATTTCGTAGATAATACCCAACACCACGACGCGTAACTAAATAAGTTGGGTGACTTGGACTGTCTTCGATTTTCTCTCTTAGGCGACGAACTGTTACATCCACTGTACGAACATCTCCGAAATAATCGTATCCCCAAACCGTTTGAAGTAAATGTTCACGAGTCATTACTTGACCGATATGTTTTGCTAAATAATAAAGTAATTCAAACTCACGATGTGTTAGTTCGATTTTACTGCCACGTTTTGATACCATATAAGCATCTGGATGGATCGTTAGGTCTCCAATCGTAAGTTCCGATTGCGTAGTAGATTCTGCTTCTTTGGCACTTGTTGCACCACGGCGTAGGTTGGCTTTAACTCGTGCTACAAGTTCTCGATTAGAAAATGGTTTAGTCACATAATCATCGGCACCCAATTCCAATCCTAACACTTTGTCAATCTCAGAATCTTTAGCAGTCACCATAATAATCGGCATGTCATAGGTTTTACGAACTTCCCTCGCTACTTCAAGTCCATCCATTTTCGGTAACATCAAGTCTAGGATAATCAAATCAGGTTCTACTTCTTTGACCTTTTCAACGGCTTCTTCGCCATCATAAGCTGTAAAAACTTCATATCCTTCTTTAGTAAGGTTGTATTTCACAATTTCCGAAATCGGCTTTTCATCATCTACAACTAATATTTTTTTCATATAAGAGGCACCTCTTTTTTTCTTTTGTCTTTTCGTAGTCTAACCATATTCTCTCTTATTATACCTTATTTTGTCCACTGTTTCATCTTTGAGTAAAAATCCTTACTCTTTCCTATCTATATCTTGCAAAAAAAAGGCTTTCTGCCTATAATTAGACATACGGTTTTAGAAGGAAGCGATAAAAATGAAAGCACCACGATTACAACCAGGTGATGAAATCCGCGTTATTGCACCAGCAGGTAGTCTGTTTAGTTTGACGGAATTGACTATTAAATCCGCTGAAAAAAAATTGACCGCTTTAGGATTTAACGTTACATTTTCTGAACATGCGACTGAACACGATATTCTTGGCTCTTCTTCAATTATGAGCAGAGTCAAAGATCTGCATGCCGCATTTGCGGATGAAAATGTCAAAGGAATTTTAACAGCAATCGGCGGTTTCAATAGTAATGAATTACTGCCTTACCTTGATTTTGACTTGATCAAACGTCATCCAAAAGTATTTTGCGGTTATAGCGATATCACAGCTTTGTGTAATGCCATTACGGCTAAGACAGAGTTACTGACATACGTTGGTCCACATTTTTCTAGTTTCCAAATGGATGAATTACAAGAATATCAAACCGAAACTTTTTTACATGCCACGACGGATGAAAAAGCGTTTGTTGTGTCTGCTTCTGAAACATGGAGCCAAGACGAATGGTACTTACCCAATCCAAAACGAAGAGTATTTGCGAATAATTGGAAAGTTTACAATCCTGCTGAACCTGTCACTGGGACTTGTTATGGTGGTCATTTAAATACCTTTCAGTTGCTATTTGGTACGTCTTTTCAACCAAATTTAGAACGTTCTATTTTATTTATCGAAAATGCAGAGGAAGACGATTATCATGATTTTGCTCGTGGTTTGGCTGCTCTACTTCAAATAGTAAAGCATCCACAAGCATTACTAATCGGTCGTTTCCCTAAACAAACAAAAATGACAGAAGAACGACTTTTAGCAATTTTATCAAAATATCCTCTATTACGAGAAATTCCTGTGATTTATGACATGAATTTTGGCCATACTCAACCTATTTTTACGATTCCAATTGGAGATCAAGCATCAGTTGATACGTCACAGAAACAAATTACTTTTTTCTAAAAAACTCTATTCGGACAATACTTCGCTTCCAGCAAAAATTGTTAGACCTATGCTTCTCGCTTAGTTTACTAATATAACAGTTAACGAAATACCTAATAAATGAATCATTGTTAAAGTCAAACCAATCACGATTCCTACAAGTTTTTTCATTGCTTTTTTAATCCCCCTCATTCTTCTGTTGTTTCAAAACCGAGTATCACAATAAAAGTAAGATGACAACCAAAAAGTACCCTCTTAAGGGTTCTTGATAAAAAAATACCAACGAGAGAGCATCTACTACATGCTCTCTTGTTGGTATTAAATCTTAATCTAATAATTGGATTCCAATTCCTAAAAGCCCGGGTCCAGTATGTACAACTAAAGCTGGACTAATCGTACCGAAATAAATCTTTTCCGCTTGCGGAAACTGCTCTTTAAGCTTTTCGTAAAAGGTTTCTGCCTCTTCTACGGCTTGTCCTTGAGCAACAGCTAAGACAAATTTCTTATGGTCACCAACAAATGCTTTTACCAACTCAAAGGTTTTATCCAAGCTTTTTTTTCTCCCACGAGCTTTAGCAACGGTGTGGTATACGCCTTCTCCGTTACACGAAATAATTGGATTTAGTTTTAACGCATTCCCTAAAATTGAGGCAACCAAACCAATGCGTCCACCTTTTTGCAAGTACTCTAAAGTTGCAACATTGAAAAAGACTTTCGCTTTTGCAACATTACTCGTTAATTCTGTCTTGATTTCGTCCCATGAACGATCAGCCTCAATTAATTTAGCGGCTTCGATTGCTTGAAGACCACTACCTATGCCAATATTTTTTGTATCTAAAACAAACGTTTCCACCCCTTCAAATTCCTCTGCAATCAAACGAATCACATTAAACGTCCCACTCAATCCACTGGAAATTGTAACAGCCAATACTTTTTCATACCCATCTGCTTTGATTTTTTCGAAAATTTTCGTGATTGTTTCACCATCTGGTAATGAAGTGCTCGGAATTTCTACAGATAATCGCTCGTAAACTTCTTCTGGCGTGATATCTACCTTATCGGTATAGATACGATCTTTATAAATAATTTGCAATGGAATCATATACATCCCATACTGATCGATTAACTCCTTAGGTACATCCGTCCCTGAATCTACTAATAATGCAATTTTTCCTTTATTCATCTAATTTTTCTCCATCTTCTTTTGAGTTTGTTTGTGCTAATTCAATGGCCTTTTCAGTAAATAATTTAGTGGCAAATGATAACGTCGCACCTTTTACAATTAAAAATTCTACTGGTATAGGTTGATCAAATGCTGCGACTGGCTCTGTTCCTAGTGCTTGAGCAACAACCACTGCTATAGCTGCTTCTTGTTCATCGCAAAAAAGATTATATGCTTCGCGAATCCCAACCGCTGCTCCTTGGTAAAGAATGCCTTGTTTGATTTCGGGTATGGTTAAAACTTGCTTTAATAGCGTAATAGCTATTAAGAACGCCAAATGCTTTTGGTTATACCGTTTTTTATGAGGTGCTGGAATCAATCCTAATTTTACATAATTATTGACCATCGATGACGTTAGTAACGTGTGCTTTTCTTTTAAAATCACTGGTGATAAGTATCGTTCAACAAGCGTGATCACTTGATCCATATATAACTCTAACTCAGGTAGTTCATGCCATCGTGGCAAGTGGACATTTACCAACTCTTGTCCCCAAATTTCCAAAGAGGATTTTAATTCATTCACAAGATCCCTCCTCCTACTTACTGTAATAGTTTAACATTTTTTTCATAAACATTCAATCTGGTTTCTAAAACTAGATTGAAAATAATAAAAAAGAGAGTGAACTACTAGGATGTCCGAAGTGAAACCCAGTAGTTAGATGTTTTAACAGATTCAACACTCTTCCTTACCCACCATGTGGATTGTCACAAAGGCGATGTTCTCTACGACACTTTATAAACTATCTTTGCATCATTGATTGTAAACTTTGAGACTGTTCATCAATGTTTGTTTTTCCATACTAGATTTCTCCATAAAGTTCATTTATAAATCAGGCACCTGTTTAAAATGTCAATCCTGAACCATTATGTAATAAGAACCCAATCTTATTCTCAGCTAAAAATATCTTCACAATAAAAAAATCCCTGATAGAAACTCTTTAAGTTTTCTACCAGAGATGAAAATTATTTAGATATATTTTTTAGCTCTCTCTTTCCTAAAATAATTCCAATAAAAAAGAATAACTCTAGCAAAACAAAAAACAAAATAAAACAATGCATAAAATATTGTTCTGGCAAAACATTAATGATGGGGTCAGTAGCCGGATCAAACAACCAGTCATCATTATTAAAAAATACACCATGAAACGCCACAAAAAATTGATCAAATCCGATTGCCATTAATACACCAAAAAATGCTGGAATGATCATTCCCCATTGAAATGGGCGAATCAAACGCCACACTCGTTTTGACTTGATAAGACGAAAAACGAAGATAACACTTGGAATAAGTGTTACGAGTAATACTCCATAACAGAGTAAGAAAAGACGCTTTACTTCATAAAAATGAAACGCACCACTTTTTGAGGATGGAAAATCGGATAATTTTAGCGTGTCAATAAATGGGTTATTTAAATAGGCCATCAACTGGTCAAAATTTTTCAGCAATGTCGGCTTATCCATATCCACGTAGTCTAAAATTTTTAATGAATCAATCTCAAAAACATATAACAGACGGAAATTAATCGTAATCGTAATGCTTAAAGAGACAATGGTTAAAATCAAACACGCAATCCCAGCGCGTTCAAACCAAATCCAATTTTTTTCTTTCATATCAAAACGTCCATTCATCCAGAGAATCCACTACATATGTAGGCTGTTCAGGTAAACTTGAAACTACTGATTTCGCCGTAAAGCCAGATAACACAAGTAAGCTATCAATCCCATTTTGAAGACCAGATTGACTATCTGTTTCATAATTATCGCCAACCATAATGACATCTTCTTTATTCATTTTCATCACCTTTAGCGCTTCATTCATAATAATCGCATTGGGCTTGCCGATCATGATTGGATCCGCCTGTGTTGCTGTTTGAATTAACGATATAAATGAACCCGCACCAGGTAATAATCCTCGCTCCGTCGGAATACTTTTGTCTGGATTTGTCCCAATAAACGTAGCGCCATTTCTGATACAAAGGGTTGCCGTAGCAAGTTTTTCATACTTTATATCTGTATCTAAACCTACAACAACATAATCCGGTTTTTCTTCATCCCACTCAAAACCAGCTGATAAAATCAACTCAGTAAGACCAGATTCTCCGATTACGTATACTCGGTTTCCTTTTCTTTGTTCTTTCATATAATCGATTGTCGCAAGGCTTGCTGTATAAACGGTCTTTGCTGATACATGAATATCAAACTCCTTAGCTAATCGATCTGCGACAGCCTCAGGTGTTTTTGTCGTATTATTAGTGACAAAAAGAAATGGCCGTTTTAATTCTTGCAAACGCTCAACAAAACGTTTTCCAGCAGGAATAACTTCTTTGCCTAAATAAATCGTACCATCCAAATCAATTAAATAGCCTTTATAATGATTTTTCACGAATGTTTACTCCTCACGTTGACGAATAGTAAATGAACGTCCCTTATTGGCGGCCATATCTTTCTTTCCAATGACTGCTTTTTTGGGTTCATTTTCTTTGCGATTTTTAATCACAGGTTTCGTTTTATTAGTCACAGGTACACGTTTTTCTTCTGTATGTGCCTGATTTTGATTCATTGTTTTTTTAGTTGGTTTCTTGCGACGTGTCTGTTGTTTTTCACGTTTTCCACCAATTCTTTCGATCACAAAATAAGCACAGCCAAAATTACAATACTCGTATAGATAATCTTCTAGTGTATCGATTCTCTGCTCTGGTGCCGCTTTACGATTCGATTCGTTGAAAAACCCTTTCAAACGTAGTTGATCGTAGCCCCAGTCCCCAACAATATAATCATATTTCGAAAGAACATCACTAAAACGTTCTCCTAGTCTTTCTGCATCAAAGGCTTCCCGATGATTTTTCACTAAAAGATATTCACGAGTCCCAATCATTACATGATTCTCGTCAGCGAGTGTTACGATTTCGCCTTTTTTCTTTTCTTTGACAGGTTCTTCTTTTATTTCTTCAAGGACAGCCGTGATTTCTTCTGTTAATGTCGCTGTTGGTTCTTCTTTATGTTTAACTGGTTTCGTTGATTTGTAAGGTTTTTTTACTTTTTCTGTCATTTTTTCACCGCCTAGATTTTATTATACCTTGTTTTTATAGGATTGGGTAGTGCTTGTTCAAGTAGTTACCTAAAACGGTTCGGATAAATTCTAGAAAGATAAATTCCACTTCTCCTGCAAGCTCAATGGTTGGAAAAAAAGGAATAAACATAAAATGATCAATTGTGGTAAACGTATAGGTACACTCTAAATCGACAGGCGCATTCTGCCATAAAACTTGTTTTTTCTGCTTATCATATGCAATTCCATCATAATATAGCTCACCGAAAACTTTACCGCGAAACCCCATCCCTCTAATTGGAAATTTACGCAAGTACTGACGGTTTTTTTCCATTTCTTTGACTAACCGAATCAATTCAGCACCAGATAATGTTACGCGAATCAAATGTATTGGATGAGGTAACGTTTCATGCAATTGATCTGCATCAACGATGCCTTTTGGTATATCTGTCAAAAACAAGCCATTGTTTAGTATTGCCGCGTCAGTGCGCCCTTTTTCTTTCAACGCTTTTAAAGTGGTTATGATCAAAGGATGTTCTGCATTTAGATCCACGAATAAAGGATGGGGTATGTTTGCGATTTTTTTGGCTTTTAATAACTGATGCCCCAATGCAAGATAATTCTCAATCTCTCTTTGGTCTTCGGATAATGTAGGAAGCTCAGCAGTGGATACAGCTTTAGCTTCACTATTGAGGATAGTACCGTTGGCGACCGTTAAGTGAACTTCACCAATATAATAGCCAAATTTACCAGCAGCAGAAAGTTGTATCCCATTGATTTTTTCACCATTCTTGAATAAATGATGGGTGTGAGAACCTAGCAATACATTAATTTCATGATATTCATTCGCGATTTTACTATCTTCATCGATCCCTAAATGACTCATTAAGATTAAAATATCACATTGTGGCCGAACCACCCTAATCAATTGCGGCAATATCTCTTTAATTGACAAAATATCCCAACCGTTTGGACGATAAGTCAATGGAAATGGGGCCGTCAAAGCAATCAAACCAATTTTCGTCTGTTCTTTTGTTTCGATAATCTTATATGGCATCGCCCATTCAGGTGCTTGTCCTGTTTCTAAATCAACTAAATTTCCTAACAAGACATCAAAATTTCGATGATCGTATAAATGATTCAACTCTTCTTTGGAATTCCCAACTCCTTCATTATTTCCAATCGTTGCCGCATCATAGCTTATTTCGTTCATTCGTTCGATATTCGCTTGACCATCGGTAGCTTCTGTTAATGGATGCCAGCGATCTATAAAGTCACCTAAATCAACTGTTAAAACGGTTTTACCCTGTTTGGTGTAGCATTCTTTTTGACCTAGCAAGTACCTTCTGATTTTGGGCCAATTTTCTACATGTGAATGCAAATCATTTGTGTGAAAGATGACGATTTCTTCCATTGTATCGCCCCCAATTTCAATCTATAAAATTATAGTACCATACTTCAGCTTAGAGTATAATAAAGGAACTACACAATTAAAGGAGATAACTATGAAAATTAATGTCCCTTTCGGCACGATTTGGTTGGACGCGGATGATGAAGGTCTAAGTACTGTTTCTTTTTTTGAGATTCCAAATCATAAAACCAATCATTATACAGAACTCGCTGCCAAAGAACTCACAGAATATTTTGCTGGTAAGCGTAAACGTTTTTCCGTTCCTTTGTCTGTTCACAGTGGAACTGTATTTCAACGAAGAGTTTGGCACGCTCTTTCTCTAATACCCTTTGGCGAAACCCGAAGTTATCAAGAGATTGCTCAAGCAATTGAATCCCCAAAAGCAGTACGAGCAATTGGTCAGGCGAATAGTAAAAATCCACTCCCAATCATTGTGCCTTGTCATCGGGTAATTGGTAAAAATGGGGCATTAACTGGTTATTTAGGTAGCTCTGAACAAGAGGGGCTTAACATTAAGAAATTCCTACTGCATATGGAAAATTTTTCCCTCGATAAATTTGATTAGCCACAATAAGAACAAAAAAATAATGGACAACAAAACATTCTATGTTCTGCTTTCCATTATTTTTTGTTGTGTTAATAGAATAAAAAATAAACTTCCTAACGATTAAATATTGCCTTTGTTATCATCGCTATCTTTACCACGATATTTTTCTAAATATTGTTCTTTGGTCATTACATCATTCGCGTTCATGTTAAATTTAACCAAGTATAAGCCTATCATATGAGCAATTGCTTCTCTTACTTTTTCTACAATTTGGTCAAAAACGATAGAATTATTGACATTATAGTTCCAAATTACAGACACATCAACTGCCGCTTGCTTTGTGCCAACTTCGATACCAATGCCCGAAATCGCCACGCTTATGATTTTTTTCACGACAACTCCAAATGATGATTTCGCTTTTAATCCACAGATGATGCTTTCTACTGTTTTTGCTATTAGCGCTAACTTCTTATTATAATTTTAAATTCCTATCATAGATCGAATTGATTCTATCAAGGAATAAATATCCAAATTTTCGTCGCGCATTTTCCCAATGACATATCCGACTGCCGCAAAAATTAGCAAGACAACTGTTTTCCAAAAACCAATCAGTAATAAAAGGAGCGCTAATAGGAAAAACAAAGTCGTCCAAATAATCCTAAAACGATAAGGGCTAAGCTGATTGATCCAGCGTTCTTTTTTCTTTTGATCCATGGCGTCTCCTTTCTATACTACCCGCGATTGTTTTTTACCAAAAGCAGTAGGCTCTGTTGATTCTTTTTCTCTTAATTGAACTGTGACGTGGCTATCAATTGATTCTAGTGCCGAGTTCAAGGTACTTTGTATTGTTTCTTTGATTTCTTCTCCTAACGCTTGAAAACGTTCCTTACTTCGGACATCGACTTTTAACTTAACCGCTACTTTCTCTTTACCTTTGATTTTAACGGTCAATTTTGTTTTATCTGGATGAATAATCGTACTGTACGCTTCCTTAACAAGCTGTTCAACAGTGCTTTTGGGAATCTCAATCTGGTTCTTCCCCTCTTTCACAATCAGACGCTTTCTTCCTCCGGAAACCAAAAGTACAACAATCAAAGTGAGTAACATCAGACCTCCCAAAATAAGTAACATCCATTCAAAGAATATGAATAACCCTGGATAAATGTACAGAAGCCAGTCTACTTGGTAAGACAACCAAGGAATATCGATCAGCTGACTAAGTAAACCCAATGTTCCAAAAAACAATAGGAGTATAATTAATGCAAAAACAATTTTCAGCAATCGTTTCATTTACTTCCCTCCTTATAGTCAAATTGTTTTGCTGTTAGGTAAATTGTAACGCCTAAAAAAAAGTATTACAAAAGATATGAATTTGTTTTTTTCTCTATAAGCTACTTATCCTTGTGAAAACTTTTAAAAAAAACGACCAAACCGTTTCATACCTGCAAAAATCTGCTGGAAGAAATGTAGCCGATCGTTTTCTATTTATTCGTCCAAATACTCTTCTTTTGAAAATTCAGTATCTTCATACTCACCGCTGTCTCCATAAAATTGATTATAGCGTTGTTTAAATTTGCGGAAAATATAGGTAACTAAAACTTTGGCAATCGCATAAATTGGAATCCCAAAAATCAATCCAAACATCCCTAATAAATCACCCATTACTAATAATACAATCACAATCGTTAACGGATGAACAACAAGTCGTTTGCCCATCACTTGAGGTGCAATCAGGTGGCCATTCAACATTTGAACAAGCATCCAAACGAAACTCATCTTAATAAACATTCCAAATGACACCATCAAAGCGACAATCGCAGCTGGAATAAAAGCAATCACGGGACCAATATATGGGATCACCGCTGTGATTCCCACAATGATCGATAAAGTGCCTGAATAAGGAACTTTGATCAGCCAAAAACCGATAAATGTCAAAATGCCGATTGCAATTGATACTAAAATTTGTCCTTTTAAATACGCACCGACCTGACTACTCATTGTTGCCCCAATTTCTTTCGCATCACTTCTAAAACGCGGGGGTATAATTTTCAAAACGAAAGAGAAGAACTTCTGATCATCTTTTAATAGGAAAAAAGTAATGATCGGAGCCGTCACCATAACCAACGCAAACCCAGTCAAGGTAGAAAATACCGTCGAAGCACCTTCTACAGCTTTGCTAAAGTAACTACCGATTCCATCAGAGACATTACCGAACCATCTTTGAATTCCATTTAATGCATTTGCTAAAGGTTTCTCTAACACAGAATTGTGGAAGAAATCAGTGACCATTTTGTTCAAATCATCCATATACTGCGGAAAACTTTGGATTAAGCCATCTACTTGCTTTTGTATAATCGGAACGACTAGAATAATACCAATAATGATCAATGTAACCAAAATAATAAAAATAGCTGAAACGCCGTAGACCCGTTTAACTTTGTGTTTTTCTAGCCAATTGACAACTGGATTAAATAAATAATACAAAATCAATGCTAAAATCGTTGGTCCAATAACCGTTTTGAACACAACCCCAATCGGACCAAAAATAAACCCAACCTGATGAAAAATAAAAATAACTGCTCCTAGCAACAGCAATGCTACTAATGTAAATATCAAATTTTTTCCACCAAGAAATTTGATCCAGCGTGTTTCTTGTTTCTTTTCCATTTTCTTCCCTCCTTAGTTTAAAAGCCAAATGAGCCCTTTTTGGCTCGAATGAAAAATAGGATTTCACCTTTTTTCATAGCTTCTAGCCCATAGAACTAGTCAACAGCACCCCTATATTGTAGCGAAAAAATCGTTATCTGTAAAAATATACTCACTTCATTATTTAAACACAAAATCACTCAGCCGTTCGCAAACTGACTGAGTGATCATATTTATTAATTCGCTGCTTTACGTCCTTTACGTTGTGTTGCTTCCATGATTACTGGAAGAATCACTGGACGACGTTTTGTTTGTTCAAACAAATAACGACTCAACTGCTCACGAATGTCTTGTTTTAATTTGCTCCACTCAAAATCATTACTTTTAAGATGTTTTTCAACAATCTCAGTTACAATAGTACTGCTTTCTTTCATCAAGTCTTTACTAGTTTTGACGTAAACAAAGCCTCTTGACGTGATTTTAGCAGGTGAAACGATACGTTTTTCACGTCGGTTGATTGTCACCACCGCTACAAAAATACCATCTTCAGATAGAATTCTACGGTCACGAAGCACAATATTCCCGATATCCCCTACACCAATCCCATCAATCATGATGTTGTCAGCAGTTGTACTGCCAGCAACGTTCATTTTCTGTTTGCTATATTCAAGAATGTCGCCTCGCCCAGTGATGAAAATATTTTTGTAAGGAATTCCTAATTCATGTGCTAAATCGGCATGTGCTGCTAACTGACGATATTCACCTTGAATCGGAATAAAGTGTTTTGGTTTCATCAAGTTCAACATCAATTGTAAGTCGTTTGGACTTGCATGACCAGATACGCGCATATTATCAGAGATTTGTTTCACTACACCACCAGCGCGGTATACAATATCTTCTGTTTTAGCTACAGCTGTCTCCATCGCTGTTGTCGGCGTTGTCGTGATATACACCAAGTCGCCTTCTTTGATTTTCACAACACGATGTGTGCCATTTGCCATTTTCTGTAATGACTTGATCGGTTCACCCATTGTTCCAGTTTCTAAAATCACTAATTGATCTGCTTGGTATTTTTTCATATCTTTGACACTAACGATCAAATCTTCACTTGGTAATTTTAGTTTGTCTAGTTTAATGGCTGTGTTGATGATTCTTTGGAAATCTTGACCTGTTAAAACAATTTTGCGGTCAGATCGATGAGCTGCATCTAAAATTTGTTGTACGCGTTGTAAGTTACTTGCCACGCAAGCTACAATTATACGACCTTCCCAATAGCGGATCGTATCAAAAACTTCATCAGCAATCTGCGACTCTGAAACCACTTGAGTAGGATTTTCAGCATTAGAAGAATCGCTCAATAATGCTAGAACTCCTTCGTTACCGACTTCAGCTAAACGACCAAAATCAGTTTGATACATTGGTATAGCACTTTGGTCAAATTTGAAATCTCCTGTGTAAACGATATTGCCTTCTTTGGTCTTTAAATTGATTCCGATAGAATCCGGAATCGTATGTGTGGTACGGAAAAAGCTGATCGTAGCATGCGCAAAATCGATTTCTGTATGTGCATCGACTACGTGAAAATCATTAAAATCTTTCGAATCTGCATGATCTCCTACGTTTAATTTAGCTAACTCGATCGTTAATTCAGTCCCAAATACTGGTACATGAACTTTAGATAAAAGATACGGTAATGCTCCGATTGCATCGGCATGACCATGTGTTAAGAAAATCCCTGCAACACGGTCAATATTTTCTACCAAATACGTAAAATCGGGAATCACCACATCAATTCCTAATAGCTCATTTTCTGGATATTTTAATCCACAATCCAGTACAAAAATTTCATCTTCCACTTCAGCGATATACATGTTTTTACCATTTTCACGCACGCCGCCTAAGGGAACGATTTTTATTGTACTCACTCATTTCACCTCTCTATATTCTCATACCGAATCAAAGATTCAATATGCTTAAAATTTTTGCTTTTTCTTCAGTTGTACATGATACAAGAGGTAAACGTAAATCACCAACGGAAATGCCTATCTGATTCAGTACTGCTTTGACTGGTGCTGGAGAAGGAACTGAAAATAATGCATTCATTTTTGGCAATAACTGTCGTTGAATGCTTGCAGCTTTTTTAATTTCTCCGTTATCTAGCGCAGTGAACATCTCGTACATTTCAGTGCCAAATACATGACTAGCTACTGAAATTACCCCTTGTCCGCCTATAGCTTTTAGTGAAAAAGCTAAGGAGTCTTCTCCAGTATACACTAAAAAGTCTTTTGGTGCCTTTTCTACTAACTCGGTCAAGGCATCTAGCCCAAAACATTCTTTGACTGCAATAATATTATCCAATTCAGCTAGACGTAGAGTTGTTGCTACATCAAGGCTTGCCACTGTTCTTCCCGGAACATTATATAAAATAATCGGCAAGTCACTCGCTTCAGCAATTGCTTTGAAATGTTGATACAAGCCTTCTTGGTTTGGTTTATTATAATATGGCACGACTGCCAAGCCTGCATCGATTCCTCTGATAGCAGAAAGTTCTTTTACAAATTCAACCGAATCACGTGTATCATTGGTTCCCACACCGCAAATGATTGGTACTCGTCCTTCAACTAACCGGATCACTTCATTAAACAACTCGATTTCTTCATCATGAGTTAATGTTGGTGATTCTCCTGTCGTTCCAGCTAAAATGATTCCTTCTGTATGATGATCAAGTAAATGTTCAACTAACTGAGGAAGCTTAGTAAAATCAATTTCACCGTTTTCATCAAAAGGTGTGACCATTGCTGTAATTATTGTTGCATTTTCTAAATTCATACTTACTACCTCCTAATTTAAAAGCGGATTGGCTCGTTCAGTCTCAACTAAAAAATAGGAACAAATAATTGAAGTGCTCTTTACCTCACTCAGTTTTTTCCTTTTTCCCGAGAGACTAGCACATGCTGTAAATAAAAATAAAAGCGTAACGGGCTCTCGCCAGAACTCGTAGAGAAATAGGAAAATTGATTTGTGACGCTTTTTGTCACAGACATATTTTATCTTTTTCCTAGAGTCTAGCCTGCGGAGCTAGATAACGCATGGTAATAATGTTCCGCTTTGCTTCACCTGTAATTTTCAATATCCGTTCACTTCATTTACTGTGTTTCAAAGCAAAAGTCCAGATTCTATTTAAACCCTCACTAAATCCATCTTGTGCAATGTTTCTGCAATTTGAACTGAATTCCAAGCAGCGCCTTTTAATAAATTATCCGAAACCACCCACATATGATACCCCTTATCAATATCGATATCTTGACGAATTCTCCCAACAAAGGTTTCTTTGCGGTCAATACTCGTTAACGCTTGCGGATAAATTTGCTGACTCGGATCGTCTTGTAGTACTGCTCCTGGTGCTTTTGCAATTAATTCTTTGATTTTATTAACGTCAGAGCCATCTTCTTTGACTTCAATATAAATTGATTCCGAATGGCCAGATAATACAGGAATACGGACACAGGTCGCAACGACTTTAATACTGTCGTCTTCCATGATTTTCTTCGTTTCATTGATCATTTTCCATTCTTCATACGTATAATCAGCATCTGCAAAATCATCGATCTGAGGTAATGCATTAAAAGCGATTGGATAGTGTTTTTTATCCCCGCCAGATGGCAAAATATTTGCTTCTAGTTTATTAGCTGGCGTGTCATTGATATACGCCAATGCCTGTGATTTCAGTTCTTCCATTGCTTTGATCCCTGCACCACTAACAGCTTGATAAGTTGATACGATCAAACGATCCAACCCGTAAACTTGCCTGATTGGCTCAAGAGCTACCATCATTTGGATCGTTGAACAGTTTGGATTAGCAATAATTCCTTTATGACGTTTCAGTGCCTCCGCATTGACTTCTGGGACTACTAACGGTACTTCTGGATCCATTCTGAAATGACTTGTGTTATCTACGACGACTGCTCCTCGTTTGACCGCTTCAGGTGCGAATTGTTTTGAAATAGTTCCACCAGCGCTAAATAATGCAATATCTACACCAGTAAATGACTCAGGTACTAACTCTTCGATTACAAGGGTTTGGCCCTTAAACGTTACTTCTTTTCCCGCAGAACGTTTTGAAGCTAATAGTTTTACTTGATTCATTGGCAAAGATGTTGCTTCTAGCATCTCGATCATTTTAGTACCAACAGCACCAGTTGCGCCTACCACGGCAACATTATATTCTTTTTTCATACTTATTGATCTCCTCTCAAATTCCTGAAGAAAGTTGCTTTTCCTATTTTACCATAATATTGTCTTTTACTACATAGGAAGTAAAATGATTTTGATTTAATTTTGTCAAAAATGAAAAAGAAAATTTGATATTCTAACTTTCCAACTCTATTTTTAATGACATTCTTATGATTCGAGCATGATAGTAGCCTAATTTATTTTACAGTCTTATACTTGCTCTGCGAGTTACTTTAGTTGGAACCTTATTTGGGAATGGTGAAAATGGCTTGGTTGTTTTTACTGTTTTCCTTTTAAGATTGAATAAACTATTTTGCCATGTGTTATCTAGCTACGCGGGCTAGCTCTTCGGGAAAAAGATAAAAATAGAATGTGACAAAAAGCATCACAGTCTATTTTTCCTATTTTCCTGTCAGAGCTGAACGAGCCCGCTACGCTTTTAAATTAGGAGGATGATAAAATGTACACTGTAGCAGATTATTTATTGGATCGTTTAAAAGAATTGGGTATTGACGAACTATTTGGCGTTCCTGGAGATTATAATTTGCAATTTTTGGATCATATCACGGCAAGAGATGATCTTAAATGGATCGGCAATGCCAATGAGTTGAATGCTGCTTATATGGCTGATGGCTATGCGCGAACAAAAGGAATTTCGGCTTTGGTGACCACATTTGGAGTAGGGGAGTTAAGTGCAGTCAATGGTTTGGCGGGAAGTTATGCAGAGAACGTTCCTGTGATTGAAATTATTGGTTCACCGACGACCACGGTTCAAAAAAATAAAAAGCTTGTACATCATACACTAGGAGATGGTGATTTCCTCCGTTTTGAAAAAATGCATAAAGAAGTAACTGCGGCGACTGCTCATTTAACTTTCGAAAATGCTATCTCAGAAATCGACCGTGTATTGAACATCACCCAAAATGAAAAACGGCCTGTTTATATTAATTTGCCGATCGATATCGCTGAATTTGAAATAACCAAACCAAATACGCCCTTAAATCAACCAATAAAAACATTAACAGCTTCTGAAACTATCCTTTTAGACAAACTTGAAGAAGCGTTACAACAAGCGAAAAATCCGGTTATTATTGCTGGACATGAAATTTTAAGTTATCATATCGAGCCTCAATTAAACGAGTTCGTTCAGAAATTTAATTTGCCAATTACTACATTGCCGCTAGGAAAAGGAGCCTTTAACGAAGCAGATTCTCATTACATTGGAACTTATACAGGCGCACCAACTGAAGAAACGCTGAGAAATCGTGTTGATAAGGCTGATTTAGTTCTGCTTTTGGGCGCAAAATTAACTGATTCTGCAACATCAGGTTTTAGTTTTGGCTTTACCGACAAACAGATAATCTCAATCGGAGCAACAGAAGTCTCACTTTATGGAGAAAAATATGAAACTGTTCAGCTAGACCGTTTTATCTCTGCCTTAACCACTCTAGCTTTTCCTAAATTCACAGGTGAAATACTTCCAGTAAAACGTCTATCCGCTTTAGAAACAAAAGATGTAAAACTAACTCAAAAACGTTTCTGGGAAATAGTGGAAGGTTTTACTTTGCAAGGAGATACGTTAATTGGAGAACAAGGAACATCTTTCTTTGGATTGACCAATGTTCCATTAAAAAAAGATATGCGTTTTATCGGACAACCGTTATGGGGATCGATTGGGTATACTTTCCCCTCTACCTTAGGGAGTCAAATTGCCAATAAAGATAGTCGTCATCTTTTGTTTATCGGCGATGGCTCTTTGCAATTGACTGTTCAGGAGATCGGTACGGCAATCAGAGAAAAATTGACGCCTATTGTTTTTGTAATCAATAATAATGGCTATACTGTGGAACGAGAAATTCATGGTGCAACAGAGCAATATAATAATATTCCTATGTGGGATTATCAAAAACTTCCTCTAGTCTTCGGTGGGACTAGTCAAACAGTCGCGACTTTTAAGGTTACGACAGAAATTGAGTTAGTAGACGTGATGAAGTCTGCTAGACAAGATACTGAACGTTTACAATGGATCGAAGTTGTGATGAACCAAGAAGATGTGCCTGAATTATTAAAAAAACTAGCTAAGACATTTGCAAAACAAAATTCATAGAAACAACTACTGTTACGTAGAATCTATTGACATTCTAATGTATTTTGTTATAGTTAAAAGCGACATTTACTTAATTTGAAGGAGTGAATACTATGGCACGTGTTGAGAGTTTTGATTTAGACCATAATACAGTTAAAGCCCCTTATGTTCGTCTAGCGGGTACTGAAAAAAATGGTGAGGCATTGATTGAAAAATATGATTTACGCTTTTTACAACCAAATGAAGATGAATTACCAACAGCTGCAGTTCATACATTAGAACATTTATTAGCTGTAAATTTACGTGATCACTTGGAAGGAATTATCGATATTTCTCCTATGGGGTGTCGTACTGGTTTTTACATGATCATGTGGAATGAACATTCTCCAAAAGAAATTCGTGATGCTTTAGTAAACGTTTTGAACTTTATCGCTGAAACAGATTTTGTTCCTGCAGTTTCTGCTAAAGAATGCGGAAATTATAAAGATCATTCCTTATTCTCTGCACAAGAATATGCGAAAATCGTTTTAGCAAAAGGAATTAGTTTAGATCCATTTGAACGTGTTTTATAAGACAGATAAGAAAAGACCAAAGCTTGACCTGTTCGGGCTTTGGTCTTTTTCAACTAGCCTAAAGCGACATCTAAAATCATCATGATAATAAAACCTAGCATCACGCCAAATACTGCAAAATGCCGTTTGCTAGTCACCGTCTGTTGGGCTTCTGGAATCAATTCCTCCACAACTACATAAATCATCGCACCTGCAGCAAAAGCTAAAGCATATGGCAGCAACAATGTAACTTTTGTTACTAATACAGCGCCAATTATTCCAGCTATTGGTTCAACAATTCCTGAAGCTTGTCCGTAAAGAAATGCTTTTTTCCGACTTAAATTTTCTTGTCTTAATGGAATTGATACAGCTGCGCCTTCTGGAAAATTTTGGATCCCAATCCCCAATGCTACGGAAATGGCTGCTAAGACGGCTTTTTGCGGATCCTCTGCTAAATTCGCTGCACCAAATGCCACTCCTACTGCTAATCCTTCTGGAATATTATGTAAGGTAATAGAGAAAACCAACAAAATCGTCCGTTTTAAATGACTTGGTAATCCTTCTTTTTCATGATTTGGTCCGAAATGCATATGCGGTAATGTTTTATCTGCGACATATAAAAATAAACCACCAAGACCAAAACCGAAACTCACGACAAGCCAAGCAATACTGCCATTTTCTTCCGCTTGTTTAATTGCTGGATCTAGCAAAGACCAAAAACTCGCAGCAATCATCACACCTGATGCAAAACCTAGCATCATATTCAATACATCCTTTTTAATCTCCTTAAAAAAGAAAACTAATCCAGCGCCCAGCGCCGTCATAAAATAAGTAAAACCCGTCCCAACTAATGCTTGTTGCCAAGCCTCTAACGATAACAACCAGTTTGTTATTCTAAACACCCCAACTTTCTTGAATTTTTGTTAGCTTTACTTTATCACACCAATGATTTTATGACCACGCCTAACCTAAAAATGCTTTCATTTGGTACAAAAAATTAGAAAGAGTATACTTGAGCTAGAAGACAAATATAGAAACGGAGTGAGTTAAATGACAGAAACAATCAATGCCGCTGTTGCGATGATCAACGTATTGGAAAGCTGGGCTATCGACCATATTTATGGAATTCCTGGTGGCTCTTTCAACTCCACCATGGATGCCTTATACAAAGAGAGAGACAATCAATTATATTCAAGTTCGTCATGAAGAAGTTGGTGCTTTAGCAGCTGCTGCAGACGCTAAATTGACATGAAAAATTGGGGTATCGTTTGGCTCAGCAGGTCCAGGTGCAACGCATTTGATCAACGGCCTATATGACGCGCAAATGGACCATGTCCCCGTATTGGCTCTTCTAGGACAAGTCGCTACCAATTCGATGAACTACAATGCCTTTCAAGAATTAAATGAAAATCCACTATTTGCGGACGTAAGTGTCTATAACCGAACCGTTATGACACCTGAAAGTTTGCCTCATGTCGTGGATGAAGCAATCAAAGCAGCGTATGAGAACAACGGTATCGCCGTTGTGACGATTCCAGTGGATTTCGGCACAAAAGAAATTCCCAAACAAGACGTATCAACTGCCAAAAACCATCGAAAAGGATTGATCATGCCGAATTATGATGATCTGAAAAAAGCCATTCCTTTTATAGAGGCCGCAGAAAAACCCATTCTTTATATCGGCCAAGGTACTCGCAATGCATGGTCTGAAATCAAAGCCTTCTCCGAACACTTTTCAATGCCTGTTATTTCAGCTGTTTTAGGAAAAGGAATCGTTCCTGATGCTTATGAAAATTCCCTTGGTTTTGCCGCTCGTGTTGCTACCAAACCAGCCAATGAAGCATTAGCTGAAACAGATTTAATCGTGTTTGTTGGTAGTGATTTTCCTTTTGCAGCGTATTTCTTTAATCCAGATGCAAAATTCATTCAAGTTGATCTCGATTCATCTAAATTAGGTCGCCGGCACAAAACAGATGTCGCGATCTTAGGCGACGCAAAAGAATCTTTAAAACGACTGATTGAATTAGGAGATTCTCGTCCAGCCGATAGGTGACTAAAAGCCAATCAGAAGAATAAAGAAAATTGGCTTGCATGGTTAAGAAGTTTCGACGATAAATCGGATACACCACTTCGTGTAGAACCTGTTTTTAAAGAAATCCGTAGAATTGCGGATGAAGAAGCCATTTTTGTAACAGATGTCGGCAATACAACGGTTCATGCGATTCGTCTTTTGGACTTGAACGGCAAACAAAAATTTACAACTTCTGGTTGGTTTGCTACGATGGGCAATGGCATTCCAGGCGGTATCGCGGCACAACTCAGTTATCCTAATCAGCAAGTGTTCACCCTAAGTGGCGATGGCGCATTTGCTATGGTCATGCAAGATATCATTACCCAAGTAAAATACAAGCTACCCATTATCAATGTGGTATTTTCAAATGAATTGTTTGGTTTTATAGAAGCGGAACAAGAAGATAGTGAGCAAGAGAAATTTGGTGTCTATTTAGAAGGAGCAGATTTTGGTAAAGTTGGCGAAGCACTTGGTGCTAAAGGGTTTACCATTACAGAATATAGTCAATTAGAACCTGCTTTTGATGCTGCTAGAAAAAGTAACCGTCCAGTTGTGATCGATGTGAAAATCAGAAATACTCGTCCTTTACCTGTTGAAGAATTAGTATTAGATCCTGACAAATTTAGTGAGTCAGAAATCAATGCTTTTAAGGAAAAATATGAGGTTCACGGTATGCCTGTATTAAATCAGTTATTAAAATAATAAAACAAGCAAAAAGCGCCGACTGCTAAAAAATTTAGGAGTTGGGGCTTTTTGCTTATTTTGACTACAACACTACTTTATTCTGTTTTACGTTTGTGCAGACATTTTCCAAAAAATGCTATGATTAAACTTAGCAAACCAATACTTACTACATCCGCATTACTAGTTTCTCCTGTATTTGGGAGTTTATGTTTAGCTTGCGTAGTTGTTTCCGTATTACCAGAGTAATTAGGTTTGTTCGTGTTAGTTAAAGAACCTGTTTCTGGTACTTTGGTTGTTAATGGTATTACTTTTCCAGCGCCTGGATCTGAGGTAACACCCGTTGATGGATCTAAAGTGACCGCTGTTACTTTATCGCCTTTTTTCAATTCTACACCTTCTGGAACAGCCGCTGTCCATTTACCATCTTTATCGACGTCCACAGTTACTTGAGCACCAGTTGGAAATGTAACGACTACTTGAGAGTTTGGCATACCTGTTCCTGAAACTTCTTTTGCTCCCTCCAATGAATCATTAACTGTCGGTGCTTCGATTTTTTTGTAAACATATGTCACTTCTGTCGGATCAACAGCTTGTTTGCCTGAAGCATTGCTTGGAACAGCGGTTAAAATATAACCTGGAATCGCTCTTGGTTTAGTATCATACGAATCATCAAACAGTCCGTTGATCAAATCACCATTGGCTAGTGGTTGACCCTTTTCATCGACATAATTGACTGTTACTTTTGTTTTTTTCTTTTTATAAACATATTTCACAGTTTGGTTTTTATCAGTGTGTGTACCATCAGCATTAACTGGAACTGTTACTAGCTCATATCCTGGTATTTCCTTAGGTGTTGTTTTGTAGTCATCACCATATTCGCCCGGAATTAGTTCATTTGATGAAATAGGATTACCCTTCTCATCAACATATTCAACATTGATGTCTGTTTTGATTTTTGTATAGACATACATTACTTCTGTTGGATCCACTGTATGTTTGCCTGAAGCATTATCTGGCGCAGTTTTGACCGTATAGCCTGGAATTTCTTTTGGTGCTGTATTGTATGGATCATCAAAAAATCCATTGATTAAATCTTTGTCAGCTAATGGGTTTCCTTTTTCATCAACATAATTGACTGTTACTTTTGTTTCTTTCTTTTTGTATACGTAGCTAACTGTTTGATCATTTTCTGTATGAATTCCAGTTACATTACCTGAAGTAGCTACTAGGTCATACCCTGGAATGTCTTTCGGTGTTGTTTTATATGGAGCTTCATATTCATTGGTAATCTTATCATTCGGTTTCAATGGGTTACCATCTGTATCTACATATTCAACATTGATATCCGTAATTATTTTTTTATAATAGTATTTAACTGTCTGGTCTGCAGCAGTATATTTTCCATTTTCATTATTCGGTATTTTTTCTTGCACAAGCTCATATCCCGGAATGTTGATAGGGCTTGTTGTATAATCCGTTCCGATTTTGCCGTTATAAGTGGTGTTATCTGTACTATGGATTTTGATTTCATTTCCATCTTTATCTGATAAGATGTGCTCAACAATAACTTTTCCAGCTGTTATTTTGAATGCCCCTTGAGTGGTATCTGAGATAGGTTTTTTTGAAACATAGCCGTCTGGTAGCTTTTCAGTTACTGTATTAGTAATAATATAGTCCCCAGTAGGTAAACTATTAATTTCTTCTTGAGTCGGTTGTCTATCCTTGCCTTTGATCTCAATAGGATTGCCATCTTTATCCGTACCAGAAATCACCCAACTGTATTCTTCAATATCGCCATAGGTATCTTTTGCATCTCTTCCAACTGTAATAGAGGATGGATTCTCTACAACTGTCCCTAGGGAATTGATTACTCCGTCAATGTTTACAGATGAAGCTGTTCTTTGAATATTATTGTAAAAGAAACCTGTATCTATGTCTTCCCCACTTGTTAGACCTCTCATAGAAACTTTATAAATTCCCTCTTCAGTATAGTCAGCGAAATTCACGGAACGGCCACTTATATAACCATGTATTGGAACATCATTATAAGTTAATGAATATTGGTAGTCATGGGAAAACTCATCAGCTAATGCTCTTTCAAATACTAAGCTTGAGATATTTGTATAGAAATAATTTTTTTCAATCGGTAGTTCAACACCGTCAACATTAACTTTAAAATCCTCTGTTTTTCTAGGAGAGATTTTCAACGGCTCCTGTTGCTGAACATTTTCCACTTCCTGTAGATCACTTTCTTGTATGTCACTTTTTAAAACAGATTCATCCGATATTTCTTTAGTAACTTCAAGGTCATAAGTCTCAATCGGTACAATCGTTTCTGGTTCAATTATATTTTCAGTTACTGATTCTGACGGTTCAGTTACAGCTTCTTCTTTTTCGGCAGTTGCTTGCTCTGCTATATCCTCAGCATTCGCTTGAATGGATGAGTTTATAGCGCTATATGGTAGCGCCCCTAAAACTATCGTTGAGACTAATAGTGTGTGTGTCCACTTTTTCATATTTATCCTTCCTTTCTTGAAATTATTATTATGGTTTTTCAATATTAATTATATCGTATTTACAGAGTTCCTTTTCTCTTTTTTTTAATGAAATATCTAAAAAAAAGAGAAAACTACCTTTAAGTAAAAATTATTTATACCTTTTAATTTAAATAATAACCTTTATATACCAACTACAGATCACTTTTTCAGTAGATTTTCCTTCTTTGATAAGTGGCTAATATTGGCTGATAACTTTCTATAAAAATATTCTCAATATTATATGAAAAAAATTAATGAGACCAAACTCAGTTGAGTTTCATCTCATTAATTTAAAATAAATATTAATAGCTTAGATAAAAGTAGCTTTTTATTCCAGGACTATACTTTTTGATATTAGTGAGAAGTCAACGATATCTTTTTTAATGAAAACTGTTTCAAAAAAGAACGGATTAAAAATAGAATAGGTTACTTTTTTCTCATTCACTCGATTATTCTGCTCACTCTTGCCATCATTAGTAAACGGTTCATCCACCATTATTCGGTGGGGCTTCACAACCTGCCTCATTTTACTGAATGATTTTTCTGATTATAAAACCTATTTACGCTTAAAGAAACATCGTTTCTTCTGTTTATCGCGTATTGAAACAGTTGTATGAATCAAAAAAAAAAATCGATCCTCTATTTAAAAAAAAGCCAATGCCATCATTCCTTCTCTACTTATTTAACAAAAACAAAACTCGTGGGTCGATTATTTGCGTACGATGAAGAACTAAAAGCTTACTACACCTGTTATCAGGTTTTTTCCTACTAGATTTCACTCGCTATTAGAACAAGATTATTTTATGCTTCTTACCTATTACCACATGGTATTTTCGACCTTTCGGAACGTTCAAAATAAAATCAAACGTCCCCTAAAACTGCCTTGTTCTATTGCACCATTTGAATGTTTGAACAGCCTCATCAAAGTATTAAAGAGAAATGCTGATGGGTTTTGTAATCTCTATGACGTTAAATTAAGAATTGCTTTATGTTTCGGCTCAGTTCTTTTTCAACAAAAAAATCCTAGAGGTCTTCTCCTCTAGGACTCATAACAATTGATTTAATTCTTTCGGTTTTCTCCACCAACGATAGTGGACAAAGAGCCTTTATTCTTGATAAAAAACTATTTCTATTTAATTGCTAATTCATCTTATTACTTATCATCATGTTTGTGGAATTTTTCTTTGATATCTTCAAAACCATCTTTGATTTTGTCACCTAATTTTTCTGCGCCATCTTTGATATCGTCACCGGCATCACGAGCTTTGTCTTTAACATCGCCAAAAGCTGATTGCGCTTTACCTTCAAGTTCTTTCCCTTTATCATCTGTCACTTTGCCTTGAACTTCTTTAGCTGATCCTTCAACTTTGTCTTTTGCATCATTTACGCGTCCATTTAAATCTGCCATGTGAAAATCCCTCCTAGTTAAATTATATTACATAACTAGCATAGCATCATTTTACGCTTGCTTCAAACGATTCGCTTTGTTTTTTTAAAAAGAAAAATTTAGTGTTTACTCAACCATTGTTTTGCCTGATTGATTTCATCCATGGTTATTTGATGACCGGAATGAGTAGCTGCAATAGTAACTTTGGCTTCCCGAATTTGTAACTGGTGAATCAACTGATTGGATGCCTCTTTTGAAACGATAGGATCATTTTCACTTACAGATAACCAAAATGCTTTATTAGAAAGTGAGAATTTTTGCGTATCTACACCTAAAGACATGGGATGAAACAGTATCGCACTCTTAACAGCAAGTTCACGTTCCAGCAAAATATGAGCTGCAATATTGGCACCATTTGAATAGCCAACAAAAATCCATTCGTCTAATGATATGCCCTTATCTTCACTAACAGATCTGATTGATTGAATCAAATGATCAGTTTCTTCTTCTAGGCTGACTAAATCAAATTGATTCAATCCATTCCGCTTGAAAAAACGATTCATACCGTCTTCTTGAACTGTCCCACGAAAAGAAAGTAAAGTAGCCTCCTCATCCAAGAAACGAGCAATCTCTAGCATGGATGTTTCGTCTCCTCCAGTGCCGTGAAGTAACAGTAGTTTTTTCCCGTGTAGTTGACCTTTTTCAAATAGATAGTGCATGTTTCCTCCTCCTTCTTTTATTTTATTCAAGTCCAAAACTTACTTTTTGTAAGTGAATTACATTTTAACATCCTTTATATCTTTTGTCACTTTACAAAAACTATAAATGATTCAAGTATTGGACCAGAGAGGATGCTTTTTTCACTAGACTATCTTTTAAATGATCCGGTTCAATTTGTAAAATTGATTTTCCAAACCTTAGTATAAAACTCGTAATAAATTCTTCTTCCGCCGCATGATAAGAACCACTGATCAGATAGCCACCTTCAGTTACTTGGATTGACATTGACGGGTAGTTTTCTTTAGAAAAAATATCTTTTCCTTTTTCATCCACTTTGATTGAAAATGGTATCAGTTGTTCATTTTGATAGAAAGTCTCATCTTTCTCCAGTAAGTCTTCAAGCGATAAAGAAACCTGAGATTCTTCTTCTTCAAGTAACGTGATTTTGTCGCAACGAATGACACGTATTTGTTGCGTTTCAACATTCCAAATTCTAGCATACCATTGCCCCAATTTAGAAGAAAGCTTCACAAACTGAGCTTTGATCATCACACTTTCTTGTTTTTTATCATATCGAACGTTAAAAACTTTTTCATGAAGGATACCTTGGACGATTTCTTTCAAATATTGACTCGTATTGCTATGATTTACTTGCTCAAGCGAGACGATTTCACGCATTAATTGAAGTTCTTGGCGCAATTTCTCTGGCAAAACTTGGCTATATTTTAATTCAAGTGTGCTACTTTCGATAGTAAAGGGAGTAGAACGATACCCTTTCAGCGTCAATAACGCAAAATAGAGCGCATATATTTCACCTTCTGTAAACAAACCAGGGGCTACAATTCGTGTATCCAATAATTGATATTTACCATATCTGCCGAGTTCTGAATAAATCGGTAACCCTATTTCTTCAAGAGACTGTATATCGCGCAAGGCAGTACTTTTTGAAATTTGATAGCGCTCGATCAACTCTTTTAAATTAAAGCTATTTCTATCTGCCAAAAAAAGGATCATATCATTGATGCGTTCTGCTTTTTTCATAACCCCTCCTAAAAGGTAGCATGTTTTGATACCTTTAAACAGTATACTAAAGGCAGAAAGAAAATAAAAGAAATGAGGAATTCAAATGACTTTAGAAATTGCCGTATTTTTGTCCATGAATGGACGTGCTGGGGAAGCAATAGCTTTTTATAAACAGAATTTAGGTGCTGAAGAATTACTCGTCGTGACATATGAAGACATGGCAAAAAGAGAACTTAATTTCCAACTAACAGAAGAAAATAAACACTGTATTTCTCATTCAGTTTTGAAAGTGGGTAAGACTAAACTAATGATTGCAGAAGAAGCAATGGACGCTAGTCAATCGTTTAGAATTGGCAATAATTTCTCTTTGTGCATTCAAAGTGCAGATCAAAAAGAAATCCAAATGTTTTATTCTAATTTAACCTCAGATGACCGAGTAACAATCATTGTCCCGTTGAAACAAAATGTTTTCAGTGGTGCTTATGGTATCGTCCAAGATCCTTTTGGTGTACAAATTCAGTTGATGTATGATAACCGCTTGAAATGAGTAATTTCCAAAGGATAAGTAAAAGGCTAGGATATCACGCTATGCGTCTTATCCCAGCCTCTTATTTTTTTTACGAAAATTCAATTTCTTTTTTAGCCAGAGCTAAGCAACCAATTGTTCCCGGATCATCGTCTAGTTTTGGGATTACAATGTACTCTTTTAACGGAGGTGTTTTGACATATCCATTGATCAACTTTTCAAATTCCTGATGAACTTTCGCTAGCATGTGGCGCTGTTTCATTACTCCACCACCAAAAATGATAACATCCGGCGAAAGTATCAATGTCGTATTATATGCTGCTTGCGCAATATAATACGCTTCAATATCCCAAATTGGCTCTTCTTCACTTAATTCCTGCCCCTTTTTTCCAGCTCTTTTTTCAATTGCCGGTCCTGCTGCCATTCCTTCTAGACAATCATCATGAAATGGACAGCAGCCTTTAAACTGATCATCCGAATGGCGTCGAACGATCATATGCCCCATTTCAGGGTGACTAAATCCTTCAATAAAGCGTCCATCTTGAATAGCACCCGCTCCGACACCCGTACCAATCGTATAATAAACACAACTAGATAAATCTTTCCCACAACCAGCGACATATTCTCCATATGCCGCAGCATTTACATCTGTTGTAAATGCAATAGGAAGATCAAATTCTTTTTTCATTGCTCCAACAAAATCGTAGTTTTGCCAAGCTATTTTGGGTGTCGAGGTGATATGACCATACGTAGCTGATTCTTTTTGAATATCAATTGGACCAAACGAACCGATTCCAATCGCTTTTAAATTGTACTTTTTGAAAAATTCAATCACTAATGGCATTGTTTCCTCAGGTGTTGTTGTGGGAAAACTGACTTTCTCAATGATATCAAGATTATCAGTCCCAACACCACATACAAATTTTGTGCCGCCTGCTTCGATACTGCCTAACAATTTTTCTGTCATCTTTGTCACTCCTACATATATTTCGTATAGTTTGAAACTAAACTTACATTCATTTAAAATCAGTTGATCTTGTAGATTGTTCGACTTTTGTATACTGTTTCTGGAAATAGACGAATACCGCTAAAATCATCAAATTCAATGGCTCCTTGACTGATTTGTGTCTCTAATGTCAGTCCGCAATGGTTGACTAGTTTCTTCCCACGAACCTCCTGGCAGTCGTCACAAAATTGGGCTGTAGAAACTACTACTGCTAGTTGATCAGTCTACATGTTAACAGAAATCTCTTTATCTGGTACAGTAATTACTGCTTGATTCTTCCAGCAACACGCCCGACTGTTGCGCCAAGATATAAATCCTAATACAATATTCTGCATTTTTACTTTAGCTGGTACAATCAATTCAACGATTCTGACTCCTAAGTTCGTAACATTCACAGTCAGGTCGTTGTCATTCGTAAGCGAATACAAAACTGCCGTTTCACCAAATGTTTGATTATCGATTCTAACTACTTCATCTCTCTTCCGTTTAAAACCAATTTTTCAGTTGAGTAAACTAACCCTATTTTATCATTTTTTCCTAAATTTGTTGATTCAAATTTTATTTTAAGTAACTTTTGTTTATAATTACCATTTTTTTGTCACGTTGCACTTATAAACGTGAAGAGCTTGAGACATTTATAGACATCGATCCAAGTGGAAGACTGCAGACACATTTTACTTTAAAAAACAAATCATGAAAGTATTTATAAAATTTCTGCTTTTTTTTTTGGACATTATCCTCTTTCTTGAAGTTCTGTCGAGTTCATTTAGATCCTATTAACATGCTATTAGCTCTTGCTGTGTTTTCAAATAGTACAAAAAATAAGCCCCAGCTCATAAATGAGCTGAGTCTTATAACTATTGCAGTTTGAATTAACCTTCTGGGTTGGCGTTGGCATCTTTGATACCATACTTTTTGTTGAAACGGTCCACACGTCCGTCTGCTTGTGTAAATTTTTGACGTCCAGTATAGAATGGATGAGAGTCAGATGTAACTTCGACACGGATTACTGGATAAGTATTTCCGTCTTCCCACTCAGCTGTTTCATCAGAGTGCTTAGTAGAACCTGATAAAAATTTAAAACCTGTAGTTGAGTCCATAAAAATAACTGGGTGATATTCTGGATGGATATCTTGTTTCATAGTCTTTTCGCTCCTTTGCCCTGATCCATTTGCTGCATCAGAGTTTATTTGTCGGTATACAACAGTACTATAATAGCATGATTTGTTTATCGATGCAATTATCTTTTAATATTTTTTTTTGCTTGTCGACCGAAAGAAACATCATGAAATTCTTCGAAGAATTTCTGATTGTTTTTCGTTTTACGTAAAAATTTAACGAATTGTTCTGTGTATTCTAAAGAATCACCCGTCATATGATTACGCAGTTTCCATGTCTCTTCTAACTGCTCCGCTGACATTAATAAGTCTTCTTTTCGTGTACCTGATTTTTTGATGTCAATTGCAGGGAAAATACGACGATCTGCCAAATCACGAGAGAGATGTAGTTCCATATTCCCTGTTCCTTTAAATTCTTCAAAAATAACATCGTCCATCCGACTTCCCGTATCTACTAAAGCAGTGGCAAGAATCGTTAAACTTCCGCCCTCTTCAATATTTCTAGCAGCACCAAAGAAACGCTTAGGTTTATAAAAAGCAGCTGGGTCGATCCCTCCACTCAATGTACGACCGCTAGCTGGGATCACCAAGTTATAGGCACGAGCTAAACGGGTAATACTATCCATCAAAATAACCACATCTCGTTTATCTTCCACCAAGCGCATCGCTCGTTCCAAAACTAGTTCAGAAACACGAGTATGATTTTGTGGTTGCTGATCAAATGTCGAAGAGACAACATCACCTTTGACACTACGTTCTAAGTCGGTCACTTCTTCAGGCCGTTCATCGATCAATAATAAGATTAATTCTACATCTGGATAATTTTCCGAGATACCATTAGCAATTTCTTTTAACACGCTTGTTTTACCTGCTTTTGGAGGTGCAACGATCAATCCACGTTGACCAAATCCAACAGGAGAAAAAATGTCGATCATACGCGTCGATAGTCTACCAGGAGTTGTTTCTAATTTGATTTGTTTTTCGGGGTAAAGCGGTGTTAATGCTGGGAAATGCGGCCGCTCTTTTGCTTCTTCTGGATCTTTCCCGTTGACACTTTCAACATGCATCAAGCCATAATAACGTTCTGATTCTTTAGGCGGACGAGCTTTTCCTGCAACTTTGTCCCCATTACGTAAGCCAAATCGACGTATTTGAGAAGATGAGATATAAATATCTTCTGCACTAGGTCCATAATTGATTGGGCGTAAAAAACCATAGCCATCTTGAGAGACAATATCTAAAATTCCTTCCATAAAGAAAAAGCCTTGTTTCTCAGCTTGTGCTCTAATAACAGCTAAAGATAACTCTTTTTTATTCATTTGACTATAATAAGGGATCTTGAATTCTTTAGCATAAGAATAGATATCTTTTAATGTACTATTTTCAAGTTCCGCCATTGTTAAATAGTCACTCATTTAGCCACCTCGTTTTCTTCCTCAGTCTCAATCATTTGGATATCAGCACCAAGTGCTGTTAATTTTTCGATAATATGGTCATAGCCACGCAAAATATACTCTACATTGTAAATCGTTGTTGTACCTGTTGCCATTAATCCAGCGATTACTAAACAAGCACCGGCTCTAAGATCTGACGCGACAACTTCTGCTCCATGTAATTGTGTAGGGCCATTGAGCACGATCATATTACCTTCTATCGATGCATCTGCTCCCATACGCACTAATTCTGGAATATGCTTCGTGCGTTGCGCATAAATACTGTCAATAACTTCACCTGTTCCTTTAGCTTTTAACATCAAAGGGGTAATTGGTTGTTGTAAATCAGTTGCAAAACCTGGATAAGGATATGTTTTGACTGTAGTCATTTTTAAATCATGAGATGGGTGGACTTCGATCATATCTTCTTCGATCGTCATTTTAACACCCATTTCTTGCAATTTCGCAATAAAACTTTCTAGATGTTCATAAATCACATTACGAACTTTGATTCCTTCACCCATCGCAGCAGCCAACGCTAGGTAAGTACCCGCTTCGATTCGATCAGGAATGATGGAATGGCGGCAACCATGTAATTTTTTGACACCTTCGATTCTAATGATATCTGTTCCAGCACCACGGATGTTTGCCCCCATGTTATTCAATAATGTTGCAACATCGATAATTTCCGGTTCACGTGCAGCATTCTCAATAATTGTCTTGCCTTCTGCTTTAACAGCCGCTAACATCACATTGATCGTTGCTCCGATTGAAACCATATCCATAAAGATTCTCGTTCCATGAAGTCCGTCTTCTGTTCTTAAATACATGGCACCATGTTCATTTGTCACTTGAGCTCCAAGTGCTTCAAATCCTTTGATATGAAGATCGATTGGACGTGGTCCAAGGTAACAGCCTCCTGGAAGGCCAACCACCCCTTCACCAAACTTTCCAAGTAATGAACCCATAAAGTAATAGGACGCACGAAGACTATTGATTTTGCCTTTAGGCATGGGAACAGAAACGATTTCTGTTGGATCGATCACTAGTGTATTATCTGTAAAGGTTGTTTTAGCACCCATAATTTCTAATATTTCAATTAAAGAATGAACATCTTGAATATCAGGTACACCATCTAATGTTACTGGTGAATCAGCTAAGATAGCTGCGGGAATCAATGCCACTGCACTGTTTTTTGCGCCGCTGATACATACTTCTCCTGTTAATGGATGATTGCCATTGATTACGATTTTTTTCATTTATTATTCTCACCTATCTATGTAAAACAAATAGTTTTATTTTTTTGTAATATACCCAAACTATTCTAACACATTAAAGGACAATAAAAAAGACAACAGTGATTCGCTTTTCGTAATTTTCATTGATTTACTCGATTTTAATGTATTTTTCGAATATTTTCGAGCAAAACATGAGATTTAAACGATTATTTTCCAAAACAAAAAAAAGAAATAACAGCAATGCTGTTATTTCTTTTTTTAATTCATTATGCTTTGTTAGCAGAACCGAACCATTCAATACGTTGCTCTACTAATTCAGTAACAGCTTTTGTGCCTGGTGCTAATAATTTACGAGGGTCAAAGCCTTTACCTTCAAGATCTTTGCCTTCTTCAATGTATTTACGCGTTGCTGCAGCAAATACTTCTTGACACTCAGTATTCACGTTGATTTTAGAAACGCCCATAGAAATTGCTTTTTGAACTTGCTCTAAAGGAATACCTGATCCACCATGTAATACTAATGGAATGTCACCAACAGCGTCAGCGATTTCTTGTAAGTGGTCAAATGCTAAACCAGTCCAGTTGTCTGGGTATGAACCGTGGATGTTACCGATTCCGCATGCTAGGTAATCAATACCTGTAGCAACCATTTGTACACATTCTTGTACGTCAGCTAATTCGCCAGAACCAATGATTCCGTCTTCTTCGCCGCCGATTGAACCAACTTCACATTCTACAGAAACACCCTTAGCGTGTGCTTTTGCAACAACATCTTTTGCTTTTTCGATGTTTTCTTCGAATGGTAAGTGTGAACCATCAAACATAACTGATGTGTAGCCGATTTCGATACATTCTAATGCATCTTCATACTCACCGTGATCTAAGTGAAGAGCTACTGGTACAGTAATACCCATTGAATCGATTAAGTCTTTTACTAAATCGTAACATACTTGGTATCCGCCCATGTATTTAGCCGCACCCATAGAAGTTTGGATCAAAACTGGCGCTTTTTTAGCTTCTGCAGCTTCAAGGATCGCTTTTGTCCATTCTAGGTTGTTTGTGTTAAATCCTCCGACACCGTAGCCGCCTTTGCGAGCTGCTTTAAGAAATTCTGTTCCTGATACTAATGGCATAATAAAATTCCTCCTAAGTTTTAAAAAAACTTTATTTGTTAAGGATATCCTTAATCAACAGTTATATTTTAGCAGACTTTTTAGTACTTTTCTACTAAAATTGACTTTTTCAGAAAACTTTTGTCCAGACTTTCACAAAACTGTAGACACTTACTGCTTTTTGTATAAAAAAAGAGTGTATCAGCTAAGCTGCTACACTCACATTATTCGTAACATTATAACGATAACTGAAGCCAAAGAATTATCATTGTCATGAAAGAAATAAAGCTCATTAAACCATAGATGGTCCATTTAATTTGTTTCGGCACTCTTGATCTTTCTTTCTCATTGTGTAAACTTCGATAAAAAAGCAAACATATAACGAATCCAGGAATATTAAAGGATAATAATTGCTGAATGGTGTTGACTATTAAATAACTCCCCAATAAAGAATGCCGACTTTCACTTGAATGACCAATGATGTACAGGCCATACAACTGAAAAATCATCAACAACACGACAATACTCGCTAAAGTCAAACTTGGTATACTCGTAAAAATCATCCCCATTGGAACATTTTTAACTGTTGCTAAAGTGAAAAGATATGCACCAAATAATAACGGAACGAGCAACCAGTATCCACATAATAGCTGCCTCATTTTAGTTGGTTGCAGAAACAATGCCATTACATCCCCTCCTCAAATTCTTTATTCAAATATGTCACATATTTTCTAAAAATCAAATCCACCAATACACTCAATCCAACTAATGACTGAGCAATGTGTTCTTTCCCTGAAACAGTGAACGGGGTTGAATAATAAAAATAAGCATATTGTGCATGTTCTGCAAAAAAATTATGTGAAAACGTCGTGATTGCTACCACTGGGATTTTTCTTGCATTTAACGATAAAATATTTTGTTTGACATCATCCGTCTCACCACTTAAAGAAACAAACAACACAATATCTTCTTTTGTGATCATTGACATGCTGATATCCAGTTCTGTTTTAACAGGGATTATAATTGAACGCTTATCACAAATCATCAACATCTTTGAAAATTCTTCAATTACTTTTCTTTGTGAATAACCTGTTGCGTAACAATAAACAGTATTGGCTTTTTGAATTGCTTTACTTAGTAACGTAAAATCTGTCTGCTTGCGCCAACTTGACTGTATTTTCAATATCTTTTGTTTGTAGAGCGATTAAATCTGTTCCAGTTGTGGCAATAGTATGTTGCTTGGATTGCCGCATAAAATATTTAAACTCTGAATAACCAGAAAATCCTAATTTTTTTGTTAAACGTAATATCGAAGACTTAGAACTATGGACTTTTTCACCTAACTCAATAATGCTCAAGTGCATAAGATCTTGTTCATTTTCCAAAATATACCCTAATATAGTCCAATCCATTTCACTTAATTGTTTTTGATGTTTTTGCATCAATGTTTCTAAATCCATAACTGATCCCTCTTTTCCTTCGTATTCTTCCCTTAGTATAAAGGATGAAAATTCAAAACGATACTAAGGGAATCTACTAAGGAAAACTATTCTGAAAGGTAATCACGACAACTTAGGCCAAAATTCTTTATTCGCTTCCACTAAATCATCTAGTATTTCTTGGGCAATTCGAGCATTTGGCACAATTCTAGATAACATTATGGCTTGCCATAATTTTTGATACGATCCTTCTGTCCAAGCCTCAACAACTAATTTTTCGACAGCCACTTGTTGCTCCATGAGCCCTTTTTGAAAACGAGGAATTTTTCCTTGAACGACCGGTTCTGGTCCGTTACTGCCTACAACACATGGAACTTCTACCATTGCTGTTTCATCAAAATTGACAACAGCTCCTTGGTTCTCTACGATCAATAACATTCTTTCGTGAGTGTTATAGGCAATTGCTCTTGCTAAATCCACAATATAAGATGCATGCTCGTCTACTTCCAATGTCGTTCCTTTCGCTGTTCCTACTTTAGTAATACGATTACATTCTCCAAAGACATGCTTTTCACGTCCAGCCATTACTTCATTTGCTCGGGTATATTCTGGATTTGCATGCGCTACTTCATCTTGAGGATAAAAATAATATTTCAGATACGTATTTGGTAGTGTTGTTGGATCAACTGCAAAGACTTCTTTTGCTTTAGCAAACGTATGCATCCAACTAGCGTCTGTATGTTGTGATTCTTCGATTTCTTCTTTCAAAGAATATCCGTAATCTCTCACATGCTCCTTAATTTTTGGCATTAAATCATTGCCTTCTTTATCTCTGATGTCTGTCCACCAACCAAAGTGATTCAACCCATAATATCGAACCACCATTTCTTTTCTAGAACTTAACCCAACAGTTTTTGCCATCCGCTCTTCAATCCCAACCGGCATATCACAAATATTGATAATTTTAGTAGTAGGACGTAACTTCCGCGTAGCTTCAGCCACGATTGCTGCTGGATTTGAGTAGTTCAACATCCACGCATCTGGAGAGTATTTTTCCATATAATCGATCAATTCTAATACACCGCCAATAGAACGCATGCCATAAGCAATCCCTCCTGGTCCACATGTTTCTTGTCCAATCACCCCATATTTCAAAGGGATTTTCTCATCTTTCTCTCGCATCGCATATAAACCGACACGAATATGCGCCATTACAAAATCAACATCACTAAATGCAGTTTTTGGATCGGTTGTTGCCAGAAAATCTATGTCTGGCGCTTGCTCTTTGATGATGATTTCGCAAGCATCAGCAATTTGTTTTTGTCTTTCTGGATTATTGTCATAAAATTTGATTTGTCGAATCGGAAATTTCTCTAAATTATCTAATAACATTAAAACGATTCCTGGGGTAAAAGTACTTCCTCCACCTGCAATTACGATTGAAAATTTTTTCATTTTTTGTCCAGCTCCTTCATGTTTAATCATTTATTTGATGTTCATTTCCTAATGCTAATAAGTTCTCAAATTGCTCTCTGACCTGTGGCACATCCAAACCGACAATGACTTGAAAAGCAGTTCCATTTCTGACCACACCATGTGCCCCGCCTTCTTTAAAGGCGCCATCAGGCAACACAATTCCTTCATCTTTCACAGTGATCCGCAAACGTGTTGCACAATTTGTTACTTTTTCGATATTATCACTACCGCCAAAAGCTTCTAAGTAGACAGCTGCTTGATCTGTGTATTGATTCGCTCCTGCAATTGCAACGTCACCTAAAATGCCAGCTTTTTTTGCTTCCTTATAATCCTTTTTACTATACAATTTAACTTCCTGATCTTCCTCTCTTCCAGGAGTCGCAAAATTAAATTTCAAAATCAAGGCTCTAAAAACGACAAAATAAATCAACGTGAAGGATAACCCGATAATCAACTGGGTAAAAATCATCCCTTTGTGATTGGCAAATAACGGAATCCAGTTTTTTGCCAATAAATCAATGAAACCACCGCCCATATCTCCTACCACACCGAAGAAGTACATCGTTGCTGCCATCGTTGCTGCTAAAACTGCATGTAAAACAAATAACGGCGGTGCCACAAATAGGAACGTAAACTCCAACGGTTCAGTAATACCTGCTAAAACAGCTGTTAATGTTACTGGAATCAAGATCGCTAATACTTTTTTTCGCTTATCAGGCTTTGCAGTAAAATAAAACGCTGCTGCTATTCCTGGTGAAGCAAAAATTTTTGAATTTCCATGTAAAGCAAAGCCTCCCTGTGGAAATAGCTGTTTAATCGGCGTTGTCGTTTGTGCATACTCATTAAGATGAGCCATCCAATATTTTGTAATACCGTTCTCAACCACCGCAGGACCATACACAAATGGTGTGTAGATGAAATGGTGTAACCCAGTAGGGATCAAGATTCTTTCTAAAAATGTATACAACCAAACACCGAACGTACCAGCACTCGCTAAGAAAGTTTGCATGGAGCCGATACCCATTTGAATTTTTGGCCATACGAGACAGATTAGAAACGCGATCGGCAACATCGCGAAAAATCCTAAAATCGCAATCAACGATGACCCTTGGAAAATACCTAAAAAATCTGGTAACTTAGTATCAAAGTAGCGATTATGCAGCCAAACTACGATTGCTGAAATAAAAATGGCACCAATAATACCTGTATCCAATGTTTTGATGCCAGCAATCAGTTTCATCCCGCTATCGCCACCAGCTTCTTGGGCAAAATCGACACCAAAGAATGGACCGAAATATTCTAGCATACTACTAATAAAGTAATTACAGGTCAGATAAATCACAAAAGCTTCCATTGCTGCTCGAGCATTGGCTTTTTTGGCAAGTCCGATTGGTAACCCAATAACAAATAATAATTCCATTTGATTGAATACTGTCCACGCACCGCTTTCTAAAACAGACCAGACACCATACCAAACCGTTCCCTCATTTGCGATATTTCCAACAATAATTGGATTTTTAAAAATAATCGCAAGCGCTACCATTATTCCCGAAAATGAAAATAATAAGACTGGGGTGAACATTGCGCCTCCAAATCGTTGCACCTTCTCCATCACTAGTGAAACACCCTCCTTCTATTCATTTGTTTTACAAGTTAGTTATACCATCGTATGAATCCGCTATCAATAGATTGAAGAGGTTCTGGGAAGCTAGTTATTTGATAGAGAAAAAGTGTCAATGTCTGGGAAATTTATCAGACAAACTATTGCCTTTTAAAAAAAGAAAAACGTTCCTCAAAAACGCCGATTGATTCCGGAATTTTTGAGGAACTTGAAAAAGCGATTCTATTTTTATTTTGTTTTGTGTTTCTTCATTTCCGGGAAACTGCCAGTACTTTTAAAAATTCGTTGTTCATCTTCATTGGCAAAGCGTCCTAAAACAGAATTGGTAGGAATAATATTCATAAAAGCATTCTCATCCACTTCATAAACGATTTGCTCCAAATCATAAAGTTCGTAACGCGTAATCACCATCATGATCATCCGTCCTTCGACACCAGAATAACCGCCCATTGATGGTAGTAACGTCATCCCACGAATCATTTGTTTTGAAATCGCTTGAGTCACAACCTCAGGCTGAACGGTTACGATCATTGCGGTAACTTTTTGGTGGCTCGTATGGATCGTGTCAACAACTTGGGTCATACAATAAATTGAAATAATCGTATATAATGCACTTTCCCAATCAAAAACAAAACCAGCTATCGCCACAATGATACCGTTCAACATAAACATATAATTACCAACTGTTTTCCCAGTCGTCTTCGATAGAACTAATGAAATAACATCCATTCCTCCAGTTGTAAACCCCATTTTAAGAGATAAACCTGCACCGATGCCAATCAGTACGCCACCTGCAATGGCATTCATCAATGGATTGGTAGTAATCACTTCGATTGGGATCAAAATGGTCGTTAATGAAACCCATGCGACATTTAGAAAACTGTAAATTGTTGATTCTTTCCCAAGCCTCATAAACCCTAAAACAAAAATCGGAATATTTAATAACAAAATAAATAGACCTGTATCTATAGTAATTCCAAGATGTGTGTACAATAAAGTTGCGATGATTTGCGCAACACCATTCATACCAGCAGAAAAAACTTTTGCTGGAATCAAAAAGAAATTCAAACTGATTCCTACTAATATCCCAGTCACAAAAATAACAGCGAACTTTTTCAACGTCTCACTTTGTTTATAAGAAATAACCCATTTACTCATCCCAAAACCGCCTCCTTATATGAAAAACCTCAATCTACATTAATAGATAGGGTACTTACTTCAATAGATAAATTCCCACGAATTAGAATAACAGTTTGCCAAAAAAAAGAAAAGAAAAAACGATAAAAATGAGGATTATTTTAGTCTCACTCACTCTCAATTCCATCGTTTCTTTTTCTAGAACAGAACTTTGTCTTAAAAAAGTATTTTAGACTTGTTTCTTCCCTATTTAATGGTACTATAAAGTAAGAAATAATGAGAGGAGATCACCCAATGGCCGCAAAAGAAGCAAGTTTCGATGTAACATCTGAAATGAATATAGAAGAAGTCAAAAACGCGATCCAAATCGCACTGAAAGAAATCAAAAATCGTTTTGACTTCAAAGGTTCGATTGCTGATATAAAATTAGAAAATAACAAGTTAATGATAGTCGCAGAAGACGACTATAAAATTGAACAAGTAAAAGATGTCTTGTTTAGTAAGCTAGTTAAACGAGCAGTTCCGATAAAAAACATCCATTTCTCAGAAAGTGAAAAAGCACTTGGTGGTTCTGCACGTCAGTATGGTGATTTAATTAGCGGGATCGATCGTGATAATGCTAAAAAAATCAATGTCGCAATCAAAAATTCTGGTATCAAAGTCAAATCACAAATTCAAGAAGATCAAATCAGAGTCACCGGGAAAAGTCGTGATGATTTACAAAAAGTGATTACATTGCTTCGAAATTTAGATTTACCTGTAGAATTACAGTTTACGAATTTCCGTTAATTGAAAAGCATAACTAGCTGAAACAATTTGTTTCTAAGCTTGTTATGCTTTTTATTTTATTCACTCAAAAAATCAGCTAACGCCTGTTGATCTTTCCCGCTATTTAAGCCAACGATCAAGCGAATTCGAGCTTTTGGTCCGTTTAATCCTCTAGAAAAAATAATACCCATTTTCTTTAAATTAACACCGCCGCCTTCATAGTCGTAAATATCTTCAGCAATTCCATTCGAACAGCGAGAAACTAAAACAATAGGGATATTCCTAGCCAAGAGTCTCTCTAATGATGGTAATGTCTCTGGCGGAAGATTCCCCGCACCTAAAGCTTCTATCACAATACCGTCTGTCCGATCATTATCCACTAAATCAAATAAACTACCGTCCATTCCAGCATAGGCTTTGATCACGTATACTTCGCCCGTCACACTTTGGATATCGCAGACTTCTTGCGGGCGTACTTCACTAGCAAAAAAAGTTCGTTCTTTCGCAATCATACCAATTGGACCAAATGTCGGTGTTCGAAACGTTGCAACATTTGTAGTATGGGTTTTCGTGACATAACGAGCGGTATGAATTTCATCATTCATCACAACAAGCACACCTTTACCAAAAGATTCATCTGAACATGCTGTCCAAACTGCACTAATAAAATTGTATAAACCATCTGTCCCAATTTCGTTGCTTGAACGCATAGCGCCTGTTAAGACAACAGGAATTTCGTTTTCAAGCGTAATATCTAAAAAATAGGCTGTTTCCTCTAATGTATCTGTGCCATGCGTGATTACGACTCCATCGATATTTTCTTTGTATGCTTTTTGGATTCGCTCTTTTAATTCCAACATCCTTTCTAAGGTCATATGAGGTGAAGGAATATTAAAAATGGCTTCTACAACTAAATTTACTTTCCCTGCTACTAATTCTTCTTGATTGAGAAGCGGATTCCTATTGTTTGTCGTGACATTGCCATCTACCTCCTTTGACATCGAAATCGTGCCACCTGTATGTAATACTAGGATTGTTTTCATACTTTAGTCTCCCTATGATCATTTTATTCAGATATTTTGGTGAATTTTTGCTCAAAAAAGAGCCGATAATTAGACCTTCGGCTTTTTTTATAGTCATTATACTTAATAAAAAACAAAGAGTAAATTTTACAACTCAACTCTTTTTTAGTATACCAGTAAGAGAGCTTTTTTCCTATTATCTTCTGCTTAATTTAAATCCCAAAACTGCTGTATAAGATGCTTGGTCTGCTCATGGGAACTAGATATTTGAACCTGATTCCAATGAGGAGGAAAAAATCGTTGAACAGCAGCTGTTGAAAAACGTTGATCTAAAAGTAATACGACGCCTTTATCCTCTGTATCTCTAATAACTCTCCCTGCTGCCTGCAATACTTTATTCATTCCAGGAATTTGATACGCAAATTGAAAGCCTTGATTTTTCTGCTGATCATAATAACCTTTGACCAATTCTTGTTCATGATTGATTTGCGGCAAACCAACACCAACGATTGCCGTGCCGATCAAGCGATTGCCTTTTAAATCGATTCCTTCTGAAAAAATACCACCTAGAACACAGAAGCCAACGACTGTTTCTGTTGGTTCTAGAACAAAGTCCCCTAAAAAGGCTTCTCGTTCTGCTTCATTCATCATACTCGCTTGAATCTTTGTTTTAATGTGGGGATTTTTTTCTCGGAACTGCTCATAAATGATATCCATATAGGAATAGGACGGAAAGAAAACGAAGTAATTGCCTTGCTTTTGCTCAATCATGTTCGTCAAACTTTCGATGATTTTTTCATAGCTCTTTTCACGTTCTTTATAGGTCGTTTGGATGTACTTCTCAATCACTAATAATTGATTTTCTTTTGGGAAAGGGCTAGGAATTCGATAACGTAAACTCTCCTCTCCTCCCCCTAAAATTTCCTGATAGTAATCTAATGGGGTTAAACTTGCTGAAAATAAAATACTGGCCTTTCCTTTGTCTAACTTTTGCTGCAAGAGATAGCTTGGATCGATACAAAATTGCTTGACGAGGATATCATAATTTTGACAATTCACATATGTACAATAATGATCATCGTACCCCTCACTGATTTTCGTATAATTCAGCAACTCAAAATAAATGGACAAGATTTGATTTAGCTCAACATGCTCTTGATTTTCGGGGAGCCATTCTTTGATTTTTTCAGCTAGTCCATAAGCAGCTTTTACAAGAGAGTCAATCGGCGCATTCTGGTGTAAAAACTCTTTTCCTTCTTCATCGCAGACTTGCTTGATTTTTTCAAATTCTTTTTCAACTTTATTCAATGCTCGGATCAATTTAGTCTGCTTTTTTCCCAGTATCTGCTTCAGTGATAGTAGCTTACTTTTAGACAAAACGGCTGAATACATTTCCCTAGAACGATTAACTAAATTATGAACCTCATCTACCAAAAAGATGTTTTCTTTTACTTCGGTCTGCTCTTCAAAAAAGCGTCTTAAATAAACAACTGGATCAAATAAATAATTATAATCACAGATCACTAAATCACACCACAAACTGACATCTAATGACAATTCGAATGGACATAAAGTGTGCTTGCGTGCATATCTTTCAATGGTTTCACGTGTAAATTGATTTTCGTTGTTTAATAAATCCCACAACCCTTCATTCAAACGATCATAATACCCATTTGCAAAAGGGCAAGCTTCTGGTGTACAATTTCGTTCTGTTAAAAAACAGATTTTATCTTTAGCTGTTAACGTGACACTTTTTAACTGCATATCTTTTTGTTTCATTGCTTCTACAGCATCTTCCGCGACTTGACGAGTGATTGTTTTGGCCGTTAAATAGAAAGCTCTTTCTGCATGTTCTTCACCGATTGCTTTTAGGGTGGGAAATAATGTCGAAATCGTTTTACCTGTTCCAGTCGGTGCTTCGACAAATAGTTTTTGATCACTTAGTATCGTTTTATAAGCAGCAACAGCTAATTCCCTTTGACCCGTTCGATAATCGCCATAAGGAAAAGGCAATTGTTGCAAAGATCGATTCCGAATATTGCGCCAATTCGCTTTAAAAATCAGCCACTGTTCGTATTTCTGTGTTAACTCATCAAAGAATCCTTTGAGCTCTTCTTTCGTCAATGTTTGTTCTTGTCGAGTAATTTCTTCGGTTGTCGTTTGGTAATAGGTCAACTGTAACGTGATTTCAGCCAAGTCTTCTTGTTGGCAATAAATATGTCCATAGCACATCACTTGATACCAATACATATCTATTTGCTCTTGCAACAACTCCGAAAAAGCTGGTTCCGAGGTTTTGATTTCGTCAATTACAGTTCGTTTTTTATCATCAATAAAAATTCCATCTGCACGACCTTCAATTATGTATGTTTGTTCGTTTAATTCTATGTTTATAGCAAGTTTGATCTCTTTTTGATACTTCTCTCCGGCTGTTTTTTGAAGATTCCGATGGATCTTTGCTCCTTCCAGCGCTGTATGTTCACTTGTATGCCTAGCGTTGATACTCCCTCTGCGCAAAATAAATTCCACTAATCTGCGGACTGCGATTCTTTGCGTGTTCTGCATGTTCGATCCCACCTATCATGTTCTTATTATAGAACATACATTCGCAAAATAAAAGAGGAGAAAGAAACTTTTATTTTTAGAATCAAGGTGGGGAGTTCAAACATTTCTATTCTCTTTTGAAAAGCCTTACTTCCGAAAGGTGGAACTCAAGTTGAATAATCACTATTTATTTTGACATACTCATAACTTAAATCACAACCAATCACTTCAACTGTTTCCTTCCCTTGATGCAAATCAATTGTTAAATAAATATCTTCATTTTGTTTAATGTACTCAGCAATCTTGTTTATATTTTGTTTCTCTTCATTATTCTTTGAGAAAATTGGATAATGGCCATAATAGATTTCTACATTATTCTGATCAAACACTAACCCTTCTGTCTTACCAAGTGCCATTGCAATACGTCCCCAATTAGGATCATGGCCAAATAACGCGGTTTTTACTAAAGGAGAGTTGATAATCGATTTTCCAGCATTCTTGGCTTGCTCTTTATTTTCTGCATTTTTGACAGTGACAAACATCGTCTTTGTTGCGCCTTCAGCATCTTTTACTATATCTAACGCTAATTCCTTACAGATTTGATTCAAGGCACTTTGCATTTCCGTATTTTCGACTTCATGATGACCACTGGCTAAAAAGGCTACTGTGTCACTTGTACTTGTATCTGTATCGATACTGATGGTGTTAAATGATTGATCAACCGCTATTTTCAACATAGGATAAATCTCTTGTTTTGCTACTTTTGCATCTGTTAAAATATATGCCAACATCGTTGCCATATTCGGTTCTATCATGCCTGAACCTTTGACAATCCCTAAAATCGTTGCATCGCCAACCGACAAGCTACGTACCTTGATTCGTTGATCCGTAGTTAAAATCGCATGTGCGAAATCTTCATAATTTTCCTGTAAATCAATTGACTCCGCCTCTAAAAAATTCTCAATACTATCAATAGGAAGCTGTGGTCCAATTACACCTGTAGAAGAAGGTAAGATATTTTCTTTTTTGATTGTGAACTGCTTTGATAGTTTATCTAAAATTTTATATTCATTTTCTCTGCCTATTTTACCAGTCGCAACATTCGCAATACCACTTGTGACGACGACTGCTTGTAATTCAGCATTTTTCACGTGTTCTTTGCCGATGGGAATACACTCTCCACAAAATGTATTTTTTGTAAAAACGGCCGCAGCGTGACAGACGTTATCTGCTACGATCAACCCAAAATCTTTTCTTTTTTTCTTGATCCCAACATGTGTCCCATAGAACTTAAATCCCTTTGGTGTAACTTCATACTCTTTCATTAATAACACCTTCCCGTACATGATCAACTTACTTTAAAAAAATTTATTTATCCAATTTTATAAAAGTATAAAACAACAAGTGAAGATAGTCAATGTATTTTATATCACTTTTTAACTTAATAAAGTTTTTTTATGCAATTAAATAGGAATATTACGCATAAAAATGTACTAAAAAGAGTATTTACATACAAAAAAACACCCAGATTTATCTGGGTGTTTTCAAGTCAATCGACGAATTAATTATTTTTACCAAAAATACGTAAGAATGCTAAGAACAAGTTAATGAAATCAAGATATAACTGTAATGCGAAAAATACAGCAATACCTGTACCTGCTTGTCCACCAGTCTCATTGTAAACTTGACGAATTCTTTGATTGTCATACGCTGTAATTCCTGCAAAAATCAACACCATCAAAATTGAGATGAAAAATGAAACTGCGCTACTGCGTAGGAAAAAGAAATTAATCACCATTGCAATGATAATTCCGATCAACGCACTATACGCTGCGTGACCCATTGCAGATAAGTCTTTTTTTGTAAACATACCAACTAGTGACATTGCACCGAATGTTGCTGCCGCACTAACAAATGCACTCACAACTGTCGCTTGCGCATATAGTAGCAGTGTCGCAGATATTGTTACACCATTTAAAACAGAATAAACTAAAAATCCACCGACCGCTAAACTAGGATTCTTTTGTGCTCGAACTCCTAGAAATAGTACTAGCCCAATTTGGACGATCCATAAGCCAAAAAATAACGCTGTTGAATTCAACAATGTTACCAGAACCATTGGAAATACATTTAAAATCAGATAAGAAACTAAAGCACTAACGCCGATTCCCATCGCTAAAAACGCATAAATCTTCGAATAGAATTTATTCAAGCCAACATTGGCTACTGCTCCATTATTCATTTATTTCTCCTTCTTTCTCTTCTAAATCTGTTATTGTCACTTGAGGTGGCTGCACCATTACAACCGCATCAAGTACTCGATCTTCTTCCTCATTTACGACTTCAATCGAAATCGTTACAACGTCTTTCATCTTATCCACTTTGATCACTTCGAACTTGAATGTCAACGTTTCATAATGAAATACTGGCTCTACAAAATTCACCGAAAAATTGACCACATGAGATCCTGGTCCTGGTAAATGCTTGGAAATAGCACTTGTAATAATTCCCATCAGCATGATCGATGGGACGATTGGTTTGCCATATTCTGTTTTTTGGGCATAATCATGTTGGATATATAAAGGATTGGCATCGTTTGTTAAGCCCAAATAAAGAAGTAACTCTTTATCTTCAATGGATTCGGTTAAAGACAGCGAATCGCCTTCCTCAATATCTTCGATGGTTTTGCCTAATCTTCTCGGTTTTCCGATATTCAAATTAGTACACCTCCACTAATGATAAGATAATTGTACCAAAATGACGACAAAAGGCAAGTTAAAAAGAAGGGGCTTCAACAAATCCTAAAACTCTTCGTTGAAATCCCTTCTTAGCAATAGCTTTTTAAGAAAGAATTATTTTATAATACGCTTCTTGTTGTATTACTTAATAATGTTTCGTATGCTTGTTCAAATTTTTGAACATCACCGGCACCCATGAAGACCATTACAGCATCTTCATGATCTAAAAGTGGAGATACATTATCTTCTTTGATGACTTGCCCACCTTTTTGAATTTTATTTCCTAGGTCCTCAATTTTAACATCACCTTTTTGTTCTCTAGCAGAGCCAAAGATATCGCAAAGGTAAACAGCATCTGCCAAATCTAATGCTTCAGCAAACTCGTCCATCAATGCAATTGTACGTGTAAACGTGTGTGGTTGAAATACTGCAATAATTTCTTTATCTGGGTATTTTTGACGCGCCCCATCAATCGTTGCAATAATCTCAGTTGGGTGATGAGCATAATCGTCCACTATGATCATGTCAGATACTTTTTTCTCTGTAAAGCGGCGTTTAACCCCTTCAAATGTTAGCATCTCTTCTGCTACTTTTTCCATATCTAATTTTTCAAAATACGCTACAGCAATTACACCTAACGCATTCATAATATTATGTTGACCAAAGGCAGGTAAAACAAAGTGCCCAACGAAATCGTCTTTATGGTAAACATCAAAAGAAGAACCTTGTGTTGTCCGTTTAATATTTTTAGCTTGGATATCATCGTCCTCTGCTAAGCCATAATAATAGACCGGTACATCTGTTTTTAGCATGCGTAAGTACTTATCATCACCATAAGCAAAAATTCCTTTTTTGACTTGATCTGCCATTGTTTGAAATGCAGAAAATACATCTTCTATACTCTTAAAATAATCAGGATGGTCAAAATCGATATTCGTCATGATTGCATAATCCGGAGAATACGCTAAGAAATGACGGCGGTACTCACAAGCTTCAAAAGCGAAAAATTCAGCATTAGGGTCACCATGACCTGTCCCATCACCGATCAAATAACTTGTTGGCGCGATCCCTGTCAAAATATGAGAAAGTAAACCTGTTGTGCTTGTTTTCCCATGTGAACCTGTTACAGCAACACTTGTGTACGGTTGGATAAAACGTCCTATAAAATCATGATAACGAATGATTTCCGCACCTAATTCTTTGGCACGAACCAACTCTTCATGTGTATCTGGAAATGCATTTCCAGCAATAACGATCATATCTTTTGCAATATTGTCCGCATTGAATGGTAAAATTGTAATACCAACTTTTTCTAAATCACGTTGAGTGAAAAAATATTCATCCACATCAGAACCTTGTACTTGGTATCCTTTTTCAAATAACACAAGCGCCAACGAACTCATTCCTGATCCTTTGATCCCGACAAAATGATGTAATTTATTCTCTTGATTGCTCATTTTAATCCTCTTCTCTTATTCTCTATATAAAACGTCTTTTTTAGGTCTTTTTCAATCATACGGAACCCATTATCATACAAAATTGTGAAATAATCAACCAAAAAAAACTGTCCCTCTTCTTACAAGAGTTAAAGAGACTCCCTTGTATTGATAGTTGCGTATCTCTATATTAGTGTGTTCGTCTTGATTTGCAGTAAAAAGCTGAGACAAAACCAAATAGAGTTTTGTCTCAGATCATGCTTACTTAAAATACTTGCTATTTTCTAGTTCCATACTTGAATCTTCAATTATACCGCTTAACGACTTATCTAATATTCCACGTTTTTTGTCCTGTTCAGCTTCCGCTACTTTTTGTCCATAGGCCGTTTGGCTTTTGGCATTTTCTTTAGCTGTTTTTAATTCTTTTCGAGAGCGTGGTAAAGAATGACTAATATCTTCTTCTTTGCCAAATCGTTCCATGTCAGGTTTGATTTGTTGGTATTGGCGTCTTGTTACCGGAATTTCTGGTGAACCTTTAGGAATATTGAATTTTTGAACGGTCGGATCTTCGTTCCCTTTCACTTGAAAAGCTGCTGGTTCATCGTCAAAAAGCAAATAAGAATTTTGATCTTTTTTCATTGCTTCGGTTAAGTCCTGCTCTGTCAAAGTGGGGGTTTTCTCCTCTGGAATAACAGATGCTGGAATATATTTCGGTACAAAATACGATCGGGTATCATAGGTAAAATCTTTTGAAAACGCGGCTTTATTTTTGTTAGAAGTTTGCTGTGAACCGAAACCATATGAACTTCTTTTTGGCATATTACCAAATAAATTATTTTTTTGTTTTGGTGATGTTGGTTTATTGTGTGCCATCATGTAATTAGGCAGATTAGATTTGTGACGTGCTAATTCTGCTAGTTGTTCTTCACTATGAGACACATGTTGATTATTTGTTTGAGTTGGTTGTTTTTGCAGTACTGGCTGAACGGTTATTGGATCTATTACCGGCGCACTTGGCTGTCTTTGTGCTTGATTGGTTGTCTGTGTCACCGCTTTAGTAAGCATCGGCTCATCTTGAAATAATGTTCTTTTATTTTCAGAAACTAATTTCACACCTGATTCATCATCAAAGGCTGGAAAGCGAAAATGTTTTCGTTTAATTTGAGTTGGGTTTCCCATTCGAGTCATTCCTTTATTGTACTTTGTGTCAATTCTACCATAAAACAATAGAATTCTAAACATATTACCTTACTTTTTCTTTTTTCTTGTTGCAATTTAACTGAAAATTTCAATTTCAACAAAAATTAGTCATTGAAACTTGGTTTCAATGACTAATTTTTTTATATTGCTATGGGTAAATACGGTTTAACAAGCGTGGGAACGGGCTTGCTTCACGAACATGCTCAATTCCAGCTAACCATGTAACCGTACGTTCTAATCCTAGGCCGAAACCTGAATGTGGAACCGAACCGTAACGACGTAAATCTAAATACCAAGAATATTCTTTTTCATCTAGATTATGGTTACGAATTTGTTCTAACAAATAATCATGATCGATTGCTCTCTCAGAACCCCCAATGATTTCTCCATACCCTTCTGGTGCAATCATATCTGCACAAATTACAACATCATCGCGAGTAGGATGTGGTTTCATGTAGAAAGCTTTGATTGCTTTTGGATAGTTTAAAATGAAGACTGGTCGATCAAATGAGTTGGCAATAAACGTTTCATGCGGCGAGCCAAAATCATCGCCCCATTCAATATCATCAAACCCATTTTTCTTTAATAATTCCACTGCTTCATCATATGAAATACGTGGGAAAGGTAATTGTGTATATTTTTTCAAGACTTCTCTATCACGTTCTAAAACATCTAAGGCATGATCACAATTGTCTAGCACGCTTTGAACAAGAAATGCGACGTATTGTTCTTGTACTTCTAAACTTTCTTCTTGATGCATAAACGCCATTTCAGGCTCGATCATCCAAAATTCAATCAAATGACGACGCGTTTTTGATTTTTCAGCTCTAAATGTTGGTCCAAATGAGAATACTTTCCCGAAAGCTAATGCTGCGGCTTCCATATACAATTGTCCACTTTGAGATAGATAAGCTTTTTGATCAAAATAGTTTGTTTCAAATAAATCAGTCGTCCCTTCTGCTGTACTTGCAGTTAGGATTGGTGGGTCGATTTTAACAAAGTTATGATTATTGAAAAATTCATATGTTGCGCGAATGATTTCGTTACGGATTTGCATGATTGCATGCTGACGAGATGAACGCAACCATAAATGACGGTGATCCATCAAAAAGTCTGTTCCATGCTCTTTGGGTGTGATCGGATAATCATGACTTTCACCAATGACTTCGATTCCTGTTACTCCGATCTCGTAGCCAAATTTTGAACGGCTATCTTCTCTGATTTCACCAGTGATCCAAACAGAGGTTTCTTGCGTTAGACTTTTCGCTAACTGGAAGACTTCTTCTGAAACTTCACTTTTCACTACAATGCCTTGAAAATAAGCTGTCCCATCACGTAATTGTAGAAACGCAATTTTCCCGCTTGAACGTTTATTTGCAATCCAAGCCCCTATCTTTACTGTTTCCCCTACATGATTTTTTGAATCAATAATTTGAATTTGTTCCACAATCGTCTCTCCATTCATTTATTCTTTTACCTATCCCGAATTAAGTAGTTTAGTTTGTTGCTTTTTTCTCGATAAAGGCTTTGATACGTTTAACGGCTTCTTTTAATGTATCTAAATCGGTTGCATAACTAATCCGAACGTTTTCAGGTGCGCCAAATCCTGCACCTGTAACTAATGCAACTTGCGCTTCAGCCAATAAATCATCTACCCATTGCGTGACATCTGTATAGCCGCACATTGTTAGGGTATCTTTGATATTTGGAAACAAGTAAAATGCACCATTCGGTTTTTCGATTTTAAACCCAGGTAACGCTGCAAACAACGGATAAATCTCATTTAGACGTGCTTCAAATGCTTGTCTCATGATTTCAACTGTATCTTGTTCACCGATCAATGCTTCAATCGCAGCGTATTGACTGACAGCCGTCGGATTACTGGTTGATTGTGATGCGATATCATTCATTGCTGAGATGATCGTTTCATCACCGACAGCATAACCGATACGCCAACCTGTCATCGCATAACTTTTAGAAACGCCATTGATAATGATTGTTTGTTTTTGGATTGCTTCGGATAATGTTGCTATTGGTGTGAAAGTGGCTCCGTTATAAACGAGTCTACCATAGATATCATCTGATACAATCAAAATATCATTTTGGACAGCCCACTCACCTATTTTACGTAATTCTGCTTCAGAATAAATCATTCCCGTTGGATTAGAAGGGGAATTTAAAATCAATAATTTCGTTTTATCTGTTCTAGCTTCTTCTAATTGTTCCACCGTTACTTTGAATTCTTTTTCCTGATCGCATGAGATAAAAACAGGTACTCCTTCAGCTAATTTTACTTGCTCACCGTAGCTTACCCAATATGGCACTGGAATGATGACTTCATCATTTGGGTTCAATACCGCTTGAAAAAGAAGATACAATGCAAATTTTGCACCATCTGTTACGATTACATTTTTGACTTGATAACTCAAGTTATAGTAAGTTTCAATATGTTCGACAACAGCTTCTCGCAATTCTTTGATCCCAGCAGAAGGTGTATAGTAACTGGCTTTTCCGCTTTCGATGGCTTGAATCGCTGCTTGTTGAATGTTTTTTGGTGTGCTAAAATCCGGCTCACCTACGGTTAAACTTAGAACATCTTTTCCTTCTGCTTTTAATGCGTTGGCTTTGGCAGCAGCTGCTAACGTAACAGAGGGTTCTAATTTTTGTGCGCGTTTTGATATGTCCATATGATTGCTCCCTTCATTTTCTAGAGCACGGTAGGGATTCTATTCTAACAATCGAGCTCATTTCCTACCGCTGTCTATCTTGATTCATCAGCTAATTCTTTAAGTTTATTTGATTTTAGCTAACGCTCTTCATTAAAACGTCTCGTCAGACATTTTTGATGATCATAATTTCTTCAGCTTTATCAAATGTTAATAGATAATAACTTAATGATCCGTCATCGTTTTTTGCAACGACTTCCCACGTTGGTTTATCCTTATACAGACCTAAGCTGACTTTTTGGATGTTATTCTCTTTGTAATCAGTTTCAACGATTTGGCGGATGTGGTCTTCGTCAACACCATCTTTCTGATTTAAAACAGTCACTTTGTCCCCCGATTTCGGGATGATCACAGCTAATTCTTCCCCTTTATTATCTTTACCTGTCACACTAAAGTACGTATCTTTTCGGGTAAACCAATAAAAGTGATCCACTGTCTCCAAGTTTGCATATTCTTTAGCAATTTCTGTCGCTTCTTTTTTCGCTTGTGTTCTTGGCTGTGTTGAGCGAATGTAGAAAATAGTGATTAGGACAATAATCATTAATAAAACCGCAATTACACCAACTAAAATCTTGGTTTTTCTCGCTTCTCTGAGTTCTTCTTGTTCTTGCACTCTTCTCGCCCTTTCCAAACTTACTGGCTACCATTATAGCAGAAAATCGGTTTGATTTAATAGATAGTAACTAAATTTATTTATTTAAAAATTCTTTTAGCTCTGATGCTATTTCAGTTAATGATTCTTCTTTCACTACCAAATCTTTTGGCAAAGCCTTTACCATCCGCTTGCCATACTTAGCTGTTACTAAACGCCTATCTAGGACAACTAGAGCTTCTTTATCATCATCGGAACGAATCAAGCGGCCTAAGGCTTGACGTAATCGTAACGCGGCTTTTGGCAAAGCCTCATGAGTAAAGGGATTGATTCCTTTTTCTTCAAGATAGTCATAACGTGCTTTGACAAACGGTCGTTTAGGATTTTCAAATGGTAAACGTGTCACGATCAACAGAGATAATGCTTCCCCAGGTAAATCGACACCTTCCCAAAAACTGTCAGCTCCAAGTAGGACGCTATTTCTTGAATGCGCGAAACGTTTTAGAATTTTTTCCCGACTACCGCTAATTCCCTGGGCTAAAAGGTCTCTTCCTTCATTTAAAAATTGAGGATGCAAACGATAATAAACACTAGATAAAATCTCATGCGACGTGAATAAAACCAAAATGGATCGGTCATGTTCTTGTGACAATTCTTGAATCACGGATGCGATATAAGCTGAGAATTCTGTAGCATTCGCCTGACTGATTGCTATTGCTTCTGTTGGAATATACAAACGTGCATTTTGCTCATAATCATAAGGATCAGGTAACGTTTTAAACAACACATCTGTTAATCCTAATTTATTAGGCAAATACTTCTTATCATTCCCAAACTTCAAGGTTCCACCTGTGTACAAAATTCGTTGATAACGATCATACCAAGTCGTCTCTGGCAAAATACTTGCCTCTAAATCATTCAATGCAAGCAGCCCGTATCCTTGTGGTGTGATGCTATATTCCTTGATCCAACGTGGATGCCATTCATTGACATAAATAGCAAAACAATCCGCTAAACATTCAATCCGTTCAAAGAATTGCAGCAAGCTAACGAATACAATTCGCTCTGAAGCAGTATATTTTTCCAAAGCATTCACAATCGACTGATTCAACCTATTTTGAATTTCTTGCATTTCAGTTAAGAGAATCTCGATCTTTTGAATCGACGTCTCACCACTAAGTGATAAATGATCAAATATCGGCTTTGTTAGCAACATTGCTTCTAAATTAGATAAATGATCCTTGTTAAAGAGTTGATTTATTTCGTAAAATAAATCACTAAATTCTTCCACTAGATCATTTAATGCTTTAGAATAAATCCGCAACAAACGCTGTTCTTGTGTTTCAGATTCGAAAATTTGGTTGACTTGATCAAACAACTGATCTTCTTCCAGATAAAGACTTGCCTGCTTTTTAAAGGAAACATAGTTAAATTGACGATTCGCAATCTTCCCTGCAATATCCGGTAGATGATGAGCCTCATCAATAATCAAATACGAACTTTTCGGTAAAAGTGGCAATTCTCTGAGCGTTTCCTGTGCCAAAAATGCATGATTGACAATCAATACGTTGCTTTGTCTAATTTTTTTATAGAGAAAACGCACAAAATCTTCTTGATACAACGCATCTTGATCTGATAAAAAATCGATGCCTCGATGGGCAACATCCCGCCAAAAGATATGGTTAAAGTTCGTTAATTGTAATTCATCAAGATCTCCCGTTTCTGTTTCCACCAACCATACTAAAACACCCATTTGATACAACGCATATTGCTTTTGCTGTATTGGATTTTTTAACGTAGCTTTAAATCGTTGTAAATCGATGTAATGACGATGACTTTTAATGATTACAGCTTGAATCGGCTTGGGACAAATTTGGTTTGCTAGTGAAATATCTTTTTCCATTAATTGATTTTGCAAAACAATCGATACTGTACTGATAATAACTGGGTTATCTGGTTTAGCTAAATAGCTTAATGGAAATAAATAACCCAATGTTTTTCCTGTTCCTGTCGCAGCCTCAATAAACAAATTTTTATTTTCATCATTCGTAAAATGTTCGTAAACTAAATTCATCATCCGGCTCTGCTCTGAACGATAGCTGATTGTATCTGCAAAAACTTTTTCCTTTGCTTTTTTCTTTTGCGGGAAACTTGATTTTCCATATAACTTTTCTTCATAAAGCGGAACTTCTTTTCTTCTCAAAGCAATGCCTGACACAACGTGTTGTTCTTTTGCTAGCGGTTGAATATCCTGTTTCATTTCTTCATATATATGATGGATATAAGCACTTGTATCCATGCCTGTTTGCTGACTCAAATGATCGATTGCTTCCATCGTAATCAGTGGTAAGCGACGCATCTTGGCTTCAATCAATAACAAAAGTTCGGCCGTCACCTGTGCATCACTGTCTGCCTGATGAGGATTGTCATGAATTAACCCTAAACTTTCAGATAAATCGCCTAAACGAAAACTTTTTTCTGTCGGTAAAAATATTTGAGCTAATTCCACTGTATCAATTCCAGGAATTTTTAATTTAGGTGTACCGCAACGAAGCAATTCCTGTGTTAAAAAGGAGTAATCAAAATAAATATTATGTGCAACAAATACTGTATCTGCTAGTAAATTATAAATCGTTAGTGCCACATCTTCAAAATATGGCGCTTTTTGCACACGTGAATTACTAATGCCAGTAAGTTGCTGAATCTGTTTGGAGATCGCCTGATTAGGATTGATATCAGTCGCAAAACGGGAAACGATTTTTCCTTCTTGGATCAATACACAGCCGAATTGAATAATCCGGTCGACCAACGGATCGGTCCCAGTTGTTTCAAGATCAACTACTGCATATGTCTGCTTTTTTTTCATGGACTTCCCCGCCTTTCCTCTACCCTTGAAAATTATACTACAAAATGAACTTTTTTTTTAGTATTAGTTTGAAAGGTTTGGTAGTGAAGGTGTTTGGGTTATCTTAGTTCTGTCCAACTGTCACATTCGTTTCTTTTCTGGTTAACAAAAAAAAGGATCATTCTTGATTAGTTGTTAGAATGATTCTTTTGATTTTTTATAGCTCGTCTAAAAAAAGTTGAATCTGTTTTTTAGTTTTTAGAACTATTACTTTTTTAGTTTTAGGAAGGTTTTGTATCTCTTCAAGAATCTCAACCTTTTGTTTGTTTGGGAAATTCCATACCCACTTTAAAAAACTTAAATCAAACTTCTCAGGACAATTTGGTTGCATATCAGGTCTGGTCAAACCGTTAAATTTTTTTACTCTTTTCAAAATCTGATAAATACATACATATCTATTTCTATCTAAAAATAGTATAGTATCTGCCGCTTTGATTCTCATACCAAGTGTTGCGCCATAGTTTCCGTCAATGATCCATGAAGGTTTCATGATCAAATTATTTTGTACTTCAATTTGGTATTCTCTATCTGTCATTTCCCAATTCGGTTTCCAAAGTAATTTATCTAAATGAAAAACTTCAATACCTAATTTCTCACCTAATCTAAGTGCCAAGGTTGACTTACCAGCTCCACTTGAGCCGATTAAAATAATCTTTTTCATGAGTATTCCCTCCAATAAAATTTTTTCGGAAATTTTATTATACCATCAATAACGTAACTTGGTATAGTTTAGTTAAACTGAACGTACAGCTTATAAAAGAACTTTTTAACATATACTACTTTTGAAACTAATAAAAAAAGAGCCGTTCAAAGTTCTGAAGTGAGCCCCCTAAGTTAGACCAGAAAATCTAACTTAGGGGGCTTTTTATAGTGGCTAAATATGATTATGACTTTAAAAATCAGTAGTTGAAACATATCAGAGGGGAGAAGGTGGGGATATATTTTCTATCAAAGTGTAAAAAGCAATTGCTTCGTCTTGATCATCAACTACTTAAGCTATGTGAATGGTTGATTGTTTAAAAAAATTTCTTTCTAATTTTAAATCTACTAATCTATTATTTTATTCGTACTCTCTATTTTGACTTTTTGCTTGAATTTTGGACTGCTTTAAACAATGTTTGGAACTGACCTTTAAATGTCATTGTTTGCTCAAAAATATCTTCTCCATCATTTAACATCTTGACAGTCACCCAACCAAGCGTTTCTGTAATCGAACTTGCAACAGTAGCATTTATGGCAGCACCAGCAACTGTTCCCACACCTGGAAGAAGTTTTATTAAGTTGCCAACTGCACTTTTCCCAAGCCCTACGACAACAATTTCTTTCCCAATACTCTTGCCCATACTTTCAGACCAAGATTGCCCAAATAATTTATGCAAACGAGCCATCATAGTCAATTGGATAGGAACAAGTAACAAGGCATCTGAAAAAGGAATTGGTGAACAGCCTATAATAGCAGCTGTTAATGACGCCGCATGGACTATTTTATGGCATTTTCTTTTCGTTTCTTCATCGACACCTTCCAAAAATTCATCAAAAATACTATCGAATTGTGTTTTGCTTTTAGCCAAGATTTTTTCAGCACGATCTTTCGATTTCCCATAACTATTTAGGATCACTGTTGATGTTTTTGCTGGAAATTTTTTTATTACTTCAGAAAAAAATGATTCAAATTCTTTTTCATCTGAGCTTGCGTTTTTTTCTTCATATTTTTGTGTATTCGTTTTGCTCCTTTTTAGGAATGATTTTTTTTCATCTGTCGTTTTTTTCTTTAAACGTTTCTTCATCATTCATTACCTCCAATTATGTTTCATAAACTATGTATACATACACGTAATGCTTCTATACTTTAATCATACAATAGAAATCTTATTTCACCAAAAGACAGCACTTTTGAATATAATCTGAAAATAAAAGTCTGTTATCGAATGAAAATAAGCGCTAATTTTTTCTTTGCTCATTCATTTACAGACGTTTAGGATAACTATTCTTCTAAAAAATCCAGGTATCAATCGCATATGACTGATACCTGGATTTTTTTATTCTCACTAATTGCTTTCATTTCTATATGAATAATGGTCTTTTGCATTTTTCTCATCTACATGCATAATTATAATTTTGTTCCTCATTATGCTATAGGCGCTCTATTGTTTACATCACGTCATCTGTCGATAATTGCTTCCCTTTCCACGCATATAATGACTAGTTTGAAGTATCACTAATGTATTTTAAAACAAATTCAATATGTTCTGTGTTTAATTTTACACTTGAATTATTATATTTTCCGCCTGAAACATGTACAGCTATTATTTCGTGATTTTCATTGAAAATGGGTGAACCAGATTGTCCACCAACAGTATCAATATCATGATCGATGCGATTCGTCGATTGTCTTATAATTTTTCCTTTGGACTCCCACATCGTTCCAAACGGTTTGTCACCAGGATACCCCATACTTGAAATGGTATTTCCAATCGATACAGTATTAGTTAGAACCATTGGATTTTGCTTAACAACATCGCCAATACTGTGACCATTGTTTTCTTCAAGTGTAAGTACAGCAATATCATGGTCAAGATCAACTTTATCCAAATATCTTTGAGGAATGTGAACTTGTTTGATTTTGAACTTACCATAAGGAAGAGTAGCGCCATTTCTCCCAGGAATAACATAATTAGTGGCTTTGGTCGGATTTTCCATAATTCTTTTTACAACATGTGCAGCAGTCAATACAGTATTTTTCCCAATAACAGCACCCGATCCCATGTATCCATTTGATGAGACATAAACCGTACTTTGATAAGGTGCAAGTGTGGTGTCAAAAACTCGAGAACGTTCATCGACACCAATAATGGAACGATGTTCTACACCTACCGCTTCTGATTTAGGAGCAAAACTAAAAAATGTAGCGCCTAATAAAAACACACCAATAAAACCTATTTTTAACAATTTCAAACGAATTAACCCCTTTCTTTATCTAAAAATATTCACCTATTAAATATAGGATAGTACTTTTATAAAAGTGTAATACATAAAATTATTTCTGTCAATAAGTATTATATAGTTTTTTAAATAGCTATCATCTACTCCCTTTTTAAATAAAAATAGTAATGAATCGTCTTTCAACGTATCGCAAAATAGAGACCTGTGAATCGTCACACTCACCAAAAAAACTAGAGCAAAACTGATCCAGTTTTACCCTAGTCTTTTAAACATCTAATTCACTTTTTTCTATCTCGTAGTTATTTTTCGACTGGCATCAAGCTTAGGTTTTGCATATATTGATCCATTAAAATATATCCTTCTAAGCGACGTAATAAGTCAACTGAACAGCGAACTTTTTTACCAAACAACGAACGACTGTAGGCAATTTCACGCATTTCTTGTAAAAAGTCATCTAAAGAAGATACTAACTCTCCACAACTTAAGCGACCACATATCAAGACATCTTCTTTTCGTTGTCTTAATACTTGCCCCCATGAATAATTTAAATATTCTGCCTGGCTGATTTGAGCAAGTAACTCTGAACGGAGGATATTTTTTTTCTGTGGTTTATTTTTCTTTGTCCCTAATCGCATGCGTTTATTCATAAAACACAAGTAAATTTCATCTTCTAAGTTTTCCATCTCACTCTTAGAAAAATTTGGAATTCTCGCAGGAGCTACAATTCTTTTTCTTAATTTCAGTTGCTTAGAGAAACGTGGCCAGTTGCTTGGCGTTGCCTTTTGCGTTTTTCCTTTTTTGAAAACTAACAAATCCAGATCTAATGGTTCAAACGCACCAATTTGCTCTTCGGTTTCTTTTTTTACATCCGACTCGACACTTGCTTTTGTTGTCTCTAGTTGTTGACGCTTCAATTTGATTGAAGTACGTTCTTTTTTTGGTGCTTCGTTATTTTCCGCGTCTAGGTCTTGTGATATTGTAGGCTCGTCTTCTACTTGGAAATCTTCTTGAATTGGTTTTTTCGCCAATTCGTTCGGCAACTTTTTTTCCGTTTCTTCGCCTAATTCTTCCACTGGTTCTTGTTCGACAGCTTCTTCAACTAACGCCTCATCAATCAAATCAACCTCGACATCTACACTTTTATCCGCTTCAGTCTGTTCAATCGTTGGCTTTTCGGCTCTATCTTCTTCAACAACTAAAGGTTGCGCTCTTTTAAGATGGATTGTCTGAATACTTCTAGAGATAATCGGATTATTTTTCGGTGCATGCCATTCAACTTTTCCTTGATTGATTGTTTCTGTTAAATCATTCATCATTTTCCGTAGACGAAAAATCTCATTTGACGTCTCGAGCATTTGCTTCATCATTCCCTGTATCTCTCCAGCGTTCAATGTCGCTTCATTTCGATAAACCAGTGAATGCTCTTCTTTGTCAAGCGCAATTTCTTCAAACCATTGTTTCAAGTTCATGCGAAGTTCTCTTCTAGTTGGTTCAAAACTACCTATCAATAAGGTGTAAAACATGATTTCCGTTTCAACATACATATAAATCTTTTTAACGACTAATTCTTCGAATTCTTCCGTTTCATCCCAGCTGTCACAAATTGCATCAAAAAATGCCTCTCCTTCAGCTAGATTTTGATAATCTTTTGCTAGATTCAATTTTCGAACTAAATAAAATGAATATGGCGTATCCACATTATCGGCATATATCTCACGCCCAAGATAGTCAGGATCAACTTCTTTACAAATATAGGTTGATCTTTCTTCTTTTATTGATTGACGTTGTCGTTTACTGATTGTTCTCACTTCCTCAATTTTTTTCCTGTCTAAATCGTATCATTTTTTTAGAAAAAAAAACAGACTTCCACTTCTATTATACCGATAAAAACAAAAAAATGTTCTCATTTTTTTACAAATATATTAAATTAAAAGAAAAACAACGCTTGAAATCATATTTTTAACACCTAAAAAATACTTAACTCCGCAATTTAAAAGAAAAAAAGAGGATGGGACAGAATGATGTGCGCCCTAAAAGTTGTACGTAGATTAACTTGTCATTCGACTGGTATGAATTCGGTATTGAACCGGACTCATACCAGTCAATTTTGCTTTTATCCGATGATGATTGTAATAATCAATATAATTTGTAACTGCTCGGTTTAATTCCTCAAAGCTAGAAAAACTACGACCATAATACATTTCTTGTTTCATTAGACCAAAGAAATTTTCCATCAATGCATTGTCCAAACAATTTCCTTTTCGTGACATACTCTGGTATAACTTTGCTTGCTTCAATTGTCTAACATACTGTTGATTTTGGTAATGCCACCCTTGATCGGAATGGATTGTTGTTCGAAAGTTGGTCTTTTTACTTTCTTTAATGGCTGTTTTTAAAGGAATCAATACACAATCCAACGTTGGTTTTTGCTGAAATTGATAGGCAATGATTTCTCCATTAAAACCATCAAGAAAAGGACTGAGATAGGCTTTTCTTTTTAGTTTAATTCCTTCGGAATTTCGTTCAGTATAGTGGAATTCTGAAATATCTGTAAAGATTTTTTGTTTTGGCATCGTGCTAAAAAAGCGACGATTCACCTTGTTCTTTGCCAAGGTTCCCACTAAACCTTTGTAAGATCGATACCTTCTTGAACGACGAGTAAAGCTTATACATACTAAGTTATATTTCTTCATAATTCGTCGGATTTTCTTATGATTGATTTGATAGCCCATATTCACTAAAGCCAGTTTGATTCGACGATAGCCATAATTGCGATCATTCTCTTCAAAAATTGTTTGAATCAATTTCTCTAGGTGAGTCATTTTTTCTTCGCTCATTATCTGTTTTTTCCAGTAATTGAAGGTAGAACGCGGTAGCTTAATCGCTTGTAATACGTGATCTTGACGATACTTTCCAATAAGTTCTATGGCTATTCTGGTTTGAACTCGTCTTTTCGCTTCGCCATAATAGTTTGTTGGAAAGTCCGTAGCTTTTTTAAATACTCAACCTCGATTCGTAAACATTCATTCTCACGCTCTAATTCCTTTTCACGAGATAGTTTGCTTGTTTCTTGCTGTTTTTTTGTTGGTTTATTCATCCTTTTTTTGGGTCTCCCTTTTTGATTAGACAGAGCCGTTTGACCACCAGCGATGTATTTCTTTTGCCAACGAGAAATCATCGACCCATTAGGCAGCTTGAATTGTCTTGCTGCTTCACCGAAAGAAGCACCTGTCGTTTCTATAAAGTGTAATACATCTCGCTTAAATTCACTAGTATATTTTGTCAGTGAACGGTGTCTTTTGAGCCCTTCTTTCCCAAATAATTGATAGGAGTGTTTCCAATTGTAAATTAAGGCATTTGATGGGAGTCCGTATTTTTTAGCCAAGGCTCGTCCGCCCAGAGGGCCTTCTAGGTACTCTTTCACTAGCTTTAATTTGAATTCTACCTCATAATAACTCATAAAAAATAACCTCCAAAAATTGTATTTTTCACGTACAACTTTTGGGGGTCACATCAGAAGTGTTTAACCCTGAGAAATAAGAGGAAATTTACGAAAATTGTTCTTCAAATTTTTGTGACCAAGTAGGTACTGTGCAACATCAACTTGTTCCTTGTTGTGTTTTACAGCAATTTCAGCTTATTTCCGAAGGGGTTACTTCTGCTCCCACCGTTTATCCGGATTCCATGAGAGATACGACTCGAAAAGTTGTGACCCTTTCACTCTCTTTGATTGATTTATGCATTCTTTTTTTCACGTCTTGCTATAGCTGGTAAAATCATCCCTAGTAAAATCAAGACAACTGGTGTGATAATATTAGAACTTAATTGGAAGAGCCAAGCTTTAGGGTCAGCTGCAAAATCAAATTTCGGAACCATTCCTAAAATACAAGCAAACGCTGTAAATAAGAAACACCATAACCCAAAACCAAAGGCGATTTTGGGATTTTTTATAAACTTATATTCAGAGGAATAATTTTTATACGCTTTATTTAACATCATATAAGCAAAGAATACCCATAAATAACGCATTGGCATCACAACTGAATTCAAGTTAGTCAACCATTTCACTAGTTCTTTGATGTTGTCGATCCCAAACATTGGCAGTACGATGATAATACTCACTAAAATACCCGTTAATAGATACCCATTGATCAACGTTCCTTTTTTACTTCTCTTACGTAACGCCGCAGGAATGTAATCTGGATCTGCATCGGCTAAAAGGATTTGTAATGGTGCATCGATCGAAAAAGCCAATGCTGAAATTTGTCCGATACCGTTTGTGATTGCATAAATGATCATTAATAAATTTCCAACACCATAATACTCACCTAATAGTTGGAAAGCAGTATACGCACCATTTGCCATTAAATCTTCTGGGATATTATTACTTGCAAATAACATACCCATGGCAAAAGAGCCTAATACAGCTGAAACACCAACCATTGACGCTAAAAAAATCATTCCTTTAGGAAATTCTTTGGCTGGATTTCTCATTGAATTGACATAAGGTGAAATTTTTTCTGCTCCACCAACAGCAAAGACCAGCATGGAAACAGTCGTAAAGTAACTAAAATCAAATTTAGGAATATACGTACTGATTTTATCCATGTGAGGCGTTGCAAATTCAACTGTAGAATTCATCATTGGCGCACCAATTGCTAAAAGAATGAATAACATCGACATCACAAAAATTGCAGTTCCGGCCATGCCACCAATAACTTTTAATGTCATTAACCCTCTCGTCGACAATAGTAAAAAGAGTAAGAAAATGGCAAGCGAGATTACTGTAATACCTACAACTGAAAAATTATTCACAATATCTCCATTTCCCTGAATTGCCCAACCAAAGGCAATCAATACTAACTGAGGTTTTTGAGCTAAATAGGGAATATGTACGACCCAATATGTCCAAGCTGCGTAATACGCTAAACTCTTCGTACTAGTATTTTGAACCCAGGAACTGACACCCCCACTACTATCTTTAAATGTTGAACCTAGTTGTCCGACAATCAATGCATACGGAATAAAATATAAGACCAAAATCAAGATCCAGGATGTTACAACTGATATGCCTTGTTGTGCATAGTTATTCACGACATTCCCCAAGCCCCAAACCATGTTGAACGCTATCAGACCAACGGTAAACCACCGCATCTGCTTTTGTCCCATCAAAACAGCTCCTATCCATCATTAAGTATAAAATTACTTTTTAAGCATAATCATTTTTAAGATTTTAAACAAGCATTCACATGCCTAAATATCGATCTTATCAGCAATTTATTAGATAAAAAATCCAATGATTCATCTTTTTTAATGATTCACTTTTTCTTTAACATGTAATAAGACTGAAACCTTGATAAAACAAAGGTTCAGTCTTATATATTACTGTATAGATCATTTACTTTTTTCTCATGAAGATTAGAGTTTGACCATTAAGAATAAAACTAAATTTAACCAATGAACTGTTCTAAGCATAAAAGAGCAATAACTCTCAGATTCAAAGGGTCCCTTCTAACGAGCGCCTGGACCAAAATGACTCCCATGGTATTTGTTTAAACTATAGATTACTATTGAATTTCCTCTATTGGAATGTTCAACGCTTTAGCAACTCTTGTCCCATAGTCTTTATCCGCTTGATAAAATTGTTTGATTTCTAAAATCTGTATTTCTCGATTGTCCACTTGGCCTAAATTTGATTTAATGGTTTGAACTAAACGTTCTTTTTCATCTTCTGGAATCAAACGATAAAGGTCACCAGCTTGAGAATAGTGGTCTGGTCCATATTCATACGTACCAGCCTGCCCTTCTACATCAAATGGCGTAATCGCCGCAGATTCGTCTTGAACGGGTCCTCCTTCACTATTTGGCTCATAGTTAACTGCCCCACCCTGATTATTCCCTTGCATGAACCCATCTCTTTCATAGTTATTGACCTCATTGTGTGGTTTATTGACAGGTAATTGATCGTAATTAACACCTAGACGATAGCGAGCTGCATCTTTGTAGGCAAATAGTCTTCCTTGTAATAACTTGTCTGGTGAAACTTCTATCCCAGGCACTAAGTTTGCTGGTGAAAAAGCGATTTCTTCAACATCTGTAAAATAATTTTGAGGATTTTCGTTTAATGTCATCGTACCGACTTCGATTAAAGGATACTCTTTTTGTGAAACGACTTTCGTTACATCGAATAAATCATACTTGTAGTTCAACCCTTCCTCGTATGGAATGAGCTGTACACAAAGTGTCCATGAAGGATAGTCTCCAGTTTCAATCGCTTGAAATAGTTCATCCATCAAATAATCTGTGTTTTGAGAAGCAATTTGGGCAGCAACATCATCTGTTAAGTTTTTCACTCCTTGATTGGTTCTAAAGTGATACTTTACCCAAAATACTTCGCCTTGATCATTAACCCATTTAAATGTGTGACTACCGTATCCGTGCATCGTGCGGTAGCTTGCAGGGATGCCACGATCAGCCATCAAAATCGTTACCTGGTGGACAGATTCAGGGGAATGAGACCAAAAATCCCACTGCATATACGGATCGCGTAAATGTGTTTTAGGATCGCGCTTTTGAGAATGAATAAAATCAGGAAATTTCAATGGATCCTGAACAAAAAAAACTGGTGTATTATTGCCGACAATATCATAATTTCCTTCTTCTGTATAAAACTTGACTGCAAAACCTCTGACATCACGGTACGTATCGATATATCCTGATTCCCCAGCAACTTGAGAAAAACGGATCGCAACTCTTGTCTTTTTTCCTACCCCGTTAAAAAGCCCAGCTTTTGTGTAGTTACTCATGTCATTTGTTAGTTCAAACTCCCCAAAAGCACCAGCTCCTTTAGCATGAACGACTCTTTCAGGAATTCTTTCGCGGTTAAAATGAGCTAGTTTTTCCAAAAGGTGAACATCTTGGATCAATACTGGTCCTCTTTTTCCCGCAGTTTGCGAGTGTTGATTATTGGCAATAGGTTGTCCTTCACTTGTGGTCATTTTTTTACTCATATTTTCACTCTCCTATATATTCTTTACATAATAATAACTCTAACGAGTTTTTTGTTCAAATAAAAGAGAGTCGCTTGAAACGTAAAGGTTTCAACCGACTCTCCTTCTATTAATCGTTTTAACTGCATTACTCATCAGCAGCTTCGTTTTTTTCTTCTCTAACAGCATGAAGCCCTAGTTTTATCTCTTGTCTTTTTTGAACTAAAACGTAGATAAACCCAATCAAAAATGGTAATACAAAGCTACCAAAACGGTACAATAACAAAGAAGACACTGCATCGACCGTTCCCACTAAAGGTTTAAATAGTAATAAATACACAAATTCAAATGGACCAATTCCAGCTGGCGTTGGAAATACTCCCGATAAAATAACTGAAAAACTGGTAAAAGAAAGAACTAGCAGTAAATCAATATTCGGATGATTTTCAACCAATACAACATATGGAATCACGTACCAAAAAAGTAACTTCGCTACATTCCAACCGAAAATCCGAATCATCGCTGAACGATCTTTCGTAATTGTTTGAACTGTTTCTCTCAATGAATAGATTTGCAAATTACACTTATCTACCCAATCTCGCAATTTTTTTCTCTTAAAATGCTTGTTACTCCAACTAATCAATAAAACTTGAAGATTGATACTACTTGAAAGAATCAGTAGTGACAATATAATCACAAACGTCAAAACAACACCTACTAAAATGAACGGAATCATTTTTGGTGCATGCTCATAAAATAATGAAAATTGCACAATCAGTCCTAGGACTGACAAAAAAATAACAGCAGCTTTATACATAATCATATGCAAGGCCGTTACACCGACTCCTTGAGAAACGGCCAATCCTTTTTTCTTATAAAAGTAAATTTCAGAAAGTAATGTTCCCGTTCCAAACGAGATCACACGATAAAAGGCCACGTAACAAGACGTGAAAAAACCATCTTTTGTTGAGAAATCCTTTTGAAAATAAGAAGCAATCTCTTTGATAGAGCGACCTTCAACAATTTGATAAATGACACCTAACAAAATAACAAGAGCGACAACGATCCAACTTGTTTTCATCAATTGAGCAAATATATCGCTAAGAGAATTATCCATTACATAAATAATTACTCCGATAATAATGGCCAACAAGCCGATATTCAGGAAAACCTTTGTTTTTGAATTGCTTTTCATAGTCTCTCCTTACTAAATTTAAATTCACGATTATCTTTTATAACTAACAAAACTAATTGCAATAGCTACAAGTGTACCAAAGATAAAGAAAAAATAAAAGCGTAATTTTCTCGTTTTATGATGAAAAAGTTGTTGCGCGAGTAAGCCGCCCATTCCTCCACCTATCAACCCTATAAACAAAAGATCAAATTCAGGAACCCGCCATTTTCTTCTTTTAGCTCGTTGTTTATCAAGATACATAACAAAAAATTCAACCAAATTTACGATGAGCAAATACACCCATGGCAAATGTTTCAACAAACCTGTCATTGATTTTCCTCCAACTTTTAGTCTCTTAATGGAACATCTTGAAAGACCAAGTCATGTAACGTATTTCATAAAAATTTACGCTTGTTCTTCTGGAACAAATACGGTCAAGCCGTGTTTAATAACAGTCATTTGAATCGGTAGATCCTCACTTGGATCTCCATCGACACGAGTCCCAACTTTCTTTTCGCTCAAGCTTTTAATGGTTATTTCAGCTGCCGTCATATACTTGATTCCAGGAAGTTCATAGATTTTGCCTAAAATAATTTTGGGTAAGTAAAAAGCTAGTTTAAAAAAGTTTAATTTTGGTAAAATCGTTAGATGAAACAAACCATCATCTGGAGATGCTGAATTATCAAAATTCGTATAGCCACCCACAGAATTAGTCATCGTCACGGTAACAAGCTGTGTTTTCCCTTGCCACTGCTCTTTTTCTGTTTTGATTTCTAACCGATAACGTTTTTTCTTTGCGAGTAATTTGAAAAAGTTTTTAATAAAAATAAGTTTACCATATTTTTGTTTCTCTTTTTGGCTAATTCGAGCCGCTGTATCTGCTAAAATACCGATCGTCATGGTGCTAACGATGACTTTTTGATTGATCATGCCATAATCGATTTTTCTTGTTACTCCATCTAAAATCACATCAGCGGCTGCTTCAAATTTTAGCGGGATTCCCAAAACCCTTGCCATATTATTAACAGTACCACCAGGCAATAATCCAACATTTAGATGTGGTAATTCTTTTTGAAAGTCTTCAACGTTATGATTGATCGTACCATCACCACCGATAAAGATCAGTGTATCGATATTTTCAGTCTTTGCTTTTTTAACGGTCTTTTGACTATCACAATCTGGACCAACTTGTTCTAATAGAAAATGCGTGTCTGTTTGACCATGATTTTTGGCATAGTCTACAAACTGTTCGGCTAATTCTTTGCCTTTATCTTTACCAGATGTTTTATTAAAAAGTATCATTACATTTTCCATTTAAGTTCCTCCTAAAATTTAAAGTATAGCGGGCTCATCCTGCTCTGACAGAAAAATAGGAAGTAAGTCACTACCTGTAACATTACTCCCTCTTTTTAAATTTTACTACAATTATGAATAGTGATTTCCTTTATTTTGCGTTGGATTCTACAATTTTCACGATAACATCCGTTGCTTTTTCCATCGCTTGTAATGAGACAAACTCAAAACGACCATGCATATTTTCGCCACCAGCAAAAATATTAGGTGTTGGAATACCTAAATATGAAATTTTAGAGCCATCCGTTCCGCCTCGGACAGGTTCGATTAATGGTTCGATATCAAGCTCGATCATCGCATTTTTCGCTAATTCAATAATGCTCATATCTTTCTCGATTATTTCCCCCATGTTGTAATATTGATCAAACAAATCAATCTGAACTCGTTCATGGTCAAATGGCTGATTCATGATTTCTTGAATGTTACGAATCAAGGCTTTCCGTGCTTCAAATTTTTCACGATTATGATCACGAATGATGTACGTCATTTGCGCTTCTTCTGGCGTTCCACTCATTTGTGCTAAATGGAAAAATCCTTCGTCACCCTCCGTTTTTTCAGGAACTTCATTTTGCGGTAATTGGTTATGAAAATCGATTGCTAATTGTAGCGCATTGATCATCGTATCTTTGGCTGTTCCTGGATGTACATTTTTCCCTTGTATCGTTACTTCAGCCTGTGCTGCGTTGAATGTTTCATATTGTAACTCACCCACTGGACCACCATCCATTGTATAAGCGAAATCAACATTAAATTGCGCTACATCAAATTTATCCGCTCCAACACCGATTTCTTCGTCAGGACCAAAAGCTACTCGGATCGTTCCATGTTTGATTGAGGGATTTTTAATCAAAATTTCCATAGCTGTCATAATTTCGGCGATCCCAGATTTATCATCGGCACCTAAAAGCGTCGTACCATCTGTGGTGATTAACGTTTGATTTGCATAGTTTTTTAAGTTCGGAAAATCCTTCGTATTTAACGTGTATTTTCCTTCGCTATCTAAATTGATTGTTGACTCACCATCATACTTTTCAATAATTTGTGGATTAACGTTTACCGCATTAAAATCTGCTGTATCCATATGAGCAATAAAGCCGATTGAACGAACTTCTTTGTCTACGTTACTCGGTAAAGTAGCCACTACAAAACCATTTGTTTCGTTATATACAACATCGCTCATACCAATTTCTTCCAACTCTTTTTTTAGCATTTGGGCAAAATCAACTTGCGTTTGCGTTGAAGGCGTTGTTTCACTTTTTGGATTAGAGCGTGTTTCTGTTTTTACGTAGCGTAAAAAACGTGGCAATAAATTTTCATACATTCGTCGGTTCCTTCTTTCTACATTATCTAAATTTAAACGGGTTCGTATTTACTTCTGATTCGATAAAGGTTATATCCCAATTATAATCTTTTTTCCATTGATTGAATAGTTCGACCAACTTCGGTTTGCATAATTGTTCGATATAATGCCCTGGATCGATTACAGTTAATCCTTCTGTTAACATATCATGCCCAGTATGATAATAGACATCTCCTGTAATATAAACATCTGCCTGCTTTTTAAGGGCATCTCGGAAGAATTTTTCACCACTGCCTCCACAAATTGCAACGCGTTGAATCCGCTTGTTCTCATCTTCAGCTACAATTCTCAGACCATCTAAATCAAAGGTTTCTTTTATAGAGGAAACAAACTCTTTTAAAGAGACTGCTTTGTTTAAGTTTCCAACTCGGCCCAAACCGTATTCTTTAGTGATATTTTCTATTGGGTACACATCATATGCTGGTTCTTCATAAGGATGTGCCTCCAACATTGCTTGAATGACGTTTTTTTCGATTGTTTCTGGGAATATCACTTCGATTTTTGCTTCTTGTACTGCTTCTTCTTTGCCAATCGAGCCAATTGTTGGATTCGCACCAACCGTTGGTGTGAATCGTCCTGTTCCAATCAATGAATAACTTGTATTGATATAATCCCCTTGAAGTCCTGCACCTGCTTGACCTAGCACTTTACGCATCTTTGTTGCATCATCTACAGGTACAAAAACAGCTAATTTTTTATATGCTATCGTATGCGTTTTCGTTAGATAACTCGTATCTTGAATCCCCAACAATTCACAAAACCAGTCATTCAAGCCATTATCAATAATATCCATATTCGTATGCGCTGCAAAAACAGCAATATCATGTTTTAATAAATCAGCGTACATGTTGGTTTGTAAATCATTTGTATCTAACCGTTTGACTGGTCTGAAAATAGGGGGATGCTTGGCGATAATCAAGTCAACGTTTTTTTCGATTGCTTCAGCAACTACTTCCGGTCGAACATCCAGTGTCACCATCACTCGATTGATCTTTTTATTCACTGTTCCAATCTGTAACCCTACAGGATCACCTGCTTCAGCTAGCCACTGCGGACAATACTCTTCAAAACGTTCAATAAAAACAGTCCCATCAAGACTCATTTTGCAAAACCTCCCTGATTTCAGTGAGTTCATTTTCTATTTGTTGTATTCTTGCTTGTTGATCTCCAGCTGCTTTAGCTAATTGTGCTAAAATGGTTTCTCTCTGTTTTAATTCTCCTTGCCATTTTTTTTGAAAAATAGGTGATTGCTTTTTTAGTAGAATAGGGCCGAAAAGTCGCTCTTTTTCTGAGTATGCGACTCTTACCTCGTGTCTAGAAGCTACAATTATTTCATAAATTTTATTATTTTCTTCTAAAATATCTTCTTCTATAATGGTGTACCCGTGCACTGTCAACCAGTCACGCAATGGTTTCTCCCCAATATTGGGTTGTAATACAAGACGTTCATTTCCTTGAAGACGCTGATTATTCCAACCTGCATCTAAAATATCACGAATCAAGACACCTCCCATACCACAAATTGTAACAGCTGTGATCTTATCTAATTTCTCTATAGCATCTAAACCATCCGCTAAGCGAACAACGATTTGATCTGTCAAACCATTTTTCTTCACTTGTTTTTTGGCTGCTTCATACGGACCTGTTACGACTTCCCCCGCCACCGCAAAATTAAGTTTCTTTTGTAAAACTAATGCTACTGGTAAATACGCATGGTCAGAACCGATATCTGCTAAACGGCTTTGTTCAGGAACTAATTCTCCCACACGTGCTAAACGTTTTGATAATTGATTTTCATTCATTTGACATATTCCTCCGTGGTTATTATACCATTCAAAAATCAGGTTGAAAACGTTGAAAGAAGGAATTTAGTTACAATTTCTTTTTCAGCTCAATTAAATGATTTAGCTGATACAAACATAGTACAACAATCAGCTTTTTTGCCTTATATTTAGCGCCCTCCTTCATTTTGATTGAATAATTACGATTCAAAAAGCGTTGCCTTCAACGGTGTTTCTTGGCGCATTTTTTCTACTACATCTAGGTGCCTACTTTGTGAGGATCAACTGATTTTTGATATTAATCCAAGTATCATCGACTTCATTTCTGCCAATAAAAATTTTCTTCCTTTGCTGTTTTCACTAAGTGTTTCCACATTTTCTGATCCTTCCAATACAGATCGATTTCTTGGTTTGTGCTCTATCATAAAAAAGAGGTTCGGATCTAACTCTTCCAGCTAAATCCGAACCTCTGCTATTCATTTTATTTTGACAACCAGTTTCCGACTTCTTTCAAAGCATCACTGATTCCTGCTGGATTTTTACCACCAGCTTGTGCCATATCTGGACGGCCACCACCGCCACCACCTACTTTTGGTGCAATTGTTTTGATCAAGTCGCCAGCTTTTAGACCTTTTTCGTTCGCTGCCTTAGACATCGCTGCTAATAAGCTGACTTTGTCTTCTTGCGCTGTTGCTAAAACTAAGACATCTGACAATTCTTTTTGTTTCCATTGATCCGCTAACTGACGCAATTGATTCATATCTTTTACGTTTACTTGTGCGGCAATATACGTTGTACCAGCAACTTCATTGATTTCCTTAAAGATGTCACCAGCTTGTTGATTGGCTAATTTGCCAGCAAGTTGCTCATTTTCTTTTTGTAAATCACGTAATTGTTGTTGTAATTGTTCCGTTTTTGACACAACTTCTTTCAATTGAGGTGATTTAACGATTCCTGCAATTGCTTTTAATTGTTTTTCTTCTTCATTCATTAATTCATACGCTTCTTTACTTGTAACAGCTTCGATTCGGCGAACACCGGCACCGATTCCTGATTCAGAAACGATTTTGAAAATACCGATATCTTCTGTATTTGTTACATGCGTCCCTCCACAAAGCTCGATTGAATAGCCACCTATATTGACAACACGGACTTCTTTCCCGTATTTTTCACCAAATAAAGCCATAGCACCCATATTTTTCGCTGTGTCAATATCTGTTTCGACTGTTTCAACAGGAATTGCTTCCCAGATTTTTTCGTTAACGATCGCTTCCATTTGAACTAACTCTTCTGCTGTCACTTGACCAAAATGAGTGAAGTCAAAACGTAAATGTCCTGGAGCAACTAATGAACCTGCTTGATTCGCATGATCCCCTAAAATATCTTTTAATGCGCGGTGTAGTAAATGCGTCGCAGTATGATTTTTCAATATACGATTGCGCATTTTTTCATCTACATGTAATTCGTACATTGCACCTTCAACTAATTTTCCAGTCACTTGAACCGTGTGTAAGAATTGGCCATTTGGTGCTTTTAAGACATTTTCTACCTGAGCTACAATCGTGCCATTTCGATCTTTAATTGTTCCGTGATCGGCAACTTGTCCTCCCATTTCTGCATAGAAAGGCGTTTCAGCAAAAATCAGTTGAGCTGTCCCTTCTGAAAGCTCGCTAAGAATTTCTTCCTCTTTCAAAATAATTAAAAGTTTGCTTGTCGCTTCTAAATGACTATACCCGACAAATTTACTTTCAACTTTAATATCCGTTAAAACAGCCGATTGAACACCCATTGATGTTGCTTTACTTCTAGCAGAACGAGCCCGTGTTCTTTGAGCTTCCATTTCTTTTTCAAATCCAGCATGATCTACTTTCAAGCCTGAATCTTCTGCAACTTCTTCTGTTAATTCCACAGGGAAACCATACGTATCGTACAATTTGAAGATATCTTTTCCATTTAACGTATCTTCCTTGGTCGCTTTTACTTTTTCAATCAACTCATTTAAAATATCTAATCCTTCATTAATTGTTTCATGGAAACGTTCTTCTTCTGTGCGTACAACTTTTTCGATAAATTCTTTTTGTTGTAGTACTTCTGGATAATAACTTACCATTACTTCGCCAACTACCGGAACTAGTTTGTACAAGAAAGCTTCGTTAACTCCTAATTTTTTGCCATGCATAACCGCACGACGTAATAAACGACGCAAGACATAGCCACGACCTTCATTTGATGGTAACGCTCCATCACCGATTGCAAACGATAATGCACGGATATGGTCAGCAATAACTTTAAATGAAATATCCGTTTGCGGTGATTGGCCATAGGTTACTCGTCCGCTTAATTTTTCTACTGCATGTATGATTGGCATAAATAAATCTGTTTCAAAGTTCGTCGGTGCATTTTGAACGATGGAAACCATACGCTCTAAGCCCATGCCCGTATCAATATTTTTATGAGGTAACGGCTCGTAGGTATCATCTGCTTGGTGGTTAAATTCAGAAAATACTAAGTTCCAAATTTCTAAATAACGTTCATTTTCACCGCCAGGATAATTTTCTGGATCATCTTCGGCAACATCGTTAAACGACTCACCACGATCGTAGAAGATTTCTGAATCTGGACCACAAGGCCCTGCACCGATATCCCAAAAATTATCTTCAATATCAATGATATGATCCATTGATAACCCAACTTCTTCATGCCAAATCCGCTTTGCTTCGGTGTCTTTTGGGTAAACTGTGACATATAATTTTTCAGGATCAAAGGCCATCCATTCAGGAGACGTTAAAAATTCCCACGCCCAATGGATTGCTTCTGTTTTAAAATAATCACCGATCGAGAAGTTCCCTAACATTTCAAACATGGTATGGTGACGCGCTGTTTTCCCAACGTTTTCAATATCATTGGTACGAATCGATTTTTGCGCATTCGTGATTCTTGGATTTTCTGGAACGACTGAGCCATCAAAATATTTCTTCAATGTTGCAACACCTGAATTGATCCATAATAAGGTTGGATCATTGACAGGCACTAAAGACGCACTCGGCTCCACAGAATGTCCTTTTGATTTGAAAAAATCTAAATACATTTGACGAACTTGACTACTTGATAATTGTTTCATTGTTCGATTCCTACTTTCCTCACTGGATTAGTTGATCTTAAGCAATAAAAAAAGTGATACTCACTGCAATACAAGGACGAAAAATCGCGGTACCACCTTGTTTGCAATGAAATCACTTGAACCATTCATTACCTCTTAAACTCTATAACGCAGAGTAGCGTTGATATTTCTATCAAAAATGACGTAAAGGGAGCAATTACGTTTTTGAGCTATTCTTCTTTCAGCAATGAAGAACTTTCTGTAAGCACGAGAAAACGAACCATATCCTTTAGTTTCCTTACAAATTATAATGAAGTTTCAAAAAAATGTCAATGGATTCATTTTTTTTGCGAAACTTTAGTTTTAAATTGTTGATTGTTATCATTCTGTTCATTTATCATGTTACTCACAAATATCTAGATATACAGATAATTAGAAACCTTTAGTTTCTAACATAAAATCGACAGTCGTATTTTAATACCTTTAAAATAAGTAAGATAAACAAATAATAATTTATTTTTACCAAAACATCACGTTTGACTCATAGATAACTCCGCCATCCCATGGTATACTAAATTAGTTACAATTATATCATTGAGAAATGAGGAGTTAAAAATGGAAAAAAAAATTTTATTGGCTGTTGGGGTTAGTCTCTTGATATTATCAGGATGTGATTCTACAAAAAAGGCAAAAACTAGTGAGCCTAATGGTTCAAATGTATCCACAGAAATGGGGAATTCTACAAAAGAAGATAAACAGATTAACCCCATATCAATCGATATTTTGGCTAAAGGAAATTACACAGTGGGAACAGATATCAATCCTGGTGCCTACTATGTTGTCTTAACAGAACTAATTCATGGAGATAAAGATACCGATAAAAAAGCATATGTTTCTATAGAAGTTTCTGGTAAAGATTATTCATTTGAAACTTTTTATAACATCAATGCTAAAAAAAGATTTAAATTTAAAGATGGTGACGAAATTAAATTTGAAGACAATTATTCTCCAAAATCATGGAAAGTAAGTTTACTAACGGACTCAGATTTCCAAAAGTATATGGGTAGTTCTGCGAAAAACTCATCGGATACTTCAAGTTCTAACTCTAGAGAGAATATTTCAGCAAGTTCTAAAAAAGAAGAAAAAACAGAACGTAATGAATCTCCAGCTTTTCAGCCGACCGATGTGTCTGATGAAACGATAAAATCAATCAAAACCTATGAAGATTACTTAACTATGTATCAGGCAATTATCAATAATTACTTAGCTGATTATGAATATGTAATCAAAGACACCGTATTATATGACCAAACTACTTTTGAAGAGCAAAAGAAGCAATACGAACAGTCTTTTGAAAGCCAGAAAAAACAATATGCTGAATACGGCAACAAAAAGTTGATTGGGAAAGACTCATTAGTCGAATTTTTAGTCAGCTATCGGGACAGTCTTGCAGAAACGACTAATAATCTAAAGAAATCATTACAATAAAGGTACAAAAGATAAGGAGCAATCCTTCTACAGATGGTTTGCCCTTATCTTTTGTACGAGTTATGTATGATTGAAATCAATGTTTACAATCATACATTATCAAAATTTAATATTCGATTTTACTTATTTAAATTGATTTAGCCCTCAACTTTGATTACTTTTCGATATAGATAATCATTCGGATCTAGTTTTTGATTGAGAGATACTGGGTTTGAAGATCGAAAATAGCTTGATAAAGGCAACATTTTTTCAATCAAATGCGTTTTATCTTTTGATTGCTTCATTAATTTAACAATTGTTCGATCATCCGTTAGCTCAAAACGATTTTTTTCCGTAGGAATCATTAATCCAAACATATTGGCGCCATCCATCTTATTTTTGATTTGCCGACCAGACTCATTCTCTTGGAGTAATAACTCATTGCCCCAACGGAATAAGCGTCGAGTCCCCCCACCAACGACATATTCCCACTGATCTTCTGATAATAAATCAAAACCCTCACGCTTAAGAGCATGCTTCAATTCATCATGAGTCCAATCTGAATGACTATAGACGAAATAATAATCTGATTCAGGCAAGAATTCCAAATACACTTTATTTTTTATTAACACAGTTTTAGGAAATGACCAACTGAGGCTTTCGGCAGCGGACAGTCTTGGAAAGAATGTTTCGCAAATCTCTTTTTCATAGGGAACATACTGCTCAATTTCTCCTTCAAAGGTTCCTGTGACTGTATCAAAGATCCCTAAAAACTCTGTCCCTGCTGGTAAGGCATATTTCTGAACTATCATCGCAGGAATCTTAACTTTTCTTAAGTCTGTTGTATGTTTGTTTATGTATGCTGAAATGCCTTCCAAGGAAGTCAACTCATCCGTCGATTCTTTTTCATTCCACTGAGCGACAGAATCGATGGCTTCATTTGTCAGCGTGGTTTTAAAGGTGTTCTTGGCAAAATGTGCCGCATCAAAACCTAACAATTCATGAGGTCGTAACCCTTCCGCGCCTAAATCCCAGCCGAGGATTGTTTCTTTATTTCCAGGAATAAAAACAAATAGTTCACCATCTAATTCTAATTCAAATGTACGGCATTTAATGCCATAGAGCTCAAAATTTACTAATTCCATTGAATTAATTTCTATTGTAGGTGGAACAAAATACATCAATAATTGGTGTAAAAGTGCTTCTTTTTCAGTATCTTTTAAGTTTTTCCAATTTGCCCACTCAATTTGTTCAAACAGATCCAAGTTAACCCCTCCTCGTATGTTAATAACAGAGCTAGTCACTAAAGCTAGATGACATCAAAACTATCTGCTATGATTAAGTATACCATTGAATGAAACATTCTATAAGAATATTATCTGGAGGAATTATATGCATACTCACTTTGGTTGTGAACGCTGGCACCAAGCCGCAGCCTTTGCATTACGTTATGATGTTTTTGTTTTAGAGCAAGGAATTTCATTACAGAATGAATTTGATGAACGAGATACAGAAGAGCGTAATTATTTCGTTGTTTATGAAGCGTCACTTGCCGTTGCAACGATTCGTTATCAAAAAAAAGACGATGACACGATTCAACCAGATCGTTTTTGTGTAAGAAAAGAATATCGTGGCAAAGGCCTTGGCAGAAATTTATTGCTGCTTTTAGAAGATAAAGCTATGAAAGATGGCTTTAAATATAGTATTCTTTCTGCTGAAAAAACTGCTTTGTCTTTTTATCAAGCCTTAAATTACTCAATAAATTCTGAAGAGTATCTAGAAGATGGCATTGTCTGCGTAGAAATGATCAAAAAATTAAGCAGCTAAGATGAACTACTCATCTCGCTGCTTACTATTATTTATAACTATTTTTTTTAGACTTTTTCGCTGTCCGAGTTTGCTGACGGCGTTCTACCTTACGTTTTTGCTTATTACTAGCAGAAATTGCCCATTCAATTTTCTTTTTATAGCCTGGTTTGATTTTTTTCTTTTTCTTTTTGACCAACCCAATCAAGGTCGGATCTTCCAAAGCATCTTTTGATTTTTCACGTTTGGTTCTTCGATTACGGTCGTAAGTATCGATCATTTCACCATTTTTGATTTCCTTTGGATGAAACTCAATTCCTAATTGTTCCACTTCAGAAATCGCCTCTTCGTCTGCCGGCGAATAAAGTGTAATCGCTGTTCCATCCAATCCGTTTCGTCCCGTTCTACCGACACGATGAATAAAGAAGTCTAAATCACTTGGGACTTCCGCATTGATCACATGAGAAACGCCTTCAATATCGATTCCACGTGCAGCTAAATCAGTTGCTACCACATATTGAAACTCAAGATCTTGCACTTGGCGCATGACACGCTTGCGTTCTCTCGGAGAAATATCGCCATGGATTTTCGCTACTTTTAAGCCCTGATCTTTTAAATAATCAGTGATTTCATCCACACGTTGTTTCGTATTAGCAAATATAATCACTAAATACGGATGACCAATCGTTAATAATTGGTAAATCAAACGATTTTTATCTTTTCCTTTTGTAGAAATCAGCCAATTATCGATTGTCTCCGAGATGATGTTTTTCGGTTGAATATGCTCTATAACTGGGTTTTCCATGTATTTCTTCAAGAAAGGTTTCAATTTTTCTGGAATCGTCGCAGAGAAAACTAACATTTGTAGTTTATTAGGCAAACGTCCTGCAATTTGATCCACTTCTTCTAAAAAGCCCATATCCAACGTCATATCAGCTTCATCGACAACAAAAGCAAATGCGGTATGTGCTTTTAGCGCTTGCTCGTTCATCAAGTCTAAAATACGACCTGGTGTCCCAATAACCACATGTGGTTGCTGATGTTTTAATTTAGCAATTTGTCGTTGTTTATCCGTTCCACCCACGAAATTTGTCACACGAATTTCAGGCTGACTGAATTTTGCGATTTGGATCGCTTCTTGATAAATTTGGTTCGCTAACTCACGACTAGGTGCCGTGATCAAAATCTGTACCTCATCCAATTGAGGATTTACTTTATTCATCAAAGGTAATAAAAATGTATGGGTCTTACCGCTTCCTGTTTGGGATTGACCGATGACACTTTTGCCTTTTGTAATCACTGGAATCAATTTTTCTTGTACTTCTGTTGGTTGTTCAAACCCTTTATCTGCTAATGCTTTCATGATAAAATCGTTGAACTGAAATTGTTTAAATGAACTCATTTACCTCACCTCTTTCAAACTTGTTGTGTAAGTCCTCATGCATTATACCACAAAAACCGCAAATCCTTATTGATTTTCTGTATTTTTCTCTCTTTTTATCGTACTGATCGTATAGGTATGACTTGCTTTTTCATAAAACAGGCGCCGTTTCTTTCTGACCAATACATACAATACATTGATGAAAAACAGAAGCAGTAAAAATGAACAAAATAGAAATAGCATAAAACTCACTAGCTGCAACATACGATTGTTTGAATTCAACAAGCCAGCAGAACTTGTCAAGTATGAACTAATCAACCCATAAACAAAATATAAGTAGCCATAACGGATAAATAACGCTCTAAAACGAATTTTTTCATACCCTTCTTCTACTATCTGAATACGAACGATTTTCTTACCGATTGTTTCGCCATTTGTAAGTTTAGGTATCAACATAAATACGATAAATACCATAAGGAAAAACCAGACTTGATTTTCAAATGCAAAATAACCTGAAAACCATTGATGATACTCTGGAATTAAATTAAAAAGAAGCATCAGTATTGTTTGGACAATCGAGATCACAGACCAATCAATTAGAAACGCCACAAAACGTCTAAACAAGCTGACTGATTGCCCTTTTTCGTACGCCGCTTCATCCAATTCATCTCTTGTTGGAAATAAAAAGGTCAACATCGGTGTGATCACGTATCCGACAATTCCACCAAAAGTATTGTTGATCAAATCATTTACATCCGCTAATCGATATGGTCTAGGATAAATAAAATACAACCCACTCAGCTGCGTCAACTCAAAAAATAAAGATAAGAGAAAACTAGCGAGAACGACTTTTTTGAATGAAAGTTTGTAATAATAGCGTAAATACACCCCAAAAGGAACCAGCAATAGAACATTGAAGACCGGCTCCAACACGACGCCTTGTCTTAAAGCTGGGATAAACGTACTTGGATCATGGATATTCAATACTGTATCCTGTAAAAAGCGACTGACAAAATAAAATGGCCGTAATTCTAACATTTGACTTGTGTATTGTGCCACTTCAGATCGAGGCGGCAAAGGTAAAATAATTAAAAAATAAGCGCATAATAAATAGAAAACAAATGAATAAAGTATTAGTGCTCTTCTGAATAAAAATGTTCCGTATTTCCGGTATTCACGAATCACAAGCACAAATGAAATCGCAAAGGCTAAAAAAGGAAAAACGATTATCGCTGTTTTGATTGGTACGGCATATGCTGACATCTAGAAATCACTCCTTCTTCTTTAGTTTAGTAGAAATTAAACGCTTTGTCATTTCTAACAACTATAGCTCTAACAAAAAATATATTTTGCAAATTGAAAAAATTGCAGTATGATTGAGTTGTAGAGTACTAGATAAGAATGCTCCACCGGATTAAACTATTCAATTTTTACTTACGGAGGCTTGTTTTATGTTAAATCCATATTTTGCTTTTGGTGTTCCTGTTTTTCTACTTTTTTTATATGTTGTTTTTGCTATCATTAGAAAAAAAAGCACTCTTCATTATATTGGGTTTGTTCTTTTACTGATTGCTACATTTATGATGGCATTTAGTTTCCAAGTATTACAAGGTTTATGGACTTTGGAAGAGAGTCATGCTATTGAGCAACTAGATAAGTTGAATTACTCGTCTGAACTATTATGGATTCCACTTGTTTTGGGTGGTCTATTAGCTATTGTGAATCTTTGGCGCGGAGTGAAAAGAGTGAAGTCATTTCGAGAGGGTTCAACTTAAGAGTACACAAGAGGGGTGTGAGACAAAAGTAGAAATCACTTTTGTTTCACACCCTAAATGCGAATAAACGGTGGGAGCAGAAGCAATCCTTTCGGAAATAAGCTTCTGTCCCAGCCTCCTCTAAAAATCAGTAATTATTAATTCTTCTTCACAAACTCAGATTTCAATTTCATCGGACCAAAACCTTCAACTTTACAATCAATATTATGACCATCTGCCGCATCAACCACTAAACGAATGCCTTTAACCTTCGTTCCTTGTTTGATTGCACCACTTGCCCCTTTGACTTTTAGATCTTTAATAACTGTCACGTTATCGCCATCAGCTAACTCATTGCCATTTGAATCCTTAATCACCGTCGCTTTATCTTCTGTAGCATCTGCTTCTGACCATTCATGTGCGCATTCTGGACAAATCATCATGCCACGATCCTCATAAGTGTATGTTGAGCCGCATTCAGGGCAACTTGGTAAATTTTCCATTTAAATTCTCCTTCATTATCGTTCTCTTTTAAAGTGTTATCACTTCATTTTAGCGTACTTCTAAACGAAAGAAAAGAACTATTCTATTTACAAATAGTAACGTTAATTGGATTTATTTACTTTCTTTGCCATTTTCAACGTAAGAAAGGTCATTGACACTATCGATTGTGTATTTACCGTCTTTGTACGTTACTTTTGAGATACTCGCATTTTTTAATCCGTCGTCTGGTAGGTCTGCATTTGCATCTAATTCACCTAATAACGTAATAATACTCATTCCATGGGACACAACCAATACGTTGTTTGCGCCTTCCTTCTCAGCGTCCTTCACGATATCATCTAATCCAGCTGTTAAACGAGCAACGATTGTTTTACTATCTTCTGCTGGCCAGTTCACGCCTTCTTCCACATTTTTCTTATCTAATCCAGACAATACATCGGCAAATTCGATAATACCTTTATAAAAACCGACTTCTTTCATCCATTCATTGTATTCTTCAAACGTTTTTCCTTGTTCCTTCGCTACAGCTGTCTGCATCTCTTCGTTCATCAAGCCTTCATACGTACCAAAATTATATTCCCTTAAACGTTTGTCTTTCGTCATTTCTTTCATCATTTTTTCTTGACCATTATTTTTTAAGACTAATTCAGCCGTTTCGATTGCTCGTCCGCTATCGCTTGTCACGACTTTATCAAAGGTAATATCAGACAACCCTTTTCCTAACTGCTCCGCCACTTCAACGCCAGCCGGTGTTAATGGTGCATCGATCCATCCTTGAGAGCGATCTACGGTATTCAACATTGTTTTACCATGACGAGCAAGATAAACCACCACTTCCGAATGTTCTTTCTCTTTTGTATTGGTTTTCTTTTCTTCTTTTGCAGTGCCATTACTACATCCAACTAAAACCATCGACAATAATGCTGCACCAACAACCATCTTTTTAAATTTCATCACTCTTTCTCCTCCATGCTATTCCTTATTTTTAGTTAAATAATTTTTGGATACTTTTTGTCCTTTAGAAAAAAAGAAAAAACCCAACTACACCAAATAACGTTATTTGGCATAATCAGGTTTAGCTTGTCATAAACAATCACTATCCGCTATTTAACTAGCTTTAGTATAACGGATATCGCTGTATATGTAAATGCTTTCATCTGTTATTTTTAAATTCTTTGCATAATTGTTTGATTTCATTGTAAATAGCATCGATTTCTTCTTGATTTTTGGCATTAGCTCCACTAGCTAAAGGATGCCCACCACCATGATGCTCCTTGGCCAACTCATTGATCACAGGTCCTTTTGAACGTAAACGTACTCGATAATAGCCTTCTGGCTGCTCTACGAAAATCCCCCATGCTAAAACTTCGTCGATCACGCCTGGTAAAGATACAATCGCAGCCGTCTCTGAATCCACTATCCCATACTCCTTCAGTAATGCCTGAGGTAGCATAACTTTCGCTGCACCATAGTCATCTACTTCAATATTTTGATACACATATCCCGCTAGTTTCGCCACGTTCATCGGAATTTGTTCTAATTCACGAGTCAGCTCAGCGGCATTAAACTCATATGTCCTCAATTCGGCAGCTACTTCTAAAGTATGCGGTGTTGTTGCAGGGTAAAAAAATCGCCCTGTATCACCAATAATGCCAGCATAAAGCAAACGAGCAGCATTACTACTCATAATCAGCTCATCTTCATTTAGATGATAAAAATCAGCAATAATCTCACTACAACTGCTTGCTTTCGTATTGACCCAAACGATGTCACCATATGGATCGTCATTAGGATGATGATCGATTTTAATCAATTCTGCCCCTAAATGATAGCGCTCATCACTGATTCTAGGAGAATTAGCTGTATCAGTAACAATAACTAATGCCCCTTGATAGGTTTCGTCAGACACTTCATCCATTTCAGCTAAGAATTCTAACCCTTCAACCGAACCACCCGCTTGATAAATCTTCTTATCCGGAAAGCTTGCTCTCAAGATTTCAGCTAAGCCAACTTGTGAACCAATTGCATCTGGATCAGGTCGTTGATGACGATGAATAATAATGGTTTGATACGCTTTTATTTTTGTTAAAATTTCTTTTACAATATCCATATTCTATTTCCTCCTATGTCCGTTCCATCACTTGACACACCACGATTGCTTTGGCTACAAGAGCGTTCTCTAAATAAACTTCAATATCTAATTTGGCCGAACGACGACCGATTTCTAAGACTCTTGGACGAATATCCAGTTCACTTTCTAATTGAATCAAACGTAGATAATGCAAACTCATTTGTTCGATCAAGACATTTCTTCGTTGATTGGTGATCATCGTGCGCTGAGTCACATTTGAGATGATTTCACTTAATACACCGAAAGAAATTGTCCCTACACTATTGACCATCTGAGGCGTGACTGAGAATTTAAATTGTGGCTCATCTGATTTACTTACTTCTTCAATTGGCATGACTTCACCAGAAATTTGATCCGAAATCGTATCTGCAATCTGCGGTTGCCGTTGAACCAATTGCATCGCTTTCATCACATCTTGCCGAGAAACAAAGCCCACTAAAGATAAATCATCTTCAACAACCGGCATGACTTCCAATCCATCCCAAATCATTTGATGGCTGACACTTGCTACACTCATCTTTTTTTTCACAACGATTGGATCCTTTGTCATAACTTTGTCCATCGTTAAAGTTTCTGATTTGCCTAAAACATCTTTTGCTGTAACGATTCCGACCAATCTTAGACTCTTGTTGACTACAGGGAAACGAGAATGATGCGTCTTTTCAGAAAGTTTTTGGTAATCCGCAATGGTATTGGTTGAAAATAAGTAGTTTGTTTTTTCTAAGGTTGTATAAATATCACTGACCAACATGATATCTTTTTTGATTAATTGATCGCTTAACGCTCGATTGATCATTGTCGCTACGGTAAACGTATCGTACGTTGTTCTTAATACAGGCATTTCTAATTCATCTGCCAGTTCAGCAATTTCGTTTTCTGTATCAAATCCACCAGTAATTAAAACAGCAGCCCCGTTTTCTAAGGCTAATTTTTGAACGCCTTGGCGATTTCCGACAATCATCAATGAGCCTGGGGTAATATAGCGAGTCATTGCTTTTTCAGTCATCGCACCGATCACAAACTTATTTAAAACCTTATCTAAACCAGCTGAGCCCCCTAAAACATCACCTTCGATGATTCGAACTACTTCGCCGAATGTTAATTTTTCAATATGTTTTTTTAATTTGCGCTCGATCCGAATCGTTCCGACACGCTGAATCGTTGAAACCAATCCGATATTTTCAGCATCTTTGATTGCACGATAAGCTGTTCCTTCACTAACACCAAGATTTTTGGCAATACTTCTAACTGAAATACGATCCCCAATCGGTAAACCTTCAATATATTTTAATATTTGATCATGTTTCGTCGCCATAATATCCTCCTTATTCTATACGCACAATGAGCGCATTCCATTTTTATTTCTTTCCCTAAAAAGTAGGTTCATGAAGATAAATCAAAATTCATAGTCTTAAGTGTCTAGTCATTGGAACTACTTTCAGTCGTCATTAATCGATTTTAGTTTCTATAGAAATCAGGAGCTTTCTTTTTTGAATACGCAATCTGTTTTAATGTCTCTTAAGGAGATTTTGAAACAGATACAAGTTCCTCAGTTATTGACTTCATTTAAAAAGTATAACAAAAAAATAGATATTTTAGTACAGTTATTCTTCTTTTATTGTAACAGAAGTTAAAAATAAACAAACTTAATTTCTATTCAATTTGCCTTTCCTTGCTCCAAAGTTCCTAAATTTATTTATGATCTGACTTTTGAAAACAAAACTAAGCTTTTTTCACTCCTTTTTTAAAAAGGAGTAAGATAATAGCAGACTGTTTATACTTTTTTAAGGAGATGACTATATGGAATCAGTGAATAAATTTCAAGAGAATCCCCTTGTACAAAAAAATAGGATGGTCTTTCCTTTATTAATGGTTATTGGCTCTCTAATCAGTGGTTTTTTAACGGATAAAAATCGGAACAAAAATTCTAGCGTTTTCTGGCTTAGTCTTGTTGTCGGTCACCACTTTAATGTATATGCTTTTAAATCAAGGATCTCCACTTTGGTATTATATTTTAGCGACTAGCATTATGGGATTAGGTAATGTGTTGTTCCAACCTCCCAATAACACGACCGTCATGAGTAGTATTTCAAAAGAAGATTTTGGTGTAGCTGGAAGTATGGACTCCTTTGCTCGTAAGGTAGGAATGGTTCTAGTTATTGGGTTAGAGCTACAACCATTTTTTATAACGCGATGAGCGCGGTTTATGGTCAACGTGTCACAACGTCTATAAGTGAGCGACCTGATGTCTTTATTTTTGGAATGAGAATCACTTTTTTTGGTTCTTTTATATTATGTTTAACGGCTTTGGGACTAACGTTCTTTCGTTCATTCAAAGCTGAGAAAATGAAATAGAAAAAAATGAAACTGGCAGATACATCTGATTACAGTTTCATTTTTTATGGACCCAACATTATGTAGAGCTATTTATCTTCATTGCCACTTTTAATATTTTTGATAAAATCCTCAAATAATTCGGTCCCGATCCCCATCTTTTTATAATTTTCAAGAATGGACTTTAATTCCATTAACAGATAACCAACATATAACACATAAATTAATCCTACACCTGCTCCACCTGGAATCAATGGCGCTAAGGGAATAAAAAACATCAGCAAAACCATACTAGCCACTTTCCTTAAAATGCCATTGATTCCTACTTTACTTAAAAAATCGATCTTGGGATTGATTTTTGAGCTAAGCTGCCGCTTAAAAAATCGATAATCATCGCGATACAAATCAAGGTTAAAACATAAATTGCTTTATGATCTGTATCAACTAAAAAACGATCTAAATACTCAAACATCTTCATAATTACCACCTTTTACTTTTTTTCCTACAGTTATTATTGCTTTTGAATAGAAACGATAGTTCAAACCTAATGCCTTTTCTCGTTTATTTTTGATCATTGTTTAACTAACGCTATAAGAATAGTTTACTCGGTTTTTCTATGGTGAAACTGGCATATCTCTCCCATAATAATGTCACTTTTCACTCAAGAGTTTCCCGCTTTCATATGACTCTGCAAATCGGATCATCGCTTTATCTAGTTCTCGGTAAAACTTACTTTCACTCATGTGATGCTTCATATAAATCGCGATGTTTGTTGTAAAGTTGCGGTCCATATACTTATCGTACAATAGTTGTCTATCATAAGTATCCAACTGGTTGATAGCCTCTATAATCTTGGCTAGCTCAACTTCAGCAAGATATTTTCGGTCCACTACTTTATCAACTTTACGGGAAAATTCTCCATTGGCATTTTTCATTTCAAATGTATAGGCTGCTGTTACTCTAGGCGAATGTTTTTCACCAGCGATTCTTACTAAGGAACGGTAAGTCTTTAATAAAGCATGAACTTTCTTTTTTGTTTTCTTTCGATCGATTTCAGGAAATAATAGCATCTTTTATCCTCTCCTTTTCTTAATGGTTTGACTCAACACAATAGCAACTCTTTTTTGATAGTATGATGGTTTGAATTTCTTCTCTTTAGACCCTAAGGTAGTCCTCAGATACTGCTGAAGTAAATCAAAGTAATACGTTAGTACCGAACAGTTCTTTTATGCCCTCCATTTTGTCTCTTGATTTTTAGTGAATTAGCTATTATACGATAAAATCATTGACTAACATTAGCATTTACGCTATCATGTAAGTATAGTTAAATAAGCTCTATTCTACTTCCGCCGCTTTCTGATTTTAGAAATTGACTGCTAGAATGGCTTTGCCTAACTATCTACTGATAAATTAGCTTATAAGAACATACTAATAGTTTAAAAGCTAATTGTCAACTAAAAATAGCTTAAAAGCTAATATTTTTTTCATTTAAGCTTATGAAAGGTTGAAAAACATGAGTTTAACTTACAGAATCAAAGAGCTCGCAGACAAGAAAAAAGTTACATTTGCTGAAATCGAACGAAATACAGGTATTTCAAACGGGCAAATTCGTCGCTGGGATACTTCTTCCCCTAAAATAGAAAATATCCAAAAAGTGGCCGATTATTTTGACGTATCAACGGACTATTTATTAGGAAGATCGGAAATACCTTCTATTAAAGAAGCACATCAAGAAGAACATCTTTCTTCCCAAATCATGTTTCGGATGAATACCGAAGGATTATCTGAAAACGAAGTAGATGAATTGAAAGATGAAGTAAATCGTTTTTTGCGTTTCAGACGGTCAGAAATCGAACGAGAACGAGAATTAAAACAAGACGACAAGGCGTGATTGGATGACAGAGCAAATTGATGAATATCTTAGTTTTTCGGATAAAATAAACGATTATATCTCGGCTTTGATGGTCGCAAATAATATCGGTTATGAAAATTACGATTGTTCCTATCTTTGGGATTTCGTAAGATCTAAGGGAGTTTCAATGCGCAGTTTTCCATTTGATGGTGTCGCAAGAGATCGTATTTCTGGTATGATCGTTAAAGACTCTTTAGAGACGACGATTGGCTATAATCAAAACATGAGTGAAAAAAGAAAGAACTTTACAATCAGTCATGAGATTACGCATTATTTATTTCATATGACTGAAAATGATACGATTTTTACTGATACAGAACGTAGTTTACACTACTCTTATAATGAAGTACTTCATGAGTTCCAAGCAAATATTGGTGCTTCTGCAATCCTTGTACCTGATGTGGTATTCTTTCGCTTTTTAAAAGAAGGATGGAATTTATCACAACTGTCGAGTCGTTTTGGGATATCAGAAAGTGCCCTTTATATTCGTTTGATTCATACAATGCAGGCTAATTTTGGTGTTTCTTATATCGCTGCCAAAACAAATGCAGATGCTATTCGGTATAAATTTAGTGGTAAAGGGCAACATGCGGCTATTGAATTAGGAAAAAATTTGGAAACACGATTGTTTCGAACAAATCGATTTATTGAAGCATTGTAGTTACAAATGAAAAAAGTGGAGCTAAAATCATTTTTTTGATTTTAGCTCCACTCTTTCTGTCTACTAAAACAAAAAAACCACCACGACCGTCGTCTGTGGTGGAAATGAAGGTTGTTATTTACTCTTGGTAGGAGTAAGTATGAAAAACCAATTCGGGATAATTGGCATGAGGACATATTAGCATCTCTCCTTAAAATAAAAATGAATCCCTATTTTGTATTTCATAAAAAAACTATGAGGAATTACTCATACAATGATTCTTTATGATTTGCTTTTGTTTCTATTCTTCTAACCCTTATTAGTTCCAACATTTTTATGCCTGTGCTACACTTTTAATAGTAGCTACTAATGGTTACTTGAGCATTATAGGCTTCATCGAATAGCTTGTTACATCTTTAAATTTAGGAGGAATGTATTATGTTAGATCAAGAAAAAGACAATTTATCTGTTCTATTCTCTGACGAAGTTCAAGGTCCCTTTGTAACATTTATTCTAAATACTCATGTCGCTCACCAAGATGTCGAAAAAGATTCTTTAGTATTAAAAAATTTTGCTAAAGCTGCAAAATTCCGCTTCGAAAAAAAATATACTGACTTGTCTTGGGTGCCATTTCAAGAAAAAATCGATGCATTGCTTGCTGATGCTTCATTTTGGCGTAATGCAACAAAAAGTGTATCCATCATTATAAGTGAAAAAGACATCTTTATTCATCGATTAAATGTTCCCGTTGACAATCAATATTACGTTGACGACCGACCTTATCTCCTAGGCATCATCAAAAATAACCAATTCAACTATCGTTACTATTTAATGGCTTTAAACCGTGATGCTATGCAACTGTATTTAGTTGAAAACAATCGGGTAAAAGCGATTGAATTACCTGCTGATGCACCAACTGATCTTGTGGGCACTTTAGGTGATGAGTTGACTGGTGGCAGTATGAACTACTCTATTCAAGGCGGAAACGGGTACAATGGTTCATCTAAAGAAGGCGTTGCTTATCATGGTGTCAACACCAAAGATGAAGAAGTAAAAATTGATTGGACTAACTATTATCAAGCCATCGATAGTTACTTAAAGGACACATTCTCAAACCCTGATAATTTACCTATTCGATTATACGCTTTGCCTGAAAATCAAACATTATTTAAAAAAATTGCAAAAAATCCTTATTTCGTAACAGATGCCTCTGTTTCACTTTCTCCTGCCCAAGTTTCATTTCAGGACATCGAAAAAGGTGCTTATAAAATCAATCAAGAATTAGAAGCAATAGAAACAGCAGCTTATAATCAATTATTAGACAAAAAATTCGTTGATCAACTTGTTGATATCGTACCTGCTTCTGATGAAGGGAAGGTATCCCATTTCTTCATCTCCACGGCTAATTTTGTTAATGAAACAACTGACATGTCAACAGAAGAATTTGACCGTCGAAAAGTCTTGAACAAAGTAACCGATAATGTTCTTAGAACAGGCGGAAAAGTGTTTGTGCTAGATCAAAAAGCCGCTCCAGATGAAAAAACTTTATTAGCGATTCTGCGCTACTAAGAATTTCACCTATGAAATGGACAAGAGCCACTCAACAGATACGTTGAGTGGCTCTTTAATTAAGTTAATTAAATATTTTGTTAGCTATAAAACCATGTAAAAACTATCTATTAGTAAGGATAACCTTATTCTCATCTAAACAATCTGAACCCTTCCTACTTTCAAATCTATGCAGCTCGCAAGGCTGCGCCTTCGGAATAGATTTCTACGATATAACTCTATCATTACTTTCATATTTAACGCTCAATACTACTATACTATAACAGAAATACACTTATTTTGACAATTAATCCTCATTTCTTAACAAATTTTTATTTTTAGGAGAGATATTACTAGCCAAGTGGGCCTAAATATGCTATAGTAAGAGTGTAGTTTTTGTTCGGTAATATATGTGTAGCTGTTTCAAATAAACATCTTCCACATTTTCACCTTTCAAGTAATTGCAAAATATGTGTATATCACAAGGAGGATTTTTATTATGGAAACAGGTACAGTAAAATGGTTTAACTCAGACAAAGGTTTTGGATTTATCACTGCAGAAAACGGTAACGATGTATTCGTACATTTCTCAGCTATCCAAGGCGACGGATTCAAAACTTTAGAAGAAGGTCAAGCAGTGACTTTCGACGTTGAAGAAGGCCAACGTGGTCCTCAAGCTACTAACGTTAACAAAGCTTAATTAACTTTAGTAAATTCAAAACCTGACGACTAGTCGTCAGGTTTTTTTATAACTCAAAAAATAAAGAGCCTGAAACATAACTAAAAAGGTTATGTTTGGTTCTACGTCAAATTGTGTTGGTGAACAAAAAGCTGAATAGAAATCTAAGTCTGGTAAGGATAGAACATTCTTATCAGGCTTTTTTATTGTTGTGAAAAAGTAAGACCTTGAATAATATAAATACGTGAACGAAAATGATAAAAGTTTCGATAGCCATAGGCTACCCGTTTGATTACCTTAAGTTTATTGTTTAAGCCTTCAGTAATACCATTAGAATAAGGGAAGCGAAAAGAATTTTTAATGCCTTCTTTATATTTGTTAAAGAAGAGTAATTTCTTTTTGAACCAGTGTGGTAGCTGATTATCTAGCTGTTGAAGATACTCAAAAAAGAGCGTATGTTCTCGATGAGAAAAAGCATATTTTAAATATTGAACCGTATCATAGCCTGTTCGTAGGACATCATCATAGTGCAACAGTTCATCGACGATATCTTGTTGACTTAATGGTCGTTTAAATAAGGGCTGATAAGCTCGACAGTTTATATCTAACTTATCGGAATCTTTCAATAGTAGCTTCCAATAACGTTTTAAACGACGGTATTATTTTGGTTCAGAACTTTTCAAACGGTTCATCGTTTGAATTCGCAGTTGGTTCAACGTACGATTCATTTGTTGGACGATATGAAAGCGATCCGTCACTAATTGAGCATTCGGAAAGACCGTTCGAAGAAGTTGATGGTAACTAGCGTTCATGTCTGTTACGAGATACGCTACATGTAGCCGAGCTTCACGTGTAAAGCGCATGAAATGAGCGGTCAATTTGTGTAGTCGTCTATCTTCCAGCACTTCTAACAACTGATTCCGTTCTCCATCCACACAAATAAAGCTCATACTTCCTTGGCAAGATTTCATGGATTTAAATTCATCGATACATAGAATTTTAGGGAGGAAGTTCCAGTTTGTTCGATAATTTTTTGATAGTCTCTCCATCATTCTAAGGACTGTTATGTCTGAAACAAAGTGTTTTTGAGCAATCATTTTTCTTGAAACATTCTTTTTCAAGTCAAGCATAATTTGGTATTGAAGCTGTTTAGATAAGTGATGATGTTCTTCAATCAGCTCTGTATGAGCGTGGAAAGTAGCACCACATTCATGACAAAGAAAACGTGTCCGTTTTAGTTCTAATAGAGTGAAGCGCTCATTAAAAACAGGCAATTGAGCTGTTGTTGTATGACTGCCATTTTTGATGATTTGTCCATGATTGAGGCGCCCACATTTCTCGCAATGAGTAGGTGAATAGGTCAGCTTGGCTTTAATCACTTGAGCTTGCACTCCTTTTACTGGTCTTTGTTCCAACCAATTTTCTTCAAACCGGAGGTTTTTGTCTGTAAGTCCGAGCAATAATCTGGTATTCTTATCCATAGGGAACAACCTTTCTGATGATTTGTGGTTTTTGTCGATTTCATTTTATCAGTTAGTTGTTCCTTTTTTGTATTTAAATGCTCAAAAAAGTGCTGGTAGAAAATCTTTTTTGATTTCCACCAACACAATATATTATAGAGCCTTATGTTTCAGGCTCTTAGTAACCGAATAAACGGTGGGCGCAGAAGTAACTCCTTCGGAATTAAGCCAAAATTGCTGTAAAACACAACAAGGAACAAGTTGACGTTGCACAGTACCTACTTGGTCACAAAAATTTGAAGAGCAATTTTCGTAAATTCCTTCTTATTTCTCGGAGTTAAACACTTCTGTCCCGACCTCTTTATTGCTAGTTGCTTTTTATTAATTGGACTAATACTTCTCCAAAATCGGAACAACTCAATACAGTTGCCCCCTCCATTTGATCTGCAAAATCTTTCGTTACTGTTTTGTTCACCAATGCCTCTTCAATACTTCTTGTAATGAACTCACTAACCTCGCTCCAACCTAAATAATCAAACATTAATACTCCAGATAAAAGTAAAGATGATGGATTCAATTGATTTAATCCGGCAAATTCTGGTGCTGTTCCATGCGTTGCTTCGAAGATTCCATGTCCCGTTACCAAGTTCAAATTAGCCCCTGGTGCAATCCCAATTCCACCAACTTGAGCCGCTAATGCATCTGAAATGTAGTCTCCATTTAAATTCAAAGTTGCAATTACATCATAATTTTCAGGATGAAGCAAAATATCTTGTAAGAAGATGTCGGCAATGCGATCTTTAATAATCAATTTACCTTCCTTTTCAGCAGTTGCTAATTGTTGATCTGCTATAACGTTACCTGACTCCTCTTTGATTTTCAAATAGGTTTGCCATGTAAATACTTTGTCTCCAAATTCATTTTCGGCTAAAGCATAGCCCCAGTTTTTAAAGCCCCCTTCTGTAAATTTCATAATATTACCTTTATGAACAAGTGTGACTGATTTTCGCTTATTCTTTAATGCGTGTTCAATTGCACCTCGAACTAAACGTTCTGTTCCTTCTTTAGAAACAGGTTTGATCCCGATCGCCGATGTTTCAGGAAAGCGAATCTTATTGACACCAAACTCTTTGTTTAAATATGTAATCAGTTTTTTTGCTTCAGGACTTTCAGCTAAAAATTCGATTCCTGCATAAATATCTTCTGTATTTTCTCTAAAGATCATCATATCTGTCTTTTCTGGATGCTTTAACGGAGAAGGCACTCCATCAAAGTAACGTACTGGTCGGTAGCAAATATATAAGTCTAGCTCTTGCCGCAATGCTACATTCAACGAACGAAAACCGCCACCAATTGGTGTTGTTAGTGGGCCTTTGATTGCAACGAGATGCGTTTTGATGGTTTCCAACGTCTCTTCTGGCAACCAACTCCCAGTTTCATTGAACGCTTTTTCACCTGCTAAAACTTCTTGCCAAATAATTTTACGTTCTCCTTTATACGCCTTAGAAACCGCGGCGTCAAATACATTTTTAGCAGCCTGCCAAATTTCAGGTCCAATTCCGTCACCTTCTATAAAAGGAATGATTGGATAGTTTGGAACAACTAGTTTTTTATTTTCAAACCCAATTTTTTCTCCATTTATCATGCTTCCATTCCTCCTGGATGTAATTCGGTGTTTATTCTATTATACTCTAACTGTTTCGGACCAATATAATGTGAACGCGGACGAATCAAGCAATCGTCTTTTTTCTGTTCATCAATATGACCTAACCAGCCAGAAACACGACTCATAGCAAAAATCAACGTAAATAAGTCACTATCGATATCCATACAATGATAAACCGTAGCAGAATAAAAATCGACATTTGGAATCAATCCTTTGGTCTCTTTTAAATAGCGCTCCACTTGACACGATAAAAAATACCATTGTTCTTTTTGGGTGATTGACGTTAGCTCTTTTGCTAGTTTTTTTAAATGTTTCTTTCTTGGATCTTCTGTTTTGTATACACGGTGCCCAAAACCCATGACTTTTTCTTTTCGATCTAGTTTTCGATTTAAGTATTCTTCAACATTTAGCTTGTTGGAATCAATTTCTTTCAACATATCAAACACTTTTTCGTTTGCGCCACCATGCAGTGGCCCTTTTAAAGAACCGATTGCAGCTGTAATGCATGAATAAGCATCTGACAATGTAGAAGCACAGACTCTTGCGGTGAACGTACTTGCATTTAAATCATGATCAGCATGCAAGACTAATGCTTGATTCATGGCCGAAATCTGTACTTCTTCTGCTTCTTTTCCAGTCAGCATATAAAGAAAATTTGCCGCAATCGATAAATTATTTTTTGGAGGAATTGGGTCTAAACCTTTTCTTAGCCTTGCATAAGCCGCAATAATCGTTGGCATTTTTGCCTGTAATGCAAGGCTTTGCTGATACGTTGATCGTTCATCTGTCGCTTCAGCATTTGGATCAAATACCCCTAATAGTGAAATCGTTGACCGTAAAACACTCATAGGATGAAGATTCTGACGTGTTTGAATTTTTAAACATGTAATAATCGTATCAGATATTGGCATTTGAACAGATAATTCTTTTTTAAATGTCTTTAATTCTTGATTTGTCGGTATTTTCAAAAACCATAATAGATAAATCACTTCTTCAAACTGTGCATTCTCTGCTACTAAATCATCAATATTAACTCCTACAAACAATAGCTGATTTTCTACGATCGAGCTGATTTTTGTTTCAGAAACTACGACACCTTCTAAGCCTTTGTGAATCTCCATCCAAGCTCCTCCTTAATGTAATAGAAAAATATGACTGAGGTACTTTTTTGCCTCATTCATATTTTTCTACTTCCCGAAATTTTAGCCTGTATCGCTAGACACTAGATGGCAAAACAGGCTTTTTATTATGTTTTAATTGTTTTAACGATCATTTTAAAGTTTTTTACGGATGACCATCGGTAAAATCCCACCATGTTGATAATAGGTGATATCAACTGCTGAATCAAAACGAAGAACTGTCTCAAATTCAATTACTTCTCCATTTGACTTACTCGCAGTTACTTTTACCGTATCCAAAATCCCTTTTGTTTCATCAATGTCAATATCAAATAACTCAGTTCCTGTTAAACCTAAATTATCCGCATCTTCACCTGGTTTGAATTGTAATGGTAATACACCCATCATTACTAAATTCGAACGATGAATCCGTTCATAACTTTTGGCAATCACAACTTCGACACCAAGTAACTGCACTCCTTTAGCCGCCCAGTCTCTTGAAGAACCCATACCATAATCGTCACCTGCTAAAATCACAAGTTTTGTTCCTTGTTTTTGATAGTTCATCGCAGCATCATAGATCGCCATTCTTTCGTTCGTTGGCATAAAGATCGTATAGCCACCTTCTACCTCTGGAACCAATTGATTACGAATACGAATGTTAGCTAACGTTCCTCTCATCATCACCTCATGGTGGCCACGTCTGGCGCCATAAGAATTAAATTCGCGGACCTCAACGCCTCTATCAATCAAATATTGACCTGCAGGGCTATTTTTTTGAATACTTCCAGCTGGCGAAATATGATCAGTTGTAACTGAATCGCCAAACTTCGCTAAGACAGCTAATCGTTTCAAAGGTCTTCTCGGTTCTCTTTCTTTTGTCATTTTCGTAAAATAGGGCGGATTTGCAATATAGGTTGATTCCTCTTCCCAGCCATACAAAGGTTCATCGTTCGTTTCAATCTGATTCCATTCTTCATTGTCACTAAAAACCCGTGCATATTCTGCTTGGTAAAGTTCGGGCGTAACACATTCGTCGATCAATGCTTGAATTTCATCTCTGGACGGCCAAATATCATTGAAATAAATTGGTATACCGTTTTCTCCAATTCCAATTGGTTCGTTGAATACATCAATATCGACTGTTCCAGCAAGTGCATATAAAACAACCAGTGGCGGAGATGCCAGATAATTAGCTTTCACTAAAGAATGAATACGTCCTTCAAAATTACGGTTTCCACTTAAAACACCCGCAGTTAATAAATCATTTTCTTTGATTACATCTTCGACTTCCGGCTTCAATGCTCCCGAATTACCAATGCAAGTCGTACAACCATACCCAACAAGATGAAAACCTAACTGTTCTAAATAAGGCAGTAAACCTGCTTTTTTTAGATAGGCTGTCACAACTTTTGAACCTGGAGCTAAAGACGTTTTTACATAATTTGGTACGTTTAAACCAAGCAATGCAGCCTTTTTAGCTACTAAGCCTGCACTCAACATAACGAATGGATTCGAGGTATTCGTACATGAAGTAATCGCTGCAATTGCAATTGCTCCAGGCTTTAATTGATGCCGTTCTCCTTCTAACTCTAACGTCACATTTTCTGTCAACTGTTTTTCTGTGAGACCAAAGCCTTGCAATCCAGTTGACGCTTTCACCGCATGTTCAAATGCTGTTTTCATTTCAGATAGCGGGACCAAATCTTGTGGTCGTTTTGGGCCAGCAAGGTTGGCTTCTATCTCGCTTAGATCGATTTCGATCACCTTTGTATAATTAGGTTCTTGATCGTTTTTTGGATCATAAAATAATTGGTTTTCTTTTAGATAACGTTCAGCTACCGCTACGTTCTGTTCTTCTCTTCCTGTTAGTCGCAGATAACGAATTGTTTCATCATCTACAGGGAAAAAACCGCAGGTCGCGCCATATTCGGGTGCCATATTTGCGACAGTTGCTCGATCGGCCAAGCTTAAACTAATTAACCCTGAACCAAAGAATTCTACAAATTTACCGACAACCTTTTGTTTTCTTAACACTTGCGTTACCTTTAAGGCTAGATCTGTCGCTGTAGCACCTTGTGATAGTTCATTCACAAAACGGACACCAACAACATCTGGGATAGGAAAATAAGACGGCTCGCCAAGCATACTTGCTTCTGCTTCAATTCCACCAACACCCCAGCCTAAAACACCTAATGCATTGACCATTGTCGTATGGGAATCCGTCCCAACTAGCGTGTCAGGATAAAGTAAAATCGTATCATCTGCTTGTTTTTTTTGCGTCACAACCGTTGCCAGATATTCAATGTTGACTTGGTGGACGATTCCAGTTGCAGGTGGAACAACACGATAATTATCAAATACTTTTTGCGCCCAGCTTAAAAAGCGATAACGCTCTTGATTGCGTTGAAACTCCATTTTCATATTTAACTGTAGTGCTTGTTTTACTCCAGCTACATCTACTTGCACTGAATGGTCAACAACTAAATCAACAGGAACTTCGGGATTGATTTTGGTTGGATCACCGCCAAAATCAGCAATTATTTTTCGTAAAGAGGCTAAATCGACTATAGCTGGAACGCCTGTAAAATCTTGAAGAATCACTCGAGCTGGTTTGAATGGGACTTCACCTTTATTCGGCTGATTCGCGGACCAATTGGCTAATTGTTCAATATGTTCTTCTGTGATTCCATTGTGATTTAACTGCCTTAATAATGATTCTAGTAACACACGAATACTAAACGGTAACTTAGCAACAAAAGAATGACCCTCCGTTTCTAATGACGCAAGCGTATAGTAATGATACATCTGATGATTCAACTCAAAAAAAGCATTTGATGATTTTTTGTTGGTAATCAAAAACATCCCTCCTAAATTTAACGATTGAGAAAAACGAACTTGTTTTACTAAATAATCTAATTCATATTTATGTACTGTACCAAAAATAAAACCTATACGGCCATCTTACATATGACTTGATTTTAGCCATTATAACGGCATAATCCTTAAAAGTAAACCTTTCTAACGATGAGAAAAGTTATATTAATTAACATATCTACGGCATAATTATGTCATATAATAAAAATCCTCATATATAAAGGTATAATCAATTTCCAAACGTATTTACACAATAATAATTAGCTATATAACATATTTCTCACATTTTTTTTTAATCTAAAACCCATCATAAAAAAACAAAAAAACACCTTAACACGGATAACATTTACTAAGTACTATTTGACCGATTTCAAGTAACTTTTATCGTTTTCATGTAATATGAAAAAAATTTATTTCTTTCAAAAAATCCTTTAAACAGTCGAAAAAAAAAGTTGCAAAATCGTCTGATTTTACAACTCCTTTTCATTAAATATCCAATGTAACACTCACTTCTTGCAAAGGAACATCATAAAATCGATCGTCTCTTCTGCCTAAGAAATCTTTTCCCTGTTGTGGGAATAACGCATATATCAAAACATCTTCTGTTGATTTTGCATACAGTTCAATTTCTTTTTCATAGGTTGGAAGTTCTGGCGCCAATAGGTCAGCAGGTCTAACTGTCATTACTTCTTCTTCACCAATGATTAAGTTTGTCATTGTCTCTGAAATTGCCACAGGGGGTTTTCCATAAAGTCCTTTGACATACTCTTTAATTTCTTTTGGGATCATTTTATAACGTTCTCCACTGATTACATTCATAACGGCTTGTGTTCCAACCATTTGTGATAACGGTGTTACAAGCGGTGGATAACCTAAATCGGCACGAACTTTTGGTACTTCTTTTAACACTTCTTCGTATTTATCCGCTAGTCCTTGTTCTGTCAGTTGGCTCAATAAATTAGACAGCATGCCACCAGGTACTTTGTAAATCAATGTTTTTGGCTCCGTATCTTTCACTTTAGGGTTCAGCAAGCCTTCTTCTCTGAATTTATCACGAATCGGATTAAAATAATCGGCCACTTCAGCCACTTTCTTCATGTCTAAGTGTGTATCGTATCCTAAATTCTCCAATGCAAGTGCCATTGATTCTGTAGCTGGTTGACTTGTTCCACCGGAAAATGACGAAATAGCGGTGTCAATAATATCTGCTCCTGCTTCAACGGCTTTTAGATAGGTCATTTCTGAAATTCCACTTGTTGCATGTGTATGAACTTCTAGCGGTACTTGAATTTTATTTTTGATTTCCGTAACTAAACGATACGCATCATCTGGTGTCAAGATTCCCGCCATATCTTTAATACAGATCGAGTCAGCGCCCATTTTTTCCAATTCTGTGGTCAATCCTACAAAATAGTCGATTGTATGAAAATCACTCGTCGTATAGGAAATAGCTGGTTGACAATGACCGCCGAATTTTTTGGTTGCTTCAATTGACGTTTGTAGATTTCTAGTATCATTTAGCGCATCAAAGACACGGATAATATCGATACCGTTCTCGATTGATTTTTGAACAAAAGCTTCTACAACATCATCGGCATAATTTTTATAACCAAGTAAATTTTGTCCTCGTAAAAGCATTTGTAGCTTTGTATTTTTAACAGCTTTTCGAATTGCTCTTAATCGTTCCCAAGGATCTTCATTCAAAAAGCGAATACAGGCATCAAACGTTGCACCGCCCCACACTTCTAGAGCATGATAGCCTGCTTCATCTAGAGTTTGAATGATTGGCAACATATCACTTGTCGGCATTCTTGTGGCAATCTGGCTTTGTTGACCATCCCGCAAAACAGTTTCTGTAAAAAGGATTTTTTTTGTCATTTCATCTTTCCTTTCTCAATAAGTTGACTGATTGTTTCTTGCATTTCTGCTACGCTATGCTTTCTCTGTCTTCCACAAACTTTGGCTTCTTCTTCGCAGATAAAACAAGTTCTTGGTTTGTAATTTAGTTCCGTACGACTGATGGAATGGCAGGTATGATTCTTTAAATAAATCACGTCCAAATCCATCAAACGCCCTAAAGGATGTGTTTCTTCGATTTCAATGACTTTTCTTTTCAGTTCTTCTGGTGCTTCATTAAGAGCCAAATAATATTCAGAACCTGTTTTTAAATCTCGTTGTTTACCAGCAGCTATTTTTTCAGGAGGAAAAAGAGACTCTAGCTCTTTAATGACAGTTAAAAAGGCCAGTCTTAGCTGCTCATTGTTTTTTACAGGTCCTGGAATATTCATCGTAGCGCTTAATAAAGCACTTGTAGGGTACTTTTGTAAAAATTCTTGCTGAATTGTTACTCGTTTTTCTCTTGCATCCAGCATTTCTAACAACGTAATCGCTTCTCCCTGTAGATAGCATTTAGACATTTCTGACCACATCGATAATTGACCCATCACGGTATTCGATCAATGCAACTACTTTATCCCCATACTCGATAGCATCTGGTCTATCCACAATGCTATAGGCTTTTTCTTGTAGTTCTTTCATTGTTAATTGTGGAACGTCTAATGTTTTAAAATGTTCTACTAGGTCCTGACGTTCTGGATTAATCGCAATCCCAACTTCTGTCACCACCACATCAATGCTGCTACCTGGTGTTACCACTGTATTCACTTCTTCAACGATCGTCGGAATTCGTCCTCTAATCAACGGTGCAATCACTAAGCTCATCTTACAAGCAGCACTAGTATCTGAATGTCCGCCAGATGCGCCACGAATGACACCATCCGATCCCGTAATGACGTTTACATTGAAATTCGTATCGATTTCCAGTGCTGAAAGGATTGCTGTATCTAGTTGATTGATCACAGAACCTTTACTTAATGGCGAAGCATACATAGTTGCATCTATTTCGTAATGATTTTCATAATTACCTAAAGAAACGGCAGATGGATGATCAAAATCTTGAACATCTATAATTTTTTCAACTAACCCTTCTTCTAATAACTCAACCATTGCATTTGTAATACCACCTAAAGCAAAGCTTGCTGTGATACCATCTTTGACCATGGCGTCTTTCAAAAATCTAGAAACGGCTAACGCTGCTCCGCCAGTTCCTGTTTGAAAAGAAAAACCATTTTTATAATAAGGCGAATGCGTAATCACTTTTGCTGCATATTCTGCAATCAATAGTTCTTTAGGATTCTTAGTAAAACGAGTTGCTCCTTTAGCAATGCCATTTGGATCACCGATTGTCTCAACTTCTACGACAAAATCTACATCGGTTTGCGGGATACTGATTGGTGTATTTGGATACGGCATCAAGCTATCTGTAATTACGACTACTTGATCGGCATACTTCGCATCGATCATCGCATAGCCTAATGAGCCACATGTGGCTTTGCCTTTGGTTCCATTTACATTGCCGTATGCATCTGAGCTTGGTGCACCTAGAAAGGCCACATCAATATGGATATCGCCAGTAGCAATTGCTCTCGCACGACCACCATGAGAACGGATCACAACTGGATTTCCCATGATTCCTTCAGAAATCGCAGCACCAACTTTATCTCGTAATCCACTAGAGGTAATATTCGTTACTACACCATTTTTGATATGCTCAATCAACGGTTCATGAACATTTGCGATGGAGCTAGGTGCAATCGATAGATTTTTGATTCCTAAAGCCGCGATTTCTTTTAGAACCATATTCATAACAAAATCGCCTTCTCTAAAATGATGATGGAAAGAAATTGTCATATCATCTTTTAATCCTGTTTTTTCAATAGCTTCTCTTAAACTACCTAGTAGCTTCGTATCTCTTGGTCTAACAGGTTTAATCTTACGGCTAGCTTCTTTGTATTCACGAATATTGGCTAGTTCCCCTTTGAATAAACCATATTGTTCAGCATAATTATCTGGAATTTCTTTGCCTACGTTATTTTTCATTTTAGACTTCCTCCTCAGAAATTAATTTTGCTGCAATAGCTAAAGCAATTACTCGCTCTGCCCGTTCAACAATTGGTTTATCGACCATTTTTCCATTAACTGAAATGACGCCTGAACCTTTCGCTTCTGCTTCTCTAATCCCCCAGATCACTTCTTTCGCATTTTGAATTTCTTTTTCACTTGGTTCATATACACTATTTACTAACGGAATTTGACGTGGATTGATGACAGATTTACCGTCAAAGCCTAACTGCTTAATCAACTCAACTTCTGCAAGAAATCCTTCTGTATTCTCTACATCTGAGTACACTGTATCTATTGCCGCGATGCCTGCCGCTCTTGCTGAATGGAGGATAAAGCTTCGGGCAAAAAATAATTCTTGCCCATTTGGATAGCGGTGTGTTTTCATATTGGTTACATAATCTTCTGCACCCAGCGCAATACCGATCAATCGATCACTTGCAAGCGCAATTTCACGAGCATTTAAAACACCTTCAGCCGATTCAATTGCCGCCATCATTTTAGTTGTCCCAACAGCGATGCCATATTTTGTTTCCATTTCTGTGATTACTGCCTCTACATCAACAATATCTTGTGCCGTTTCAGTTTTTGGCAAACGAATCACATCTACACCTGCTAAAACCATTGCTTCAACATCTTGACGCCCCACTGTATCTAATCCGTTGATTCGGACAACCGTTTCTACAGAAGAATAATCAAATGTTCTCAAGGCATGATAGACAAGTAAACGTGCACTATCTTTTTCTTTTAATGAAACCGCATCCTCAAGGTCAAACATCAACGAATCAGCACCGTATAACGTCGCATCTCTTAGCATTGAAGCATTTGCTCCAGGTACAAACATCATGGTTCTTCTTAAACGTTCCATGTATTTAACACCTGCCAGTCTACATTTTCTTCATTAGCAGCGCGATAAACAGCTGCCACCGTTCGAGCTTGAATAGTACAATCCAATGCGCCCTTATCAATTGCCTGAACCTTCGCATTCGTAACAGACAAATGATTCAAGGTCTCTTGTATTTTTTCACGAATTTGACGTCCAAATTGCTTTTCAACACTGCTGTCTATTTCAATTTTAATTCCTTGTCCACTGTTTTTTCCAATTGTAATCATAATATCGCTTGATTCAGTTGTACCAGCAGATGCGTTTTGTTTGATTTCCAAAATATACACCCCGTTACTTATTTTTTTGTTTGATTATTTCTTCAAACGTTTTGGGTGGAACAAGAGGTTTGATTGCTGCGTAATTTCCTTGTTCCATTAAAGCTCGTACTTTGGTCGCACTGACAACCTCCTCACCAATTTGTTTTCTTGGTAAAATAACTAGATTTAGCTGGGAACCAAAGGTCTTTTTTATTGCCTGATTGTAAATTTTCGTTACTTCTGAAAATGGCTCTTCTCCAACAAATCTAGTTGTTATCGATAAAATAGAAGCAATCTTTTCTTTAAATAAAGTGGCATCCAAAACAGCCTGAACTTGCGCAATACTTGCCTTCGCCTGATCTTTCAAAAAATAAGATGGGAAGGTCGCACTGGATACCATGTATTCTCTTGTTGGTAAAACGACCACATTTGATAAATGGCTAACGCCTTCTTTTACCAAGTTAAAACGTGTCTTTGCATTAAATAGCGAACGTTCCTCAGACAAAACAAAGAGATAAACCGTCTCGGCAGTTTTAGTTGCTTCTGTCACTAAATATAAATGACCCTTTGTAAATGGATTAGCATTCATTACAATGGCTGCATTGTCCTTCGTATTTGTCCGATACTTTTTGAGTTCCGTTAAATAGTCTTCAAAATCAGGAAATCCCTGCTCCATAAAAACCAGTTCAGTTGTTGCTGTAATTTCAGTAAAACCTAAAGAACGAAACAGCTTACTGGTTTTTGGCTTTGTATATAAAAAGTAATGGTGATAGCCTATTTCCTGCAATTGTTCTCTTAATGCTTGAACAATTCGAGAGAGCAGATTTTCATTTTGATAAGAAGAATCGATTGCAATACATTTTAAAATATTTTGAAAAAGCGATCCTGTTCCAATAAGCTTCTCCTGATCGTAAATGCCGATTGTAAAGTCTAGCTGATCATCAGGTATCAGATCAGCTTTCATCAGAAAATCTGACCACTGCTGTTTTCCTACCCCATCTCGATCAAGCCAAATTCTTCTGATATCCATGGTTTAACACTTCCTAGCTTTTCGGTGGAAATAATTTATTTAGCATAAACGACGCAAAGTAAATCACAAAAATGACCACAAACACGCCACCCCAACCAAAAACTAATAGTTCTAATGATTTTAATAAATCAGCTGACATGAGCCAAGCTCCTTTCCTTTTCTTCTATTCAAAACGCTACGCAAGCAACGCTAATAACAAGCCGCCCGCAATAACAGACGCGATCTGTCCAGACACATTTGCACCAGCGGCATGCATTAAAATGAAGTTTTGTGGATCTTCGTCTGTTGCCATTTTTTGAATCACTCGACTAGACATCGGAAATGCTGAAATTCCTGCAGCACCAATCATAGGATTAATTTTTTCTTTTCTAAACAAATTCAATAATTTAGCAAACAATACCCCACCAACTGAGTCCATTACAAAGGCAACTAACCCCAGACCAATAACCATTAATGTATCAATTTGTAAAAATTCTTCGTACTGCATTTTTACTGAAATCGCTAACCCTAGCACAATACTGATGATGTTTACAAGCTCATTTTGCGCTGTCACGGATAAACGATCCAAGACACCACATTCACGTAGTAAATTCCCAAACATCAAGAACCCAACTAATGGAAGAGAAACTGGTGCTACCAATCCAGCGACAATCGTAATCACGATAGGAAATAAAATCTTCGCTGTTTGTGATACTTCGCCAGCACGATAGGTCATGCGGATTTTGCGTTCTTTTTTCGTAGTAACAGCTTTAATCGCCACTGGCTGAATAATAGGAACCAAGGCCATATAAGAATAAGCTGCCACCATAATTGCGCCCATATATTTCGAATTCAAGGTGTTCGCAACGAAAATAGATGTTGGACCATCTGCTGCTCCGATAATTCCGATAGAAGCAGCATCATTTAAATCAAATCCTAATAAAACTGCCGCAATAATCGTAAAGAAAATCCCAAATTGAGCGGCTGCACCAAACAATAATAAGAATGGATTTTGTAACAAAGGACCAAAATCAATCATAGCCCCAATACCGATAAATAATAACAACGGAAATAACTCCGTCGAAATTCCCATATCAAACAACACTTGAAACGGACCTGCTTCTCCACCAGCACTTAATACACCCGAATTGGGAAAATTGACTAAAATCGTACCTAATCCCATTGGCACAAGTAAAGTAGGTTCGTACTCCTTTTTGATACCTAAGTACATCAAGATACCACCGATCACCATCATTACAATACGACCAGGTTCCTGCCCCATTCCTACTACGCCTTCAATTAATGTCTCCACAAACGTCACTTCCTCTTTTTAAAATTAGACTTCTTTTTTCTTATTTAACCGATTGTAATTAATGGTTCGCCAGGATTGACCATATCACCTTGTTGGACATGAATCCCTGTGACTGTTCCAGTTTTTCCAGCTACGATTTCATTTTCCATTTTCATTGCTTCCAGAATCATTAGCGGTTGATTTTCTTGTACGGTGTCCCCAACAGATACTAAAATGTTCAAGATTGTTCCAGGCATAGGGGATGGCATCGCATCATTTCCAGCTGGTGTACTTGCTGGGGGTGTTGCTTGCTCGACCGGTTCAGGTGTTGGAGCGCTGCTGGTGTAACTGGTGCGGCGATCGGTGCTTGTGGCACACCGCCAACTTCTTCCATTTCTACTAAATACTCTTTCCCATCGATTGAAATTTTGAACTTACGTAACATTTTTTTTCCTCCTAAAATTAAAAGTGTAATAGGCTCGTTTCGTCTCGACTGAAAAATAGGAAAAATTGACTGCGATGCTTTTTGTCACATTCAATTTTTATCTTTTTTCCGAAGAGCTAGCCCGTGGAACTAGATAACACATCTGCAACAAGGTTTCTTTTGCTAAATAATGAAAAACGAAACAGCCTTTTTTTCTTTAATAGACTGAATAACAAACTGACTCTCTGCGTGATCAGCCGATGCAATGCTAGTAGCGATCACAGAAACTAGCTGTGCTTCTGGATTTCTTTTTGAAATTCGTTTAACGATGAACGTACTTTCTGGACGATCTCCTGCAGCTATTGCTGTCGCAATCAATGAAACAACTTGATGTTCTTCACTTTCTACTGGAATATATCCTGCAATTTCTTGCCACTCATTTTTTTCTTCTCTAATAGGTGAAAGTGGCGTTTCCTCTATTTTTGTTTCTGTTATCTCTTTATTAAACAGTCGTTCAAATAGCCCCATGAACTCACATCCTTTCTGTTTATGGATTCATTATAGGTAAAAACGATTACAATAAAATGAAATCATTGAGCTAAAATTGTTCTTTCACTGTTCCTCTTTAGTAAAAAATGACTAAAACTCATAAAAACATTGATATATCAACGTTTACAAGCATTTAATATTTTATTAACATCTTGTTAACATCTCTTTAAGAAACCGCTATCATTTGTGTTTTTTTGGTGTTCTTTTTCTGCTTGGCTTCTGTTTATCTCCACTTGCTTAGATTAAACTTAGCATTGTTAACGAAACAAGAAAGGGCTTTCTAATTTTTCCTTACTGTTATTTTTCTGTAGACCCAACATCACAAAGAGACGCCCGATTGTTTTGGAAAACGAATTTAGTGTTAAAGGAGAGAAAAAAATGTTATTAACTGTTTTGTCTTATGTGATGATCATCGTCTTCATGTTTGTCATCATGAAAAAGAAAATGTCACCGTTTACAGCTTTGGTTTTGATTCCACTGATTTTTGCTTTGATTGCAATGTTTGCAGGAGTTTCTAAGAAGGGCTCTATTGGAGACTTTGTTATGGAAGGAATCAAAACAACATCCACTACGGGTATTATGTTATTGTTTGCCATTCTTTATTTTTCAATTATGTTGGATGCTGGGTTATTTGACCCAATCACGAAAAAAATGATTCATATTGCTAAAGGCGATCCAATGAAAGTGTTGATCGCAACGGCCGTTGTTGCGGCAGCTGTTTCACTTAACGGAGATGGAACCACGACTACCTTGATTTGCTGTTCTGCTTTTATTCCTATCTATAAAAAATTAGATATGAAATTGATGAACTTAGGTGTTTTGGTTATTTTGCAAAACACGATCATGAATTTACTTCCTTGGGGCGGGCCAACAGCTCGTGCGATGAGCGTATTGAATGTAGGTGCTGAAATTTTGGCTTATCTCATTCCTGGAATGATCATTGCATTGCTTTATGTAATCTTCATCGTGGCACCTTCTATGGGCCGAAAAGAACGTGCTCGTCTTGGAATCAAACAGTTAACAGATGAAGAAATCGATGCAATGACCACTGTGACAGACGAAGAAACATTAGCAATTCGTCGTCCTAAGATTTGGTTATTCAATGCTATTTTAACGATTGCATTGATTGCGTTGCTTGTTACAGATTCATTTGTTGGTCTTGGTTTACCACCATTATTATTATTCTTGACTGGTACTGTAGTAGCGTTGATGGTCAACTATCCAGTTTTAAAAGATCAATCTAAACGGATCGGTGCAAACGGTGGCGATGCTGTTCAAGTCGTTATCTTGGTTTTTGCCGCGGGCGTCTTCATGGGTCTTTTCCAAGGGACTGGCATGGCAGATGCATTAGCTCAAAGTTTTACAAAAATCATTCCAAATCAATTAGCTGGTTTCTGGGGCTTAGTAATCGCAGTAATTTCAGCTCCTGGTACCTTCTTTATCTCGAATGATGGGTTTTATTTCGGTGTCTTACCTGTCTTAGCAGAAGCAGGACGCGCATATGGCTTTACTGATATGCAAATGGCGTTGGCTTCATTGATGGGACAAGCATTCCACTTGTTAAGTCCATTGGTCGCTTTCATTTACTTGTTACTTCGTTTAACTGGTTTAGATATGGGACAATGGCAAAAAGAAGCAGCTAAATGGGCATTAGGAATCTTCGTTATCTTTGTAGTAACGATTGTTTTGACTGGCCATATGCCTCTTTATATTCCACAATAGCCATTCTTATTTACTGAAAATCGCATATTTTATAAAAAGAATTGTGCGATTTTCTGATCTTTTTCTTAGCACTATAGAATAAAAATAGTTAATTATTTTTCTACTATTAATTCAGAAGAGGAGTAATCAGATGAGTTCACTATCAGAAGCAGTCGGAAAAAATTTAGATTTAAGCATAAACGAACCTTTAAAAGAACTTGTTTACAAAGCATTTAGAAAAACAATTATTCTTGGCGAAATTCCAGCCGGGCAACGAATCAATGAAAAAGAATTTTCTGAAGTGATGAATATTAGTCGGACCCCTATTCGCTATGCTTTACAAAAGCTTGTGGAAGAAGGACTTGTTGATTATGTTCGTGGTGTGGGTATTATCGTTCGAGGAATTTCACTCAATGATGCCAACGAAATTTATGCTATAAGAAAATCGTTGGATGTCTTAGCAACAATCACGGCGATGAAAGAAATGTCAGCTGAGGATTTTGATGAATTGAAAGAGTTGCTCGAAGACACAGAACGATTTAATGAAACCGATGAAATTGATCAGGTATTACAAAAATTTTCTGATTTCAATGAATTGATTTATGAAAAAAGTAAAATGCTACGGTTAAAATCAATCGTTATGAAATTACGTGAATACCTCGTTTATTTTCGAGATATCTCGATCCGTTCTAAAGATCGACGAGACAAGGCTTTGAAAGAGCATTGGTTGATTTATAACTGTATGATAAACCACGAAGAAGAGCAATTGAAATTATTAATTACAGAGCATTTAGATTATTCTCAAACTTTTATTCTCAAAGAAATGGAAAAACATTTAAATGAAAGAACAATATAAAAAGACTACCCCAAAAGTAATTGGCGAATTTGCTTTACAAGCTTTATTATATGAAGCTACCTTATATCCTAAACCAGGCCTGGTCGATCCTACAAGCTGTGGTGCACATGTAGATATGAATTATTTTACTTTTATTGATAGTAGCACTGCCCTTGATCCCTTTCTTAGTGAGTATGTCCATTTAGGAACTACTCATGACGGTACGCCTTTACAATTATTTGAAAAAGTTCGGACACTCGGGTCACAAGCTGAATTGGCTATGCTGAGTCAAACCAATGGTGTCAATACCCATAAAGGAGCTAATTTTTCTTTCGCTTTACTTTTGAGTGCAACGGGAAAAATAATACATGATCAACAACTTAAAATCCCTTTTTCAAAAGAAGATACGTCAACCGTTTTCAATTATGTAAAGCAAATGACACAAGGATTACTTTCAAAAGATTTTAGTGGTTTAGCTAAAAAACAACAATTAAGTTATGGTGAAAAATTGTATTTAGAACACGGAATCGTTGGGATTAGGGGCGAAGCGGAATTAGGATATCCTACACTTAAAAATAAAACCTTACCTTTTTTAAGACAGCATCAAACTAGTGATCTACGCCTCCTATTCCTACTGCTGTTACTTCATTTAATGAGCACGACTGAAGATTCTAATGTCATTAATCGCGGTGGGATCATAGCATGGCAAAAGGTCAAAAAGAAAGCGACTGAATTGTTAGAGATGTTTTCCTTAAATTGCTCAGTGAAAGATCTCGAAGAGGCGATGATTCTGTTTGATCAACAGCTGATCAGTGAAAATCTTAGCCCTGGTGGATCAGCTGATTTATTAGCACTAAGTTTCTTTTTTGGTCGGTTAGAAGGGTTATTTTAAGGGTTACATAGTAGCAATCACAAACGAAACAGAGATATAACTCTACGAGTCATACCTCTGTCTCAAGAAATCCGAATAGACGTTGGGAGCAGAAGTACGTCCTCTTATTTCTAGGAGTGAAACACTTCTTTCCCAACGTCATTTTGCAAATAGAGTGTCCTAAAGCTACGCATTTGCACCAGACTCTTTCCCTTCTGGATTAAAAAGATAGCCGATGCCCCAAACAGTTTGTAAGTATCTCGGTTTTTTGGGGTCATCTTCGATTTTATTTCTTAAGTAATTAATATATACGGTGATCAAATTTTTATCCAACTCTCCATCGCTCCAAACACTAGCATATATCTGTTCTTTACTAAACACTTGATAAGGATTTTCCATGAAAAATAAAATCATCATGATTTCTTTAGAAGTCATATTTACAATTTCACCATTTTTACTAAATTGATATTGATTTTTATCAAATGAAAAAATTCCATCTCGCAGCATCGTTTCTTCACGTTGCTGACTTAATGTCAATAACTGTTCTGTTCGGTTTAATATATTAACGACTTGGGCTCGTAAAACATTCGGTGCAAATGGTTTAGAAAGATACACATCCCCTCCAGATTCTAGACCACTGATAATATCTTGCTCGCTTTTTTTCCCACTAACAAATATAATCGGTGTCAAAGGTTGACGTTCTCGAATCAGCTGAGCCAAATGATACCCATCATTTTCATGTTCTAAACTTACATCTAAGAGAAATAATTGAAACGTCACTCGGTTCATGATATCTAATGTTTTCTCAATCGTATCACTTTGATAGACCAACAATCCCGTCGACTGAAGCGACTTCCAAATCAACCGGCGAATTGCAGGATCATCATCTACCACTAAAATTTTTTCGTTACGCAACGTACACACCTCATTATTGTTTTTACATTATCTATACAATAGCGGAATTATCTTTACATTTCAACATGAACTTGTTAAGTTGCGAACAAATGTTAAAAGGAGCTAGACCAATGAAACGAACGAATAGAATTGTGAACATCATGATAGCCGCAATGATCGTCTTTATTGTTGTGTCAGTTTTCTTTGCAATTCGCGGGTTTTCCGTCATTCGCAAAACAACTACCGCCAGTGGACAAGATTTTTTATTGCAATCGACAGAATATGTTGGAAAAGTGATACAACTTTCTATGAAAAATCGACACCAAGCACTCAATTATCTGGCTATTGATGGGAACTTAAAGAACAGTGATACCCCTGCAACTTATCTCGAAAATAGCTCTTCTTCTTTGAATACATTTTTTGAATCATTAAATGATGAAGCAGATGCACTTTTTTACATGAAACCAGATGGAACACCTCTATACGCATTTCACTGGGATTCTAAAAACAAACAAGTATCAATTGCTGACCTTCAAACCATTAGCCCATTTATTAGCCATGATCTATCTTTAAAACAGCTTTTGGCCAAACCAACCGCACAAAATGGGGACTCTTATTTTATCAATAAAAAAGCGTATGTTAATTTTTATCAGGAAATTAAAACTTCTTCTGGCAATATCGATGGTTATTTGATTTTACCGCTAAAATTAGAGGCTTTCTATAAGAATTTTTTACAAGATTTTGAAGTTGGGTATAAAGGCTACCCGATGATCAAAGATCAATCAATGACCGTTGTCATGCATCCAGTAAAGGAGCAAGTCGGTTTAGATATTATCAAAGACCGAGAAAAAATTTACCCTGACTTTGATTATTCTGATTTAAAACGCTTGGAAAAATATCAGCTCAATCATCCTTCCGGAAAATTGACTTACAACTCTTATTGGTGGGATGAAGACATACCAAGAGAAGTCTTGAAAATCAGCGCATTTCAATGGATCGATGTTGGCCTTGCACATTGGGTCGTTGCAATCAACGCGGATTATAATGAACGAAATGACGCTATCCTTAATTTTGTGATCGCTTTATCTTTTCTTTTAGTCCTATTATTACTATTGATCATTATTTGCTCGCTTTTTATTCATAATTTCAGAAAAAAAGAAACGATTGAAGCAGAAAATCGGCAACTGATCGAAAAACAAAAACAACAAAAAATTCAACATCAACTTGAATTAGAATTATATCAACGAAATAAAATGGAAACAGTTGGTTTACTAACGACCTCGATCGTCCATGATATGAATAATTTTTTAACACCAATCATCGGCAACACCCAATTGTTACTAGAAGAACATAGCGATGATCCAGTATTAGAGGCTGATTTAGAAGAAATTTTACATTCTGCTCAAAAAGGAAAACAACTTTCGTCAAATGTCCTACGCTTTTCTAAAACTCAAAAAAGTGTTCAAGAATGGATCGATATCTCAGCGACTATTGGTGTAGCTACTCATTTGATTGGAGAAATTATTCCAAAAAAAGTTCAACTGACCCTATCTATTCAAGAAAATTTGGGAACCACGAAATTAGAAGAAATCGATTTGCAGAATTTGATCTATAATTTGATCACAAATGCCTATCAAGCAACAAAAGAAAACCTAAACAAACCGCAAAAGATTCAAATCGTTGTTGCCCCAGCTTCAAAAGAATTAACGGATTTCTTAAAAGCTGATAATCACCGAATGAATCATGTTGACACATTTGTTACATTAGAAATCTCAGATAATGGTTCTGGAATCCCAGCAACGTTAAGAGAAAAAATATTTGAACCCTTCTTCACAACGAAATCTGCTGATGAAGGTACTGGTCTTGGTTTGTTTGCAGTGACTTCAATCGTTGCAAAATATGAATGGCATCTCTCATTAGAGTCAACAGAAGGCGCTGGAACTAGTTTTTTTATCACGTTTCCCGTCTGCTCTTGCAAATAATTGGACTAAAAACCGCACAATACTGAACATGTATTCTGCGGTTTTTAGCCTCAGTAAGCGTGTTAACACTCACTTGCTATAGTATATTGAACGTTATTCATTTAGATGTCCTCATTTCTGAGTAGTATAAAATAAACGTTATAGTATTTTTTTCACTCATTTTTCGTTATACTAATAAGGAAATCATTCATTGAAGGAGTTCTACTATGGGGAATTATTTTAGTATTATCATTGGTATTATTTATCTTATTGGCATGTTCACGATTCCAAAGTGGCGTCAGCAAAAGCTGAACAAGGATTGGAAATTTTATGAATTGCTTTGGTTTTCGATTTGTTTTATCGTCTATGTCATTTATTTGGAAGCACAGCTTCACACTTATTATTTTTTGATTCCCTCAAGCTTTTTACTTCTTTTTCTTTTCAGTTATTTTAAAGAAAAACGTAGATTGATAAACGGATTATTGTTCAATTTATTTCTACTCATTGGCATGACTTATTTGGGTGTCTTACTTGTTAGAACATACAATCCATTATTGATTATTTTGGCGGGAATCACAGGTATTGCCTTATTAGTGCTTCTCTTGATTGGCCTTTATGCGTTGCTTGTTTTCTTGTATTGGAATGCAATTGTTGTTATGCGGAAAGAAGGTCATTCTTTAGCCAATTTGTTGACATTGCTTTTAGCCATTGGCTTAACAGCCTTCCTGATTTTCAATCATTATTCAACACGAATTTTACCACAGTGGGCCTCATTACTCTTTGGGATTTTACCACTAACTATGTTTTATTTTTCTATCGTTTTTTATAATTTTCTAACGATTTCCGTCATTTATCAATTCAATCAGCCTAAATATACTCAAGATTACATCATTGTTTTAGGTTCAGGTTTGATTGACGGGAAAACGGTACCGCCCCTATTAGGGAAACGAATCGAAAAAGCCATTCAATTTTATAAAGCTCAATCCAGCGCTACTTTAAATCCACCTAAACTTGTTATGTCCGGGGGCAAAGGGGACGATGAACATATCGCTGAAAGTCTTGCAATGAAACATTATGCTCTTGAAAAAGGAATTCCAGAAGAAGATATTTTAGTTGAAACAAATTCAAAAAATACTTTAGAAAATATGAAATTTTCTAAAGAAATCATCGAAACAGATTTTGGGGGAACAGACTTCCATGCCCTCTTCACTACTAATAATTTCCATCTGTTTCGTGCAGGTCTTTTTGCGAAAATGGCCAATCTAAAAGCAGATGGGATTGGTGTGAAAACAGCCTTTTACTTTTTGCCAAATGCGTTTTTAAGAGAATTCATTGCAATCGTAATGATGCATAAACGGCGCCACTTAATTATATGTGGTTTGATTGCTTTAATGATGATCCTTTCAGCATTAGCTCAATTTTTTCTGGTCTCTCATTACTAAAAATTAAACTGAGGCTGAGATAGATGCGTTTAATTCCGAGAAATAAGAAGGGATTGCTTCTGCTCCAACTAGTTATTCGCATTTAGGGTGTGATACAAAAGCGATTTTTTCTTTTGTATCACATCCGTTTTTTTTAACGAAACTGAACATGACGGATCTCGTCATAGCCAATCTTGTGACCATCCACATAAATACCTAACTCATCATGTCCTTGAATCATCCCGACAATATCCGCTCCATAATTCCCTTCACAATCTAATTCTTCTTTTTGAATCATCACTTCAACTTGATTTTGAAAAGCCTGAGCTAATACCGCATCAATTTCTATCCAACTCATTTGAGTTTTCTTTTTTTGTTGGCTGTCTCTTTTTCTCTTTTTCAATCATCGCAGTATGTTCAGACAAGTAAAAACCGGCCCATTTTTTCATTTTACGATCTTGATATTGCTCAAAATAATAATCCCGTTCCTTGCTCATTGCAAGCCCTCCATTCCTCCAGCATGTCCACCGACTAATGATGCTCTTGAAATTGCTGTACCACCAGACGATACTGAACTTGCATGGACTAAAGAAACGTAGCCAAAACGTTGACGGATTTCATCAATCAATTGATCTAGTTTTTGTTCTTTCATCTGCTCATCTGGTTCATGAAATAAATCTAATTGTACATAAGTATTATAATTCAGTTTGGAATAGGTAATTCCAATATGTCGTACTTCCTCTCCATGCCAATTCTGTCTGAAAATCATCAAACAATAGTCAATCAACACCTTACTACTATTCGTTAGAGGCACTTTCATTTGCCTTGAAAAACTTGCCCCACCAGACTTAGAGGCTCGTGAAAAGCCGACAGATAGATGGACACACTCCGTCTGACACTGAGCTTTTCTAAGTCTTGTCGCTACTTGTTCTGCCATTTCTCGAATCACGACTTCGATTTCGTCTTGTCTTAAATAATCCCGCATCAAGATCTGAGAATTATTATACGATCGTTCTTCTGGTATATATTTTTCAGATAAACGGCTGCGATCGATACCATGAGCATGGGCATACAGCTGTTCCCCAATAATCCCTAAATTTCGTTTTAAACTCGTCAAATCTGCATGGGCCAGATCATAAATAGAACGGATACCCAAATTATTTAATCGTTTCACTAATCGTTGACCGATTCCCCACATCTCAGACATCGGTTCAATTGTCCAAATTTTTTCAGCTACATCTTCATAATGCCATTTAGCTAAGCGCTCCTTATTATGCTTGGCATCAATATCCATCGCTAATTTAGCTAATAATGGATTGTCTCCAATACCGACCGTGATTGCTAGTCCTGTCTCTTTCTTGATTCTTTGCTGAATAATCTTAGCTAGTTCTATCGGTGTTTGACCAAATAATTTCCAGCTTGCCGTTACATCTAAAAAGGATTCATCGATTGAATAAATATGTAAATCTTCCTCTGCTACATATTCTTTGTAGATATCATTGATTTTCATGTTTTCCTTGATATACTCATTCATTCGTGGCGGAACAATCACTAATTCTGGGTGATCTGGTACATCATATTTACGTGTTACATTGGTGATACCAAGAACTTTCTTCGCCTTTGGAGAAGAAGCTAGAACGATCCCCCCGCTATTTTCAGCATGACTCATCACGACCAGCATTTTTTCAAGCGGATCAAATCCTCTCGCAACGCATTCAACTGAAGCGTAAAAAGATTTTACATCTATACAAAAAATCACTCTTCTAGGCTCTTTTTCATAATCAAAAAACATAGCATTCCTCTCCTTGTTTTATTCCATACCTAATTATACGAACATGCGTTCTTTTTGTAAAGGGGAACATTTTTTTAAATTTGTATATGAGAAATAAATTTTTTTTAGAATTATAGATAAAACTGCTATCTTAAAATGAGAAAAAGCATTATAGTTATCTTATATAGAATTAAGTTACTGATTAAAAGGAGTGAAGTCTGTGTCGATTTATGAAAAATTTATTCAAAACGAGCGGTTAAGACGTTTTTTTGTTTTAGCTGTTGTTATTTTTGTCCTATTTTTAGCTAGAAGTATGATCACAATGATTTTATTAACATTCATTTTTACGTTTTTAGTACTTCATTTCGTGAAATTTGTTCAGCATTTTTTTAAGATTCCATCATTGATACTCGTTTTAGCCACCTATTCTTTGATTGTTTTCTTAATTTATCTGGCCATTACAAAATATGTACCTGTTCTTATTCATCAAACTGCTCAAATGTATAATTCAGTTGTTCATTTTTATCAAAATCCGGGAGATGATCACAATCAGTTGTTGATGATCATTGATGATTATCTAGAAAAATCGAATTTAATGTCTCAAATCCAAAATGGCGCAAGTGTGATTTTACGTTATATTCAAGACATCGGTTCGCTTGGATTGTCCTTTGTTCTTTCATTCATCCTAAGTTTCTTTTTCATGATCGAGAAAAAACAGATGACAGAATTTTCTAAGTTGTTTTTGAAAAGTGATTTTGACTGGTTCTTTCAAGATATTTATTTCTTTGCTGATAAATTTGTAAATACCTTTGGCGTGGTAATGGAAGCTCAATTTTTTATTGCTGTTGTGAATACCAGTATTACAACGATTTGCTTGGCTTTGATCGGGTTTCATCAACTACCAAGTTTAGCAATCATGATTTTTATCTTGAGTTTGATCCCCGTCGCAGGAGTCATCATCTCCTGTATTCCATTGAGTTTTATCGCTTATTCAGAAGGTGGAATCAATGATGTCATTTATATTTTAATTGTGATTATCGTCGTCCATTTATTTGAGTCTTATGTGTTGAATCCTAAATTTATGTCTAGTAAAACAGATTTACCAATTTTTTATACATTCGTTATTTTACTGATCAGTGAACGGCTATTTGGCGTTTGGGGACTCATCGTTGGTATCCCGATTTTCACTTTCTTTTTAGATATTTTAAAGGTTAAACCAATTCATTCTGTTACTGAAAAAATACCACACGATCCAGAAAATAATTGATAAAAAAGAACGTGAATGTTGGAATTTTCTCCAGACATTCACGTTCTTGTGGTTTTGGCTGTTTTCGTATTTGGAAAATCAGTCAGGCAGCAAAGACTAATTGATTTCGGACCAAATAACTATATCTTTACAGCTACCTGATCAATACCCCAATACACGGCCATATATAAGGAAAATCAATTTTCCTTTGCTCCCTTTGAAGCTAAAAACTAGTTCTTCTTTACTCCAAGAAAAAAACTAGCTGTACCACCTTTTACAACTATTTTATAGTAAATCTCGTTTTACTGTAAAACAAACTCTTTTGTCAATTTCACTTTATCACTGAATAATTTCGTTGCCTCAACAGATACTGGCGTTGACATGTCTGCTAATTTATATGGCACTTTCAAATTCAATGTGGCTCTTGGTTGAATTTCAGTCATTGAATCTACGTACCCTTCTTCTCCCATAATTGCTGAGTCTAATGCAATACCATTTTGAAAAGCTTTTGTTGAGATTGAGGTTAAAAACATCGCATTTTTATCGCTATTGTTCGTAAATTCATAATCGATTACAGCGACATCTTCTCCAATGTAGTCTTTGGCAAAGGTCAAGTCTTTGATCACGACATGATAATCACCTAGATCACCAGCATCTGTTGCAGCTGATTCTACTTCTGATTCTTGGCTTTTAGCAACGGTACTTGTTGTTGTTTCTTTTTTTGCTTTTACTTCTTCTTTAAAATCTGACCCCATATTGGCTAAAATACCGCCTACTACTAAAACGCCGACCCCGATCAAAACAATTTTCTTCACATTCATTTTGCTGTCTCCTTTGTTATTTAGTCCGTTAATACACCTTGATATTACCCAATAAACCAAAAATAATCTTATGCATTTTGCATAATCTAATACAAAAAAACTTATTCTACTACGAATAGTCATGATTCGTATGACAGAATAAGCCTGTTTTATTAATTAAAATACTTGTATATAAACGAATTAAGCTCTAACCCCGCTTTTGTAAACACAAGCCAAAATAATAATAATCCCCCATATCCTAAATAATGATACAACTTATTTTCAGAAGAAAACAACGGTAACTTTCTTTGATAATCTAAAAAATTAGTGAATAAAACCGCCGGAAATCCAAAAATCAGAAGATAATCAAACAATTCTCTCATCTTCAAACTACCTGTAGGTTGATCCATTACATTTCCTGCTATCCCAATAAACAAAATACTATACCAGACGATGGCAATTGCTCTTTTCCAGATCGTTTCCGTTCGAAAACCTGGGATATACTTCCTAAAAAAACGAGCAACGGCTTCTGTCAGAGGATTTTTTATGCGAACAAACTGCCTCACGTGTTTGTTTGTGGACCATCTAGCGGTAATTAATCTAATAGTGGTAGACATTTTTGTTGGTCTGTTTTCATAAGTAACCGCTTTGGGTTTGCTTCGTTTGGCTGCAACTATCCGCCGTGACAGTTGCTGTCTAAGAGCCAGATGCATTTCTAAAGCAGACTGATAACGTTCTGCTGGTTCCAGTTTTGTAGCTTTACGAATGATTCCTCTAAGTGCATGATCTTCTGTCAAATACTTTTTGGGGTACTCTTGTACTGAGCAAATATTCATCACAACTCCTAATGAATATAGATCACTCCGTTCATCAGATTCTGCAAAACCAAACTGTTCTGGTGAAGCAAAACCCATTGTGCCTAACTGGACCGTATCATTTTCTTTCCCTCCGTCAACAGCCCGAACTGCATCAAAATCAATCAATTTTACATTTCCCTCATTTGTCATCATAATATTCCCAGGTTTTACATCTCGATGGACTAACCCTTTCTTATGCAAGGCACCTAATGCCTCTAAGATAGACATTGCAATCGTTATAATTTGATTTGTTTCTAACCTTTCAGATGTTTGAATCACTTCAGTCAACGTTTTCCCTTGAACAAATTCTTCATACAACCACAGCTTTCCTTCTTGAACAATCAGCTCTTGAATTTTAGGTAAATGAGCATGTTTGATTTTTTGAAGTGTGAGTAGATGCTCTTCTAAATATAATGGATAGCACTTTTTCACAAAAAATTCTTTAGTGTCCTTCTTCCGAACAAGAATGGGTCCATTGGTTTTATCTGTTAAAGGTTCTATTTCTTTATAGCAAAGAGCTGGCTCACTTTTGATGTTTTCCATGATTACACTCTATTGATTTGATTTACTTTTTAATTATAGCAAATAAATAGTTGTAATAGGATTTATCTTTGTTAAAATCGATGTATAGTATAATTTAGTTCAACTATAGGGGAGAACAAATATGCATGAAAAAGATACAGACAAATTGCTGCACTCACTCAAACAAGCCGAAGATTTTCAAACGGTTTTATCCGAAACACGCCAATATGTCATTGATCAAAACCTAAAAAACTATTTAGCTTATTGGTTACATGAGAAAAAACGCTCAAAAAGTGCTGTACTAAAAAAAGCTGGGATTACTGAGGCAACTGGCTACCAATACTTTGATGGTAAACGGAATCCCTCCAGAGAAAAAGTCATTGCCTTGACGATCGGCTTGGAATTAACTTTGGAAGAAACCAATGAACTGATGAAAAAAACTGGCTATGCTCAACTTTATCCGAAACATCCTTGGGACGCTGTCGTTATTTACGGTATTTCACATGGACTAGCTATTCCAGAAATCGATGATTATCTGTATAATGAAGGTCTTAAAACATTTGGTGAATAATTGCGTTTATCCGCATACAAACATGAGAATGGGATGTAATGCCGTGAATCCCAACCTCATGTTTTTTTTATTCTGCTTTAGTTTTCTTTTTATCAATAATCGTGACTAAAAATGACACTACCGGTAATATATAACAGAATACCGCATATGACAAATAGTCTATTGTGCCAATCCCTAATGTTGCTGAAATAAAGACACCACTTACGCCCCATGGAATCAGTGGGTTAACTACTGATCCTGCATCATTCAAACTTCTAGACAGCATAGACAACGGAATTTTCTTCTCTTTAAATTTAGCAATAAATGATTTTCCTGGTAAAATGATTGACAGATATTGTTCACCGATCAGCACATTGATTCCGATTGAACTCATCATTGTAACAAAAATCAGCTTTTGACTGTTATTAATCGCTGTTTCAAACTGATAAAGCAAACAATCAATAATTTCCATTTTTACTAATAGTCCACCCAAAGCTAAGGCTAAAATAATCAAAGATACTGACCACATCATACTTTGGATACCACCTCTAGAAAGTAATTCATCAACTTGTGTATTGCCAGTATGAGACACAAAACCATTTTGGATTATCTCTGCTGTATCGATAAATGAAAAATGAGCATTCGTAAAGAACATCAAACTCAATGATGTAAAAATACTCAACAGTAATGTAGGAATTGCCGGAATTTTCTTCCACGCACAAACAAATAAAATTGCCAATGGAATTAACTCAACAAAAGAAATCGTAAAATGATTATCTAGTGTATTTACAATATCGTGAACGCTTGTATTATCCAAAGCCCCATCATAGTGTAATCCCATGACTAAAAAATAACCGAACGAAAGCACAGCTGCTGGAATTGCTGTTTTATATGTATTTTTCAAATGGTCAAATAAATCGACTTCTGAAATCGCCGCTGCTAAGTTCACTGTGTCTGAAAGTGGCGAAATCGAATTTCCTAAAAATGCACCTGAAACAATGGCACCTGTTGTCAATGCAGGATCGACTCCAATCAAGCCACCCATTCCTAAAAATGCAATCCCAATCGTTGAAATCGTAGTGAAAGAGCTTCCGACTGCACCACCTACGATACCGCAAATAATAAAAATAGTTGGGACAAAATAGTTCACCGACAAAAAAGAAAAGCCTAAAACCATGATGGTTGGAATCGTTCCTGCCGCAATCCAAACGCTAATCAACGCGCCGATTAGAATAAAAATCAACATGGGGATGATACCTGAAGATACCCCATCGACTAATGCACCATGAATGAAATCCCAAGAATACTTTTTATACACCGCAAATAAGAGCAAGTAACCAATCCCACTCAAAATAGCTACATGAGCAGGAATACCAAACCCAATAATACTAGTTCCGATCATCAATAATAATGTAATCAATAAAAAAACAGCTTCATTAAAATTTACTTGATATTTTTTCATACAGTGTTCCTCACATTTTTAATAGAGAGTTTAAAAACAACACTTCTCTCTATTCTATTTTTTTATAGAAAAGCTCAGCTATGGCAAAGCGAATTAATCGCTTTGCCACACCCACAGTGATCAACTGCTTTTCTTGTTTATTTATTCAGCGTAGATTGCCTCTAATTTTTCTTGTATGGCTTGTTTAATTTTTTCACCATACTCATCGAAAACATCTTTGTCATTCATATATGGAGACATTCCAGCGGCACGTAAAATCGTTACTTTATCTGCACGTTCCCATTCTGCTCGTGAAAATCCTAAGCTATTAACAAATTCAAACGGGCTGTGACCGTATTCTTCGATAGCAAAATCTGTATGTGAAGTGATGAATTCATTGTTATATAATCCACCTTTTGCATAAGATGCATAATCATAGAAATCATGATTTAATTTGTTCATTTTCACAAGGTCTGTATTGCCTTTTTCATTGAATACATAATCCACCATGTTAAAATCAGGTTTTGTTAACGCATGGATCTCGATTGTTTTGTCGCCAACTTTAAATTCTAAGCCATCGATAAAGTGATAGAAATGATAAGCTCCTTCAATACTTGCTCCCATTAATTTACCATAACCTGTTACGTTCAATGGTAATACTTTATGAGCAGTCCAAACGGCTGCAGCTGTTGCGCCCGCTTTAGAGCCTTCAAGAATATACGCACCTAATAACGCTGGAATATCTGCTCCTTTTTCAAATACATAAGTCGCAAAGTAAGAGATCACGTCACGCATACGGATATCTTTGATTACGACACCACCAGCTGAATACGGAATATAGCCCATTTTATGTGGATCAATCGTTACAGATTCAGCTTGTTCGATTGCTTTGAAAGAGTCATAAACTTCTCTTGTTAACCAATCATTTTTTTCTTGAAAGATGTTATGTTTAGCATATGTTTCTTCAATTTTATCCCATTCGATAAATTGATTATTTTCATCTAAGAAAATAGAGCGTCCATAACCGCCATATGCTGCATCAACATGTACATAGAAGTAGATGCCTTCTTTGGCTAATTTATCACGTAAAGCAATGATTTGATCAATACGGTCAACTTGCCCTTCTTCAGTTGAACCAACAACGCCAACGACACCAAGTGTTGGAATACCTTGAGCTGCTAAATTACGAATTTGTACTTCTAATTTGTCAATATCCATACGGTATTCGCTATTGACTTCACCCGCAATCACTTGATCTAACCCAATCCCAATAATGTCAGCGGCTTTTAACCATGAATAGTGTTTCGTTTGTGGTACGATCCATTTACCTAATTTATCCAAGTTTTTACCGCTACGAGCTGATTGCGCTTTGATTTCGTCAACATTATCTTGGACTTGATCTAACATATCTAAGACTTCTGTTGTTGACATATTCAATAATTCCCAATCTGTTTTGCCTGCAACCATTTCTGGCACAACGGCTTTGATGGCAAATGGTAAAGATTTCATATTGCGGGCATACCATAGACCTTCTAAGTTTGCGATAGAACCATCTGCTGCGATATGACCCCAACCATTTTTGTACCCCATCAATGTAGCAAATTCCAACCCAACTTCTTCTTCCATTTGTGACGTTGCTGGTGATGATTCATACGCCACGTTATTGCCGTTCCAAAGCATTGCAGTTGTATAGGCAATAATGGATGGCATTAACGTTTCAGCGTTCATATGTCCCCAAAAACGACCTGCTGAGTGCCATGGAAGTGATTCTGTACGTAAACGAGAAGACAACACATTGAAGACACTTCTCATATTATCTGCTGTTTCTTGGAAACTTTTAGAACTTCTATCTTGGGGTGAGATAACAGGTAAATCTTGTGGCATATAGTTTTGTCTCCAGCCCACATGTTCATCGATCATTTTATTTAGCAGTTCTTTGAATAAATCAACATTTTCACCTTTATCCCCGATAAATAAAGCTTTTAAATTTGTATCATCAGTGTTGAAATCTTTCATGATATTTTCCTCCAATAGTTTCATAATTGATCATGCTAAAATATTTATTTTTAATTGTCGTCTCTTATTTATCCGTTTTTTTCCATTCTGGTTTCTTTCTCTTATAAATGATCAAGGCAATACCGATCATGATGACTGTTGCTGCTACTTGATAAATAACATAGGCTACGTGTCCACTTTGAGGAACGGAGGTTGGCGGAATCAAACTGACTAGAATCGTGATAATAACACTCACAATTGCTAGAGCTGAAACAACCCACATCAAACCGTTTCCTTTACTGCCTAATCTAAATGGACGTTCAACTGTTGGCATGCTATAGCGTAATTTGATAGCTGAAAGTGAAATCAATAGATACACCACACAATAAAGGATCGTTGTTGTAATCGTGATGATCAAGAAAGCGGCACTAATATCCGGAACTACTACGTATAAAAAGGACACAAGTGAAATAACAATCGCTTGGATCATAACAAAAACAATTGGAATCCCTTTTGCATTCCGTTTTTGGAAGAATGGTGGTAAGTTTCCCTCTTCTGCAACTTTGATCATTGATTTACTTGGACCTAAGACCCAAGCGCTCAATTGAACTAAAACACCGATTAAAATCATCAAGGAAATAATATTGTTGAAAATCGCAGGAATCCCCAGGTCTTGAGTCATAATCACAAATGGTTGTGTGATGTTAGCAAGTTCCATTTTTCCAGCTGGTACACTATCTGCTACACTTAAACCAGCAGCTAAGTTAAACACAACTAATAGTAAAACAGATGCAATAACTGCAATTGGATAATTACGTTTGGGATTATCGATATTGTTTGCATGAACAGATGAAATTTCTACTCCCGCAAAGATAAAGATGATCCCTGTTAATGTTGGTAAGCTACCTAAATCACTAAAATCTGGTAATAATTTGCTTGCTTCAAAATGACCTAAGTAGCTATCTTGGTTGATTCCGTGTTTTGCCATGTACATCATGCCTAAAACAACTAACGCAACGAATGGAATATAAACACCGATCACAGCGCCCCAGTCACCAGCAATTTTTACCATGTCAAATTTCAAATTAAGTAACGTAATGCCCCAATAAGAAATCAATATCATAATAAAAATAAATAAATTATTATGCCCTAAATCTGGACGGTCGATCACGTAACCTAGTAATACACCTACAGTTGAAGCGACCATCACCATTCCGAAAAACATTTGTACCCATAATAACCACGAAGTAACAAACCCCCATTTTTCACCAAACGCATTACGTACCCAGACTTGCGGCCCACCCTCTTCCGGCCAGCCAGTTGATAGCTCAGCTGAAATCAGCGCAATTGGTAAAGCAAAACAGCAAGCTGCGATCAACATATAAAATATTTGTGCCCAGCCGGTTGATGCTAATGTTGGAACACTACGAACCGTTCCAAAAAAGGCCATGGTAATTCCAATTAATCCAAATAATGATAATTTCTTATTCATGTTTCAATTTGACCTCCTGATTAAATTTATTTTTTGTTTCCCACATGTGAAATCACTCCCAAAGTATAGGTAGCTTTAGACTCCAAGTCAAAAAGAGCAGAATTAAAAAAATAGCCTGTTATTTAACATTTATATACTCTATACAGCGCGTCAACACTTTACCGCACTAAAGCGATTGTGTGAAAAAAATAACATAAAATAGCTAATTGTAAAAAGCTCGTTCGTAATTGTTAGAAATAGCACTTTCATCTCTACTCATTCAAAAAACCTAGATTAAATCAACATCGACTTATATGAGAAATAACTCATTCAAAAATAATAATAGAAAAAAAGAAGGATTTGACAAGTTGGCTTATTTGTCGTAGAATTGCTACAAAATAACATATCAAACGTTAATAAAGCGAAGTAGCAATAATGTCCCTATTTCAGAGAGTCAACATTTAGTGAGAGTTGACATATACATTTTTTGTGAATTACACTTTTAGTTTCCTACCGTAAGTAGGCGTCTATCTACGATACAGATTTGAGAGGTATATGATGACTCATATACAATTTGGGTGGTAACACGGCGAAGTTCGTCCCATAGGCTAATAGCCTATGGGACGTTTTTATTTTATTTAAGAGAGGAAGAAAAGACATGAAAAACATTATTGATGAATTAGAATGGCGTGGCGCCATCAACCAACAAACAGATAGCGAAGGTTTACGTGAATACGTTGAAACCGAAAGCATTTCACTATATTGCGGTGTGGACCCTACAGGAGATAGTATGCATATTGGGCATTTGATTCCTTTTATGATGCTAAAAAGATTCCAAGCATTTGGACACCATCCATTTATTTTGATCGGTGGCGCAACAGGCACGATCGGAGATCCAAGTGGACGTACGACAGAACGCCAATTACAAACAATGGAAACTGTTCAACACAATGTTGATTCTTTAACAAGACAGATGGAAAAATTATTTGCAGTGGATACAGATAACACATTAACGTTAGTCAACAACTACGATTGGACGCACAACCTTACTTTGCTGGATTTCTTGAGAGATTACGGTAAATTCTTCAATATCAACACAATGCTAGCGAAAGATATTGTTGCTAGCCGTTTAGAAACAGGGATTTCATTTACAGAGTTTACGTACCAAATTCTACAATCAATGGACTTTTTACATTTATTCCAAAATAATAATGTTCGCATGCAAATCGGTGGTGCAGATCAATGGGGCAACATTACCGCAGGCCTAGATTTGATTCGTAAAAAAGAAGGCGCTGATGCAAAAGCCTTTGGTTTAACCATTCCATTGATGTTAAAAGCAGATGGAACAAAATTTGGTAAAACAGCTGGTGGTGCTGTTTGGTTGGATCCAGAAAAAACAACGCCTTACGAGTTCTACCAATTCTGGGTAAACCAAGACGACCGTGACGTAATCAAATACTTGAAATTCTTTACCTTCTTAACAAAAGAAGAAATCGATGCCTTGGAAGTTAAAGTCCAAACAGAACCACATTTACGCCAAGCACAACGCGTATTAGCTGCAGAAATGACAAAATTTGTGCATAGTGAAAAAGATTTAGATGATGCTTTAGCAATTTCAGAGGCATTGTTCTCAGGAAATGTGAAAAATCTGACTTCAAAACAGATTGAAGAAGGCTTTAAAAATATGCCGACTGTTGAAACAGCGTCTCTTGGTCAAAATCTTGTAGATTGGCTGATTGAATTGGGTATTGAACCTTCTAAGAGACAAGCTAGAGAAGACATTTCAAATGGGGCTATTTCAATTAATGGTGATCGAATTAAAGAATTGGATTTTGTGGTTACTGCTGAAAATAGCTTTGATGGAAAATTCATTATTGTGAGAAAAGGTAAAAAACAATACACTTTAGTTAAATTAATTTCTAACTAAAGAATAATGACGTTCGTTTAAATGAGATTAGGGCAGAAAAGCTAAACCCTTAATTTTATTTCTTGGGCTGGGATATGACTCTTAGAGTGATATCCTAGCTCTTTTTTTGATTCATTCACTCAATTCACTGGACAAAATAAAAAAAAGTTTTATAATAAACAATGCTTGTTGGAAATCAAATAGTATAGGTGAGACATCTTTACAGTATGTTGTTATCCAGCTTTACATCCCTACTCAGCTTTTAAATTAGGAGGAACTTATGAAAATCGACAAGATACAAGACGGCCACGGTGATGAGTTTTTCCGCTCTCTATTAGCTTTAGAAACATTGCAAGATTGCTACCATTATTTTGATGACTTGATGACTTTAAAGGAACTAGATTCTATGATTCAGCGGTTTGAAGTCGCAAAGTTACTCTTACTGAATAAAACGTACAGTGATATCGCAGAAGCCACTGGTAGCAGCACTACAACGATTTCTAGAGTGAAACGAATTATAGATGAAGGAAATGGTGGATTGCTTGAAATGGTCCATAGAATCGATGAACAAGATTACAGAGAACGCCATCGCTAGAAAATATAGTATTCCCCCCCCACTTATTAAACTGTATTATTCACTAAAAAGGGGTGTATAACAAAAGAATCTATACTAATCTATAAAAGAACGTAACTAATGCTAATTATGAGGAGATTTAAATGAAAAAAACGATGTTTTCACTCTTAAACTATCTATTTCTGTTATCGATTCTATATACTTTTTACGGTGCTCTTAGAAGTTGTCTGTTAGATAGTTCAAACATTGGTGATAAAATTTGGAACGTGATGCTAATCCTGGTCTTTATTTGCAGCATCACGCTGTGTTCAAAAACTATCCGTTCGCATATACTAAAAAAAATAGCGAGATGTATAGATATTTTTAAAAAGAATAGAACTATAATTACTCGATTACTGTTTTGTTTAACTCTTGTTTTGCAGGTTATTATTCTATACTACATTCACGTGCCAATTGGTTGGGATGTAGATGCTATTCACGCTAGTGTAACAGAGTTGGTCAAAAATTCACCTGATTCTATCGCAAGTATTTATTTATCAAAAAACCCAAATAATACTTTATTTTTCTTTTTAATGTATTTTATAAGTCAAATAGGCACTGTTTTTCATCAATCTCTAGGGTATTCTTGGCTGTATTGGCAACTAATAAATACAATTTTTATGGATATAGGCTTTATTTTTATTTTTTTAGAGCGAAAAATCTATTCAATAAAAACATTGCCTACCTCTCCTTTTACTTAGCTTTTATTCCACTTGCTTTATCACCATGGCTCTTGGTAGTTTACACAGATACTATTATGTTGCTAGTTGTTAGCCTTATTTTTTGGGTATATTCACTCGTTGAAAAAAATCAAACTAAAACCTTAATTGCTATTTTAGGTATTTTAATTGCCATCTGTTACCTTTTAAAACCTTCTTCGATAGTTTTTCTAATTGCCTTTATTATGATTAAACTCTTGGTTTTATTGACTACTCCTGGAAAAATAAAGATAAAAAAATGTGGTCTGGTTATTTTACTCTTTTGTCTACCTTTTACTGGAACAATAAAACTTTTTCATATGTATGAAGACCATCAAAAACTTATTATTATTAATAAAGACCAAGCTAAACCTTGGCAACATTTTGTAATGATGGGACTAACTGGTTCAGGAGGATTCAGTGAAGAAGACACGCAAGCAATTATTTCCATCCCTACAAAAAAGGAAAAAATAAACTACGCCAATACCAAAATCGTAGAACGACTTAAAAATTATGGTTTTGCAGGTTATACTAAATTTCTAATGAAAAAACATTTCAACAATACTAGCAGAGGTGATTTTGGCTGGGGCATAGATGGTGGTCCTCAGATTTATCTAAAATCAACTAATCCTATACAAACCTTTTTAAGAGATACTTATTATCAGCAAGGTGAAAAAGTTAAAACTGTCCGTTTTTTCATGCATTTTATGTGGATCATTACCTTGATTGGACTGTTATTGGTTACAAAAAAACAATATAACGATGATGAGTACGATACTTTGTTAGCCATCTTTAAATTAACTATTTTGGGCGCTTTTTTATATTTACTCTTATTTGAAGGTGGTAGGTCGAGGTATTTAATTCAGTACCTCCCCACCATTTATATATTATCCGCCAATGGTTTCTTTCTGCATTTTCAACAGACGAAAACAACAACATTAAATATGTAAAAAAACAAAAGACCGAGCCTGGCCAGCTCGGTCTTTCTTTGTGTGACAAATATGCTATTTAAATATGAATTGGCAAACCTAAAGCCAATTCAGAAGCATCCATAGTAATTTCCCCTAAAGATGGGTGTGGATGGATTGTTAATGCAATATCTTCAGCATTCATGCCAGATTCAACCGCTAATGATAATTCAGAAATCATATCACTTGCGCCAACTCCACCGATTTGTGCTCCGATAATGACATTGTCTTCGTTTGTTGTTACCAAACGTACGAATCCTTCAGTTTTACCTAAAGAAATAGCACGGCCGTTACCAGCGAATGGGAATTTGTAAGCTGTTGCTTCTAATCCCGCTTCTTTAGCTTCAGCAATTGTCATACCAACACTTGCTAATTCAGGATCAGTGAAGGCTACAGCAGGCATTGCTTTGTAGTCTACTTCTACTTTTTTACCAGAAATTGCTTCAGCAGCAATTTTTGCTTCGTAGCTTGCTTTATGAGCAAGAGCAGCGCCTGGTACGATATCCCCAATAGCGAAGATGTTTGATACGTTTGTTCTACCTTGTTTGTCCACTTTAACTAAACCACGTTCGCCAACTTCAACACCAGCTTGTTCTAAACCAAGATCATCTGTGTTTGGACGACGTCCAACTGTTACCATTACGTAGTCAGCAGTTACTGATTCTTCTTTGCCGTCTACTTCATATTTAACCGTTACGCTGTCGCCGTTGTCGATTGCTTCTTTAGCCATCGCTTTGGTTACAACTGTTACATTTTTCTTCTTGAAATCATCTGTAACTAATTTAACCATATCTTTTTCATATGTTGGTAAAATTGAAGGACTACCTTCTAAAATCGTTACTTCAGAACCAAGGTTCGCATATGCGCCACCTAATTCTGCACCGATAACACCGCCACCGATGATCACAAATTTCTTAGGCACTTCTTTCAAGTTCAAACCACCTGTAGAATCTAAGACACGGCCGCCAAATTTAAATCCTGGAATTTCGATTGGGCGAGAACCTGTCGCTACGATTGCATTATTGAATGAGTATGTTTGCGCTGAATCTGGATGAATCACACGTAATGTGTTTTCATCAACGAAAAACGCTTCTCCTTCAATAATTTCGATTTTATGTTTTTTAAGAAGGAAACCAACACCGCTTGTCAACGTATTAACAACTTTGTTGTCTTTCCATTCTTGTGTTTTTGTAAAGTCTAACTCAACATCTTTAGCTGTTACACCAAACATAGTTGAATCTAGTGATTCTTGATAGTGATGTCCAGCTGCGATCAATGCTTTAGAAGGAATACATCCAACGTTTAAACATACACCGCCGATAAACTCACGTTCAATGATCGCAACTTTTTGACCCATTTCAGCAGCACGAATCGCTGCAACGTATCCTCCAGGGCCTGAACCAATTACGACTGTATCTAATTCAATGGCGAAATCTCCTACTACCATGTGATAATCATCCTTCCATTAATAATAATTCTGGATCAGCTAATAAACGCTTGATGTTGTTCATTGCTTTTTGAGCAGTTGCGCCATCAACGATACGGTGGTCAAAACTCATTGAAAGTTTCATAACACGTCCAACAACGATTTCACCGTCTGCATTTACAACTGGTTGAGTAGCGATTGTACCAACACCTAAAATTGCAACTTCAGGGTAGTTGATAACTGGTGTGAACCAGCCGCCGCCAACTGAACCGATATTACTGATTGTGATAGAACCGTCACGCATATCCGCAGCAGTTAATTTGCCTTCGATTGCTAGAGCTGCTTTTTCGTTGATTTCATCAGCGATCGCAAACATGCTCTTAGTATTCGCATTTTTAACGTTTGGTACATATAAACCATGATCAGTATCTGTTGCAATACCAATGTTATAGTAGTTTTTATAAACAATTTCTTGTGCTGCGTCATCAATTGATGCATTCAAGATTGGGAATTTTTGAACAGTTGCTGTCAATGCTTTCACAACGTAAGGTAAGAATGTTAATTTCGTACCGTTTGCTGCTGCAACATCTTTAAATTTCTTACGGTGATCCCATAATTTAGACACTTCAACTTCATCATGTAACGTAACATGTGGAGCTGTATGTTTACTGTTCACCATTGCTTTAGCAATTGCTTTACGAGTTGGTGTCATTTTTTCGCGTGTTTCAGCTTCACCTAAGTCAGAAACAAATGGTTTAGCTGGTGCTTTTGGTGTCGCTGTTTCAGTTGTAGCTTGTGGAGCTGCTGCAGTTTGTTCAGCTTGTGCTGGCGCTGCTGCTTGTCCGCCACCTGAAATAAAGCTTTCGATATCCGCTTTTGTAACACGTCCACCTTTTCCAGTTGGTGCAACTTGTGTGATATCTACATCTTTTTCACGAGCAAATTGACGTACTGATGGCATCGCCAACACACGTTTGTTTGGATCAGCCGCTGCTACGACACCTGTTGACGCTGCTGGAGCTGGTGCTGCTTGTTCTGTTTGAGCAGGTGCACTTGCTGCTGGCGCTGCTGAACTTGATGCAGAATTATGTCCTGGTGCATCGATTTCGATCAATACATCCCCAACATTTGCTACCGTACCTTCTGGAACAACGATGTTTTTAACTGTTCCTGTAACTGGTGAAGGAATTTCTTCAACAGATTTGTCATTTTGAACTTCCAATAAAGTATCATCTTCGTTGATTGTATCGCCAGATTTAACGAACCATTTTACGATTTCGCCTTCTGCAATACCCTCACCGATATCTGGTAATTTAAATTGGAACACACCGCCATTACTGTCTGTTGCAGGTGCTTCTGGAACAGCTGCTGGTTGTGCAGGTGTTTGTTCTTGAGCTGGAGCTGCTGGTGCAGCGTCATTTTCAGGATGTCCAGGTGCATCGATTTCAATCAATACATCTCCAACATTTGCTACAGTGCCTTCTGGTACTACGATCGATTTAACTGTTCCTGTAACTGGAGATGGAATCTCTTCTACAGATTTATCGTTTTGAACTTCTAATAATGTATCATCTTCATTGATGGTATCTCCTGCTTTAACGAACCATTTTACGATTTCGCCTTCTGCAATACCTTCACCAATATCTGGTAATTTAAATTGATAAGCCATTTTTTAAGCCTTCCCTTCCTTTATCGTATCTGTCTAACTAGTCATTTACTGAAAATAACAGCGCTAAATTTCCACGTGATAAGTTATCACGTGAAAATCAAGGCATATTTTTAAAGTAAATTTTATTGAGTTTCTAATTAAAATTCTGCGATTTCTCTAGCTTTCGCTTCGATATCTTTAGCATTTGGCAACCAAATGTTTTCTGCTTGTCCAAATGGGAAGATTGTATCTGGTGCAGATACACGGCCAATTGGCGCTTCTAATGATAAAACTGCACGTTCAGAAATTTCAGAAACAACCATAGCACCAACGCCAGCTTGTTTTTGTGCTTCTTGAACGACTACTACGCGACCAGTTTTTTCAACTGATTTGATGATTGTTTCAACATCTAAAGGAGCGACAGTACGTAAGTCAATGATTTCAACAGAAATATTGTCTTTCGCTAAGTTGTCAGCGGCTTTGATTGCTTCACGAACCATTGCACCGTAAGTGATAATAGAAACGTCTGTACCTTCACGGGTTACAGCTGCTTTATCTAAAGGCACTTCGTATGCTTCATCTGGCACTTCCTCACGGAATGAACGGTATAGTTTCATGTGTTCTAAATAAACAACAGGGTCATTACTTCTGATTGCAGAAATCAATAGTCCTTTTGCATCATATGGATTTGATGGGATAACCACACGGATACCAGGAGATTGAGCAATCAATCCTTCTAAGTTATCTGAGTGAAGTTCTGGTGTATGCACACCACCACCAAATGGCGCACGAACAGTTATAGGCATGTTGCGAGTGCCACCCATACGGTAACGAGTACGAGCCATTTGACCTACGATTTCGTCAAAGACTTCAAATACGAATCCAAAGAATTGGATTTCAGGAACTGGACGGTAACCTTCTAATGCTAAACCAAAAGCCAAACCACCAATTCCAGATTCTGCTAAAGGAGTATCGAAGACACGGTCTTCGCCAAATTTTTCTTGTAAGCCTTCAGTTGCACGGAAAACTCCGCCATTTTTACCAACGTCTTCACCGAAGACCAAGACGTTTTCGTCTTTCTCTATTTCAAGAGCTAAGGCATCTGTAATTGCTTGGATCATTGTTTTTTGTGCCATGATTATTTCGACTCCTTCGCTTCGTAGAATGCAATTTGTTCTTTAATGTTTTGTGGTTGAACTTCAAACATATTTTTCAAGAAATCAGATACTTTTTGTTTTGGAACTTTATCTGCTTCTGCAATTGCTACTTTGATTTCTTCTTTAGTTTTTTCAATTACTTCGTTTTCTTTTTCTTCAGACCATAAGCCTTTGTCTTCTAGATATTTACGGAAACGAACTAGTGGATCTTTTTGTACCCATTCGTCATCCATATCTTTCGAACGGTAACGAGTTGGATCATCACCTGATAATGTATGTGGACCATAACGGTAAGTTAGTGTTTCGATTAAAACAGGACCATTGCCATTTGCAGACCATTCACGTGCTTCTTTTGCGATTGCATAAACTGCTAGTGGATCCATTCCGTCAACGACGATTCCTGGAATTCCTGCGGCTACAGCTTTTTGTGCTAATGTTTTAGCTGCTGTTTGTTTTTCACGAGGTGTTGAAATCGCAAAACCATTGTTTTGGATGATGAACACGCCGTTTGCATGATATGCTCCTGCAAAGTTGATTGCTTCATAGAAATCACCTTGTGAAGAACCGCCATCACCTGTATAAGTGAAGACAACGTTTTTCTTGCCGCGTTTTTTCATTCCTAAAGCAACACCAGCTGCTTGGATGTATTGTGCACCAATGATGATTTGTGGTGGTAGAGCATTTAATTCTGGCGCATAGTGGTTACCAGCTACGTGGCCACGAGACCATAAAAATGCTTCTGTTAATGGTAAGCCGTGTTGAACCAATTGAGGTACATCACGGTAACCTGGTAATAGATAATCTTCTTTTTCCATCGCAAATTGACTTGCTAACTGACTTGCTTCTTGTCCAGCAGTTGGTGCGAAGAAGCCTAGACGACCTTGACGGTTCAAAGCAGTTGAGCGTTGGTCTAATACACGTGACCAAACCATACGAGTCATTAATTCTACTAATTCGTCATCTGATAAATCTGGTACAGCATCTTTGTTTACGATTTTCCCATCTTTATCTAAAATTTGAAATGTTGGGAAATCAGCGTCGACTTTTTCCATAAGTGCTTTAAAGTCAATAGGTTTTTGTTTCTTTGCCTTTGCCATTTTGTCACACAATCCTCTCTGTTACGTTTCTTTTTTTCGTAAAAAATAAAACAGCGTTAAAAACTGTATTACTTTTTATCGACTACACTTACAAATTATCACTAATCAGATAAAAGAGCAAGTAAAAAGTGAGCATTTCTTTAAATTTCATTAAAATACTTGAAACCTTTCGTATCAAAGGTTAGTGATTAAAATCACAAATAGGAAACCGTTTTACAAATGGCTTTCCTAATCATATCTTTTGACAACAGGCTGTTATAGTCATCCAGTTCATTGTTATGCTACAGAAAATTCACAAGTTAGACATTATTTACTGAAAAATGAACATACTTTTCCAAAACATAAGAAAAAGAACAAAGACAAAAATTGGTGTATTTTGTCTTTGTTCTTTAAAAAACGAATATTCATAATTTAAAAATAGTTTTTCTTCATTCTTTACGAATAACAACTTCAATCACAAAAAAATTTTTCGGCATTTGCACTTAAATAGTTTGTTGTAAATGAATGAATCAAAATCTTAATTTCGATAAAAACTGCTCTTTAAAAAAATGAACTTCGTCTTTTTTTGAATTAAATCCACTCTTTGGTCATATGAATATAAAGTCGTTTAGCAACTTCCACTGTAATTAAATATAGTACAATGATCAAAATGAACCAGCCCCAATAATTAGCTGGAAGTTTCACAAAGTCGAAAAACTCCCGAATTGGTGTTAAGACAATCAATAATCCTAAAACCACTGCTCCTAAGCTGGAAAGAATCACTGCAGGTGATGCGATACTTTGGATAAATGGTAACTTTCTTGTCCGGACCATTTGAACAACTAACGTTTGACTAACCAAGCCAACCACGAACCAACCTGTTTGGAACAAATGTTGGCTTCCGATTGTATTGGCACTAAAGACAAACCACATTACGAGGTAGGTCATGATATCAAAGATACTACTTACTGGACCAATACATAAGGTAAACTTCATCAAGCCATTCGTTTCCCAACGTACAGGTTTCAGTAAATCTTCTTCATCTACATTATCCCAAGGAATAGCTAATTGCGCGATATCATAGATTAGATTTTGAATCAGTAATTGAATCGAAAGCATTGGTAGAAATGGTAAAAAGGCACTTGCAATCAAAATTGAAAAAACATTTCCAAAGTTAGAACTGATCGTGATTTTAATATATTTCATCATATTACTAAAGACTTTTCGCCCTTCTATCACGCCATCTTCTAAAACGTTCAAACTTTTTTCCAACAGAATGATTGAACTAGCATCTTTCGTAATATCAGCTGCTGTATCAACTGAAATTCCTACATCTGCTTTACGAAGTGCTGGTGCATCATTGATTCCATCTCCCATGAAACCGACTGTATGACCATTCCCTTGCAGTGTTTCAATAATTCGAGACTTTTGCATCGGATTTAATTTGGCAAATAAATTGGTTTTTTCGACTTCGTCTTTCATTTGTTCATCCGACATATTATCGATATCAGAGCCAAGTACAACATGAGACACTTCAATTCCTACATCCCTACAAACCTTTTTAGCAACAATATCATTATCACCGGTTAAAACTTTTACATTGACGCCATGTTCGTGTAAGGATTTGATTGCAGTGATCGCTGATTTTTTGGCTGGATCTAAAAATCCCATAAAACCGATCAGCGTCATTCCTTGCTCATCTTCAACACTATAAATGGCTTCACTATGCACATCTTTTTTAACAGCAACTGCTAAAGCGCGCATACCTTGTTCATTCATACGAATATTGACTTCACGCATTCTTTTTTGTAATTCAGGTGTTAACGGTACGATCTCTCCATTGATTTCAGCATGTGTACAAACTGCTTCCATCTCTTCTACTGCCCCTTTAGTGATCATAAATTGATGACCATCTGCATTGACCACCACCGTTAAACGACGACGAGAAAAATCAAACGGAATTTCATCAAGTTTTGTCACGGAATGATATGGACTTTGATTTTTATTTTCCTCATAAAAGTTGATCACAGCGACGTCCATCAAGTTTTTCCAACCAGTTTGGTAGTGAGAATTTAGATAAGCCATATCTAGAACTTGATTATTAAGTTCGCCTAGTGGATCTAAGTGTTGAACCAAAACAACTTTGTCTTCCGTAATCGTACCGGTCTTGTCAGTGCAAAGAATATCCATACTACCTAAATTTTGAATAGAAGGTAATTCTTTCACAATGACTTTATGTTTGGATAAACTTAATGCCCCTTTTGCTAGGTTACTCGTTACGATCATTGGCAACATTTCAGGCGTTAATCCAACAGCGACTGCAATTGCGAAGAAAAACGCTTCGCCCCATTCACCTTTTGTAATGCCATTAATCAAAAAAACGATTGGAAACAGGATCATCACCATTCTTAGTAAAAATTTACTCACCTTTGTCAAACCAATATCAAAAGAAGTCTTTCCACGTTGTGTCGTAGCATTTTTAGCAATATCACCAAAAAAAGTATTTTGTCCAGTCTTTAAGATAATCGCTTTTCCTTGTCCACTCAATACGTCAGTTCCCATAAAAATCAAGTCCTGCATATCTAAGGCGGAAACAGATTCTGAATTTTTATCAATACCTGCATCCACAAATTTTTCTACTGGCATTGACTCCCCTGTTAGAGAAGATTGATTAATAAATAAATCCTTTGTCCAAATCAACACAGCATCTGCTGGGATCATATCACCCGTCGCAAGCGTTACAAGATCCCCAGGTACAACTTCGTCCATTGGAATTTCTTTCGTTTGACCAGTACGTGTTACAGCAGTCGTATTTTCGATAAGTTCTTTTAGATTCAAACTCGCTTTTTGGGAACGATATTCTTGAATAAAGGCAATAATAACACTAGCTAAAATCATGATTCCCATCACAAGTGCTGCTTCAAAATCTTTTGTTGCAGCTGAAACGACCATCAATAAAGCTAAAACATAAACAAATGGATCTTTAAATGCTTCTAAAAACATGATAATTGCTGGAGTTGGCTTCTGTGCGGATACTTCATTTGGTCCATATTCTTCCAAACGATTCTTTGCATCTTCTTCAGATAACCCATTTTCTGATGTCCGTAGTTCCATCATCAATTCACGTTCAGAAAGCATTGCTAATTTTCTTAATTCTTGGTCTTTTGTTGTTTTCTTTGTATCTACTATTTTTTTATTCATCATTTTCTTTTCCTCCTTTGCTTCATCTGTTTGAAGGGAAAGAAAAAATCATTTCATTTCCATCGTCTTCAAGATGAAGGCTACATTTAATTTATTTCTCGTCTGACTGGGGTCTTCCATGTGACTCTTCCTCTCTTTCGTTTACTTTGGAACGATGGATTTTTTGTTAGGTGGGTATTTTACTATCCTACAGACTGTTCCTTGTACTTTTTTTACTATCTGGTTTTTCTTCTAGCTGTTTGGTTCTTTCTGCGGAACTTCTCTCCTTGCAGTCGCCAAGTATTGTTCATCATCAGCTCTGGCGTAGCCAGTACGTTCTTCTGTTCTTAGACTTTTTGTTTACTAGCTTCTGTTTTCCTTCTACACGCTTGTTTCTTTTTGCGGAACTTCGCTCCCTATGGTCGCCAAGTACTGTTCATCATCAGCTCTGGCGTAGCCAGTACGTTCTTCTGTTCTTAGACTTTTTGTTTACTAGCTTCTGTTTTCCTTCTACATGCTTGTTTCTTTTTGCGGAACTTCTCTCCTTGCAGTCGCCAAGTACTGTTCATCATCAGCTCTGGCGTAGCCAGTACGTTCTTCTGTTCTTAGAGTTTTTGTTTACTAGCTTCTGTTTTTCTTCTACATGCTTGTTTCTTTTTGCGGAACTTCTCTCCTTGCAGTCGCCAAGTACTGTTCATCATCAGCTCTGGCGTAGCCAATCGCTGTGATTCACAGCAAAAACGCACACTCAACAATAGAGTGTGCGTGAAATAGCAACATAAATAACAGTTTCTCTATCGTTGAGCTTTAGCACTATAGGGCGTAGATAATTTCTTATCAGCTACATTATGAATAACCTTCACGATCATTCCTGTTCAACCAACTAAGAGTCTCTCGATTCTTTCGCGGCAGTAGCTTGTGTCCAAATAGGAGCCTCACCTAACAATTATTCAGTTATTAGTCCTTAACCATCATAGTTCATATTTTTACAATTGTCAAAAGAAAAAACCAACAAATTATAGTTGTTTTTCGGTGCGTTTGTCCCTTTACCAGTAAAGTCTTTTCCTCCATAATAAGCACCAATTGCTATGGTTGTGGTCGCACTTGCGATGGTCGACCACCGTTACGCTTTTTCTAAACCCGTTAATGGCTTCCCTGTTGTCAGTTCTCCTGTAATTGTTTGAAAATACTCGCCAACCAAACCCTTTTCTGGTTTCGTCAAAATATCTAGGTATTCTTTGTATTTTTCATTGAATTGAACGTCTGCTTGTGTGACTTTACTTGGATCGGTCACCCACATCCATACGTAAGTTGGACACGACAACGGTAACGCCTTCGTTCTTGTCGCGGTATTGGTTGGTTCTTTTATATTGTTTAAGGCATTGGCTGATTGACTACAAGAAGCGGATACATTTTCATAACGAATAAAGCTAGACTAATTAGATGATTAAAAAATTTTTTTTGTACGAAAAAAGAGCTAAGCCAAAACTTAATAAGTTTTGACCTAGCTCTTGATCAACCAAAATTATAACGAGGATTCTTCCGCCTCAGTCATATCTTCAATATATTTATAAACTTGTTGTCCTGCAATTCCGCCTTCGCCTACTGCTGTCGTGATTTGACGTAATGTTTTTTCACGAACGTCTCCAATAGCAAATACACCAGGCATACTTGTTTTCATATCTTGATCTGTTTCAATCCAGCCTTCTGCATTTGTTAAACCAGATTTTTTGAATGGCTCAGTCAATGGATCAAGTCCAACATAGATAAAGACACCATCTGCTTCAATTTCCTTCACTTCATCGGTTAGGATATTTCTTAATTGTCCACCTGTCACGACCATATCATTCCCAACGATTTCTTCTAAAACAGTATTCCATTCAAAAGAAATTTTTTCATTGGCAAACGCACGATCTTGGATGATTTTTTGTGCACGTAGTTCATCTCGACGATGCACAATCACAACTTCTGAAGCAAATTGTGTTAAATAAATCGCTTCTTCAACCGCTGAATCCCCACCACCAATCACTAAAAGTTTTTTATTACGGAAAAAGGCCCCATCACATACAGCACAATAAGAAACACCGCGTCCTGCAAATTCTTCTTCGCCCTTCACACCTAATTTACGGTGTTCACAACCTGTCGCAATGATTACAGTTTTCGCTTGATACGTTTTATCATCACAAATAACTTCTTTGTAGGTACCTTGATCTTTGATATCCATCACAATACCGTAGGCATTTTCAGTCCCAAATTTTTCGACGTTTTCGTACATTTTATAAGCTAACTCAGGTCCCATGATTGAATCAAAACCTGGATAGTTTTCTACTTCAGCTGTGTTGTTCATTTGTCCGCCAGGCGCACCGCGTTCAATCATCAATACCGAAAGATTAGAACGTGACGCATATAGCGCTGCAGTCATTCCAGCAGGCCCTGCCCCAATTATAATTACATCATACATAAGTCATTTCACCCTCCGAATTTTTCAAGTACATTTACTTTACAACTTAACAAGTTGAATGTCTATCTTTCTGCCCAATGATGGTATTTTCAAAATAAATTTATTTCGTTTTTTATTATAGCATGCTTTTTTTTGGATAGCATCTCTTTTGTACTTACTTTTAATAAGAAAAAAAAGATTTAGAACTAACTTTAAAAGTCACCTCTAAATCTAACTGTACGATAAGGAAAAGGAACGAGTACGCTGTGCTTCCATTGCATCAAATTCTATGTGCTAAAGCACTAAGATTTGATAGCGTCCGAAATAGGCAGAAATTCACAAAAAGTTGAAAAGTAATTTTCGTGAATCTCTTCTTATTTCTAGGAGCTAAACGCTTTTCTCAGGCTCTTTTTTATCCTTCACTATTTTGTAATTGATACATATCTGCGTACAATCCATTTTGAGCTAATAAATGTTCATGATTGCCGCGTTCGACGATCCGACCTTTGTCTAATACTAAAATTAAATCGGCATCACGAATAGTAGATAATCGGTGAGCAATTGCAATTGTAGTCCTACCTTGACGCATATTTGCTAACCCTTCTTGAATCATCCCTTCTGTTTCCGTATCGATATTCGCTGTAGCTTCATCCAGTACAAGGATTTTTGGATCGGTCACAATTGTTCTAGCAAATGAAATCAGCTGACGTTGACCACTAGAATAGCTTGCCCCTCGTTCAATCACTTTAGCATGGTATTTTTTTGGTAAAGTTTCTATAAATTTATCTGCCTGAACAAATTCTGCCGCGGCTTTAATTTGTTCATCCGTGATTTTTGGATTCAACATTCGAATATTCCCAGCGATATCACCATAAAACATAAAAGCATCTTGTAAAACCAGCCCTAATTTTTTTCTTAATTCAAGTAATGGGTACTCACGAATATCCCGATCATCAATCAAGATTTCACCTTCATAAAATTCGTAGAATCGCATCAAAACATTAATGATCGAGCTCTTACCACTCCCGGTGTGCCCAATCAATGCAACTGTCTCACCAGGATTCGCAATAAAACTGATATTATTTAAAACATTATTCTGACCATCATAAGAAAAACTAACATTACGAAACTCAATTTTCCCACGGATAATTTCGGCATTAGCTCCGATTTTTTGCTGTGGTGTGACTTCTTCGTTATCAAAGATTTTCAATATTCGACTACCAGCTACCATCCCATCTGTAAAAACACTTAGAAAATCCATCATTTGTGTCATCGGGTTAAAGAACGCTTGGACATAGGTCACAAAAGCATAAATCATTCCAACTTCAACAGGAGAATGTAGTGCGTCATAACCAAACAAAGTCAATGTCAAACCAATCGCTAACGTATAGAGGAAATTAATGATTGGACCTAAAAGCAAAGAATTCGTTTTGATCATTGAAAAACGTGTCTGTAAATAATCATTATTGGTCGCTTCGAATTCTTTTTCCAAACGTTGTTCTTGTCTAAATTGCTGAATGATTTGCATCCCTGATATATATTCGTTTAACTTTGTATTCAACTGACTTAATTTTTCACGCATACTTCTATAGATTCTAGAACTGAATTTTTGATAATACCAAATCACAATCAATAAAATAGGTAAGAAAATCAAGTTGTACAACGCAATTTTCCCACTGATTTGAAACATCGCAATAAAGGATGAAATTACGGCAAAAATTCCTGTTAACACCATCAAAAAGACATACCAAAATTCAAACAACGTTTCTGTATCATTCGTGACACGTGAAACAATCGACCCCGCTGGTGTTTGATCGAAATAACGCATCCCTAATGTCTGTAACTTTTCAAACAACTTCACACGAATATACTGATAGGTTTTTAGTGAAGCATTGGAATATAAAAACCACTGGAAAAACCAGACGATACTTTTAACCATCACACCGAATAGATATAGCCCAGCAAAAAAGAGAATCACTTGATTAGTAGCCGTTTTCGGTGTTAAATAATCATCCATGAAGGTTTGAATGATTCTTGGTAAAATAATATTGATAATTGATAGGATCAATGCAAACAAAATCGCTGTAAAAAAAGTCCGCCGAAATGGCCGTGCAAATTTTAGCAATCGTTTGACGATCGAGACTTGTTCTTTTAACGGAACCGATTTTGTCCATTCTGATTCGTATTTTTCTTCCATTATGCTTCACTCCCTTCAATCTTCGCTTCTAATTGTTGTTTATCCCACATGCGCTTATACCATCCAGCAAGACTTAATAGCTCTTGGTGCGTCCCACGTTCAACGATTTTCCCTTCATCTAAGACGATAATTTCTTTTGCGTGCATAACACTACTTAATCGATGGGCTGAAATAATCGTTGTTTTTTCTTTTCTTGCTTCTTTCAGATTAGAGAGGATTGCTTCTTCTGTTTTAGCATCGACCGCTGATAAAGCATCGTCCAAAATCAATAATTCAGGATCGACAATCAACGCTCTAGCAATTGAAATCCGTTGTTTTTGACCACCTGATAAAGAAACACCTCGTTCTCCAACCAATGTATCATAGCCTTTAGGAAATGCTTTGATCTCATTATTTATAAAAGCCATTTCAGCTGCTTGTTCCACTTCTGCTTCTGTAAAATCAGGATTAGCAAAACGAATATTATCCCGTACAGTCATTGAAAACAGAAAATGATCTTGAGGAACATACCCCATTGAATTCATTAACGCATCCAATGAATATTCTTTGATGTCATGCCCACCAAAAGTCACTTGACCTTGATAATGATCGTATTCACGCATCAACAATTTTAAAATCGTTGTTTTTCCGGCTCCTGTTTTACCAACGATGCCTAATGTTTCTCCCACACCAATCGTAAAGTTGATTTGTTCCAACGTTACGTGGTCATCTTTAGGATAAGTAAACTGAGTAATTTCCATCGACACCTGACCTATAGCAGGTGTTTGTATTGCATCTTTTTTCTCGATGATATGTGTTTTTTCATGCAGCAACTCATTCACACGATCATAACTTGCATTGCCTCGCTCCAAGACATTGAACAAACGACCAATGGCAAACATCGGCCAAACCAGCATCCCAATATAGCTGATAAACGATATCAACTGACCGATTGTGATCGTGCCTTCCATAATAAAACGTCCGCCTATAATAATTGTCAAAACATAAGAAATCCCAATGATCAACGTAATAAACGGATCAAATAAAGCATCTAGAAAGTTTACGCGCTTGTTTTTCACAATCGCGTCATCAATCTTTTCTGTGAAATCTTGAATATCTTCTTTTTCTTGCCCGAAAGTTTTGATAACTTTTATTCCAGTAATACTCTCTTGTGTTTTGTCGTTGATTGTTGAAAAGGCTGCTTGTGAATCACGGAAAGCATCATGTAATTTCGACCCTAAAACTCTAGACGTGACCGCCAATAATGGTAACGGAATCAATGCAATCAATGTTAAACGCCAATCCACAAATAAAATCATCGCAACAATCGTGGCCCCACCTGTGATAAGTGAATCTGCAAAGGTCAGAATCCCTGCTCCTGCAACATTCTGAATAGCATTTAAATCATTCGTTGCATGAGCCATCAAATCACCTGTTCGGTATTTCTGATAAAAAACAGTATCCATTTTTGTAAAATGATGGAATAATTGCCGTCTTAACTCTTTTTCAAGCTTTGCTGCACTACCCCAAATGTGCGTCCTCCAAATATATCGAAAAATATATTGTGCTAATGCTGCTGCTAATAAAATACTGACCCAAAATAAAATAGGTTTTATCGTCAGATTTTTTGCAGCGATCTCATCCACCACGATACCGATAACTTTTGGCGGAACTAATTGTACAAGAGCTACCATAACCAATGAAAATACCCCAATGATATAGCTTTTTTTCTCTTGTTTGAAAAACCACCCTAACTTTTTAAAAATAGACATTTACATTCTCCTCTTCTAAATTGACTACTGTGCGCTCACATCATTCATTTGTTGTTTACTCATTTCAGTACAACTCCTTTCATTTATTAAAAAATAAGTACAAAAAAACGGACCAAAAAATCGGCCCGTTGCACTCTTGAATGTTGAATAGCAGCAAAAAAACTTATTTGTCTCCTTGGTTCTTCATTTGCTGCATCATTTGACGAATCTTCTTCTCAGAAGGTTTTTGTCCCATAGACATCATCATCATCCGTAACATATCCTCATTAACGGGAGGATTCTTTTTAAAATAATCTTGCATATATTTGCGCGCAAGGAAAAATCCACCTGCTGCACCTACTAATAAAGCGATAATCGCGATCAATACTACTAAACCTGTTGACATATAAAACTCTCCTTTCTATTAGAAAAGCCAGACAAGAACTTCTGCGGATTTGTTGTGCAGTCACTATTCTTATCTTACTTACCGTTTCTTATTTTTAATGAGGGGATTTATCCCTCTTTTGACAAATTGCTCTCAAGAAATCATTTTACTAGAAACAGACCGAAAAGAAAAGGTCTTTTGTCATATTCCTCACAAGAAATTTTCAAAAGACCATTTCCGCTTTTTTTCGCTTTTTTTAAAGAGTAAAATTGAGCCTACTGCCCTTCAATTTTTTCCAATAAATCAGGATCAAATTTTTGTGATTTTAGCATCGCAATTTCGTAGCCATATGGTGCTTTGCTCGTTTTTTTATCCGCTCCGACATAAGGTGTTTCTAAAATTTTAGGTAATTCTTTTAACTTTTCATGATGAACAACTTTATTTAACGCATCAAAACCAATTGTTCCAAAACCAATATTGGCATGACGGTCTTTATGAGAACCCATCGGATTTTTTGAATCGTTTACATGGATTACTTTCAAACGATCTAATCCAATAATTTTATCAAATTCTTCCAAAACTCCGTCAAAATCATCTTTTACGTTGTAACCTGCATCATTGATATGACAGGTGTCCATTGTGACAGACAACTTTTCATTTAACTTAACACCTTCAATGATTGTTGCCAACTCTTCAAAGGTACGACCCAATTCAGTGCCTTTGCCTGCCATTGTTTCAAGTGCTATTTGCGGAATTTGCTCTTTCCATAATACTTCATCAAGTCCCTTGATAATCTGCTTCAGACCAGCGTCTACGCCGGCTCCAACGTGAGCACCTGGATGAAGTGTGATTTGCGTCGCTCCTAATGCATGCGCACGTTCAATTTCTTGACGTAAAAATGAAGTCGCAAATCCAAAATTCTCTACTTTAATTGTATTTCCTAGATTAATAATATAAGGAGCATGAACCACAATATTGCTCAGATTGTGCTCAGCCATGTATGTTTGACCTGCTTCGATGTTCATTTCTTCGATTGGTTTACGGCGTGTATTTTGCGGTGCCCCCGTATAAATCATAAATGTTGTTGCATTATAACTTGCGGCTTCTTCTGCCGAACCTAATAACATTTTTTTCCCACTCATGCTAACATGTGAACCTAATAACATAATGATCCTCCTAAATTTTCCATTCTTTAAAAGAGTACGTGAAACGAACAGAAAAAACAATCTTTTTGCCTCTTATAATAAGCACAACTACTTCTTATTTTTTTCTGTAAAATGAATATAACTCGCAATCCATTCTTCCATTGAAATTTTTCCGATCAATTCCCCAATCAGTTCATATGGAATTGTGTTTGGATTAGTAAATCGGATACAACTCTTTCCCATATTTAGTTTTGTTGGAACTACCTTTTGATATTCTTCTTGAAACCATGCCAACAATTCTTTATTTCCCATGATTCCCATATGATACAAAGATAGATGCTTTTTCTGAGCAGCTAAACTAATAAACGGTAATGGTTCGTCCGATCTGCCTAAATATCCTTCTGAAAAAACACTTAGTGGAACAACATAAGTTGGCATCCCATATTGTAAACGTAAGACAAATCCTTCAGGTATATTTTCCGTAATAACATTCGCTAATCTTAAATATGCATCTTGCCATTTTACCTCAATGTTCTCTATATAATTTTGCACTTGATCCATCTTCAGCCCCCCTTTAGTTTAAACGCTTATTTACCAGAGCTATCTGCTCTGTATAATTCTTTAGATTTAACTCCATTTCCCAAAAACTCAATCATTTCATTTTTTTCCTTTGCGTTCTTTAATTTCCTAGCACTATAGATATACCTCGCCTAACTTTTTTTTATCCTAATGTTAGTTGATTGAAGACGATTTTTGCTTCTTTGTGATTTTCAATAAATGATTCTATGGTTGATAAAAAAGAACCATTCGATTAAATTTTAACGTACTATCTGCGATATAGCTATCCTTTTTATCTACATTAAGAGCTGGAAAAATTTCGTCGCGATAGACCATTATTTCCTTCTTGATTTTTATGAATGAAAATGAATACACCACTCCTGACACCATGGTATACTAAATACATCAACCATGAAAAAAGTAGGTAAATACCATGCCCATTATTGAAGACTATATCTCAAACGCACTAGAAAATCGCCAAGCTAAACTAAAATTACTCTATTCGACTATCAAGCAACTTATCCCAGAAGCAACTGAAAAAATGTCTTATGGCATGCCCACCTTCTATTTAAACGGGAATTTAGTTCACTTTGCTAATGTTAGGTTTTATCCAGCACCAACTGCAATCAAAGCATTCAAAAATGAAGTAACAAAATTCACCACAAGTAAAGGTGCCATTCGATTTTTTCTTGATCAGGAGTTACCAATAGAATTGATTGAAAAAATCGTGTTCTTTAGATTAAAAGAAAATACTAAAAAGTAAAAATAGTTATAAAAACAAGTAAAACTTTCTTATAGATTAAAAAAATAAAACTAAGGTTATTCAGTCATTTATAGTAAGTTTTTTTGATTAAGTACCCAGAAATAACTGAACAACTGTTCATTATAGATTTTTTTTGCTATAATATCACGGAATGTATCATTATATTGAGGTGAAGCTTTTGGACAATCAGAATAATTCCCGTAAAACGGAACAACATTCTACTAAAGGACCAGAAAAGAAAAAAATTTTTTTAACTATAAATGTCGTGATTCGTGTACTGCAATCATTATTTGTCTTTGCAGTTGTTGTTCTATTATTAGGAGGCGCTTTAGGCCTTGGGATCGGTATGGGGTATTTTGCTTTTCTGGTTGAAGATACACAACCACCAACAAAAGAAGAACTCCAAACGGAAATTAGTGACATCTCCGAAGTATCCCGAATGACTTATGCTGACGGTACAAATATTGCGATGATCAAATCCGATTTAGTCAGAACAAGAGTTGACTCAGAACACATCTCACCACTCTTGAAAAAGGCGATTATTTCTACCGAGGATGAATACTTTGAAGAACATAAAGGAGTCGTTCCAAAAGCGGTCATCCGAGCGCTCGTTTCTGACGCGACAGGTATAGGCGGTTCATCTGGAGGATCGACGTTAACACAACAGTTAGTCAAACAACAAATCTTGACAGATGAAACAACATTCAAGCGAAAAGCAAATGAGATTCTACTTGCCTACCGTATTGAAAAGTATTTTTCAAAAGATGAAATCGTGACAACATATCTAAATGTTTCTCCTTTTGGTCGTAATAACAAAGGGGAAAATATTGCAGGTGTTGAAGAAGCGGCGAAAGGTTTATTTGGTAAAAATGCCAATGATCTAACACTTCCTCAAGCCGCATTTATTGCAGGTTTACCACAAAGTCCGATCATCTATACGCCATATAGCAATACAGGCGCTTTAAAAGATGACGAGAATATGGCCTATGGCATGAAACGAAAAGATTTTGTTTTATTCAGTATGTATCGTGAAAAAGCCATTACTAAAGAAGAATATGAAGCGGCGAAAAACTATGACTTAAAGCAAGATTTCCAACCACAACAAGAATCTAATCAAAATACTCAAGGCTACTTATATAATGCCGTATTGGAACAAGCAACGAATGTCGTAATGGATATCAATATAGAAAAAGCTGGGGTAAAAAAAGAAACATTAGATGACCTAGGACTTTCTCAATACAAGGATCAAGCTCGAAAGGAAATTCAAAATAGAGGCTATACGATTCAATCAACAATCGATCAAACCGTTTACGATACCATGCAAAATGCTGTTGCAACCTATGGTTATATGTTAGATGATGGGTATGGTGCTGGACTTGTCGAGACTGGGAATGTTTTGATGGACAATAAAACAGGTAGAATTATTGGATTTGTAGCGGGTCGTGACTTCAATGTCAGCCAAAGCAACCATGCATTAGACACCCTCAGACAAGTTGGTTCTACGATTAAACCAATTTCAGTTTATGGCCCTGCTATCGATCAGGGAATGGTTGGTTCAGAGAGTCGCTTAGCCAATTATCCTACGTCATACAGAAGTGGTGATGAGCTAACAAATGCAACAAATTCTGGAACAAACACATTCGATACTGTTCGCCATTCATTAGAGTGGTCGTATAATATTCCTGTCTATCATCTAAATGAAGCGATGAAAGCACAGATGGGCGATGATAATTTTGCTTACAATAACTATCTAAGCAAAATGAATTACCCTGCTAACGATGGATGGGCTTACGAATCAGCGCCTTTAGGTTCTATAGAAGCAACTGTTTTAACTCAAACAAATGGATTTCAAACACTCGCTAATAAAGGGCAATATCAAAAAGGCTATATGATCGATAAGATTACTGATAATAGCGGAAAAGTTATTTATGAACATAAAGATGCACCTGTTCAAGTCTATTCAGAAGCGACGGCATCTATTATGAATGATATGATGCGTTCAGTCTTAGATTCAAAGATAACTACTCCCTTCAAAAATATGATCAATGGTCTTAATCCTGCTTTTGGCAATGTGGATTGGGTCGGTAAAACAGGAACAACCGATGCCTATAAAGATGCTTGGTTAGTTGTTTCAACACCGACTATTACCTTAGGTTCTTGGACAGGTTATGATAACCCAACAGCAATGAGCCCAAATAGTGGTGATCAAAATAGTGCCTACTTAGCAAATTTGGCAAATGCAATCTATTCAGTCAGACCTGATTTATTCGGCGCTGGTGAAAAATTCACGCTTTCAAAAGACGTGATTAAATCAACTGTCTCAAGCTTCACAGGAGAAAAACCAGGTACTTTCACCTATAATGGCGGAACCTATACTGCGCCTGGGCCAAATGTCGAATCCTTCTATGCGAAAGATGGTGCTCCGAAGAGTCAATATAAATTTGGCTATGGTGGATCAGATGCTAACTATAGCGCCTATTGGGGCCGCTATGCAACACCAAAAACGCCTTCCTCTTCAACACCACCTTCTTCTTCTGAGAAAAAAGAAGAAAAGAAGAAAGAGGATGATAAGAAAGAAAATTCTACGCCAACTTCAAGCGGTAATAGTAACTAATAAAAATAAGTCAGCTAAAAAAATAGCTGACTTATTTTTGCGTCTTCACTTTCTAAAATAATAAATAAACACCTAGCCAAAAAGAATCCTTTAACTAGGTGTTTAAAATTTTTATTTAGTTGAACCTTTTTGATCCATTCCATAAGGTAAGGTAACTGTTTTATCTTCGATCTCTTCTTTGTTCATTAATTTCGTTAACAAACGCATTGCTACAGCACCGATATCATATAAAGGTTGTGTCACACTTGAAAGACGCGGACGAGAAACTTCCGTAAGCAGTGAGTTATTGCTTGTGATGATTTCGAATTCTTCTGGTACTTTCACACCAGCATCAATCATTCCGTCCAATAAACCAATTGCTAATTCATCATCTGTCACATAAGCTGCTGTCGCGCCACTATTGCGGATACGTTCAGCTAAAGAGATACCTGCTTTAAACTTATATTCAGCTTCAAAAATCAAGCCTTCATTATAAGATAAGCCATTGTCAGCTAATGCATCTTTATAGCCTTTGATGCGATTTTGACCATTGATAGGATCAATCAATGCGCCACTAACAAAAGCAATTTTTTTATTGCCGTTTTTAGCTAATAGATTTGTAGCATCTTTTGTTGCTTCTGTATAATCAATATTTACGCTACCAACCTGTTCATCTGGATCGATTGAACCAGCTAAAACAACAGGTGTTTTAGAACGTGAAAACTCGCCACGAATTTCATCTGTAATATGGTGTCCCATAAAGATGATTCCATCCACTTGTTTTGCCAACAGATTATTCAATACATTAACTTCTTTTTGATCATTACTGTCAGAGTTTGCCAAAATAATATTATATTTGTACATTGTAGCAACGTCATCGATTCCTCGAGCTAATGAAGCAAAAAAGACATTACTCACGTCAGGTATAATAACTCCTACAGTCGTTGTCTTCTTACTAGCTAAACCACGAGCTACAGCATTGGGACGATAGTCTAAGCGATCAATTACTTCTAACACTTTTTTGCGTGTAGCTGGCTTCACATTGGGATTGCCGTTAACTACACGAGATACAGTCGCCATGGATACATTTGCTTCACGAGCAACATCATAAATAGTAATTGTTTGTTTTTCCATGTTAATTCTCCTAAATATTTATAGTTGTTTTCATTTTCTGAAAACGCTGTTTACATTTCTCACTAAGAATAGCAGAGTTTTTTTATTATTGCAACCGTTTTATCCTATTTTCATGAAAATTTACTCTACATTTCAAAAAGCGCTTTACACAATTTCGTGGTATGATAAAGATAAGTTTTACAGTAATCAGCCTTAACAGAAAGAAGGATATTTATGAATCAAGAAAAAATGAATGAATTAAAAAAATGGATGGCCAACGAGAATATTGACCTCACTTATATTAGTGATCCTGGACATATTGCCTATTTTTCTGGCTACAAAAGTGATCCTCATGAACGAGTGTTAGCTTTATTTATCTCATTAAACCATGATCCTTTTCTATTTACCCCAGCTTTAGAAGTTGAAGATGCTGAAAAAAGCTCATGGTCTTATCCTGTCTATGGATATCTTGATAGTGAAAACCCTTGGGAAAAAATTGCTCAATTGATCAAAAAGAATGGAAATCCAAGTAAAATTGCAACTGAAAAAGACTCTTTAACGGTCAGCCGTTTTGATATTTTAACTAATTATTTTTCAAATAGCGATTTTTCAGCTAGTGTCACTCCAATTATTGAAAAATTACAATTACTTAAAACACCATCTGAAGTAACGAAACTAATGGAAGCTGGGGATTGGGCAGATGTCGCTTTAGAGATTGGCTTCAAAGCCATTAAGGAAGGGGCTAAAGAACAAGAAATTCTCGCTGAAATCGAATATCAGCTGAAACGTCAAGGTATTCGTTCAATGAGCTTTGATACTTTAGTTCTAACTGGAAAAAACGCAGCAAGTCCTCACGGTAATCCTGGAAATACGGCTGTTGCGAAGCAAGACTTGGTTTTATTTGATTTAGGTGTTGTTTATAATGGCTATTGCAGTGACGTTACTCGAACAGTTGCATACAAAGAACCAACTGATTTCCAAAAAGAAATCTATTCAATCGTATTGGAAGCACAATTAAAGGCTATGGATGCGGTTAAACCTGGCGTTACTGCTGGTGAATTAGACGATGTTGCTCGTGGCGTGATCAGTGGTTATGGCTATGGCGACTATTTCAATCATCGTTTGGGTCATGGTATTGGTACTACTGTTCATGAATACCCTTCTTTAGTAACTGGAAATGATTTGGTGATTGAAGAAGGGATGTGCTTCTCAATTGAACCAGGGATTTATATACCTGGAAAAGTCGGTGTACGTATTGAAGACTGTTTACATGTGACTAAAAATGGCTGTGAAGCATTTACAAAAACATCAAAAGAATTAATAATCATCGAATAACAAAAAGCAAAGCCCACATCCTTGTGCGAATGCGGGCTTTGCTTTTTACTGTTATTTACCTTTAACATCTTCAACTGTTTCTTTAACAGCCTTCTTTGTCTCTTTTTTTGCTTCTTCTGCTTTTTCTGGAACATCTTTTGTTGCTTCTTTTGCTTCAGCAACACCTTCTGAAACAGTCTCTTTAGCTTTTTGCGCTGATTCTTTAACATCAATAAAGATATCGTCAGAAGCGTCTTCTGCGATGTCACCTAATTCATCGACTTGATCGTTTACATCTTGCGCTGTCTTTTTAAAACGATCAGACAAATCATCTGTTTGTTTTTTGAACGATTCTAAAACTGTATCTGAAACGCCTTGCGCCTTGTCTAATGAATCTTTTGTCTTATCTTTAACATTTCCAGCTAAATCACCTGCTTGTTCACCTAGCACGCTAGCTTTTTCTTTAGCAATCGATGATAACTCAGAACCTTTTTGCACAGCGTAATCTGTATAATCCGTTGCTTTTTCTTTAAAATCATCTGCTTGATTTGCTAGATCTTCACGTAACTCTTTACCTGATTTTGGTGCCAACAAAAGTGCTGCTACTGCCGCTGCTGTTCCACCAATAATTGCTCCTATAAAAAATCCGCCTTTTTTCGCCATGTTTATTCCTCCATTATCTTTTATTATTTTATTGTTTCACTTGTTTTGGGTGATTTTTTGGACGGAATGCTCTAAATGCCGCTCCGCCTACTTTACTGACGACACCAGCTTTAGCTGTCGTCTTTCCGACTGCCCCTACTTTTCCAAGTAAATTTCTGCTAGAAAAGTTTAATTCGGAAACACTTTCACTTAACTCTGCCACTGCTTCGAACAATGGGTCAATCGTCGCAACTTTTTTATTAACATCATCTAGCAACTCATTACTTTTCACTAAAAGTCCCTCGACTTGCCTAGATAAAATATCAACATCTTTCGTTACAACCTCAATCGTTTTATTTGCTTCATCAACCGTAGTAGTAACTTTCTCTACAGTCTTACTAATTTTCATCAATACTAAAACAATAAATACCACTAATACAGCAAACGCTACTGCAGCGATAATCGCTGCAACCTCTCCACCTGTCATCTTTTTGCTCCTTCCATCAGTTATTCCATATTCTTAGAATAACACCAACTGATCTTTTTCACAAATTATTCAGTTAACCTTGTTATCTTAAGTATAATTTACAGCGCTAAATTTTATAAAAAAGGGGACGTGGGACAAAAGTAAAATCACTTTTGTTTCACACCCTAGATACGAATAAACGGTGGAAGCAAAAGCAATCACTACACTACGCTTCGATCACATCAAATTCTAAGTGCTAAAGCACTAAGATTTGAAGGCTTCGGAAATAAGCTGAAATTCACAAAAATTTGAGAAACAATTTTCGTGAATTCCTTCTTATTGCTGTAAAACACAACGAAGTATGAGTTGATGTTGCACAGTACCTACGTGGTTCTCGGGATTAAACGCTTCTGTCCCAGCATCCTTCAAATGAAAAAATCCTAAAAAACTTTAGCTTAGTTCTTTTTTTGAGTATCTTCTTTAGCAAGTTCAGCACCCAACTCAATAATATACTCACGTAAGTTGTCCTTCACTTCAGGGTGAACCAATCCATATTCAATACTTGTTTTCATAAAACCAAACTTGTCTCCTACATCATAACGTTTGCCCGTAAATTCTCTAGCAAATACACGTTGAGTCTTGTTCAAAGTGTCAATAGCATCTGTTAATTGAATTTCACCACCAGCTCCTGGTTCTTGTGATTCCAACACGTGGAAAATTTCAGGTGTTAACAAGTAACGACCGATAATCGCTAGATCACTAGGCGCTTCTTCTGGTGTTGGTTTCTCAACAAAATTATTTACATTATACAAGCCTTTTGACACTTCTGCCTCTGGATTAATAATACCATATTTCGATGTTTCTTCATGAGGAACCTTCATTACAGCAATCGTTGACGCATGTGTCTCATCATAATCGTTCATCAATTGTTTAGATAATGGGATTTTATCTTCCATGATATCATCACCCAGCATAACAACAAATGGTTCATTTCCAACAAATGCTTTTGCTTGTAATACAGCATGTCCTAATCCCTTTGGATGAGATTGACGAATAAAATGAAGATTAACATCAGTTGTTTCTTCCACTAATTTTAATAGATCTGTTTTATTTTTTTCACGAAGATTGCTCTCTAATTCGAAGTTTGCATCAAAATGATCTTCAATTGGACGCTTTGCTTTGCCAGTAACAATCAAAATATCTTCGATTCCTGCTGCCAATGCTTCTTCAACAATAAATTGTATCGTTGGTTTATCTACGATTGGAAGCATTTCTTTTGCCATCGCTTTAGTTGCTGGTAAAAATCTTGTTCCCAGCCCAGCTGCTGGAATAACTGCTTTTTTTACTTTCATGCCAATTGGCCTCCTAAAATTATATAGAAAATTCGTTTTCTGTCTTACCGTCACGTAGCATAATCTCTTTTGCCGCTTGTTTTACATCTTGACCTTCATACAGGACGTTATATATCGCTTCTGTGATTGGCATATCGACATCTAACTGTTGCGACAGCTCATAGGCCGCCTTAGTTGTTGAGACGCCTTCGACGATCATTCCCATGTTTTCAAGAACTTCATCTAGACTGTGTCCTTTTCCTAAGAGATTTCCAGCTCGCCAGTTACGAGAGTGAACACTTGTACAAGTAACAATCAAGTCTCCTACTCCACTTAACCCAATAAAAGTTAAAGGATTTGCTCCCATCGCTACACCTAAACGACTGATTTCAGCTAACCCACGTGTCATAATTGCAGCTTTCGCATCATCTCCAAATCCTAAGCCACGAATTGCACCTGCACCTAAAGCAATAATATTTTTCAGTGCAGCGCCTGTTTCGACACCAATTACATCGTCATTTGTATAGATTCTAAAATAATCATTCATAAATAAAGACTGAACATAAGTTGCCTCAGCGATCGTCTCGCTTGCAGCAGTTATTGTTGTAATGTCATGAACAGCAACTTCTTCTGCATGGCTTGGGCCTGATAACACAACCACACCACTTCTTTTATTCGTTGGAATTTCTTCCATTAAAACTTCAGATATTCGTTTATGACTCCCTTGCTCCAATCCTTTACTAGCATGTATAATTAACGGTTGATTCTTACATTTCTCCGTAAACTCTTGTGCAACCGTTCGAATCGCTTTCGTTGGAACAACAAACAAGACTGCATCTGCATCTTGAATACATTCCTCTAATGACAATTTCCCTTTAATCGATTCTGGGATAACCAAATCAGGCAGATAATGATGATTGGTATGGTGCTTGTTGATTTCATCAATTTGTGCTTCATTATGTCCCCAGATACGAACTTCATGACCATTTTCTGCTAAAACCTGTGCCAATGCAGTTCCCCATGATCCGGGACCTAAAACAGCAACTTTTTGTTTCATTGGTGAAAATCTCCTTTCAAAATAAGAAAAGCTGAATAAACTTGTCAGCTGTGACTGAAAGATAGGAAAAATTAATTGAGTCGTTCTTTGACTCCTTTAATTCTTATCTTCTTTCCGAAGAGCTAGTTGATGACGCTAGATCATAACATCTCCATAAACCTTTCAAATACTCCACTTACGATTTCTTTAAATAACTAGCTTTTTAACTTTCATACTCACTTACCATTTTACCATAGCTATGTTGAAAAAGGCAGTTCTAAACTGCCTTTTTTGACGTTCCTTTATCACGATCGTAAAATTTTATAGTTCCTGTTTTACGACGAATGATCACAAGTAAAATTGCACCGAAAAATAACACCAGGGAAACTACTTGTGACACTCGAATACTTCCGAAGGCATATAAACTATCTGTCCGCATCCCTTCAATAAAGAAACGGCCGAAAGCGTACCAGATAATATAGCCGAAGAATACTTCGCCTTCTTTTAAGAAATTTTTCTTTTTCCTTAAAACAATCAACACAATAAACCCTAAAACATTCCAGATAGATTCATATAAAAAAGTTGGTTGGTGATATGTTCCGTCGATATTCATATTGTCGATAATAAACTTCGGTAAATGCAATCCTTCTAAAAATGTCCGTGTAGTAGCTGGCCCATATGCTTCATGATTCATAAAATTACCCCAGCGCCCGATTGCTTGCGCTAAAATAACACTTGGTGCTGCAATATCCAAAAATGTCCAAGTGGAAATAAATCGATGTCTTGTAAAGAAAAACAATGCGATTCCTCCACCAATCAGCCCACCATATATTGCTAGTCCACCATTTCTGGTCAAAATAATTTCAATTGGGTTATCAACATAATCTTGCCATTGAAAAATCACATAATACAAACGAGCACCAATAATTGCACTTGGTAAGCCCCACAACATAAAGTCGATCACATCATCTTCTTTCAAGCCAACTCGAACGGCTTCTCTACTACTTAGCCAAACAGCTAGCACGATTCCTGAAACAATAATAACTGCATACCAGTATACGGATATTCCAAAAAAATTAAACGCCACTGGATTTACTTGTCCTAACATTTGGCTTCCTCCTAATTTAAAAGTGAAAAGGGCTCGTTTAGCTCTGAATGAAAAATAGAAAAATATGAGCGTGATGTTCTTTACCACAATCAGATTTTATCTTTTTTCCAAAAAGCTAACCCGCATAGCTAGATAACATTAAAAGCGAAGCGGGCTCGTTTAGCTCTGAATGAAAAATAGAAAAATATGAGCGTGGTGTTCTTTACCACAATCAGATTTTGTCTTTTTCCGAAGAACTAGCCCGCATAGCTAGATAACCCCTGAATTTTCCTCTATCAATCGTGTCAACCGTTCTTCAAATGACTTAGTTGCATCATATCCCATCGTTTTCGCACGGAAATTCATTGCAGCCACTTCAATAATAATTGCCACGTTCCGCCCTGTTTTAACAGGAATACGAATTTGAGGAACATCCACGTTAGCAATTTCGACCATCGCATCATCTGACCCTAAACGGTCATATTTCTTGTCTTTTTCCCATGCTTCTAAATAAACAACTAGTTGAACCTGCATAAAGCCGCGGACAGCACTCGCGCCAAATAAATTCATCACATCAATGATTCCAATGCCTCGAATCTCAATCAAATGCTGTAAAATTTTAGGTGGTTCACCCACAACGGTTAATTCATCTTGCTGATAAACATCTACTCGGTCATCTGCAATCAAACGGTGTCCACGCTTGATCAACTCTAATGCTGTCTCACTTTTACCAATACCGCTATCACCTTGAATCAAGACACCAAGTCCATAAACATCAACCAAAACACCATGTACGCTAGTTCTTGCTGCTAATCGACTATCGAGATAACTTGATAATTCTCCTAACAAACGCGATGTAGAGATTGGCGAACGTAAAACAGCCAAGCCTTTTTCTTTTGCTGCTTGCACCATTTCATCAGGTGCTTCCAGACCTCTAGAAATAATAAAAGCAGGCGTGTCCTTCTCACACAACCGACGCATCACCATCAATCGTTCTTCTGGTATCATACGTTCAGAAAATGTAATCTCCTTGCTACCAAATAGCTGTAAACGATTATGAGGATAATAATTAAAATATCCAGTCAATTCCAATCCCGGACGGGAAATATCTCCTGTTGTGATTTCTCTATTTAAACTTTCTTCATCGCCATAAACGACTTCTAAAGAAAGCTTTTCTACCAGTTGATGAATTTTTACAACTTCTTCCATCTTTATCATTCATTCCTTTCCAGTTTCCTACTCGTTCCATTTTATCATTTCATGTGGGAAGTTTCTAGCTATTAGGAATATTGTCTTTGTTTTGTTTGTGTTCTCACTGATAAATTTTTTCTGGGTCTTATTTTTATTCAAAAATTGTGCTGCCTATTTATTCCTAGTTAACGATTGACTATCCCCAATTAATTTGTATACTTAATTTGTATTACCGTATCCAGCCAAAAACAATCAATTGGATGTGTTTCTTATGAACGATAATTTAAAAGAGCAAGTAAGACATCTCCCTTTAACCCCAGGTGTTTATTTGATGAAAGATAAACACGGAACAGTTATATATGTAGGCAAAGCAAAAAAATTACGAGAACGCGTTAGTAGCTATTTTAGGAAGAACAACCAACATTCAAGTAAAACAATCCGAATGATTCGACAACTATCTGATTTTGAGGTTCTTGAAGTAGATACTGAACTTGATGCACTATTATTAGAATGTCATTTAATTCAAAAATACCGCCCAATCTATAATCGGCAAATGAATTCTTTTGAACAATATAAATACATTGAGATCAATACTGAACAACCAGAAATTTCAATCAATATACGTACTGTTCCCACGAAAAAAAATTGCTTCGGGCCTTTTTCAACAAACAGAAAATTGTCAGAACTAAAACAAATATTAGAAAACCTATACGGATTAAACCAAACGAATGATTGGCAACACTCATTCTCTGAGAGTTCCACATCTCTACTTGACTCAAAAACAATTTCTACAGAATTACTTGAGGCATTTACGCTAAATAATCAGATGCCCCAAAATCGTTTAGAAACAAAAATGATTTTAGCGTCTGAAAACCAGTCATTTGAAAAAGCGTTAAAGTTACGAGAAGATTGGCAATTTATTACACGTTTTTTCAATCAAAATAAAAAATTGATTTTAGCCTCTCAAACGAATTGGCAACTTTTAATTATTCCAATTCAATCGAAAATAAAATATTATTTGATCTATCAAGGACTTGTTGTAAGTAGTCGAACACTGACCAAACGAACTGCCACTAAATATACACCGAATGAACTTGCCAAAAAAATTCTTCCTAAAAATAAGCCTGATACTATTTACCCATTTTCCAAACAACAAGTCGATTTTATCACTATTTTATATAGCTATATTCATTATCATAAAGAATGTCAACTAGTGGAACTTACTGATCCATTTGTATAAAAATAAGGATAAAACCCAGAACGTTAAGTTGGGTTTTATCCTTATTCACTATATTTATCTAAATTACGTTCACTAACGATCATATTGACTAAAGACATAATCACTGCCATTAGAATCGCTGCTCCAAAGCTTGAAAAACCAAAGTTCATTTCTCCAACGAATGAAGACGTCATCTTCAATATGGCTGCATTCACAATAAAGCTAAACAAACCAAAAGTAAGTAAAGTAAATGGAAGGGATAAAATCGTCAACACTGGTTTTACTAACATATTCAATATGGAGAGCACAAATGCTGCGATCACCGCCATCCAAATACTTCTTACGAAAATCATATTTGGAAAAATCACAGAGACTGAAACGAATGTCAACGTATTAACAATCAAACGTTGAAAATAGGTCATTAGAAGTCACTCCAGTCATCATCATCAACTTTCTCAGCTTGTTTTCTTTGTTTTTGTGAGTTTGCATATGGATTTGGATTACGTGTATTTCTATTATACGGATTTTTATTTCCATAATTGTCGTAATTTCTACTTCTTCCAGAAGGAAGCAATACAGCTAACGCAATGTATAGTAAGAATCCTGGAAATCCTGCAGAGAAAATTGCAAGAATAACATAAATCACACGTACTATGGTAGGATCAACACCGATCCACTCAGCAATCCCTGCTAAACTTCCTGTTAATACCACATTATTAGGAGATTTTGTCAATTGTTTTTTCATCTCTTTTCACCTCTCATCTTAAAAATTATACACTAGAATAGATAGTGAGACAAAAGTTTTTTCAACTGAAAAAACTAGATTGTTTCCTGTTCTACCATTCTTTTATTTGTTTTCCTTGATCAAAAGTTAAGAGTTGTTCTCTTAACTTTTGTTCGAAGAATGGACACTTTTTGTCGATTCATTGTTCTACACATTTATTTATCTGTGTCTTTTAAATAAATGTTTCCTGTTGTTGTAGAAGCATTGATTTGAGCCATATCATCATCATTTAAACGTCTAAATTGTAATAATTGATTGGTTCTTTCTTTCTTTTCACGAATCACTTCGTAATCACTTAATCGGCTATTGATGCTGCCTAAACTTGTTTTGACTGTCCCTTCGATACCAAGTTCATTTGGTAAAGCAATCTTTACATTGCCATTAACAGAACTTGCTTCTACTTTACGTAGTGTATTTTCTTTGGCAGTGATACGAACATCACCATTGATTAATGAAACTCCGATTGTTTGTGGTGTTGCAGTGATTGTTACAGTCCCATTGACTGTTTCAATGATATTATCTAAAATTTCTCCATCTAAGACTTTGATATCGCCATTTACACCTTCAATTTCAAGCATTGTTGCATCAATTTTATTAAATGTGATTGACCCATTTGTTGATTTAGCATAAACATCTTTTGCCTTTAATGATTCGATTGTTACGTTTCCGTTTAATAGTTTAATGGATACATGATCAAATGTACGTTCTGGTAAGTAGAAAATCAGGTCTGCCCGAACACGTTTGTTTGGAATTTGGAAGGAAATCACTTCATCATCCACATCGATTTGACTTCTTTCTAAGAAAGCTTCAAGTGGGGTTTCAGCATCCATTTTACCATACAGTTTGATTTTTCCTTCTACTTTAACATCTGGCTGATCCCAAGTTTTAAATACGATATTTCCGTTTGCTACTTTGACATCAATCAAACTCGCAAGAGGAGAGGGATAATTAAATTCATGTTCAAATTTTGTTGTAGCAACACCAGGAACTTTAAAACTAACATCTTTCCATTCCATGTTATCATTCATTGTTTCTGAGAATGAGTTAAATGTTTTCTTCAAGAATGAGCCTAATTGAGATCCTGCTTCACTCATTTTTTCTCCGACTTGATTGATTGTGTCTGTGGCTTGATCTTTCCAATCATCTGGAATATCAAATTTTGATGCAACTCGATCTTTTGTACCAGACCATTGTTCTTTGCGAATATTCTTCAATTCAGCTTCTAACGCGATTTTTTCTTGCGTGCGTTCATCTAAAGAATCTTCTAATGACTTAATTTCTGTTTCAAGTGATGTTCTTAACGCTAAATCTTCGTTTGTTAATTCGCTTAATTCTTCTTTAGTGTTTAATTCCATCAATTTTTCTTGTGCTTCTTTGATTTCTTCTTTAACGCCAGCAATTTCAGCATTGATTTCATCTAGTTCAACGGAAGCACGATTTGCTTCTGTCGCTAGATCATCTAGAATTTTTTCTAAACGTTCATGATCTTGCGCTTCTTTTGCTTTGACATCTTCATCAGAAACTTCTGATTCTACTGTATCTTCTTTTTGATTTTCTAACTTATTTAATAAATCTACGACTTTGTCATTTTCTTTTGTATCAACCATTGGATTTGTTACGTTTACTTGGTCGGCAGCTTTTTTGATTTGTTTTTCATCTTTTTCTGTCGCCATATTTTCTAATAAGACTAAAGCTTCCTCTGAAGATAGGATACCTTTTTTAACTAAGTCTAATACTCTTTCTCTTTCTTTCATGGAAATTGCCTCCTTAGCAAATTTTTCACCCGAGGGTGTTTTCCTTATGTACCTATTATGCCTTCTTTTTAGTTGTTTGTCATAGGACTTAAGAATGAATTTTTGGTAGTCCTAAAGGGTAACTCGTCATTTATTTTAATTTTCGAATCATATAATAGGTAGAAAGTCGTATTATATCAAAAAAAAGATAGGATAAAACTCTACGAGTCACATCCCATCCTCTTATATTCAACATGAAACTCGCACTTTTTACTTATTTTGACTAATTGTGAATTTCACGATAAATCAACTTACTTTCTGGAACGTCTGATCCGAGACGAATGTTCTCTTTGATCATCGTTACAACATCCTCAACCTCTTCTCGATTAGCAAAGATCGTGACTAAACTTTCTCCTTTTTTCACTTGATCGCCGACTTTTTTTCTTAGGACTAAACCAACCGCCAAGTCGATGTCATCTTCTTTTGTTTCTCTACCTGCACCAAGTTTCATCGCAGCTACCCCAATATTATCAGCAACTATCTCAGAAACGAAACCGTCTGAATCAGAAATAACTTCTATTTCGAAGTTTGCTTGCGGCAACAGCTTCGGGTCATCTACCCATGCAGGATTACCACCTTGATTTTTGATGAATTGTTTAAATTTAACCAGAGCTGAACCGTCTGTGATAACTCCTTGCAAGAGCTCTCTCGCTTTAACTAAAGAATCAGTCTTGCCAGCAAGGACAACCATTTGGCTTCCTAATGTTAAGACTAGCTCAGTTAGATCTTCTGGTCCATTGCCTTGTAAAGTGTCAATCGCTTCTTGCACTTCCAATGAATTCCCGATCGCATTTCCCAAAGGTTGAGACATATCGGAAATAATCGCCATTGTATTTCTACCTACTAAATTGCCAATTCTCACCATTGCTGAAGCGAGTTCTGCCGCATCTTCCTCGGTTTTCATAAAGGCTCCTGCCCCCGTCTTTACATCTAAAACAATCGCATCAGCACCGGCTGCAATTTTTTTACTCATGATCGAGCTTGCAATCAACGGAATTGAACTAACAGTGGCAGTTACATCTCTTAAAGCATATAACTTTTTATCAGCTGGCGTTAAGTTACCAGATTGACCGATTACTGATATCTTGTCTCGATTGACCATCTCAGTAAATTCTTCATCTGTCAGTTCCACATGAAAACCAGCAAAAGCTTCTAGCTTATCAATCGTACCACCTGTATGGCCTAAACCGCGTCCTGACATTTTTGCAAATGGAATATCAAGAGCCGCCACAAGAGGCGCTAAAACTAAGGTTGTTGTATCACCAACACCACCAGTTGAATGTTTATCCACTTTAATTCCCTCGATATTCGATAAATCAATCACATCACCAGAATGAACCATTGCCAATGTTAAATTAGCTCTTTCTTCATCTGACATATCTTGAAAATATACAGCCATTAAAAAGGCACTTGCCTGATAATCTGGAATCGTACCATTTGTTAAACCATTAATAAAGAATTCAATTTCGTCTTTACTTAATTCTTTACCGTTTCTTTTTTTTTCAATAATATCTACCATTCTCATAGTTTGGGCCTCGCGTTCTCCAATTATTTATATTTTTTAATAGCCATCGGTTGTATTTTTGCTTGTTTCATCCACAATAGCCACACTTGAACTTGCACCTAATCTTGAAGCCCCTGCATGAATCATTGCTTTAGCATCTTCTGCCGTCCGAACACCACCAGAGGCTTTTACTCCGATATCTGGCCCTACGGTTTTACGCATCAACGCAATATCCTTGATTGTAGCACCACCAGTTGAAAAACCAGTTGATGTTTTTACAAAATCAGCTCCTGCTTGAACCGATAGTTTTGATGCTAACGCAATTTCTCTGTCCGTCAATAAACAAGTTTCTAGAATCACTTTAATTAGTGCTTTACCTTGAGCAGCCTTCACAACGGCTTCAATATCTTTTAAAACAATGTCGTCATTTCCTGATTTCAGCGCGCCAACATTGATGACCATATCAACCTCTGTTGCACCATTTTTGATGGCATCTTCTGTCTCAAATGCTTTTGTAGCTGTTGTATTTGCACCTAAAGGAAATCCAATAACTGTACATACCTCAACAGTAGTCCCAGCTAATTCTTTACTGGCTAAAGAAACCCAGTAAGGATTCACACATACCGATGCGAATTCATATTTTTTAGCCTCTTCTATCAAGGCGAATAGAGCGTCCTCATTTGCTTCTGGTTTTAGTAATGTGTGATCGATCATTTTGTTTACGTTCATTGTACTCTCCCTTTCAGAAAATCCGTTCTTAACGATTGAAATTCCGTTCAAATAAAATTTTTATAAAAGAGTAGAAATAACCTCTACTCCGATTTAGTAGTATAACTAGTGCTGTAACAATTTCATTGCTGTAAATTTATCAATCAACAGTACGTTAGCATAACCACCAACTAAGGCGCCATGAATCGCCTTGATTTTTCGGTCACCGCCTGCAATTAAAATTGATTTTTCTTTTGTCTTTAATTCATCAAGTTCAATACCGATCGTCCGACTATTGATTTCTTGGTCGCTGATTTGTCCATTTTTATCAAAAAATCTTGAACAGATATCCCCTACTGCATTCCCTTTAAGTGACGTTTCTTCTTGTTCCGTAAAATAACCCAAACGGAAATGCAATGATTCACTTTGGACTGTTCCTACAGTGAAGACAGCGATATTGGCTTGCCTACCTAATTCGATAACCTTGCTGATATGACGATCTTTTACAACCAAATCTTTGGCTTTCTTACTATCTAAAATGACTGGCAAAGGAAAGGTTCTTGCTTTTGTATTTAATTGTTCAGCTAATAATGTGATTGTTTCAAACGCATAGTTATTAACATCGAAATACGCAATACCACCTTTTAACTGAACAACTTCGACACCTTTTACATCCAGTCGACTCATTTTAGAGACCGTCTTATGCATTGTCGTACCCCAACTCACCCCGACGATATCCCCGTTTTTGATTGTTTCTTCAAGATACTCAGCTGCGTATGAAGTTAGATACTCCGATATCGAATTGTAGTTTGGATCAGGTGAAAAAGCGACATGTACTTCCGTTAGTCCATATTTCTCTTTGAGTTTTTTTTCGATTTCAAATAAATCAGAAAAAGGATCAAAAATCGTGATTTGAACATAGCCTTTTTCTTTTGCATATTGCAATAGACGAGAAATCGTTGGACGTGACACATTTAATTTTTCGGCGATTTCTTGTTGACTAAACGAAGATTGATAGTACAGTCTTGCAACTTCGATACTCAGTTGTTGTTTTTCTTTATCCATGCTCATTGTCCGTTCCTTATTATTTAAGCCCATTATAGCAAGAACAATCAAGGAAGACAAATAGCGTTTTTTAGTCAGTTAAATAGATGTTTCTCAATTCAGCCAATTTTACTTGATCGAAATTCAAACACTCAGCCGCATAGTTTTCAGCTGTCCCAAACTGTTTCTCAATCAATTTAAATGTATGATCCAAGTATTCTTCTTTTACATAAAGAGCCGTAGCTAAAGACTCTAGTTGTTCTTCATTAAATCCTTGCTCTCTGAAGTGTTGTACGAGTTCATCATTGGCTTGTTTTCTTTCAGTATTTGTAATTAGAAAGTCTTTGTAAATTTCTTCCTTTTCCACATCTAGCAACAATAACAATAATGCTGATGCATAACCTGTTCTGTCTTTACCAGCAAAACAATGGAAAATCGTTGCTCCCTCTTTATTGGCTAATATGTAGTCCATAAATTCTGTAAACCCTTCTTGTGCTCCTGGATTTAAAATCAAGTCTTCATATACGCCTAACATATGTTTATCAACAGCTTCAATTGATTTCAACTTAGCAAAATCAGCCAAACTAGAGTTTTTAGCATTCATTTTTCCAAGTAAATCTAAATTAACATACTCCACTTCTTGAATCGGCGTATCTGGAGATTCACTAATTTCAAAACCTCGTCTAAAATCAATGATTCTAGTCAGATTAAACCCTTCTACTAATAGCCTTTGTGTTTCTTCATCTAAGTTCACTAAATGACCTGAGCGCAATAATTTTTTGGACTTGATTGTTTTCCCTTCTTTATTTTTAATACCACCTAAATCTCTAAAATTCGTAATTTGTACGTTCATTTGTTTATTCCACCTTTATGCACTTAATTGTTTTCTTCTTTTTTCTTCTGCAAATGCCACGATTCCTAAAAGAACAGCAATGATTACGATTGAAATGTAAAAGATAATAAATGTATCATTCCAACCATGCAAAACATGACCAAAAAAATTCACTCCGTCTTTTGCTGGATCGGAAATTTTAGCTAAGAGAATCTTTGCCATTGAATCTCCAAACAGATAGGCAAAAGCTCCTAATAATCCACCTGAAACAACTGTTGCTTTTTTAGGAACAAATCCCAGCATTGATAGATTGATCAATAATTGTGGTCCAAAAACCATCATACCTAACATAAATAATGAAGCATTGATCACAAATTCAGTTGTACCAAGCTGATATCCGATAATACCAATCGGGAGTAAAATCGTACTTACAGTAGCAACCAGTGCTGGACGCCCTTTTAGTAAATCTGAAATATATCCCCAAGCTAAACACCCAACTAAAGCACCCATTTCAAAATAAAAAATGGTTTGAGCGGCGGCTTCCTGTGAAAAATTCAAATGTTCAGTAACATATAGTGGTGCCCAGTTATCGATCCCAATTCGTACAATATAAACGAAAACATTCGCAACACACAACACCCAAATATAAGGATTGGTTAATAGATATTTTTTAAAAATTTCCCATTTCGTTAAGTTTTCAGCATCGACGTTGGCCTCTTCAACTGGCTCACCAAAGATTTCTTCACTAGAATTCCACCCTAAATCTTCCGGTCTATTTTTGCCAATAAAAAAAGTTCCTATCGCAACGACAGCAGCTACGATTGCTGGAATAATAAACATTCCTGCAACTTGACCTTTAAAGAAAGTAGTAGCACACCAGACCGCAAAAATCCCGGCGAAACCGCCCCCAATATTGTGAGAAGCATTCCATAATCCAATGTATCTACCACGATTGCTTCTTGTTGTCCATTGCGTGATGACAGAAGCGCAACTTGGTCCTCCAACACATTGGAATAAGCCGTTTAATGACCATAAAACAACAATCCAGCCCATAGGGACATTATTCATTGTGAACAGTATTCCCATACATAAAACGGTGATTGAAGATAATAATAACAAGATAGATAGGATTTTCTTTGTATTTTTCCCATCAACAATATAACCCACAATAAATTTACCGAATCCATAAACAATCGAAAAGACAAAACCAATGTAACCAAGATCTGTCGTTGTAAGGCCTAGTTGGCTTTTCAGTAATGGTTGTGCTGCTTTAAAGTTATTACGAATCATGTACATTGTGATGTAGATTACCACAACGACCAAAAACGGTTTCATAAATTCTTTGAACCATTGTTTTCTTTGTTCAGCCAACGTTGGTCGACTGATTGTACCAACAACTGCATTCGTTTCTTCCAAATTAACTCACCCCAAAATTTTAATTATAATGGTTAGCGCTTTCCAATATAATTGTATAATACACGAGGTAAGAACAAATGTAAACACGATATTGAAATTATGTTCAAATTTATTTTTTACATTTTAACTGCTAAACTGTATTAACTAAAAAGACAAGAGTACAACTCTTTGAGTCATCCTCTTGTCTTTTAATTATCTTTTTATTCGTCGTGATTGCTATTCAATTCTGTGATTTTTCCTGTTGCTAGATAAACAATCCACTCACAGATATTCGTTACATAGTCTCCAATACGTTCTAAATATGTCGCAACATGCAGATAATCGGTTCCACTAACAACCGTTTCTGGATTTGCTTGCATGGCTTTGATCGAATGACTATAGATACTATCAAAATACTCATTCACACGAGTATCCATCTTAGCAATCATACGCGCATCTTTTTGATCTGTTTTTACATAAGCGATCAAGACATTATCAACCATCTTCTTCACATAATCAGACATATCTGAAATTTCTTTTTCGATTTCCGGAATTCTTGTTTCGCCTTTTAAACGAATCGTAGATTTTGCGATCGATACAGCATGATCTGCCATCCTTTCTAAGTCAGAGCTGGCTTTCATCACAGTGATAATCATTCTTAAATCAGTAGTAACTGGCTGTTGTAAAGCAATCATTTCAAAGCTTTTCTTTTCTAATTTTACTTCCATATCATTGATTTGTACATCGTATTCGATCACTTCATTGGCAATCTTTTTATCATGATTAATATAAGCACGTACAGATTTATGTACGACATTACTTACCATCATGCCCATTTCATAAAATTGATTATGCAGATTTAATAACTCTTCTTCAAATTGGCTACGCAACATGTATTATCCTCCTTTTTTTTAACCAAATTTTCCAGAAATATAATCTTCTGTTTGTTTTTCTTTAGGGTTTAAGAATATTTTCTTTGTATCGTTGAATTCTATCAATTCTCCTTGTAAAAAGAAAGCCGTTTTATCGGAGATTCTAGATGCTTGAGACATATTGTGTGTTACCATGATCATCGTATATTTTTCTTTTAGCGTTAAAAGCATATTTTCGATTTTACCACTGGAAACAGGATCTAGTGCACTTGTTGGTTCATCTAATAAGATAATTTCAGGATCGACCGCTAAAACACGAGCGATACATACACGTTGTTGCTGTCCACCAGATAAAGACAAGGCGCTTTTGTGTAGTTTATCCTTTACATCATCCCACACAGAGGCTGCTTTTAAGCTATTTTCAACAGCTTCATCTAAAACTTGTTTATCCTTTTCACCTTTTAAGCGTAAACCATAAATCACATTTTCGTAGATAGAAAAGGGAAACGGATTAGGTTGTTGAAAGACCATACCGATTTCTTTGCGTAAATCTACAATATCTGTTTTTGGACCGTAGATATCTTTGCCTTTATACACTACACTACCAGTAATCGTTACGCCTGGAATCAAATCGTTCATCCGATTCAACGAGCGTAGGTAGGTCGATTTACCGCAACCAGAAGGACCAATCATCGCAGTGATTTCTCCTTGATTAATGCTCAAATCAATGCCTTTTAAAGCTTCCTTTTTACCGTAATATAAGTGCAAATCTTTTGATGAAATAATCTCTTTTGTCATCTTGCTCCTCCTAACCAAAATGTCCAGAAACGTAATCTTCTGTCGCTTGAATTTTTGGTCGTGTAAAGATTTTTCTTGTTTCATCGTATTCAATCACTTTACCTAGATAGAAAAAGGCCGTGTAATCACTGATACGAGCAGCTTGTTGCATATTATGCGTTACGATAATAATCGTATAATCATCTTTTAAATTGACTAATGTTTCTTCGACTTTTCCGGTTGAAATTGGATCTAGTGCACTGGCAGGTTCATCTAAAAGTAAAATATCCGGTTTCATGGCAATGGCTCTAGCAATGCATAAACGTTGCTGTTGCCCACCAGACAAAGCAAGTGCACTTTTATCTAGATTATCTTTGACTTGTTCCCAAAGTGCAGCTTGTTTTAAACTAGTTTCAACAATTTCATCTAGTTTTTTCTTATCTTTTTCACCATGTTGCTTTAAAGCAAAGGTTATGTTTTCATAAATAGATTTACTAAATGGGTTAGGACGTTGAAATACCATGCCGATTCGTTTACGCATTTCATAGACATCGACTTCTTTGGTATTGACGTTTACCCCTTTATACATGATATCTCCCGTTACCTTGGTATTAGCGATACCATCATTCATCCGATTCAACGAGCGTAAATAAGTCGATTTACCACAACCAGAAGGACCAATCAAAGCAGTGATTTTATTTTTTTCAAACTCTAAGTCAACGCCTTTGATGGCTTCATTTTCACCATACCAAACGTGTAGATCATCGGTATGTAAAGCGATTGGTTCTGGTAATTTAATAATATTGGTGTCATTTAAATTATATTCTTTCATTCTGATTCCCCTAACATTAGGCTGATGTCATTCTTTTATATAATCTGTTTCCGATAAAACGTGCGCCGAAATTAAAGAGTAACACGACTAAAATCAGAACAGCAGAGGCTCCAGCAGAAACAGCTGCGCCATCTGGCATTGTACCTTCTGTATTGATTTTCCAAATATGGACTGCTAACGTTTCAGCCTGACGGAAAATACTGATTGGGCTTGAGACACTTAACGGATTCCAATTGCTGAAATCTAATGCTGGTGCACTTTGTCCTGCAGTATAAATCAATGCTGCTGCCTCACCAAAAATTCTTCCAGAACTCAAAATTACACCAGTTAAAATACCTGGTAACGCTTCTGGAACGACTACTTTCATCACGGTTTCCCAACGGGATAATCCCAGAGAGAGTCCAGCTTCTCGCTGTGTATAATGAACTGCTTTTAATGATTCTTCCACATTTCTTGTCAATAAAGGTAAGTTGAAAAATGTTAAGGCCAATGCTCCTGAAATAATTGAGAAACCATACCCAAGTTGCACCACAAAAATCAAGAAACCAAACAAACCAACAACAACTGAAGGAAGTGAGCTTAAAATTTCGATTGATGTGCGAATCACATCTGTAACCCAATTTTTCTTCGCATACTCTGATAGATAAATACCCGCACCTAATGAGATAGGAAAACTGATGAGCATCGTAATCAATAATAAGTACAACGAGTTAAATAATTGAATCCCAATACCGCCGCCAGCTTGATACGCTTTAGAAGGTTTTGTCAAAAAGTTCCAAGATATATGGGGGATCCCACGAATTAAAATATAAAGCAGCAATGCTGCCAAAATCAAAACAATCACACCTGAAATAGCATATAAGACGCCTGTTGCAAATTTATCTGCTTTTTTTGCATTCATTATTTCAAGGCCCCTTTCCTACCAATGATCCGAATAATAATATTAAAGAATAATGACATCAATAATAGGATCAGCGCAAGTGACCAAAGCACATTGTTTTCTACAGTTCCCATAATTGTATTTCCAATCCCCATCGTCAAAATACTTGTTAAAGTAGACGCAGGCGTTGTCAAACTTGATGGCATGATAGCCGCATTTCCGATAACCATTTGAATTGCCAATGCTTCACCGAAGGCACGTGCCATCCCAAAAACTACAGCAGTTAGAATGCCAGGCACAGCAGCGCGTAAAACCACTTTGTAAATCGTTTGCCAGCGGGTCGCTCCCAAGGCTAGCGATGCTTCACGATAGTGACGAGGAACTGATTTTAACGCATCAACTGTCATAGTTGTAACTGTTGGCAAAATCATAATGAATAGTACAAATGTACCCGCTAAGATCCCAAAACCCGTACCACCGAAAATTGAACGAATAAAAGGGACGATCACAGATAAACCGATAAAACCATATACCACAGAAGGAATTCCAACTAATAGTTCAATAACTGGTTGTAAAATTTTCGATCCTTTTTTTGGTGAAATTTCTGTCATAAATACAGCTGCTCCAATCGCAAATGGTGTTGCAATAATTGCTGACATAAATGTTACAATAAAAGAACCCGCAATCATCGGTAAAGCCCCTACCATTGGTTGGCCATCCGTTCCCGTTTCACTTGGATTCCAGTTTGTACCGAATAAAAAGTCGGATACTTTAATTTTATTTGTAAAAAAAGTCGCCAAACCTTTACTTGCCACAAAATAAAAGATCGATAAAACAACCAAAACAATCAAAGCGATACAAAGAAAACTAATAAATTTCCCTCGTTGTTCCATTCTGGCGCGCTTTGATTTTGTTAACAATTTCTTCTGCACATCTTCCAAGAAAATTCCTCCTTAAATTAAAAGCGTAACGAGCTTGTTTGACTCTGACTGGAAAATAGGAAAAATCGAATGTGGCGTTTTTTGCCACACTCTATTTTTATCTTTTTCCCGAAGAGTTAGCTCGTGAAGCTAGATATCATATGGTAACAACGTTCCGCTTTGCTTCACCTTGCACTTTCCAACATCAGTTCATTTCATTCACTGTGTGTCAAAGTAAAAACGTAACGAGCTCGATCGGAATTTATTTTTTCCAACAATTCCCCATATGCTCAACACGTTCCATGATAAAAACAGTCTAACTTTTGAACATAAATTTACGTTTAATAACATGTAAATCTTATGTTAAGTTTGTAAATTTTGTGTAAAGGTTGATTATTTAATAAGATTTCCTTGCCAATCACGTTCTACTTCCATTTTAGACACAGGAATATAGCCTAATTGCGCAATGATTTTTTCCTGTACATCGTCTGACAACATGAAGTCCAAGAATTCGTCTGTCAATTGTTTTGGCTTTCCTAATGTATACATATGTTCATAAGACCAAATAGTCCATTTGTTTGTGACAACATTGTCGTCTGTTGGTTTTACACCATCAATACTTAGTGTATTGACTTCGTCATTAACGTAAGAAAAAGCAGTATAACTAATTGCTCCTGGTGTATCAGCAACAATAGAGCGTACCATTCCACTTGAATCTTGTTCTTGAGCTTGAATCGCTGTTTTGCCATCTAATACCCAACGTTCAAACGTCACTCGTGTACCACTTCCTGCAGCACGATTCAGCATAACAATAGGAATATCTTTCCCACCGATTTCTTTCCAATTAGTTATCTCTCCTAAAAAAATTTTTCTTAGGTTTTCTAAAGAAATATCTGATACGCCAACCTTTTTATTAACGATTGGCGTAATTCCTACTACGGCAACTTTATGATCTGTCAATTTAGACGCGTCAATTCCTTTTTTTTCTTCCGCAAACAAATCTGAATTTCCAATATCCACTGCACCTGACTGAACTTGGCTTAATCCTGTACCACTTCCGCCACCTTGAACATTAACAAAGCGACCTGGATGTTGATTTTGAAATTCTTCCGCTGCAGTTTCAACCAAAGGCTGTAATGCTGAAGATCCGACGGCAGTGATCGATTCACCACGATCAATCCACTTAGCGCAACCTGATAAAGTTAGTACTCCAATTAAACTAAAAAATAATAGCATTTTCTTTTTCATTTATCTGATAATCCTCCAAACTCAATTCAATCAATTCATTTTAACATTAACTCTTTCCATTGAAAATTATAAGTTGCTCCAGTTCATCATTTTTTTGAATTAAATAACAAACATAGCGTTTAAGAAACAGAATAAATTAAAAAGTACAACTGAACTACCAGATTGCACTTTTTGCACTAGTTTATAATAAAGGTGAAATTAGCCGAGCTAAACCTTCTTTTAATTTGATGAGTACACCGCGATTGCAGTATTTTTCTTCTGTTAACAATTCTGATACTTTAGAATCTTCATAGAATGCATTTCGTACTTTTTCAGAAAATGTTTGATCATAAATAACTGTATTTACTTCAAAATCAAGTCGAAATGAACGGACATCAATATTTGCAGATCCTACAGATACGATTCCACCATCAATAATCATCGTTTTAGCATGAATAAATCCTTGTTCATAGGTTTCAATAATAGCACCATATTCTAGCAGTTCAGCTGAAAATGAGTATGTCGCCCAGTAAACTAGCATATGGTCTGGCTTATTTGGTATTTGCATACGCACTTTTACACCTGATAACAAAGCTAACTTTAGCGCTTCGTGAATCGAGGCATCTGGTATATAATATGGCGTTTGGATCAAAATTTCTTTCTTTGCTATTGAAATCATTTTTAAATACGTCATTTTTATTTGCTCAAGTTCTGAATCAGGACCGCTAGTAACAACTTGAACAGCTTTTTTACCATCAGAATGAATTGTTGGAAAATATGCTGCATCATAGCTGAGTTCTTTTCGATGTTGTGAATTCCAATCCATTAAAAAACGATTTTGCAAACTATAAACAGCTTCACCATAAATTCGAAGATGATTGTCTCGCCAATAACCAAATTTTTTAACCTTACCAAGGTACTCATTTCCAACATTAAATCCACCAGTATAACCAATTTTTCCATCGATCACTACAATTTTCCGATGATTGCGATAATTGATTCTTGGATTTAGATAGGGAACAAACAACGGAAAGAAAAAAGCCACTTCTCCACCAATTTTTCTTAGTTCTTCAAAAAATTTCATATTTACTTGTGTCGAACCCCAAGCATCTAAAAGCAAACGAACTTTTACGCCTCTTTTCACAGCATTGATGAGTTCTTGTCGAATTTCTTTTCCTAAAGTATCACCGCGATAAATGTAGTATTCCATATGAACATGATCTCTAGCTTGTCTGATATCTTCAATCAAGCTATCAAATTTCTCTCGACCATCTGTATATAAAAGAACCTCATTTTTTGTTGTATACAAAGAGCTTTCGAAAATAGTCAACATATAAATCAATTGCTTTGAATCTACTTCCCCAGTTGGAGGATGAGGAAATAACCCTCTTAATAATGATTGTTTCTCTGCTTCTATTTCGGCATTCATCCCGATTTTTGCCTGCATTTTCATATCAAAGATTTTATCTTTTGAAATACCTCGACCTAAGAAAATATAAAGAATGAACCCTAAAACGGGAATAAACATCAAGACCAACAGCCACGACCATGTCTGAGCTGTTTGTTTCCGTTCTCGAAAAACGATAATTAATGATAAAAGCATATTAGCAATAAAAATAATAACAAATAAATTATCATATAAAAATTTCATCTACGCACCCCAATCACTTCACTCATACATCCCCAATAAAGCATAACGAAATTATGAAAATAAGTAAAGAAAAAAAGGAGGTGGGACATGACTCTACGAGTCACACCCCACCCCCTAAGGAATCCGGATAAACGGTTGAAGCATAAGCAACTATTATGCTTTTCTTCGATTACATCATATTCTATCCCAACTTCTTTAAGTTCCCTAAATTTTTAAGAAGCGACGCATTGAGATAATAGATCCAAGTGATCCTATCGACATACCAATGACGATCATCAATACATCAATCTGCCAAACAAATGATTCAGGTTTTAATAATGAATAATTTGAACTTAGCAATTGTGGATTGAACAATGTATAAAATTTTTGATAGCCAAACGTTAGTACCAAAATTGGAATGATCGCACCAATCAAACCGATCCAAGCTCCTTCTATAAAGAAAGGCCAACGAATATAACCATTTTTTGCTCCAACCAAACGCATGATTTGGATTTCTCTTTGGCGCGAAATAATCGTAATTCGAATCGTATTAGAAATTAAGAATACTGCAACAAACAATAGTAATATTGCGGCACCTAGTCCCCATGTTCTAACTTTTCCTGCGATACTAAAAATCTTATCGGAAGAAACGCCACCATAATCCGCTTTAAATACATTCGGTAGTTTTGCTGCTTTTGCTGAGATTTCTTTCGTATCTGATGGTTCTTTCGCACTTACGTAATACACATCGTACAATGGATTGCTGTCACCTTCAAACAAGTTCCACGCTTCACCCATTTGTTTTTGGATTTTCTTTAATTGTTTGTCTTTATTTGAATAGGAGATTGTTTCTACATTGTCGATTTTATTTAAATCTTTTTCTAGTTTTTGCATTTCATCCGGTGTTGTACCGATGTCAACGAAAACAGAAACTGTTACGTTTTCTTCAATGTCTTTTGCTAATTTTGTTGCATTAAAAATTACTGCCATAAAAATCCCAACAAGAACTAAAGTAATTGTAACGGCGCTGGCTGAAGCAATTGTCATCCACCCATTACGTTTTAAACTTTTGATACTTTCTAGGACATGAGAAAAGAACGTTCTAATCATCGTAGCCATATTCTCCTTCCGCTTGGTCTCGAATAATTCGGCCATTTTCGATGGCGATTACGCGATGACGGATCGTGTTTACAATCGTGCTGTTGTGTGTTGCCATTACAACCGTTGTTCCTTGAGCATTGATCCGGTCCAACAATTTCATGATTTCCCATGAGTTTTCCGGGTCAAGGTTTCCTGTTGGTTCATCGGCAATCAACACTTTTGGTGTATTTACAATTGCTCGAGCAATAGAAACACGTTGTTGTTCCCCACCAGATAGTTCACTTGGGAATACTCTAACTTTATGTTTTAAACCAACTAAATCAAGAACTTCCATTACTCTTTTCTTGATATCTCTTGGTTTACGCCCAACAACTTGCATTGCATAGGCAACATTTTCATATACTGTTTTTTTTGTCAATAATTTGTAATCCTGAAAGACAATCCCGATTTCTCTTCTAAGGTAAGGAACTTCTGAATTTTTTATTTTCATTAAATCATGACTGGCAACTTTCAAACGTCCTTTTGTTGCTTTTTCTTCACGGTACATTAATTTGATGAACGTTGATTTTCCGGCTCCAGAAGGGCCAACAACATAAACGAATTCACCTTGTTTTATTTCTACTGAAATATTTCGAATAGCAGTTGTACCATTCGAGTATTTCTTCATTACATCTTTCATTTCAATCATGGCGTATTCTCTCCATCTCTGTTTTCTAGACTATCAACCATTATAACATGACTTTGTTTCAAGGCTCTTTCAACAGTTTACAATTTTATTTCATTTCTGTAAATTGATCAATTTAATTTTTGTTTCAAGTAAGCATCAATGAATCCATCTAAGTCTCCATCCATTACTGCCTGTACATTTCCTGTTTCATAATTGGTACGATGATCTTTGACCATTGAATAAGGATGAAAAACATAGGAACGAATTTGCGAGCCCCATCCAATCTCCAATTGTTCACCGCGTAATGATGCTGCTTCTTGGGCTTTTTTATCCATTTCTAGTTGATAAAGTTTTGCTTTAAGCATCCCCATTGCTTGCTCACGGTTTTTAAGTTGAGAACGTTGAGCTTGGCTTGCAACAACGGTTCCAGTCGGAATATGCGTAATTCGTACCGCTGATTCGGTCTTATTGATATGCTGCCCACCAGCTCCACTCGCACGATACGTATCGACTTTTAAATCATCGGTATTGATGTCAATCTCAACATTTTCATCCAATTCAGGCATAATGTCTACCGAACAAAAAGACGTATGACGACGTTTTGCCGAATCAAATGGAGAAATACGGACTAAACGATGCACACCTTTTTCGGATTTCAGATAACCATATGCATTATATCCTTTAATAAGAAGAGTCACACTTTTAATACCTGCTTCATCTCCAGATTGGTAATCCAATGTTTCAACTTGAAACCCATGGCTTTCAGCCCAACGAGTATACATCCGAAGTAACATGCTACCCCAATCTTGTGATTCAGTTCCTCCAGCTCCTGGGTGAAGTTCCATGATAACATTATTTTTATCATATGGCTCGTTTAACAATAAAGAAAGTTCATAAATGCTTAATTTTTCCTTTAGTGTCAATAAACGTTCTTCCAGTTCCACCTGCGTATCAGCATCATACTCTTCTTGCTGCATCTCACTCATGATTTCTAATTCTTCCAGCTCATCTGCAAATTGATGAAATTGTTGATATTTTTCTTTGTAAGAATTGGTTTCATTAATCAACTGTTGCGCGGTTTCTGAATTGTCCCAAAATCCAGGTTCTGCCATTCTGTTTTCGGCTTCTGCGATATCTTCTTCTAACTGATCTAAGTCAAAGAGACCCCCTGAAGCTAGTAATTGATTGATTCATTTCATCTAAAATAGTTCGGATTTCAGCATTTTCCATGATATTTTCTTCCTTTCACTTTCAATACGCTAGTTTACAAATAAATGAAGGCGAGGCGAACGCCTCACCTTCATCGCTTGTTATTGATCTTTGCCGTGGCAATTTTTGTATTTCTTGCCACTCCCACATGGGCAAGGATCGTTACGGCCTATTTTTTCGTCAACATGAATAGGTTGCTTCTTAGCACTTGTGTTACTTTGAGGCTCATCTTCTTCTGTTGGATGAACAGCTTCACCTTGTGCAACTTGTTCACGTTGCACATTTTGACGGATTTCAGATTTCATAAATAGACGCGTTACTTCGTATTCAATGGCTCCAATCATTTCTTCAAACATATTGTAGCCTTCTGTTTGATATTCAACTAATGGATTATTTTGTCCATACGCACGTAAGCCCACAGACTGACGTAATTGATCCATCGCATCGATGTGATCTGTCCATTTTGTATCTACAACACGTAATATGACAACTTTTTGGAATTCTAGAATTTGTTCTGGCCCATTTAATTGTTCTACTTTGACATCATAGACTTCTTGAGCACGTTTCACTAAGTAATCTTTGATATCTTTTGGTGACTTCCCTTCTAAATCTGCTTTAGAAATAGAATCTTCATGAACCAATGTAGAAGAAGCAAAATCAACAATTCCATCAAGATTCCAATTTTCTTTTTCTAATTGTGTATGGCTGTCTACCACACGTGTGATCGTACGTTTCACCATATTTAGTAATGTATCAGTCAATTCTTTATCTTCCATGATAACTTCTTGGCGTTGTGCATAAATCACTTCACGTTGCTCACGCATTACATCATCATATTGCAAGACATTCTTACGTGTATCATAGTTATTCCCTTCAACACGTTTTTGGGCTGACTCTACTTGTTTACTTAACATTCTACTTTGGATCACTGCATCTGATTCTTCAATATTCATACGATCCAAGAATGCTTTGATTCTTTCTGAACCAAAACGTTTCATCAAATCATCTTCAAGTGATAGATAGAATTGAGAAACCCCCGGATCCCCTTGACGACCTGCACGCCCACGCAATTGATTATCGATACGGCGTGATTCATGACGTTCTGTACCAATCACAGCTAAACCGCCGAGTTCAATAACGCCTAGACCAAGCTTGATATCAGTACCACGACCAGCCATGTTGGTCGCAATCGTTACCGCTCCTTTTTGACCAGCATTCATGATGATTTCAGCTTCTTTAAAGTGATTTTTCGCATTTAACACTTCATGCGGCACTTTTTCTTGATTTAATAACTCTGATAATAATTCAGACGTTTCAACAGCTACAGTACCAACTAAAACGGGTTGACCATTATGGTAACGTTCTTTGATGTCTTGAACTACTGCTTTAAATTTACTTTGTAGTGTTGGGTATAATAAATCCGCACGGTCATCACGAACGATTGGACGGTTTGTTGGAATTTGGAAAACCTGAATGTTATAAATTTCACGGAATTCTTCTTCTTCTGTTTTAGCAGTCCCCGTCATCCCAGCTAATTTTTTGTACATACGGAAATAGTTTTGGAATGTAATTGTTGCCATTGTTTTTGTTTCATCTTCGATTTCTACGCCTTCTTTAGCTTCAATCGCTTGGTGTAAACCATCTGAATAACGACGACCATCCATGATACGACCAGTAAATTGGTCAACAATCAAGACTTTCCCTTCTTGAACCACATAATCGATATCACGTAACATGATAAAGTTCGCACGTAGGGCTTGATCCATATGATGTGTCAAGGCTGTATTTTCAATATCATAAAGATTTTCTAAACCAAAGTTTTCTTCTGCTTTTTCAATACCTGCTTCGGTTAAACTAATTGTTTTAGATTGAACATCGATTTTGTAGTCTTCGTCTTCTTTTAGACGTTTAACAAAATTATCCGTACGTGTATAAAGTGCTGTTGATTTTTCTGCTTGTCCAGAAATAATCAGCGGCGTACGAGCTTCATCAATCAAGATTGAATCGACCTCATCTACGATTGCATAATTCAATGGACGTTGTACCATTTGATTACGATAAACAACCATGTTATCACGTAAGTAATCAAACCCTAATTCATTATTAGTACTGTAGGTAATGTCGCAGTTGTAAGCATCACGTTTTTCTTCTGATGTTTTTGAGTTGATATTCAGTCCAACTGTTAAGCCTAAGAAATTATACAATTCGCCCATCTCGTCAGAGTCACGGGTTGCTAAATATTCATTGACTGTTACTACATGAACCCCTTCGCCAGTCAATGCATTTAAGTAAACTGGCATTGTAGCAGTCAACGTCTTCCCTTCACCCGTTCTCATTTCTGGGATGTTCCCATCATGTAAGACAATACCACCCATTAATTGAACGCGGTACGGATATAATCCTAAGACGCGTTTTGCTGCTTCACGAACTACCGCAAAAGCTTCTGGTAATAATTGATCTAGTGTTTCACCTTTTTGGTAACGAGATTTGAACTCATCTGTCTTTGCCTTTAATTCTTCATCGCTCAATGCTGCAATAGCTGAAGCATGAGATTCCACTTGACCAGCAATTCCGTCCAAGCGTTTTAGTTCTTTTTTATCATTTTCAATCATCTTTTTTAAAAAATTAGCCATGTTTTTAAGTGTTCCTTTCAATAAGCTCTATTTATTTTTTGCACTAAATGCACAATCATCCTTTCTATTTTATCACTACTTGCTAAGAAAGGAAATAACTTCTCTTAATATTAATAATATATTATATCACTTTTTATGTACTTATTCTAAAAATAAGGAAAAAAGAGACTTCGGCAAAACGTATGCCGTCTTGCTTCAGTCTCTTCCAAATCGAATAGTTTAAAATAATCGACCTTTGATAACCTTGTTAAATCAAAGGGACTTAATCTGTTTCAATTAAACCATATTTGCCATCTTTACGACGGTAAACAATACTGGTTCCATTTGTTTCTGAATCTTCAAAGATAAAGAAGTTGTGTCCTAACATATTCATTTGTAAAACAGCTTCTTCACTATCCATTGGTTTTAATGAAAGACGTTTTGTACGAACGATGTCTAATTCTGGCGTTTCGTCTGGTGTTTCTTCACCATTTAAGAAAATAGCTGCTTTAGCAGTATTCATCCCAGTTTCACGAGATTTACGGTTAATTTTTGTTTTAAATTTACGAATTTGTCGTTCTAATTTATCTACAACTAAATCAACACTTGCATATAAATCAGGTGATGTTTCTTCAGCACGTAAAACTAAATAAGGTAAAGGAATAGTAACCTCGACTTTTGCTGTCTTTTCAGTATAGACTTTTAAGTTAACATGAACAGTCGCTTCAGGTGAATCACTGAAATAACGTTCTAGTTTACCAACTTTTTTCTCTACATAGTCTCGGATTGCTTCAGTAACTTCGATGTTTTCTCCACGCACATTGTATCTAAACATAACGATTACCCCTTTCATCTGCCACTAAAGAAGGAATAAAAGGACCACTCTGTTATCCTTCTTCTTAATTCTATTATAACGAATTATATTCCTTTTGCCAACCAAATTGCGGTCGATTTTTTATTTTAATTGTTCTGCTATCTCGCGATAGAAAACGTATACAGTTTTGAAGGATCATTTTCCAAAATAACCTGTGCAGCATGAAAAATCGTCCGACCTGTTGTATAAATATCATCCACTAAAAGGATGTCTTTATTTAGGACAGCTTTTTGCCCTTCTAGCGTCAGTTTGAAAGGTTGTTTTAACGCCATTCGTTCTTTCCTTGTTTTTTGCACTTGTGATAAGCTATCTGCAAAACGAACAAGATAGGGCTGATAACAGATATTCGCTGCATCCAATAAGCCTTCAACTTGATTGAAGCCCCTACTCTTCATTCGTTCAGTTGAAATCGGCATCGGGATCACCAAAAAGTTCTTTTTTTGCTTGAAGTATGTCTGCAAAAATTCCCTAAAACTATATCTAAGTCCATAATTCCCTTTAAATTTGTATTCTTCAAACCATTCTTGCATCGCTGGATTGTATGAAAAAAGGGCTTCATGATGAAAATCATACTTCGGATAAAGCTGTTGCCATCTTATGCAATCATTGCAGTATGTATTGTTAGACCGACGTTGACATCCATAACAGCTTCCTTTTCTTTCCAATAATATGAATTCTTTGACACACTGGGAACACAGTTGTTCTGACACTATTTTTTGTGGCAAAAAAATTTCCTTGATTGTTAAATTTCTGGTGATCCTTTGACTACAATAATTACATCTCATCAATCAAGCCCCTCTCGATACCTAATGTATTCATTTTTTTGATCTGCTTTATCGCTTCTTTCATTGCCTTCGTACAGCCGTCATGCAAGAACCAGACTTCCCCAGCAGTGTATTCTTTTCTTCGGTCGACTCTACCAGCAATTTGAACAAGAGCTGATGTTGCAAAAACATCATGATTTGCTCCTAAAACAATCACCGAAACACCATCAAACGTCACGCCTCTTTCTAATATAGTGGACGTCAATAGAATTCGATATTCCTTGTTTCTCATCTTTAGAACTTTTTCTAATCGCTCTGGGTCCTGTGAATGAACACATGCTAATGGTACTTCTGGAAAATGCTTTTCAACAGCTTCCTTCAACTTTTCCATTAAAGAAATACTTGGACAAAAAATCAGGACATCATTTTTTGTCACTAATGTGCGAATTTTCGTTACAAGGGTTCTAGGACTGTTCCCTTTCTTTATTTTCTCATGCCACTTAGAACACCATTTCAATTTTGGGACCGGCAAGACTCTTCGATGATAGCGCGCTGGTAAAATGCTCGTTTTTAATTTATTTTGAGCTGTTTTTTTTGTTAATTCTTTGGTTGGCGTTGCAGTGAGATAAACAAGTGAACTAGTTTGCTTGATTGCTTGACCGACACCGTATTGTAGAAGTTCGTTATCGACAAATGGAAAAGCATCTACTTCATCGATGATCAATACATCAAATGCTTGAAAAAAACGTAATAGTTGGTGGGTTGTGCATACTACAAGCTTATTATAGCGATACTGTTCTTCCATCTTTCCGTGAAGAAGAATCGTTGGCTCTTCTGGAAAAACAGCCTGTATTCTAGGGAAAAGTTCCAGACAAACATCTACTCTAGGCGAGGCAATCCCAACGCGAAAGCCGCGTTCTAAAGAATAGTGGATTGTTTCAAACAACATCTCGGTCTTTCCAGCACCGGTAACCGCCCAGATCATTCTAGATTCACCTTTCTTCACCGATTCTAAAAGATCATTGGATACTGCTTGTTGTCCTTCAGTGAGTTGCCCTTCCCAAGCAAAATTGACCGTTCTCTTAACTGGGTTTGGTTCAGGTAAATGATAAAACTCATGACTAGTATCTACTCTGCCTAATTGAATGCACGCTGGGCAAAAATAATGACGATTCGCCAGTTGGACTGTGTTCTTATTGTGAATCTGACCACAGCGTAAACATTGAATCGTTTTTTCATTCACATCTTGCATTGTCACCAGCTTTTGGCTCTGTCGTTCAGCTTGTTCGATATGTTCAATTTCTTTTTTTAAAACTTTTCTCCCCCATAACTCTTTCATTTATCCCCTCCATTGTTAACTTACGCAATTTTAACGGACTATTTTTTCTTGTTTCAACTTTTTAAGTCGTTATCTAGGACATCATGAAAAAAGCGACTCATTCTTTTTCCAAAAATAAGTCGCTTTTTATTTAGTTAAATGAGTTGCTTAGTCAGATGAAGAAAATGAAATTGACATTCAATTCGAGTAAAAAACAAAACAAGTGAGTCAAAACTTAAAACAAGTCTTGGCTCACTTATTGTACTAGTTATTTTCAATTAGATTCAATGCTTGTTGTAAAACTTTTTCCCCGTTCATCATGCCATAATCTGCCATATTGATTACTTCTAAAGGAATGCCTTTTGGTTCCAAACGTTTCTCAAAATCATTTTTCATAAAGCGAACTTGTGGGCCTAATAATAACACATCCACGGGCTTACTTTCTAGGTTGTTATCTGCATCAGAAGCAGAAACTGCAAATATATCTGCATCCAAACCTTGTGCATCTGCTGCTTTTTGCATCTTTGTTACGAGTAAGCTTGTACTCATACCAGCTGAACATACAAGCATAATTGTTTTTTTAGCCATGTTAGCCATCTCCTTATTCTAATGATAATATAACACTGTTTATATTCTCTTTACCCATAGTATAGTAAAAAACTGAATTTTGTCAACGCTTCCCGCTTATGAGTTATTCTGATTTTGCAATTAAAAAAAGCCACTTAGATTTCAGTAATTTATTAAAAACTACGTATTCTTTTCCAATATTGACTTGTACAACTTGATAACTAGCATTGAGCCAACCATATGCACCTTTTTCAGGATGTTTGTGATCGTTTGCCCACCAATCGACATCTGTTCGTGCCGTTTTAGGAAGTCCTGAATGTGAGAAAAGTAACTCGTCAAACTGAGTAAACGTTAAAGTTACTTGTGACCCGCCATTGGTTGTTAAATAATGGGTAACGCTATCATATTTCTTTTGACGCTCTTTTGCCAAATCAGTCACTCCTTCTTTCTTTTTATAGCTTTATTTACCAGGAACTAGCTTTACTATATTCCCTCTCTTTTTAATGATTATCTCATAAAAGTCTAAAGAAGCAAATGATGGTCTCTTCTCCATTTTGTAGAGAATAGTTGCTTCTCAGCTTTATTTTTTTTATACTTGAAGTATTATGTAGTAAAGGACTGAGCAGATGCTTGATCGTTATTTTACCATTCGCTCTGACGGGGAAAGTGAAATCGAGATAAAAAAATCTCGTTTTATCTGCTCTCTTAAACGAGTCTATTCAGAAGCGGAAGCCAAAGAATTTATTGCTCAAAAGAAAAAAGAGCATTGGAAAGCCACTCATAATTGCAGCGCGTTTGTGATCGGTGAAAAAAGCGAGATTCAGCGTAGTAATGATGATGGTGAACCTAGTGGAACAGCCGGAACCCCTATGCTAGAAGTTTTAAAAAAACAGGAATTGATCAATGTCGTCGCTGTTGTCACTCGTTATTTCGGTGGTACTAAACTTGGCGCTGGCGGGTTAATTCGGGCATATAGTCATGCAGTTTCTCATGCCTTGAATGCTATTGGATTGGTTGAAGGAAAATTACAGCTAGAAATTCGTTTAACAATCAGTTATCCTAACCTAGGTAGCGTTCAAAACTTTATGGAGCACAATCCATATACTCTAAAAGACACGATTTACGGAGAACATGTTGAGGCGATTTGCTTGGTAGATGAGGCAAGATCCGAGCAATTTTTGTCAGAAATCGTGGAGCTATTAAACGGACAAGTCACTTTTGAAGAAGGCGAATGTTCTTATCATGAATTACCAATTATAAAAAAGGAGCAAACAGATGACATTTGAAGAAGTATTACCTCATATAAAAAACGGGGCAAAAGCGGTAAGAGAAGGTTGGGGCGGATTTGAATTGTACATTGAGATCAGGGATGAGATTGGCACATCGGATGGTACATTTCTTCAAGTGACTCCCTATTTTTTGATCAAAACATCCGACGAGGGATATAGTATGTTTTCACCAACGCCATGTGACGTTTTGGCAGAAGACTGGAAAATCGTCAGCGTTGATTAAAGATTCTATAAAAAAGTCTGGGACAAAAGCTTATTTTCGAAGCCTTCAAATCTTAGTGCTTTAGCACTTAGAATTTGATGTGATCGAAGCGAAGCGTAGTGATTGCTTCTGCTCCCACCGTTTATTCGCATCTGGGGTGTGAAATAAAAGTGATTTTACTTTTGTCCCACACCCTTTCTTATAGCATCAAGAAAAGAGGGCCATGGATGCATTTCGATGAATATAGAAAAAAAACGATTTTTATAACTGGCGCAGCTTCTGGTATAGGGCAAGCACAAGCCGTTGCTTTTGCAAATCAAGGAGCCAATGTATTAGGCTTCGATCTTGATGAGATTGGCTTAGCTGCAACAATAGAAAAAACAAATGATGTTACTGGACAATTTTCTGCTTACATTGGCGATGTTTCCGTAAAAAGGGATATCGCGGCTGCAGTTAAACAAGCAAACAGCTTATTTGGTCCTATCCATATCTTACTGAATACTGCTGGTATTTTGGATGACTATACACCGACTTTGGAAACAACAGAAGCTATGTGGGATCGCGTATTATCGATCAACTTAAAAGGAACTTTTTTAGTGACCAACCAAATTTTACCGCAAATGTTAGCAGAAAAACACGGCGTAATCATCAATATGGCTTCGATTGCTGGTATGGTTGCAGGTGGTGGCGGAGCAGCCTATACTGCCTCAAAACACGCTATTATCGGCTATACTAAACAATTGGATCATGACTACGTGAAACAAGGTATTCGCGCAAATGCGATTGCTCCTGGTGCAATTCAAACCCCCATGAATGCCGCTGATTTTGCTGGTGATGGAAAAATGGCGGCTTGGGTTGCGAACGAAACGCCAGCTGGACGTTGGGCTAAACCGGAGGAAGTTGCTTCGTTATCCCTTTTTCTGGCAAGCGAGCAAGCAGATTATATTCATGGAACCGTCATGACAATCGATGGTGGTTGGTTGGAAAAATAATCTACTGAAATGATCATAACTGCTTTACAAATGCTCTGATTTTCGATACCATAAAAAGCAGTCAAGCAGTTTTTACAAGCTAGCTTCACCAGTTTCAGCACTATGACACTTCAGTTGGCAGTATTCTCTTGTCACTTCCTTTGGTCATAGTTATTACTAAAACAGAGCATCTGTTTTACAAAGGAGAACACAAATGAATAATCCAAACACCCAGACTAACGCCTGGTCTGTCATTTCTTTGACAAAAATGGCTTTAATCACGGCACTCTATGTCGTTGTCACAATTTTTTTAGCGCCTTTTAGTTTTGGTGCTATTCAACTCAGATTCTCAGAACTATTTAACTTTTTGCCACTGTTCAACAAACGGTACATTCCAGCCGTAACATTAGGGGTAGCCATCTCAAACATTGCTTCACCTTTGGGTTTAGTTGATGTCATCATCGGCAGTGTATCAACATTTTTTGTATTGCTTTTATCTTACTATGTAACAAAACAGTTAAAAAGCCCTATCAAGAAAATGGTTTTAACAGCAATTATTTGTTCACTTTCGATGTTTACGGTCGCTGGACAATTGACCTATTTTTATCATCTTCCGTTTTTCTACACATGGCTAACAGTTGCAATCGGTGAATTGCTGTCTATGACGGTTGGTGGCATTTTGATTTATTGGATCAGTAAAAATATTGATTTAACACAATAAAAAAAGGGAAATGACTGTTGACGACTCTTCACTAAAGATGAGACGACATGATTCATTTCCTTTTTTGTTTATTTTTCTAAATAAAATTCAAAACGGTTCCCTACATATTGTGTTCGTACATATTCAAACGGTGTACCGTTGTCAAAATAAGAGATTTGACGTAAACGAAGAATTGCATCACCACGTTTTATTTTTAAATAATCTGCAATTTGTTCTGAAGCTAACATCGCCGAAATGGTCTGATTCGCATGACCAATTTTATTGTTGCCTTTTTCTTCTAGCGTTTTATAAAAAGAATTTGTGATTTCCGCTTTGCTATATTGATCTACTAACGAGTATGGCACACTCGCAACCTCAAAACAAATCGGCAAATCATCCGCAAACCGAATCCGCTCCATGCGTACGATTTGTTCATTTTCTTTCAGATTTAATTTTTCCATCTCGCTAGAACTTGGTTTAGCTACATAATAGGAAACAGTCCGGCTGGAAGGGACCCGATTTTGCGAAAGCATGATATCTGTAAAACTGGTTGTTCCCGTCATTTTTTCTTGTACTTTTTTGCGGGCAACATAGGTTCCTGAACCGATTTTACGTTCCAAAATCCCCTCATCTGCAAGTGTTTGAATCGCTTGCCTCAACGTCATTCGACTGACGTTGAAATGGATCGCCAGCTCTCGTTCTGATGGAAGCCTGTCTCCAATCTTCCAAACACCATGTTCAATGTCCTCTTTAATTTTATCGTGGATTTGAATATAAACCGGTAAACTTGACACCATCTTACTTCCTCCTTTTTATTCCCTTTCATTATAACTGGTATATACCTCATATACAACCAAAAGTTCCAACTATAGCAAATGAAAGAGTCAAAGATACAATTTGGTATGCTCCAGTCGGAAAAAAATGTTCTTTCCAATAAAGAACGATTTTAGGCTCCTCTTTATTGTATGCCGAAGTATGAACAAAAAGAAACAAAATTGAATACTAGTAGAAACTTCCATTTGAGGTTATCCTTACAGAAAAGGAAAATGTGAGTGGGAGATAACATTTCGCGCTATCTCTCACTCACAAAGAATTTGTCTAAATCATGGAAGCAGAATGCCTGGCAATGCTCCAATTCATTCAAATTATTTTATGAATGAACGTTTTCTTCTTCCATCATCTTATTAGCTGTTGCCATCATCAAACGAATTCGATTCAGTTGATTCACTAATGATACGCCCGGATCATAATCGATTGGTGCAATGTTGGCTTTAGGGTATTGTCGTCGCAACTCTTTCGTTACACCTTTTCCCACAACATGGTTCGGTAAGCATCCAAAAGGCTGCATACACACGATGTTATTCACGTCCGATTTTAGCAACTCTATCATTTCTCCAGTCAAGAACCACCCTTCACCAGTATGATTTCCGATTGACAGAATCTTCCCTGCTTCTTCAGCTAGCTTATGAATAGAGCTCAGCCCCTCAAAACGTTTGGAATTTCTCAATGCTTTGTCCATCGGTTTTTCCACATATTCAATGATCCGAATTGCAAATTGAGCTAAGGTTTTACTTTGTTTAGACATGCCCATATTGTCGTATTTCCAAATTTGATTGTATAATGAATAATTCATAAATCCAACAATATCCGGCACAACCGCTTCTGCTCCTTCAGCTTCAAGCAAACGAACGATATCATTATTCGCTGTAGGCGAATATTTTACTAAGATTTCACCAACGATTCCCACTTTAGGTTTCTTGACTTCATTCAATGGGATTTCATCGAATTCTTTGATGATTTTTTTCATATTTCGATTGAATAAGGTCAATGAACCATTACGGACATTCCTTTCGATTTGTTTTAACCATTTAGCGTGAAGGGCGTCAACCATGCCGACTTGTGTTTCATAAGGACGTGTGCGATAAACGACTCGTTCAAATAAATCCCCGTACAAAAAGGCTACAGCTACACGTTTCAACATTGGTAATGTAAATTTAAAGCCAGGATTAGACTCAACACCTTTGTTTCCCATCGAAACAGAAACCACAGGGACTTGCGGAAAGCCTGCATCATTCAGGGCTTTTCTCAACAATGGGATATAATTCGTTGCTCGACAACCGCCGCCTGTTTGTGTCATCATAACACTGACATGATCCAAATCGTACTCCCCGCTTTCTAGCGCTTCAACTAATTGACCAATCGAAATAATTGCCGGATAACAGGCATCGTTATTCACATATTTCAGACCGACATTTACAGCTTCTCGATCATCTGCGGGTAAACAAACAACATTATAACCAGAAGCTTGTAAAGCGACATCTACTAAACCAGATTGATGAATCGGACTGAGCATTGGTAATAATAGCGTATGCGTTTTTTTCATTTCTTTCGTAAAGATGATTTTTTCTGGTTCCTCGTGTTGAAGTTTTGGTTCGAAATTCATTTTTTCTCTCTCCCCAACAGCTGCTTTTAGGGAACGTAAACGAATACGAATCGCGCCTAAATTCGATCCTTCATCAATTTTCAAAACAGTATAGATTTTTCCATATTGATCCATGATTTCTTCTACCTGATCCGTTGTAACTGCATCTAAACCACAACCAAATGAATTCAACTGAACGAGTTCAAGATTCTTCGATTTCGCTACCACTCGAGCTCCGAGCATACAAGCGTGAATGATACACCCATTGATTCACAACACGTAAATTTCCGACATCACTTAAATGAGAAACACAATCTTCGGTCAATACATGGAACCCTTCTTGTGTAATCACATCCGCAATACCATGATTGATTTCTGGATCTAAGTGATATGGGCGACCAGATAAAACAATTCCCTTTTCCCCTTTTTGATTCAGCATTATCAGTGTTTCTTCCCCTTTGTTACGGATAGCTTCTTTGAAAGAATCTAGCTCTTCATAACCGTGACGCAATGCTTGTGTAATTTGTTCTGCTGATATTCCTAGGTCTGCAAAGGTTTCGCTCAAAACCTTTGCAACAGATTGTTCATTTGCTAAATTAATATACGGGTTACGATAATCAACTTTCCCATCGCGAATATCATCTACATTGTTACGAATAACATCAGGATAGCTTTGTACGATTGGACAGTTAAAATGATTATCTGCTTCGGCTGATTCTTGCCGTTCAAAAACGACCCCTGGGTAAAAGATCATTGGTATGTTTGAATCAATCAAAGCTTGAATATGACCATGCGTAATTTTGGCTGGATAACAAGCTGTATCACTCGGAATCGTCTCCATTCCTTTTTCATAAAGTTCTTTATTTGAACGTGGTGATAACTCTACCCGAAATCCAAGATCTGTAAAGAACGTATGCCATAACGGATAATTTTCATACATATTTAAAACACGAGGAATGCCAATTCTGCCATGAATAGCATCTTTTTCTTTTAACGGATGATATTTAAATAGTTTACGGTATTTATAGTCAACCAAATTGACTCTACGATCTTCTCTTTTTACTTTGATTCTAGCGCCACGTTCACAACGATTTCCAGTCACAAATTGGCGTCCGTCAGAAAAAATCGTCACAGTCATCATGCAGTTATTTTCACACAAGCCACAATGCGTAAACTCTTTATCTGCGGTAAACGTATCCAACTCTTCAAGACCAAGGATCGTTGTTTCCTGTCCTAATTCGTAGTTTTCTAATGCAATCAAAGCAGCCCCATACGCGCCCATCAAACCTGCAATAGAAGGACGGACAACTTCGCGTTCGCTGATCAGTTCAAAGGCTCGCAAAACAGCTTCGTTATAAAACGTTCCACCTTGGCAAACGATTTTCTTTCCTAATTCTTCTGGACGTCGAACTTTGATTACTTTGTAAATCGCATTTTTGATTACGGAGTATGATAATCCCGCAGAAATATCCCCAACAGAAGCGCCTTCTTTTTGAACTTGTTTGACTTTTGAATTCATGAACACCGTACAACGAGAACCTAAATCAACGGGTGCTTTAGAACTTAGCGCTTCAAGTGCAAAGTCTTTTACATCAAAGTTCAATGATTTGGCAAACGTTTCAATAAACGAACCACAACCTGAAGAACACGCTTCATTCAATTGGATCGAGGACAACACACCATCTTTAATGGTCATCGCCTTCATATCTTGACCGCCGATATCTAAAATAAAATCAACACCTGGTTGAAAATGATCTGCCGCTTTGTAATGAGCCATAGTCTCGACTTCTCCGATATCAACTTTCAACGCATTTTTAATTAAATGTTCACCGTATCCGGTCACAGCAGATTTTCCAACAAAGACATCTTTTGGTAATTGTTGGTATAATTCTTTCAATACTTTCATGGTCGTTTCTAGAGGTTGTCCTTGATTATTTCCGTAAAATGAAAATAATAAGTTTCCTTCTTCATCGATCAACGTAACTTTTGTCGTTGTAGATCCTGCATCGATTCCTAAAAAGGCAACACCATGATGATCAGCTAACGCTTTTTCTTGCGCTTTTGCTTGATCGTGACGTACTCTAAATTCTTTTAGCTCTGCTTCATCTTGAAATAATGGTTCTAATGTATCGGTTGGTTTTAATTGTTCTTGGTCTCCTTTTGTCAGACGGTGGATTAAATCTGTTAAGCTAGTTGATTTAGCCCCTTCCGAATAAATGGCGGCGCCCATCGCTACAAATAGTTGCGGATTTTCTGGAAAAATAATATTTTCTGGTTTCACATCTAAGGTTTCAATGAATCGTTTTCTAAGTTCAGACATGAAGAAGAGAGGACCACCTAAAAAGGCGATTTTCCCTTTGATTTTTCGTCCTGCTGCAAGTCCTGCAATTGTTTGATTGACTACTGCTTGAAAAATACTGGCTGAAATGTCCTCTTTAGCGGCTCCTTCGTTGATCAAAGGTTGAACATCTGTCTTGGCAAAAACACCGCATCTTGATGCGATCGGGTATATCGTTTGATAGTTTTTAGCTAGTTCATTCACGCCATTCGCATCTGTTTTTAGCAACACAGCCATTTGGTCAATAAAAGCTCCCGTTCCACCAGCACAGCTCCCATTCATCCGCTGTTCTAATGCTCCTTCAAAAAAGGTGATTTTTGCATCTTCACCACCTAGTTCAATCGCTACATCGGTTTCTGGAATGATTTCCTCTACTGTTTTCGTACAGGCGATCACTTCTTGAACAAACGAAATGTTTAAAACATCTGCCAACCCCATGCCACCAGATCCTGTAATTGTCATGGTAATCGGCGTTTCTTCACCCAATTCAGTCATCGCTTCATTCAATACTTTTTCGGTTGCTGCTTTTACATCTGAGTAATGTCGTTCATATTTAGCAAATTTGGTATGATTTTCTTCGTCAATAATTACCAATTTCACAGTTGTCGAACCGACGTCTATTCCTGCTCTTAATGTCATATGTGTTATCTCCTTAAATTTCATACCCTTTTATTCGCAACACTTTGTTGATTATCCTACAAGGTGTCTGATATAATACTTATGTATATTTTAGGAAGATTCTAATGGAATTGCAACAAGCAAAACATCCAAATTTGTGAGATAAACAACAAACTTCCAACTATTGTTGATTATTTCGAAAGGAATTTTTTATGTCAAAGAAAACCGACCTTCGGGTAATGCGAACACACAAAATGATTATTGAAGCGTTCATTCATTTAGTAGATGAAAAAGGATATGACTGTATAACGATCCAAGACATTGCAGATGAAGCCATGATCAATCGCGCGACTTTCTATGCTCATTTCAAAGACAAACAAGACCTTTATGAACAAATTTTTGATTTTGCAATCAATGCCTTCACCTCTGTTATCGATGCAGAACAGCTTATTGTCAGCAACCGGATCAAAGTCAAACAAATTGAAGCCCTACTGACAACTATTTATATTAACATTCAAAAAAATAAAACATTCTTTTTAACAATCATGGATGGTAGTTCAAATGAGTTATTACGGAAGAAGTTAGCAGATATTATTTACGAGAAATACGCAGATATTTTTTCTAAGCTAAAAATCACGGAAAATGAGATTGAAGTACCGATTGATTTCATCATTGAATATATGACGTCAATCTTTACAGGAACGCTTCATTGGTGGATCACAAGTGACACAGACATGTCTCCTAATCATTTAGCTAGACTTGTTATTAAATTAGTTGGAAACGGCCACCTGACTGTTTTAGGGCTTGAGATTGATAAATAGTTTTCAGCCAAAGTAAAATAGCCTAGAACAACACACAAACGAGGTTGTTCCAGGCTATTATTTATTCGCTACGCTATTAGCGGTTTTTCGCACGCCATTTTTTTGTATGAGCAGTGTCTCGGGCAGACACAACTTGGATACCTTTTGTTTGATCGTGCGTTTTCTTTTTAGAAAAAAGATTTACTTTGACATCATATTTGCCTTCACGTGCTAAGTCATAAACTTTTTCTGCTGTTTCAGTTATTTTCTCTTTGATATTCATTCCGAACACTCCTCATGCTTTTTCATTCACTTTATCACATAATTCGAAAAAAGAGAACAAAAGTTACTATCTCTATTATTTAGTCAAAAAAAGAACAACTCAATATGAGTTGTTCTAACAAAAACTGGGGTAGCTGGATTCGAACCAACGCATGACAGGATCAAAACCTGTTGCCTTACCGCTTGGCTATACCCCAAAGGTTAAAATGGAGGAAAGTGGATTCGAACCACTGAACCCTAAGGAACGGATTTACAGTCCGTCGCGTTTAGCCACTTCGCTATTCCTCCAAAAGGTTTTAGTAAAAAACCTGACTTAGTTATAATACAAAACTTTTGAAGAAAAAGCAAGCCTTTTTCGAAAAAAAGTTGTTATTTATTTTAGTCGTTTAAATTCCACTGGCGAATGATGTATTCAATCGCTTCATCAAGCGTTTTCACGGTTGCTTCATTCCGTCCATCGATCACAACAGCAAATTTTTTTGTATCTTGTGCTAAGACTTGCCCAATTTCTTTTTTGCCGATTGTTAAGGTACTTACTGTGATGGTTTCACCATTTATTTTTTTTTCTGCTTCTTCTATTTTTACTTCTATATCTTTATTTTTCTTTGACATCTTCATCCCTCCAGCTATCTATGGTATCACGTTACGAGAAAAAAAGAAAGTGGGCAAAACCTGATTAGCTTTGCACCACTATTGCTTCATTTCAAAGAAACGCTATACACTTTTGTCTTGTGTTCATAAAAGTCTTTCTGCGCCTTAAGCACTAAATAATTCTTTTCTCTTGCTCTCGCTAAGTATGCCACAAACAACGCCTGCCACAATAGAAAGAATGCCAATCATAATAAACAACCATAAAAAGCTCGATAAATAGGTTTGAATAAAGTCATACATCGCTTTCGATTGAATCCCTAGCTTCTTTAAAAAGCCTTGCATTAAAATAATTGCAGGAACAACCAGCATCATTAAGCCGCTGCCCGTCCAGATATAGGACCAATACCTTAATAAACGATGGAAATAGCCTCTTAATGAAGAATAGAGAGAGAAACTTAATAGGACCCATAAAACACCGCAAACACCCATAAAAACAACTAATGTCGATTTATAGTTCATCACTTTCCGTCCATAGGAAACTAAAAAAGGCAACTCGATGTAGCCTTTGTAAATTGTTACTGCATTGTCGGAAAGTTTCGTTACCGCTTGTTCTGATTCTGGTGTTATCTGGATATTTTTTTCTCTCATATATTCTATGATGGCTTTAGATACCGTATCGTGGATTTCTTTTTCATTAGAAATAGTATACTTTGTGCCTGTATTGTACATTGCTTTGAAATAGGCATTCACATCCGTCTTCACTAACTCTTGCTTGATCGACTGATTCAAAACCCCTTCTGGAATATTACTTCCTAAAGCGCTGTTTTCGATTTGGCGATTGATTTCTTCCGTTAGTTCTGAATAATAATCTGCTTTTGCTGCTTGTTTTGCAATATAGTTTTCGCTAAACAACGTGAGTCTCAATGTCAACAGAATCAAAAACGCGAATAAAAATACAGATGATAGGAAAGCAAGAAAAAAACGAGAGATTACTTTCATTAAACGACCACGATTTTTCATCTGACTGATTCTCCTCCTTTATGATTTTTCATTGATGATTGGTCCAGATACATAATCTGCTGAAACAAAAACACGTTCAGGTGTTAAACCAATCGCATCTAATGGATAACAAGTATAAAGGATCAGTGATCTTTTTGAGTGGTCGCCCAATTTTGTATAAACTGCTGGATCTTTATAATCAGCAACTTTTACTTCTGTTACTTGATACGTATAATCTCCATAGTGAGTATGAATGTTCACTTCATCCCCAGGTTCTAAGTAATAAATTTTCCCAAATGAGGGTAGATTATGCCCACCGATCAATGTTGTTCCAAGATCCCCTGGAATCATACTGCCGATGTATTGCCCTGCGCCTAAACGCAAAATATCTTCACTATCTCCGTAATATAATGGTTCATTAATTTCGACTTTATCGATCACTACCTCACCAAATTGATCTCCCCCTACCGGATAGACCATATTTGAAGACGATAGCTCTTCTTTTTCAAATGCTTCCATCTTAGTTGTATCCGCTTCAGTCGATTTTTCGTCTGAGGATGCTGTTTTTGTTTTATCTTTTCTTTTTTCAAAAAGGTTCGTTCCTTGTTGATCAAAAGATGGAGCATCATTTAAAGAAATCAATTCGACTGCAGATGACGCGAAGTTAATGACAGGTGCACCAATTATGTAAATGATGAGATAGCCAAAAAACATAAAGAGAAGAGGCACGTAAATAAATGCCCCTACTCTTTTTAATTGTTTCATATTAGGCTAATTTGTTCTTTCTGCTCACAAATACTGCACCTGCTGCAGCTACGATCAATGAGCCAAAAGTAATCCCGCTTAATGCATAGTTTGATCCAGTATTTTTGACTGGCGCGCCAGTTTTGTATACAGGAGCACCCTTCGTATCAGTGATAGTCACTGCAGAGTAAGTGCCGTTTGCTCCAAAAGTAATTTTCAAGCCTACAGCATTTCCAGCTGCAACAACATAACTTTGTAATTGAGAAATTACATTAGCTGGTAATAATCTAACCGCATCTCCAAGTGAATTAGCGCCTGATGTGTTGACAGATACTCCTTCAACTAAAGAGCGAGCTGCTTGAATGTTCTTAATTGCTTCATCGGCTTGAGCTTGTGCTAAATCAACACGTTTCAAGTGATTAGAAGCTGCATTCGTCTCTGCTGCACCAAAACTGAATTTTTTACCACCAATTGTTAAACCAGCGTTTAATTCATTAAGGATAGGCTGTTCAGTTGCTGAAATAGCACCGTCTGCTGAAGCGGTTGTTGCAAAACTAACCGTTGCTACAAAAGCAATAATAAATCCAATAACTTTTTTCATTTTTCATTCCTCCTATCTTAAATATTTATAATCAATTACAGAATGTCTGTAAAAATTATACTACCAACAACCTCTAACCGATTAGAGGACATAGCGAAAGAATATTAAAGGAGTAAATCACTTTAATATTCCGACTTCGTTTTGAAAACCAGTTCTTTACTATATAAAATTATCATATGCCCCTGTAATAGTCAAACTGTTTTGAGAAAAAAAACTCTTCCAATTCTTGCTATTCTTCACTTTTTATACTTTTTTTGAGATGAATGTTGCTTCAAAAACGTCGTAATTGGCTTCTTTCAAAATTCCCTCGATTTTTTGAGTCTCGCGGCTTTCTATTTGTAACTCAATAATTGTTTCTAACTCTTTCCGATTTACAACAACCGTTAAAATACTAAAATCATTATCCGCTAACAATTTGGTAATCTCTGCTAAAATTCCTTTGTGATCTTCTGGAATACGTAACTGAATTCTAGTACCGCCATCATTGTATCCAGTAATTTTTAAAAACGCATCAAAAATATCATTATTTGTTATAATACCAACGAGTGCCTCATTTCCGTCAACAACTGGCAATACTCCGATGTTATGTTGGCGCATTTGAAAAATCCCCTCTTCCAAAGAGGCTTCAGGATTGATTACACGAACATCTTTCACCATTATATCTGCAACTGTGGTCTTGTTTAAAAGATAATTTACTTCATAGACACTTAAACTTGTCGCTTTTGATGGCATCGCCGATTGAATTGTTCCTTCCGTGATCAACCCAATCACTTGCTCTCCTTTGACTACAGGCAAGCGATGGATATTATTTATTTTCATCAACTCAACCGCATCAAAAATTTTCATTTCTGGTTGAGCTACGACTAAATTTTTTGTCATAAAATCACTTACACTCATGCTATTAACCTCCTAGATATGCTTTTTTCACTTCATCACTTTCTAATAATTCTTTACCTGGTCCGCTTAAAACAACTTCACCCGTTTCCAAAACGTAGCCTCGATTGGCAATCGACAACGCCATTTTCGCATTTTGTTCAATCAATAAAACAGTCGTTCCTTGTTTGTTGATTTCTTGGATGATGTTAAAGATTTCTTGAATAAAGATTGGTGCTAATCCCATAGAAGGCTCATCTAATAATAGCAATTTTGGTTTAGACATCAGTGCTCTGCCCATTGCCAACATCTGTTGTTCTCCACCAGATAAGGTTGACGCATCTTGATTTTTACGTTCTTTTAAAATTGGAAAACGATCAAAAATCATATCGTACTCTTTTTTTAAATCACTATCTTTGCGTAAAAATGCCCCCATTTCAAGATTCTCTTGAACCGTTAAACCAGCAAAAACATGGCGGCCTTCTGGTACTTGACACAGTCCAGATGCAACAATCTTTTGTGGAACCATTTTATGGATTGGTTGACCTTCAAAGGTAATACTCCCATTCGAAGGTCGATTCAACCCAGAAATCGTTCTTAAAATCGTCGTTTTACCCGCACCGTTTGCTCCGATCAAAGAGACGATTTCTCCTTGTTCTACGTTGAAACTTACATCACGTACTGCTTGAATCACACCATAATGAACAGATAAATTTTCAATGGTCAGCATTATAGTTCACCTCCAAGGTAAGCTTCGATCACACGAGGATCGTTTTTGATGGCTTCTGGTTTGCCTTCAGCAATAATCCTGCCATACTCTAACACATAAATTCGTTGACAAACCTCCATGACTAAACTCATATCATGTTCGATCAAAACAATTGTGATTTGAAATTCTTTTTGGATTTTTCTAATGAGTTCCGTTAATTCTGCCGTTTCTTGAGGATTCATCCCTGCAGCTGGTTCATCTAAAAACAATACTTTCGGTTGTGTCGCCAAAGCTCGTACGATCTCTAAACGTCTTTGTTCGCCATAAGGAAGGTTTTTAGCTAACGTCTGAACTTTTCCCTCTAAACCGAAAATCGCAAGTAATTCCAATACTTTCTTTTCCATCTCCTCTTCTTTTTTATAAAAAGTTGGTAAGCGTAAAATACTTGAAAGGATTCCTTCTTTGTTTTTACTATTCATCGCAATTAGAACGTTATCCATTACGGTCAACTCTTTAAATAAGCGGATATTTTGGAAAGTCCTGCTTAACCCCATGTCCGCAATTTTATACGGTTTCATGCCATTCAACACGTGTTCTTTCCCTAGAATATCGAGAGTTACTGTTCCTTCACTAGGTTCATAAACACCAGTTAAAAGATTAAATAATGTTGTCTTTCCAGCGCCATTAGGACCAATTAATCCAATTAATTCATTTGTTTCTAAAGAAAGATTGACATTGGAAACAGCAGCGAGTCCGCCGAAGTTTTTGGTTAAATTACTAACGTTCAATAGAGGCATTTGTTTTGTCCTCCTTTTTCTTAACTATTTTTTTGACTGAAAATTCCCAGGTTCCAAGTAAGCCACCTGGTTTAAAAATCATGATGATGATCAATGCTAATGCGTAAATGATCATTCTAAGAGCCCCTGCATCTTGCAAAAACATATTCAAAATGCCAAGTACAATCGCTGAAATAAAGGTTCCTGTGACACTACCGATACCACCAAATACTACGATGATCAAAATATCGATTGATTTCATGAAACCAAAATCTTTTGGCGCAATTGTTTGAACATAACTTGAATAAATCGCACCTGCCACACTTGCTGTAACAGCACCAATGATAAAGGCAACGACTTTATATTTCGTCGTATTCACCCCCATCGATTCTGCCGCAATTTCATCTTCTCTGATCGCCATTGTCGCGCGTCCCGGTCCACTATGAATAAAGTTAACAATGATCAACGTTACAATCACCACAAATCCGAATACCATTGACCAGTTAACCATTGGTGGAATACCAAAAATACCGGCTGGACCATTGGTTATGTCTTTCATATTGATAATAACAATACGAATAATCTCTGAAATCCCTAATGTCGCAATCGCTAAGTAATCCCCTTTTAATCTCAAGGTTGGAATCCCAACTAATAATGCCACGATCCCTGACAACACGATCCCTAACAAAATTCCGCTAAAAAAACCGCCCATCGTAGGATATTTAACAGACATAATCGCTGCACTGTATGCACCGATCGCCATAAAGCCTGCATGCCCCAATGAAAACTGACCTGAAAAACCAATAATCAAATTCAATCCTAACGCCAACATAATGTTGATCCCGATAGTAATCAAGGTATATTCAGTAAAGGGTGTTATCACACCTGTTACATATAATGTGTAAATAAAAGCATAAGCGAGAGCTCCAATTAAAAGCCAAACAACATTATATTTTAAATTCTTTTTCATGCTTGCCACCTACACTTTCTCTTTGATATTCTTGCCAAGTATTCCAGCAGGACGAATCAATAAAATAATAATCAACAATGCATATACAACCGCATCTTTATAATCTGAAAAACCAAGCGCAATCGTGATTGTTTCTAGTAACCCGATCACAAAGCCACCAAGTGCCGCTCCTGGTATAATCCCAATTCCGCCTAAAACCGCCGCAACGAAAGATTTAAGCCCTGGGACAACGCCCATCATCGGATCAATCGAATTATAGTAAAGTCCAATCAGCATGCCCGCTGCCGCCGCTAAAGCAGAGCCTAAAGCAAAGGTAAATGAAATCGTACGGTTCACATTGATCCCCATCAATTGGGCCGCATCTGCATCAACTGAAACTGCCCGCATTGCTTTACCCATTTTTGTCTTTTTAACAATCAATTGGAGCGCAATCATCAATACTAATGAAATAACTAAAATAAGAACTTGAATATTTGAGATTTGAATAAAACCTAATTGATAATTTTTAAATTCAATTGCTTGCGGAAATGATTTTTTTTCAGGACCTAGCCAATAAATCATCCCGTTTTGTAGTAAAAAGGAAACCCCAATCGCTGTGATCAAAGCCGCAATTCTTGTTGATTTTCTTAACGGTCTGTATGCTAAAAATTCAATGACCACACCGATTACAGCAGCACCTACCATAGATAGAATCAACGCTGGGAAAAAGCCCAAATTCAATTTGTTAATAAAGAAATACCCCATAAAACTGCCCAACATATAAATTTCACCATGCGCAAAGTTGATCAATTTAATGATCCCGTAAACCATTGTATAGCCCAATGCCAACAGAGCATAAATACTTCCTAGAAAAAGCCCATTTACTAGTTGTTGGATAACTACTTCCATGTTTATCACTTCCAATATTTTAGAATAATTACTGTTTGATTAAAGAAAAAAGAGGAGGGACAAAACGTGGAACCTTGTCTCACCCTCTTTAAGTTACATATAAATCGTTTTTCAACTTAAGGATTTACGGCATCCGCAGATGTTTCTTTTCCATCTGTTAAGCCTAATACTACAGCTGATTTTTCAGGATTATGATCTTTGTCCATCGTCATTTTTCCTGTAACACCGACAAAATCTTTTAATGAGGCTAATCCTGCTGTGATGTCTTTTGAATCAGCTGAATCTTTGTCTTCCATCGCTTGTTTTAACATATAAACAGAATCATAACCTAACGCGTTAAAAGCAGATGGTTGTTTAGAGTATTTTTTCTTAAATGATTCTACAAATGGTTTTACTTTGTCTGTAGCTGGTGCTTTTTCTGAGAAGTGACCTGTGTAATACACATCAGAAACATTTTTTGCTCCAGCGATTTCAACTAATTTTTCATCGCCAAATCCGTCAGCACCTAAAATGGGTTTATCGATGCCCATTTCGCGTGCTTGCTTGATGATCAAGCCAGCTTCTGCATAATATCCTGGAATGTAGATTGCATCATAATCAAGGTCTTTGATTTTTGTTAAAATTGCTTGGAAATCTTTGTCTCCAGCAGTAAATGTTTCTTCTTTGGCAATCTTGCCTTTAAACGTCTCTTTAAATGATTTCGTTAAACCAATCGCGTAATCACTTGAATTATCCCCAATGATCACTACATTTTTTGCTTTTAAATTATCTTGAGCGAAGTTTGCTAAGATGACTCCTTGGAACGTATCTTGGAAACAAGCTCTGAAAATGTATTCTTGAACTTTATCGTTTACAACAGTGATGCTGTCATCTGTAGCCGAAGGTGTGATCACCGGAACTGCTGCTTTGGTCATATTTGGAATTGTCGCTTTTGTCGCACCAGATGTCGCTGGTCCAACGACTGCAACAACTTTATCTTTTGACGTTAAATTGGCTGCTACTGACGTTGCTTCGCCATTTTCAGATTTGTTGTCTTTTTCAATCAACTCTAATTTTTTACCTAACACGCCGCCTGCTTCGTTGATTTCTTCAACTGCCAATGCGATTCCTTCTTTTTCAGCATTCCCGTACGCTGAAACATCCCCAGAAAGTTCCATGTTCATCCCTATTTTGATTGTATCGCCTTCAACCTTATTTCCATCACCGCTTGCGCCCCCACCAGCTGCTGGTCCGCATGCTGCTAGTAAAAATAGACTAGCAAATAAAAAACTAAATTTCTTCATTTTGTTTCCTCCTTTGATTTTAAAGCTTGTTGTGTTGGTCAGATCTAACTGGAAAATAGAATGTGATGTATGTCACCACAATCAGCTTTTTCTTTTTCCAGAAGAGCTACCACAAAAAGCTAGATGATTTTAAAGCTGAACGAATTCGTAGAGCCGGATAATTTTCTTTCTATAGATAATTATTAAAGAAGTATGTATACAAATATAATCAATAATAAAAGAAATGTCAATTAATTTTCAGAAAATTCCTATAATTCAAATTATTATGCGTTATTTCTTCTATTTTACAACTGAAGCTCTCGATATTTTTACGTTTATTTTTCTTTCATTTGAGAATCTATTTCAATTACTCATAAATTCTAGGAAAAGTAGCAATCGTTTATCACCATTCTGTATCTAAAGTAATGTATAGGAGAAAACTTAATAAGGGATCAAACTTATCGTTCATTTTCTGTCATAACAAAACTGACAAAAGGCACGACAAGATGATCCCTATTCTACACTAAAAATTATTTACTGCCATTTCATTGCTTCGTAGTCATCCATTCCTATTGGGTAATACTGACAGGCGTCCGCAATACTTCAATTCCCTGTTCATTTAGCACTGCTACTTCCACTTTATTTGTAGGAGAAAGAATCCCTACTCCTAATAATTTAAATGTGCCGTCCTCTGCAATTTTCACTGTTTCTTGACGTCTTCGATTGACATATAACCGAACACTACTTGCTGATTTACCAGTGACTTTCCCTGTTACGTAGGGCGTGTCCAGCTTGTAGGTATCCAACACCATTTCCACCTTAGCGGGTTGAACTGTAACGTTTTGACGTGTGATTTCTGTACTATAACGATACCCTACAACTTCAACTTTATCACTCTCTTGTTCAATTAGCCCTTCTACATCGAATGAAAATTGACGGTTGGAGGTTAATAATTTCCGCTCTATTTCTTTTCCGTTGATGATCAACGAGACATGTGTATGGAAATAATCAGTCTTGCCTGAAACGACTGTGTCTTCTGATAAAACATAGTCATTTACTGTTAACTCATAGGCAATTTCTTCAACCTTGACCATGCCGCGATCGATTTCTTTATTTTTGCTATCCAAAATAACAATTTTTACTTTATCTGTTGTCTTTGTAATTGTTTCTTCTGTATCTAGTTCAAAAATTCCGTCACTAAAGATCTCTGTCGTGGAAATCAACTGATCATTGACCCATAGTTGGACATTTTCAGGACTTAATGCTGGGTCGATTTCCCCCGTAATAAAGTCATCTAGCCCAAGGTAAAAAGGATCTAAAATCAATGAACTATCTGCAGAAACAGTTACAGTAGTTGTTGCTTTGAAGCCACCGTCTTCTGTTCGTGCGGTAATTTCTGTTATGCCTGGTTTTAACCCAGTTACAAGACCTTCTTCTGAGACAGAAGCAATAGAAGTGTCGGCAACAGAATACGTAACCTTTTTATTCGTTCCATTTTCTGGAAGGACTTTTGCTTGTAATTGACTTTCTTCAGAAATGGTTAGGTTTAAAACTAAAGGTGTTAACTCGATTCCAGTTACCTCAAGACCTGTTTTCATTTCACGGATGTATTTTCCCGGTTTCGTTCCATCATAATTTGCCATAAACCTTGCACTAGTTTCATAACTATTCTCAGCTTCTGAAGAATCTAAGAGCCATCTTCCAGTATATGGCTCTACTTTTTTCCTTGGTAAATTAGTTGAGGTTGTAGGCTTAAAATTTGAACCCAGAATCAATACATCTAACGAATCTGCTCTATAAAATATACTATCTATTGCTGTGTCATTACTCGTATCCCAATTACTTAGGTTCAACTCATAGAGATTAGGTGTGTATGCAAACATGTTCGTCATAGTTGTCGTTTTGATTGTATTCCAAGTACTCAAATCTAATTTAGCCAAATTCGCTGCTTGACTAAACATGGAATTCATATTTAGTACTTTACTCGTATCCCAATTGATCACATTTAAGTCTGCTACACCACTTGATTGAAACATACTATACATATACTGAACGTTATTTACATTCCAATCACTGATATCTAAGTCAGTTAACTTTGTAGTACCAGAAAACATTGAAGACATAGTCGTTACATTTTCTGTATTCCAACCAGATATGTCCAACGTTTTCAAGCTTGAAACATTATAAAACATTGAAGACATGCTCGTCACTTTTCCTGTAACCCATTCTGCCATATCTAATTCTGTTAAGCTTGACGCACCTGAAAACATTGAGGACATGTCCGTCACTTTCTCTGTGACCCATTCCGACATATCCAATCCAGTTAAGCTTGACGCACCTAAAAACATTGAATTCATGGTCTTCACATTTCTTGTATCCCAGCCGCTTACATCTATATCTATCAGTTTTGAACTATTATAAAACATTGACTCCATAGTCGTTACTTTACTTGTATTCCAATTAGTTGTATTTAAGCTCGTTAAGCTTTGTGCATTAGAAAACATTGAAGACATATTTGTCACATTAATCGTATCCCATTCAGTTACATCTATATCTGTCAGATTTAAAGTATAATAAAACATGCTACTCATATCCGTTACTTTACTTGTATTCCATTGGTCTAAATCTAATTTTGATAGATTAGCAGCATTATAAAACATGCCACTCATATTCCGCACATTAATCGTATCCCATTTACTCACATCTATATCTGTCAGATTTGAAGTAGAACGAAACAAGCTTCTCATATCCGTCACGTTTCTTGTGTCAATAAAAGTTGCTCCTTCTATTGCTTCTAAAAAAGATAACTCTGCAAACATATAATATATTGAAGAACTAGCTACAACTGGTTCAGTGAATTTTATACATTTGATTTTAGCCCCATTTAAAATACTAAGGGCTTCTATTTTATATTTAATATTATACCTGAAATCAGTATTTGGAAGTTTTCCACCTCCAAAGGTAAGTGTCTGGCTCTTTGCATCCCATTCCCAAGGCACTGTACCAAATGTCCCTTCCACTTTTGCTTTGATGGTTAGTGCCACTTCTCCACTTAATCCACTTTCTGTTTTGGCTATGATCGTTACAGTCCCAGCTTTAAGAGCCGTAACTACTCCTGTTTCAGAAACAGTTGCTAACGCTTCATCACTGGATGTCCAAGTAAGATTAGCTGTGCTATTTTCTGGCGTGAATACAGCTGTTAGTTGTTGTGTTTGTCCTTCTTTTAACTCTTTCTTTTCTGCATTCACGGCAAGTGCTGTTGGCTCATTATCTTTTGTAACTTTTAATTTTTGTTCTGGAATAGCCTCTGTGCTGTTGCTTTCTTCCGCAAAAGCAGCGGTTCCGTAAACGCTAATTAAACCCAGAGCCCCTACGATCAACCCTTTGATAACTACTGATTTTTTCATTCTTTTTCTCCTTTTCTATTTTTCTTTTTTAAACCCTAACTTTATAAGTTGCGCTTCATTTGCCTCTTCACTTGCACTAGCAAATGATTCATTTGGCAACGAGATAAGCGAGATTTCCTTGGCATCTTTCGTTGATACTTCTTTCAAGTCCACTTCAATGGTTTCTACAGCTGCTTTTTCAGTAAAATCAATCGTATAGTGAATTCCCTTTTTATTGGCGTACAATTTTTCACTAGGCTCTAATAGCTTCTTTGCTTTTGTTTTAGTTGATATGCCCATTGTTTTGTACTGAATCGTTGTTATACTTTTTTGCTTTAATAACGCATCTTTCTTGTGAATATTTTGAACTTTTACCTGTTCGTCTTCTTGTTTTAGAACAAAGGTTGCGGTCTGTTCTTGTACTGCGCAAGCAGAGAGGGAAATTAACGCAATTATCCCGACAATCCCCAAACTATTTCGTTTCATTCTATCTCCTTCTTTCTTATCATTATACTCATTGTAACAAATAACTAATAATAAGTCTTTTATTATTAACTAAGGAGAACAAAAAAAGAGCAGTAAAACCAATTCAGTTTTACTGCCTCGTGCCTGATTCACCTTTTTTCACATTCATTTTAGCCTGATAGTCGATTTTAAATTCTAGTAGAAAACATCAGTCTGTCCCCATCGTTTCTTCTCTATTTTTTTGAATTGCTATAAAATTAGCTCGAGCTCCGATCAGATTTGCATCATTTTTGTATTGACACGTTACGATTTGCGGGATAAAATCATTTAGTTCAAAATGCGCTAGTTTTTCTTTCATTCGACGATTGATTTCCTCTAGTAAGCCTTTTTTAGCTGAGACACCTCCGCCTAAAACAATCATCTCTGGATCAAGGGAAAATTGAATACTAAACAATCCTTGTGTCACATACTCATAAAAATTATTCACTTCTTCTATCGCCAATTTATCCCCAGACTCTGCCAAAGCAAACACATCTTCCCCAGTGTACGTCTCTTTCTCTACACCCTTGCGTTCGCAATAACGCCAAGCCATTTGAACAGCAGTCCCTAGTTTACTAAAGGTCTCACCACCACTTAGGTACATTAATCCAAATTCACCACCGTAAAGATGAGCACCTTTCACAATTTCTCCTTTATGAAAAATCGCCCCACCAATACCCGTTCCAATCACAACAAACGCCACTTCTTGTTTCCCTTTCGCAGCACCTTCGTATATTTCTGCCATTCCTGCACAATTCGCATCGTTTTCGATTGAGACTGGCAACTTAAATAACGCTTCCAATTCATTATAAATATTGAATCTATGAATATAAGGAATTGCCGAAATTCCGTTGATCATTTGTTTTTCAACATCTACTACACCAGGTGCACTAATAGCTACCCCTTCAATTGTCTGATTGATCTCGTTATAAATAGCGAATAATGACGCTTTCATTTCATCCCATGTTTTAGGTGTTGTAAAGTTTCCTTTGTCCGTTATTTCTTGGCCGTTCCAAATCCCATATTTTACTGCTGAACCGCCAAAGTCAAATGCCAAAATTGCCATCCCGTAACCCCACCTTCATTTATTTATTCTTTTTGTCTCTTCTATAATTGTAGGGACCGTGATATTCCTGGTCCGGATTTCTTTTTAAACTAAACTTCAACGGTACATAGTCGATTCCACCTTTAGTCAGTGGATGACATCGTAAAAATCTCGCTGTCCCCATGGTAATTCCCTTAATACTACCATGCGTCTGAATAGCATCGATCATGTATTGTGAACAAGTCGGGTGATAGCGGCAACTAGCTGGAAGCCCTGGAGAAATAAAGCGCTGATAGCCACGAACCATTCCGATAAAAATATTCCCTGCCATTTCGTCCCTCTTTTCTCTATCCGAAAAAACTATACCTTGTTTTGTAATCGAATGCAAGTTTACAAATTGAAGGTAAAACTATTTTTATAAAAATTTGCAACGGTTGAAAAAGAAAACTATTCAAATTTCTAAAAGGATGCTAAACTAGAGAAAAGGCAGAGACAACAGTAACATCCAGTCTTGTTTCTTATCCTCAATAAGTATACACTGCTGGTATATATTGTTTGATTCGGCTGCATTCAATCTAAAACGAAATGGAGCAACGAAACGATGGGCTTAAAATTTGAACGTACAAATGATTTAGATAAATTATTCGATTCTTTTGCAGTAGATCCAAAAAAAGTCGAAATGCCAAAAGAAGAATTAGAAAAACAAGCAGCTAAAGCTGAACAAACAGAACAAAAGAAAAAAGAACAATAAAAAAAGCGTTGACGTCTCCCAAAATTTGGAGAGGTCAATGCTTTTTTTATAAATACTTTTCAATGGCTTGCCATGCTTCTTCTTTTCCTTCTTTTGTTTGTGAAGAAAAAAGAATGAAATCATCAGATTTATCAAAGTTTAGGGCTTTTTTGATAACACTCTCATGCTTGTTCCATTTTCCGCGAGGGATTTTATCTTTTTTGGTTGCTACAACAATTACTGGAATCTCATAGTATTTTAAAAACTCATACATTTGAATATCTTCCTGTGTCGGCGCATGACGTAAATCAACTAAAGAAACAACGGCTTTCAATTGTTCTCTTGTCGTCATATACGTTTCGATCATCTCGCCCCATTTCGCTCGTTCCGTTTTCGACACTTTCGCATACCCATATCCTGGAACATCGACGAAATGCAACGCCTCTTCAATCAAATAAAAATTCAGCGTTTGAGTCTTCCCTGGTTTTCCAGAAGTTCTAGCTAGATTTTTTCGATTGATCAGTGTGTTGATGAAAGATGATTTACCAACATTGGAACGACCCGCTAAAGCAATTTCTGGGAGTTCTGTTTCTGGATATTGTTTTGGGGAGACAGCACTGATGATAATTTCTGCATTATGAACATTCATTTTACTAACCTCCTAAGTGTAAAAGCTGAACGAACTTTTTCCTAAGATCACTATCCAACTAGAAGCTAGTGACTAGCTCGTAAAACTAAATACCTTGTTTTATAAAATCAGTAAAAAAGTAGAGACGCATCTCTACTTTTTAGTCTTTTAAAATTAACCAGCTTTTTTGTCTTTTTTATTATAAACAATTGCTGGTTTACCAGTGCCATCAACAGCCATTTCTGTAATAATGACTTTTTCGATCGAATCATCTGATGGTACGTCAAACATGACATCCATCATGATTTCTTCGATGATCGAGCGTAAGCCACGAGCTCCTGTATTTCGTTCAATTGCTTTATTCGCGATCGCACGTAATGCTTCTGGCTCAAATTCTAATTCTGTATCATCTAACGATAATAGTTTTTGATATTGTTTGACTAATGCATTTTTTGGTTCTGTCAAAATACGAACCAAATCATCCGTTGTCAACTTCTCTAACGCAGCAGTCACTGGTAAGCGTCCAATAAACTCAGGAATCAATCCAAATTTCAAAAGATCTTCTGGAATGATTTGTTGCATAACGCTTTCGTCTTCGTTCAGTTTGCTGTTTTGAGTCCCAAAACCGATTGTTTTTTCGCCTAGGCGATTTTTGACCATATTCTCGATACCGTCAAAAGCTCCGCCGACAATAAACAGGACATTAGTGGTGTCGATTTGGATAAATTCTTGATGCGGGTGTTTGCGTCCGCCTTGCGGTGGTACGCTAGCAACTGTTCCTTCCAAGATTTTAAGCAATGCTTGTTGTACACCTTCGCCTGATACATCTCTTGTGATCGATACATTTTCGCTCTTACGGGCAATTTTGTCGATCTCATCAATGTAGATGATTCCTTTTTCAGCACGTTCTACGTTAAAATCAGCAGATTGTAATAGTTTTAAGAGAATATTCTCTACATCTTCTCCCACATATCCTGCTTCAGTTAAACTAGTCGCGTCTGCAATTGCAAATGGTACATTCAATGTTCTAGCCAATGTTTGGGCTAAAAATGTTTTCCCAGAACCCGTTGGGCCAATTAAACAAATATTGCTCTTTTGTAGTTCCACTTCTTCAGAGCTTGAATTTTCTGATTGATTTACACGTTTATAGTGATTATAGACAGCCACTGCTAGTGAGCGTTTTGCCTGATCTTGTCCAATTACATATTCGTTTAAGACTTCCAAAATTTCTTGGGGTTTTGGGACATCCGTTAGTTCACGTACGGCTTCGTCGTAAAATTCTTCATCAATAATCTCTTTACATAAGTCGATACATTCATTACAAATATAGACACCTGGTCCTGCAACGATTTTTTTCACTTCTTCTTGTGTTTTACCACAAAATGAACAGCGAACTGCACCATTGTTGCTATTTGTGTTATCGTACATGCGTGTCACCCCTCTAAAATTAAAAATGACTGTCGTTACAGTCTTAAAATATAATAGCATAAATCAAGTGAAAATGCGAACATTGGATTTATAAAGATTTGATAAATAAATGAATTCTTATGGTATACTAAAAGAAGAAAAATCAATTGCTGTTACGTTTCAATTAACAGTAAAAAACTGGAGGGAATTTCATGCTTGAACAAATTTTATTAGGGACTTATACACGTAGAGATAGTAAAGGAATTTACCAAATCACATTAGATACTGAGAAAGAAACTCTTTCAAATGCAACTTTATTAGTAGAAGAAACGAGCCCGACATACTTGGCTACAGATCAAAAAGGGGACCTATTCAATGTTACTTCTGTTGATGGTGAAGGGGGCATGGCAGCGTACAAAAACAACGACGGACACTTTGAGTTGCTAAATAAAGTAACCGAAGCTGGCGCTCCTCCATGTTATGTAGCGATTGATGAAGAAAAACAACTTGTTTTTGGTGCAAATTATCATCAAGGTATTGTTCATGTTTATCGCATTTTAGCAGATGGACAATTAGAGGATACAGATAAAATCGTACATGATGAAGCGACTGGTCCCCATGAAAACCAAGACAATGCTCATGTTCATTATACGGATTTAACTCCTGATCGCCGTTTGGCTGTTTGTGATCTTGGTACGGATCGTGTGTATACGTATGATGTTAGTGAGGAAGGTACATTATCTGAGGTAGCTCAATATGTTGCAGAACCTGGAACAGGCCCCCGTCATTTGGTTTTCCATCCGAATAATCAAGTCGCTTATTTGTTTGGTGAATTAGATAGTACGGTGACTGTTTTGGCTTATAATGCTGCAGACGGTTCCTTTGAACAAATTCAAAAAGTGTCGACTTTACCTGATGGTTTTAATGAATTTAACGGCGGTGCTGCGATTCGTATTTCAGAAGATGGTCGTTTTGTCTATGCCTCAAATCGTGGACACGATTCAATTGCCGTTTTTGCTACTTCTGAAGAGGGACGCAAGGTAGAGCGTGTGCAATTGATTTCCACCGAAGGCGAAATTCCAAGGGACTTTGATTTAGATCCTACAGAAAAATTTGTGGTTGCAGCGAATCAAAATACAGATAACGTAACGCTTTATCGCCGTGATGAAGAAACTGGTCTTTTAGAAATGATCCAAAAAGATGTTTATGCACCTGAGTGTGTGTGTGTTTATTTTAAATAGAAATATAAAAAAGTAGCGTAAAACTTCATCGTTTTATGCTACTTTTTTTATGCTCGTATTTTCTACCTTCTACTTTTGACTCCTGAATAGTTTCGCTGCTCATTTTACTCACTATATAGTGTCAGTAGTTGAGACACAGATAATAGGCTCTCAACCACTGGTTTAATAAATTGAACATAAAACGATTAAAGTATTTTTTGTTCAGACTATTAAGAAAAATAAAATTATAAATAAAGAATTAGGATTGAAATTTAGTTTCTATAAATTGTACTAAAAAGAGTTTCGTTCCGCAGATTCATCCTCATCTAGAATAGTTGATTACGATCTAAAACTACTACTCTTTCAAAGAAAAAAGCAGGAAAAACTTAATTATACGTTTTTCCTGCTTTCTATTCTTATTTTATTTGTACTGTCATTTTCTATCCTTTTTCTTCTGCTCCACATTTGCCAAGATTACCGTTGCTAACATTGCCAACCCAATAAATACCGCGGCATTCGATAATGCTTCTCCTGCCTTTGGAAGATCTGGTTTTTTCGGAACTTCTTTTTCTGGCACGACTGGTACTTCGGGTTTATCTGGTGGATTGATGTGGTCGTCAACGATCGCTATGTTTTTGATTTGTTTTCCTATAGCGGCTTCTTTATTGATTTTGACTCTAAACACTATAGAACGGGGTTTCGTGTCGCTGATTGTTGGGTATTCAGCGATTACTTTTCCATCTTTTACCGTTAAGCTTGTTGGTTTTGGTTCGTCCCCTTCACTTTTCACGCTGTTTTCTACATAGGTCAACCCTTTTGGTAAATTGTCTGTGACTGTGACTTGGCTCAAGACACCATTTTTTACTGTATTGCGGAAACTGATGCGGTATTCGATTTCTTCACCGATTTTAACGGTCTTTTTATTGACTGTTTTCACGCTTTCTAGTTTTCCTACAGGTTGTTCTGGTGTTACGGGTACTTCGGGTTCGTCTGGTGGGTTCGTGTGATCATCGATTTTCGCTTTATTGATGATGGGTTGGCCAACTACTGCTTCTTCGTTGACCGTCACTTTGAACACGATGGAACGGGTTTTGGTATCGCTGATTGTTGGGTATTCTGCGACTAGTTTGCCGTCTTTTACCGTTAAGCTTGTCGGTTTTGGCTCATCGCCCTCACTTTTCACACTGTTTTCTACATAGGTCACGCCTTTTGGTAGGGTATCCGTGACGGTGACTTGGTTTAAGATACCATTAGTGATTTTGTTGCGGAACGTGATACGGTATTCGATTTCTTCACCGATTTTTGGTGCTTGGTTATTGACTGTTTTCGTACTTTCTAATTCCCCCGGTGTTTCCGCTGGTGTCACGGGGACTTCTGGCTCATCGGGTGGATTTGTGTGGTCATCGATTTTGGCTTTGTTGATGATTGGTTGTCCAACTACGGCTTCTTCGTTGACCGTCACTTTGAACACGATGGAACGTGTTTTGGTATCGCTGATTTTTGGGTATTCTGCGACTAGTTTGCCATTTGTCATCGTTAAGCTTGTCGGTTTGGGATCATCGCCCTCACTGGTTAAACTACCTTCCACATATGTTACGCCTTTTGGTAACACATCGGTGACGGTGACTTGGTTTAAAACACCTTTTGCTATTTTATTATTGAAATTGATTCGATATTCGATTTCATCCCCGATTTTTGGTGCTTGGTTATTAACTGTTTTCGTACTTTCTAATTCGCCAGGGGTTTCTACTGGTGTCACTGGGACTTCTGGTTCATCTGGCGGATTTGTGTGGTCATCGATTTTGGCTTTATTGATGATCGGCTGTCCGATAACGGCTTCTTCGTTGACGGTCACTTTGAATACGATCGAACGAATGTTAGTGTCGGTGATTTTCGGGTATTCTGCGACCAACTGACCGTTTTTCATGGTTAAGCTTGTTGGTTTGGGATCAGCGCCTTCACTGGTCAAGCTGCCTTCTACGTACGTTACTCCTTTTGGTAGAGTATCTGTGACCGTAACTTGGTTTAAAACACCATTAGGGATTTTATTGTTGAAATGAATTCGATATTCGATTTCATCCCCGATTTTCGGTGATTGATTGTTCACCGTTTTCGTACTTTCTAGTTCGCCCGGTGTTTCTACTGGTGTGACTGGTACTTCTGGTTCGTTCGGTGGATTCGTATGATCGTCGATTTTGGCTTTGTTTACGATTGGTTCACCGACTTTTGCTTCTTCGTTTACTTTGACTTTAAAGACTATCGAACGGGTTTTGTTGTCACTGATTTTTGGGTATTCAGCGACTAGTTTGCCATTTTCCACCGTTAAACTTGTCGGTTTGGGATCATCGCCTTCGCTTGTTACACTGCCTTCTTCGTACGTTACGCCTTTTGGTAGCGTGTCGGTCACGGTGACTTGGTTTATGACACCATTTGTAAGGTTGTTGCGGAAGGTAATGCGGTATTCGATCTCATCCCCGATTTTTGGTGCTTGATCATTTACTGATTTTGTCACGTCCAATTGTCCAGGTGTTTCGACTGGGACAACTGGGATTTCAGGCTCATCGGGCGGATTGACATGATCATCTAAGGTGATTTTATTCACGATTTTTTGCCCGACGATGGCTTCTTCGTTGACTTTGACTTTAAAGACAATCGTACGTACTGTTGTGTCTTGGATTTTTGGGTATTCCGCAATGACTTTACCATTCGCCATCGTTAAACTTGTTGGCTGCGGATCAGCACCTTCGCTAGTTAAGCTGCCTTCTACATAGGTCATGCCTTTTGGTAAATTGTCGGTAACTGTGACTTGGTTTAAGACGCCATTGGTCATTTTATTACGGAAAGACAAGCGATATTCCACTTCATCCCCGATTTTTGGTGATTGGTTATTTACCGATTTAGTACTTTCTAATTCACCGGGCGTTTCGACTGGTGTGACGGGCACTTCTGGTTCATCTGGTGGATTGGTGTGATCATCGATGATCGCTTGATTGACGATTGGTTGTCCGACTACCGCTTCTTCGTTCACGCGGACTTTGAACACAACAGAGCGGACGGTATTGTCGTCGATTTTTGGGTATTCAGCGGTCATTTTGCCATTTTCCATGATCAAGCTTGTTGGCATCGGATCAGCGCCTTCACTGGTTAGGCTACCTTCTACATAGGTCAGCCCTTTTGGTAAGGTGTCGGTCACAGTGACTTGATCAATTACACCATTTGTGACTTTGTTACGGAAACTAATACGATATTCGATTTCATCTCCAATTTTTGGTGCTTGATGATTGACTGATTTCGTTACGTCTAATTGTCCCGGTGTTACAACGGGTGTGACGGGCACTTCTGGTTCGTCAGGCGGATTGGTATGATCATCAATTTTCGCTTTATTGACGATCGGTTGTCCGACTACCGCTTCCGCATTTACGGTGACTTTGAAACTAATCGTTCGTATGGTTGTATCCTTGATTTCAGGATATTCAGCGACTAGTTTGCCATTTTCCATGGTTAAACTTGTTGGCTGTGGATCAGCGCCTTCACTGGTCAAACTTCCGTCTACATAGGTTAAGCCTTTTGGTAAGGTGTCGGTCACGGTGACTTGGTTTAGGACACCGTTTGTGATTTTATTACGGAATGTGATGCGATACTCGATTTCGTCACCGATTTTCGGTGCTTGATTATTCACTGATTTGCTACTTTCCAACTCGCCTGGTGTGATGACTGGCACGATTGGCACTTCTGGTTCATCTGGCGGATTGGTGTGATCATCGATTTTCGCTTTATTGACGATTGCTTCGCCAATTTTTGCTTCATCGTTGACCTTGACTTTGAAAATGATCGAACGGACTTTAGTGTCATTGATCATACCGTATTCAGCAGTCAATTGACCATTTTCCATGGTTAAGCTTGTTGGCTTTGGATCGTCTCCTTCACTGGTCAAGCTACCTTCTACATAGGTTACGCCTTTTGGCAAAGTATCCGTTACGGTAACTTGGTTTAAAATACCGTTCGTGATTTTGTTTCGGAAGGTAATGCGGTATTCAACCTCATCATCAATTTTTGGTGCTTGATCATTGACGGATTTGGTGACGTCTAAGCGACCAGGTGTTTCAACAGGTGTGACTGGAATTTCTGGTTCATCGGGCGGATTGACATGGTCATCTACAGTTATCTTGTTTACGATTTTTTGTCCAACAATAGCTTCTTCATTGACTTTGACTTTAAAGACAATGGTTCGTACTGTTGTATCTTGAATTTTTGGGTACTCTGCAACGACTTTTCCGTCAGTCATGGTTAGACTTGTCGGTTGCGGATCAGCGCCTTCGCTGGTTAAGCTGCCTTCTACATAGGTCATGCCTTTTGGTAAATTATCCGTCACTGTGACTTGATTTAAGACACCATTCGGAATTTTATTACGGAAAGACAAACGATATTCGACTTCGTCCCCAATTTTTGGTGATTGATTGTTGACGGATTTGGTACTTTCTAATTCTCCGGGTGTTTCTACTGGTGTGACTGGGACTTCTGGTTCATCGGGTGGATTCGTGTGATCATCGATTTTGGCTTTGTTGATGATCGGTTGTCCGACTACTGCTTCTTCATTGACACGAACTTTAAAGGAAATAGTGCGTGTTTCTGTGTCGGCGATTTTTGGGTATTCAGCGGTTACTTGGCCATTGACAACCGTTAATGCGGTTGGTTTGGGATCAGGTCCTGCACTTGTAACGCTGTCTTCAATATACGTTAAGCCTTTTGGTAAAGTATCGGTCACGGTCACTTGATTTAAAATACCCTTTGGTACGGTGTTTTTAAATTGAATCGTGTATTCTATTTCGTCGCCGATTTTTGGCGATTGATTGTTGACTGTTTTTGAGCTTTCTAGTTTGCCGACCAGTTCTTCTGGGGCGATTTTTACCTCTACGATATTGGATGTATTATCGATCATTGTATTTGTGGCAGAATCTACGCCTTGGAATGTAGCACTATTTGGAATCAGTTCTTCTGCTTTGGCTGTATCATTGATTTTTGCTTGAAATTCATAGACTGTTTCCGCGGTCGTTCCTTTGTAGCTACCGCCTTGTGTGCCGTTGGCGCCCTCTCCTACACGAAACGTGATTGCACGATCGGCTGCTGTGTATTCACCTTGGTCATCGCCTGTGGCATCTGTTTTATTGCCAGCATTTGGACCACTTACGATGGATAAGCTGTCGGGTACATAATCTAAACGGCTATCTAATTGGTCTTTAGAAAGACTGTTGACCGCTTCTGTGTTTTCTTTGGTATTTTTGAGATGGACACGATAGGTTACGGTATCCCCGATTTTATACGTTTCTTTTGGATTTATAATTTCTTTGGTGACTTCAAGTTCGGGTGTTTCCGCATTGATTGAAAATCCAATCGCATTGGTTGAGTAATCATCTCCGCTACTGGTTGTTTTAAAGTTGATTTGTTTCTGACTGTTAGTGATAATCCCTTCTGGTAAGGTCAAACGATCGACATCGATATCTAAAAAGTTGGGAAAGCCAGGATTAAATTGACCCGGATATTTATCCACCATGTGTTGATCGTTATCTGAAACGGTTCCGTTCATGACATTACCGACTGGGTTGATTGTATTGGTGATATTGACCCAAGCGCCTGCACTATTTTGGATTTGAGCATTGTCACCTGTGAAAAATTTATCGCCTTGAACGGTAAACCACGTCACGATTGGGTTTAATTTTCCTTGTTTAGAGGTTAAAAAGTCTTTCATGACAAATTCATTGTTGGTTCCAGCTTTGTTCCCTCTAGCGCCATAATAGACATTGAAGGCACGGGATCGTTTGGCTTGGTCTTTTGTCACGATAAATAAACTCCAACCACTAAAGTTGAAACTTTGAAATTTGCCTTGTAGGAAATCGGTCATCGGAATATCTGCTAATGTGTATGCACCAGTCGCACTTTTATCCCCTTGAAGGATCGAGGTCACATCGGCAAAGTTAGAAAAGCCCGTATTATTAAACCCAAAACCTTGCCCAGGATTAGTAGCATCTTGGTCAATTCGATGATATTTTTGTGGGGCAACACGGGTTACTGTTCCATTTGGCGTGGTTAATTGAACAGGGGCGCTGATTTCATCATCGGTCATATTCGTCGCTGTAGCTGGGCCTTTAAAACGGGATGCACTCCAAAATAAGCCTGCCCATGCGACTTCTTTGGCACCATCTAAATCGATGTAGGCTTTACTTGAGTTATAGGTCGTTGGATCGCCATCGACATCCGCAAATTTCAACTGAAAATTATTAATTGCTTGACCACTAAGTGGCGCTCTAGTATTCAAAAAAGCGCTCGCTGTCGCTTCGTTTACAGGGGTTAAGTTGGTATTTCCTGTAGAAAATAATTCTCCTTTGTGGATGCTTTTATAAATTGGTTTATCAAAGCCACGGCCTGGCGTTGGCGCAATTCTTGGTCCGATGGCTTGGGCTCTCGGTGCGGCTTGATTGTTTTCTTTTGAGGTCGTTGCTGCTGAGTCTTCTGGTGCAGCAGTTGTTGGCTCTTCTGATTGAGATTCTGCTACTTCTGTGTCAGCTTCTTTTTCTTGTATTGATGTACTGCTCGTTTCTTGTTCGTTCTTTGGCAGTGTTAGGGTGATTTCCCCTACTTTTTCGTCTGCCTGATTTATTTCAACAGCAAGCTGATGGATTGATTCATCTGTTTGCTCGGCACTTATTGTCAGATGTTTTGTGGTATGAGGTTGGATCGTGGTGATGGTTAGTTCTGTCCCCTCATCTTGATTTTCTGTTTGATCAAACTGGATCGTTTGATCGTCAGGCGCCACCAATTGGTCGTCGCTTTTTAGGGTTGCTGCGTCGAATTTTACTGGTGAGTCATTTTGGTTCTTTTGTTTTAGGACTACGTGATCGATTGGTTGATCGCTTTTGTTGGTTACTTCGTAGTTTACGTCGATTAATTTGTTGTCGGTTTCATTTTTCTTGGTGTCTGCTTTGATGTATAAGGATTCTGAGTCGAATGTATTTTCATCTGGTTTGGTCAATCCTTCGGCAAACACACTGGCGGCGGGTAACAAGTTGGCAATCACCAACATCAAAACAGCTAAATAATTCAGGGAAATTCTGTGCACTTTATTCATTTATATCTTACCTCCTATACTTTTACTATAGTATGGCTAAATAAATAATTCAAAAATATCGGGCTGAACTATTAGTTTTTTCTCATAGCTGGAGTTCGGGCTTTTTTGGGTGGTTATAGGTGTATAGTTTTAGGTATAAGTTTAGGTATTATCGCTTTAATATAAAAACCTCTAAACAGAGAGATTTTACTTTTATAATTTTTTTAAGATATACTTATACCTAAAACGAATGTTTTTGGTATTCTTAACGATAAAAAGAAAAGCTCTTTAGAAAGAACTTTTCTCTTTAAAAATCGAATTAGTAAATTTCTAATTCTTCTTTTGTTAACGTCTGAAATTCAAACAGTATTGGGTTGATTCTTTGTTTTATTTCTTCATACTGTACATAGCAATCTTTTAATTGCAGTTTAGTCACTTTCACTTGAGAAAATATTCCTTTTAACAGGAGAACATGCTTTGTTTCTAAATTAAAAATACAAACTGATCCTCGAGGATTTGCTTTCATACAAGAGGCAATTAAATCTTCTTCATCCATACAAAATAGCATTGCATAGGTATCCAGCTTCCGACAGGGTTTCCAAAAGGCTTGAACCTCTGGAAATTTCATCGCATTTGTTGTCATAACAACGACTAGCTCTTTGCATGTAGTTTCTTTTTTTCTTCTGTTTGACATAGTAATCTCTCCTTTTCATTAAGTTAAGATTAATCTATCAAACATCATCTTTTAAAACATCGATTACGCCATTTTATTTTATTTATTTGAACAACTTTATTCGGCATTCTTAATCATTACTATAGCAGCGTTCACATAATGAACAATTGCCTATACCTTATTGAACTTTTTTCCTAACGAAAAAGCCTCATGATTTTTCTCAAGAGACTTCTCGTGCTTTTAAAGTCGGACACTAATCCTATGATTATTATAAACTATTATTAATTTCCACACAAAATTAACGCTAACAAGCTAATTGTATTAGCTTCAGGTAAATTGAATTTTCATTATACCTTATTAATCATTTATAGAGCTCTTACGAACTTAGCTGCGTCTTAATCATTTCTATTAGTTTTTCTAAATCCTTGTGATCCAATAATGATTTAGGTAGTATGAATACCTCCTTATTTGATAATTCAAACAATAAGTAATCACTTGTTTCATGTACATCTTGGAAATCAGACCACTTCCATATCTTTTCATTTATAGGCTCGACAACATACTTAGAAGTTAGTCCTAAATCGGTAAATGATACTTCCCTTGAAACAAAAGCTTGTGAATTATCTGGATTATTTGCCCATTTCTTAGTTTTTAAGTCAGGAAACGTGGTTGCAATATATAAGAAAAAAACTCCTAATACTACATACACTAAAATGATTATGAAATAAGTATAATGCTCAGAAAATAATATCTCCAAAGCTTTACTAACAACAGAGTCTGAATAATTTTGCTTGAATTTGAGATATTGAATTCCTATTGAACTTAACATAAATAATGATGTTAGTATTAAAAATAACGCGGCAAAATAGCTCATATAAATAATTTTTTTACCATTTTTTGTAAATCTTCTCGTAAATATTTTGATTGCTTTGCAATAGTCATCTTTTGACAATTTATATTCAAATGTCAATAAAGTACACCTCTTTTCTTATTAGTATAGTATCAGAAAATATAATAAAGTGAAAGAAAAAAGTAACATTGCCAGGATTTTTAAAGTCCTTTTAATATTACTTTTTTTACTAAATAAAATTTTAAGTCTTTTCAATACAATATAAAAAAATATTATGAATTGAATACTAAATTAACAATCCAAATCGAATCTAATATCAATCTTTGTCAAACATAGCAGCAAAGAATGTGAATAGCGCGACTGCCACTGTTGCAATTTCTCCTATCCCCGTTGCATACGCTCCTGCTACAGCAATAACGCCAGCAACGGTAGCCATAACTAAGCCTGGAGCTAAATCAAATTCTGGTATTGTATAGTCGTTTGCTTTAATACTATCATGGATTTTTTTATATTCAGGCTGTGTTATTTTAATGTCAATAGGACTTAACGGTTTAGGATACATTTCAATTGTTAACTGCATTTTTCCAATAGATGAAGAATCACCAATTTCTTTTTTTATTACAATTTTTGTTCCTACTAGATTATTTCTTACACAAAATCCAGTTTCAATAAACCCTTCTTGTACAGTCGGAGCTAAGCTATTTAAAAGCATTTCAAATTTTTGTTCAGGTGATCCAGCAAAATACTTCTTATACGCATTAATGGATTGCTGAATCGGATTTATATAGATTTCTTTACTTATTTTTCCATCTGAAACTTGAATTGACATTCCAGAATCGTTAATTTCTTTTGTCCATGAAGAACTTGTAGTAATATACACCTCTAAATTCGGTGTATTAATAATTTGCGTAGGAATATCTAAGCTTATACCAATATCCTTAATTGCAAAATTTTCTCCCAACGAGTTTAATAGTTTTTTTGTTTCCAATTGTATATCATTTTCTAATCTACTATTGAATTTTTTTACTCCAAAATCTCTTCCTGATACAGCAACATTATCAATAGGGAATCCTAGATTACTATGTTCATAAAACTGATCAAATGCCCATTCTTTTGGCATCGCAAACCCTAAGTTACCACTAAAACCAGTAGACATATCTGAAACAAAACAGTTAGTTACTGCACCTGAATCTACAGCTTTCTGACATACATTTCTAGTTCCGTAAATACCAACTTTATACATCCCATGTGCATCGATTGCTTCTTTTACTTTATTGATATAAGGAATGACTGTTCCCTGAATGTCACCATCCTGAATATCTACGTCTACGGCAAAATATATTGTAGTTCCGGATGGGAACCCCAATGAAAAGGCTGTTTGTGCTGCTATTGATCCATCATAATTTCCTTGTCCGCTGTTAAAATATGACTCTTCCCATCCGCCATCTTGATAGATAGGAAAAATATTTAATCCTGAATCTGTAATGTTTTTAATTTCGGTTAAGGTCAGATTCTTATCTCGTTTGTTAGCTCCAACGCCTACACTTCCGGTTAAATATCGTCCTACAATCGAGAATCCATTATTCTTAATGACTTGTGCTTGCTGCTTTGTCAGCTGAGTGGCCATATCACATGCTGAAGCTGACCTATTTGTATTACCAGCACTTGAAAGTAATCCCTTGATTACCGTCATATCTGCCACTTTATTATAGGGTGGTAATTTCATAAAGTCTCTAAAAGAATAAACTTCTTCACCTAGAATAGCCGTAAATTTACCATCAAAATTTCCAACCTGATTAAAACCATTTACATATAGTGCCCACTGCAAGATTTTAACAAAGTTTCCACTATTGCTTTCTACCAAAGTTGGTGTTTGAGTAGTAGTACCTGGTCCATAATAACCATTTGCTGTTTCAGGTCCCATACCAAGTTCTGCTTGAAGTGCATAAATCAATGCTTCATTGGTTTCTCTTTGGTAAATACCGTCACATGGAAGGAGACCAAAATACTTGTTATATTTTCTATTTAATTCTTGTTGCATCAAGCGAATATTGACATCGCCTAACAAGGCAAAGGCACTCATATCTAATAATGCTTTCATTAGCATCGCTGTTAAATAGCCATCTGGATTTAAACCTGCCATTTTTTGGAACTCTTGAACAGCTTGTTTAGTGAATTTAGAATAGATACCGTCTAATGCTTCTGTACCACTTACTCCAGGATTGATCCCTTTGCACCAAAATCCACCTTGTAAAATTTTGACAATATTTTTTTTAGGATTTCCACCATCTTTAAATGTAGGCTCTACCTTTTCTTTAAAATATCTTTCCGTTGTGGGTCCAAAATTATCAGACGTCGCTGTGATCCCCATCTCTTGTTGCAACGCTCTTCTTAAAGCATAAATTGTACGCCATCCGGTTTTACCATCTTGGGGTACCATACCAGTTTCAAAAGAATAAGTTTTATTTAACCATTTTTGTGTTTCAAAAACCATTTGATCCATATATATCCTTCTTTCTTATTATAGTTTTTATATTAATGCGCATTAATATAATTTGAGTATAACAAGAACAATATCATCCAACCTGTTGATTCTCTCCCAAAAATCGCCCACAAAAAAAACTTTATCACAAAGGATAAAGTTCTAATTTAATCATTTTGTACTACGAATTTTTATTGGCTACCCAGTAGCCAGATCCACGAACTGGATTAAGCGAAGCAAAGTAAGCTCTTGCAGGATCCCAACTAGGGTTTCCAGAAGGTAACACAAGTCTTTTTCCCATTGATGCATATACTATAGTGCCAGAAATACCGTTACCATTAATAGTAGGGAACATTTGATTATATCCGCCAACTACACCATCATCTAAAAAGGTTTGCCATAGTAAATAATTCCCCGTACCTGCTGTCGGAACAAAATAGTAGCCACTAGTAACCCATCCGCTACCAGAAAAAGGGTTAGATCTATATGAACCTCCTGCTCCTAATTTATAGCCTTGAGTTGGCAGATTCTTTCTTAATAATGGATTAGAATTAGGCTTAGTAAAATCAAAATTTTCAGCTTGTTCATTAATCATCGATTTAGCCTCGGCAACTGTAATAGCTTGCTCATCCTCTTCACTATTGTATTCTTTTACAACTTCATCATTCTTTTCATTTTCAGAAGGAATAATTAAATCTACCTGCCCATGAGCAATTCCTCCATCTGGAAGAATAAGAACATTATCTGTATCATCAAGATCTGAAAAAAGATTTTCAATAATTTCCTCATCATTTTCTGGCTGACTTACAATAGATCGAGATTGTGTTACTGGTTTATATTCTGCTGCATTAGCTTTTTCAGTACTCACCACAGTCAAATATAATACCGGTAATAACAACAAACATAATTTCATTTGTTTCATAATTAGCTCCTCTTATTCATTTTGAAGTATTTCGCACATCTCTTCTTGGTGCTCTTTTAAAAAATCTTTTAATTTTTTATATGTTATTGCGTTAGGGTCTGTATTCGGATTGATTTCAGCTAAAACATTTTTTGTTGAATCATCCTCGGACAGTTTTTCCAAAACTACGCTACTTGTATCACTATCACCACTGATAATCCCACCCCCAGTTGGAGCAACAACCTTATCCGTATCATCAAGTCCAGGATAATAATTTTCTATTTGCTCATCTGTCAAATAACCAAATCTGCCATATATCTCTTCGGCACTCATATTATCTATTGAAACAGTAGCACTATTAGCGTCATGTGTTTGAGTTTCAGAAACTTCTCTGTCTGACGTAATCATAGTAGAAGTTAAGACATTTTTCGCTTCCACATGTTGATTACTTGAAATTAGCTTTCCTGCTGCAAATAAAAAAAATGCGCATGCACCTATTAGTAACAATAATCTTTTCATAAAGCAACCTCGATCTCTTTAGAATTTTTCTGACGATATAACCTTCACTTTACATCTGTTCACATTTTATCACTTCTACATTACATAGTAAACTTTTTTATCTAAAAATTAGAACTTATTTTTCATTATAGTTACAATAAATAAGCAATTGTACTCTAGCTAAAAAATTATTTTTATTCTGAAGGTGTTAGCATTATCAAAATTCAAATAATATTCTTATCTCTAATATTCATTAGAATTAGTTTCCATTAGAAATTAACACTAAAAATCTACTAGAATCAGCTTCAATGTCAATTTACTTTTTAAATGGCGGGATTTTTGCCTCGATAAATGGCGGGCGAGTAAATCCTTTCATTTAGTTAATTTTTAATTAATATATTTTGTGATATATTTAAGCTTATTCTTATTTAGAAAGGTTGAAATGAATGAAAAAAATTTCTACAATTATATTGATCAGTTTTTTGTTACTATCTAACAGTATGGAAGCAATGGCAGAAGAATTTAGTGGTGAAAAAGAACAAACTCAGTTGTCTGCTGAACCGAGTATAGAAACAACTAATTCCACAGAGAATTTTAATGATATACAAGAAATCGAAAAAAATGAAGAGACTAGTGATGATCAGTTTTTGTCAGATCAAGTCAACTACAATGCTGATAATAATTTTTTAAAAAATATAGACAATGCTACTCGTAGCCTAGGCGGAGTAACGGGAAGATGGTTCGTTATCAATGGACAAAACATGTTTTCCAATCCTACAATAAATATTGTTAAAGACAATATTGCCCCCATTTCATTTTCTAAAATAATTTCTCAAAACTCTGGTTCAAGTACAAATTTTTCTGAGACAATTTTATTTTCAGATACCATAGCTATACAGTCTTTACCGGAAGTAGTAGTCCCCACCAACACTACATATTCTATTGAATATTCAGTAGATAAATCAACTTTTGATAGTATACCACCTACTGATATTACTCAATTAAAAGGAATAAAAGTGACATTTTCTAAAATGGCATCCTCAGAACGTGTTGAAATAAAAAATACAGCCACGGTTGTTTGGGAAAATACAAACTCAGGAATAAATGAGTTAGCACAATTCTTTGAAGACGATCGCCTAAATAGTACAGTCTCTTTTGATAGTTATCGTATGGTTACAGCAGTTTATATAGATGAGCTTGGCAATTCTTTAATAGACCCAAAGTTACTATATGGAGAGTTAGGACAAGATTATACTACTTCTGAATTAGAAATTCCCAACTATAAATTAATATCATTTCCTCAAAATGCAACAGGTAAATTTTTAGATGAAGACCAAGTCGTAACTTATATGTACGAAAGAATAGAAGGATCACCTGTTGTTGTTAATTACATTGATACTGAAGGAAATGAGCTAGCTCCAAGTGAAACGTTGACTGGCAAAGTAAGTTTACCATATGAAAACAGTTGTTAAAAATATTTCTGGTTGGACATTAACAGAGATACCAGAGAATGCAAAAGGAATCTTTAGTGAAGAAGCGCAGACCGTTACGTATGTGTATGATCGAGCTGAAGCAAGTCCAGTAACTGTTCAGTATGTTGATACTGAAGGGAATGAATTAGTTCCAAGTGAAGTCTTGACTGGCAAAGTAAGTTTACCATATGAAACAGCTGCTAAAAATATTCCGGGGTGGAAATTAACAGAGATACCAGAGAATGCAAAAGCAACTTTTAGTGAAGAAGCGCAGACCGTTACGTATGTGTATGATCGAGCTGAAGCAAGTCCAGTAACTGTTCAGTATGTTGATACTGAAGGGAACGAATTAGCTTCAAGTGAGGTTTTGACTGGCAAAGTAAATTTACCATATGAAACAAGTGCTAAGAATATTTCAGGTTGGACATTGACAGGGATGCCAGAGAATACCAAAGGAACATTTAGTGAAGAAGCACAGACTGTCACGTATGTGTACAAGAAAGAAAAGGAAACTACAAAAACTCCTAATGACGATAGTTCAGATAAAAATAGAATATCTAAAAACTCAAGTAATGTGTCTACTCAACAAAAAAAAGATGGTTATAAACTACCACTTATGGGAGAAAGAACAACTTCATTAAGTACAGCAGGAGTTATTGGGCTACTATTATTTTCAATTTTTTATTTTTATAAAAGAAAGTCAAATATATAAAAGTACAATCTTAAAATAAACGCTAAGGAGTAACATTCTTAGTGTTTATTTTTATAATCCAAGTCTATGAACGACTATTCTTCCCGAAAAATAGCACAGAGATAAATTATAGCACTCTCTTATTTGGTTTCAGTGTCCAGAAAATGACCATTTTCTGGACACTTCTTTTTTCTGCATTTTCTACCACGATCTTTAGCTATATAGTGTTCAAAAAGCCATAACGAAATCTATGTTCAATTAATCATTAGCATTAAAGATATGGTACAATAAAATAGAGAGGAGCGGATAATTTTGAATATTGGTTATGCACGAGTATCCACTGGATTACAAAATTTGGATCTTCAGGAAGACAGTCTAAAAAAATATGGCTGTGAAAAAATCTTTACGGATCATTTGAGTGGTTCAAAAAGCAAGCGTCCTGGTTTAGAAGCTGCGATTGATTATGCGCGAGCTGGAGACAAAATTGTTGTATGGCGATTAGATCGATTAGGAAGAAATATGGAGGATCTAATTTCTTTAGTGAATCGATTGAATGAACAGGGTGTGAGTTTCCACAGTACACAAGAGAATATCACCATGGATAAATCAAGTTCTACTGGGCAATTGATCTTTCACTTATTTGCAGCATTTGCGGAATTTGAGCGTAATCTCATTTTAGAACGTTCTGCTGCTGGTAGAGCCGCTGCAAGAGCTAGAGGGCGCTTTGGTGGACGACCAGAAAAATTAACGAAACAAGATTTGGAATTATTGAAAACTTTGGTAGATAATGGAACACCAATTAAAGCAATTGCGGATAAGTGGAATATTTCTCGAACAACTGTCTATCGCTATCTAGAGAAGATGGAGAAAGAGTATGAATAACTTTAAACCTTTGAGCTATTTTACAGATAGTCAGCGAGAAATTGCTGAAAATAAGTATAAAATTATTGAGCCTAATATACTGAATGACCATCCTTTATCAATAATATCTTCCGATACTGGTATTCCTTTAAGGACTTTATATAGATGGAAAGAAAAGTATAATGCCAAAGGCTTAAAAGGATTGATTCGGCAGAAAAGATCAGATTTAGGGGATATAAAGGTTGAAAATTATATAAAATCTTTAATCAAGAATTCTCGCTTGAGTAATAGACAAATTAGCATTGCTACAATTCATCGGAAGATCATTTCTCAGTGTGAACAACAAGAGTTAGCAGCTCCTAGCTATCAACAGGTATACAAAATAGTCAAGGAACTCCCAGATTCAATGATTGAATTAGCTCATAATGGTCAGAAACTTTATTCAGAGAAATATGACTTGGTTTATACAAGAGAATCGAAGCGACCAAACGAAATTTGGCAAGCGGATCACACTTTATTAGACATTGAAGTTTTAGACGAAAAAAACAGAATATGTAGACCGTGGCTCTCAATCATTATTGACGACTACAGTAGAGCAGTTGCAGGATATTATATCTCGTTTAAAAATCCGTCAGCAATTAATACAGCACTAATGCTTTACCAGGCTATATGGCGAAAAGAAAATCCCAAATGGCCTGTTTGTGGTATACCTGAAAAATTCTATACTGATCACGGAAGTGATTTTACGTCTAAACAGCTAGAGCAAGTTGCCATTGATTTAAAAATGCAACTTATTTTTTCAAAAATAGGTGTTCCTAGAGGACGTGGTAAAATAGAGCGCTTTTTTCAAAGTGTGAATCAATTACTTTTGGAAAATTTACCTGGATATATTAAAAATCGTAAGTCAGAAACTTTATTAACAATACAAGAACTAGAGCGCAAGCTCGAAGATTTTCTTATTTATAATTACAATCATAGACTTCATACAAGTATTCAAGAAACGCCCGTTAACCTCTGGAACGCCTCAGGTTTCTTACCACAAATGCCTGATACTTTGGAAGACTTGGATCTATTATTACTGCATATATCCAAAGCCCGAAAGGTTCATTCAGATGGTATATATTTTCAAGGATTTAAATATATAAATAGTAACTTATCTGCGTATGTAGGTGAATCTGTTCAAATTCGATATAATCCTAAAGATTTAGCAGAGATTCGAGGATTTTTCCAAAATATGTATCTATGTACAGCTATAGCTCCCAACCTATCAAATCTCACTGTTGATCTAAATGATATCGTAGCTGCTAGAAATAAAAGAAGACGTCAGTTAAAAGAAGAATCTGTAGAAATAAACTCAGTGGCACAGACTGTAATAGAAGATAAAATGTCAGAATCAACTATAAAAAATGAAAAATCTAATAAATCCAAAATAAAGAGGTACTTCAATGACTAATACAAAGCAATTTATTGAAACAAAAGAATATAAAAGGTTTGCTGAGTTTTGTGATGCATGTATTAAGTATAAATATATTGGGATTTGTTACGGTACACCAGGCGTAGGTAAAACTTTATCTTCTCGCCATTATACAAATTGGGACATGATAGGTTCGCAGTTAGATTACCAACTACTTTCACAAGTGGGGAAATATGCCACTAAAGAACTAATAGTGGCCAATAAACTCTTTTATACAGCACCTGCTGAGAAAGGTTCAAAAATAAGTGGCGATATTCGTGATCTGGGCTATAAAATGTCTTATGGCAAATCAATATACCAATCAAAAATAACTGAAAGTGAGATTGAACCTATTCAACTTAGTGAATTCGAAGAAATTGAATTGATTATCATCGATGAAATTGATCGTTTGAAAATACAACATTTAGAACAACTTAGGGACATCTATGATCAGCACAATTTAGCTATGATATTTATTGGAATACCTGGTATAGAGAAAAGGTTATCCCGCTACCCACAACTTTATTCTCGAATCGGATTTTCACATGAGTTTGATAAATTAAGTAAAGACGAAACTCATCATATATTAGAATATAAATGGTCAGAATTAGGTATTCCCATAAAATTAGAAGACTTCTCAGATTACGAAGCAATTACTAGCATTGTAAAAATTACCGGTGGGAATTTCCGTTTAATTCATAGACTGTTTACTCAAATTGATCGAATACTCGAAATAAATCAATTAAAGACTGTTTCTGTAGAAGTTGTGGAAGCAGCACGAGATAGCCTGGTGATTGGGATAAAATAGAACTGGAGTGAGTCAATGAACGTAGCCTATACATCTATGTATAAAAATGAAAAAAAGATTTCATTGTTTAAAAATCAATTAGCTGAATTTGATATACAGAAAATATTTGTCGATCTACCTACTAAAGGCACAAGTAAGAAAGAGTTCCAATTAATGTTGGAATGGGTCCAACCTGGGGATAGAATAATTATTGTAAGTCTAAATCACTTAGGAAAAAATTATCGTGAAATTCGTGATTGAGTAATTTCTATCCACTCTAAAAAAGTACACTTAACAGTTATAAATTCTAATTTTTTAAATTTTGAAACTGACAATACTCAATTTAATAAATTAGGATTCCAACTTTTTGTAGATCTGTTGGAAGAGATACCTCGTATAAAGGAAGAATGGAACAGAGAACGACAATTACTAGGCATTCAGCGGGCCAAAGAAAATGGCGTATATAAAGGGAGACCAACCCTGTACTCTGCCAATTCAAAAAATCTTAAAGCAAGAGCTACTTATTTTCAAGTTAAGGACATGTTGCTAAGTGGCTTTCCAATTACTACTATTGAAAGTATGACAGGTATAACTCGACCGACAATTTATCGAATTAGGCGGGAATTAGAAGAATAACTTGGAAGCTAATTATTAGTTGGCAAATCAACCATAGAATAACTTGTTTATATAAGCAGTAAATTATTCTATGGTTAGTATGCCATTTATCGAGATAAAAAATATGCCATTTAAAAAGAAAAATGACACACCATCTGCATAAACATTTCCGCTAAAAAACAACAATCCACTAAAAAATAAACCTAATATCACTTTCTTCATTTCATCTCTCCTTTTGTATTCAATACATAACTATATAATAATTTAATATTAACATATGGTCAATATTTTTTTCTATTCTTTTTGAACCATTTTATTATTAGACTTAACCAGACTAAAGGTACTTGAGTCAGAGTATGATCATTAACACGTATAATTTACAACAAAAAAGTGATCTCACTGCAGCTGCACAAGATCACTTATGACTATACTCTAATTTTACATAAAAAGGTTAAAATAAAAGGATCATTTTATCCTTACCTGAAGCTTTATAACAATCATGCTATTTAACAAACTCCATTTAGCTCTTTTGGCAATTCATTTACTAATTTTATGCCTAGTATTACAGTGCCTGCTTTCACGTATTCCTTTTCGTGATCTTCTCTTCCAAAAACAGAAGTTATTAAAGCTAAGAAATATTTACCTGTGTAACTCTCGTCAAAATCATATTCCTGAATAAAAAGAAAATCTCCTGACTCAAACTCACGATCATCTACTCTAATTGTGTAAGGTTTATGCCCTGTTTCTTCATCTTCAAAATAATTTAAACCTGATTTCAAACTGTGAACCATTATTTGATTTGGTTTTCTTGTCATATGTGTACCTTCCTTTCCTAAAAAACGTCGTTAACGTTGTCTTTCTAAACGATCAATCTCTCTTTGTAAAATTTCAGCAGAATAGGGGTTCTCAATATTTTTGATATCCTGCTCTAATTGTTCTATCAGTTGATCTTCTGATACTTTTTCAAATTTATTTTTGAACCAATCAATTTTTTTGTTCATTGCTATCTTCCTTTCCTATCCCAAAAACCGTGAATATTGGTTGAGGAGGAAAAAGTTTTTTTGTTATTTTTTCTTATATATAAGGGAGCTGTTTTTGGTGTTATTTAATGGGTGGAAATGCCGAATTCCGTTGCGGTGGGTGGTGTCTTTCGGTATAATAAAATGTGTAGGATAGAAATAAGGATCGAGATTGGGATAAACGGTGGTACAAAAACAGCTCCTTCGGAAATAAGCTGAAATTCACAAAAAATTGAAGAACATTTTTCGTGAATTCCCTCTTATTGCTGTAAAACACAACGAAAAATAAGTTGATGTTGCACAGTACCTACTTGGTTCTCGGAGCTAGACGTTTTCTTCCCAACCTCTGTTCAAGACATATAAATAAAAATTGGCACTTCAATCGTTCGGCGGCAACCTTACGATCGAAGCCTTGTAAAGACAGTACTAGCTGTCCAAACAAGTTGCCAATAGTGCTAGCAACATGTACTAGCTTCTTTATTGTACCTAAAATGGGTTGGGATTTCTAGGGAATCTTTGCTTTTTCTTGGTATGACTAGTTGTTGTGTATATGGTATTAGACTATTGTCGACGGTATTGGGCATCTGCTCAATGCCGTTTTTTTCTGTCCTACGAGTATGTTTGAAGGGAGGGACGTTTTAAGAATCGATGAAAAACTGGATAAAACAAAAAGGCACTTCACCGTTTGGCGGCAACCGAACGATGAAGCCTTGCATAGACATCTACTAGCTATCTATACAAGTTGCCAATTTGCTAGCACCGAAGCACTAGCTTCTTTATTGTACCTAATTTTCTTTTGAAATTCTAGTTGGTTTTGTTAATTTCTTGGGATTAAGGGTGGTTTAGGAGTGAATTGTGGGGTTGGTTTGGCTGATTGATGGCGATATTGACAGGTTCGGTATCGTTTTTTGTTTTACTCTGGGAGAAGGCGTTATGAATACAGCAAGGCTTTGAAAGTCGTTTGTAGCGCTGGGTTATGGGTTTGCCTCGTCAATGTGCAGATAGAACGGTCACTGAATCCAGAAATTTAGTGAAAAAATTGGTGGGAGAAGTTGGATTTGGGCTTGGGTTTCGTTTGGCGCTTATCGGCTTTTCTCCGCCTTATTTGAAGGAGATCAGGAGAATGGATAAACAAGGACAGAATTTAAAGGCGGTTACGTATCAGGATATCGTTGAGTTGCGGGATTTTATGGAGAAGATGGCTTCTTGGCAGGAGCCTTTGGCGATTTTGGATCATTTTTTTCAGTTTCGGTCTGGGCCGATTAATAAGAAACGGATTGTGAAGGAGTATTATGCGCGGGCGCAGATGTTTCATGCTTTTTATGAGGATTATAATCGGTTGATTGAGTTGGGGGATGAATTGGTGATGGAAATGGTTAGGGCTGAGAAGGTTGAGACTGGGTTTGAGGTTAGGAAAATGGATTTGGAGTAGATTGCGTATGTTATAAAGAGGATGGAGATGATCCATCCTCTGAAAAGTTATTTTTGTTTGATGAAATCGTAAGTTTCTAATGGAACAGCTTTTTCTAACGTCATTTCCATACTTACGATGTTGGTATCTTTTCCATTCTTATCTTGTTTGATTAATTCCTTTGCTGTTTCGAGCTTCGGAAAAGCTCTTCCTAGATAAATAAATTCAGGATCACCAACAGATTCTTTTTGAACGAAAACATGAATTGCTAAGTTTGTTTCTTTGTAATTCATTATTTCCACAACTTCTCCACTAGATAAAGTTAATTTCGGACGTGTATACCATAATAACGTATGTTGATCGATTAACTCGTCTTCATATTTTACATCGTTTGAGATCGTGTCACCTTTATGGTAGTTTACGAAAATTGGACAAGTATCATATTTGATTCGATAACCATACATTGTGCTAGTTTCGTTATTTTCCCAGTTTAGTAAACGGCAAACATCTTTACGCCCATAAACTTCATTATATGTTAATGGTTCACTTAATACATAACGCTTACTACGTTCAAAAGATGTCTTAATGATGTCTTCTACACATTCAGCAAACCATTTATTTTGCTGAAGATTCTTTTGAAATGATTTTTCTAGAGAAAATGTACCATTAGAATAAATTACAATTGGAGTATTACCATATTTTTCTCTTTCCTTTTGAGTAAAGAAGTCTAACGATAAAATACGTTCTACAGATTTTATTGTTTGTTCATCGTAAATATAATTTTGCTCTTTTAAATACGACTGATAATTTTCAGTTGATACTTTTTCCTTATCGATTAACATTAATAAAAGCAATAATTCATGATTTCTTTTGCCATTCAAAAGTTCATTGGATAAAAATGTTAAGACTTTTGTTTCTTGATTATTTAATGCTAGGGTCTCTTCATTTAGCCAGTTTAAAAACGCAGGATAATTTTCTTTATATTTCGTAATAATGACTGGATCAACTGATTGTTGTTCAATAAAATCAATTAATTTCGGCATACGACCTAATCGGTTTTTCAAATTTTGATAGGCTTCTCGATAGTTTTTTGCATTGTTCAATTTAGATGATTCAATTGATTGGAAAATCCTATTTTTAGTAATTTCGTCAAACATGATTGTCGACATTCCTTGAAGGTATTTTGTTGCCATCGTTTTTTTACGTAGATTATTTTTGTTCAAGGAATTATCTTCTGTTAAAGCGATTGGAATCAAATAGTTATTGTCATAGTTCCCAATAAAATCGATGATTGTCACAAAATCTTTATTCTTAGCTTTCCTTAATCCACGACCTAATTGTTGCGTGAAAATGATACTAGATTCTGTTTTGCGTAACATTACAACTTGATTGACGCTTGGAATATCAATTCCTTCATTAAAAATATCAACTGTGATAATGTAGTCAAGTTTTCCAGCTTCTAATTGAGCAATTACTCGATCACGTTCGTCAATCTTATGATCACCAGTTAATGCTTTAGTGTGGAATCCATGATTATTAAATAGTTGTTCTAGTTCATGCGCTTCTTTTTTCGTTCCGCAAAAGATAAGTCCACGAACTTTATCACCGCAATGACCGTAATAATCGATTTTTTCTATTATATAATTGATTCGCTTGTCACTAACTAGTTGATTAAAAGAGGATTTATCATCAATTGTTTTTCCATCAACTTGTATATCCGTAATACCAAAATAGTGAAACGGGCACAGCATGTTTTCTTTTAACGCTTCTTGTAATCTAATTTCATATGCTACATTGTAATCGAACATTTCGTAGATATTATATCCGTCTGTTCTTTCTGGTGTCGCCGTCATGCCTAGAAGAAAATTGGGTTCAAAATAGTCGATTACTTTTTGATAGGTTTTTGCTCCTGCATGATGAACTTCGTCGATTAGAATATAATCGAATGTATCTTTAGCAAAATTTTGTAGAGCTTCATCTTTTGATAATGTTTGGATTGTCGCGAATATATATTTTTCATTGGTGACTTTACTGTTACCAGATAAGATACCAAACTTCGCTCCATCTTCTCCTAGTATTTTGATGAATTGATCTTTCGCTTTCTTTAAGATTTGTTCCTGATGAACAATAAAAAGAAATTTCTCTGGTTGATACGCCTTAACATCGAACGCTGATAAATACGTTTTCCCTGTTCCTGTTGCAGAAACCACCATTGCTTTTGGTTTTTCTAAGTCACGCATTTTTTGAATTTCTATTAAAGCTTTCTTTTGCATCTCGTTTGGCGTAATCTGTTTCGTTGCGTACTCAACTTCATCTACTATGGACTTTGGATCTATTTGCGTTGATGGTTCTTCCATCGTATCAACTTTTTGAACATTCAAAATTGGTTTGTAGCCCATTTGATATTTAGTAATCCAAGAATTAGATAAGGGTTCTGACTCTTCCCACATATGCTCAAAATTCTGTTTCATCGCTTGAATTAGGTCACCATTTGAAAGTGAATTTAGCTTTAAATTCCATTCACAATTTACTTTTAATGCTTTGATGGTTAGATTGGAACTTCCCAAAATCATGGTTTCATAGTCATCATGCTTAAATGAATAGCCTTTTGCATGGAAACCATCCATTTCTGTAATTCGGACATCTACGTTTTTTAGCTTTAAAAGTTCTTTAAACATTTTTGGTGAATTAAAATAGAGATAATTTGAGGTAATGATTCTTCCACGAATATTTTTTTTAGCTAAATCAGAAAGAACTGTTTTAATTGCGAGCAATCCACTTTCAGTGATAAACGCTACTGCAAAGAAGAATTCTGTACATGTTGCTAGTTCATCTACTAAATCATTTAGAACCATTCTGCCCATTTCATCCGGATTTACAAGTAGTTTTGCTTTGTAAAGCTCGTTTGACTCTTTTGATTGATCAATAAAACTATGTTCAAGTGCTGATTGGAAATTCTCTAGAAGAGGATTCATGTTTATGCTCCTTTTACTAAGGCATCAATTGTTGGGATATCAGCTGATGCCCACTCTAAAGTACTTAATTCGGAAATCGGTAACCATTTTATGCTTTCATGTTCTGTTAGTTTTGGTTCGCCTTCTATTAATTCACAGAAGAAGGTTGTTAGTTCCACGATGCCAAAATCGTATTCGTAACTTGCTGTAATAATTTTATTTTTGATTGAAACCTTGCATAGAAGTTCTTCTTTGATTTCGCGTTCTAACGCTTGTTGAGGAGTTTCATTTTGTTCAATTTTTCCTCCCGGGAATTCCCATAAACCTGCTAGGGATTTTTCTTTATCTCTTTGGGCGCAGAGGATTTTTCCATTTTTTTCTATTACAGCTCCAACTACTTTAATTTGTTTTTTCATGATATCTGTCATCCTTTTTAAAAAATTATATACTCAATTTATTATACCCGTTTTATTAAATTTGTGTAGTTAAGTACAATATTTTTATTAATATATAAATAATACCAAAATAATATTGACTATACAGAAAGAAAGCGTTAACATATAGTTAAAAAGGAATGATTTTAATGGCAATTATGAATGCTTATTGTAATAATACTAACCAAAATATGAGTATTGAACAAATTGAACAACATCCAAACTATAATACTATAAAGGAAGAATTAATTTGTCCAAATCATAACATCATTAATTGCAATGCTAGACTTACATTTGCAAAAGGAACTATTCGAGCTTCACATCTTAGATTACACATTGGAGATTCCCATTCAGAAAATTGTGAATTTTTTACAACGGCAAGTGATAAGATAATCTATATTCCCTCTTCTGAAGAACTTTCAGTTACTTTAACAGAAAAACAGTTAGAGGAAAGATCGAAAGATCATATTAATGATTTATTAAACCCTAAACCAACTAGTCCATCCACTAAGCCAAAACCCAGAAAAAAAACTAAAACTAATGAAAAGGGAACTATACCAATAAGTAGAGGTGTTGTAGATAAAAATGGTACTTCTCAAACTATTGAAGAGTTAGAAGAAATCGGAGTAAAAGTTACACCTCCCAGAATTCCAAGAAGAACTTTAAATCAAATTGAAAACATACATAATGAAGCTTTTCTTAACATAGCTGGAAGTGCTGATTCGGCTAACGAAAAATTAGAATTTAGTATATCTTACGACGGAGGTAAAGCTACGTTATTTTTCACAGAAGCTTTTTTTGAAAGCACTCCAATTGACAATGATCAATTACGGAATAATTTACAAATTTTAGCTGATTATGTTAATTTACCTATCAAAAACCGTTTTGAAATACTCATTTGTTCATTAAGCGATGTCAAAACCAAAAAAGACAATAAAAAGGAGATACTTTGTTCCGAATACGCTTCATTAACAATCGGAATAAAAGGATACCGTAATAAAGCTGTCAATCTTCCAACTTTCGTCGCACTCGCTTCTAGAGGAAATTTAAACAATTAGAATTCCACTAAATTTAAATAAGTATATTTTTCATAAAAAACCAGTTTTAATTTCTCATAAACTGGTTTTTGCAATTTATTTTCGCTTCATTTACAGATAACTTTTTCAGAAACATGAAAATCTTCATGTTAAACTACAATTTTTTAGTATTTTGTAGTATAATAAAATAGAAAAGAGAGATATGCGCTAACATACCTCTCTTGTGTAGACCGTTTAAGACGGCGACTTAGTTTAATTACTTATAAAAAATAACCGAACTAGCCAAAGTTGACGGTTATTTTTTTTTGTCGTTTTTAAGCATATCTACAACCAATTTAATCAAAGCAATGGTAAACATACCAAAGCTTAGAATCAATTGAATTGTTTCTAATGCGGACAAAAGGCTTCTCCTTTTGCTGAGAAACACAGTGAATGATTTTATGAACCGATGTTGAACAGTACAAGGCGACTATTAGGAGCGTTGTCTCTTCTGTAATTTCAGTACATACAATCATATGCACCACCTCCTAAAGAGCGCCACCGTCATAACTTTCTACATTGATTAGTATATCATAATTAACTTTGTTTCTTTCACTTTTTTAGTACCTTTTAATTGAAAATCCGTACTTTCGTTTTATCCTTTTTGACAATTTTATCGCAGAATACTTTAAGCATAAAAGTTGGTGAAATTTTCACTTTTTATGAAAAAACCATTCCAACGGCTCTTATTTTCTTTTAACTTCAGAGATTTCTGTTTTCTTTTTGTCAAGTTGCAAGATCGCTTCATTGTATGAACTTCTTAGTTCTCTTAAAAACGTGAGGATTGTTACTTGCTGTATCTGCAAATATAGTTACAAGTATTGCAAATCATATTAAAGGTGAAATCAAGCATGGAATTATTGTAAGAGTTAGAAATTGGTGTATTTCTTCCATTTCAAATCAATAAAAATAATGGATGGGTGCTATAGCACCCATCCATTCAATATTTCTAAGATGGCTATGATTATTAAAACAAATTTATAATACTTTAGTAACTCACTACTATTTTTTTGAGGAAAAAATCTGTCTAAAAAAAGTGATAGAAGGGCTATTACAAGTACAATCGTTGACATAATAATCTTCCTCTCTGCGAGATAATTATTCTAACAAAAAGATATAAATATGTACATGTCTTTTTACAAACTTTACTTGAATTTTATTCTATACATTCTTCATTGCTATCCTTTATAGACGAAGAGTCAAAAACCATAAAGTTATTGACCCTTATTTCTTTTAATCTCCTAGTCTTTTATCCGAAAACGATTACCATATGGAAATAAATAACTTCTATTCATAAATATAAAAATAAGTACACTTATAATAAATCAAACAGATAAAAAATCGTTATATAGCTTATCCCTACTGCAATCATAACTATCAAAATCAATCGAATAATACTATGCTTCTTATAATATGTAGAAATACTCTCTTCCTCAATTTCAATTGTTACATCGCAACCTACTACAGATAATACTTTTCTAAGCTTATGCTTATTGTAGAACATAATAATAGATCTAAAAATAAGCAAACAGCCAAACGTTATCAGTAAATAAATTGTACGTTTATCTATTTCAGAAGTAACTTCAAACTCTTGAAAAATAGTCGATATGATTGTAAACTGGTCTTCCAATCAACATCGATAGAACAACACTAGCCATAATACCCTATTCTTTTTGAGCATTGGATACCAGTTTATTCAATATTCTTTTATCTATCTCAACTGTTCTAAAAAGATAAAACGATTCATCTTTTTAAAAATGATCCATTGTTTGTTTTTGTTGCTCAAATACTTCTGTCACTTTTTTACCGAATTGTCCTTTTACCGACTCTTGAAATGAGCTTCCTGTCGTCCCTATCATCGCAGCTGCGTCTTTTAGTTCGGTTTCTCCTTTTGTTTTTATTGATTCTTTATCTTTGTTTTTTTGTTCATTCGTGCTTTTCCCAAGCCCTTTTATTGCGAGTCGTTGACTCTCTTTTCGGAATGCTTTTTCTCGTTCTTTTCGTTCTTTTTCATCTTTTACCAACAACTTTTTCCTCCTATTTTGTTAATTCTTGACGTTTCTTTCGATAAAATTGTTCGACTTCTTCTTGTTGCAGTATAAGCTCTTTGCGCTCCTGTGCTAATTCTTCTAAATAATGGTCTTCATTTCGCTGTAATTCTCGTTGAGTTTCCATTATCGACTCCATAGAAGTGCTTCTTTTCCCTAGTATCTGACGTACTTGAAAAAAGATTTCTTGGGTGTAATCCTGTCCTTTTCGCATATATCGTTTCACTGTATCTTCTTGTTCTTCTAATTCTGCCCTATTTCTTTGATAATCTCTTAGTAATTCTTCTTCTGCTTTCATTTTTTCTCCTATTATTTACGACACAAGTCCTTTTAATTGTTTTGCTAATTCTTGGTCCCGTTGTACTAATTCGGTCATCTTACCTCTTATTTCTTTTGCTAATTGATTGAATTTTTCATCCATTTTTTTGGCTTTATTTATTTTTTCTTTGTACTCATTCACGGGTTCTGTCACAATCCTTTGTTCTGTACAACCACCTTCTGCTAGGGCAGATTTGATTTCTCCTTCAGATAAATCAGTCCCAATCGATCGAGCATCTGTTAACGTTTCTGTCCATAATTTTTCTGCGTTTTGTATGCCTGTTTGATACACGATCACAACTGATAACATCGCGGTTTTAAATTCTGAGGAAGCATGGCTCACAACCGCTAAGGCTTGACTATCATCTAAATAAATTTGTTCACCAGACGACAGCCCCCCACCACTTGCCGTGAATTTCTTCTTTAATTGTTCTAAGTTCTTCACTTGCTCACGCATAATCAACAGATTATACGCATGTTTGGCTTGTTGGAATTGTACTAACGATTCCTTCGTTACTTGTAGATTTCCGTTCTTAAACTGATACCCACCCCACATATGTTGGTCAATCATTCCTTTTTTCTTTGAATCAATAAAAATAAGCATTCCTACATGTGACAATTTAATGTTCCAATCTGTATGTCTATAGCCAATAGGCACAATATCTTTTTCATCTACGAAATTAAAGATACGGTCTTTTAACTGAGCTACTCGTTTTCGTTGCTTTTCTGTCATCATACAATACGCATTCGGCCCTTGATAAAGAAAGGCACCATTCACTCGGTCTAACTTCTCTTGTGAATCCAATGCGCCTAAAGCATACTGGGCATTTGAAGAAGCTTGAGAATGACCATATACATCAAAGCGAGCATTGGAATATTTGTCCATCGCATTATTTAACGTTTTAGCAGAAGATTTCATTTGTTTGGTCGGATCGAATATAGTATTCGGTTTTTTATAACTTTTCTCGATATTATTTAAGATTTGCTTGTTGTTGTCCCACCAATCCCGCTTCACTTCTCCAGCTTGACTGCCTATTTGCTCTGGACTTGTAGAGCCTTGATACAGCACCGTTACGTTATTCACTTCAGACGGTTTTTGTATTTTGGGATTGCCGTCAGTGATAATAAAAGCTTGTTCTCCTGTTTTTTTATCGTTCACTACTTTTGATACATAGCCTATTGTTGTTTTTCCATCATCGATAGTTACTTTCGTATTAACTTTTAAATCTTTATACTCTCGTTCTGCAATTTCTACTCTTTGTTCATCTGTAAAATTAGGCATATTTGCCCCTCCTTAATTTCCTAACATATCACTTAATTGTTCCGATAAATCCAATCCACCATTTTTCAGTATGCCTGTTCGTTTATTCAAATAATAACTAACTAATAACTCTTTATCATTATTAATAATCACATCAAACATAATAGATCCCATAGGATTGTGTTCTATACTTTCATAATCTATTTTATATGATTTGATTATTCCCTCTGATGTTAAAGCTTTTGAATCCAAGTTTTTTAACCCTATTTCTATTTCCTTTTTTGCTTGACCACTCTTTACTACATTTATCATTTCATCATTGAATCGTTTGTTGTCCATATACACTTTTCCTCCTATGCCTATAGCAATCAATAAAAATATTCCTAAAATCGAATAAAGCGTCCTTGTTTTGATTTTTTTTACCTCAGAGAGCGCGTGTTCATTCTCCTTTTTATCATTTTTCATCTAAGACACCTCAAAATTATTTTATTAAGTAATCTATAACATACTTGCAATTTGTTCTGACGGATCAAATAGAGTATTAAGTTTCTTAAAACTTTTCTCAATATTATTTATGATTTGCTTGTTTTTGTCCCACCAATTCCGCTTCAGTTCTCCAGCTTGACTGCCTATTTTCTCTGGACTTGTAGAGCCTTGATACAGCACCGTTACGTTATTCACTTCAGACTGTTTTTGGACTTTTGGATTGCCATCTGTTATATATAGCCTATCGTTTTTTACTGTCCCCTTTTCCAATAGTAACAGTATCTCCAACTTCATATTGGTCATACTCTTGTTTAGCGAGTTCAACATTTTCTTTATCTGTCTTCACCATCGACCTTAATCTCCTTGTCTAATATTTCTCTTAAATCTCCAGATACTCCACCACCGCTTTCTTCTAATTCGTTATTAGAATTCTTTGACAAAGTAACACGTACATAGAGCTTTTCATTTTTATTAATAATAAGTTTATTCATAATACCACCTATCGGATTATGTTCAATGCTATTATAATCCACTTCGTAAGATTGAATGATTCCATCTGTTGTTAATGCTTTCGAATCTAAATTTTTTAACCCTTCTTCAAAAACTTTTTTTGCCTGACCACTATTCACCACATTCATCATTTCATCATGAAACCTCTTGTTATCCATATGTACTTTTCTTCCTATTACAATAACAATCACTAAACATATTCCTAAAATAGAATAAAACGTCCTTGTTTTGATTTTTTTTACCTCAGAGAGTGCTCGTTCCTTCTCTTTTTTATCCTTTTTCATCTAAAACACCTCAAAATCATTTTTCATAAGTAAACTATAACATACTTGTCATTTGTTTGGTCGGATCGAATATAGTATTCGGTTTTTTTATAACTTTTCTCGATATTATTTAAGATTTGTTTGTTGTTCCCCCAATCACGCTTCACTTCTCCAGCTTGACTGCCTATTTTCTCTGGGCTTGTAGAACCTTGATACAGCACCGTTACGTTATTCACTTCAGACGGTTTTTGTACTTTCGGATTGCCGTCAGTGACGATAAAAGCCTGTTCCCCTGTTTTTTTATCATTCACTACTTTTGATACATAGCCTATTGTTCCACCATTAATTTTTACTTTTTTATTAGTTTTCAAATCATTATATTCAGCCTTTGAAATTTCTACTCTTTGTTCATCTGTAAAATTCGTCATATTATCCTCCTCAATTATCGAAATCGTCACTTAATTTTTCTGATAAAATCACTACTCCACTTTTTAATTTGCCAGAAGATTTACCTATATTTAAACCTAATGTTAACTCTTCATCTTTATTAATAATTATTTCAAACATTATTCCACCCATAAGATTATGCTCAATACTTTTATAATTAATTTCATAGACTTTAATTTTTCCTTCAGGTGTTAATGCTCTCGGATCTAATCCTTTTAACTCATCTTCAATTATTTGTTTTGCTTGAGTACTCTTCACCACATTCACCATTTCATCATGAAACCTCTTGTTATCCATATACACTTTTCCTCCTATTCCTATCACAATCACTAAACATATTCCTAAAATAGAATAAAACGTCCTTGTTTTGATTTTTTTTACCTCAGAGAGTGCTCGTTCCTTCTCTTTTTTATCCTTTTTCATCTAAGACACCTCAAAATTATTTTATTAAGTAATCTATAACATACTTGTCATTTGTTTGGCAGAACAAGTATAGTATTGGGCTCTTAAAACTTTTCTCAATATTATTTAAAATTTGTTTGTTGTTGTCCCACCAATCCCGCTTCACTTCTCCAGCTTGACTGCCTATTTGCTCTGGACTTGTAGAGCCTTGATACAGCACCGTTACGTTATTCACTTCAGACGGTTTTTGTACTTTCGGATCTCCGTCTGTAATGATAAAAGCTTGTTCCCCTGTTTTTTTATCGTTCACTACTTTTGATACATAGCCTATTGTAGTACCATTATTATTTATTTTAACTGGGTCGCCCTCTTTATATGAACGATACTCCATTTGCGCTATATCGATATTTTCTTTATCAGAATATCCCATACTAATTCCCTCCTTTTTTAACAACTCTTCTAATTCCGCTGTATTTCCACCACCAGAATTTTCTAAAGTGCCATCTTCTGTATTTTTATTTAAAAGATTATACACTCTAAGTTTTTCATCATCATTTATAATTACGTCAAACATAATTCCTCCCATAGGATTGTGTTCTATACTCTCATAATCTATTTCATAAGATTTGATAATTCCCTCTGGCGTTAAAGCTTTTGAATCCAAGTTTTTTAACCCTATTTCTATCTCCCTTTTTGCTTGACCGCTTTTTACCACGTTTACCATTTCATCATTGAATCGTTTGTTATCCATATACACTTTCCCTCCGATACCTAGAATAATAACTAAAACTATTCCTACTCCTGTCACTATAAATTTTCTTTTAGTCATCCCTTACACCTCATCATTAATAAATAAACTATAATATACTTGTAATTTGTTTGGTCGGATCGAACATAGTATTCGGTTTCTTATAACTTTTCTCAATATTATTTAATATTTGTTTGTTGTTGTCCCACCAACCCCTCTTCACTTCTCCAGCTTGACTGCCTATTTTCTCTGGACTTGTAGAGCCTTGATACAGCACTGTTACGTTATTCACTTCAGACGGTTTTTGTACTTTGGGATTGCCATCTGTAATGATAAAAGCTTGTTCTCCTGTTTTTTTATCATTTACTACTTTTGATACATAGCCTATTTTTTCTCCGTTATTAATGGTAACTGGATCATTCTCATTCAAATTATCATACTCTTTTTTTGTTATTTGAACACGTTCATCATCTGTATATGCTTTACCCATTATTTTTCTTCTTTAACATATTATCTAATTCAGATGAATAACTTGAAATTCCATGATTTCTATTTAAATTACCTTCAGAATCAACATCTAAAATGAACGTAGCATATAAATTTTTTGTATTATTTATATACAATTTACCATTAATTCCCCCCATAGGATTATGTTCAATACTTTCATAATCTATATCGTATGACTTTATAACTCCCTCTGGTGTCAACGCATTAGAATCTATATTTTTCAATCCTTCTTCAATTATATGTTTTGCTTGACCACTCTTTACTACACTCACCATTTCACCATTGAATCGTTTGTTATCCATATACACTTTTCCTCCTATTCCTATCACAATCACTAAACATATTCCTAAAATAGAATAAAACGTCCTTATTTTGATTTTTTTCGCCTCAGAGAGAGCTCGTTCCTTCTCTTTTTTATCATTTTTCATCTAAGACACCTCAAAATTATTTTATTAAGTAATCTATAACATACTTGCAATTTGTTCTGACGGATCAAATAGAGTATTAAGTTTCTTAAAACTTTTCTCAATATTATTTAATATTTGTTTGTTGTTGTCCCAACAACCCCTCTTCACTTCTCCAGCTTGACTGCCTATTTGCTCTGGACTTGTAGAGCCTTGATACAGCACCGTTACGTTATTCACTTCAGACGGTTTTTGTACTTTGGGATTGCCATCTGTAATGATAAAAGCTTGTTCTCCTGTTTTTTTATCATTTACTACTTTTTGTACATAGTCTATTTTTGTATTTCTATCTTCAATGTATACAGGTTCGCCTTCTTTATAGTCGTTATATTCATTTTTAGCAATATCAAGTCGTTGCTAATCTGAGTAATTAGTCATTATTCATATTCCCTTTCTCTAACATATCTTCCAAGGGCAGTGATCCTCCACCAGAACTATTAGTTAATCTCCCATTTTCTTCTTGATCTAAAGTCACTCGAATATACATTTGATTATCATCATTGATAATCAATTTAAGCATTATTCCTCCCATAGGATTATGTTCCACGCTATCATAATCTACTTTATATGATTTAATTATTCCTTCTGAAGTTAAAGCTTTTGAATCTGCATTTTTTAATGTTTTTTCATAAACTTGTTTTGCCTGACCACTCTTCACCACATTGACCATTTCGTCATTGAATCGTTTGTTATCCATATAGACTTTTCCTCCTATTCCTATCACAATCACTAAACATATTCCTAAAATAGAATAAAGCGTCCTTGTTTTGATTTTTTTTACCTCAGAGAGTGCTCGTTCCTTCTCTTTTTTATCCTTTTTCATCTAAGACACCTCAAAATTATTCTTATTAAGTAAACTATAACATACTTATCATTTGGTTGACGGATCAAATAGGGGATTAATTTTTCTCGCTGTTACGTATGATTGGCTTATTGTTATCCCACCAATCCCGCTTCACTTCTCCAACTTGACTGCCTATTTTCTCTGGAATTGTAGTGCCTTGATACAACGCAGTTAGGTTATTCACTTCAAAATGATAAAATTGTACAAAAAAAAGGATGGAACATCTCCATCCTAAAACATTCTATATCCTCACTCTAAAAACTCTTCATCTCACCAAATGGCAAAAGTTGCATCGTCACTTTCCCAATCACATTCTCTTTTGCAATCAAACCATAATGCCGACTATCGGTCGCATACGGTCGATTATCGCCTAAAACTAAGTAGTATCCCTCAGGAATCGCAACAGCAGAGGTCAACGTTCGATTCGTGAAATCTTCTGTATAATTTTTACCGTTGCGTTGGCTTTCATTGATTTCATCCATAATAAATTTTTCGTCTACTGGCTGGTCATTCACGAAAAGTGTATCGTTCGTGTACGCAATTTTTTCTTCTGGCAGACCAATGATTCGTCTAATTTGCGTGTTCCCATTGCCACTTTTAAAGGCAACTAAATCAAAGCGTTTGAGGTTCGTTGTTTTTTGAACAAGTACTTGATCTTTTTCGCGTAACGTCGGAATCATGCTAAAACCACGGACCGTCGCGATGGTCAGGAAAAAGGAAGTGATGAAAAGCATTAACACGACACCCAAACTTATGGCCATGATCAGTTCTTTAAGATAGCTTCTAACACGTTGTTTTTTTCGTTTAGACTTTTTATTAAGGTTTGGTCTTTTTTTCTTTTTCGTGTTTTTTACAGGTCCATTTTGGGAAGGACGTTTTTTTCGTTTGGTTGTTGGCTTTTTTTTCTGTTTGATTGTGTGCTTTGGTTTTTTCTCCATAAGAAATCACTCACTCAGATTACTTTTCTTCTTTAAAGGCGGATTCATTCACTTTGTAATAATCAAATGTTTGTTTTTCATAGTCTTGTGCTTTCTTGATGTCTGCTAAAAAACTGTCCACTAACGCTTGGTTTCCGAAAAAGTTTTTTGTTTGTGTACTTGCATTCATTCCTAATTGTTTGATCGAATTATAATAACGATTCAAGGTGATTTGTCCTTCTTCGGAATTGATGTCACTTGCTTTTTTTGTTCCGTAGCTTGCCATAGAGGTCGCTAAGTAACGAATATTTTTTTGCAATTTTTCTTCGTCGTCGCTTTTATCCCGTGCCACAATCAGTTGGTCTTCAAAGTCTCGCAGTAGGTAATAGCCTTTCACAACAGAATCTGAATCTCCTGTTGTGAGATTCATCGACTGGTAGTAAGAAAGATACGAGATGCCACCAGCTAAAACAACTGTCACAAATGACATTACCCAAAATAAGCGTATGCTCTTTTTTTTCTGGTTTATCAACTGTCGTTTTTTTCGTGCGATTTTTCTATTTTTCTTTTTATTTTTAAATTTCTTATTTGGAAGTTTTTTTAGTAGTCTACGTTTATGAAAAAACTGTACTAAAAAATAGCCTGACCCTAGGAGCGCAACAATTGACAGTGCTATCCCTATGATGAAAATCCAATCTAAAACAGACATACACTACAGCTCCTATACTTTCCTAATCCTTTTTCTTACTGCTTTTTCCATTAGATGACCCTTGTTGTTTCTTCTTTTTACGTTCTTTTTTTAAGGCTAATTCTTTTTCTTGTTTTTTCTTATTACGTATGCGAATAATGACGAAAATTAGGATAATTAAGGCTAAAATACCAACAACGATTAGGGCGATCAATTTCCAGTCCAGCCCTTTTTCTTGCACTAAACCTACATCTCGCTCGTTGAATTTGTTCGCATCTTTATCTGAAATGTTGAAGTCTTTAGTCCATTTCCATTTTTTATCGCCAGAGGTCACGAGAATGTTTGCTACATAATCTCCTGCAACCATCCGCTCACCGTTCATACTGACAGGAAAGTCAATAAAGGAATTTGGTGCCATTCTCATTGCGGTTTGTTTGCGTTCATATAGAACAGTCTCTTTCCCTTTCTCTGTAATTTGAACTTCAACAGTCATATTATCTAAATACGCTGCCATCACATTAGAGTAATTCACAAAAATAGCATTGCGATAATTGCTTTGGCCAGCTTTCACACTGTTCAATTTTAAATCTGGTGCAATAGCTTTTTCTGATTCTTGTAGTACAACACCAATCACATAGGCATATTGGTTAATGATTTTTGAGCCGCCTTCATTAGAAGAGGTGCCATTTTGATCTGCTCTCATCAACTGGATACCACCAGCAATCACTCCATCATAACTTGTTTCTGGCATTTGAATGGTCAAATCAAGATTCTTGGTTTCTCCTGGTGCTAGCTCAACTGATTCTGGTCCAGTGACAATATCGGTAAAATCAAATTGTACGGATGGATCGTTTTTAATTGTTGATTCACCGTATTCAATCACACCGTTTTGGTTCGTCTTTGCCCCATTCAATTTAACATCGATTGTCACTTTTTCAGTACCAGGATTGCTTAATGTGATAGAAATCTGTTGATTTTTACCTGGGTCCATTTTTAATTTAAAGTAGCCTAAATCTTTTTTTACTTGATTATCTGGAAACGTAATACTGTACGTAAACCCTGTAACACCTGCTGGATTTTTATCAGCGGAATAACTAGGAACTGCTTTTAAAAAGAAGAGCCCAATAACCACGATACTCAAAAAAATACTTACCCATTGTTTTATAGATCCTATATGTGATTTCATAACTAACCTCGTTTATTCTAAAGTATATTTTCTATGTACACAGAGGAACAAGTTAAACTCGTTCCTCTGCAAAAATCGAAGATCTTGCTTATGCTTCTGGCGTTTCTTCTGGTGTTTCTTCTGCAGTAGGTGCAGCAGTAATTTTCCAAGTTACAGTAGCAGTGTAATCCGCTACAGCCATGTTTGAAGCAGTTGCTGCAGGAATTGTTAATTTTACAGATTCTGCATCTGTTCCTGGTGTTCCGTTTTGTGATGTTGAACTTTGACCAAATTCTAAGACGTGACGGCCTTTTCCTTCTTTTTTATCTTTATCAGCTACAACGACTGTTTTTGCATCGTTCGCCGCTTCTGTTAATTGGAAACCAGTTTGAACGTTTGAAGGGACAGCATTTGTGTTATCTCCTTGCGCTTGCAGCAAGTCCGTTGCTGAAGTCAATTGTTGAACCAGATAATACGTTTGTTCCTGATGTGAATTGTTTGGTTAATTGTGCTGTGATTGTATATCCGAAAACGCCTCCGGCACGAACGTCAGCCCATTGTACATAAGCACCACGTTTTGTTGTTCCACCGTTAAATGTCATTGGTTTTGCATAGCTTGTTACAGTGTTGGCAGATGTTTTAACAGAACCAAAATCCAAATCAGTCGTTTTTTCAATAACTAATGACCCTTGTTCTGTGTTTGTGTTTTCATCTGGAGATTCTGGATCTGGCGTTGGTAAAACTTCACCAGGATTTTCTGGATCGACTGTTTCAGATTCGCCACCACCGGCAGTTCCTTCTGTCACTTTTACTGTACCTTCTGACGTTAATTCAGTTGGTGCTGCAAATGCAGGTGTTGCCGCTCCTAGAACTGTTACTCCTAAAATTGCTACTAATGTTGATGCACAAAGACTTTTTGCTTTCATATTGCTATTCCTCCTAATTGTTTGTGTGTTATTTATTAAGGCAACTTGGCTAAAATCCAAGTTATCTCCGTTTGGTATTCTACCGGATGAATTTTTGTTGTTTCCGGTATGCTTAGTGTGATCGCTGAATTGCTATACACTGGTTTACTATAATGACTGTCTATCACTGGTTTTCCCGCTTGATCTACTACGGGTGTCAGTGTTGCAGGTTGCTTGCTAGAATTGGTATCTGATGCGCCAAATGCAATAGTCCAAACACCTTTACCGCTGCCTGCTCTAGCAGTTGCGACTTCATAGGCTGAACCAATCGAATTTAAGGCAATCGTTTCTCGCATCACGGTAGGCGCTTCACTCGTACCGCTGGAATTTGCCCAGCCTTTATCTAGTGAAAGAACCGCACCTTTTAAATCCTGCTCATTCGTTTCTTGAATAATAGGATTCGTAAACTGATAGTTTTGTTTGACTTGTAGGGTCCAACCGGACGATTCTGCTTGTTGATCGGTAATTTGAATGTAGCTCCCTCTAGGACCAATTTCACCAAAGAACTGTTGCGCAAGAGCGTGATAGTCACGTCCATTTTTAGAAATCTTGCTTTCACCAAAATCAAGAGCAGAAACGTAATCAATACGAAGTGACCCTTCAGTTGAAGGGCTCTCCCCCGGATCAACAATATTCTCTGGATTTTCAGGGTCAACAGGATTGGTTACCACGCTTCCTTTGATGCTGACTGAACCTGATTGATCAAGCGTCTCAGGGGCAGCTTGTGCAATGATGCCTGATTCAATGGCTAGAAACAAACTGGCGATTGATAACGACCAGATACCGACTTGTTTTAACTTCATTTTTGCTCCCCCTTTCTACGTTTTCGTAAAAAGAGAAGCAATAGCAATAGGAATAGAATACCTATGCCGAAAATACCGTAATTTTTTAGCAGCTCCCCCATACTAGGAAGTGTTTTTCCAGCTGGTTTCACTGTTGTACTCGGAGTTGTCGTTGTGGATGAACTTGGTTCAGTACTGGTAGAGGAATCAGATGGTTCTGTCGATTCTTCGTAAAATGAAATCTTACCGCCTCGATTGACTTGCCCACCTGTTCCTTCATTCGCACTTGAACTGTTTGAGTAACTAAACATGCCAATCAATACAACCAGAGAGCAGACGATTAATGTTATTGTTTTATGTTTCATTTTCCACTCTCCTTTATGGTTGTCCAGCCATGACTTTCCACGTAATTACGCCAACATAATCTCCTGTATAAACGGTATCAGATGAATTAATTTGTAATTTTATCCCGTCAGTATTTGCTGCTTTCCCCAACTGTCACTGACATCAAAACTACCTGCTGTGCCTTTACTATTGGTGTAAACGACTTGCGCATTATTAGTTAAAATTGTTTCCTTACCGCTCGTAACATAACGCAGAGCATTGACTAATTCTTGACCGCTATCGTTTTTCATCGGTGTTGTCAATGTAGCCGTTAAGTTCCAACCGTTTTTGGCATCTGCCCGAGTATCCGTGACCACTAATTGTTGATCAATTTCTGGGTCTTCTACTCGTTTCGTTGTTGCATTATACGCTAGTGAGCCAAAGTCTAACGCACTTGGTACTGAGGTCAAACTCAATACGCCTTGCACTTTGTATTGAACGGTTAGTGCAGTATTATTTATTTTCACCGCTGTTTCATTAGCTGGTCGTTCGGCAATATCATACCCGGCTTTCGTGACATTCGTAAGTTGTGTGGTGACACTCTCTTCTTTTGTTAAGTCAATCGTGTCCCCGACTTGCGTATTTAATTTAACGGTATAGCCAGATAAAACTTGATTTGCTTCATTCAAGAATTCAACCGATAATACGGCATCAACATCAACTACTGTCACTTGAATCGTCGTTGTAATGTCTGTAGGCAATCCTGAATCAGCTGCTTTTACTGTTAATGTCACAGGATATGCTTTTGGTTGAAGTTCGCTCACATTATTTAAGCCACCAAAGTCCGTTACTGTTACAAATTGAGTCAGGTCTGTTTTGGTTCCATTTGCTAGTTTATAGGCTTCTGGCTTGCTCTGTTGCAGGATATAATTCTTTAATTCTGTTTCTGATAGATTTCGAATATCTACATAAGATGCCTCAAAATCAGAGCCTGAAACACCTGAAGCCTGGTCATAGACAACTAATGTTGACTCAACAACTTTGGTATTCGGCGCTGGATTTCCATCAGCATCAACTGCCTTATCAGATACATTGATCTGTACCGTGTGTGTTCCTGGCGTATTCGCTGCTGTTTCTGCCGTAGTAGGATCCGTATAGGCATAATCAAAACCAGTATTGACTGGACTTGTATCACTAACGTCTTTCACCATGTCTTTTGGTGCAGGTAACGTATCCCCTTTTGTCATGTAATAGGTCACCGGTGAAGCTGTAGGTGGTGTTTTATCCAAGACTGTTTGTGTCACTTCTTCAGCTTTTAGATTCGCAAATCCGTAGGCATGAATGACACTTCCAGCGGTAAAATAATGCCCTGCTGGTACGGTTACGGACCAATTCCCTGCCGCATCTGATTTCGTTGTAAAATTCGCACGGTATTCAGCTGGAGTAGACGTATCTTCTACAGGTGATTTTATACTGTCAGTTGATGGATCAAAGGCTGCCGTGATCGAGTTATTGACTGGTACATCCCAAATGCGGACATAGGCATTTGGAATAGCATAGCCAGACACAGTGGTCGAACTATTATTGCCACGATTATCAGTTGCAATGCTATGAATCGCAATATTTGGATCTGGCACTCGGGTAAAGAGAACTCGTTGTTGTCCTCTCGTTGTAAAATTCGCGTTAAATCTAGTTAACGTTTCATTTGTCATCGCATTAGATGCTGTGATTGTAGGATTAAAGCCACTTCCATAAGCTAATCGCATATTACTCATCGGAATGTACTCATATGTGTACCCATTATCACCATCAGCCCCACCAGCCACATTATTCAATGACCATTGGAAGACATTTTGAACCGACACATCCAAGTTTCCTTGAGACCAAATCAACCCATTATTGGTAGATGTACCGCTAGTTAATGCGCTATTTTTTTGAAGATTCACTCGTTTAGCATCTGAGAATTTAAAAGTTGATGACGCTCCACCCATTCGCAATAAATATTGCGTGATCGATGTGCTATCGCTTTGAATATCAAACGAAGCATTCGGTTGGACGATAAAGGTGGAGTTATTTGCAACATAGAATAAATCAGTTGTACTGGCGCCCATGTTTACACCCTTCACATTTAAATTCCCTGAAACGTTGATCGACCCGCCATTCATATAGATTGGGTTATAGTTTATATTGTTGTTCCCCGTTCCAGAATAAGCATCTGTTTGAATATTTACCGTCGCATCTTTCCCAATATTTAATTCAGATGAAGCTGATCCTAGGTAGACCGCACCACCAAATGTCGCATGATGATTTAAGATATCAACGGTGGAACCTTCGCCTACAGATAATGATCCGCCTGAAATGTTCAAGTTGGTATTGTAGTATTCGGCTGCAGTTGTTTGATCGCCACGTTCCAGTTTAAGCTTGACATTTTTACCGATGGCAAAGCTGCCTGATGGCATATACAGTACGTTGGAACCTAGAGAAGAAATATAAACATCAGCATTATCTTCTACAACAGCTGTAGAAATCGCTAAGCTTCCTTGTTGATAGTTATTTACATTCCACGTACGAATCGTTGTGCCGTCTTTCTTTACAGAAGTCCACGTACGTTGTTGCTCCAAATGAACTTTATTTTTTAGTGTTAACGTGGTTTGTTGTGATTCTAAAAACTGTGTTCCATACCCAGTGTAATTATCCATGGTCATTTTTCCGCCATTGGCACCATTGTTAAAAATCATCGCACCCCAGTAGTTACCATGATAAACCGTCATATTACTAAATTGGATATCCCATGCTTTTGAACCGTAATTATTATAGGCTTGGAACGAAAAACAAAGCGAACCAAAATCTAATGTGTAATTGTTCCCGTTGACTTTAACCGTCCGTGCATTTCCTTGTAATTGGAAATACATATGGGACTCACCACCTGAAGCAATTCCAATCGATGTCGCTGTGGTCACATTTTGAGAGTAACGTAAATACGGACTATAAATAAAATAACTAGACGAATAGGTTGGGGCATTTGTATAGATATCATTTAACAGTTCCACATTCGTTACCCATGGGTCATTTAGACCAATCGTGTACCCTAAAAAGTCTGTAACATTTCTCGTATTGGTAGCCGAAGCAGTATCATAAGAAATATTCGCATTGCTTCGATTTGTTCCCGTTAATCCATTCGTGGCACTTTCAGTCGCCGTATACGATGAAATATAGAATGGTCCAGAATAGTTTGAGGAACTCATGTTAATGTTTTGGAATTTTAAATCCCAATAGCCAAAAATGGTTCCAGAACTTCCTGATACATAGCTTGATTGGTCCAGAAAACCGATCGCTAGGTTACCAAAATTAAAGTTATGTCCATTTCCATCAATTGTCAGGGAGCGTGCAGTCGCATTTTTATTGATATACAAATAGACGTTCTGCGCACTGGCTAGATAAACTGAACTAACACTAAATAGATCCTTATAGTTGTTCAACGTCCCAGACAGTGTAATATCATTTTGTAATGAAATGGTATTCACTGTGTTATCGGCGATTGCTTCAACAAAACTTTGCCAATCAGTCACTTCTGCTGTACCAGCAGCTCTAGTGCTTAATGCCCTCGGTTGAACGAGATCTTGGCTACTGTCTGTAGCCTTTTTTGATTCTTTTACCGAAAGTTTTAGCTCTTGTTGTGTAAAGCTACCTGCTTCATCAGACAATTGCAGTGAATAATCGCCACTTTTGTCTGCTAATAATGCTAATTCCAGGGAAGATTGATCACTTTTTACTGTAATCGTTAACGTCCGTGTTTCTTCATTCCAATTAAAAACAGGGAATTCTGCTTTTGGGTCTTCCTTCAAAAGCATGGCTCTTTCTTCTGCTTCGTCAAAATGTATCCCTTTAGGTAGATGAACTTGCCATTCTTTTTTCTGTTCACCGGAATTAGTTGACGAATTACTTTCATCAGACTGCTTCAGTTCATTTTCTGCTCTTGTATCGGAAATCTTTAAATGAAAGAATTCATTTGTATAGATTTCATCTTCAACAGCCGTCAGCGAAATCGGTGATTTGGCAAATATTTTAGTTGAAGAAGAATACATTTGTGAAAACATAGCTAAAATAAGGATCGAAAGAATGGCTATGCTCATTCCAACTAATTGAAATTTTCTTTTTTTCATCATTTCATTCATTTCCCCTCCTGCCCCTTAGTTTAAAAGAATGTTCTTAGTTTCTTCACCTCCTTCAAGCGTTAGTCATACTACTGTTGTTTACTTGTTGATCTAACGCCAATTTGTACCCAATCGTTCGAACCGTTTTGATAAATTTCGGAGTCGTAGGATCTTCTTCAATTTTTCCTCTTAAATGGAAAATGATGTTACTTACTCGATACTCTTTTTTCTCCGCACTTTCGTTTGCCCAAATATGTTGGTATATTTCTTCATAGGTTAATGCTTTATCGTGCCTATTAAAAAGTAGTTCTAATACTTTAAATTCTAATTTGGTTAAGCTAATTTCGACTTTTCCTTCCCTTAAAACACTTAGGTTTTCAGGGAGTAGTTCTAGTGGTGGTACAGGCGATGATACAGTCTGCACATTGGTAGGGAATTCTTTTTTCTCAATTCGATTTAAGATATTTGAAAATTGCAAAGCAAATTCTTCTTCATGAGTAGAGACACCATCTGCACCCAGTTGTAAATATATTTTCTTTTTTGTTTTTGCTTCTTCATTGTTATCAATTAATAATACCCAGATTAATTTATTTAATCTCATTCTTAATTCCAAGATATTTTTGCAAATACAAGATAGATCTGTTACAACTGATTCTTCAATAATAACGGCGTCTACATTTCCTAGCTCTGAACTTACATCTCCTACTTTTAAAAATGTGATCTCATGACCTAAGCTCGCAAAATCTTTGGTATAATCCAATACAGGTTGAGACGGATCTCGAAAAATACCGATAGTGTACATCACAGGTACCTCCTACTAAATTTATGTCATAACTAAAAGCTTTTCGTAGTGTACAGTCGAAAGTAAGCTACTATTAAAGTCGTTTTGAGTAGATATTTGTACTTTTCACGCTACTAGTAAAAATGAAATAATGATTGTCTTGAAAGAATTAAGTTCAAGATATTCTTTTAATTTAGCCTATTATCGTGCATTTCTTAAAATAATTTGACGGTTTCGTTGACGGCTAAAAAAAATGGATGTGAGACAAAAGCAACCATCACTTTTGTTTCACACCCTAAACACGAATAAACGGTGGAAGCAGAAGCAATCCCTTCGGAAATAAGCTTCTGCCCCAGCCTCTGCTACCATTATAAAGGTAGCTTCTCATCGTAATTTAGCTGTTTATCAATTACCATCATTGCGGAACGTCTAGTTTCCCACAAGGAATCCGTATAAATATCAAGTGTCATTTTGGTTGATGCATGTCCTAAAATTTTACTCAATGTCGCAATATCAATTCCTGATTCAACACATCTAGTAGCAAATGTATGCCGCAATGCGTGAAAATGAACCGAGCCTATTTTTGATTCTTCTACTATTTTTTTAAAACGATAATTAATAATTCGCGGTTCAGTAAAACTGTTTTTACAAGAAATGACAAATAAACTGGTACTCTTTTGTTTTTTTTCCATTAAATATCTTTTTAGATTTTTAGAGATTGGGATTGCGCGTTCTCCGTTAACGGACTTGGGTTTCCCCATGATGATCTCTGTTTTGTGTGGTTCAGTTACTGAAGGTATTCTAGAAATTGTTCTTTTTACAAAAATTTTATTGTTGATAAAATCAATGTCTTCCCATTTTAATCCGCTGATTTCGCCAATTCTCATCCCTGTATACAAGGCTATAATTTCCGCAGAGCACTCTTTTTTATACAAAGCAATTTGTTCCAATTTTTTCTGTTGGTTTCTATCTAAACTTTTTATTTCCGTTTTTGTTAATGCGGGTAAACGTACTCCTCTGCATGGATTTTTTGCAATTTTGTTATCATTTACAGCTTTTTTTAGAGCACTTCTTAGCATACTTATAATGCTGCGAATACTGTTGGAAGAAAGTTCTGATAGGTATAACGAGTAAATAAACCTGTCAATATCAGCTGTTTCTAGCTCGGATAACTGCTTGTTTTTAAAAAATGGAGAAAGGTGTCGTTTGATTCGCCCTCTATAATTTGAATAAGTAGACGGTTTGATTCTATTTTTCATTAAAATATTCAGCCAATAGTGTAACCATTCATCTACCATCATTTCTTCTTGTACAGTTGCTTCTCCGTATATAGAATAGTCTGCATTTTTTTTTGATAATTTTTCTTTTGTTTCATTATATTGTTTTCCATAAACATATCCGTATACAATTCTCCCCTCTTTATTTCGGCCTTTTCTATATCGACCTTCCCAGCGTCCATCCTTTCTTTTATAGATATTTTCGCCTCTTTTTGACATATTTTTTTCCTCCTCAATAGTTTACGTTTGACGGTTTTTGACGGCTAAAAATGAATTATACCTATAAATATCTCTTTTCTAAACTGTAATAAATCACTAAAATAATTAATTATTATCAGTTTTTTCTTTTAAAACAGAAAAATTTGATAATAAAAAGATATTTTTACACTAGACTAATTAAAAATAATAGAATATACTAATACAAGTAATGAATTCCGCTCTTTTGAATACATATAATAAAGAATAAAAATATCTTGAACTTAATTCTTTCAAGATATTTCAAAAATCACACATAAAACCCGAAGTGTAGAAACATGAACCGCAAAAAAATAGGAAGTTTGGAAAATAACTATTTCCAAGCTTCCTATTTTTGATGTGCGTTTGTTCCCTTCTGTATTTCTATCAAATCCATCACATCTACGGTCAAAACTGCAGCGTTTTTATGCTATCTTGAGACAACATCATCGTATTTCTGATCGAAATCTTGATTCAAATTAGCATATACTATTTATGGCAATTTCTTTTTCTACTTAGTAGTATTGTAGTTATCTCTAGATTTTCACAGCTTTTATTTTCAACCTTCGATAGTCGGCTTCCCAATGATCCTCTTTCCACAATCTAGGCGCCAAATCCCGCTCCATATTCTCAAGCAGCTTCTCTTTCTGATCCCCAGATAATGCACCTAATTCATCAGTATAAAACTGTTCCATCCACTCTCTCAAACCAGCTCTCCCACCTTTAAGCGGTGTTGGACGATCATATTCTAAAATTTCTACAACCTCAAAACAATGCTTTTTAAGTAAAGTCCGATAATCCGTAATCGACGTAAAGCAAAATGGCTCTTCGAAAGGTTGGCCAAACGTTTTTAACTCACGACCAAAAGCTTCTCTAATCGCCTGGACATTCTCAACTGCACCAAACTCACAAATCAATTGTCCATTTACGTTTAGATGCTCACTGATATTTTTCACTAACAACTCTTGATCAGTGATCCAATGAAACACTGCATTTGAAAAAGCAATATCATACAGTCCAATTTGATCTGAGGGATTTAAGATATCTTCCTGTAAAAAATTCAAATCAGGATAGCTTTCTTTTGCTTGATTGATCATATTTGCAGATTGATCGATCCCTGTCACTTTATGACCGAGTTCTGCAATTTGATTTGTCAATGCTCCCGTTCCAGAACCAATATCCAACACTTTTTTAGGCTCTTTCGGTAATAACGCTAACAATCCAGCACCATATTTAAAAATAAAATCATGTGTCGTATTATATTTTTTTGCATCCCATTCCATTGGGTTCACGCTCCTAACGATCGAATGAAAAGAAGCCGCAACGAAAACCGTTATCGATGCGGCATTCTTACTATTTACTATTTTACTATTGCCAATAAGCCGGAATCTTCGCTTCATAAGCCGCAATTTCAGCATCATGTGTCAAACTAATAGCAATATCATCTAACCCATTCACCAATTTGTGCTTCCAAGTGCTATCAATTTCAAAAGAATACGTTCCATTAGGGGTCACCACTTGTTGGGCAGGTAAATCAATCGTAATCATTTCATCTGCTTTAAGACCAGCCAATGCATCCAATTCTTCTTGCTTCAACACAATTGGCAATAGTCCATTTTTCGTCGCATTCATATAAAAAATATCACTGAAACTTCCTGCAATAATTGCTCGAAAGCCATAATCATCCAATGCCCAAGCCGCATGCTCTCGTGATGAACCTGAACCAAAGTTATCACCAGAAATCAGAATTGTCGCGTCTTTGTATTGTGGTTCATTTAAGGTAAATTCTGGATTTGGTGTACGGTCTGGCAAATAACGCCATTCATCAAATAAAAACTCGCCAAAGCCCGTTTTTTCGATTCGTTTTAGAAATGATTTTGGAATGATTTGATCGGTATCGATATTGTCGTTCATTAGTGGAACCGTAGTTCCTGTATGTTGTGTAAATGCCTCCATTATGCACCAAGCTCCTCTCTAATGTCTCTAAATGTTCCTTCGATTGCGGCTGTTGCTGCCATTGCTGGGCTACAAAGATGGGTTCTTGCCCCTTTGCCTTGACGTCCTTCAAAGTTTCGGTTCGAGGTTGAGGCGCAATGAACACCCGCTGGTACTTGGTCTGGGTTCATGCCTAGACACATAGAGCAGCCTGGTTCACGCCATTCAAAGCCTGCTTCAATGAAGAGTTTATCCAAGCCGATTTTCTCTGCTGCTTTACGAACGGGTCTTGAGCCTGGTACTACGATTGCGGTAATGCCTTCTTTGACTTTTTTGCCTTTTACGATACGAGCCGCTTCTTCTAAATCGGATAGTCGGCCATTGGTACATGAGCCGATAAAAACGTAGCCGATTTCGATATCTGATGGGCGTTGTCCTGGTTTTAGATCCATGTAGTTATAGGCACGTTCGTCGTTCATGTCTTTGATTTCTGGGAATGTCCCTGTGATTGGGATGCCCATTTCTGGATTCGTGCCCCATGTAATGAAGGGAACCAGTTCATCTGCGTTTAATTCTAGATCCACATCATAAGTTGCGTCTGGATCACTTGGCAGTTTTTTCCAATCAGCGATTGCCGCTTCCATATCTTCTGGTGCATATTCTCTGCCACGCACGTATTCAAAGGTTTTTTCATCTGGTGCCATCATCCCCATTTTTGCGCCGCCTTCGATGGCCATGTTACAGATGGTCATGCGTTCTTCCATCGTTAGATTTTCAATCGTTTCGCCGTAAAATTCAACCGCATGTCCCACACCAAAATCAACCCCATATTTTGCGATCAAGGCTAGAATAATATCTTTGGCATATACGCCTTTGGCTAGTTTTCCAGTAATTTTAACACCCATTGATTTTGGCTTATTTTGCCAAATGCATTGTGTGGCAAAAACATGTTCTACTTCACTAGTCCCAATACCGAATGCCAAGGCTCCGAATGCGCCGTGAGTTGCCGTATGGGAATCCCCGCAAACAATGATTTTTCCTGGTTGTGTCAATCCTGTTTCGGGTCCCACCATGTGCACGATTCCCTGACGGTCACTGCCATTATCACACAGCGTTACACCGAATTCTTCACAGTTTTTTTGCAAGGCTTCGATTTGTTTTTTTGCCACCAAATCTGTGATGTTAAAAATATCTTGTGTTGGTACGTTATGATCCATCGTCCCAAAGGTTCTATCTGGTCGGCGGACTTTTCGGCCTGCTTCTCTTAGTCCTTCAAAGGCTTGTGGTGAAGTGACCTCGTGGATCAGATGCAGATTGACGTATAGTAGTTGTGGTTCTCCGGCAACGCCCGATACCACATGTTGTTCCCAAAGTTTATCAAATAGAGTTTTTCCCATATTAAGCACCTCTCAATTCTGTTATTATAGCTTCTGTAAAGTCTGTTGTTGTCGCTTTACCACCTAGGTCTGTGGTTAGGATTCCTTGATTCATGACACGATCGCAAGCCTCTTCGATTTTCTTTGCTGAATTTTCTAAGCCAAATGATTGACGTAACATCATCGCTACTGACAAGATCATCGACATTGGATTGGCGATATTTTGATTAGCAATATCTGGTGCTGAACCATGGATTGGTTCGTATAATGAGGGACCAGATTCACTATGACTGGCGCTTGGCATCATCCCTAGTGAGCCTGGAATCACAGATGCTTCATCACTTAAGATATCGCCGAATAGATTTTCTGTGACGATGACGTCAAAGGCTTTTGGCTTTTGGATCATGACCATCGCCGCTGAATCGACTAATTGATGTTCTAAGGTACAATCTGGAAATTCTCGTGCGACTTCTTCGGCTGTTTGACGCCATAATTTGCTGGTCGCTAGTACATTGGCTTTATCGACAGAGGTGACTTTTTTGTTTCTAGTACGAGCGATTTCAAAGGCTTTTCTAATAATACGTTGGATCTCAGCTTTTGAATAGGTACATAGGTCTGAGGCTTCGGTTTCCCCAAGTTCTTTTTCGCCAAAGTAGATGCCACCTGTTAGTTCACGAACGACTACAAAATCAACGCCTCGAACGTTTTCTTCTTTTAATGGAGATAAATGAACGACTGCATCAGGTACGGAAATTGGACGAATATTGGCAAAAAGTCCTAAGGCTTTTCTTAGACCTAGTAAACCTTGTTCAGGTCGATTTGGTGCATTGTCCCATTTTGGACCGCCAATGGCACCTAGTAAGATCGCATCAGCTTTTTCACAAGCGTTTAGGGTTCCTGCTGGTAAGGGATCACCTTGTTCATCAATACCAGCGCCGCCAAAGGCAAAACGTTCAATATCAAAATCCAGATTATCTTGCACCATGATTTCGGCTAAAATTTTTAGTGCGCTATCCATGATTTCTGCTCCGATGCCGTCACCCGGCAATGCTGCAATTCGTTTGCTCATTAGGCTTTCCCCACTTCTTTTTGAAATTGTTCACTGGCTTTGACATAAGCTTTCGCTGATGCTTGTAAAACATCAAAATCGATGCCGATGCCGTTGAATTGTTTGTTGTTTTCAGTATCTGCTAAGGTTACATGCACTTCTGCTTGTGCATCTTCACCGCCTGTGATGGCTTTGATATAATACTCTTTTAGTTCTGGTTTTTGAACAAATATTTTATCGATTGAGTTATAGATCGCTTGGATACTACCAGAACCGATCGCTGATTCTGTTTTACTTTCGTCTCCACCTGTATTGATGGACACGATCGCTCCTTGACTGCCGTCAGAAACGTATTGTAATTGGACTCGTTCTAAGCGATAATCTTCGCTACATTCTTGCGATTGTCCAACCATTAGCGCGATCAAATCGTCTTCTGTGACTTGTTTCTTTTTATCCGCTAATGATTTAAAGCGTTTGAAGGCGTCTTTTAATTCGTCTTCTGTTAATTGGTAGCCTAGCGCTTCCATCTTAGTCGCAAATGCATGTCGACCAGAAAGTTTACCTAGTGGCAATGAGTTTTCGTTTACCCCAACAAGTGATGGTGTGATGATTTCGTAGGTATCTGGATTTTTCAGTACGCCATCTTGATGGATCCCTGATTCGTGTGCATAGGCATTCGCTCCGATGATTGCTTTATTTCTTGGTACTGCAACACCCGATAGACGACTGACGAGATCGCTGGTTCTTTTGGTTTCATTCAATGTGATGTTGCTTTGGGCTTCATAGAAATCTTTTCTGATGTATAGCGCCAATGCTACTTCTTCAAGTGCAGTATTGCCAGCTCGTTCGCCGATGCCATTGATCGTTCCTTCTACTCGACGAGCGCCATTTTCGATCGCTGCTAAGGCATTGGCCGTCGCCATTCCTAGGTCATCGTGGCAATGAGAAGAAAAAATAATTTCTTCGTCACTTTGGATATTTTCAATCAAAAATTTAAATAGTGCACCGTATTCTGTAGGGTTAGAATAACCGACTGTATCAGGCACATTAATGATTGTCGCGCCTGCATCAATGGCTGTTTGAACGGCTTTTAGTAGAAATTGTTTTTCTGTTCTAGTTGCATCTTCTGGTGAAAATTGGACTTTTTCGAATTTTGTTTTGGCGTAGCTAACGTGTTCTTTAATAGAAGCAATTACTTCGTCTGGTGACATTTTTAGTTTAAATTCCATATGAACAGGACTTGTTGCTAGAAACACATGGATTTGTGGGTGCTTGGCATTTTGTAGCGCTTCATGTGCGCGATCGATGTCGGCTTTTTGGCACCGTGCCAAACCTGCGACGGTCATTTTTTCAGCATTTTCTGCAATGGCTTTAACTGCTTCAAAATCACCAACTGATGCGATTGGAAATCCTGCTTCGATCGTATCGATGCCCCATTTTTCTAGTTGTTTGGCGATTTGAACTTTTTCTTTGGTGTTGAAATTTACACCTGGTGTTTGTTCGCCATCTCTTAGAGTCGTGTCAAAAAATTGGATAGTCTTCATTTTTCATACATCCCTTCTGAATTGAGTAAATGTTTTTTTTCATTTTTAGGTTAGGTGAATCGAATGAAACTTCTCTCGCTTCGTTCGCCAAGTATTGTGCAACATCAGCTCTGCAAGCAGTCGCTGTGTTTTAGACGAATGAAACTTCTCTCGCTTCGCTCGCCAAGTATTGCGCAACATCAGCTCTGCAAGCAGTCGCTGTGTTTTAGACGAATGAAACTTCTCTCGTTTCGCTCGCCAAGTATTGCGCAACATCAGCTCTGCAAGCAGTCGCTGTGTTTTAGACGAATGAAACTTCTCTCGCTTCGCTCGCCAAGTATTGCGCAACATCAGCTCTGCAAGCAGTCGCTGTGTTTTGCAACAAAAAAGCACCCCACGATATGGGATGCTTGTCATCCCGTTCATGCAATGCGAAAACAGGACTCTCAACGTCTGATAAGAAAAAGCTGTGCTGCAGCTGGTTTCTAGAAATCAGTGTGATGAGTCCTTCAGTAATAATAAGAATGTAATTGTCGTTGTCTGCTTGTTCATCTTCTTCAACATCCTTTATTGTCAGAATTTTTGAATAATTCAAACTATAGTGTTAAAGATACCGAACTTTTAAAACAAAGTCAATGGTTTTATGAGAATTTTTTTAACAAAGCTAAGAAAAAGTAGCTTCTCAGCGTTGATTCACTCCATCATAATTGGTTTAACGCTTGTTCTAAATCGGTGAGAATATCGTCAATATTTTCGATTCCAATCGATAAGCGAATCAATTCTGGAGAGGTCCCAGAAGCTTTTAATTCTTCTTCACTTAATTGCGAATGCGTTGTTGAAGCAGGATGAATGATCAATGACTTTGCGTCTCCGACATTGGCTAAAAGTGAAAATAATTGTACGTGATTGATCAACTTTTTCCCTGCCTCAGCGCCACCTTTGACGCCAAAAGTAAAAACTGATCCTACGCCTTTAGGTAAATATTTTTTTGCTAGTTCATGATAGCTATTGTTTGGTAATCCTGGATAATTGACCCATTCCACTTTGGGATGTTTAGCTAGAAATTCAGCAATCGCTAACGCATTTTCAACATGACGGTCTAATCGCAATGATAGAGTTTCCAACCCAAGAATCAATAAAAAACTATTGAATGGGGAGATCGCTGCACCTGTATCTCTTAATAATGAAACTCTCAGACGAGTGATATATGCAGCTGCTCCTATATCTTTTGTATAGGATAGTCCATGATAACTCGGATCTGGGTTAACTAATTTGGGAAATTTTCCATTGGCCCAGTTAAACTTGCCTGAATCAATAATAACTCCACCTAAAGCAACACCATGTCCGCCAATGAATTTTGTGGCGGAATAAACCACTATGTCAGCACCGAAATCAAATGGACGATTTAAATACGCTGTAGCAAAAGTATTATCAACGATTAATGGCAACTTATGTTTATGTGCGATTTCTGCAATCGCTTCTAAATCTGCTACATTCGTGCTTGGATTCCCAATTGTCTCGATAAAAATCGCTTTGGTATTTTCTTGAATTGCTTCTTCAAAATTCGTTAATTGGTCTGGATCAACAAAAGTTGTCGAGATGCCAAATTCTGGTAATGTATGTGCAAATAAGTTAAACGTTCCGCCATACAATGTGGAGGCTGAAACAATATGATCACCACTACTTGCAAGATTTTGAATCGCATACGTGACAGCGGCAGTCCCTGAAGCTACTGCTACTGCACCGACACCTCCTTCTAATTCGTTCAAACGATCTTCCAACACTGCTGTTGTGGGATTCGTAATACGAGTGTAGATATTTCCAACTTTAGCTAGCGCAAATTTTTCTGCTGCATCTTGTGTATCATCAAACGTATAAGAGGTTGTTTGGTAAATAGGAACCGCTCTAGCATTTGTCTCTTTGTCTGGCGTGTGGCCGCCATGGATTTGGATCGTTTCGAATTGATAGTTAGTGTTTGTCATTATGCTTCATCCCTTTTCAATTTTTATTGGATTTGTTTTTTTACATCGTTGATACTCATGTCACCTTCTTGCATAATGACCACCTCTTTCTTTTATTCTCATTAAAAAGAAACCAAAAAAGTCGCCCCTACTAGTTGTAACCTAGTAAAGGGCGACTGTCGCGGTACCACCTTTATTGGAAAAATTCTCCATCTCGATCCAAACGCTAAATTTCTTCTTGATTTGGTGCCTTGTTAACGGTAGCTGCCGTAAAAATCAATCTGACTTTTCCTCTCCAAGATCATTTTCGACAAGTGTCCATTACTTTCTTTCACCAAACGAAAGCTCTCTAATTCTAGCTAAAATCATCATAATCAGCTAAATTTCAATGTCTGCTTGTGTACTCTTCTTTTCAATGAGTTTTATTTATGACGTTAATATTAGAGTATTCTCATTTCATTGTCAATGTTTTTTCTTTTTTCTTCTTTTTTTCTAATTATCCCTTGTCAACTGAGTGTCCTATTTCTCTTTCTCACTATTTTTTATTATAATTAAGGAAATTGGAGGTCGATTTAATGTCAGCAAGTAATGAAAAAGTGGAATTACTCTTATCTTATTTATCTGAGATCCATACAAAAAGCTCATCTTTATACGATTTAGTCACAAGCCGTCCACGTCCTGAAGACACACGTATTCTTTTGAATATCAATGAAGTCTTCACATACTACCATAGTGTACGTGTATTTTATTTCAGTAATGATGAGTTAACTGCATCTGAAGTTCAACCTTTTTTTAAGGCGTTTGAAGATTTTTATTTTGAGTTAAAACAGGTCTTTTTACTTGAAGATGATGACAGCATCCTACTTTATAATAAGTTGACAGCTATGAAAGATTCTTTTGAGCAGTTGACGAATGATTTTAATGTTTTATAATAGAGTAGACAACAGGTAAAGAAGGTGCCCAGATGGATCAAAGCGAAGTATTGGATCGCTTGCGCGAAGAGTTGGAAATCCCATTTTTTAATGGTAATATCGAAGAACGTGAATACACTGAAGCAGAATACCAAAAGATCAAATCCGATCTTGTTCAGTATTTTGATGATTATGTTCGTAATGTAGAAAATTAATAAAATAATTGTCGTGAGATTAGAAAGGACTAAAGCAGAACTTAAACGTTTTGCTTTAGTCCTTTTTCTATGTGTGCCATTCTTTTGACTATTTATCGTTTAAAAATAACAGATTAATCCGTATTCCACCAAATAAATAAAATAACTAAAAATACAAATGATAAATATCTACACTCAAAAAGATGTTTTTTTCAAACAAATAATAAAAAAACCATCGGCTGAAAAGGCCGATGGAAAAGGAGTATTACTCAATAAGAGTAAAATGAAAAATAAAAAGGTTGTTGTTGGTATGAATATATAATACAATACATCTTTTTCATTGTCTACTAAAAATAACATTAAAAAGAAATGAATTCCATCTTTTTTTGGTCATTTTTCTAGTTTTTATTTTTATTTTTTTAACAAAAGATTGCTCATTCGAGTAATTGCGAATGAAATATCATCCGTTGCTTTGTCTTGCTTTTCTTCAGAGGTATTAAATAAATCAATATCAATCCCTTTTTCAGGATCTAAAGATAAAATCATTTCGTTACATCCAGCTAAGTATTCAATGTAAGAGCGTTCAAATTTTTTGTGGATTCCCATTACACGTGCTGGCGGACGTAATTGACTAACTTTTTCTAACATAAGTGTATATTCTTTTGTTCCATCTTGGAAAATACGTTGAATTTCGGCAATTCTTTCTGGCGCTAACTCCGCTGTTTTTTCCTCGTCGATCGCTTTGCGTACTTCTTCGTAGTATTCATTCATTTTTTCGCCGACTTCTTCTGTTTCTTTTACAATATCATTGATGTTTTGAACATAATAGCCTAAATTTGGTTTCACAATCTTTCCTACTTTCTTTTGGTAATTACTTAATTTTACACTTTAACATAGGTAGATGACAAGAGGAATCTGAAAAAGTCTATTTTTCTCAAGCTTTTAAAAAAGAGTCTAAAACAAACACCCATGAGAGCACTAGCCATCATGAGTGTTTGTCCAATCTCTTTTTCAGTTTAGTTGATTTCATCACTTGTTTGGATGATTTTAGAAATCATTCCATAGTCTTTTGCTTCATCAGCTGACATCCAGAAATTACGATCTGTATCTTTTGCGATTTTTTCGTATGTTTGTCCCGTTGCTTCAGCTATCAAACGGTTCACACGTTCGCGCATACGAATGATTTCTTTCGCTTCGATTTGAATTTCTGTGCTTTGTCCTTGAACGCCACCAGCAGGCTGATGGATCATATAGCGAGTATTTGGTAAGCTATAACGATTCTTCGCTTCAGCGGCTAAGTAAATCGTAATACCAGCACTTGCAACCCAACCAGTTCCGATCACGATCACTTCTGGTTTTACAAATTTGATCATGTCATGAATCGTATCTCCCGCTTCAACATGTCCGCCTTGGCTATTGATAAAGATTTTGATAGGCTCATCACCCATTGCAGCTAGCAACAATAATTGAGATGTTACTTCTCGTGCTAAATCTTGATTGATTTCTCCGTAAATCAAAATTGTTCGCTCTTCAAACAATTTTTTCATAAACGCATTTGGTTGTTGTTTTTCTTCTGTTTCTTCATTTTCATCTAAATAGTTCATCACGACTAACCTCCATATTTTAAAGCTAAATCTCTATATTAATAATACCGCAATATGAAAATTTGTCCACTTTTTTGACTTGTTTTGACCTTAAAAACTATTTTTCAAACATCAAGGATCCATCGATACTTAAAAGTAATCTATTGTTTATTTTTATCTGAGACATAACACTACGAGTCACATCCCCTACTCTAGGAATTCGAATTACTAGTGAAATCAGAAGTAACTTCGTTAGAATTGCTGAGAAACTCAGTCAGGTACAGGGTGACGTCACACGGGATCTATTTGATTCTCATCTATCATAAACCATATAAAACTTAGGCTGCATCTTTTGCCTTAACATTCTTCGTCTTTTTGCCAACTAACAAGTAAAAATAGATTATCACTTTACCCCATTAATATAGGAAGTATTATGAACTCCCATAAAGTGTTGATACGGCTTCATACACACTAACAAGAAAGAATGATCTAATAACATATCTACAGAGATTGGAATGATATGAGGATGATCTTCTAACACCGATGGAATCAGGGCCTCTTCACAAAAGATATATTCATTACGAATCGATTGGTCATATCCTTCAACTTCGTATATGGAACGGTAAAATTTATTTTCTACCACTATATCAAAAACATTGAATTCAGAGAATTTACTTTGATACAGTAAAAATTTTGAATCAGAATCAGTCACGATTTTCAAACGGAAGAGCAGTTTTTCTTGCATTAAAATAGGGCCCGCTTCGTCAATAAAACGGTAGATTAAATTTGTATCAATTACAAGAAGATTTTTAATTCCTTGTCCCCATTTAAATAAAACTTTAACGATTCGTTGAAACAGCTCTTCATTTTTAGGATGCAGCGTATAAAAAGAACCGTGGACTAAAACTTGATGATTATACCAAGCATTCCTTGTTAAACGGATAATCCCTTCTTCAAAACTAAAATCCCCTAACAAAATTTGATCAAATTCTTCTTCAAAATATTGAATTAACCGAATAATATCTGGACGACCAACTAAAAACGTACTGCGTAATTTCTCATGATCTTCAAATAAATTCTCTAATTGACTAAAAGAATACTCACAAGAATTAAAAAGAGACACCACATAAACAATTTCATGTTCTGGTAAAAACCGCTCCATATTCAAACTTTTCCATGCTTGCTCGACTAACTTGAAAATGGGCCGTTTTTTTAAATCGACGATGACCTTTTCTTCTAATTCAAGCTTTTCTTTGTCTTGACGTGAATAGGCAATATTCATTCCTTGTAAAATAAAATAACGACTTTCTTCCGTATAAACTCTGGTTGAAAACTCGTGTTCAATCAAATCGAGCATGTCCTCGCACGCTTCTTCAAATTCAATCGTCTGATTTGTTTCATAATTGATGTCAATTTTTGTTAGATAGTATAAGTATAAGAACCTCGTTTCAAATTCTGAACTATTCAACCGTTCATTTTCAAAATCCAGATGACAAGCAGAAAAAAAAGCTTCTGCTTTTTTCTTCAAATTATAAGCTTTACTAACTGAAATAAATTCTTCTTCTACTAAATCTAAGTAATTAAACTGTTGCTCCAAAAATTTTGTACACGTCTTTAGAAATAATGATTGCTGATAGATGATTTTGCGAATTTCAAATAATGGAATATCTTTATTAAATTCTACATAAAAGTATTTTTTTTGTTTCTCATAACTTAATATGTATATATCTAAGGTCTGAACCAAATCTTCCAAATCATTTTGTACTGTTGTTGGAAATGCTTCGAATATTTCTATGTAATGCGTAATGTCAATTTTTTCATATTTGTATAGTACTTCAAGAAGAACAATTTTTCTATAAATATTTTTTTCTAAATACTTTTCTAACATCTATTCCCACTCTTTGCATAGTTGATTTCTCAATTGTTTTATCAGTAATTGAGTTTAAAAATAGATGCGATGACTTACTCTACTAACCTTTTTTATTAAGTAGCCTATCGTTATATATATTTCATAAACATAGCTAACTTAATTATTGCCGAGTGGAAGTCATCACACTATCAATAAATATACTTCATTTCAATTTTTAATATACACGCAAATGAGTAGATAGAAAAGTAATACGTATTTCTATAAAAAAATTTAATTTTTTCACTAGATATCTGTTTAACCGGTAATGTATTTTTGAAAGAGTGGGGATTATCACTTCCTTATAAACGTCTATAAATAATTCAAATGATTACTCTTTCTTTTCTCTCTTTTTAGTATTCGATCCTTTTTTACGAAAAATAATTAAGGAACTAATTAAAGCAACGATACAAAAAACAAAAGCCATCGCAAACGCATGACGATAATCGGCAACCTCCAATGATTCTTTCATAGCAAGTGCTGAACTTCCAATTGCCAATGATTGTGTAGGAGTAGCTTGGGCATGACTAGATAGAAACGTAACTAATACAGCAGTCCCAAAGGAGCTAGCAATTTGCCTTAATGTATTATTCGTTGCGGTCCCATTACTGATCATGTCATTGGGTAAAGCATTCATTCCCGTTGTTGTCACTGGCATCAAGACCATTGATATTCCCAATAAACGAATAGCATAGAAAATAGCTATGAAAAGAATTGGCGTTGTCTCAGTGATAAATAGAAATGGAAATGTCCCTAAAGACAATAACGTCAAACCAATCGGGATTAAAAAACGTCCACCAAATCGATCAAATAATTTTCCTGTAACTGGATTCATTAATCCCATCACGATGCTTCCTGGTAATAAAATCAACCCCGAATCAATTGGACTTTCTAGATGAACCTTTTGAATATAGTCTGGTAAAATAGATTCAAACCCAAGCAAGGCTATATAAGAAATGGCACTTAGAAACACAGAAACTGAAAAAGTTGAGTAGCTAAACACTTTTAAGTTCAATAGAGGATTTGAAATTTTCAACTCTCGTACAATGAAAGAAATAATCACAGTACATCCTATAAACAAAAGAACAATCACTTCTTTAGACAACCAGCCTTTAGTACTGGCTAAACTAATACTGTATAACAAACTACCAAATCCAATGATCGATAAAAACACAGAAGGAATGTCTAACTTACTCTGTTTTAAGGGTATGCTGACTTTAAAAAACAGTAAAGCCCCTATTTCTGATAGAAGGATCAACGGTATTGTAATAAGAAATAATGTTTTCCAGTTAAAATAGGTAATAATATATCCAGATAGCGTTGGCCCTATCGCGGGAGCTAATGCAACTACTAAACCAACAAACCCCATAGCAGTTCCACGTTCGTTTTTTTGGAACAGCGTTAATACAATCGTCTGAATCAAAGGAAGCATAATTCCAGAAGCAATTCCCTGTAATAATCGTCCAAAAAGCAAATACTTGAATGTTGGACCAAAATAACAAATAAGCACGCCCATTAAAAATAAATTCAAGGCAGTTAAAAATAAATATTTAGACTGAATTTGCTTCATTAAATAAGCAGACAAAGGAATAGTGATGCCTGATACTAAGAGAAACAATGTTGTTAACCATTGAACGGTGCTTAAACTTATATTCAGGTCTTTCATAATCGTTGGGTAGGCTGTGATCAACAGCGTTTGATTCATAATAATACAAAATGCGCCCAGTAGAATAACAACCATAAGAGCGCTTCGATTATAGCTTACCCCATCATAGGTTTCTTTGTTTTTATTCATCCATTCACGTCCTTAAATAATTACACCGATTTTCCCATTTACCAATCCTCGAATGACGCAGAAAAGAAACACTCATTGAACTATTTCGCTTTCTGCGCGACTGAATCTTCCTCTACAGTTCGTTACTGTCGAGTCTTTGAAAACTTATTCAACTTCACTATTTATTTACTACTAAACAGGATCAACTTTAATCGCTTTTTCCTCTACTTTGATCATTTTTGAGTAGAAGGCAATTCCCACTAACACAATTGCTGTAAACCATAAAGATTTTTCACCATAAGCTTTTGTCAAAATAGTCCCAATTAGTCCGCCACCTGCAAAACCAATTAATACAGAAAAATATAACCAACTATTTTTCCATGCATCTTTTGCTCCGGTAAAAGCTTGAATAATATAATTGAAAGCTAATTGCACCACTAATGTCACGGCAACATTTCCATAAAGCATGCCATCTATTTTATGAAATGCATTCCCTTGCATTCCAGCTAGAAAAGAAACAAGCATACATATCTGTAGGATGGTAAAAACACTATTAATTGATGAAAAACCTAAGCCAACTAAAACGACTGCTTCTATAAGTAAAATCTCAAATGCCCAGATTTTCTTCATTTTAATGCCCAATACTTCAATAATTCCTGTGGTCATCGCACCTAATCCAAAACATAAGATGGTTAGTGCCACTGTAGCTAAATGCTGCCAGTCTTTTGTTGCAATTGTTTGTCCTAATAAAATGATATTTCCTGATTGTACTGTGCTAAATGCTTTTCCTACAAAGTAGGTATACCCGTCCATTGAGCCAGCCGCAATCGCTAGAAAAAAAGCAATCCAAGGTAGTTCCATTACAGGATAAGTCGGTACTTTACGATTATTCACTCTTTATTCCTCCAATTTTTGATAGTAAAAAGCCTAGAAAATTTTCCTATTTATTTTCTAGGCATTGAAACAAAAACTATTCTGGTTTTTTAAACCAAACAACAGGTTGTGGCTTTTCTGGATTTGGTAGTGACTCCGCAAATTGTTTCGTAACGTTTAAATGATCCGCTACCATTTGCGATGGGGAAGAGCCTAACCATTTATTTAATGAAATATCAGAATACTCACCATGTTTGAAGACTTCTACAAAAATCAAGGGTTCATCACCAATATTTTGTACGTAGTGTCCAGCTACGATTGGAACGACACCTACGTCACCTGCTTGGAAATCAAACGTTCTGGAAACGCCAGCAGAGTTAAAAACTGTCATGCGAGCTTTCCCTTGAATGTAGTATTGCCATTCGGCAGCTTTAGGATGCCAGTGAAGTTCGCGCATTCCACCTGGCTCTACTTCCACAAAAGCAGCCGAAATAGTTTTCGCTACAGGAAAAACGTTTTGATCGACGATTCGTACACGACCAGCTTCTGATTCAATCGGTTTAATTGTATCCATATGAAATGTAAATGGCGATGGAACTTTCCCGTTCACATTTGGGCGTTCGACTTCTTCAATAGAACCAGGAATATTTGCTTTAAAAATATATTTTTCTTTAGCAGGGAAACTTTCAATTTCCTCTGTTGATTTTTTAAAGTTTGCCGCAACCACTTCAGGTGGCGTATGTGCCAACCAATCCGATAATAAGAATGTATTGTTTTCAGAAAAATCAGCTTCACTGAAAACTAATAAAAATTCACAGCCTTCGTCTAACGCTTGAATAGAGTGAGGAACTCCCGCTTCAAAGTTCCATAAATCTCCGGCTTTAATATCATCAATGAAGGAGCGTCCGTATTCATCAATACCCGTCACACGAGCATTTCCATAGAGCATCAAGCCCCATTCAGCTTCCTTATGCCAATGCATTTCTCGATAAGCACCGGGTTCTAAGCTCATGTCTACGCCAGCAACATCTTGTGAAATGGGAAAATCACGGTTTGTGATTTCTCTTGTCCATCCGCCTTCTTCTAAGCGTTGATGTGAATCAGAATAACTAAATCTTAAATTCGCCATCGTTCCGTGGTCAGTAGCAGGTGGCACTAGAATATCTGGATTTTCTTCATCACGACTAGTATTTCTAGGTCCATGATCAATCCACCCTTTCCCATCGGTGTGTCTGTAAGGTTCAAGTTTTTTTTCTTCTGACATATCCAATCACTCCTTAAATTTAATATGTATTGATTGTCTCATGAAAATCGATTTTTAGACAATGATATACTTATGATTGACTTTTTACAAAAAAATTAGAATTTTATCGATTTCTATCCCTTTAAATGCTGATTCACCGATTCTTTATACATTTATGCCCATAATTCTTTTCTTCCTTTCCTATCGCAGCAAGTGACAATTGTTCATCAAAGTTTCCTGTTTACTCTTTGATAATAGATAATATACAGCAAATAAGTATTCACTTTTTTTTTATTATTCAAAAATAAGAACTGTTTTTTTTTGAAAAAAAAATAAAAGCCTCTAAAATAAGCTTAATCCCTGTTTCTCTTTTCAGTAAAACTAAATCGAAATAGTTTGAGAGTCTTTTTACATTGATTTAATTAAAAAAAATAAAAAGACCAAAAATCTTTTTCATGATTTTTGGTCTTCGTATTTAGTTGACTTTAAACTTATTTATAAGTCTATTCATTTTTTTCGATTTGTTGTTAACTTTTTCCCATTCTACGTTGAACAAATTTTACAATTTCAACGATTGGGATAATCGCAAATGACGTTCCAGCAACGATTGCCCATTGGTAAGCGTCTAATGACGTTACGCTGAACAAGTCATTGAATCCTGGAATTAGAATCGTTGCTGCTAGTAACAAGAACGATACTAAGATAGCCCAGTTAAATGATTTGTTTCTGAACAACCCAACTTTAAAGACAGATTGGTAAATAGATTTCACGTTGAATGCGTGGAACAATTGAATCAATCCTAATGTTGCAAATGCCATTGTCAACGCATCACCATGTTGTAAATCATATAAGGCTGCTGCTGATAAGTTTGGCATATTCGCTGCTGTGTGCGCTGGGAATTCGATCGCCATTTTATACACGATCAGCGTCAACGCACCTTGTGTGATCCCTTGATAAATTACACTACTCAAGACACCGCCAGAGAAGAAGTTTGATTTCTTCCCACGAGGCGCATGGCTCATCACGTCACGTTCAGCAGGTTCTACACCTAACGCAATCGCAGGGAAAGTATCCGTTACTAAGTTGATCCACAATAAGTGAACAGGTAGTAGAGTATCCCACGCTAACATTGTTGCAATAAAGAGTGTCAATACTTCCCCTAAGTTAGCAGAAAGGAGATATTGAATCGTTTTTTGGATATTTGAGAAGACTTTACGTCCTTCTTCAACGGCTACGATAATAGTAGAGAAGTTATCATCCGCTAAGACCATATCAGAGGCACCTTTTGATACTTCTGTACCAGTGATCCCCATCCCAATACCGATATCTGCGGCTTTCAAAGCTGGTGCATCATTCACACCGTCACCTGTCATAGCAACGACTTTACCTTCTTGTTGCCACGCTTTCACGATACGAACTTTATGTTCAGGTGAAACACGAGCATAAACGGAATAATGTTCAACGACTTTTGCAAATGCTTCATCCGATAATTCATTTAATTCAGCACCTGTAATTACAGCATCGTCGTCACCTTCTTTAATGATACCAAGACGTGCAGCAATTGCTTCGGCTGTGTCTTTGTGGTCACCTGTGATCATGATTGGACGAATGCCAGCTTCTTTGGCTACTTTTACCGCTTCGGCTGCTTCTTTACGTTCTGGATCGATCATGCCGACAAGACCTGCAAATACTAAGTCTTTTTCAACTAAATCAGAATCCATTTCCGCTGGAACCGCATCTACGATTTTATAAGCCATTCCTAAAACACGTAATGCTTGTTTGGCTAATTTTGTATTAGTCGCTAAAATTTCTTGACGTTGTTTGTCATCCATTGCTGGTGTTTGACCCTTTAATAATGCTTGATTACAACGTTTTAGTAATTCGTCTGGTGCACCTTTGACAGCAACTAAGAATTTACCATCTGCTAATTGGTGAACAGTTGTCATCAATTTACGATCTGAATCAAATGGAATTTCAGCAACACGAGGTTCAGCAGCAACTTTTTCCGTTACGTTAAAATCGTGATCTAAACCGTATTGAACAAGTGCTGTTTCAGTTGGATCACCAATCAATGAACCGTCTTGTGCAATTTTTGTATCGTTTGTGTAGTTCATGATTTTTAAGGTCATATTGTCCATTGCAACTGCATCTGTTGCTGGTTTTACTTCATTATCTGTATAAAGAGCTTCAACCGTCATTTGATTTAAAGTTAACGTCCCAGTTTTATCTGAACAGATAATGTCTGTGCTACCTAATGTTTCAACCGCTGGTAATTTGCGGACGATGGCATTTTTCTTCGCCATTTTTTGTGTACCTAACGCTAAAATAATTGTAACGATAGCTGGCAATCCTTCTGGAATCGCTGCAACGGCTAATGAAATTGATGTTAATAACATATCGATCCATGTACGGCCGTTCATCATACCAACAACAAACATCACTGCTGCAATCACTAAAATAGCGATCGTCAACATTTTACCTAATTGGTTTAAGTTTTGTTTCAATGGTGTTTCTGTTTCTTTTTCGTTGGCTAACATGCCAGCGATTTTACCGACTTCGGTGTTCATCCCTGTCCCCACAACCACACCGATTCCGCGGCCGTAAGTAACGTTACTGTTAGAATACGCCATATTGATCCGATCACCGATACCGATGTCATCAGATTTACCTTCTAAAACAATAGCTTCTTTTTCAACTGGTACAGATTCACCTGTCAAAGCGGCTTCTTCGATTTTAAGACTCGCTGCTTCTATTAAACGTAAATCAGCTGGCACAACGTCTCCTGCTTCTAATAAAACGATATCGCCAGGTACTAATTCATCACTTTTGACTGTAATCACATGACCGTCACGACGGATATTCGCATTTGGTGAAGACATCTCTTTTAGCGCTTCAATTGCTTGCTCTGCTTTGGCTTCTTGAATGACACCAAAGATTGCATTTAAGATCACAACCAGCAAAATGATAATGGAATCAACAAAATCACCTGAGAAGACTGCGGAAATCACTGCAGCAAAGAGCAAGACGATGATCATAAAATCTTTGAATTGTTCAAAGAATTTAACAACGATCGATTTCTTCTTCCCTTCATCTAGCGCATTGGCACCGTAACTTTCTAGCCTTTTTTTTGCTTCTTGATCTGATAGTCCTTCGATTGTCGTATCAAACTTTTGTAAGACCTCTTCATCTGACTGCGTGTAAAATGCTTCAGATAGTTGAACCTTTTTCTCTTCTGACATGTTCTTCCTCCTTATAATTTACAGCTACTTAAATCTATTTTACTTCATTATAGCGAAACGAACACCTTTTTGAACTTAACGTTCGCAGCAAAAACGAAAAAAAATAGACCTCTGTATGCTAAATAGAACATACATAAGTCTCACCGTTTAAGACAACACCAGAAATTTCTTTCGGAGTTGGTGATGTTGTCGCAGCTAGCGCCGCCAGTTACTCCCTCATGAAATAATAAAATGGTGGTGGACAAGCCTTTCACCAATAATTATTGCTGAATTAATTATACCTGTTCTTTTAGTGTTTTTCAAATGAAATCGTATTGATTTTCAGAAAAATTTCTGTTTGCTATGAAAAAACACTCGCTGTCTACTTGGTTGTGACTTTGAAGGACACTTTGTGCGATTTTCTCCCCTTTTCTTTTACCAATACTTTGGGGCGTTTCTTGTTTTCTTTAGCTAAAAAAGGGGCGGGACATCCCTTTACAAGTTATTTCCCGCCTCCGCAGAATCTGAATAAATAGTTGGAGCCTAAGCAGCAGTTCACTAGTTCATTCTATTTCGTTTCAATTTGACTTCTTCGGTTCCTTGTCTATTGATTTTATTGATTTCGTCCAAAAATTGTCCGCTACTCCTTGTTCCATGCCCATAATAAATTTCTCTCTCATGTCGGGGTAGCTTTGGGCTAATCCATCTACAAGATGCTTGATTTCTTCTCGTTTTGTTTTCTTATCTACAGGACATGGGTTAAAAATGACTGGCAATGTTTCTCTTTGAACAAACTGAATAATTTGTTTCTCTTCCACATAAAGTAATGGACGAATCAATGAAATATCCGTTTTTGATAAATAGCTGATTGGGTCAAAACTAGCCATTTTTCCATGAAATAAAAAATTCATAAAATAGGTTTCGATTGCATCATCAAGATGATGACCTAAGGCAACTTTAGTGCAACCGACTTCTTTTGCTCGTTTGTATAAAATTCCTCGACGAAGCTTAGCACATAATGAGCATGGAGAGCGTTCTTCCCGAATATCAAATACAACTTGCGCAATATTTGTCGGAACAATATCTAATTCATACCCTAACTCTTCCACAAAGTTCTGCAGCGGCGTAATAGTCATACCAAAGCCCATTGCTAGAGTGATTGGTACGATTTCAAATTCAAAGCCTAAACGCTTTTGTTTACTGATCTTATCTAGAAAATACAACAAACTGGTACTATCTTTCCCACCACTCATCCCAATCGCTACTTTATCACCTGGCTGAATCATTTGATGAGTCAAAATCGCGCGACGAATCGGATTATAGTAGGGTTGATTATCTTTCTTTTTAAAACTCATTCTGCACTCCTTTTTTAGTCACTGGATTCCTTTAAAGAAATCGGTGTTCAAGCTATAGTTCTCGCCAGAAACAATGTCATATTGGATCAAACGATAGTCGTCATATAAATCTTGTTGCGTTTTATTCAGTGATAGTGTTTTACTCCATTGTTTGTCTTTATAATAAAACCCTTTTTCAAATGCAGGAATTTGTTTTTCTAGTTCACTCAACAATTGGTAGAATCCAGTCATTTGGATATTACTTTGTTCGAATAATGTTGGGGCAAAGTAAAATGGGCTAATAAGTGCATCATGTGTATTTCTTCCACTTAATTTTTCTTGGTTGTCATACATCAAAAATTCTGTTTCATGCATGCGCACTTCATCGTTGTCTGCTTTGATTTTATCTGAATAAATACTTGGTAAATGATCTCCCCAGAAAACAACAAGCGTCCTGCGTTTTACGTCTTTTAAGTCAGTCGTAAACTGTTTCAAGGCTTCACTACTATAGGCAACATCCTGCATATAACGATCGATTGCCGTTTTATTGCCTAGACTTTGGGAAGAATACTCAGTCGTTGGGTACTTATCACTATAAGGCATATGAGTCTGCATGGTCACTAAATGAACAAACTGTGGTTCATTTTCATCTTTTAACAGATCCAGCACTTCTTTATAGGCAGATTCATCTGAAATATAAGGATTTTTTTGTTTCTTTTCTTTGTAGGTCATGGTATCTTCACTAATAAATCGATCAAAGCCAAATGTTTTATAGACATCTTTGCGCTTATACATCGTCGTATTGTATGGATGAATAGCCGTTGCTTGATAGTCTTGCCCTTTTAAAAGCGACACAATCGATGGAATTTCTGTCATTTTTGGAATCAACATGGTATAGGGTGTTGTCATTTGAGGATTGAACAACTCCATCGAAAAACTCGTTAGTGCTTCAAACTCAATATTGGCTGTCCCACCACCATAATTTTGTGATAACATTTTACCGCTATAGGTCGTTTTCGCAATGTCATAATAGTCTTTTAAAGGATCTTTATTCACGGTTACACCCGTTAAGTTCTGCGGATCAGAAAAACTTTCACTCATCACAAAAATAATGTTCGGTTGTTCTTCTTGTGTGTCTGCGTTTGACTCTTGTATAGTATCGGTGTATTTGGTGGTAATTTCTTCGATTGTTTTTTTAGAATAATTGTCTGGCTTGTCCATCGCTTCAACCTTTAAATTATATAAAAATCCACCCATAAATCCTGTGTTGTAGTAATTCATTTTTTGACTATAGGGAATCCATAATGCCGTTCGATCATAGGCTTTTCTTAAAAGATTATTTTGACTATTAAAATTACTAACATATATCAATAGAAGCAATGTCACAACGAAACCTGTGATCCGGATAATTTGCATTTTCTTCGATAACAATCGACTTTTGTAAATTGCTCTTCCAAAGAAAAACAACCCAACTGCTGCAACCAGTATTATAAATAGGAAGGGAACCGTTCCAATCATTTCTCTTAGCAACCCAAATTCAGTAATCATTTTTAAATCATCCGGATAAATGGGCTCCGAACGGTAAAACATTTTTTGATAATTAGCAAATCCTAAGATGCCAATCGTAATGGCATAAAGGAAGCTTCCTAACGCAAACGATCCTGCTAAACTGCATAAAAATAGTAAAAATAATAGTAAGACCAAACTGCCTAAAATAAATTTTTCTGTATGCCATGAAAAAGCAAACTTAAAGACTAGATCTAGCGATAATTCATTTTGACACCATTGTAAATATAGATTGCTGATCAAAACGAACAACAGTAATCCAATCGTGATCAGTATATAATTGACTGGTTTTTTCTTGAATATCTGTAATTTTTTCTTCACAACATTCTCCCTTTTCTCTTTCTTAATACGTCCCCTAATATTCTATGCTTACACGAAAAAAAAGTAAAGCTCCTACATCGAGAAGCCTTACATCGCATTAGAATTAAATCTTTTTAATTATCTTTTAGCTGCTTTAAAAATTTCTTCGATCAGAACCATCACTTTCCGCACTTCTTCATTTTGGACCACAGATTCTGCTTGTTCTCGCACAACTTTGTAGAAATTCTTATAGAATGTATCGTATTCAGTAGAAGCGTTTGGTAATGGTAAGGTCTCAGTTGCTTCTTCTGATGGTAGCGCCATTTTTTTAGTTAAACCAATACCTGCTTGAATTGGTTTTGGCGCTTGAATATTTTGCTTTCCAGATTCGATGACCATCTCCCCAGATAGATCTCAGTCATGACTCACAGCGGTTCCTTGTGTTCCTTTTAAATACCAACGTGGCAGTTTCGTGTAATTCGTCGTTCCAACTTCTATGATTGCTCGGCTACCATTTTCAAAAATGATATAGGTGATAAATCTATTATCCACTTCATCGCCGAGAATATAGCTTGCGTCAGCTGACACGGTTTCGATGCGACTATCAACTAGAAATAATCTCTGATCGAGTAAATGAACACCTTAGTCTAACAGCATGCACCACCATGTTTTAATTCATGGCACCAATCACCATGAATTCCATTAGCCCCTTGCACACGCGTTTCGATTTGGAATATTTCTCCGATTTATTGATTTTTGTAAGTTCTCGCGTGATTAGAAAATCTGGGACCCAGCGACGATTTTGTTGAACCCTAAAGGTCTTGCCAGTTTCTTTGTTTAGGATGGCATCTAATTCTTCTACATTCATCGTGACTGCTTTTTCACAAACTATGTGTTTTCCAGGTTTCAAAGCGCTGATTGCTAGTTCTTTAAGGAAGAACTTTATTTTTGGTTCTTACTAATAATCAACTCACCCAACATTCCCAGAAGCCATCACGCGATGTCTTTGCTCCCTTTTATGTTGCTGTATGATTTTTAATGCTCGCTTTCTTGTTTTTCGGTTTGTACACTTCAATCGTCTACGTGCACTTGAAAGATCTTGTTTCTCCATCTACTCACCTCTTTGCGTCTACTAGTCGGTTACCAACTTGCTTTGTGGACACCAGGAATTTTTCCTTGATGTGCCAAAGTTCTAAAATTAATTCGAGACATGCCAAATTTGCGCATATAGGCTCTTGGTCGTCCATCAATCAAATCGCGGTTTTTCAAGCGATTTGGGTTTGAATCTTTAGGAAGTTTTGCTAGAGCTTGGTAGTCTTTATTTGCTTTTAAGACCAAGCGTTGTTCAGCGTATTTTTCAATCAATGCTTGTTGACGTTTTGCCTTAGCAATTTTTGATTTTTTAGCCATCTATTCTGTCACCCTCTTCACAAATCGTAATCATTACTATTTAACAGAGATAAGAATACCATCATCGATAAAGAAATGCAAGTTTTATTTATAAAAAAAACTTATTAAAGGCTTATGTTGTTAGGACTCTCCTATAAAGGTCTTTTGATAGTTCAAAAGGGATATTCCTACTTGTTCTTTGAATACATCATGGCATGTCTTACCATTAGCAAAACCAGATTTTTCAGCTACTTCGGTCTTAGGTACTTTTTCATTCGCTAAAATAAATTTTGCTTGATTGAGTCGATCTTCCATAAGAAAACGCATAATGGTGGTACCCGTATTGGCCTTAAAAAACGTGTAAAATAATACGAGCTAAAGCCACTGTATTCTGCAATTTCTTCCAATGCAATGGGTTCTTCATAATGATTTTCTACATAAGTGAAGATTTTATCCAAGTGTTCTAAGTTTTCTTTGTACTTTAGTATAGAAGGTTTAGCACCTTTTTTGACGTCTGTTTTGGTTTGAGGTAATTTTCTGTAAATGTTGCAACGAGCTGAAATAATAAGCTGGGTGTGGGACAAAAGTAAAAATCACTTTTGTATCCAAAGCGAGAGATTTCGACTATTTTAAACTGTGCTTTTCCCCGGTTTCAACTAATTCAATCAATGAACCACCATCAACAGATTTTAAATTGAACTCGTCAAACACATTTAAATCAACTTGTTAGACGATTCTTTCGCTGTACGGGAACGCTAGAAAATAGTGCGGTTCACCACTAGCAAAAAAAGTAAATTTCTCCTTCAGAGACAGAAACGATTTCATCACCTACGCCAATATTGACTGTTCCTCTTATTGAGCATATGGTTTCTTTGTGCCAATGAGAATAAACGATCGTCATGCCATCATTGATAAAAGCTCTAAAAAGATTCGTTTCTTCAAATTCTGGTCGTTTTAAGTATACTCTTTGTCTGCCTCCGACTGTTTCTGTTATTCTCTACTTAATCAAAATTTGGTTTATTTGCAACATATTTTGTCATAAAATAAGTTTTTCGCCTATCTTAAACAAAAAATCGACCCCTTCACAAGAAAGTCTTTCAATTATAAGGTATACTAGTAAATAAAATCATAGAGGAGGTCACATTAATGGAGTATACAATGACAGAGAATACCGTCTTCCCATTAGTTGAAGTCGCGTTACGAACAGGTGAAAGCATCCAGTTAGAAAGTGGTGCAATGGTTTATCACAATGGTGAGATCAATCTTGAAGGAAAAATGAACAGCAACGGGAAAGCAGGATTTGGCGGAGCAATCCGTGCCTTGGGTCGTTCAATGTCAAGTGGTGAGGGCTTTTTTATTACCAAAGCTTCAGGACTTACCGATACAGCAACAGTCGCTTTAGCGCCTGCAACACCGGGTACGATCAAAGAACTTCAAGTGGGCTCAGAACATTGGCGTTTAAATACAGGTGCATTTTTAGCTTGTGATGAGACTGTCTCGTATAATATGAAACGTCAAAAGCTTAGTGGCGCTATTTTTGGTGGTACGGGTGGATTGTTCGTAATGGAAACAGCTGGTTCAGGTTCCTTGTTGATCAACAGCTACGGAGACATTGTCGAGATTCATTTGGATGGAACAAAACCATTTGTCGTAGACAATCAGCATGTTGTCGCTTGGTCTGAATCATTGGATTACACTATCAAGGTAGCTTCTGGCCTCTTTGGTTTCACAACCGGTGAAGGTGTGGTCAATGAATTTCATGGCACAGGTACAATCATGATCCAAACGAGAAACATCGAAGGATTAGCTGGTTTAATTAGCCCTTTTGTTAGTTCAGGTTCATAAAAATCAAAGAAGCGTGAAACCCCGTCACAAGGTTCTCACACTTCTTTTTTAGTTGATTGATTTAAAAATCAGCAAATCCTGCTTCTTTTTCTTGAGTAAACAAATGATGTTTATCCGCAACGATTCGATCAAAGAACAACACTTCCGATACACTATAATATGGAATAACATAAACGCTGACTAAGCCAAAACTAAAGAATGCAGCAAACTGCCATAAAATAAAGGAATAAGAGAATATCAAATATTCTAACTTATATCCTTTCATCAATACTCGGCTAAGATCAATTGCTTCTTTTGCCGTTAGAGTGGGATCTTTTTTCAATAAATAATTTGTCATACCATACGATAATTGTTTGATAACACCAGGAATAACAAACAACAAAGACCATAAAAAAGTGTACAAGGCCATTAAACTGTTAGCACTCACCGTTCGTTTACCATTTTCTTTAATAAAAGAGATAAAGACTGTTTTAAGACTAAAATTACGCCTTTCTACATTATCCACGGCTGCCCACTGAATCATGCCACGATACAAAATCATAACAAGTAAAAACGCAAGCCAAACCAAAAAGCCAACTAGACCACCGATTCCTGTTTCTAAAGTCGTTGTTTCTGAATAAGTAACGGATCGCCCTTGATGTGTCAACGAGGTTCCTGGAATAGTTGCTAAGGAATGAAGATTTTTTTCATTCTGGCTGTCATCATCAGAATCATCTTGATAAAATCCGTCGTCATAACCATCTGAATAGCCATCCTCGTAGCCTCTTTCATAGTCGTCCATAGAACGATTCGCTTTTTCAGCGTAATCTTCTTGCCAAGAGTGATAATGATTTGATTGATTTCCAACACTTGTCGCTGCTTGAAACAGGAACATCACAGAAAAAAAATAAAGAAACAATGCCGCACAAGGGAGAATTGCAATCAAACTCCAGTTTCCATATCGCCCATGTAGATGTGCTTGGGCTTTCTTTTTTACTTCACTTCGAATCATTTTTCCGCTCCTTTTAACGCCTTTAGAAAATTTCCTATCGTCGTCACTTTGTATTTTATCACTTTTTTATATGCCTCTTAATTTACTATCAAAAGTACTCACTTCCTTTGGTCATTGCCAAAATTAGTGAATCCAATCGACACTATTCGTGAAGAGAAGTATCCTTTTAGACCTCGGAATGAAAAACTTCGCTCTTGCCTTTTATTCTTTCCAACGAATTGGGATTTGCCCCTCTCCTGTATAAGAAAGTTCTGTTCCCTTTTCTATCCTCCAACTAAATGCTAAATATCTTTCCTTTCCCGATAAATTGTTCCATTCCAACACTTCACTGCTTTCAATAGTTGAAACGTAGTTCATTTCAGCACCATCGAATTGTATTGATGGCACGATTGGGTCAAATAGTTGATAAGAGGTTGTCCCTTTCTTTAAGGTAATCGTCGCCATTCTTCCTCTTGCATTGATTCTTAATTCCTTTAATTTATCCAGATGAGATAATGCTGAAATATCTGTTGTTAACGCTTGTGTGTATTCACTAGCGCTACTTTCGTCCTTATTTTCGAACCCATTAAACGACAAAACGAGCGTTTCCAAGTCGGTTAGCTTTTTAAAACTGTTTAATGTTAGTTGATTATTCGCTTCCAAATTCACTGTTTTCAATTTATTTAATTTTCCCAACTCTCTAAAACTGTTGAAGCTTCCACCTTCTCCTTGGATTGTTTCTAATACTGGCATTTGCTCAACTCCCGCCAAAGAAGAATAATCGTCAAACGCTGTATCAAAATGGGCGATCTGCTTTAAATCGTCTTTTTTTACTAATCCATACGTATTAAAAAGTGTTTCTCGTTCAAGTAAACTCTTCTCATCGCGCTCATCCAATTGCCGAAGGAATATATCAAATTCCTCATCCGTGATCACACCCAAGTTATACTTTTTATGAAGCTGTTCTACCTCCATTTGATAACGATCGGTGTATAGTTTATCTACACTAGCAAAGCTCTTTTCTCTTATTCCATAATCATTGAAATATGAATAAGGCGATTCATACATCGCTTCAGCTTCTTCAGATGTTCCGATTGACAACCCTAATCCTAACGCCAACACAATCACTGATGACTTTACTGACTTTTTCATTTTTTAACGCCTCCTTCATTTAATTCTTCATATATAGATTATGTTTTTTATACATAAAATAGCATATATAGTTATACTATCGAACAACTGTATTGAAGTCTATGTTTTTTCAAATTGATTATTGTAGACATATTTTCGACTGATACATTAAAAATGACTGAAACATACATTTCAGCCATTTTTTTATTCTATTCATTAATACAGTAGGGTTCAAAAACTATTTTGGATATTGTTTTAATAGTTTTATATATTCTGGATACTCATTTAAATTATCTTCAAGATATTTTTTATTTTGATCCAAGAAAAGATGACGCTTGATCGCAAAATAAATCCAGATACCAATTCCACCTAAAAAAAGTATAGATAGAATTGATCCTACTTCACTAGGGAAATTACTAAATATATTGATCAAGAAAAAGAGTAAACTTCCTAAAAGACCAAACCGACCGTTTGTCCTCATTTTTTTTTCAACTGTTGAATCTTCTTGACAGATTGGACGGTTTCCGTCTATTTCTATTTTATTTTTAGTTGCAGCAGTCATAATTGCACTATAATTCATGTCTTCATAGTTGTATGTAACTTTCCAAAACGGAACATACGTATATTTTGAAGTAAGATTATAGGTGAATTTCGTTATTTTCGCATTTTTATTTTCATCTCCTGGTAAGATGCTATTCATTTTTTTTTCTGCTTCTTCTTGAGCAAAAACACGAATGGAACGTAAAACTGAAGAAACTTTATAAGATGAAATTTTCAATTGTCGAGTCCCAGCTGTGTAATGTTCGTCAAACGGCTTCGTATTCTCTAAAAAAGCCAAATGACTAAAACGTTGAGCAAATGATGCAATCAAACCCGTTAGTTCATCATTGACTAGATAACTTTTAAATGTTGTACCTGAAAAAATATCACTTGAATGATTCCAATCAACAACAGTTCGAGTCTTCGCGATTGGTTCAGAATATTTATTTCCATTCTTGTCTTCTTTCGTCACATATTCTGTATAGCTCTCAGAACGATTGTACCCAATATCAGCTCCCCACGCGCCATCATAAACAACATTTGCACACATATATGGGATAAAAACTTGTTCTAGCTGGATATTATTGATTCTCCCTAAGATGTCTAAGGGAAGGTTCTCCCCTTTAATCAACCATTCGAAAAACTGCTTTTTTGCCAGCCCTTCTGGTATTTGAAATGGAATCAAATTATCTGCCTCATATATCAAGTTATCAAAATCTTTTTCAATTTTTGTTGTAAACGTAGAATGACAGAAATCACAAACAAACTGCTGCTTTTCAATATTAAATATAACTGGCGAACCACAATTAGGACAAAGTTCAATATTTTTGTTTTTTTCATCCAGTATTGTTTGAACATGATCTTGTGATGTTCCACAATGTGGACATTTTTTTACGTTTGGATCAGTGATTGCACCACCACACGATGAACACTGATTTTGAACGAATGAATCTCCCATTTTTCCCCTCCGAAATAACACTTTTTCAACATCATTATCTCATTATATTTGAAAAAGGTAAATAGGTGATCGAACTTAAATGTACTCTAACTTCTTCCAAAATCTTAATTCTTTTAGAACTTAACGATGTACTTTAAATGTAGCTGTTCTTTATCCCTATTTCATAATTTCCCTTTCCAACATGTGATTCTTCCCTAGTTCACGAAGTTGTTTGCGTTTCAAAAAAAAATCAACTCTTTGATCTAACTCTTGAAATGAGTGCCTATCAAAGTAACCACATGCTCGTAAACTTCACCAATAAAAACACTAGATTGATACTTTTTATTGTACTAACAAAAACCGTTGGGGTCATTTAATAAATCATAATTAGGTTGAATAGGATAGCTTTACCGTCAAATACCTTTTGACCTTTTTTCTTTTGAATTTGATAGCTCGATAGCGTTGTTCATTTGTCTAGTTCATTGTTCCTCTCCTAGATACTCATCTTCTGACATCATCACTTCTTTTGGTACCCCAAACAGATACGTCAACACAAACGACAAGATAAAGATACAAATTCCAACTACGATATAGGTTACTAATTGATACGAGCTATAAATGTACATCAACGGCGATAAAATAACAGCTAACCCGTATGAATTCGCTTGCACGTTTAACAATGACAAAACAGCTCCCCCTAGAGCAGAACATGCTAACATAATACCTAGTGGTTTCATCCCGTAACGAATCGTGACCCCAAACAATGCTGGCTCACTTACGCCTAAAAGTTGCGTCACACCCGCACTGGTTCCAATTACTTTTACATTCTTATCTTTGGCCTTGACACTCACTGCAAAACTGACTGCCGCATTCGCAAAGCCGTACATTGCACAAAGCGTAATCAGTGGATTAAAGCCAGTTGTCGCCAACAAACTTGTTTCGATCATAATAAACAGATGATGCATCCCCGTCATAACAGCCAACGGATATAAGAACCCTATCAACAAACCACCGATTCCAAATGGCAATTTGATTAACCCTGTAATGAAGTAGACCAAGCCATTTTCTACGAAGTGCAAGACTGGTCCTAACACTAACAAGCCTGTTAACATCATCACCAAAATAACGACAAAAGGAGTAAACATCAAATCTAAAGAGTTCGGCATTTTTCTACGAAGGATTTTTTCAAGTTTCGCTCCTAAAAGACCAATCACTAACGCCGTTAAGACACTTCCTTGATAGCCTACGATTGGAATAAAGCCAAAGGCCATCAACGGTTCAACACCACTATTGATATCTGCCACTGAATAAGCATTCGGCAACGTGGGGGATACCAACATTAAGCCGATCACAAAACCGATAATCGGTGTACCACCAAATTTTTTAAACGCTGACCAACAAATCAGAGCAGGTAAAAAAGCAAAAACAGTATCCGTCAGTACACCCAAAAGAACTAGTACAAACTCAGGAATGTTATCAGTTGATGTTCCAAAAAAAGCTAAAACACTCTCATTTAAAAAGACTCTCTTTAATCCTAGAAATAATCCCGTTGCCACGATTCCTGGAATGATCGGAACAAAAATATCAGAAAGTGTACGAATTGCGTGTTTGATCGGATTGCTTGGCTTTTTCATTTCTTCAAGAGTCGTTTCTTTTTCTAATAGTTCATGATTATTTTGAACTAGAGAGTCATAGACTTTATTCACGATGCCGGTTCCTAAAATAATTTGGTATTGACCGGCATTAAAGAAAACCCCTTTTACTTGATCAATTTTTTCGACTTTTTTATCGTCGATTGCTTCGCGGTCTTTTACTTCTAAACGTAATCGTGTCGCACAATGGGTGATTCCTGTAATATTTTCTTCCCCAACGACGTTTAGGATCTCTTCGCCAATTTGTTTGTAGTTAATTGCCATTTTCACTCACCTCATTTTTTTTTAAACAAAACACTTTGATAAGGATAAAGCTTTAATTCATTTTCTTCGTTTACTAGATCCCCATGAGAATTTAAGAGTAAATCCAAAGGTTCCCCTTTTATGGAAATTAGTTCCTCCGTATCACTTAAATTAGTATAGGAATAAACTTCGTTCTCATTTAATACACGCTTATAGGCAATCACATTATCTGGTACATTTTCTAAGAAAACAATTGTGCCATGCGTCAAGACTTCACTTACTTGTCCTTGTTGTCTGAGCTCAATCATTTTTTTATAGTGAGCGAATACTGGATTCTGCTGTGCATTACGATTGGGGTATTCTTCTGTCATCGCAAGCCATGGCGTAGTAGCTGAAAATCCTCCATATTGACGATCATCCCAAGGAAAAGGTGTACGTGTATTATCTCGACTTCGTTTGTTGACGAAATCCAACGCTGCTTCTAGCGTATAGCCTTCTTGAATTGAACGGTGATAATTATCGATACTTGAAATGTCATTAAATTGATCAATGGTGTTCCGTTTGGCATTTTGCATCCCTAACTCTTGCGCTTGATAGATGAATGGTGTTCCTCGTAAAAAGAAATAGAGCATACCTAAGGCTTTCGCTGCTTCATCCGTTTGGTATTCAGGTTTGATAAATTTAGAAACAGCACGAGGCTGATCATGGTTTTCAACGAAATTCGCCCCCCAACCATTTTTCTGTAACACTTTTTGTGAGCGTTTTAATTTTTCTTTGAATTCCTTCGTAGTCCAATTCGTCCGTTTAAACCAATCAGAACCAGATTCAACATCGATATCAGAATAATTAAAATCAAAAATCATGGAAAAATACCCATCATCCCCAATAAAATCACCGTAGTCTTCATAAGGAACACCAGGTGCTTCCCCAACGGTAACACAATTATATTTTTCAAATGTTTCTTTTTTTAATTCGTTTAAAAACACTTCAATTCCTGGACGGTTTCGTGTTTTACTTTTACATGACGCTAAACCATCCACGCCATCCGTAGGTAAGCTAGCAAAATCTTGATCCTTCTTGATAAAGGTAATCGAGTCGATTCGAAAACCAGCAATTCCTTTTTCTAACCATCTATTAATCATTGCATATAATTCTTGACGCAACACTGGATTCTCCCAATTTAAATCAGGCTGTTTTTTATCGAAGGCATGGAAATAATAGACCTCTTCATCCGGTAACTTTTCCCACACTGAACCGCCAAAAATCGAGCGCCAGTTATTTGGTTCTGTTTTCCCTTCTTTAAAAATGTAATAGTCTCGATATGGACTTTCTTTGTCTTTCAATGCTGCCTGGAACCACGGATGTTCATCAGAAGTGTGATTGATGACTAAATCCAAAATCACTTTGATTCCCAACTTATTCGCATCTTCTAACAATTGATCAAAGTCAGCCATAGTCCCAAATTCAGGATTGATTCCTTCAAAATCAGAAATATCATAGCCATTATCTACCATCGGTGACGTAAAAATTGGACAGATCCAAATCGTAGTGATTCCTAGCTCTTTTAAATACGGTAACTTTTCTCGAATCCCTTGAAGATCTCCTATGCCATCATTATTCGAGTCCTTAAAGCTTTTCGGATAAATCTGGTAAATCACTTCTTTTTCCCACCATTTTTTGTCTTTCATTTCTATGTTCACGAGTCATTCATCCTTCCATTACATGTGGTATCGATATCATATTTTCACAAGAATAAATCCACCTACGTGGATTTACGCTCAATTAGTGATAAAATAAGTTCTTTTTTATTTACTTCGTACGTTGCCCCTTCAATCAATGCAACCATTAATTTCGTGGCTTCCATTCCCAATGCTGTTGTTGGCTGATCGATCGTTGTGAGTGGAACGGCAATAATACCTGTGCTTGGCTGATTATCAAAACCCAATACTGCCAAATTTTCTGGTACACGTAATCCTTGCTGAAGTACTTCTTGGATAATCCCAATAGCGACCTCATCACTTCCACTAAAGACAGCATCTGGACGATCATTTTCAGGCAAAGCCAAAATTTCTCGCGCTACTTTTTGACCATCTTCCATGTTATGGACCTGTTTAAAAATCCAATTCCTTTTGATCGACAAGTCATGTTCAGCAAGCGCCCGTTCAACCCCTTTGGTTCGTCGGTGTCCATGTCCACCAATGGTTAGATTCCCACCGGTACAATAGGCGATTTTACGATATCCTTTTTGAATAAGATAGTTGGTTGCCTCGTAGCTGATTTCTTCTTGATTAGTGGAAATAGTTGGAATCCCTGTTCCTTCTAGCTTCTCATTACATAAAACAATGGGACCATATTTTGAATAACTTTCAATTACGTGTGAATCGCTTTCAATAGAAGTCATGATGACACCTGCAACAACTTGTTGTTTTAAATATTCTAGCATTTTCAACTCTGCTTTTGGATCGTCATAGGTTTGCATGATCAACAGTTGATAGCCATGTTCTTTTGCTTGTTTTTCGATCGCATCTACTAAATAAGAAAAAAATGGATTGGTGATTCTTGAAATCAACACACCGATCGTCGTACATTTTTTGGAACGAAGTTGCGTTGCAATCGCACTTGGTGCGTAGTTTAGTTCATCCATTGCTTTTTGGATTCGTTCTTTTTTATCATCTGAAATATATGGATGATTATTCAAAAAACGTGAAACGGTTGAAACCGATAAACCAGCTTTTTTTGCAACATCTTTGATTGTAGCCATCTTTTTCTCCTCTTGTGATATCGATACCATAAATATAGTGTATCTTTTTATTTTTGTCAATGTTAAACATGAAATTTTACTATTTTAGAAAAGCCAACTTCTTACCTTATTATTTTTTCAACTAGACCATTCCGCCATAAAAGAAAAATAAGGCAGCTAAACGTCACTATAATAAGTATTATTTGAACCAACATTGAAAAATGAACGCCGAAAAAGACACAAGTTAGGATCGATCCTAAAATCATAGCCGATAATTGTTCTGATAAAAAACCATATACTCGAATTTTTTGCTCATAGTTGTCTCTTTTTAGCTTATCGGCCATTCTGTAATCCTCTTTAATCAGCTCGTCCAAGGAAAGACCATAAAAATCACTTAAATTTAGTAATTTTTCTATATCAGGATATGTTTTTCCGATTTCCCAATTAGAAACTGTTTGTCTAGATACATATAATTTTTGAGCGACTTCTTTTTGAGTATAGCCAAGTTGTTCTCTTTTTTCCTTTAAAATTTCACCAATTGTCATTTTGATCACCTCGCATTTATTATCACTTAAAATGAGTAGAAAATCACGCAAAAAAAGCTTGCACTGTAGCAAGCTAAATAAATTTGCACCTTCGATTCTACCATTAACAGGCTAAGCTTCTGGCTAAAAATCTAAACTCTCTCTTATCATCTTCGCGATTTTTTGGCAAGACATCCTAGAGGTCATCTTACTTACATAGCCAATCAAAACAAGCATCCTCTTTGCTCCCAAAATAGGATTACTCGATTATTTAACACGATTTTTAAATTCTTGCTCTACCTGACTTAACAAAGGACGGACATATTCTTCAACTTTTGACTCTACGTTCATGCGCATCATGAACTGACTAGGTGTTTCAATAAATCCATTTTTAAGACTGTCCTGATATTCCGTTACTAAAAATTGACTTGTCTCTTTTATTTCTTTCATATCCATTAATATTCCTACTTTCTAATCATCATTATCATCCGACTTAATTATACTCGTTTTTTGAGAAGAATAGAACAATAAATCCCACAAACAAAAAACTATGTAAGCAGCCGTTTTTCACACAGCCCCTTACACAATTTATTTTTATGAGCTCACATCTGATGTTCCTTTATAACGATTGACATAATGTCTCTCCAACCAACTTTGCCCCCAGCCTATCGCCACACAAAGTAGCCAATACATTACTGCCACTAAAATATACATTGTCATATAATCAAATGTTCTTCCACCTACAATTTTTGCCTTTTGGAAAATATCAGGGATCGTGATCATTGCAGCTAAAGACGTGCCTTTTAACAAATCCATCGCCACATTCCCTAAAGCTGGAATCGAAATCCGAAAGGCTTGCGGTAAGATAATTTTACGCATCACTTTCCCAAACGGCAACCCTAACGCATACGCCGCATCCCACTGCCCTGCCTCCACTCCGGCAATAGAACCACGATAGATTTCAGCAATAAACGCACTGCTCGTCAAACTAAAACAAATACAAGCTGCTGTTAGTGCACTTAATTGATACGGTAGTCCAAAATACAACAGAAACAACAAGACCAAACCAGGCACTCCCCGTAAAAACGAAATATAAAATCGGACAAGCCCTTTAATCACTTTCGAAGGCAACATCCCCAAGACAGTCAACAAAATACCAAGGACATTTCCCATCAAAAACGTCACGATACTGATGCCAAGTGTATAAGGCAAACCAGTCAACAAAAAGGGAATTGAGTCGATCATTAACTGAAAATCGATTTTTGGTATATACATCTACTCTACTGAAACACTTTCTTCGATTTTTTCTTTCGGCTCCACTGAAACATCTGTTTGGAAATACGTTTCAGAGATTTTTTTCATGGTTCCATCCTCTTGCATTGCGTTTAGTGATTCATCAATTTTTTTACTTAAAGCGGTGCTGTCTTTTTTCATCAAAAAGCCAGTAAAGTTGGCATTAAAGTAGACGTCTTCTAAGATTTTCACTGGAATATCTGGCAACGCCCCTACAGACATTTTTTGTAAATAATAATCGTTTAAAATAACATCTGTGCGACCATTCGCCACATCAGTCAAATATTGATCATTTGTCGCATTATCGTAGGTTACTAATTTTGCTCCGTATTTTTCCGCTATCTTCATGTAGTTGGTATTGGGCTCACCAGCTGCTTTCTTGCCTTTTAAATCTTCAAGAGAAGCAATACCAGAATCGTCACTTTTTCGAACGATCATACTGTCAAATGAATACTTGATTGGAGAAGATAAAATAAATTTTTTCCCGCGATCTCCTGATAAACCAAAATCGTTCGCCGCTAAATCAGCTTCCCCTTTATCCACTGACGTGATTTGGCCATCTACATTGTATTCTTTAAATTCAACCTCAACATCTAAACGTTTGGCCACTTCTGTGATGACCTCTATATCATAACCCGTTAATTTGTTCTCATCGTTATAATAAGAAGACGGGAATAACGTTCCTGATGTGGCAACTGTTAACTTTTTTGCATCCTCTACTTTTTGCCAGCTGTTATCTTTTCCAGCAGTCTGCTCTTTTGTTCCACCACACGCAACGAACACTAAACTTAATGCAACAATACTAAAACTAGCGAATACTTTCTTCATTTGAACCTCCTATGATTCACGATAAAATTTTGGTAATAAGAATTTCTGTTCTTGCTCAAACAACTTTCCAACTTGGAATAATACATCTTCGCGGCCTTTAGATGCCATAAATTGAATGCCTAGCGGTAAACCAGTTTCTGCTACATGAGTAGGTAAACTGATTGCTGGTTGTCCCGTTAAATTAGCAAGTTGAGTATATGGCGTGATCGTCAGACTTTTTTCAAACATATCATAGATTAAGTCTTTTAACTGTATACCGGAAAGAGACTCCGCTTGAGCCAAGTCTTTACGAATCTGATCACTCTGTAATTCTGCATCGATTTTAGGTGCGATATCCGCTGTGGTAGGCGTTAATACTACATCGTATTCCTCGAATAATTGCTGCATCTTATATGCCGCTTGATCCCACAGGTGAAGTGATCTTGTATACTGACTTGCTGGCAGCTGTATTCCATATTGGTAGATGCCCCAAGTCATTAGCTCCATATCCTTTTTCGTCAGCGTTCGCTGAATTGCCTCTTGGATCCCTTCAAACATAGCGGCTGTTTCGGCGCCATTCATCAAATAATAGCTGTCGATCAATTGACGTCCATTGATTGGATACGACATTTCGGTGACTTCATGCCCTTGTTGTTCTAAAAATGTTGCTGCATTGTGTGTTGCTTTTATCGCTTCCACTGAAACGGGCGTTCCTACAGGTGATTCCGTAAAAAAAGCAATTTTCAAAACTTGTTTCTCTGCTGCCTCTTGATGACTCCACTCAGCTTTCGGCGCTTGATACGGTGCTGCTTTTTCGGTCCCACGTAAATGATAAAATAACGTTTCGGTATCTCTCATCGACACCGTTAAAGCAAAATTGATTGATGCTCCTTGCCAACCACGCCAGCCATCAGGTCCAACTGGCATACTACCACGCGTAGGTTTCAATCCAATCAGTCCACTAAAAGAAGCTGGAATCCGAATCGAACCACCGCCATCACTTGCTCCAGCAATTGGAAATAACCCACTAGCAACGGCTGCCGCAGCGCCACCACTTGAACCTCCAGGTGAATAGGCAAGATTCCATGGATTTTTAGCTGGTCCGTAAATCGTCGGATCAGAAATATTTTTAAAGCCGAACTCTGGCGCATTGGTTTTTCCTAATGGAATCAAGCCCAATCGTTCTAAACCTTTCACAAAATTATCCGTTGAATTTGCACGGTTTTCTTGAAATAAACGAGACCCAGATGTTGATTTCATTCCTGCTTTATCTTGTCCAAGCATTTTCAACGGAATAGGTAAGCCAAAAAAAGGACCAGTTTCTGCTCCTCTAGCTTCATATTGTTGTTTCGCAGCTTCCGTATCCCAGTCAACAAAGGCATTGAGTTCAGGATTTATCTTTTTAACTTGCTGTTCCCGTTCATCGATCCACTCCGTCACGCTTAGCTTTTTATCTCTAAATTGTGTTGCGTAGTACAAACCGTCTTTCATGATCATCCCCCTTACAATCCTGATGGTATCATTATACAGGTTGTTGGGGTATTTTTAGGTTGATTTTGCTTGAAAGAATATCATTCTCAACAGTGAAAAGATTATTTTAGATTCTTTTTCATGATTAAATCAGTCTGTTCATCCTCACCCATGAAAAAAGAATGAGCTCCTACCTGAGTAAATCCCATCTTACGATAAAATTTCATCGCAGAAAAATTACGCTCCCAAACGCCTAACCAGATAGCGGTCTTGTTTAACTCTTTTGCTCGCTCTATCGCTTTATTATAAAGCATTTTTCCAAGTCCTAGTCTTTTAAAATCTGAATCGATATAAATTCGTTCAATCTCCAACGCATCTCCCTCAATGGTTTCAGTCTGTGCATCATTTACATTGATTTTTAAATATCCAGCCAGTTGATCATCTGAATAAATAAAATAAAACTCTGACTGTTTATTTTGAAGCTCACTCGTTAATTTTTCTTCTGTATACGCTTGGTCAAGATACTCTTTTAAATCTTCTGGCGTATTGTCTTTAGCAAAGGTATCTGTAAAGTTTTTGATGCTTAATGTTTGTAATGCTACTAGGTCATTTAGGCTGATTTTTTTTATTTCTATCATCGCTTTTCCTTCTTTCTCATCTTTTTTGGAACAGAATCAATCGAGCAACATAAGCAACAAACAAACGACTAATCCAAAAGCCACTAAAGTAAAATGAAGTAACTGTTGTTTAGTACCACCGATATAATCTGGTTTTTCATGTTTGTAACTTGGATTAACTGATTTTATGTTGTAATCCAATGTACTACTAAAAAAAACATCTGACGGGATCATAAAAACAAGCATGATGCCATAAAGGATCGCTACGATAGTTAGAATTGATACTTTAATCCAGATGCTTGCTACTGCACCCAATATCAATGGAATCAAGAGGTAGAGTAAGCAACTAAATAATTCTTTTTTTAACCGTTTCTTTTGCATATATGTATTCGTCACCATCCTATCAAGGTATTAGTGTTCACACCTAAAACTCATTTTTTGTATAAGCTTAAACATCCGTCTTATCTAGTAAACAAAAAACGAGACCATTTACCCGTTAGTGAACTACTCTAACGAACTATCTTTTGCTGCTAATTCATCTATCTTTTCTTTGTGTTTTAGAACTAAATCTTTAAGCTCTTTCACCGTTATACTATTTTTATCCGTATTAGAATCAACTTTCCTACCATTTTCATCTCCAAGTTGCCCCGTTAATATCGTCCCATCCGTCGTTACTAAAATTCTATCTGAATCATCATGATCCATTTCTAAAAGAGCGATAATCTCATCTGCATTCGGACCATTAAAAGTTTCATAAAGTCTTTCTGCACTCGCATTTTTCAGATCTAACGAAAATGAATCTGCATTCCTTTTGCTTAATTTCTTATTGGATGATTCAATTGTTTCTTTGCTTAACGCCTGATTTTTAAGCTTCGTTGCTTCACTATTTTGCGTCTGAGCTTTTGTTTTGTTACAGGCAGTAACTGTTACACAACTGATTATTAACAGTAGTAACAAACTGACTAGATAACCCTTCTTTTTCATTTTGGTGCCATCCCTTCTTTGTAAAAAATAAAAACAACTGTTAAATTTCCATTAGATTATTCACTCTAACATAAAAAGCCATGATGATAAATACCATCATGGCTCGTTATTCAACTTTTAATTACTGCAAACAACATTTTACTTATTCATCATGCTCTAAAATTGATCGATCATTCAACGGTTGAACTTCTCGATTATTATGTGAATACAATTTTTTGAATTCTTCGATTTGAGCTGAAGATACTTCCACAGGTTCTTTCATCACATACCATTCCACATTTTCATTTAGTGGTGGTGTAGTCAATGAACCTAGATAATGATAATAACTTCTATTAGATGGGATCATATCATTTAGATCAGTTATTGGATCGTTTTTATCATTGTTTACGTCATCTAAAACTTCTTGGAAGCCTTTATTTTCAGTACCTTCCTTGAAAAATACTCCAATCACTGCAATGCGTCCATCTTGGGCAGTATTAACAAAATGTGCTTCGATCGGATAATGTTTACCGTCAACAGTATGTTCACTTTCCGCATGAAAATGAAACTGACTCAATGTAAAGTTTCGTCCATTAATTACCGATGTACCCCCATCTGTGATTTGGATACTATGGCCGTTATTCTCCGCTTTCGTAATATCTTTTCCGTAATCAATTGTAATTGTTCCAGTATCTGGCGTCATCGCTTCTGCTTTTTTTGTAACAATATCAATGGGTGACTGCATCTTTCCAGCAGAGAATTCCCACTCTTCCTGATCATCATAATCGATATGTTCAGATTTTTTTGCATGTGTTGTTGATTCTGTTTTAGCCTCTTTCTTATCAGATGCGTCACTAGTACTTTTGTTCGATGTACAGCCAACAGCTAAAACGGCTGTAAAACTTAAAAGTAATAGAGAGAGTGCTTTTCTTTTCATTTTTTCATCCTTCTTTCTTCAAAATACAATCTATTATATCTCTTTTTTCATAAAAAATAAACATTTTTTTCATTCAATAGACTTCAATAGTTCATTATTCTAATTCTCTTTTCAACGATTTTATAAGCTGTTAACTTTTACTTTGCTCATTTCACTTTTTTATCTCAATACGTTACCCACCGTATTTTTATCACTTCATTGGATACCTATCTGATAAAAAGGTAACAATCGTAGTTTTACAATCCCAATCACATCTCGTTGATCGACTAAACCATAGTAACGACTATCTGTAGCGTAGTGACGATTATCTCCAAGCACTAGATATTTGCCCTTTGGAATAATGCCATCTGTTGTTCCTAAAATAGCAATGGAGTCAAAATCTTCGGTAATCATTTCATCATCTATTTTAGCTTGTGCTAACTTTTTCTGTAAAAAACGTTCTACAACAAGTCGGCCATCGACATAAAGTTCATCCTTAGAATAGAGTATTCGTTCTCCTGGCAACCCAATGACTCGCCGTATTGAGGTTCCATTTCCATCAGGTTGCTTGAAATAAATTAATGAAAAACGTTTGGGCGTACCAAGTCGATCCACATATACACGATCGCCATCATTCAACGCTTCCCGCATCCCATACCCTTCATTTTTTGGCAATGCAAAAACAACTCTGGAAAGTAAAAATAAGCATAACAATACAATCAAAAAAGTTATGCCTAATTCTTTACTGAGTTCTTTAAGAAGTCGTTGTTTCTTATTTTCCTTTCTTCTTTTTTTATTCTTAGTAATTACTTTCTTTTTCGCCATTTAGCTTCACAGCCATTTCTTAACATGTTATTTCTTTTGACTTAACGCTGATTCATTCACATTAAAATACGTAAAAACCTTTTTTTGAATCGTTTTGACTTTTTTTATATCTGCTAAATAATTATCATAGGTTGTTTTTTCCTGTAGACTTTCGATCGATTGATTGTTCAAGTTAAGACCTATTTCTTTCATTTGCGTATAATATCGATTTAATAGTTGTTGTCCGTCTACCGTTAATCTTGGATCAGCGTAACGAACCCCAAAACCAGACAATTTTGCTGCTAACTCACGCAAATTTTTTCTTGTTTTTTCAACATTTGTGGTTCCTTCAATTGTTCCTAACTGCTCAGATGTTTTGTTTAATAAATAATACCCTTCTACGATAGCGTCTGAGTCACGATTTCCTAGATTAGTGGCTTGATGATAGCGGGAAAATGCGGCGCCTCCAGCTAGAATCACCCCTAAACTCAAGAAAATCATTCCTGATTGCATCTGTTTTTTACCTTTTTGCTTCAATAAATGGATTTTCTTTTTTAAAACTCTGCGTTTCTTTTTATTTTTTATTCGACGTTGTTTTAATGCTAGTCTCTTTTTCTTCGTTAAAAAATAAGAAATTAGGAAAACAACTGCAAAAATAATACAGAGGATTGCCGTTGAAAGTATCCCAATGAATAGCCAATCTAATATCGACATGTTTCTATCCTCCAAAAATAATTAATTATTTACTCTATTTCAATACCCTTACATTTTCACTTTTAATCCCCATTTTGTGCTACTACCTTTTTTTATTGCTAGATTTCTTTTTCTTTTTTGTTTTCTTTTGATTCTTTTTTCTAAAATAACGAACCGCAAAGAATATAATCAATATAATCCCTAACGCACTAACAACTACTATAATGATCAACGACCAATCTACTCGACTTTCCTGTAATAAACTAACATCTTCTTGGTTAAACTTATCTGCTTCTTCATTTGTGATCTCGAAGTTCTGTTCCCAAGTCCATTTACCATCATTTTCTGTTGTGATTACAACATGAGCCACATACTCACCTGCAACCATTTTTTCACCATTCATTGGAACTGGAAAATTAATTTGTGAATTAGGCGCCATTCTCATTTTATTTTGTTTTGTATCATAAAGAACTTCACTCGACCCTTTTTTCACAACTTGAACATCAACGGTCATATCATCGATGTAGGCAGGTTGTGTATTTGAATAATTGATGAACACTGCGTTTCGGTAATTTTGCTGATCAGCGAAAACTTTATTAAGTTTTAGCTCAGGCTTCATCGCAGTATCTGTTTCGGTCAAAATCATTCCAACCATATAGCCATATTCATTTTTGATCATCGCTTTTTGACTTTCCGTCTGCCCTTTTTGGATCATGTAGATACCACCAGAAATGACGCCATCATATTGGGAACCTGGCATTTTTATGTTTAATTTATATTCTACACTTTGTTTTGCAGGGATCTTAACTGTTTTTTCACCTTTTACTAAATCAGCAAAATCATACTTAAGTGAGGCATCTTTTTCTAATTTGGATGGACCGTATTCGATTACACCATTTGTATTCGTCTTTGCACTGTTAAGCGCTACATCTACTGTGATTTCTTCAGCTGAACTATTGTTCATTTTAATGGTGACCGTTTGTTCTTGGCTTGGTGTCATTCGGAGATCAAAATAGCCGACATCTTTATTGTGTTGATTTTCAGGCTGAATGACTTTATATGTGAACCCACTTCCATCTTCTTGCGCTGCTTGTCCTGTTGTGGGTAAAATACCGATTATCAAACCTATGTATAAAATAACTGCTAAGCACATTAAACTCGTTTTTTTCATCATGATTGCCCTTTCTTAAAAAGAGGAACAAGTACGCCTAATATAGGCGGACTTGTTTAATCTCTTTCATCAATACTTTTTATCTTTTACTTGAATTATCGTGCGTCAGCAATTGTCCAAGTGATTGTTGAAGTATAGCTGCTGCTTGTTGATAATTTATTCCCTTCGGCTGGTACCCATAATTTAACTGAATCATCTGCCGTATTATCTGCCGTATCTCCGAATTGCAAGGTAAATTGACCAAAACCTTTGTCATCTGCATCTTGTGTCACAAATGTTGCAGGTGTTGTACCATCCGTTTCAACCGTTTGTACTGCTTTAACGCCAGTTTCATTCACTTGATTCTGATCGGCTCCATTAACCAATTTCACATTGCTAAAGTTCAATTGCGCTGCTTTTAGCTCTTGATTTTCTGAATTTGTGAACGCAGTTGCTTTAGCAGTTACTGTGTGTTTATTTGCTTTGTTATCTGCACGTGTATCTTTAAACTGAACGAAATTTGGACTAACAACTTTAGTACCGTCTTTGTATTCAATTTGAGCAGCTTTTGCTGAATATTCCCAACCACTTCCAGATGCTGGCGTAACTTTATTATCTGTACCAAAATCTAAATCCGTTACTGCAATCACTTTTAATGGTCCTGTTGCTGGATTGACTGGCGGAGTGACAATTGGATTTTCTGGATCAACTGGTTTTGTTGGATCAGTTGGATCTGTCGGTTGGTCTACCCCAGTATCTTCTACAAAGTTGATTGAACCTTTTCCGCTCCATGATGCTGGTTCGTCTGCTGCTTGTACTGCATTTGGCACTGCTACTGCTGCTCCTAATACTGCTAATAGCGTAGCTGCGCATAATTTGTGTGTTAATTTCATTTGTGTTTCCTCCTAGAGTTTTTATAATTTATGGTAGCTCGGATAAAATCCAAGTTAACACCGTTTGGTAGTTGCCCGGCTCTTTTTCTGTTTTACCGGGTACGAATAAAGAAATTGCTTGATTCTCATAAATTGGTTGATTATTAAACGCTGGATCTACGATTGGATTATTCTGTTCGTCCAATTTAGGCCTTAATGTATCTGCCTGTTGATTGGTATTCGTAACAGATGCTCCAAAGGCAATTGCCCAGGTTCCCTCACCTTTTTTCGGCTTGGCTTCAGCTAAGTTATAGACTTCACCAATATTCGAAAGACGAATCACTTCTTTTGAAACCGTAGGTGCGGTTGTTTGGTCATTTATGGAGTTTGCCCATGATTTGTCAAAGGACAGCACTGCGCCTTTTAACTCCTTGCTTTTCGCCGATTGATTCTGGAACTGCGTTTCTTGCTTTAACTGTAAAGTCCAGCCTTGGCTGTCGTTTCTAAAATCGGATACTTGAATAAAGTTTCCTCTCGCTCCGGTATCATCATTGAAAAGTTGGGCATTTCCGTAATAGGTTTGATCCTGTTCAGACATCGTTGCATCCGAAAAGGTAATTTTAGGGACAAAATCAATCCTCAATAGGTTATCAGTATGAGGGCTGCCCCCTGGATCAGCAGGTTTTTCTGGATGTTCAGGGTCCATCACTTGTAATGGTTGCTTCCCACTAAATCGGATTGTTCCTTCACCAGAGTAATTCGACTCTTCTGCTTGACTCGTCACTGGAGTCATTAACAGAAGGGGAAACAGTAAGCAGCAGATGAGTAATTTTCTTCCCATCTTATTCACACTCCCTTTTTACGCGTTTTCGCTTCTTCCAAAAGAAGACGATCAACGCAATTAGGATAAGTGCGCCCCCTGTGAAGAGCATGCTAACTTTTATTAAATCCCCAGTATTTGGCAATCGTCCTGTCGGCTTCTTGCCAGTGTTTGGAAGTTTATTACTTGAAGAATCATTGTGTGTTGATTCATTCGTTTGAGCTGTTGAGGAATCTGATTCCTTAAAGACGATTCCTGCATTTGTCTGTACTTGTCCACCCTCCTCAGCTGTGGCCTCATTGATCGTACCGAAAGACACGGCAAGAAAAATTAAAGGAGTTAGAACAAAACAAATCATTCGCTGTTTTTTCATCGTGGTCTCCTCTCCATTAATAGGCTTCTTCTATTTGCCAAGTCAGTGTCGTTTCATATTTCCCTATTTGTTTCACTGAACCGACCGGAACGTTCAAACGCAGCCCTTGTTTTTCTGGTCCCCATGTTTCCTGACTAATGTCATATTTCCCTGAGGACTGGTGTTTGGAGCTAAAAACTTCCTGAGCATCTGTGGAAATCATTTTTTCTTCCCCAGCAGTCTGATAACTTAGCACATCTGGCAATTTCTGCGATGGATCATCTGGGATACTAAAATCTTGTGATTGTTTTAACGTGATTTTCCAAGTACCTAGCGTTTGACGATTGTCCCATATGATTAAATCTTGATCATATTCTGGATTGGCATAGGTTTTATCAAAGGCACTCACATTTTGATCCCCAAAATTAATGCTACTAGGTGCTGATTGAATAAATAGTGTTCCTTTAAACGTGTATTTTCGTGTGACACCTTCAGGTACGATCAACAGATTTTGTTCATCTGCAGGAGGCGTATCTAAAACATAGTTCAACGCTTCGACCGCTTTAAGCTTTTCGAGGACTTGTGCATTTTGAGTTAAGTCAATCGACTCTGCAACAGTTGATTCAAACGTAATTTTGTCCACAATGGGTTGATTATTTTCATCAACAAATTGGATTGTTACTGGCGCAATACTTGGTACCACCGTCACATTAATTGGCTTAGCTACTTTAGCTGTCCCGCTACCATAAGAAGCGGTTGCTTCATAGATGCCTCCCTGAGCAGAAGCTGACGTTAGAGGTAGTTTATCTATTGAAAGATTCAGTTGAGTATTATTCATTGTCGTTACAGATACGTCGTCATACTGCCATAATTTCAACTCAGTTTTTTCTAAAATCAAGGAGCGTAATGCCGCATCTGTTGTAGGATACTCTTTTGAATCGACACTAAAGTCTTTCCCGTAGATAATGTACTGACTACTTTTGACAACCTCCTGATTTTGAATAAAGAGTGGAATCGTCACATCACGTGCATTCCCTTTTTCATCGGTAAGAGTTAGTTGGAAACTACTTGGACCAACTGTTTTGACTAGAGTCGAGATGTCTTGTCCAGGTTTTAATTCAACTTTGATTTTATCTTTTGCTGAGTAGTTATCTTGATATTCTGATAAAAATGGACGGTAATCTGTTGCATTGGAAAGTGCTTGTTCATCACCAGCATCAATAAATGTTAATTTCCCTGTTCCTGTTGGTGCTTCTTTGTCGTAGGTTATTTTGTATGTGAAATCATTATCTGATAAGAAATTTTTGGATTCCACATGTGCTGTCAGTGTTAAGTCTGTATCTTGGGTCACTCCTATATCCATTACTTTAAACTGGATATCAACCTTTCCATCTTCTAGTGTTAAGTCTTTGGATAATGGAATACTTAATTCATTGTTCGTATAGGTTGGTGCTACAGATACACCGTTCAACTTAAATGTGCCGTATTGATACTTTTGATTGGGAGATAAAGAAAATGTATAGGTTGGCTGTAACATATTTTGCTTACCACCTGTATACTCACCACTATAATCAACGGTTATCTCAGAATTTTGAGTAACACTTTGTACCTTGTCTCCGCTAGCATTTGTAAATGTAAGGTTGTCTGTATAATCTATTAACCCTGGTACAGATTTAAAAGCAACAACTGCTTTTTCACCAGCTCCACCTGTCGACCCATTAAACCCCCAATAAACACTATCTGTTCCAAATGTATCTCTTGAAATTGTTGCTGTTACAGGATCAAGATCTCCGAACTGATACGTTAGCTGTCCATTATAGGCAGAATCCCAAGTTTTCCATTTTATTTTAAACAATCGCCATTGCCCATCTCCAAGGTTAAAGGTAGGATACTGTACGCCAAGATGATTAACTTTTGTTATATAATAATATGGCAAGGGCGCTACATATGTAGAAGCTTTGTCTGGAAAAGTGTAAGCAATATGGCCTTTTCCAGAGTTTTCATCTACATCACCATCAAAATTATCTCCATTTATACCGTTGTACCAAGTGTCAAATTCAATAGCAAAACTTTTCTTTAGTTGATTCCCTAATACCAAACTTTTAGGATATGCTGGTTTGATGCTAGTTCCATACACTCCTAATCCTGGGCCCACATTTCCAGAAAAAGCAGTAAGTTTTTCTGGCTCATTATGCATAACAAAAACTATACCGTCTGCGGTTCCATCTATACTAATGTACATTTCTGCAGAAAAATCTTTTGTTAAGTCCATCTTATTGGCTTCTGTAGAAAAAATACTTCCGACTTGCCGAATTACTTTATCGGTGATGACAACGTTGTTCCCCTCTACATAACTGTTTGCGCCTTGAGGTACTTTGAAAATATTGTCTAGCGGAACACTTTTAACATTCTCAGTGGCTTCTGTATTTATAGGCATAAACAGAAGACTAACCATTACTATCAGAAAAAAAAACACCTTTTTTTTACTTATCATTTTATTCTCACCTCCTTTCAACTTCTAACGTATCCATATTCAAATGATTCAACGTTTTATGACTATGGACAAGCCTAAGAGATGTGCATCCTACTGTTATTTTAATTTCATAGAAAACAAATCTAACGTTTAAATTATTTTTCGAATAGAGATAAAGAATGATTATTCCTCTATTTCAAACGATTACCCAACTCTTTTTTTAGCATACTTATCAATAGGCTTCTTCTATTTGCCAAGTCAGTGTCGTTTCATATTTTCCTATTTGTTTCACTGAACCGACCGGAACGTTCAAACGCAGCCCTTGTTTTTCTGGTCCCCATGTTTCCTGACTAATGTCATATTTCCCTGAAGACTGGTGTTTGGAGCTGAAAACTTCCTGAGCATCTGTGGAAATCATTTTTTCTTCTCCAGCAGTCTGATAACTTAGCACATCTGGCAATTTCTGCGATGGATCATCTGGGATACTAAAATCTTGTGATTGTTTTAACGTGATTTTCCAAGTACCTAGCGTTTGACGATTATCCCATATGATTAAATCTTGATCATACTCTGGATTGGCATAGGTCTTATCAAAGGAACTCACATTTTGATCTCCAAAATTAATGGTCTTAGGTGCTGATTGAATAAATAGCGTTCCTTTAAACGTATATTTTCGTGTGACACCTTCAGGTACGACCAACAGATTTTGTTCATCTGTAGGGGACGTATCTAGAACATAGTTTAATGCTTTGACCGCTTTAAGTTTTTCGAGAACTTGTTCATTTTTAGTTAAGTCAATAGACTCTGCAACGGTTGATTCAAAGGTCATTTCGTCCACAATGGGTTGATTATTTTCATCAACGAATTGAATCGTTACTGGCGCAATACTTGGTACCACCGTCACCTTAATTGGCTTAGCTACTTTAGCTGTACCACTGCCATAAGAAGCAGTTGCTTCATAGACACCTGCTTGAGCAGTATTGGACGTTGGAGGTAGTTTATCCATTGATAGATTTAATTGAGTATTATTCATTGCCGCTACAGATACGTCGTCATACTGCCATAATTTCAACTCTGTTTGTTCAAAAATTAAGGAGCGCAATGCTGCATTTGTTGTAGGATAATTTCTTGAATTTACACTAAAGTCTTTCCCGTAGATAATGTACTGACTGCTTTTGACAACATCCTGATTTTGAATAAAGAGTGGAACCGTCACATCACGTGTATTCCCTTTTTCATCGGTAAGTGTCAGTTGAACACTACTTGGACCAACTGTTTTGACTAAAGCAGCGATGTCTTGTCCAGCTTTTAATTCAACCTTGATTTTATCTTTTGCTGAGTAGTTATCTTGATATTCTGATAAAAATGGACGGTAATCTGTTGCATTGGAAAGTGCTTGTTCATCACCAGCATCAATAAATGTTAATTTCCCTGTTCCTGTTGGTGCTTCTTTGTCGTAGGTTATTTTGTATGTGAAATCATTATCTGACAGGAAATTTTTTGCTTTTACATGTGCTGTCAGTGTTAAGTCTGTATCTTGGGTCACCCCGCTATCTTTTACTTTAAACTGGATATCAACTTTACTATCTGTCGATGATAAGTCTTTTGATAGAGGAATTTCCAATTCATTATTAACGTATGTTGGTGTAACCGCAACACCATTGAGCTTAAACGATCCTTGTTGATACTCTTGATTTGGTGATAAAGTGAACTTATAAGCTGGTTCCATTAGGTTTTGTTTTCCTCCCACATGTTGACCAACATAGTGAACTGTCACCTCGGAATCTTGAGTAATGCTTTGAATGCTCTTACCTTCAGCATCAATGAAATCAACATTTTCAGAGTAATCTACAAATCCTGGTAAAGATTTAAAACGAACGCTTGCTTTTTCAGTTACATTAGTTGTTGACCCAGTGAATCCCCAATAGACATTATCTGTTCCAAATGTATACTTTGGAACGGATGCTGAAATAGGCTCTAATCCTTCGTATTGATACGTTAAATTCCCAATATTACTAGCATTCCAAGCAGTCCATTTTAATGTTAATAAACGCCACTTGCCATCACCAAGCTTAAAAGAAGGATATTGCACTCCATTGTGTTTAACTGATGCAACCGTTCTGTCTGCATAAAATCCATAACCATCATAACTATCTGGAGTCGTGTATGCGATGTGTCCATTACCTAAATTTGTATTTAAAAATCGATCATATCCGAAGTTGTAATAAGTATCAAATTCAATAGCCAGACTTTTTTTTAATTGGGATGGTCCTATCAACATATAAAGCCCCTGGAAATACCAATACGATCCGTAGACCGCTAAACCCTGACCAGTTAAACCTGAAAAATTTTGGGTTTTAGGTTGATCATTATGCATTACAAACGTCATTCCGTCACCACTACCATCAATTTTTACATACATTTCAGCATAAAAATCTTTTGAAAGATCTATCTTATTTTCTTCAGTAGAATAGATACTGCCAATTTGATTTGATGTATTATCTGTTATAACAATTTCATTTCCATCTACATAACTGTTTGCTCCTTGGGGTACTTTAAAAATACTATCTATCGGTACACTATCAATTTCTTCTGTAGCTTCTGTATAGTTTGGAAAGAATAGAAAACCAACTAGTATCCCCAAAAAAAGTAACCCAGGTTTTTTTTCTGTCATTTTTCATTCTACCTCCTATCTACTTCAGTTTATTTTTAAGGGTTATCTCTAAATAGAACAACTTACGAATTTTTCAACATATACCCTTTTGATCGAACTGTTTTTATATATTTTGGTTTTTTCAAATCACTCTCTACTTTACTTCGTAAATGAAAAATCAGATTACTGATTTTATACTTATTACTTCTTTTATCGTCATTCCAGATTAAAGACAATATTTCTTCATAAGTAACTGTACTATTGAGATTTTCCATTAATAAGCTCAAAATATTGTACTCACTTCGGGTCAGTGAAATTTCTTCTCCATTTTCTTTATGTACGCTCAAATTTATTGGATTTAAATTTAAAGAAGGAACTTTATTTTTACTCATATTAGAAATATTTACTCTTTTTTTGAAATTACGTTCAAGTGCACTTGTAAGTTGTAACTGGATCAATTCAGAGGATCTATCACTGTATGAAATTCCGTCGATACCCATTTTGTAATATAAAATTTCATTTTTTTCTTCACATTTAGCTGATAGCACCCAAATTAGTCCAGAAAAATTCTTTCTCAGTTCAAATAATATGTTTAGTATATTGATTGAACTAATCGCTTTGATTTCTTCTATAATAATGAGGTCTGCATCTATGTGAGAAATATCTATGTTTGTTTCTGTAGTAAAAGTTAAATCTAATAAGTCAAAAGAAGATAGTATGTCTTTTAATTGGCTCTCTTCTTTATCTGTAATAGCAATAGATTTATATGTCATTGTTATTCATCCTTACTTTTATTTTTTGTCTTTATTGAATATACAACAAATCTTTCTATTTGAAATTCTTTTTTTTTCGCTTAAAATGCAAAAAAAAAAACTAGTTTTTTCTTTTTCTTCCTATATATAATAGAGCGATTTTGAGAGGAATAAACTTCTCTTAGTTTATAACTGAGCATATTATTCGCTTTATTTTTTTCTACAATTCAGAATTTTTAAAATATGTTCAAGATAAAATTTACATTATAATGAAAATAAGGGGTGGTTAATTAGATGAACGAGATAGAAAAAAGATTAATATTTGATAATATTTTAAAGCGTAAACTATATATACTATCTTTATTAATAGATTCAAATGAACCTATATCTGTTTTTGATTTACAAAAAAATTACGATGTATCCATTAAAACGTTACAGCAAGATTTTTTATCCATTGAAAATGCTCTTTCTTCAACTGTGGAACTAACCAAATCTAGTAATTGGTCCATCAGGAAAATAGCTTCTCCAAAAGCTATCCAAACCTACATGTATGATTTAATACAACATAATCCTATATTTATACTGGTGGATTCACTCTATGAAGGAAAAAAAGAAAAGGTTGCAACTTTTGCTGAAAAGCATTTTATCTCTCAGTCAGCCTTAAGAAAACATATCGATTTATTGAAAGATGTATTAGCTGATTATCATTTAACGTTAAATACGAATCCATTTGAACTTATCGGAAATGAAATAGATATTCGCCACTTCTTTTTTCATTATTTTAACAATAACCACAGAAATTGGATGAATACATTTACAGATGCAGATTTTAAACTAATAGACAACTTTTTAAACTATATTAGAGACAATTATAAACAGATATTGACTATTGATTACTATAGATTCGCTCAGCTAATCAAAATTTCTCGCAATAGAATTGCTCAAAATAACCAGGTCTCTTTTGACAGTTCCCTTATTTCAACCTATAGCACTCATGCTGGTTTCAAATCGATTCATAGCGCCATTGATTGGGTTTCAAGAAACGATACTCTTTATACTGATTTATCTGATTCTGAAATTATCTATCTTTACATCATTGCTATAAATTCTGTTGTTTACGGAAAAGATTCTTTTTACATTCTCGATGATTTGTTGCCGATGTTAAAAACCTTTAATACGATAGTTGATAACTTCTTCAAGGATTTACATTATAATTTTTCAGCGAATGTGGAACTCAATCTGATTTTAAAATCTTATTTGTCTAATTTAGACATGTTAAGTAAATTTTCTACTCTTTTTCAAACGGAACAACAGGATTTAAAAAATATCGCTATACATGAATATCCTAAAACATATGAAAATTGGTTATATTATCTAGAAAAATACTCTGATTTTCATTTCAAACAGGATATAGCCACTTCGTTAACTTTATTGACAGAAACTAATTTGAAAAGAGATCATATTATTTTATTTGCCATATCTAGTACTCCAATAATTTCAGAACACCTAAAAAATATTGCAGCATCTGTAGCACCAAAAGAGGTTCAAATCCATTTTGTGATTAACCAACCGGTCACTGAAAATTTAATTCGATTTCTACATATTGATATTGTTGTTGCTAATTTTGCAATTCCTGAAGACCTTTCTAATATCAAATCAATTCAAATATCGTCAATCCCTGGTGAAATGGAATGGATGAATTTAGCAAAAGAACTTCGTCGCTATTTAAGCTAGTTGATTATTTTTAGCAAACTGAAAATTGTATTAAGATCTATTTATTATTTTTGAGTCGCTTTTTTCTATTTTGTTTTTTTGATAAAATAGAAAAGAAGCGATTGTACTTTAATTACCAATTAAAAAGAAAGCTGAGTGAGCAGTATGAAAAATTTGAGGAAAGTTATTCAAATGTTAACTGGACGTTTCGATAATAGTGAGCAGTTTCATTCTTTATCGAAAGAAGAACAAGAGAATTTCCCCTTTGCCATACACAATAATACTATTCTAAATGACTTGATTGTGAATCGGCCAAAAGAATTCGATGGGGTATTTTTGCATGAAGAAAGTTACTATACGTTGAATAACAAGGAGAAATTCAAATCAGATATTTTTCTTTTTTCAACGGATGAATCTGGCGAGGTTGTGTTAAAATCGATCACTGTGCCAAAAGAATTAATGAACACTAAATTTAATGAACTAAATGAAATTGATTTTACGGTTCTTTCAGTATCGGATAAATTTGTTCCATTGCACTATAAGGAACATGAGGGGACGTTTACTGGCGAATCACACAGTATGTTTACGAAGAAAACAGCGTTTATTTTAAAGCAAGAACTATCTGATGAAACATTGGTCATAAAAGAGGAAATGTTTAATGGGGATAAACGAGTGTTTGGGTTTGATAGACCGATCATCTATAAACGGATTCTAAGCAAGAATTAGAAAATACTCTTTTAAGTGGATATGGAAAAAAAGTGTGTTGTATGCTATAATGCAAGTGATAAGAGAGATATGCGCTAACATACCTCTCCTATGTAGAGCCGTTTAAGACGGTAGCAAGTATTTTATATCATTATGAAATGATCGTTTAACTGGCTAAAGTTAATGAACGGTCATTTCTTTTTGTCGTTTTTAAGCAATTCTACAACTGAGCGAATGAAGATAGCATCCCCAACATGGTACTACACGTACTGTTATATACTAAAAAGAAACTAGAAAAGTCGATCTAGCTTCTTACTATTTTATCAATCAATTCCACTATGTTTTATTTATTGGCACTCAGAGTTGGTCAAAAATCAGAAAACCATCGTTTCATTTCCTACAGTACTTAACCAAAGAGCGTTGTTCTTTAGCAAAGATAAATATTCTGGTCCAAACCACTCTCCAATATTTTTAAAATAGTTTAAGATGCGTCACCTAAAATATCGATATCTTTTCCTATACAAAATTCACATTTTTTCTGTTTAACTTTAGTCTTCTTTGGTAATTTGACTATCTTCTACAATCGTTAACGTATAAACGCCATTCGTTATAGCTATATTAGAATATGAAATTCTTACCTTCTCATTCATTTTAACCCTTTTTAAAATATCCTCTCGAGTATCTTTAAAAGGAATAAAAATGTAAATTTCACTTCCTTTCGGAATATCTAGATCATCAGATGTTTGTGTAGAACTTATTTCTGTTGCTGTATTCACAATAAGTGATTCTTCCCTAATAGCTGTTATAGTGCCGATCAAATGACGTATGTGTGCAAAACTTTCTCCACTTTTCATGCTTGCATCATTCTCCTCCGTGTTCTTTGAACACCCCATAAAAATAATCAACAAGATTAAAACAGTTGTAACGCTACTCAATTTTTTCATGATTGATCCTTTTCAGACTTAAATAGTATTGATTCCTGACCATATAATACCATATGTATCAAGGAAATTTCCTGGAATATAATTAATATACTTTGCTGCTGCATACCACCCATCTGCTACAACTAAATAATTTGCTTGTTTTGAGGCAAAATATCCTTCAACAGCAACTGCGTGACCAGAACGAGCTTTCTCTTTTGCATTCCAAATTCCATAAGCTAGTATGGCGGGCTTTTTATTGTCAATTGCAGACTTGAATTGATTGAAGCTCGGATTAGATATATTTTGATGCGTTATATTTTTTTTCTTTTCTTTTGCAAATTGGGTAAATCCATTTCCAATTTTAGTGTTATTGGTAGTACCATATTTTATTCCATTTTCGACCTTATACTGGGTTGTTCCAGCATACTTCCAAAGTTTAGGATAGGATATCTTAGTGTTTTGTTCTAAGTTCGTTCCTTTAGCTAAGATATCCAATGCAGATACTGCACAGCCCCAAATTCCAGTTTGACTTTCCACTTGGCTCTCTATACTTGGTATAAACTGTCTCCACATATTAAACTCCAAATTAGTTAAGCCGTTCGCAATTTTTCTTAGGAGAACTTTATCATGATTGTCATATTTACTACTAGTTGAAGATAGTTCGTCTAACTCATCATCTGTTACAAATTCATCATTAGTAACCACAATATCTTTAGATTTTTCTTCCATTTCAGCGACTTCTTGATCAGTCGTCATTACTTCATTTTCAGAAGTAATTGTCACATCATTATTCACTTCAACTGAATATTTCAATGGCTCAATTTCAACAACTTTTACATCTTTATTCTCTACTTTCGTTTCAACTTCTATGCCATTTGATTCTGCCATTTCAACAGTCTTATCGATGATATCCCCTACATTTTCATCTATTGAAAATTCCATCAAATAACCTGGTACTCTAAAATCATACACCGCATATCCGTAAGGTTTTTCTCCTACCTTATAACTAACAATAAACCCAATTGCTGAATTGTTTTTATCATAAAGTTTGGTTACATCTGATATGCTTGTATTTATATCTGGTTTCACATCTTTAGCTAACTTTAGCGCAAGCTCTGAAACAGTTTCTTCTTTAACTTCAAAATAAGTATTTTCTGACTCTACATTTGAAATTGCTGAAACAGAATGTCCTCCTACCAATAAAGCTGACACGATCACTATACCAAAACAAATCCTATTAAAAACTTTTTTAATTCTCATAAAAACCTCCATTTTTCTAATTTTTAACTAATGTTATTACATTAACTTTTCTAAGTAAATAGTTCAGTACATTAAACATTAATAAAGCAACTATATGTCGATACATTTTATTTTAAGATAATTGCTATGATTTTTGATTTCAAAAAATTTTTTTGTTATTTTTCCTTATATATAAGGGAACGATTTTGAGTGTTATTTAATGTTATTTGTAAGAAAAATTATGTTGCGTGTTCGTATTCTTTTCGGATATACTTAAGAGGTAGAATAGAAAAACAGCTCATGCTAACATGAACTGTTCAAATCTGAATATAAAAATAAATTGGCGCTTCAAAGCCTGGCAGCAACCAAGCGTTTGAAGCCTTGTAAAGACAGTACCACCTGCCCAAACAAGTTGCCAATAGTGCTAGCAACATGTACTAGCTTCTTTCATTGTACCTAAAGTTTGCCTATTTTTCTATAGGTTTCTTGGATTCTCTATAGGTTACTTTGATAATGTAGTAGATGATTCTTTGGGACTATTGTAAACGATATTGGGTGATGTTACCTGATATCGTTTTTTCTATTCTACAAATCTGGTGAAAGGAGGTTTCGTTCAAAGTAAAGCAAATGATCAATGATAGATATAAGACAAGGAGACAACGTTCACTTCGTTCACCTTGTACTTTGCATCATCCACTCTGCCTTTTGGTCAGTCAGGATGGTGCAAAATAAAAAGGCACTTCACCATCTGACAGCAATCACATGATGAAGCCTTGCATAGACAGTACCACCTATCTATACAAGTTGCCAATTGCTAGCACAAAAGCACTAGCTTTCTTTATTGTACCTAATTTTACTGGGATTTTCTAGTCTGTCTGGAAACTTTTAGTTGGGATTTTGTATTTTATGGAGGGTTTGGGCTTTATCTAGGGGATTGATGACGGTATTGGTAGGATGATAAAAACTACAATAGCGTTTTTTGTTTTGCTTTGAGAAGAAAGTGATAGGAATACGGACAGGCTTAGAAAAATCATGCGTAAGTCGTTTTTATCACTGGTTTGTTTAATAGTTGCCCGAGTCAATGCGCAGATAGATGAGTTACGTATGTGAAGCGTTGGATGATAGTGTTCAGCGCTTCGTGTTACTGGTTTTAAGAGTACTTTTAAAAAGGGAGGAAATGGGTTATGAAAAAAGAAGGTCAGAGTTTAAAGGTGATTCCTTATCAGGATATTACGGATTTGCAGCATACGTTGGATCGGTTGCAGTCTTGGGAGGAGCCGCTTGCTGTGTTGGATCATTTTTTTCAGTTTCGGAAAGGGCCGATTAATAAGAAAAAGGTTGTGAAGGAGTATTATGCTTGTGGGCATTTGTTTCATGCTTTTTTTGAGGAGTTTTTGAGGTTGATGGCGATTGAGGAGGAGAAGGTGAGGAAGTTGGATGGGGGGAGGAAAATTGCGGGTGATGGTTTGAGAACGTGATGTTTAAATAAAATAAACTAGGTTCACTGCGTTGAGTGTTCCTAGTTTATAACATATAACTCTAAAAAAAGTAATAACACGCGCTAAATTACCAGTTATAAATTGAAGAATCCCAGATATAAACTCCTTCCGGAACCGGAATAGTTATTGGATAATTATTAGCTTGTACAACCATTGGATAATTCCACCATGGATTCCAAAGATAGTATGTTCTAATTTTATCCGAGTTTACCCAACCATACAAAGCAAATGCATGTCTGGATTTATGGAGTTTAGAATTGGAATGAGAATAGCCTTCGGTACCCATATATATTGCGTTCCCTTTTCTTAACTCTCTTTCCACAGTTGCATGGCTTAACATTGAGCCTGTCCTAATTGGATTTGTGCCACGTGCTCTACCATAATTTAATAGTTGATCTTGATTAACACCAGTCGCTTCTTTTTGAGCTGTTGAAAACTTAGGAAACGTGTAATTTAGAATATCTCTTGCAAGTGTCGGCCGACTATCTACTTTGTTATTCAAAATTGCTGCTGTTACATATGCCGCACACCAAGGAAAAGTACTTTGAGTCTCACGTATTGACCAGTTAATCATCGCATAGTTTGAAGCTGTTGAAACAGATGACCTGGTTACTTTAGCTTTTTCTAGGTTTGGCTGTATGTCATAATCGATATGTTCAGATACATTTTTTATTTCTAAATCATTCTCTTCAACTATAATATCGTCTGAGCTTTGATTCTCATCAGTGTTCTCTTTTGGCGCACTGTATATTTTCTTGATCTTATCATTTAGCTTAAAGTAGATATCGCTATCCTTAACATGAAAAGATATGGGTTCACCATTAGCTGAATCCAATATATCATTGATTTCTTTAATTAAAAATCTTGAAACAGATGAAGTGTACCCAGTAATAACATCATTTCTTACAGAATATAGAAACTCAACTCGCTGATTCAAAAAAATCGGGAAAAAAATAGTACTATTTTCTACATTCTCGCCGTCAAACATTGCAAATGAAGAACCTAGCTCATATTCACTGGTTTTTGTATTAGCACCTTCAAAAAACAACGTAGCACTCAATAAATTCCCAAAATCTTTTTTCGCAAACTCATCTATTTCTTGAGGGATTTTTGACGTTTTAACTAGCAATTCTTCATCGCTACTTGCGTCTACCACATTAAAATTTGCTATTCCAACAAATAAACCTAAAAACATTACACTACACAACAACCACTTTTTCATTTTCATATCATTCCTCCAAATAAATTTTATTAAACTAAATACCTTTTAAGTATTTGTTTTACTGAATTTAATAGGTCGACTCATTCCTTCTGCTGTATTTGACTGTGTATATACACCATAAGCCCATGTCAATTCATCATTTTCAATAGATATTCCTATAAAAAATGTTTGATCCTCGTTTAGTAAATATAGACTTGATTCATCATATTTTTGAACTTGATAATTTTCATAATTCTGTTCATTTTCTCCATCTTTTAAAACAAAATTCAACATGCCTTCGCTGCCTTCTGTAATACTTAATAAATACTGACTATCTTCCTTTATACCTCGCCAATCACCTAAAAATTTATCGAATTGTAATTTTTTTTCTGTACTTTCAATAACTAGTTCTTTTACTTGACTACTTTCTTTTGATGATTGCTTCAGTACAGGATTTTTTTCGTTGGTAGGTTTACAACCTATTAGCAAAAATACCAGAACGAAAAAAAGAGGAATGTATGTTATGTTTTTCAATATAACCTCTCCAATCTAACATTATATAAAACCAATAGTAATATATAGTTATTCATTAGTCAATTTAAATTTCACCCATTGATTCATTATAATCTTAAAGAATATGAAATTAGTAGCATACATTGAATTGATTACAGTTTTAAGAAGAAGCAATGGGAGAAGAAAATTATGGCTGCTTTTATGAAAAAGTAAAATTGAAATAAAATAAACTAGGTTCACTGGTTAAAGTGCTCCTAGTTTACAATATCCGATTATTCAAAATCAAAATAGTCACTATCTATTTTAAAAACTTTATACGTTTTGGCCGTTTCAACGCCAACTTGATAATCAATCATCAAATCAGTTAATTGGATTCCATCAATTAAGACAATACCTTGATTTTTGGCAAATTCCATCGCACCTTTTGAGAACTTAGAAGTTGTAATAAATACACCTCTATCAGCATTGACACCTGCTAATGCACCATAAAATGATTGAATATCATTCCGTTGAACGACATTTGTTTCTTTATATCGTTTTGCTTGAATATAAACTGTACTTGTTCCAAGTGGATCTTGATTAATAACGCCGTCAATTCCACCGTCATTCGATTTACTCGTTACTTTAGCTGTCCCATTTTCACCACTGTATCCCATAGCCACAAGTAAATCCACAACTAAACGTTCAAAGAAATAGGGATCGCTGTTTCTAATTTTGCTTAGTAATTCAGTCGCTACTTCATTATTCAATGTTGTCGCTAATTCATCAATCTTTTTCCGTGGATTGATTTCATCATCTTCTTCTAATAGTTCGTCAGTTTCATTTAATCCAGCAAGTTTATTACGTTCATTCATTTCTTGCATGTACTTAATATAGGCTGGCTGCTTTTTCAATATTTTTTTATTAAGTTGATCACCGTATTCGTTTAACAAAGCTATTCCTGAATCCGTAATTTGATAAATCCCTCTATTTGGTCTAGCTACGGAATCCGCTTTAAATAAATCACTTAGAGCAAAACTAAAACGATTAATCAATACACCATCGCTATTTGGGTACTTCGGGTATTTTATATTCCGAATTTCATCTGGAATCTTTAAAAACTGAATTACTTTTTTGCTAATGGTTGACGTGGTCGTTTCTTCTCCATCTTCAAGCACTTTCAAAATGTAGGGAATTAAAGAATCATAAGTTGGTATGCCGTCTTTTGATTGTTTTAGTTTTTTCCAATCAGTGTTCATGTTTTTACCTCTCTAATTTCTTTACTATCAGATACGCACTAAAATTATTTATTAATTAACCCATAAATAATTATCTCCGTAAATATAATGAGTTGTTTATATACCTCATATAATAACGAATACGTTCCACAATTAGTTTATTAATATCTGAACACTTATCGTCAAAATTTATTGAAATTATTTTTATTTTTTCATAATATTCTGGAATTCTTTGTTTCAATATATCTATATTCGGATTAATCATAATTGCATAATAGTCTGAAAAACCACTATTTGCTTCACATATTTCCATTAATTGCTTCATAAAATAGTAGTCATCTAGAGAATATCCCATAAATAGAATGCTTTTATTTCCAAGTAAACTTTGTAATCTACGCATACATTTTGGATCATCGTATAAATTTTTATAATCATCTATATTGACTACCATACTCCCTTTATCTTGATAGCTTGATGAACCATGTAAATGAACAATACTTGGAAATTTTTCTAAAGATTTTATATCCTCAATATTTTTGAAAATAACCGTTTTATAATCATATTTTTCCCCTACTTTATCAATTACTTCATCATAGTTAGTAGTCATAATCAAAGGATAATCTGACATTAAAATATCATCATAATTATTATCTCTTTCCATATCAATTTTTTCAAAAGAAAACATTTCTGAAATTTTATATTTTATTGATTCAATATCTTTTGTCAATTGATTTTGGGGATCAGAAATTATTTCATCAAAACACTCCAAATATCTATTGGTACCTAAAAAAAATTGGATTCCTCCCTTAACATTTTCTGAACAAGAAATACTTAGTTCCCCAATCATTTCAGACCAATTAACCAGACCCAAAGGTACTGAGATACCAGCACCAATAAAAGGAACAATATTTGTACATACCCTTAAAGAGTCTAACAAGGCTTTTGTTATTAACCAATCTTGTTCAAATACACCCAATTTGTGTTTATTAATACTATCAACATATATTTTTATTTCTTCTTTAAGATTATACAACATTGATACACTTTCATGATCCTTTATTTTTTCTCCACACTCACATATTTTCTCAGGAATATTCACACCATAAGCTTCCCCTTCACACTCATAAAAGTAATTTATGTCAAATAAATTTTCTTGAACCATTTCGTTAAAAAGATATGGTGCTCTGTAAAAATGATAATTTATTTCATAAATAAAATAATCCTCTACTACTTCTTGATTTTGAAACGAAAAATTATTTATTAGCTCTATAAATTGAAAAGTATGATTTTCTTTTAAATGTTCATTAAAAATCCTTGATAGATGTTTGAATTTCGTTGATAATATAAGATACCATCTCCTTATTTTTCTTTTCTCTTGCCATGATGTTAATTAATACATTATAATCCGTAATTTTTATTGTAGATTGACTGACAGAAGTCCTATTTTTATATTCCTCTGAACTATGAAACAGATATCGATCAAACCATGCAATTCTCCATTCAGCGATAGAACCAAAATACTCAAAACTTGTATTTAAACTATGAAAAATTTCGTGTATAGGAAGTGGCTGATCTTTGTTTTTAGACTTAGTATTACTACTTGAAGCATCCATCCCCAAAAATTTAATTCTAGTTGGGTAACCAGGGAGTTTTTTTTCTAAAGCTTTCTTCTTTAACTCGAGTCCTTCTACATTTTTTGTCATGTATTCACTAACACAAATTGAGATAATCTTTTTACTGGCTTTTTCTTTATCTGTATTAGACAAACTAACCATCTTACCTAAATTTTGAATTACATTTTTTATATGAGTATTGATTGGTGGCATGTCTTTTAGTAATTTTTTTTGATAATCTTCGATTAATTTTTTATTCATATCTACACAAGTCTCAAACATAGCCCTTTTATATTTAGAAACATCTTCTTTTGTAAATTTCCTTCGTTCAATATTAAATATTACTTCTAGTTTTTTAATCAAAACATTGTAATAGGAATCTACAGATCTTATTATTGCATCTTCTCCCTTTTTCATCGCAAATTTATTACACAGATAAGTATATATTTTCTTTTCTTCTTTATTTACAATAATCATTGCTGGAATTAAAACTGATTTATTTTTTGTCAAATTGAACATTTTTAACATACAAAAAATTTTTAAATCCTCATCTACAAAATAACAGCTTGGAATATAAATTTCATTCATTTTAGAAACATTGACTTCGTCAATTAAATTGTAAAAATCATTATGAAGAGCTGACTTGGCATTTTCTGAAAAATTATTTGTCAACTCGCTTAATTTACTTTGAATCTTATTCGAAATACTTGTTTTATCTAACTCTTTTTCTAGACTATCAATATATACATGACTCACCGAATGATAAATTATATTATCGATTATTAAATTTTTCATATCTAAAAATAGAGTTTTAGGAAATGTACTCGTTGAGATAATATCACAAATTTCAGAATATTTTTGAGCACTTAACAAATTATCTAATTTCGTCGTATTATACCTAACTTTTAGCAAACTAAATTCTTTTTTTAAATCTTCTAAATGAATAAACTCCGTGTACAAACTCAATTTATTCAAGTAAAATTGCTCAGCAGCCATCTCTTCCATAAAAACCTACCCTTCCATTAATTTTATTAACAATTATTTGAAAATAAATTTTATTTCATCTTTCCATTAATAATACTTGCATTAATAAAATCGCTCAAAACTAAAACTTCGTATACTTCTCTTTATTCCCCTTGCTCTTCCCAACGGGATACTTCTTATCATTCAGTTCCAGCTTCCTCTCAATGATTCCCTCAACATCCAATTCCAAATCAGAGGCCAACATCAAACTATAGATCAACACATCCGCCAATTCCTGCTCAATATTTTCTTGATTCTTCTCTTTCGATTCCTCACTTGTTTTCCACTGAAAGTTCTCCAGCAATTCAGAAGCTTCCAAAGAAATTGAAATTGCTAAATCTTTTGGATTATGAAATTGTCGCCAATCGCGATCATCTCTAAATTGATTGATTTTCTTGATTAATTCGTCCATTTTGATTTCTCCTTTTGAATTGTCATTAACTTCTCTCTCAGTTTATCATCACTCGCGTAAATATATAAACCATTGATCCCTCGTTTTAACAAAACATTGATCGAATTCAAAATGATTTGTTCTTTCACTTTGTCGATATTTTCGATTCCTTCACGACTTTTGAATGCTTCTGAATCTTTGTATTTTTCACTATCGATTTTTAACTCATTCTTTTCAGCATCGTAACCAATCGAAGGACCTAAAATCACCCCTACATAGTTTAAATCAAAGCCTTGTATTGTATAAATCGAACCGACTTCATTGATCGTTGCCTCTTCTTCTGCCCAGCTTTTTTTGTAATTTGTACGGTTCCATGGTGCTGAAAAATTCCCTTCTTCAACTAGATAATCTTTGCCATCTTTTTTATGTGTATAGTCAAAGGTTGAAACGATTCTGCTTAATCCAAATTTCTGGTTTCTTGCTTTTATTTCCATTCGCATATCTTCAGCACTTGAGAAAAAGCGGAAATCAAAATCCTCATCGCCAAATCTTTTCTCTGCTTCCGTTTTTTCTCGTTTTGTCACTTTAGGAAATGACAAAATTTTTCGATCCACAAATGAATCTACCCAATGAACGATTTCAGTATCAGCTTTCATTCTAAATTGTGTCGTTAAATGATATTCTTCATGAATTGGGTACTTATCTTTTATTTCAACAAGACTATCAACATTCCAATGACTTTTTAGCTTTAGAACTTGTTTTTCATCGAATACGACAATCGTGACTTTACTTCTTTTGATAACCTCTTCCAGTTGGTTCTCATATTCAAAGCTATTATATTTGTCTTTTGTAGAAAGTAGTAAATGAGATTCATCTACTAATACGATGTCTGCTTGTTTTCGTTTTCCCTTGTCGATGTCATTGATAAAACTAGTTGGTTTCATAAAGTTTTTCTTTTTTAAATTAGGCAAACTTTCGGCGATACTCTTATATGTTTTCAGCATCTCATTATGGTTGACCAAAAGATAATTATTATCCTGATTAAAGTCAGAGAACTCGTTGTTTTCCTTCTTTTCAGCTAAGTCTTGAATCGTTTTAAATATAGCACTCAAAACAACACTTTTACCTGTACCAGCTTCTCCTGCAATAAAAAAGACATGATGTTCATTTTTCGTATCAGCTAAACTTCGTTTACAAAAATCGATGACTTTTTCTTTTAAGTCTTGTTGTTCAGGTGATAATCCGCGAAACGGTGATAATTTGAAGGTGTCCTTATTTCTTAAAAAATCAGCACTGTGCTCAACAATTTTTTCATCTCTAAGACGAGTCCAAATTTTCGGAAACAATACTTCATCATAGTATCTTTTATCATAATAGTTATGTGATTCGCTGCCTTTGATTTGGCTTCTATTTTCAACTTTGTATTTTTCATCAGCGATAAAACAGCTGATTAAATTCGTTTCAATATTCAACGCCGCAGATACGTTCAATGTGTCATGTCCAATCATGACAATTTTCTTCATCATTGCTTTCTTATTACTTTTTAGATGTTCAGACATTCGTTTATCAAAGCGGCGACTTTGTCCCACATATGCTTCTGGCATCTTCTTTTTGTCCGTATTATATAAAATATACAAAATAGGATAATTTGTCTCAAATGGATCTTTTAAGTTTTCAACCTCTTTTTCACAAAAATCATATTCTTTTAGTTGGATTTTAATACTATCATCTTCATAATTCATAAACGACACTCTCCCAAACACATTGTAACAATTATTTTCAAAATAGGGAATCTTTTATGCAAGAAAGTTTTAATTTATAGATAGAAATGGACTTATTTTACGTAATATAAAGCATTGTCATTCTAAAAAATCAATAACTCCGTGATTCTTCTTAACTCATCATTAATCCACATAATCCACTCATTTTCTTCCATCTCTTGAAAATTCTTGATACAAAATAAATCATTCTCATTAAGATGATAACTCCAACACATCAAAATGTATTCAAATCGATCTAAGATTATTCGAATAATCTCTACATAATTTTTTGTTTTGCCATTCGCCTTATAGAAATCAGGTAATTGATCACACAAGGTAATCAAGTGTTTGAACGCATTTAAATCAATAAAGCTTTCTTCGTGAAGTAGATAAATAAATGAATCTTCTTTATATCCTTCAACTTCTTTAGGAACTTGTTCTTCAATTAACCAGTCCATCAATACCTCCACTACTTTTCTCTCAAAACTTTCCACAACACATCCAAAACCCCCACCGAATATTCCTCATAATTCTTATTCATCAAATAAGCCAACGTCACTTTATCCTTCAAACTAAACCTAAAAAAGAACCGCCGATTCCAGCTAAGCATCCATCCAATAAGCTGATGTTCAATCTTATCTTTCACTAGTTGATCTGACGCATCCACGTACAATAAAACCAAATCAAAAAAGTAATCCTTACGACTTTCCACGCCAAGAATTTTGATAATACTCAGTTGAAAGCGTGTTTCTTTTCTCTCTTTAAATAGAGGAGTCAACTGCTCTTTTATCTGCAATGAATAATGTGTACTCAATTGATCTATCGCTTTATTTCTCACGTCCCTAGAAGAATCTGACAAACATTCAATATAAATCGGTACCTGCTCTTCTAAAAGTAAACAGCTCAACCAATTCAACACGGATACTCTGATTTTCTTTTTACTCGAATTAATCAGCGGCACCATTCGATCTTGGTCTCTCTTATCTTGTAAAATTGCTAAACCATGGATTGCATTGATCGGATTATCTTTTAAATGCTGGAGATAATATTCTCTGCAGTCTATATCTAGAAATTGCTTTTTCACATAATCAAGCGCTAAATACTTAATTACAGCTGTTTGATCCAATAATTTTGGAATCATTTGCTCTTCTTTCACTCGATTGTTATAACACCACTCGCATGCTAGTTTTCGAATAATCATTTGCGGATGACTTAACACCTGAGATAGATACTCTTTTTCCCACTGTTCTTCTTTTAGTATTTCATTAAATGTCCATCTTAAGATCATTCTGTCTGTTTTTTTCAAGCCGTTTTTTATTACTTGTACTTTATGTTGTTCGTCGAGTCGAAAGCTTAACTCAAATCCATACCTTGAAATATAGATATCCTAGCTTTCCTGAGCTTTTTCCAATAAGTCAAACTGATTCAATAAGATGGTGTTTAGTCGATTGTACACATCTAAATTTTCTTTGTGCTCTAACTCTTTTAAGCGTTTGATTAAAGGTAAAGAAAAAAGAATCGTCGCCTTATTTTCCTGTCTAAACGTCCTAATTATTTCGTATTCAGCTAATTTTCTTACATTTCCGATATGATCATTTAACGAAACTAATAGAAAAGGCAGTGATTTTGAATTCGACGTAGCACTTATTTTTTTCAATGCAAATTCTCTGACATAACCGTTTGGATGGCAAACTAACCATGACCAAAAAAAGACTGGATTAATTGGGCTTAGGCTAATCAATAATGATTCGTTTATCTCTAACCAGTTCCAACTATCTTGAACATAGGAAAAGGTGCGTAATTGCTTAAATGTATTGTAAAATTCCTTTGGTGACTGATCTTCTAGAAACTGCTCAAGATACGTTGTATAGACCGAACAATTATCTTGATTGAACATAATTTTTTTATAGCAATATTTTATTGCGATGGCTATACTTTTAATTTCTGAGTGTTCTTTTTGTAATACCAACAACGTTTGGTTCATTTTATTTCATCACTTGTTTTATTTTATAAACGATTATTTCTTGCTTACAGCTAGTTTAACATTATAATAACCAGTAAAATATCCTCTAAACAAAAAAGCCTACACACAAGAGTCATTACTCTCATATCTAGGCTTAATCTTTTGATTGAACAGGATTTTAATCAGGTATAAATTTCACGCCTATAAATCAAATAATCTTCTTATAATCATTCTACTCAGTTCCTTTTAAAATTTCATCAAGAGAAAAATCAAAAAACAAGCTTAGTTCAACCAAGGTATCAATATTCGGATACGATTTTTCATTTTCCCAACGTGAGACTGTTTGTCTCGTTACATGAAATTTTGCAGCAACTTGCTGCTGTGTTAACTCTTTTTGCTCTCTGCGGATTTTCAACAATTTTCCTATCTCCATAAAATGTCATCCTACCTTCAAAACGTTTTTTATGTATGAAATGTTCTTATGATTTCACATAAAAAACTATGTGACCATTCTACTCAGTTTTATCTTTACTTCTTTGTTTGTCGAGACATTTCCTTCACCAAAGAAGCGATTTCTTCGACCATCGTAAAAAAATTTTTTCTTCATGTTAGTCCCTCCTGTCTGTGTTCTCTTAAATATCACATACTAGGCCTGATTTAAAAAGCAATTTTGATGTTACGTTGCTCTTTATTGATAGAATATTCATACTTTTTTGTAGTTAAAGGGTTATCAGTAGATTACCATACGAATAAATCGAACAAAAGCCAACGTATCCCCATATAGTTTTGAGGTTATTACACTAAATTCACACTTGTATTGCCTCATCTACTAAATTGCTAAAAAACAGCCTCATCTATCTAGATACGAACGACTATCTAGATAACAATAAGACTGTATTTTTATTATTTTGTATTGTTTTTCCTTTAGCTAATTCATCAATCCGTTTATCCATATAACGAATTTTCTGCATTAACTTGTCTTCGATATATTCAACGCGATAGCCACAACCAACACCTTTGATCAACGAAACATTCGGGTTCATTTCTGGTGCGTCTTCAAAAAAAATTTCAAAATCGACTTTTTCATCAAGTTGCTTTTGCAATAAAATTTTGTCATAGCCAGTTAGCCAACGGATGATTTCATCTACTTCGGCTTTATTTTACCCTTTTTTTAGTATTTGCTACTGTTGTATCGTTCTTTTGTTATTTATTACATTTTAACGTTTCCGTTATGATTCTTTCATTGTTTAATAGATACGATTTTTTCGTTTAAGTAATTAAAATCGCAACTATTTGTATTTATTTAATGCCTACTTTTAACAATTAGAAGATAAAAAGAACCTTAACACTGACGTTAAAGTTCTTTTTATCAAATTTATTCTTGTCCCAAAATATCTAAAATAAGCTGTGCATGCATCCCAGAACCCACTGGGAAGCACTCTTCCATAATTTTGAATTTGGGATGATGGTTCATATAGCCACATCCTTCTGCCGCCGTTCCACCGCCTAAAATAAAGAATGATCCTGGCTTCACATCTGTGTATGCTGAGAAATCTTCACCGCCCATCATTTTTGGCGCTTCAAATATTCGCTCTTTACCGACCACTTTTTCAGCTGCTGCCAAAACAATATCTGTTGCATCACTATCATTATTGACCTCACTATAGCCTAGTAAATAATCTAAGTCATAACTAGCTCCATACATCTTACAAATTCCTTCAATAATTCCTTCAATTCGTGTTTTGATAAACTGACGAACTTCTTTATTATTCGTACGAACCGTTCCTTGGATTTGTGCTGTATCCGGAATAACATTGGCTGTTTTTCCAGCATTAAATTCACCGATTGAAATAACGGCATTGTCAAAAGGACTAATATTTCTTGAGACGATATTATTTAAATTATTGATGATTTCGACTCCAATCATGATAGGGTCAACAGATAAGTCGGGGGTTGAACCATGTGAGCCTTTTCCTTGGATTTTCAATGTAAAGACATCAGAAGCGGCGCTAGCTGCTCCTTTTCTAGTCCCCACCATACCAACAGGGATATTCGGCGCGATATGTAGACCGAACACCATATCCACATCATCCATAACACCCGCTTCAACTAGTAATTTTGCTCCCCCCGGTGGTTCTTCTTCGGCCGGTTGGAAAATAAACTTCACCGTTCCTGCAATTTTGTCTTGCATTCCGCTTAAAACTTTAATAGCACCCAAAAGCATTGCTGTATGGGTATCGTGTCCGCAAGCATGCATGACACCTGGATTTTCGGACGGGAAATCAACATCCGCTTCTTCCATGATCGGCAATGCATCAATATCTGCTCGCAAAGCAATCGTTTTGCCAGGTTTACTCCCTTTCAAAGTAGCAATCACACTATTTTCCGTTAAAGAGGTAACTTCTAAGTTAGGAAAATCGGCTAAGACCTTTTGGATATATTTTGCCGTTTCAACTTCATGAAATGATAATTCTGGATGACGATGTAAATGTCTTCTCCATTTGATCATATCTGCTTGAGGCATTTGTTCTTGAATGTTTGTCATTGGTGGTTCCTCCCTTTAATTTAGTTTTCATTAGAATGAACGAAACTATCGCATTATTTTTGTTTAATAAACATAATTGTTACGGCGGTTAATAAGCCCACCACTAAAAAGAAAATAAATGTTGAAATATACTGACCGTTTGACAGCTCCACTAATTTTCCGATAAGAGTCGGTGAAACAAATCCACCGAGAATTCCTCCTGTTGCTAGTGTGCCATAGCTTGGAGCAAACTTAGCGCCTTCAAAGATTCTTAATGGGATGCTCATCATCGTAACAAATGAGATGATCAAGAAAAAGTTTGCCAAGCCCATTACAATCGATAATAAAACAAGATTACCGATATAATAAGAACCAAATGCTGAAAGTGTGCCTAAAATAGCCGTGATTGCAACGACTGCCTTTTCCTTGTGTTGGAAAAATCTTCCGACAACATAACTACCGCCAATCGAACCAATCAGCATGAACAAACCACCCACACTACTGATTACAGCCGCACCATTTAGTGCCAAACCACGTTCCCCCGTCAGAAAGCTTGGTACCCAACTTGAGAGTCCGTATAACAAGCAGTTAATGAAGAATGAGCTTAAAAATAAAATCCATACTCGAATATCTGACCAAATAACTAAAATCGAAATCTTTTCCGTTTTGGTCACAATGGCCTCTTCTTTTTCTTTTGCTTTTTCATTTCTAGGAATAGCGATAATTAGAAAAATAGCAATGACTACCGCCATGGCAGTTAAAAGCATATAGGCATTTTTCCAACCCGCATTTGTAATAATTGGTGATAACGCTAATGGTCCAATAAAACCTGCTACACCAGAGGATGATAATAAGATCCCTTGTGCAAAGGTTCGCTTCTCTGGTGGAAAGTTCATCGTAACTTCCTTACTCGCTGACGATGCATAACCTGAATGCGCTAAAAATCCAGTTAAGAAGCGTAACGACATAAACATGATCAACGATGTTCCAAAACCAAATAGGAATGAAAATAAACCCATTCCTAAAACAGAACCGATCAACACAACTCTTGAGCCAACTTTATTGATGACTAAGCCCATCGGAATCTGCATAATTGCGTAACCAAGGAAAAAAGCACTCATGATCATACCCTTCGCTGCTGGGTCTAATCCAAATTCCTCTGAGATGGGAATCAGCGAATACCCTACTGAAAGTTTGTCGATATATACCATAGTATACCCTAAAAATAATGCTACTAACAATAAACCCGTTTTCTTTGTTTTACGTTTTTCCATATGCCCTCCTTAATATAAAAGCGTAGCGTAAAACTAACCCTGTGGCTAGTCAAAGGCAACTCTCATCTGCTCCACTACTTCATTATACTTACTACTATTACTTTAGTATAATCTATTCTCCACCTAAAATGAAGAATAAAATGAGAATATTTTAATTTTAATGCATTAAAATTAATCTGAACTCTATAATTTAGAGTAACAAAAAAGTTAACGATGAAACAATCGTCAACTTTTTTCTGCTTATATTTGATGTCTACTGAATGGAACTTGTGACAAAAGTACTTTGAAACAGCAATGGAAATAGACTAAAGTTTAACATGCTCTATCAATTTTTGATAGGAAGCAAAAGACGGATGCTTTGTCACTTCACTATTCTCAACTAGTAGTGACTGTTGTGTAACAATTGCATGTGTCAATTCGTCAGCAAATGTTATGAAATCATTGTTCGTCTTTTCATTATAATCTAGCGAAAAGTATTTCGATTGGCGATAATATTGTTTTAACTGATCTTCCGCAATTTTCTCTGGCTGATCAGCAAAATATTCATCATAACGCGCAGTATCGATCTTTCCATCCGTGACGGTCAATTGAAGTCTGCCAATCAATCCATTACCAAAATCCTCCGCATATCCGATATACTTCGTTTTCGACGGTTGTTTGATTTCGTCTTTGAGTTCAGCTGCAATTGCCATTAATCCTTGTCTTGCAGTTGTTGAAGAGCCTTTGACTGTTTCAAAGTTTCCATCAACCCGATTTTCTTCTCGCATTTGTTTTTCTACAAACGTGATGCCATTGACCACCGTGACTAAGGTCGTATCTGTTCTTGGGTTTTGTGCTTGGAAAAAAGCATAATCAGAAAGGCGTTTATTCGCTCCTGCATATTTTGAGGCATAATAATTTTCCGCTCCGTATTCATTAAATTCAACATTGATGATTTTATTCGTTTCATCGGTAACAATCTCAACAATGCCTTTATTTCCCACATCAAAATACCCTTCATTTGTAAAATAGTTTCCCTCCATCAACCCTAACGGAGGTTGATTTGACCAAAACATTTTCTTTAATTTTTCTTCATATGTGTATAGAGGTTTTGGGTTCGATCCAAAGGTTGTCTGAGTCGCCCCCGTAACAACATCATAGTTATACGAAGTATTTTCAAACGTTACATCATTCACGTCAGTTTTTTCCACTTCTTCACTTTTGGCTTGTGTCTCCGATGAAGCTGGATTAAAAATGGCGGGTCTGGATGTGGCACTAGATTGTTCAGTCTCTCTTCTTTGATCTGGTTTACAACCTGACAGTCCAACAATACTGCATAAAATAAACACAGCAAACAGATGGTTTTTTTTCATAAATTTTCTCCTTTTGTTTACTCGTTAGCTGTTGAAGCGATAGCCACTTCCCCAAATTGTTTCTATTGGGATTTCTGATAATTTGCCTTTTTTCAATTTCTCTCTAATGCGTCCTACATGCACAACTACGGTATAGATGTCACTATCCAACTCGTCCATTTCCCACACTTGACGGAACAGCTGCTCTTTCATCCAAACCCGATTCGGATGTTCTATAAAGAATAATAGTAGGTCAAATTCTTTTGTAGGAAAAATGATTTCCTCTCCTAAAACAAAAACTCTGCGGGCACTTTTATCAATCCTGATCTGACCACTTTCGATAATTTCATTGACAGGCTCAGCTTTTGTCAAAGATTGATACCGTTTGATATGGGCTTGAACGCGAGCCACTAATTCACTAGGACTAAAAGGTTTCGTCATGTAGTCATCTGCTCCTAAACCGAAGCCTCTGACTTTATCGATGTCTTCTTTTTTAGCTGAAACAATCATTAATGGAATATTTTTCTTTTCTCTGATTCTTCGGCAAATTTCAAAACCATCCATTGAAGGCAACATAATATCGACCACAATCAAATCAAACGATTCATTCAATGCCCGGTTCAGACCAACCAATCCATCCCTTGAAATCTCAGCTTTTATCTGGTTGATTTCTAAATAATCTTTTTGTAATTCTGCAATACTTGCATCATCTTCAATCAATAAAACACGTGATACTTCGTTTGACATTTGGCTGTCCTCCTCAGGCTTTTTTTAAGTAGATTGTAACGGTCGTCCCTTGGTGTAAGTCACTTTCTATCGTAACTTTCCCTTCATGCATCTCAATGATTTGTTTTACAATAGCCAGACCTAAACCACTACCACCAGTATGTGTTGGACGTTCTTCTTCTCCTCGATAGAAGTGATCAAAAACATAAGGTAATTGTTCTTTTGAAATGCCTTGACCATTGTCTGATAACTGAATCATTATCCTTTCGGCCTTTCTAGACACATCGATTGCAATGGAAAGCGAACGGTTTGGATGTTTAAATTTCAAACTGTTTTCAATCAAATTGATAAAAACTCGATTTAATTGCATCCGATCTGCTAAAACATAACTGTTTGTCATTTCTTGATTTGTTAATTGAAGAGAAACTTGATTATCTTGTAACTGGAATTCTTCAATAATATGCTTTAAAAATTCATTGATATCGATCCGCTCAAAATGAAATGGTACTGCTGAAGCATCTAATTTAGAATAAAGAAATAATTCTTCGATCAGTTCATTCAATGAGAGGGCTTTTGTATGAATCGTCTTTAAATAGTTGGCTTGCTTTTCAGGAGAATCCGCCACGCCATCTAACAAACCTTCTACATAACCAATAATCGAGGTGATCGGCGTTTTTAAATCGTGTGAGATACTAGCAACAAGCTCTTTGCGGTTGTTTTCAAGCTTTACTTGCTCTTCTGTTGATGAAATCAACGCTTCTCTCATTTTTTCAAAATCATCCGTCAATTGTTTGACTTCCAACGCTGTCTGTTTAACTGGTTCGGTTACGGAAGTTTCTAAATGTCCATTACGGATTTCAGTCATTCCAGAACCAAGTGTTTCAAGTGGTCGAATAATCGTTTTCTTCAATAAATGATTTAAAAAAAGTAATCCGCCAATTGACACCAATAAAATCGTAATAATAATCAGGACTCCCCATTTCGTCATAAATTCCAGAAAGCTACTTTCTTTCATTAAAACCAATAGACTGCCAGGCGCTTGATCGTTAAAATAAAAATCAAATTTCATATAGCGATACAATCGTCCTGCATTGTCGATGGTTCCCCTTGTTTCAATGTTATTGGCATCAAATTTAGGAAAATGGGCGATCAATGATTTTTCGACTAAGTCTTTTGAATAGTAGTCGATTGCTTCTTGTTTACGAACAACGACACCCAATGATTCAGCTTCAAATTGCTGAATGGTTTGTTTTAATTCTCCACTAGGTTTAAGCAACTGCTCTGGATTAGATTTGGCAATGCCACGAAGTTTGATATATGCTAATTCCTCTTCCGGACTTAAGGAACGTTGCTGTGTAAACGTTTTGTACACCGTTCCAGGACTAGGTATTTTCCCAGTTGTAACATAAAAAACAATGCAGATGATTGAAAATAGCGATAAACAAGCAATCGCGATCCCGCCAATATATGAAATGAGAAATCGTTTTTTTATGGTCATATTATTCTCCTTTGCGTTATTTACGAAAAAGCGATCGATGTTTTCAACTTAACCAGCTGCACCGTTATTGGAAGCTTTTAAAAACTAAATTCTGGTTTAAATTCTCCCGTATAAGGTTGATGCTCAACGAATACGGTGATGTCATTGCCAGTCTGATCTTTGCCCATTCGTTTATACGTAAATTTTTTGTTGTTTAATTCCGTCAATTCTAGTGCTGCGCCATATTTATTTTGACCGATCGAGACATGCGCTCGGATTTTATTGTGATTCAATACATCAAAGTAACCGAAGTCCCCACGGCTTTCACCTGTTTCTAAGTTAAAAAATTCGTATTTATTTGTATCTGCAGCGAATTTAGCCAAACTAATAAAGTTTTGGTTGAACTCTGTTACATCGTTACCGGATTCATCAACAACCTTTGTCCCATTCCATAACGTTTGACCTAAGATTTCAGCGCCGTCTTTCTTTGCGTTAATAGAACCGGTTGTCGTATTTAGTGCTGTTTCTTTTTCAGTAAAAGCTAGTTCATTTTCATTATACGGGATATGTTCTACAAATACATCTACTTCATTCCCAGATTTGTCTTTGCCTTTTCGTTTATAGGTAAATTGTTTATTCGTCAGTTCCGTAAGGTCAACAACTGCTTGGTAGTTCATCGTTTCTGAAAGTAGGATTCGTTTTGTCCCATCGTTTGTAATGAAAAAGGTGCCACGATCTCCACGGCTTTCACCTGTTTGCGCATCGAAAAATTCATAGCGGCCAGTTTCACTATCATATTTTGCTAATCCGATGAAATTAGCATTTTCTTTCGTTAAATCATTATTGTCTTTATCGTAAACCTTTGTTCCTTGCCAATTGGTTTCACCTAAAATTTTGTTTAACTGATCCCCTTTATTTTTATTCTGTCCTTCTTTGGATTGTTCTGTCTGTTGTTGCTTACTATCTTTTGATCCTGAGGTTTCTTGTGTTCCGACACTACAACCTGCTAATAATAGTACCAAACTTGAGATTCCTACGATAATTTTTTTATTTTTCATGGTAATTTTCTCCCCCTGTATTTGGATAAATGGTTACTGCTTATCTTTAGTATAAAGAGGAGGTGTAAACAAGTGCTAACGAGAAAATAAACAAACTATAAACAATCGATATATACAAAAAAAGGAGGCCTAACTCTAAGAGTCATGCCTCACTTTCAGTTTTAATGGTCTTAAACTGTTGCTGTTTTCGGTAAATTGTCATAAAAAGCAGCTTTCGTTGCAGTGATATAAGGTGTTAGCCATAGGTAGCCGATTCCTAATGTTAAAATTGCTAGGATATGCCAACCAATAAAGCTTAAGTCTAATAAGAATAATTGACCTTTGTACCCATTCATAAGTTGTCTACTGCGCGTAATAGAATTTAGAAATCCTGGGCGTACCCCTGTTTCTTCAAAAGCATCATAGTAAACAAAATACGTTTGTGAGTAAGAATAGCCTTTGATAATTCCTGGAACGATCAATAGTAATGTCCAAAGAGAAATAAACACCGTTGTAATAACGTATAGACAGATTACTCCTAAAACTACAGGCCCAGCAAAGCCGCGGAAAGCATCTGAAAATGGGCGAATATCTTGTCTTTTCCCTCTATAAAGATCAAGGAATGTCCAAGAGATACCAGCGCTAAAGATAGCACCAATAATACCACCTAAAAAGCTACCTCCACCTCCACCTGAATTTCCGTCATAATTTGCATTACCACTCATAAAATCTGGATTGTTTTGCGCAAATGTAATGATAGGAATGATTAGTAAAAAGAATAACAATAGTACAATTGCAATTGAGACCAATGTTGGAACTAAGCACATCAATACACTATCTTTCCAACGTCCACGCAAAACGCCTTTAGCTTCACTTTTTAATTCAGCTCTTGTTTTCATAAAATTTTCCTCCTTTCGTTTCAATACATTTAGTATATCAAATAACTCTTCATAAAAAAAAGCATATGCGTTGAACAGTATTCATTTATAATCTAACACTAGGTAGATTTTCATCTGGATGAAGCAACAATCACTTTTTTGTTTACTAATTTAAAACTGAGAGTGATCGTTCGCTATATAAATAATGAATGCTATAATTTAATTATACAAATGTTCTGACTGTGAAAAAAAAATATTTATAGAGGAAAAAATGACGAAGCAAGACGTGCTTTCCTTTATTTTGTACATCTGCAAGCAATGCTTTCTTGAATAAACTAAGATATCTCTTTATGATTGAGATACATTAATGAAAGGACATTATACGATGGAATTTGGAGAAAAAATAAAAGAGCTACGAACAAAAAATCAACTGACACAGGAAAAATTTGCGATTCGTTTAAATGTAACAAGACAAGCCGTATCAAACTGGGAGAATAATCGAAACCTTCCAGACCTTGAAATGTTGATCCTAATTTCTAGTATTTTTCATATTTCACTTGATGAATTGATTTTAGGAGGAAGTAACGTGAATAATATGACAGAAAAGCTAATTAAGGATGGTAGTGAAACAAGACGAGCAAAATTAACTATGGTCACAACATTGATTGGTGCCTTTTTATTGTTTTTTGGCTTTGCATGTTTTTTTATAAAAGCTAATTCAGTAGAATATATTGATGCAATAGGAATTCTACATGAAAACTTTTATCTTATCCCGATAGGATTTCTTTTTATTTTTGCTGGAATGATGGTATTCATCTTTACAGGGATAAAATTTATTATCGCTTTCGTTGCACACAGAAAATAGGTAGATTCGTCGTAGAACTAAAAAGCACAGTCATTTTTCAAACTGTGCTTTTTAGCTTGTTTATTTTAGTAGCAAGGGTTATAACAATCGTTTTAACCAGTCGAATTTTTTTTGATCATAGGGTGGATAAATCAATTTTGCCATAGAATCTTTTCTTCCATAAACGATTGCTTTTTTATGAGAAAAGGTTTCGATACTGTATTTACCATGATAGTTCCCCATCCCAGAAGCGCCTACTCCACCAAAAGGCAATTCATCATTGGCAACATGAAGAATCGTTTGATTGATACCACCCCCACCAAAAGAGATTTCTTGTAAGATCTTTTTCTGAATATCCCTATCATCGGAAAATAAGTATAAAGCTAATGGTTTTTCCCCTTCTTTAATAAAGGTAATAGCTTCATCTAAGTTTCGATACGTACAAATCGGTAGTAGCGGACCAAACAATTCTGCTTCCATCAAGCTATTATCTCGGCTTAAACCGATATCGAAAAGACTTGGTGCGACATATCTTGTTTGCTGATCATACTCTCCTCCATAAATCAGAAATTGCTGATTTTCATTAATTAATTGACTAAATTTAGCCATTGCATCCCCTTGAACGATTCGACCATAATCAGGATTTTCTTGAATGTTTCTTCCGTAAAATTCGATTATTTTTTCTTTCATCGCGTGAATCAATTCACGTTTCACTTTTTCATCTACCAGAACATAGTCGGTTGCAATACATGTTTGACCAGTATTCAGCAGTTTACTCCAAATAATACGTTCAGCTGCTATTTCGATATCCGCTTGCTCTGTAACGATTGCTGGACTCTTCCCTCCAAGCTCTAAAACAACTGGAGTCAAGTGTTTAGCTGCTGATTCCATCACGATTTTTCCAACTTTAGTACTCCCTGTGAAAAAGATAAAATCCATCCGCTCTTTTAAAACTGTGGCATTATCAATTGAACTTGGCGAAAGAACTTTCACATACTCTTCATCAAATGTTTCACCCACAATAGCCCCAATTACAGCGGCTACATTCGGTGTTTTTGAAGATGGTTTTACAAGTGCACAATTACCGGCTGCAAGTGCGCCAATTAAGGGTACTAACGTCAATTGAAGGGGATAATTAAAGGGACCAATTATATACACAGTACCATACGGCTCTAGAATAACTGTATTTTTATTTAGTAAAGATGATATAGCTCTAGGTTTATTTACAGGGGTCGTCCATTTATCAAGATTTTTAAGTATATCTTTGATTGCTGAGAGTACCAATCCAAATTCTGTTGCATATACTTCAGCTTTAGGCTTTTTAAGATCTTTTTCAAAAGCCCAGTAAAAATCTTCTTCATGTTTTTTTACGTTCGTCAGAAGTTGTTCCAGCTTTTCTTTTCTGAAAGAAACCGATTTTGTTTGATTTGTGTTAAAAAAATTTTGTTGTTTTTTCATGATAGCTTGTAGATCAGATTGATTCATGATACACCCTCCTCTATTTTCTTTTTAGTATAGCACCGATTTTTTATTTTTGATAATAGAAGGATACTTCATGAAGCTTGATAGTTAATAAAAAAGCTCCTCTTACTTTCGCAAGAGGAGCTTTTACGTATGAGTATAAGGAGAAAAGATTCATGAATCAGTTGTCCCTTTTTGCTTTATAATCAACTAAAATTATTTGTTTTTTAAGTTGTAGAAAGATTTCAACCCTTTGTATTCAGCAACTTCGCCTAATTGGTCTTCAATTCTTAATAATTGGTTGTATTTCGCAATACGGTCTGTACGGCTTAATGAACCAGTTTTGATTTGACCAGCGTTTGTTGCAACAGCGATATCAGAGATTGTTGAATCTTCTGTTTCACCTGAACGGTGAGATACAACTGCAGTGTAGCCAGCTTCTTTCGCCATTTCGATTGCTTCGAATGTTTCAGTTAAAGTACCGATTTGGTTCACTTTGATAAGGATTGAGTTCGCGATGCCTTTTTCAATTCCTTCAGCTAATTTAGTTGTGTTTGTAACGAATAAATCGTCACCAACTAATTGAACTTTATCGCCTAAAGCAACAGTTAATTTTTTGAAACCATCCCAGTCATTTTCATCTAATCCATCTTCGATTGAGATGATTGGGTATTTCGCACATAATTCTTCGTAGAATGCGATCATTTCTTCAGTTGTTTTTTCGCCTTCGCCTGAATCAGCTAAAACGTAAACACCTTTTTCTTTATCGTAGAATTCAGAAGAAGCAGCATCCATCGCAAGAACGATATCTTTACCAGGTACATAGCCAGCTTTTTCGATTGCTTCGATGATCACTTCAAAACCTTCTTCGTTTGAACCAAGGTTAGGAGCAAATCCACCTTCGTCACCTACAGAAGTAGCTAAACCGCGCGCTTTTAAGATTCCAGCTAATGCGTGGAATACTTCAGCACCGTAGCGTAAAGCTTCTTTGAATGTAGGAGCACCTACAGGCATGATCATGAATTCTTGGAAGTCGATACTGTTATCAGCATGAGATCCACCATTGATGATGTTCATCATTGGAGTTGGCAATACTTTAGTATTGAATCCGCCTAAGTAGTGGTATAAAGGTACTTCTAGGTAATCAGCAGCACGAGCTACAGCGATTGAAACACCAAGAATAGCGTTTGCGCCTAATTTACCTTTGTTAGGAGTTCCATCTAAATCGATCATTGCTTTATCAATAGCCATTTGGTCACGTACATCGTAGCCAATAATTGCTTCAGCGATGATGTTATTTACGTTGTCAACTGCTTTAACAACCCCTTTACCTAAGTAACGAGCTTTGTCGCCATCACGTAATTCAACCGCTTCGTATTCACCAGTTGAAGCACCAGATGGAACCATTCCACGACCAAAAGCACCGCTTTCAGTGTATACTTCTACTTCGATTGTTGGGTTACCGCGTGAGTCTAAGACTTCGCGTGCATAAACATCAGTAATAATTGACATGTTTTGTCTCTCCTTTGAGTTTGTTTTATACTAAGGGGATTCGATTCCCTTAATTATGATTGTAGTGAATAACCGTGCGCTATGCAAACATTTTTTGCATAATTCATAGAATATTCAATGAATCTTTGATTAATTGCGTATATTGTTATAAGACGTGATTATTTAACAGCATCAAGTAAAGCTAAGAAAGAGTCAGCTTCAAGACTCGCTCCGCCAACTAAAGCACCATCAACGTTTTCTTTTGCCATATATTCAGCAATGTTTTCAGGTTTTACAGAACCGCCATATTGGATACGTACAGCTTCTGATACTTCTTTGCCATATAATTTTTCAACTGTTGCACGAACAACGCCACAAATTTCATCAGCGATATTCGCATCAGCAGATTTACCAGTTCCGATGGCCCAGATTGGTTCATAAGCAATAACCATTGAAGATACTTGCTCGTTTGATAAACCAACTAACCCTTTTGTGATTTGGCCTTCGATCCATTCAGCAGTTTTGCCTGCTTCGTATGTTTCTAAAGATTCACCACAACAGAAGATTGGTGTCATGTTGTTTGCAAAGATTGCTTTCGCTTTCTTGTTGATGTCTTCGTCTGTTTCGTGGAAGTACTCACGACGTTCAGAGTGACCGATGATTACATAGTCAACACCTAGATCAGCAAGTGCTGCTGGAGACGTTTCACCAGTGAATGCACCTGAATTTTCCCAGTAGCAGTTTTGTGCAGAGATTTTTAATTCAGTCCCTTTGGCTGCTTCTACTAATTCTTGTAAGAATAAAGCAGGAGAACCGATAACAGAATCTACTGAACTATTTGCAGGGATTTTTGTTTTTACAGCTTCTGCAAAATCTTTTGCTTCTGAAGCCGTTTTGTTCATTTTCCAGTTACCAGCAATAATTGGTTTACGCATGGAAAAGCACATCCTTTTCTTTTTTGTGGTATAGATTGATCAAACCAATCCAGTTTCACAAGCCATCTCTCTTCGGTATTACTGAATAAAATTCACGATAAAAAGCATCGCTAAAATTTTTCTCCAGTAATACTTGAGATCAAAATAGGCTTGTTCAACTTTTTTACTTCTCGTTGATTGCCGCTAATCCCGGTAATTCTTTACCTTCTAATAATTCTAAGCTTGCGCCCCCACCAGTTGAGATGTGAGTAAATTTATCAGCAAAGCCTAATTGGATTGCAAGCTGCAGCAGAGTCTCCTCCACCGATAATTGTTGTTGCATCTTCTAAGTTAGCAATTGCTTCACATACACCGATCGTACCTTTAGCAAAGTTGCTCATTTCGAATACGCCCATTGGCCCGTTCCAAACAACTGTTTTTGCACCTTCTAATTCTTTAGTGAACAATTCAATTGATTTAGGTCCAATGTCTAAGCCCATGTAGCCTTCTGGGACAGCTTCACCATCAGTGATAACTGTTTCAACATCATTGCTGAATTCATTAGCACATACTGAATCGATTGGTAATACTAGTTTGTCACCAGCTTTTTCAATCAACTCTTTTGCTAAAGCAACCTTATCTTCTTCAACAAGAGAATTACCGATTTCGATTCCTTTCGCTTTGTAGAATGTATAGGTCATTCCGCCACCGATAAGGATTTTATCTGCTTTAGAGATCAAGTTTTCGATAACACCGATTTTGTCAGAAACTTTGGCGCCACCTAAGATAGCAACAAATGGGCGTTTTGGTGCAGTTACTGCTTCACCAACGAATTTAATTTCTTTTTCCATTAAGAATCCAGCAACTGTTGGGATACCAGTTGACGCAATTCCTACATTAGAAGCGTGTGCACGGTGAGCCGTACCAAATGCATCATTAACAAATACATCGCCTAAAGAAGCCCAGTATTTACCTAATTCAGCGTCATTTCCGCTTTCTTTTTTACCGTCGATATCTTCAAAACGAGTGTTTTCAAATACTAAAACATCGCCGTCTTTCATGTTGTTAACAGCAGTTTCTAATTCAGTACCACGAGTTTCTGGAACGAACGTTACTGGTTTACCCAATAATTCGCCTAAACGCTCTGCAACTGGTTTTAATGATTTGCCGGCTTTATCTTCTTCTGTTTTAACACGACCTAAGTGAGAGAATAAGATTGCTTTTCCACCATTGTCTATTACGTATTTGATTGTTGGAAGTGCCGCTACGATACGGTTGTCGTTCGTGATCACGCCATCTTTCAAAGGTACGTTAAAGTCGACACGTACAAGAACTTTTTTGTCTTTTAAGTCTACATCTTTGATAGTCTTTTTAGCCATTAAACGTTACTCCTATCTATTTTTAATTTTTTAAAAGAATGATTATCTTAAACTTATAAAAAAAGCGGGGAAGCGCGTTGCTTCCCCGCTTATTATTTCACAGTTGTTCAAATTTCACTAATGATAAGAATGAATCTTATAAGTTAGCGAAGTACTCTAAAGTACGAACTAATTGTGCAGTATAAGACATTTCGTTGTCATACCAAGCAACAGTTTTCACTAATTGTTGATCGCCAACAGTCATTACTTTTGTTTGAGTAGCATCGAATAATGAACCGAAAGTCATCCCTACGATATCAGAAGAAACGATTTCGTCTGTGTTATATCCGTAAGATTCGTTAGCAGCTTTAGCCATCACTTCATTTACTTCTTCAACTGTTACTTTTTTGTCAAGAACTGTTACTAATTCAGTTAATGAACCAGTTGCTACAGGAACACGTTGAGCAGCTCCATCTAATTTACCATTTAATTCAGGTATAACTAGACCGATTGCTTTAGCAGCACCAGTAGTGTTAGGTACGATGTTTTCTGTCTGCAGCGCGTGCACGACGGAAGTCTCCACCTGGGTGAGGTCCATCAAGAGTCATTTGGTCACCTGTGTAAGCGTGGATTGTCGTCATAAGACCTTCAACCACACCAAAGTTATCTTGTAAAGCTTTAGCCATAGGAGCTAAACAGTTAGTCGTACATGAAGCACCTGAGATAACTGTTTCTTTACCTGTTAAGATATCGTGGTTCGTGTTATAAACGATTGTTGGTACATCATTTCCGCCTGGAGCAGAGATAACAACACGTTTAGCACCAGCTTTTAAGTGTAACTCAGCTTTTTCTTTTGAAGTGAAGAATCCAGTACATTCAAGAACGATATCTACGCCTAAGTCGCCCCATGGTAATTCTTCTGGGTTGCGGTTAGCAAGAACTTTAACTTCTTTACCGTTTACGTTGAAAGATCCATCATGAACTTCAACAGTTCCGTTGAAACGTCCTTGAGTTGTGTCATATTTTAACAAGTGAGCCAACATTTTAGCGTCTGTTAAATCATTGATTGCTACTACTTCGATTCCTGCTACATCTTGGATACGACGGAATGCTAAGCGTCCGATACGTCCAAATCCATTAATACCTACTTTAACTGTCATTAAAGATTTCCTCCTTATGAAAATCAAAAATTTTTTTATTTTAAAGGGTTACCCCTTTTAAAATCTCATTTGCGGCAGCTTCATCTGTGATGAGCCACGTTTGTTTTGGTGCATTTTTCATATAAGCGCGGATTGCTTTAGCTTTCGACTTACCGCCTGCAATTGCAACGACATTCGAAATTTTCTGGACATCTTTTAACTGAAGTCCGATTCGAGGAATCTTATAAACAACTTCGCCCTCTTCATCAAAGAAATAGCCAAAAGATTCTGCTACAGCATTATTTTGCTTTAACATGACCATTTCGTCATCTGACATTTTACGACGTGCTGCCATATGCAACGCGCGTCCAATACTGTGAACAACACAATTGCTCTGTTCAATCAGTGTCAACACCTCTTGGATCGAAGGTTCTTGCAGTAGTGAATTATACGTTTCAAGACTCAACTGTTCCGGAACATATAATGCTCTATGATGACCACCGGTTTTACTTGCCATTACAGCACTTACCGAATTAGCTTGAACCGTCATTGCTTCACCGATTCCGCCTCTAGCTGGAACAAACAGATTATGTCTCTTTTCTGTTTCTAATGTTCCCATGTGCTCTGCAGTCATTGCCATTGTTGTTCCGCCCATCACTGCAATAATATTACGTCCTTCAGGTAAAAGCAAATCCAACGAATCGGTCAAAATATCTCCGAACTCATAAAGAACTTTATCTTGATTGTCACTATTACCAGCTACAACGATACAACGTTTGATTCCAAAGTATTGACTGATTTCTTTTTCGACTTGATGCATGCCAAGTAATTGATTCATCATCGACTCTAAACCTTGATAAACACCTAAGCCTTTTTCAGTTAATGTCATTCCGCTTTTAGAAGTTTCTATTAGTTGAAGATTTTTCAGGAAGTCTGTCTCAGTTCTTAAGACTCTTTCTGTTATTCCCATACTATCAGATAGGCTTCTACGTCCAATAGGCTGCATCCAGTATATATTACGAAGAATATGAAACCTTTCCTGCATTACATCGAGCAAATCTGGAGCAACTGCTTCAATCATTTTCAATTCATCTAGCATGATGCGCTCCTTCGTTGGTCCAAAAACGTCCAAGTAAGACTTAAAACGACCTATGAACTTTAAAAAAATAGGATTGACGTTCTTCTTTTTCATTGTTAAATTCTTTAACAGTCATAAAAGCGTCCCTCAATCTTACATACATAGTTTAACAGTTTTCATTCTTCTTTTCAAGAAAAAGAGATTATTTTTTTAATTAACCACTCTATTCATAATAGTTGATCCTATACTTTAGCCTGCAATCACAAACACGACCCACGCTCTCATTTCTAATTTTAGTACAAATAAAAAAATCCAGACCCTACTCTGGATTTTTTAAGATGATATCATACCTTACAGGTCTTCTTCATAAAAGCGACCGAGAATTTTTACATTATCAGAAATGCTGACAAACGCAGATGGATCAGATTCTTTCATGGCAGCTTCTAACGCAGGTAATTCAAAACGAGTCACGACTGTCAGTAGTAGCGTTTGTTTGTCATGGCGATATGCCCCTTCTGCTTCATGGATAATCGTAATGCCTCGTCTCATTTTCTGTTGAATACCATCGATTACATCATCTGGATTTTTTGTGATGATCATAACCTGCATTTTCTTTTGCTTCGTATACACGGCGTCTGTTACTTTACCACTGACAAAAATTGACAACGCACTATAAAACATATACTGCCAACCAAACAAATATCCTGCTACGAAAATAATTAATCCATTGAAATACATGGATATCGATCCTACTGAACGTCCTGTTTTCTTACGGATCGTGATGCTAAAAATATCCAATCCACCTGATGAAAGACCATTTTTCAAAGCAAACCCAATCCCAGATCCCATCACTGCTCCACCAAATATCGCACAAATAATGGGATCATTAGATAAACTTGTTTGCGGTACAATCTGCATAAAAATTGAGGTCAATGTGACCGTTAAAAAGGTAAAAACGGTGAATTTTTTACCAATTTTTAGCCAAGCCACAAAGAACAGCGGGATATTTAAAGCATATAACGTAATCGATACAGGTACTTTAAACCCTACGATATTCGTTGATAAGGTTGTAAGAATTTGAGCTAGTCCTGTAATCCCACTGGAATAGATATTTCCTGGTTGATAAAAGAAGTTCATCGCAACAGATGCCAAAATCGCATAAACGATCGACACTGAAAGTTTTGTCGTATAATCATGGACAGGTAAACTTTCAAAAAATTTTTTCATGTAGAGGTAGCCTCACTTTACTTGATTCATTTGGTTCTTATTATACGTGCTTTAGGATAAGAAAAAAAGGACAATCTTCTAAATAGAAGAAAATACTTATTCGTTACACGAATCAAGCTTTTGAAAAATTCAATCTTAATTGGCATTTAGGCTTTTCAATATTTCAGTATAACCTAAATTTTTAGCGTAATCTTCAGCTGTCCGTCCAGTATTATCTCTTAAATTTTTATCTGCTCCCGCTTCCAATAAAACAGTAACGATTTGCTGATATACAAGAGATCCATCTGTCAAAGCTACCGCTTCGATAAGGGCAGTATAGCCATAATTATTTTGATGGTCAATCTCTACACGTCCATCTTTTAATAGTAATTTCACATTCTCAAGATGTCCTTTTTCTGCTGCTGGAATCAATGCATTTCCACCGAAGCGGTTTACTTTTTGTTGATCAGGTGTTTGCTTTTCCAGCATGTAGCTTAAAATTTCAGTTTTCCCTTGCGCTCCAGCATAAAGATAAGGACTATCAGAAATTAAATCTTGTACATTAATATCCGCTCCCGCGTCAATCAGGATTTTGGCGATCTCAATGAAATTTTGATGCGTTGCAATCAGAAGCGATGTTTCTCCTCGTTCATTTTTTTCATTGATCGGATAGTCTTTATCTTTCAGTATTTCTTGAACTTTTTCAGCATTTTTTTCATTTACGGCTTGGATCAAGCTTCCGTTAGCAAACTCTTTGCGTGTAGCTTCTGTTGTTTCCGTTGTATGCTCTAACTCTTCTTTAGTAGATTGACTACGTTCATCTTTTTTAATTCCCATCTCCGTACTCTCCTCCGTTGGTTGTGTCTTCTCACTTTTATTCGTTTGACAGGCTGAAAAAAGTAGCAATGACGAAAACAATAGTAGCGTCTTCAATAAAAATTGCTTTTTCATTCTCGTAATCCCTCCTTTAATAATAGGTTAAAACCAGTATAAAGGATAAATGTAAACGAATTATAAACAACGTAATTCATCTGTCTAAAGTTTAATTGGCCCATTCAATTGACGCGACGATCTTGTTTTGACCGTAAAAAAACGATTGGGAATTTCTCCCAACCGTTTTTCAGCAAATTCTATTCATCGACAGCCGTGACATCGATATTTAATTCAAATAATTGTAATGGTGAAACGACACTTGGTGCACTTGTCATTGGGTCAGCTGCTTTCCCATTTTTAGGGAAGGCAATTACTTCACGAATATTATTTTCGCCAGCTAATAACATCACTAAACGGTCTAATCCTAAAGCAATCCCGCCATGTGGAGGGAAACCATAATCTAAGGCATCTAGCAAGAAACCAAATTGTTCTTGTGCTGATTCTTTTGTAAAGCCTAGCGTTTCAAACATTTTTTCTTGCAACTCACGTTTATGGATACGTGATGAACCGCCACCTAGTTCGTAACCATTCAAGACAATATCGTAAGCTTCGGCATAAACGTTTGCTGGATCTGTCGAAAGTAGTTCAATATCTGATTCTTTCGGTTGGGTGAATGGATGGTGTGCAGATACGTAGCGACCAGCTTCTTCATCGTATTCAAACAATGGCCAATCAACGACCCACAAGAAATTGAATTTAGTATCATCGATCAATCCTAATTCTTTCCCTAAACGCGAACGTACGGCACCTAATGATGCTGCAACTATTTCCGGTTTATCAGCACCAAACATCAAAATATCGCCAACTTCTGCATTTGTCGCTTTGATCAAGTCATCAGAAACCTCTGTTAAGAATTTCGCGATTGGCCCTTTTAGACCGTCTTCTTCTACTTTTAACCATGCAAGTCCTTTGGCACCAAATTGACTTACATAGGTACCTAAGTTATCCATATCTTTTCTTGAATAGTTATCAGCAGCACCTTTAGCATTCAACGCCTTTACTTGCCCACCATTTTCTAGCGCCATTTGGAAGACTTTAAAATCAACATCTTTTACTACATCTGCGATATCGATCAATTCCATATCAAAACGAGTATCAGGTTTGTCACTACCATAACGTGCCATCGCTTCGTCGTAGCTAATACGTGGGAATGGTAATGTCACTTCGATCCCTTTTGTTTCACGCATCACTTTCGCTAGCATCTCTTCAGTCATTGTTTGGATTTCTTCTGGTGATAAAAAAGTTGTCTCCAAATCGACTTGTGTAAATTCTGGTTGACGGTCACCACGTAAATCTTCATCACGGAAACAACGAACGATTTGGTAATAACGATCGAAACCAGCATTCATCAATAATTGTTTAAAGATTTGTGGTGATTGTGGTAATGCATAAAAATGCCCTGCATGTACACGTGATGGCACTAAATAGTCGCGCGCGCCTTCTGGTGTCGATTTACCAAAATAAGGTGTTTCGATATCGATAAAATCAGTATCGTCTAAATAATGACGGATTGATTTGGTTACTTCATGACGTAATTTTAAGTTTGCAGTCATTTGTGGACGGCGTAAGTCTAAATAACGGTATTTCATACGGATTTCATCACCGACATTGTTTTCATCTTCAATCAAAAATGGTGGTGTTTTTGCTGTATTTAAAATCGTGATATCTGTTGCCATCACTTCAAATTCACCGGTTTTCATTTTAGGATTGATTGCTTCTTTATCACGATACGTCAGCTCTCCAGTAATTTCAATTACATATTCGCTACGACATTTATCTGCAATTTCCCAAGCTTCTTTTGAATGGGCTGGATTGAACACCACTTGTGCAATTCCTTCACGGTCACGTAGGTCAATAAAAATAACTCCGCCTAAGTCACGACGTTTTTGTACCCATCCTTTTAATGTAATCACTTGTCCTACTAAATCTGCTGAGACTTCTCCACAGTATACTGTTCTTTTTGTCATTGGTCTTTGCTCCTTTTCATTTTTACTCTTTATTCATCAAACATCACGGTCATCATTTCATCATAGACTTCATCAAATCTTTCATAAATATCTGATAGTGGGAATGATTTTTCATTACGGTTAGCCATTGATTTTACGTTAACGATTCCCTCGGCTAATTCTGTTTCCCCTAAAGTCAAGGCAAGTTTGGCGTTTACTTTAGCGGCAGTTTTAAATTGGGCTTTTGCTTTGCGGTTCATAAAATCACGATCTGCTGAGAAACCAAAATCACGGATTGCTTGAACAAGTTTTAATGCCTCAATATTTGTCTGCTCACCAATTCCGACCACGTAAGCGTCAATGTCGTTGATTACTGGCACCACAACACCTTCGGCTTCCATAGTAATCAAGACACGCTCGATCCCCATCGCAAAACCAAAACCAGGTGTTGCTGGTCCGCCTAATTCTTCAACTAACCCATCATAACGTCCGCCAGCACAAATCGTTGCTTGTGCGCCCATACCTGGTGCTTCACTCATCACTTCAAAAATGGTATTTGTATAATAATCCAATCCACGAACCATATTACTGTCCACTACAAACGGAATGTTCAATTCGTTTAACATTGTTTGAACTGTTTCAAAATGTTCTTTTGATGACTCGCTTAGATAATCTAAAATTGATGGCGCATCTGCTACGATCACTTGATCTTTTTTATCTTTACTATCTAATACACGTAATGGATTCTCGTGCAAACGACGTTTTGAATCCTCACTCAATTCAGCGGATTTTGGTTCTAAATAATCGATCAAAGCTTGACGATATGCCGCTCTTGTAGCTTTATCGCCTAAAGAGTTGATCACTAATCGAATTTGATTAATGCCTAATTGTTTGAAAAAGTCTAAAGCCATTGCCATACTTTCGACATCCACTGCGGGATTTTCGCTACCGAAAGCTTCTGCTCCGATTTGGTGAAATTGTCTTAAACGACCTGCTTGCGGACGCTCATAACGAAACATTGGTCCCATATAATACGTTTTATACGGTTTCGTAAATTCAGGTCCAAACAGTTTGTTTTCAACAAATGAACGAACGATTGGTGCAGTTCCTTCTGGACGTAATGTTACATGACGATCTCCTTTATCGTAAAAATCGTACATCTCTTTTGACACGATATCTGTTGTATCTCCTACACTACGAGAAATTACTTCATAATGTTCAAAAATCGGCGTACGGATTTCTTCATATTGGTAATCACGAAAAATCAAACGAGCAGTTTCTTCAACAAACTGCCACTTTTCTGAAGTTCCTGGTAATAAGTCATTGGTTCCTTTTGGTTTTTGATAACTCATTTGTTTCATCTCCTAGTTATTGTTTATTGGGACAACGATTTTTCGTCCTAGGTATAAGTGAGGTTTTATTTTTATACTCTTTTCACTTATTTTATCGTCGATTCTTTTTTCCTTTATTAGCGCGATTTGGTGATTCACTAGTATGGTAACTTCTCTCACTTCGTTCGCCAAGTATTGTTCATCATCTATTCTGGCGCAGCCAACCGCTATGCTTACAGACCTAAATAGCAACTCACAATTTTTTTCTTTGCTTTTTTGGGATTGGGCTTTTGGTGATTCACTAGTATAGTAACTTCTCTCACTTCGTTCGCCAAGTATTGTTCATCATCTATTCTGGCGCAGCCAATCATAGTGATTCACAACAAAAATCGCCCTTGTATTAAATACAAGGGCGAATGAATAGACATACGCGGTACCACCTAAGTTTGAAAGATTGCTCTTTCCTTTAACGATTAACGCTCGTAACGGAACGGCTTTTATCCGTTCATCTCCAGAATGTCTTTCGATTTCTCTAATGAAGTTGCTTTCAGCCACGACAACTTTCTCTTATACGATTAGATTGAAATGTACTCGTTCTTTCATTGATTTTTGATATTATATATAAACTACTAAAATTTCCTCATAAAGTCAATAGGGATTCGACTAATTTCACATGCAATATCAAATAAAGAATGTTTATTTTGCTTTTCCACTATCTTTTAAAACAAAACACTTCACTGATTCACTTCTATAAACTACACTAAAAGAAATAAGTTAGGAGGAATCAGAATGACACAAAACGTACAAATTGGAAGAACAGAGGTCTACTCAACTCCTCTAGGTTTAGGTACAAATGCTGTTGGTGGTCACAATTTGTTTCCAAATTTGAATGATAATACTGGGAAAGAAATTGTCCATACCGCTTTAACAAATGGTATTACTTTACTAGATACCGCTTTCGCCTATGGAATGGGTCGTTCAGAAGAATTGATTGGCGAGGTATTAAAAGAATTTGACCGCAGTAAAGTAATTATCGCCACAAAAGCCGCTCATGATCCGGCTAAAGATGGTGCCTTTAATAATACACCAGAATTTTTAGCACGTTCTGTTGACGAAGCATTACAACGGCTACAGACAGAGTATATCGATATTTTTTACATTCATTTCCCAGACGAAACAACCCCTAAAAATGAAGCAGTAGCTGCTTTGCAAAAGATAAAAGAAACAGGAAAAATTCGAGCGATTGGTGTTTCTAATTTCAATCTAGATCAGATTAAAGAGGCAAATCAAGATGGTTATGTGGATATTGTGGAAGATGAATATAGTTTGATTCATCGTGAAGCAGAACAAGAATTACTGCCTTATTTAAAAGAAAATCAGATTTCTTTTATTCCCTATTTCCCATTAGCATCTGGTTTATTAACAGGAAAATATGAACGTAACATCACCTTTCCACCTGAAGATTTACGCAGTAAAAAACCAGATTTCCAGGGTGAACGCTTCAATGTAATTCTCGATAAAGTCAACCAACTTAAACAGATTGCAGCAGAGTACAACGCCAGTGTCGCAGAAATCGTGCTCGCATGGTACATCAAAAATCCTTTCGTTGATGTTGTTATCCCAGGAGCAAAAAAGGTAGAACAAGTCATCAACAACGTCAAAGCATTGGATGTTCATTTGACTGATGAAGATTATCACCGAATCGACAAATTATTTAAATAATTGCTAACTAATGGACTATTTTTACCAGAATTTTAGAGTTTAACCTTCAAAAAAAATAAACATACTGGAAATGATGAGTAAAATGGCTCTACTCATTATTTTCAGTATGTTTTTACTAAATTCCTAAAAGTTCTGTCAAAGCAGTCAGTGCTGTGGAAATCCCTTCAATCAGTTGCCTTGCTTCGTTTTGATACCCTTTTTTTGCAGACAAAGTCAGAATGATTTCCTTATCTAAAATGCCATAATAAAGACCAAATCCCTTTTTATTAACTGGTCCAAAGCTAAAGGACTCTACTATATCATACGGAATACCAGTAGTTGATATAAAGTCATCCCCTAGTATTTTAAGCGCTTCTGCTGAGAAAAAACTTCGACCTTCCTCTGGGTTAAGTGCCATCTTTTGAAGACCAAATAAATGGCGTTCAACTCCTTTTCCTTTTTGACATTGCGCAATTCGATCAGAATGGGCTGTTGCTGCTGCAAAGAATAATTCGACTAATTTTTCCTTAGATCCTGATTCTGTTGAATTGTAAAATGCTTCGGCAATTAATTTTTTCTCTTGACTAATCGAACGAGCAGATTCTGTCCGACCTTCAAAATACATACGCATAGCAACTGGTTCATAAACAGATTTTAGCTTGCCAAACACTTTTTGCTGTGCCATCGCTAAAGCAATATGAAAGAACGCATCTGGACTTACCTTTGCTTTTTTCATCCGTTCTTTACCAATTTCTGAGAGAACATGATGCATAAGAACATAAGAGTTATTTTCCATTTCGACATGTGTTCGGGCTTCTTCTAAAGTACTGATCATTTGGTTTGTTAAGGCCCATTCAAATGTTTGAACCAACTCAGAAGAAGATTTTTTTGTTGGCGCATGTTCTACATTATCGAATGATTCAAAAATCTTGGTCAGTAAATTTAGTGTTGGTACGCCGTCGATTGCTGTATGTTCCATGTTAAAACCGATATAACCGTTTCTCGTAATAATTGCTTGCATTGTTTTGCTTAAAAATTGGTGATTTGTATTCAATAATACTTCGTTGATTCGCTCTTCTTTTGATTCGTCTTTGCCATCGGAAAAACTCAGTACAAATAATGCATCTTCGATTTGCTGTAAGTTTAGACGATTCAATTCTTCTTTTTTGAGCTGTTGATAAATCAAATTTGACTGCGCTCTTTCAACTCCTGTTAAATAAGGAATTAAATGCTCCCCTTGTTTTGGTAAAATTCTACAAGATAAAATAAAGTTCAAATTTTCAGCTATTTGTTCTAAAGAGTTAATTTCTCCTAGATGGTTAGTTACTTCTAAACGGAAATAGGTACCGTTTACAAAAATGACGACATAATTCTCAGCAGGTTTCATTTCGCCTCTATGAAAAGAATCTCGCTCTTTTCCTGGTATTCTGCAACTTTTAAAAAAATTTAAGTAAAATGACATATCGACATGTTGATTCTGTTTGCTATATTCGATTGGGTAGGTTCCATCGACGAAACGAAGATAACAATTGGTCATTTGATAAATAAGTTGTGCCGCTCGTGCCTCTTTCGATTTGATTCGATCGTAATAGCTGTCATCAATAACCATGGCAAAATTTGACTCACTTTGTAAATAACCTCGGCTCTCTAAATAACTTTCTTCCCAAAGAGGTGCTAGCCAGCTGCCGTTCGTGTTTTCTGCCTGTTTCTCTAGGTCTTTTTGCAATAGTACACCATCAGAAACACTGAATGCTACGGCTCTTTTTTGAAAATCTTTTAATTCTTCTAATGTAACCAAGGGTCTCAACCACTCACTTAAAGCCGCCAGAGTTTCTTGTAATTCTGGAACAGGTAATTTTTCTAGCTTTGGTAATAACGCTTCTTTATATTTTTTCATCTTACACCTCAACAATCTTTTTCTATTTTATTATACCAAGCATTTACTCCGTGCATGACTTTTTTCTGTAACTTATTGAAAAACATCATCCCTACTAGTCTCATTGCAGGAATGATGCTTTCTTATTTATCTTTTGTGTCTATAATAATTGTTACTGGGCCATCATTGATCAATGACACCGCCATATCAGCGCCAAATTCTCCTGTTTCTACTGGAATATTTAGTGCCTTCAGTTGTTTATTGAATAGCTCATACAAAGGAATTGCAGCCTCTGGTCTGGCAGCTTCTATAAAACTAGGACGGTTGCCCTTTTTAGTATCTGCGTACAACGTAAATTGAGAAACACTTAAAATACTACCTTGGATCTCTTGAATGCTTAGATTCATCTTACCAGCTGTATCCTCAAATACACGAAGCTTACTGATTTTACGAACTAAATACGCCACATCCTCGACATTATCAGTTTCATGGATGCCGAGTAAAACCATGAATCCTTGCTCTATTTTTCCAACACTTTTTTGATCAATGGTAACTTCAGCTTGCGTAACTCGCTGGATGACTGCCCTCATAGATTGTTCCTCCTAGCCATTGGTCCGTCGTACATTGTAAACGTCCGGTATGTTTTTGATTTTATCGACAATCGTTTTTAGATGTGCTAGATTTTGGATTTTCACTGTCACATGGATCATTGCCATTTTATTTTTCGTTGGCTTGGCTTCCACACTGACTAAGTTTTTTGTCATTGAGCTAATGACTTGAAGAACATCATTTAATAACCCACTGCGATTGTAGCCATAAATCTCTAAATCTGCATCATATTCTTTATTTGAATTATTCGTATCTTCCCATTCAACTTCAATCAAACGTTGCGCAAGTTCTTCTTGATGCTGTACGTTAGGACAATCTGCCCTATGAATTGAAACGCCGCGCCCTTTTGTGATGTAACCGACGATTTCATCACCTGGTACGGGGTTACAGCAACGACTGATTCGAACAAGTAGGTTTTCAACTCCTTGAATCACAATTCCGCCTTCGTGACGAACTTTCATTTTATCAGATTCTTTTTTGACTGGTTGTGTCATCAATTCCTCTGCTTCTTGTTTTTGGCGTTCTACTTCTTGCTCTTTCCGTTCCTTCTCAGTCAAACGATTAAAGACTACTTGAGCACTGACTTCACCATACCCTACGGCTGCATACAAATCATCTTCTGTTTGGAAATTGAAACGATCCAACGCTTCTGCCATTTTCGCTTTACTTAAAAATTCTTTGGGTGTAAATCCATGTTCCATTAAATATTTGCTGATGGCATCATGCCCTTTGATAATATTCACTTCACGATCTTGGATTTTAAAGAATCGTTTGATCTTATTTCGTGCTTTACTAGTCGCAACCATTTTCAACCAATCTCGACTTGGACCGAAGGAATTCGGAGACGTCAACACTTCAATGATATCCCCATTTTTTAATGTATAATCCAACTGAACCATTTTACCATTGACTTTCGCACCGGTTGTTTTATTGCCGATTTCAGTATGCACACTATACGCAAAGTCTAGCGGTCCAGAACCTTTAGGCAATTCCGTTACTTCACCAGTTGGTGTGAATACGTAAACTTTGTCGCTGAAAATATCGCCTTTTACACTTTCCATAAATTCAGAAGCGTCATAGCTTTCATCTTGCAATTCAAGAATTTCACGGAACCAACTTAATTGTTTTGTGTCAGTATCTTCATCAACCTTTTCAGTCTTACCTTCTTTGTAGGCCCAATGAGCAGCAACCCCGAATTCAGCAATCTGATGCATTTCATGGGTTCTGATTTGAACTTCTACTGGATTGCCTTTTGGTCCGATAACAGTCGTATGGATGGATTGATACATATTCGCCTTAGGCATCGCGATATAATCTTTAAAACGCCCAGGCATCGGTGTCCATTTCGTATGAATCGCACCTAGTACAGCATAACAATCTTTGATTGAATCAACGATAACGCGAATCGCTAGTAAATCATAAATTTCGTTGAATTGTTTTTTCTGATCTTTCATTTTGCGATAAATCGAGTAAATATGTTTTGGACGACCATAGATTTCAGCATAGATATCTAAATCTTCTGTCGCTAAACGAATATCCTCTACTGCTTCCTCCACATACGCTTCGCGCTCATCTCTTTTACTTTGCATCAAATTAACAATTCGATAATATTGGTTTGGATTGATGTAGCGCAGTGCGGTATCTTCCAACTCCCATTTTATACGACTGATCCCTAAGCGATGAGCAAGAGGCGCATATATTTCGATGGTTTCTTGAGCAATTCGGCGCTGTTTATCTTCTCGTAAATGCTTTAATGTACGCATATTGTGTAAACGGTCAGCTAACTTCACCATAATCACACGTAAATCTTGCGCCATTGCCAATAGCATTTTTCGATGATTTTCAGCTAATTGTTCCTCATGGGATTTATACTTAATTTTTCCAAGTTTGGTTACACCGTCTACCAGCATCGCAACGTCTGCACCAAATTCATTCGCTAAATCTTCTAATGTTACATCTGTGTCTTCTACTACATCATGTAGAAAACCTGTTGCAACTGTATGTGGATCCATCCTTAATTCTGCTAAAATACCAGCCACTTGGATTGGATGGATAAAATAAGGTTCACCTGACTGTCTGACTTGGCCTTCATGCGCTTTTTCAGCATAATCACATGCTTTTTGAACAAAAGCAACATGTTGAGGTTCCATATATTTTGACACGAGCTTAATAACACCTGGTCCTGTCATGATTTCCTCTTTTGGCATGGTTCTCACACTCCTTTATCTGCATCAGTTAAAAACTACGTGTTGTTCTAACACATTAGTTATGCTCCTTTAACTAACGGTTCAGCACTCTTTTTATTTATGTAAATGATCGATCGTTTTAAAAAAAGAAAAGTACCACTTGAAACAGTAGCACTTCCAACATCTTTTATTATACTAACATTTTTCTGGATTTTCAATTCTTCAAATTTTAATTCCATTTCGAGATCAACGGTAAAATCTCACGACCGTTACTGATTCCGATATAAGACGCCCCAGCTTGAAAAAGAAGTTCAATTTCAAGTAAGGTTGGCGCTTTGACGTTCACTTGAAAAGTCATTCGTTTTTTTCTCCTTGTTCTGAAAATACTCATATCATAAATTGCTTGTTCCATCGTTAAATTTACCCCTAAAGAAATAGCACTGACATTTAGCTCTGCAAGATTCATCGTGACGATCTGCTTTTGTTCATCCGTTATATCCGTGCTATCTATAAAGAACCCTAGAGCATTTCGTCCAAATGATAGCTGCTCTAAAGCCTGAAAACTCTGATTCCCATATATATTCAAATCTTCTGGTGCCATAGTCACAAAAACATCCGATGCACCCTCTCTGTACAACTGTCCTGTTTCAAATGCCTTTTTTGCTAATGTTCCGCGACCTAGCGGAAAATCAACGAAACTGCCTACTTGAATCTTCGTTCCTGTTAATAATTGCTTTGCTCTTGCAACATTATAAGGTAAAACAAAAATTGAACGAACGGGAAATTCTTTTAAAAAAAGAATTTCTTCTGTGAACTGTTGATCTGTAAACGATGGATCCATTAACATAATTGAAAGTCGTTGCAACTCTAACTCCATAAATAGCCCCCTAAACCTTACACTAATTCAAATTGATAACTAATGGCGCTTAACGCATATAGCGGCGCCGTTTCTGCACGTAAAATCCGTGGTCCTAAACCACAAATAATACCACCATGTTCTTGAAATTTCTCGATTTCAGTTGGCGAAAAACCACCTTCTGGTCCAAAAATAATTAAGAATGATTCTCCAATAACTAATTCAGAAAGTGCTGTTGCAAAGCGACTACGTTCCCCAACCTTTGCAGACTCTTCATATGCAATCAACACTTTGTCATAACTAGAAAAAACATCGAGCAGCTCTTGTTCTTTCTCTAATAATACAATATCTGGTGCAAACTGGCGATGAGATTGTTCAGCTGCTTCAGTCGCAATCTTTTTTAAACGTTCAGTTTTTTTAGCTAGTTTTTTTTTGTCCCATTTCACAACAGATGCTTTAGCTGGAAATCCTATAAATTTGTGGCTACCAAGCTCTGTTCCTTTTTGTACCACCCATTCTAGTTTATCCCCTTTAGGATAGCCACAAGCAATCGTAACGTTGACTGGTAGTTCTTTTTTAGCTTGTTCTTTACTAATTTCTTTTAAATAAACGGCTTCTTCGGTCACTTCGGTGATTTCAGCAATGATTGCTAACCGATCACTAAATACCAAGAAAACTTGTTGTTTTGGTTCCATTCGCATTACTCGAACGATATGGTGATAATTTTCTCCCATAATCGTATAGTGCTCTTTCGCTTCATAAGGTTCAGTTAGAAAGTAACGTTGCATCTTACTCTTCCTCTATTTTCTTTAAAATAATCGCATACCAATCTCCTTGTTGGAAAATCTGATCTACAAGAAAACCTGCTTCTATCATTTTCTCTACAATCATCTCTTTTTTCTCATGGATGATTCCAGAAACAATCAATGTTCCATCATCTTTCAATAAATGCCAAGCATCTTCGATCATCAAAGTAATAATATCCGCTAAAATATTGGCTACGATCACATCTGCTTCAATCGTTACATTTTTCAACAAGTCGTTGGCTGAAACATGGACATCACTTGCGATTGGGTTCATATCCATATTTTCTTTTGCTGCAGTAACAGCTACTTCATCTAGGTCGTACGCATAAACTTCTTTTGCGCCTAAATGTTTACTTGCAATACTTAAAACACCTGAACCAGTTCCTACATCAAGAAGCGTTTCGCCTCCTCGCAATACAGTTTCCAGTGCTTGCAATGTTAAGCGAGTTGTTGGATGCGTACCTGTCCCAAAAGCCATTCCTGGATCTAACGTAATTATTTTTTCAACCGTATCTTGCGGTTCATATTTTTCCCAACTTGGTACAATTGTTAGAAAGCGAGTCACACGAACTGGGTGATAATATTTTTTCCAGGCTGTCGCCCAATCACTTTCAGCTACTTCACTTACAGTCACTTCATTTTTACCGATTGCAAGCCCAAATTCTGGTAAACGAGTAATACTTTCCTTAATAAAAGGGAGTATTTCTGGTAGAAAAGTCGTCTCAGGAAAATAAGCCATGACCAAAGCACCGTCTTTGATATGAGTAAATTGTTCTTTATCAAGCAATTCTCCATATAGATCACTTTTGAAATTTTCTACATCTAAAGAATCTTCAATAGCAACACCACTGGCTCCTGCTTCCATCATAATATTAGAGATTGCTTCAACTGCTTCACTAGCTGTTTCAACTTTTACTTCTGTCCACTTCATACGATCACCTCTTTTTAATAGCTTGGATAAGCGATATATGTATCACCATCTGCTTTTTGATACTTTTGAACAGCTTCTTTAAAAGCTTCTTCCGACCATTTCAACTCAAATACTACTTGTCCTTCATCCGTTAAAAAGTCTAACAAATCACTTTGTCCTTCTGTTAAAACATCATTTAAATAATCGACAAAACCATCCAGCACAGACTGATTGATTCCTTTTTTGCCCTCATAAGGAATGGCCGCTAGAAACTCTTCCTCAGCTAAAGAAGATTTGTCAGGATTATAAAACAAAATACTGTCTTCAAATTCAATGATTTCTTCTTCTGAAACTGTTCCCTGTGCATCATCAATTTGTTCATGAGTAGTATTTTCAGCAAACAAACGAAAAACAACCTCAATTATATGGTTTTTGCTGTTCCAATCAAGAGCTACATCATATTCTGTGATTTTCTTGGTAATTTGTTGATCTAAATAAGTTAACATCGTTACTTTTTTCATTTATTTTCTTCCTTCCAACCAAAGTCTTTTTGATCAATATCACTTCTTCTTTGTTTTGAGATATAAGGATTTCCTGAAACAACATACCGTAAAGGTCGCTCCGTCCAGATACCTTTATTAGGGATTCCAATACGAGGAAGTGAAATGATTTTTTTTGGTATTTTTCTTTTTTCAGGAACAATACGCAACGAACTATCGAAAATCGATTGCCCATATAATTCTTTAGTGATTCCTAAAGCTGAAACCAGTTTTCCAGGCCCATTTGACAATTCCATTTCTTTTCGTCCATTACGATTTGCTTCCATTTGTTCGAGTCCTTCCACAGGTTCAATGGCACGAATCATGACTCCTTGAGGTTTGCCTTTTTCCTGAGTGACCATATTTAAGATTAAATGTGTATGCATTGTGTATAAATAAATCGTTCCCAGCTTATCATACATAGCTTTTAGCCGTGGGGTCTCTCTTAATCCAAAACTGTGAGCCGCTTCATCTTCAGGACCTAAATAGGCTTCTGTATCAACGATATATCCGCTAAGTATTCCAGCATCTGTCTCATGCTCTAAGTACATCCCTAATAAGAATTGAGCAATCTCTTCTGTTGATTTTGTATTAAAAAAATGTATCGTTTTTTCCATTATTTTTCACCATCTCTTATCATACACGAATCTAGGGCTATTATCCATTGAAAAAACAAACGTTTCGTAAGATAAAGTCTGATTTTTTCTTGTTTTAATGGACAAAACGACCCTTTGTACAAACATACGTTCTTTATGGTATAATGTCTAGATAATGAAATTTTGTTAAGTGACTTGGGCTACGTTTCGAAAAAAAGAGAACATCTGATTTTAGATTAGAGAGCCATTCTCAGCTTTCCTTATTTCTTTGTCAGAGCTTAACGAGCCCACTACGCTTTTAAAATAAGGAGGTTCAACCATGCAAAAACCTTTAGCTTATCGCATGAGACCACGCAATTTAGATGAGGTCGTTGGGCAACAACATCTTGTTGGGCCTGGGAAAATCATTCGTCGGATGGTTGAAGCGCGCATGCTTTCATCTATGATTTTATACGGTCCACCTGGTACTGGTAAGACCAGCATCGCCAGTGCCATTGCGGGTTCTACAAACTACGCCTTTCGCTTACTGAATGCTGCAACAGATACAAAAAAAGATCTGCAAATTGTCGCCGAAGAAGCAAAAATGAGTGGAACTGTGATTTTATTATTAGATGAAGTTCATCGTTTAGATAAAACAAAACAAGATTTTTTATTGCCTCATCTTGAAAGTGGTCGCATCATTATGATCGGGGCAACGACTGAGAATCCATATATTACAATCAATCCAGCCATTCGAAGTCGAACACAAATTTTTGAAGTCAAGCCCTTGACCGAACTTGATATTCAAAAAGCAATTAAAGAAGCATTAAATGATACAGAGCGAGGTTTGGGCGAATTTTCAGTTGTATTAGAAAAAAAAGCTTTGCTCCATTTATCACGTGCTACAAATGGTGACTTACGTAGCGCTTTAAACGGACTTGAATTAGCTGTAAAATCCACACCTGAAAATGGAAATAAAAAAGTTGAGATTACTCTTTCGATCATTGAAGAATGTGTCCAACGTAAAGCATTGACGCATGATAAAAACGGCGATGCCCATTATGATGTGATTTCCGCATTTCAAAAATCGATTCGTGGCAGTGATGTTGATGCTGCACTTCACTATTTAGCTAGACTAGTTGAAGCAGGTGATTTACCGATTATTTGTCGTCGTTTGATGGTGATTGCATACGAAGATATTGGGTTAGGTAATCCGCCCGCAGCTGCTCGCACGATAACAGCTGTCCAAGCCGCTGAAAAGCTTGGTTTCCCAGAAGCAAGGATTCCACTTGCCAGCGTAGTTATCGATTTATGCTTGTCTCCAAAATCAAATTCTGCTATCAGCGCAATTGACGCAGCTTTAGCCGACATAAGAGAAGGAAAAGCTGGAGATGTTCCTGATCATTTGCGAGACAGTCACTATTCAGGCGCAAAAGAATTGAATCGTGGAATTGGCTATCAATATCCTCATAATTTTGAAAATGCTTGGGTCGATCAACAATACCTTCCTGATAAAATAAAACAAGCTCATTACTATGAACCTGTCGATAATGGAAAATATGAACTAGCATTGCACCAGCAGTATCAACGCATTCAAGAGTGGAAAAAGAATAAGAAATAAAAAAACGATCCGCTCTCAAATCTAAGCACCCTCGTTGCTGTTTGGTTTATATTGTGCTATTATAAAGATGGTAAATCTGTGATGTACGCGTTGTCTTTTTTGTGTGTTGACCGAACATTTTATTGATATCTAGGGATCCTTCTGGTACCTAAGCTGGTAACATGCCTTATCATTTGGTAGTTCGAAGCTGTCAGTCGTGGAACCCACCTGCTTTGTTTGCGGGTTCAATACTATAGGACGAATAACGGCATCGACGGATTTTACCATTTTTATTTTAGTTTTTTAGACAATTTGCGAAGTGCAAATTGTTTTTTATTTGACGGAGGTTTGATGCATGGTTCGCATACTTATTTTTATGTCTGTAGCTTTATTAGTTATTATTGGGCTCTATTTATTAAAAAAGGCACACGTTTTTTTACCATTGATACACGACGGTGAACCTGATGAAACTATTCAGTTCTTACATCAGTTTGGTATTTTTTATTTGATTTTAGCTGCTATCGGTATTTTAGTTGGGATCTTTAATTTGACCTTTTTTTCTTTGTTCTATATTTTTAGTTTACTTGCTATTTCAGCTATATTTACCGTGATGTTAGCCAAGAAGATTCTGTAATTGTATCTTCTTTTTTTATTTGCTTTTTTGTCATTTTGTTCTACAATTAAAGTATAATGAATTATGTATTTTCAAAAATTGAAAGGAGTGATTAAAATGTTACAAAATTATCGTAAAATCATGGTTGCTGTCGACGGCTCATCTGAGGCGGAACTAGCTTTTCAAAAAGCAATGAATGTTGCTATGAGAAATGATGCAGAATTATTATTAGCTCATGTTATTGACACACGAGCATTCCAATCCGTTTCTTCTTTTGATGGTGTTTTAGCTGAACAAGCTACTGAAATGGCGAAACAAACATTAGAAGGATACAAGGAACAAGCTAAAGAACAGGGCTGTGAAAGAGTCTCTAGTGTGATTGAATACGGTTCACCAAAACCTTTAATCGCTAAACAATTGCCTCAAGATCATGATGTTGATTTGATTATGTTAGGTGCTACTGGTTTAAATGCTGTGGAACGATTGTTTATTGGTTCTGTTTCTGAATATGTTATTCGTAATGCAGCTTGCGATGTTCTAGTCGTAAGAACTGACTTAGACAATAAAATACCCGTTCAACAAGATGATGAATGAATTGATACAAAAAAAGGAGCAACTCGTTAAAAGGCGAGTTGCTTCTTTTTAATTTAAAATTTATTTTCTTAGACGCTCGACATCACGAGCAATCATTAATTCTTCATCTGTTGGAATCAACAATACTTTTACTTTAGACTCTTCAGTAGAAATAACTGACTCTTTTCCACGAACATTGTTTTTATCATCATCTAGCTCACAACCGAACCAAGTCATACCTTTGATTACTTCGCTACGAACGTGTGAATCATTTTCACCAATACCCGCAGTAAAGACAATTGCATCCACGCCGTTTAATACAGTTACGTAACTACCGATGTATTTACGAATACGATCTGTAAAGATATCATATGCTACTTGAACTGCTTCTTTGTCCATGTTTGCTTCTAAATCACGCATATCACTAGAAATACCAGTCAAACCAAGTAAACCTGATTTTTTATTTAAGATATCAATCATATCTTTGATATCTGTTAATTCAAGTTTTTCCATTAAGTAAGCCAGTAAAGAAGGATCGATATCTCCAGAACGAGTGCCCATTGTTACGCCAGCAAGCGGTGTGAAGCCCATTGATGTATCTACAGATTTACCACCATCAACCGCTGTGATTGAAGCTCCATTACCAAGGTGACAAGTAATGATTTTTAATTCTTCAATTGGGCGACCCAGCATTTCTGCTGCACGGTCTGCAACATACTTGTGGCTTGTTCCGTGTGCCCCATATTTACGAGCTGCGTATTTGTCATAGTATTCAGTTGGAATGCTGTATAAAAAATTATGTTTTGGCATTGTTGTATGGAAGGCTGTATCAAAAACCGCAACACTGATAATATCAGGTAAGATTTTTTTAAAGGCTTTGATTCCCATTGCATTTGCTGGATTGTGTAAAGGTGCAAGATCTGCTAATTTTTCGATTTTTGCTAACACTTCATCATCGATCACAACAGAATCTTTAAAGTCTTCTCCACCTGCAACTACACGGTGACCAACACCTGTAATTTCATCATAAGAAGCTAAAATGTTCAATTCAGTCAATTTATCTAATAACATTTTTACTGCAACATCATGATCATTAATGTCTATGATCTCTTCATATTTCTTATCTTCACCGTATTTAATTGTGAAGATTGAATCATTTAAACCAATACGTTCAACGATTCCTTTAGCGATAACTTCTTCATTTGGCATTTGATATAACTGCCATTTTAAACTTGAACTTCCAGCATTGATTGCAATTGTTTTAGACATAATACTCTCCTCTTTATCAGTTGTTTTATTTTAAATTCGAAGACTTCCAAGCCTCAAATTGTTTAAAAAATTGAGTTACTTTTGCAGGATCTTTTAATGAACCTAGTTTTGCAACTAGTACTTCTTTTACTTGTTCACTATGTTTACCTTTATTTTGTACAAACAGAATACTTTTGCTTGATTGGACTGATTTAAAAAGTTCATCAGGCAACTGAATCATCCCTTGTAGATACACATTTTTTTGCAGCCAATTTTTGAAGAATGAACTTTGTTCTGTCTCTAAAATATTGGTTGGTATCAAAAATAGTCCATATCCGTCTGGTTTAACAAATTTCATTGCTTGTTCCATCAATAAATGATGTGCATAGCTATGGCCTTCTTCCGCTGCTGAATCAAAGTCTTTTGCTTTTTCATCATTCGGATAATAACCGATTGGCAAATCACTGATAGCTACATCAACAGGATCGACAAGTAAGTCCTGTAATCCATCTTGATGGAATAGTTGTATTGCAGCCTTTGTCCATTCATTGTTCGTTGCTGAAACAGACAATAAGGTATCGTCAATATCCACACCAAAGCCTTGAGCTGTGTACTTCGCTATGTTTAAGTTGAGAATGATCGTCAGAAGTAGATTTCCCATCCCAGTTGCAATATCCAATACTTTTAGCGATTGCTCCTTACTATACAGTTGCTCAATCAAATAAACAAATAAAAAGCCAATACTATCCGGCGTTAATTGATGATTTGCCAGTAAGGATTCTGCTTTATTCCCTTTAAGTAAAATCAACTGTGACAAACGTCTAATCTCTTCTGGTTCTAATTCGATTGCTTGTAGTTGTTCATAGATGTCTTTAAGTTTTTGAACAGTTTGTCCATCTGGCACATCGTCTTGCACACGCACTTGAAAATTATCAATGATATTTTCACCATTTTCAATGTAGGCATCTAAAAAAGAAGTATCCAAAGATCGTTTAAGTAATCCGATAGCCTGTTCCATTAAACCGAAAGCCTTTTCTATTTTCTCAGGGAACAAGTGAAACACCTCAATTTCCTTCTATAATATAACAATTTTCATACCTGTTCTATTTTAACGAAAAATCAGACAATAATCAATCAATTTCCTAATAATATTTGAAAATCATTGAACTACTCTCATTTTTTTGGAAAATAATAAAAGACTTCTAATTGATTTTCATTTAAAAACGAATCGCTGTATTAGTTTTTTTTAGCATAAGTTTGATACACATTTCACAGATTCTTAATTCTTGTCATTTCACTATTCAGTTAGTTAGATGACTTAGTTTGATTTGGTTTGTTTTCTTCTTGATATTGTTCTTGAAATTTATACGTTGTTTGGTTTAAATGAATGGTAACGTCTAATATTGGTTGATTATATTCGTACCGTAATATTCCTGTGGAAAAATTCTGTTGTCCTTTTTTTACAAGTGCTCTCTCCTCTGATTTAAGGTCTGCAAGAAACATGCTCAACATTGTCTTAGCGATATAATACTCTTTGGTTTTTTTGGTAAATCTTTGTGTGAGCTGAAAATCTTCCAAAACGAATGTAAAAATGAAACTAAACAAAAAAACAAATAATAATGCTGTAAGTAATACGCCACCTTTGTATCTCTTATTCATACTCATGCTCACGCGTGATAATCCACTTTGCAGTAACATTTAAGTTATTTTCAAATATTACTTTTATTACGACAGATTTATCTTCCTCTACAAACCTGACTTGTTTGACCCCCATTAAAAGAGGCTGATACCCTCCGTTTTCTACTTTTACAATTTTGCCTAATTTATGCTCGATCCAAACCTGTTTGTTATTTTTTTTATTTCTAAGCATTATTTTGTTTATTTGGGTATTTTCATAACGACAATTTCTCAATTCATTTTCTAGTTGGATCACAAAAATCTGCCATTCTCTTTGCCGCTCACTTTTCAGTTGATTCGTTACAATAGCTGCATTTTTAATTGAAGCTGAAAAAAGCATGCAAATAATTGATAATAGGAACAGCGCAAGTAATGATTCTAATAATGTAAATCCTAAAAGATCATTCCGTAGGTTACTCTTTCTTAATTTCAAAATGCTCGTTTTCACCTATAACCTCCACTTCAATCAACTTATTTGCAACTTGATAAACGCGTAGTTGATAGTCGCCATTCTCTGTATGAATATCTCGTAACAGCGGTCCTCCGTAATTTTCAAAGTGTTTCATTTCTTCATATAAAACTCTGTAAAGTATTAATTGATTAGTTGCGTGTTTATTCTTTTTTAGTAAAAAAGTATTTAATGAAAGATAACTGCCAATGATCAAACACATTAACCCTAATGCAATCAAACTTTCAAGGAAAACATAGCCGCTATAACCGGTTGATTTTCTTAACATAGCGACCACTCCCTAATTGAAATTGAAATTCAATCAATTGATTTTTTTCCGTCCATGAAAAAGAAAATTTGGATAGTTTGTCGATATTTCCAGAACCTTTTTTAAACGTAAGCTTATCTGGTCCAACAGTTTGTAACGATACTGGTATTGTGAGTCCCTTTTCAACTACTTGTCCATCTTTAAACTTAATTTGTTTAGCCTGCTCCAAAAATATAATTTGTGTATCGATTGTATTTACAACTGCCATTTGCTGTGTAAAAAGCAATTTTTTCTCAAAAGACGATAAAAATTGATCAACCTCCAAAGCTTGTTTCCATTTATTAATACTAAGTGTTGGTAGTAACATAAATACCGTACAAATAAACAACACTATTAACGATTCTATTAATGTAAATCCCTTCACATTCATAATCCTTACTTGCTCGCCTGATACTTATCGTACTGCTCTTGGGTAATATATTCTTCTTTTAACAATTGCTCTACAGTAGGGGATTGATTTTTCTCCATAGTATAAAGATCGATTTGTGTTTCAACGATCTTAACAATTGCTTCATTGCCTTTTTTATCTACACCTTCTTTATGTTTTGAAAGATTTGGAACAAATAGTAAGATTAAAACAGAAATAATCAATAGTACTACAAGCATTTCTAACAAGGTAAATCCTTTATATTTTATTCGTTGTTTTTGCGTGTTCATAAAAAATCCTCCATTCCCCCATAAATAGGTAAAAGCATTGCAGCATAAATACTAACTACCAATAATGCAACAATTAAAAAAATAATCGGTTGGATCCATTGAATTATTTTTTCCATGCGCTTAAAAAAATGCTGCCAACAAAGTTCGCTATATAAAATTAACTCTTTTCCTAAATTCCCTTTTATCTGTCCTTGCTGAATAATCAACGATAACTCTGGCGAAAAGAAACTAAATCTGGGTAACTGTTCATAAAACGTATAGCCTGACATCGATTGTTCTTCAATTCTTTCCGCCAGTTCACTCATCAAAGATTTCTGATCAGTTCCGCGCATCAACTGGATGACCATTTTGATCTCTAATCCTTGAGAAAATAATTTACCCCATTCAAGTGCGAAAAATGCTGAATTGTATTCTTTATATAGATTACCTACAAGTGGTATCTTCGCAATAAATTCAGCTTTTTTTAAAAAGGTTTTTTTGCTCAAATACCAACGTGTCAAAAGAATCATACTTGTTAATGCCAATAAAATGGTCAGTATATAATATGGACTTTGCCGAATAAATTTGATTCCGATATTATCGGCTTGAATTGTGCCATTTGTCATTAATTGAGGTAGTAACACTTGGCGAATACTTATCAAAACAACGGTTAAAAAAAGCAAAAGTAGTATCGGATAACTGATTACTTTATAGAAATTTTGCTGCTGTTTGTCCACAAGTTTCATATGTTGTTTGATTTTATTTAATGTTCCTGCTATATCACCATGTGTTTGAGCAAATTCAATTTGGGTAACGATTGTTGTCTTAAATCCTAGTCTAGCTAAACTACCATAAAACGACTCACCACGTTCCATCTTATCGATCAAGTAATCGATAACAGATTCAGAAATTGAACGAGATTTTTTCATAAACTTCAAACTTTCTTGAATCGTAAATCCATTACTTAATAAATCTGCTAACAACTGGATAAACAATTGCTGTTGAATACTTGATAGTTTAATGTTCTTTTTCTTCTTCAAATGTTTGATTATCGATAAATCCATACGCCCAAACCTTTCTTAATTCAGCTGACCAATTAGAAGACATTTTTTCTGAAAAATTATAATCCATAAGCAATCCACTTAACTCTTTGTTGTTAGTCATCTTAAAAGGCAATAATCGCTGATAAATTATACCTGTTACACATTCTCCGATTTCTCTTTGCTGAACGCCTAATTCAGCCAGTCTTTCATATACTCCAGTCACACTTCTCGCATGAATCGTTGCAAATACTGTATGTCCAGTTAACGCGGCTCTGATTGCAGCTTGTGCTGTAAGCCCATCTCGAATTTCACCAATGATCAAAATGTCTGGTCTATGACGTAAACAGGCCTTGATCAACACATCATAAGTCAGATCGATTTTAGTATTGGTCTGCAACTGAAGAAATGATGGTTCTTCAATTTCAACTGGATCTTCTATTGTAATCACTTGCTGAAATTGATCTGTCTCTTTTGCCAACTTATACATCAGTGTCGTTTTACCAGATCCAACCGGTCCACAAAATAGATGTAATCCACGACGTTTGATATGTTTTCTGACGCTCATTAATTGTTTTGGTAAAAAATAATTTTCCTGACTATTGCCAAAAACATGTAAAAAGCGAATCACTAAGCTCTCCCGTTGTCTAAAATCTCCAACTGTCGATAATCGCAATCGTATCCCTCTCTGATTGATCGCATAAGTCACAGCGCCAACCTGTGCTTTTCTTTTTTCGCCAACATCCATACTGCCAATAAATTTAAAATGAAAAATTAATTTTTCGCCATCTTCTTCATCTAATTCTTTAAAAATTATTTTGTGCTTTCCTTTCCTTGTAAATACTTGAACTTTATTCTCCGTTGGCAAAATATAGACATCTTGTACATATTCTGTCAGTCCCCATTCTATTAGCCTTAAAGAAAGCTCTTTAATATCCATCTTCTTCCCTCCTTAAAACAATATACGCAACTACATGCATTATCTGTGTAAAAAAGAAAAAAATGAGACAAAACTAAAAATTAGTTTCACCTCATTCTCTAAATCCAAATATACGTTTAAAAATAGTATTTCATTATTTCTTGATTCTGTCCATTTACCAATAAATAAAAATAAAGCCCTAAATGTTGAAAATCAACACTTACGGCTTTATCAAGAGTTCTGATGCACTATCTTCCCCAAAATAGTTTATCGTTTTGATATATCTATTATACTAAAAAATTGATTGGAATAACTTTCAGAAATTGTTAATTTTATTAAAATTTTTGAGAAAAAGTAGCTCTTGCTCAAAAGGGTTGAACAAGAGCACTGCTTTATCTAACGACAAAGACTTAGATCAACTTTATTATACCAAATAATCTTTAAAGATTTTCTCAATCTCTTAGTACAAAGTGATAAATTTTTGACAATAAATGAAGATTATTTACTTTTTAATCCTTTTACTTTTTGATTTAATAGATAGACTGGAACTCCTAGCAAGGTTATACCAATACCAACACTTGCTAATAGTGTTTGTGTGAACAACGTAGTGATTAGAATGAATAGTCCTCCAAAAATGGCTATAATAGGAATAACCGGATAAAATGGAACTTTATAAGGACGATTTAGCTCTGGTTCTCTTTTTCTTAGAATCAACACCGCAGAAAAAATCAATAAGCTAAACAGCCACATAACAAAGATCAACATATCTGTCAATAAATCAAAACTACCTAAAAACATCATGATTGCTGCAATGCCAAATTGAAAAATTCCAGAAATATATGGAACGACAAATCTTTTGGATAATTTTTGAAATTGCTTGCTACATGGAATCATCCCATCCAATGCTAATGCATAAGGAACTCGAATCCCTGTTAACGTGTACCCATTTAACGCCCCATAGACTGAGATCAAAATGCCAATAGTGACTAATTTACCACCAATCGAGCCAAAAATATGAATAGAAGCTTCTGATGCAGCATTTAAATTTCCAGAAAGTTGTTCGATTGGTAATGTTTTAAGAAAAACAAAATTAATCAAAACATATACAAAGGTGATAAACGTTAAGCCTAAAAAAATCGCCTTAGGCAAATCTTTTTCTGGTCGTTTCATTTCACCAGCCACAGCCCCAACTCCCAGCCAACCATCATAAGCAAACATAGTCGCTAGTAAGGAACCGCTAAGTGCTTGGATGAAACCACTATCTCCACCAGCTTTAATAGGAATCACGGATACCTCAACATTGGCTGGCATAAAAAGACCTACCAACACAATCAATGCAATTGGGATAATTTTTATAACCAGTGTAAATGATTGCAAATTCGAAGCTGCTTTAGTTCCCAACAAATTGATTAAGGTGACACTTAATCCTGTTACCAATGCTACCGGCAAAAGAAAGTCACTAGACAAATGAAATAAGTGAATAAATTGTGTGCTGAAAATAATCGATAATGCCGCAATATTAGCAGGAAAATAAATCACACTTTGCGCCCAACCAAGTAAATAACCTGGTAGCTTTCCATATGTATATTCGATATATTTAACAGCTCCACCCGTTTTTGGAATAGCCGTAGCTAATTCAGCACTCGTTAATCCCGCACATAACGTTAAAATACCCCCTAATATCCAGGCAAAAATGGTTAAACTTGATGATTGAGCAAAACTAACCACACTTGCTGTTTTAAAAAAAACACCCGCTCCAATAACAGTACCCATAACTGTTGAAAAAGCGCCAAACAAAGAAATTTCACGTTTTAATTGATTCTGCTCCATACTCATCCTCTTTCTCTCTTATAAGTTATTTTACTAGTATAGCTTTTTTGAATGTAAATTCAAGTACTGCCCAAAAAAAAGTACAGACAAAGCCTTCTTTAGACTTATCTGTACTTTTTAATGAAAATAATTTATTTTAAGTTTGTCCATAATAGGCATTTGCACCGTGTTTTCTAAAATAATGCTTATCTAAAAGATATTGAGGTATTGGCAAAATCGAATCATTTACAACTTCTGTTACAGACGCCATCTCAGCAATCTCATCTAAAACAATACTATTTTCTACAGCTTTTTGAGGTGTTTCTCCCCAAGTAAAGGGTCCGTGACCATAGACTAGTACCCCAGGAACTGCTAAAGGGTCAATATTTTTTTCCTTAAATGTTTCTATGATCACTTTTCCTGTCTCCCGTTCGTAAGCTAAAGAAACTTCTTCTGATGTTAATTGTCGCGTACAAGGAACAATACCATAAAATGTATCTGCATGAGTGGTACCATATGCTGGTATTCCCCGACCAGCTTGTGCCCACATGACTGCATTTTTTGAATGAGTATGGACTACTGACTGAATTTCGTTGAATGCTTTGTATAATTCAATATGGGTAGCTAAATCAGAGGATGGCTTTAATTTGCCTTCCACTACCTCACCATTCAAGTCAGTCACAACCATATCGCAAGCCTCCATTTTACAATAAGGAACACCACTAGGCTTGATAACAATCAGTTCGGCCTCTCGATTGATTTCACTGACATTTCCCCAAGTAAGCTTGACTAATCCAGCATCTGGCAAAGCCAAGTTTGCAGAGAAAACACGTTCTTTCATTTCTTCAATCAATATTTTAGTTGACACTATAGCCCGCCTCCTTTAAGAATGGAAAAAGAAATGCTTTGGCTTGTTGGATTTCTTTTTCAGGTTTATCGCTATTTTCGCTCCACATCTCAATTAAAAATGGACCTGCATATTCTAAACGTTTTAAAGTTTTGAGACATCCTAAAAAATCAACACAGCCATTACCAAATGGTACTTCTTTAAACTTTCCAGGAAACTGATCCGTTACAGCCAACGTATCTTTCAAATGAATCGCAGAAATTTGATCGATCCCGATTTCTAATTCATAGCCAACATCATTTTCTGCCCACGCAGATAAATTTCCTAAATCAGGATATACCTGTAAGTATGGTGAACGAATTTGCTCTTTGATTTTTAAATATTTAGAGATAGAGTTAATAAATGGATCATCCATGATCTCTATTGACAAAACAATTTCCTTTGATGCAGCCATCGCTACCGCTTTTTTTAGATTTTCAATAAAGTATTCTCTTGATGTCAAAGTTTTCGTTTCATAATAAACATCATAACCTGCAAGTTGAATGGTGCGTATACCAATATCAGATGCCAAATGAATCGCTTTTTCCATTAGATTCAACGCAGTTGCTCTTTTATCTGGATCTTCTGAACCAAAAGGAAAACGCCGATGTCCACTTAAACAGATGGATAATATTTTCACCCCAGTCTCAGCAATTGCTTCTCTCACTTCTTTACGCTCGGCACTTGTCCAGTCTACTCTTGTTAGGCGTTCGTCTGTTTCGTCGATCGACATTTCAATAAAATCAAATCCTAATTGTTTTGCAAGTAAAAGACGTTCTTTCCAACTCATATTTTTCGGGAGCGCTTTCTCGTAGATTCCGATTGTAGTCATCCATGTCACCCCCAAATGCGTCTTATTTCATTTTGAAAATCCATGGCTGCTTTTTTAGGATCAACTGAAGCTGTGATACCTCGACCTGTAATAAATGTATAGACATCAAGGTCCTTGAATAATTTCAATGTTTCCACATCTAATCCGCCAGTAACCGAAACTCTAAAGCCCATCTCAATCAATTTTTTGACTTTTGCTAAATCCTTTTCTCCCCATGTTTCACCTTCTAAGAGTGCATCTCGACTTTGGTGATAAATCGCCTGGGAAATACCCCCATCCAACCATTTTTGAGCCTGTTCATATGTCCAGTCACCATACAATTCGACTTGAACTTCTTCAACTTCTTTCGCTGCCGCTTTCATTGTTGGAATCGTTGCGCAACATATGACCGTCATCCAATCTGCCCCGGCTTCTCGACAATTTTTTGCCACAGTGCCGCCAGCATCTGCACATTTAGTATCTGCAACTACTTTTTTATCTGGGTACAATGCGCGAATACAGCGAACAGCGTCTTCTCCCGCTTGCAAACAAAGAATCGTTCCAACTTCCACGATATCTACAATTTCACCGACTGTTACCACATCTTTGATTGCACTGGGTAAATCCGAATGATCTAATGCTACCTGTAAATTAGGTCTACTCATTACTTTCTCTCCTTACTACTGTCTGTGATAACTAATCATATAAGCAGAAGTACTCAAACTTTTAAAAATTGCTTTTGCTTATATGATTAGAGTACTCTTAAACACGATGCAATCACTTCTACCTTAACTATTTAAATTTAGTAGCTAATTCAGTTTCTTGCACACGTTCACTGATTTCTTTAGCAGACATGACATTTTTCACACCAACAACTGTAATTCCCTTTTTCTTAGCATCTTCGAACATATTTAGAAAATTCATCGGACAAAATACAACATCATATTGTCCTGCAGTACTTTTCCCTTCTGAAATTGCACAATGGTGAATATTCGTAATATTAAAGCCTAATTCTTTCAATGCTTTCTCAACACTTTTTTTCATCATTAAACTTGTTCCTGATCCATTTGCACATGATACTAATACTCTCATTTTAATTTCCTCCTAAATTTAAAAGTTGAAAGAGCTCGTTTGATATTTTTCAAAAAAATAGTCTACATAGTTAAAGATGATAGGGTATTAATACTTCACTTCGTCTTGTACTTTTCAATATCGGTTCATCTTCAGTCATGATGTTTCCATGTAAAACATCATGACTAAGCCCACATCCCTTTATTTTTTTGCCGCCATTTTTTTTACATACTCATCATAGTCTTCAGCTATCAAGAAATAGCCTTCAGGATTTGCTCGATATTGCAATTGTGGAATTGCCAGTAACAAAATAACTACGAATGCGACACCAAAATAACCTAAATATTTCATCACTAAAGTCATCACTGGCCAAACCGTTGCCCAGTCAAACATCCCTATATATCCACCGTACTGCGACAACCCAATAAATGCTGCTATCAAAGCAGATCCTAGTACCTGAATCACACCTGAAATAAACGGGAACATACAAGCAGCTTTAAATCCACCACGATTGTTTGCATAAACAGCAATCACCGCATTATCAAAAAATAATGGAATAAAGCCGGCAATAACGATCACTGGTGATTTAAATAGAATCAATAATCCGATTGTTATAAACTGTCCTAACGCACCAAATAAAAAACCTATCGTAACTGCATTGGGCGAACCGAAGCCAAATGTCGCCGCAACATCGATCCCCGGCACTGCACCTGGTAATAACGTATTCGATATTCCTTGGAATGACTCTGTTAACTCTGAAACGAAAGTTCGCACTCCTAGTTGTAAAATAGCGAGATAAACCGCAAAGTACAATGCTGTTTGTAATATATAGAAAACAAAACTTTGTCCTTCTACCATAAACCCTGCCTCAATCAAATAAGCGGGCCCTAATACAACTAAAATAACCCCAAAGAAGAAGAGCATCAAAATGGACGTTGCAACCATATTCTCATTGAAAATTGATAAAAATCCTGGCAATTGTACATCTTCTAATTTGCGATTGTTCTTATCTTTTTTCATTTTTTCTGCTAATCGAGCGAAGATATAAACACCAAACATCTGTTGATGTGCGATTGCAAAGCCTGCCCCTTCAGTTAAATCTTGCGTGATATCCACTGTTAAGTTTGAACCGACAGCCCAATAACAGCCTAAAATAAGGCCCATGATCAACAGTATTTGAATTTGACCTAAATCAGGAAAGCAAAACAACAAAATCCAAAATGCCGTTGCGGCTTGTTGAATTTGAACATTACCAGTTGTAAAAACTGCCCGTAACTTTGTATATTTTTTAAATCGAACCAATAAGATATTCATGACAAACGCAATCAATAATAATATCATCGTATCACTAAATGTTCGTCCAAACGTTTCTTCAATTCCTGCTGTTACAGCATTTTGACCAAAATAAGGATCAATGACCATGGCATCTAAATTGAAACGTTCTTTTAAACCAACTAGGATCGGTCTAAAATTATTAACTAAACCACCAGATCCAACAGTTAAAATCAAATAGCCAACAGTTGCTTTTAAAAAACCGGCAATACTTTCATACAATGGTTTTTTTAGCAGAACATAACCTAATAGAACGATAAACCCAATTAAAAATGCTGGTTGTGTTAAAATATTTGCAGCGAAATAATCCCAAATCCCCATCAGAAAATCTACTACTTGTGTCATTTACTCCCCTTCTCTCTATAGATCAAAAGTTGCCATCACGTTTTTGTACTCCTCAATCGTCTCAATTGTCATCAATGCTTCAATCAATCCATCTGTCATCAGCATTTCTGATAATCTCGAAATATTTTCTACATGTTCTTCGCTATTTTTAGCTGCTAATGTGAAAAATAAACGAGCATTTTTTTCCGCATTCCCTTCTTCAAAACTCACATCTTGTTTCATTTTTGTAAATGAAATCGCTGTTCCTAAAACACCTTGACTGTCTTCTGACGAATGTGGCATAGCTACGCCTGGAACGATTACGATGTATGGTCCATACTTTTGAACGCATTCTACGATTTCATCTATATATTGTTGCGTGATCATTCCTTTTTCCAATAAAGTCTGACAGCTAAGAATCACAGCCTCTTCCCAATTTTCAGGCGTTTCTTCACAGAATCGAATCAAATCATTATCGTAAAAATACTTTAACATCCAGTTTCTCCCTTCTTATAAAAATGATGGAAATGGTGTATCGTTGTCTGTTGTAAAGACATCATCAAAACCGCGATAGAAGTTAAATTCAAGTTTGTCTTTATCATTTGGATACGTAAATTTTCCACCAACTTGCCAAATAAAAGGTTTAAATTGATAGTCTAAGCGATCTTTTTTAAATTTCCAGATTTCTGTAATTTCTTTTGGATCAGCCATAAAGTTTGCCCAAATATCATAATGTACGGGAATAACAACATTCGCATTCAAAGCTTCTGCCATACGCAACATATCGACTGATGTTACTTTATCCGTGATTCCCCGAGGATTTTCTCCATAGGCACCTAAACAAACGTCGATTTTATGTTTATTACCATGTTTGGCGAACAGGTTAGAATAATGAGAATCACCAGCATGATAAATACTGCCTCCGCTCGTTTCAAACAAATAATTAACGGCAATTTCATCCATATCTTGCGGTAATCTACCTTTTAATATCACTTCTGGATCTTCGCAAGTTACTAAGGCTGTTCTATCAAAAGCCTCTAAAGCGACAATCTCTATATCTTTGATCGAAACACGGTCGCCAGGTTTTACAATTGTTGTTTTCGATTCAGGAATCCCCCATTTTAACCAAGTAGCAACAACTTCCTTCGGTCCAATAAAACGGGCATCAGGGCAATTCTGATGAACTGCTGCAGCCGTATTGATATCTAAATGATCCGAATGAATATGAGTAACAACCAAAGCATCCACATCTTTGATTGCAAACGGATCTATCACAAAAGGTTGTGTTCTAAGATTAGGCTGCATATTTTCGCATCCACTCATCCTCATCATCTGATGTCCTTTTTTCATTTTCCCATTACCATGTGATCGTTTTCCTGTACCACACCATAAATCGCATAAAACATTCGTTCCTTCATGTGATTTTAGCCAAATTCCTGTACAGCCTAACCACCACATGGAAACTGTTCCCACTTTGACGTCTTCTTGCTCAATTTCCTCATTTAAATAGGTTCCCCATTCAGGAAAAGTACTTAAAATCCAACTTTCTTTTGTTACATCATGAATTGTTGCCATATGATCCCTCCGAATTGTCTTAATCTCAATTACATTTTCATTTTACAATATTATGAAACGTTTTCAATCTATTTATATGATCGTTTGAAACTTTTTAAGAACGTTTTCATCATTTAATGATTTAAAATAGCTTTATTTTTCTTTTTTTATGTTCATATCAACCCTTTTATGATATAGTTTCGGTGAGGTGAGAAATATGAAGCATTTAATTTGGAAAATTATTTATGTTGGAAAAAAAATTTCTTTATGGATTGTTTATGGGTTGTTTGCCCTCTATATCTGCTATTTGATCACTCATACTCATGAAGTAGGAGCAAAGCTTATTTTTGGTGGTCTTGGCGGTATTGTACTGAGTGTAGTTCTCCTTTTCGAGTATTTAAAATGTATCTACGAAAAAATGATTGTTGCGCTGACTGTTGAGTGTGAGTTGAAAAAAGCAATCGCTCTAAAAGAAAAACTGCAAAAAAAAGATTTGTTTAATGGCTTCAAACAGTCTATTATTATTTTTGACAGCTTACTTTTGTTAGACGAAGGGAATTACCCTGATTGTTTGAAACATTTACATAAGAATCACCATTTCTTTCACTCCACATTCGATTACCTCTTCATCTATTATCATACGCAAATGTATTGCTTTTTTTTTTTAAAGATGAAGAAAATTTAAATACTTGTCTAGAAAATTTGTTTAAACTAAAAAATGTCAAGAAGAAGCAAATGCGGGGATTGTTTTCATGGAATGAAATTGCTGGAGTAAGATATTTTCATCAAAATAGAAATAACAACTGTTTAAGTGAATTAAATTTAATTGATCAAAATCGATTAAATAATCGAGAGTTAACTTATCTGCTCTACCTAAAAGGCCAGTGTTTACTTAAGCTAAATAGGCTGCCGGAAGGATATCGTTCGTTAAAAGAAGCTAAAACACTTGGCAATACACTTGCGGTTGCTCAAATGATTTAGAAGGGAGGATTTTAAATGAAAAGCTCGCACCAAACAATCAAAAATCGTAGAGATAAACTACTTGAATTACTAAATAAAGAAACAAGTTTGTTAGTGAAAGAGATAAGCCTGAAACTTGGTGTTTCAGAAATAACTGTCCGTCGTGATCTAACGGCGCTGGAAAAGATGGGCTTGGTTCAACGCGCTCATGGAAAAGCACAAATCGTTCCAAAAACTGGTATAGAAGATTACAATGAAGAAATTGAAATTTTAAAAAATGCGATTGCAAAGAAAGCAGCCGAATTTGTTAAAGAGGGCAATACATTATTTATCAACACAGGCTCTACTGCGCTTTCCTCTTTAAAAAATTTAGAAAATAAACGTGTAACGATTGTCACAAATAATGTCAAAGTCGCCAATCTGGATCATAATCCAAATTCAACCGTGATTTTATCCGGTGGTGAAATTCGCTTTCCTAAAGAAGCCTTAGTGGGGGATATTGCAATTGACTCTTTTTCAAAAATGTCTTCTGACATTTCAATTATCGGATGCTCTGGGCTTAGTATGGAAAATGGGATTACTACTTCCGTCTTACATGAATCTAAAATAAATTCGCTCATCATTGAACGAACAAATGGCTTAGTGATTGTTGTTGCAGATTATCGTAAAATTGGATTTTCCTCTAATTTTACGAGTGGAATGATTAAAGATATTAATTATTTAATCACAGATACATTTGCTGCTCCTGAAGTGATTCGAGAAATCGAGAAACAGGGCGTACAAGTGATCCAAGTTGAAATCTAAGCTTATTCAATTATAATTATCAACGCAAAGTTACGTAGGTTCAATACGATTAATTAAAAAGAGGGGGGTAGATCATGCGGATCAAGCAATTGGATTATATCGTAAAAATCGTGGAATTAGGTTCTGTCAATGAAGCGGCGAAACATCTCTTTATCACTCAGCCAAGCCTTTCAACAGCTGTAAAGGAATTAGAAGAAGAAATGAATATTCAGATTTTTCAACGTACACAAAAAGGAATGGTTCTTACCACAGAAGGAACTGAATTTTTATCCTATGCTCGTCAGATTCTGGAGCAAGTCGATTTGATGGAAGAAAAATACAAAGGCACCGAAACTCGTCGAAGATTATTTTCAGTTTCTGCGCAACACTATGCGTTTGCTGTTCATGCATTTGTACAATTGATCAAATCTTACGAAAAAAATGAATATGAATTTACGTTTCGTGAAACACAAACCAATAATATTATAGAAGACGTCAGTACCTTTCAAAGCGAGTTAGGTATTTTATACTTGAATACCTTTAATGAAAAAGTGATCCGTAAATTATTAAAAGAAAAACAACTACTCTTTCAACCTCTATTTACCGCTCATCCACATGTTTTTGTTAGTAAAAAGAATCCTTTGGTTGGAAAAAAATCAGTAACTTTAGCAGATTTAGAAGATTTCCCTTACCTTTCATTTGAACAAGGTCAATTTAATTCCTTTCACTTTTCAGAAGAAATTTTAAGTACACGTTACAATAAAAAAAGTATCCGCGTTAGTGATCGAGCAACGTTGTTCAATTTTTTGATTGGAGTAGACGGTTATACGATCAGTTCAGGTGTATTAAGCCGTGAATTAAATGATGAAAACATTGTGGCATTACCTCTTGAAGTGGACGAAACAATGGAGATTGGTTGGATTCGACCTGCTCAAATGTCCTTATCTCCGATGGGTGAAGAATATTTACGTTATTTAAAAGAACATATTGTAGATTATGGCTTCACTATTTTACCTGAAAAATAACAAAAAGGTGAGCTTGGGACATAAGTCCTAATGAAAAATCCAGATACCAGTCAACTTGATTGGCATCTGGATTATTTTGTTGTTCAAAAATAAGAACACCTTTGCTAAAATAAAAGTGACAAACCAAATAAACTAGCGAGGTGTTCTTATGTTTAAAAATTATACCACAAATCAAGTCGTTCTTCCTCTAGATTTTAGTTTTCAGTTAGAAAAAAATGATATTGCGTTTGCCATTGATCAATTAGTTGAAAGTATTCCTGAGGAACGCTTTCTTCCTTTTCACCATCAAATGGAGCCTTCTTCATATCATCCGAAAATGATGATGAAGATGATTTTGTGTGCCTACACGCAATCTGTATTTTCTGGTCGCAAAATTGAAGCATTGACGAAAGACAGTATTCGTATGATGTGGCTCACTCAAAGCTATCAGCCTAGTTATCGAACCATCAATCGTTTTCGTGTCAATCCTTTAGTGAATACACTCCTTCGGGAGTGCTTTGTCCAGTTCCGTAGCCATTTAGTCAAAGAACAATTGATAGATGAAGAAGCCATTTTTATCGATGGCACAAAGATTGAAGCCAATGCAAATAAATACACCTTTGTTTGGAGAAAATCGATTGATAACTTTGATAAAAAGCTTACTGAAAAATCAAATTATTCCTGAAATTGAGCGAGAGTCCGCAAAAGAATTATCTGTCACTGAATTAGGCAAGATTGAAGAAAAGCTCGCGCATATTGTAGAAAAGTTTACAGAAAAAATCGAACAAGCAGAGGATGGAATTACGCGCAAATCAATCCGTTCTAAACGAAAAGTTCCTAAAAAATTAAGGAAACTTTTCCAGGACTTTAAAGAGCGAAAACTCGCTTATCAAAAACATAGACAGATTTTTGGGCAACGAAACAGTTACTCTAGAACGGATCTAGATGCCACTTTTATGCGCATGAAAGACGATCACATGAAAAATGGTCAGTTGAAAGCAGGTTATAATCTTCAAATTGCCACGAATAGTCAGTACGTTTTAGGCTATGAGCTTTTCTCAAATCCAACAGATACACGGACATTGCGCCCTTTTTTAACCGCTTTAAAAGAGCGTTTCTTTGATTTGCCAACCTATATTGTCGCAGATGCTGGCTACGGAGGAGAAGAAAACTATCAAGCGGTTTTAGAGGATCATGAGCGAACACCACTCATCACTTATGCCATGTATCATAAAGAACAGAAGAAAAAGTTTAAATTAAATCCGTTCCTTCCAGCAAACTGGCCGTACCAAGAATTAGAGGATACGTTTCTTTGTCCCGATGGACGGAAAATGAATTTTCGCAATTATTCCATTCGTACAAATAAGTACGGTTTTAAACGATATTTAAAACGGTATGAATGTGAGGACTGCTCAAATTGCCCTCTTCGAAGAAAATGTACAAGAACGAAGAGTGACAAGAATCGTGAGATTCAAAAGAACATGAACTGGGAATACTTTAAAGCGACAATTCAACAGCTGCTTTCAGAAGAAGAAACAGGTAAAATTTATCGCCAACGAAAAATTGACGTCGAACCAGCTTTCGGACATCTGAAGGCTTGTTTAGGGTTCACTCGGTTCTCTGTTCGAGGGAAACAGCAGGCACACAATGAAATTGGATTCACGTTAATGGCAGTAAATTTAAGGAAATATAGGCTAAGTACGCTAGAAAATAAGGAGGATTCTCCCAATAATCTAAAGAATAGAAGACCGAAAATCATTTTTTACGATTTTCGGTCTTCTATTTTAAGGGGCTCTATACTTTCTGATGTTGGTGAACAATCACCGGCATCTTTTTTAATGCAAAATACTAGAAAAGACATCCTGATATCCTTTAGAATTAAGTCGTCTAAAACCAATCAAAAGGAGAAAATCAAGATGTCCTATACAAACCTTATCAAAAATACCTAGATATTCTAGACTTAAACATTACTTTTAATGAAAACTCTTTAAAAAAGGAACGCATCAAAGGACGAATCTGCCAGGTATTTTCTGGTACGCTAGACTATTTAGCCCACTCCTGTCCTCATAGTGGTGCCAAAGAAGACGACTCGATTATTCGTTGGAGCTTTACAACCTGTCAGATTTTAGTGAATGATGTTTCTGAATACCAAACATACTTACGGTTGAAGAAACGCCGTTTCTTCTGTCATTCTTGTGATAGAACCTTTGTCGCTGAAACAAATCTTATCGAAAAGTGTTGTTCGATCTCGAAAAAAGTAAAGCTTTCGATTGCCGATCGTTTAAGAAACACCACATCTATGAGCGAAATTGCCCGTCAAAAGAAGGTCTCCGTTTCTTCTGTTTATCGTGTATTGAAACAATTTTACGAACCAAAAAAAATCAATCGACTCACCTTGCCAGAAGTCCTTTGTTTTGATGAATTCAAATCAGTGAAACAAGTCGCTGCTTCTATGAGCTTTATCATGATGGATGGGCAAACAAAACAGTTAATGGATGTCGTTGAAAATCAACAACTTTCTTTTTTAGAACGCTATTTTTCACGATTTTCTTTGGCAGTTCGTGAAGGTGTAAAGTACATTGTTTGCGATATGTATGCGCTTTATTTTTCTTTAATTAAGAAACTATTTCCCATGGCTAAGATTGTTCTTGACCGCTTTCATATTGTGCAACACATTGGGCGAATGTTCTTAAAACACCGTATTCAGCGAATGAATACCTTTCTCCATCAAGGACCTGTAGAAACAAAAAAATACCGTCACTTGAAGAAATACTGGAAACTGCTTCAAAAGAATCAATCGAAGCTTAATTTTGAAAAACGCCAATGGCGTCCTTCCTTCCGTACCTATTTAACAGAAACAGAACTTGTGGAACGATTACTTGCCTATGATGAAGAATTGAAAGCTGGCTATACCTGTTATCAAGAGTTTCTCTATGCCATACAAACAAGAGATTACACACGGTTTCATGCGTTATTAGAACAAGATCATTCTAGGCTTCCAGCTTATTATCAAACGACCATTACTACCTTTAAAAAAGTTCAAACGGGCATTAAAAATGCGTTGAATTTGCCTTATTCCAACGGACCATTAGAATGCTTGAATAACCATATAAAAGTATTAAAGAGGAACGCCTATGGCTTCCGTAACTTCTATAATTTTAAATTGAGAATTACTTTATGCTTTGGCACTGTTCTTTTTCAATCAAATAGAAAAACCTAGAGGAATTTCCCTCTAGGCTTCATTAGTGATTTAATTCTTTGGATTTCTTCACCAACATTAGTTGACAAAGAGCCTTTTAAGGTTCTTGGGACTTACGTCCCAAACTCACCCTAAATACAAATAAACGGTGAGGCAGAAGTAATCCCTTCGGAAATAAACTTCTGTCTTAGTATGGTTTAACTAACGAGTTTTGCTTGCTTTTTTGATTTGCTTACTTCTCAATTGTCCACAAGCGGCATCAATATCTGTACCATATTCTTTTCTAATAACGCAGTTAACACCGTTTTTCTTCAAAATATCATAGAACTTCATAACATCCGCTTTTTCACTACGACTATATTGATCATGTTCACTGACTGGATTATAGGGAATCAAGTTAACAAACGTCAACTTCTTCTTATCTTTTAACAAATCAGCTAATTGTTGTGCATGTTCTGGTAGATCGTTGACATGACTCAACATGATATATTCGAATGTGATTCGACGATTCGTTTTTTCCAAATATTCATCGACTGCTTCCATTAATTTCTCAATTGGGAAGCTACGGTTGATACGCATGATCGATGTTCGAACGTCGTTATTCGGTGCATGAAGAGAAATCGCCAAATTGACTTGTAGGCCATTATTTGCAAATTCCTTGATTTTAGGCACTAACCCACTTGTTGAAACAGTAATGTGGCGTGCGCCAATTGCCAAACCTTTAGGATCATTGATCGTATGTAGGAAGTTCATTAAATTATCGTAATTATCAAACGGCTCACCGATCCCCATTACCACAATGTGGCTCACTCGTTCACCTTGACCACGCTCATCAAAATAATGTTGAACCAGCATGATTTGAGCGACAATTTCTCCTGCGGTTAAATCGCGTTGTTTTTTCAATAGCCCACTTGCGCAAAAAGTACAGCCAATATTACACCCCACTTGTGTTGTGACACAAACAGACATACCATATTCTTGGCGCATCAAGACCGTTTCGATCATGTTTTTGTCCGGTAATTCAAAAAGATATTTCACTGTGCCATCTTTTGCTTCCTGGATGATTACTTGGCGCAAAGGATTGATAATAAAGTTTTCTTCTAATAACTCAATGACATCTTTTGATAAATTCGTCATGTCGGTAAATGCCATGACACGTTTAATATAAAGCCATTCCCATACTTGAGTGGCCCGGAACTTTCTCTCGTCATGTTCGATGAACCATGCGATCAGCTCTTCTTTTGTTAAACCATAAATGGACGCTTTTTCCACTAGTTTTCTTCCTCATTTCTTCTAAACATTCGCTTCATACTATAACTTATTGTACCCGATTTGTCTATATGTTATCTAGGTTAGTCCGCAGATTTAGACATTTCTTATCCCTTTGATTTCCCCTTCAACAATCTCCATTCGTATTGTTTGTTTCACTCTCCAATCGTTGCTATACTTAAAAATAAGAAAAGAGGTCTTTTTTATGAAAACAAACGTATGCTTCTTTACAACACCGATCAATGAAAATACCAGTAATTTTAAAGGTCACACCGATTTACTGGTTGGCTACATTCAAGATGCCTTTGTTAAAAACAAATTAACATTTGACCTGTTAAAAGTTGATCTTGATACAGATCAACGCCAAATAGAGCAAAAAATTCATGATGGTTTAGAAAAAGCGGATTTGGTTATTACTGATTTATCTAGTCATGATCCGAATAGTTACTACGAATTAGGGTATGCTAAAGCATTGAAAAAGCAAGTAATCCAAATCCAAAACAAACATCGTGAACCCCTGCTATTTGATTTAGGCCATGCCTCTGTTTTATATGACACAACAACAGATGAGGGAATAAAACAATTCCAAAAAGACATAGTAGAAGCTGTAAAGTCTCCTATAACTTCAGAGACTCCTCTATCTTTTTACGCTGATAATGATGTTGAACTCTCTGGTCGGATTGATGACCAAGGAATCGTGGAACCTTGATTAATCACAGAATGTGAGTAGGATACAATGATGTGACCCCCAAAAGTTGTACGTGAAAAATACAATTTTTGGAGGTTATTTTTTATGAGTTATTATGAGGTAGAATTCAAATTAAAGCTAGTGAAAGAGTACCTAGAAGGCCCTCTGGGAGGACGAGCCTTGGCTAAAAAATACGGACTCCCATCAAATGCCTTAATTTACAATTGGAAACACTCCTATCAATTTTTTGGGAAAGAAGGGCTCAAAAGACACCGTTCACTGACAAAATATACTAGTGAATTTAAGCGAGATGTATTACACTTTATAGAAACGACAGGTGCTTCTTTCGGTGAAGCAGCAAGACAATTCGAGTTGCCTAGTGGGTGGATGATTTCTCGTTGGCAGAGGCTATGGTCGATCTTCCTTTCACTTCTTACTATAAACCTAAAAATAGGAAAATAGAGGGTAAACTTATCCGTCGATGAGTTTACCCTCTAATCTTAGTATGTTTTTATGATGCTTGAACTAAACGATATACTTTTTTAAAATAGAATACACGAGCAATCAAGTAGTACACAACTTGAATCAAGACGAACACGCCTAACACTTGCCAGCCAGCTATTTGCATCCCCATATTGAACATATGATACATTGCAGTTAACGCTACCGCTCCGTGGATCACAGAGACAATGATCGGTGTAAAGAACAAGATACCTACTTGTTGATAGATCATTTTCTTCAATTCTTTTTTCGCCAACCCCATCTTATAAATCATCTTAAATTTCTCCACATCGACATCCATATCACTATACAATCTGAAATAAAGGAAACTTCCAGCTGATACAAAGAAAACTATTCCGATAAAAATTCCCACAAATAAAATTGGGGCGTATCCATTCGTGATCATTTGTTGCGAATAACTTTTTGCTATAAATGGCATATTTTTATCTTGGAATTTCCCTACAGATACCAATTCGTCATAATTACTATTTTGCGGTTGCCAAACAGTTGTGATCGTACTTTCCATATTTTGAACATTTGTATCATCTGGTACGACAACCGTTGTACCGTAAGCCGAGACAACAGTCGTTTTCTCTGTTTTAGTAATCGGTAAAATCACATCATCTGCTACTGTCACTTCATTTACTTTTGCTTCTTCCATTCCCGTCACGTTGCTTGGTAACAGCTGAATCGCTTTCCCCTCCGTTTGAAGGGTTGGTTTTTTTGCTATTTTTGCAAGGTGATTATACTCAGATTCTTTTATCAATTCAACCTGATCTCCATTTTTATAGGTCGTTAGGTCTCCTTCTTCAACATGGATCCCTTTATCTGCCAATAATTGAGAGAAGTTTTGTTTTATAGTGGCTGTTTCTTCCGCTGTTCCTGAAATTTGGAATTCATATGGTACTTGGTTCATACTTTCTAAAATCATATTTTGAAAACCATACAATGTACCGATTGCGGCAAAGGCCACAGTGGAAATAATCGATACTAAGAAAAATGAACGTGCATTATCTTTCATACGAAAAGCTAAATCAGAAAAAACAACCATATTCGTTTTTTTCCAAAAGATAGTTTGTTTCTTTTTCAATCCTTCAATAATTGAAACACTTAATTGATTGAATAAAAAACGTGTCCCCACCACAACGAGAAAAATCACAGGGATCATGACAATCGGTACTAGCATTCCTTTAACTAAAAGAGCCACTGCATATCCTACGCCAATCAACAAAATAGCTAAGAAAGTTTTGATATGTGAGCTTTTGATGGTTCCTTTGCCGATATCTCCTGCTTTCAATAATTCCTGTAAACTCAACTTTGGTAAGCGGAACTGAATGAAAACCGAAATAGCTAAAAATAGTACAGCAAACGAAATAATCGTTAGAACAAGTGCTTGTACTGGAAAATAGAAACCAAAATTCACATGCATCAATTTATTACTTAACCATAAGATCACTTGTGAAAAACCAACTCCAGCAATGCTTCCAATGATTGTCGCAAAAAATCCAATCACTAGATTTTCAATAAAAATCATTTTTTTCAATTGCTTTGGGCTCATCCCTTGAATCATCAACAGGCCAAATTCTTTTTTTCTAGATTGGATAAACACATCCATCGAATAAAGAACAAAGAAAAATGCAAAACCATAAATAATGATCGCTCAGCAAGCATGCCCATTTGCGCGTTTTTATTTAGCCCATTAGACAATGCTGGATGAAAAGCAAATACCGTAAAAGTGAAAAACACCATGACAGAAAATAAGGTACTTAGGAAATAAGCCATGTACAGGTGTTTGTTTCGTAAAGTGTTTCGAATAACAAATTGACTAAAATTCATTATCGACACCTTCAATCTCAGATAGTTTTACCATGATTTCATCGTAAAACACTTTTTGATTTCCATTATGATGGATCTCATCAATCAGTTCACCATCTTTGATAAACACAATTCGCTTGCAATAACTTGCAGCTAGAGGATCGTGAGTCACCATCAAAATCGTTGCTTTTTCTTCTTCGTTTAATTGTTGCAACAATTGCATTACATCTTTTGAAGATTTTGTATCTAAATTTCCAGTCGGTTCATCCGCCAATAATAATTGTGGTTGATGAATCATTGCCCGAGCCACAGCCACACGTTGGGCCTGCCCACCTGAGATTTCTGCAATTCGTTTTTTTAATAAACTTGCAATACCTAAACGGTCCGCTAAAATAGTAAGTTTCTTTTTCATCACTGAGATTTTTTCGCCATCCAACGTTAAGGGTAATACAATATTTTCTTCTACAGTTAAAGTTGGCATCAAGTTAAAACTTTGAAAAATAAAGCCTAACTCTCTTCGTCTGAATTTAGCAATTTCCTCTTGATTCAGCTGATTTGGATCTTTTCCATTCATTAAAATCTGTCCAGCTGTTGGCTGATCGATTGTTGCTAATAGGTTCAAAAAGGTACTTTTTCCACTTCCAGATGGCCCCATGATCCCAATAAATTCACTGTCATTAACGGTCAAATTCAATCCTTTTAAGGCTTCATATTTAATTTCTTGTCCATACGTTTTAGATAAATTTTCTACTTGTAACATCATTATCGCTCCTTTTCTCTACGTTGTTAGTCTAGTCCAAATAATTCGAACACACCATAGAAAAAAATAACAGATTGCTTACATTTTTGTAAGCAACCTGTTATAGCGACTAAACGAACTAGTTATTCCATTGTAATTTCAGAATCTGGAATTGCTTTTGGAGAGTAAGGGTTACTTGGTGTTTGCCACCTTAAATGAAAATAGGAAACCGGCGCTTCTTTATTAAAATGCTCCGTTGTAATTTTAATCCTTTGTCCTGCTTTAAAATAGCGGAAATTCTTTAATGTTCCTCCAGTGATATTATCGCGATCAATAATTTTTTCGTCATTTAAATAAACGGCACCATTATCATCTACCTCAATCGAGAAAGTATAAAGACCAGTGTCTTTAAGCGTCACATATCCTACTTTTTTTACCTTATAATAATCAGTTCCTAGACCTTTGTAAGGTTCTACATTATTATAATCATCATCAAAATTTTTCGCGGTCCCTGTTCCTTTCTGTATAAAATAGCCCAAATATCTTGGATAATCATAGAATGTAGCGCCAACACCTTCTCTTTCTTTGACTGTTACATTTACTTCAAACGTTAAGCCATTTTCAGTCTTGACTTTTATAACCGTAACTCCAACTTTTTTAGCTTCCCAGTTCCCATCTTTATCCACAGTCATAACAGTTGGATCTCCACTGACGTAAGAAACCTCCTTATACGTTGCATTCTCTGGAGTAATTGTAACTGTCAATTTACCAGTATCTCCAACGTACTGAATCAATTCTTTTGGTTCCACATTGATGCCAGTTACTGGAATCGTTTCATACAATGCTAAGTCTACATTGTATTTTTTATCTAGTGTTTCTAAAGCGAATTGAATGCTTTTCCCATTCTCATCAAAATTACTATTTTTAATTATTTCATATTGGGATGGCAGTGAAATTGGCTTTATTTCGTAAGTTTTACCGGGTGGAATCTTTACAAAAGAATACTTTCCATTTGCATCAGTTTTGACTGTTTGAATAGGATTTGTGCTTCCGGCTACATAAAGACCTAATTCGATTCCTGCAACGCCTTTTTCTGCTGCATCCTTATCACCGCTCTTATTTTCATCATTAAAAACGGTTCCTGTTATAGTTGGGTCTGTAGACTGGAATCCAATCCAGGCATCCGTAAACATTTCCCCCTCATCTAGTTCAAACGGGAAAGAAAGCCCACTAGAAGAGAAATTTACAGAACCATTTGTAACCTTTATATACCCCTCTGGATAGTCTACTTTTAACTGATATACATCTGATACAAGCTTATCAAATGTATATTTCCCCTGTGCATTCGTTATAGTTTTCGTAATTTCTGTTCCAGACTCGTTTAGTAATCTGACGGTGATTCCCTCCATTCCAGGCTCATCCGTCTCCTGTTGACCGTTGACGTTTACATCTTCAAACAGGATTGCACTAATAGAAGCTGTTCCTTCCGCTTTACTGTTGCTCCCTTTTGCCATTACAGATACACCAGAAGTCAAAAAACTTACAATAATCATTAGAGCTAAAAACATATGTTTCATTTTAATTTTTTTCATATTATCCACCTTTCTCAAAAAAATTTTAACTATTTTTATACTAAAAATCTCCCAAAACTATAAAATATTCTCTCTCTTTTGGTTTATCCTTACCGAATTAAACCACGTGAAAGGGGAAATATTTAGCTTTGGGAGGTTTTATCATTGTTACTTTTACGTATTTTTAGAGTCATAACGTATTAAAAGGGGTAAACAATTTACTACTCGGTTCTTTTAAACGCCATTTAAGTCTGGTGTTGTATAAAGTAATTCTTGTGGAATTAGTTTATACGGAGCTGGACTAGATGGTGTCGACCACGCCAAGTCATAATTATAACCACTTGGAGAAGGCTTGTGGAATGCTGCTACTACCTTCACTTTGATAATCTGACCCGCTTGAAGATACACTGGATAACTATTTTGAACAAGTACATCATTAACATAGATTTGTGGAATTACATTACTGTTAGCAGAATAAAATCTGTATGTTCCAGTATCTGTTAATTGAATGTATGCTGTTTTCTTCACGCGGAAACCCGCTGCAGGATCGATTCCTGGGTACGGTTGCTTGTTGTATTGACACCTAAAATCGAGTGTAGTGTCTTCAAATTGACTTGCAACAGGAATAAAATTCCCCATTGGTTGACGTCTTTCATACTCTGTATAAACGCCATGAACCAATTTGTCTGGCACAACGATATCTATACCTTGTAAATCGGGCGTTGTATAAAGCAATTCTTGTGCAATATGCTGTGCTGGAAAATTAAGGCCAATTTCTGGAGATTTCCAATAAAAATCCGTAACGAATTGACCCGCTTTACTTTGTGCATTCGTCGGGAAATTACTAACGACTTTGATCTTGATGATTTGACCAGCTTGCAAATTAACATATGGATAGGTTGGTTGAACAAGAACATCATCAATATAGACTTGAGTATTTCCAGTAGTACTTGTCATAAACATGTAAGTACCTGAACCACTTAGTTTAACATAGGCAGTTTTAATTACTCTAAAGCCATTATTCGGATTAATGCCTGGATAAGGTTCTCTGTTAAAACTACAAGTAAAATCTAAATTGCTATTTTCATATTGACTTGCAACTGGAATATAATTAATGCCTTCTCTTCTAAAATATTCCGTATAAACGCCATGAACTAATTTGCCTTCTGCTCTAGTGAGCGAATTTCCTTCATCAGCTGAAGCCACACTTGAATTGATACTAAGTAACGCAAAACAAGCAATTAAAGTACAAATAATTAACGGCATTTTCTTTCTTATTGTTGATACCATACATTTCCATCCCCTTTTTATTTTTTTGTTTACCCCCTTTTTGATTGTACCACTAAAAAATAACATGTAAATTGTTTATTTTTAATTACTTTTTGATAAGAATTAATTATTTACAAGTAAAAAACACAGGATCATTGCGTTTCTCTCTTTAAAAAATAGTCTCCCTTTGTACCATCCTTTAAAATAATTATCCTTCAGTTACTTTTTTATTCTTTTTACTTTTCTTTTTATTTTTACGTTTAGCTGCATTTCTTTTTTGAATACGTTTTCTCTTTTTTCGTTTCCGCCAAATAATTATAGCCAACATAAGGACTATTAAGGTGCCACCAGTTCCCATAATTAACCATAAAAGAAGGTTCGAATCTTCTTTTTGTAAATAGACAGATTCATCGTTGAATTTCTTTGCCACTTCTTTCGAAATCGTGAATTCTTTTTTTAACGCATACTTCTGTTTATCAGCTGTCACGTTCATGACAATTTCATAATTTCCAGCAATCATTTCAGTGTCTCTCATGTCAAAACCAAATCTTACTGTTGAATTAGGTGCCATCTGAAAGGCATCTTCTTTTCGAGCATAGATTACCTTATTCGTCTTTTTAGCGATCACTTTACCATCAATTGTCATTTTATGAATAATACTAGGTGCTTGATTTTGTAGGATCGCTTCAATAAAATTATGAAAATTCCGTTGTCCTGCTTCTGCCTTAATCAAGTCTAGTTTATTTTCAGTTTTTGTACTTGATTCCGTCAATATGATTGGAAGACTATAAGAAAAAGTATTGATCACGGATTTCTTTTGGTCTTCTTCAGACGATTGATACTTTTCTGAGAAGTGAAGTCCGCCTAATAATTGGCCTTCATAAGGAGCTTCTGGTACGCTTAACTCAGCTACTATTTCTTTACTCTCTTTTGCGCCTAGTTTCACTACAGGTTCCTTCACCTGTACTAGTTTTTTTATATCTATTAACATGCTACTATCTTTTTCTTTATCAAATTCTTTGTAGCTAATAACGCCACCATCACTAGTAGTTCCTCGTGTGACGTCAATAAAAACCTCTATCGTATGATCAGAATAATTCTTTACTTTTGCTTTTATTTCTTGCTTACTTCCTGGTATGACGTTTAAATCATAGTAACCACTTTCTCCTCTTTGCTGATTCTCAGGATAAATAGCCTCAACAGAAAAAGCCGCTCCTGTGCCTCCTTGTTTCGTTGACTCCGCAGCGTGTCCTTCGTTTCTTGAAAAAAGAAACAAACATAGTCCTACTAAGCATAAAATATATTTATTCAGTTTACGCATCTAACTGCTCCTTCTTGGAAATTAGAGTTTAAGATAAAAGTCCATAACGAGCAATACGTAAATGAGTATCCTCAAAAAACATGTAATTCTACCATCCACTCAATCATTATAAATCTGAGGTACAACTCAAAGAGCTATACCTCAGTTTTCCTATTTCATTTTATTATCCGAAAGGAATTAGTATTGGTTTTAATTCCCAATTTAATACAGCTTGATATTCTCCTGTTTCAACAGCTGTCTTCGCTGGCATTCTAAATGTTACGCCATCTGTAACTGAATCTGCTTTATACGTCCCGTTACCATTTGTTCCTAATGCTAGTGAATAATCACCAATTCCTTGAGCTCCTGACGAATCAGAACTTGCTATTGAAACTTCTGTTCCAGGTGTTAAAACTAATCCTGTAGCAATGTCTTTTCCAACCGCTTTTGAATGAATGGTTGGTTTAGTAGTACTTGAGCCTTCATAATTTGCATTTGTCAATACGATCTCGCCACCATTGATTACTTTGTTTTGATTCCCCGCACCAGTCAATGTAAATTGGCCTGAAGTTACTGAAACAGTCCAACCCGTATCGCGTTCTGTTCTCATATCATGCGTCGTGATCCATGGTGCACGATAAACCTTATTTTTATTCTCATCCCATGCTGCAACAACTTTCGCATTCGCAGTTACTTCTCCACTAGATTTTTTTTGTGAGCCAAAATCAAAATCTGGCACGACAACTAATTTTAAATCTCCTGGATTTTCATTGCCGCCTGGTTTATCTGGATTATCTGGATCTGTCGGATCAACTGGATTCGTTGGTTTATCAGGATTTTCTGGATCTGGAATATTATTTGTTCCATCATCCGTAAAGCTAATATTCCCATTTGTTGCGGCATTTGTAGCGTCTTTATAAGTTGCTGCATCTGCATTTAACGCCCCAATTCCTACTATTGTGGCCAAGGCGGCACCGCTCATTACTAATTTTGTCAATTTCATTGTCAATCTCTCCTTAAAAAACTTTTTTTATTATTAAAGTATTGATACTTTAGTAACCCATAATGAATTGTTTATTTCTTACTTCTCTTGTTCATCAACCCTAAAAATGCTATAAAAACGAATACTAGACCAATAACAAGTATAAAGCGCGTACTTGTCTCTCCTGTATTTGGAAAGCGCGGTTTGCTCGAAAGCTCTTTTGGTTTCTCATAAGTCTCTGTTTCTGTTGTATTAGACGAATCAGAAGTAGTAGTTGTTTCTGTATCGTCTGTTTCATAAAAGCGTATTCCCCCAACAGTCGTTATGTTCGCGGGACCATTGTACTCTTGTGCCATTGCTGAATAGTTCGAACTTAATAAAACGGTAAAAAGGAGCATGAAACCCATGATATACACTAATTTTTTCATATCCTAATCCTTTCTGTGTAGATTCTCTGTTTAGCTACTTTTTCAACACCTTCGTTCGCTTCTTCTTTTTCCTTCGTTGGTCTTTCCGTTTTCTTCTAGCACGTTTCTTTTTATATATACGGAAAAGTAAAACGATTAGAATCAGTAGTAACAAAACTAGAAGACCTATCAATATCAGAACTAGACGGTTCTCAAAAATAGTTTCTTTTTTGATACTTACATCTTTTTGGTTTAATTTCTTGGCTTCTTCTGATGTGATTTGAAATTTTTGGTCAAATTGCCAAACTCTTTCCTTTTGAGTAGCTGTTCCTTTAAACTCATACTTCCCAGCTTTAAACGGCTCACCATTTAGAGGAATCGGTAAATCAAATGTGCTATTTGGCGCAATCGACAGATTCTTTTTGTCTAGTGTTAACAGCGGTTCTTGAGAGCCGGATTTTGTTATGCTTCCTTTAAAGTCCACTGCTGATAAATAAGCTGGTTGCGCGTTCTCTAATAATAAACTAATAACATTTCTGGCATTTTCTTGATCCGTACGCACCTTTGTCAATGCTAAATCACCGAGTATTTCTTCACTATTATCTGTCGTTCTCAGAATCAAGGCAATTTCTCTAGCAAAATGATTTTTTATGTTCCCCTCTGTTTTAGCTGTTGTTTTATTGTATAAATATAATCCTCCAGCTAAAATACCCTCAAATGGCTGTTCTGGCATTTCCACCTGCAACTTTAGCTTATATTGTTCATGGGCTTTTAAAACGATCTCTTTTTCAGCAATGGTTATAATATCTTCAATGTTGTACGTTAAACCCGCATTGTTTGTTTCACTTTTAACCGAATAGGTCACTACACCTGCTCGATTTGTTTGAGCACGATTAATTGAAGGGACAACAACAATCTCCTTAGAGGAAGCATTCGTTAATATAACTTCTAGTTCTTGTTTTTGACTAGGTATCATCTTCAAATCAAAATAAGTGACTTCTTTTGTGTACTGATTATCAGGTAATTTGGCATCTGTTGTAAATCCAGCAAATGTTTCATCAATTGTGGCGTAAACAACTGTAGTTGTGCCAAAAAATAAACTGATAACGAATCCTATAACGAAAAAATTAAATCGTTTTTGATTGCTACTCATTGTTATCCCTCTCAAAATTTATCTAGTTACTCTTTTATGGTGCTGGTGTATCAGATAATGTCCAAGTCAATGTAGATTGATACTCTACAGCTCTTCTAGCAGTATCAACTGGTACAGCCAGCTCGAATTTTGATAATTCTAATGTTGAAATTCCATCACCTGTTGCTACTTTAGCACCAAATATCAATTGCTCTCCTCCAGCACCAGGAACTAAGGTCAGTGAATTATTGATTTTACCACTTGTAGGTCTTGTTCCTCCTGTATTCGTCGCAGAACCGGTCTTGATAGTTAATGCAGCATTCGTTAATTGTCCAGTTCCACCTTTTTCTGTAAATTGAGATGTTTGAACCACTTTCACACTCCAACCTGCTTTGGTTCCTCGAGCATCATTGACTGTCAGCTTACCAGTCGTAACTGGACCACCTTCCATTCCATTGTCAGTAGCTATCCAATTTTCGGCTGTTTTATTTTGAATTTTGTGTGCACCAAAGTTTAAATTGTCAGGTAAACCCGAGCCTAAACTTCCATCTCCAGGATCAATCGTCATATCCCCTTCTGTATAGGTAATTGTTGCATTTGTTGATTTCGTGTCTTTATCTACAGCTAATGATTGATTGGAAAACCCAATCGCAGTTAATGCTAATCCAGATAATAACGTTGCATGTATCAACTTTTTCATTTAAAATCCCCCTAAAAATATTTTTTATATTAAGCTTTTTCAAGCTTGATAACGTATTTGATCGAATCTATTGTGGAACATCTGAAAGTGTCCAAGTGAGCGACGAATTATATTGACTTATTTTCTTAGTTGTTTCTTTTGGAACAGTCAACGAAAATTTATCCAAAGGAATCGTTGTTTTCCCTGTTCCTTCTGTCGTTTTCGCTATAGCAATCGAATTTTCTACCCCGCTTTTTAACGAAACGACTTGTCTTATATAACTCGGTAAATTAGAAGCTGTATTCGTTACGCGACCGATTGCAACATCAAGCGTTGTATTCACCAAAGGACTACCATCAGTCGCAACAAAATCTGAGTTTTGCTTCACTTTTAATGTCCAGCCACCATTGGAACGCGTATCATCAATCACTACTTTTCCAACTGTTGGAAACCCATACTCTGTGGCAGTGAATGTTTCATTTCTAGAATTTTGAATTTTCGTCTTTCCAAAATTTAAATTTGTTGGAACTGTGCTACTGCTCATTGTTATATCTGCTTTTTTATTTGTTTTAGTTTTCTTGCTCTCAGGAGTCCAAAGTGGTTTAGATTTAGGATCTGGATACACTAATATTTCATGTTTGAGACTAACCACTATCGGGGTGCTATCAAGAATATACCCCTCTGGTGCTTTAGTCTCAATGAATGAATAATTTCCTACAAAAAGCTGATCAACTTGAACAATCCCTTTATTTGTTGAAACTATCCCTTCTTTCACCACTTCAATTGAATTATCTGGATTATTTTTTACTAATTTAAATTCTGCTCCTGGAAGAACAGCGCCAGTTGTCTCATCTTGCTTTGTCAATCTAACACTTCCCCAACCTCTCAAATATTCAACAGTAGCTGTTTGATTAGTAGAGGGTACAATGAACTCATGATAATTTGCTACTCCTACACGTGCATAATAACCAGCGCTTTGGCTTGCCCCAGCAGCAACCCGATACCTCCCAGCTGGTAGATCAGTAAATGTAAGCTGACCATTCACTGTCGTCTCTATTCTTATTGCCTCTGATAGATTATCGTAAGAAAAAAGCGCAATTACCCCATTAACAGGTATGCTGTGATCCTCTTTATCTATTGTATACACCTTGATTGAATAGGTAGCCGCTTTATTTTCCACAGTTGCATTTTTTGTTCTTGGTGACACCACAGTTGCTCTCTTAGACCGAGTTTTTTCGTCACCTTTTACTATTGATTTTTCTGGTATTTTAGTGTTTACTTTTTCGGTTGAACCATCTAAGAAAGGAACCTCTAAAACCGTTAATTCTAAATCGGATTCTTTCTTGGTCTCAAATTTAAATGATACTATCTGCTTTTTATTTGTGATTGAAGAATCTAGACGAGCAGTAAATTCGATATCTGCTTCGTGTTTCTTTGATTCGACGAAAAAATCACTTACTTGAAACGACAATCGCTTTGACCCCTTAGCGTCTGTTATCATTTTCCATTTCCCTAAGATATTTTTGTCTTTATCCTTTACTTCAACTGGTTCTTTACTGCTTGGGGTAAGATAGGGAAGGTTCGTAGTAAATGTTTGATTCTTTGTAAGCTTCATCTCATCGGGGATTGATAGATGGTATTTCACTTGAAAAACATCATCATAATTAATTGATTCTCCGTTTTTAAGCGAGTTTTTCGCTACAGTGCCCGTTTGTTGCTCGATTTTTGATAAACTAACATTTTGGAAAACTGATGACTCTTTATCTAGTGTTTCATTCGCTGCATTAATCTTTGTATTCCCAAACAAATTTAGACATAATACACCTAAACAGCTAATCAAAAGGACTAGACTCATTTTTTTTCTCACGTTTAACAACTCCTAATAGATATGGTATTTTGAAAAGAAAGCCCGATTCAAGGCATTTACAAACACTCCGTTTATACAAGCATTTTATTTAATTGGAACCCTTTCGTTCGGATTGTTCGAATTAAATCCTTTCCTTCTTCTCCTAATTTTTTCCGAATCAGAAAAATGATATTCGAGATACGGTACTGTTGGACTTCCCGCTCTCCATTACATAAATAATCGGAAATCTGTTGATATGTAACAACTTCACCCGCATGATCATAAAGAAAAGAAAACACCTGAAACTCCAATCGTGTAAAACTAATTTCTTCCTGACCATTAAATGACAAACTGTGTGCTTCTTTATTTAGAATGACCAACGATGAGTTTTCTGGCTGAACGAGACACCCTAATATATTTTTCATTATAATAAAGTCATTCTCTTCTTCTTCGCTATCCCTAACAAGAATACCGTTAGCCCCTAAATGAAGACACAACTTCCGTTCAATCGGTGTCATAGGAGTATCTGTATACAACCATATTGGAACGCCACACTTTTCTTTCTTCAAATTAGTCAACCACTCTAACCCTTTGATTGTATGATTGTTTATTTTTTGATTTACATTTATTAAAATCCCATCAACTTCACTTAATTGGTCCATTTTTTTGATTTCTTTTGATTCAAACCCATAGGAATGAAGTTTCTCGCTCATTTCTAAATCAAAAGAATAGTCCAACATGATTATTCCTAATGTATACATTAAATAGGTCTCTCCTTGTTTCATATTTTTACTTAAAATATGAAAAACAGCTAAATCTCTTGTCCTATATGAAAAAAAACATGATCTGACGGCGGAAATGACGGCGGGGAAAATAAAAAAAGCTCTGTTTATGTTCAACACTGTTGTCGAGTAAGGAATGTTAGCTTCTATATAAAAAATAGATTTGCTTTATCCTACTCAATTTAAAACGTTAATTTATCTAATTTTTGAATAGCTATGCGGTTTTCTTCTAAAAATGAACTGGTGTACGTATCTAATGTCAATTTTATAGATGAATGACCTAACAGAGAACTAATGGCAGCAATATTTACCCCGAGTTCTACACATCTAGTGGCAAATGTATGCCTCAATGAGTGGAACGATATATCTGTCAATCCAAGTTGACTTTTTATCTGATCAAATCGATAACTAACTGTCCTCGGTTCAATGGCGTGTCCCTTATTTGTAATAACGAATGATGACTGAGATTCATCTTTCCACTGCAGCAGTGCTTTTTTTAATTTTAAGGAAAGTGGAATAAAACGATTGGAGTTTGGTGTTTTTGGTGCTGTTTCAATAATTTGGGTTTTATTTCCAGAGTCATCAGGCAAACAGATTCTTTGTTTCGTTCTACTAACATGAATAATAGAAGAATCGAAATCAATGTCGTCCCATTTTAATGCACATATTTCACCAATGCGCATTCCGGTTTCTAAGGCTATTAATATAGGAAGTCCTCTTTTCGTTTTCAAACTTTCCAGTTCGATTGCCTTGTGCTCTGCTCGCGTGAGCGCACGAACTTTTTCTTTTTTAACTTTTGGTAGAATCACTCCTTCACATGGATTGGAGGAGATATAGCCACGTTCCTTTGCTGCTTCAAGGCAGCTTTTGACTATACGAAAGATGACATGAACCGAGCTTACTGATAACTTGTTAGATAATTGATTGATTACTTGATCAATATCGTTTAAACCAATTTTCTGCAGTGATCGGTGCTCTAATAAAGGTAAAATATGTAGATCCATTTTGTTCTTGTAACTTGCAAAGGTACTTTCTTTTATCTTTGGCGCCATAATAGAGGTCATCCAAATCTTAGTCCAATCTCCAAATGTTCCGTGAAATTCTTTTTTGCTTTTGGAATAGAACATACTTGTTTGAACTTTTTTCTCAAATAGTTGTTCTTTCACAGAACGATAAGAATATGCATAAACATACCCATAATGAATTGAACCATCAGTCTTTCTTGCTTTTGGGTATCGACCTTCCCATCTACCATCTTTTCGTTTATAAATATTTTCTCCTTTAGCCAAAAAATCAAATCCTTTTCTGTAAATTTTGACGGCGCAATTGACGGCTTTAAAAAACAACCTTGATTAACCTAGGTTATTTAACAACATGATAAACGAAATTCTCATTTTTTTATATTAATATGCTAAAAATTGAGAATTTCCATTTAAAAAAACTCTTGATTTACTGATTTCAAAGGGATATACTGTTTCTAGTTAAGAGATTTCATGTTTTAAGTAAAAATATGAAACGTAATCATTTGATTACATAAAGTTATTTTTAACGAACTAACCTATCCGAATTATTTCATTCAGTCAAAAATAAAATAACAAAAATGATATAAATCATAAAACAAGAAATCTATATATTTGTAACAAAAAGAATAATTTTTCATTTATTCAAGTTATTATTAAGAGAGAATTATGCCATTTACAACTATAACATAGAGTAATGTTTTAAATACTCTAAGATAAAAAAGATTCAAAAACCGGTTATTCTAATCATGAGCAATTAGGATAATCGGTTTATCGTTTTGGATGTATTCTATTCCGTCTAGAAAAAAGAGATTTCTTACTAACTATCGGATGATTATTCAATACACGATAACTAAATAAGAGCTTTTTATCAAAAACATTGATAAAAAGCTCTTATTTTAATGGTATTTACTCGTTGATCCCTGTATTTTGCTCAGCAGATTTAAGCTCCGTTAACACTTGTTATTAGGCTTCATATTCAATCACATACGGATAAAGAGCGGTATTATAAATGGCTTCTGAAAACTCAACGATTTCCTCTGATAGCCCAATAGATTTTCTAATACGTTTTAATCCATTCTTTTCAGATGTAGCTAGAATTTCTTGTTGTTGTTTTGTTAATTCAATGGTTTGGAAGCTATCTTCGAACTTGATGATCTCGATGCCGTGTTGATCCATTAGTCGATACAATGATTCCTTTTCAAAATCTTCTAAAGGTACATCTGCTAAACTACTCGGTAAAAAATAGTTAAAGTAGATGTACGGTTTCTCATCTAGTGTATATAAACGCGAAACTTTTACTGCATGCTCACCTAGAGATTGATACACTGGAGAATCAGGTGCTAACGTTACTTTTTCCAAATTCAAAATTTTCTTAGCTACTTTTTGTCCAGACTCATTTAAATATTCTGTAAAGGTTCCCGCTTTAGACAATTTATTGTAAGGACGATTACTCAACACAGTAGTTCCCTTACCGCTTTTTTTCTCCACTAATTCTTCTGACGATAATAACTCGATTGCACGACGAACTGTGATTTTACTTACATCAAACAGCTGCTCAAGTTCAGCCTCTGTTGGTAATAATGACCCTACGGGATAGGTACCATTCATGATATCTGATTTAATTTGATCTGCTACGTCTAAATACAATACGCTTTTTCTTCTCATGTGATCCATCCTTATACTCTTTATTTAGTCTATCGTTTTATTTTAGTTTATTCGTTATTCCGTTAGATTATCCTCATTCTAATCGTATTTGCCATTTAATTCAACTTTTCATCTATCCAAACGATAGTATTTCATACATTATACCAAAGATTCCATTTATGGAAAACGAATTTAAAAAGTAGTCTACACAAAAGATACATCATTAGTCGATCAAAAAAATGGAGCCAGCTTTTCAGCTCGCTCCATTTTTTATTCATACTTATTTTGGCTCTGAATCATGATCTATCGGCATATCTTCTGGTACTGGTTCAAGAAAAACTTTTCTTGGTTTACTCCCTTCAGACGGTCCAATTACACCATGATCTTCTAATTCATCCACTAAACGTGCTGCACGATTATACCCGATTCTAAAGCGTCTTTGCAGTAAGGATATACTTGCTGTCTGCATTTCTACGACTAAAGCTTTCGCTTCTTCATACAGTTCATCTTGTGATGCTTCGCTACTACCACCAGTGTTCTCTTCTTCTGTTGGCATCATACTTTCTTGATAGTCTGCTTCCTGTTGTTCTGTGACAAAGGCCACGATTCGTTCAACCTCATGATCGGAAATAAACGCGCCTTGCACACGGATCGGTTTATTTTCACCCATTGGCAAGAACAACATGTCTCCTCGACCCAGAAGCTTTTCTGCTCCATTACTATCAATGATAGTCCGTGAATCCGTTCCACTTGAAACAGCAAATGCCATTCTAGAAGGAACATTCGCTTTGATGATTCCTGTGATAACGTCCACACTTGGACGTTGTGTTGCCAAAATCATATGAATTCCAGCAGCACGAGCCATTTGCGCTAAACGAATGATAGCATCTTCTACTTCATTGCTAGCAACCATCATCAAATCTGCTAACTCATCAACGATGACTACAATAAATGGCAAGATCGGACGATTTTCACCGTCTTCTAAATTTTTTTGAATGACTAACTCATTGTAACCAGAAATATTTCGAACCCCAGTAGCGGCAAATTTTTCATAACGGAATTCCATTTCCTGCACGACTTTTTGCAATGCTTGTGCAGCTTTTCGTGGATTTGTTACGACTGGTGTCAACAGATGTGGAATCCCATTATAGACATTCAGCTCAACCATTTTTGGATCGATCATCATTAATTTCACTTCGTGTGGCTTGGCTCTCATTAAGATACTGGAGATAATCCCATTGATTGCAACAGACTTCCCACTACCGGTTGAGCCTGCAATCAGTAAATGAGGCATTTTAGCTAAATCAGCTGATTGAACCATCCCAGAAATATCTCGTCCAAGTGGTACTTCCAACAATTTATCTGGATGACTTGGTTGTGCTTCAATGATATCTCTAAATGAAACTGTACTTACAGTGCTATTTGGTACTTCGATTCCAATCAGAGATTTCCCAGGAATTGGTGCTTCCATCCGTACATCTTTTGCAGCAAGCGCTAAAGCAATATCATCTGTTAGACTAACGACTTTGCTCACCTTCACCCCAACTGCTGGTTGAATTTCAAATTTTGTAACAGCAGGTCCAAGACTTGCTTTGACTACTTTAGCATCAACACCAAAACTTTTGAATGTTTGTTCTAACACCCCAATATTTTTTTCGATTTTTTGGTACTCTCCACTTTGATCCGCAGATGGAATCGAATCTAATAGTGTTGAAGGTGGGAGTTCATAATCACGATCTTCCGCTTCTTCAGAAATTTCAAAGTTTAATTCGCCGCCTTCATCCATTTCAGATTCGACAATAGTTTTTTGTTGGACAGGCTGTGTTTCAGCTTGGCTTTGGAAACTGTCGATTGGCACAAGTGTCAGTTGCTCTGGTTCCTGTGCTTCTTTTTCTTCTTGCTCCCTTGCTTTTTGGGCTAATTTTTCACCTGGAGTTAATTCTCTTACCTCATTTTTTAGACGTTCTTGAGCACGTTTCTCCACTTCAGCCTGTTTCGCCGCACGTTTTTCAGCTCGTTTGGCTTCTTTTTCAGCTTGACGCTCTGCACTTCTAGCCGTTAGGCCACTAAGCATTTCCCGAATGCTTTGCAATCCGTTCATTACTTGCTGAAAATCAAGCATACTCATTAAAAATAGGCCTAATGCAATCAATAAAGCAGCAATTAGATAGCTACCAAATTGTGCAACTAAAAAGAACGTCACGCTATACATTGCAGCACCGATCATACCACCACCGACATTTTGAGCCACAGTACTGGCCTTTAAATCCATTCTAAGAAATTCCCATGTTGTTCCTATAATATCTGGCGTTTGCGTTCCTACATTACGAAACATATACGCATGCAAAAATAGCACCACACCCAAGTAAACAAATACACCACCGATCATCGGTCGACTTTTTTTGATAGGAAACTCTTTCCCAAAAATAACTAGAGAAAGCCCGTAAAGCATCAGTAATATAGCTGCCACTGGAAATGTATTTCCTATAACCACACGTAAACCATTGGCAATCAAAGTGCCAAGAAATCCTAATTTTAAAAGTCCAAATAATCCGAAGAAGATAAAAAAGATACCGAGAAAAATGAAATTAAGATGCTCTTGCTGTTGTTGCTGTTTTTTTGTTTTTTTCTTTTTTGCACTTTTCCTTTTTTGTGCCATCTAACATCCCTCTTCTCAATCAGTATCCATTATACCTAAAAAACGAGCCGAACAAAAGTACCCCCATTGTTTCTCTTAAAATTTTAATGTTTTAGTTTCTATTTTTCTACTTACTTTCGTGTGGTGATCCTTTTTTTAGGTATCCCAATACCAGTTAGCCCAGAAAGGATCGATAAAATAGGACAGAATACTATAAAGAAACTAAATGGTGCATAACTTAATGTAGAAACTTGTAGTGTACTTGCCATGAATACCCCGCTTACTCCCCAAGGAATCAATGAGTTTAGAACCGTTCCTGAATCTTCCAAGGCTCTAGATAGCACTTCTGGTTCAAGTCCAGCTTTATCATATCTTTCTTTAAACGCCCGTCCCGGTAAAATGATCGATAAATATTGTTCGCCAATCATCACGTTCGCCAAAGCACCGCTGAAAACTGTTGCCGCAACTAAACTCCCTGTTGACTTTAATTTATCCGCCAGCGGCGCCATCAAAACAGTAATCACATCCATTTTCATCAGCAAACCACCTAAGGATAAAGTCAATAAAATCAATGAAACAGACCACATCATACTTTGGATACCGCCACGAGTTAATAAGGCATCGATTTGTTCCATCCCTGTTTTTGATACAAACCCATTTTCTAAAATCGAACTCAATTGTTTTAAATCAACATTTTTTGTCTGAACCATATACATCACACTGGAAAGTAAAATCGTGATTAGTAATGAAGCAATTGCTGGAACACGTTTGATTGAGCAAAGAACAAGTAACAAAATCGGTAGAAGCGCCCACCAACTGATTGCAAAATTATCCTGTAAGACATCTAAAAATTGCGTTGTTTTAATTTCTGTTTGGCCAATTTCTGTTTGAAATCCAATAATTGCATAAAGGATAAATGACATAATAAAAGCTGGGACCGTTGTCCACATCATATTTTTAATATGTTTAAATAAATCTGCTCCAGCAACTGCTGATGCTAAATTCGTCGTATCTGATAGAGGAGACATTTTATCCCCAAAAACAGCTCCTGAAATGATCGCTCCTGCTAAAATAGCAGAGTTGAATCCCATCGAAATCCCCATCCCCATCAACGCTAAGCCAATCGTTGAAACGGTTGTAAAAGCACTTCCAATCGAAATTCCAACCACTGCGCAACTGACAAAGGCCGAAGGCAAAAAGATTGTTGTGCTGATAACTGAAAAACCTGCATACATCATCGTTGGAATAACACCACTGGCGATCCAAATCGCAATCAAAGCGCCAATCAGAATAAAAATAATCATTGGTACAATGCCTGTTTTTACACCTTCTATGATTCCTTCATGGATTTTATCCCATGATGCTCCTCGCCATTTACTCCAACCAATCAATAAACCCAATGCACACAATACGGGAAAAATTGGACTCATCCCGACACCAATCACACAAATACTGATAATCAATAAAAGGGCCAAAAATACAACTAATGCTTCTTTTACACTTAATTCTTTCTTCATTTACGATCCTCATTCTTTTTAAAAATTTAATTATTGCATACAAAAAATCCCTGACAATCACAAATAGACTGTCAGGGACGTATAATAGCGAGAAAAAGCAACTTCCTTTGGAAACAAGCGCTTTTGTCTCAGCCGCAACCTACACGCGGTACCACCCAAATTGAAATTAAAAAATAATTTCCACTCAAAAGACGCTAACGGATCTTACCCGAATCTATTATTTCGCTCCAGATTTGTACTTCAAGTATTTGCTTTGGTCAACTTCCATCTACCGTTGACTTTCTGTTATTTCAAAACAACGCTCTACTATAATCTTTCCTAGCGCTTCTTGTTATTCCAACTGTTAACGGTAAAAATCAAAACGACCCTTCGCTAACATTTCTTTGATGCCGCCTGTTTCGAATAATGAACGATCCATGATTACTTTTTTGATCACTGATGCTGGATAGCCTTTAACTTCCATTTTTCCAACTTCACCGAAGGCATGGCTATTACCGATTGAGGCAACAGAACCAAGTGATTTAAAGGTAAATTCTTTCGTTGGTTCACCTTTTAGTTGTGCTTTGATATTCTTACCTGCATGCTCACCCATTTTAAGTGAAATTTGCGCAGTTGTTGGATACGGACGGTTCGATTCTTTATCCATCACAGCAGAACAGTCCCCAATGATATAGACATTACTATGATTTGCATCCGTTAGATCTGATTGAACCATCACTCGTCCGCGTTTTGCTGCAAAACCAGAATCACCCACTACATGGCTACCACTTACTCCCGTCGTCCAAATAATTGTTTTAGCGTTTAGTTCATTCAATTCATTTGTTTCTTGATTATCTAAATAAACAACAGTATCTTGTTTGATTTCTTTGATTGGTTTTCCAACTAAGAAATTGACACCCCATTTTTTCAAATGATCAATCCCGTAACCTCCAAGTTTTTCACTAAACATTGGCAATAAACGTGTCACTGCTTCAACGCAATATAATTGAATTTTTTCAGGTTCAACGCCAGCAATAGTAGCTAGTTTTTTCTTTCCTTCATGTAATGACCCTAATAATTCGATTCCTGTAAAACCAGCTCCACAGACAACGATTTTCAGACAATTTTCGTCTTTCGTTTCTTTGTATGCTTCCATTTGTTCCGTTAGATGTTGATAGACTTTTTCTGATGTTGGAATATCGACCATTTTTAATGAAAATTCTTCAACACCAGGAATCCCAAATGACTCTGATTCATAGCCTAATGCTACGATCAAATAATCATAAGAAATCGCTGCTTGATCTTTCAAATGAACGAGTTGGTTTTCACTATCAATTTTTTCTACAGTTCCTTGTACAAATGTCGTGCAAGCAGATTTTACAACATCTTTAATTGGATAGGTAATTCTTTCTGACGTTTGGATTCCTGCTGCAACTTCATGGATATCCGTTGCTTCGAAGTGGTAATCATTTTGATCGACCAATGTGATTTTTAATTCGTGGTCTCCTTTTTGTAATTCATGTAGCGCTCTTAAACCGGCATAGCCAGCGCCTAAAATAACGACGTGCTTACTCATTTTTAAAATCCCCTCTTAACCTTTTTATTTTATTATTTAAGCCATAATCCTATGGCAAAAAATACAACTTGTGCTAATGCTCCGACTGCTAAAATTTTCACAGCGCAGATAAAAGTTTTTGTTTTGACTTGTTCGTGTAAAAATACCTTTGTTTGTTTCCAAATAAATGGCACGACCAAAAGCGTGAGCAACATCGTAATCGGTGTTAACCCTAATACAACGCTTAACACGATCGAAGCAAAGGCGATCACGATCAACCCCACAAATAAACCAATCGACGTTTTTTTCCCTAGATAATGAACTAAGGTAAAACGATGGTTCATTTCGTCTTCTTCTAAATCACAAATATTATTCGCCAACATTAAATTGGCAATCAAACAAGTATTGGGTAGCGACACTAAGAAGATACTGCCAAGATTGCCCCATGTCCACTGAAATGAATCAAATGTATTGATATAGACACAAATCAACATGATCATAAACCCCATCGTAAATCCCGAAAAGAATTCACCCAAAGGTAAGCTTGATAATGGTTTAGGTCCAGAAGAATAAAAGATGCCAATCAAGTAGCAATACAGTCCTAACCATAACAATGGCCAACCGACAATCATAGACAGACCAATCCCCATCAATGCAGAAATGGCCACCATCCAAATGATCCAACGACGAATCATCGGCAAAGATAAATTTTCTCGCCCAATGATATTCGTCTTCTGTTTGTAATCATGCCCGTCTTTAGCATGATGGTAATCATTATAGTTATCTAAAATATCAACAGCCATATTGAAAATAAACATCGCAATAAAATAAATAAGAACATACCCTAAATGTAAATGTCCATAATGATACCAACTAAAACAAATTCCCAAAAGAAAGGGCAAAATACTGGCTGTCTTTGCTTTTAGTTCAACTAATTCAAAAAATACTTCTCTATTCAAAGTATACTCCTCTCTCCTTACAATATTTAGTTTTATGCTCACAGAATAATTTACTTGTATTTCATCACTAACATCGTATACAATCAATAGTATTGAATTACTGAAAGGACTATTGTGTTATGAATGATTTTTGGAAAGAATTTCCTATTATCCAACAACAATTAAATGAAACTTGTGAACTGATCAAACATCAAGTTAAAATACGAAACAAAGATATCGAAGCCGCTCTGATCGAGTTAACCAGTTCAGGCGGTAAATTACTACGCCCAGCTTTCTTTTTTTTGTTTACCCAAATCGGCGATGAGCAAAAACAAGACCGCACACAACTGATTAAAATCGCCGCTTCTATCGAAATTCTACACATGGCGACATTGATACATGACGATATCATAGATGACTCTCCACTGCGTAGAGGAGCTGTGACGATTCAATCCCGCTATGGTAAAGATATTGCTGTTTACACAGGAGATTTATTGTTTACTGAATTCTTTGAATTACTAGCCGAAACGATGAATGGCTCTGATTTTCTACATACAAACGCTTCTGCAATGAAACGACTTCTACTTGGTGAATTAGATCAAATGCACACACGCTACAAAACAGACATGAGTATTTCCGATTACTTACGAAGTGTCAATGGAAAAACAGCTGAATTATTTTCTCTAAGCTGTCTGGAAGGCGCTCATTTTGGTTACGCTTGTCCAGAGGTACAACGCTTAGCCAAACGAATTGGTCGGCATATTGGAATTGCTTTTCAGATCTATGATGATATCTTAGACTATACAGCAGATGTAAAAACCTTGAAAAAACCAATTTTAGAGGATCTGGCACAAGGTGTCTATACATTGCCTTTGATTTATGCAATGCAAAAAGCGCCCGAACGCTTTGCCGTTTACTTAGAGAAAGGGGCTGCTATCACAGCCGAACAAGCAATTGAAACAGCTCAACTGGTTCATGAGCTAGATGGCGTCAATGATGCCAAAGTATTTGCGCGACGTGTCACTGAAAAAGCCTTGACTGACATCGAAAAATTACCAAATTGTCTAGGGAAAGAACAATTAACTTTGTTGACAGAATTATTACTGCAACGCTCTTTTTGATACTCAACTTCACTTTTTAAACGAATGAAGTTAAAACAGAAATAGTTCGTTAAAGTTATTGAGGCTGAGATGTGACTCATAGAGTTATATCCCAGCCTCATCTTTTTTAGTTTCATTAACGGTGATTTGTTCCACGATCAATGGCATAAAGCTGTTGGTAATGCTGATTTGTCGCTAATAACTCCTCTGGAGAACCACTCATCTCTAGTTGTCCATCTTCAATAAATATCACTCGATCCATTTTGTGAACCCCTTGTAAATGATGAGTGATCCAAATAATGGTTTTGTCTTCTAATGCCTCAAAGAATGTATCTAATAAATGTTGTTCTGTGATTGGATCCAGTCCTGTCGTTGGTTCATCCAACAATACCACTGGTGTATCCTGAAGTAAAATACGAGCTAGCGCTAATCGATGACGTTCACCACCGGAAAAACGTAAACCAGCTTCATCTACCATCGTTAATAGTCCCTCTGGAAGACCTTCGATCATTTCTTTCAAACCAACTTTATCCAATACTTGCCAAACCTCTTCTTCAGAGGCTTCTTCTCGGCCGATTCGGACATTATTTAAAATCGTTGTTCTAAAAAGATACGGTGCTTGATGAATCACACCGATTGATTTCGTAATTTGATCCCCAAATTCATAAGTCGGTAGTCCACCCAATGTAATCGATCCTTTATCAGGTTGTAAATCTCCACGAATCAATGTTGCTAGAGTACTTTTCCCTGAACCACTACGACCTAAAATCGCTAATTTTTCTTTTGTATGAATCGTTAACTCTATGTTTTCTAACACTTGTTTAGTTGTTCCAGCATACGAAAAAGAAACATCGCTAATTTTAATTTCCGCATCTGTGATTGAGATTTCTTTTGTTACAACTTGGTTTTCTTCTAATTCCGGCAAATCATTTAAACGTTTGATTGAATCCTTGTAAATATTCGTTTCTTGCGCTGCGTCGGGTAGCGGTGCAAAAGCGTCAATCAACGGAAAAACGGTCAGTGTAAAAGCCGCAATCCAATTTGCAGCACCACCGTGATTTCCAGGAAAACGAACGCTCGCCCATGCTAAAATCGCAATAGTGATTACACCAAAAGCCACTTGTAATACAAAATCTCGAAAACGATTGAAGCGTTTGATTTGTTCATCTAACTGTCGTAATTTTGCTTCTTCTTTTTCATAAGAATGAACAAATTCCTGTCCACGCTGACTGAATACCCAATCTGAAACACCTAAGATATTATCCGTTAACGTTTTATACAATTCATTTTTTGACACTTTTTGTTTTTCTTGTCTGGCACCATTCACTAAAACTGAAATCAATGGCAATAGAAAAATCACTACACCTAACATTAGCAACATACACAACCCAAACCACCAAGAAAATAATCCTAGGCCAATAATGATAAAGATATATAACAACCAAGCAATCACAGTTGGGAACACCGTACGTAAATACAAATTCTGCAAATGATTGATATCTTCTGATAATAACCCTAAAATATCACCCGTTTGGTATTTTGATTTAAAGAAAATTGCATCTTTTTCTAATACTAGATAAAGCTTCAAACGTAAATCAGACGTCATTTTCAACACCCAATTATGACTAACTAAACGTTCAATATAACGAAAAACTGGTCGACTAATCCCAAACGCACGTGTTAGTACAATAGGAATATAAATCATCAAAATATTCTCTGGAAGTGACGCCGCTCGACTAATTAAATAACCAGAGTTAAACATCAACGCTCCTGCACTGAAGAAAGTCAAAAAACCTAAAACCAATGCTAAGTATAATAATCCTTTGTATTTTTTTAAAAACGGTTTGATCCATTTATCTTTTTGGTATAATTCTTTATTTGTTGGGGTATTTTCCATTATTCTGTCCCCCTCATTTGATTGACTAATTTCACATAATAACCATTTTTATCGGTCAATTCTGATAAAGTTCCGGCCTCAACCAGTCGCCCTTTATCCATCACTAAAATATAGTCCATTTCGGCCATCCAATGTAATCTGTGTGTAGCAAAAAATACAAGATGATCTTCCATTAATGGCAACATTCTTTCTTTTAATTCCACTTCCGTTTCAATATCCAAATGAGCAGTCGGTTCATCAAATAATAAAATTCGACGTGTTTTGTCTAAAAAGGCTCTAGCAAGCGCTACACGCTGCGCTTGACCACCACTTAACATTCTGCCGCTTTCACCGATCACCGTGCTTAAACCATCCGTAAGCTCTTCTACAAGCGTTTCTAATCCTACTAATTGAACTGCAGCTGAAACTTGTTCATCTGTCGCTTCAGGTGCGTAAAAACGAACATTGTTTGCCAATGTATCTTGGAAAATATAAGGAGACTGCGGAATATACACGACTTGCTTCTGCCATTCTTTTTGTAAAAAATGAGGAATGGATTGCCCATCAACTTCAATTTCAGTCATTTGTGTATCAGGTTCTAAAAATCCACTCAATACATTGATCAGCGTCGATTTCCCTGAACCGCTAGCACCAATGATCCCAATTTTTTGATACCCTCTTGCTGCAAAGTCCAGTCCTTTTAGAGCAGGCTGAATTGCTTCTTCATATTGGAATGTCAATTGTTTAACAGATACTTCACTTAATGCAGTCCAATCCCCTAAAGTAAGGCGATCCGTTTCAGTCATTTCTGGTAAATCCAATACAGCTTGAATTGCCTGGAATGAATTTTTCCCGTCTAATGTCGCGTGATAATCACTGGCAAAATCTCGAACAGGTAAGAAGAATTCTGGTGCTAAAATCAAGGTCGTTAATGCTGGGAATAGTAAAATCCCCCCTTCTAACAAGCTCAATCCTAAAAACACTGCCACAACAGCCACAGATAACGTTGTGAAAAAATCCAAAGCAAACGTTGATAAAATCGCAATTTTTAGTGTACTCATCGTTGCTTCTCTAAACCGCTCACTCGTATTGTAAATGCTACCTGCGTATTTTTTACTCAAGCCAAACAACTTCAACGTATCCAATCCTCGTAACGAATCAATAAAGTGATTAGACAAAATTTGAAAAGCTTTGTATTGTTTATCCGCTTTACTTTGCGCTGCATAGCCTAAAATGATCATAAAAATAATGATCATAGGAAACACAACCAGTAAAACAACCCCTGAACGAACATCCAACATAAAAACAAAAATCAAAATGATCCACGGAATAATCATCATATTCATGATTTTCATCAAGATCAAATGAAGATAATTTTCCGCTTGACTAATTCCTTCAAGCGCCATTGTAATCATATTTCCCGTACCATTTTTTTGAACCACCGTTGGTCCTAAGCGGAAAACCTTTTGTAACAAAGCTTCCCTTAATTCACGTGACCGCTCATAACTAAAGGTGTCTAACATTTTCTCACGAAGATACGTCACGACATGTCTACCAGTGTAAAACAAAAAGAACACCAAAATATTCAACAGCTGGTCGTGTAGCTGACCACCTTCCCATAACCCAACAACGGCTTTAGATAAATAAAATGCTTGTCCTATAATAAATACTGCTTGCAGGAAAGAAAAACCTGCAAGCAAGATCATGATATTTTTGATTTTCGGCATTTTTAAGATGGCTTTATCAATCATCCTTCATACCCCACAGCAGCAATCGCTGGATGTTTGATACGTTTTCTAAAGACATAATAAGACCAACCTGTATACGCTAATACAAATGGTAGAATCGTTAATGATAACCACGTCATTGTCTTCAATGTGTAAGGGGAACTTGAAGCATCTTGGATCAAGATGTCATAATACCCTTCACTACCGATCATCACTCGTGGGAATAAACCACTAAATAATAACGCCACTAGAAGAATCAGTGTTAAACCACTAGCAAGAAACGCCAACATTTCTTTTTTCTTAAAGACACTAACGTTAGCAACAACTGTCAATGCTACAATTGCTACAACAAGTAACATTGTCACTAAAAAGTGATTATCAAAGAAATCTGTTTTAAAGTACAACAAAGCTGCAAACACAACTAAGCCAACATATAAAACCCAATAGAAGAATGACGCATAATTGCGAGCACGTTCTCTAACTGGTCCTTCTGTTTTAAGCGTAATATAGTTTAAACCATGCAAGTAGCAAAGTAAGGACAATGCAACACCACCAACAACAGAAAACACATTGATATAATCTGTAAATGACGCCATCATATTTCCGTTCACATCAAGAGGCATCCCTTGAACTAGATCAATGAATAAAACCCCAAAGAAAAATGGTACGATAAAACTACCAATCGATAATGTCCAGTTCCACATTCTACGACGTTTACCATCTGGCATACGGTGACGGAATTCAAACGACACTCCACGAATGATCAGACCAACTAAAATAATAAACAAAATCAAGTAAAAACCACTAAACAATGAAGCATACCAGTATGGGAAAGAAGCAAACATCGCCCCACCTGCTGTTAATAACCATACTTCATTACCATCCCAAACCGGTCCAATTGTTTGGATGATTTGTTCTTTCTCTTCTTCATCATGAGCCAAAGTTTGAACCGACATCCCCACGCCAAAGTCAAACCCTTCTAGAAAGAAGAAGCCTGAGAATAAAATACCAATTAGGACAAACCAAAGTAATTGCAACGTACTCATTCGCCAAAGACCTCCTTATCAAATGGATCTACATCAGTAGAGTTCGCCTCTGCTAATTTCTTTTCTTCATAATCTGGGCCTTTTTTTAGTTCCACAGTGATTAAGTAAACCATCACTGAGCCTAGACCTGCAAAAAGAATAAAGTAAATAATATTCGATGTTAACAATGAAGCCACTGATACGTTTGGTGACACACTATCTTCAATCGTAAATAGACCATAAACAGTCCAAGGATAACGACCAAGTTCAGTGATCAACCAACCTGTTGTATTTGCCAAGAATGGAGCAAATGTACACAATGCTAATATCCAAACCATCCAACGTTTTTCATAAAGTGAAGGTTTTTTCTTGCGACTAAAGAATAATCCTAAAGCTGAAACTAAAAGCATCAATGCACCAAAGCCAGCCATGACTCTAAAGCTCCAGAATAATGTGTTGACTGGTGGATAATAATTTTTATCATCACCATACTGTTCTTTCAAACGTTCATTCACAGTGTCCATTCCATCAACGGAACCAGATAAACTATTATAAGAAAGAATACTTAGCATATAAGGAATTTGGATTCCAAATACTTGTTTATGCTGCGCTTCGTCTGCCCATGCGATCAATGTCCAAGCTCCGGATCTCCAGAATCTTCATAATCGCCTTCCATTGCCGCAAATTTCATTGGTTGATCATTGATCAAAGCTTTCATTTGTAAGTCCCCTGTAAATAAAACAGATAGTGAACCAAATAAAGCAATCCATAACCCAATGCGCATAGACGTTTTGTGGAAATTAAGATCACGTTTTTTCAAAATTTGGAACGCTGCAAGACCTGCAACGATCATGCCGCCCATTACAATTGCACCAGACAGAACGTGGGTAAACTCATACCACACTTTTGGATTGCCAATTACGGCTCCAAAGTCGATCAACTCAGCACGACCATTATTTAATGTGTAGCCCACTGGATGTTGCATAAAGCTGTTTGCAGCTAAAATCCAGAAAGCAGACATCATTGAACCAAATACCACCAACCAAATAAATGTTAAATGTAGTTTAGGACTTACTTTATCCCAAGTAAAGATCCATAAACCTAAAAATGTTGATTCTAAAAAGAATGCAAGTAACGCCTCGATTGCCAGTGGAGCACCAAAAATATCTCCAACAAAGCGTGAATAATCTGACCAGTTCATTCCAAACTGGAATTCTTGAATAATTCCTGTTACAACTCCGACTGCAAAACTTAATAGAAAAATGTTGCCCCAAAACTTCGCCATTTTGCGATAACGTTCATCTTTTTTCACGACATACATCGTTTCCATGACTGCAACTACTAGTGCTAATCCTATTGAAAACGGTACGAAGAAGTAATGAAAGACTGTTGTCATTGCAAATTGGAATCTTGCTAATGTTACAATATCAAACATCAATAATCCCCCTTTTTTACTGTCTCCACAAAAAGAATAAGCTAATTTCATTCAACATAATTATTCATTTGCGCAGTTGGTTGGTGCTGCCAAAATGAATCAAAACCCAGAATAAAATAAACCTAAATACAATATGTGCGCGGAAACTCTTTTTATTAATTTTAGAATGATTCCAATCTAAAGTATACTCTTTTATTTACAAAATACAAATGTTTCTGTCCTATTTTCATCAAAATATTCCTTTGTTCTTGGGGAAAAATAAGAAAAGTAGGCTCAGATGATAGAATATAAAAAAAACAGTCTGAATAAAGTTTTTCTTCCTTAATTTAGAAACAACTTTTACTTTAGTCGATATTTCATAAATATATTCCTTAATAGTAAGATTTTGCCTACAATAATTTTTTCATATGATCAATTACTTGTAATTGATTCAACATACCGTAAATGGTTGTCTAACTTTTAAAAACTCTACACTCTGAAACTGCTTACTCTATTTATATCACTGAAGTGACGGTAAAGTAAAGCTAATATGTACAAATATATAACTTTTTGTTATAATTTTTAAAAAAAGGAGGTACTATTATGTTGTTGTATATTCGTCTTTCACGTGCGCTAAGTAAATCAGGAGTCTTTCTTTTATTGGGGCTAGTTTTCCTTTTTATGGGGTTCACAAAAGATACCTATGTTGATTGGAATACTGGTTACGCAGGTTACGTTTTGATAGGCGGTGGTCTATCACTTCTCATTGGCCTTTTTATTTTTATACGGAATTTATCTGGCTCTGCTTCAACCTTAGAAAATCAACAAGAAGATTTTCTATTTAACCATATTGCACCGGAAGAGAAAAGAAAATATCTGGCTCTGGGCGCGTTATTTTCACTTCATCCCTATCGGACTGTTGAATGCTTGAATAAGTTTTTTCTGCAAAAACCCGAAGATACTCTAAAGGGAAAAGAGAATATAAACGAGTCTTGGGGAATTGTTGATATGACTTCTGCAAAAAAACAACTTGATTGGTTGCTTCATTCTGGTCATAGAAATGACAAGACTATCATCACTCAAAAAAATGCCCTCATAGCTCAGCTACGTAATCCAGCTGAGTTAACAGAAGAAATCTCTGAATTGATCAAAAATGTCAATCAAATTACATATTCTATTCACAGCAAACAGATTGATTACATCAACCCCAACATCATCTACAACTTTACGAATCTTAGTGGTTGGGATTATATCCGTGGCGCAAGCATGGCAAAAGATTGTTATAATTTAGGCTATCTTGATGAAAACGAAACGTGGCGCTACATCCTTGCATTTAACGAATTGGTCGTACAAGACTTTTCTTCTTGGGAACAACTTGCAGTATCTTTTTTAGTTGGCCGATATATTTGGTCTGGTGATCCTTATCAAGAATGGTATATCGAGCATTTTTCATGGCTCTTTTCTTTTTATCCCGAGGATGACGTAAATGAATTCCAGCAAAATATTTGGAAAAAATACCCGCTTAGTGAACTGTAACGTAAAAAATCCAACCAAAAGAATAGCTAATGGTTGGATTTTTTGTGATCAATCGTTTTTCATCGCTGCTTTCAGCGCTTGTGCTAATGCACTTTCTTCTGGTTCTTCTTTTTGTGAGTATTTTTTCATTAACTTACGTTCTTCATGTTTTGTAAGTTTTTTACTACGTTCTTTTTTATCTTGCATTTTTTCAGTGATTGAGCAGTACTTACATTTGAAGTATGAACCGTTTTTACCATCGATGATTTCCATTTTTCGATGGCATTGTGAACAACGATGATTAGATACTTTTGGATCTTTTCTACGGCGATAGCTACAATCTTGGTTGGAGCAAACATAGATTTTTCCATCTTTGGTATTTTTCTCACGTAAATTTGAGCCGCATTCTGGGCATTTTTTTTGCGTGATCGAAAAGTCTTGGTATTTGCTTTCGCTTTGTTTGATTTCGTTGACTAATTTTTTCGTGTCTTGTTCGATTTCTTTTAGAAAAACAGTGCTACTTTGTTTGCCTTTGGCGATAGCTTCAAGTGTTTTTTCCCATTTTTCAGTTAGTTCTGGCGTTACCAATGACGGATTGACTAATTCTAGTAATTGCTTCCCTTTCGGAGAAACATTTAACCCATTCGTATTCCGTTCCATCAATTCTGATTTGATTAGTTTTTCAATGATTTCTGCTCGTGTGGCAGGCGTTCCTAAGCTGTGTTTTTCCATCAAACCGAGTAAGGTTCCTTCAGTTAAAGGTTTAGGTGGCGTAGTGAGTTCTTTGTTTATAGTGAAATTCGGCGGTATGATCATGCCTAATTTCCAATCCACAGACGGAACGACTTCTTCTTTTTCTTGTTTCCAGCCAGCAACTTCAACTTTACTTTGACGGAAGATAAATTGTTCTTTGCCAAAATTCACGATTACTTTTGTTTGTTTCGTGCGATGAGATTCTGCAAACATCCCTAGGAAACGAGTCACAATCATGTTATAGATTTTTTGTTCATCCCCACTTAGCTTCTCATAGCGTGGGCGTTGTTCTGTTGGGATCAAGGCATGATGATCTGTGACCTTCTCATTTTGGAATACTTTTGTTAGTTTCACTTGACCGCCGTCTTTGATATAGGTTTTAACTTCTGGCGAAAAATCACTGACTGCTTGCAAGCGTTCTTTCATAGTAGCTTTCATATCCGTTGTTAAATACTTACTATCCGTTCTTGGATACGTCACAATTTTATGAAATTCATAGAGACTTTGAACAAGCGATAGCGTTTTCTTCGCTGAAAATTGGTAGCGTTGGTTTGCTTCTCTTTGAATTTCGGTTAGATCATAAGGTAACGGTGCTTGTTCTGTCTTTGTTTTTTCTTGAATATCAGTTACTTTTCCTTTGCCTTCGCTTAATTTTTTTACAAAGGATTCGACATCATTGCGTTCTTTTAAGGCATATGGATTACTTTGAACTAATTTAGCTTTTTCTTTTTGAACGTGTAGTTCCACTGAAAAATACGTTTGCGGTCTAAAGCTTTCTATTTTCTTTTCTTGTTGACGGACCAAAGATAGGGTTGGTGTTTGTACACGTCCTGCTGATAAGCTATCTTGATACTTCACAGTCAAAGCTCTAGTAACATTCAATCCCACTAACCAGTCCGCTTTTGCACGAGCTAAGGCTGAATAATATAAGTTGTCATATTCTTTAGCTGGTCTTAATTTTTTGAAGCCATCTTTGATTGCTTTGTCTGTTTGAGAAGAGATCCATAAACGCTTAACTGGCTTATTAAAATGAACATATTCTAAAATCCAACGAGCAACAAGTTCTCCTTCACGTCCAGCATCCGTTGCGATAACTGCTTCTGTGACATCTTTTCTGTTCGCTAATTGTTTGATGGCTTTTAATTGATGACCCGTTTTGGGTAATGGTTTGATCCCTAGATTTTTGGGTACCATTGGTAAAGTCTCCATTTGCCAAGACTGCCATTCTTTGTTGATATCTTCCGGCATTTTTAATCCTAGCAGATGTCCTAATGCCCAAGTCACAATGACATTTGGGCCTTCGTAGTAGCTTTTATTTTTTTGATTGGCGCCAAGTACTTTACTTAAATCTTTGGCAACACTCGGTTTTTCAGCAATGATCAGTTGTTTATTCGCCATTTTGTTCACTCACTTTCTGTATTCCTTATGTAAATTTAATTTATCTGTAAAATGTCAATAGGTTGATTTTACCACACTCTCCCTATTCTTTTCGCCTCTTATTTACGCTTTTTCATTGAAATGCCTATAAAAGAGCATATACTTACTAATTTTAAGCTGAAATTATGATTATCAAGGAGAAGCTATGATTACAATTGAATTTTTTCACGACGTTATCTGCAGTTTTTGTTTTCCCATGTCCTATAGAATGAGACAAGTTCAAAAAGAAATACCTGAAGTCAAAATTATACTCCGCTCTTTTGCTTTAGCTAGAGATTCAAAAAGTCACGAGGAAATGTTTGGCTCAAGAGAAAATGCAAAAAATGATATTTTATCCCACTGGGTTCATACGAATCAAAATGATGATCTCCATCGCTTTAATATCGAAGGAATGAACAAGGCTGATTTTCTTTTCCCAACCTCTATGAACAGTTTGCTTGCTTCAAAGGCAGCTAGTGTCGTAGGAATGCAGACCGGTTATTGGTCTGTTTTTGATGCTTTGCAGACAGGCTTATTCGTCAATAGCCAAAATATTGATGATCTAAACGTGATTGAGTCCATCGTAAAAGCTAGCTCGATTGATTTTAAAAAGTGGCAACAGGCCTTCACTGATCCAACTACTCTAACTTTAGTTGAAGACGATTTTCGTTTAGCTAATACTTATCAACTTACAGGCGACCCTGCATTGATCGTTAACGGAAAATATCTGATTAGCGGTGCACAACCAATGGACCAAATCAGCCAAGCTATCGAGACGATCAAAGATAAAGAAACACCTATTATTGAAGTAATCGAAAATAATGAGTCCGAGCATGGATCTTGCAACATGGAAAATGGCAAGTGGGTTTGTACAGATTAATCATGTCTTCAAACTAATTTTTGTTCAGCTCATACTGTGAATCAGATTTTTGATTACTCGTTTGTTTGCTCTAATAGAATATAAAAAGTTAGAAAAGTAAGAAACAATTCTGTTCTCTCACTCTTCTAACCCTTTTATTGGTTCATTTAAGCAAAACTCGATTTACAACATTTCGGCTTAGCACAGTCATTATGCCTTTCATGAAAATCATCGCCACTTTCAAATGTTACAGCCTGCAAGTCTTTCAGCAAAGCTATTCCTTTGTATTGTTGCAAATCTTCGTCACATTCCTCGCACCAGCGTTCATCACCAGCATTCCAAAAGGCTGCCAAATAATTCACTTTTGTATTTATGTATTCATATGTTGAAGAAAGTTCTTGCCATTTTTTTATGTAGTAACGTTCGGCATCTTCTAAACAATTAAACGTTTTATTTTCTTCAATATCTTCTTGCCAGTCTTCAAAAAACCACCAAGGTTCATTATCGCCGTACATGGTAACCACTTGATACATTGATCGATCACTCCAATTCTTTCTACAAGAGCTATTCTAGTCACTTCCCAAAAACTTTTCAACTTAAGTGCTTGTGAAATTCTTTTTGTTTAAACGTTTGCGATTTTTTATTCCACCACAAGTTATTCTGTACGAAAGAATAAACTTAATTTCTACTTTATTTGATTGCGAATAGAAATAGCATTTGCTAAAATATGGAAAGAATAGAAAGGAACGTTTCTTATTATGAAAAAACCTGTATTTTGGAACTCGATTGCGATTTATTTACTCTTATATAATAATATTTTACTTATTATTTCATTGATCATAGCGCTAAAAACGGTGGTCGAAGGAAATGGAACATTTGGATCGGATGTTTGGTATCAGATATTTGTCTATCTTATTTACATTATTGAGATTGCCGGATTGATGACGGGTGGTAAAAAAGGGTACATCATTTCCATTCTTTTCATTCCATTTATCTTTTTAATGTACATTTATCCTCCTATGATGGTCAGTATGTTTCCTAAAATGCTTATGCTAGCATTTCGTGTGATCGAGTTTGCTTCAATGATTTATCTTGTTCTTTCGCCTGAATCAAGAGCTTATATTACTAAAAAAAATGAGTAGGGCAACTCTTTGAGTCATATCCCGCTCACATTGAATCCTTATAAACGGTGGGTTCAGGAGCAATCCCTCCTTATTTTTCGGGATTAAACACTCCTGTCCCAACCGCTTTGATTAAATATATTGCAATATTTTTTCTTCTTGATAGGCTTGGTCAATCAAGCCACCACCAAGACATTCCATGCCATCATAAAAGACGACTGCTTGTCCTGGAGTGATGGCACGAACAGGTTCAGAAAAAATCACTTTCGCTGTCGCTCCGTCACCAGTTAACACAACTTTGACTGGTATATCCTCTTGACGATAGCGGAATTTCGCCGTACATTCAAATTCTCTTGGCATTTCTGTATCGACTGTGAAATGGATTTCACTTGCGTCTAAATGCGTTGCATATAATTGTTCATGATGAAACCCTTGTCCAACATATAATGTATTCGTTGCTAAGTCTTTTCCCACTACAAACCAAGGTTCTTGTGAACCTTTGCCACCGCCAATGCCTAAACCTTGACGTTGCCCAATGGTATAATACATCAAACCATCATGTTGTCCTTTGATTTCACCATCTAAAGTCACCATATTTCCTTTGTTAGCAGGTAAATAGGTACTTAAAAATTGCTTGAAGTTCTTTTCTCCAATAAAACAAATCCCGGTTGAATCTTTTTTCTTCGCTGTTGCTAAATCAGCACGTTCAGCGATTGCTCGAACTTCTGATTTTTCCATACCGCCTAAAGGAAACATGGTTTTAGCCAATTGAGCTTGAGATAATTGACTTAAGAAATAAGTTTGGTCTTTATTGTTATCTATACCACGCAACATACGTACGGTGCCATCTTCTTTTCGTTCTACTTGAGCATAATGTCCAGTTGCAACATAATCTGCGCCTAATTGCATGGCATATTCCAAAAAGGCTTTGAATTTGATTTCTTTATTACACATCACATCAGGATTTGGCGTTCGTCCCAAGCGATATTCTTTAAGGAAATACTCAAATACGCGATCCCAATATTCTTTTTCAAAATTTACAGAGTAATAAGGAATACCTATTTGATCGGCAACTTTTGCTACATCTTTGTAGTCTTCGGTAGCTGTACACACACCATTTTCATCCGTGTCATCCCAATTTTTCATAAAGATACCCACAACATCATAGCCTTGCTCTTTTAAAAGCAGTGCTGTAACAGAAGAATCTACGCCTCCGCTCATGCCCACAACGACACGAGTTTTGCTGTTATCTGTCATTTGATCACCATCATTTCAATTTAGATTCTGAATGCATCTACGATTTGAAGGTCGTAACTTTTCAGTGATACTTATTATACTAGGATTTTGGAAGATGTAAAGGTATTAAGAGAATACAACGTCCTTCTTTGCAAAATCTTTCTTCATTTTGATAGTAAAAAAATAAGACTCGATCTTTTTGACCTTGTCTTATTTTCAGAATTTGAACATTACGCTTTCTCAAACACACCGCGGCTAATCATACCATCCATCAAGAAATAAAACTTCTCTTGACTCATTGCATGAGATTCACTCTTAAAGATATTCATTGCTTTCAATCCATTTGCAGTTGTTACTGACATTTTTAATGTTTTCAGATCTTCAGCAATCGTGATTTTTAATTTAAATCCTTCTTTACTTTGGGGTGTCCCATCTAATGGACGAATCAATTGAAAATTTCCTGAATTTGTTTCAGTGAAGCCATTATCTTTCAGTGTGTATTTTTTTGCTTGTTCATTTACCTTATAAAATACCGTACAACCTTCGACTGTTGCCTTTTCTTTAAATGCCATTTTTCCACCTCTTTATTTTTTGTCTCTTCTATTATAATTGGTGCGCTTTCTTTTTACTAGTTCTAATCTTATTTTTATTGCATTACTGTTTAATTTTTTTGATTGTTTCGATCAATAGCGCTACGAAACGTTGAATTTGTACTTCATCATTGCCTAACCCAAAACTGATCCGAACAGATTCCTTGATTGCAGGATGGTTCTCGCCATACATTGCTTCTAAAACATGAGAAGGCTCTACTGTGCCAGCCGTACACGCCGATCCCGTTGAGATTGCCACACCTTGAAGATCTAAATGCATCAATAGCAGCTCGCTTGAGACGCCTGAAAACCGTAAGTTTAGAATATGACCTAATTTTTTTTCAGGATTGCCATTGACCTGATACTCAATCTGAGCTTGATCTAGTTGAGCTAAAATCATTCGCTCAAAATCAGCATATTTTTCATGTCGTTGTTTTTTTTCACTATCTGATAAAAGCTCAACCGCTTTGCCCATACCTGCAATGCCAGCTAAGTTTTCCGTTCCTGCCCGACGTTTTTCTTCCTGCTCGCCACCATGTAAAAATGAGGGCAACGAAATGTTGTCATTTTTAAATAAGAAGCCCACCCCCTTTGGTCCATTGATTTTATGAGCAGATATACTTAATAAATCGATCCCTAATTCGTGAGGTGAAATCTGTTCAGAACAATACGCTTGTACGGCATCTGTATGAAAAATCGCTGGATGTGATTCTAGTAAAGCGCCGATTTCTTTGATTGGGAGCAAATTACCGATTTCATTATTACCGTACATCACAGATACCAATGTTGTATCTTTTCTTAAGGCATTCTCGAAATCTGTGATAGACAATTCTCCACGTTCATCAACAGGTAAATAGGTGACTTCAAAACCTAATTCTTCCAAATATTTCATGGTTTCTAAAACAGCTGGATGTTCGATCGCCGTTGTGATCAAATGCATCCCTTGATTTTTTCTAGAAAGCGCCGTTTCGATGATTGCTGTGTTATCCCCTTCAGTCCCACCACTATTAAAAATAATTTCATGAGGGCTCACTTTAAGACTAGCTGCAATCACTTGGCGGATATCTTCTAAGGTACGATGTGCTTTTCTACCAAATGTATGGATACTAGATGGATTACCAAATGTGTTAGCCAATTCACTGGCCATTATCTCAATAACTGCTGGATGCGCTGGTGTTGTTGCTGCGTGATCTAAATAAATGGGTTCCACTGAACTCATCCTTTCTGAATCCTTTTTAATGGGATTAGTTTAACATAACTAGAAATGTTCCTCAAAGATTGATTCTTAAGCTTCTCACTTGGCGAACCGTTTTTCCTTGCGATACGTGTAAATATTGCCATACGTAAACACTGCTATCGCTAACCAAATAAAACCAAAGGCAATAAATTGCTCTGCTGAATAGGGTTCATGGTATAAAAAGAGTGCAGATAGCAACATGATTGTTGGGCCTATATATTGAATGAATCCTAGAATAATGTAGGAAATTTGTTTTGCTGCTTGTGCAAATAGCAATAATGGAATAGCCGTCACGATGCCAGCTCCCATCAATAATAAATTAGTAGACAGTTCATAGTGCATAAATCCTTGTCTTGAAAAGAAGACTAAATAAATGACCGCTATTGGCATAATAACCACTGTCTCAATGGTCAAGCCCGTATATGAACTTACGGTTATCCCTTTTTTGATTAACCCGTAAAAACTGAAGGTCACCGCCATAATTAATGGCGCATATGGAATTTCTCCTGTTTGAATCGTTAATAACAGAACACCGAACAGTGCTAACCCACATGCAATCATTCCCGAACGACTCAATTTTTCCTTCAAGATCAATGTTGCTAGCAACACATTCACTAACGGATTTATATAATAACCTAAGCTAGCTTGTGTAACATGTCCCTGGCTAACCGTATAAATAAAGGTAAACCAATTTACTGAAATCAGCATAGCGGCGCAAATAATAGCGAATAATTTTTTCTTGTCTTGTAATACAACGTTAACTTCTGCTAAAAATAATGACCATCTTCTAGTGATCAACATATAAAGAATCATAAAGACAAATGACCAAACTATTCGATAGCATAAGATATCCAACGGATCGACTGTAGGTAGCAATTTCCAGTAAATTGGGATGATCCCCCAAAATATATACGCAATAAATCCAAATAAGATCCCTTTTTTCTGTTCCTTCACATGTACAACTCCATTCTATTAAATGATAAAAAGAAGCCCAGTATAAAACAATAACTGAACTTCTTTCTTGATTTAACTCAATCGGTCTTATCTCTCTTCTAAACGAAATAGTGGACTCATCGGCGTATTTTCGTGGATTCGTTTAACTGCCTCACCCATAAGCTCCGCACAAGAAACGATACTTAAAGCATCAGGTTTGCGGTCCTCAGAAATGAAAACAGAGTCCGTTACACAAATTTGCTCGATCGGCGATGCATCTAACCTCTCTTTAGCCCCTTTAGATAGTAAACCATGAGACGCACAAGCATAAATAGATTTGGCGCCATTTTCTTTTAAAATCTTAGCAGCTGTTGCCATAGTACTACCGGAATTTAAAATATCATCGACTAAAATACATGTCTTACCTTTGACTTCTCCGATAACGTAACCTGAACGTACACCATCTACTTCATCTTGATCAATAATTGCAAGTGTCGCATCTAAATATTCCGATAAACTTCTAGCACGCTGCACCCCACTATTTTTAGGTGAAACAACCACGATATCGTCACCTGTCAACTGTTGCTCACGATAATTGTGCGCGAATAACGGCATTGTGAATAGATTGTCTACTGGAATATCGAAGAATCCTTGGACTTGAACAGTGTGTAAATCCAAGGTCAAGACACGCGTTGCTCCGGCTTCTTCTAATAAATTGGCGACTAATTTTGCGGTAATCGGTTCTCTTGGCTTAGCCGTACGATCTTGTCTAGCATACCCATAATAAGGCAGCACTACATTGATTGTTTTAGCACTTGCTCGTTTTAATGCATCAATCATGATCAACAATTCCATTAAATTATCATTAACTGGAAGGTTGGTTGACTGAACAAGAAAAACATGGTCCCCACGAATACTCTCTTCAATATTGATTTGAATCTCTCCGTCACTAAATTGGCGCACCGTACTTTTTCCCAGTTCAGTCCCGACAACTTCAGCAATTTTCTCCGCTAAAGGGCGATTGGCATTCAAACTAAAGATTCGTAATGTTTTATCCTTGTATTTTTGGGTCATGATTTCCTCCGTGATCTAGGTATTTTTCTTTTCCTATAGTTAAAAACTTCAGTTTCTATTTTAACATTGATTGCTAAAAAAATCATGAAACTTTTGCTTTCTTGTGAAAAATAATTGAAAATCTATCGACTTTTAAATGAAGAATAGTTGTGCTTACAAAACTGTTCGTAAAATCTTATAGGATCATCTTGTATTTCAACAAAATATAAGTAAAATAAATTAATAATCGGAGGTGCCTGAACTCATGCATTACAAAAAACATCATAAAAAAAGAAATTCTTTTATCCCTGCATTCATCATTTTAGTTTTGATTCTTTTGGTCATGGTAGAATGTTATCTTTTGTTCTATCAAAACCAGCCTGATTCTTCATCGCAAACCAACTCAAGCGAAACAAGTATGATGACTGAATCTTCTCCTTCAAATACCCAAGATATAGAGCAAACAAAAAACTTTAATCAAGAAGTTCAACCCAGTTCAGATTTTGCTGAAGAACTAAACCAAAAACTAGAAGATATTCAGTTTACAGGTACAGCTTTAATTATTCACAACGGACAAATCATTTTGCAAAAAGGCTTTGGCTATGCCAATGTTTCTGAAAGTCGACCGAACACTTATAACGCTACCTTTCAAATCGGTTCGATTCAAAAAGCTTTTACCGCTTCACTTATTTTAAAGCAAGTTCAAGCGAGAAAACTTTCGTTGGATGATACTTTAGATCAATTTTATCCTACAATTCCAGATAGCCAGAAAATAACCATTCGCCAATTACTCTCAATGACTTCCGGATTAGAGCAAAAGGTCAAGCCTACTATTTTGATGACGGATGATGATTTCATTCAGTTTTCTATTGCCAATGCCACTATGGGCGTTTATGGAAAATATAAATATGAAGGAGTTAATTACTCCATTTTAGTTGGTATTCTAGAACAAGTGACTGGTCAGTCTTATCGAACTTTATTTACGCAAACCTTTATTCAAGGACTAAATTTGTCTCATACATGCTTTTATGATGACTTTATACACTCTTCGAATCGAACCTATGCGTATAAACCAGCGTCTGGTAAAGATTTTGGCACCCAAATCAATGACAATCCATTAACGTTTGATCAAGAAGTTGGAACAGGAAATGTTGGCATGACCGTCGGCGATCTTTATTTATTTTACTCTGACTTATTTGAAGGAAAAATTATTGACCAACAAATCATGGAAGAAGTTTGGACTCCTGAAACTGAAACAAAATATATGGGCGGATTATACAATTTCGCAACCCATATCAAAGGACATGGTAACGAAGCAGGTTTCGAATCAAATGCAATGTTCTCAAAAGACCGAAAAAATGCAGTCATTTTATTATCAAATCAATACCCAAAAAATGATTCCCATTCGAAATTAGCTGATTCAATTTTCGACTTATTAGAATCCGATCAAAGCGAATAATTTTACTATAAAGAAGTTGAGAGAGACGTAATTAACTCCGAAAAACAAGTAGATGCTGTATAATATCAATACGTCCCTCGTTGTGTTTTTGAGCTAATTTCCGAAGGCGCTGCTTTTACTTATATCGTTTATTTGAATTCTTTTAGGCTGAGATATGACTCGTAGAGTTGTATCCGGCCTCTTTTTTCGTTTATTTTTAGGCGAACCTAAAAAATGGATTGATTTTATTTTAAGTTTATCTTATACTTATTTTAAGGTAAACCTAAAAAGGAGGTTTTTTTATGTCTATAAATAACAATAATGTTACAATCAAACAGTTAACAGTTAGTTATCAAGGTCAAAAAGCGCTAACTGATATTTCTTTAAACATTCCTGCTGGAAAAATAACGGGGATCATCGGTCCAAATGGAGCCGGAAAGTCAACATTTCTAAAGGGATTGCTAGGTCTACTTAAAACAGACTCCAGAACTGTAGCAATTGGAGAGCAACCTCTGGATACACAGAAAAAGAGAATCGCTTATGTAGAACAACGGAGTGCATTAGACCTTTCTTTTCCAATCAATGTTATGAAAGTCGTTCTCTTAGGAACATATCCGAAACTGGGTTTGATGAAACGACCTAAAAAGAAAGAAAAAGAACAAGCTTTGGCAGCCCTCAAAACCGTTCAGTTGGAGGCATTTGCCAAACGTCAAATCGGTGAATTATCCGGTGGTCAATTACAACGAGTATTCATTGCGCGCGTTCTCGCTCAAAAAGCAGATGTCATCGTCTTGGATGAACCCTTTGTAGGCATCGATATGACCAGCGAAAAAGTGATCATGGATATTCTAAAACAATTAAAAGATGCCGGAAAAACGATTTTGATCGTTCATCATGATCTTCACAAAGTTGCTCATTACTTTGATAATGTGATCATTTTAAAGAAAAAATTGATTGCTAGTGGTCCTGTTGCAACAACGTTTACAAACAAAAATATTCAATCAGCCTATGGTGACACAATGGGCGATATTATGATCAAAGGGGTGGCTGACGCATGATTGCAAATTTTATTGATGGTTTGGTTCGTTACCAATTTTTACAGAATGCTTTGATCACCTCGATCATCGTTGGATTGGTTTCAGGAATAATTGGTTCATTTATTGTTTTACGAGGAATGTCTTTGATGGGAGATGCAATTTCTCATGCCGTACTCCCAGGAGTAGCAGCTTCTTATATGTTTGGGGTCAATTATATTTTTGGGGCATCGATTTTCGGTATTCTAGCTGCTTTATTGATCGGATTTATCACTCAAAAAAGTCAGTTAAAAAACGATACAGCTATTGGGGTTGTCTTCAGTTCATTTTTTGCTTTAGGAATTATTATGATTTCTTTTGCTAAAAGTTCGACTGACCTTTATCATATTCTCTTTGGGAATGTTCTAGCTGTTCGTGATTCTGATATATTGATTACTGTGATCGTGGGGATCATCGTATTGATTTTTGTCGGAATCTTCTATAAAGAATTACAAATTACTTCTTTTGACCCTACAATGGCACAAGCCTATGGATTAAATGTTCAATTTTTCCACTATGCTTTAATGTTTTTATTAACGCTCGTTGCTGTTTCATCTTTACAAACAGTCGGAACGATTTTAGTGATTGCTATGCTGATTACTCCTGCCGCTACCGCTTACTTGTTGACGAATCACTTGCCTACTATGATTGCCTTAGCTTCTCTTTTCGGAATTCTAAGTTCGATTATCGGCCTATTCTTTAGCTATTCGTACAATTTAGCATCGGGAGCTACGATCGTTTTAACTGCCGCAGCATTTTTTATTATTGCCTTTCTATTTTCACCAAAAAAAGGACTATTTTTTGTCAATAAACAGAAAACGGAGGAACCAACTTTATGAGAAAAAAAATACTTTTTATCACTGCTCTAGCCGGTTTATTTTTACTAGTCGCTTGTCAAACTAACTCTGCCAATACTTCAGAAAAAGAAAAGATCAACGTTGTTGCCACGAACTCGATTCTTGCCGATATGGTCGAAAATGTTGGAGAAGATTTAGTTAATCTCCATAGTATTGTGCCGGTTGGAACAGATCCACATGAATATGAACCCCTACCTGAAGATGTGGCTAAAGCTTCGGAAGCTGATGTTTTATTCTTCAATGGGTTAAACTTAGAAACTGGTGGTAACGGTTGGTTCAATAAACTAATGGAAACCGCTAAGAAAAAAGAAGATGAAGACTTTTTCTCTGTAAGTAAGAAAGTCGAACCCATGTATTTAACGAGTGCTGGAAAAGAAGACGAACAAGATCCACATGCATGGCTAGATATTCAAAACGGGATTGCTTATGTAGAATCGATCAGAGACACATTGAGTAAAAAAGATCCAAAAAACAAAGAAACTTATGAAAAAAATGCTAAAGAATACATCGAAAAGCTTAACGCTCTAGACAAAGAAGCCAAAGAAAAATTCGCAGATATTCCCGAAAATCAAAAATTACTCGTTACCAGTGAAGGGGCTTTTAAATACTTCTCTAAAGCATATGGACTGACTGCTGCTTATATTTGGGAAATCAATACAGAAAGCCAAGGAACACCCGATCAAATGAAACAAATCATTGATCAAATCCACAAAACAAAAGTACCTGCTTTATTTGTTGAAACAAGTGTCGACAAACGTAGTATGGAACGAGTATCAAAAGAAACAGATTTGCCAATTTATAGTACGATTTTTACTGATTCTATTGCTAAAAAAGGGGAAGATGGCGATAGCTATTATGCAATGATGAAATGGAATTTAGATAAAATCCATGATGGGTTAATGAAATAAAAAAATTGCTTCTAACGGTCTAAATTGTTAGAAGCAATTTTTTTATTGTATCATTTCCTCAATATTGATCACACGGTCTGTAATATCAGTATAAAACTCCTCCTCATGTGAAACGATGACAATCGTTCCCTGAAATTGCTGAATCGCTTGACGTACGCTTTCTTTTGCAGCTACATCAATATGGTTCGTTGGTTCATCTAAAAAAATAAGATTACTAGACTCCATTGTCAACTCACATAGCTTCACTTTCGTTTGTTCCCCTCCGCTTAGTAGACGCAATTGTTGATTCACTAATTTGTCTGGTAAGCCACATTTCGCTAAATACGTTCGAATTTCTTTCACTGTTTTTTTTGGAAAGCAATTACTTAAAAAAGCAAGGGGTGTTAAATAATCATTTTCCCAAAGTAAATCTTGTGAAAAATAAGCAATTTTTGTGTTTGCTGGATAGTGATATTCTCCATCGATTGGTTTGATCTTTCCTGTCAACGTTTTGATCAATGTCGATTTTCCTATGCCATTAAATCCTTTGATTGCCACTTTTTCACCACTGTGGACAGATAGATTAATTGGCGCTAATAATGGTTCAGTGTAACCAATCGTCAATTCATCTGTAATCAGGGACAAGCTGGCAACGATTGGTTGGTAAGGAAACTGAATCTGTGGTTTCATCAAACTGCCTGGAGGTGCCATTCGTTCTACTCGGTCTAATTGTTTTTGACGACTTTTTGCCATCGTTGCACGATTTCCTGCTTTGTATTTACGAATATAAGCTTCCGCTTTTTCGATTTTCGCTTGTTGGGCATGATACTGTTTTAAGTAGCTTTCTTTGTTTTGTTCTTTTTGTGCAAAAGATTTCTCAACATTTCCTGTATATCTGGTTAATTTACCAAATTCAATATCACAAATACAATTCGTTACGGCATTTAAAAAATGATAATCGTGAGAAACTAAAATAAAGGTTCCAGTAAAATCAGTTAAATAATGGATCAACCACTGAATATGAGTGTCATCTAAATAGTTGGTTGGTTCATCAAGTAGCAACACATCAGGCTCTTCTAATAATAGCTTCGCCAAAATAACTTTAGATCGTTGTCCTCCACTCAATTCTTTCATTGGTCGTTCCAACCCGATTGCTTCAATACCCAGACCATTTGCAAGATCGTTGATGATTGTATCGATTTGATAAAAATCACTTTCATCTAGCTGTGTTTGCAAGTTCCCTGCTCGCTCTAATAATTTATCTGCACCAGTCTCACCAAATTCTGTGTATAAATCATTGATTTTTCCTTCAATTTCGTATAATGACTTGTATGCTTGGTGTAAAAATTCGTTAATCGTACTATTGCCAATCACTTCCACATATTGATCCAAGTACCCAATTCTCGTATTATTTTGCCACGTGATCGTTCCATCATCCGCTAAAATTTCCCCTGTTAAAATCTTGATTAAAGTAGATTTCCCTACACCATTTTGACCTGTTACCCCCATGTGATCCCCTTTATTGATACGAAGTGATGCATCTTCATACAGAATTTTTTCGCCAAAACGTTGGGTTAGGTGTTCGATTGTTAATAAACTCATCTTTCTTCCTCTTTTCGTTTATTGCAAAGATTTTTCTGCTCTCTTTGCTTCTCTTTAATGGTAAATTGTAGTAATTATCTGTTTTATTGATTCAAAATTAAAATTGTTTGATCCAACGTTCTCGTACGTTAGGCTGAAAGGTATTTGCTTATCCAGACAAAAAAACAAGCAATCAAATAGGTCCCCCTATCTCATCCCTTGTCAGTATCAACAAAGGACAACGTACGAAACACGTTGTCCTTTGTTCAGCGTTATAAAAATCAAGTTCATCGCCAAAAACAACACAAAATAAGACTACAGCTTAGTCTCAAAAATTCAGTATTGATTTAGACGATGAAGGGTTCATTTTATTAGGCTCCACAACAATGCTTCATCACATTCATTTGTCGGGAGCTGCTTCTTTTCACAAATTTATCTGAAAGAAAAAACATTCTTAATCACCTTTCTTTACAAAAATAGTTTAACATAATTGTTTTGAAATGCAAGAATAGTGCTATATCTGATCACTAAACCTGTCTTCTTACCTCACAAAATGAAAAAGTATAAGATTGAACGTCAATTACTCTTAAAACCTTATACTTTTATAAAAATTATTCAAAAGAATGTAAATAGGTCAGTGCATAACGCACATGAAATTCTGTTGCTAACGCCAATCCAGCTTCATCAATATCAAATTTTTCATGATGATGGCCATATTGTGTATCCGGATTATCTAAATTTCGAGTTCCTACTCGACCATATACGCCTGGTGCTTTCTGTAAAAAATCAGCAAAATCATCAGCGCCTAAACTCTTTGTATGATCGGTCACGACATTTTCACTGCCAACAATTTCAGCTGCTACTTTTTGAGCTAACTCTGTTGCAGTATCATCATTGATCAACGGTCCTGCCGCATCGTAGATATGGAAAGAGGAAATTTTAGTCCGATGAGCTTCAGCAATTTGATGCGCAATCTCTTCCACACGTTTTAAAACAAAGGCGCGCGTTTCGTGACTAAAAGCTCGAACTGTCCCTTCGATTTTCGCATGGTTAGCCACAATGTTATATCTAGTGCCAGCGTCAAGCACACCAATACCGACCACGATTGGATCTAGGGGACTAACTTCTCTTGCAGCAATTTTTTGTAGTTCAACTACAATACTTGCTGCAGCTAATACAGCATCCCGTCCAACATTCGGTTGTGCCACATGACTGCTTAACCCTTCAACTTCAATCTTAAAAATATCACAAGAGGCATTAGTCGCACCTTTAGTCGCAACCAATTTCCCTACAGGAACACTTGAATCCAAATGGATCCCAAAAACCTGATCGATATTTTCAACAAAACCGCCAGCGACAAACTGACAAGCGCCAGCGCCAATTTCTTCTGCAGGTTGAAACGCTAATTTGATTGTTCCAGCAAAATCGTCTTTATAGTTTTTCAAGACTTTAGCAGCGCCTAATAAAGCTGCAGTATGACCGTCATGACCGCATGCATGATTCAAGCCTGGATATTTAGATTGATACTCTTTTCCTGTTGCGTCTTCTAATTCCAATGCATCAATATCGGCTCTTAAAATGATTGTTTTACCAGGCTTTTCTCCAACGATTGTTCCAAGTACGCCAGTTTTTCCGACTTCTTCAAAAGGAATGTCAAGCTTATTTAATTCTGCTTTGATTCGTTTGATTGTTTCAAATTCCTTTAAACTAGCTTCTGGGTACTGATGAAAATGTCGTCTTAACGCAATCACTTCATCTGCATATTGTTGAATTTCTTCTTTGATTGATTGTTTTTTCAATGTAGTCATATGATCATCCTCCTTTTAGTTTCTGCCAAATGTTTCCCAAGCTGGAATACTTGAACCTTTTGATGTTTCTTCAATAACTTTTTTCGTTTCTTCTTGTTGATAAACATCAACTACTTTATTGTATGTTTTATTGTCTTTGTCCGCTTCACGGGCAACGATGATATTGACATACGGTTTTGATGTTTCATCCACAGGTTCTAAGAAAATTGCATCTTTCGTTGGGACAAAGCCTGCATCAACGGCCATTCCACTATTGATGACAGAAGCGTCGATATCTTGTAGCGCCCTAGCTGTTTGAGAAGCATCTAATTCTGTGATTTTTAAGTTCAATTTATTTTCTGTTACGTCACTTACAGTAGGTGTTTGTTTTTTAGCAGGGTCCACTTTGATTAGTCCCGCACTTTGTAATAACAATAATGCTCGTCCGCCATTTGTTGCGTCATTTGGAATCGCAATTTCAGCGCCATTTTTTAATTCCTTGACGTCTTTGATTTTAGAAGAATAGATACCTAATGGCGCACTGACTGTATGACCAATTGAAACAAGCTCTGTTTTGTGTTCTTTGTTATAGTTATCTAAAAAAATCTGGTGTTGGAATGAATTCAAATCAATTTCTTTTTCTGCTAAAGCAGCATTGGGTTGTGTATAATCAGAAAATTCAACAAGCTGCAGATCGATTCCATCGTTTTTTAACCGTTCTTTAACCGATTCTAAAACTTCGTTATTGGCGCCAACAACACCTATTTTTACAACTTCATTCTTTTCTTCTTTAGCACTTCCAGCAGAACATCCTGCCAATACAAACCCGATAGTTAACGCTAAAACGATAAATTTAATTGTCTTTTTCATGTACATTTCCTCTTTTCGTTTTTTTAATGTGATGTTTTCTTGATCAATGCGTTACTTATAAACTGACTGGCAAAAACTAAAACTAAGATGATCAATGTTGCCACAATTGTCACATCTGTTTGGAAACGATTATAGCCTCTTGTGATCGCCAAATTTCCTAGACCACCAGCACCAATCGCACCAGCCATTGCTGTTAACCCAATCAAGTTGATGATCGTAACAGAAGAAACGCGAATGATGCTTGGTAAGCCTTCAATTAAGTACACCCGAAAAATGATCCCTAACGGACTCGTTCCCATTGATTCTGCGGCTTCTATCACTCCTGGATCAACTTCTAATAAGGCATTTTCGATTTGACGTGCGAAAAATGGAATCACCCCAATCACCAGCGGCACTAAAGCAGCCGTTGTCCCAATCGTTGTTCCTGTTAAAAAACGAGTGATTGGCTGAATCAATGCCAGCATGATGATAAAGGGGATAGATCTAAAAATATTGATGATTTTTTCTAAACTATTGTAAAGAATGCGATTCATTAAAATGCCGTCTGGCCCTGTTGCAACCAGTACAACACCAAGTAATGTCCCCAGAATTCCAGCAATAATAGCTGTCCAAAAGACCATATATAAGGTTTCAATTGTGCTGTTGATAAACTCTTCTTTTAGTGATAAGACATTTGGAAAATACCGTTGTAAAAAATATTGCATTTCAGTCACTCCTTCTCGCTGTTCTGTTTAGATAACATGTACTGGTATGATTTTGTCTTCTGATCCGCTATTTTTTAAGACTTTGATTTTCACGTCTTGTGCTTGTAAAAACGTCAATGCTTTTTCTCGTTGAATTTCTTCTCCCGAAAGAATAACGATCAAATTGCCGATGGGAACTTGTTGTACTATTTCTACATTGCCATATAAAATATTCGTGACCACATGATATTTGCTGTAAAGTTGAGCAATCAGCGGCTCACTTGTTTGCTCTCCTGCATATGAAAATTCTACTAACACTTCATCTCCACTTAGTTTAGTTAAACTTGGATGTTGAATAATTGTTTCCAATGCCTGATCAATATGCGTTGCTGTTCTTATGAAGTCCTTCGTCAAGGCTTCTTTAGGTTGACTGAAAATCGACACAATATCATTCTCTTCAATTACTTGTCCATCTTCCATCACAGCTACTTTGTTACAAATTTCTTTTACAACTTGCATTTCATGCGTGATCAAAACAATCGTCAACCCCAACTCTTTATTTAACTTCTTCAATAAATCTAAAATCTGAATCGTTGTTTTAGGGTCTAATGCGCTTGTTGCTTCGTCACATAATAATATCTCTGGATCATTCGCTAAGGCTCTAGCAATGGCTACCCGCTGCTTTTGTCCACCAGATAATTGACTAGGATGGGCCTCTTTCTTCTCTGAAAGTCCTACTAAATCAAGCAGTCTTTCAATTTTTTCTTTCCGTTGCTGTTTTGACAATCCAGAATACTTTAAGGAAAAATCTACATTGGCGAAAATTGTTCGTTCCTTCATCAAATTAAAATGTTGGAAAATCATCCCAATTTTTTTTCGCTGTGCTCTTAATTCTTTTGGTGAAAAACCAAGAATATTTTTATTGTGGATAATAACTTCTCCAGCGGTTGGTCTTTGCAGTAAATTGATCACCCGGACTAAAGTGCTTTTTCCAGCTCCTGAATACCCCACGATTCCAAAAACATCTTCTTTTTCAATCCTTAGGGAAACCTTCTTGACTGCGTCGATTTGCTGTTTTTTCTGAAAAAAGGTAACATCTATATTCTTTAATTCGATCATTTTTGCTCCTCCTGTAATTCTTTTGGGATAAACCAGTAATTTCCTTGATTAGTTTCCTTTAAGTAGTGTTTGAACTCATCTGAGCGATAGGCTTTAACTATGGCTTTTGCCCAATCAGTCTCTCGATTTTTTTCGTCGACCGTCGCAACCAATTCATAGTCTTTTAACACGTCTTCTGAAAGTAAACTGTCCTTTGGATCAAGTTTAGCACTGTAAACAATACTTCCTGGAATTACTGCGTATTCTAAATCTGCTAAACTCCTCGGAATTTGAGCCGATGACATTTGGATAAGTGCTAATTTTTTAGGATTGCTGACAATATCTTCTTTTGTTGCTTTGACTGGATCGATGTCTGTTTTCAATTTGATCCAGCCTGCCTTTTGCAAAAGATTGAACGCTCTCGCAGTATTTGAAGCATCATCTGGAATACCAATTTTGTCTCCTTCTTTTACTGTATCCAAAGTGCTTCTATTTCCCGGAAACAGCCCTGCCGGAACGGTAGGAAGTGCTGTTATCCCAATCAAGTGGGTTCCTTTATTCTCGTTGAAATTATTTAGATAAGCAGTATGCTGATCAACATTTAAATCAATCGTACCTTCTGCTAAGGCTACATCTGCTTGAATCAATTCTGTAAATTCTGTTTGTTCTATTTGATACCCTTTGTTTTCTAAAATGGGTTTGACAGCTTCTAAAAATAATTCGCTATACGGTCCTGGGGAAGTCCCAATTCGAATCGTTTTACCCTCTTTTTCTTTATTCACAGCCGAATCTTGATTCTTACCACATGCCGTAATTGTTACTATTCCCAGCAAAATCAACACTATACTCAAACACTTTTTCTTCATGTATCGTCCCCTCCATTATTGTCATATATAAAAAGAAAAAACGCCCTCAAATGTATTTATCATACATTTGAGGACGCTTTTGCGTGCTACCACCTCTATTTGATATCCACTCACGTCGATATCCTCATCAAGTACGTCGATCAATGATCGATTATACTTTAGCACATTAACGGGTGCATCCGTCGCTGTCTTATGAATCACTCACTCGAAGCGCTGCTCAATGGCCATTTTCCAGATTTCGTTTATCACTTGTTTTCAGCTACCCAAGCTCTCTGTTAGATATCGTTTCATCTGTACTTTCCATCTCATTGCTTTATTTATTTAGTTAATTTTAAGGGTTAATACGTCCTTCGTATGTCTTGTACGAAACCTCTCATTTGTATCGATAAACATAAAAATAGCCCTCTACCAGCTTCTGCTAGTAAAGGGCGAATAATCGCGGTACCACCTTTATTTTAAAGTAAGTCATGCTTACTTTTCTTAGACCAAGTCTTATAACTTGTCGCTTTGATAACGGGTGCTTTCCCGAAGCTGCTTACGTATCAACAGCTTGTCCTCTTGAGGCCATCTTCAACTCTTATGCGCTTATCTCTTTTCACCAACCGAGACTCTCTACTAAAGCACGTCCAAATTTACTCTTCTCTTCAACGGATTATTATTCATTTGTTGTTACGTTGTATTTTACTGGAAAGTAAATTACATGTCAAATGTTTTTTTATTTTTACTCTATAATTGTTTCAGTGGAACTCACTAAGTATTGCGCCAAGATTTCTTTAGACAATTCTTTTCCATATCCACAAATTGGACACAGCAAGTAATGACTAGATGATGTGATAAAAATTGGAATCCAAAATAACGTAAATTTTCGTCCGATTTGTTTTCCTTGCATAACCACTTCATTGTTACAATGGCTACAGTCACATTGAATCACTGTATCGCCTAACGCTCTCTCAAATCCTTTACTACCCCAAACAATAAACATATTTTTTTCTCCCCTTTGTTTTAGTTTATCAATAGGTATTATCCAATGTCAATAAGATGATTCAATATAGGCTCGGATTAGACCTTCGTTCTATAACATTCTATCTAAACTATTTGATCTTCTTTTACAAGTGAAAATAGATTGACAAACATTAGTTTCTAAGGTAATCTGGTATCTGTATTATTAATAGTGCCGCCTTAGCTCAGCTGGTAGAGCACCACCATGGTAAGGTGGGGGTCGACGGTTCGAATCCGTCAGGTGGCTTACAAAAAACTGTACCCGATTTATTTGGATATAGTTTTTTTCTATTGAATTACCCAAACTTTTAAGTGAAATAGGTGAAGAGAATGACCCATTCAAAACAGTTAACCTTCGAGTTCTATCAAAAAGATGATCAAGAACTTTATTCTGTACTCACAAAAGAGATTCGAGTCATGCGCTACATCACTGAAAAAGCAGAACCTGAACAGGACGTTATTGAAAACTTCAAAAAAATTTTAGCTTATAATCAGGGACACCACGATCAAACCGGCTACTACAAATTCTTTGACAAAGAAACGTATATCGGTTTTGGTAAGTTATCTTGGGATGAAGAACACAAAATCGAGATAGGGTATATGCTTTTACCTGAGCACTGGGGGAAAGGATACGCCACACAAGTCATCGCTACTTTACTACGTATGGTTGAACATTCTGAACGATTATCTGAATCCACTGTTTACGCCATAATTGATCCTAAAAATGGTGCCTCAAAACATCTATTAGAAAAAAATCACTTTGTCTCCATCTGGCAAGGAATCGAAGAGGGATTACCTTCTGAACACTTGATCTGGCAACCATAAAAAAGCGTCTAACCCTTTGAGTAGAAATCGAGAGTTAAACGCTTTTTCTTAATTATCATATCGTTTTCGTTTAGATGAAGCGGGTATTCCTAATGCTTCTCGATATTTTGTAACAGTACGACGAGAAATTTCAATTTCTTGTTCCTTTAGTAAATCTACTAGTTTCTGATCTGAGAGTGGCTTGGCTTTGTTTTCGCTGTCCGCTAAAGCTTGTATTAGTTTTTTGATGCTACTTGTTGACGTTTCTTCTCCAGTGGTTTCGTTTGACAACCCATTTGAAAAAAATGACCGTAGCTCAAAAACACCAAATTCTGTTTCTAAATATTTACCATTTACAGCTCGGCTAACGGTTGATTCATGGATATCCAAGGCCTCTGCAATTTCTTTTAGAGTCATTGGTTTTAGCGGTCGGTCTTCCTTAAAAAAGAATTGTTGTTGGCGCTGAACGATTTCTGTTCCGACTCTTAAAATAGTATCACCACGTTGAAGGATCGTTTTTTCTAACCATTCAAATTCATTTTTCTTTTCCTTGATATATTCTTGGACTTCTTTGTCATCGGTTGCTTCCATTCGCTCAAAATAGGCTTGTTGAAATTGAATCGTTGGAGTACCTGTTCTATTAGATATCACGTTTAGTTGATTCTCTTTGATTCTCAAGGTTAAATCGGGACGAATATACAGTCCCAAGGTTGACTCAAAAATGCTTCCAGGAGCTGGGTTCAATGTCTGAATATAATCAAAAATCGTTTGAATTTCTGACATCTCTACTTCAAATTTTTTAGCAATCAAGCTCCACTTACGATTAGCCAAATGATCAAACTCTTCTTCAATTACAATATAGGCTAATGCTGGTGCCGTATCGTCCCGCTCAACTTGCAGTAACAAACATTCACGTAAATCTCTTGCACCAACACCTGCTGGATCTAATTGCTGAATCAGCGTCAATGCATCTAGCATTTCAATAGATTTTGCTCCTGTTTTTAGCGTTGCTTCATCTAAATCAATCATTAAATAACCATTTAAATCAATATATTCGACTAAAAATAAAACCAATGTTCGTAGATATGTATCACGATAATTCAAGTGGATTTGATCGATCAAATATTCAAAAAGTGATGTGTGATTATCTGGAATTTGATTTAGATAGTTATTTTCTTCGTTGCTATACGTTTTGTTACTAGAAATCGGAAAATCTCCATAGTTGGTCTCTGTTTGGATGTCGATCAAAGGATTTTCTAATGACTTGGCTTCTATATAGGCAAAAAGGTCTTCTGAATTGTATTGTAAAATCTGGATCGATTGTTGTAATTGTTGCGTCATTGCAAGCTTTTGGACTTGTTTTTGTTGTTGCGATTGATGTTGTTCAAATTTCATTATTTTTGTCCTCCCCCTTGTAATTTATCGAAATATCAGCTAAACTAGTAAACGTGCTTGCGCCCTTAGTGTAGTGGATATCACGTAAGATTCCGGTTCTTGAGACGGGGGTTCGATTCCCTCAGGGCGCGTCTTTATTCTTAGATAATTGCTTTACTACTACATGTAGAATTATAGCATAATTTAAAATCAGATGTCGCAATAATCATGAGAACTTGACCTTAAACACTACAAGTAAGTAGTGTTTTTTTATTTCTATCAAACTCTTCTTAACAATAAGATCTAAATTGCAAACGTCCCTTCTAAATTCTCATTTATTTGTCGATATCATCTAAAAATTGATAAAAAACTATCTTTTTTTATGCTACTATATTTTTTAATCATTCTAATCGTTAGGTAGTGAATAGTATTGAGTCAGCGCCATCAAAGATTATTAATTTTTTCACTTCTTTTAACCCTCGCAGAATTTATCTTGAATCGTTATGTTATTCAATTTACGTCTGTTGATTATCAGCTTGTCTTTTTGATTTTCGTTTTCATTCAAGGAGGGATCTTTTTCTATTTTCTACTTTCATTTTTACTGCTCTTATTTATTCATTATTTGACTAAAAACTAAACATGCAGTTAATGTATATCAAAAAAGAGTGAAGGAATTTTCAGCCCTTTACTCTTTTTCTCTCTATAAAACCATCTTTTCTAATTCAAAACGTATCTCACTTTGAATCTTCTGGATTTTTTCAATTTCTAATTGTTCCTCTTCAACTTGATACTTCTGTGCAATTGAATGGTTGTAAGAGCTCACATAACTCACAGCCCACAACCTTGGATCTTCAATGATTTCATCTGCCAAAGGATAAAGTAATGCAAAATGCAGACGAATCTCTTCCATAATGTCTACTAGTAAAATAGGATCATCGTTAATTAATTCTTTTTCTAAAAACAATAAGATTCTTTGATACGCGGCACTATCCAACGGCGTACCAACAGAAGCTGGAACAACGGTATATTTTTTGTTATCTCGCCAAAAAAACTCAACTTCTTCTTTAACATGAAGGCGGACAAGTTCTTCAAGTATCCAAGATCGAACCAAATTATGTACCTGCACATCTACTAATATCTTTTTTCCAATTACAATAAATTCTTCTTGAGGCAATTGCCCTGCTTTTTTTGCAATTGCCATCTGCTCATAGTAATTGTGTTTATTTAACTGTTGTAATTCTTCTTTTAATTCTTTGATTTTTCCTACTTCAAATTGCTGATACATCAGTTCAACGTGTCGGATTTTCTTCTTTAAAGAAATCAACTTTCTCATTTCTCCGCTTTGCTCCATCAAAATTCGTTCATTAATGATGCTATGTGCTTGAATAAACAGATGATTTTGAATCAAAATTTGAATGTAAATTTCTACATAATCTAAGTAAGCAAAATATTTTTCTTTCATTTCTGAAGCTAATGATAATGCTTGCTCGTTTTCACCTATTTCTAAGTACATGTTTACCAACACTAAATTCAATGGAAAATCTTGTCTGATTGCATACGCGTGTTCATAATAATCCACAGCGCCAATCAGATTATTATTTTTTATTGCTTCTTGTCCCAACTCAATAAACCGTTCATAGTTCTTTGGAAATGGAATTTTATTTGTCAAAAGAAACACCACCTTCCTAATGATTATTTCCCATGATATAGTATCATATCAAAAAAGATATAGTGTGTATCTATAAAAAGGGAAAACTTAATTTGGACTTAAAGCCCCGAAACATCAACGTCCTACTAATATAAATTTCTAATAATAACAGCCGTTTCTGTTTGCCCTTGTGCCTGCATCCGTTCTGCTTTTTCGCTCAATGTATACCCAACATAAAAATCTTTTGTTAATTCATCTTGTACTTTAAATTCAACAACCTCTTCTACATGAAAAGCATTTGGTTCAACTTCTTGAACACTATCCCACCCAGTATCAATAAATACTTTTGTATTATCATCGATGGAATTGTTTGTCTCAAGTTCTTTCACAAGCTGTTTTAATTGCGAAAAAGTCATTACCTCAACTCTGTTATCCATTGTACTGCCTCACTTTCTGATGTTTAATTCTTTGATTTATCATACCAAACACATGTCTATTCAACCTTTTTATTTATTCTACTATCATCATAACCTAAAATTGATTTTTATAATACTCAAAATTAAAAAGAAGAAAAATAAACTTTTTTGTTTATTTCCCTCCTTTGATTGTTTACTACTCTTTTGTTAATTCACCGTCTTCAATCCGATAAACATTATCACTCCACTCAATCATTCTAGGGTCATGAGTAACCATGATCGTTGCTTTTTGTTTTTCGTGTGCTTCTTTTGCCAAAATTTTTACAACTTCATACGCATGCTCTGTGTCTAAACTAGCAGTAGGTTCATCTGCCAAAATTAAACTTGGTTCATTGAACAATGCATGAGCAATCGCTACTCGTTGACGCTCTCCACCAGATAGGTCCCTTGGGAATTTATGCAGTAAATCAGCGATATCTAATGATGTTAATAATTCGTTGATTCGTTCTGTTTCGATTTTTTTCTTTTCGATTTTATCAACTAATGTAAACTGCTTTTCCACAGTCAGAAATGGAATCAAATTGGAAGATTGTAAAATAAAGCCAATTTCTTCAAAACGCAATCTCGAACGTTTCTTTTCATTTAAATGGGTAAAATCTTTGCCATTGATTTTAATCGCACCTGAAGTAGGGCTTTGCAACCCACCTGCAATGGTTAAAAACGTACTTTTACCTGAGCCAGAAGGACCAATAATACTAACAAATTCTCCTGCTTTGACCTTTAAATCAATTCCTTTTAATGCTTCAACTTTTGCATGACCTGTACCAAAGCTTTTACGAATATCATCCATTACTAAAATATCAGTCATTTCTTTACCCTCCTATCGCTTTCATTGGATCAACATGTGTCACGGTGCGAATCGAGAATACGCCACCTAATACAGCGACGATAATCAATACTAGACTATAAATCAATAGATTCATACTGTCTAATTCAAACGGCATTGCAGATGGTAAAACAAGATTTGTCACTAAAGTCAAGACCACACCGATCAAGACGCCGATTACCCCTAAAATAAACGTTTGGGCAATGATTGATTTGATAATATATCCATTAGAGATACCTTGAGCTTTCATAACGCCGAACAAGCTTGTTTTTTGTAAGGTCATCACATAGATAAAAATCCCAATAATCGCAGCTGTAATTACAAACAAGAAATAGATCATCGCATTTAAGGTGAGATTTTGTTCACTGTAACCAGGTAATTTCTCGATAAATGCTTCAATTTCATATTTGGCCAAATGATCATCTGTGTCTGTCAATTTAACATCCTTTGTTTTAGTCGAGCGAACAACAATTCCATTGATCGGTGCTTTATCTCCTTCAATGATTTTGCCGAATTTAAGCTCTTGCCATTGAGTAAGTGATGTATAAATCAATGGGACAATGCTAAAGCTGTTTTGCTTCGTGATGCCCACAACTTTCAGCTCTTTATCCAACTTTCCAATTTTCACAGCATCTCCGAGCTTAATTCCTTTATCCACTAAATTTTGTGGAATAATGATTTCACCCGACTCCTTAAAATAGCGTCCTTCAACTAGTTCCGGTTTGATTGAACTAGTTTCGGTCACGCCAAAAAGCGAAATATTGATTTTATCCGCCTCTTTGTTTTGACCGACTTTATTTAATGCACCAGCATATTGTCCAAGGGGTTCTTTTTGCTTCGCTTCCACCTGATTTAAATCTTCCATGACCAGACTTGAAGCATTCAGACTTTTATTCGCATCTTCAGACAACACAATACTTGTAGCATTCCACTGATCAACGCCTTGTCTCACTCCTTGAGCAAGCCCATTCGCCAAACCAGACAACATAAACGCCACATAAGCAACTAGTACAATGACACCTATTACTAATGTGTACCTAAGCTTAAAATACTTCATCTCTTCTAAACCTAAAAACATTGATTCCACCTCTTTTTTATCAGTTGATAAAAAACGGCCGAAAAAAAATCAACCTTTATTTATCACTTGATAAAAAGTTTACCACAAAAAAAAGAATTAAACAATATTTTTATCAGGTGATAAAAAAGTTAATTCTTTACGCTATAACGCCATGTAAAACCATATCCATCAATTCAGCAATTTGTTCTGAACGTTCTTTTTCTGTAGAAAGTTGGTGAACAGTTGAGAATAACAATGACAAACTCATAAGATAAAACTGAGCTGCTTTTTTTGATGACACCTTGTTGTTTAAAGGTGTTTGGCTTGTTTCAAAAATAGCTTGTAATGGTTTCAAATAATAATCATTCAATATATAAAACAATTTTTGTTTGTTTTCTTGCTCCATTTCAGCTGCACTTTGATGGATAAAGGAAAAAATATCTCGGTGATAGACATTTAGCAACGCATTAGTACAGTTGATCAATTGGTTTTCAAGCGAGTCTGACGCATACTGAATTTGCTCTATCTCTTGTTTCAACTGACTACCAATTTGTTTATTGATTTCAATAAACAAAACTTCTTTATTGGAAAAATGGTAATACAAAGCCGGTTGTGTGATATTTACAGCTTTCGCAATGTCACGCGTAGAAGTATTTTTATACCCGTTTGTCAAAAACAGTTCCTTGGCGGTTTCTAAAATCGAGTGATGAGTGATCTCAAAAACTTTTTCTTTTTTCATTGCCCTACCCTCCAATTTTTTCATAATCCTACTCTTTGACTGTATGAACTATTTTAAATCAAAATTAGAAAAAAAGATAGTCAATAAAAATAGTCAGTGAGCTTTCAACTATAAAATTCTACCATTTAAGCTATTTTAGAAACACACATACTATTGAAATCTATTCAATTTTATATTACATCGAACCAGAAATTTGAAATAAAAGTACCTTTTTTGTAAAAACAGAAACAAACATTTAACCTCCCTTTTACATACTTTCCACTCTACCTATGTTTAAATATTAACTGGCCTTAAAAATAGAAATCCTACATTTTAAGCAATATCACCAAATTAATCAAAAAAAATTTAAATAATTAAGGAGCGTTTTTTTGAAGAAAAATAAATTTATCACTAAATTATTACTCAGTTGTTTAACACTTTCTGCTGGTTTACTACTAAGTGACCACGCCTTTGCAACCTCTACAGAAGCCACTACTCAAGACAATCTCATCCATGACTATTCTAAAAAATTAGCACAATTAAAACAAACGAAACAAACATTTTCAGAACAAAAAATGGAGAATAATAACCAACTTTCTAGCATAGAGAAAAAAATGCAAAAAATTCAAATCGATCTTGATCAGTTGGAAAAAATCGAATCTATCGGTGCAATCTCAGAAACAGAAGATTATGATAATGACAAGGCATCAATACTTTCGGTACAGCTTCCATCTATAAAGATGAAAGATGATTCAATAACAGAGAAAAAGGAACAATTAGAAGGATTAAAACAAAAACAAGTCTCATTAACCTTAGCGACAAAATCGATTTCAAAACAAGTATCAGAAACAGTTGAGCAAGAAACTCAATTATCAGAAAAGATTGCTCAAGTAAGTAAACAAAAAACGGAACAGGCAAAACAAACGGACATTCGTTCAGCTATAGTTGCTGCTGCAAAAACACATTTAGGTAAGCCCTATGTCTATGGTGCAGCTGGACCTGACGCTTTCGATTGCTCTGGTTTGGTTCAAGTCGCTTTTGCTTCTGCCGGTCGTTCCATTGGTAGAACTACCGTTGATCAAGAAACCGCTGGTGCTACAATTTCAGTAGCAGAGGCACAAGCTGGCGATTTAGTTTTTTGGGGGAATCATGGTGGAACGTATCACGTCGGCATCTCAACGGGGGACGGTTCCTATATCCACGCCCCCGTTCCTGGTGATGTTGTACAAGTGGCAACGGTCGCTTCTTATGCTCCTGATTTTGCTGTTAACATTTTATAAAGTGCTCTCGAAAAACAATCATCACTCACATCAATTGAGCAATGATTGTTTTTTCATTTTAAGGAACTTCTTAATGATTTCCTGATAAAAACCATAATAAATTGAATAGATAATGTTTTGCGCCTAAAAAGTTTCTCATTTTTTTAAATAAAAAATGAAATTGTTGAGAATCATTAAAAATTATGGTACTTTATTAGTGTGTGTAATTTGATTTGTGTTCCCTCCATCTTTCAGATGAGGGAATATTTTTTTATTCATTTTTCACAAACTAAAACCATTCAATCTAGCATGGCAGATTCTGCTTGTCATTTCCATATAATCTTTTTCTTAAATCATAAGCAAAACAAACAAGGGTGTGAGACAAAAGTAAAAATCACTTTTGTTTCACACCCTAAATGCGATTAAACGGTGGGAGCAGAAGCAATCCCTTCAGAAATAAGCTTCTGTCCCAGCCTCGCATTGTTTCATTCTTATTCTACCGTAACACTTTTTGCTAAGTTACGTGGTTTATCTACATCGTAGCCTCTTTGTAATGTCGCAAAATAAGCAATTAATTGAGTTGGAATAACACTAACTAAAGGCGTCAGCAACGGGTGGACATCCGGTATGATCACTTGATCCGTCTCTTTCGCAAATGATGCTAAGGCAATGACAACATTATGAGCGCCACGACTTTCAACTTCTTTCAAATTTCCACGAGTATGTGCCGCTGTTTTTTGATCTGTAATTATACCAAAAACGGGCGTCCCTTCTTCAATCAAGGCAATCGTGCCATGTTTTAATTCTCCAGCTGCAAACCCTTCAGCTTGAATGTATGAAATTTCTTTTAATTTCAATGAAGCTTCCATCGATACATAGTAATCAACGCCACGACCGATATAAAAAGCATTTCGAGTAGTTGATAAGTAATCTTCCACTAACTGACTGATCGTCATTTTCTCATCGATAATCGTTTCCATTACTGCTGCAATTACACTTAGTTCATGCGCAATATCAAAGTCTAATGATAACTGATTTCCCTTATTATCTCCCGCTGCTTTGGCAAGAACTGCTAAAACGGCAATTTGTGCTGTATACGCTTTTGTTGAAGCAACAGCAATTTCTGGTCCAGCATGAAGAAGTAAGGTATAATCGGCTTCTCTGGATAAGGTCGAGCCAGCCACATTTGTTAGTGTTAATGAAGGTAACCCAAGTTCAGTTATCTGCACTAATACCTGACGGCTATCAGCTGTTTCTCCACTTTGACTTAAGAAAATGAAAAATGGTTTTTCTGATAGTAATGGCATATTATAGCCAAATTCGCTTGAAAGATGAACCTCAACTGGTATATTCGTCATTTTCTCAAGAATCGCTTTGCCGACCCAGCCAGCATTATAACTAGTCCCGCAAGCAACGATATAGATACGATCACTAGCAGTTAATTTTTCGATGATTTTTTTATCGATCACAGCATCACCTAATGTATTCGTATATTCCCGAATAATGCGACGCATTACAGTTGGCTGATCATCGATTTCTTTTAGCATATAATAAGGGTATGTTCCTTTTCCGATGTCACTTAAATCAAATTGAGCTTCATACGACTCTCGATAAACTACATTCCCTTTTTCATCTTCGATTTCTATCTTGTCTGCTTTAACTATCACCATTTCGCCATCCGCAATCTCGACAAAATGGTTTGTTTCAGCAAGCATCGCCATCGCATCACTACAGATGACATTAAATCCATCCCCTAATCCAATCAATAATGGGCTTTTATTTTTAGCAACATAAATAGTATCTGGATCATTTTTATCGATCAACGCAAATGCGTATGAACCTTTGATTACTGTTAAAGCTTTTTTGAACGCTTCTTTTGTTACGAGTCCATCTTCTGCAAAATGCTCGATTAAATGAACAACGATTTCTGTGTCCGTCTCACCTTCAAGTTGCTTGTTTTGAAGAAATTCCTGTTTTAATTCTTCAAAATTTTCGATCACACCATTGTGTACCAAAATAAACTGGTGGTTACTTGATGTATGTGGATGAGCATTTCTCTCACTGGGTTTCCCGTGTGTTGCCCAACGAGTATGGCCGATCCCGACTGTTCCCTGAACTTCTGGAGTGATTTTACTCTGTAAATCAGCAATTCTTCCTAGTGATTTTACTAAATGATCTTCTTTGTTTTTACCTGTGACAAAAATCCCAGCAGAATCATATCCTCTATATTCTAATTTTTCTAATCCTTGAACTAAAATATCCGTTGTATTCTCTTTTCCAATAATTCCTACAATTCCACACATATTATCCATTTCCTACTTTCTCGATTGTCTTGAGTCACTGTTCAAGAAAAAGAAGCAAATCCATAAAAAATAAGCCTTAAGTTATTTCAGTAGATAACTTCGTATTTTTAGTATCAGCACATTCTATTTCTTGAATTTCTATCATAGGTTTCTATTCTGCATAGCTAGATTTTTGTTATAACCTTGCAATTATTTTTTCCCTCTAGCTTGTAGAGTGCAGTCCCTAGAGCTATCCGCCGAATTTTTCGATCAGCTCTTTCCTCGTCACCTGAATGTTCAGGCCTGGCGCTATCCCTATTGGTCTAACTACCCTCCTTTTTTCATATTAAATAGAAACTGCATTAATAATATAATAGAACAAGTATATATGTCAATAATTTTATGAAAAACCCAAAATTGGTCTAGTCATAAAAAACAAAAAAAGGGTGTGGGACAAAAGTAAAATCACTTTTGTTTCACACCCCAGATGCGAATAAACGGTGGGAGCAGAAGCAATCCCTTCGGAAATAAGCTTCTGTCCCAGTCTCCACATGGAATTCATATAAAGATTCGTGTTCTAACTTCTTAAAAACAATCAACTAAACGGATTATAAAATCTTCCGCCATTGACTTTAAATAAGGCAAAACTTATGACAGTTAATAAAACTGCTAAGCCAATAACAAGAAAATCAGAAGCATGAAATGGTCGCTGAGCATACCAAGTCCTTTTCTTTTTTTCCCCAAAACGACGTAGTTCCATTGCCGTACTGATTGTTTCAATTCGATCTAAGCTAGACAAAATCAAAGGAAAAACAATTTGAGCGGTTCCTTTTAATCGTTGCATTAGTTTGCCTTTTTTAGACATTTCAAACCCACGTGCTTGTTGCGCCAGAGAGATATTGAAAAAATCTTCTTGAATGTCGGGAATATAGCGAATTGCCAGAGCCACAGCATAACTAATTTTATAGCTGACACCAATCCGATTTAAACTAGATGCAAATTCACTAGGGTTTGTCGTTAAAAGAAAAATTAGTACCAGCGGTATTGTGCAAAAATACTTTAGAACTAAATTAAATTCATAAAATAATTGCTCTTGCGTTATAGTAAAACGTCCAAGCCCTTCCCAAATAAGCGTTCTAGACTGGTATAAGTCTACCCCATATTCTGGTGCAAAAAGATAAACGGCAATAATGTTCAGTAATGAAAATACAAAAATAAATTTTACAACAAATGAAATCTGGTGCCACTTAATATTTGATAACTTAAATAAAACGAGTGAAAATACCGTCATACCAATCAAAAAACGCGTATCATATGTGGTCATACATGCCACAGACAATAAAATCAAAAAAATTAATTTAGCTGTTCCATTCAATTTATGAATCATTGTATTATCAGGAATATAACCTAACATTTGATGTTCATTCATTTCAAACGCACCTCCTGATCATAGGTCATAAAGTTTTCTGTAAACAAAAAGGGATCGTCCAAACCTAAATGTTGAGCAAAAGTAAATAAGCTTGTTTCTTTCAATGATGCACGCTCCACTAATTGAGAATTAGTCAATACTTTAACTGGCGATGTATCTGCGATGATTTTGCCATCATACAAGACTATTGCTCGCTCTGTATATTCCAACATAAGATGCATGTCATGAGTAATCATCGCAATGGTGACGCCACGTTCATTGAGCTTTTCTAGAAATGTCATCATTTCAGTATAATGTTTAAAATCTTGTCCCGCCGTTGGTTCATCTAAGATGATCATTTCAGGTTCCAGAACTAAAATCGCAGCAATCGTGACTCTTTTTTTCTGACCAAAACTAAGCGCTGAAATTGGCCAATTGCGAAATGAATACAAGCCACAGATTTTTAAAACTTGTTCAACGCGTTCCTTGATTTCTGCTTCTGGCATGCCTTTCAAGACCAACCCTAAAGCAACTTCTTCAAAAATCATTTTCTTTGAAATCATTTGGTTCGGATTTTGCATGACAAAGCCAATCTTATCTGCTCGTTCTTTAATTGAAAACTGAGTAAAATCTTCGTCTGACCAAGTCATTTTGCCTGATTGCGGTGTAACAAAACCACAGATTGCTTTACTTAAAGTGGATTTACCAGCACCATTTTTCCCAACGATACTCAGCATTTCGCCACGATTGAATGTAACCGAAACATCATTTAAAACATATTGATCCTTTCGATTATATTGGTACATAATAGTTTCCAATTTCAATAATGGTTGTAACGTTTCTTGCTTGGGTATTTGAGCTTGTTTTTTCATCCATTTTTCCATTTGTAGTTTTAAGTCAGGTGCTTGGACTTTTTCAATGTCAGCCAAATATTGAACTGTTTCCAAATCTACGCCTGCATATTTCATTGCTGTCACATAAAGTGGTTCTCGAATTCCTTGTTCCGTTAATATATCTGTTTTGAGCAGCTCATCTGCAGGTAAATCGGCGACAACTCGCCCATCGTTAAAAACAATCACACGATCAACCGAACGATATAGAACATCTTCCAGACGATGCTCGATAATCAAAACCGTCGTTTCTGTCTTTTGATGGATTTCTTCAATCAATGCAATTGTTTCTTTACCAGCTTTAGGATCTAAATTCGCAAGTGGTTCATCAAATAATAAAATCGGTGCTTCATCGATCAACACACCAGCCATCGATACTCGCTGTTTTTGTCCGCCTGATAAATCTTGCGGTCGATGCTGTAAAAAATCATTCAATCCAACGATTTTAGTCCAATGATCGACTTCTTGTTTCATCTTACTTTGCGATACTTCGTCGTTTTCTAAAGCAAATGCAACATCTTCTCCTACTGTTAATCCGATGAATTGACCATCTGTATCTTGCAACACTGTCCCAACGTCAAAAGATATCTCAAATAGACTTGTCTTTGTTAATTCTTTATCCCTAATCGTAACATTTCCAGTTATTTCGCCCTCATAGCTATAAGGAATCAGTCCATTGATACATTGGGCAAAAGTTGATTTACCACTACCACTTGGACCTACGATCAAGACTTTCTCCCCTTCATAAATCGTTAAATCAATACTATGTAATGTAGGTTCAGCCTGACTATGATATTGGAAAGTAAAATTGTCAAAAGTTATCAGTGGTTTCTTCATTGATGACGCTCCCTCATTCTATGTAAAAAAGGACAAGAAAAGGCTGTTCAGCTTTAAAAATCAAGCTTGCTTTTTCTCGCCCTTAATTTTATTTCAGAAATTATATTTATGCTAATTTCATTTTACTACATAATCAATCTTTTGTTAAACTACCTTTTTTAGTCCGCGTTGCAGCATACGCTGCCATCAACAATGTACCGATGATTCCTACTGCAATAATATTTAATACAACAGCAATCACACCTTGTGTATAGACTTTACTAGCAGGTTCACTGTAAATCAATACATCTAATGTCGGTGCAATCAATCCCCAAACAACGGCATTTCCAATCACTTGATAAATATTAAAATAAATAATGTCTTTTTTATTAAATTCGCCGTGTATAAGATCGATTTTCCTTCCTGCTAAACCATACACCACTCCTATAATACCAGAACAAATGATCCAACTCCACCATGCACTGCCATATGTTGTAAAGTCTTTTAGCGTATGACCAATCAGCCCAATCAAGCCACCTGCAACCGGTCCAAAAATAACAGAAATCAGTGCTAAAAATGGGTAGGCTGTCTCTAAGTTTGTATTAGGAAAGCCTGTTGGAATCACCACAAAACGCCCTAAAATTACGAATACAGCTGATCCGATACCAATTGCCACAATTGTTTTTACTGAAAAATCTTTTTTCATATTCCCTACTCCTATTCAAAAATGATCTTCGGTGCTTTTCTTAATTGGATCGTCCAATCCGTTCCAGTACCAATGTGGTAGAGTTTAGAAAATGAGTCTTGATTGACTGCTACACCAATATTTACTAATGAATTTACATAAACTAAAGGTTCCCCAATATTAACATCTGCGAAAGATTTAGCAAATTTCATAATATTTTGATACACTTTTTTCCCTTGATGATAGATTGTTACTTGTAGCTGGTCATCATGAACAATCTTTTCTTCCTTCATAAACGCCAATGGAATATTGGTCCATAAGGAACCAAAACGGATATCCAAAACATCGATACTGCCTTCTAAAATATGTTGATCATGCTTTGCTTCAATCAACGGTAACGCTTCAATAGAATCAATCGCAACAGTCTTACCTAATTCCTCAAAAGAAATTTCCTCACTCGCTAAGCGCGCTCCATTGTATGCATAAATATCTCTGCCATGAAACGTATGACTTTCTTCTGAATGTGGTAAACGACTCGTTACTTCGTCAATTGCACGAATCTCTTCAATTCCTTGATAATGAGAAATATGCGTTAACGAACCATTATCTGGAGTAATAATATAATGCCCCGAATTTGTTTTCGCTACGATGCTTCGTCTTGTACTGCCTACCCCCGGATCAACAACAGAGACAAAAACACTGCCTTTTGGCCAATATTTCACTGTCTGATACAAACGATAAGACGCTGCCCAAATATCATAAGGAGGAATTTCATGAGTCAAATCGCCAATGATGATCTCATCACTTACCATATGAGCAACACCATACATCGCACTTACTGCGCCATCACCAAGCCCAAAATCTGTTTGTAAAACTAAATAGTTCCCCATTTAATCTCCCTCTCACTAATTATTCTATTCATCATTTTTTACGAACGAACAGGCTGACCACTGATTATTTCCCTATCAATTCTCAAACATAGTACCTTTTTATAGTAGTTCTGTCAATAATATTATCGAACAATCACCTACTTTCAGCAACGATTATTCGTCCTTTACAATAACAGAAAAATAACGGCTCTATAATTTATAGGACTGATGAATCAGAATTGATTCTTCAGTTCCATTTTCATTTTAGATATTAAAAAACATATCGTTCTCTAGTATGATTAAATCACCACAAAATAAACAACTGAGAGGACGATATGCTATATGAATGATTCTATCAAAAAAATGCTACGACTGACAGATAAAGATTTAATGATTAATGAGGTCTCTTACGAGACTTTTCAGAATACAAAGACATTGATCGTCGATGCTGTTCTCTCACCTGTTCCATATGCCTGTAGAAATTGTGGTTCTTCAGTGATAGCTGGGAATGGGAAATCGATTGTGGTTAAAAATGGCAAGAAAGAAACCATTATACGTTTTGAACAATACAATCATATGCCAATGATTATGCGTCTAAAAAAGCAGCGCTATACCTGTAAAAACTGCCAAACCCATTGGACCGCTCAAAGTTATTTTGTCCGTCCAAGACATTCGATTGCGAATCATGTCAGATATAAAATTACTTCTTTACTGACTGAAAAAGTATCTTTATCTTTTATTGCGAAAAGTTGTCAGGTATCGTTGACAACCGTTATTCGCACATTGAAAGAGTTGAAAAGCTATTTACCAAAGTCTTCCAAAAGGATTCTACCCAAAGTATTGATGGTTGATGAATTTCGTTCTCACACTTCCACTGAAGATAAAATGAGCTTTATTTGCGCAGATGGCGAATCAGGAAAGTTAATTGACATTTTACCTACACGAAAATTGCCTCGATTAACAAACTATTTCCGAGACTGTACCAACCCTGAAAAAGTAGAATTCTTAGTTACAGATATGAACGCCGCCTACTTCCAGCTCACCAAGAGTGTTCTACCAAATGCGAAATTAGTGATTGATCGGTTTTATATTGTCAAACATATGAATCAAGCATTCAACGATTTGCGTATCCATGAAATGAAAGAACTACGTAATGCAGGTCAAAACAGCGAGGCTGAAAAACTGAAAAAGAACTGGCGCTTTCTGTTAAAAAATCGTGCAAACATTAATCATTATGAATACAAAACATGGCTAAGTTTTCGAGCGCCTAAATATCCGTTTCTTACCAAAGCGATGATGATCGATCGATTGCTTGGTTTTTCCACGCCCCTGAAGGTGGCGTATCCCTTTTTTCACGAGTTGGTTGAAGCCTTTCGAGACAAAGAGTCCGAATTGTTTTTCTCCTTATTGAAAGAACTTCCAGAAACATTAGATGACAGCTTCCGTGAGAAACTTCAAAACCTTCTGACCTATGAAGAAGGCATTACCAATGCGATGATCTACCCTTACTCTAATGGAAAAATAGAAGCGAAGAATACCCATATAAAGACAATGAAACGAGTATCATACGGATTTAAATCATTTGAGAACATGAGAATCAGAATCTTTTTGATCAATCAATTAATCAAAGTGAAATAACAAAAAATCTGAGCCAGAATGAGATTCATTCTGACCCAGATTTGATTTTGCACAACTCATCAGTCCCTATTGACAAAGAGCCAAAATAACCTGATACATTTTCCATGTATGCAGGTTATTCTAAAAAAGATTATCATCCTATGCCGATTTCAGCTTTCACGACTTCTGCGATTTTATCTACATAATAATCCACTTTTTCTTGTGTTGGTGCTTCTGCCATCACTCGTAATAAAGGCTCTGTCCCAGAAGGACGAACTAATATACGACCATCGCCATTCATTTCTGCCTCCATTAAGTCAACAATTTCTTTGATTGCTGGAACTTCCATTGCACCATGTTTATCAGTTACACGAATATTCACTAATTTTTGTGGATAAACAGTTAATTCTGACGCTAACTCAGATAATTTTTTCCCAGTTTGTTTCATAACATTCAATAACTGAATACCGGAAAGCATGCCATCACCTGTTGTATTATAATCTAAGAAAATCATATGTCCTGACTGTTCTCCACCAAAATTATAATCATTTTTACGCATTTCTTCCACAACATATCGGTCACCAACTTGAGTGATTACATCTTTCATACCAGCGGCTTCCACTGCTTTGCGGAAACCCAGATTACTCATAACGGTCGTGACGATCGTATCTTTTTTCAAACGATTTTTTTCGGCAAGGTATTTTGCGCAGATAAACATGATCTTGTCTCCGTCAACAATATTTCCTAATTCATCCACTGCAATAATTCGATCACCATCACCATCGAATGCAAGACCCACATCAGCGCCTTTTTCAACAACCATTTCAGCTAACTTTTCTGGATGTGTAGACCCTACACCATCATTGATATTCAAACCATTAGGACTTGTACCCATTGTGTAAAAATCAGTTTCTAAGTCAGCGAATAAACGGTTGACAGAAGTTGCCGTTGCTCCATTTGCGGCATCGATACAAACCGTTAAACCAGATAAGTCACCTGGTATCGTTTGAACGAGGAATTGAGAATATTTCAATAAGCCTTCAGGAAATTCATCCAATGTACCTAAGCCTTCAGCTGAAGGACGAGGTAAATTATCTTCTTCTGCATCTAATAACGCTTCAATTTCAAGTTCTTGATCGTCCACTAATTTAAAGCCATCTGCCCCAAAGAACTTGATCCCATTGTCTTCTGCTGGGTTATGAGAAGCTGAAATCATGACACCAGCTGATGCTTTTTGTAATCTTGTTAGATACGCAACGCCGGGTGTTGAAATAATACCTAATTGAAATACCTCGATCCCAACAGATAAAAGACCTGAAATCAACGCCTGCTCTAATAATTGACCTGATATACGTGTATCACGACCGACCAATACTCTTGGACGACGTGTAGAATCTTCATGTTGACTTAAAACATATCCGCCAAAACGGCCTAATTTGAATGCTAATTCTGGTGTTAATTCCTTATTTGCAATTCCTCTAACACCATCTGTTCCAAAATATTTACCCATCATAACTCTCCTTCTACTTACTAAGCTAGCCTCGATTATTCTTATGAGGTGTCCTCAATAGAATAATGGGTTTTCTTAGTCAATCAACTTAATTTGCAGGAACTGAACTACTCCCATTTTCCAGATCATCTTCAGTTGTACTTTCAATGCTAGACGAACTCGACGAGCTTGATGTACTAGAGGAACTTGTTGTTTTTTCACTGGAAGGCACAGACGTTGGGACCGATTGACTCGAACTTGATGTCGTTGTGCCTTGTCCGCTAGTTCCAGAAAAACTTGTACTTGTTCCTGCAAAGACTGGATTGATCGTCACTTCTACTTCCTCAGGTGAAACAATATACTCTGTATTTGTCGGTATTTTTATTTTTTGTTTGGTTGATGATTTTATATTACTTATGTCAACTGGTAACTCTATTGTATCAATTGCATCTAAAACAGATTTTGTTCCTCTAATTTCCACTTTTTGTTCTGAAAGATTAAATGTGAAATTCTCAACCCCTGTTGGTGGTGAGCCAGTTGGACTGATCGTAAGACCCACTTCTTTTGAAGGTAAGGTTAAATCAACAACGACTTTTACTTGAGGTGCTGGATTTTCAATACTTAACACTTGTCCTTTGCTATCAATTGCTTGAACATTGACCGTTTGCTTGATCGTATCAACCGATTGTTTGACATTGGACAAGGGAGCAATAACACGTGTAATCGCTTTGGCAGTCTCTTCTCCCGTTGTGATTTCAACAGTTTTAGGACTAACCGCAATTTTCTCTACTTTGTAGCCTTCTGCCTCAATCGATTCTGGTAGTTGCGCTTCAACATCGAACGATTTTGTTACTTTGTTCTCTACCGTTACAGTAATCGTTTTAGGCTCGATTTCAGCTGTTACTGCCGTACTCAATCCTTTAACTCGCAATTGGATTTCTGATGTCCCAATCGGTGTTTTGGTCAAATCAGCCACGACTTGAAAGTTTCTTGTATCTTCATTTGCTTCTAAATTCAGTTGAATTCGATTGGCACTACTTAAATGAACATTGACAGTTTCTTCATAACCAGACACAAAATACTTATCTTGGTCATACTCTAATTGAACAGGAATGTTATACAACATTTCATCATAAACTTGGCTCCCACCTGTTATATCGGATAAATTCCCTGATGCATTGGCATTAAAAAATAATAACAAAGCAAAAAGTAACGCTAATAATCCTGAGAACCAATTGCTTTGATAGGGGATCTTCATTTCTTTTTCGCCCCTTTCGATACACCTTCAATAAAGTGTTGCAAAAGATTCTTTTTATCCTTGCGTTCTTCTTTTGGCACTAATTCTGCTCGAAGAATTCTCAGGTATTCTTCCTGTGTCAATTTAGGAATCAGATCATTATTCAAAGTGAGACTGACATCCCCTGTCTCTTCAGACACAATGATGGTCACAGCATCACTAACTTCACTGATACCGACGGCCGCTCTGTGACGCGTCCCAAATTCTTTTGGAATCAAGTTACTTTCAGACAACGGCAGGTAGGCACTTGCTACAGCGATTTTTCCTTGTTTCACAATCACTGCTCCATCATGCAATGGCGTATTAGGAATAAATATATTGATTAGCAATTCTCCTGTGATATCGGCATCTAAAGGAATCCCCGTTTCAATATATTCATCTAGGCCAGTATTTTTTTCCACTGTGATCAGTGCACCGATTTTTCGTTTAGACATATATTGAACGGCTTTATCAAAAGCAAGAATCATTTTTTCGTCTTCCTGCTGTTCAGATCTGCTTGCACGGAAAAATGAACTTCTCCCTAAATGCTCTAAGCCTCGGCGGACTTCTGGTTGAAAGATCACAACTGCAGCAATCACACCATACATGATAACTTGGTTCATCAGCCAGGACAGTGTATGGAGTCCAATGATCTCACTCAGTATTCGAATCACAATGAAGACTGCGACCCCTTTTAACAATTGAACAGCTTTTGTCCCTTTGACAAGCATGATCAATTTGTAGACGAGATACCATACTACCAGAATATCTATAATATTGATGATATAATCACGCGACAAGAAATCTGATGAGATCAATTGCCGCCAATAATTCAAATCAAATAATTGACTAAGTTGAAAAGACATCATAAACCTCACTTCTCTCTGAAGATTTCTTAATAAGTATACCATAATCTTTTGCTTGGTTACAGGATGAGAATGAACGATAGAAAAATTTAAACAAAATAAACGGAACGGTGACAAAACTCTTTGAATTTTATTAACCTCACCTTGAATTAAAAAAACGGTGTGAAAAAGTCAGGTTCGTCGACAATTTCCTAAAAACCGCACAATACATAAAACGCATTGTACGGTTTTTAGTCCAATTGCTTGAGCCTAAACGACTTTTGTCACAACCTAATTCTAAAATAAAACACGTTATTATTCTTCTACTTTCCCTCGTTTTGCAGCACGTTCTGCCCGTCTAGCCGCTCTTCTTGCTTCGGCTTCTGGATCAACTACTCGTTCTTTTTTGATACGAGGTGCTTTTTCACTCACAGCTTCATCCGTTGTTTTTTCTAATTTTGCTCGAATTTTTTCTTCTTGACCTGCCATACGAGCATAATTGTAAAATCGATTTTTTGCATCCTCGACTGTTTTCTCAAAAAGTTGACCAGCAAATTCAGGCTGTGTAGATTCTAATGATGAAAAACGAACTTGTTTACGCATAAATTCTTGCATCGTATCAAAATTTGGCTTTTTATAATCTAAGGTCATTGGATTTTTTCCTGATTCTCTCAATTCTGGATTATAGCGATACAACGACCAATATCCTGAATGAACAGCTTCTTTGGCTTCTTGTAAGGTTTTACTCATTCCGCCTGCTAAGCCATGTGTGATACAAGGTGTATACGCGATAATAATTGATGGTCCCGGGAAGCGTTCTGCTTCTTCTAAGGCTTTGATCGTCTGCATTTGATTCGCACCTGAGGCAATTTGAGCTACATAAACGTTACCATACGTCATTGCCATCATGCCTAAATCTTTTTTAGACACGTACTTTCCACTAGCAGAGAATTTTGCGATGGCAGAAGCAGGGGTTGCTTTTGATGTTTGACCACCGGTATTAGAATACACTTCATTGTCTAAAACCAACATATTCACATCTGCTCCACTTGCAAGGACATGGTCGATTCCGCCATACCCAATGTCATAAGCCCAACCATCTCCACCGATCATCCATTGACTATTTTTCACAAATAAATCATGATCTGCATAAATTGCTTCTAGTAATGGTTGCCCATTTTTCTCGTCAATCAAAGCAGCTTTCAGTTTTGCGGCACGTTGTTGTGTGCCTTCACCAGTATGCATATGATTGATCCAATCTTCCATTAACAACGCTAACTCCGATGAAGCACTCTTCATTGCCTCACTCATCTTCATCGCTAAGTGTTCTCGACGGGTTTGACTGGCTAAAAGCATTCCGTAACCAAATTCAGCATTATCCTCTAATAATGAGTTAGACCAAGCAGGACCTTGTCCTTCATCATTTGTTGTATACGGAGAAACTGGTGCTGCTCCGCCCCAAATAGAAGAACAACCAGTAGCATTGGCAATCATCATCCGATCACCAAACATTTGAGTCAATAATTTCACATAAGGCGTTTCGCCACAACCAGAACAAGCACCTGAAAATTCCAATAGCGGCTTATTAAATTGTGATCCTAAAACGGTATTTGGTTTGGCTGGATTTTCTTTTTGCTTCAACGTCATGGAGAATGCCCAATTCATTGCTTGATCTTTTTGCTCTTCGTATGGTTTCATTACTAGAGCTTTGCCTTTTGCTGGACAAGCATCTACACAAAGACCGCAACCAGTACAATCTTCTACTGAAACTTGGATTCGGTATTTTAGGCCATCCGCACCGCGCATTTCTCTGACAATATACCCTTCAGGTGCTTCTCCCATTTCTTCATCATCTGCCAAAAATGGACGAATCGCGGCATGTGGACAAACAAATGCACATTCGTTACACATTGTACAACGATCACTATTCCATTCTGGCACTTCAACAGCAATTCCGCGTTTTTCCACAGCTGTTGTCCCAAGTGGCATCCGACCGTCTGTCATGTCATTTTTGATAAACGCACTCACCGCAAGCTCATTTCCTTCTTGGCGATTGATTGGTTCTACGATTTCATGTATATAATCCGTCACATTTTCTTTGCGTACTCTTGGTTTTAATTCAATAGTTTTCCAAGTGGCTGGCACTTTGACCTTATGCAAAAGCGCCACTGTCCGTTCGATTGCCTGAATATTTTTTTCAACAACGGCCATTGATTTTCTAGAGTAGCTTTTGAAAGCTTCTTCTTTTAAGATCGGTAATACTTCCTCAAACGGCATGATAGCAGCTAATTTAAAGAAAGCCGTTTCCATTGCCGTATTGATTCGACCGCCTAAGCCAACTTCACTGGCTAGTTTAACAGCATTGATCGTATAAAAATCAATTTCATTTTCAGCTAAGTAGCGTTTTAGTTTATTTGGTAAAAAGCGTTCTAATTGCTCATCATTCCAGACGGTATTAAGTAAAAAAGTTCCGCCCTTTTTCAATCCTTTAACTAAATCATACGTATTTAAATACGCAGCAGTATGGCATGCCACAAAATCAGCATGTTCGATCAAATAAGTCGAACGAATCGGTGTTTCGCCAAAACGTAAATGAGAAACCGTTAGTCCACCAGATTTTTTCGAATCGTAGTAAAAGAATCCTTGCGCATATTTATCCGTATGATCCCCAATAATTTTGATGGCTGACTTGTTTGCTCCAACAGTTCCATCTGAGCCAAACCCCCAGAATTTTGCCTGATACGTTTTTGGGTTGGTCAGATCGAGTGCTTCACCGCAATCCAATGAGGTGTAGGTCACATCATCTACAATTCCGATCGTAAAACGACTTTTTGCCTCTTTCTTATCTTTTAACAGCTCATCATAAATCGCAACGATTTGATTCGGCAACACATCTTTTGAGCCTAATCCGTACCGTCCTCCAATGATCATCGGACGCAAATCAGATTCATACATCGCACTTTGTACATCTAAAAGTAAAGGCTCACCGCCCGCGCCTGGTTCTTTTGTACGATCCATCACGCCGATTGCTTTCACTGTCTTAGGCATTTTTTCCAAGAAGTTTTCTATCGGGAAAGGACGATACAAATAAATATTTAAGAAGCCAACTTTTCTACCTTGCTTTGTTAAGTGATCAATTGTTTGTTCGATTGCTTGAGCAGCTGACCCCATAGAAACGATTACTTCTTCTGCATCTTCAACACCATAATAAGTAACTAAATCGTAGTTTGTCCCTCTCAAGGCATTGATTTCATTCATATAATGTTTCACAACAGTTGGAATCTGTTCATAATAACGATTGATTGTTTCACGTTGTTGGAAATGGATATCTGGATTTTGGTTCGTTCCGCTAACTGAAGGATGATTGGGGTTCATACTTCTACTACGAAAATCGCTTAATTTTTTTTGATCTAATAAAGGAGCTAATTCTTCATAGTCCAGTACTTCGATTTTTTGAATTTCATGACTTGTCCGAAAACCATCAAAAAAGTTTATGAACGGGACACTTGATTCAATGGACGCTAAATGCGCGACGGCTGATAAATCCATGACTTCCTGGACGCTACTTTCACATAACATAGCAAACCCTGTCTGACGAGCAGCCATAACATCTCCGTGATCACCGAAAATATTCAACGCATTTGTTGTCACAGCTCGACTTGCTACATGAAAGACTGATGGAAGCAACTCTCCAGCAATTTTGTACATGTTCGGTATCATCAATAATAATCCTTGTGAAGCAGTATATGTAGTGGTTAATGCGCCTGTCTTTAGCGATCCATGGACCACTCCAGCAGCTCCTGCTTCTGATTGCATTTCAACAATTTTAACAGGTTGTCCGAAAATATTTTTCTTTCCCTCAGCCGACCACTGATCTACAAGTTCGGCCATTGTTGAGCTTGGTGTAATTGGATAAATAGCGGCTAATTCAGTAAACGCATATGAGATGTATGCAGCAGCTGTATTTCCATCCATCGTCTTCATTTTTCGCATTATTTAGTCATCATCCTTCTATCTAAAAGTAGAATAGTTGCACGCATATTCTTCTCTATTATAACGGAAGCCTCACTATTTTGAAACAGTTTGTGAAAATATTTCACAAAGTTTATTGATTATTTCGCTTTTCTACTTTAGAATATACCGAATTTTTGTGAAAAAGAAACAAGTCGGGACGGAAATCTCAATTTTCGTTACTCTTGATTTATATTTTAATTCTTATTCTTTTTACCTTTGTATTTGAATCCTTTTTCAGATAATCTCCTAATCAATTGATAAAATCGATTATCAGTTGGCGAAATCCAATATCGTTTGAGTTGATTCCGCTTTTGCGTGTCGAAATATCTAGGAGGGGTTCCATCTAATTTATCGTGTGTATGAAAGGGATCAAATCTAGGGCGCTCGCCATAGTTGAAAGATTCTCCGTTTGCGATTGCACATTCTAAATAGTTTTTTTCATCGCTTTCTGCTTTCCATTGACTTAATAACTGACCTTGTTCATCTAAAATAAATTCACTATGATAATCTCCAGATAGCATTTTTCGATAGAAACCTCGTTTTCTGATTTTTTTTACTAATCCTTTATTTGTAAGAGTTCTACTTCGTTTTTGAAGATCAACCGTCGATATCTCTACATCCAAATGAGCGCGATTATGATACTGAGGATCAGCATAAAACCAATTATTTTTAAGAATCATTTTTATGGCTGCTTCATCATTTTTCAAACTATTTCTTCTTTTATACCTTTCCACATATTCAATAATACATTTATCTAATCGGTTTCTAAATTGATGAATTTTTGTTTCGTTTGCGTATTTTTTCTTAAGGATTATTTTGGGTAATTTTTTATCTATTTGTGTAATGACCAACCCATTTGGATACGCACGTTGGACTGCTTTTGAGTAGCTATCGAAAAAAGGAGCTCCTGGAGGCATTTGATCGTAAAATTTATATTTAGAGGATTCGAAGTGTAAATCACCTGACTCATTTAGATATCCCCCCAAATGATCGATAACGAGTAAGACCTTTTCTTCATCGGAAAGCTGGCTTTGGTCAAACATTTCAGTATAGATTTCAGAACCAACTAAAAAAACCATCTGATCAACGTTCAGTTTATTTTCGTTTTTATTCATTATGTATACGCGCAGAGCCGCTTTATCCCACCCATGTTGTTGAAGTTTTTCAAACATCGTTGGAGTAAAATTCGATTTTTTCATTTCTGTTCTCCTTAATAGTTGTTTCCCTTCTACTATACCTGCTTTTTTATGAAAGTTACACTTATTTGAACAGACTCGAAGTATAAAAGAAAAGAATCCAAAGCAACTAAATTCACCTTAGACTCTTGTATTTTTTAAGCAGAAACTTCATAGCTCTTTCTGGTTTTTTCTATGACGATAGACGGTGTAGCTTTTTTATTTTGATGTGCCTCTCGATGCTCTTGTAAATGCTCTGGACGTTTTAACCAGTTTTGGAAATCTTTTTTACTCTGCCATTTAGATACCAACATAAACTCACACGTATCTTTATTTTCTGTATACCAACATTCACTTGATATACAACCTGGAAACTCTAACATTGAAGCGACATCTTTCCCTGTTTTAGCATCAAATCTTTCTTTTCCTTCTTTTTTTATAATAAATGTAACAGTTTGAACGATCATGATTTCCACTCCTTTTCAAGTCCAATTGATAACGATTCTCACTTATAAGTATAGCATACTTTGTACTCATTAACTGAACAATATAAAAAAAGGGGCTGAAACATCACTCTACGAGTCACATCCCAACCTCACGATTCTTAGTATAATTCTAAATATTGTTCTCTTTCCCATTCCGAAACAGTTTGACGGAAAGCAGCCCATTCCATACGTTTCGCTTCAACAAAGTTCACATAAATATGCTCACCTAATGCATTGATCATTACATCATCTTTACGTAATTCTTTAATAGCATTGTGCAGTGTTGAAGGTAAATCATGTATATGTGCTTCTTTTCGTTCTTCTTCGTTCATCACGTAAATGTTACGGTCAACCGCTTGTGGCGGATCGATTTCATTTTTGATTCCATCCAATCCCGCTTGTAAAAGTGTTGCCATTGTTAAATATGGATTTGCTGATGGATCAACAGAACGTAATTCTAAACGAGTAGATAACCCACGTGATTCCGGAACACGGACTAACGGCGAACGATTGCGTCCACTCCAAGCAACATATACCGGAGCCTCATATCCTGGTACCAAACGTTTATATGAATTAACAGTTGGATTACAAACCGCTGTATAAGCGCGAGCATGTTTCAATAATCCACCAAGGAAATGATACGCCGTTTGACTTAATTGCATTAGACCATTTTCATCAAAAAAGACATTTTCTTCGCCTTTAAATAAAGACATATTGCAGTGCATCCCCGAGCCGTTGATGCCATATAAAGGTTTTGGCATAAAAGTTGCGTGCAAGCCGTGTTTTCTAGCAATTGTTTTAACGACTAATTTAAAGGTTTGGATGTTGTCACAAGCTTCGATAACATCTGCATATTTAAAGTCTATCTCATGTTGACCAGGCGCTACTTCATGATGTGACGCCTCAACTTCAAATCCAAGACTTTCTAACTCAAGAACGATATCTCTACGACAATTTTCACCAAGATCGGTTGGCGCAAAATCAAAATAGCCACCTCGATCATTTAAATCAGTTGTGATTTTACCATCTTCATCTAATTTGAATAAGAAAAATTCTGGTTCAGGCCCAAGATTGAATGAAGTAAAGCCTAGTGATTCCATATCCGCCAAGGCTCGTTTTAAATTGCCACGAGGATCTCCAGCAAACGGTGTACCATCTGGATTATAAATGTCACAAATCAAACGAGCAACTTTCCCGTGTGTGCTCTCCCATGGAAAAACCATCCATGTCGATACGTCTGGATACAAATACATATCACTTTCTTCAATTCTCACAAAACCTTCAATAGAAGACCCATCAAACATCATTTTATTGCTTAATACTTTGTCTAATTGACTCACTGGAACTTCTACATTTTTGATTGTTCCCATAATGTCTGTAAACATTAATCGTAAAAATCGAACATTTTCTTCATCCGCTATTCGTTTGATATCTTCTACTGTGTTTTGTTTCTTCTTCATTGTCTTCCTTCACGTCCTTCATTTTTTGTGTAAAACTCAACTGTTACAATTTGGGTACTCTGGATTGGAATGGATTTTGTTGAGTAAGCCCACCTTGAGAAATAAGTTCATCATATAGAATCTTTCGAACATCTTCATCTGTCAGCGGTTTATTTGATTCTTGCGCATGCATTTGCTCTTCCAATTTCATTTCATAAACGCGTTTGATACCTGCCATATTTAGACCATCTGATAAATAATCTTTGATCTCCAGTAATACATCAATGTCATTCAGTGAATACATACGTCGATTCCCTTCACTTCTTTCAGGATGAATCAAATCTTGCTCTTCATAATAACGGATTTGACGTGCTGATAAGTCAGTCAGTTTCATAACTGTACCAATTGGAAAAACTGACATCGATCTTCTCAGTTCCTTCTCTCTCATATCCACCCCCCTCTCTTAGTTAAATATAGGATATCAATACTTTTTTCCGTTGTCAATGATTTATGTTAGGTTTTCTAACATAAAAATAAAAAATAGCGCAAAACACAGCTATAACAAGGAAATTTCAGTTAATTCGTACGAAAATGAAAAAAGGCATCGTGAACAATACCTTTTTTCATTTACTTCTATTTCTATTCAGTTTAGAAAAAGTACACAGAATAAATTGATCACAGGTATAAAGCAGGCATAAAACACTATTCGCTTGTTTGCATGTTGACTGCCATTCTCTTGAATTTGTTGATAAAGTAGGAATAAATTGATCAATAAAAATACTGAGGCACACATAAAAACTCTAGCCCCTGAAGCATACATTGTCGGTGAAAACCACATCATTATGGATGAAAATAAGGCCGCACTATAACTTAAACCAATAAATATTTTTTGTTTTGCAACAGATATAGACAACGCAATCACTAAACCAAAAAACAGCCCCCATAACAGATAAGGCAAAATAGCATTCATGAACGTCCCACTCAAAAAATTACCGAACTTGAAAGAATTAATCCAATTCCCTTCATTAATAAGTTGAAAATTGGTAACTCTATCAGGAAAATTATAGGTCAGTAATACCAAAAATAATGTATATCCTATTCCTATTTTAGCTAGTAATTTGGAGGAATCAAGCACTAGAGAAACCACAAGTATCAAAATGAATAGAAGAAATAACTTCGTCTGCCACCCTTCAAATAACCAAGTACTTCCTCTCAACACTCTTGCCATTGGTGACAAATCACTAAAATCTGGCATCCACAATTTAATTTCCTGTTGCATTCTAAGTTTATTTCCCGGAGCTAAAAACATAAATAAAAATCCCGTTACAAAAAATGCTGTTGGAATATAAAGATAATAATGCTCTTTTTCTTTCTTTATTACTATTGCCACATGATAAATTAAGACTACACCTATAACACAAAGAATCAGCTGCTCATTCGAAAATGAAAAAACAAATGCAGGCAATAAGTATAACCAAATCGCCGTTTTTTGATTTCTAAAGAAATGATCTGCATAAGGAATCAGTGCAAACACCCCTAATGCTAATGGCCATAAATAATTGACTGCGCCCGTAATCCAAAAAATGGCATCTTTCATAACCCAGATATTGATAAATCCAAGTGATAAAAATGCAACTAAAAAGTTCTTGCGATCAACAGTCCCAACAAATATCCGCACTAAAGAGTAACTAAATAACATCCAGGCACACGCACTGATCAGATGATGAATAAATAAAGGAACCAAGAAAATCAGATACAACATCGCTTCTGGAAATAGCCGGGCAGACCAATTATTGTAACGCCATTGAAGAAATCCAACAAAACTATACTCTTCAGAAATTTTCATAAACCAACCGTCGTCTGATCCCAAGTCTACGTTAAAATTCATAAAATATAAAACTGCTAAAACAAACAAACCAACATAAAAGAAAGAATTACTTTTAATAAACTTTTGCAAATCCAGATACCACCTTAACCTCTCATTTTGTATTTAGTATATCATTACACAAATCAAATAACTACAGCAAATAAAGAAAAAAACTGAGTGAGAAAACCACTAAATAGGTTCTCCAACTCAGCTCTTTACTTTTTCCAACAATCTACACACAACAATAAACCTCGTTATTTAATCGTCTAACTCCCGCGTCCATTTAGAGTTATTTTTAGCAAAGCCTTTAACATGATACGCATTTGCCTCTTCTTCAAATGATTCTGATAACAACAGAGTATGGCGTTTCAATTCACTTAATTGTTGCCCTTGGTTTGATGGTATATCAAACTCATATGGAACCAATAATTCCATCATTTTTTCTCTAACAGCTTTTGTGAGTTCTTCTTTCCCTAAAGTACTTTTAGCTGACACTAATATGTTAGGAAATAAAGTTGGAACAAAGTCAGATTCGTCGATTTGATCACTTTTATTGTAAACAGTCAAAACCGGAAGTTGCTCTAAATCTAAATCATTTAATAATTCAACAACTGTTTGTTCATGTTGTAAACGATCTTCCGCACTGGCGTCGACTACATGTAATAACAAGTCCATACCTCGGCTTTCTTCCAGAGTTGATTGAAAGGCTTCGATCAACTGTGTCGGCAAATCTTGAATAAAACCGACAGTATCTGTCAGCGTTACGATCATTCCTTGAGGTAACTGCCATTTTTTTGTTAACGGATCTAACGTAGCAAATAATTGATCTTCAGAATATGTGCCTGCTGTTGTTAGCAAGTTTAAAATTGTTGATTTTCCTGCATTCGTGTAACCAATCAAACCAATTTGAAATAAATCTGATGATTGCCGTTTTTGCCTGCTTCGCTCACGATGAGCTGATACTTCTTTCAATTCACGCTTGATTGCGATGATTTTATTACGAATATGCCGGCGATCTGATTCCAGTTTGGTTTCCCCAGGACCTCTAGTACCAATCCCACCACCTAAACGAGACAATTGTTTCCCTTGTCCAATCAATCGAGGAAGCAAATAATTTAACTGCGCTAGCTCAACTTGTAATTTTCCTTCTTTTGATCGTGCCCGCATCGCGAAAATATCTAAAATCAATTGTACCCGATCAATTACTTTGACACCAACAGCTTCAACAATCAATTGATTTTGCCGTGGTGTTAACTCATGATTAAAAATAACGATATCTGCTTCATACGCATCAACTAACTGTACTAATTCTTCAACTTTCCCCTTACCAATCACTGTCTGTGAATCAATTCGAGGACGCTTTTGTGTCAATGAAAAAACAACTTCTCCTTCAGCAGTTTTAGTTAAATTTTTCAATTCTTTCATAGATCCTTCAAATCGAGTGTAATTTCCCTCTGTTTCTACGCCCACTAAGATAACCTTTTCTGCTATTTTATCCATTTTTTATCCTTCCTAAGAATCCAGCCATTTTTCTATTTCCTTTTCTAACTTTAAAATAGTATCAGGTGTTTGTACTAAGTCCCACCAGCTGGCATTCATGCGGTTTCTAAACCAGGTCAATTGCCTTTTCGCATATCTTCTAGAATTTTGTTTTACTTGATCAATTGCTTCTTCTAAAGACTCTTTCCCTTCAAAATAGGGGAAAAACTCTTTATAGCCTATTCCTTGAATCGATTGTTGTGTCTGCCTGTTATAAAGTAACTCAGCTTCTTTTAAAAGCCCTTGTGTCATCATTATATCCACACGCATGTTGATTCGATTATAAAGTTCAGCTCGGTCCGTTTCTAATCCAACCAAGAAATAATCATATAATCTTTTTGGTTTTTCCTTCGGAGTTAAAATACTGAATCCCGTTTTATCAAACACTTCAAGTGCTCGAATCACTTTTTTACGGTTGTTGAAATGGATACTTGCAGCTGCTTGGCTATCTTTTTCTTGCAATAAATTCCACAAGTATTGATTTCCATGTATTTCAGCAAATTGCTCATATTTCTCACGAATTTCAGTCGATTCATCTTTGGCACCTAATTCAAAGTCATATAACAATGCTTGAATATACAGTCCTGTCCCACCAACAACAATTGGCAATTTTCCTTTTTCTGTTATTGCATCGATTGCCAGACGTCCTTCTTTTTGAAAATCTGCTACAGAGTATGTCTCAGATAGTTCACGACAATCAATCAAATGATGTAAAATACCTTCACGCTCTTCTTCCGTCACTTTTGCTGTGCCTATATCTAATTGTCTATAGACCTGCATTGAATCACCGCTAATGATTTCTCCATTTAACTTTTTGGCTAACTCAATACTTAAAGAGGTTTTTCCAACTGCTGTTGGTCCTGCGATTACTAATACTTTTTTCAATTTTTTCATCCTTTATTTTGTATCAATTTGCGTATTTGCAATGCCTTAGCTGGATAGTCTGTATGAATTGCGGTCAAATGATGACGAAAGCAATGTGTCATAGTGTCTTCTTCGTTGACAGTCCACGGACGAATTGCTTTTGGAAAATCCGCCAAATCATCTAAATGGTCGAATACCCAATCTATTTTAGGATGGATTCCTTCAATAAACTTTGATTGAAGCGCTCGTGTCTCCTCTTTTTCTGACAGTCTAAATACGGCAGCAATGTTTTGATTTTGTTCAATTTCCCAGATTTTCTCTAAACTTTTAAAATAAAAGCTTGAATACATATATTCAAAAGGCCAACACTGTGACTTCATGAGCTGAACAATTAGCTGTTCGATTCCTTCATAATGGATTTTATCTGTTTTGATTTCAATATTCAGTAAACCTTGAAAATTCTCTTCTTTAAGCAGCATGACTACTTCTTCTAAAGTAGGAATTTCTTGAATCATCGGATTTTTTTGGAACCAACTACCGGCATCGTATTGTTTTAACTCTGTTAAGGTTAAACTACCAACCTCCCCATAACCATTGGTTGTACGATCAATCGTTTCGTCATGGATCACCATCAGTTGGTTGTCTTTTGATAACTGCACATCTAGCTCGATTCCATCAGAACCAACTAAAATAGCTTCTTTAAACGCAGCTAAAGTATTTTCTGGATGGGTTCCTTTGCTACCACGGTGGGCGATTATTTTTGTCATCGTTCTCCCTCCAATCGACATCATTGTATCATTCCTAAGAATGAGTATCAAACAATTAAAAAGATTTTATTCGTTCAAAAAAACAGACGAGAATCTCTCATCTCGCCTGTTTCAGTCGTTTATTGAATCAATCAGATTTAGATATCTTTGTCAAAGTTACCAAGTTCGTAAGCAACATACTTTTCAAGTCCTGACTTGATAGTGTATTTAGGCTGATACCCTACAGCTTTTACTTTCGAAATGTCTGCAAGAGAATGTTTGATATCTCCAGAGCGTTCCCCTTCATACTGAATCGGTAAATTCACTTGTAAAAAGTTATCTACAATAGAAACTAATTCATTCAAGCCGATCGCTTCACCTGTACCAATATTATAGACTTCGCCTAACGTATCTTGTGAATGTGCAATGATATCCAATGCTTGAACAACATCCTCGATAAAAACAAAATCTCTTGATTGCGTCCCGTCACCAAACATAGTAAACATTGTTTCTTCCTTATTTAACACTTTCTTATAGCGATCCATCATAATCGATATAACACCTGAATACGGTGATTCAGGATTTTGTTTTGGTCCATAAACATTAAAGAAGCGTACCGCACTCGTTGGAACATCAAACAAGTGATAGTAATCAACAACATATTTTTCCGCAGCAAACTTATCGATTGCATAAGGTGTTAAGGGTCTAATAACAGATTCTTCTTTTTTAGGTAATGTTGGTTCATCACCATAGACTGCAGCTGATGATGCAAATAATAATCGTTTTAAACCAAACTGATTAGACTTTACTAACTCTAACAATTGAAAAACACTATCAAAGTTTATTTGATGCGTTTCTAAAGGTCGTTCGACAGAATCAGCTACACTTGCGATAGCAGCCAAATGAAAAATATATTCAAACTGCGTATCTGTTAACACTTTTTCCATCAATGTAGAATCTGTCACGCTCCCTTCTATAAAACAAAGATTCGCAGACTCTTCTAAATTACTCTTACTTCCCATTGATAAATCATCAATAACAGTGACTTTATGATTTTTACTGTAAAAATTAGCTAAAGTAGAACCAATGAACCCTGCTCCACCAGTGATTAATATATTATTCATTTATCAGTAACTCCTAATTTTAGATAGAATAAAAAACTTACTTTCATAACCTCTTCAGTTTATCACGGTTTTTCAAAGAGGTCTACTTTAATTACAAAAACTAGCTGTCCTGGAAGACAGCTAGTCGATTTTCCCCTCAATCAATCTGCTATGAAAGAAGATTAATTTATTTCTCTTTTGCAATCTCAACCACCGATTTTTTTTCTTTTTTCGCTTGTTTTATTAGATCGATAATCTCGTTATTATGCATCTTATCAGGATCGATATTTGCCGCTTTTAACTCCTCGCGAGCTTTGTCGATTTCAGCTTCATCGATGCTTTTATCTGGTTGATCTTTTAAATATTGAGAAATAGATTGACCATTTTTCTTTATTGCTGACCTCATTGTCTGAATTTCTTGATCTGTAAATAATGTACTATCAAAGCCAGCTTGCTCAATTTCTTCTCTATACTTCATTAACTCTTCCACACTAAGAGTGACTTCATCATAGCTATAAGATACTTCAGTTTCACTAGAATAATCGATAACTTTTGACTTGTCAAAATTGTTTGCACTTGAAGATGTACTTGTCTCTAAGTCCTGATTTTTCGTACTTTTTTTGTCATTTATTTTAACAAAAATTATGATGCCTATTATTAAAATGATGATGCAAAATAAAAACATTAGTCTCTTATTTTTCATTTATTTGTCCTCTATTCTACTTATCAATAGAAACAGCCATTTTATTTGGGCTATAAGAAAGTGCTAAAGTTCCTTCACTTACCCACATCGTTCCATAAATTGGATCTGTCACATGGAAACTATTTCCATCAAAACCAGTCACTAACCAAACATGTAAATTAGCAACTTTTAAAGAACCATAATACGTACCGTCTATTCTAGGTGCCGCTAAATAAGGGTAGGTTCCCCAAACGACAATTGGATTTCCTTTCATCAATTCTTCTTTGAATTGACCTGTATCAACACCACTGATATCTCTTGAATTAGGTGCATATCGTTTAGCATATGGTGTAAATGCTCTTGGATAAATCGTGTGGAAGCCATATCTATCTGTTGGGTTTCCATTAAACCCTTCATGCGGATTTCCCCAAGAAGGAACTTTAGGAACCGCATTGGTCACTTGATGCACATTCTGTCCATGTGTAGCCCCTAAATATTCTAATGCCATGTATAAAGAAAATTCCTCACAGCCATTCGGATACCCCATCGTCATTTGATTATAGTATGGAACATCCATAAATGTTTTTTGTCCTTTATTTGTTGCTGTTACGATATTTTTTCCTGCTGTCACATAGCCGTAAGGTGTTTCTAAAATAGGATAACCATTCTTATCTAATACTCTTCTTTTAACATTAATTACTGTTCCAGCAGCGATATCATTGCCTCTTCTTAATGATCTATCTGTATAGTAGTATCTTGTTTTCAGTTCGATTCGTTTGGGCGCATTCATGTAATAGTTTTTAATATCACCTGGAGCCTGTTTGTAATTATTTGAAACTACTGGCCCTTTTGATTCTTTTTTTACTAAAACAATATCTAATCCTTCTAGCCTGAATCCATACCCTGATGTACCACTAATACCACCATTTTTGTTCCAGCCTAACCAGCCAAAATATTCAGCATGAGTGCGATAATAAACATTAAAGTGCTTTGATAATTCTCCAGTCAAACGAATATCAAAAGCTTCTACTCGTTTAGCTTTACCAACTGTTCCACTTAATTGATTACTAGAGACATAATTCTGCCAACCATAATCTTGAACATGACTTCTATATTGGATACCACCAGAGACAGGTGCATTATCAATATTTATTTTAATTGCTTCGACTCGTTTGCTTTTTCCAACAGTTCCGCTAGTTTGACCATTTTTTTTAGATGCTTGCCACCCTAAATCTTGAACATGACTTTGATAAGAAATAGTTGGTTGTTTGAACGGAATAAAATAGCGTTTCTTAGCGCCTGAAACATTTGCACCTTTTCTAACTAACTTCATTTCAATAGATTCTAGTTGATAACTAAATCCTGCTGTACCAGCATTTTGGCCATTACTAGCCCAATCTAACCAGCCGAAATTTTTAGCATGTACTCGATAATAGACCTCAAAATGTTTAGCAAGCTCTCCAGTTAAACGAATACTTAATGCTTCTACTTGTTTTTGCTTTCCTACAGTTCCAGTAATTGAATTATTTGATACATAATTTTGCCAACCGATATCTTGAACATGACTTCTATATTCTATGCCGCCTGCTACAGGAGCATTATCCACTGCTATTTTTAAAGCCTCTAATCGTTTATTTTGACCAATTGTTCCACTCGTTTGCCCATTGCTTTTACTAGCTTGCCAACCAATATTTTTGATATGGCTTTGATATTTTATATTTGGCTGTTTATATTGTACAGCTGGACGTTTTGTAGCTCCAGGTGCAGCTTGTCCTTTTTCTTTTAATTGAATTTGAATCCCTTCAATTTGATATGAAAAAGCTGTAGTTCCAGCACTTCGTCCATTTACAGCCCAATCTAGCCAACCAAAATTTTGAACTTTAACACGATAATAGATGTCATAATTCGCCTTTAAGGTACCTGTAAGTTGGATTTGAATTGCTTCTAATCTTTTACCTGATACACCACTAATTTCATTAGCTGAAACATAGCTTTGCCAACCGATATCTGACACATGGGCACGGTATTGAATACTACCTAAACTAGCCTCTATTCCATCTATTCCAACTTTAAATGCTTCAATCTTATCGTTTGAAAATGAACTACTTCCACCATTTTCTTGACCTACCTGCCAACCTATTTTTTTATTATAGATTGAGTATTCTAGCTTTGGCTGTTCACTTCTTAGCTCTATTGTGTCCGTTGTATCTGTTGTTGCTCTTTTTTCAGCGCTCTCATTTTCAGTACTACTTGAAATCATGTCGCTTGATTGTACTTCAGTGCTTTCTATTACTTTTTCTGTGCTTTGTTCAATTGATTGACTTTCACTAGTATTTTCAGAATTGTTTACTTCATCTTCTGCTAACACCGCAGTTGGCATAATCATAAAACTTGCCATAATACCAACAAACAAATAACCTAAATTCTTTTTCAATTATTCCACCCCTTATAGTTGAATAGTTCAATTGTAGCAAAGTTACTTCTTTTTGTCCACGATTAAAACTATACTATTTGTAATTTATTTAAAACAACCAAGAATAGAAAATAAACCAAAAACTATTTTTAGTTTTTGGCTTACTCTCCATTAAATTTAGCAAATAGTCTTTAGACTGTTAAGCATTATGTTCCTTTTAGCAGTCCTCGGAATTCTTTAAAACTTATTATTATTTTTTTATTGTTAAATACAAGATAAATCGAATAACATAACGCATAGACCGCAGTACTTATCCAGCTTCCTCCGAAAAATAAGTTACTTAATATAAATAAAATTGTTAAAAGTGTTTCGAAAACCATAGATTTCCCAATATGAATATTCATTGATTTACTTAGGAAAAATTCTGCAAAATTACAACGGAACGCTAAACTTATCAAAATAAGTCCGACCGCCCAAGTTAAGTTACCTAAACCAAAAATAATGATAATTGATAAAATCAATGATAAAAATAAAGTAGTCATATTGACAAACAAAATCGTCTTTTCTTTTCGCAACGTTTTTAGGTAAGTATTGATCAATAAAGACATTCTACCTTCATAAATAATGATGGGAAATAATATCCCCATAAATTTCAAACTTTCTGCATAATCAGGAAGCCACAATGAAAGAACATATTTAGCTGGGACATAAAAAAGCAAAATCGCATAAGTAATTGGTACAAACAAATCTCTCAGTGTAACAAATAACTTCGGTAATTTTTTCTGATTCGTTCTTCTTAGCAACGGAAACATAACAACGCCAACAGCGTTGATAAAAGTTAAAAACATATTAGAGATACTAAGTGTAAAGGACAATTTTCCGAACGTTTGGATACTCCATTTTTTTTCTACGAAGAAGCGAATCGTTCCAAGGATAAGCATACCAGCAACACTACTAAGCATTAGTTTACTGCCAACATTGATGTTATCTAGTATTTCAGGAAATATTTTTCTTATACTTTCTAGTTTAAAGTTCAACATATCCTTGATTCGATACATTCCCCAAACTGTCATGATCAATTTAGATACTATATCCATGACAATCAGCCAGAAAAAATTTCTACCGCCTAATAGAAAATAAATACAAATGAGTATTACATATATATAGCGATCACTTCTGGATAATTGCGCATATTCTTTAATGCGATTTGTAGATTGAAAAATGTACAATATAAAGGTTTTAGCGATTGTTACAAAGGCTACAATTGCTGTCAACAGTAAAATCGTTGCTTTATTCCCAGATGACATGAAAAACAACGACCAACCGATCACTAATAAAGAAACAATCGATTCAAAAATGGCTAAATACCAAAATTGAGATCCAAGATTTCTTTTATCTAATTGATCATACTCTTCTCCGCCAATCTTTAAATAGATACCGTCAATCCAACCTAAGTGAAGGAATCCAACATAGGAAGAATAAAATACATATAACTGCCAGTAACTATATTCAGTAACACCAAGCAGTTTTGGCACAAATAAGTTGAGGAGAATTGAAATACCTAATGTAGCAAAATTAGCTGCGACTGTGTAATACAAATTTTTTATGACGGATTTGGCTTTTTCATTCACAATTGTTTACCTCATTATTTTCCAAGCCTTAATTTAAGTACATGATAGATATCTGCAAAATAATCAAAAGGCTTTTCGTACTTGCTAAAAGAAAAAATAATTTTTGTAACACTTCTTTTTTCAAGAAGGCTTGCTCTATTGGCATTAATTTTCATCATTCGCTGAATTATTTCTTCTTTTTTTGCTTGTTTTTTATTCCATTTTCTTCAATAATATAATCATTTAATGAATTCAAGCGTTCATTATAGCGGTTCAACATGTTAATTCTATATTGATAATTGCTATTCTTCCTCGCTTCATTTGTCTCTTTTTTAAATGAGCTTTCACCATGTCTTCTAAAGACAATCGTGGGTTCATCTAATAAATATAAGCGATCAAAAGCAAGAGCGCTTCCCCATAACGAAATATCATGAGCAGAATTCAGCGCTTGATTAAAATAATCTGTTACTTCTGAGACAAAATCTTTTCTGACAGCATATACACACCCCGGTCTTTTCAGAATAACATTCTCACTAGTAAAGACAACTTGCTGGTCTAAGTTATCTTTCTTCGTTTTTAATGAACGCAACGTTGACGAATGCCCACCTTCTTCAATAAGCTCAGTATAATTTGAAACTAAAACTGCGATATTAGAATTTCTATACATCGTCGTACTCATTTTTTCGATTTTGTTATCATACCAGATATCATCCTGATCACAAGGGAATATATACTCACCGGATGCTTCATTAAGCAAGTCGATAAAATTTTGTCGCCATCCCTTATTCACCGCATTAACAATTAATTTCCAATGCTTCAAATGATTCGAATTTATATACTCTTGAATAATTTCTACCGTTCGATCGGTTGAGCCATCATCGCAGATTATTACTTCATCAATTGCTTTTGTTTGATTTTTAAGTGAATCCACTTGTTCAATAATGTTACGTTCACCATTGTAAGTAGCCATAACAACAGAAGTCGTAATATTTGTTTTCATTATTATTACCTCTTATATTTTATTTTTATTTCCAATAAAACGTATATGGATGATGCGTAACTCGCTCTGATTCTGGTGGTAATTGCATATAGTCATCATAACGCAACGTTAAAAACTTTTCACGGTCTTTTATAGCGCGAACCGTTTTCCCTGCAAATTGTACATCTTCGTAATGTTCAAACCACTCTGTAGGAAAAACGCCCCATTCTTCGTCAACGAATTCAATATAACCACATATAGGTGTTTCAGCAATAGGATACTTACTCATTTCTCCCATTAGTAACTTTTTCCAATGTTTATAATCCCCTTGTTTCATCAACTTACGGTGCTTCGGATAGTGTAAGATTCTCTTCCCGTAAGCTTTCCATCTTGTCTTCGAAATTGCATATGAAGCATTTAATGTTCCTATCATATTATCAAAGTACAAGCTACATTTTTCACCAAACGCCTTTCTAACAGAGTCATCTAATGGAAAACCATCTATTGGAAAAATGTCTACAAAAACCCCTAAATCTGGATCTTCACTATGATAAAATTGTGTTGTTTTCACGCAAGTTCTCTTATCAACCAATTTCGCAAATGGATAGCGATACTTTTCTCTGGTTTCCAAACTCAATAATAAATAGGTTTCATCGTTTGCCAATAATTTTATTAGACGATCATAGTTCGGACGAGTCAGCACAATATCTAAATCATCATCCCAAGGAATATAACCTTGGTGTCGTTCTGACCCAATCAAACTACCATAATAAATCGAATAGTCAATATCATTCTTCCGACAAATATCATCGATGTGTACGAGGATCTCGACACTAACGTCTTGAATCTCCTTAATACTTAGTTCTTTCATAACTCTATTTCACTCGTTTCCTTCTCGTTTTTTGAATTCAACCTGCCAATGTATAGAAAGAACATCATTGCGCCTAATCTATTTACCAAAACGATGTCTGTAATCAAACACGCTGAAATTAAAATTGTCAATACGATCAAACTTTGAAATAAGTATTCTGTATAGTTCCTTGTATTCATTTTAAATAGTGTTCGTAACGATTTAAATACATTGTATAAAATAAAAATCATAAACGGAATTGTCCCCAAAAGCCCCGTAGTTGCTAATAGGTAGAACATAAAATTATGTGGTGTCTGTTCTTTTATTGAAATCCAAGTATTTGATAAATGTTTCTTAGCATAAGGAATCATTCCCTTTGGAGAGGCTCCAACTAAGGGTTTAGTCTCAAATATTTCAAAGGCACTGTTCCAAAGTTTAAACCTGCTATTAGAAATATCTGCGTCTTCTCCCGTATCAGGGCGATCTAAAGAAATATTATCTTTCTCAACATTTTTTATTACGATTACCTTACTTACAGCTTCAGCAGAAACGACAGATACTTTTTGTGTTATATCCATCAATAGGAAAAGTGCCGCAACAGCTATCAAGGAAACAACAGCTGAATAGATTAACCTTTGTATAAGAGCAGTAGATTTTTTATTATAATAAAAATAGAAAAATACCCAAACAACTGTTATAGCCATAATTTCTATTGTTGCTGTTCTTGAACCTGAAAGAACAACAAAAAGAAATTCCAAGATAACACTAACGATTAAGAGACCTCTGTAAAGCTTGACTTTTGCTTCTGTAAATAGATGGAGAGAAAAACAAATTGCAACCACTGAAATCGTTGCAGCGTAATTAGGATCTACAAAAACACCATACAAACGATTCTCAACAAACCCCATACGAATACCATAATACAATTTATCTAATGGGGCAGTATATTTGAACTGTACAAAAAACATTCCTAGTGAAATGATAACTAGAACAAGCCAAGTAAAAACTAAGATTTTTTCTACTAATTTAAATAATTTTTTCTGGTTCTTTTTACCAATTTCGTAGACAACAAAAAACAGAAGGACTTGCCATATGATTAACTTAAAGTTAGCTGTTAATCCAGTTTGTCTATTGATAACAGACGTTACGATCAGCACCAAAGTAAATAGCAATAATAATACACTTGGCCTCTGGCGCTTTTGAAACCAATCAACACCATTGCGGATAAGCAATAATCCTCCAACTAATGAAATAATAGTAAAAATAATACTATCAAATTTTGATGGAATAAGGCTATACGTACTAATCATACGTAAAATTAACATAAATTCCCAAACGAGGATAAAAGGTATTTCCACCTTATCAAGTATTTCATTCGCTTTTTTTATCATTAACCCTGTCTCCTTAACTCAATAAAGTTTATTTATTTATTCTTCTGACCATTCCATTTTCTAAACGTGACATCAGTTTATAAAAATAAGGATGTATTCTTAGCGCAATCATTGATAGTTTTCGTGGTTTAGTAAAGTAGTGGTTTTTTAGGACAAACATAAAATTCTTGCGTAAAAATTGAATGATTTCTTTTTGTGTTTTCTTTTCTTCTATCCCTAATTCACCACTGTTCATCATCTTATCTAAAACAGTGAAATACGCCCAACAAACTCGTGTATGTGCTACATTCACTAGTTCTGGATATTTTTCTAAGACACGTGATTCATTCTCTTCCCACGCTTTGATCATATCCAGATCTTTCATCGTAAAATGATTACTTGAAATGCTATTCTCTCGGTGATAATAATAGTACTTTTGACTTGTATCAATAACTACCTTAGATGTCTCTTCCAATACATCTAAAATCACTGCAGCATCTTCCGTGATCATTCCGACTGGATAACGAATATGCTTGAATATTTCTCTTTTATACAATTTATTCGTTGCACTTATGGTACTTAATTTTCCTTCAAACATGATTTTTGCTGCCCCAACCATATCAGTCACAAGATATTTTCGTTCTTTCACAACAGGTTCTTTTCCAGCATAAATATCTAGAAAACCAACCGTTGCTAAATCAGCCTTTTCATTTTTCAAGTTTGTATATAAAAGCTCATACATGTCCTCTGCAATATAATCATCACTGTCTACAAAACCGAGATAGCGACCTTTAGCAATTTCTATACCTGCATTTCTTGCAGCACTCAATCCACCATTTTTTTGATGAATAACGATTACTCTTTGATCTATTTCAGCATAATCGTCACACATTTGACCGCAATTATCAGGTGACCCATCATCTACTAGAATTAGTTCAAAATCTTGGAATGTCTGATTCAAAATAGAGTTGACACATTTGTCTAAGTATTTTTCAACATTATATACTGGTACTATAATACTTATTTCAGGCACTACCATTTCACTCCTCAGTTTTCATGATTCTAATTATTTGTTCCAATCCTTCATCCAAAGAATAAATAGGCTTCCATCCTAACGTTTCAATTTTCTTTGTATCTAAAATTGCCTGCGTTGCTTTAGAATAACCTGCTGATTCACTTGAATCTGGAATCTCAAAAATAACTTTTGTCCCAGCGATTTCAGAAAGTTTGGTTGCTAATTCTCTTAACGTTAAATCAAATTCACTATTAGCAATGTTATAGGCTTCGCCGTTTTTACCATTGAATAGTAAATATAACAAAGCATAGGCTGCATCAGCTACATAACAATATGAATAGTACTGTGTTCCTTCACTCTTCAATACGATGTCTTCACCATTTACTGCATTTTTAATAAATTGAGAAGAAGCTTTTGAATCTTCTGACAACATAGTAGGCCCAAAGATCCGACAAAGTCTTGGAATGACTACATCAATGCCGTATTGCTTTATATATGCTTGGCAAAGTGCTTCACTTGCACGTTTTCCTTCAGGGTAACCAGCCCTTAAAGTGTTACAATCGATATAGCCACAATAGCTCTCATCAAATTTTTCAGTATCGCCTCTGTTTTCACCATAAATTTCAACCGTTGAAAGAAACAACACACGCTCAACTTTGTTGTTAGAAGCATAATCAAGTACTTGCTCGGTCCCTTTTATATTCGTCATTATCGTATTGATTGGATCACTTACATAGGCTTTTGGATGCGTGTTACTTGCGCCATGGATGATAAAATCATAGTGAACACCAGATGATAAGGGTTCTAGTATATCTCCAACAACTAAATGAAAATTGGGGCTCTCTTTATAGTTGATAAATCTTGATTCTAACTTATTTAGATTTCGTCCCATTGCATAAATAGAAATATTCAAATTTTGTTTTTCATTTATGGCCATTAAGCAGTCAATCAAAAAGGTACCGATCATTCCAGATGCACCCACAAAAAGTAATGATTTATTATTTAACTTTCCCCAGTCTAATGGATTTTGGATCACTTTTTCAACATCGTTTTGATAATCAAGATTTCTTGAAAACATATTATTCTCCTATTCTTCCTTCATTCGAAGATATCCTTTGAACAATTGCAGATCGTCTTGTGTTGTCAACTTAATATTTTTATCCGAGCCCACAGCAAAATAAAGAGTCTCTCCCAGATCAACCATCATTGTATTTGTGTATGATGACTCTGAAATACCGATTCCTTCTCTAAAAGCTTTCTCATAAGCCCAAACAAGTTTATCGAATTGGTACGCTTGAGGTGTAGATACTCTTCGTAATGTCTCTCTATTAATATATTGTTTGGTTGTTTCTTCTGTTTCTTTCACGAAAATTTGTTCATTATAAGGTAAAGAAGTGACTGCATTGCCGAACTCTTTACATTTTACGATGACATCAGATAATACAATTTCATCTACTAATGGTCGAATGCCATCATGAATCACAACAGTATCCTCTTCAGTTGAATGTTCTTTAAGAAAATCAACACCATTTCTGATAGATTCTTGTCCGCTATTACCACCTTCAATGATCCATGCTAGTTTATCAATAGTATATTCTTTTGCGTAAGCATATAAAGTGTCTTCCCATCCTTTTTTGCAAACAACTAAAATTCTATCGATCATCGGATGTTTTTGAAAAGATTCTAACGTATAAATAATAATTGGTTTGTCTTCCACCATAATAAATTGTTTCGGAATATCTTGTCCCATTCTTTTGCCGACTCCACCGGCTATAATCAATGCTGTAATCATTTATTTTTCCTCCTTCAAACTTTCCACACAATAGTATAGTCCTTTATATTTTTTATACGTATGTTCAGTATCTATCAAAACGGCTTCATGATGGGAAATCCGATCTTTTTCATCAGGTAACTCCATATAATGACCAAAAACTTGTGTCAAATAATTATCATAGCCCACAGGTACAGGCATATAAGTATCTTCAAAAGGGAGATATTCTGCTTTTTCAAAATCTTGTCTCTTATATAAATTGCCCATATATCTTGGACCTACACAAAGCTCAGTTACAAATTCGCAGCGATCGAAGTCATATTTTGACATTTGTTTGCTCGCAAATGACCAAATGATATAACGACTTTTTTTAGTTGGAAACAATTTTAGTAGAATTCGACTCCCCATCGCCATAATACCTCCATGTTTTTCAGGTACTACTTGTGAACAAAATAGCGCATAAATGAGTGCCCATCCTTTTTGGATTTTTCTCTTGATTGTTGAGTTTGGTGCACCGTCCAAAGGAAATATATCAATCGGTAATCCATGAGGGATATCTAGATATGCTTGATACGGTTTAATAAACGTCGTATTATTCGCTCGGATCGTAGTAAAAGAGTTATGGTCAATAAATGTTTTTGATGGTCTCAAAATCGAATATTTATCCATGTCCGCATGTTGAAACCATAAATCATAAAGTTTTTCATAATCCTTACGCGGCATGAAGAAATCTAAATCATCATCCCATGGTATAAAACCTTTATTCCTAACAGTTCCAATACAGCCTCCACCGCAAAAATAACACAATAATTGATATTTTTCACAAAAGCGAACGAAGTACTTCGCCATTTCTAAATTTATTTTTTGAATCTCTTTTATCTGATCTGTATTTTTTATATCATTCATGGTTGAATACTAAGCTCCTCAAAACACTTAAATTTTTTCAAAAATACACCTTGTCCATTCTCTCACATCTATTAAAAACTTTCAATAACTTGCCTAATATCTTAATGTAACTGTAAAAGACAATAGCGATTATACAGATTAATAGGCTCTTTTACTTAGTTTATTATTTATTCAAAAAAAATACTGAGATCAAGTATCAGAGAAAATCTGATACTTGATCTCAGTATTATTAATGATAAAAATTTAATACAACGTATAGTTTTTATAAATCAGACTATTTTTTTATGTTTTTCTTCTGATTTTTGAAATAATAACCCAATTGCTAAAATAGCTGGTATAAAAATCCCCATAGAATACCTTGGACTGGACTCCCATATTAATAAAAATACAAAATATCCCGTTATATAAATACTACTAAAAAATATAAATGGATTTATAACTTTGAAAAATTTAATTGCAGAAAAAATAATACCTAAATAAATCAAATATTGGATGACCATCATGATTGAATAAACAATCAAACCGCTGAAATTATTTTGGAAAACCCACATTTTTTCTTGATTTTTTCCAGTACCCAAAAAGACTTCAAAAGAAGATTTTAAATCTCCTGAACCCCACGTTACAGAAACTTTGTTATTAAGTGCCTGAATTAGTTGTATCAGATTCATAGCTTTAAGTCTTTGTTTAATGACTTTTATATGTTCTACTTGAATTTTCTCTTTTGACATTTTTTTATCTAAAAACATATCCCAAGTAAATCGTTGCTCACTTGAATCATAAGCGCCAACTGTCCATTTAGCCTTGTTCTCATTAGGCAAGTCATCAGGAATAGGCGTGTTATGTAACCCCATCATTATATAATGAGTATTAGGCTGTCCATAATTTTTATCTGGAAATAGATTCTGAGAATCGATAAATTGTCCCCATAAAAAATGACCGAAAAATAAGAATATAAAAGGAACCAGCCCTATGACTCTTCGCTTTCCATTATTATATAATAATAAAAATAAGGATAACGCAATCACTAGTATAAGCACCGTTCCCTTACTAATAAAACCTAACACACAAAAAATGGAGGTTAATATGATATAAAGATAGCTGAATTTATTTGTTCCTTCATTTGCTGTTTTTAAATAGCTCGTAAAGAAGAACAACGTTACTGACATGAAAAATAGAGATAATATATCTGTATAGGCAACAGGAACATGTAACGTAATTTGAATAGCAAAGACAAGAATCTGAATCGCTACTAAGGACACTAAATTACTGACTTTTAAATTCTTTAACGATAAAAAGGTCAACAGAATCGTGATTATATGCATTAGACTAAATACTATAATAATTGAACTGTAGTTAGGACCAAAAAAGGTCCGAATAGCTGAAAAAATATACATTAGAAGAAGGTTTTGAGGGTTAGAATACATATAATTATATCCCCACTTCTCACCAAGAGATAACTGATCCAAAAATTTTAATGTAATTGCAGCGTCATCTACAGCTTGTTTAAAGCCAATAAATTTGATAAACAGTAATAGCGAGATAAAATAGATTGTCAATTCTATCGTAAAAAAAATAAAAGTGAATTTATTACTGAGTACCCATTTTTTTGTCCCTTTCGCCAAAAAGCGGGCAATAACAGGATACAAAAGTAACGTAAAAACGAAACAACTACTATTAATCAAGATAATTGTTTTGGTTGAATGAACATTTCTAAATAACGAAAATATTTCCCCAATCCTAGGAGAAAAAATTGTCGTAAAAATAGCCCATAACATTGTAAAAATAGATGCTGCTAAGAAAAATGTATAAATATAATTCAAATATTTTTTCATATGCCACCTCTTTATAATCATTATCTCTACACCTTTTTTATTTTCAGTCCGCTAGCGAATAGAACAAATCTTCTTAAAACACACTAAGTTTATTGATATCTTTATATCCAAAGTATAGACCATCCCAGACAAATACATTTGCTAGAGATGGTCATTCATTTAAATATCGTTAATTTATTTATTGATCCAACTACTTATCGAAGCCTTTCGCATCCATCCAACCGATTACTTTTCCACCTAATTTGAATTGGTACCATGTGGCTTTTACTGTTTTCGCTTCTTTAATGATTTCAACGTCTTTTCCAGCGTACGTTGGGCTACTTGCTAGTCTTGGGTTGTTGCCTTCCGTATAGTAAATTTTGTTGTAGATGCCGTGGTTTTGATTTGAACTTACTTTTGCTTTGAAGCTGACAGCTCGCTCATATTCAATTGCATCATACTTATCGAAGCCTTTCGCATCCATCCAGCCGATTACTTTTCCACCTAATTTGAATTGGTACCATGTGGCTTTTACTGTTTTCGCTTCTTTAATGATTTCAACATCTTTTCCAGCGTACGTTGGGCTACTTGCTAGTCTTGGATTATTGCCTTCCGTGTAATAGATTTTATTATAGATGCCGTGGTTTTGATTTGAACTTACTTTTGCTTTGAAGCTGACAGCTCGCTCATATTCAATTGCATCATACTTATCGAAGCCTTTCGCATCCATCCAACCGATTACTTTTCCACCTAATTTGAATTGGTACCATGTGGCTTTTACTGTTTTCGCTTCTTTAATGATTTCAACGTCTTTTCCAGCGTACGTTGGGCTACTTCCTAGTCTTGGGTTGTTGCCTTCCGTGTAGTAAATTTTGTTGTAGATACCGTGGTTTTGTTTTGAACTTACTTTTGCTTTGAAGTTGACTGTCTTTTCATATTCAATTGCATCATACTTATCGAAGCCTTTCGCATCCATCCAACCGATTACTTTTCCACCTAATTTGAATTGGTACCATGTGGCTTTTGTTGTTTTCGCTTCTTTAATGATTTCAACATCTTTTCCAGCGTACGTTGGGCTACTTGCTAGTCTTGGATTATTGCCTTCCGTATAGTAAATTTTGTTGTAGATGCCGTGGTTTTGATTTGAACTTACTTTTGCTTTGAAGCTGACAGCTCGCTCATATTCAATTGCATCATACTTATCGAAGCCTTTCGCATCCATCCAGCCGATTACTTTTCCACCTAATTTGAATTGGTACCATGTGGCTTTTACTGTTTTCGCTTCTTTAATGATTTCAACGTCTTTTCCAGCGTACGTTGGGCTACTTGCTAGTCTTGGATTGTTGCCTTCCGTATAGTAAATTTTGTTGTAGATGCCGTGGTTTTGATTTGAACTTACTTTTGCTTTGAAGCTGACAGCTCGCTCATATTCAATTGCATCATACTTATCGAAGCCTTTCGCATCCATCCAGCCGATTACTTTTCCACCTAATTTGAATTGGTACCATGTGGCTTTTACTGTTTTCGCTTCTTTAATGATTTCAACATCTTTTCCAGCGTACGTTGGGCTACTTGCTAGTCTTGGATTATTGCCTTCCGTGTAATAGATTTTATTATAGATGCCGTGGTTTTGATTTGAACTTACTTTTGCTTTGAAGCTGACTGTTTTCTCATATTCGATCGCGTCATAAGTGTCAAATCCTTTCGCATCCATCCAACCTACGACGACACCGTTTACTTTGAATTGGTACCACGTCGCTTTTACTGTTTTCGCCTCTTTAATGATCTCTACATCTTTTCCAGCGTACGTTGGACTACTTCCTAGTCTTGGGTTATCTCCCTCAGTATTGTAAATTTTGCTATAAATCCCATGATTTTGTCCACTTTTTATAATCCCTTTAACGTTTACATCTTTCTCATAATCTATAAGATCATAGGAATCTCCTGAACTTAGAAACAAATTATTATACGAAATATTGACATCAAATTTACCGCCTATTCCAGTATTAACATTTGGGAAAGTTACCTCTGAGGACCATTGCCATGCTGCATAATTTGTATGAAGTAAATTTGTATTTACAGGATTGTATGGATACTGAGCGACCCAACTATTCTGTAAACCTAGAACAGCTGTATCTAATATTTTTCTGTTGAACCAATCAAACATAGAATAATGAGCAACTTTATTATAGCCCCAAGCATTTAATCTATTTCGAAAAACTACTGAATTAGCCGTTACATTTCCTTCCGCCATCTGCGTTTGTTCTGCATCGTTTACCATCACCGTATTCTTAGACAGCCCTAACGCCGAAGCTTGGCTTGCAAAAAAGTCAGCTTCTGCTTCAGCCATTTTTGCATCAGAAAACCAACTATAATGATATACCGATACAGATAAACCAGCTTGTTTAGCATTTTCAATCTGAGTTTTTGCATATGGATTGACATAGGTCGTAAACTCCGTTAATTTTACAACAACTCCCGTTACTCCATAACTTTTCATTATATTGTAATCATTAACTGATATATTACCGTTGTGTGAAGATACATCGACAAAGTTGATTGACGGTCTATTCGGTTCTGTTGCCGTAAAATAAGGAACTGCAAGTGCATAAGAACGGAATTGTGGTGTTGCAACTAAGTCTGAACGTCGGTTAGGATCTGTCGGCAAAAAATCTGGATTTTTTTGCGCTTGTTTGCCCATTGGTGAATTATTGTTCTCAGTGATTTCTATATCTTGTGAAGAGTTCAGCTCCTCTTCTTTCGATTGATTGTGACTCTCCATTTGTGTTGAATTACTCGACTCTTCTGTCTCACTAATACTGCTTGTTGTTTCCGTTGTATGTTCAGTAGAGCTTACTACTTCGGCATTTTCGTTTGCCCAAGCTTGAGAATTGAAACCAGTAATAGCAACAAGTACTCCTACTAAAATAAAAATTTTTTTCATCAAATATTCCTCTCATAATTATTTAACATGCCCATCAACTTATTCAAAATCCAACAGTTCATGATTTTATTCTTAAAATTAGTCGTATCAAATTTTTTCAACTCGATTATTGGGTTCATTAAACATATTTTAGTTTGTTAAAAATTTTCGTATAAATGATATGGTATGGTTATAACTCAATGTTCATATGTATGTAGATTGGTCTTTAAACTATTTTATGTACAAGTTAAAACAGCTTCTAGCTACTCATAACTTTATGGTCACAATAATTCAATAAAACGTTAAATACTTATTAAATTAGAATCAGGATTCCTTATAAACAAGTGTATATTTTACAAGGAAATCCCTTCTAAAATGGCTGATAACACAACAGCGAAAGTAATTTTCTTATTTTAGCAACTTCTATCTTTAATTTCTAAGTTGTTTTTGATAAAACGAGCCTCTTAGTTTATTCGGCATTAAACTAATGATTATATGGACTAAAGAAACAAATAGTAAATCATTGATTTTCCCCAGACCCTTTTTGTAAATAATCCATCTAGCTTTTAGCCCTGGAATCAAGTAGGAAACTCCACCTCTTCTAGAATACATTTCAGCCCCTGTTCTTGCATAGACAAGAGTCTGTTGTAAGTTTAAACTTACTGAATTCTCTTTCAAAAGACGCACCCATAAATAATAATCTTCAAATCCTGGCAAAGGCTGATAATTTCCAACTGCTATGACTGCCTCTTTTTTGAACATTATTGTCATATGATTAAATGGATTTCTTCGTTTTGAATAGGTTCTAATTGCTTCATTACTTTCAGGCATATGTTTTCTTGCAAGCTCATTATCAGGAGTTCCTTCAAATTCAATAATATTTGAACCCAAGATCGTTAACTTGTCATTCTTCAAAAACTCTTGATATTGTACTTCTAAACGATTTTCTACCATAATATCATCAGTGTCCATTCGAGCTATCAAAGAATTTCTACACTTCTCTACTCCAATAGCTAAAGCCGTACCAAGCCCTTGGTTCTCTTCCAATGAAATCACTGTGAGTTGTTCCCCAAGCTTTTCTTTGTACTGCTGAATGATTTCATATAACTCATTCGTCAGTGGGCCATCTTCGACTAGCAGAATTTCTTCTGGTTGAGCCGTTTGGTTGATCGTACTTTCCATAGCTTGAATAAAGTATTCTGGTTTCTCTTTAACATAGATCGACATTAATACACTAACAGCTATCTTTTGCATTTTTTTCACTCGTTTCATTTAAATAAATCGATTTTGTTTTCGCTTAAAAAAGAAAGATCTTTCTCACTACGTTCAACCTCTTCTACACCTTGCGAGGATACCTTATCAAATAAAATTTTGATTGTTTGCAATAGTATTTTTAAATCCAACATCAAGGAATAGTTCTTAATATATAATAAATCGAAATTCAACTTACTATTGTAATCTGATGCGTATTTTCCATACACTTGAGCATATCCAGTAATTCCAGCTCGTACATTATGTCTTAGATAGTACTGAGGATTTTCACTATTAAATTGGTCAACGAAAAATGGTCTTTCTGGTCTTGGACCAACAATTGCCATATCTCCACGTATAACATTGATCAATTGAGGTAGTTCGTCGATTCTTAGTGCTCTTAAGTATTTACCCACAACTGTAACCCGACTATCATTACTTGTAGATAATACCGGACCTGATTTAGCTTCTGCAGTTGCAGACATGGTTCTAAATTTTAAGATAGGAAATTCTTTTTGATTTAATGTAATTCTCGTTTGCTTGTAAATGATTGGACCTGGAGAAGTTACTTTAACAAGAATAGCTGCTATTAGCATCAAGGGCGAGGCAATTACTAGTAGAACAAACGATAGAACAATATCAAATAATCGTTTAATAAAGTTGTCTTCCCCTTTTATTCTAAAGTCAGAAACTTCAATGATACTTTCATCTTCAAAGTTCATCATATTAGGTTTCAACATGATCAAATTCTCAAAACTTGTATTTAAAAACAATTTCTTTTCAGCCTTTGTAACGAGTTTATAAATTTTAAATTTTTCATTTTCATCAATGTGGCTAGAAATATAGACAATGTCGATTTGATCCAGCAACTTCGTCAAATTATCATAATAATGATCTACAATAACCGTTGTCACTTGATGTTTTTTATTCTTATGACTAACGAAATTTTGAGCTGCTGATACAACACTTTCTTCCGTCCCTAGAATGACAACTTTTTTTATTGAACTAACTTTCAAATATAAAAAGTATACTAGAATTCGCCAAAGGCTCAGCAATACAATACTGACAATAAATGTATAAATCAGTACTGACCTTGGAAACGTAAACCAGCGACCAGCAAAGGTTATCGTCATTATGAACAGAATCGTTAGAAACTGCCCGATGACAGTCACAAAAATAATGTCATTGATCGTTCGATTATAAAAAACATATGCACCCAATAACAAATTTAAAAAGATAAAAAATAGCGAAATGTAAATAGCAGACTTTTCATATGAGACAAAATTATATGAAGGAATGTTAAATCCAAATTTAATCCAAAATCCAACCAATACAGAAAAATTGAAGACTAAAACATCTACAATAATAATCGCAATTCGCTTTGCATTATTCCATTCATTTTTAGTTGACATTTTTACCTTCCTTCCTAATGACTTAAAGTGTTGATATATTATGACTAAAATACTGTCTTTCATACAAAACTTCAAGTTTTATGTTACCATATTGCGTCTTAAAAAAAAACAACAATCTAATGATCAAACCAACTGGCTTAACGATGCTCCCTTAAATAAAACTTTCCTATTCTAAAGGGCTCTCTTCCGATTTCTGTAGTGCAATTCCTACAAAAGCATAAACAATAGGTATCCAGTAGTTGGCTAATAATGTTTCTTCCATCGTAGACTGGACACATATCGCCAAGAATCCTAGAAATAGGCTAACTTGAAATAATGAAAGATTTCTTTTTTTGCGTATATTTGAACTTAACAAGTACAACAGTACGCCAAAAATCAAGATATAGCCAATAATTCCATAGTTCCCTAAAACATAAATATAGCTATTATGCGTACCTAATGACTTCCAAGAAGCGGTAAAAGGTTCCATACCAATCAGCATATTTTGACTACTAGAGAACCACTTTTCAAAAAACTCTGCCCAAATTCTTTCTCTTCCCGTAAATAAATTAAGTGTATCAGATTTTGAAAAAGCGTAAAAAACGATTGGTCCTAAACTGAACATCAGGCTAAAACAAGAGAGTAATACATAATTGTTTTGAAGTAATTTTTTAGGGATTACATTATCGATGAGTATAAATAATACCAACGCCCCCAATGAAGCTTTTGACTGACAGACCCAAATAGCCATCAATCCACTAGCATAGATTGGAATAACAAGCAATTTGAAATAGCCAACATTGAATGATTTTATTAAACTCGTCAGCATTATCACAGATAAAAGCAGTGTCATTCCAATTGTGTTAGTGTTGATCCAAATAGCTTCTAACTTATTGCTATTTTTCCAAATAGCGTCTGCTGGTACTAGTTTAGGCAATTCTGTATAGATCCTATATAGTGTTACCCCTAAAGATATACCTGTGATCCCACCAAGCAAGCCGAAATCTTGCTTGGTAAATCTTGCCTTTTTAAAGCAAAGTAGAAAAAGAATAATCAAAGGAATTGATACATTAATAAATCGATTACTATGTCTTATTGAGGAGGTCACTGTATAAAATATAAAAATAGCACCTGCTAAAAGAATAAGTATCCAGTCATTTTTCGTAAGTTCTTTAACTTTTAACAACAAAACGAATACAATTGCCGCTGCTAAAAGATACACACTGTTTTCATAAATAAATGAAGTTGTTTTTGTTCCAATTCCCACCACCCACATTAAATATGAAGCAGCAATAGTAACCAGTAAAACTAGGTTACTTACTCTATTTAGGATTTTGTCCATATTAACATCCTTTCAACAGACCGCTCAATTAGTAAATAACTTGATAAATATAAGCACCATTTGTGTCTGGTCCGTATAACTGTTTCAACTGAATTGTTTCTGTGGCAAATTTATCGATATTCTCATACGTTACTAAATACTTGATATTGTATTTTTTCAAGTCTTCCAATCCTAACCTAACCACAAAGGCATCCGCATTCAGCAATTCAAATTGTTGCTCGTTATTGCCTATTTCAACATAAATATGAGAGTAGCGATTATAAATATCTTCATGTTTCCCAGTTGGATCAAGTGGTTTCCAAGAATCCAGATTAGGGGTAAAGGCCGTTCCATTAAAAGTATGAACACCTAACATCGGTAAGTAGGCATGCATCATACGTTCACCTGCCCACACCTGGTTTGGATCTTTCTTCTCTATTTCCATCACTGATTGCGCAAGTTCCTTCTCATAAACAGCATTTACGCCCCTAGCCACAGGATTTACACCACAGCCGGTGAAAAGAACAACACCTACTAATACTAGTGAGAATAGATATTTTCGTTTATTGAGCAGAAGAAAAATAAGTACTCCAGCTAATACTAATATCATGATAATTTCAAGCTTACTCAAATACAATCTTAGATTTCCTGTATATAAGGCAAAAAAGTACAAGCCAAGATTAAAACCAACGATCAAAATTTGAGGCAGCAATGCTAATTTTTTCTGTTCCCAAATATAGTGAATGAACCAAATGCTTAGTAAAATCGCGGAAAAGCTGAAGGCTAGATAAGCTCTTTCTTCTGGCACATATGACCAAAGCGTAATCTTCGCAAAAAAAGTTGGGAAGCGAACGCTCATCCATATTAAATTAAATACACAGAATATAAATAAGAGGAATCCATAACTATTTTCCTTGATTTTCTTGTAAAATAGTACAGGTGACATCAATAATATAACGAAAAAGAAGTGATAAAAACTACTTAATTCTGAATTATTATTGTACACAACATCTTGAAACTGCATCTTCCAATTCGTTAAGAAGAGAAAAATATCTTTTTTGGCAAAATCACCACCAACAGATACTCTATTTCCAGGATAAATTGTATGCAAAACACCCATAAGTGAGTCCCAAGAAGTAATCAGAGAAACTGTAACGATCAAGCCTGTTATAAAAATAGCTAAACCAATCGAAACAGCATCAAATTTATCAAATTTCACTTTATGACGAAAGTCCATAAAAAATGCAATCAAGAAAAGCAAGATCAGATACCCAAACGGCACTTGAAGGGCTGGATATAATACCAGAATAAAACCTGATGCACAAATACTTGCAAGCAATGAAAAGAATATCCGCCAACGTTTATTTTCATGATAATAAAAATAATTATAAATCCCAACCAGAAAACCAAAAGTAAAAAAGACCAAATCTCCAACTGGAGAAACAAACCACCATTGAATCGCGGCTGAGAAAGGAATCCAAACACTTGTTAAAAGCGCTAAGTACTTATTTCTCTTTGTTAAAATAAGGCCTATTTCAAAGGACAATAACATCAATCCTATCAATTTGAGGCCCCAATACCATGATAATCCTCTTTCTTTTCCAAGAAGAACATAGCCCCAAGTAAAAGGTTTAGCAAGGGTTGCTAGATTTAAAGCTGGAGAGTTGTACCCAATGACCATATTTTGGCCATCTATTGTTATCATTTCATTATGATTTTTTAACCCAGTTTGCGTTTGCGATAGACTATAAGGTGTTTGAACCATCCATTCATCTGACCTTATTGGTCTTGGCTTGCCAAAGATTACTCCTTGTTTATCTGCCCCTTCAGTATAATCTGAAACATATTCATCCCACATATTGATTGAGCTACCATGTAATTTGAAGATCAAAATCAAAATAAACACGAGTAAAGCAAGCCAAAAACGAGCGTTGATCAGTTTATCTATTATTGTAATAAACTGATGCTTTAGATTGTTTCTTTTTTTCTCTTCTACTTGATTGAATTCCATCTCTAACTCCATTTCATCGTCACAAAAATTATTGATCCTGTGTCTAGTCTCTATATGAAAAATTAGGTATTTCTCTTGTAAGATTAGGATTATAAAACGGATCATTTTCGATCAAAGTCGACCATTTACGTTCCATCATCGCTTTTTCTTTTTCAAAGCGTTTTTTCTTTTTCCCTTTATCATCATATCCTCTGGTTTGAGATTCAAAATGATAGAGTTCCGCTTCATGTAACCAAACATTATCTCGACCTAGTTCTTTTACTTTTAAGCAAAGATCGACATCATTAAATGCCACTGTAAATTCTTCATCAAAACCAGAAACTGCTTCAAAATCTTGTTTTTTTATTAATAGACAAGCGGCTGTTACAGCTAGATAATCAACATTTAAGGCTAGCTTTCCAAAATAACCTAAATCCCCATGCGGATAGCCATAATGTCCATGCCCTGCAATTCCACCTAATCCTAAAATCACCCCAGCATGTTGAATCGTGTTATTTGGATATAATAATTTTGCCCCAACACAACCAATTCGTTCTTGTTGCGCAAAAGAAACCATTCGTTTTAACCAATCAGCGTTGATCACTTCAGTATCATTATTTAAGAATAAGAAATACTTCCCTCTCGCTTCTTTCGCTGCGATATTATTTATTTTAGAAAAGTTAAATGGAATATCAATCACGACTACACGAAAACGAGCATCAAGTTGTTGTGCGAAAGAGTCATACAATTCTTTCATTTTTTCATCTGTACTACCATTGTCCGCAATAATGATTTCATAATTTTTATAGGTCGTTTTTTCAATAATTGAAGACACACAACGTTTGACATCTTTATACCCATTCTTAGTTGGAATAATGATTGAAACCAAGTCATCTGATTCAATATCGTAATAGACATCGTACAACCCATTTGCCCGACCATGAGTAGCATGCCCTTTGATTCCACGACGAACTAAAGCGTCTTGAACTGCTCTAAGCCCTGCTTCAAATGCGTACCCTTTTGATGATTGGTCAACAGCAGTTGACGTCGGCAACATACGCCAGTGATACAGAACTTTAGGAATATGTTTGATTCGAGCTTCTGTCGTCTTCTCAGTGAATCGAAGAACTAAATCATAATCTTGAGAACCTTCATACCCTTTTCTAAACCCACCGATTTCTTCAAGTATCGTTCTACGGTATACCCCAAGATGAGAAATGTAGTTTGTTCCCAACAATAAGTCAGGCGACCAATCTGGTTTAAAAGAGGGATCTGAACGATTGCCTTCCATATCGATTTTATCTTCATCGCTGTAAATTAAATCCAATTCAGGATTTTCGTTCAAAGCTTTGATAATTTCATAAAAAGCAATTCTTGGTAGCTCATCATCATTGTCTAATAATGCCACAAATTCTCCAGTGGCTATTGCTAATGCAGAGTTCGTTGCTTCACTGATATGACCGTTTTCAGGTCTGAAAACAACCTTGATTCGTTCGTCTGCATTCCTGTAATCTGTTAAAAGTTCTTTTACTTTAGGGTCTGTCGAAGCGTCGTCCGCCATACAAAGTTCCCAATTTGAATAATCTTGGATCAAAATAGAATCAATACAGCGTCGCAGCCATTTTTCTTCGACATTATAAACTGGCATTGCGATCGAAATTTTAGGTTGATAGCCAAAGGTACTGATTTCAGCTTTGATTTGCTCAAAATCGAACTGTTCATTTCGTTCTAACCAACTTGGATAAGAAGATTGGTTTCTGATTTTTTCGATTTTTACTCGTTGTATCGTACTTTTGATACCATTTCTTTTTAGATAACTAATGCCTTTATGTACTTTTGTCATCAATCTTGCCATCTTATCTTCAGTACCAGGAATTAAAGGATATTTTTTAGATAAGTCTATCCATTCTGTTCTACTTGATTTTGAATCCTCTGAAACAAAATGAACTTCCAGTTTGTTTTTCTTTTGGATACCATCTAATTTTAGTTCAAATCCTGCTAAAACATCTGGATTTGCCTCATAAATCTGATTGACATCTTCCCTTAAAACACGCTTGATATCATAAGACGTTACTTGCTCTTGATTGTTGATTGAAATAACTGGAGAGGACTTTGAAGTTGTATTCAAAGCCCAGCCAGTTACCGTCAAATTATTTGTTTGTTTCTCTCGATAGATACTATCAATAATGATTTTTATCTCATCGTTCATGTTTAGCTCTCCTTGTATTTAGAGGTCCGACCTTCAATGCTTTAGCATTTAGCAATTGCTGCAATCGAAACGTAAGTGTAGTATCCGTTGTCTCTACGCAACTAAAGTGGCAGGAACAATGGCTCTCCTTATATTTAAAGATCTGATCTTACTGTCGTTTTGGATTTCTATAACAATCAACTAACTCTTGTTCAGACCATTTATCTGTTAACGCTTTGAAATTACCTTTTTTATCAAAATTTTGACTTTTTTCTTCTGCTTTGAAGATTGCATAAGAACAATAGATAATTTTTTTGTCTAGCTGTTTCGCAAATTTCAAGGATAAATCTACGCCCATGACATCTTTACCCAACTCTTCAGTGATACCAGAAACCGCAAGATAATCGGCTTTTCTAAAGATCATACAGGTTTCTGATGCCGCTTGAACGTTTCTTGGTAAAGCGATTCGATAATAATAACCTAAGCTCTTACCAGGTGTTCCTTGTTCTGGGTAAATCAACCGTTTTTTCTCCATATCAATAGACATACCAATATTTTCGATACGATAACGATAATCTACTACTCTCCCTGTTACGATACCCGCTGTCGGTTGTTGCACCATATTCATCATCTCAACAAGCCAGTTGCTTTTTGTTGGAACGAGACCAGCATCCAAAAGAACTGTGTATTCACCATTCGTCGATTCAACCAATTCGTCTCTTGTTTGCCCTTCACTAAAAACGATCTTGTTACTCGATGACTTAATTTTTTCTTTCATCGATTTCGGCAAGACGATCTCGTAGTTTTCGTAGATTGTTTTCTCAAGTAATTTTTTTAGATAATCATTGATATCTGTCGTGTCATTGGTAATCACGATTGATACTTTAGGTATCGTATCATACATATAATTAATTTTATACGAGCCATAAAATTCAGCAATTTCCACAGTTGCTTTGATATTGCGACGATCCATTGCTGCTTGTACTGCACGTTGCCCAGCAACATAGGCGTACCCTTTACTTTCAGGATTCAAAGCGGTTGATGACTCAATCGCACGCCAATGGTACATCATACCTGGGATATGAGCGATATTTTCTGCATTCTCCGTAGCACGTAAGACAAAATCGTAATCTTGAGCACCGTTAAATTCTGTTTTTAACCCACCTGTTTTATCCAATAAAGAACGTTTTATCACAACGAAATGTGTAATGTAATTATGGTTTAAAATCAGCTCAGAATTCCATTTAGATTTATAGAATGCATTGAAACGCTTGCCACTCTCCGTGATTTTATCTTCATCTGTGTAGATAAAATCGATTGTTTGATCTTCATTTAAAGCTTTAACTACTTCGTACAACGCTTGTGGAGCTAATTCATCATCATTATCCATAAATCCGATATAATCACCCGTTGCAATCGTTAATGCTGAGTTTGTTGCTTCTGAGATATGACCATTTTCTTCACGATAAATGACTTTGATGCGATCATCTGCATCCGCATATTTTTTAAGTAAAGGCTTGATGTAGTCACTTGGTGAAGCATCATCGGCTAAACATAGCTCCCAGTTTTCATAGTATTGATTTTGAAGGGAAGACACACAGGCATCTAGCCATTTTTCTTCGACATTATAAACAGGAACCGCTACAGAAATTTTAGGCTGAAATTGAAATGTTTTGATTTCTTCTAAAATAGCTGAAGGATCGACTGGTGTTTCTTGTTGTTCTTGACGTTTAAAATACCATTTCATCGAGCCGATAAGTCCACGTGTCTGCACAGAGCGCAGCGCGCGTTGAATCTTATTCCCAGGTTGAACCATATTAGGTTTTTCTAAGCGATATTGTAATTTCCGACCGTTATTAGCTGCAATATTTAAGAGGTAAGTTGGTTGATCGTCCGGATCGATCACCTCAATCACGAAGCCATACTCTTGATCGCCTTTTAGTTCAAACATGTCGATAACATCTCTTCGGTATTCTTTTGTTACAGAATATTCAATAGCTACTTCAGCCGATACATTAAAATCAATAGGTAACTTATCTTCTTTAGAATATGCCCAACCGCGAATCACAGTCTTCTTCTCTTCAACATGACGCACGATATCATCGATATTCAGTGACACGAGTGAATCAAATTTACTGATGGATACTTTTTTATACTTTGTCATTGTTTTTCCACTCACCATTGATCCTGTATTTTTTGCCTGATTATTTCCTGCTTTTTGCTCAATTGCATAATCAATCAGTCCATGAACTGTATCAGAAAAATTACCTTCGTATTTGTAGTCTATTGTGATTGTCATTGTTTTTCCAGCAATTGTTTTTCCATCTACTTCCATGACAGGTACTTGAATGTCAGAGAAAAAATAGCGTGCTTCTTTGTTGTAAACAGCATTTGTCGCACTAGGCTGTATAGCTGTTCCGGAAACCGTCAATTCGATATCTATTACTGCTCCCGTCAGGCTTGGGAAAATTTTCAATAACTTGATATTTTTTGGAATATCGATCGTGAATGTTTTATTTTCACCTGACACGTTATTAAGTTGAACATCAAATTCTTTTTGCTCTTCTTCACCGCAGTCATATAGGAAATGAATATTCTTCCTATAGCTTGAATTTTCAGGCACTGTACGAATCGGATGTGCCACAGGTTGGGCAGAAAGTGCGTAAAAATACTGATAGACTTCCCCAAATGGACGCGCTTTAAAAGCAGCACGAACTTCCACTGGCAAGTCTTCATAGGTAGATTCAAGTTCATTATAGCCCACTTCATTGAGTGTAAAATCCTCTTTGGCAATAAACAAACCAATTTCTTCGAAAAGTTTTTCAAAGCCGCTTTGAACGAAGAAAGACTTATGTGTTGCATCAAGTAAGCCTGTTTCACGCCAATCTAATTTATTATTAAATAGATCGATCAAAACAGAATTATGTGCAATATTTGGGAATGTGATCAAGATTTGTCCTTCTGCACTTAAAAAAGGTTTCACTTTCATAAGTGCATTTTTAGGATCCATTAAATGCTCTAACACATCCGCAAAAATAATATAATCAAAGGTTTGCCCTTCAAAATGTTTCGTCCAAGCTTCTTCATCGATATTGCCATAAAAACCATCATTAGAAAACTCTTTGACGTGATTATATAGCTCTTTATCAAGTTCAACGATTGCGACATAACAATTTTTCTCTTCGATCAAATACTTCGTCATTCGACCATTTCCTGGACCGAATTCTAATACTCGACTATTCTCTTTAATTTGGGCAACGATTTTACCAACACTGGTACTCTCGTCAACTTCCATTTCAAAATCATATTTCATCTTTAATAGTATCCTTCCATTCATGATCTAAAATGACAATGCCTTCGCCTGCATAGCGACCACTAATAAACATGTTAAGGTATTTCGTTTTGTAAACCAAAGGTACTGTGGCGTGTTCTTCAAAGAAGGCAATATCAAAGTAATATTCACCTGTCAAAAGAGACATTTTCCCGTATTCAAGATAAAAGACGTTTTTGCCTTTTTTCCACGGGATTTTGACGCCATCCAACAATGTATTTAGTCCACAAACATAATTATTGTCGACTGTTCGAATCGCAACACCACAAACAGGTGATTTGATGGCATCATTTTTGACAGTATACTCTAATTTTACAATGACCTTCTCATCTTGATTAACAATCTCTAATGGTTCCAAAGCGTAATTCAATAAGGTTGCTTTATCGATCTCGATAATATCTGGAACTGTTTCTTCATTTTGGATTGTTTTTTCACGGTCAACCGTTTTGATTGATTTTTTCTTCAAGAAGTTTTCGTAGTTTGTCGTTACATCCATCGTATCTCCGTATTCAACAACTTCTCCATTTTTCAACCAAAATGTGCGATCACAAAAACGACGAACAGAATTAACATCGTGAGAAACAAAAAGAATTGTCTTACCGGAATTTTTGATTTCAGTAAACTTCTCCATACATTTCAGTTGGAATTCTAAATCGCCCACTGCTAATGCTTCGTCTACGATCAAGATATCAGGATCAACATTGATAGCTACAGCAAAAGCTAAACGGACAAACATTCCGCTTGAATATGTTTTGACCGGTTGATACAAATGATCACCGATATCAGCAAACTTGATAACTTCCTCTACTCGTTCTTCCATTTCTTCTCTAGAAAAACCAAGAACCATTCCATTTAGAAAAATATTTTCATAACCAGAATACTCTGGATTGAATCCTGAGCCTAATTCCAATAATGCTGAAATTTTCCCGTTGATTTTCATAGAACCAGAAGTCGGTGTTAGGACACCTGTAATTATTTTAAGAATCGTTGATTTACCAGAACCATTTTCTCCAACAAATCCGATCATTTCGCCTTTTTCTATTTGCATCGTCACATCTTTTAACGCATAAAAGAGTTCGTGATATGTTTTTTTCATTGGATTCAGAGCTTCTTTAAAACGATCAGATGGTTTTTTGTACATATTATATGTTTTGGTTATATTCTGTATATCGATTGCATATTCTGACATTGTTTAATCTCCTTGTGTTTATCGATCACATATTTCAGTATGTTTTAGCTCTACTGGGTCCTGTTTATAATACATCTGAAAAATGTGGTTTCAAACGTCTAAAGACTGTAGACCCAATTAATAAAAGAACTATTGTAAAGCCCCAGAAATACAAGCCATACTGCCAATGTTCCCAGAACCAAGCTCCACCTGTAAAGGAATCACGATAGCCTTGGATAATATAATATAGCGGATTTAGTTTTAGCACTTGCTCAATCCAACCAGATGGCTGCCATAAGATTGGCAAGGTCCACATAATTGTTTGCATCGCTACATTAATAAATTGCATAATATCTGGTAAAAACGGTTGGGTAGAAGCTGTCAGCCATGTTACACCTGTCAAAAAGATAATGAGACAAAATAGATAATAAATCAACTGTAAGCTTTGCAACGTTGGGTAAATACCACTTAGTGACGTAATCCCAAAACCAATTACAATAAAGAATAGGTGTGTATATAAGCTAGATAAAATCTTTGATGTTGGTAGAATTTGTACGTTAAAAACTACTTTTTTTACAAGGTAGCTGTATTCCTTAAACACGTTGGTTGCAGACAGCAATGAATCCGAGAAAAAGAACCATGGAATCAAACCTGTAACGAGATAGACAATAAACGGAAACTCTTCATTAGCTCCCCGAGGTCGTATTTGCGAAAAAACAAACCAATAGGTCAACACAGTTACTAAAGGCGTAATAAATGCCCAGATGATCCCTAGTGCAGAACCTGCATATTTTGATTTAAAATCGTTAAACGAAAACTGTATTAATAGCTTTCTATTTTCAAAAATATTTTTAAAAATGGATAGTGTTTCTCGTATCATTGACTCTTTTCCTTTCCTATTCCCATCGCTTTTATATTTCTACTAAAATAAGCTGCATAACATTACTAGTTTAAAGAATATGCGCACTTTTTTCAAGTTATGTAAGTATTTTCTTAAGATTTAAACTCTAAACGTTCATTTTAAAGGCTTTTTACTTGGCGATTTGAATAATAACAATCCCTAAAATAATCACACATGTCCCAATAACGGTTCCAAGGGAGACTTGTTCTTGCAGGATAAGTTTAGAACCTATTAACACAGCAATATTGGTAAAGGCGACGCCCATAGGAACAATATAAGATACTTCTGATTTGCTGATAATGACCATCCACAGTACAAAACTAAACATGTAACATAAAAAGCCTATGATTGTTGTGAAAGACATTGAAAAAGAAAAAACAGCATTCGTGATTTGAATTGAATTTGCCTGAGAACCTAATTTCACTAAAATCAAACCTGAAGTTGATAATACAACATATATTAAGAATAATAACATTATTTTTTCTCCTTTTTATCTTTCAATATTGAAAGTTCTTGAATTAACAGCTTTAGTTGGTTTTGCTGTTTTGATAACAACGCAGAATTCTTGATTTCAATAAACAGCAAAACAAAGATTGCAGCGATGATTAAAAAATTAGAGGTTGTTTCAAATCCTAACAATTTGGCAAACCATTCTGGTAATTTAGGAAAAAGAGCAAAAATCACCAAACCCGCCGATATAAACAACCACCTAATCGCATTTTTTAGCAAAAAAATATTTTTATTAATCGAACGAATAATATAAACAAAAAAGAGCAAAGAGAATAGTAACATTTCAACTCTTAAAATTGGGCTCATTAGTCTCCCTCCCGCATAAAACCTGAAACAATGATTGCAATACTTACTTCAAACATATATTTGACCGAAGTAAACGAACGAATCGATGATTGACCACCTGATCGTTCCATCATATTAACAGCAACTTCCTTGATTTTGAATTTCTTTTTAAGCAGATGTACAGTTGATTCGGGTTCTGGATAACTCGTCGGATACTTTTTAGAAAAATAGCTGATGATTTCCTTATTGCAAGCACGATACCCAGAAGTTACATCATATATTTTTTTCCCTGACGATAGATAAATCAAAAAAGAAAGAATTCTAATCCCGATACGACGCATAAAGGTTGTTTGGAAATCTGCTTTTTGGTTTGGTAAAAACCTCGAACCAATTACGAAATCAGCTTCTTTTTTGATTATCGGTTGTACGACTAAGTCTAAACTGTTGATATCATGCTGTCCATCCCCATCAAATTGAACCGCAATATCATACTCGTTTTCTTCAGCATACTTATATCCCGTTTGAACAGCTCCACCGATCCCCAAATTCATCACTAAATGAACCGCATTAATTTCATTTTTTTCTATAATTGCTTGTGTTTTATCAGTTGAACCGTCATTGATTACGATATAATCAATTGTATAGGAATAGTGATGACTATTCTCTTTTTTAAATGATTCAATAGACGTAATTGTATTTAATATATTTGATTCTTCATTATATGCAGGAATAACTAAAAGAACGCGCAAAGTAACTCCTCCTTTACCAATTAGTAACTATTAAGAATAGTATTTTATTAAAATTTGAATAAAAACAAAGATAAGCAACAATAAACTGCTAAAAAAAGCTATTTTATCCATTGATTGTTCGCTATACTTAGATTCTAACTTTCTTGACGTCAACATGTACGTGGCTAAAAATGCCATTGGGGTTAGATAACGTGCCTGATATCCATCCACTTTGTCGGCTCCCACTGGTGTGAATGTCATGTAAAGTGCTGTTGCACTTAGAATAATCATACTTAAAATAGAAAAACCAACAATCATTTTTTCTGTTATAGTAAAATAAACATTTTTTTCTTTTTGAATTTCTTGATAATCGAACAAACATAAGAACACCCATACACATATATTTAGAAGAGTCACGAACGGATTAATCACGAGTACGTACCCCATTAAGCCAAATGTTGCAGATAAGTAACTTATGCAGTTTGATGAAAAGAAAAGAGTTAGCATTTTAAGATAACTGATTGGATTTTTTATAATTCCAACCGTTTGTTTATCAGAATCAACGTTCGGTAGTCTCCATTGATTGATTCCCATGTCAGCAGAATACTTGTAAACTAAAAGAGCGACAATAAATAATATTATAGATAGCGTACTATATAAAATCCACTGGGCTTTTTTATTTTTAAAATTTTCTCGCCTTAATAAGAAAAATAAAACTAACACAGGTGCATATACAACTTTGATAATGATCGCCATACTAAAACAACTGGCAATCAAGATAAATTCTGACAATTTTATATGGGACTTTTCATAACGAATTCGCATGATCTGGGCAAAACCTAACATGACCACGCCCACTAGTAGTGCATCTACCCCAACTGATGCTGCGAGATATAACATAACAGGTTGAACTGCAAAAAACGCCATTACCCTCTTACCATAAGGCATTTTTTTGATTGAAAAAAACGCTAGCAATCCGTATGCTACTACATTAAAGATTCTAGCAAACCATACATAAAAAATCATGGGTAGCTGAAACAACATCGCTACTTTTATCCCGATTCCGCTAAATATATAGGAGAGAAAGGGGTAGGTTACTGCAGAGGTCTCTTTTTTCTCTTCTATTGTTACTGAGGTTTCTTTGGTTGTATTTTTATTATACATATCTCTGAACTCTTCATAGGCAGTGTAAGGTTCTTCCTTATACATCGATTCAAACCCTGCAGGTAATTCCAGTTTATCTCCATTTTCGAAGAATAAATTTCCCTCTGCTACAGATATACTCTTCAAAATATGAGCCCGTTCATCCATTGTTTGTCCTACTGGCATAAGTATGGATAGCAATGAACCAAACAAAATGATCGTTAAGAAAGCAAAATACTCATAACGATTTTTAAATGTCCCCTTCGCAATCAAGACAACAAATATAACGAACGATACCAAAACAAAAAAGCGAATCACATTAAAATGAAACTGATTTGTTTTCTTCATTTCTGAAACTTGAAATTCTCTATCCCCGACGTCAATAAAGGATAGGGTTAACGGCTTCTTTTGATCTGTAAGTTTAATTACTTCTAGCGAATGTTGAATCTTTCGTTCACCGTAATTTGTTTCTGGACTAGTTATTTTTATTTTCGCTTCTGGGCCTTCGGCAACGGATGTAATGAAGGAAAGCCTAGTCGCCTTACTTTCAGTATTTGGAATAATTATTTTGCCTTGAACAGTTTTATCAATCAGCTTATAGCTATTTTCTCCTGTTTTTTTAATATTCTCAAGCGTTACATTCGTTACATCTTCACTAACATTTCCGTATCTAAAATAGGAAGAATTAAATACAAACATCTCAATTAGCAATACAACAAACACAATACTCAATAATATTATCAGCCACTTATATAGATTCTTTTTCTTTTTATCCATAGAAATGTCAGCCATCTTACTCCACCCTTTTCATTCATTTACTCCTCAATTAGTAACAAAAATACCTAAAGAATAGAAATGCCCTAACCATTTCTATTCCTTAAATTCTTTTTATTATTTTGAAAGGGAGGCAAGCATACTTTCTAATGCCTTTTCCCAAGTCGGAATTTCAAAACCTAACGCCTTCGTTTTAGTAAGATCCATCACTGAATACTTTGGTCTAGTCGCTTTTTGTGGAAATTGGCTTGAATCTACTGGGAGAACTTCTACATCTGTATTCTTTAAGATTTCTTTAGCAAATTCATACCAGTTGCAACTATTATCATTTGAAAGATGATACACGCCATAAGGAGCTTCTTCTTTTACAACAAAAACCATAAATTCAGCTAATGTTCTTGTCCAAGTCGGACGGCCGAATTGATCGTCAACAATAGTCAATTGATTGCGTGTTTCCGCTAATTTTTGCATTGTGAAGACAAAATTATGTCCATATTGACCAAACACCCACGAAGTACGGATGATGTAATATTTTTCCAGGATATCCTGAACAATTTGTTCCCCTAGTAATTTCGTCCGACCATACTCGTTTTGAGGATTTGTCTGATCATCAGTCTTGTACATTTCATCTTTTTTAGTCCCATCAAATACATAATCTGTACTGATATAAACCAAGGTTGCATCAACTGCTTTAGCCGCAATGGCTACGTTGCGTGTCCCCTCTACATTGATTTTCTCATCTAGTTCTTTGCCTTCGTCCTCCGCTTTGTCCACAGCTGTATACGCCGCACAATGATAAATCAATTTAGGCTTCAAATTAGTGATATAAGCCATTGTTTTCTCTGCATCTGTAATATCTAATTCTTTTGAATCTGTGGAAACGTATTCCATTCCTTGTTCGTCCAATAAATGACGCAACTCCGTACCAAGTTGCCCATTACCACCGGTTAAAAGTATCATTTTTGTTTCCTCCTCGTAAATTTAAAAGCATGACGGGCTCATTTTATCTTGACTGAAAACGGATAAAATCAACCTATTTTTGCTTCTATCCACTATCCATTCGTATTTAGAGCGTGGAGCAAAACCAATTTTTAGGTTTGTTCCACGCTCAACAACTCATTATTGTAATCATACTCGGTTAAAATCTGATGTAATCGAAGTGTAGCAGAATAGTTACTGAATACACCGTTTATCTGGATTCTATAATCCAGTCACGATTTATTGACCGTTTTTCGCATAATTGGCTTCCACAGCAGCTTTGTCTGCTTCCCACCAACTTGAATTTTCTGTATACCATTTGATTGTATCAGCTAAACCATCACGGAAATTAGTAAATTCTGGCGTCCAGCCTAATTCTTCACGTAATTTTGAAGAATCGATCGCATAACGTAAATCATGACCTGGTCGATCATTTACGTGTTCGTATGCATCTTTTGGTTCACCCATTAATTCCAAAATTAATTCCATTACAGCTTTATTATCTTCTTCTCCGTCTGCGCCAATCAAGTATGTTTCACCAAGTTTTCCTTTTGTTAGGATCGTCCAAATAGCTGAAGAATGATCATTTGTATGAATCCAATCACGAACATTTTTACCCGCACCGTATAATTTAGGTGTAATTCCGCTTAAGACATTGGTAATTTGACGTGGAATAAATTTTTCAATATGTTGGTAAGGTCCGTAATTATTTGAACAGTTCGAAATTGTTGCTTTTAAGCCAAATGACCGTCCCCACGCTTTTACTAATAAGTCTGAACCTGCTTTTGTTGATGAATATGGGCTTGAAGGGTTATAAGGTGTTTCTGCTGTGAATTTTTCCCCTTCCCCTTCACCATGTCCTGGCAAGTCTTCACGTAAAGGTAAATCACCATAAACTTCGTCTGTTGAAACATGATGATAGCGTACATCATGTTTTCGACAAGCTTCAATCAAAGTATACGTACCAATAATATTTGTTTGCACAAATGGAAACGGATCATTCAGGGAATTATCGTTATGAGATTCTGCCGCATAATGAACTACTGCATCAGTATTTTGAACCAAGCGATCCACTAATTCAGCATCCGCGATATCGCCAACGACTAATTCAACACGATCTGTTGGTAGTCCTTCAAGGTTTTTCTTATTTCCTGCATATGTTAATTTATCTAATACCGTGACATGGACTTCTGGATGATTGTTCACGACATAATGAACAAAGTTTGATCCAATGAAGCCAGCTCCACCAGTAACAATGATGTTTTTCATCTTCAAGATCTCTCCTAAATTTTTTTAGATTTCACCGTAAACAAAAGGATTTTCTGATTCAAATTCTTTTAAGGTTGGATGATTTTTATCTTTTTCAGAGGTAATTGCTTTTTGAATATCTATCGGCCAATCAATCGCTAAATCTGGGTCATCAAAGGCAATACCACCATCTGCAGGTGCATTATAGTAATTATCGCACTTATACATAAAGTTAACATTTGGAGTCAACGTTACAAAGCCATGGGCATAGCCCTTCGGTACCAATAATTGACGATGGTTATGTTCAGATAAAATATATCCTTCCCATTGTCCATATGTTGGACTACCTTTGCGGATGTCAACGATCACATCTAAAACCGCACCTGTTACAACACGAATTAGTTTTGTTTGAGCTGCTTCACCTTTTTGAAAATGCAAGCCACGTAATACGCCCGCTTCGCTTGAAAGAGAATGGTTGTCTTGTACAAAGTCAAAATCTAATCCTTTTTCAGCAAATTTTTCTTTAGAATAGCTTTCAGTAAAAAAGCCGCGGTGATCGCCAAATACGTCCATCTCAATGATTTTTACATCTTGCAATTTTGTGTCAATAACGTTCATTCTAATCGCTCCTAATCTGTTTCTGCCAATCTTAGTAAATATTGTCCATACCCATTCTTCTTCAATGGTTGTGCCAGTTCAATCAATTGCTCTCTTGTGATGTATCCCATTCGATAAGCAATTTCTTCCAAACAAGCTACTTTTAAGTTTTGGCGTTTCTCGATTGTTTCAATAAAAGTTGACGCTTCTAATAGGGATTCATGAGTTCCTGTGTCTAACCATGCAAACCCACGTCCCATCACTTCAACAGACAATTTATTTTTTTCTAAATATACTTTATTTACATCTGTGATTTCTAATTCACCACGATCAGATGGTTTGATATTTTTAGCGATTTCGATTACTTCGTTATCATAAAAATACAAACCAGTAACAGCGTAATTTGATTTTGGTTTCTCAGGTTTTTCTTCAATTGAAAGAGCAGTCATCTGATTATCAAATTCAACTACACCAAAACGTTCTGGGTCATTCACATGGTATCCGAAAACAGTGGCTCCGTTTTCTTTTGACGCTGCACGCTGCAACATATTCGATAAACCACCACCATAATAAATATTATCACCTAAAACTAAACACACACTATCATCGCCAATGAATTCTTCACCAATAATGAATGCTTGTGCTAATCCATCAGGACTTTCCTGAACCGCATATTCAATATGAATCCCTAGATCTTTCCCGTCGCCGAACAAACTTTCAAAGCGAGGTGTATCATCCGGTGTCGAGATAATCAGAATTTCTTTGATACCTGCTAACATCAAGGTTGACATTGGGTAGTAGATCATTGGTTTGTCATAGATAGGCATTAATTGTTTTGATGTGGCTTTCGTTAATGGATATAATCTGGTTCCACTTCCTCCAGCTAAGATGATCCCTTTCATGAAAAAACTCCTTATACTAATTTATTTTATTGTTATTTACTAACTGTTATTATTGCATTATTAGCTATGATTGTCATTCATTTTAAGAATATTTTACAAAACTGTAAAATAGCAGTTGACTATGAATTTAAAAATATCCTTCTGAAGAGCACGTAACTAATAGCACACCGCCATTTCAGTTGCTGATAAAAGCTGGCTTTTGTATTGATTTCACTCGCATTATCGCTATGCCTACGATATAAAGTAAGCGGTTGTGCTATCAATGCACTTTTATTTCCATAAGCTGCAATCAAACCGATCCACATGTCATGCATCGGGACCTTAGCAGGAATGGGCAATATTCTTGTCTTTAACTCACTGCGAAATGCCATACCTGCACCGATATATTTATTTTTGACAATATTATGAAGAAAGCCTAATTTAACGTTTCGGTACTCAAAATAAGAAGGTTCGATTACATCCAACTGTTCGTTCACGATCACCAAATCACTGATTACTAACTCTATTTTAGGATGCGTGTGAAAAAATTCTAAGGTTATTTGAACTTTTTCAGGCTGCCAAACATCATCTTGATCTGCCAAAAAAATGAATTCGCCCTGACTTTGATTGATAGCAAATTCAAAATTCGCAATCACGCCTTTTCCTGGTCCGTTAAAAAATTTTACCCGCGAATCTTGTGCTCTATATCGTTTGATAATAGCCAATGTTGCATCTTTAGATCCATCATCAGATATAATTAGCTCATCTTGAGAAGCCAATTGAGGTAAAATACTATCGAGCTGTTCTTCTAAATATTTTTCTCCATTGTAAGTGGCAATGCAAACTGAAATCATCTATTTTCCTTTCATTAGCAATCGATATTCTAAAAATGTTCGTCGCCAAATTTTACGATTCTTGACCCGCAAAAATTGCTTGACCGTTCTTAAAAGCAAATGTCTTCTGTGGTTGTAAAATTGCTCTTGATCATACTTCTTATAAAATAGCGTTTCTCCGCTAATAATCGATTCATAACGTTTACTGTTGATTGTTTGGTAGTCCAACACAGATAGATCATGCGTTAGATGATTATTCAACACACTGATTTTTTTATCTAATTGATGGATCTTCCAAAAAAGCCAATGATCTAAAAAGTCCAACGGAAAATCCAAGTTAAAGGAACCAATACTACTCAGTGTTGCCTCAGGAAGTACAGTTCCAGAATTAATGCTCATAATTTTTTCTGAATAGGTACCGGCTTTTGGCAGTTCAGATCGACCTCCGATATATTTATCAGAAAAAACCGGAGAAATTTGTCTGCCATGAGAGCTGACAATTGGAACATACGCTCCAACCTCAGGATCTAGAGATAAACTAAGTAGACGTTCAAGGTAATACTCATCAAGCAAAGTATCTTGATCTAGCAATAACAACAAGTCGCCCTGCACTTCATTAAGACAGTGCCTTCCTGCGTTATATGCTTTAGCCAATCCTGGATTCGTTCCATCGTGAACGTAACGAACATTTTGAAACGAGAACAATGTATCCGCTTGCTCGTTTTGACTATTATCGTAAATAAATAAATACACTGATTTTTTTTCTGATATCATTCTTTTTATATAGTCATAGCTAGGTGTTTCTGAGAATTTAGTTTGATATAAAACCATCGTAATGACCAACTTATTCTCCACTAGAAAAACCTCCAGCCCCATTTGTTGAAAAATTTTATCATTGAGTGTAAAAATATCTTAAATAAATCTTTATTTTTATGCGCACCCTTCTCATACAAGTGAATCACGGTTTCAAAAGGGGTGTATAAAATGTTATATCCAGCTTTGCCAAAACTCAAACAAAGATCATTGTCTTCAAAATACATGAAAAAGCGCTCATCAAAACCGCCGACCTGTTTAAATTTATCGATATCGATCACCATAAAACAACCAGAACCCATTTTTATATAGGAGGTACGATCATCAGGTAAGTTGCGACATTCATAATAACTTAAACGCTTATCAAATAGCTTTTTGACTGATTGAAATGGAACAAATCGTAGCATATAATCAAAGACATCTAATTTTTGACGGACTAAATACTGCGTTGTTCCATCTGAATTTAAGACTTTAGGACAAACAGCAGCCAATTGTTCCTCTGCTTTGATACGCTGAATCATTTCGTCCAAAGCCTTTTTTGTAATCAAAACATCTGGATTAAAAATGACCGCATAACGCGTAGCAACCTTTTTTAAAATCTGATTATGTCCATAACCAAAACCATTATTTTCCTCAGCTCTATGTAACAGAATAAATGAACCATACTGTTCAAGTTTCTCTATATAGCTTTGCTCAGAAGCATTGTCAAAAATATGTATATCATAGTTTGACTCTAGGCCCAATTCAGTTTTTAAATTATCAAGCACATCAAAAATATGACGGCTATTATGAGTAACAATGGAAATCGTTATTCTATCATTCATATTTTTTGCACCTCATTTAAAATCAAATTAATCAAACCAGTCGTTTTTTAACTTAGCCTGTCGTAACCCAAAGTCAAGGAACTATTGTTACCAACGCTTTACTACTCAATTATTAGCAGTTTTTCATTCTGTATAAAACGTCATATCCCACAGGTTTTTTCATTATTTAACGAACTTCGTAGGAGAACAGAGCAAAACTGTCACTGTTCTATCCCGCCCTCTTTTTTGCTCAATTAGGAAATTATAACACAGCTTATGAATCCAGCAACTATTGTCATGGAGCTATTACTTTTTTTTAGAATGTTTGCCTAGTCTTTTTTCTAATTGCTGATGACGAAATTCACGATTTCCAAACATGCGTAAAATGTACATCAATGGTTGATGATTTTCGCCAACTAATCCAATCATTTCTATAAATAATTCTAGACCAATTGCGCTAAAAACAATCAACAAAATGGATGCAACATTACTTGCATAACTAAATAATAGCGCTACAAAAGAGAACACCAGTGCTAACCCATAAATCGTCATTACCGCACCTTTGTGGGTAAACCCGAGTGAAAGTAAACGATGGTGTAAGTGCATCTTGTCTGCTGATGAAATCGGTCGCTTATTCATTAAGCGACGAATAATCGCGTAAACAGTATCTGTAATGGGTACACCTAAAATTATCATAGGTGTGATCACCGTAATAAACGTCGCATTTTTCAATCCTTGCAAAGACATGACTGCGATCATAAAGCCCAAAAATAAAGCGCCAGTGTCACCTAAAAATATCTTAGCTGGATAAAAATTGTACGGAAAAAAACCTGCAATACTCGCGACTAAAATAAAAATCACGATTGGGATATATACTGTTTTCGCATGAAGGAAAAAATAACCGATGACGCCAATTGTTGCTAAGCTAATGATCGAAACCCCCGAAGCCAGTCCATCTAACCCATCAATTAAATTAACCGCATTCGTAATTGCAAATATCCAAAACAATGTCAATGGTAAACTAAACCAACGTAAATCTATGTGACCTAGGAAAGGTAATGTTACGGCATCGATCCGAATCTCTGCCACAAAATAGATAACTAATGCACCAAGTATAATTCCTAGTGTTTTTTTCTTTGGGGATAATTCATAAATATCGTCGAGCAAGCCCGTTGCAACAACGATACCAGCTCCCAAAATGATTGGCCAGATATAATTGATTGGTATAATAGACTGAAACATGACTAAACAAGAAAATGAAAAAACAAAATAAATACCTAATCCACCCGCTGTTGGCATATTCTTAGTATTCACTCTTCTTTCACCGGGAGCATCATATGCTCCTATTCTAAACGCCAATAATTTAACGATCGGCGTCGTGATCAAAGATAAGATAAACGTCAGAAATAGACGGATAACAATTTCATAAATAAACATCGACATGATGAACCTACTTTCTTAATGTACATCGTATATTATACCGAATCATTCTACATTTACAAGTTGGAACAGGTGTTTCCACTGGGTAGAAAAACGAAAAATTCTACTTGTTTATTTGAATCGAAAACGTTCGGTCTACTTCTTTAATTTTTCTTTTGCTTTGTCCACTAGTCGATTGATCAAACCATAGCGGTGTTGAATTTTTTCATTCGAGAGGTACTCTTTAACGACTGCATTGATAATACCACCTAGAATGATGATTGTGGCTGCAAAATTCAGCCACAACATTAAGATAATAAAGCTTCCTATAATTTGATAACTGGCGATTTTTGAACTGAAGTATTTGATATATAAACCAAACGCTTGTGACAATAACATCCAGCCCGCCGTTGCAAAAATAGCCCCTGGTATGATCGAACGAAATGTCAATTTTGCATTAGGAACAACGCGATAAATCAAACACATAATAACCAATAGGACCAATGATGTGATCGGCCACTTCAAGGCTTGAAAGGTATCAATAAAATCAGTTGAAAAATGAACTATTGGCTGCAGTAAATCTAAAATCGTTTTCCCTAAGCCCAATACCCCAACAACACCAACGATCGCTATCATAAATAAGAGAATCACAAGTAAAGACATGATACGAACAATGATAAAGTTTTTGCGTTGTTCAACACCAAACGCTTTATTCATTGCCGTTTGCAGTGCATTAATACTTTGACTCGCACTCCATAAAGCGGCTAAAGCAGAAATCGACAGTAAGCCACCTGAGCGTTGTGTCAGCAAGGATTGGATTGCTGGTTTTAAGTCCTCAAATATAGCCTTTGGAATTGCTTCAGCGATATAGGGTAGCACTTCGTTTGGATCAATATGTAAGTACGGCAGGAGGTTTCCTACCGCAATCAATAGAGGAAACAGGGACAAAAGTAAATAGTAAGCCACAACGACCGACGTATTTCCAATCTCTGAATCAATCATGCGATGTTGTGTTGTTTCAATGAAACGCATTAATTTTTCATTCCTCTTTACTTTGTCTACCAGTTTCATACCATTCTCCTCTAATTGATTAATAAGTCAGTTCTTCTCCTTGAGAAGTTAAAATTTTTGGTCCATCTTTCGTAATAGCCAGTGTATGTTCAAATTGGCAACTGATTCCACCATCTAAAGTATACGCTGTCCAGCCATTTGGATCCATTTTCATACGCCACGTTCCAGTGTTGACCATCGGCTCGATCGTAATGACCATTCCTTCTTTTAAACGTAATCCTTTACCCGCTTCACCATAATGAGGAATAACTGGACTTTCATGAATAGTCGGACCAATACCGTGACCCACGAAATCTCTTACGACAGATAAATGTTCACTTTCAACATACGTTTGGATTGCATGTCCAATATCACCGATACGATTGCCAACTTGCGCTTGCTCGATCCCTAGATACAAGGCTTTTCTTGTTACTTCCATTAAGTGATCTAATTCTGGTGTTGACTTGCCGACTACATAAGCCCAGCAGGAATCTGACATAGCGCCTTTTAAATCAATGCACATGTCTACTTTGATCAAATCGCCATCTTTTAATGGTTTTTTACGAGGAAAGCCATGACAGATTTCATCATTGATACTACAGCATGTTGCATATTTATAGTCTTCAAAACCGATTTGAGCAGCAATGCCGCCATGACTTTCAATAAAGTTTCTAACGAACACTTCAATGTCCCAACTCGTAACTCCTGGTTTGATAAACGTGCGTAAATGACGATGAACGTCTGCCAATAATTCTCCAGACTCATCCATCATTTCAATTTCTCTTGGTGATTTTAGTGTAATCATTCAATTTCGTCCTCCTAAAATATAAAAGCTGAAAGAGCTTGGCCAGCATTGACAGAAAATAGAAAAAATAAATGCAATGCTCTTTACCAAAATTATTTTTTATCTTTTCCGATACCTTCATTTTTTAAAGTGTTAGCTCTTATGAATCGATAAGATCGAAGCAAAGCATAACGGCTAGCTCTTGAAGCTAAAAAATCTTCATATAAGAGTATTTTATCATAATTTATGAAAATTTCACTGAAAAGTAGTTGTTAAAAATAGATTTCATTCTTTTTTAATCTTCTAACCATCAAAAACGTTGAAATGTAGATAATTTATCCATTTTAAAACTTCATTTTGTAATTTACACAGCCTTCGTTTTTCTGATATAATCAAGGTGGTATTATTTGAAGGAGGAAATCTAATGACCTTAGCTAAAATCGTTTATGCAAGCATGACTGGAAATACAGAAGAAATCGCAGATATCGTTGCTGAAGCTCTTGAAAATTTAAATATTGAAGTTGAAATCAATGAATGTACACAAGTTGATCCTGAAGATTTTGAAGAGGCGGATATATGTGTCGTTGCGACATATACATATGGTGATGGCGAATTACCAGACGAAATAGTAGATTTCTACGAAGAACTACAAGAAATCAATCTAGCTGGAAAAACTTACGGTGTTTGCGGATCAGGCGACACTTTTTACGATGAGTTCTGTAAATCAGTGGATGACTTCGACGCTGTTTTCACAAAAATTGGCGCAACCAAAGGAGCAGATAGCGTAAAAGTCGATCTAGCTGCTGAAGAAGAAGATATTCAAAATCTTGAAGCTTTTGCTAAAAAATTAGCAGAAGCTGTAAAATGATTATTAGAAATAACGATAATTAAACAAGAAAAGGCTGAAAGCAACGTCAATGAGTTTGCTTTCAGCCTTTTCGTTTAATTGCTCTTAACTATCGATATCAATCGGTTCATCGCGCTCTAAAATCTGCTCGATTGCATCTTTCATCAACTGTTCAATTTGTTGATCACTTGGACGAATGATCCCCGAAGTCATCAACGCCGCAATTCCCGTTGCAACGATCCAAGTTCCCATGTGAAGAGAATTGATTTCTGTGTCATTTAATTTTTCGTAGTCAGGGTCTTTTTTGACCGCATTAGAAAAATAGCTATAAGAAAACTCCTGCATTCTTTTTCCACCACCATATTCTTCTAAATATAATGCGCGGTATAATTTACTTTCGTTTTTAGCAAAGTGAATGTAATTTAACGCTAAGTCCACAATAGTATTGTCTGTATGAGTGACAGGAAATACTTCTTTTGCTAAATATTCGTGAATCTTTTCAAATAATTCTTCTTTTAAATCATCCATATTTTTAAATTCTAAATAAATAGGTTGTGTTGAGCATTTCATTTTGGTTGCAATGTTTCGTGCGGTGAATTTCGAAAAGCCTTCAGTGGCCACTACTTCGTATGCAGCATTTAAAATCTGATCTTTAGTAATTGTTTTTTTTCTTGCCATAATCTTTCAATCCCCTCTACCTATCCTTTACAACGCTTCCATATCAATACTACAGTTATTGTAACACGATTTGTTTAATCTGCAAAATTCTAGTACTTCAATTTATATTATTTTATTAATTTGATTAGACGGGACTTTCAAGAGCTTTTTTTCAGAATTAAATAAGCTGTTAGACTTGCTCGTTTGTTTGAGTTCACGAACTCTACGTGTTATGATATGAACGGTTACATGAATGAAAACTAGGAGGTTATTCTATGACATTACCAAATTTTAATGAGATATTAAAAAAATATGCGAGATTAATTGTCGCAACTGGTGTAAATGTTAAAAAGGGACAAAGTATCGTTTTACAAATTAATGTTGATCAAGCACCTTTGGCTCGATTGATTACAGAAGAAGCATATAAATTAGGGGCTGGTGAAGTAATCGTTCAATGGAATGACGATATCATTCAACGTGAATTTTTATTACATGCAGACGAAAAGTACTTGGAAAGTATTCCTCAACATAAAATAGACCAAACGGATGACTGGGTCAACAAAGGAGCCAGCCGAATCAGTGTTGTCTCATCTAATCCTGATACTTTAGCTGGAGTAGATCCAGATCGTGTAGCTGCTTTCCAATCTGCTTCTGGCAAAGCGTTAGTTAATTTAAGAAAGGCTACACAAGCGAATAAAGTCAGCTGGACAGTTGTTGCCGCCGCAGGTAAAGAATGGGCAGCTAAAGTCTTCCCAGACTTGAAAGACAGTGAGCAACAAGTCGATGCACTCTGGGATCAGATATTTAAAACTACTCGTGTTTACGAGGCAGACCCTGTTGCCGCTTGGCAAGCCCATGATAACAAGTTAGCTACAAAAGCAGACGCGTTAAATAAAGAACAATTTAAAGCATTACACTACACAGCACCAGGTACAGACTTAGTGATTGGTTTGCCCAAAAATCATTTATGGGAAGGTGCCGGTAGCGATAACGTTCGTGGTGAAAAATTTATGGCTAATATGCCAACAGAAGAAGTTTTCACCGCTCCTGACAGCCGTCATGTTGATGGTGTTGTTTCTAGCACTAAACCATTAAGTTATGCCGGAACAACTATCTCTGGTATGAAATTTACATTTAAAGACGGTAAAGTCATTGATTTTTCTGCCGAACAAGGAGAAGATGTATTAGCGAAATTACTTGAAACAGACGAAGGCGCACGTCATTTAGGCGAAGTAGCGTTGGTTCCAGACCCGTCCCCTATTTCTCAATCAGGTATTATTTTCTACAATACTCTATTTGACGAAAATGCTTCAAATCATTTAGCGTTTGGCTCCGCCTATGCTTTTAACTTACAAGGCGGAACTGAAATGACTGAGGAAGAATTAATAGCAGCAGGTTTAAACCGCTGTCATACTCATGTTGATTTCATGGTGGGATCAGATCAAATGGATATAGACGGCATTAGAGAAGATGGCACACGAGTTCCGATTTTCCGTAGTGGGGATTGGGCATAAAAAATAGAAGACTGAAAATCATTTTTTACGATTTTCGGTCTTCTATTTTATGTTTCTTGGGACTTACGTCCCAAGCTCGTTCTTTTTAATTGTTAATATGGATAATAAAAATCAACGGTATAACCGATTGTTTTAAGATTTCTTCTTAATTGATATGTTTGATAACCAATTGTTTTACGATTAGCATCGTTCAATTCTTTTTCTGCAAAGTTTATGACCGATTTAGAATTTTTGAATAGTTTTAGACCATTATCTAAATATTTATTTGGAACTTTTAATTTTTTAGCATCTAATTCACCAGCAACTTTTGTGTTATCTCTATATGAAGTTTTAGCCGATTTGTTTATTGTAAAATAATTTTTCTTTGGCACAAGTTTTACTTCGATTGCTTCTAAACGATAAGCAAATTTTGATGTTCCAGCAGGAATTCCACCTTTTTCCCATCCCATCCAACCGAAGTTTTGTGCATGGACACGATAAAAGACATCATATCTTCTTCCTAATTCCCCTGTTAACTTGATTCTAATTGCTTCTAAACGTTTAGCTTGACCAGAAGTTCCAGATACTTGACCGTTCTTTTTCCAGCCCTGCCATCCAATATTTTGAATGTGTGTACTGTATTGAATATCACCACTGTAAGGTGAATCCTTTACTTTCAATTCAATTGCTTCTAATCTTTTTGCTTGACCAGATGTTCCTGCCACTTGAGCATTTTTCTTCCAACCTTGCCACCCAATATTTTGAATATGCGTACGATAAGTAACAGTCGGAGCTATTGCAACAGCACGTTCATTTTGTGTAATTGTCTCTTCTGACTCTAAATCATCATTTTGCAAATTGTCCACACTTTTTAATTCCCCATAGGGTACAGCTGTGATTTCTCCTTCATCTGCATTTGCACTTGCACTTGTTGCTCCACCAACAAAAAGCAATGATAAACCTAATAATACTAAACTAACCTTTTTCATTTTCTCACAATCCTTTCTTTGTAACATCATAATTATATAATATATACTAGTTAAATTACAATAGTCATTTAAAAACATTTTTAAATTTTTGGTAGTTTTTCCGTATCTAGTGAAACAACTTCTGTACTAATAGTGTGAAAACAAAAAAACACCTATCAAATCAACGTTTGAAAGGTGTTTTTTACGTTCTCGACTAACTAATACTACCTATTATATAGTTGTAAATAGATAGATACTCTTTGTCTATACTTATTTTGTGTATATCCAAACAGATCCCTTTTTATAATATTTTGGCACAAATTTTGGCACAAGAGAATTTCCGACAATCAGTTAAGTATCTCTTTCTGGACAAACAGAACATATATTCGTATAATAGTCATACATTAAAAGGATGGTGTTTATCATGACAGATCATATTGATTTATCAGATCCTTATTTCCGAGAATACGAAGATAGAGGGATGAAAAAATGGCAAGGTTTCTTTTTGGCCGAACATACGGCAAGCGTATCGCGAGAAAATAAACGTCTACGCAAAGTAGTCCCGCAAAGAAGAAAAATGACCGAGGGAGAAATTGGACAAATATGCGAATTTGCTTTTAAAAATGATCGGCAAGTGACTGTCCAACTTGAAATTAAAGATACCGAAGGTAAATATTTTGATGATACTATAGGTTTTATCGAAGGATTTGATGAGTTAGGTTATATCATCAATGACACAAAAGTACATTATGATGAGATTCGCAACGTAGAGTTGTTTGATTTTAGGAAATGGAACAGCATATGAACTTAATCGATGACTATGAGGCTGGATTATTATCGTATGAAGAGTTCCAACACTTCTTATGGGGTAGCGGTCAACGATTGATAAATGAAGTTGGATTGGAAAAGTTTATATTTTACTTAAACACCGAGGAGGGCGAATATTATGCAAAAGAGTAGCTATGTAGGCATCGTTGATAAAATTAGGGTTATAAAGTCGTTTCCCGATATGCTAGTGCGTTTTACACTGCATACCCCTTCCGCTGATATCAATTGTCTAGTTGGCAGAAAGGAGCTCGCTAATCTAATCCTATTTCTTGAGGATGGAAAATTCGAACTTGCTACCTTTGGGCACTATAATAATCGTAAACAATTCGTGATCGAGAAATTTGCAGTCAAAAACCCTGATAGCTTCGTTCGTGAGTTTGTTTTAAAACCTATGGCAAGTATAGCTTGATCCCTACTTTAATAGTAGGGATTTTTATTTTCAAAAAGTTTTAATTATTTTACGCAAAACACTTTACATACCACGCGAAGCGTGGTATTATATGTATGTAGTCAAGTAAGAGAGAAAAAGGAGATTATCAAAATGAACTTAACAATAGACGAATTAAAAGAACTTATGGAAGACTTTGAGTGGGATCACTCAGCTGCTGGTATCCGTTTCGAGGAAAAAGAATATAAAGTCGGAGATGTTATCTCTGATAGCAAGCATAATCATGACAGAGAGGACGAAAGAGCATTTCCGGAATACGGAACTGAAGAGTATAACGAAATGGCTGAGTTCCCAGGAGTTAGCACTTATAACTCAAGCATTATCGAGCACGTTGAAGAATGGATTGGTTACCACAAGCATTGTTACATTGTGGTAGGCAATGGCAAAAGTTGGTCTGATAGTATCGATGATTATGTATTAGATGATGATGAACTAGTCATCGAAGACGGAACGGTTGCTTATATCATAAAATAATTTGGAGGGAATCTCCTTCCCTCTCTTACTTAAACCAGAAAGAGGTAATAATATGAAATACGATTTGTTTGCAACACTTTATGCGGAGGCTCAAGAGTATAGCAATGTGGAAATGTACATCGCGGAACGCGGATGGCAAGAATGGATGGATAACTACCCAAGTGAACAGCTCGGAAACATCTTGACATCTATCTACGAGTTGGCTACAACATCACTAAAAGAAATTAGAGAGTCACGAAAAATCAGCCGGGCAGCATTTTCTCGAGTATACAATATCCCGGTTAGGACTTTAGAGGATTGGGATACTGAAAAAAGAAAAATCACTGATTATAACAAGATGCTTATTGCTTACACATTTTTCATGAATGACTTTTTAGATAAATCAGCGGAGAGCAACAAACATGAATGACATTGTAATTTCGGGTAAGCACATAATAATTTTAGCTTTCATCATTCTGTTGTTATCTCTTTTTATAACAAAATCCAAATTTTACAAAGAAAGATTTTGGATAGCCTGTTTTTTATATTTCGTGATATTGGTAAAACTTGTTTTGGATAGCGTTAACAACCTTTTACTATAGATTTTAAGCGTGAAACAAAAAGGAGAAACAGATATAATGACCTCTAAATGCGAATTTTGCGGAAAAGAAGTTAAGCGTAAAGGGAGCAAATTTTGCTCTAGAAAATGTTACGCAGATTCTAAACAGAATATTAAACAATGTGTTGTATGCGGTAAATCATTTGCGGAGCCGCCTAGTAGTGAAAAAGTTTGCTGCTCTCATTCTTGTGGTAAAGAACATCGGCAACAGCTACAACTCACTGGCACTTATGACAAAACAAATGAAAAGTGGTTGCTAGAAAAAGAAAAGTATTTTGCTGAACATCAAGGAGATAAACATCCGAACGCAAAATACTGGAAAATAAAATCACCAATAGGTAAAATCTACGAAACAATCAATCTTAAAGACTTTATACGCCAAAACCTTGAGTTGTTCGATGGTAGCTCTGTAAGACAAGCTTTTGATGGTATCGTTAAAATAAAGGCATCAGAACAAGGTAAAAGAAAGCGTCCAGTAAAGTCATACAAAGGTTGGACTCTATTAGATTGGCGAGATTAAAATAATTCTTTCCCCTCCTTGCGTATATTATCGTAAGGGGGTTTTTATATGGATCAGATAATTATATTAGATGGTAATGTAGTAGGATTGGTTAGCGATGATGGTGCGGCTCGATGGGAGTTTGATAGTTTGATGGATGCTGCAGAGTTGTATAGGTTACTGGTGTTGAGTATAGATATTGAGGATAGGATTGCTCTTTTAGTACAAAATAGTTTATAATATATAGAGAAGGGATGTGTTTTTTTGATTACAAAAGAAGCGATAACTAACTTTGGTGTGCCTAGCATTTTAAAAGATAGAGATATTAAATTTTGTTTTTCTGACAGTCTTGGTGATAGGTCGTTAATAGGTATAGGGTGCCATATCAAACCCGATAAAGATAGTGTGAAATTTTTCCTATATGACCAAAATAGTCACGAATCTATTTTTACAATGGATTTCTATATCCGGAAACATTCGTCCAGAGCTTTCCCTGATAACGATAATGGCAATTCAACTCTTTATCTACAGCATATTGGTACTAATCAAGAATTGAGAAAAAATGGGATTGCAACATTTTATATGTCTAAGTTGGTAGAGTTTTGTACTAATAATAATATCAAAAGCATTACTTTAAATATAGCTGTCCCTAGCAAAAAATTAAAAAACGCACTTTCTAAATCGGAATTAATTAAGTTTTACAAAAGTTTTGCTACAAACGATGTCGATATAAGAATAATATAATAAATCAAGCCCCCGCAATCGTTAGGGCTTTTTCTTTGCACAAAAAAACGCCTCGTTAGAGACGGAATACTGAATTACTCTTGCACAGTGGACACGCATATAATACCTACTAATAGTACAACTTATTAGCAGTTTTTCATCAAAAATAAAATACCGCCCGATAGTATGGACGGCATTTTGCAAGGAGTATTCTTAACACTACTTTATTAGAATAATATTAGTATATACTAATAAGTTCGTCTGTGCAAAGAATATACACGCTTACTTTTATGTACCTTGCAGGACTCGAACCTGCGACCGGACGGTTATGAGCCGTCTGCTCTGACCAACTGAGCTAAAGGTACGAAAACCGCCCCATGTAGAGGCGGCACGATGATTATGCTGAACGTGTTGGTAGGCACGTTCTTTTTTATTCTATAGTGGTTGGATGGTGTTGTCAAAAATGTTGACTAATTAGGGGCGGTATTACTTACGCTTAGCATATAGTTCGTGATTGTAATCAATGAACATGACATAAAAAATGTCATCAATCATCTTACCTATTATTCTACTTTCAAACGGATTATTATTGGGACAAAGCCTAAATATCCAATACCCATCGCCTGCTAAATCGCTTCTTTTTGAAGATTCAAACTTAGAGGAAATCTTCAAGTTTTTTATTTTATCGTTACGTCCGAAGTCGTCTTTTTTTAACTTCTCTAGTCCCCAGTTTTTATTCGTCTTAGCGGTTAATGATACTAAATCTTTATTCGATAAATTCAATAACCGTTCAATCAAGTGATGCCTATGATCATGAGTGCACGAATCGCAATGTAAATTATAAGAAGAATTATCAGTAAGAAAACTAAAGTTAAAAGTTATAAATATAGGTTCTTCAGCTTTTCTTAGGACAATATTAGTTACTTTATTTTCGTATTGTTCTACCTTTTTTTTAAAATCTATCTTAGCCATGACTAGACTTCTACAATATTTTCCTTAAAGTATTGTTCGATAGTATCGTCATCTAAGATTGGTGAATCTTCACCACTATCTCGGGCTTCTATCCATGGTTTTTCACTGTGTGTCATATTTCTTAATTGTCCAGCAGAAAAACCACCATACTGCTCGTAAACCGCTTCTAAGACCATTCTACTATTGCTATCATTTGCGATTTCTTCATAATTTTCTAGTTGCTCATCATCTACAGTTACATCTAATTCCTTCAAACCTTGAAAACGATCGTATACACTTCTGACGACAGGACCATGTTTCCAAGCTAAAAGATCTTCATCAAATAATCTATTAGAGAAAACAGCTAAATTCACTCCTTGCGCATAATACATGAGCTTGTGTAATTTCATTTGAGTCAAATTCTCGTCGACAGCTTCATCTCGTTGCATTTCAGATGAATGCCTTACAAGAAACCAATTAGCGACTTTATTAGCATTCCACATAGTATCCCTCCTTTATAACAATAATGTTATCTATATCATTAGTTTACATTGTATATCAATTATTATCAATTCATTTTTTAAATTTAGCAAACGATACCCTTTAAACTTATAATTTATTTTAGCAGTTACCGTTCGATGTGCCCGTTCAGCTACCATTCATAACTCTCCCAAATTACTCCCATATAAACAAAAAAATCCCAACTCAAAAGAGATGGGAAAAGGGAGATTATAAAAAAGTCTCGTTATTAGGGTAAGATAAGTATATAAACTCTTGTCATATTTTGCAAAGAAAAAGAATTATTTAACTTCTTTTGAAGCTTTCTCTAACTGTTTCAATTGGAAATTATCATAGTTAAAGCGCATACGAGCGGTAGAACGACCATATTTTTTCAATTGTGCTTCTGCAGTCGCTACTGCTTCATCTGTTGGTAAGTACCATCTTGTTGCTCCGTTCATAAACCAAATTTCCGTATTTCCTTGTCTGCGTGTCACTTCATAAATATACATAATATCATCCTCTTCTAATTTTTGTGTTGGTCTATTGCTATCCGCTGAATCGCTGCTGAATCCATTCGCTAAATCACTTTCAAACTGATTGACAGTAACTCCCCACCGGTTTAAATAAGGGTACGGGTCAATGTGGTCACTTCCATTATTCGGCTGATTGTAAGTGCAAAACATGTGAGTTTTAATTCCCGTTAAATCCTTGGTATCTAAAGTTAGTGGTATGCCTGCTTCTTTAGCTAATTGTCGAAGCAACTCCACATATAAACGATAATCTCGTTCAAATTCTGCTCTCGTGGCATGACTTTGGATTAACTCAACTGCAGCATACGTTTCGTAATTCCACCCACCACCAACATCATAAGCCCCACATCCTACTTCAGCTGTTTGGATGACTTGTCCATTCCCAACTACGTGAGTGTAGAACCCGCTATTCAAATCTTTTCGGCTCATAAAGTCCGCTTCATTCTGTGCGGTGGAGTTAGGATTTCCAGTGCTGTGGGGATGGATTTGCCTGTAAGGTGCATAGCCTACTTGTGGAGTAGACCTAATCTGGCGTTTAATCTCCATCCTCTTCACTGCCCTTCTTTAAATTGCTTGCTCCTAAATCATAAAACCCACCTGCTGCCAAACCAGCTATAGCGCCGCCCCAAATAAAGTTAATTAAATTTTCTGGGTCATACGAAAGGCTCCAGCCAATGCCAAGTGCTACTCCTAAGCCCAAATTGATTAATGGTAACCACTTATTATCAGTTCCCGTGTACTTCTTTACTAGTTGCGTCGCCGCTAATACAAACGCAACAATTGTTGTAGCTGATGCTAATATACTGTCCATTCTTTTTCCTCCTAAAAAAGAGAAAGCCGCTAAGCTTCCTCTTTCGTTTTTTTGATATTCTGTTCTTCTTTTTTCTGTTCTTCTTTTTTCTGTTCTTCCAGAATTCTTAATACTTGATCGTTTAAAACATTTTTTACTGCTCGTTTCCCTTTACACCAGGGATTCCACCATTGGCAATAGCTCATATTGTTCACTCCTTTCTAGAAAATAGATAACTTATTGTTGCAGTAGCTACCGCCACATACAAACCGTTCGTTTGCATAAATTGATTAGCAGTCTCGCCTATCAGCGCCGAAAAGATAATCAACAGTAGAAATATGCTAATCGATATCACAAAGACCCTCACAATGCGAGGTAACGATTCCCAAACTTGTCTAAACAAAACCTTCTTTGCAATCTCTACGTCCGTTGCTAAAAGAGCAAGCTTTGCTTTTTGTTGGCTTTGGTCTTCTTGTATCGAGATAACAATCTCATAGATTTTGTTTAGCATTTCAGTGTTCCTTGTCTGTTCAACTTGCATTGCTTCAATTTTTCCAATTGCTTCTAATAAATCTTGTTTACTTGCGTACTTTTTACTGGCAACTTCATTTACCTGCTTTTCTAAATCTTCTTTTTTTATATAGCGATCATCGAAAATGTCCTGTAATTCTTCGAGTTTCACATCATTCATTTGTCCACCTACTCTCTTAGTAACTAAATTCTCTGTTTGTCGCTCTTCCGCATCCTAAAATAATAATTTTTCGATTATTTGTATCAATCTGTATCACTTGTAAAGCATCTTCTTTGGCTGTGCCCAATGACGTTTCTGGTTGCCAATCTTCGAAAACAGCTTGGCGACAAATGATTACATTAAACCCCTCAACTAAAGTCATTTTTTCTGTATGATTGTGTCCGGCAATGTATCCTACAAAATTACTCGTTTTGCGATTCGAAAAGTCTACCGCAAAATTTACGCCGAAATCTTCTTGGTAAACACTAGTACTATCACTTACAAGTTTTACTGATGTTCGATCATTAAACGCTTTAATTATTTTTATCAAACTCTTATGATTTATTGAGTTCGCCTCATTTTGAGAACCATCAATTGGGACGTGACTAAGCATCACTACATGATAATCATCTGGGCAATTACCTAGCGCTTCTTGTGCTATCCATTTTAGCTGCCTTTCTCTAAATCCCATGGTGCCCATACCGTAATATTTCAGTTTGCCTGTAGAATCAACTATTGTTGGATTATCAATCGAGTCTAAAAATATAATTCTGATTTTGTGTTTTGTATAATCTTTGTAGCCATATAGACTATCTCCATCTCTCACTTCACCGTAATTACATGCTTTTGTTCTATACATGGATTTAAAATCATCCGCAGTGATAACATCACTTAAAGCTGGTTTTACTTTGTTAAAATCACTAGGTTTTTGCGAGCCATCATCGTGATTCCCTCTTAATGCAAAGCGGTCAGCTTGATTGCCAGCGAAAAAGAAAGACAACCATTGATTCATGATAGTCACGTTTAGTTCTTTTCCAATTCTCCCACTTTGTACATTGTCCCCTCCGGCGATTATGACATCGACAGAATCTTGTAAATAGGCTAAATTATTTACCTTAGATATTCCGTCTGCCACATGTTGCACCCAATACCACAAATCATAGTGATTGTCCGTCTGATAACCGATGGAAATTAAATTGGGATTAATTTTATTTTTTAATTCATCCAGTGCAGACTTATAAAAGACCTCTGGTACATCCAGAGGCTTAACTGGGAAAGTCTGATTCTGTGTAATAAATTCCCGTACCTTGAAAATCATATCCAGAAGAAGGTAACGAACCGGCAGTTAAAAGTCTGAAGTTCCCAGATCCGCCATAAAGTGTAGCTGCAAGTTGTTCTCCGCCATTCGATCCTAACGGAACACCAAAACTTCCGGGACTTTGCGGAACAAACCCTTTTGGGAAAGGTGCAAGGTTTGCCCATCTGACTGGACCAGATAAACTTAGATAGACACCGACATTTACTAGGTTACCTACACGCCAAAGTCTAATAAAGCCACTTTTTATATTTGCATTTGTTGACGTATTGAGTGTTATTTCTTTATAGGCTACCCCTCTATCGACTGCAATTGGAATATTGTTAATTTGAGGAATGCTAGTAAAGTTTTTAACACCGCCAACATCTTCATCTCCTACTTTTCCAACAAATTTTCCTTTAATCCACTCTGAAATTGCTTGGAAAACGCGAACTGGCGTCATATATTTGTTGGATACTTCCCCAATTTCAGCTTCTTCTTGTGTAGCTACACTGTAATTTTCAACCAGGCCTAATCCTATTTGAGATTTTGACACATTATGCGGATTATCATCGTTTTCTGTATGTTCATCTAATTCGGTTTTAGTAGCCAGATTCGATACCTCTGATTCAACATAACTTTTTTTCACGAATCCAGACGTTTCTAGCACAGTCAAAGGATTCAAAGAAATCGTTAATTGTGTACCTATATAATCCGTATCAACTAAAGATGCAGTAACACCATTGGCACTATCTGTGTAAACCAGGACATTCAATTTCCCATCACTACTGATAAAGTTACTATCATTGATGTCAATCTTAAAATCAGTATAATCAGCTGCGTTTTGTTGGATTTGTGTAGTATAGGTATTGGCTGATTCTAAATAGGTAGCTACTTTTAAAACTTTGTTACCAGAGGAGCTGGCTTTGCTTCTTGTATTTAAGCTAAAGGAGATAAAATTATCTTTCACGAATTTAACTGATTCGCCAATGTCTAAACCATCAAATATATTTGGTGCCAATTGCTTAACCGTTTCTAATATGTCAAACTCGTATCTCTGTTGCGGAACAATACCATTTCTCATCGATTCAGTAGAAACACCCGTATCATCACGACCAGCTACTTTGTTGTATTCTTCCTGATTCATTTCTGTCCAACTAGCAGTAGGTGTTTTTAAACTCGTTGAAGAGTTATCTGCGTAAGCAACATGGGGATTGCTAGATTTATTGCCAGTAGTTTTACCAGAAAAATCCATAGTTTTAGAAGTATTTATTGGACCGCTAAACATTTGTACGGCATCAGCTGAAGTCAATCGATCCCCAAAATCTTTGATTAATCGAGCTTGTAACGTGGTTTGTTTGATTCCTTGTGTGTCAGTTCTTGCCTGTACAATTTCTGGAGTGCTATCCCCAGATTCAGCAACTACGTCCTCAAATTCATTTCTTAGCGCATCGAAATCTTGTTTGTTTTGATTGGCAGTACCAATTGCCCGATTTGACGTATCAACGGCTGTTTTTGAATCAGCAATTGCTTGGTCCGCTTTTTTATTGGCGTTTTCTCCAGCTTCTTCGGCTATTTCCTTAGCTTGATTACCAGCATTCTCAGCTATCTCTTTTGCTTGTTTTACACCTTCTGTCAGTTCAGTCTTGTAAGCATCTACCTTTTCTGATGATGCGTTTGATTGATCTAAAACAGCATTAATTTTTACGCGTCCTTGGTTTAGTGTGTCTGTTTCTTTGATTTGTTCAACTGCCATTTAAATCACCTCTATTCTTTTTCAATTGATTGGATTGTCATTTTTTGTTCGATGTGTTCCCCAAGTAAGATAAAGCTATTTTCCGAAGTGTTAGACAGTTCTTCAAAAATCTCATCTAAAGTTTTATTTGTTTCTGCAGTAAATGCTTCTCCATCTATTTTTTTCACTTTAATTTTCATTCTATTCCCTCCAATTCAGCATTAACGATTTCGATCAGAGCAACCTCACTCACTCTTACAGTTGCAGTATCGATCATTTCACAAAACTCGCTTTTACTTTTAAATATTTTGTTCCGGACTTCCTTTGCTTCTGATTCTTTTTCAAAATACATCTGTACATGAACACCATTCTTCAAAGTAACTACTAAAGCTTTCATTAAAATTGACCTCCTAGTTGTGATTGAATAAATACACGACAAATAACTTGCGCTTCGATTCTCGCAAGTCTGTTTGGTTTAATCTGTATTGTATGATTACCTCTGGATATTTTCCCAGAGGTTGTTTTTCGTAGATGGTCCACTAAATTAAGTCGTTGTTGGCTTGTCTCATGTTGCGTAAGTGTTTTCCCATCTACAATGATATCAACACTGCTTGCACTATTCGGAGCTTCGTATATCCCCCATTCGAGAGGATGTGTATGGTCTGGTAACGTGACTTGATGCGTATGTGCTGGAATAGTTACATTGTGAGTATGGCTTGGAATGCTTACATTGTGAGTATGTGCTGGAATACTTACGTTATGCGAGTGGGCTGGAGTAGTTACGTTATGGGAATGATTACCGCTCTCTTCTCTTGTATACAAATTACCGTTGATACCCCTGAATTCTACTATTTGACCTCTTGCTGCCTCATACCTCAATGTATTTTCTGAGATTGGTCCAGCCGTGGAACTTCTTGCGAACATCAAATGCCTATGGTTACCTCCAGCGCTGCTTGTCTGAGTGCTCTGGCCATTTACAGAGCTAGTCGCCACGCTACCGCCACCAGCTCCACTTGTGGCTATGCTCCCGCCACCAGCAGTACTCGTTTGAGTGCTAGCACCACCAGCAGAAGTAGACTGTACTCTTGCCCCTCCGCCTTTGACTGCTTTAGTGTATCCTCGATATCTTTTCGTTTTAAACGTCAATTCAACCGTGTTCACATGAAATACATCGTCATCCAAGTAAAACTCTATAATCGCTGGATATGCTGACTCGCAATTATCTTGATAGCTATAATTTAAAATGTTTGTAGCACCTTGTGAGTATGTCTCATTGATCTGTTGTTTACGCCCTAAATCCGACATCGTAGTCGTGATATCATCTTTAAGATTGCCCAAATCTAATTGCAAATTTTGCGGGGCGCCGAACACATCACTTTTAGCTTCTTTCTTAATTCTTAAGTTAACGGAGCCAAAATCATTTGTATTAATCATTGTAACTCCACCCTTACGGAGTTTGTCTACGATTAGTGGGTCATCTGTTAGTTTTGTTAAGTCAGCAGCGTTTACGGACCAACTGACTTTAGGAATCGACCATTTTTCCAACATGTTGAGAGCATTATCTTTCAAAGCCTGTGGAATAGTAAATCGTTGGTCCACCCAAACATATTCGACTAAGCCATATTTTTCTATGGAATCCTTGTCTTCAACATATGAAATACCATTATTGACTGATTTTATATTTATCTGGTTAATTCCTTCGCCCGATCCTAAAGGATAAACCCGGTTGACAAGATTATTCGGATCTTTTTCGATCTCAAAACCTTGCATATTGTACCCTTCTTGAATTCGAGCAACTACTTCTGTTTGTGGTCTAACAAGTGATAGTTCAAATGGATAAACTTGTGTGTCCCATTCCCAAACATAGTCTTCGTCAAATGCAGCAGGAATAGAAAACAAAGCATCCGCTAATCCATTTTCATTCTCCCACGCATAGCTGAAATACCGTGTAAACTCACAATTCTTCAGCACCCAATGCTTTGTTGTTTGCTTCCCTAAAACATAATTAATCACATCAACAGTTTTGCGATTCACTAATTCATGGTAGCCAAAAAGGACACTGTCGAGTAGTGTCCCTAGGGCGTGAGTTGCAGTATAGATTATTTTATTGTTACTGGCATCTTTTTGAATTGTTGACGGCATCACTCGATATAGACCAATGTATTCATCTTCATTATCGGTTAGTTCTACCCATAATAATTCTTGCAACGAATCATTCTTTGGATCATCTAATGGCATCGTGAATTCAATATTACCTATCTGATTTTCAATTTTTTCGTAGCTGACATTGTAAGCATTATCTAAAATAGCTGTGTACTCCCGATTTAAGTCCATTGACATTAGCAAGGTGATAACCTCCTTATAAAAATCTATTTGAATACCTTATAGTAAGAGTAAAGTCACTATCCTTCGCTTGGACAAACAAAGGTTCGTTCGGGTAAATATAAAAATCATTCATTGGTCTAATCATCGGGTTACCATTTTTTGTAATATTAAATTTTTTCGTATCAATAAAAATATCAGCATCATCGAAATCACCTAAATTTATGGTGTCGTTGCGAGTTTTGATCCACACGTCACGTCCAGTACCTTTTAATAGTATTTCGGGTTTAACTTTTAGTCCCTCAACCGTTGGATAAATTTCAATAGGTTTAGATTCTGTTCCGTCATCCCCCATCAGATAAGAACTATTTTGGAATGTTATCATAGTTGATCCCCAATAAGCCCCGCCTTCAATAACAATAGGCATGTCGACAGCACCAGACCCAGTGTTCCCCATTAAATAGTTAGCTTTAAACGTGATGGTTTCAGAGCCCCATGTGACACTTGTTGCATCTGACCTAGTATATTTATACGGGTCATTAAGAGTGATAGAAAACGTGCTTATGATTTTATTAGTACCATCTGGTACACTTGATACTTTAGATTTACTACCACTCCATAACATTTCAGGTTCATCGTTAAACCAAATTTCAACATCTTTTTCACTAAATAATGTGATGTTCAGTCGATTGAATAAGTCACGAAAGTCAGATTCAGTATTAGCAATCAGAGCATATTTAATTGTAAGCTCTCTCTCTGGTATGCGAGAGTAAACCTGTCTTTTCCCGTCTCTTATTCCTAGCTGATAGCTTTGGATTTCTGTAGTAGCGAGCTCTCGCCCAGAAACTGATAATGTGCGATAACCAGGGATTATCTCTTCTAAAAATTTCCCATTAAAATTCATCGCTTCCTTTGGAATATCATTTATATTAGGGATTTCGATAGTATCAACAAAGTTATACATCAAATCCTCCTCCCTAACGCTGCGTTCTTTTTATTGCTAATACCCTGTAATTCTGCTGCCATAAAATATGCAGTTTCTCTTGCTAAAATTTTTCCATCTAAAATCGATTCGACTGTTATATTTAAACTCTGACTACTTTCTCCGGTAAGTTGGCTAGTTTGTTGTCCGATAGCTCCAGATGATATATTCATAGATGCATCCGAAAGTAAGATACTTGCTTTTCCTACTAACTTAGCGCTCTTTTCCATTCCAATAGCTAAACCTTCTCCAACAAAACCTCCGATTTTCATCATTACTCGAGAAGGGGAATGGATATCTAATGCTGATCTCATTGTGTTTGCAACATCATTTGCAATTCTATTTGCATTCTCTATTGCCTGTTCTCCACCTTGATTTATTCCATCTGCAAAGCCTGCCATCGCATAATTACCAATCGTATTCATTTCATTAGGCAATCCGTTTAATTCATTTTTAAGGCGATCCGCAATAGTCCTAATATTGCGAATTGGCTCATTTTGACCGTTTTCAATCCCCTGTGCTAAACCTGTTGTAATAAATTTTCCGTTATCTGCCATCACCCGTGAAGGGGAATGGATTCCAAGCGAACTTCTTAATTGCTCATCTACTGTGTTCCCCATCTTCTCGGAAGCTTTGCCGGCAACATCAGTATTTTCGCTTATTCCTTGTGCTAACCCATTAGGGGCTTCTTTTCCAGATTGATAAAGTTTTGGTTGCAAGTCTTTTAATGGGCTTACAGCTTTATTAACTAGGCCTTTCGAAGCTTCCTCGACTTGGGTAGAATTTTTTTCAATGTCATCTTTTAGAGTTCCTGTAATCCTTCCACCTAATGTGAATAAATCACTTGTTTCAAACTTTTGTTTAGCTCCAATTGATGCTTTATCAACTGTTTTACTCATCTCATCTACAAAGGGTTGCGATCCTTCTCCAGCAGTTCTTACCATCGCATCATTAGCAGCTTTGACACTATTAGAATAAGTATCGCTAAGTGTTTTTAATTCCTCATCACTACGATTAACCAACTCTGCTGCCTGTTGAGCTCCTGCAGGACCCATTTTCTCCAATTGAGCAATCAACCCTTGATCAACACCTCGTTCAGCTAAAATTGCAACGTTGGACGACCACTGTTGCACAGCTTCGGCATTTTTATTCAAGTTTTCTATCATCTGCTCTAAGCTTATAGCTTGCTTTTGCTCAATGGCATCAAATGCACTAGTAGTCTTCTCCCTCAATGCATCATATTGTGTTTGCATCGCATCAAATGCAGTCTTTTGAGATTCTGTTAGGTCGGTATAACTCACCTTTTGTTGTTCAACCATTTGAGCTTGCACATAGCTTAATTCTTCAGCGCTTGCCTTCAGTCCATTGTCTCTTGTGATAGTCGCTTGTGCAATTTGCTCTTCAATATTATTCCGGTTCTCTTTGGCAGTAGTCAAAGCTTCTTCCGTGTTTTTAATTTCATTGCCCCAAGTGATGAACTTATTATCTACTTCCTGTTTCGCTTCCTCAGCTTTTTTCAAGTTTTCTGTAGCTTCAACTCTTTTTTGCTGTAACTCTATCAAACGTTCTTCCGCAGCATTACCCATTTCTTGTTTTTCTTGCAGTTCAAGACGCTTTTCCAGTTGTTCATTGCTCATTGTAATGCCGTCAGCTTCTTCATTGTAGGCTAAGCCAAGCCCTTGAACCTTGCTGTTTAATTCGTCAACTTTCGTTTTCAAAAGTTCTTTTGTTTCAGCAGATTTGTTTTCTTGTACAGCTAAATCTACAACTTCGTCTTTCAACTGACGATTCATTTCGCTTTGGGCTTTGGTTTTCTCTATGCCTTTGTCGTAAGATGTAACGGACTCTTCTAAAGATTCTTTCATGTCAACTTGCGCTTGCTTTAATTCTTTTGATGCTTTAGTATTTTCGTTATTCATCCAGACTAGTGCAGCTCCTGCAGCAGCAACAATTCCCATTGCAATTCCAACTGGTCCTAATGCGGCGTACAATCCGCTAGCAGCCGCTTTGAAACCGATGGTTGCTTTAGTTGCCAACATTTGAGCCCCAGTAGCAAGACTTATTTTACCTGTAAGAGCCCCGAATAATACTGTGCTAGTTTTTATCGCTAAGTTACCACCGACTGTTGCAGCTTGGTATGCTTTAGTCGATGCCATCCCTGCTTTTGTTGCAACGGTGTACGTTTGAAATACATTCGAAGCAATTTTTACGGATTCGCTCATTTTTGTTATCATCGGTGTAATAGTGTTGATCACTTTCATCGTACCGATAGCCGTTCCTACGCCAGTTATTGCTACTGTCAGTGGTGGTAACAAAGGTTTTAAACTACCTATTACTTTAATAAATTGCGCAAAATAGGGAGTTACAACTTCAATCGAGCTAATAACGAATTTAAACGAGGTATTTATACCCTCTTTCATTTTGTCAAAAATACCCATAATACCGTCTGCGTTAATACCAGCATCTTTTACAAATTGATCGAGCGCTTTGATAACATTAGCTACACCTTTTGTAACAGCATTTCCCATGTTTTTAAAAGATGTTCCAATACCTTTTGAGTTAGCTCTAGCCAGCTCAGCAAATCCGCCAACACCACCATTCAATTTAATTATTTCATCGTTAAATTGAGTAACACTTATTTCTCCACTTTGTAATGCTTTATAAAGGTCCTGAGTAGAAGCTCCAGCTCCGAGCATAGATTTAGCTGTCTTATCTAGTCCAATTCCCATAGTGTCCTGGAGTGTACCCCAAACATCCATGTCAACTTTCCCTGAACGCAACATTTTTAAGTATTGCTCTGTTCCTCGAGCTGCCTTATCTCCACTAGATCCGCTAGCCAGTAACGCATTATTCAATGCGATTGTACTTTCAGAAGCCTTGTCCGCATCACGAAAAACCAAAAACATTTGTTGAGCTGTTCCTGTTACTTCATCTAAAGTCGATGGTAAGCCATCTATGCCATCTGAAAGAATCTGCATCCCACTATCTGCTTCTTCTGCGCTTGCTCCCAAGGATTGTAGAACAGTTGGATATTGATTCAGCGTGTCAAATCTTTTTATGGCACCACCTAAAGAATTGGTGATAGCAGATACACCAATATCTACCAATTTAAAAACACCAACACCTTTGGCAATATCCAAGATGCTAGTGTTTGTTTTTTTCATTCCATCGTCTAGTTTGTCTGTTGTACCAACAGCGTTGTTCATTTTACTAGTGAAATCTTTATCTACCGCAGATAAAACAGCTTGTATACTGTATGATTGAGACATTATTTACCTCCTTCCTCACATTTTAGATAGGAGCTTGTACATTTCTATTTCAGATTCATCAACATCTAAAGATTTACTAGATACGCCAGTTTCTATTAGCTTCTTATCATAAAAGTCGTAAAATGTAGGATAAGCTGGAACTAATTTATCCCCTTGCTTTTTAGTGTTTTTAGCCACTTGAATCTTATAGGCTAATAGATGGAGATTTTCCATTTCGTCCATTTTCTGTAGTTTCTTGCCTTCCATGAGGATTGAATATTCCCATACAGTCATTCTGTTGATTCTGTCGAAATCAAGAATGTTTAAGTATCTGATAATATTTAAAACAATTTCGTCATGTGTTAATCGTTTATTTGAAGTTGTTTCTTCCACATCGCTAGTTTCTTTTTTGCTACATTAGATTCTCCTAGCTCTGTTAAAACTTGCTTGAATAGTTCATCCATATTCTCTGATTCTTCGATGAATTTATCGACCTGATGGCCACTAGGACGTCCTTTTTTGATGTGTGCTGTTCCGTGATAAATTACTTCTTGAAGTGCTGTAGCACTTTCAGAATACAATTGAGGTAATAACGTATCTAGTCCAGCCCCAAAAGTTAAACCTTGTCCCTCAATTCTGTAAATCATGTCTATCTCACGATTAAACGCTAACCCGAAAACAATCTCAGTGTCTTGTCCATTGATTTTTAATTCCATGTGTATTCCTCCTAAATAAAATGGAGCAGATAATTTCTGCCCCATTCCTTAATTTATTTTTTTTCCGTTTTAGCTTCCCCGCCAGTTTCAGGAACATATTTACCTGTATCACGGAATGAGTATTGAATAACTTGTGATTGTTCATCAGTAACGGTAGCCATTCCTTTTGCTCCAGTACCATTGATTGCTAATCCAATAGATAATTCTGTTAAATCTTCAGCACCGAATGTCGATTCAGTCGAAGTAATGTATCCTTGGTAATATGTCGCTGGATATTTTTTTGTTTCGGCCGCTTTCGTCAGGTCCTCGTCAGTCGTCTCCGTTTTAGTGATTTCCCAAATTTCGTATAGACTTCCATCGATTACAGCCTTCTCTAATTCGTCTTGCAAGGTGTCTCCTTCCGCCAAAACCGAAGTAACATCCATTTCGACTGTCGCAACTCCTGGGACGTTCACATTACCGTCTTTGGTGATTGTATTACTGGAATCACCTTCGATGGTACGACTATGTTCCGTTTGAAAAGCTAAACGTTTCGCTTCGACCGTTTCAGCTTCTACTAATTTTCTAAATAGTAAAAATACATTAATACCTTTAATTGCTGTTGCCATTGAAATTCCCCCTAATTTAAATAAATAGGCACAACTAAAACCCCATGCAACAGGGTATCAGTTGTGCTTGTATCTGTTAGTATTCGATCTTCTATTTCTGATTCTTTAACTTGAAAATTACGAATCAATATATCAATAATCATAGATTTTATTGTCGTTATATTTTTTCTTTCAGAGGCTAGCCCCCAAATATCTATAGATAAACTAATCGTTTGAATACTCCCACTCTTCGTGATTAAACGGTCAGTGTCAGTATTACTCATCTCTATAAACGGATAGTCTACATCATTCATCTGTTTGTATGTGTATATGTCAATCCCAAGTTGTTGAATTAGTGTATATGCCTTATCAAAAATATATTGATCATTCATTTGACTAACCTCTGCATATCGCTTTTGTATTTCTTAATTTGCTGTTTAAAAGCTGGTCCAATGTATGGTTGAGCTTTCATGTAACGAGTTCCCCACTCAACGTATCCATCGTATTCAGTATGCGGCTCGGTAACGCTAGTTAGACCATTGTCCTTGATGGTTTGAGTTATCGACCTTTCAAGCGTTGAAGTATCGACTGGAGCGTTCACCTCGGCTTCACGAGTCAATTCAGTACCATTCATTCTCACAACATTTTTCAAATCATCTAACGTTGCATTTCTTTTAAGAGCTTTTTTGAACTCTGCGGCTCCGATGATAGTCTTTGATTTGCCCACTAGCTACTCACCTCTTCCACAACAAAAGCAGATTTGCGACTCGGTTGTCTCTTCATGGCTACTTTATACTTTCTGTTCTGATAGATCACATGTGTAGGATTAAAAGGTATTTGACTTAGTAGTCGAATGACCTTAGTACCTTTTCTCCAATCCCCAAAAGCAACCTGCATAACCTCTTGTGATGCATCAGTAACATTGGCTCGTCTCTCTTTAAACTCAGTAACTCTTGTAATTTCTTTACCTTGCTTCAAATCATACTCTTTTTTCTCTATGCGGAACTCAACTTTTTCATCATATCTCATATAAATCGTGCCACTCCCTTTCTGGGAGAGACATTTTTTTTGGCTTCTTCTTTTGATTTCCAAGCATCGATATCGTCTTGAAATTCATCCAAAAGTTTTCCGTAGTTAATTGTTTCTCCTTCTTGGCCGTAGGAGTTCATTCCTTCATTCCCTTTGCGGTTGAATCGTTTAATAGTACATTCAACTACGATATAAGATAAAACGTCAGGAACAGCTTCTAAGAAGCCTAAACGGACATTCAATTGCTGATTTGTTCGCTTTATAAAATCCGTCAGCTGACTATCTAAATCAGTATCTACAATTTCAAGGGTTCGTTTGACTTCTTCTAAAATATCTTGATCACTCATGACTGCCTCCTTTCAAAAATAAAAAGGCTAGTCATTGACTAACCTTTTGTTCTAGCGTTCTTTTTTATGTCATTTCCAGCGATATTAGTATTCAAAATGAAAACTGATGAAGCTTGCTCGAATGATGGTAAAGAAATCATAGACACTTTAGTTTCTACATTAACAGGATCTGATTTCTTCATCGTTGTAATCGCAACTCCTGTATCTACAATTGATACTGTCGAGCTAGTTCCAGCCATTAAGTCAGATTCTTCAGGCGTTGTACCAAACCAAGTTTTCCCTAAAGTTTGAGCAGGTAATAGCACAAATGTTTCATCAGGTACAAACTTATGCGTTCCTGATTCTGTAGTGTAAACTTTATCGTAAATAACAATTTCAAGGTTCAGTTCTTCTGAGATATAATCTAATAGAGATTGTTTGGATAGTTTAGCTGCTTGAGCGTTGGCATTGTTACCTAAGATAGTAGCCTTGATAGAAGCATTCTGGCGTAAACTGCGGAAAGTTTTGCTATTCATAATCGCTCTTGCAGGGCTAACTCCATCTTCTTGCATTACTGCGATAGCTTTCTCGATATCTTCTACTGGATCAGATTTTTCAGAATCAGACCAAGCTACCGCGGCATTCCCTTTGTGTTCATCTGGAATTTCATAATCAATGTCATATGATTGCCCATTCTCATCAATTTTGATAGACCCAGTTGTCAACATCTGCATACGCATAATTTCTCGACGTACAGCTGCACCTCGTAACAAGTCAGCTATATCATCGAATACTCGGTTTAATAATACATCACGATAAGCAGCATTATTTGTTTGATTCACCATATTTAATTCTTGACGTAACTCTTCATCGATATAATACGATTCTTTGAAGAAAATCATTTTTTCGATTAATTCTTGGAATCCTTCACGACCTCGCGGAATAACGTCCGCATCAAACGCTGATGGTCTCAATGCTACTGGCGAACCTGTTTTACCTTTCAACCAAGCTAGCTTCATACCTAGTTGTTTATCCGCTGGGAAAAGTTCTTCTCCTAAATACGGTTGAGCTGCATTAACTTTTTCAGCCCAATATGTTGCTACATTCGGCGCTTGCACAAGATCAAAAATATTAAAAGTAGCAAACATTTGTAAATTCATTTTCATTAGTGTCTCTTCATGGATTTTTACTTTCATTTTATAATTCCCCCTTATTTATTACGTTTAACAAAGTATACTTTTCCATTTAACGCCGCTTTTGCTTCTTCTACTACTGTTAACCCGTCTTCTAAGCGATATTCATTTACAGTTCCGAAGTAAAGTAAAGTACCATTTGCTGTAGAAGAATCATTATCGAAAACTACATCGTGCAACAATACTCCTTTTGCATTCGCTGCACTTTCTGCTGTATTAGTAACTGTAACTACTGCTTGCTCATCACCAAAAGGATCACCACCTCCTACTGGAGTACCCGCAGGGATATATTTTTTCCCTACGGCGTTCAATTCTGTAACATCTTTAGAGCCCACTACGACAGATAAACTTTTTGTATTGTTTACATCTGCCAAAATCTGTCTTTTTGTTCCAAATATTCTTTTTTCCATCATTCTGCCTCCTAATTTTTAAAATAAGTTTGCTTTGTTGTGTCATTATTTGTTTTTTGAGCTAACTTTTTCCCATATCCTCCAACATCAGACATATTACTCGTCCCATCCATCGGCAATTTAGACCCTAAACGTTTTTCAAAGTCCGCTTTAATGACTTCTCGTTCTGCATCGATTAATTCAACAAACGCTTTTACGCTCTCTGATGTGGCTTCTGCGCTTTCTTTGACAACAAACGAAAGAATACCCTCGCTAGCTTGAACACCTTTGTCAGCAAGCATAGAAGTAGCTGTTTTTGCCATTTCTGCTAGTGTCTTCTCTCTTCTTAGATTATCGACTTCTTCTTGCAATTTCTGTTTCTCGTAATCCGTTTTTTCTTTGTCGTCCATTTCAGCTAATTTCTTTGCCTCATCCTGTTCTTTTTGCTGTTCTGCCTTCCATTTAGCAAATTTAGCATCAATGATTTTGTTGACGTCCTCATCCGAATATTTTTTATCAGATTCGTTCGTCTCTTGCTCATCTTTTGCTTTTTCAACAATTTCGCCGTTATTGGTGTTATCCGGATTATCACCACCACCGTTAGATCCTGTATCTTCCGCAAAAAACTGCAAGTTCATTCCTAATTTCTTTCTTTTCATGATAATCGTTCCTTTCCCATATCTTTTAACGTGGATAAATGCTTGCACTTCCATAGCTTTTAATGTCATCAATGCTTGGACATAACAAAAGTTAAATTACTAAGATTTGATTTCCCAATCTTCTGCAAATATATCTCCAATACTTGGCACCCACATCGCATGAGTTCCATCGGCATTTTTGATTTGTAAATACGGATTGACTTTAAATAAATCACCTTCTGATAAATCCCAAGCTTCAGCAGTCTGCCTGTTACAAGAGATACCTTCTGGATACCCTTTTTGGCGAACTATAAACATTCCTCTTCCGTTCCAACCTGTGCGGAATACTTTTTTTCCTTCTTTTAAGAATGGCAAAATCTGTTCGAATTTCATTTAAATTTCCTTCTTTCTTTTCTTACAATAAAAAACCTACTGATCAGGCAGACTTAATCTTGTTCATAATGTATTCCATCAATTAACTTAGATTTTAGTGCGTCGAGAATACCTATTTGTTCTAATCTATTGTCTAGAGAGTAACCAATCACCAGTTCATCGTTTTTATTAATTCCTACAACAGCTATCTGCTCAAGTTCAACTGTTTGTAAATCTTCAACGATAGCTTCTACTGACACACCTCGTTCTTTTTCTTGTCTTGCAGCTGAAAGGTTCATCATAATCCTTTACCCTCCAAATACTTCTCGAATTCATCCCGATTAAAATACGGCGCTGTGCTACATCGGCAATTAGGATGTATTGGTGCCACGTTCACTCCAACTTCAAACTTATCAATAGATATCGGTTCTGTTGATACAGCTTTACAAATTGGACAAGCTGTTGCTTCCCTAATAAAAACGAACTTATCTATCTTGTTAGACGTATAGGATTGTTTCTGCACTTCGGATTGGACTCTTGCTAATTCAGTTCGAGCCAAACGCTCTGCTTGATTTTTAGCAACATCAAAAGGTTTCCTCAATTGCCTAGCTATTTCACGAGGGTTTGAACCTTGTACAATTGCTTTTAACAAAAGTTTTTCTAAGGTCGTTCTCAAATCAACTTGGATAATTCCCCAAATACGATCACTAAAGTATGCGTTTTTGTATGACCCATTGACTATGGAATCAATTTTGCTTTTGTAGTCTCCAGTGACATTTCCCAGAATCCCTGATTGTCTGTCAAATTCGCTTCTTGCTTCCGATGATAGGTATTCTTCAAATATTTTCTGCAACGTATCACTAGAGGCTGTTAATTCCAGTAATAAGTTAGAGCGCAAGAGCTCTAAGCGATTCAGTTTCATTTTAAGGTTATAAATTTTCAATTCTCGATTCGCTTGAGGCGAGAAGTCTTTTTCCTTGACATACTTCTTAGCCTTTGTTTCAAATGCTTTGACATCCATTTCAGAAACTCTTTTTCTAGCATCTTGCATTGATATGCCTTCTTTGCTCGCATACCTTCCTAAAAAACCATCAATTTCCTTTTGTATTTCTGTAAGTGTATCAGCATATAGGTTTTCAATCTCTTTCGCAATTTGTTTATCAGTTTTTTTACGAGCATTAATATTTTTTTCTTCTCGATCTTTCCAATAATTAATCTGGTTGTTCTTCGTCATCGTTCACATCAACCTCTTTTTCAGGTTCTCCATCATAGACCCGATTAACACTATCATCAGTTTCTTTCTTGATTCGTTTAATTTCTGTTTCTGCTGGAACTCCAGTCAATTTAGCAGCCATTTCACACAATGTTTCATCTGATACAATCCCGACCATGCCAGCAATAACTTTCATGATCTCCTCATCAGATTGTGGAACATTAGGAGTAAATAGGATTTCAATCTCATTTACTTTGTCATACAGTGACTCTTGTTTCTTATCTGCAGACATAAAAATAGACTTTACTTTGTCAGCAAAGTCTTGCGGTTTATTCAAATTGTCTTTTAGTGACCAGGAATGAGTCAGCAATCTTAGCCGCCGCATAATAGCTTTTTTAATCATGCGTTCTTTGTTCTTGCGATCGTTATCATTTCCCCAGCCTTTAAACCTAAACCCAATACCAGATTGATTGCCACCCATATTTTCGTCTGTGAAGTCAATTAACGATGTAAAGCGCAACATGTCAGATACTAATCTGTCATTATACGCTTCTGTTCCAGCTGTATCGTATTCTTTTTTTAGATAGTAAGCATCTGGTTCACTCCCTGTTTGTCCCTCGCCATAATGCTTTTTATCTCCCAAAACTAATACTCTTGCCTTTATCATCGCATTAAGGACTTCTAGCTTAGTATTTTCTCCCTCTTCATCTGCTGCCGTTTCTGGATTGCCTTTTATTACCAAATAAGCCTCTGATGAATCCTGTTGAAAGTTGGCCATAGATGATTGAGACAAATCATAAGCATCAATATTATCCAAAACTTTTTCAAAGTCTCCCAATCGTTCCTCATTATTTACCCATTCGTTAATTTGAACGGTATTAAAATAGGTTTGATCGTGATCATAAAGAGTTAGATTGTCGTAATCTTGGTCTTTAGTTTCAAACTGATAAAGAAATCCATCGTTAGCATAAATATCGATGTAGCTTGTCGTTTCGTCTTTATACTCTACGTCGTAATGATTAACTCCGCAGATAGAATTTGCATTTTTAGTTGTATCATAGATGATAAACGTTCCTTCTGGATTAAACTTAATCAGGGTTTCTTTTCCGTATTCATCACGACCGACGTACTCATAAGCTCGACCTAATACAAGTAAGTCATCCATCATCAATTGATTGTGATAATCTTCATTCGACTGACTAGCAAACTCATTAATTTTGTTAGCGATTGTTTTCTCGCCGCTGTATTTTAAAGGATTTCCTAGTAACACGCCTTTTTTAAAATTAACAATAAAACTTGCCCAATCGTTAGCAATCTTATTGTCTGCTCGATCTGCACTTTTATCCTCAGTAAATTTAATATTATTTTGTGCTAACGAATACCGCTTTAACTCCTGTAACCTTGGAACTTGCTTTTCTTTGTGGTGACGGATGAACTTAACGATCATATCGAGCATATCTTCATTTTCAAAGTCAATCACTTCTTCTACATATCCATCCGTCGTTGCCATCATTCTTTTTGGCAATTTATTTACTGGTAACCGATAGACTTTGTTTGCTTCTTCATCAAACCTTGAACCGTTTAAAAGCTTCTTTTCCATTTTATCACCTACCTAATCCTAATTTCTTGAATGTATCTATTGTTTTCTTAACGTTTATCGGTTCTGGTTGTTTTTTCATATCCTCACTAAACGCATAACGTGTAGCATCGATAGTGTGATTGTCCTTATCCTCAAGTCGAGGTTTAGGATTGCCGTCTTTGTCTGTCTGATAATCGATGTTTTCAAACTCTCGTGCAATATTCGGCGTCCGTAATGGATCGATACAGATGAAATCTAAATCATCCAACCATTCTTCACCGTATTCCACTGAGTCGGGTCCTTTTTTTACGCCAGTTATCTTTTTAATACCGTGTTCATTTGCTAGCTCCGCGATAGATTTAGGCTCAGCTGAATCGGCAAACATCCTGTCTGACTGGTAACCTTTATCATTTAATTTCTTAGCAAACTCTCGGTTACTGATTTTAACGCCGTATATCTCATCAATCGCATAGATGCCATTCTTTTTCTTGTCATAATGCCAACGGACAAAAGCCAGCGGGTCCGTTGCATACCCAAAATCGACAGCGTTTCGGATATTATCAAAGTTAGCGGCCATCTCATCTGTGATTGATCCTGCTTCTACTTGTAAATTGTCAAACGGTACCACTCCTGAACCAATTGCCTTGCCGTCATATTCCCATTCAGCACGTCTAGGATTTCGTTCTCTAGTCGCATCTACTTCGCTGAGAAACTCTTTAGATATATAAGGGTTATCTCTATACGTAGAATGATGAACGAATGTATTGTCAGGCTGAAAGCTTGTCTCATACTTCTTATTCACCCACGATTGTTTTCTTTTTGGCGGATTATAACTGTAAAAGAACTTATAAAAAAGACCATCCTCTAATTCTCCACGTAGTAGAGAGTTAGTGATAGTCGTTACTTCATCTTCATTTTTGAATTCAGCTAATTCCTCAATCCAACCAATAGCAAACGGGAACCTAGCGTCCTTCAATGATTTAATCCGTTCAGGATTCTGCGCACCTCTAAAAATCATATAATTGCCACGAGGGATGTAAGTGATTCTTAACGGCGACTTATTAAATTTGAATAGATGTGTCACTCCCTGTTGCTCAATTGCCCACTTCATTTGTTCGTAGAGCGATTGTTCGAGCGTATTGTCTACATAACGAATACCTACCGCATTTACACCATAGCGCATTAATAACTGGGTAATAATATGAGCGATGTCGGATGACTTACCTGACCCACGACCACCTTTGCAGATTACATTTAGGATATCTGAGTTGAGGGTCGCTCTCCAAACTGAATGAAATCGTTTAGGCAGCAGATCAGATAGTTTTTTAACCATCATCATCACCACTGATATCATCAACAAAGGTCGGGGCTTCTGAAATTTCTACTTGCTGCTTATCAACGAATGCTGCATTGATTTTATAAAAGTGTTCTAGTGCCTGGTTCCGTTCCTTAAATCCTGCTGAATACTCGCTTATTTCCTCAGAAATTATTTCTTTAGTTTCAGGATCTCTTTGCCTAACGACGAACGACTGAGGTTCGCCCTTTGCGATTGAAGCTGTGATTGCTAGTGCTTCTTCCATCGTTAGATGGCGCTCAATTTGAATCTCTTTTAATTTGTATTTGATGTACTCAGATACCTTTCCACCTTTTTCCACCAATTTCTCTTGAGCATTCTTCGCGTAGTTTTCTTTGTATCCAGCTTTCAAAGCTGATTGATAGGCATTCCCTGTGATGATGTACTCATCAGCAAAAGCCTGTTGTCTTAGATTTAATCCACTCATTTTCCATCACCACCTTTCTAACTAAACTAAAACAACTGCCAAGAATGACGGTTACTTACTTTTAACCTTACCAAAACCTGCCATAGTTCTAGAAATCCACTGTCTATCCAAAAACTTTAGAATCCAACTAAACATAACATTCCCCTTTTCTTGCAATATAAAAAGCCACCGCATAAGCGATGACTATATGCACCCGGAATATGTAAAACACCCACAAGCAAGAATGAAATAAACTCTATGAGGGAGAGTATTCACCATCCTTATTTTTAATTTTTTAGTTGTTAGCCTGTGAGTGCCGTAAATAAGTGATCATCCGCTAGTACGTTAAAAGGAAGATTCATGCATCAGAAAATTGGAGTGTTCTTTCGTTTGCGGATGACCTACTTATTTCACGCTATCATAATAACATGGAAAATGTGCACCACGGGGGCATGAAATGTGCATTACATTTCAGATACAATCACTTCCATACCAAATAAAATTATTGATAATTTTTTAATATGTTTATCAAATCTTTTGCTAATTACACTTCTATCAACGCCATACTCTACGGCTATTTCCATATCACTAACTCTTAGTTTATTCAGATATTTCATTTTTAATATATCGTAACCAGCAGGATCAAGTTCTTTAAATTTTTCAAGTGAGCGATCTACATGAATCATCAATTTTGCAGTTTTAGCTTTATGTTCTAAAAGACTACTCAATTCAAATCTATCATCACTCCAAATACTACCTACCTCTTCAATCAATTGTTCATTGACGACATCACAATGCGCTTTCAAAACATGGTAATTAGTCAGTAGCATTTTAGTATTGTGATATGCATTATCTCTGATTTTCTTTTTTTCTGCTAAATTTAATTTGTGAAGTTTTTTAGCTATTTGATCCATAGTTTTTTCACTAAGCTCCACTATTTGAATCTGTTCTTCCATCATTTTACCTCCCGGCTAATTGTTTGTAACTTTCTTCTTGCACACCAATCAATACTGTTAGAAATCCCAACACTACTGGATGGTTATCATATTTATTACCTAAGTAACCAAGTGTTTGAACTAACCAATCCCAGTATTCATCGGTAGTAATCGGATGTTGTAATCTAATAATATTTGATGCATCCATCCATTTTTGAATATCTGTAAAAACGTCAGCCCAATTCATTCTATCTCCTCAATTCTGATATAGATTCCTGGTACTTCTGACCAGAATTTTTCAGCAATTAAACTGACTACATAGGAATCATCTTTCCAGAAATTCAATTTCGTTAGGCAATCTTGAATCAACTTATTACTGTTATCCAGATCAGGCTTAGTATATTTGTATTCACCATTCGTATGATCACCTACTAATGGAAAGCACCATTTGATCATCATTCTTACTGGCCCATCAATTCGTTTTTCTGGAACATGTTTAGATAGATGAGCCATTAATTTTATTCGTGCAACCTTTAGATCATCCGGCTCATAAAACACTGGCTTATTTTTTACCACATGCACTTTTTTTTGTTGATGAGTTGTTTCTGGCGGTATCATGTGTAGAAAAAATTCAATCATTATTTATCACCACTTTTCTCTTCACTGAAAAACAACAAAAGATTTACCGAGAGCAACGCTGTCATTCCTGATACAAGCGCGCTCTTGTAAAGGCTCCGTTAAATATTGCTGAAACACAGAAACCCAATACAATTGTTGTGGATGTTCTAATTATCGTTTTCATTTTTGTTCCTCCCATCCATTCTGAACCATTTTTGGTTTATATTCCTTGTCAGACCAACCATGACCGTCACACAATTCACATTCTGTTCTTTCGTACCTGATCGTGTCTGGTACCCAACCCGAATCAGGTAACCCGCTCGGATATGGAACTATTACTTTTTTCTGATAGAATCCAGTACCTTGACATTGAGGACATTTGAACGGTCTCCCAAAGTCTTCGAAAATTTCTTTTAGAGTCGCATTAGCTGAATAATCACTCATCATCTTTTTCACTTCGTAAGCTTTCATTTCTTTTACCTCGTTTCTTGTTATTTAATTCTGGTGTAAGCCCTTTTTATTTTTTCTGTCGTCTCAAAAAATTGTCTCGTCTTATCCTTTTGTCTACTCTTCTCTCTTACAAGAGAGTAGACAAGGATGGCGGACACTGATGTGACAAGGTTTGTGAGGTTGTCTGTCTTTGTCGCTTCTCTTTAGCCGACAACGTTAATAAGCTATTTAGATGAGACTAGCCTAGACACCGACAGTTTTTACTTATCATTTTCGATCTTTGTCATTTCACCACCGTTGATTTCAAATTTTCCGTGTTTTTTTACTCTGGTATAAACACTATTTCTTTTTATGTCTAAATAATCAGCTACTTCATTAACTCCAATCGCTTCACCATCAGGACTGAGAATATTAAATGCTTCCTCAAGTTCTCTGTTACTTTTTTCTGAACGACTTTCGTTTGATTTTTGTACGCCTTTTTTCCACTTATCATTTGCGTTTTCCTCAATTTGTACATCCTGTAACGAATCATCCAGAATATGAATAGGGAACTTGAACCAAGCATTTACCGTCTTGAATCTAGGGAACTCACGTAACGTACCATCTAATCGCCAAGCACTGCATTGTCTAGCTGCTTCAACCGCTTTTTGACGTTCCTGTTCTATGATCGCCAGTGTTGGCTGTGCTTGAATGGCAGTCATTAAGTGATGGCTCATTTGTTTCTTGCTGAGTAGATCATCAAGACCTATTTCATTATATAAAGGATTATAGAATTTGATTCCCTTAGAATAGGTGTCACAGATTGCCTGATTTTCTAAGACCATGTATCTATCTTCAGTGACTGGCAACTCAATTAAATCGAGGATTGCATCTGGATCTCTGGCGAATACTCCAGAACCACTGGAACGATCCATTGAATTTTTACCGCCTTGTGATCCTTTGCTGTGGTGATGGCAATAAATAACCGCACAACCAAGCTCTGTTGCAATCTTGTCAAACTGATTCGTAAAGTTGGCCATTTCATGAGCGCTGTTTTCGTCACCAGTCAACACTTTATAGATGGGATCAATCACAACTGCAATGTAACCAGCTTTCTGAGCACGTCTGATCAACTTAGGCGCTAACTTGTCCATCGGGCTTGTTTTACCGCGTAAATTCCAAATATCAATATTAGCTACATTTTCATGTCTATTGCCTAATCGTTTATAAATTTCAACAATACGATTCTTGGCTGAATTAGCGTCAAGCTCCAGATTCACATATAAGACTTTTCCTTGTGTACATGGAAATCCCATCCAGTTTGTACCTTCCGCAATAGCGATAACCAACTGCATCAACAGAAACGACTTACCTGCCTTACTGGGACCAGCAATTAACATTTTATGCCCTTGGCGCAGAACACCTTTGATTAATTCGGGCGCTAGCTCAATTTCAGTATCAAAGATATCAGCTAGACTTTCAGGATCTGGCAGATTGTCGTTCATGTCTTCAATATACTCTTGCCATTCTTCCCATGATCCTTTACCGATATTTTTTGCAATGAGGAATTGCTTTTTGTCACCTCTGATAAATCCTGGTAATCTCGTTAGTCTAGAAGGATTCTTATTTTGTTTATCCACTCTTAAACCGTTTTTTTCTACTATCTTATATAAGTAATCGACACGTTCTTGATACTGTGGGTAATTAACGGCATCAACTTTGACAATTGCATGAAGACTTTTTCCGCCTGAGTAAGTTAATGCCACAATTGGCAGCTCCAATTCCCTAAGAATTTCATGCTGCTGTTCTATTTTCATGCTATCTGATTCTACCAAAGCATATCTAAAATCAACTACATTAGTATTCTTGATTCCTTCACCATCAAGTGGGTTGAATCGAACCCAAGCACCACAAGCTGGATTAGGATCGCCCATTACTGCACCGATATCCCCGTTGTACTTTCTTAATCCTTCAATGAGGTCACCAGCCGTTTTTGTATATACTCCAGACTTAGGAAGCCATTTTTCTATATCACCGTTTTTGTGAAGATAGCCATCATTTACATAGCTGATAATGTCTCCAGGAGAAAAGACAGCCTCTAAGTAGTCGATAATCTCTTGTGATGGATTCCAATGCTTGGGTTCTTGAATTTCTTTTCCCATAACCCAATCAGTTTTTACTAGTTTATAGCCTTTGTCCACATCAGTAGCGATGAAGCTATCGTTCCAGTCAAGAAATGAATCATCATCAGAGTATGAGCTTTGCCAGCCATTCTCTTTTGCTAATTGTGTGATCGTGGCTCCTGTAACTGGTGCGCCATTTCCTTTGAAAGTATCCCACTTTTTGAAACACTCCCCCGAATGATAGCGACCGCTGTCTCGTTGGCTCCATGCATCCCAATCTTCTGGAGTAAAACCTTCATGTTTTAAAGCCATTCCACATTGATACCATTCTTCATATGATAGAATAGACGGATCAATGTGATCTAAAACTTCTAATAAATTAAAACTCATAAAAATCTATTCCCCTTTATACTCACTAGGATTTATTCCCGCTGGAATTCTCCACCCGTTACCAGCGATACGATCTATTAATTTTCTAGCACCATCAAACTGCCATTTACCGACATGTTGAAAGCCCCGTTGCTCTAAGAAACGAATCTGTTTTGGTGTGGCTAATCCTTCTTGACGACGTTTATCAAGTCGCTCTAATAGCTTAGTTGCTTTACCAGCGTTATCAATTTCATCAGGCATGATTCCCATTTTTTCTAATGCTGAAACTTGTTTGTCTGTTGGTGGTCCCATTTCCCAACCGAATGAAGGTACATAACTAGAAAGATCTTCAGCTTGAATACTCATTTCAAACTGTAATGGATCAACTAGCTTGCGTTTCCGTTTTTTCATTTCGGCAAGTTGTTTGGCTAGAGCTTCCTCGCGTTGAGCTATAACATCATCTGCGGCTTTTGCTTCCGCTTCTTCTAAATCGATAGGGCAACCCGCTTCTTCAATGTTTTCGGTCATCTTTTTGGCTACTTCCTCATTTTCAGCAATCAAATGAGCTGGATGACACAACTCATGGCGCTCAGTGTGCCAAAGGAAATCTAATAATAATAGTTCTTCCTTGCCAGGGAATAATCTAGTACCACGTCCAACCATTTGACTATATAGGCTGCGCACTTTTGTAGGTCTTAGAACAATCACACAGTCCACACTTGGACAGTCCCAACCTTCGGTAAGCAACATAGAATTGCATAAGACATTGTACTTATCGTTTTCAAAGTCTTCTAACACCTCGGCACGATCTTTACTTTCTCCGTTTACTTCTGCCGCTTTAAATCCTTTTCGATTCAAAATTTCTGTAAATTTTTGACTAGTTTTTACTAATGGTAGGAAAATAACTGTTTTACGATCTTTGCAATATTCCAGCATTTCATCTGCGATACTTTCCAGGTACGGATCAAGCGCAGTGCCTAAATCCTTCGTTTTGAAATCCCCTGCTTGTTGGCCAACTCCTGATAAATCTAATTTAAGCGGAACAGTTACTGCCTTGATTGGTGCTAAGTATCCCTCTTTAATTGCTTTAGGTAATGTATATTCATAAGCCAAACTTTCAAAGTAACTACCCAAATTTCGCATATCTCCACGATCTGGCGTGGCAGTTACTCCTAGAACATTGGCTGATTCAAAATGTTTCAATACACGCTGGTAACCATCAGATATGCAATGGTGTGCTTCATCAACTACGATAAAATCAAAGTAATCAGGTGGGAATCTGTTCAAGCGCTTTTCCTGATACATGGTTTGAACAGATCCGACAACCACACGGAAGAAACTACCTAAGCTCGTTTGATCTGCTTTTTCAGTTGCCGTCTTTAGTCCTGTTGCCTTTTCCAGCTTATCGGATGCTTGATCAAGAAGTTCGCCACGATGTGCTAAGACAAGCCCACGTTCACCTAAGCGCACACGATCCTCAATTATCTTACTGAATACAATTGTTTTACCGCATCCAGTAGGTAATACTAATAACGTTTTTTTCTTTCCTTCGCTCCATTCATTTTGAACGGCTGCTTTTGATTCATCTTGATAGGGCCTAAGTTTCACTTTTTAATTGACCTCCTCCTGTATTATTTAAATATCCCGCCAAACGCCTGCTGCCTGCTCATGGTGCCGTTGCGTTTGTCTCCTGTTGTTTTTAAGTCCTGATCAGGTTGTTTAGATAACTCTTGCCAAGCTGATAGGTCAACTGTTCCGCTACTTAACATCTGCGCTACTCTATCGCTCGCTTGTGCTGCTGTCATACCTGTATATAGTAGATTACTCATTACTGTTGGGTATCTATCTGGATATGGTCCACACATCAGTCTACCTCCTCTAGCTTTCTGCCACACATTTAAACACATGCACCGTATAATTTTTAACACCTTTTATAAACGTAGACAAAGGCTTGTTTATAATCTTAACCTCTACTTGGTATCCTAAAGCTTGATATAATCCTATAACCTTTATTAGCGAATCACTCGTACAGTCTACTCTATCGATTTCCTTGTACTCACACATCAGCTATCACCTGCTTTCATAATCCTCTCGACTGACTTGTCAAAGTATTCTTTTTCTTTTTCCATGCATATAAATTTACGATTGGTATTGATAGCAGCTACTGCAGTAGTACCTGATCCGCTACATCCGTCAAATACTACCTCGCCCTCATTAGTGTATGTCTTAATAAGATACTCACACCAAGCGACTGGCTTTTGGGTTGGATGTAACGATGAGTTCTGTGTATCCGTAGAAAATACTTGTATGCTTCTTGGGTATCTCTCGGTAGAGCTGTACGTGTAATCCTTTTGCATCTCGCCATACACGTCCGTTTGCAAATTTTTCGACCTGTACGATTGTTTTAACTTGTGACCAGTTGTCTTTTGTGGGTTATAAGTACATTGTTTTTTATAAAAGACATGTACAAACTCATGATTCCGCATCGGTTGGCGTTTGGCGTTTAAAAATCCAGTACCTTTTACTTTGTCCCATACCCAATCATATTTGTAATTTTTTATGTTACTTAGTCTTAAGTGACTACTAAACGGCTCTGACCCAAATAACACAATCGCCCCATTATCTTTGATGATACGATTATATTGTTTCCACAACTCATCAAACGGAATTACAATATCCCATCTGCATTGAGTAGTCCCGTACGGCAAATCACACAAAATCATATCAATACTTTTATCTGGTATCTGCTGCATACCTACAAGGCAGTCCATGTTGTATATTTTGTTTAGTTCAAGCATCAGCTATCACCATCCAATCTAACGGCAACCGTCCTCTTGCCTTTGTCACGCTTTACATTGCTAGGCGTTGCCCAAAACTCAATCGTTGATTGTTTAACGTTTAGTGCCTCAGCGCATTCTTGTTTTGTGCCTGTGGTGATTAAGTTATCACCTTTGTATATTGCATACATTAGTGGTCACCTGCTTTCTTGACCTCGACAGTTACTAAAGTATCGTACTTACTGCCGCCATGAGGTACTACAAGTAACTCGACCAATTCCATATTTCTTTTTTTACCAACACCGTTAGAATTCCATCCAAAACAAATCGCTTTTCCGTTTGTCTTTAAAATCCTTGCTATCTCATCTAAATGTCTCGCCCTCCAAGAAGCTTGTGTTGTCTCTTGAGTAACGGCTATTCCAAATCCTTTGTATGATTCCGAAACCTGTCTTAACGAATACGGAGGATCATATAGTACGACATCTGCTGAATCAGAGTCTATTTGCTTTAAAAAGTCCAATGCGTCCATGTGATAAGTAGTATCAAATTCAGGATTTAAATCATTTGTAATGGTTCCCCATTTCGACTCATTAGCAAATGGATCAACTATGACCAATCCTTCGCTAACGTATTTTTTTAGCAATTCGTTAATCGGCTTGATTGTAAAAGTATTTTTATTAGGCATAGCCCATATTCTTTTAAATTCCATAATAATCACAAAGGAGTAAAAAGCTTTTTAGTGTCGGCCGACAAACCTCCACTCCTTTCTTGGTTTATTCTTCTACAAAGTCAATTAATTCAATTCCAATTACATTTTCACCAATTGAGTCCCATTCATCCTCGATTAAACAGGTATCTCCGTCTTCATTAGTTAATTCCATTGAATACCAATCATCACCTAAGTCTTTTAGTTTAATTGGGTTCTCTTTAAATGTTTTATCATAAAAGTCGTCAGGATCAACTTGTAATAGTGCTGCTCCTTTGCAATTACCCCCAACTTCATAGGTCACAAAACCTTTAAATTCAAATGACTGGAAATTCACTTTTATAGTGTGTACTCCACGGCTAATATTTTGATCATAGTTTTCCATCCCTACTCATTCCTTTCGTCATATCGGTTAAGCGAAAATCCGTCTGATGGGCTATGATATGTCGTATAACCCTTGGGTTCTTTGATAAACAGCCAAATGTTAACTAAATCTAAATAACCCTCATCCACATCTTCGCCACATGTAGCTATAAATTTATTTTTGTCGATTCCTAATAGACCGCAAAAATCTTTTAGCAACGATCGGTTATACTCATCATCTTCAATCAGAATATATAAAACACCTTCTGATTCATAATCAGATTCATAGAGTTCAATATTGTTTAAACCGTCTAAAGCTTTTTTGAACCGTTTCTTTTGTTGTCGTTTATTCATTGCTTTCTACCTCCTGTAATTCTTCAGCTGTTGTTTGAAGCGCACTCCATACACCAATATTTATTTTGCCGTCAGAAATCATTTTTTTGTGTTGCTCTAGAGTAAGTCCGCTTTTTTCGATTGCTTCTACCACTTTAAACATTTTTATTTGTTCGGCGGTGGCTGGTGTGCATTCTTTCGCAAAAGTTGAATCTAAATTAAATGCACCTTCTTTTAAAGTATTTAGGTATGTGTCTAATTCTAAAACTTTGATAATCCCACCATTAATTTCAAGCACTTTAAAGATAAAGGTAGCATTTGTTTTGTATCCTTTAGAATAGTAAGTAGTGCTGTAATACTCCCCGACCGCAAACGTTTGTTGGTGGTCTGTCATAATTTGCGACCAAGGCGTAGGGTTGTTGTTGTTATTTTTAATATTTAAATCTGGTTGGTGGTCTGACTGACCTTTTATAGCATTAAGCTTATGCAGTAAATCAGCTTTGCCTAATCTCAAATAAGGGATTCCATTAGTTTCACCAGCAGGCGCCATGCATTCAATTTCAAAAATCAAATCGTCTATTGTTGTTTTCTCTGTCATTGTGATTCCTCCTTATACAACTCAATCCCCATCACTACATAATCATCAGGCAACGGAAAATCAGGAATGTATGTGACTAAAACCTCTACCTCATTGCCTGTATATTCTCCGTTTTCATACTCATGTAGTATTAAGTGATCACCTTCTAAAAAATTACGATCATTGACACGGATTTCAAATTTCTTTTTTCCTGATACCACATCTCTATAAAATATTGGTGCGATTTTTAGGTAGTGAGTTTTCATATTTCGTCCTCCTCTACTGGTACAGTGAACATTTGACATTGTTTATCCATTGGATGCCTAAACCCCCAATATTTTTCATTAATTGCTTTTATTTTTTCTTCGGTGAACCACTGCGTTCTATATCCATCATTTTTGCTCTCAGGTATAATTTCATAAGAATTTTCTCCAAGTTGCGTTAACAACCAACGATCGCTTTCGTCTTCGTAGAATACAACTTCATATATCTGCTCTTTTTCCACGGTGTAGTCATCAGTAGCAATTGCGATAAGAAACGTAGCGTAATTGCTAACTATCCAATCATTCAAACCGCTTGGTCCTAAGCGAGATTCGTAATATAGAGCATTTGAGGTCGTAGCTGTTGCAGTTAGTTCCCAATTTTTAGATTTACAAAAAGCGATGTATCTTGCCACAAACTCTGGCACCACAACCTTGTCTTGTTGTGTTGGTAGTCCGTTAACTTTGACGTGATCGATTAACGCATCAATTGTTTTACCAGTTAAATTTACCAATGTGCCGACTTTGTCTGATAATTCACTGTAATCTTTAAGAGATTTTGACAATTTTTCGCACTCTTCTTCGGTCGCTTGGGTTGGTAGTGATGATTTGAGTTGTTGCATATCTGATAAAGCAATGTCAATAAATCGCCCTGCTTCTTTGTGGTAGCAACTACTTATACTATCTTGTTTTTCCCAGTATTTGATTTTCTCGTCTATCAATTTCTCAACTGTTTTCATGTGTTGTTTCCCCTTTGGTCTCTCCTTGCACTTTTGCTATGAGTAGCAATAAGATATAATCACTAGGCAACGTTCGTAAATTTTGAATATACAATCCTACTTTGAACTCCGCAAAAGATTCTTTAATGCTATTATTTTCTACGAATTCACAATAATCTTGATAAATTTTTTCCAACATCGATTCAGTGTGCATCTACTCCACCTCGTTTAGTAATTCAGTTTTTTCAATTTCATAACTTTTCCAAGATTCACAAATCGGACAAGACCATACTTCCTCAACATCGTCTTTTTCAGTTTTTTCTTTCCGCATGGTATATAGATCACATTTTTCACAAAAATCCTTCTCCCACGCCCGAAACTTCGGTTTATTCATTCGGTTCAGTCCTTTCAATTCAAGAAAAGGCGGGTTTCCCCGCCCTAAAATTACGCAATTATAGTGATTCGTTCTGATTGAATTTCTTCTTCTAACGCCTCAACTAAGAACTCTCGAATATTGACGATTGCTTGATTTCTCCAAGCACCACCATCAGCTTCAAAGATTGCAGCACGTGGACCATCTTTCATGCGGAATACAAACTGGCTAGCTGGCTGTTCTACTTCTAAAAATGTTCTGTATGGTGCTAATAAAACAGGATTAGGAACTTGAACGGCTGCTTGAGTGGCAACTCCTTGGTTAATGGTAATAGCTTGGCTAACCCCGTCATCGCTTGCCTGTTTAACATTTTTTTCTGCTACATTTCCAACGACTTGTAACAACAATGCACGGTCATCTGGAATTTCTGAATTTTCGATCAAACTAACAAATTTTGATTGTAATGCGATGTTGAATTCTTCCATATCATAGAAATTGTCAAAGTGGAATCTAGGAACAATCGCACTAGCTGTAGCTAAACATTCTCTACTTCCATCTTCTTCAATGATCCCTTTCAAGTGAACCGTTTGTTCATTTTTAATTTGTACGATCAATTTATTATTGATACGTTCGATATTTGCTTTAATATAATTTACGAATCCTGAAAGAGTGTTGATTTCAAGTGGATCAGCTAGATAAACTTTAGGACGAATTTCTGTAGCGTCCCCATTATTATTAATAACCATCCAGCGTGTATCATTATCGAAGTTAACCAAACGATCATCAGGTTTAATTCCTTGTTCCATCAAATATTGAATTGATTCTTTTGTCATTGTCATTTATTTATCCTCTTTTCTCTTGTAAGTTTATGATCTGTTGCTGTTGAGATTCTTTGGCTGCTTCTTCTTTTTCGATAACATCAATAGGTTCACCGACGTCCGTTTTTTGTTGGCCATCAACTGGATCAATGAAGGTCTGACCTGGTGCCTCAGATTGCAATTCACGAGCAGCAACCTTTCCGCTGCTTAAATCCTTACCCGTTAAAATCGTAGTATCGAAATCACGAACTGGAGCTAATTTTGTTGAAAAACTACTGTTTAGATTAATTACTTGACGATTATCATCTGGTGCAAATTCAAGCTTGATAGTGATCGCTCGTTTATCTTTCGCTTTAGTATTCGGATCATGAATATTCTTAAATAACTTTTCTAGCTCACCATCCAACTTTTCTTGAATGGCTCCATTTGCCATTGCTGATAAATTCAATTCAATTTCTTTACTCATAGTAATCCCCCTTTCTAAAATGCTCCTGGTTGAAAGCCTTTATTCGGCTGTTGCGATTGTGTCGGCTGATTAAATGTTTGTTGCGGTACTGGTTGGTTAAACGTTTGTTGTGGCGCTCCCGTTTGTGCTACAGGCTTTAAAAATTCTTTGATTCGGTTATTTTGGCGTTCTTCACCTTGACTCTTATAGCTGTTGATTTCAACTTTTGCTCGCCCAATACTGCCGATAATGGTTGACCAATTCGGATTGAAGGGTTGCCCAATGACTGGTGCTTGTCCGATAGCTGAGAAGAATTCTGTTAGTTTCCATTGGAATTTTTTCATCATATACAATCGTTCTTTCACTACAGTTTTACCTTCCGCTCCCGTTACTTCTAAAGATACTTCTGCATATGGTGCGCCATTTGGAATTTTGTCACTAGCTCCGTCATAAATTTTGCGTTCCATGTTTGTTACTGTAAATTGATACTCTCCTGCTGGTAAAAGTGTGAACGAATTTTCTTCGGCCACGAAACCACCATTCCAGTCTAAAAACTCATTTTCGTTGTTGTTCATTCAATATTCCTCCTAGAAATTTCTAATTTTTGTATTTAATAAATCCATTGCCTTACTCCAGTTACTTGATAAGTAACCCCAAAGATCGGCTGGAATATTATCCAATGGTGTATCGGCTGGCATAAAACCGCCTTGATAAATAATTTGCATGATCTCTTCGACCGTTACCTGATTGGCAGCCATTAAATCACCTACCGATTTTGGAATGCTTTCAGGAATAATCTGATCTCGTTCTGGCGCAACATTTGAAATAGGAACATTTTCATCAGGTATGCTTTGCGCTGCAGAAGCAACGTCAAACTGAGAACCTGGTTCTGGTTGAACTGGATTACTTTGTGGAAGAGTTACTTGCATGAACGCCTGAGCAAACTGAGAACCTGGTTCTGGTTGAACTGGATTACTTTGTGGAAGAGTTACTTGCATGAACGCCTGAGCAATCTGAGAATAGTCAAAAGGCAATTCATCAGATAACCCCATTCTATTTTTAGCATCCCAAGCTGGACGGTGAGTTGTATACATCATTCGTTGACCGCCTGTAGCCTTTTTACTGTCTGTCTTGCTGTCTGTGATGATAGTAGTCTTATAGTTAGCAAACAACACGGCATCCGCCCATTCTTTGACTAAGGGAGCTGTCTTCTTCTCAAGCTTCAACTCATAACGATCATAAGCACCCATTTCGTCAGGCTCTTCTTTTTTACGTAGCTGTGCGTGTGCAGTAACAACTACATTGACCCCAGCATCTACAACATCACTTAATAAATTAAGCAAGCTCCCCATTTCTTTTGCTAGTGCAACAAACTTTTTTCCGTATCCTTCTGAATCGATAGCTGACCAACCGTTTGAATCCATTAAATGGCGTTTACAGATTTCTTCTGCCCAATCCATCGTGTCGATCACTAATGTTTGGCAAGGCTTATTCGCTTTTACAAACGACACTTGTTGTAATAACATTGTCCAACTTGTCGGCTTGTCGAATCGTTTTACGTTCATATGGAGTGTTGAGTCCTCCGTATCAATAAACAACGGATCAGGAAACTGACTTGCAAATGTTGATTTACCGATTCCTTCAACTCCGTACAAAACTAATTTCTGTGCTTTTGGTACTTTACCACTTGTAATATTCATTAAAATGCTGCTCCTTCCCATGATTTAGGTGCTGGCGGAATAATATCTTTATCTGGTGCAATATCATCACCAGATACATAACCATCTTCAATGATGATTGAACATTCATCACCAGTTGAAACTCTGGTAGCGATGGCTTGTAGTCCTTCCTGTTCTAGCCATTTCCCAAACTCTTCTAATGTTACTAAATCCATTTGTTCTAATTTATCGATTAAAATGAATCCACAATCTGGTTTAAGTTTACGAACAATCGCAGTTGAAACTCTAAGTTGTTCCGCTCCACTCATGTTGTCCCACTTCTGACCTTTATAGATAAGCTCACCATCTTCAACCGATAATTCAGGTAATGGTAAATCAGCGTTATTCAATAGATCCGTTTTCTTCTTGCGAACATCTTCTAATTTTGATGTCAATTTCTGATACTCTTGGCGCTGAACATTGGCATCTTCTTCGGCTTTGTCTTTATCCAAATTAGTACGAACTTTAGCGTTGATAGTTTCGATATCTAATAAATTACGCTCCAGTTCTGCTGTTGATTCGTCATTAAGGTTCTCAGCAGATTTTCTAGCTGTTTCAAGGTCTTTTTGTGTAGCTTCTTGTAATCCCATTAATGTTTGTAATTGACCTTGTAATTCTTGGATTTGTTGGTTGACACGAGCGATATTATTTTCACCTTGCTGCAGTTGATACTCGATCTGACTTACTTGCTCACGTTTCCGCTGATTCTCACCATTACGAGCTAGAATTTCCTGTTGCTGCTGAATCAACTCAGATGCTGATACAAGCTCTTTCGGTGCATCTGGATAAAACGGCTGCTCTTTAGCGAACTTCTCTTTCTGATCGGCAATCTGTCCGATTGTGCGACGTTGATTATAGATGTCATTTTCTTCTCGTTCCAATTGCATGAGTTGTGGTCCAACACCAATAATTTGAAGTAAGGTATTTGCTTTTTCTTTGTTAGATGAATCAATGAACTTTGGTAAATCGATGGCCAACTCTTCTACAAATCCATTAAGGAGTTGTTGACCAGCTTTTTCGCCGTTCGGATCAATTACTTTCAATGTGCTGTTTTTTCCTTTACGCTCAACAATTAATCCGTTACTCATTACAATGTGAATATTTGGCGGTGTCGCTGAGCCTTCACGATAAGCCTTACTAGGTTTGTAACGATCACCACCTAATGCCCATGCAATAGAATCTAAGATACTTGTTTTCCCTTGGCTATTTGGACCGCCAATTACTGTCAAACCATTTTGAGTTGGTTCAACTTTTACGGCTTTTACACGTTTTACATTCTCAATTTCTAATTTATTTATTTTTACCGACATGATTTACCTCCTTAAATATGACAATCTACAATAGTAATGTAGTGATCTGGTTTAGTCTCAAGCATTTCCTTAAACGATTGCTTATATTCTTGACGACTTTCACTAGTTGACCCATCTATACCCCACCAGCCCATTTCTCCTTTTTCCATCCATTTACCATCTGGAAGAATCATGGCAAAAGTGCCTAGTTCTGCTTGTTCGGTAGCATATTTTTCTTTCGTTCCATATCGTTCGATATAATATTCGGGTTTCCACATATTGAAAAAGTCTTCTCCATCTTTTGCAGGTTCACCATCTACTTCAACTTCCCAAAAACGAATTGCTTTGTCATATGCCTTCTGATCCATTGATAAATCTAAATTACTAATTTGTGCAGAATCAACTTTTTCACCAGACTTTAGTTTCAAAAGACCGACCCAGCGACCACCAACTGAATACCAATCCCATTTACGATTAGGATTTTCCCAGTACCCTTTTTTTCCTGTTTGTTCATCAATATCACAATCATCGTCTTCATTGAATTCAAGATACTCTTGTGGACAGTCCCACATATTATTTTCTTGATACGGAGCTAGTAGTTTATCAACTTCCTGTTCAGTTCCTTTTTCCGTAATAACGGCTACTGTAAAATGACTCATTTTCTGATTCCTCCTAGTTGTGTTATAATTTAACTAACCAATATTTATTTAATGGCTTGTATCGTTTGCAGACGATGCAGGCTCTTGTTTTATTTTTTTTCGCCATTTACGTTGTATGAAATGGTAGATTCTTTTTATAGTATCTAAATCAATTTCTTTCATCATTTCATTAATTGAGTGAATGTAAATTTCTCTGGATGGTTCGTTATTTTCCATATCACATCCCCGCTCTCTGAAGAACATCTAGTATCAAATTGTACTCGTGATACATTTCGGTTAATTGATCCGTTTTCTTGATATCCTGATCCTTTAATGGTTTAGCATTTTCATTTCTGATCAACACTGCATAGTTATCTCTTTTGTCTTTGATTGCTTGGATAACTAGCTTAGTTTGTTCTGGATTCAACATCTGAGTTATCCTCCTTATCCGTGAAAGTGAATATGTCATAAATGGTTATTCCAAAAACATCCGCAATATCTTGAGCTAACATTAGTGACGGATTAAATCGATTACGTTCCAATTGAATGATTGTTTGCCTACTACATCCAACTAAATCTGCCAATTCCTGTTGCGTCATACGTTTTCTAGCTCTTTCTACATGAATACTCGTTTCAAATCTTGTTTCTTTCGGCATTTTAAATTCCCCCTAATTTAATCTTTTTCGTTTCCCAACATATGAATGAAAATCCAATGTCCGAACAACGACATAAGCAACAATGACAGCCAAACCAATCCAAAAGGACACATGCGCAGTAGCGACTACGAATAGAGCCATTGGGATATCTTTCAGCTTCAGCGTGCTATTCCAAATGCACAATATAAGAATCATTAAGCCTGCAACTACCCACAAGTTAGACATGATGGCCAAAAATAGGACAAACGGTGTTTCATCTAGTGCGTTGAAGAATTTGCGTTTCATTTGTTTACTCCTTTCTTATTCTGACTGCTATGCTCGCTAACCACATCACCGCTAAAAATATATAGCCTTGCATCGTCTCGCCTGTGGCAAAGCAGATGACTGATACTGTTAGTAGGATTAGGTTGGCTGTGGTGATCATTTCATAATCTCTTTAAAATTTGTTTCCAAAAAATTAATCATCTCTGACCTCAAAAATGAATACGCATCACCACCACCTCTTGGATAGTGGACAAATCCACCATCATTTAACACATCCAACTTTTTACGATATTGAGGTTTCTCTAGAACTTGTTCGCAAAACCACTTGCTTGATCGATTGATTCTAGAGACCACTTCTTTTAATGACATCCACCTACCTCGATCATCCGCTTTCTGTAACTCTTCGTAATCAGTCCGAAGGATCATTACATATTCTTGAGGTACTTCGATTACGGTTTCGACCTTAATTTTTTGAGTAACCGAATTATTCATTGTTTATCTCCTTTCAATGCTGTTTGTATGTTTATATCGCTTTCGGTATACTAATATTTGAAAGCGAGGTGATATTATTGGTCTTACCTAAAGATTTTGCTTTAGCTGTTGTTGCATCGTCTAGTCCTGATCTATCCGTCCAAGAAAAGTTCGAACTATATATTGAAGCTTTTGAATTTATTCAAACGAAAAGTGCCAAAGAAAAACCTGCGCAAACTAAAAACGACCCTATAAAGACTGTTCGAGATCTAAAAAAGATGGGGCTTTAGCTAAAGCTGTGAGGATATCCGCAATTGTGTGGATTTCCTCTTTTTTATATTTCCTTAGTAATACAGTGTATATAGTTGAAGCTTCTAAACAATATGATGTCGGCTTTACAGAAAACAAGTTATCGTATATTTCGTATAGTTTTTTTTCTGCTTCGTCCATATGGCTATCTCCTTTCTATGCTGTTTGTTTTGTTTTCTTGGCACCGAAACTTGAATTTGATTCAAGTTTATCTGTAAAAAAAATTACGTTAAAATCCATTTCTCTAACATCTGTCTGAAGAATCTCAGATAGTTCCGCCATTTCTGGAGCATTGAATGTTTCTGGATTTTTTAATTTTCTGGATAACGTTTCCGGTCTAATACCCATTAACTTAGCAATATGAACCTTTTTAATACCTTTTTCTTCTATAAGTAATTTTATATTTTTTGCCATAAAGTCTCATCACCTCCTGTCATCTTATAAACACAGTATAAACTTGATTTAAATTCAAGTCAAGAAAAAACTTGAAATTAAATCAAGTTTTTGTTAGATTATATATAAGAGAGGGTGATATAATGAGCAAGAAAGTTGTAATTGGTAATATGATTCGTTATTTTTTAAAAGAAAACAAAATGACAATGAAGCAATTAGGGAATGAGTTGGGGAAATCTGAAAGTAATATTTCGAAATGGATATCTGGAGCAAGCACACCTCAAGCCAAAGAAATAGCTAAAATGTCATTCATATTTAATACAGATATAGATACGTTAATGTTTGGTAATAACAGTCTTATAATAGGGAATATAGTAAAAGTTGTTAAAGAGTTAGACGCCGATCACCAAGAAAAGGTTTATGATTTTGCAAAGTATCAGTTGTTAGAACAAAAAAGTAAATAAAGAACAGGACTTAATCTTCCCGCTCTTTACTATTTGCTACAATTATTTCTAATATTATTTCCAAAAGTGTAATATCGTTGATTTCTTCTATAAAACTATTAATTAAAACTTTATAATTATCCATTTTCCACCTCGATAAATTTTAAAATTACTACTTTATAGAAACTACAAAAAAGCTAATGCATTTGTAGTATGCATTAGCTCTTTACTCGCAGCAATCAACAACACTATACAACAAATAGACTATAAATCACCACTAATTGAAAAAAATGATGATATTAGGACAATAGTTTGTTATACTTAATATGTTGTAGCGATAGCTACAAGATGAGAGTAGCACACTAAAGTTCGTACCTTTAGTGTCTGGTCCTGACAATTGACACAGGTTGGTAGCCCGTGGATGTTAGGATCAGCTCTTTTTTTATTACGCGCTTTTTATTTAATAACAATTATGACTGTTTTTTATTTTAAACTCCTGATGTAATAACGTAGACTGAAATAAATCCACTAACCGCAGCTATCAAAGTAATCATTGTATCCACCCCTTTACATTTATTAAGAAACGTACGCTTGCAAACTAATATGTCTCTGTAGGTAAAGTTTAGCAAACAACACCCGTTAAATAAAGAACAATTTGACGAATTGTGAAATTAACATCAAAAACAACAGTTTTTTATTAATTTTGTCTTATTTTAGTTTTTTTATGTTTTTCTCATGCTAAAATCACATTAAGAGAGGGTGAAGCTTATGAATATTGGGGATACTTTACGTTTTTTTAGAACTAAGTTAAAAATATCTCAAAAGGACATGACTCCAGAATATATGGATGCATCAGCTTATTCTAGAATAGAAGGTAATGTTAGGAGCATAAAACTAGATGAACTTCAAAATATTTTTGAAAAAACTGGCATACACTCAAGTGAGTTTTTTCGTTTTTATGATTTAGATTACAGACAAACAAAATTTAAAGAGCTATATATTTATTGCGCTACCCATTTAGAAAATAAGAGTAAGAAGAATAAATTAATAGATTATTATTATAAACTAAAATCAAATAATCATAAAAACTCAACAGAACTTTCAAATTATATAGCGATAAAGAATTTTTTCGGTCCTCATTGGGATGAAGTTGAAGAAATAACTCAACAAGAAGTAGATCATATCTTCAGCATTCTAATAAATAAAAAATTCTATTTACATCACGACTATGTACTAATTTCGAATATAGTCAGATTATTTTCCGCAAAGCAAACTGACTTAATCGTTCCTAGAATTATCCCGATCCCGTTTGATAAAAATAGAAATATTGAGACAAAAAAGTTTGCGCATAATACTTTGATTAATATAATATCGCTCAAACTTTATGCGATGGATCACTCAGGCGCAGAAAAATATATAAAATTAGCTAAAAAACAAAATAAGCTAGAGACGGACTACAATTTCAAACTAAACTTGCAGTATTTGAATAACTTACTTCAATACTTGATAACAGGTGAAATGGTCTATATAGAGAGAGTTCATGATTTTATCCATATTCTGGAGGATATAGGTGATGATTTACACGCTGATCAAGTTAAAAAAGAAGTTAAAATACTCACCCATGATAAAGATAGTAAAAAGATGCTCGAAAGTTACGAAGTTGGTTTGTTCAAACAAGATTAATGTTTCCGTCGCTTTAACAAACCTGTTCATGATATAATCATATAACTAATATAAATTGTAAAGTGAGGATTTAAAATGAAAAAGATTTTTGTTCTAAGCTTGTTATGTGGGATAATTTTAGTTGGATGCGTATCTAAAAATGAGAAAAAGATAGACTCTGAAAGCTCTTTAACAACTGAAAAGAACTCGCAACAAAAGAATATAGACAATGCTATTAGTTCGCTGAAAAAAGGATTCTCAGCATACCACGATGTTTCTTTTGATAAAAAAACTAAAAGCTTTATCTTAAGCCCGAAAGAAGGATTATCCGAAACAAAAACACTAATTAAAATAGCTGATAACCCTACAGAGCCTAAATATGAGGAAACTCTAAAAGGTATCGCTTCTAATTTTATCGAATTATCTATTTCTATTTCAAAAAACATTGGTAAGGATTATAAGATAAAATTGGCAAGTCCAGGAAATGACCACAAATATATGTTTGTGGTACAAGACGGAAATATAAGCTATCCAATTATCACCGAATTTAAAGACAAAAAATCTAGCTCTAATACTAAAACTGGTGGTTCTACAAAATCTGGAAGTCAACAGAACGTTGAAGCTGAAAATGCCAGATTAAAAGCTGAAGAAGAAGCTAGCGAGGCGGCGATTCAAGCTCAATTTGAAGAAGAACAACGAAAAGCTGATGAACTTAATGCTCAATTGCAAGCTCAAGCAGATGCTGATAACGCTAGGTTCAAAGCTGAAGAAGAAGCTAGTAAAGCTGACATGCAAGCTCAATTTGAGGAAGATCAAAGAAAAGCTGACGAATTTAATGCCAAACTGCAAGCTGATTGGGAAGCCGAAAATAGACGCTTAGCTGAGCAAGACAAAGCAAATGGATATTAAATAAATTCTTCTGTCCAAGAAAGATAAACAAAGAACTAACATTTAATAGGATTAAATACTAAAAGTATTTTTATCAAGCTCACAGGAGTGATACAACATGGCAAGACTCGTTAAACGAGGTAATTCATGGCAGTATGAAATCTCATACAGAAAAGAAGACGGTAAATTTACTAAGCTTAGAAAATCAGGCTTTAAAACAAAAAGTGAAGCGAAAGCTGCGAGCTGTTGAGTTGGAATACGAAATTTCAAAAGGTCTTTCTGCTGAAAAGAAAAACATGTTTCTGGCTGATTATTTTGAAGACTGGATGATACTTTACAAAAAAGACAGTATCTCCCCAGTGACTTACAAAAAATATGAAGACACACTAAAGAGCTTGCAGAAACTGGCTCCATTTTTAAAACTCTCTGAAATGGACAGAGACATCTACCAGAAGCTTTTAAATAAGTATGCAAAGAATCATGCCAAAGAAACTGTAATCAAGTTTAACAATCATGTGAGGGCCTGTTTAAAGGATTCTATCGATGATGGTGTTATCAATAGAGATCCTACAAGAAAAGCTGTAATTAAAGGCAATAAGCCATCTAAACCTAAAGAAGACAAGTACCTCGACTATTCCGAGTTTAAAATGTTACTTAAAGAAACTGAAAAACACTTAAATCCTGAATACGCTTCTCCATATTTAGTTATTACTGCAGCTAAAACGGGTTTGAGATTTTCCGAGTTGTTAGGTTTAACTTGGGATGATATCGATTTTGATAAGCGACTCGTTGACGTCAACAAGACCTGGAATTATAAGATCAAAGAATTCGGTCCAACAAAAAACGAGTCATCTATCCGCAAAGTAGTGCTAGATGACAGAACGACAGAGATACTGGCTGAATTAAAGAATAATCAGTCTGAGATATTTAAGAAATTTGGTATTACAAATCCCGATAACTTAGTCTTTTATAATTTAAAAAACGGAATCGTCTCAAATAATGCAGCTAACAAATTTTTAAAAAAGATGCTTAATCGTTTGAACATTGATACTAACTTAACTTTACATGGATTAAGGCATACATATGCATCAGTTTTATTGTACAAACAAATAAATATCCTCACAGTATCCAAATTGTTAGGACATAGGGATACAACTACAACTCAAGAAACATACGCTCATATAGTAAAAGAACTGGAAGACCAAGACCTAGAAAAAATTGGCGATATTATGAAATACTTATAAGCAATTTGGCACAAAGTTGGCACAAATAAATTGGAACACCTATCAAATCAACGTTTGACAGGTGTTTTTTACGTTCTCGACTGGAATCGAACCAGCGACCTATCGCTTAGGAGGCAATCGCTCTATCCTACTGAGCTACGAGAACATTCCTTATTTATTTTAGAAGTCTTTTCATTCAGTGTCAATAAAAATAAAAAAAGAGACAGGCATATCACTCTGCGAGTCATATGCCTGCCTTAAAAATTCGAATAAACAATGTGAGCAAAAGCTACTCCTTTAGAAATAAACACTTCTGCCTCATTCTTTGTTTTTCTTTTTTATTTTTTGATTGCCTTTTTACCTTTCAGCATTTTGACTAAATAAAGTCCACCTACCACAACAGCTAATGTTTTACCGATTTTACCATTTCTTGCTACTTTTTCTTCTTTTGTTTTGCTCATGTTTCTCACGACCTTTCAGTTTTAACTTTTGTCTGTTTCCCTATACTTGTATTATAAGGAGTTAAAGATCGTTTTGCTAATCATCTGCTTGAAATCAAAACGCTCGTAAAGTCAGTGTATGGATGTTATGCTTACCTTAAACCTTTAAGGGTAAATGAACGTATGGAGGTAATATGTATGACAGACGATTCAAAAGAAAAAGTTATTGCAGAGCGTCAAGATGATTATCAACAGAAAAAAGAAGACATTATCAAAGAAGCTTTAGAAGAACATGAGGAAAAAAACGATAATGACAAACAAAACGTATAACGACAGATAGGCTAAGTGAGTATTAAACCAATGAACTCACTTAGCCTATTTTTAAAAGTAATCTACTAAAATTGGTTTGCCTTTCGCTAAGCGTCGATCTAATAACTGAATCCACTTCTCTTTTCCACCGATTTTTCCATAGAAATTCAACTCACTAGCTGTTCGATCCCCCATGAAAAGTTGCGTTGTGGTTTGAATCGTACTTACAATAAGTTCTTCTTCACTCACTGTAGGTGAACTGGAATCAATTTTTACACAATTCCCTGTCCTTTTTCATCTATTGCTAATTCCCAGATTCCTTCAGTCCAAGAAGCGTACTCGTCCGCAACTTTAAGATAATAAACTTCTCTATTTCCTACTTGGATAGGATACTTAAGTAAAAAACCTTCTAAATCAATAATTCTACCCATCATATACATGGAGTATAAATAATTTGACTCGTTAATGTATCTTCTAAAAAGCACCCACAATTCAATGAGTGTGCAACAATTTTCTTAAAATGCTCTTTGCGTTTATCTGTTGTCTCAGCATTAAAAGCATAGACAGCTAAATCAAACATTTCATCCAATCTTTCTTCGCCCATAAGACACACTTCTTTTTCCATGGTGGTCCACCTCATCTACAACAAATTATTTATTGTTCATTTTACGCTAATATAAAATGATGTCCAGAAAAATAGCTAACCTTTCTACACAAAAAAAGGCCAAAACATGACCTTAAAGATCATATCCCAGCCTTTCTATTTAATTCACAAAAGATTAATTCCACTCTATTCTTCTGGCTCACCAAGATTTGGATCCATTTTATTCGCAGCAATAACAAACGGAGCCCAAATTACAAATGCGACAGCCAAATTAACGATTGTTAAAACAATTGCTCGCCAATCACCTGCTGTGGCTAAGAAACCGCTGATGATCGTCGGCATTACCCAAATGACATTTACAACAACAGGATTGACTAATCCAGCCATTGTAGCAAAATAAGCGATCGTAGCTGTTACTAATGGCGCCACAATAAATGGAATCAACATAATAGGATTCAATACAACTGGCATCCCAAACATGACTGGTTCATTGATATTGAATAAACCTGGTCCTATGCCCAATTTTCCGACTGTTTTATAATCTGCACGTTTAGATAAGAGTAGGATTGAAATAATCAAGACTAATGTCACACCAGCCCCACCAGGCCAAACAAATGCTTCAAAGGAACCAGCAACCCATTTATAAGGGATTTCTTGTCCTTGTTGATATGCATTTGTATTATCAACCATTGCTACTCCATAAATTGACTGTAAAACTGGTGACATAATATTCGTTCCGTGAAGTCCAAAGAACCATAAGACATGCACTAATAACACAATCAACAGCACAGCACCATAGCCCTGAGATAATCCAAGCAATGGCGTTTGAATCGATTCAGAAATCCAATCGATCAATAATTTCCCAGTTAATTTTTCAAATACATGATAAATCAATCCTGAAACATATAAAGCTGTTACACCGGGAATAATAGCAGCAAATGCTTTTGAAACTGCTGGTGGTACTGAATCAGGCATTTTAATTACAATATTTTTCTTAATTAATTTAGCAAATATAATAACAGAAATAAACCCAAAAATCATTGCTGTAAACAAACCTGTTCCACCCATGTACTTACTAAACGGGAAAAAACCCCAAGCACCTGCGTCAACAGCAGAAACACCATCAACTGTGTTGACAGTCGCACCGGCATCCGTAAAAAGTTGAGCGATATTCTTTGGTAACTTTTCAGCCAATGTCACTGTTGCTGTTGCACTTTGCGGTAACCCAATGAAAAAAGCCGCTAATGACACCAACATACCAGATAAAGCATCGACATCATATGCTCTTGCAACATTGTATCCTAGCGATGCTGCAAAAACAACAGCCATGATCGCTAAGGTACCTGTCCAAACCAATCCATTGATTGCAATAACAGGTTCAAAGAAACTGGTGATTCCATTACCTTCGCCTAAATATGTGTTAGGAAAGTCACGCATAAACGCATTTAACAAAACCGCAATAGCACCTGCCATCGTAACCGGCATCATGCCGATAAACGCATCTCTAAGTGCAACTAAATGTTTTTGTGCTCCGATCTTCGCAGCTACAGGCAAGATGTACCTTTCCATCCAAGCTGTTAATCCATTCATTTTTTATCCTCCTAATAATTTATTTATTTAAAAAGTTTTTACTTTCTAAAACAGATTTATATATCTAAATACAATAAATAGCCTTTCTAAACATAGCATCAATATAATCTTACATTCTTATAATAAGCAAAAGCTATGCCAAATTGATCTAGACCAAAATCAATCAGGATGAAGCGCTTTCTTTACACAGATAAATACACAGTGATTGCACTGTGCGTTTTGTGTGTAAAAATGCATAAAAAAAGAGTGCCTCTATGACACTCTCCTCAAAATGACTCTTCCATCATTTTTAACATTTTAGTAAATTGACGCTTTTTGAAAAACATAAGAATAGTCCCAAGTACTGCATCATTCATTTTCTGTAAAAATCCATATGATTCCATCTTCTCATTATAACGAATCTCACAAGACTTTTCATCCAACGGCTTGATATCATACTGCACTAAAAAGTCGTTTTTTGTTGTAGAGGTGCGAAAATGGTAAGATGTATTCTCAACAAGTTTTTCCACTTTGATACGAGCCCGGCTATTTTTGGAAAATTCCTTCACATATTCAAAGTTGTTTAATTGTTTTCTTGTTAAACTTTTGCCTGTATGCTTCCGTATATCAAACAAAACAGAATCCATGACTTGGTCATAAAAAACAGATGCAGGAATATTCATTTTTTTTATAATTTCCATTATCTTTTCACCTCGTTACTATTTTTCTTATTTTGTTCTTCTTTCTTTCTGCCTTTGAAGAAAAAATATCCTCCAACGACTACTAAGAATATACCTGTAGTCATACTTAACAAATCATACGTCATTGATGCAGGATTAAGCGCATATAAGATTATAATTAAACCGATACTGCATACGAATAAACCATTTCTTACCATTTTACATCCATCCAATCTTTTTAAACTGCAACTGCTTGGAAGAACAAGACACCGCCCCAAGGTTGTGCTTTGATTAATTCTTTTGCTTTTTTAGCTGCTTCTTCTTTATCTCCTGTTACGTCGAATGCTAGTTTGATGCCTTTTTTTTCTTTGAAAGTGTATGTAAAGTCGCCACCATCATAGCTTTCTAATAAGTTCTTGATTTCTTCTTGTTGCATTGCACTCGCAATTGTGATCATTTTAACCTCTCCTTAATCATAAAGCAGTTGCTCTCACTTGGTTAAAAGTGAAAGCAACAGACTATTTAGTTTTTTTATTCAAAATCAGTTGGTTCCATTCTGTTAGCCGCAATAACGAACGGTGTCCAGATTAGGAATGTTACAACCATACATACAATTGTTACAATTGGTGCTCTCCAGTCAGCTCCTGTTGCTAAGAATGATAACAAGATCGGAGGTACTACCCATGTTACTTGTTGTGATACTGGTGCTACTAATCCAAAGTACGTTGCTAACCAGCCGATTGTTGTTGCAACAACTGGAGCGACTAAGAATGGCACAAACATGATAGCATTTAATACAATTGGTAAACCAAACATGATTGGTTCGTTGATATTGAAGATACCAGGTCCTAATGATAATTTACCAACCGTTAGGTAATCTGCACGTTTAGAGAATAACAAGATAGCGATGATCAAGACCAGCGTACCACCTGAACCACCAAACCATGCGAATGCATCAAATGAACCACGAACCCACATGTAAGCTTTCCCTTCATCAATGGCTTTCAAGACAGCTGGGGTACCAGTCAAGCCTTTGTAGCCTTTTTGGAAAATATCGATATTGATTAATTGTGCTTGTCCCCAGATCCCTTCTAAAACTGGTGCCAATACGTTTGGACCATGGATACCAAAGAACCAGAAAATTTGAACGAAGATCGTTACGATCAATACGGCACCTAGCCCTTGAGATAAACCCAAGAATGGTTCTGCAATATATTTTTGAACAAGATCGATGATCAATTGTCCATTCGTTACTTTTCCTACAACATAGTTAATAATTGCAATAACATATAACGCAATCGTCGCTGGTAAAATAGCTGCGAACGCTTTTGAAACTGCTGGCGGAACTGAATCAGGCATTTTGATTGTGATATTCGCCAACATTAATTTACAAAAAATGATAACTGAAATCGCGCCCATGATCATTACAGTAAAGTATGCGTTACCATTTAAGTGATCTAGTTTTAACCAACCCCAACCGCCTGCTGTTAAACCTTCAGCTGTTGCTGACCAACCAGAATCTGCAGAGCCAGCATTGATTGTGTTCATCAATTCTTTAGGTACTGCTGTTTCTAATGTATTAGAATAAGCAAATGCAATTCCTTGGATCAATGTCGCTAACCCAACGATACCCCCAGCTAAATCATTTACTTTGTATGCTCTTGCTAGATTGTACCCCCAAGAAAAGGCAAAAATCAAACCGGCAATCGCCAAAGTTCCATTCCAAACAAATCCGTTGATTCCAATAATAACATTAATAACTGCAAAGATTCCCTTGTCTGCTGCAAGGTTTGTTGCATAGTCTGAGAAAAATTGTTGTGGCAAGTCACGAATTATCGCGTTGATCATTACTGCAATCGAACCTGCCATTGTTGCTGGCATTGTCCCAATAAAAGCATCACGTAATGCAACTAAGTGCTTTTGCGCACCAATTTTGCCGGCCACAGGTAGAATATATTTCTCCATCCAGGCTGTTAATCCATCCATTTTTTAATTCCTCCTATAAATAATATTTATTTAAAGAGCGATGAAACTCCTTAAAACAATGTCATCGTTAAAGTCCCGTTCAAAAAACTTTAACATCCATCTTCTTCCGTTCAAAAAAGAAAATATCTTCTCTTACTCATTATCCATACGACGATACAAAACGACGATCTCTTTTGCTAAGTCTGTAAAAGCGATCGACGTCATCAAGTGGTCTTGACTATGAACTGTCAATAATGTGACTTGACTGTGATTTCCTTGAGCTTCTTGCGTTAACATTCCCGTTTGAGAATGATGTGCTTGGACTAAAGATTCTTCTGCATCGGCAATTTTTTGATCCGCTAATTCGAAGTTTCCTGTTTCAGCATATGCAACCGTTTCCATTTCATCGTTTTTTGCATTTCCTCCGTACATGATCAACCCCATTATTGCTTCTAAATGTTGTTGCTCTTCCACGTTTGTAGCTCCGTTCATTCGTATTATTTTTTACTCACCTATTAAAGCAATTGCTTGATCTAACACTTTTTCGCCGTTCATCATACCATAATCTGACATATTGATTACATCAAATGGAATACCTTTAGGTGCTAACTTTTGTTCGAACTGTGATTTCATGAAACGTACTTGTGGGCCTAAAAGTAATACGCTTACATCTTTGGCTTCTAAATTATTATCTGCATCTGATGCGGATACAGCAAAAATATCTGCTTCCATTCCACGATCTTCTGCTGCTTTTTGCATTTTTGTTACCAATAAACTTGTGCTCATCCCTGCTGAACATACTAACATAATTGTTTTTTTAGCCATTTTTTACACTCCTTCAAAATTTGTTGTACTTACACTTTTATATAAAGCAAGAAGTGTGCCAAAGAAACATATAGACCAAACCTCACAACGACAGGGTTTTGGTCTATACAGATTGTGTACACACTATTTACTTAACTACTGCACGCTAATTTTTGTGTGCGCTTTCTTTGTTGATATATTAACATTCAAAATGATTCAGCGTTTCATTAGAGATCCTATATTTTTAGTTAAAACCATTATTTTTTGTGAGCTCCTTAAACCAATAGCCACTTTTCTTAATCGTTCTTTTGGCCTCTTGATCTAAATCTACTGCAATGAATCCGTACCGGTTTTTATAGGCATTTAACCACGACCAATTGTCCATACATGTCCACATATGATATCCCTGAACTTGACTTCCTTCTTGAATTGCTTGATAGACCCATTTTAGATGATCTTTTACAAATTCGATCCGATAATCATCTTCGATCATTCCCTCTGCATTCACAAAACGTTCTTCACCTTCTACCCCCATACCGTTTTCAGAAATGTAGCAACGAATATTGTGATAGTTTTCTTTCAAATTCATTAAGGTGTCATAAATCCCTTTTTCGTAAATTTCCCAACCGCGATAAGGGTTCATTTTTTTCCCTGGCATATCATACACATCATAAAAATCTTCTGGTAAGATACCATTACTTGATATTTCTATTGGTGATTCTTTGGCTTTTACTCTACGTGGTTGGTAGTAATTCACGCCTAAAAGATCAATCGTATTTTCAGCAATCGTCGCTAAATCCTCTAGTGTTGTTTCAGGCATCAAGTCCTGTTCTTTGAGCCATGCTACTATATCTTCTGGAAAATGACCTTTTACAGCTGGATCTAAAAACGAACGATTGAACAATCCATCTACCAAACGGGCAGCTTTAACATCTGCCTCATTTCCAGGATCTCTGGGATAACTTGGTGTCAAATTAAGAACGATTCCGATTTCACCTGTTAAATCCAGACTATGATAGACTTCTATCGCTTTTGCACTTGCTAAAGCTTCGTGATAGGCAACTTGAACACCATGCTTTAAGTTTACTTCTTCTGGATAATGCCAGCCATATAAGTATCCACCTTCGACAGGCACGATTGGTTCATTGTGCGTAAACCATTTTTTCACACGGTCGCCAAATAATTCAAAACAAGTCTTAGCATAAAATACATAGTAATCCACTACTTTTCGATTCAACCAGCCGCCTTTTTCTTGTAACACCATCGGCATGTCAAAATGGTATAAATTCATGAACGGTTCAATACCTTGATCCAACAAACAATTGATTACATCATTATAAAATTCAACAGCTTTTGGATTTACTTCGCCTGTCTCTGGATCAGGAATCAATCTGCTCCACTGAATCGACGTCCGAAAAGAGTTATGCCCAGTTGCTTTCATTAGTTGGACATCTTCATGATAGTTCTTATAAAACTGAGAAGTCTTATCTGGACCTACTTCATTGAAAAACTTTTCAGGTTTCTCTTCATACCAAAAATCCCATATATTTTGTGCTTTTCCATCCCCTTTAAAAACACCTTCTGTTTGAGGGCCACTAGCTGCTGAACCCCACCAAAAACCTTCTGGGAACTGATAATTCATGCTCGTCATCTCCTACATTAAATTTATTTAAAAAGAGATAAAATCCCTCAAAATGCAAGATAAAACAATGACTTTGTTTTATCTCGCTGCTCTTGAAGAGATTTTATCTGTTGGTTATATCATTAAGCTTGTGTTTGCTCTTCTTGAGCTAAGGTTGCTGCTTCCTGTTTTACAAATTGATCCGTTGCGACTTTGACAAACGGAATATAAATCAATATAGAAATCACTAAGTTCACGGCAGCTAATACACCACCCGCAATACTCTTAGTTGCTAAGAATCCACCAATGATCGGCGGAGTTACCCATGGTGGCATAAATGTCGCAGCTGGTACAAGTCCTGTTGAAGTTGCAATATACGCCGTTGTTACAAGAACCATTGGCGTAATGATAAATGGAATAAACATGATTGGATTCAATACGATCGGAAGTCCAAACATTACTGGCTCATTAATATTAAAAATGCCTGGTGCTAAACTTAAGTTTGTGATTACTTTAAATGGTTTATTTTTACGTCCTACTAAGAAGATTGCAATCAGCAATCCTAATGTAGCACCTGTTCCACCTAAGTTTACAAATGAATCAAAGAAAGGTTTATTTACGATATAAGGAATTTTTTCCCCTGCTTCTAACGCTTTGATATTGGCATCGATCGCTGGTACATTGATTGTTTGCATCAATGGATCAACCATATTGGCGCCATGTAACCCAAAGAACCATAAGAAAGGTGTAATAAATGCTAATAGTAATGCTGATGGATAGCTGTTTGCTAATCCCATAAATGGTTTTTGAACTGCTTCATAGAATGACACTACGATATTTTCAACACCAAAGCCTAATAAAATGGATGTAATCAAACTAAAAAAGCTGATTGTGATCATTGCAGGTAATAAAGCCGCAAATGATTTGGCTACCGCTGGCGGAACACCATCGGGCATTTTGATTACTAATTTATCATTTCCAACTAATCTTTGGAAAATTTCTCCTGAAATAAGTGCAATAACTAGAGCAATGAATAATCCTGTAGCATCTGTTCCACTTAATCCACCAACTGCAAAGAACGAAGCAACTGAAACTGTCCCTGCCGCAATTCCGTCTTTACCGTAAGATTTTACTAAGTTATATGCTACTAAAAAGGCAACTAAAATTGAAAAAATAGCAAATGTTCCATTCCAAATATTGCCACCGAAACTTTTCCAAATCGGTGCATCGTTGACAATCATTGGGAATAATTTATCCATTAATTCTGGAAATCCAGGTATTGGTAAATTGTTGATAAGTACCGCTAATGCTCCTAAAATCATTAATGGCATCGTAACGACAAATGCATCACGAATTGCCACTAAGTGGCGTTGAGCCGCAATTACTGAAGCTTTCGGCATAAAATGTTTTTCCATCCATTGAACAAATCCGTCCATTTCTTGTAAATCCCCCTAAATAATATTTATCTAAAAAGCCTGTACACTCTTCAAATCTATTGTAACTACTGTTCCGTTTTCTATTACTCGTTATCCATACGACGATACAACTCGATGATCTCTTTTGCTAAATCTGTAAACGCAATTGCAGTCATCAAATGATCTTGACTATGAACTGTCAGTAATGTGACTTGGATATGATTTCCCTGTGCTTCTTGTGTTAACATTCCTGTTTGAGAATGATGTGCTTGAACTAAAGATTCCTCTGCATCTATAATTTTTTGATCTGCTAATTCGAAGTCTCCTGCTTTCGCTTGCAGCAATCGCTTCCATTGCATCGCTTTTAGCATTTCCTCCATACATAATCAATCCCATTACTGCTTCTAAATTTTGTTGCTCTTCCATATTCGAAAACTCCATTCATTTTTTATTTTGTTGATTATTCACCCATTAAAGCAATTGCTTGATCTAACACTTTTTCGCCGTTCATCATGCCATAATCTGACATATTGATTACGTCAAAAGGAATTCCTTTAGGTGCTAATTTTTGTTCAAATTGAGCTTTCATGAAACGAACTTGTGGACCTAAAAGTAATACGTTTACATCTTTGGCTTCTAAGTTATTATCTGCATCTGATGCGGATACTGCAAAAATGTCTGCTTCCATTCCACGATCTTCTGCTGCTTTTTGCATTTTTGTTACTAATAAACTTGTACTCATCCCTGCTGAACATACTAACATAATTGTTTTTTTAGCCATTATTAGTCACTCCTTCTAAAATTGTTGTATTTACACTTTTATATAAAGCAAGAAGCGTGCCAAAAAAAATATAGACCAAACCTAGTCATAATAGGTTTTTGGTCTATACAATTTGTGTACACACTATTTATTTTCAATCTACACACTAATCAATGTTGCTTATTTTCTGTGATCATTTCAATTCTATTTTCTAAAAACAGTTGTGTCAGATGTGCGATATCCGACTCGGTAAATGCTACACGATAGGCTTTTTCAATAGTCATTAAATTAGTCCTAGTGACATCTGTTTCTAATCGATTCCTTTTCATGAAGTCTGCTAGATTCTCGAATTCTTTTGATTTTTCACCTTTCAAGATAGCATCTACTAAAAATGCTAAGTGAATCACAATACCAGCATCCACACCAGGTTCTACTATAATATGCATATCCGTTTGAATTTGATGAACCGTTTTTTGCAACATAACAATCAATTTCTGTAATGAATCGACTGCAGTAATTGTTCCACCTAATGATTTCACGATTTTCTCTGTTGGAACATCATCACCAGCAATTCGTTTAAGAACATTTAATTTCTCGTCATCGAAAATGTCATAGGCTGAAAAGAAAGGAATATTTTGATATTCTACATCGACTGTTCCTGCGATTGCTTTGATTTCATATTCTTCCATTAAACTGTCGATATGTTTTTTAAAGGCTTCTCGTTCTAAAAACTGCATCTGTATAATTTCTACTTTATTTTCATCGATCACAGGTAAAATCCGTTGATATAGTTTTGCTGCAACGCCTTCACCAGTGAAACAAGTCACAACTACAGCTTTTTTTACGTCCTCACGATTTTGTGGACTGGTACGAAACTGCTCTCTGATGATACTTTCAAATGACATTTGGATGTTTTGATAAATATCTTCTAAACTGCGTCCCACACTCGCCATACGAATCGCTTCTAAAACAATCATTGTACTCGTCATTGTGATTGCTTTTGTCCGAATACCAGTTTCTTCAAAAATCAGATTTCCAAATGAATTCAATGAGCCCATATCTGTTAAAAGAAGCATCCCATTTACTAATTTATCACGATAATTTAAGACAAAGCTTTTTAGTTGTTCGTACATTGTTTGAACTTCCATCGTAAGCGGCATGTTCATCGCAACACCGGTTTCTGTTCCTAGTAATTCCTGAGCCGTTTTCAACATACTGGAAGCTGTTGAATCCCCATGCATCAAAACTACCACACCAACGTTATTGGCATGAACTTTTTCTTTACTTCCAACATTGATCGACAAAAACATACTGATAAAGCCAATTTCATCAAAAGGAATTTCGATATTGTTTTCTTCTTCTATAATAGCAGATAGATCCATCGCTACCTGAAATTCTTTCTTCATTTTCTTGCGAACATTGTTTAAATTAGGATGAACGATTACGTGTCCTTCTCTCACTCGATCGATCGTACTTTGTAAATGTAAAGCAAAAGCAAAACGGGCTTTTTCGTTATAGGTACGTTCTAATCTCTTTTCAGCGATATCATATAACTGATCCGTCAATCTCCAAATCGGTTCTGGTAATAATTCCTTATGCACAGGATTTTGTGTCAATTCATCTACATATGTTTGAAAATAAGCATCCATGTCGCGTGATATCAGCTGTTCTAAATCCACATTTTCTAATTCATTCGCTGACAGTGTTGCTACTTTCTCTTCAATTTCATTATAGACTTGCATATCACGAGCCGGATCTTGAGGCCAAACCACTTCATTTGTTCCTGGCTCAAAACTCAAATAATTGCTTTTACTATCGACAAAACGGTCTAAGCGATCAGAAACTTCTTTGATTTTTAATAGTCCTTTTTGAACTTGCAGTGGTAAATCTCGTTTTTGAATCACCAAACTGGATTCATCATGCGTTCGATAATGAAGAAACGACTTGGCACAGACGAGTTTTAAATCCCGTTTCACTTGACCGATATTCCCTTCAGCATCATAGAGCATAAAGGCTAGGATTGCTTCTCTTTTAATGTCGATTCGTTGGTTCAAACGATTCGCTTCTTGTTTAATAAATAATGAAATAATATCATACCGTTCATCAAGTGAGCGCGCGTCTAGAGACGGTAATGTGATTGCCATTGGAATTCTGCGATTAAACGTTGTTAAAAAGCTTTCAGACGATTCAGTTGTTGCACCAATAATTTGAACCGAGGCTTCATAGGTTTTACCACTTTCACCAAGCGGACGGTAAATACCTTTGTCAATAAAGGTGAACAGCATTTCCTGACCTTCTGGCGGTAAGCGATGAATTTCATCAAGGAAAAGTATTCCTCCATCGGCTTTCGACATCAACCCAGGACTATCTTCATTTGCACCGGTATATGCTCCTTTTTTGACCCCAAAAATATGACCAAAAAGTAATTGTGGATTCTGAGCGTAATCCGCACAGTTAAATGAAACAAAAGGCGCATCAGCTGCCAAGGTTTTTGAATCAACTGCAAAACGATACATACATTCGGCAAATAGGGATTTACCCGTTCCTGTTTCACCAAAAATAATTGTGTGTAAGCCACGTGGAGGATATAAAATCGCGGCTTTTGCTTGTTGGATGCTGACCTTTAAAGAATCTTGCGCTCCCACTAAGTTATCGAATGTTACCTCACTGGAACTATCCACGTGCACTTTGGCTTCTTCCGTAACAACTGAATAGATGACGGGTCGACCATCACTTTTAATGATTTTGTGCTCTTTGAACAATTCACTTAAATAGCGGCTAGCATTGCTACGATCAATTGCTAGCTCACTAGCGACATCTGCTGCTGTCATGCCTTGTTTTTTTAATTCTAAGACTGCTAAAATCTCGTCTTTTCTAGATTTCATGGATAGCCTCCTTAAATCATGACGTCTTCACTTATCCTTTATTGTTCAGGTTTAGACGATTTTCGTCTAGCCCCTTTGTTTTTGGTATTTTTGGGACGGTTTTTAGGTTTTGCTATTTTTTTCGTTGGAAGTGATTTTGACGTTTGTTCTTTTTTTACGGTCACATTCGCAGAACTCGTTTTTTCTTCTGTTGAACTTTTTTCTTTTCTAGTCAGGTGGATTGCACCGTCGTAAAGAAAGATTTCTTGGAAAGGGCGTTCTATTTTTTTCATCAATCGTTGATAATCTCTCTTAGTTGCATCATTGACAAAGGTAATAACAGCACCATCTGCACCCATTCTTCCTACGCGCCCTGCTCGGTGTATATAGCTCTCCTCGGATAGTGGAACTTCAGCGTTCACAACAAATGGAATCGCATTAAAGTCTAATCCTCTAGCCGCAAGATCTGTTGTTAAAAGCATGATCGCCCGCTCTTTAGCGAATTGATCGATTGCCAATTTACGCAAGGTTTTATTTTGATCAGAAGCAAGACCTGCTACTGTTAGTCCTTCATAAATCAATTTTTCTTCTACTGAACCTAAATCAGCCACTTGATTAAAGAAAACCATTGCTCGAAAATTAGGTGTATAAGCTAAACTTCTTAAATATTCGCTTTTCTTTCTTGGAGACAATGCCATAAAATAATGTTTCACTGTGCCACCAGATTGATCTTCATCTGTTACATCAATAATCATTAACTGATCCGTTAATTTCTGAGCTTCTTCTATGACTCGATCGGCAGTGGCTGAATAAAAGACTAATTGAAATTCTGTCGGTGCACTTGCTAGAATTTGCTTTGTTAAATTTAGTTCTTTTTCGTGAAATAGCTGATCCACTTCATCCATTACAACAGTCTTTAGCAAATGACTTTTGATTTTTTTCGTTTTGATCAACTCTAGCACACGTCCTGGTGTCCCAACTAAAATCTCAGGCTTCTTTTTTAATTTTTCAATTTGGCGGCCGACATTGGCTCCACCAATCAAGCTTTGTGTCTTTAATTGAAGCAAGCTTGCCCAATCACGAACAACTTGACTGATTTGAACCGCTAACTCTTGTGATGGTGCCAAAATCAATAACTGATTGCCTTGTTCTTTTTCTACATTTAAAAGCAATGGTAAAACATACGCTAAGGTTTTACCCGACCCTGTTGGGGAAATGCCCAAGACATTCTCTTTTTCCTTCAAAGGCTGAAAACTTTTTTGTTGAATCATTGATGGCTCGCTAAAACCAGAAGCTCGCCAATGTTCTTGCCAAGCTTCTGGTAAATTTTTGTTAAATGTCATAATAGTCCTTTCTTCGTTAACGCTAGTTATTTTGTGTCTGCATCAAAAACGATACCCGCACTTTTTCTTAAGGTTGTTACTACTTTGTTCACATTACGTGATAATTCCACCCATTCTTCATAACGTGCTCCTATAGTTGGATCATTGGGATTCTCAAGAACATCCGCGAAATTATTGGCTTCTTCGATCATTGGATTTTCTTCGGTTGTTAAAGAAATGATCTCGCGTTCTTGATGGTTTCGATCATGAAATTCTGCTTTAGAGATGGCATTTACACTGTCTAAAATCAATGTACCGCCTTCAAAATAAATTTCAGAATCTAGGAAAGAATCTGCATTTTTACCAGTCTGTAACGTTACATCAAACAAATCATATCTTAAGATTGCTGTACCTAGTCCATCTACATCTGTCGGGATTTTTCTTGCAAAATAATGGCTTTCATTCGGCATACCAAACCAACCAACAGCGGCATAAACCAAATAGACTCCAAGATCCGCCATTGCGCCTCCAGAAAAATGGGGTGAAAAGATATTTGGCTCTTGCCCGTTAAGTACTTGATCATAACGAGATGAATATTTCATATAAGTAAAGTTTGCACCGATAATTTGATTTTTCAATGGTAATAAGTCGCGAATTTTTTTGAAGCTTTTCTCATGGATATTACGAGCTGCTTCAAAAAAGAAGACGTTCTCTTGGTTTGCTAACTCAATGATTTCTGCCATCTCTTCAGGTGTTGAGAAGGCTGGCTTTTCGACAATGATATTTTTCCCTGCCAGAATCCCTTGTTTCGCTTGTTCAAAATGAAGAGAATTAGGGGAAGCGATATAAATCGTATCCATATGCGCAATACCAAAAAATGTTTTTAAATCTGTCGCGTATTCAACATCGCCGTACTCTTTACCAAATTTTTGAGCGGTTTCTAATTTGCGTGAATAAACCGCTGTCAAATCATAGCGATTCGTTTCCAATGCTGCGTTGACAAATTGATGGCTAATCCAGTTTGTTCCAATAATACCTAAGTGAATCATCTTTACCCTCACCTTTCTGAATTTGGATCTTCAAACGTTGTTTTAACATCGAATGGTACTGGATGTTCTATTGCTATTGTATCAGGTGTGACACTGCAATTGTAAGCAATGACACTTAATCCTTGTGTTTGCCCTGATAAAATCATTTCTGTTAAAGCTGGTTGCATATTTGTATGGATTGTCGTAGCTTCAACCTGTTCAAATTGGACTATAAACAATACATAGCTTTGATACCCTTCTTTCATGGCTTCGATCAACTCGGTCACATGCTTTAAGCCTCGAAGTGTTGGTGCATCAGGAAACGCACCAACTCCATGATTTTCTAAGGTCATGCCTTTCACCTCAACAAATGCTTGATTTCCAGTATCTGTCTCAACTAATAAATCAAATTTTGACTGAGCAAATCGTTTTTCTCTTTTTATGGAAACAATATCGCCTTTTAATCCAGGCAAAATAATCGTACCGTCTTGGATACCATCCGCTGCTAACGCGTTAGGAACTTGGCTATCGATATTAAACCAAGCTTTGTCTTTTTTGACAGCAATCAGATCATACGCTGTTTTTCTCTTAGGCGAAGGTTGGTACGACAGAGCAACCTCTACTTCTGGATGAAATAGTTCTTTGCAACGGCCGGTATTTTTTACGTGAACCGTTACCATTTCGCCATTTTCCTGCAATCGACATTCTGCTATAAAACGATTTGGTCTATTCATAAAATGTGCTAAATGCACGTTCGGATATGCAATCATTGTAACACCCTTTCTTCAAAACAATACCATATTTTGAATGAAAAAGCATCGTCAAACTTTTCATCCATTTTTTTGAATGTATAACGGAAATATTCATGAACAATTACCTTTTTTTTAATCATTGCGACTTCATTAAATTTTCTTTTAGGAGAAGATTTTCGAATAGTTTGTTTTTTAATTTCGTGCTATGATTGTTTTGGAGGAGAATGATAGTATGAAAAAAAATTGGTCATTATTTTTAGGCGCATCACTTATTACAGGGATTGCAGGTTCATTGTTCTTAAAAAAGAAACAAGAAAGACAGCGATCTGATTCAGATATTCCTAATTTATATAAAAGTTATTTAGGCAGTTGGTGGTTTGTCAATAAACAAAAAGCCACCCAACATACCTTGACGATCGAAGATGATTTACAGATCACGATTGATGGTAAAAAATTAAGCTACATGTTAGTTGAATTGACTAATAAACGCTTAGTCGCACAAGATGAATACGGCTATCATTTGATCGTTCAGTGTTTAAAAGATAAGCCTGCATCATTATATGATGAAGCGGATGATGCTACTTATGTTTTAGAATCTACTGATTCTTTAGAACGTCCATAAAAAAGACGAGGTTGGGACGTAACTCATAGAGTTATGTCCCGGCCTGGTCTTTTTTAATACTCTGATCGTTTAAAGTTCATCGATTTGTTTGCGTTCCTTCGTCTTGCTCAATTTTCCTTCTCGTTTCTGTAGTTCATTTTTAATTGCTCCTAAAGAGACATCTTTTTCAGCAAGCAAGACTAACATATGATAAATCAAATCCGATGTTTCAGTAATCAGTTCTTCTTGATTATTTTTAGCTGCAATGATCACTTCTGTCGTTTCTTCTCCGACTTTCTTTAGAATTTTATCCAATCCTTGATCGAACAAGTAATTTGTATAGGAGCCTTCTTTTGGTTCTTTTTTACGCGCTTGTATTTCTTCATAGAGTGTCTTGATCATACTATTTACCTCCTTACTTTTATATGAAAGACTAACTTTTATAGTTAGATAATGACATTGAAAAAACAGCTATGTTCACCAGTGTGACAAGCGGGACCCTTTTGTTCCACAGTGATAAGCAGTGTATCTTTGTCGCAATCCATAACCAGACTTTTTACGTGTTGTGTATGGCCACTCGTTGCACCTTTATTCCATAATTGTTGACGTGAGCGTGAATAAAACCATGTGGTTCTAGTTTCAAGTGTTTTTTTATAGCTCTCTTCGTTCATATAAGCCAACATCAAGACCTCATTCGTTTTTTCTTCTATAATAATTGCAGGTAATAGACCTTTGTGAAAATCAGGTTTCATCTTCGCACCACCATCCCAACTTGTTCCAAGACTTCTTTCAATTCCGGAATCTTTACTTCCCCATAGTGAAAAATACTCGCAGCTAACGCTCCACTTGCTTTGGTTTGCTCAAATACGTCTATAATATCTTCTGCACTGCCACAACCACCTGATGCAATCACTGGAACAGTGACAGCTTGGCAAATCGCTTGATTCAAGGCAAGATCATACCCGTTTTTTGTCCCATCTGCATCCATGCTTGTTAATAAAATTTCACCTGCACCTAAAGTCACCGCTCGCTTAGCCCATTGTATCGCATCTAATCCCGTATCTTCTCGACCACCTTTAGCAAAAACATGCCAGGAATCACCTTCTCGTTTGGCATCAATTGCGACAACGATACACTGAGAACCAAATTTTTCAGCTCCAGCCTGAATCAATTCCGGCTGTTGAATCGCTGCTGAATTAAGAGAAATTTTGTCAGCTCCTGCTTGTAGCATTTTTTTCATATCTGAAACGGTTCGGATTCCCCCGCCAACTGTTAAAGGGATAAACACTTCTGCTGCCGTTCGTTCTACTACGTCAATCATCGTATCACGATCGTCGCTAGTGGCAGTAATATCTAGAAAAACCAACTCATCTGCTCCCTGTTCATTATACGCCTTGGCAATAGCTACTGGATCTCCCACATCTTGAAGATCAATAAAATTGACTCCTTTGACTACTCGACCATTAGTTACGTCTAAGCATGGAATAATACGTTTAGTCAGCATTTTTTTCTACCTCCAACATATCCGCTAGCGAGATAGTGCCATTGTAAAAGGCCTTGCCGACAATGGTTCCATAAACGCCCAATTCGGCCAATTTTAACAGGTCTGCTTTTTTACTAACACCACCTGAAGCAATGATTTGTACATCAGGTACAGCTTGAGTCAACTTGGCGTAATCTTCAAACGTTGGTCCAGCAAGCGTTCCGTCTTTCGCAATATCTGTGTAGATAATCGTCTGCACTCCGATTCTTGCCATTTCTTCAGCCAGTTGTAGATAATCCGTTTCACTAACATCAAGCCAACCACTAATCGCAACTTTCCCATTCTTAGCATCAATACCGACAGCGATTTTATCCCCATATTTTATAACAGCTTTTTTAACTAACTCTGGATTTTGTAAGGCTGCTGAACCAATAATAATTCGATCAATTCCAAGTGAAACATAGGCATCAACTTGTTCCAGTGTACGGATTCCCCCGCCAACTTCTATCTTTAGCCCCGTTTCTTTTTTCATTTCCTCAATTAACGGGGCATTCGTTGCTTTCCCCATTAAAGCGCCATCTAAATCAACAATATGCATCATCTCAATCCCTGCTGCTTTAAATTCTTTTGCCTGCGCTACTGGATTGGGATGAACAACTGTTTTTTGTAAAAAGTCACCTTGTATCAATCGAACAGCTTTTCCTTCTCTAATATCAATCGCTGGTAAAACGAACATGATCTACCACCTCCTTAAATCCTCTTAAAATCCTCAAACCAACATCACTACTTTTTTCTGGATGAAACTGAGTTCCATAAATATTGCCACTTGAGATCATTGCAGGTATTTTAATGGAATACTGTACAAGAGCATCAATTTTATCTGGTTCACAATCTGCATAATAAGAATGAACAAAATAGACATACTGTTCATTCACCTCTTTTGTTAGCAAGTTTTCCTTTGTAGTAATCAATTGATTCCACCCCATGTGAGGAACAGGTGAATTGGGATCATCTGGAAGTTTTTCGCAAAGTCCTTCAATCAAGCCTAATCCTTCAGTAAAACCATTTTCCATACTTCCTTCTAAAAGCAACTGCATACCCAAGCAAACACCTAAAATAGGCATACCTTTTTGAGCAACATCTTGAATCACGCTGATTAACTCGCGCTGTTTTAATTCCTCCATTGCCAATGAAAAAGCGCCTACCCCAGGTAAAATCAGCCCATCTGCTTTTATGATTTCATAAGGTTCTGCAGAGATTTTACTTTCCAAGCCAACGTACTCTAACGCTTTTTGAACATTCCGTGTATTTCCAGTGTCGTAATCAATGATAATAATCATCTACAGAATTCCTTTCGTGGAGTTGATTCCTTGAATCGACGGATTTTCCGTGATTGCTTCCCTCAAAGCTCGACCAGTTGCTTTAAATAATGCTTCTATTTTATGATGGGTATTTTTACCATGTAAAATTTTTAAATGAAGTGTCATTTTAGTGTTAAAAGCCAATGCTTGGAAGAATTCTTCTGCTAATTCTGTATCAAAATCACCAAGTTTAGGATTAGCAAACGATGCATCAAATACTAAATATGAACGCCCACTTAAATCTAAAGAAGCCATACCTAAAGATTCATCCATCGGTACAAAGCTAGTCCCATAGCGATTGATTCCAGCTTTATCTCCTAGCGCCTCTCGAATACATTGGCCTAAAACGATCCCAACATCTTCTACCGTATGGTGACTATCTACATCTAAATCTCCTTCTACTTTCACTTCCAAAGATATTCGACTGTGACGAGCAAATAAAATCAGCATATGATCAAAAAATCCAACGCCTGTTTCGATCATAACTGGTTCTTGACTGTCTAAATCAAGTCTCAATTCAATTTTTGTTTCTGCAGTTTCTCTTGTTAAGGCGGCTGTTCTCATTCCTTTTCTCCCCCAGTTATAAAATCTATTCTATAATATCATTCAAAGCGACATTCGACTGCTCTAGCATGTGCTTCTAGACCTTCTTTTCTCGCTAAAAGTGCAATGGCATCCTTAGCCTTTGCTAAAGCATCTTTTGTATAATAAGTGACTTGACTATATTTCACAAAATCGTACACACCTAAAGGGGAATAAAATTTTGCTGTACCACTTGTTGGCAATACATGATTGGTTCCTGAAAAATAATCTCCTACTGGTTCTGATGCATACGCTCCTAAAAAAACCGATCCAGCATTTTTAATTTCATGTAAATAACTGATTGGGTCCGCCAGCTGGACTTCTAAATGCTCTGGTGCTATTTCATTCATAATCGTAAACATCGCCGATACAGTTGATACTACAATAATCAGACCATTATTTTTAATGGATTGTTCGGCGATTTCTTTTCGCGGTAGTGTTTCTAACTGTCGATCAATTTCTATTTCGACTTGTTCTGCAAGTTTGACTGAATCTGTCACTAGTATCGCTCGGGCAAGCGTATCATGTTCTGCCTGAGACAACAAATCGGCCGCAATATAAATGGGATTTGCTGTTTCATCTGCTACTATCCCAATCTCTGAAGGTCCTGCGATCATATCGATTCCTACAGTACCAAAAACTTGTTTTTTTGCAGTTGCTACATAGATGTTTCCTGGTCCAACTATTTTGTCCACTTTGGGAATTGTTTCTGTTCCATAAGCAAGGGCGGCTATACTTTGTGCTCCGCCGATTTGAAAAATTTTGTCTACTCCTGCAATTTTTGCCGCTGCTAAAATAACATCTGGAATTCCTTCTTTCGACGGCGGTGTGACCATAATGATTTCTTTAACCCCAGCAATTTTTGCTGGCAGTACATTCATTAAGACTGAGGATGGGTATGCCGCCGTTCCACCTGGAACATAGACGCCTACACGAGCTAGTGGCAATACTAATTGTCCACGTAACACTCCTGATTTTTCTGTATCCATAAAATCATATTGTTTTTGTTTTTGATGGTAACTGATAATATTCTCTTTGGCTGCTTCTAAAGCGGCAATCACCTCTTTTTCTACATTCTGATAGCCTAACTCTATAGTTTCTTTTGATAGAGATAACTCCTGCAGTTCCACTTGATCAAACTTCTTAGAATACGCTTTTAAAGCCTGGTCTCCGTTTTGAATCACTTGTTGAACGATTTGACGAACTTGTTCTTCTATTTGCTGATTGTCTTTTTGTATCATCTGGACATCTTCATTTAGTGCCCTTAAAATTTCTGTTGTTTCTCCCTTCAGCCATTTCATTTCTATCTCCTCCAATCACTGTTTCTAATTCATCAAACAATTGAAATATTGCTTGGCGTTTTCTTTTCAACATTGCTTTATTGACAATCAAGCGAGCAGAGACTGAACAGATATCTTCAAAAATTTCTAACCCATTTTCTTTTAATGTCGTACCTGTTTCAACGATATCAACAATTGCATCGGCCAATCCTAAAACGGGCGCAATTTCAACAGATCCTTCGATCTTGATTATTTCAACATCTTCCCCTTTTTTACGAAAATGTTCCGAGGCAACTGTGGGATATTTCGTTGCAATCCGTTTTCTTTTATAATCATCTGGTTGGTAGTTTTTTGTGGAAGCAACTGAAAATTTACAGACACCGATTTTTAAATCCAGCATCTCATAATAACCAAAGGGATGTTCCATAAGGACATCTTTGCCCACAATTCCAATATCAGCCACACCATGCCGTACGTAAGTCGTTACGTCAGCTGCTTTCACTAATAGAAACTTAAACCGTTGATCTGGGCTGGTGAAAATCAATTTACGTTGCTTGTCTTGCATAAAGGAGACATCGATTCCTGCCTGTTCAAATAGAGAGAGTGTCTTTTTTTCCAACCGCCCTTTTGTCAATGCAATAGTCAATTGTGTCAATTTCAATCACCAACCTTTATCTTACGTATAGTGTCTTGGGTTACTTCTATCACCTGGTGGTATCGCCATTTTTTTCCATAGCTTATCGCTTCTTCGACTGTTTCAAATAAAGATAATTGATAATCTGGATTCTCCTTCACTAACGCTTCGGCTTTTGAAAAGAGAGCCAAAGAGCTGTGGACTAATGTTGTTGGCTGTTCCAAAGAAGCAAGATTATTGAGTTGATATTGTAAAGTAACCAACGTATCTAAATTAATTCCCAACCCAACAGCTGGAATGATCGAATGACCGAATTGTTCTGCCAAATGATCATACCGTCCACCTCTAAGAAAAATATCTGGCACCAAATCAGCATATCCACTAAATAAAACACCTGTGTAATAATCCATTAGTGCTACTAAGCCTAAATCTACCGTTAATGAGATTTTCGAGTGTAGTGATTTGATAATTTGCACAACTCTATCTAGTTCATCGATGACTTGTATGATTTTTGATGATTTTGGCAATAGTTCTCTTGCGATTGATAATACCTCGTGAGGTTCACCAAAGAGTTTAGGAATCGCACAAATAAACGCATCCAATTCACTTGGATAGAGCGCAACAAATTGGTTGAGATCAGTTAAACTTTTATTATTAAAATAAAGTTGAAGATTTGTTTTTGCTTGGTCATCCAACTTGAGGAATCGTACAATTAAACGAAAAATTTGAGCATGTCCCAATTCAAAATGAAAATTAGGAATTTTCAACTCTTCCAAAATTTCAACCGCACAAGTAATACATTCAATGTCGGCTTTTAAAGAGGTGTAGCCAATCAATTCAATTCCAACTTGTGTTACTTCATTTTGTTCTCCCAGCATAGCATCATTTGAGCGAAAAATTTTTCCACTATATGATAATTTTAGCGGTGGTTGAATGCCTGTTGTGGCAATCACTCGACCGATTGGCATCGTCATATCAGGTCTTAATACTAGTAGCCGGCCCTGCTTGTCAAAAAAACGGTAAAACTCTTTTTCATTTTTTTCTTCACTGTAAAATACATCTTCAAACTCGATTACGGGTGTATCGATTCGTTGATAGCCTCTTTTTTTTACGATATCGTTGACTTGTTTTTCTAGTTGATACGCGCCATTAGCTTCCCGAAATAATTTATCTCTTGTACCTGATGGTAAACTACGATTCCATTTCATTTAGTTCCCTCCTTGTTTTTAGATAATCACTATTAGCCTAACATTTTACATACAATCCAATTTCATATTTTTTCATCGAACAAGCCTATAAAAGTAAATACAAAAACGCCCCCTTGGCAAATAAGCCAAGAGGACGAGAAAATTTTCACGTGGTCCCACCTCAGATTTACTTTTACTTCACAATAAAAGCCTCTGTTAGTTCGATAAACTAAGGAGTGATAACGGACTCTCCGATTTTTCCTACTGATTTAGGTAATAAATACTGTCATCCATAAATCTATTATTTCAGAAAAACAACTTACAGGCGTGTTCGATGATGATTTGTTATTTCCTTACAGCGAACGGAAACTCTCTAAAACAAATCACTTCACCTACTATTCTGATCATCGTTTTTTCATTTAATTATCATTTATTTCTAAACAATTTATCACGAAAATGAAATTTAGTCAATAGTTTTTGAAAAAATTGATTGCTCTCTATTTTATTTTGGTTCTCTGACTAAAGTTATCACGACAGACGCACTTTATAATCCTCTCTTTCTTTTCCTCTACTAATAGCCTCTATTTTCGGTGTAAGCAATTCAAAAAAGACTGAGACATAACTCTACGAGTTACATCCCAGCCTTATGGAATCCGAATAAATAGCGAAAACAAAAATAGCTCTTATTTCAACTACTCAACGAATCAATTTAAAGAGTGTCTATTTTACCGTTAAAATCAATATAGTCGGTCATCGGTGTAATAAACTGAACGCTATTTTCTGATAAGTAAACATTAGGTTTGCCTTGGTCTTCGTAGACTAATACTTCTAGTTCCATATTCATAGAAACTGCTAGCGATAAATCTTTTGTCGCAAACATAAACGCCTTTGCTTGTTCTTCACTTAATTTACCAAGATCAAATTGTTCTTTGATCAATTGCCACTCGCCCTCTTCAAGTCTGTCACGAATTGCGGCAGAATCCGTAATGATCTGACTCGGTTCGCCTAACTTACTGATTACTTGCTCTTTATTATATTGTGAATAGTCTGGAACAAAAGCAGAGATATTACCATCACCTGATGACTGATAACTTACTTCTTCATCATCATCTTCTGGATTTGGTGTAAAAAACTGCTCATTTACCTCTGTTTTCTTTACTGCTTTTTTCTCTGTTGCTTTTGTCTTACTGCCTTCAGTTGAACTTGTAGAAGTCTTTGTTTCTTTTGTTGTACTTTCAGTGAGAGCACTAGAAGTGCTTGTCTCTTTTGATGTATTAGTTGCTTTGGAATTAGCCTCTTTTTTCGTAGCACATCCGCCCATTAATACGATAAATACCCCACAAAGTAATAGTGTCTTTTTCATTTTACTCTCCTTTATTTAATATTAACCAACCATACTCAAGCTTATCATAACTTTAAAGTAAAGAAAATAGTGAAAAGGAGGGAATGACTTAAAAATAAATTCCTTTACCTTCTTCTCTTTTGTAAAAGTATTATTATATAGAAAAAAAACGACAATCTTCAAAAAATGCATGGGCAAACTGATGTGATTATCCTGCTGATGAATCTTTCTATCAAGCTGCTGAACGTGAATTGCTAGAAGAAACTGAGATTCGTGTTGATTTGAGTACTATTCCAAGCCGTTTGACTGTCTCATTTGAAGAAGTTTGCGAAATGAAATAGGGAACGGAAGAAGACTATCTAACCATGCTTGCTCAAAATGAATTCATCCCTTACATTTACACAAAATCGATTTTTGATTTTTACCGTAGCCAAAGTGAATTTCTCAATTAAATAATTATCTTACCTCATACTCTCAATTTTGTAAGGCTTTTGTTCGTTGATTCATAGGACTTGACGAGTTATTTTTTATATACTTTAAAAGTTAAAAATAACATTTACTTAGGAGAATGAAATGAACGGAAATCAATTAAAACTATTTATGATGAGCTTGATGTTATTAGATCATCTTATCCCACTATTACCACCACAATTTGCTACACCAATTCATATGGTCACGCGCTGTGTTGCTGTATTCTTCGCCTTTATGGCAGTCGAAGGGTTTCATTATACGAGAAGCCGAAAAAATTACCTACTTCGTCTTTATGGTTGGGCTGCAATCATGTTTACAGGAAATACGTTGATCAACTCACTGATTATCAAAGATCCAATGTATTTTTCTTACAATAATATTTTTCTAACATTAGCTGTAGGTGTCACTATTTTATCCTTGATTGATTTCGCAAAACATGAAAAAAAAACTGTCTTTAAAATCATAACTACTATCCTAACAATCATTTTAACATTAGCTGTTTGTCTAGGCTTGATTCCAGCAGAAGGCGGATTTGTCATCATTCCTTTTATGTTGCTTAGTTATTTCTTCAGGAATAATGCAAAAAAAAGAGACATTTCCTATATGATTTTTGCTATTCCTTTATTCGTAATGCCTCTTCTTGGATTGCCCAACTATTCTTTTGAGATGATTAAAGAGCAGATTGGAGGTAACCCTGACTTTTTATTTATTTTAGTGATCCCTTTTATTCATCTATATAATGGGAAGAAAGGGAACAGCAATCCAGCTTTTAAATATTTATTTTATATCTTTTATCCAGTACATTTGTGGATTATCACATTGGTTAACTTTTATCTACATCAAGGGTGATTCAAAAACGTCGTTTTAAGACTTTCATCTTAAAGCGACGTTTTTACATCCATTCATAAATACTTTATTTGTACTTTTTTGGTATTTTTTTAATACTAATGCGCATAATTTTTATGAGAACACAACTAACTGATCTTCTGTAAAAGATGAATTTTCTAATAGATAAGAATTCCAGTGTGTTTTATTCGCATAATATCCTGGAACTACATCTGGGTATTGCTCTCGTAACACTTCATTTTCTTTTAGATAACCTTTGACCGTCATCACCCAATCACCTGCTTTATTGGTTCCGAGTATACAAAAACATTTCTTCTCGATCCCAAAGTAATCACAATTCCAATCTTCCCGGTAATCAACTGAAGTACCCGGCCATGTTTTAGCGATCTCTTTTAAGTACTGAATTTTATTTTTCATTGGTTTCTCCCAATTGATTATTACAAAATAAGCTCAACAGGTTTCCATCTGGATCTTTGATAATCGCGTAATACTGACCCCAAAATGCTTGCCATGGTTCCTTAAAAATTTCATAACCAGAACGTTTCATTTTTCCACATAGCTGATCGATCTCGCTAGGAGAATCACAAAGAAAAGCCAATTCTATTTTATCCCCTTCACTTTTTGGTAGGTATCCATAGATCCCTTCAATCATGTTTTTAGTATTTAAGGATATTCGCATGCCATCATTGTTCAATTCTACGTAATCTGCATCTTTTTCGCCTACAACCTCAAAACCTAAATGTTCGTAAAATAAAATCGCTTGTTCCATTGATTCTACAATAATCCCAACCATATCTAATTTCATACTACTAACCTCCGTTCTTTTCCTTCATTCCTGAACTATATTTTCACTTCTTTTGCCCTATATCTTAACTCTGATACGTATAAATTCGTTGTATTAGCATAAATAACTTTTCCCAATATGACGATTCTAACAAATTGAGACAGTACAGTTTTCCACTCAAAATCAACTATCAAATAGATAAGATTAATGATTGCAATAACCATTAACACTTTTGTTAAATGATAGCCCCAAATACTTCCTCTGATTAAAAGCACACCCACAACAACGGAAAAAATGACACTCATCAAACTTATCCACATTAGCATTCCAAACATAGAAAAGATAAATTGAATACCAAATTCCATAGCTACTCTGAACAGACCAACTAAACCAAGCAATGGAACAACTACTAAAAACCAACCCAATCCCTTCCAAATACATGGTACTTTCATTTTACCTCTCCTTTATTATACAGTTGCTTGTTTATTTTAAAGATTCTCAAGGAAATAATCAATAGTCCTTTTATCTACCAAAGCGCAATTTATCTTGTCCAAGCTAGCGATATATTCTAATCTTTCTTTAATAATAGATTTTTAGATAATTTCTGATTTCCACGTTATCCATCGTTTTGATTTATTTCTATCTTAGAAAACGTTATCAACTCTACGGTTTTTTACCCTCTTTTTGTATTAAAAAAATACTGACCATTTTTTTTTAGATTAACATATTATTAAATGGTCAAAAAAACAATTTTCTGATAAACTTATCTTGATGGCTTCTTTGAAAGGATGAACTATATGACCCCGAATCGTGAAGACTACCTAAAGCTTATTTTCGAATTAGGTGGCGATGAAAATAAAATCAACAACAAACAAATCGTTTCTGGCTTAGATGTCTCCGCTGCATCTGTCAGTGAGATGATTTCAAAGTTAGTCAAAGAAAAACTAGTGGAACATTCTCCTTATCAAGGGGTTCAACTAACAGAGATAGGGCTAAAAAAAGCAAGTACGCTTATTCGCAAACATCGATTATGGGAAGTGTTTTTAGTGGAACATTTGAACTACTCGTGGAATGAAGTTCATGATGAAGCTGAAGTCTTAGAACATGTTACCTCTCAAACCTTAGCAAATCGATTGTCTGACTACTTGAATCAGCCTAATTTTTGTCCTCATGGTGGTGTTATCCCAGGAGATGATCAACCTGTCCATGAAGAAAAACGACAAACTTTAATAGATTATCCAATTGGCACTAAGATACGCATTGCGCGTGTACTAGATGAAAAAGAATTACTTGATTATCTAGTATCGATCGATCTAAAAATCCACGAAGAATATATGATCAATGAAATCGCAGCTTATGAAGGTCCAATCAGTATCAGCAACGGCAACAAAACATTAGCAATCAGTTATAAGGCAGCAAGTACAATTTTTGTTGATAAATTATAAAAAAATAACAACGACGCGGCAGGTACAAAATTCCATAGGACCTAGCCTCCATCAAGAAAGCGGGGAAATGAAATGAATGAAAAGATCGCTCTATTTACTATATTTGGCGGTACTGGTGATTTAGCCAAAAGAAAACTTTATCCATCTTTATTCCGTCTATATCGTAAAGGAAATTTAGCTGAACACTTCGCAGTGATCGGTACTGCAAGAAGAGAATGGTCTGACGAGCACTATCGTGAGATCGTTCGTGACACAATCAAAGACTTGGCTCCAACAGCTGAAGAAGCAGAGGCATTTTCAAGTCACTTCTACTATCAGTCCCACAATGTCAATGATTCTGAACACTACGATACCTTAAAAAAATTATCTGATACTCTAAACGATAAATACCAACTAGGTGGCAACCATATTTATTACTTAGCAATGGCGCCACAATTTTTTGGCACTATCGTACAACACTTGAAATCACAAGAAATTCTAACGGACAACGGTTTTGATCGTTTAGTCATAGAGAAACCATTTGGCTCAGATTATGACTCTGCTTATAAATTAAATGAAGAAATTCGTGCCGTTTTCCCAGAAAAAGATATTTTTAGAATCGATCATTACTTAGGAAAAGAAATGATCCAAAATATATCAGCGATTCGTTTTGCGAATAACATCTTTGAATCACAGTGGAATAATCGCTATATCGATAATGTACAGATTACCTTTGCTGAAAGTCTTGGTGTTGAAGACCGTGGTGGCTATTATGAACACAGTGGTGCCCTAAAAGATATGGTTCAAAATCATATCTTGCAAGTTGTTGCCTTATTAGCAATGGAGCCACCCGTTGCTTTTTCAGAAGCTGAAATTCGTGCAGAAAAAGTCAAGGCATTGCAAGCTATTCGTCTTTATTCAGAAAAAGAAGCATTACAACATTTTGTTCGCGGTCAATATGGTCAAGGCAAACTAGATGACCAAGTATTTGTTGGGTATCGTGAAGAACCTAATGTTGACGAACACTCTCAAACTGAAACCTTTGTCGCTGGTAAATTTCTGATCGATAATTTCCGTTGGTCTGGCGTTCCTTTTTATATCCGTACTGGCAAGCGTTTAACAGAAAAAGGGACACGGATCAACATCGTTTTCAAACAGGTCCCAGTGAATGTCTTCAAAGATGATGTTGACAAATGCGGTGAAAAGACCGATCTACCACCAAATGTCCTAACGATTTATATTCAACCAACTGAAGGTTTCTCTATGACACTAAATGGCAAAGAAATTGGTCAAGGCTTTACAACAACACCAGTAAAATTAGATTACCGTCACAGTGCAGAAACAACTGGCAATAGTCCAGAAGCTTATGAAAAACTATTATTGGATAGTTTGAACGGGGATGGCACAAACTTCTCTCACTGGGATGAAGTGGCTCAATCTTGGCGTATTGTCGATATCATTCGTCATGCTTGGGATAAAACATCTGTAGATTTCCCAAATTATGAAGCAGGTTCAATGGGACCTGATGCTGCATTTAAATTGTTAGAACAAGATGATTTCACTTGGGATTGGCAGCCTGATATTTGGTATCGTGAACGGGGAAAACTTTAAAATAATGGGGGAACTAATGAAAATAATAAAATTTAAAAGCACGATCCTTTGCGCCTTTACCGCATTGACCATCAGCATGAACTTACCAGCTTACGCAGAGGAAACTTCAAATGTAGACAGTTCAATTTCAAGTACACTCGAGTCGACTCAAAGGGCAACAGAGACAAGTTCTAGTGTAGTTGAATCAACTGAAAGTAGTTCTGAAGTGAATTCTTCTACTGACTCTGTTGAAGTTGATTCTGAAGAGGAAACAACTCAAAGTTCTGTAACTGAACCTGATGAAACGCTCTATTTTGAAGATTACTATCTTCCATCAGGTCGTTCAGATTCAACTCCTATAGCGCGAAGTAGCAATCTACTTCGCAACTCTATGGATATTGTCTATGCTGGTGAAGCAAATAGACCTAAATCACATTTTATTGATATATCCTCTCACAATAGTTCAATATCTGTTGCTAATTTTAAAAAAATGAAAACATACGGCATTAAAGGTGTGGTTGTAAAACTTACTGAAGCGGATTATTATACTAATCCTTTTGCGCAAGAACAAATAAATAATGCTACAGCTGCTGGATTAAAAGTATCAGCCTATCATTATGCACATTACACAACAAGCAGCAGTGCTGCAAAAGAAGCGAATTACTTTGCTTCACTTGCTGACCGCTTCAAATTGCCAAAATCTACTATTATGGTTATTGATATTGAAGAAGGAAAAATGCTGAACTCTTCTTTAACGCCTAATACTACGACTTTTGTCAATACACTAAAATCTAAAGGGTACTCTAACCCCATGTATTACATGAATAGATCATACGCAACAAGCGGTTATTTTTCTGTGAGTAAGTTTGGGGCTAAAAATATGTGGGTTGCTCAATATCCATATACACCAACGGCTGCTATGAAATGGAATAATGAATTCTCTGCCTGGCAGTGGTCTTCTCAATATTACATTCCTGGAATTGCTCATCCTTTTGATATATCCATGGACTATTCTGGCTACCTTGAAAGCGGAGCTCAAGGAAGATGGCTCAGTGGTAATCAATATGTAACGATCACTAAAAAGAACTATTCAATTTGGTCAAACTTTAATTTTAACTCAACGACGAACTCTACAACAAAAGTTTACAATAAAACGTTTAAAGTCAACGGTAAGTATAAACATATGAATGGTGCTACATATTACTCACTTTATGATAATAACGGCAACTGGAAAGGTTACTTGAACGCAGAAGCAACGACTAACGCCTCTGGTCCTCAAGGAATTTGGTTAAGCGAAAATAAATATATTACCCTTACAAAAAAAGGACAAACCCTTTGGGGAGATATCAATAAATTCTCTAGCAAAAAAGGCAACTCAACTAACCTTTATCAACAAACATTCCAAGCTAAAGGGAAATACAATCATGTTTCAGGTGCTGTCTATTACTCACTTTACGACAATAAAGGATCATGGAGAGGCTATCTAAATTCTGCGGCTACTACGAGCGCTACTGGGGCTCAAGGAGCTTGGTTAAAAGAGAACAAGTACGTCACGCTCACTAAAAAAGGACAAACGTTGTGGGGAAATATCGATAAATTCTCTAGTAAAAAAGGCAACACTACGGCTCTTTATCAGCAAACGTACCAAGTGAAAGGCAAGTATAAACATTTTTCTGGCGCCGTTTATTACTCTCTCTACGATAATAAAGGCAAATGGAAAGGGTATCTAAATTCTGCATTGGCTACAAGCGCTACAGGGCCACAAGGGGCTTGGTTAAAAGAGAACAAGTATGTCACACTTACTAAAAAAGGACAAACACTGTGGGGAAATATTGATAAATTCTCTAGTAAGAAAGGCAATACCACTCCTCTTTATCAACAAACATTTCAAGTCAAAGGGAAATATAACCACGTTTCTGGCGCCGTCTATTACTCGCTCTATGATAATAAAGGAAAATGGAAAGGGTATTTAAATGCTGCTGGAGCAACAAGTGCTACTGGCGCTCAAGGAGCTTGGATAAAAACGAATAAGCAGGTAACTATCGAAAGAAAGAAATATACCGTCTGGGCAGATATCAATACCTTTTCTAAAAAGAAAGGCAACACGACTGATCTTTATAAAAAGAACTATCAGGTGCAAGGAATGTACAATCACTTTTCCGGTGCTGCCTACTATTCAATTTATGATAAAAATGGTACTTGGATAGGTTACTTAAATTCAAATGCTACTAAATAACTCTCATACATTGCGAAAAAGTTTTCAGTCTCTAAAACAAAAGAGTATTAAACAAAAATTGTTTAATACTCTTTTTATTGTTTTAACGATTTTTACGCTTCAAATCCTTCAGCAACAGCCTCAGGATAATTTTCTTCAACGATAGTGGCACAACGCCCACATAAATGCGGAAGTTTTTCATTTTCACCAACGTCTGTGCGCACGGCACGACAGCGTTCACACGTTTCCCCTGCTCCTTTTTCCACAAGAATCGACATATCCTCAAATTTTTCAACATTTTCAGGAACTTCAGCTGTTAAAGCCTCTACCTCAAAATCAGAAACAATCAATAATTGTGCGACATCTGCATCCACAGCTGTTAACAATTCTTTGATTTGTTCATTCGGATAAACCGTTACTTTCGCTTCTAACGATTTACCGATCAATTTAGAATTACGCGCTTCTTCCAACGCTTTTAAGACATTATCTCTAAAGTCCATGAACGCAGCCCAAGTATCTAATAATTCTTGTTGATTTGTAAACTCTTCATAACTTGGGAATTCAGCCAATTGAACGTACTCTTCGTCTTCTTTCAAGAAGCTCCAGATTTCCTCGGATGTATGCGGAATAATTGGTGTTAACAATTTTGTTAATGAAACAGCTATTTGATAAAAGACTGTTTGCATACAACGTCTTTGGTAGTTATTTTCTGCTTCAATATACACTACATCTTTAGCAAAGTCTAAATAGAAAGAAGATAAGTCTACCGTTAAGAAATTCATCACTGAACGATAAATTTGCATGAAATTATATTTCTCATACCCTTTTTCACGAATTTCTTGGATTACTTGATTTAAACGAACCATCATATATTTATCCACAGAACGTAACTCTTCATACGCAACAGTATGTTCTTTGGGTTCAAAATCACTTGTGTTTGCTAATAAGAAGCGCATTGTATTACGGATTTTACGGTACACTTCAGACACTTGGTTTAAGATATCCATAGAAACGCGTACATCAGCTTCATAATCTACACTACTTACCCACAGGCGCAAAATATCCGCACCCATTTGTTTGATTACTTTATCTGGTAAAATTGTATTTCCCAATGATTTACTCATTTTACGGCCTTCGCCATCCAGCGTAAACCCTTGTGATAAAACAGCTTTATAAGGCGCTACACCATTGATAGCAACACTTGTTGTAATACTCGAATTAAACCAACCACGGTATTGATCAGAGCCTTCTAAATACATATCAGCTGGGAAAGTTAGTTCTGGACGTTGACGTAATACGGCTTCATGAGAAGAACCTGAGTCAAACCAAACATCCATGATATCATTTTCTTTTGTAAATTCACCATTTGGAGAACCTGGATGTGTATATCCTTCTGGCAATAATTCTTTTGCCTCACGTTTGAACCAGATATTTGATCCATGTTCAGCAAATAAAGTTGCCACATGTTCGATTGTTTCTGGTGTAATGATTGCTTCACCGTTTTCAGCGTAGAAAATTGGTAATGGTACGCCCCACGCACGTTGACGAGAAATTACCCAGTCACCACGATCACGAATCATGTTGTAAAGACGCGTTTTTCCCCAAGGAAGAATCCAATCCACTTTCTCAACTTCATCTAAGATATTTTGGCGGAATTTATCGATTGATGCAAACCATTGTGGTGTTGCACGATAAATGACAGGTTTCTTTGTACGCCAGTCATGTGGATAACTATGTGTAAAGAAATCTAATTTTAACAGCGCATCTTTTTCATCCAGTAAGGCCGTGATCATGGGGTTTGCTTTATCGTAGAAAACTCCTTCAAAGCCTGGTGCTTCATCTGTATACACCCCACGATTATCCACAGGTGAAAGAACGTCTAAATTGTATTTTTTCCCTACGATATAATCATCTTCACCATGTCCTGGAGCCGTATGAACTAACCCAGTACCTGCATCTAATGTTACATGATCCCCTAACATAACTAATGATGTCCGATCATAAAATGGATGCTGTGCTGTCATGTATTCCATGTCTTTGCCAGCAATTGTTTCAAGAACCTCAACGTCATCCCAACCGATTGCTTCTTTGACTGTCTCTAAAAGATCTTTAGCAACAACGTATTTTTTACCATAGGCTTTGACAACAACATATTGATACGCTGGATTCACGGAAATTCCTAAGTTTGCTGGAAGTGTCCAAGGTGTTGTCGTCCAGATTACAAATGACGTATCTGTATCTAAAATTCCTTTGCCATCTACTACTTTAAAAGCAACATAAATAGAAGCTGATTTAACATCTTTATATTCGATTTCTGCTTCCGCTAGTGACGACTCACTTGATGGAGACCAGTAAATTGGTTTCAATCCTTTATAGATATAGCCTTTTTCCGCCATTTTACCAAACACACGAATTTCAGCTGCCTCATAAGTTGGATCCAGTGTGATATAAGGATTTTCCCAATCTCCCGCAACCCCCAAACGTTTAAAATCAGCACGTTGAGTATCAACTTGCGAACGAGCATACTCTTCACATTTTTCGCGATATTCAGCTAAGGTCATTTCTTTTCTTTTAATCCCTTTATTTGTCAATACTTGTTCGATCGGCAATCCATGTGTATCCCAACCAGGAACGTAAGGTGAGCGGAATCCTGACATAGATTTTGAACGGATAATGATATCTTTACTAATTTTATTTAACGAATGACCTAGATGGATATTTCCATTGGCATATGGCGGTCCATCATGTAAAACAAATGTTGGTTTGCCTTCGTTTAATTCTTGACGTTTTTCGTAGATTTTTTTTCTTCCCACTCTTTTTGCCATTCTACTTCACGATTTGGCAAATTCCCACGCATTGGAAAAGCTGTTTTTCCCAACTGTAATGTTTCTTTCATTTTCATTTTTATTTCCTCACTTTCGTTTATTGCTATTATTTATAAAATATTGATTGTGGATAAATTAATTATTGTGTAGCCCAAATCATCTACTCTGGCAGAACCAATCGTAGTCTTTCAATTTTTAGTGTTTTAGCGCTTAGAAATTGATGAGATCGAAACGAAGTGTAGTGATTCTTAGCAAAATAAAAAGCACCTTCATCCCAAGGGACGAAAGTACTCGCGTTACCACCCAAATTTAAAATAATCGATCAACTCAATTATTTCCTCTGTTAATTGGTAACGAAATCACTCGTCAAGTTTTACTTTATTCAAACTTGAAGTAAAATAGAGGATCTTTTCAATACCAGGGTCTGTCAAACTTTCACTATCATTGACTCGCTAAAAGAATGGTTATTGACTTTTCTGTTCTATTTATCTACAGAATTATTTAAGATCTTGATTTAATAAATCAAGCATTGCTTTTGGATCAATTGCAGCTTTTTCAAGTGTAGGTTGTTCTTCTGTTACAATCGGTTCTGTAGCAACATCATCGCTCTTATCAAGTTCTTGTGCTAAAACTTCTTTAATAACAGTATGTGAGTCACTTACGTAACTTGAGAAGGGTTTTAATAGTTCATTCCATTCTTCACTCTTCACCTGTTCCAGTTGTGCTTCTAACATTAAGCTTAAACGTTGATGGAAGACACGTGTTTTCTTCTTCAAATCATCGGTTTCAGCAGCTAATTGACGTGCACGGTCCGTTGCGTCAGTTAGAATTTCTTTTGCTTTTTCTTCTGCAGACGTAATAAGATTGCTTGAACGTTTTTCAGCAGAAGAAATCATTTCATTTGCTGTATTTTCAGCAGAAGTAACGATTACTTCTGACTCTTTGTTCGCACTCGTTTTTACTTTATCAGCAGTGTCTTGTGCTACAATAATAGATTGATTCAATGCGTCTTTTAATTCATTGAAATATTGTAATTTTTCTTCTGCGTGTTTTAATGATTTTTCAAGCTCACGTGTTTTTTGAAGAGAATCTTCATAATCTTTCGTTACTTGATCTAAGAAATCATCGACATCATCTTGGTTGTACCCTCTCATTTTTGTAGAGAAGTTCTTATTTTGAATATCTAATGGAGTTAATGCCATATTCCTTCACCTCTTTGGATTATTTTCGTAGAACTCCCAGTAACAAACGAAACTTGTCCTTTTTCGTCTTCCCCTCTAACTCTTGAATTTGGATTCGCCCAAACCCTCTAATAGATACAATATCTAATAAATCTACTAAAAAATCTGGTCTTGTATTTTCTGTCCAATTCACTTTGACTTTTCCAGATTCGATCAATTGTTTTGATCTCTGTCTAGATATATTATATACGCTAGAGATCAAATTATCCAGACGTAACGAACTTATTGTTGTCCGCTCATGCATCCAATCATCTTTAGGAAGAATCATCTCTGTATATTTTCTTTTTTCTACTCTTACTGATATTTTCCCGATTTTTTCTACCTGATTTTCAACGAAATTTGCTATTTCTTTAGCAATAAAAACTTGCCATTGATTGCCATCAGAAATAATATCGCCAAAATAATCCCGTTTGATCCCAGTGTTGACTAAGGTACCCAATACCTTACCGTGGGATAATGTGGAAAACTTTACAGGATAAACAATTTCTAATAATTCTACTTCGAAATCTTCTTCCTTTGGTTCGTAATAATCAGGAAAAATCAAACAGCGTCTTCGTTCAGCTTGTTCATATCCACCATAAAACTGAAATTCAAGTTCACTATTTTGACGAATCAACGTCTCTAAGATGTATGCTTGCCTCGGATCTAAGAAATCCGATAAGTAAGGAGCGTACTGACTTTCAACTTGCTCCAACCAATCACCAACGGAATCAATAAAAGGATGCTCATCTTTGCGAAAATGTTGATACACATTTGCGTTCATAGATAAATCATCCTTTCTTTTATTAATACAAGATTAGTTGTAAAATTCGTCCCAGTCCACTCGCGGCTAAATTCAACACAATGATTGCAATCATTACATTAAAACCAACCATACCTATTCTCAAATTTAATCGATCAAATAAGCTTAAGTAAGGTTCGGAAATTCTTGAAATCAAACGACCAAACGTAGAATCATAAGCTCCTGGAAACCAAGATAATAATGCATATATGATTAAAACGCCTGAATAGATTTGAACACCTTTGTATAATAGAAATATAAATAGAGCGATACTCATTACCTCCTAACTAAAAATCAAACATTTGTTTCTTAGCTAACGATTGTGCGGTAGCACTATCGATTTCTATGTTTGACGGCGTACAAAGAAAAATTTCATCGCCTACTCGTTGAATGTCTCCATCTAATGCATAAACAGTTCCTGTAAGAAAGTCCACAATTCTTCTTGCTTGATTTTCTTCCACTAAATGAAAATTAATCAACACAGCGTCACTTGCAATAATATGTTTAGCGATATTCATTGCTTCAGAATAAACTCTTGGTTCAATAATCGTGATTTTTCCTGGTTTAACTGAACTATGTGTTTCTTGCGAACGTTTAGAATTTGAGTTATTAGAACTACGCATGGAGACAACCTTTTGCTCATTAAATGCTGTTTCCTGACGGCTTTCTTTCTTATCTTGTTGTGTTTCTGTTGAACGATAACGAGCAGATGGTTTTTCGGTTAAAGGCTCAGTTACAGTCGGTCTTTGTACCTGTGCTTGTGCTTGTGATTGTCGAACCGCCTGTCTGGGCTGTTCATTCACAACCTTTTGCTCTTCGTATTCATCATAATTATCATATTCATCTTCACCAGATAATCCAAAAAAGCTCGATAACGCATTTTTACTAAAAATTGACATAGATTCCCCTCCTTTACGCACCTCTGAAAATTGCTGTTCCGATTCGTACAAAAGTTGCACCTTCTTCAATAGCAATTGAGAAATCATTACTCATTCCCATGCTAAGCTCTGTACATGGTGCATATGACAGATGCTGATTATTTACTGCTAGTTGCAATTTTTTCAACTTAGAAAACACTTCGTGAAGAACTTGCTCTGAAGCATTCAACGGCGCCATAGTCATTAACCCTACGACTTTGATTTTATCAAATGCTGCTAATTGCTGAATAAACGCGATAACATCATCTGAATTTAATCCGTGCTTACTTTCTTCGCCAGTAACATTCACCTCAACGAAACAGGCAAGTTGCTTCTCAGCTCGTTTTTGGATTTCTTCGGCTAATTTCAAACTGTCCAAAGCGTGAAAATAATCTATCTCATTTATTATTGATTTTACCTTCCTACGCTGTAAATTACCAATCAAATGCCACTTAATAGATGGAAAGTTTTTAAGTGCTATTTTTTTCTCTAGTAACTTATCGACTCGGTTCTCAGCCATATTCTCAATACCAAGTTCAGCAAGCTCCTTGGCAATGTCTTTTTCCACTGATTTGGTTACGGCAATCATTGTTATATCATTGTCTGAACGAGCTGCTTTTTGGCATGCAAGCTGAATGTCTTGATTTATTTTTTCTATGTTATCAACAAGCATGCTTAAAAATCGCTCCTATCTTTTTCTGCGGAAAAATGGTGGTGTATTTAATTCATCGTCATTATTTTGTGATGGCTCTTCACGATGAAATGTTTCAAAATCTTTTTTCTCAACATTTTCAAATGTTGTATCTTCAACTTTTGGTCGTACGTTTTGCTCACGTCGGATATCCCAATCACCAAAAGCACTTGTCTCTTCTTGAGGTTGCGGTTGTGACGGTTTTGATTGTTCCATATCCAAAACGGGTGCTTGTTGCACTGTTTGGATTTGTGTAGGTCTGCTTTGACGTTGTGATTTACGATCTTTTTTTGAAGGATCGATTCCTGTCGCAATAACAGTAACACGAATTTCGTCGCCTAGATCTTCATTGATTGACGTACCTAGAATAATATTTACATCACCAGTTGCGGCACTTGTCACGATATCAGAAGCATCTTGTGCTTCAAATAATGTCATATCTAAACCACCCGTGATATTTAGCAATACTTGTTCAGCGCCATCAATAGATGTTTCTAATAATGGAGAAGAAATAGCTTTTTTAGTTGCTTCGATAACACGGTCTTCACCGCTAGCAACACCGATTCCCATTAAAGCAGTGCCTTGGTTTTCCATTACAGTCTTCACATCAGCAAAGTCCAAGTTAACATAGCCTGGAGCTGTAATTAAATCTGAAATACCTTGTACGCCTTGGCGTAATACATTATCTGCTTCACGGAATGCTTCAAGCATTGGTGTCTTTTTATCTACAACTTCTAATAGACGATTGTTTGAGATAATCAATAATGTATCGACATTTTCTTTTAAAAGAGCAATTCCTTCAGCTGCGTAGCGTCCGCGTTTTGGTCCTTCAAAGCTAAATGGTCTTGTGACAACACCAACTGTTAATGCACCTAATTCTTTTGCGATTTTAGCAACAACAGGAGCAGCTCCTGTTCCTGTTCCGCCGCCCATTCCAGCAGTGATAAAGATCATGTCAGCACCTTGTAAGGCATCTGAGATTACTTGTTCACTTTCTTCTGCTGATTTTTGGCCAACTTCGGGTTGAGATCCAGCACCTAAACCACGTGTATACTTAGGTCCAAGTTGGATCACTGTTTCTGCTTTTGAGTTTTTGAGAGCTTGTACATCTGTATTTGCAGCGATAAATTCAACGCCTTTGACGTTTTCATCGATCATGCGATTAACAGCATTGCCGCCACCGCCGCCTACACCGATAACTTTAATGACAGCGCCATTGTTAATGTTATTGTCTAAAGAAAATTCCATAGTATCGTTTCCTCCTGTTTGAATTGTTAGTCAAAAATGTTTGAGAAGAAGTCTTTTATTTTACCTGTAACTTTTTCACCAGATTCGTGAATTTCAGAATCGTCGTAATCATCTTGAGTTATATCTGTATAAGTATCATATTGTACTTCTTGTTGAACTGCAATTGGCTGTGATGACTTGATCTTTTCGCCTGGAATCGCACCCTTGGCAATATGATAAATGTCATTCAGCTGAGCAGAATATTCTACAATACTGATCACATTTGTAAAGACTGGGTTACGTAATCCCATATGGTTCGGTACATATAGTTTCACACTTGCATCAAAAATTTCTTGTGCTAAATCAACGACACCCGGAAGGCTTGCGCCACCGCCAGTTAAAATTACTCCACCAGGAAGTTCTAAAGCATCGATTTCGTCTAATACTTCTTTAGATTTCTTAAAGATTTGTTCAACTCTCGCTTCAATCACTTCGGAAAGGTAACGTTCATCAACTTTTACAGGTTCAGACTTACCAATCACATCTACTGGAAATTCTTCACTTACTGATGTTCGTTCAGGATAAGCATCACCATAATTGATTTTTAGTGCTTCCGCGTTATTAAATGATGTATTCAATACGATCGAAACATCTTTAGTGACAAACTCTCCACCTTCTTGGTTTACATGAGTAAATTTCAATTGTTTATCATGCATCACAGATGTTGTTGTTTGTCCGCCACCCATGTCAATCACAATAGTACCAAAATCTTTTTCACCATCAGAAAGAACTGTTTCAGTTAGGGCTAATGGCATTATCACTAATTCATTAACTATTAAGCCTGCTTTTTCAACGCATTTTCTAGTATTGTGAATAATTGTTTTCGGACCTGTAAAGACCACTCCGAACATTTCTAAGCGAACGCCAATCATTCCCCGTGGATCTTTAATCCCTTCGAATCCATCCACCGTGAATTCTTGAGGCAAGATTGCTACGATTTGACGTTCAGGAGGAGTTGAACGAACCAGAGCTGCAGATGCTACGTTTCTTACATCTTCATCAGTGATTTCTTTTGACTCACTACTTACAGCGATCATTCCTTGGCAATTTTCAACTTCAAGTAAGTTTGCTGGTAACCCCACATTCACACTTTTAATTTGAATTCCCGCTTTTTCTTCTGCTTGTTTTACTGCTCTTTGAATCGCATTAACTGTTTTATCTATATCGACAATGATCCCTCGATTTAATCCATCAGATTTTGCGTTTCCTACGCCGATGATATTCATTTGACCTTCGATAAACTCAGCAACTACAACTTTCACTGATGTTGTACCGATATCAAGGCCTACATACATTCCTGTCTTTGCCATGAATGGGGTTCCTCCTCCTATTAATTCCAATATGTAAGCGGGCAAAAAACACCTGTTTACATATATATTTTTTATGAATACTCACTTCTTTCAATTTTACCATAAACATAGGCTTTTTAGAAAGTAGATTCTACTAATTTGTTGTTTTATTTTTTTTTATATTATTCTAAGACCTGTGAAGATTCTTCCACACTTTCTTCTGTCTCCTCATTCTTAAATGGATATGAGAAGATTCCCACTTCCATATCGATGATTCCTGGTTTCTCCATTTGGCTTGCTACCTTGCTATAATACGCCATTTTCTCATCTAATTGAGAGATATTTACGATTACTTCATTGGCATCTTTCATATTAATATTAATCAACTCTTTGTTTGCTTTTGATGGAGCATACCGAATTTCCGAGATATTTTGTTTCAATTCCTCAGGCAGTTTGTTATAAGAATTCATTAAATTTTTTATGATCGACTGATCTTTGAAGTTTAGAAAAATGGGCATACCACTTATAGGTGCTTTCATCTCTTCTGGTAAAATTTTCCCATTTTCTAAAATCGGATGATAATTAGGATGAACAGATTCTAAAGCAACTACTTTATATTCTTCAATTTTTATATTGAATGAATTGATCCCACTTAATGAAATCGTTGCTTTTTTTACACGGGGGATTTGACGCTTGATCTTATCTTCATAAATTTTTCTATCCCCAAACTGTTCCCACAAACTTTGGTCCTTCTCTAATTTAGACTGAGCAATGATCTCTTGACTATTAACATCTTTAGTTCCTGTCACACTAATCTTACCTAACTTACTAAGTGGCGAAACAAAATAAAGTACAATGAGAATTGCTATCAAAAAGACTGAAACGATCAATGTCAATCTACGAAACAATCGTGTATTTCGTACTTTTTTTATTTTTGGTAAGCGGTCTGCAAAAGATTCGTAAGTTTTCTTTTGTTTTACTTCCGACTCCTCTGAAGGCGTTTCGTCGTCTGTTTCAGTGTTTTCATCTTCAACAGGCTCTTCTTCTTTTTCATCTGAAACCACAGAAGGGTTCCATACTGGCTTGTCGCCTTGCTTTTTTAAATATTCTAGATTTTCTTTTTGCCATGGGGTCAGATTTTGCTCATCTATTTGTTCAGAATTATCTAATTTTTGGTCTTCTTGACCCCCTGAATTGTCTTTTTTCTTACTAATCTTTTACACCTCCTATCAAGTTATCTCTTTCACCACTTTGTACAGTCTTTCACCGGCATCTGGAATTCCTTCTTTTTTAGAAGCCTTAGCCATAGATTGATGGCGGGATTCATTTAACAAAATTTCATCGATTGTTGTTGCTAGATTAGAACCAGTAAGTTCTTTGTCCGCGATCATCTCAACTGCTCCAGATTTGACTAAACTTTGGGCATTCTTTGTTTGATGATCATTTGTGACGTATGGACTTGGTACTAAAATCGCAGGTAATCCTAACGCTGTAAATTCTGCGATAGAGGTCGCTCCAGCCCGTCCAACCATTAAATCTGCTGCGGCTAAAACCTCAGCCATTTTATCAATATAAGGCTGAATACTGATGTTTGTCAATTTTTTTTCTGAAAGTTTTAATGTTTCTTGTAATTCTTTATAATATCGCTCGCCTGATGCGTATAGAACTTGATACTCACGCTGTTCAAATAGAGAGAAGGCTTCAATGAACGCTTGATTTATTTTCAATGCACCACGGCTTCCACCAAAAATTACGACTGTTTTTTTGTTAGGGTCTAGTCCATATTCTTTTAAAACATCCGTTTTCTCGATCATCACGACTTCTTGAGCTCTTGGATTCCCTGTCAAAACGACCTTATCTTTAGGAAAATATTCAGCAACATCAGGAAAACAAATGGCTACTTTAGTCGCATATTTACTTAAAAACTTGTTTGTCATTCCAGGTATACTATTTTGCTCATGTATGATGGTTGGGATGTTTAACTGCTTTGCCAAGCATAGACCACCGAACCTGAGACATAGCCACCTGTTCCAATGACAACATCAGGTTGAAACTCTTTAATAATTTTTTTAGCTTTTCCGATACTGTTTAGGAAAAGATAGACTGTTTTAATATTCTGAGGACTGAGCGAACGACGAAACCCTTGGATTCTGATCGTTTCAAACGGAATATTGTATTTTGGCACAATTTTGCTCTCTAGGCCTATTTGTGTTCCAACGTACATGAACTCAGTATCAGGATTTATTTGTTTCATATAGTTCACAAAGGCTAAAGCTGGATAAATGTGTCCACCTGTTCCGCCGCCGGTTATTAATATCTTCATAATTATCTCACTTTTCTATGTCTTTTAGCTGGTGCATCGCTTGGATAAACGCCTCTCCGCGCAGTTCAAAATTAGGATACTGATCCCAACTTGCGCACGCAGGCGATAATAGAATAGTATCATTTTTTTCAGAAAAATCATAGGCTTCTTGTACAGCCGTTTGAACGTTTTCTGTCAAATAGATTGTTTTGATTCCGGCTTCGACTGCTGCTTTGTGCAGTTTATCTTTTGTTTCACCGAAAAGAATAATTGCCTTGATTCCTTTTAGTGAGGGAACCAACTCATCAAAGCTATTTCCTCGATCTAGGCCACCGGCTAATAGGACAAGCGAAGAGTGATCAAACCCGCTTAAAGCCATCTCCGTAGCCAAGATATTAGTCGCTTTTGAATCATTGTAAAATTTTCGTCCTGAGATTTCGCCAACATATTGCGTGCGATGAGGTACTCCAGTAAACACCATTAAAGTTTTTCTGATCACCTCTGTTGGAGTATCTTTTAATTTAGCAACAGAAATCGCAGCCAATGCATTCTCAATATTATGACTGCCTGGTACACCAAGTTCTGCTGCCAGCATGATATATTCTTCTTTGAAGTAAATTTTCCCGTCTACAAGATAAGCACCGGCAACTTTTTCTTTCGTTGAAAATGGAATAATTTCAGCTTTTGTTTGCTTGCTTAACTCTTGTAATTCTTGCTGGTTCCAATTTAAAACAAGAAAATCATTTTCTTGCATATTTTTTTGTATTGCCCATTTGGCTTTTACATACTCTTCTCTTGACCCATGATAATCTAAATGTGCTTCGTAAATATTTGTGATTACAGCTATTTGTGGACGAAAAGTTTGGATTCCCATCAATTGAAAGCTTGATAATTCCATAACAATATCATCTGCTGCACTAGCTTTTTCAGCAACTTCGCTTGCTGGATAGCCAATATTCCCAGCTAAACGAGCAGTGCCATTTTTACGCTCAGCATTCAGCAGCAACCCAATCATTGTAGTGGTTGTTGTTTTCCCATTTGTTCCCGTAATCCCAATAATAGGACATTCTGCGATTTGATAAGCAAGCTCTACTTCTGTAAGCACAGGTAATTGTATGCTTATTGCTTTTGCTACCAAAGGATTTGAATAAGGAATCCCTGGATTCTTTACGATCAAAGAAAAATCTTCATCTAAAAGTTCAATTGGATGCCCCCCTGTAACAACACGAATACCCAAGGTTAATAAATCTTGGGCTTCAGGGTTTTGATCAAATTGTTTAAAGTCATTTACCGTTACTAATGCACCTAGCTCATGCAACAACTTAGCCGCACTAACACCACTTTTAGCAAGTCCAAGAACAAGGACTTTTTTATTTTCATACTCTGTAATTTTTTTCATTATAATTTCCCCTTATCTTAGAAAAGCTGAATGAAGTGTTGCTTCTTGATGCTAGACTTTTTTTATCTAGGACTCTCTAAAAAATAATCCATAATGTGATAGCTGAACAAATAGCGCCGGTTAACCAGAAGACAATATCAATTTTCCATTCAGACCAACCACACATTTCAAAATGATGATGAATCGGCGACATTTTAAAGATTCGTCTACCAAACAGCTTAAATGAAGCAACTTGTAAAATAACACTCGCTGTTTCACATACATAAACCAATCCGATCAACAATAATGTCCACTCTTGACGCAATATAATTGAAATCGCCGCCAACAAGCCGCCTAAGGCAAGTGAACCAACATCACCCATAAAAATTTTAGCTGGTTTTCTATTATATGGGAAGAAACCTAATAGCCCACCGATCACACTTAAACATATGATCACAACATCAAATTGTTGCTGCTTCCAAGCAATGATGGCATATGTACCAAAGGAAATCGTCCCTAAACCTGCGACCAATCCATCGATCCCATCAGTTAAGTTCACAGCGTTGGAAAAACCAACCAACCAAAAAATGACGAATACGCCATAAAAAATACCTAAAGGCAACGTCATAACACCAAATAAATCTAACGTATCAGGTAATCCTTCTGAACGGTAAACAAAATAAAATACTAACCCGCCAATGATTTGACCAATCAATTTTTGACGGGAATTTAACCCCATGTTTCTTTTTTTAAATACTTTAATAAAATCATCTAAAAATCCCAATAAACCATAAAGAACTAAGATGAATAAAATAATCAGTAAAGAAGGAGTGAGTTCTTGTTTCCATAATCCCACTAATAATGACGTGATAAAACTTGCAACTAAGAATACTAAACCACCCATCGTTGGCGTGCCTGTTTTTACGTTATGCCAAGTCGGACCGTCTTCACGTGTTGTTTGTCCTTGTTTCTTCATTTGGAAGTAACCGATAAACATCGGCATTACCGCCACTGTTATCGCAAAACTACATACTATGGGAATAAAAATTTGTGTCCACTCCATGATATCTCTCCTAATTATTCAACTCGTATTGGTTTACTTTTTCATTTATTTCGCCACATCTTCAGTTGCAGCTGAGTCACTATCCATCGAATCCATTACAACTTTCATCAACGGATTAGCAATTTTAGCAAGTGCATCTCTAGTGTAGGTTTGAGGTTTTTTCATTGTAAGATACAAAATATATTCTGGATTATCTGCTGGTACCATTTCTACAACAGAATAGGTATAATCTGTTAAACCAGCCATGTATCCATTTTTTCCAGTGATTTGAGCTGTACCTGTTTTAGCCGCTACATGATATCCTGGAACTTTGTAAACGTCATAAGCAATACCATAATTAGGATCTTCTACTGTATCGATCATATATGTTCGAATATCACTTGCAGCTTGTGGTGTAATGACCGGTTGCCCTACTTTTTCTGGTTGAGTAACTTTTTCTTCTCCAGTATTTTTATCTACAATTTTACTGATATACTGCGGCTTCAACATTGAACCGTCATTGGCAATTGCTGTATAAGCTTGCATCATTTGGAAGTTTGTAACAGAGATTGCTTGACCAAATGAAGACATCGCTTGATCGACCCAGTTATCTCCTGGAAGTTCCCCTGCTGACTCCCCTGCTAGATCTGAATTCGTTGATTTACCAAATCCAAATTTTTCCAGATACTCTTTCCACTTGTCGCCACCAATCATTTGCTCTAAAGTAAGCATCCCTACGTTACTAGACCAAGAAATAGCCTGACGGAACGTCAAAGGCCCCACTGCACCAAAATCATGATCGTTTACAGTTCTGTCATCTAATTTATAACCGCCAGCTGGATAAGCAAATGTTGTATTGGGGTTAAACTTCCCTTCTTGCATTGCTGCGGCTGTAGTGAAAAGTTTCATAGTGGAACCTGGTTCGAACCTATCTTCTACTAACAAGTTACGCCATTCTTTTATTCCTTCTTTTGTTTCAGGATTGAATGAAGGTCGTTGTGACATGGCAAGTATTTCACCAGTTTTTGCTTTCATCAGCATTGCTGTCATATCTTCTGGTTTGTATTCTTCAACAACTGGATCTAATAATGATTCCAATTGGCTCTGTATACGACTGTCGATCGTTGTATAGATATCTTTGCCATCTACAGCTTCTTTTTTACTAGCAACTGTACCAGGTAAAGGATTTCCATATACATCTTTTTCATATTCGATTTTGCCATCTTGCCCTTTTAAAATATCATTGTAAGACTCTTCTAAGCCCATTTTCCCTACTAACCCTTTTGAATCGTCTTCAGCATCGACAGAATCTGTATACCCGATAAAGTGAGAAGCAAAGACACCATTAGGATAAATTCTAGCTGGATGTCCTTCAAAATAAAGTCCAGCAAGTTTTTTCTGTTTTAATTCATCTTCAATTTTTTGTCTAGTTTCTAACGTGATGTTTTTTCCTTTGCTTCCAAATTCAACTTGAAACTTCACGGTACCATCTTCGTTGACACCTTTATTTAAGTAATTTAGTGCTTCATCTTTAGATAATTCTGTGTTTCTATCTAAGATTTCAGCTAAAGCATCAAAATCTTTTTTCTGTGCATAAAGTTTTTTATTATCTTCGCCAAGATAGGTTTCTGATAAAATAGCGTAGACGGAATATGAAGTAGCATCTTCTGCGATTACTTCGCCGTTACGATCTAATATCGCACCTCTTTTGGCTTTAACAACTTTACTACCTTGATAAAGGTCCGCTGTTTTTTCTGGCAAAGAAACACCAGCGACTTTACCAACAGCCACAATATACGTTAATCTAAAGGCAAATAAAAAGAACAATCCAATACTCGTAGCAAATAAAATAATGCCTACTTTTTTACGATTGTTCATTGGATTTAAGTTCTTCTTTTTGACAAAATTCTTTATTTTATTTTTTGTGCTCATCTATTTCACTTTCCTTATATTTCCTTATTTTACTTTCTTAATATTCTCAATATTATCAGAAAGACCTTTGCTTTTTGCAACTTCCTTAATACGATCTGCTTTTGATAATTCATTTTTTTGTTGCTCTAATTTCAAAGCTGATTCTTCTTTTTCTTGGATCGTTGCTTGTGTTTCAGTGATTTGGTTCGTCATTTGTGTAATAGATGTACGTACTTGAATGGTGAGAATTGCTATTCCAATAATCGCTACTAACAATAAAAAGCCGATTGCCTTTTCTAAAAGTGAGATATTTCTCAACTTCCTTTTCGGTGATTGGGGTAGGTCTACATTTTTTTGAACTTTAGGTTCATTATTTGGACCTTTGACTGGTTCATCCATCACTGGAATATCATATTGAAAATCTTCCATTTTTTTTAACTCAGCCATGTCAGTACCCCTTTCTTTATAAGTTTAATTTAACTTTTTCGGCAATTCTTAATTTAGCACTTCGTGAGCGATTATTTTCAGCCAATTCAGTCTCACCTGGTAAAATCGGCTTTCTAGTTATTACATTTAATTCTGGTTGAAATTCTTCTGGAACTACTGGTAGCCCAGGTGGTAAATCCTGCATTGTGCTATATTCTTTAAACATGCTTTTTACAATCCGGTCTTCTAAGGAGTGAAATGTAATCACGCTGATCCGACCGTTTTTGTTTAATAAAGCAATCGCTTGTTCCAAAGACTCTTCTACGACTCCCAGTTCATCGTTGACCGCAATTCGAATTGCTTGAAAGATTCGTTTTGCTGGATGTCCACCTTTGCGTCTAGCAGGTGCTGGAATGGCAGATTTTATAATTTCTACTAGTTCGCCAGTCGTTTCAATCGGTGCTTTCGCACGTACTCTTTCGATCTCTCGAGCAACTTGTTTAGAAAATTTTTCTTCGCCGTAACGGAAAAAAATCTTCACTAATTCATGATAAGTATAGTCGTTAACGACTTGGTAAGCAGATAACTCTGCTTCTTGATCCATCCGCATATCTAACGGTGCATCTTGGTGATAGCTAAATCCACGCTCAGCTTCATCCAACTGAGGAGAAGAAACACCTAAATCGTATAAAATACCATCGACATGATAAATCTCCTGATTCGCTAACTCTTCTTTTAAATATCGGAAATTCGACTTGATAAAGGTTACCATCCCTAGATCAACATATTTTTTTAATCGTTGTGCTGCAAAATCCAATGCTTTTTGATCTTGATCAAACGCATATAAATGCCCTTGCTCGCTTAGTTGTGAGAGTAAGTACTCACTATGACCTGCGCCGCCCAATGTGCAATCGACATAGATGCCATCTTCTTTCACATGTAAGCCGTCAACTGTCTCTTTTAATAAAACAGTATAATGCTGAAAATCTTCTGTCATAATGCTCCTCTTTCTAAAAACCAAAATCAATCATCGATTCTGCAATTTCATCAAAATTCTCTTCAGCTTCTGTAGAAAATTCTTGCCAACGTGCTTCATCCCAAATCTCAATTCGATTTGAAACACCGATAATCACGCAAGCTTTTTCCAAACTACCATGCGTTCTCAAAGTAGCTGGGATATTAATCCTACCTTGCTTATCGATTTCACATTCTGTAGCAGCCGAGTAAAAAAAGCGGACAAATGTACGGGCATCCTTCTTGGCTAGAGGCATTTCTTTTAACTTCTCCTCTAATTGCTCCCATTCGGACATTGGATAACCAAATAAACAGCCATCCATTCCCCTAGTTACCACAAATTTCTCACCTAATTGGTCTCGAAATTTAGCTGGTACGATGAGTCGGCCTTTGGCATCTATATTATGTTGAAATTCACCCATAAACATAGCCAATTTTCCCCACTTTTCCACTTGATAGAAACAGTCTACCACATCCCACCACTTTCTACCACCAAAAACAAGAAATCTTCCACCTTTTAATGGTTATTTAAAAAATTTGTAATATTCAAGTGTGTAGAACAACTACATGAAAAAGCGGTACCAATTCTTATACAACGGATTTTATAAGGATTTTATCTTCCAATTTTCAAGTGAGATTTCTCATAAAAATATTTCAAATAAAAAGGGTGGGGACAAGTGGTGAGATGTCTGCCACCCTTTTAAATTTATGAAAAATAATGAACGATGTTCAGCAAAATAAGCACTGCATATAAGACTAAGCTTAAAAGAAAGACTAAGCGCCAAAACATTTTAAAATATCTGCCATAAAGAATCTCTCCATAGTAGTATGCTTGGAAAACAGCCACGCAAATCCCCAATAGCAAAACTGAAATGATCATATAAGGCACAATTGTTTGTCCGTAACTATCTTTTGATAATTCGTTTAATCCTATGAATAAAAATGGAATTGAAATATCCGGCGCTTTTACTTTAAAACGCTCTGTCAATGAGAACGTTGAAATAATAAAATTACTCGCAAATAAGACAATTACTGGGAAAACATACCAAAAAAGCATAATGATTGAAAAAGACACCATTTACTAACAATTCCTTTCGTAACACGCTTTATTAACTATACTTTATTTTCTTTACACAGATGTTTCATTTCGTTTAAAAGTTCATGCCTAAATAATACTAAATTAAGAGAGCTTTGTTTCCTAAAAATACACTACTTCTATTATAATGGAGCTATAGTAGTTTCACAAAAAAAGAGGTGGCATTTTGATTAATTATTTAAAGATAGAAGATGGTCAACTGATTCCTTCTCATTCCGATACAGATGAAACCATTTGGCTTGCTGTTGAAAAACCTACGGAAGAAGAAATCGACCAATTAGTCACAACTTATAAACTCCCTAAAGATTATATCACAGGCGTGCTAGATGATAACGAAAATTCTCGGTTTGAAGGGTTACATCAAAATACTTTAGAAGAGCCTGCTTTGATGTTGCTTCAATATCCCCATGAAACAATCAGTCCTAGTGGGTACACGCAATTAGATACTTTCCCTTTCGCAATTATTTTGACGACTGAAGGAAAAGTAATCACCGTGATCAATAATTCAGCTGATTTTTTAAAACAAACATTTTCTACCCCAGTCCCTAGTAGTGAATTACCTATTCATGAAACCTTGATTCTACACTTATCATGGCAAATATCGATTTGTTATAACCGTTTTTTAAAAGAATTGATCCGACAAACAAACATGCTTGAAGGTGAATTAAAAGTGTCAACCGAAAACAGTCAACTATATCAAATGATGGACATTCAAAAAAGTTTAGTTTATTTTGAATCTGCTATAAATTCCAATTTAGAGGTTTTGAATATGCTCTATAATGCTAGAATATTTACTGATCCTAGAGCTCACTTACCGCGGCTCCATGATATTCTAGTGGAAACAAAGCAAGCTTGCAACAACTACTAGTATTCAACTTAAACTTGTAGATAAAGTTAGCGATACATTCTCAGCAATTGTTTCAAACAATCTAAATAACGTAATGAAGATTTTGACTTCTTTAACGATCGTCTTGACAATCCCCACAATTATCGGTGGAATCTTCGGTATGAATGTGAAATTACCCTTCGCCAACCGAGCAGATGCCTTTTTTTGGATTACAGTTGTCACAACAGTAACATGTATTTTTGTCATTCGACGGCTTAAAAAACGAAACCTTTTGTAAAATTTTAGTTGCTGATTTTTGTAAAACGATGTAAACTAAAGAAAGTAAAGAATAAGGATGTGTAGAATCAATGAACGATAAAAAGACTAGTACATTTTCTAAAGTCACTAAAGTCGTTGTTTGGTTGATGCTAATTGCCATTGCTGGCTCAACAATATTGACTGCAATAATGAGTTTACGATAATCAACTAAATAGACTTTAACAGAGAAGAAGATAGATGCCTTGCATCGCTTTTCTTCTCTATTTTTTTGAGTAACGTTAAACTTATATAAAAACGAGCATGAGGCAAAACCCAAAAATAGTTTTGCTCCATACTCTAAATCTGATTAAACGCAGATAGCTAGCCTATATGTTTTCTTGATTTCTTTCGCTTTTAAATTAAAGCCTTCTTACCCAAAAAGCAAACCCCTTTTAGCCTTTGCGTTCTTTATCAGCCATATTCAACAATTCTTTGGCGTGTTCTGTTGTCAACTTAGTGATTTCACTTCCTGAAAGCATGCGAGCAATTTCAGCTACTCGTTCAGATTGCTTCAATTTCCTAACTTTTGTTTCAGTTCGTTCCCCAATGATTTCTTTTTCGATGAAATATTGGTAATCTGCTACGGCAGCCACTTGCGGCAAATGCGTGATACACAATACTTGAGAATTTTCAGATATCTGATAAATTTTATCCGCAATTGCTTGTGCGACACGACCACTGACACCTGTATCGACCTCGTCAAAGACAATACTCGTAATTCCTTGAGATTTAGAAAAAATTGTTTTTAATGCTAACATCACACGGGACAATTCACCACCAGAAGCAACTCTTACTAAAGGTTTTAACGGCTCTCCCGGATTCGTAGTGATATAAAACTCCACTTGATCCAGTCCTTCTTCCGTGAACTGCTCTTCCGATAATTCAGTAAAACGAATATCAAAAACCGTTCGTTCCATATACAATTCTTTTAGTTCCCTCAGGATATTTTTTTCAAGTTTTTTTGCAATTTTTTTTCGAATATCCCGCAATTTCAACCCATTTGAGATTACCTGATTTTTCTTTTCGACCAGAAGTGTTTCCAACTCGCCAGTCCGTCCTTCTAGAAAATCAGCATCTGCCAATTCTTGTGTGATCTCTTGATAATAAGCAAGGATCGATTCAATTGATTCGCCATATTTTCTTTTCATCTGACGAATAAGTTCAAGCCTCGTTTCTACTTCGTTCAATCGGTTTTCATCTAATTCTAAGCTATCGATATGGCGAGACAAATCGCCGCTAGCTTCTTGTAAAAGATAATAACTGTTTTGAACTGCTTCAGAAATAGCTTTATACTCTGGATCCAGCATCTCGATCGAGAGTAATTCATTCATCGCATAGCCGATCTTATCTAAACTGCTATCCCCGTCCCCATTGACTGCTTCATAACTGGCAGCTAAAGCGTCTGCTATTTTTTGGAAATTCCCTAGCTTATTTCGTTCTTCGATCAATTGTTCTTCTTCACCTAAAACAAGTTGTGCTCGCAGCTATTTCATCACTTTGAAATTGTAACATATCCATCCGTTGTGCAAATTCTTTTTCGTTCTTTTGTCTGTTTCTGACTTTTTTTTCGATCATGCGGTACTCTGAGTAAATTTCTTGATATTGCTCTTTTATCTTGAATAATTCTTTGCCGCCAAAGTCATCCAACATGCCTAAATGTTTTTCACTTTGCATCAATTCTTGGTGTTCATTCTGACCATGAATATCGACTAAAAATTCACCAATTTTTCGTAGATTTGAAATATTGATGATTCGGCCATTCACACGACAAACATTTTTCCCCGAAGTTGAAATATCTCTTTGGATTACGATTGATTCTTCATCGGTCTCAATCCCCAATTCTTCTAAAAGGGTCACTAATTCTTGATTTTTTGGCATTGTAAATAGGCCTTCAAGCGTACATTTAGTAGCGCCTTGGCGTATATAATCACTTGATCCTCGACCACCTGTCAACAATCCCATCGCATCAATAATGATTGATTTTCCCGCACCTGTTTCCCCAGTCAAAACGGTCATTCCCATTTGAAATTCTAATTGTAAGGAGGATATGATCGCAAAATTCTTTACAGAAAGCTCTTGCAGCATGTTTATTCACCTCGATTTTATAAATATCGGAAAAACTCATTTTTTAAAAATTCAGCATCTTTTTCAGTTCGTGCAATGATCAAGACACTGGCATCATCATTAAGTGTTGCAAAAACAATGTCTTTGTAATGCTTTTCTATTAATTTAGATGCCTGCTAAGCGTTCCCTGGTATAGTACGCAAAATAACTTGCTTTTCCATTTGATCGACTGAAACAAATGCATCTTTCATCAATTTTTCTAGTTTGACCGACGTATCTTCCTTTGTTTCTGCCGGAATACTGTATCGATAGCCGCCATCTACGGAAGGTACTTTGATTAATTTCATTTCTTTAATGTCACGAGAAATGGTTGCTTGTGTCACCTCGATCCCTTTTTCTTCTAGATATGTCACAAAGTCTTCTTGTTTTTGAATATTTTTTTCAGCTAATAAGCGAGTAATCAAACGATGCCGATCTTTTTTTCTCATACTAATATGCTCCCTTTCCTAATGATTCGTCTTTCCAAACATCGCTTTTCAGCACTTAGAAATAAAAGCTAGTGTTATTTTTTTCTACCATTATAACGTACTAAATAGGCACACTTCTTTTTCGATTCATTTCCATTTTATAATAGCGTATTTTTATTCATTTTGAAAGGATAAAAAATAAGGCTGAAAATAAAACACTGAAGGTTTTATCTCAGTCTTATCAATAAGATCTTGTGTTTAACGAGCAACTAATCGTTCTTTCGTCTAATTTTATAACCTAGCCTTTCAACTTTTTATGCGCAGCTTCAACAACTGCCGTAGTTTCTGCCGAAAGATCTTTAGGCTCTGATGTTTCTTTAGAGGTTAAATAGGCTAAAAATTCGATATTTCCTTCTCCACCAGTGATTGGTGAGTAATCTAATCCGCTAACAGAGTATCCATGTTCTTGCGCAAATGAAAGAATATCATTTAAAACAAGTGTGTGTGTTTCTGGTTCACGAACAATCCCTTTTTTCCCTACAAGCTCTTTGCCAGCCTCAAATTGAGGTTTAATCAAAGCGACTACTTTACCACCTGGTTTCAAAATTTTATGCAATGGAGGTAAAATCAACTTCAGCGAAATAAAGGATACGTCGATCGTAGCAATATCAGGAACACCTTCATGAAAATCTTCTGGTGTACTATAACGAAAATTGGTCCGTTCCATCACAACAACTCGTTCATCTTGACGAATTTTCCATGCTAATTGGTTATATCCGACATCCAAGGCGTAACTCAAGCGAGCACCATTTTGCAACGCTACATCCGTGAACCCTCCAGTCGAAGCACCAATGTCCAACATGGTCTTATCTGTCACATCTAATTCAAATACGTCCAACGCTTTTTCTAGTTTCAATCCCCCGCGGGATACATACGGCAGAGTTTGACCTTTTACTTGCAAGGGGGTTTCACTCAAAATCTTCTCCCCCGGTTTATCTAATCGTTCGTTTTTATCATTGTACACGAGCCCAGCCATCACTGCACGTTTGGCCTTTTCTCTTGTTTCAAATAATCCTTGAGTAAACGCTAAAGTATCGACGCGCTCTTTTTTCATAAGTGCCTTCTTTCTATTATAACTGCAATTGTTCTAATAATTCTTGTAATAATTCTGAATGAAACTCCGAGCTTGTTTCTTTTATTGCTTTTAACGTATTACTGCCCTTAGTTAATTGTTCGTTCAAGGCTTCTTTAGCACCTTCTAATCCAAGTAAATTTGGATAAGTACTTTTGTTTAGTGCTTCATCTCGCCCAACTTGCTTGCCTAATTCTTCTTCTGTACTTGTCGCATCCAGCAAGTCGTCTTTGATCTGAAAAGCTAACCCTAAATGTTGAGCAAAAATACCCAGTAAATCAACTATTTCTTCTGGCTGCTCCGCCAAAATCCCACCTGCTAAGAGAGCAAATTCAATCAAAGCTCCCGTTTTCTTTTCATGAACATTAGCTAACTCGGACAATGACAATGAGCGTTTTTCTCCTTGTAGATCACCTGCTTGCCCTGCGACCATTCCTTGAGTTCCAGCAGCCTTACTTAGTATCTGAATCAACAATATTTTTTGATTTGACTCTATTTGACTGAGGGCTACGAGTTGAAAAGCCGCAGTAAGTAAGCCATCGCCGGCTAAAATTGCCTGGGCTTCACCAAACACTTTATGATTTGTTGGTTTTCCACGACGCAAATCGTCATCATCCATCGCTGGCAGGTCGTCGTGAATCAATGAGTACGTATGAATCATTTCCAGAGCTGCTGCAACTTGATAATCATGCGTTTGCGCTTTTTTATTAAACGAACGAATGGTGGCTAACACTAAAAGCGGGCGAAATCTTTTACCTCCAGCATGAATCGAATACAGCATAGCTTCTTTCAACTGGTCATTTGCAGTGTATTCATTGATAAAATTTTCCATTTCCTTTTCAATAAGCGGTAAACTTTGCTTACGAAAATCACTGAAAGCTTCCATCAATTACCCTCACTCTCTTCAAACGAAATTTCTTCATTATTTTCGGTCATGACTTTTGTCAATGTCTTTTCAGCTTTTTGCAACGTATCTTGGCACTGTTTACTCAAAATCATACCTTCTTGAAAAGCGGCTAATGCTTCTTCTAAAGGTACATCTCCACGTTCTAAACGTTGGACGATTCCTTCTAATTCAGTTAATGATTCTTCAAATGTTTTTTCAACTGCTTTTTCTTTGGCCATTTTTTTACTCCTCTTCAGCGGGTGTTATTTTTTCAATCACCGTATCTACTATGCCATCCATATAATGGATTTGAATTTTTTCTTTTGGTTTCAGTTCGTTAACTGATTTGATTACTTGCTGTTCTTTCGTTGTATAACTATAGCCTCGACCCATGATTTTTAATGGACTCAACAAATCCAATTGCTGAACAGCAGAAGTAAATTGTTTTTCCCTATCCTTCATGTATTGCGCCATCCGATCATGAAGTGATTGGTTCAAAAACTTTAGTTGCTGTTGCCCTTCTCTAATTTGCCCAAGAGGCGTTTGCTGTCTAAATTGTCCAATAATCTCTTGTGCTGTCCGTTGTTTCTGATGGTAAACAGTTTCCATTGATTGAATCAACCGTTGTGTGATTCGATCTAATTTGATTGTTTGACCTTCATACAAACGATCTGGTTGTTTGAATACATATGAATTTCTTAACCGTTGATACCGTTCATTTTTTTGTTGTAATTGATAGAGGAAACTTTGCTCTAAACGAGTTTGTCGGTCTTTGATTCTTAGTAATTCTTCATTCAGTACCGGAACGGCTAATTCTGCTGGAGCGGTCGGTGTTGCAGCTCTGACATCCGCTACCATGTCGGCAATCGTTACATCTGTCTCATGACCTACTGATGAAATAACAGGTGTGTTTGCCTGATAAATTGCTCTAGCTACTCGTTCTTCATTAAACGGCCACAAATCCTCGATCGAGCCACCACCACGACCAATGATCATCGTGTCAAAAGTACCTAATTCTTCAATGCGCTGAATATTGCGAACAATATCATCAGCTGCTTGATTGCCTTGAACTAATGTGGGAAATAACACCAGCTGTGCAATCGGATATCTTCGTTTGACTGTCGTAATAATATCTCGGATGACCGCACCACTTGGACTTGTAACGACCGCAATTCGTTTAGGATATCTCGGCAATATTTTTTTGGGTCCTTCAAATAAGCCTTCTTTGCCTAACTTCTCACGCAATTCTGCCAAAGCTTGATATAAAGCACCAACGCCATCTGGTTCCATATGCTCTACATAAATTTGATAAGAGCCGCCACTCTCATATAATGAAATACGACCAACTAGAAGAACCTTCATCCCTTCTTTTGGTTGAAATTTCAACTTTTGAAAGGCCGACTTAAACATGATCGCGGAAATCTTCGCACCATCATCTTTTAGGCTAAAATACTGATGAGCATTGGGGCGAAGACGGAAATTGGATATTTCTCCCGTTAAATAAACCCGTTCCAAGTATGGATCAGCATCAAATTTACGTTTTAAATATTTTGTTAAGGCTGTAACTGTTAAATATTGCTGCTCCATCTTCTCACCTTACTTTTGTTTTTTCGCGGCTTCGACCGTTTGATACATCAACATTGTGATCGTCATAGGTCCAACACCTTTTGGAACTGGCGTGATAAAGCTTGCAACAGGTGACACTTCATCAAATTTTACATCGCCGATCAATTTTCCATTCTCGTCTCGATTCATCCCGACATCGATCACGACTGCACCAGGTTTTACAAATTCTTTTGTCACGAAATGACCACGGCCAATCGCAACAACTAAAATATCTGCTTCTCTAGCTATAGCTGGCAAATCAACGGTTCTTGAGTGTGCAATCGTAACCGTAGCATTTTTCATCATCATAAGTTGCGCCATTGGTTTTCCAACAATATTGCTTCGTCCGATCACAACTGCTCGCTTGCCCTCTAAATCAATATTATAAGCTTCAAACATTTTCATGATGCCGTAGGGTGTACAAGGTATCATCGTGGGCTCCCCAATAAATAAGTGTCCCATGTTCATCGGATGGAACCCATCGACGTCTTTTTTAGGATCCACAGCTAATAAGACTTTTTCTTCATCGATATGCTTTGGTAACGGTAACTGAACTAAGATTCCATGGTATTCTGGGTCTTGATTATAATGTTCGATAACAGAAAGTAGTTCAGTTTCAGAAATTGTTTCAGGTAAACGTTCAATTTTTGAATGGATTCCGATTTTAGCTGCTGCAATGTCTTTATTTTTCACATAGGTCTGACTGGCTGAATTTTCACCAACTAACAATACAACTAACCCTGGACGAATGTCTTTTTTTTCAAGTTCTTGCACTTCTTCTTTGATTTGCGCTTGCATCTTATCTGCTAATTCGCGGCCATTGATTAACTCTCCCATATGCACACTCCTCGTTTTGTCGATATTCTTTTATTTTAGCATAATTCGGCTAGTCTTAACACTCTATGATTTCTAAATGAAAAAAGATTCAAAGCATCTCTACTTTGAATCAATTTCTTTCATTACATTCGCTAAAACACCGTTAACGAATTTTCTAGAACGATCATCGCTATATTTTTTAGCAAGCTCAATTGCCTCATCTAAAGCAACCGTGTTGGGAACATCTCCAACATACAGCATTTCAAAAATCGCCATACGCAAAATGATTAAATCCATCTTAGCAATACGAGTGATCGACCAGTTATTCCCTAAATGTTTTTTGATAATCTCATCAAGTTCTGCTTTTCGATCACAAACGCCGCCTACCAATAAATCTAAATAAGTTGGGACAAATTCTTCCCCATCTTCACTAATGATTTCTTGATTGTCTAACTCTAATGCATATGAAATCGCATCTTGCTTTGTTAAGTCAACATTAAAATCTAAAGGAAACAACGCTTGGAGCGCTTTTTCACGAATCTCATGACGAGTGAAACTTGGCTTACTCATTTTCTCCCTCATCTTCCGGGAATAATTCATCGAAATCTGGTTCAGGTAGTTTTTCTGGAACTACTGCTACAACATGGATATTGACTTCCACTAAATCGATATCTGTCATGAACAACACTTGCTGTTTGACACGATCTTGCATTTCTAATGCTACTTTAGGTACAGAAATACCATAATTCAAGTAACAGTAAATATCCACCTTCAGCCCTTCTTCTTCCGCTCTTAAATAAACACCTTTACCGTGAGCAGCACGGCCAAGAAATTCCGTTACATTATTAGCAAATGTTCCACGCATGCCATAAACGCCATCCACTTTAGATGCAGCAATACCAATAATGACTTCAATTACTTCTGGTGCGATAACAATTTCACCTAAAGAATCTTTTGTATTGATCACTAGATTTTTTTCTTCAGTCATTTTAATCCTCCTTATAATAAAATCGCAACAGGCTCACGAATGTCTCTTTGGTTGTAACATTTCAAGAGACAGCCTGCGAAGCTAGATGATAGAACGGTCATAACGTATAGCCCTGACAAGAAAATAAGAGAATAACGTTTTTTCGTTTATATTCAATTACCTATCTATGTTTCTATTCCCTCATAGTTTATCATTAATCCGCTCATTTCGCTACCAAAAAAACTATGAGAAAATGAGTTGAAAAGGGTTTATTTAAATAAAATAGCATCTATTAGACTATCTATTAGTTCTTTCCTCATCGATGGTCTACTTATTTTATAAAATGATCAATTCTTTAGGTGAGTGTGTTAAAACACGATTCCCCTCATTAGTAATCAATAGGTCATCTTCGATCCGAACACCGCCAAGACCAGGAATATAAATTCCCGGCTCATCTGTGATCACATTTCCAGCAACAAATTGTTTGTCTGCTCTAAAGGAAACATTTGGACCTTCATGTATTTCCAAGCCGATACCATGCCCAGTGCTATGCCCAAACGCCTCACCGTAGCCGTAAGATGCAATGTGATCTCGAGCAATCGCATCTAGTTGAATGCCAGTCAGTCCTGGTTTTGCTTCATCTAAGACTTTTAACTGTGCTTCTAAAACGATTTGGTAAATATCTTTCAATTGACTATCTGGCTCACCAATTGCAAAAGTTCTCGTCATATCCGAAACGTAGCCTTGATAGTAACAACCAAAATCTAATGTGATTAGATCCCCTTTTTCGATAACTTTTTCGCTGGCAACACCATGCGGCATCGCGGAGCGCAAACCACTGGCTACGATTGTTTCAAAAGAGACACCAGAAGCACCTAAAGAACGCATATAAAAATCTAATTGATTGGCGATTTCAATTTCCGTCATACCAGGTTTGATCACAGTTAAAATATGTTTAAATCCAAGGTCGGCAATACCGCAAGCTTTTTCGATAATCGCAATTTCTTCTTCATCTTTAACTTCACGCAATTCTTCAATTAACCCCGCTACCGGAATTAGATCACATGGCGTGATTTCTTCTAACAAACTATATTCTGCAAAACTAACAAAAGTTTCTTCAAAAGCTAAATTAGTCAACTCTTCTCTTTCTGCGATAGCTACCACTTCATCATAGATTGGACCAGCATTTTGAATGATCTCAAAACCTTGTGCTTGCTCCGCTGCTTGTTCTGTATAACGAAAATCCGTTACAAAAAAAGCCTTATCTAACGTGATCAGCGCAAGTCCAGTTGTTCCTGTAAAATTGGTTAGATAACGTAAATTGTACGGACTTGTAATTAAAAAACTTGAAAGATCATTTTGTTTCATTAACGCTCTTAATTTATTTACTCTTACCATCATTGTTTCATCCTTCTTTCTAATAAGTTCTTCTCTATTATAGCAAATAATGATTTTGAAAAACACCGAAGACCTACAACCTCTAAATTATTCTAAAGTTTCTATGCTACAAGTCTCATTTTATCATTTTTTAATTTCTTTTCGTTATAGTAAATAGTGAAAGTGAGGTTACTCATGAAAAAAAGATACGTTTTCTATTGCGTTATATTCGTTTTTATCGGCATAGCTCTTTACGCCTTCTTTATAGAACCAAAAAGAATTGTCACTCATCACTACACACTAGGAAATAATGATGGCCAAAAACCAGTCAAAGTAGTGCAACTTTCAGATATTCATATTCAAGAAAAATATCCAGTTGCACAACTAGAAAAAATCGTCACGAAAGTCAATAACGAACAACCAGATATTATTTTATTTACAGGCGATTTATTTGATCATTATGCAAAATATGGACCAATTGATGAAGTGATTGCTGCACTGAGTCGTTTGTCTGCCCCTTTAGGAAAATATGCAGTTTGGGGAAATCATGATTATGGTGGCGGCGCTACTCGTGTTTATCCTGACATTTTAGCAGCAGCAGACTTCCAACTACTGGAAAACTCCGGTGCTAATGTTTCACTTCCTGATGGAAAATCAGTCTACATTGGTGGTTTAGATGACTCTTTGTTGGGAAATTCATCGATTGATGAGACCTTAGCCGCTCGTCAGAGTGACTACACTATTTTATTAAGCCACGAACCCGATAAGGCAGATGAACTAATTGATCACGATATTCAGCTGATTGTATCAGGTCATAGTCATGGCGGGCAAGTAAAGTTGCCCTTTGTTACAATCAAAAATGTATTGGCGGAAAAATACTTTGAAGGTTTTTATACGTTAGCGAACGACACCACTTTATACGTTAATACCGGTTTAGGTACCACAAAAATTCCTGCTCGCTTTAGAGTTCCACCAGAAATTGCTGTTTTTGATCTTTACATTTAATATATTTTTACAAACGAGCAGCCCAAACTAATTATCGTTTAGGCTGCTCGTTTCCTGTATATATAACGTTATCCTAGTACTTTAACACGTCCGCCAATTTTGTCAGCGAATTTTTCTGCGTAATTTTTTGTTTGAAAGATTCGAACATGGTTTTTATCTCTTGTACGGTGTCCGTCTTTACCAATATACCCATGTAATACTTTTACAGCGTACATCGTCATCCCCCCTTTCTTTCATATGGTTAATAGCTTTAAAATCCATTACCATTATTTGTTGATAATTCACTATAACCCCAAAAACTTAACTCAAACATAAAAATCTTCGAATAAATGATGAACACTTCTTAAGAAAAAATGAAGATCGATCACGTTTTATTAAGAACGCTAAATTATACTACAAACATAAAAAGAGCAGAGATCGTTCATCATCTCAACTCTTCATACTCCTATTTTAAAAAAATATCAGCTTTCTATCTATGCTAAACAATGATATCTTTTGTTTTTTTATCCATATGTATCCTAGCGGTCCACGTTTCAAAAGTAACCAATACAGGGTCCGAGTGATTTAATTCTTTTTGGTAGCTTGACAATTTAGGCTCGATCGATTGAACAGACTCAATGTGTTCGATTGTCAACTTCCCTTTTAAAAGCAAGCTTTCATGTTGAATTTCCTCATAACAACAAACAGATCCATTCGGATTACTTTCAATATTCTTAACCGTTTCTCCATTTCCATCCAAATAAAATTGTAACTTTAACAACCCTTCTCTCCACAACGGTTTAGAAACAGCAATAACGGTTGGAAAATCTCGTTTATCAATGGTTGAAATTAAAAATACGGTACTTGAATTTAATAACCTGACAATTCGCTCATGTATCTCCATTGTTGAAGGCCCCCTATTTATCAAGTTTCTATTAATTATAACAACTTTTTATCGATTTTGGAAAGCTCGACCCTCTTTTTATCCCACTCCTTTTACTTCACCAAAAAAACGAATAAAGTAAACTCCTGTTAATTGGCTTACTTTACTCGTTTTGATTCGTTTAATTATTTGTTTCTTTTAGCCAGCTACTTTGACGACTCATGCTCAAAATCCTTCTACAAATCGGTCCTACAATCAATAATTGCAACGGCAATGCCATAATCAGGTTTTTAAAAAACGCGCCGATATAATAGCTCAAAAAATTCTCTGTAAAGCCAAATTGCATAATAACTCCATACATCGACATAAAAAAGACCATTCCTAAAACCATACAGCTTGAAACAGCAATGATCATCTGGATTTTTTTCTCTTTATTGATAGGCAGAGCAAATGCAATTTTCTTAGCTGGTAATGAAACAATCAAGACGTCAAATATAAACGCTACAATAAATCCTGGCACTAATCCACCCAATAAATTGCTTAATGAAAATTGTCCGTGTAATAAAAGATTGTAAGCACTCATTGAAAGCACCATCGAAAAACAGACAATTGTTGTGAAGAATATTCCTTCTTTTTTGTTTTGTGGCATACATACACTCCTCTTTTTTAATAACAGAGTTTATGCTACCATAAAAAAAATTTTCTCGTAAGTTAAAATTTTCAAATCATTTTCTAAGGCTATCCTTTGAAACGAACATGCTTATTATTAAAAATAAAATAATAAAATAATAAAAAATATCATTTTTTTAAAAGTAATAATCAATTATGCTATAATTAAATGAATTAAAAATAGTAATAGAGAAGTGGGGAATTGAAATGAAGAAGACAGTTGTTTTAAGTTTGGTCGCACTATCAAGTATCGTCTTAGCATCATGCGGAAATCCTGAAAGTAAAGAGGGATCCACAAAGCCCTCGCAAAGCAGTACGTCTAAATATACAGAAGAAAAAAAAGATGAAACCAGTGGAGATTTTGTTAAAACTGCAAAAGATACTACTTTTGACGGCAAAATGCTAAAAGGAAATTCATATAGTGTAAAAATTACAAACACAAAAGTTATTCAACCTGGTGAAGCTGGCAATGAATACGGTGATAAGCCAGTAATAGCATTCTGGTATGATACTATTGTTTCACCTGACTACAAAGATGATATTGCAATAAATCCTAATACCTCTTGGATCACGAATTTTAAAGCTGTTCAAGATAATGATCCAAATAAAGTTAATGAACTACGAGTAGCTTCATTACCTGATTCTCAATATTTGGAATCTCAAATAGCAGAAATCAAGCCTGGCGGAACCGTTTCAAATGCTACCGCTTACGAATTGACTGATAATGAAACTCCTGTTACATTGATTGCTAAAAGCATTATAGGTACTGAATATGGAAAAGCCGATTTTCCATTAAAATAGCATCCCTCACACTTCCAGCTAAACTTGCATTTAAGTATTTAGATGGAAACTAATTTAATTAACCTTCTCTTTTGAAGCTTATTTTCTTACAAAATTTACTGGAATAAAAAAGTTTCTCTACTCTTGTTTGACAAGTAGTGGACAAAATTTTTACTAGTATTACCGAGCTAATGGATAAAGATGCACTTTTACACTAAAGATTTCTATTGTTACAGAAAAAGCTATTTAGCTTATTTTCTACTATATTTGATAAAGTATGGTCAATTTTAATTATATAAATTCCTGCACTACTTTGATTCTATGTCAAATTAGGCGGGTTTTTTTATTTTTTACAACTATTCTTCAATTTTCTTTCTATTTCGCAACCACATTATATCGTTTCAATCATTTTAAAAAAAAAAAACCTAAAGACACAAAATTTTTTCTATCAATAATTAAAAATAGTATAGTTATTTACTCTTTAGTTCCCTTGCTGTTCACCCCATAAACAAAGTAAGAGATAAACAAAACCGGAATTATCATTAACGGTGTTTTTAAAAATAAATATTGATCACGTACCCCATTAATCACATCTTGATCAACTAATATCCAGTTTAAATAACTCATAGTCTGTAAGATGAACACCATAATTAAGCCTATAACAAGACTTACTAGATACTTTGTTTTAATCACTTATTGTACTCCTTAGATAGATTTGAATGAATAATCCCAATGACTAAACGATTTCACCATAGCCGTTTGAGTAGTGTTTGTTTTAGTACCTGCTAGATATTTTCTTTGTTTAATCTTGGTTAGCTTATAGACTGGTCTAAAAATTATTTGCTCCCTTTTCCCAGCTGGTATCAATCTAGAGTATGATACACCATATGTCTTTGATTGCCCTATCGTTATTCCTAACGATGCACCTATTTTCCCTTTGCCGATAGGATAGTCTCCAGATATACTCGATGAAACTGACCTGCTACTTGTATTTGAATTATTAGCAGATAGCGTCGCTTTTCCTTTTCCAGACGGACCTTTTCTCCACGGACCATACGATGTTCCAGATGATTTTTTCGATTCTATCTTCCAAGTTATGAGGAAAGCTGCTCTAGCTTGAGGAGACGAAACATCTGTTTCATATTCTTTGAAGTCGTCATCTAAATTTATTTCCGGAACATCTAAATAGCCTGCTCCTTCATCGGATAAGATTGATGCATCAGAATCCGGACGTATCTCTTGTATTACTTCTTTTTCGTTGGCGAGCGCTACATTTGCAATTGGAATTACCGCTGATCCTATCAAAAGACTACAACTCAGAACATGAATCAAAACCTTTTTCATACATAACACTCCGTTTTCTTTTAAGTGGAATAATAATACTTTATAGAATATATTTTTGTCAATAAGATTTTTTATAATAAGTAGAAGTTTAAGGAGTTGTTACCCGAAGGTAAAACGAAAACGTTTTGTTATAGGGTGTTTTGTCAATATCATTATATATGTGAATAGAAGCGAACTTAGGTATTAAAAACCGACAGGTCGGAGTCGGTTAAACAATTATTCTATTCAGTATCCAAGAGTCTTTTGACCCTAAACAAAAAAGCCCTATCCCTTTACTTGATAAAAGGATAGAGCCGTTTAGTTCAACTATTATTGAGCTACTGGGTAAACAGACACTTGTTTTTTGTCGCGGCCTTTACGTTCGAAACGTACTACGCCGTCAACTTTAGCAAATAAAGTGTCGTCTCCGCCGATACCTACGTTTGCTCCTGGGTAAATTTTAGTTCCGCGTTGACGGTATAAAATTGATCCACCAGTAACAGTTTGTCCATCAGCACTTTTAGCGCCTAGGCGTTTAGATTCTGAATCACGTCCGTTGGAAGTAGAACCTCCACCTTTTTTGTGGGCGAATAATTGTAAATTCATATTTAATAACATAGTCTGCACCTCCTATTTTTCGTTTATGGTTTTGACTTGAATAAATTCAAGACTTTCTTGCTCAATTGCTTGTAAACCTAGTAAAAGATTTTCCAAGAGAATCTGGGCAATGTTTGTTTGTTCCTGATTTGCATTTGAAATCATCTCGACATAAAGGTAACCACCTTCATCTTCGTTGGTTTCAACAATCGGTTCAAACCCAGCTAAAGCATCGATACCATTGACCGTACTAATCGTTAAAGCAGACACAGCTGCACAAACGATATCACTACCATATGGACCAGACTCAGCATGCCCTGAGACTTCAAAAGAAACGATTTGGCCAGCGCCATTTCGTTTAAAAGAACTTTTAATCATTGATAGGCCTTCTTTCCTATGCAACTTAAAAGAATTATGCGTTGATTGCGTTGATTACAACTTTTGTATATGGTTGACGGTGACCTTGTTTACGGTGAGTGTGTTTTTTAGGTTTGTATTTGAAAGTCACGACTTTCTTTTGTTTGCCGTGTTTTTCTACAGTTCCTTCGACAGTTGCACCTGCTACGGTTGGAGCTCCTACTTTCGTAGATTCGCCACCCACTAAGATAACTTCGTCAAAAACAACTTTTTCGCCAGCTTCTACGTCTAATTTTTCAACGTAAATCGCTTGACCTACCTCAACTTTTACTTGTTTACCACCAGTTTTGATAATTGCGTACATGCTTTACAGCACCTCCTTCTTCTAGACTTAGACTCGCCATCCCAAGTGATGACTAGTGTCATGCTTAAAAACTTGTTCTGTGCGGTTGTAGCTGTGGAGTCCACAATTACAACATTAACATTGTATCAAAATAAGAATACTGAGTCAATGAAAACTTGACTTTTCTCTCCTACAAACTCTTTTTCAATTTTTTTCGTTGTTATTTCTAATTTATGATTGACTTTGTTATGTATCTTCATTATAATAAATTTTGTTGCGTTAACATTTTGCGCCAATAGCTCAGCTGGATAGAGCACTCGCCTTCTAAGCGAGCGGTCGGGAGTTCGAATCTCTCTTGGCGTATTATTTTAAACGTTCATATCAAAAAACACCAATCACTAAGTGATTGGTGTTTTTTATTGTTCTCATGAAAGTTCCACTTTCCCTGTATATAACTGATGGTAGATTCCTTTTTCTTCAAGTAAATCTTCATGACTGCCTCGTTCAATAATTCGACCATGATCCATGACCATGATTGCATCCGAATTTTGAATCGTTGATAATCGATGTGCGATGACAAATACTGTTCTGCCTTTCATGAGGCGATCCATACCAGCTTGTACATGCTTTTCTGTTCTAGTATCGATACTAGATGTTGCTTCGTCCAAAATCATTACAGGAGGATCCGCAATCGCTGCTCGAGCGATCGATAACAATTGGCGTTGTCCTTGCGATAATCCTTCGCCGTCACCAGTGATCACTGTATCATATTTATCGGGTAAATTATTGATAAAATCCTCTGCATTTGCTAACTGTGCGGCTTTGAGTACATCTTCATCAGAAGCATTCAATTTCCCATATCGAATATTCTCACGAATCGTCCCTGTAAATAAATGAGTATCTTGCAAAACAATCCCTAATGATCTTCTTAGGGAACTTTTTTTGATTTTTTTTACGTTGATTCCATCATAACGAATTTTTCCCTCTTGAATATCATAGAAACGATTGATCAAATTTGTGATGGTCGTTTTACCTGCACCTGTTGCCCCAACGAAGGCCACTTTTTGACCTGGTTCCGCATAAAGATTGATATCTTTTAATACGCGATTTTTATCTGTATACCCAAAGGATACATCTTCAAAACGAACATCTCCAGTCAATTCAGTATACGTAACAGTTCCATCCGCATGTGGGTGTTTCCAGGCCCAAATTCCTGTTCTAGCTTCACTTTCGACAAGAGCACCTGACGCACGATTTACATTAACTAACGTTACATAGCCATCATCTATTTCTGATTTTTCATCAATCAACATAAAAATACGGTCAGCGCCCGCTAAAGCCATAATCACAAAATTGATTTGTTGTGACACTTGACTGATTGGCATGTTCAACGAACGGCTCAATTGTAGAAACGAAGCAATCATCCCAATCGTCAAACCAGAAACACCATACACTGAAAAGATTCCTCCAATGACTGCCAAGAGTACATATTGAATATTTAACAAATTCATCATGATCGGCATTAAGCTATTTGCGTATTTATTCGCTTGAGTAGCACTTTGTCGTAATTCTTCATTGATTTTTTTAAATTGTTTGATCGTTTGCGGCTCATGGTTAAAAATTTTCACCACTTTTTGGCCATGCATGATTTCTTCAATATAACCGTTTACGCTTCCTAAATCACGTTGCTGCTTACCAAAATGGCGACTACTGCGTCCTGCAATCATCCGAATCGTCACAATCATTATCGAAACAGAAACTAACACAACTAAGGTCAATGGAACACTGATCGTAAACATCGCGATAAATACACTAATAAAACTGACCACAGCAGCAACCAGATTAGGGATACTTTGAGAGATCATCTGACGTAATGTATCCGTATCATTCGTAAAATGGCTCATAATATCCCCATCAGAATTTGAATCAAAATAGCGAATCGGCAATGTTTCAAGATGAGTAAACATTTCATCTCGAATTGTTTTTTGCGTTCCTTCACTGATACGTACCATGATCAAGTTAAACCCTAAGTTTGAAATGATTCCAACGCCATAAATCAGTGCCATCGTTGTAATTGCCTTTAATAACCCAGAAAAATCAGGGTCACTTTGACCAAGTAACGGTGTAATGTAATCATCGATCACCACTTGTAAAAATAACGAGCCCCGAACATTCGCAAAGGTGCTTAATAAAATGAGAATAAGAACAAATAGAAGCTGGAACTTGTAGTTTTTAAACATATATGAGAATAGTCGTTTCAACGTTTTCAAAGGATCTTGACTTTTGCGAATCCCTTTTGCTTGTTCATCACGCATCTTCTTCACCAAATCCTTTCTGTTGAGACTCATAAACTTCTTGATAAATCTGATTAGTCGCTAATAATTCGTCATGGGTTCCAATAGCATTGATTGCCCCTTTATCCATCACGATGATACGATCAGAATCTTGAACAGAGGAAACCCGTTGTCCGATAATGAATGTTGTAGTCCCTGGAATTTCTTGTCGCATTCCTTCACGGATCAAACGATCTGTTTTTGTATCCACAGCACTAGTCGAATCATCTAAAATCAAAATTTTAGGTTCTTTCAATAATGCACGTGCAATACACAACCGTTGTTTTTGCCCACCTGAAACATTATTTCCGCCTTGAGAAAGCATCGTATCATACTTATCAGGGAATTCTTCAATAAAACCATCTGCCTGAGCAATCTTGCACACTCGGATCAAATCTTCATCCGTCGCCTCTTCATTTCCCCAACGAAGGTTTTCTTTAATTGTTCCAGTAAATAATACATTGTTTTGTAGAACTACGCTGACTTGGTCACGCAATGATTTCAAATCATAGTGCCGAACATCATGTCCACCAACTTCTACTGACCCCTGTGTTACATCATACAATCTCGGGATCAATTGAACCAATGTTGATTTTGAACTACCAGTCCCACCAACAATCCCAATCACTTCACCTGACTTGATTTCCATATTCGCATGCATCAGCGCCAATTTTTCAAGATTATTCGCATAACTGAAACATACATCGTTAAAACGAACAGAACCATTTGGAATGTCATAGAGTGGATCTGGATTATTTTTTAAATCACTTTCCTCTGATAAAACTTCAGTAATCCGTTCAGCAGATGTCCGTGCAATCAGTACGATGACAAAAACCATTGACAGCATATTTAAACTCATTAAAATCTGCATTGTATATGTAAACATACTGACCAGTTCCCCAGTAGTCAACGTACTCCCTACTACAAATTTTGCCCCTAACCATGAAATCAACAACATACACGTATAGACAGCAAACTGTAAAATCGGATTATTGAAGGCAACAATGCTTTGTGCTTTCGAGAATGTTTTGTAGATATCTTTAGAAACCGTTTTGAATTTCTCGTCTTCATGTTCTTCTCTTACATAAGATTTAACGACACGAATCCCTTGTAAATTTTCTTGAACGACGTTATTTAATTTGTCATAAATACGAAAAACTTTATTAAAATTAGGGTGAGCAAAATAAATAACTGCTGCTAAACCAATCATCAAAAATGGCACGACGCCTAAATAAATCAAGGACAGATCCTTGTTGATACTATAAGCCATGGCTAATGAAAAAATCATGATCAGTGGACTTCGAACTAACAGCCGAATAATCATTTGGTACGCATTTTGAACATTGGTCACGTCTGTTGTCATCCGTGTGATCAAACTAGATGTAGAAAAACGATCAATGTTTGAGAATGAAAATCCTTGAATACGAACAAATAATTGATCGCGTAAATTTTTCGCAAATCCAGCTGAAGCAACTGCAGCATAACGACCTGACATCGCTCCAAAAAATAACGCAATAATTGCACAAATAAATAAAATAGCCCCATACATTAAAATAGCGTTTGTATTTCCCTTTTCGATGCCATTATCGATCATCATTGCCATAACCAAGGGGATGATAATATCTAAAATTACTTCTCCAGTTACATAAAGCGGCGTAATGATACTTTCTTTTTTATAGACACCTATGTTGGCGATTAGTTTTTTTATCATGTAACTAGTTCACCTTCCTTATTTATTTTTTTGCTGTTTTCTGATAATTTTTCCAATAATTTGAAAAAGATTGCTAGTTCTTCTTCTGGAATTCCTCGCACAAGTAACTCATCGAATTTATGTAGCTTTACGATGTTTTCTTTGACTTTCTGTTCGCCTAATTCAGTTAACATTATCGTTTTGTAACGATTATCTTTTTCCAAACATCGTCTTTCGATAAACAAGCGTTTCTCCATTGTTTGCAAAACGCCCGTCGCAGTGGAACGTCGAATGTCAAATTCTTGTTCGATGTCTTTTTGATAGACTGGTACTTGTTGGCTATTACGGCGGTGAATGAAGTTTAGAATGCGCATTTGGATACTTGAAGAGGCTTCGCCGTCTTCTTCTTTTAAAATTTCTGCTGACTTTCGATTGATTTCATTCGCTAAAATTCTGATTTTTAGACCGATTTTTCTGTCCATTATTTACCTCCTCTTTCAATAGTTCGGCTCCTAACTATATTACGATAAGTACTACGGAACGGTCAAGGAAATTTCCTTATCTCAATTATACAAAGAAAAAGACACCCGAAACGAGTATCTTTTTCATCTTAATAATATATTTTCAACCACTCTATTAATATCGAGCTAGAATTCAAATACTGCAGTCAGAACAAATGAACCAGATGGATTTGTACTATTGTTGCCATGCCCCTTTATGTTTTCATCTCTCACATAGATATATTTGACAGACTTAGCATCACCAGCTCCTGAATCCATCATACATGATACTCCCATACCTGCAGCATCTAATGCATGTTGTTTAGGTACGTACGTGTAATTATAATCTTGGAACTTCACTTCACCACCTAGGATTCTTTGCCATCTAAGAACCCAGCCAGTTCTACATTCAGTCAATTTTTTCTTGGGAGTTACGGTCTGTGTGGTGTTCATGACCCAACCTCCCGTCCAAAGTGCTCTTGACTCTGTTTCTGTTAATACTGCTTTACCGTTTTGCTGAATACCGTCCTTAAAATTCTTAACCCCAGCAATTTCTTCATCTCCACTTTTCTTGACAACTGTTTCATCAAAATTATCAATCGCACTTACGTGTGTTTTAGGATAAAGTAAATTCCCTTTTTCTTCTAATTGTACAATATCTGCCATTATACCGCTCCCACCTTACTGAATGTTATTGTTGGTAATGTATCTAATTTTTTCTTATCAGCTGCACTCATCAATCCTTTAACTGTTTGCGTTGCATCAGCTGTCGTTGTTGCGTTTATTCCTGCTGGTCCTTGTAATCCAGGTATACCTTGAGGCCCTGTATCCCCTTTTTCACCTTTGATCGTTGTCATTCCTTCAATCGCACTGACATGGGTTTTAGGATAAACAACGAATCCATCACTTTTTAATTCAACGATATCCGTCATACTGTTCCCACCTTATCTATTGTTATTCCTGTTCCCTCAACACCTAAATCTTTAGCTGTTAAGGTGATGTCGCCTGTTTTTCCGTTGATCGATCTAACACCAATTCCTGCTGTTGCGATTTGATCTAAACCAAGAACTGCACTAACATGGGTTTCAGGAAAAACTTGACGTTGTACACCTGATTCCTCGGTTTCCATAACTTTTTTGATTTCTACTTCATTCGCCATTAAACTGAACCTACCTTTCTTATGAAGAAAGTATTTTGTTTTTCACTATCGATTTCAGCGACAACTAAAGCTGCAGCTTCTTTTTGGTGTGTGATTGTTCCTACCTTAGTCACACTATGATTCAAGCTGAATTTATCGTCTCGAATCGTTCTAAGAATCCCTGTTTCGCCACTCTTCAAAGTAAAATGAGCTTGCTTTAATTCTTCGATTAGATTTAAAAGATTACCAGCAACATTTTCATCTAAAATTTCTTTGATCGTAGCAAACCATTTATCGAATTCTGCTCTTTTAACTGTCGTCCATTGATCATATCGTTCTTGATTTGTTGTGATCCAACCTTGAAACTCTGCAATAATCCGCTGCAACTCTTCTTGTGCCACTATATACCAGTCATCATAAATCTCCTGACACGTTTTCACCCATTCAGTAAAATAGCGTAAAATTTCTTCAAACGTCCAGATATAGTTGCTGTCTTTAATCCCCTCACTGTACATACTTTCTTTCACTTGATAAGTAAAATCTCGTGTGGAAAATTGTTGTCGCCAACTTAAATCTTTTTGAAGTTCTCTAAAACTGAAATAAGCAGTGTTTTCTCCGATATTTTGCATATCGTAATTTGTTAATGTGTATTGCAGTTTCCCTTTTTTTGCATCGATGATTTTAGTAACTTTTTGCTCAGACAAACCGAGTCCAGCATGATGTCCTTGTTTGACGCAGAAAAATGGGGTTACATTTGAAATGTCTTTTGGTTTTCCATGTTCTGTTACTGTCACATCCAAGACTTGGGTTCCTTCATCATATTGACGAATCATGATTGTTGGAATGTTATCGTTTGGTTGTGTGATTGATAAAAAAATTGGATAGACGATTGACATTTACTCACTCCTTTCTATAAATTGATTATTTTGGCGGGATGACAATTGAGCTGATTTCGCTTGATCCGACCCAAGCTCTGTCGTATTTTCCGACAACTTGTCCTAAACCGATATTTTGTTCATAGGTTTGGAAGCCGCCGTTTGTTAAACCTCGGATGACGCCTGTATGGCCATAAGTATAGTCCACGTTAAAGCCTCCAATATTGCCACCGCGTTTCCAGTTGATAATGGCTCCTGGTACTAACTGTTCATAGGTTGGATTAAAAATGACTTTCCAACCAACCGCTGCCCAATCATAACCACTCCCAATTTCAGCTGCTGCTTCTGAATTTCCAATTACGTGACTTAATGGATAGCCCGTATTTGCACCTAAACCACAGCCTCCTAAAAATCCAGAATACTCTGCTGAGACTGCATAACATTGTCCATTTCCTAAAGGCTGTTTGTACAATGTTTCTAAATGAGCCAAGCCTGCTGCTCCAGTAGCAGCTCCAGGTTTTAAATTTCTTAATTTGTCATACCAATACTGAGCTTGCTGTGCTCTGGCTGGCTGATAGGGATCTCCCGGATGCTCATACAATGCGATAAAACATTCGGCTGCATGTTTCAGATTCGTAAGTTTCGTAAAGTCTCTAAAAGGTATATAAGAAATATCTGGACGTGAAGGGTTGTAAAACCATTGCACATTATTTTCCATTTCCCATTGAATCCGTTGGCATTGAGTATCAAGTGTTCGGTGATCTAATCCATGTTCGTTACACCAATCAACAAGCTTAAATTTAGGAGTCCATTGGGTTAACCCATAACCACCTCCACCACTTAATTCGTCAATATCAGGCATGATTCCCGATTCTGATTGGATATTTCCAAGCATTCCAGCGATAGATTGCTCCGTCCAGCCTTTATTTTTAAAGAATTGCCAAATTCCCCAAGCATTTTTTTCTTGATCTGTTGTCAGTTCTGGGGGTATTTCGCCGCCTCCACCAGAGCCGCCGCTGCCGTTACCTGTGATTTCTTTTCCATTAATAAATAGTTTCCCTGTAATATGCAAATCACCGTTATGCTTCCATATCGCTTGTGAATTGAGTTTAGGTTCTTCCATCGTACTTTCTTTGGGAATTTGGATCACATAGTTAGATGTACCATTTTTGTCTTTACTCCCAGAATTTAAAGAAAAAATAAAACCCGGTTGTTGAATAACGGCAAATCCATTTACTCCGTTAGCACCTCGTGTTGCACTAATTGATCCTAGTTTTTTACTCATTTTCTTATCACTGAAAATAATATTGCCGTTTAAAATCTTTATTTGGAATGTGTCATCTAAAGTTTTAAACTCACAACCTTCAATTGTTCTACCTCGAATCGTACCTGCTTGGATAAAATCTGCATTAAATTTCCCATCGATCGTCCATGCTGTTTTGTATTTACCTTTATTAAAATCCCCATCGATAAAACCTATGCCTTCACTATTTGCTACTAGAAAATGGTCACTTGTCTCTAGCGAATCCTTGTTCATCCATACCATTTGATAAGGTTCACGACTGTTAGACTTCCCAGTTTCAATACCGTTCATCAATTTGATAGAACCACCCTTGGCTCCACGAATAATATCATCTTGCCACTTAGAAATCTCTTCTGAATCATAGAAAGTCATCTTCTTTTCTTCCAAAGTATCAACATTTCCTTTTAAATCAGAGGTTGCTTTTGAAATACTTTTCGTAATATTATCTCCTAAACCCGCTTCGACTTTTCCTGTTAAACGATCGATTTTGACTTTAAAAATTCGTGTTTGATAGTGATAATTACGATCATGGCGATGAATTGTTACAGTATTTCCAATCGCATCTCCACCTAAAATTTCAGTTTTAAATTGAACGAGTGGACGAGAATATTCAATGAGTGAATCGTATGTTTTTTGTAGTAATTTTTCTGGATTCTCTTCTTCATCAAATGTAATGACTTTTTCTCGTCTTCTCATCCCACCATTTTTTAGTGGAATACCATATTGTTGGGTCATTTCAGGAAATTCCAACCAATTTTGTCCCTTTGGTTTATTCAACGGTTTCCCTTTTGCTTTTTTCCATTCTATAGTTGTGAACTCGATTCGCTTGCCTTTTCCATCCCCAACGTCTTCGCCACGACCACGACCGATCAAGCTTGTGTATACTTGATTACGATCTTGTTCTTTCACAATGCTCAATGCTTTGTCACCATAAGTAAAACGCTGTTTGCTTTTTTCACCGATTTCACGATAAACTTCTATCCATTTATCTGTGATTCCAATGCCATCTATCTTATATTTAAAAAGAATTTCACAGCCTTGTGTTTGAATATTTTTTAATGCATCTCGCACAGATAGAAAACTAAAATCGTCTGTTATTGCAGGTAAATTTGCGTTTACTTCGCCTACACGCCATTCTGTTTCAACTAACAATTTCTTTAGAGTATTTTTGATTGATTCATTTTTTACTTGTACATTTTTGATAACGTAAGAATCTAACTCATCTGGTGCAAAGCTAATGCCGACAAAGGATAGACTATTTTCCTCTTCACTGTCTAAAATAATTCTGTATAAACTATAAAAAGATCCTTCTTCTTTTACAGCCATGTATGCCGCTTGTTTCAACTCTTCATCATATATAGTGGATACATTTAAAGTATCGTTCATCAATTCATTTTTACTTGACGTAATTTCTTTTTCTTGAATGGCTTCTATCAATTCATTTTCTTTAACGATTCGGAGTAAGTGCTGACGTTCATCAAAGAAATAAACATTCTTATTCATAATTGTACCTCCCGGTAGGAAATAGTCATTTTGCCATTGTTGCATTGAATAATTTGGCCTTCTTTAATAGTAAAATTTTCGAAATCACTTTCTAAATCTAGTAAAAAAGTTTGATCTAGCTCATTGACAAAGACTTTTCCCTTTAAGAAATCAAAAACAACCTGGTCACCAGCACTTAAATTATAACTTGTGATTTTAATCGTCTTTGCTCCATTTGTAATCATCAAAGAACCAAATACTGCAACTGTTACTTTAATTTGTTCAGGCGTTGTTTGATAAGGTAAATACGTCGTAATGATTCCGTCTGTTTTCAACAAAACAGAATATTTTTTTGGATCTGTACAAAGTATTTCAAAACTTGCAATAATACTATTTGTATCTCCCCGAACATCATCTGTCGTTATATATTGTCCATGATAATGGTAGTCCAATTCGTCTTTGAAACGAATCTCGACATCTGACTCTTTATAAAGTAAACGCATCAATTGATGGTATTTCTTCTGTACATCGTTTGCATCTTTCCCAATCAATTGATAGGTTACTTTGATTGTTCGAGCTGGTAATTTTTGATTTAGTTTGATGCTTCCTACTTGTGTTTCTTGTGTTTCAATATTTAGTGATAGCATTTCTCTGCCTGTTACAGCTAACGTACGGTAGCCATCAATCCTTTTTTCTAGATACACACCGTCATACATCATGGCTGAAGAAGGAAGGATCAACTCATCTTTGTGGACTTTTTTCGTTGTATCTTCAAAATAATACATGTTTTCCCTCCTTCTAAAATGCTAAGTTAATAGCAGAATCTTGCCCCATTGCTTCTGAGATATCTGAAACAAAGGCTTTGAATTGTTGATTGCCGAGTTTGATGTTGAATGTTGCTGGTTGTTTAGTTTGAACTTGCATTTGTTTACTACTGGATTGGACGGATACATCTTGGACTGTTGCCAAATGCTGATCTAAACTGTCTAGGCTTGGTAGCATGATTTGTGAAGCTAGTTTGTCCATTGGTTGATCTACTACATGAGCATTTCTTTCGATCCCAATGGCAAGCCCTGCTGGCAGCATTGCGCCGATTTCATCTCGCATCCAACGGGATGGTGAGTGGATTTTAAAGTTTCCTGTAAAAAAGTCTTTAATCCCGTTCCCAATATTTTCAAGAACTTTCCATATTTTTTTTGCCTTTTCTGTAATACCATCAATAAATCCTTGGATGATATTCCCTCCAATTTCAAATAGATCAATGTCAAATAGAGCCTTAGAAAGTTCATTAATAATCTGATAGCCAACTGTTGCGATGGATGGTAACGCACCTAGAATTCCTTTGACTAGTTCCCATATCAACTTTCCTGCTGCTACTAAAATACTTGGAAGCTCCTTGAGTAAACCAGCAACAAGAGTGGAGATAATTTTTACTGCAGCAGAAATGATTGTTGGTAACTGTTCAGACAAAGTTCTTACTAACGTAGCAATAGCCTCAATTGCGACTGGAATTAAAACAGGCAATATCGAAGCAATTCCCTCTGCAAGTTTTGTTAATATTTCAATACCTTTTTTAATGATTTCAGGTAGTTGTCCTGTAATATTAGTAGTAAATGATTCAATGATTCTTGTGACTGTTGCAACGATTTGATCTTTGTTATCTACAATTCCACTAACCAAAGCCATTAATAAATCTAATCCTGTCATTAACAACTTAGGAGCTGCAGATAATAAACTCGTAGCCAAGGATTCAATTAACATTAAAGCTGCTGGAATCAACGTTGGTAAACTTTCAATTACCCCACTAACTAGAGCATTAATTAGGTTAACTGCACTTTGCATGATCACAGGTAGATTTCCTGTGATTGCCTGTGCCAAGCCCGCTATTAATTGTGTGCCTGTTTCCATCAATGCTGGAAGCTTATCTATGATTCCCTGAACAAAACCTGCAATAATAGCTGGTCCTTTTGTAGTTGCTGTTTCTATCATCTTACCGATTTGTCCATCAAACTGACTATCTAATAAACCAAAACCAGCTAATGCAACACCTAAAATAGCCGCTGGTCCTAAAGCTTTTAGTGCAAAACCAAAAACAGAAGATAATCCTTGAACCATGGAAGTCATAGCTGTTGTTCCCACATTAGCAGAACCTTGTAAGGTTGTTCCTATTCCGCTGAAGGTAGATTTTAACAGTTTAGAATTTGTAATTGTATCAGCAAATTTCCCTCCTAAAGCACCAAATTTAGAAGTAACAGTAGAAATCGTTCCACCTACTTGAGAAGACATATCTGAAAACTTGGTTCCTAATTCAACCAACGCTGGATGCTCACTTCTTATATGCATCCCTAAAAGCTTCATTTGATATCTTGCACTTTCAGGTAGTCCACTCATATAATCTTTTACACCGTTAAATCCTTCACCAACTTGTCTAAATGCTGAGCCCATCATTCCAGAGCTTTGATACATTTTTGAAAAACCTGATGAAACTTTAGTAGAAACTGCATCAAACGCTGTACCTAACTTATCGATAGGAGACCCCTCAGTTCTCATGGCCATCGTAAACAACTTCATTTGGTATTTAGTATTTTCTGTAAATCCAGTAAGATTTTGTTTCCAATTCGACATACCTGAAATCATTTGTTTCTGTTTATCACCAAAGCTTTGAGTCATTCCGCCAAAAGACTGCGTTACTTTATCTATATTACCGTTGATTTTCCCAAAAACAGAGTCGTCCCCACTCATCATTTTTCCCAAACTAGGCATATGAAATTGTTCCAGCTTGCTGTTGATATCATCAATTGTTTTATCAACAGTATCTATCATTTCAGTCAAATTTGGCTTTTCAATAACTGGAGTAAATCTTTTTTTTAGCTTTTCCCCAAGGTTATCCACCATAGTTGAAGCATCTTGTGCACTTTGCTTGAATACCTCGAAACTCTGAGTAGGGATATTATATGATGCTAATTTAGTAAAAGATTCATATAAACGATCTGATGTTCCTTTAGTACTGTTAAGCGCCCCCTCAGCACTAGCTAATGTTTTAAAAAAATTATTGTCTATAGCTGATAAGACTGTCGTTACATTTTGTTTTTTCTCCATTTTCCCCCTCCTTTCCTATGAATTAAAATTAGCGATCCAATTTTGAAGTTTTTCTTTATCAAGAGTAGTTCTTTTTTGTCTACCAAGTATTTTCTCTTCTGCCTTGCGATAATCGAAGAACTTATCAAAGGTTCTGAAAATCGGTTTGCCCTTGCGTGTTTGTCCTGCCATAACCGTTGCCCAAGCTTGCAGATGGATTTCGTATTGTCGATCTAACTGTTTTAATTGATAGGCCTTCATCCGTAATTCGTAATCTGGAATCGTCAGTCTTGCAATTTCATTAAAATTTTCAATCTGCAAAAAACGTAAACAGTTTAAGCGAACTTGCTCATAGACTTCATCAAAATGTATGTTGGTTACGCTTGTGCTTCTTCCAACATCTTGCTGGTCATCGTCCCGGTATATTCCGACTTTTTTAATTCATCAATCACTTCTTCAAACAAATTTTTTGTACCATTTTGTTCAACATAATCTTCTAAAAATTTAACCGTCATACGAGGTTTCTCTGTCATATTTGCAATCAATAGGACTTCAAAAAGAGTATCCACATCAGATAAAATCAGGTTTGAAACAATTGCGCCTACACCTAATTTCAACTGCATACCACCGCGTTCTATTGAGTACCGTTTGTTGATTTCTTTTAAGAATCCATAACCAAATCTACAATCGAATGTTTTTTCGTTCATCGTTAATTCCATATTATTTTCCTCCTAATGAAAAGTTGTCTAGCTACACTAAACTATGTGAAAGAGGCTAAAAATTTAACCTCTTTCAAGTATTTTATAGAATGAAGTGCTTATGCTTTTGGTTCCACTTTTACAGTGTCTTTAAATTCATAATCGCCGCCTTCTGATGTATCTAACTCTAATGCTGCAAAACCATTCTTCCCAGCACCTTCGATTGCCCATTCTAAAGAATATTCAACTTTATTCTCTGCTGAATCAGTTTCTTCAAATGACGTAAAATAGCCTTCAAAATATTTCGCTTTAAATTTCCCTTCGTCGTTGCCAGTGCCGATTTCTTTGGTATTGATACGCCAAATTTGAACACGTTTGTTCTCATCCATCGCCGTTTCTAATTTATCAATTTGTGTCGAACCGATTTTGTACAATGTTGTGGCAGTTACTGTTGTTTCAGTAGCGCCTGGTGTCACTACGCTGCCATCTTTGGTCACAGTTGATTCACTTTCTTTTGATTTTGAATACCCATTTTCTGTACTATAGGCTAATCCCCAAGCACTTTCGTTTCCTTCGTCTTCGGCTAAACGAAAACGCCAAACCACATCTACTCCACTTAATGCTGTCATCTGTTTATTTCCTCCTTAGTGTTTTGTTGCTGTTTTAGTTCTTTTAGTTGAGAAGCAAGCTGATTTTTTCGTCGTTGTTCTGCTTTCACCCTTTTTTGCAGCTTTCCGATCACTTTCAATTGTTTTTTGATTGCCTGATCTTGCTGCTCAAAAGTTATATGCTGACTTTCTCTCACAAAAATAGTACTCAATCCTACTTGGCATCCCCTCTCATTTAAAGTCACGGGCGACTCTTTATCAAATAGTCACAGCCATTCGTACTTGATGAACCTAGTATACAAAGAAATAGTGATTCTAAACTCCCAGAATTCTGTTAAAATTATCCCAAGATTCTGTTACTTTTCTTTCACTGTTTGGATTTTTAAATCGTGTTTTTTATAGCCTTGCCTATTTACTATGGTAAAATAAAGAAAAGTCATTTTGTCTTATAACTGAAATAAGAGTAAGAGAAAATATACTACAGATGATCTTACAGAAATACACCAATGACTTTTCAAAAATAATCCAGCAATACCAGTTAGATAAGGAACAATTTCTGTTTAAAGGGGAATATGCTCCTTTGTGCGTCATGAATTTATGTCTAAATTAAAGGAAGTTTCGTATGAATAAAAAAATAGTTGAAAATGAAAAGCTCTATTTAAGAAATTTCACATCCGAGGATTTTGAGGATCTAAGTTTGATTCTACAAGATGAAGAAACGATGTATGCGTATGAAGCAGCCTTCACAGAAGAAAAAGTAAACGATTGGTTGCGTTGGAATATAAAAAGCTATCAAGAAAATGGTTTTGGTCTCTGGGCGATCATCGATCAAAAAAGTAAAGTTTTTGTCGGTCAATGTGGAATTGTCTATTCAAAGGTCGAAGATGAATCCTTATTAGAAATTGGCTTCCTAGTCAATAAACACTATTGGAATCAAGGTTATGCAACTTCAGCTAGCCAACTATGCATTGCCTATGCTAAAAATGGATTAAAAGCGAAAAAAATTTGTTCTATCATTCGAGATACGAATCTCTCCTCTCGAAAAGTTGCTGAGAAAAATGGTATGACCATCGTCAAACAATTTGATAAAAATTATTCTGGTCTGCCCGTTCGTCATTTTGTGTATAGTCTTGATTTAACGAACGAATATGAACAAAGAAAGTAGGGAATATCTTGTTATTTTTAGATTATAGTCCTGATCTTAGTCCCATTGATTTAGAAATCTATAAATATATTGCCTCTCATATCGATGAAGTAGTATATATGCGGATTCGTGAATTAGCCAAAGAAACCCATAGTAGTACCGCCAGTATTTTGCGATTTTGCCGAAAATTTGGCTGTGAAGGGTTCTCAGAATTTAAAGTTAAATTAAATTTGTATCGAAAATCTTTAGCTGAACCCGTTACAACACATGCTGTAGATGAAACATCTTTTACCAATTTCATCCAGCGTTCCACAGAAGCTTTTTATCAAGAACGAATGCAGGTTCAGACAAAAATGTTAGCTAAAAGAGAGCTTGTCGTTTTTATTGGAACCGGCTCATCAAAAATCATTGCTGAATATGGTGCCTTATATTTTTCATCTATTTTCAGTATGGCCTTCCATATAGAAGACCCAATTAATCATCCGGTAAACTTTTTTAATAAAAGTATGGCAAAAAATGTTTGTGTGATTGCCTTGTCTGTAAGTGGTGAAAACGATGCAATTATCGATTATTTGAATCATTTTATTACGAATGACTGTTCCATTATTTCGATTACTAACAGTGAAAAATCAACAATAGCCGCTCTTTCAGATATAAATATCCCTTATTATATTTCAACTGAAAGAATTGGGGATAGCGATATTACATCCCAGGTGCCAGCACTTTATACGGTAGAATATTTGGCAAAAGAAGTACAAAAACAAAAGCAAGACAACTCATAAAACGAGTTGCCTTGCTTTTTACCTTATTTAAAGAAAGCTGGTAAATAGTGTTTGTGCGCTTCCAACAACTCATCCATCACTTCTTTGGCAACATCACCACTTGTTATCAAAGGATTCATGGTGAATGCTTGTAATAATGTACCGTAATCTCCCGTAACAGCTGCTTCGATTGTCAATTCTTCCATTGATTTCATCACTTGTAACAACCCACGTTCTTGCGGTTTAAAGCTGCCGAAGTTATAGGGAACTGGACCTTTTCCAGTAATCGTACACGTTACTTCTACGGCACTTTCAGCCGGTAAATCTGTAATCGTCCCGTTATTTCTAGTGCTGACAGTCATTGTTGTACGTTTGTCATTGTGAATCGAGTTGATGATTTCACACGCTGCGTCACTGTAACGAGCGCCACCACGTTCTGCTAATTGTTTTGGCTTGTAGTCTAAATTAGGATCTTTGTATAATTCAAATAATTCATGCTCGATTTCTTTCACTTTTTCAGCACGCGTGCCATTGTTTTTGAAGTCTTCTAATTCTTCAGCTAACATTTTATCTGTATAGTAATAATAATTGTGGTAGGGACATGGAACCATGTGTAGATTTTCAACTTGTTCCCAGATTAGGTTGTTGTCTTTGATATTCGCTACGATTGATTTAGCATCATCTTGACCATACATTACCTTAATTAATTCATCCGTACGATCTTTTCCATTTTTATCTGTAATTGTATGCCAATGTAAATGATTGATTCCTGCAAACTGGAAGAATAGATCACGATTGTTTTCACCTAATAATTCTGCTTCTTCAAATACAGCATTAACTGGAATGTTGCATAAACCAACAACTTTATCCCAATTACCATAACGTAAAACAGCTTCTGTTACCATACCAGCTGGGTTGGTAAAGTTAATTAACCAAGCATTTGGACAAAGTTCTTTCATATCTTCTACGATATCTAAAATCACAGGAACAGTTCTCAACGCTTTGAAAATACCACCAGCACCATTGGTTTCTTGACCGATTAAGCCATGACTTAATGGAATGCGTTCATCTAAGATACGTGCATCTAAAAGTCCCACACGTAATTGTGTTGTCACGAAATCAGCATCTTTCAATGCTTCACGACGGTCTAATGTTAAATGTACTTCACAGTCAACACCTGCGGCTTTAACCATACGTTTCGCCATTGCGCCAACGATTTCTAGTTTTTCTTTTCCAGCTTCAATGTCGACTAGCCATAACTCGCGTACTGGCAGTTCATCGTATCGTTTAATAAACCCTTCCACTAATTCTGGTGTATAACTTGATCCTCCACCGATGGTAACGATTTTAATTCCCTCTGACATCTCGTTCAGCTCCTTAAGCGTTTTATCTGACCCTAGTATAGCCTTTTACTGAGAGAGAATATATAGAAAAAAAGAAAGTGGTTACATAAAAAAGAAGATGTAAAATGTGACATTGGTGTATCAAGGTGTTACAAAAAAAGAGCGGTGTGGGACAAAAGTAAACATCACTTTTGTTTCACACCCTAAATGCGAATAAACGGTGGGAGGAGAAGCAATCCTTTCGGAAATAAGCTGAAATTGCTGTAAAACACAACAAAGAACGAGTTGATGGTGCACAGTACCTACTTGGGCACAAAAATTTGAAAAACAATTTTCGTAAATTCCTTCTTAGTTCTCGGGATTAAACGCTTCTGTCCCAACCTCCTCTTTTATTTTTAATCAATCATCCTACTCATTAAATGTACATCTAAAAATTCATCCTCATCTGTTTTAGCACCTCGAGCCATGATTGTTTCCGTTTTAAAGCCTATTTTTTCATATACATGAACCGCCCGCTGGTTTCGATGTTGTACCGTTAATTCTAAACGGCGAATCACACCACTTTCTTTTGCCCATTCGATCAATTCTTCCATCATCAAAGTCCCTAAGCCAAAGCCCCAATAATCCTTTAAAATGCTGATCCCAATTTCACCAATATGCTCTATCCGTTTTTTTGATGATGCTTTGATAGATGCTGTCCCAATGACTTGCTCATCTGCTAAAGCAACCATCAATAGATTATTTGGGGATTCATAAAGATTGGCTAAGTTCTCACTCATCTCAACTGGTGTCATTTCTAAACCTTTTTCATCCATTACTAAAAAAGGAGTCTCACTGCCAGCTATTTTTAGCGCACGCAAAATCTCTACTGCATCGTCTGGAATTGCCTCCCGAATCGTAAATTCAACCTCTGTCATATAACGTCCTCCATTTTTTTCTGAATACGATCTAAATAGTTTTCCGCTCGTGTTCCAAAAGCTTGGAATGACAAGACTCTTTTTTCTAACACTTGCGGATCTTTAGTGATCGTAATATCTAAATAGTCTGTCGGTAAGAATTCACCCAATAATTTGCCCCATTCAACAACAGATAATCCATCGCCTTCAAAATATTCGTCCAAACCGAGATCATCCGCACCATTTTCTATGCGGTATACATCCATATGATACAAAGGCATACGTCCTTGTTGATACTCACGAATAATTGTATAAGTGGGACTTTTAATCATCTGATCAATGCCTAAGCCTAAAGCGATTCCTTTAGTCATCGTAGTTTTGCCAGCACCTAAATCTCCGGAAAGAATAATTGTATCGCTTGGTTCAGCTACCAGCCCGATAATTTTTGCTAAAGATTCCGTTTCTTTAGGATTGTTGATTGCAATATCCATTCTTTCACCTACCTAAACTTTCCCTATTTGTATGTAATGTAGTATACCGAATTATTGAAAAAAAAACTAGGGAGTCAAAGCAAAACGCTAGACGTCTTGTCCTGATTCCCTAGTCAATTTAATTAGTTCATTAATGTTTGAGCGGCAGTGATGATTGATAACTTGTAAATATCTTCTTCATTTGCTCCACGAGACAAGTCAGATACAGGTTTGTTCAATCCTTGTAAGATTGGACCAATTGCTTCAAAGTTACCTAAACGTTGAGCGATTTTATACCCAATATTTCCTGATTGTAACTCTGGGAAAACAAAGACTGTCGCTTGTCCTGCAACAGATGAATTCGGTGCTTTCAATTGAGCAACAGATGCTACGTAAGAAGCATCAAATTGTAATTCACCATCGATTTCAAGTTCAGGAGCTAAGCTTTTCGCAATTTTTGTTGCTTCAACTACTTTATCAACTTCAGGTGCTTTTGCAGAACCTTTTGTTGAGAAGCTCATCATTGCTACTTTTGGCTCGATATCAAATAATTCAGCTGTTTTTGCACTATCAACAGCAATCTCAGCTAATTCTTGGGCTGTTGGATTGACATTGATTGCACAATCGGCAAAAATGTATTTCTCTTGATCGCGACCACGAACCATGATCATTGCACCACTTGTACGGCTAACGCCTGGTTTTGTTTTGATGATTTGTAGGGCTGGACGAACTGTATCGCCAGTTGAGTGGATCGCACCACTCACCATTCCATCAGCAAGACCCATGTAAGTAAGCATTGTACCGAAATAGTTGACATCTTTTAAGATCTTACGAGCATCTTCATCTGTGACTTTTCCATTACGGCGTTCAACAAACGCTGTGACCATTTCTTCCCATCCATCATAATTATCTGGATCAATAATCGTAAAGTTAGACGTTTTGATTCCACGAGCATGTGCTGCTTCAACAATCGCTTCTTGTTTACCAATCAAGATTGGCTCCATTAATTCTTCTGCTTTCAAACGAGCTGCAGCCCCTAAAATACGAGGATCTGTTGCTTCTGGGAAAACAATTTTGATGTTACGGCGAATCACTTTAAATTTTAAGCTATCGAATAATTCCACGATATACCCTCCAACTGATTATTTATACAAACTTATCATACACCATTCTTCAAGAAAATAACAGTTATTTATAGCTGTATTAGTGTAAAAAATGCTGATTCTGATATTATTTTCACAAACTCGCCTTTCTGCACTATAACAGATAGAGCTGTTTTAAGACACTATATCAGGTAATTGCCAGTTGATTGGGGTCTCCCCTAACTGCTCTAAAGCCTGATTTGTTTTCGAAAATGGCTTTGAGCCAAAGAAGCCGCGATGAGCAGCCAAGGGACTTGGATGTGGCGATTGAATAATAATATGCTTGTTTGTATCAATCATTTTAATTTTTTCTTGCGCTGGTTTGCCCCATAAAATAAATACAATCGGTTTCTCACGTTCACTTAATTTTTTAATGATCGAATCCGTCAACTTTTCCCACCCTTGACCTCGATGAGAATATGCTTGACCATTTCGAACCGTTAAAACTGTATTTAATAAGAGAACACCTTGTTTTGCCCAACTTTCTAAAAATCCATGGGACACAGGAGGATACCCCAGATCTTCTTGTAATTCTTTGTAAATATTCTTTAAAGAAGGCGGTGTTCGAACACCAGGTTGTACAGAGAAGCTCAATCCATGCGCCTGATTAGGACCATGATAAGGATCTTGCCCTAATATTACTACTTTAACCTCTTCATAAGACGTCAGTTCTAACGCTGAGTATATGTGATACATATCTGGATAAATCGTTTGCTCGCTATATTCCTGCTTTAAAAAATCTCGTAATTTCAAATAATATTCCTTGGTGAACTCTTCTTCTAAAATATCTTGCCAACTATTATGAATGATTGCTTTCATTTGCCAGCCTCCTTCATTTTTTTGCAGTACGGTATTTTTCTATTCTTACTAATTAAAACTTCTATTCTGGATGCTTTCTTTTACACTTTAAGGATATCTGATTTTGTATGAGGTGACAAGGAAATTTTTTCTACACTGAAAAAGAAAAAACATGGTAAACTATAGATAAGTTAAATAAACGAGGTGTAGAAAATTTCATGATTAAATTGATTGCTTCAGACATGGATGGAACATTATTAGATTCAAAAATGGGTATTTCAAAAGACAATGCTTCTGCTATTAGAGAAGCTGAGCGTTTAGGTATTGAGTTTATGGTTGCTACAGGCCGAGCTTATACAGAGGCAAAACCAGCTCTAGATGAAGCCGGTATTAAATGTGCAATGATTACTCTAAATGGTGCTCAAGTATTTGATAAAGCTGGAAATTCACTTTTTACTGCTGGAATAGACAAGAAGACGACAGCTGAAATCTTAGACATTTTAGATGCACACAATATCTATTTTGAAGTCTCTACCAACAAAGGCATTTATTCTGAACAACAAGAAAAAAGAATCGAGAACTTCGCTTCTCATATCGCAACAACAATGCCACATTTGACATACAAAGTAGCGATTGCCATGGCCGCAGCTCACTTGTCTTTACTCGATATTACCTATATAAACGATATGCGCGCTTTGATTGCTCAAAATGATATCGAAGTGCTCAAAATAATCGGTTTTAGTATGGACGGTCCAAAAGTGTTAGGCCCTGCAAGTAGTCAAATTCGCCAATTGAATGATTTAGCAGTCACTTCATCTGCTCAAAATAATATTGAAGTCAATCATAAAAATGCACAAAAAGGAATCGCAGTCGCTCATGTTGCAAAAGACCGTGGCATTTCTGCAAAAGACGTTATGACGATTGGGGATAATTTCAACGATGTTAGTATGCTTCAATGGGCTGATGTTAGCTTTGCCATGGGAAATGCTGAATTAGAAGTCAAAGACCATGCAAAATACCTCACTTCTACTAACTTAGAAAATGGGGTAGGCGAAGCAATCTTACGAGCAATTCGAGAAAATTTATAATAGAACAAGCGAACCAACAAAGAAAAGAGGTGAGATAAGGTGTCTGAGTTTTTTATTCAAGAACAACAATTAAGCAATATCACAAGAACCATTGTCAAAGATGAAGATGGCAAGTCTCTTTTCTTACTTGTTGGACGTTGGGGAACTCGTGGTGATGCACTTACTCTATACGCGATGAGTGGTGAATTGGTCGCTAGCATCAAACAAACCTCATTTGCCTTTGGTACAAGATTTGAACTCTATAAAGGGTTTGAAAAAGTTGGGGTATTACGAAAAATTTTACATTTAAATGCTGACTTTTATTACATCCAACATTTGCATTGGACTGTTTTAGGCGACATTAAAAACCACCAATACTCCATTTATCAAGTCAACCATAAAGTTATGGACATGAACAAAGCGACTCTTTTTTCAGGTGACTATTTTAGCTTAAATGTCTCAAATGACGAAGATGCTCCGTTATGTATATGCGTAGCAGCAGTACTAGATTATTGGTTGTACAATAAAAAAAAGAATGCCACTCGTAAACCAATCATCGGTTGGGGAACTTGTTAAGATAACTAAAAAATCAGCGAAAATTATTCGCTGATTTTTTTTTGCATATGATCGTATAAATGGCCGCTGATCATCATCTCCGAAACATCTTTAAACCCTTTACGACTATACAGCTTTTTAGCATTAGGATTTCCTTTATCCACGCTTAGTCCAATAATGTCTTTTCCATCTCTTTTAGCCATCTTTGGCAGAGCATCCAATAACGCGGATCCGATTCCTGATCCACGATGCTTTTCATCAACAGAAATTGAATCTAAATACCACTCACCTGGTAAGGTCTCTGGATCAATAAATAGTCTTATTTCTTCATCCAAATTATAATTTTTTAGGATTTTTTTTAGTGGTTCATCAATTATCGGCTCATCTTCATTAGGATAACCAAATGCTATTCCAGCTACTCGGCCGTCTTCTTCGTAGACTAAACCTCGTTGGTAACCATAACGATATGTTGGGTCTGCCACTGCCTCAGCTAAAACTGCTAACAGTGTTTCTTCTGGAACAATCTCTAATAAAGGCAATTCCATATCTTTTAAAATAACTAATATTAACGGAGCAATAGCCTCTCCGTCTTCTTTTGTGGCAAAACGAATCATTGTTATTCCTCACTTTCTTTATTGAGTGTATCATTTATTTTTTGTTCACGCATTACATTCAATTGTTTTTTAATTTGTTTTAATAATTGCTCAAAAAAAAGACACTCAAACGAGTGCCTATTTTTATTGAATTGTCACTTTAACGTTATTTCTACGACCCCAGTTTAAACATTGTTCAACAGATGGGAAATGTACATCAATAATGTTGCCGTTAATTGCGCCACCAGTATCTCCAGCAACAGCAAAACCATATCCTTCGACTTCAACAAAAGAGCCTAATGGAATCACACTTGGGTCAACTGCGATCACATTGCTTTGTGAACGTAAATCAATTCCAGTTGCAGTAATGAATCCTGAACCAGCTTCTTTCCATGAATAAGCTGTTGATTGCATGTACAGTACTCGACCGTTTGATTCACCGTTATTTTCTTCACCAGTGCTTGGTACCTCTACCGGTGGTATTGGTGGTGTAACAACAGGTTGTTCTTCACTGCTTGAGCTACTGCTACTTGAATCAATGCTTGATGATGAACTGCTACTTGAGCTTTCTTGAGAACTAGCATTAGTTTTTCTTTTTGCTTCTTCTAATGCAGCTTGCTTTTGACGAGCTTCGCTAGCTTTCTTTTCATCTGTGATACGTTTTTGTTCTGTCTGTTTTTCGCTGGCGATTTGTTGTAACGCTGCTTGATTATTAGATAATTGCTCTTTTAATGTGACAACTTGTTCGTCCATTGCAGAGGCTTCGTCCTGTAATTTTGATTCGTTGGTTTGTAATTCGTTTTGTTTGTTTTTTACAGTTTCTTGAAGTTCAGACAATTTCTCTTTATCTTTAGATAGACGATCAATCTTTTCTTTTTCTGCGTTTTGTAAGATAGTCATCGCATACGCTTTATTAAAGAAATCAGATACACTTTCAGCATCTAATAATACTTGCCATGTACGCTGTTCCCCACTTAGCTGGACATCTTTCATACGATTTCCAACGACTTCTTTACGGCGTGCAATACTTTGCTCTGTTGCTGCTATTTCGGCTTCAGAGTTCTTGATTGTTTCTTCAGCTTTTGAAATATCTGCTTTAAGTTTTTCAATTTCAGCGTATTTTTCATTAACATCATTTAAAGCTGTATTGATATCTTGGCTAAGTGATTCTCCCGTTTGTGCGGCTTGTGCTTCTTTATCCTTCAGCTCATCTAATGACTCTGCTGCGGCACCGATTGGAAGAGCAACATTTACTAGCATGATAGCAGCTAAAAATGGTATCAATTTTTTTACTTTCACTGAATCCAACACCTTTCCTAACTAAATCCAACTCCACCTATTATACTAATCTATAAGGGTTATTTTGTTGCAGTATCGTTACAATTTATTACATTTTTGCGAAAATGCCCGTTTTTCTGTAACATTAAGCCTTTTTCTCTTACTTGTTTTAGTGCTAGTCCCCCTGTTAAAACCTCTATCTATCAGCATTTCCCTTAAGTATGAAACACAAAAATAGACTGTTATACTAAAGAAAAATTATTTAGACTTTTTTTTGTTTTTATTAATAACTTGTTGGACTTCAGAAGGATTTTTCACATTTTTCAGCTTTAACTTGGGATAATTTCTCACCCAGCGTTTTTGATTGTAGTTCAGATGTGTTACTAATTTTTTAATTGCTGGTGTTTCTTTAAACTCTTCCATCAAAGAATTTCTTTCCGTCGTTTTTGCTTGTTTTCGTTCATTAATTCCTTCTGAAACAGTCTCTTTTAGTTCAGAAAGGTTGGAAGAAAGCTCATCACGTTTTTCAGTCAATACAGTTTCTAGTTCTTGTTTGCGTTCTTCAATAGCTGTACTGATTTGAGCTGTAACTTTTTTGAATGCCTGCATGTTACCCAATGTGTAAATCAAATCTGTCATGATCAGAAGCAATAAGATTATTGGCAATAGGATACCAAATTTTTCAGATAAAAAGTCTTCGAATAGCATTACCTTGGGATGAATGACGCGTACAATCAGGACACAACTAATTCCCCAAAAGAGAGAAACAGGTAAAGCGACCCGACCATTTATATTCAGCGGTACATCTTTATAGTCCCACCAAGAAGCATGGAACATTTTTTCTAGGCCATAACTTGTGATGTATTCAAGAATCGTTACTAAAACTGTCGATAATAAGTACAAAATAACGATATTTTGTTTGAGCGGCTCTAAAAAGTAGAGAACCCCCAAAATACCAAAACCATAAATGGGACAATAAGGGCCTACTAAAAATCCTCGATATACAAATTTTCTAGCTTTCAATGAACAGTAAACTGTCTCCCACAGCCAACCGATAAATGAGTAGATGAAAAATAATAAAACGATCTTAATAAATTCATTCATGTGTCTTCTCCTTTAAATTAGCATTTATTCGTTATTGTAACAAATAACCATGGGTTAATGCGAGCAACTTTATTCTCAGTAGCAATTGATATACAATAGAAGAGAAAAATTATTTTTGTTCAGTGCTTTCTATTTATTCGTTCAGTTTTCTATCAGACTGGACGAGCCCGTTACACTTTTAAATTTAGGAGGAAAACCATGTTCAGTTTACTCATCTATGCGAAAAAATACCGCAAGCAAATCATTCTAGGCCCATTTTTTAAGTTTCTAGAAGCTTGTTTTGAGTTAGTTTTACCATTATTTATGGCTCGTTTAGTCGATCAAGGTATTCGAAATAATGACCGAAGTTATGTGATCCAAATGGCAGGTTGGATGCTGTTGATGTCCGTCATTGGATTAGTCTGTGTAATGATCTGTCAATACTATTCTTCTATTGCTTCACAAGGATTTGGAACAGAATTGAGAAATCAATTGATGAAAAAGATCAACCAGCTTTCCCACGCTGAATTAAACAGTTTTGGAACAGATACCTTGATTACACGGATGACAAATGATATTAATCAGCTACAGCTTGCTTTGGCGATGCTGATCCGCCTCGTGATTCGAGCTCCTTTTCTCAGTATCGGTTCCGTTATCATGGCTTTTTATATCAATGTACAGATGGGCCTTATTTTCCTACTGATGTTGCCAATTTTTTGCCTTATTCTTTATTTTATTATCAAAACAACTGTGCCTTTGTATAAAAAAGTTCAAGAAAAACTAGATCTGTTAAATCGACAAATCAGCCAAAATCTAAGTGGCGTTCGAGTCATTCGGGCCTTTGCCAGAAAACAAACAGAAGAAAAACATGTCAATGAGGTGACGGATGATCTTTCTTCAATCTATATTCGTGTTTCGAATATCTCGGCATTGTTGACTCCTGCTACTACTTTAGTAATGAACCTCGGCATTTTAGCTTTGCTCTATCTTGGTGGAATCAAAGTCGAAATCGGTGGATTACAGCAAGGTGAAGTGTTGGCTTTGATCAATTATATGAATCAGATGTTGCTTGCATTGATTGTTGTTTCAAATTTAGTTATCATTTTTACGCGTGCTTCAGCTTCTGCATCAAGAGTTCAGGAAGTATTAGCTGTTGAGCCAAGCATTCAAGCAACACAGCACGGTCTTTCGTCTGATGGTAACACAAAAGAAATCGTCTTTGATCATGTTTCTTTCCGTTACCAACCAACTGCTGGATTGGCTTTGAGAGATATTTCATTAAAAATTCCTAAAAATTCAATTCTGGGTATTACAGGACCGACTGGTGGCGGAAAGAGTACCTTGACTCAATTGATTCCTCGCTTTTATGATACTAGTGAAGGAAATTTATTTGTTGATGGAATCAACGTTCGTGATTGGTCTATAGAAAAACTACGCAAAAAAATCGCGATCACACCACAAACTGCGGTATTATTTACAGGTACAATTCGCGAAAACCTTCAATGGGGGAAAGAAAATGCGACCGATGAAGAATGTTGGCAAGCATTAGAAACCGCTCAATGCAAGGATTTTGTTGAAAACTTAAGTGATGGTTTAGATACAAAAGTATACGAAGGTGGGAAAAATTTTTCCGGTGGCCAAAAACAACGCTTAACCATTGCACGTGCTTTGATTCATAAACCGGACGTTTTGATTTTAGATGATTCGTTGAGTGCCTTAGACTATCAAACGGATTTAAATTTACGTACTGCATTACGAAGAGATTTAAAGGAAACGACGCTTATTATCATTTCACAGCGAATCAGTTCGATTCAACAAGCAGATCAAATTTTAGTATTAGCTAGTGGTCAACAAGTTGGGCTAGGAACCCACGAAGAATTATTACGTCAATCTAAAGCTTATCAAGAAATCGTCGCTTCACAAGAGGAGGAAACGAACGAATGACAACCAAAAAAACAACGACAAATTCATTTAATCGTTTCATGCCCTATTTACTCCGATACCCTAAGGAAATGATTGCGGCAGTTGTTCTAGGAATTCTTAGTGGATTAACCACCGTTTTGATGACTTATTACATGGGGAAATCTGTAGATACAATGATTGGAAAAGGCAATGTTGATTTTACGATTCTCTTGGGATTACTTGCTATGTTAGCTGGGATTTTGGTCATTACAGTGATCAGTCAATGGCTGATCCAACGTTTAGGTAATCGCGTGTCTTACCTCTCAGTGGCAGAACTACGAAAAGATGCTTTTGCTCATTTAAATCGTCTACCTTTAACTTATTATGATCAAACATCTCACGGAAATATTGTTAGTCGTTTTACAAATGATATGGATAACATATCTGTCGCCTGCTCAGCTGTTTTTAACCAATTATTTTCAGGGCTTTCTGTAGTAATCATTGCATTTTTCTTTATGCTCAAACTAAGTCCACTCCTTACAGCTGTTGTTCTGATTGCTACACCAATTATTTTTCTAGTCAATTGGATCGTTGCAAAATCGTCTCAGAAAAACTTTTCTGCTCAGCAAAAAATCGTGGGTGAAATTTCTGGTTACGTTTCTGAAATGGTTGGCAATCAAAAAATCGTCAAAGCATTTCAACAAGAAAATGTTGCCCAACAACGTTTTGAATCCTTGAATCAAGATTTGTATGTACGCGGGCAAAAAGCACAGTTCTCGTCTTCACTCACAAACCCACTTTCCCGTTTTATTGATCATCTAGCCTATCTATCGATTGGTCTTGTTGGTGGCTTGCTGTTATTAAGTGGGAATCAAGCAATTACGATTGGTATAATCTCTAGTTTTACCATTTATTCAAGTCAGTTTTCTAAACCGTTTATTGAGTTGTCAGGAATCACTACTCAAATTCAAACTGCATTGGCCGGATTAGATCGTACATTTGACATTATCAGTCAACCTGAAGAAAAACCAGATGGTGAACATGCACTTGTCCTAAATGATGTTACAGGCAAAGTCGTATTTGAACATGTAGATTTTGCTTATACCCCCTCAAAACCATTGATCCAAGATTTTAATTTAACTGCATTTCCTGGTGAAACAATTGCTATTGTAGGAAAAACAGGTGCTGGCAAATCAACCTTGGTTAATTTATTGATGCGTTTTTACGAAGTAGATCATGGACAAATTTTGATTGATAGTCATACAATCACGCAAGTGACAAGAGATAGTTTGCGTAAAAGCTTTGGGATGGTTTTGCAAGATACTTGGTTATTTGATAGCACGATCCGTGATAATCTGACTTATGGAAATCCTAAAGCAACCGAGGCTCAAATTGAAGTTGCGATGAAAAAAGCTTATATTTTTGATTTTGTCACTCGCTTACCTGAAGGATTAGATACTCTGATCGGTGCCAGTGGCATCAAAATTTCCGAAGGACAACGACAACTGATGACGATTGCTAGAACGATGATCAGTGATCCACCGATGCTGATTTTAGACGAAGCGACTAGCTCTGTTGATACTTTGACCGAAAAAAATATACAAGATGCCTTCTTACAAATGATGGATGGCCGCACAAGTTTTGTGATTGCTCACCGACTTTCTACTATTAAAAATGCAGATAAAATTTTAGTCATGGAGCAAGGTTCTGTGGTTGAGATTGGTAGTCACGATGAGTTGATCAATAAAACAGATGGTTATTATCACGCCTTGTATGAAGCGCAATTTAAAAATCAATTGTGATTCTTTTTATTAAAGAAAAAACCCTCAAACTTCCTTGGGATGTTGGAAAGTTGAGGGTTCTTTTTTTATTTTAAATTGGTCAATGATCTATTCAAAAGTTGTTTATAAGGAATTTTATTTCCTAAATAGTAAGTGGCTACTACTTGTATCGGGAAAAAGATAATATTCTTCACGATTCTAGGTGCCCACCAAGCAAGGTTGGAAATATTCACACCGTACATCAAACCAAGCCACAAAGGCGTTAAAAACATGTGAATAATCAACGTAACAGATAATGTCGCCATGATTACTCGCTTCCATGTTAATTCCTTCTTGTAATAAAAGAATCCATAAATCGCACCAGAAATAAATGCATTCAGGGTAAACCCAGGAAAATAAGGACCTTTAGGAAATAATAACATGCCGACCGTATCCGCTATAGCACTGCCGATCCCTGTCCAAAACGGTCCAAACAGAATGGCCATCAGTGATTCCGGAATAAAGGTCAAACTAACTCGTAAAAACTGTGTTTCAAACGAAATAAACCGTGTAAAAACCACCATTAACGCAATCAGTAAACTCATCAGCGTAATGGTTCGTGTATCAATTTTTCTTTTCTTCATTTCTAGCATCTCCTCTAAGAGCTGCTACACAAAATATGCAGCGAATGCGAAAACAAAACCGCGAATATAGAAAAGTGAAACGAACTGGTCGTCTCTTTTGAAAATTAGGAAAGTAGTATTGAAACGCTTTTTGTTTCACTGATACTTTATCTATTTTCCTAAAGAGATGGTTCGTGCAACTATACCATAGAAAAGTAAAACGAACTGGTCTAGCTATTTCACTACTCTCATCTATTCTTCGTCCGAAAGGCAACATCCCATCCTTTCAGCACTTAACGCTTTATTTCCTACTCTGTTTTATTTAGGCCTAAGCCTAAACGAAATATAACATATTCCCTACCTTGCTGCAACTAACTTAGACGAAACATCATTAGAAAGACAATGGTTTATTGTCTAATGCATGAACGACATTTCTAAAGTCCGCAAAACCTGCTTGTAAGCCTCTTAATAAAATCTCTGCCGTACCGATGTTGGTTGCCAAAGGAATTTCATAAACATCACTCAAACGAATCAGTGCTGTTACGTCTGGTTCGTGAGGTTGTGCTGCTAATGGATCTCGCAAAAAAATGACCATGTCTAATTTATCTTCTGAAATCATTGCTCCGATTTGTTGATCTCCACCTAATGGTCCAGATTTAAAACGATGAACAGGCAACCCAGTAGCTTCAGAAATTTTCAAGCCAGTCGTTCCAGTCGCAAATAATTCGTGTTCTTTTAGTATTGGTTGATACGCTAAAGTCAATTTGACCATTAATTCTTTCTTTCGATCGTGTGCTATCAATGCAATTTTCATTCGTTATCCCTCAATTCAGTCTTTTTCTTATTATAACAAAATCTTCCAATATAGAGTTAAAGGAATGATTGCTACTTTGTCACTTTGACGAAGAAATTGACTCTTTCTTGTGCAACCTTACGTTGAGAATGTATAGCGCTTTCATTTATACTAAGGATACAATAAAAAGAGAAAAGAGTGACGAGAATGGTAGAAATGGCGTTAAAACATGTCTATAAAAAATATGATCATGCAGAAAATTACTCTGTAACAGATTTTAACTTAGAAATTGCAGACCGCGAATTTATTGTTTTTGTAGGCCCTTCAGGCTGTGGTAAATCAACTACGTTGCGAATGATTGCAGGACTTGAAGATATCACTGAAGGTGAACTTTCTATTGGTGGAAACGTAATGAACGATGTTGCGCCAAAAGATCGTGATATCGCAATGGTGTTCCAAAACTATGCCTTATATCCTCATATGACTGTCTTTGACAATATGGCCTTTGGCTTAAAACTACGTAAATATGATAAAGCGGAAATTAAAAAGCGTGTTGAAAACGCCGGAGAAATTTTAGGGTTGACTGATTATTTACATCGTAAACCAGCTGCTTTATCTGGCGGACAACGTCAACGTGTCGCTTTGGGTCGAGCAATCGTTCGGGATGCGAAAGTATTTTTAATGGACGAGCCTTTATCTAACTTAGATGCAAAATTACGCGTAGCCATGCGAGCCGAAATCGCCAAATTACACCGTCGACTAGAAACAACGACCGTTTACGTTACCCATGACCAAACAGAAGCTATGACTATGGCCGATCGTATCGTCATTATGAAAGACGGATTTATTCAACAAATCGGAACACCAAAAGAAGTCTACAATACACCAAATAATGTCTTTGTTGCTGGCTTTATCGGATCACCTGCCATGAACTTCTTTACGGTAACCTTAACTAATGGCGTCATACGTGACGGCCACGGATTAGAACTTATAATTCCGGAAGGAAAAAATAAATTATTAGTTGAAAAAGGCTATGAAGGTAAAACTGTTATCTTTGGCATTAGACCTGAAGATATTCACAGCGAACAGGTTGCCTTAGATACAATGAACAATGCTGTCGTTCGTTCTGAAGTCGTGGTGTCTGAATTATTAGGTGCTGAAACAATGCTCTATACAAGATTAGGTGATACAGAGTTTATTTCAAAAGTAGATGCGCGTGATTTTCATAAACCAGAAGAAATGGTCGACTTAGCATTCAATATCAACAAAGCTCACTTCTTCGATCCAGAAACTGAACAAGTGATTAAATTGCCTTAAATCGTTCAAAAAAGTGAAAAGGGTGTAAGGAAAAAATCAAATGTTTCTCTGACATCTTCCTTACACTCTTATTTTATAACCAATTAATGGCTATCTCATAGTTTCCTGTGCTACTCGAATTACGTTTGCATTTGATATAATAAGTTCCTGCATCTAAATCATACTCTAATTCTTCTGATTTCACTTCTTTTTCTGATCCGTTTAGATATAGATTTTCCTTTTTGACAGTTAGTTTATCTGCCGCATTAATAATTTCCAATTCCATTGATTGAAAATTAGCGGAAACCCGAACCTTCAATTTCCCTGATTGTGCAGCAGTGATTTTGAAATAGTGACAATCATCTTGCATTGAGAAAAACATATTTTTTGTATCACCAGAATTGACTTCCAAGGATTTCTCTAAGGTATCATTTTTTGTTTTTAATACACTATTACTAATCGTAAAATCTAATTTAATTTCATATTTGCCAGTATCCTTTTTTTTGTAGCGGACATAGTATGTTCCTGCTTCTAAATCAAACATTAATTCTTCTGTTTTTGGTTCTTTCATTGATGCTTCAGAATCATAAAAATTATTTGTTTTGATTTCTTTTCCATCTTGGTCGAGCAAAGCAAAATCAACTGCACCCATATACATTGTCGTGGTAACTTTTAGTGTACCAGCATTTTCTGCTAAAAATTTATAATAATCTAATTCATCTTCTTGTGTAAAATTAGCGCTTATTTCATTCCCATTTTTCAGTACAATCGCTGATTCCATATCATTATTTGGTTCTTTTTCATTCGATTCAAATGACACAAATGTTGCTTTCCATTCCATTTTTTCTTCTTGTTCTTTTTCCTGATACGTTTGATTTTCGGTTAAAACAATACTATAGGTATCGGCCGCTAAATCTAAATTAAGCGATTCGACTGTGGGCACACCGTTACTTTCATAAAGATTAAATGTTGTAATTTCTTTTCCAGATGTTTCGGACAATACTTTTCCAGAAATGCTTTTATTTTGAAAACGAAAATCGATCGTCAAATGACCTGTATCTGTGATTTTTATCTGATTATGTACAGAAAAATCGACTATCGGCTGCCAACCATCCGGCAATTGATTTTGAGTATAGTGGGTTTTCACTGACGACTCTTTTGAAGAAGTTGTTGTATCTTTGATGCTGACTGTCGAACTGTTGATTGTGCTATCCTTTTTTTGGGCAAGCTCTGGCTCTAAGCTACCAAATAAAATATAAGCACTCGTCCCCATTAATAATACTGCGCCTCCTAAAGGAGCAGCCCCCATTTTTTTCTTCCAGTAAACCCTTTAAACTGGATCCAACCATAAAAACAAATCAGACCTAACACAAGTGCAATAAGTGCAATCGTTTGTTTTTCAAATAACGCAAAAACAAAACTACCAATCAACCCAATAATTGATAATATCAAATTAAATTTTTCATATTTATTTTCCAAAAAATCCCTCCTATCAACTAGATAGTATAGTGCATTTCGAGGAATAAATAAATAACTTTAGGAATAAAATCGAATATTCTTTATCAAATGATCGGATATCCATATAAATCAAGTATCTATCATCCTTTATATGTTGAAAAAACGGTTTTTTTATAAAAAAGGATACAACTTGTTAGGTCATATCCTAGTCTCTTGGGGAAGAATCGTTATTTTTACTTGTTCCAGTTTTTTAGCCTGACTAAATACTGGAATATCAAATTGTTTGCTTAATGCATTTGCCACAAAATACGCAATGTTGTAGTCGACCAAACTATGAATTAGTCCACCGATGCCCATCAACAAAAAGATCGAGTACATATATCCTTGTGTGTAATACGTTTCCGGCATATTTCCCATCGTATAAAAAGCACTAACTACAGCTAATTCTGCAGCTGAATGTATTAAGCCAATCACAAAGTTAAACAGTTGAAAGCGACCGTTAAATAAACTAAATTTATTTTTAGTTAAAACGATTGTCGGATGTTTTTGTAAATACATCGCACCGATAAGAGCAAAAAGTAAATGAGAAAGTGCTCTTACTGCTATGATTGGTGTTGCTGACAGAAAGAAACCAAAGCCAGTACCTAAACTAACAGCAACTGCCACTCCTGGTGAAAAAAACATCGCTAAAAATACTGGTACATGACTAGCTAAAGTAAATGAAGCTGGCCCTATCGTGATTCTTGGCATAACCATAGGAATAATGATGCCCATTGCAACGAGTAAAGCTGATATCGTCAACTGTCTAACTGAATTCTTTTTCATGCTCTCCTCCGATGTGTCTTGACATATATAATAATCTTTATTTTAAGGGAGAAAAAGGTGCGTGTCAAGACACATCTGCTATTCAATTTAACGAAAGATGATTTATCTTGCGTTTTACTTCTTAAAATATGAAATAGAGTGTGATACAAAAGTAAACATCACTTTTGTATCACACCCTAAATACGACTAAACAACGGGAGCAGAAGCAATCACTACGCTTCGCTTCGATCACATCAAATTCTAAGTGCTAAAGCACTAAGATTTGAAGGCTTCGGAAATAAGCTGAAATTGCTGTAAAGCACAACAAGGAACGAGATGATGTCCCACAGTACCTACTTGGTCACCAAAACTAAAAAAACAATTTTCGTGAATTCTTTCTTATTTCTCGAGATTAAACGCTTCTGTCCCCGCTGTTATTTTCTTCTATTGTGTTTGATTTTACTTTAAAATAGGCCAATTATCTTTCCACTAGAATCAACATCGATTTTTTCATAAGCCGCTTTTTTCGGTAATCCTGGCATGGTCATCACTGTTCCTGTGTAAGCAACGATAAAGCCAGCACCCGCTGATATCTTGATATTACTGATTGTTATCGTAAAACCAGTTGGTCTCCCCAATTTCGTTTGATCATCTGAAAGTGAATATTGAGTCTTCGCCATACAAATTGGCAGATGAGCAAACCCTAATTTTTCTAGTTTGGCAATTTCTCTTTCAGCAATTGGTTCATAACGAACTGCATTTCCACCATATATTTTTTCTACAATCGCACTAATTTTTTCTTTAATTGGTAGTTCATCTGGATAAGCAAATGAAAAGTGATTGTCTTGATCTGCTAAACGAACGACTTCTCTCGCTAACTCTTCACCACCAGCACCGCCATGTTCCCAGACATCTGAAAGAACCACATTTACATTACGTTTTTGACATTCTTCTTTGACAAGATTCAATTCTGCCTCGGTATCCGTTGGGAATTTATTAATAGCAACAACGGTTGGTAGACCAAAAACGGTTGTTGTATTTTCGATGTGTTTTAAAAGATTCGGTAAGCCTTTTGTTAATGCAGCTACATTTTCAACCCCAAGCTGATCTTTTGAAACACCACCATGCATTTTTAGTGCGCGAACTGTTGCCACGACAACAACGGCTGAAGGTCGAATACCAGATTTTCGGCATTTGATATCGATAAATTTTTCCGCACCTAAATCAGCACCAAAGCCCCCTTCTGTCACTACGTAATCAGCTAATTTTCTAGCCGTCTTGGTTGCGATCACACTATTACACCCGTGAGCGATATTCGCAAATGGCCCACCATGGATCAAGGCTGGATTATTTTCTAAGGTTTGAACTAAATTAGGTTTGATTGCATCTTTCAGTAAAGCGGTCATTGCACCTTGCGCATTCAATTCTTTCGCTGTAACTGGTTGATTATCGTATGTGTAGCCAATAATGATATTCGCTAGGTTTTCTTTTAAGTCTTCAATATCATTGGACAAACACAAAATAGCCATGATTTCTGATGCAACAGTGATTTCAAACCCATCTTCTCTAGGAACACCATTAACGCGAGCACCTAAACCATCTACAATCTGTCTTAATTGTCGATCATTCATATCAACTGCTCGTTTCCAAGTGATTCGGCGATTATCAATGCCTAGTTCATTTCCTTGAAAAATGTGATTATCAATGATTGCTGCTAACAAGTTATTTGCTGCTCCAATTGCATGAAAATCCCCTGTAAAATGAAGGTTGATATCTTCCATTGGCACAACTTGAGCATAACCACCACCAGCAGCTCCTCCTTTTATCCCAAAAACTGGGCCCAAAGAAGGTTCTCTTAATGCAATGATCGTATTTTTTCCAATTCGATTCAACGCATCACCTAATCCGACAACGGTCGTTGTTTTTCCTTCACCAGCCGGTGTTGGCGTGATGGCTGTAACCAGGATCACTTTTCCTTCTTTAGTTGCGTCGATTTTTTCAACTTCGATTTTTGCTTTATATTTTCCATAAGACTCAAATTGTTCTTCATTTAAACCAATTTTTTCTGCTACTTTCGCAATAGGCAGCATTGTTGCTTCTTGTGCAATTTCAATATCTGATTTAACCACTTCTATCCCTCCAGTTCATAAGCTATTCCATATAAAAATATTATGAATTTTGTCCTTTTTTTAGCCAAGACATTGCTGTATCTGTGTAGACTTTCGCCCCTTCAACTAAAACAGATTCATCAAAAACAATCGCTGGATTATGAAGATTGATATTTTCTTCAGATGCGACTAATAAAACAGTCGTTGTTGGAATCAATTGACTGATTTCACCAAAATCCTCACTGCCCATAAGCGGTGTTGATGTCGGAATAGCTACGATCCGATCCGTCCCAAAAGTTTCAATCAGCGTTTCTTTGGCAAAGATCGTTAAATCTGGATCATTCACATTCGGCGTACAGCCATTAGTGAAAACAACTTCTGCTTCAGCACGAAACGCCTTAGCAATATTCTCAGCCATAACGGTCATTCGTTCTTTGACCTGCTCACGAACCTCTTCTTTTAAGGTTCTAAGAGTTCCTTTCATTACCGTTGTTTCTGGAATAATATTTGACGCACCCGGCGTACCTCCAGTAAATTCACCAATTGTCAGAACAAAGCGTTCTTCTGACCCAATTTCTCTTGCTGAAAGTTCTTGTAAGGCTGTGTAAATATGAACGGCTACGTTGATTGGATCGATCGCAGTCTCTGGTTGTGACCCATGTCCGCCTCGACCTTTAATGTTGATTTCAAACCAATCCGCACTAGCCATAAATGTCCCTGCTGGTGTTGGCATGATTTGTCCTGCCTTAAATCCTTTAAACGGGAAAACATGAATCATCATTCCAGCGTCTACTTTAGGATTTTCCAGTACATGATTTTTGATACACTCTTTTGAGCCTGAAAGAATTTCTTCCCCTGGTTGAAATAGTAATTTCACTTGACCTTCTAGCTCATCTTCAAATTCTTTTAATAACTTAGCGGCTCCAAGGAGCATTGTTGTATGCATATCATGACCGCATGCATGCATATAGCCATTTTCCGATTTAAAAGGCAAATCAGTCAATTCTTGGATAGGTAATGCATCCATATCACCACGTAATAAGAATGTTTTCCCACTCTTTTTGCCTGCAACTACCGTGACACCTGACTCTCCGCAAGCTTCTGGTTCATAGCCATATTCTGTTAATTTCTCTTTTACAAAAGCGACAGTGTTCGGCAATTCCATGCCAATTTCTGGATTTTGATGAAGATGTCGTCTAATGTGAATCAGCTCTTCTTCTAAGCTATCGGCGAAACGTTTTTGTTTTTCTGTTAGCATTATTTTTTCTCCTTTTCTTTTAAAATTAAGTGGTTCTTAATCCCTGTGTATAATCCACTGCTACAATCAAATTGAACAGATAAGAAACTTCTCCTCTTATAGTACCAAATATTTCAGACTTTTTTACCTATTTCTATTATTTTTTTTAGGATTGAACTATTTTTTATCACTATTTTCAATATCGTATCGAACAATCGGAGGTCTTGCTGGTATTACTTCGTCTACACGTTGAATTTAAGCAGGCAGAGAATCGTCATGATCCTTCACTTTTTTGAATCTGTAAAGCACAGGAGCTGTGGACAGAATGATGTGCGCCCTAAAAGTTGTACGTAGATTAACTTGTCATTCGACTGGTATGAATTCGGTATTGAACCGGACTCATACCAGTCAATTTTGCTTTTATCCGATGATGATTGTAATAATCAATATAATTTGTAACTGCTCGGTTTAATTCCTCAAAGCTAGAAAAACTACGACCATAATACATTTCTTGTTTCATTAGACCAAAGAAATTTTCCATCAATGCATTGTCCAAACAATTTCCTTTTCGTGACATACTCTGGTATAACTTTGCTTGCTTCAATTGTCTAACATACTGTTGATTTTGGTAATGCCACCCTTGATCGGAATGGATTGTTGTTCGAAAGTTGGTCTTTTTACTTTCTTTAATGGCTGTTTTTAAAGGAATCAATACACAATCCAACGTTGGTTTTTGCTGAAATTGATAGGCAATGATTTCTCCATTAAAACCATCAAGAAAAGGACTGAGATAGGCTTTTCTTTTTAGTTTAATTCCTTCGGAATTTCGTTCAGTATAGTGGAATTCTGAAATATCTGTAAAGATTTTTTGTTTTGGCATCGTGCTAAAAAAGCGACGATTCACCTTGTTCTTTGCCAAGGTTCCCACTAAACCTTTGTAAGATCGATACCTTCTTGAACGACGAGTAAAGCTTATACATACTATGTTATATTTCTTCATAATTCGTCGGATTTTCTTATGATTGATTTGATAGCCCATATTCACTAAAGCCAGTTTGATTCGACGATAGCCATAATTGCGATCATTCTCTTCAAAAATTGTTTGAATCAATTTCTCTAGGTGAGTCATTTTTTCTTCGCTCATTATCTGTTTTTTCCAGTAATTGAAGGTAGAACGCGGTAGCTTAATCGCTTGTAATACGTGATCTTGACGATACTTTCCAATAAGTTCTATGGCTATTCTGGTTTGAACTCGTCTTTTCGCTTCGCCATAATAGTTTGTTGGAAAGTCCGTAGCTTTTTTAAATACTCGACCTCGATTCGCAAACATTCATTCTCACGCTCTAATTCCTTTTCACGAGATAGTTTGCTTGTTTCTTGCTGTTTTTTTGTTGGTTTATTCATCCTTTTTTTGGGTCTCCCTTTTTGATTAGACAGAGCCGTTTGACCACCAGCGATGTATTTCTTTTGCCAACGAGAAATCATCGACCCATTAGGCAGCTTGAATTGTCTTGCTGCTTCACCGAAAGAAGCACCTGTCGTTTCTATAAAGTGTAATACATCTCGCTTAAATTCACTAGTATATTTTGTCAGTGAACGGTGTCTTTTGAGCCCTTCTTTCCCAAATAATTGATAGGAGTGTTTCCAATTGTAAATTAAGGCATTTGATGGGAGTCCGTATTTTTTAGCCAAGGCTCGTCCTCCCAGAGGGCCTTCTAGGTACTCTTTCACTAGCTTTAATTTGAATTCTACCTCATAATAACTCATAAAAAATAACCTCCAAAAATTGTATTTTTCACGTACAACTTTTGGGGGTCACATCAGAAGCATTTAATCCCACCGTTTAGTCGCATTTAGGGTGTGATGTTTACTTTTTTCCCACACCCATCCCAGTCGAAAAAAATAATGTTCTTTTTAATGATTCTTACTGAGTTAAACAAAAAAGTGAGGTAAGAAAACCCATTGACTGTTCTCACCCCACTTTTTACACTATTCTTTTAACGATTTTTTTCCAACGTATTACTTAAACGGCCAAACTCAACTAATGACAAGGTCTCTCCGCGACGTGAAGAATCGATTTCTGCTTCTGTTAAACTCTTAGTCAACCACGCTTTTGTTTCATCATCTTTTCCGTAAAAATGAATCAGGTTGTTCCATAATGTTTTACGGCGCAATTGGAATGATGCTTTTGTCAATTTAAAAAATTCTTTTTCATTGGTTACTTCGACAGCTGGTTTATCTCGTTTGATTAATTTGATGATGGCAGAATCAACATTTGGTTGCGGAATAAATACAGTTTTCGGTACAATAAATGCGATACTTGCTTCCATAAAGTACTGAACAGCAATCGATAACGAGCCATATGCTTTTGTTTCTGGTTTAGCAGAGATGCGATCTGCGACTTCTTTTTGCATCATGACGATCATTTCTTGTACAGCTAAATCAGATTCTAAAAAGTGCATCATGATTGGTGTCGTAATATAGTATGGTAAATTAGCAACGACTTTGATAGGAAGTTCTTGTTCAAAAACTTCTTTCGTTGTTCCTACTAAATCTGCTTTCAGGACATCATTGTGGACAACTGTGACATTTTGATAAGGACTCATCGTGTCTTCTAAAACAGGAATCAAGCGATCATCGATTTCAAATGCTAAAACGTGTGCAGCATTTTTGGCTAGCTGTTCTGTTAAGGCCCCGATTCCAGGACCTACTTCTACCACATTGGTTTGTGTATCGATTCCTGCAGTCTCGACGATTTTACGTAAGATATTCGGTTCTGTTAAAAAATTTTGACCTAAACTTTTTTTGAATGAAAAGCCATGTTTCTTCAATATTTCTTTGGTTCTTGAAGGTGTGGCTATTTCTTTATATTCTGTCAAATTGATTCCTCCGATTTTTCACTAGGTAATACGTTTATTTTATTCATCACGCCTATTAATTCTTTTTCTGTGATACGGAACATTTTTAAGCGTTTCGTTAATTGTTTACTGTTTGTATAGCCAATGCGCAATTCGTCTCCTAATTTTTCTCGACGTTCTTTCGCATGAGCCCCAGCTATTAAACCATATTCGATCAGCGTTTGTCTAGGGATCTCTTGATAATCATCTGCTTCATTGACAGGTGTCACAATTTTTTCCAATGCTTCTAAAATTGCTTCATCATCAGCATGTTCCACCCCTAAACTATTCCCTCTTTTTTTAGGTGCAGCAAGCTGGCGAGAGAGAAACGCATGCTTGGCATCAGGCACAACTTCCATGATTGTTTTACGAATTTTTTCACCTGAAAAATCTGGATCAGTGAAAATGATCACACCGCGTGTTTCTTGTGCATGTTCAATTTGTTCTAAAATATCCTCATTGATTGCTGAACCGATCGTTTCGATCGTATCTGCATCCACAACTTCTTGGATTCGTCTCGTATCGTCTTTCCCTTCAACGACAATAATTTCTTCAATTCTTAACTTGTCCGTCATTCGGCTAACCTGAATAAACGATGAGCATTATTTGTTGTTTGTCTGGCTATTTCATCAAAGGAAACTTCTCGCAGTTCTGCGATTTTTTCCACTACATAACGAGTATAGCCTGGTTCATTGCGTTTGCCTCGATAGGGTACAGGTGCTAAATACGGTGCATCTGTTTCAACTAATAAACGATCTAACGGAACTGCTTTAGCGACCTCTTGCACTTCTAATGCTTTCTTGAACGTTACAACACCACTTAAAGATATATACATCCCCATCTCTAAAAATTTTGCCATCCATTCAGGATCTCCACTAAAACTGTGCATGATTCCACCAATATCTCGAATATCTTCTTCTTTTAAAATCTTATACGTATCTTCCATCGCATCTCTTGTATGGATACTGATTGGTAGATTCATCTCTTTAGCGATCGCGATTTGACGACGAAACACACGATCTTGTACTTCTTTTGGATCTTCCATCCAATAATAATCTAAGCCGATTTCGCCAAGGGCTACTACTTTTGGTGTTGTTAACAATTGCTGCAGTTTTTTTTCGATTTCTGGCGTATAGCTGCCAGCTTCGGTTGGATGCCAACCAATAATACTTTGGATTTCTTTATATTGTTGACTAAGTTCTAAAGATTTTTCGATTGTTGGTGTATCAAAACCAACCACCGCCATCTCCGTTACACCTAATTCTTTCGCATGTTGAATGGTTTCTGGAATATCTTCATTAAATTGTTCTGCATTTAAATGGGTATGAGAATCAAAAATCACGTAAACCCCTCCTCTATCTTCTATACTTTATCACATTTTAACTAAAATCTGAATGGACAGCACCGATAAATTATTAGCTTTATATAATTGCTTTATTCAATAAAATAGCTTATACTATTCGGTCACGGCAATTTATGTCAGGAGGAACCAATATGTCAAACGAGCGTACACAAGAAACCCAGCATCTGCACCAAGTTTACGAGGAATTGACCCAAGCAAAAGAGGTCTATCAAACCGCTATTGATGATGTTAATATGACAGGACAATCAGTATTAGACCAATTTAGCGGTGATACTAAACTAAATTTCGACAGTTATTCTGATAACTTAGAGACATTTGCCGTAATGGAAATGAAAAATAGAGAAATCGATCAATTGAATTTGCAGCAGGCAACTGCGGCTAAACAATTAGAAAAAGTCGGACGCCTACTTCAAGTCCCTTATTTTGGAAAAATCGATGTGACTTTTTTAGATGATGGTGCGGATCGTGACGTTTTTTATATCGGCATGAATGATTTTACCAATTTGGATGGAGAATCACGAATTTACGACTGGCGTTCACCGATTGCTTCTCTTTTTTACAATAATGTTTTAGGCGACAGCAATTATCATGTCAGCAACAATGAAATTCCTGTTATTTTAAATTTGAAAAGACAATTGATTCTTGAGGAAGATCGTTTGATCAACTTTTTTGATACCAGCCTTGCGATTCAGGATGATATTTTACTTCATACACTTGAAGCGGATTCTTCTCAATATATGAAGGATATTACGACTACGATTCAACAAGAACAAAATGAGATCATCCGTGATGAAAGCCATCCCTTGCTTTTGGTCAATGGCATTGCCGGCAGTGGGAAAACCTCTGCAATCATGCAACGAATTGCTTATTTACTTTATAATCATCGGACCAAAATTACTGCCGACGATATTTTACTGCTCTCTCCTAATTCAACATTTATCGATTATATTTCTCAGGTATTGCCGAATTTAGGTGAGCGTAATCCATTGAATTTGACGTTGTTGCAATTTCTTAAATTTACTTTTCGTGAAAAAGCACCGGTTGAAAGTGAATCAGACTACTTTAAACGAATAACAGATGAAGAGGTCAATGCTCAACAAAGAGTCCTTCAGTCACAAAAATTTGTGTCATTCATTCAAGATTTCCAAGATGCATCTCTTATTCAACAATCGTTGTTTCAGCCGATTGTATTCAAACGCAAACCTATATTTTCTGCCGAACTGATTTTTAGTCTTTATCAAGAAACCCCAACAAATTTATCAATCAGAGATCGACTTTCAGCAACAAAAGAAAAACTGTCAAGTTTGTGGCATCGTTATTTGATTAAGCAATCAAAATCTAAACAAATGATCGATCAGATGCAAGACTTGACTGAAGCGGAACAATTACGCTATTTCGACACAACTTTTACCGAAGAAGATGAGGAACAATTAGCGGAGTTTGCTCTTCAACGATTGCAACAAAAATACCGCAAAGTAGTGGATTCGATTGCTGATTTTGCGTGGTTTGATCACTGGTTACTTTTTGAAGCACTGTACCAAACGTATCAACACGATTCCTACAAACGAGTGACAAAAGCTTATACTGCAGATGAAGTGGTGATTTTATTACTGCTCAAAGATAAGTTTATTGAAGATTTATCCAATCGACAAATGGCGTTTATTTTGGTAGATGAAGTACAGGATTATACTGAAGCACAAGTACTTTTATTGCTTAAATTGTTCCCACAAGCGAACTTTACTTTAGCTGGAGATGAAAATCAGGCGATTTTTAATACCTCAATCAGTTTTATTGATTTGAAAGAGTTATTATCTGCTTCCAATCGTTCTGTTACCTCGTATCAATTATTGAATAGCTATCGTTCAAGTAAAGAAATCACACAGCTCTTCCAAACGTTAGTGACAAATCATGAGAAACTCAAGATTGTTTCTATCCGAAAAGATGGCGAAAAACCGACATTTATTTCGTGTGAAGATGAAGCGAGTTATCTAGATACACTTAGTTCTATTTTGGATTCATTGGCAACGGTGGAAGATACTGTGGTAATTACCAAAACAGCGGCTGAAGCAGCCTTATTGAAACAACAACTTCTACAAAAAAATAATGCTATTGAGACACAAGTTCTTTCCATTGATATGGCGAAAGGGCTTGAATTTGATAATGTGATCATTCATAATCCTTCAGCAGCTCATTATGGGACAACGGACAGAGAGAAGAAAACTCTTTATACAGCGATTTCTCGGGGAATGAAGCAGATCTTTCTACCTTACATTGGGGAGATTTCTGAGTTATTTTCGTTTAAGTAATCAATCCATGCTATTTAATGAATTCTTAAAAATATCGAGCTAAAATACCGACTTTAGCCCGATGTTTTTTTACCTATTCAGCAGTAAACTTATCTCCAGTCTGATTTTCAATTTGATAGGAGTGTGTGTGTTTTGAAAAATTTCTTTGAAGAATCTGACTTTTTAAAATCAACGATTCAAGAGAACGTATCAATTCAACGGAAACCTCAGGTCAATACCATTTGGCATTGGTTATTACTGATTCTCTTTGGTCTCTTAGCTTATGGGACGATGACACAACAATTTCTTTTGATAGCAATTTTTATAGCTATCGCAGCTGTTGTGAAGGGACCATTGATGCTTTTATGGGGCGCTATTTATTCAGTTTTAATCGCGTTTTTCCCACCATTAGGCCTCGTGCTTTCTCTTGTATTTTTTTTGATAAATCTTGGAACTATCGCAAAAAGTTGGCGGATATCATTAACGAGTGCTTATTTTTATTTAGTCCCTCTAATCGGTGGAATCTTCCGAGCCATCAGTAAAGATGAACCGAAGTATTTGGTTTTGATGTTTGTTGCATTTAGTCTATTAGGACTACATTTTTTACTTAATTGGTTGTACAAAAACAACAGTTTGAGCCGAACCTTGACTTGGTCGATCATCAGCGTGCCTTATGCGCTATTGATCATGCTTTTACCGACTCGTTTCCGCAGAATTAAATCAAATAAAAAATTAAGATTTTAGTAGTCTATCATCAAAAAAGGGTGTGACACAAAAGTAAAAATCACTTTTGTATCACACCCTAAATGCGAATAATCGGTGGGAGCAGAAGCAATCCCTTCTTATTTCTCGGGATTAAACGCTTCTGTCCCAGCCTCCTTTGTATGGTAACTTAATCTAATTTCCTTGGGCAATTTCACCATGGTTATTTACTAATTTTATTTTAAACGGTTCCAGCATTCAAAGCTTGCTCTAACACATCATTTAATTTTTTCATTTGCTCTTCGTTGAAAATATCTTTCACACCTTCACGCAATTCATTGGCATTTTCTTCTGTTATAATGCCTGGATTGGCTTCAATTTGTTTGAGCATTTCATTTAATTCTTCGTCCATCAATTTTTGAATCTCCGGATTATCTTTCAAATCATCATAATTGATCGAATCATCCTCTAGATCTAAGTCAGAATCCATGTCAGATTCATCTGAGCCAACACCAGTGATAGTCGATAAAATATCCTTTAATTCATCTTGACTGATGACTTCCTTCTTAGTTGGCATCTTGATGTTTTGGTCATTTTTTTGAGGAGTAACAGAAACGGTCATAACAATACTCATTTTAGCATCATCCTTATCAGCAGCTGCCATAGACATTTCCATATCAAACGCTTTAGTCTTATGATTGATGCTGACTTTAATGTCCAATTTATCTAAATCATTTTTTAATGACTTGATAGCCTCTTTCACATCTTTTGCATCACTTGATTTTTGGTACTCTTTATCTTCTTTTGCAACTTCATCGATTTTTTCTAACATTTGGATGATTTCTTTTTTTGTAAACGTATGTGTCACGCTATCTTTGTCTTTTTTAAATGATTTTTTGTCGAAGCTTTCGATCAGTTTTTTCATTTCTCGACCCATTTTAGAATTTTCTGCATTGGTGAAGGTCTTATTCTTAAGCGAGTCTGTTTTTTTATCCAGTTCACCTGAAGTAAGCGTCTCACCAGCCTCAGCAATATCAATATATTTCCCCTTTAGTTTGTTCAACTCACTTTTGCTAAGCTCAACTGGATAGTTAAATGAATTTGCCAAATCTAGCATACCCGAGACAAAACTAGTAGACATGTAGTATTTATCTTTGTTCCCAACAAATTGGAATGGTATTTTTTCGCCAAATAGATTCGCTGTGATTTCCATTTCCATCGTATCTTTTTTATCATCGATCGCATACTTTCCATCAATACTCATATCTTTTAACTGACTGGCGATCATTTTTACGTAGGCTCCGCCATCATCACCATCGTATGTCAAATCTTTCATTTTCATCTTAAAACTCGCGGCGTTGTATGCATCGCTCTTGGTATTAAACAGCTCTTTGGTAAACTCTTTTCTTGGATCTGATCCACAAGCTGCTAATAAAAAGATTACGACTCCTGTAATGATCCCCAACATGTACTTCTTCATTTTCATCAAACATTCTCCTTATTTTCTTACTCAATTTTTTTGGTACAAAATAATGATACAATAAATGATATCTTTTTGATATAATTTATTATCATATTCTTCAAATTGTTCACATAATCGATTCATTATTTTTTAAAGTTATGTGCATTTATTTCTTTTTTCAGAAAAAAAACGACCACAGTTTTGGTAATCCCTATGACTAAGGATACCGCCTGTGGACCGTTTATATTTAAACTTTTTTACGCAATTACTGCTCCATTTGGCATTTCTTTTGGTGCATCAACGATTTGCAGTTTGCCTTCTGGCGATTCAGCGGAAAGAATCATACCTTGACTAATCTGTCCTCGCATTTTTCTTGGTTTTAAGTTCGCTACGATTACGACTTTTTTTCCAATCAAAGCACTTGGATCTGGATAAAATTCTGCAACACCAGAGAGGATTTGACGATCTTGTCCATCTCCTGCATCTAAACGGAACTGCAATAATTTGTCTGCGCCTTTGACTTTTTTACAATCAATGACTTCAGCTACTTTTAACTCAACTTTATCAAAATCTTCATACTTGATTTCCTTTTCTTTTGTTGAAACAAGTTCGGTTTCTTCTGGATCCCATTTGATTTCTTCTGTCGTTGTTTGAGTATTTTGAGTCATTTTCTTTTGAATGTAAAGAACTTCCGTATCAATTTCCAAGCGCGGGAAAATCGGGGTTCCTTTTGCGATCACTTTGATTTCTGTTGGAAATTCACCAAAATGAATTGCTTCCATATTCATTGTTTCAGGATCTAATCCTAATTGTTCAAAGATTTTTGCTGGGGTTTCCGTCATGACGGGCTGTAAAAGAATAGCCACGATGCGCAAGCTTTCAGCTAAATGAACCATCACGCTATCCAATTCATTTTTCTTCTCTTCATCTTTCGCTAAAACCCAAGGTTGTGTTTCATCAATGTATTTATTGGCACGCGAAACTAATGTCCAAACTTCAGCAATTGCTGTATTAAATTCCATTTTTTCCATGGCTTCATGATATTTACCAATCACATTCGCCGCAGTTGTAGATAACTCACTGTCAAATGGCGTAACTTTTGAGGCATACGCTGGGACATGCCCACCACAATATTTATTGATCATAGCAATCGTACGGTTTAATAAATTTCCTAAATCATTCGCCAAATCATAATTCAAACGTGAAACGAAATCTTCTGGTGTAAAGACACCATCACTACCAAAAGGAATCGCGCGCAATAAATAATAACGTAATGCATCTAGGCCGTAACGATCCACTAAGATTTCTGGATACACGACATTGCCTTTAGATTTAGACATTTTACCGTCCTTCATCAATAACCAGCCGTGACCGAAAATTTTCTTAGGTAATGGTAAATCTAAGGCCATCAACATAATAGGCCAATAAATCGTATGGAAACGGACAATTTCTTTTCCGACCATATGGACATCTGCTGGCCAATATTTTTTAAATAAGCTGTCATCATCGGAGCCATAACCTAATGCGGTGATATAATTTGACAACGCATCGATCCAAACGTAAACTACATGTTTTGGATCATTGGATAAAGGAATCCCCCATGAAAATGTCGTACGTGACACCGCTAAGTCTTCTAAACCTGGTTTGATGAAGTTGTTGATCATTTCATTTTTACGTGATTCAGGTTGAATAAATTCTGGATGTTCATTGTAATACGCTAATAAACGATCCGCATATTTACTCATACGGAAGAAATAGGATTCCTCTTTAACTAATTCTACCTCATGTCCGCTCGGTGCTTTCCCACCGATTACTTTACCATCTTCATCACGATAGACTTCTGCTAATTGTGTTTCAGTAAAGTATTCTTCATCTGAAACCGAATACCAACCTTCGTATTCGCCAAGATAGATATCACCTTGCTCTAATAAACGATCAAAAATTTGTTGAACCGCTTTTTTATGGTAATCATCTGTTGTACGGATGAATTTATCGTAGCTGATATCAAGTGTTTTCCATAGCTTTTGAACATCTGCCGCCATTTTATCGACGTATTCTTTTGGTGTAACACCTAATTCCGAGGCTTTATTTTCAATTTTTTGTCCATGCTCATCCACACCTGTTAAGTAAAATACGTCATAGCCCATCAAGCGTTTGTATCGGGCCATCGCATCGCAGGCAATTGTTGTATATGAATTGCCAATATGTAGTTGTCCGCTTGGATAATAAATCGGGGTGGTGATATAAAATGTTTCTTTTTCTGACATGTAGAAACATCCTCCTTCTAGCATTCTCTTGAATTTACTCCTAAGTAGTATACCACATTTGGCTTTATTGAACTAGAAATCCTTTTATTTTCTCTATATAAAAAAAGTTCCACCAGCTTCACCTTAAAAAAACTGATGGAAACTTCGAATTGCCTTTTTGTTTAAGCTCATATAACACCATCTTGTATAGCAGCTTCAGCGACTTCTCGAATAATAACATCCACTAACTCTTTGTTGAAAGATGATGGAATAATATACTCACTCGTAAGCTCTGAGTCTGGAATGATTTCGGCAATTGCTTTTGTGCTGCTAACTTCATATTTTCAGTGATTTTTGTTGCATTTGCTACAAAGGCTCCTTTAAACAAACCAGGAAAAGCTAAAACATTATTGATTTGATTCGGATGATCTGAACGGCCCGTTCCGACGACAGCCGCTCCAGCATCAATTGCGTCTTGATAGGCAATTTCTGATTCTGGATTAGCCATTGGAAATACGATAGCTCCCCTATTCATTGAAGCAACCATTTCTTTTGAAACCAATTTAGGTGCGGAAACACCAATAAAAACATCTGCTCCTGCCATCGCCTCTTCTAAAGAACCATTGAAGTTTTCATGATTCGTGATTTCTACCATTTCTTTTTCTAAAAAATTCATTGGTCTATCCATTGTCTTAGACAATGCGCCATCAATATTGAACGCAATAATCTTTTTTACTCCAAAATGATGCAACATTTTTATGATTGCACTGCCAGCAGCACCGGTTCCAGATACAACAACTTTGATTTCATCGACTTTTTTATTTACAATTTTCAATGCATTAATCAATGCTGCAATCGTTACGATTGCGGTGCCATGCTGATCGTCATGAAAGACTGGAATATCTAGTTCCTCTATTAACGTACGTTCGATTTCTACACAGCGAGGAGCAGAAATATCTTCCAGGTTGATCCCGCCAAAGGTTGGTGCCATTGCTTTGATGATGTTGATGATTTCTTTCGGCTCTTTCGTATCTAAACAAATCGGAATTGCATCAATTCCTGCAAATTCTTTGAATAATAATGCTTTGCCTTCCATAACAGGTAAAGCTGCCTTAGGCCCTATATCCCCTAACCCAAGAACTGCTGTACCATCCGTCACCACGGCTACCGTATTGCCCTTCCAAGTATAGTCATAGACCGAATTTGGATTTTTATGAATTTGTCTACAAGGTTCAGCTACACCTGGTGTATAGGCTAAAGATAAATCCTTTTTCGTTTTTACCTCAACTTTTGACTGAATATCGATTTTCCCACGCCACTGAGCGTGTGCTTTTAATGCTTCTTCGTAAATATCTACCATAATTTTCCAATTCCTTTCCAAATGAACGTTATTTATTTTCCTAGCATCTGTTCTAGTTTGACCCAACGATTATATTCTTCTTCTGTCACTAAGCCAGAAGTTAAAGCAGCCTGTTTTAGCGTTGTATTTTCTTCAAAAGCTTTTTTAGCGATTTTTGCGCCATTATCATAACCGATATGAGGATTTAAAGCTGTTACAAGCATCAACGATTGTTCCACATATGCTGTCATGTTTTCCTGATTCGCTTTAATGCCCACCAAGCAATTTTGCTCAAACGAACGCAATCCATCAGCTAGCAATTCAATACTTTGAATCAAATTATACGCTATTACCGGCATATAGACATTTAATTCAAAGTTCCCTTGTGAAGCACCAATGCCAATCGTTGTATCATTTCCCATGACTTGAATTGTTATCATGGTCAAGGCTTCACATTGCGTTGGATTGATTTTCCCTGGCATAATCGAACTACCCGGTTCATTTGCAGGAATTGAGATTTCTCCTAAACCACTCCTTGGTCCGCTCGCCATCCAGCGAATATCATTAGCCATTTTCATCGCATTAGTTGCGAGCGCCTTTAATGCTCCTGATGTAAAAACAACAGCATCTTTGCTTGCTAATCCATGAAATTTATTAGGATTTTCTATAAATTGATTATTTGTCTCTTCATTCAAAGACTTAAAAAATCGTTCGATATATTCTTTTGATGCATTTAGCCCAGTTCCCACTGCTGTGCCTCCAAGCGCCAATTGTTTCAGTTCAAATAACGTCAAATCTAGCATCTGGTAACTGTGTTCAAAACCAGAACGCCAACCACTGATTTCTTGAGAAAATGTCACCGGCGTTGCATCTTGTAAATGAGTTCTTCCTATTTTTACAATTTTTTCATTTTCGCTTTCCAGTTTTTTTAATGTTTGAATCAGTTGTTTCATCACTGGGAATAACTGCTGTTCCATCAACTGAACAGCGGCTACATGAATCGCTGTTGGAAAAACATCATTTGAACTTTGGGACATATTGACATGATCATTAGGATGAACCATCACATCCGCTTTAGCCGCTAAATGAGCAATGACTTCGTTAACATTCATATTTGTTTGAGTCCCACTACCAGTCTGCCATAAAGATAGCGGAAATTGCTCATCTACCTCACCATTAATGATTGCATCTGCTGCTTGTTGGATTGCTTGACTAATTGTCGTATCCAACTTTCCACTTGCTTCATTTGCCTTAGCCGCATTCTTTTTTACCAATGCTAGCGCATGAATAAGAGCTATCGGCATTTTTTCTATACCTATATTAAAATTTTGGCGGCTGCGCTCGGTTTGCGCTCCCCAAAGTGCCATTTTCGGCACTTGAATTTCTCCCATTGAATCCCGTTCAATACGATAGGTCATGCGTATGATCCTCTCCTTTTTCACTATTTACTATCACTATACTGGAAACGAATCGTGATTTACAGTCTAAATCCTTGATTCAGGAAAAAGACAGAAAAAAATCAGCAATCCTTTCGATTACTGATTTTACGTTTAATTTTTGATTTTCCCTTCATTACTATGCTTATACCCATACGCAAAATAGATAACAAACCCTAAAACCAGCGCTATTGCAAAAGCTTTCCAAGTTGCTGCTTGTAATTGTACCATCAAACCAATACTAACGATGATCAATAAAATTGGAACAAATGGAACAAACGGAATTTTAAATTCTCCTGGTTTAGGATCTCCAGCTACTTTTCTCAAACGAATAATTCCCATCGCCATCACGATCAAGTACATTAACGTCACAATATTCGTTAGCTCAGCCAATAGCTCCATCGGAACGACTCCCGCAAAAATCATTGTACACACGCCCGCTACATAGGTTGCATTTTTGGGTGTACGATTTTTTTCATCGATCTTGCTCATAAATTTAGGCAATAAACCATCTTTACTGATTGCATAAATAATTCTTGCTAGACTATACATCATTGAGATTGTCACCGTTAAAAGTGTTAGAATCGCGCCAACAGAAATGACTCCTGCCACACCGTCACGTTGGACAAAACGCATAGCAAAGGCGACTGGATCTTTCACACCTAATGCATCAAATGGGACAATTCCCGTTAAAATCAATGTCACAATCACATATAAAACGGTGGCTATGCTAATCGAGCCAATAATTCCTCTAGGGATATCTTTTTGTGGATTTTTAACTTCTTCTGCTGTCATACTTACTGCATCAAACCCTAAAAAAGCAAAGAAAACAACCGCGGCACCGCTGACGACTCCAGAAAAACCAAAAGGCATAAACGGTTGCCAATTGTTGGGTTTCACATAGAAAATACCGACAGCTACAAAAAGTGCAATGATACCAAACTTAACAAAAACCATCACATTATTTAAACGTAAAGCCGTTTTTGTTTCTAAAGAAACCCAGAACATAACAGCTAAAAGCACCAACATTGCAATCAAGTCAACATACGTACCCTTCGCCGGATTGTATGCGCCACTTAAGGCTTTAGGCACATTGATCCCAAGACTATTCAAAAAGCCATGTACATAACCAGACCAACCCGAAGCGACTGAAGAAACTGCTAGAAAGAATTCACAAATCACTAGCCACCCCGTCATCCAAGCGACCAACTCCCCAAATACAACATACATATACGCATAAGGACCGCCAATTGCGGGAATTCTTGAAGCAAACTCTGCATAACATAAACCTGATAAAACAATTGCTCCTGCTGCTACCAAAAACGAAAGTGACAATGCAGGTCCAGCATATTGTTCAGCAGCAACTCCTGTCACGACAAAAATTCCTGTTCCAACAATGGCACCGATCCCAAGCATGATCAAATCGATTGTCTTTAAATCTTTTTTCATTGAACTCGGCTCACTTGAAACGGCTGTCAGCTCTTTTTTTCGAAACATCGACATTTCTTTTCCTCCAATAAATCAATCCATTTTCTAGTCATAATAAGTGCAAAAGTTTTACATAAAAATAAGCGTAAATAGGACATTTACACTTTCATATCCTCTAAAAGAATACCACCTAAAATAACAAATAAGCAACCAATTATGACAGATCTCATTTCTTTTTTAGACTTGCGTTCACCGAGTAAATAGATTCTACTTAAAGTTAAGAGGATGACCCCCATTTTACCGCTTATAAGACCAATACTGCCCTAAGCAAATAGCGGGATCAAAGACACTATTATTTCCATGATATACTCCTATAAAAAATAAGTTAGGACAGACGTGTTTAACTCCAAAAAATAAGAAGAAATTCACGAACGAAGGAGTTGCTTCTGCTCTCACCGTTTATTCGGATTCCTTGAGGCTGGGTCGTAACTCATAGAGTGATGTCCCGGTCTCCAACTATAATACAGAAAAAAATCGATAGGGTCTCTCTCATTAAAAAAAATAATGTTGAGAAATAAACCAATTATTTCTCAACACGCCTATTATCTTCTCTCATTAAAATAACTCAAAAACGGAAACAACAACTTCATCGTTGTTCCTTCACCTTCAACTGATTCCATCATCAAATGATGACCTAACTTATCTGCTAAACTTTTCGCCAAGTATAACCCTAACCCAGTTGAATGTTGCTCACTCGTCCGACCATTTTCTCCAGTAAAACCTTTGTCAAAAATACGGCGCTGATCTTCTTTTGGAATACCAATTCCAGTATCTTTTAATGATAACCACGCACCATCTTTAGTACGCGACAATGTCACGACGATTTCCCCACCAGCAGGTGTATATTTGATTGCATTGCTGACTAATTGTTTGAAAATAAAGGCAACCCACTTTGCATCCGTCAGGATCATTTGGTCATTTCCTTCTATTGAAAAACGCAAATTCTTTTGAATAAAATAATTCCCCTGTGTCCGGATCACCGATTGAACGATTTCTTTTAATGAATATTCTTGAATCAAGTAATCCCTAGAAAAACTGTCCAATCGAGCATAATAAAGAACTTGTTCCACATACTCATCGATTTTGCTTAACTCATTTTCGACTAAATAATATTTCTTTTCAGGAACATCATCCTCGATCGATTGTAAAATCAAATTAACCGCAGCCAAAGGAACCTTGATTTCATGTACCCACGAGTCGATATAATCTTTTTGGTCCTGTTGATTATTGATTGCTTGCTGCATGATTTGCTGATGTTCCACTAACAAGCCATTAATGTAGTTTTGGACTAATATTTCTTCTGACTTTGAGGCTTCACTTAAATAATGCTCCAACGAAGGCGGCTGTTTTGAAATATCCAACGAACACCACCAGCGTTTTTTTAATGAATAATCGATTGTCATAAACAGGAGTAAAAATAAACCTTGTAATAATACCAAATAACCAATTACTGATGGATTCACGACCATATCTGGAGATAACCACAAAATAAAACACGTCACGCCAATAAAAAATAGCCAGCCAATCAACAGAAGCCAATGATCCTTTAAATACTTACCAATTGTCATTTTCTTCTCCTATTCTATGGTACGATGTAGCCTTGTCCCACTTTTGTCTCGATATATCCTTCAAGACCTGCTTGTTCAATTTTTTTCCTCAAACGATTGATATTAACAGTCAAGGTATTATCATCAACGAACCGCTCATCTTCCCACAAGGCGCGCAACAATTTCTCTCTCGTTAAAATTTTCCCGTGTTTTTTGATCAAAATATACAACAGTCGATATTCATTCTTACTTAAATCAATCACTTCGCCATTGATTTCCATACTGCCATTATCAACATTCAATGTAATACCATTATGAGACATGATTTCACTGCCTACTTCAGAATAATTATATGAACGGCGTAAAAGTGCATTGATTTTAGCAATCAACACATCGATTTGAAATGGTTTGGTGACAAAATCATCTGCGCCCATATTCATTGCCATGATCATATCCATGTTCGTATTTCGACTAGAAATAAAAATAATTGGAATTTTAGAAATTTCACGGATTTTTTGACACCAATAGTAGCCATCAAAAACGGGAAGATTAATGTCCAATAATACCAATTGAGGATCTTCACGCTGAAAATCTTCTAAAACATTATTAAAGTCTGTCGTCCCAAATGTATCGAATTGCCACTTTTGCAACTCTTCGCTAATCAACTGGCGAATCGTTGTTTCATCTTCTATAATCATGATTTTTGCCATCATTTACCCTCCACTTGTTTCTTTCTATTGTACCTTATCAAAAATTCTGAGTCATTCATATAGGACTTTTAGCCGAGTTTTCATTAAAAAAGAACAAACCAATGCTAAATTCTCTCTTCACTCTTTCAAAGCTTACTCCAAAACAGCCACGCTATTATTTGCAATTGTTTTACCAACAAATAAAAAGACCCCATCTAAAAGTAAAATCGTCATATTTACTCCAAAAAAGATCGAGAGTTTTTCGATTCCTTGAATTTTTTCTTTTGTTCTAAGAATCAGATATAAAATAAAATTACTGCCATAGGTAAAAACGGTCAGTACTATAATCAGTTCAATCAACATTTTTTATCCTCGCCATGATTGCCGTATTTTTCTATTCCCTTTCATTTTACGTCAATCGAAGTATTTTTTAAAGAAAAGAACTGTTTCTTTATAACCGTCAAACATCAAAAATTATTTCTATGGTAGAATAAACGAGAAATAAAGATGTTAGGAGAATACACATGAACGATTTAATTACAGAAATTAATGCATTTCGAGATGAACGGAATTGGCGCCCTTATAACACACCAAAAAGCTTGGCGATTTCCATTTCCTTAGAAGCATCTGAGTTGTTAGAGAACTTCCAATGGTGTTCTAGCGAAGAAGCTGTTGCGGCAACTTTCGAAAATATCCAAGAAGAATTAGCTGATGTGCTTATTTACTCACTCATGTTGGCTTCTGATTTAGAATTAGATGTACCACAAATTATCCGTGAAAAAATGAAAAAAAATGCGTTAAAGTATCCTGCTAATCCGAATCAAGCAATCAATGATTCTTCAAACTCTCGATAGAGCCTTAAAATTTATACAATCATTATTTTGAATCGGTTAAATGTAATTCATTTATATTGTCTATTTAGCGTAAAATGAACTTAGGTTATTAGAATACACTTAGTGAAAGAGATATTTTACACCATAAAAAGCAATAATTTGGTTACTCATGTAATTTTTTTCAAACCCTTTATTGACCCTAAAAGGGTTTTCCTATAAAATGGAACTTAGATAGAAACGAATAGGATAAAAAAAAGCACTTCACAATTTAGCTACCAACTAAATCATGAAGCCCTGAATAGTCAGTGAACACCTGACCAATCAAGTTGCTTAAGCCAATATTTATACATTGACATCTTCCATTTTACTCAATTTTGACAGAAATTTCTAGAGGTTTATGCTAGTTTTTTCTGCTATGGAGATGTTTATGCTTATTTATCGAGCTTACAATGGCGTTGGATATGTGTCCGACGCCATTTTTTTGTGTATTCGTTTCTATCTAAAAGAACCGTTTGTTTACTTTTTAGATCATAATATTTAATAGTCAACCAACCATTGACTAAAATTGAACGCTGATCCCAACCAGCCTTTACCCATTCTCCTGGATGATTTAAAGAGTAAACAACGATTCTTAAAAATAATAGTCAAATTACTACTCCCAAGTATTCTTTAAGAAAAAACAATGATTAAAAACTAACGTAACCTTTTTCAATACTTCCTTTTATATGAATATCATTGTTTGTATTTTCTTTATTGATGACTATTAGAGCTGAAAATAAGCGTTATTGCTTATTTTCAGTTTTTTTATTTTAGCTATCCTGATTGACTCACTTTTATTATCGCTTCTTTTTCTAAATAAAATGCTGCTTCTTTTAAGAATTTTTTCAAATGCGGTGTTTCATTGTGTTTTTCTACTGCAGACGTATCTTGCCAATTTTCTACAATAATAAATTGATTTGGGTGATCCACCTTTTCAAAATGGTTGTAAAATAAACAGCCTTCATCTTGTTGTGATGCCTTGACGAGTTCAGCTATAAAAGCTAAATAATCCGTTCTTTTTTCTGGTTTTACTTGCAAAAATACATTGATTGTAATCAAACGTTTGCTCCCTTCTCATTTCTCAGGCTCTAATCTAAATATAACTTTTCCAGCCGTTTCAAGTCGTGCGTGGTCGTTAGATCAATAAAGAATGGACTTTGCCATCGTTGCGTCCTCGTGGCTGTTTTGCTCAATCCTGTTACCCAATCAGGATAGACGCGTAATGCCATCTTGCCTTTGTGTTCTCCGTTCCTCAAGATCCTTTTCTCTGCTAACATCTCTTTTGGAAATACAAATTGTCCTCGTTTGTCTTGATCAACTATTGTGATGATCAATTTATCGGGTGCAGAAACAAAATCATACGATTTATTTTTATTTGCTTCGTCTTTTTCCCAAAATACGACAAAATATCCCTGCTTTTTGGGCGTCAATTTTGCCATTCTACTTCGAAATGATTGATTTCCCAAGACGAATGTCGCCCCTTCATATTCTTTATTTTGTTCTTCCATTTTGAAATCTTTTAAAGGAATATCACTGATTTCTTGGACAATACTTGATAGATAATCCATGGATTTCATCACAATTTTTCCTCTACTTTCTTCAAAATTTCCTTTGAGTAATACTTCTATAGTGACTATTTTATTGTATCATGCGGTATTACTGAAAATAAAGATTTAAAACAAGGAACAACAGAAAAAAAGCACAACTACAATCGTTTCATAGTCGTGCTGTTTTCATAACAGACCTCAATAGTTCACTTATTCCTCTTTTTCGAGATCCTATGTAAAAATACACCTATCTATTAAATAATTCTTTGGGAAATAGACCATGTTTCGTATTCGGGCATATCAAAAATATATTTTTCTCTATGTGTTTTCTTATATTCTTGTTCAATTAACTGGATTGTATCAAGCGCTGTATCATTTTCCAATGCATATCCGTTAAAGATATAAAAAATGACCAATGTACATTTCTCATCTATAGCCATCAATTTTGGTAATGTCGCAGCCAATGTTGCAGCATTTATTGTCTCAACTAGTTGATTTGCTTCTGTCGCTAAACTATGATAATAATTGATAAATTCTTGATCGATATCGATTGTTTGATCTACTTTTGCAATATATTCCTTTAATTGAATGTTCCATATAAATGAATCCACCTTATTTCCTCCTATCTTATAAGCATTTCAATAATCTTAGCCTAGAAAATGCTTCATTCGTTCATTTTCACCATTGAATAACTCTCCTTAAGATAGCACAAGGAACCTTCTTTTTTCCATTAAAACGTTTATTTTATTCGCATAAATAATAATATTTTAGTAATTATCTAACTATTTTACTATTTTGTCCTTTACTTTTTTCGATAATAGCTAGTAATAAACAAGTCGATTTCACGCAACTGAATAGATTCGATATGTTGACCTTTTATAAAATAGAAAATTCTCTGATACTCTTGGCTTAAAGAATGCCACTTTATCTTTTCCGTTAACGCTCTTTTTGAGAGAATCGATTGTCCGACTCCTCTCTCTAAACATCTGACAATCATTTCATTATTTTTCACGATCATTGTTTGAGGCGTTATATTATGTTCTAAAAAATAGCGTTCAGTATAATGAAAAACACCGGAATTTTTTTCTCGAACCAACCATAATGCTTCAGAAGAATCACCCGCGTGAACCAATTCATCAGCTAAAATCTCTTCACGGATGATTGTTCCAGTTATTAACGGCTTCTCTATGAAGCCAAAATGAGCTTGGTGCTTCTCGATTTTATCTAATACTTCTTCTGAATTTTCCATTTCTAAAACAAATGAGACATGGGGAAATTCTGGTATCAACTGTGCCATCAATTCTGGCAAATAATAAACCGCAAAGGTATTCGAAGCAACGATCTTACACGTTTCTCTAGGAGTCGCTTGTGTGCCTAACGCTTGTAGCGTATCTTCCCAGTCATCTGATAAATTAAGCAAATGATGGTACAAAATATCCGCTTGTTTTGTGGTACTAATTTCTTGCCGTCCATTTCGATCAAATAGCTGAATGTCCAATTCTTCTTCTAACTGTTTAATCTGGTTAGAAACAGCTGGTTGAGAAATAAATAGCCGTTCTGCTGCTTTTGAAAAATTTTTTGTTTCATACACAGCACGAAACGTTTTCAGTAATTTAAACATAGAGACCCTTTCCATTTGTTTTTATTATAGATATCATTTTAACTATTTATTTCTCAAATGCAAATTTTTTCGTTATACTGGATTTATAGATAGACAAAGAAAGAAGATGAATGATTTAGTGGAAAATAACAATAAAAAAGATTCTTATTTAACAAAAAGTATCGCCATTTTCCCTGGACTAGTTACAGCTTTTGTTGTGGCAGTTATTAGTAAAATTTCAGCAATTTGGTTGCCAACTTTAGGTGCTGCGACGATTGCAATTTTATTAGGGATTTTGCTAGGAAATACTTTTTTGAAACAGCCTGTTTTGGAAAAAGGAACAAAAATAGCAGAAGGTAAGCTATTAGAATTTTCAGTTGTGTTATTAGGTGCAACTGTTACTTTTCAAACTATTGCTCAAATAGGTATTTCTGGCGCTCTTTTTGTTCTTTTACAAATGAGTATAACGATTGTTGCTTCTTATCTACTTGGTAAAAAGATGCAGTTTTCAGATAATATGTCCTTATTGATGGCTGGTGGAAATGCGGTCTGTGGCTCATCTGCAATTGCTTCGATTACCCCTGCTATTCATGCAAAAGAAGAAGAAAAAGGCCAGATCATTACATTGGTCAATTTGCTAGGAACAATCTTGATGTTGCTGTTACCAATTATTGGCTCGCTTATTTATGGTAGTGATATTTTAACTAAAAGCGCCTTGATTGGTGGTATCTTACAGTCTGTAGGACAGGTTGTAGCAAGTGCCAGCATGGTCAATGGACAAGTTGTAGAGCTTGCTATGCTCTTTAAAATCATGCGTATTATGATGCTAGTAGTCGTTGTTTACTGGTTCGGTAGATTTAAACAACAAAAATCTGAGTCTTCTGCCACAATAGAAACAACGCCTAAGCAAAAAAAATCTGCTTTACCATGGTACGTTGTAGGATTTGTTTTATTTTGTATATTCAATAGTTTAGTTCATTTGCCCACACAATTTAGTGCAACAGCTCATTTCTTTAGCGGTTGGTTTGAAATCACTGCTCTAGCCGCTATAGGTTTGCGTTTGGATTTCCAAAAATTCTTCAAAGAAGGGAAACGATTCTTGATTTATGGATTATCAGTTGGTGTTATTCAAGTGTTTTTGGCTATCGTCTTGATTTCTTTATTAAGAATTTAATTTAAAAGTAGAAAAAGTCACTCAACATTTCATTGAGTGACCTTTTCTACTTTTAGTTCTCTGTTTTTTGACTCTCATTTGCATGAGGCTTAAACCCAACATAGGATTTATTGCCACTTAAATTAAGTACAAACAATACAATAACGAGTGACAAAATCGATACAGATAATAATAAAGTTTGAACTGCATCGCCATGTAATACCATTAACTGTCTTAAAATGGCCGTAATACAAATTAAAATCAAATATCTGATCGGAATATGATGTCCTTCTTGAATATAGCGGATCACCATCATAATAAACTCAAATAACATGAAAAATGCCACAACTTCTTGCATCACGATCGATAAGTTTTTAGGTGTCATAGGTTTGTTGATAAATGTTCCAATATCAATCAATTGACGAATCATGAAAATCAAAATAAGTAGGGCAAGTACTCCTAGAACAACATCCAATACCCAATTGACATATTTCTTCATGATTCCAAATCTCTGTTCCTCTTTCATTTTTTTCCTCCTAAATTTAAAAGCGTACCAAGCCAGACTTGCTCCGACTGAAAAGTAGTAAAATCAGAATGTAGTACTTTGTCAAATTTTATCTTTTTCTCGAAACGCGCTAGCCTATAAGGTTAAACAATATAATGCAGTTGCATCACTCTCTTTAAAGATTCCTACAACTATTTGATTATAAGAATAATATAACATTTTTTCTCGATGATGTAAAAATCTAAATCTGGAATAAACGCACGCATATCAGTTACTTAGCCTCTTTTTCCGCAAGAATCATAGTAAAAAGTCTAGATGAAAAATGAAACTATAGTCGCAATAGTTTGATCATGATTCTTTTACTATCTTGTCCCACACTCTAAAAAAGAGGCTTAGACAGAAGCGTTTAATCCCGAGAAATAAGAAGGGATTCCTTCTGCTCAAACCGTTTATTCGCATTTAGGGTGCACATCAAAATGATGTTTACTTTTGTCCCGAACCCTTTTTTATTTATTCTGTTATACTAAATCAACCCAAAAGCCATCGCGATTGCGGCAATTATGTTATTTAAAAAGTGGATAGATATACTGATCTCTAAACGTTGTGTTTTGTAATAAGCCACAGAAAGAATCAAACCTACCAAACCGTACAATAAAAAACTAATCAAATTCGTAGGACCATGCATTAAACCGAATAAAATAGAACTCACTGCAATACCAAGTATTGGAAATTTCCCTAACCAAAACCCAATAATTCCACCTCTAAAAACAATTTCTTCCATAATAGGTGCTGAGATTCCAATCAATAATATAATCAATAAAGGATTTTCTCCTGAAAACATAGTCTGAATCGCTGCATCATTTGCTGTTGATTCTGTTCCCTGAGTATTTAATAAAAAGGTTCCTCCAATAGCGATTACTCGAGCTAAAATAAAACCACCTAAAATAATTCCAACATTTCTCTTAGTGAAAAAATCCAATTTCAAGTTAAAAAAACCCAGTTTCTTTCCTAAAAATATCAACACCCAGATATTGCCAATAACTATAATTATCAGCATAATCGATGCAACCAAAGACAAATTTGTCTCTCCCATTCCTTGGGAAAGTTCTTTGGCTATACCAAATGCCATCATACTAATTTGACTTACTAGAAATAAACCAACTAAAATAAAAAAATTTTTTACATACACCATCGCATTACTCTCCTTTTATAAAAACCTTCTTTATACCACTTTTATCTTACCAGACTACAGTTACAGAGTAAAACGAGCTTGGATGTAATAGTTAATTCAGTTATTTAGCGACTCGCTTACCGTCTTTATAAGCATAAACTCGACCTAATGAGTCTTTTGCTACATATTGATAGTTCTTCTGTCCACTAAAGTTTCGTGGAGCTGGTGAGCCTTTTGGTACAAGTACGACTTTGTAGGCTTCAAGGCGCTTTGCAACACCCGCTGTCCCTGCTTTATGTGCTGTTGATTTACTGTCTTCCGTTTTTATTTTAGCTCTTGACCAACCTAACCAACCATAATCTTGTGCGTGAACACAATAATACATATCGTATTGTTGCGCCATGCTACCTTTCAAGGTAAACTCTACTGCTTCTACTCTCAATGCACCTCCTGCAGTCCCACCACGGCCTGTTTGGTAGTAAATCGTTGTATTACGGCCTTTGATAGTACGTTTAGAAATACCTGCACTCTTCTCTTTTGCCGTCAATTTTTCAGATAACCAACCAATATTTTCAATATGTGTGTTGATCATGATGTCACTTGTTCCTCGAATGAACATCGCTTCCATTCTTTTAGATTCTCGAGTAGAACCACTTCCTGTTCCATATGGCCCCATCTCACTTATTGTTCTCAAACGTTTATCTCTACTAAAACCAGTATCACCATAATCTTGAACATGCGAACCAAATCTTAGATCATTGATTGAGGCTGCTTCTGTTTTCACCCCAAATGAAAATAAAACACCCAAAATAAGAACAACTACCACAAACATCTTCTTTTTCACTTAAAAACCTGCTTTCTATTTATTATTTTTGGATTAATCAAAATAATTATAGCATTTAGTAGAATAAAAATGTAAAAAATAATCAAAATAATAAATCATAACTTTCTATTAAAAAAAATGCCCCTTTCATACGAAAGGAACACTTTTATTCAGTCATTATTTAGCTAAAGCACCTTTAGCTTGTTCAGCTAATGCTGTAAATGCTGCTGCATCATTCACTGCTAATTCAGCTAACATTTTGCGGTTGATATCAATCTCTGCCAATTTCAAACCGTGCATTAATTTAGAATAGCTCAAGCCATTCATACGAGCCGCTGCATTGATACGAGCGATCCATAATTTACGGAAATCACGTTTCTTTTGACGACGATCTCTGTATGCATAACTATAAGATTTCATTACTTGTTCTTTTGCTGTTCTAAATAAAGTATGTTTTGATCCGTAATAGCCTTTCGCTAACTTAAGGATCTTTTTACGACGTTTACGGCTTACTACGCCACCTTTAACACGTGCCATGGTTAATTCCTCCTAAATATCTGTTATCTCTATGAGTTATTTTAATTGCTAAGTTGTTGCATGAATTATTTCAACTTTCTCAAATTCAGCAAGCTTTTTCACTAATCTAGCTTCGTGGACTAGGCCTCTCGATAAATAGATAAATTCTTTTTAAAGATAAAAAGCATCTTTAAAAAAATTTCCTAATTTACTCGATGCCTGATTGAGTCCCCTACGCTTTTTTTACTTCATTCTTGCTAATTGTTGACGAATACGTTTGAAATCGCCTGATGAAACCATTCCTGCTTTACGCAATTGACGACGTTGTTTTTTTGTTTTACCGTGGAAACGGTGACTTGTAAACGCACGGAATCTTTTTAACCCGCCGTTACCAGTACGTTTGAAACGTTTTGCTGATCCGCGGTGTGTTTTTTGTTTTGGCATGACTAATTTTCCTCCTACATTTTCATTTCGCATACAGTTCAACTAAATTAGTTGAAAAAGTTGAACTAGCATCCTAAAAAAATTTGATTAACTAGTTATCAGCTTATTAGCTTAATTTTCATTCTTCGGTGCCAGCGTTAGGAACATGCTGCGTCCGTCCATTTTCGCTTTTTGTTCCACTGTAGCAATGTCTGCAGTTTCTTCCGCTAAGCGATCAAGAACTTTCTGACCAATTTCTTTGTGGGTAATGGCACGGCCTTTGAAACGGATCGACGCTTTTACTTTGTCGCCTTTTTCTATGAATTTACGTGCATTACGAAGTTTTGTATTGAAGTCATTTACGTCAATTGTTGGACTTAAACGAACTTCTTTTACGTTGATCACTTTTTGTTTCTTACGAGCTTCACGCTCTTTCTTTTGCGTTTCGAAACGGAATTTACCGTAATCCATAATTCGCGCAACAGGCGGTTTTGCAGTAGGTGCTACTAGAACTAAATCTAGATTAGCTGTTTCAGCAATTTGTAATGCTTCCACTTTTGTTTTTACCCCTAATTGTTCGCCATCTTGTCCGATCAAACGTAACTCGCGTGCACGAATGCCGTCGTTCACCATCATATCCTTTGCTATGGTCATTCACCTCCAAGTTTATTAAGAGAAAATCAATACTGAAACTCTTTTTCCAAGAGTCTGTTATTCTAAAAAATACAATAAAAAACAGGCTCTGTATACAGATCCCGCGATTTTCGGACTTATATCGATTGATATAAACAATCCTATATCCAGCCCAGTGACACTGTCAGCTAAGGCGAGAAGCGGGTGCTTCTGCTTTCATTTCTCAACTCTAATAGTATACGATATTTTCAAAACCTTGTCAATTCTTTTTTCTAATTAAGACAGAAACCTTTGAGGATTGAAAAGTAGACTTCTGTCTTAATCTTTTACACTCTAATTTCCAAGTAATTCTTCTATTTTAGTCAATACACCATTTTCGTCATTGGATAAAATGATTTCTTTAGCGACAGCTTTGACTTTTGGTTGTCCATTACTCATCGCATAGCTAAATCCGGCATGCTTCAACATTTCCAGATCATTACCGCTATCGCCAAAAGCGGCAACTTCGTGATTTTTTATGCCCCAAACTTCTTGTAGCTTCATCAACCCATGTGCTTTATGGATGCCCGGAATGATCAAATCGACATCACCATGCCCGCTAGAAATAGGAATCACTTTCTCTCCTAATGTATCATGTAACTGTTCAAGAACTTCTGATACTTGTTCTACAGGAAAACTCAAAGCGAATTTAAACAAAGTGTCCTCTTTTACCTCAAATAGATTAGGCACTTTTTTTAAGCGATGATAGTATTTCCGACCATGTTCAATAAAGGACTCAGGTTCATTTTCAGCAACATAAGCGCTGTTTTTTCCACAAAGAATCGTATGCCCTTCTGTGAACGCCGCTAAAATAGTCAGCACGTCATGAACTAGCTCTGGATCGATTTCACCCGTGAATAGTTCTGCACCCTCACTAATAACATATGCGCCATTTTCAGCTACAAACGCCAATTCGTTCTCTACTTCTGGAAAAAATGATTTTAGTTGATAGTATTGATTGCCACTAGCTATCACAAAACGAACCTTTTGTTGTTTCATTCTTTGATATAATTGACTAAATTTTTCTCGGTCGTACTCTTGTTGACTATTCAAAAACGTTCCATCCATGTCTACTGCAATCATTTTCACTGTCATTATTTTACTTCCTTTCAGTCTAATAATTTAAACTGTTTTAATCCCAAACGAATACCATCCTTTATATGAGACTTGGTAATGTAATCAGCGTGACTTTTTACATGTGCCGAAGCATTATCCATCGCAATGGCCGTATCCACGGCTTCAAACATCCCTATATCATTATTTCCATCTCCAAATGCATAGGTTGGGACACCGTCTAAATCCAATGTTTTGATCACTTCTTTGATACCAGCTTTTTTTGACTGCCCTTTTAACACGACCGCCAAGGAATAAGGACTATCTCTGAAAAAGGTGAATATATCGGAGAATTTTTCTTGATATAATACATCTTTGGCGACTTCCTCTGAAAAAAGATAAAGCATATAGATTTCATGTTCCTTATAAAAGTCTGGTGCAATCTGTGGTAATGGTGCATGATCCAATTGATATAATTTTTCCATACTTTCAGTCAAATAATGTGTAGCATATTCAGTTTCTGTATAACAGGCCAAGGAATGACCGAATGATTCAGAAAATCGCATTAATTCTTTAATCAGCTTCAAAGGTATTACATGTTTGGAGACAACCTTATTTTCAACAACATTATACTGTCCGTTTAAGCTTACAAAAGAATCAATTGGTGTTCCTTTTGTGATTTGGTTGATTTCCTTTGGAGAACGACCGCTTGCAATCAAAGGCAAGATATCGTTTTTCTTTAATGTTAAGATAGCTTGGTGATTTTCTTTAGAAATTTCAGAATCAGCATCCAATAATGTTCCATCTAAATCAAAAAAAACAAGTGCTTTGTAGTGGTTCATAACTTCCCTCTTTTTCATATCTTTTCTTACTTAATATTGTACTATACTTTTTAGCCCATAGCGTAAAAAAACTTTATTCTATTTTGTTCAAACAAATGCTTGTCAAAACAAAGAGAATAAAGTTCGAGTTTTTATTTTCCATACACTTATAATTAGTGAACTATTTCTATGAAGTTAGAAATTTCCTAGAAAAAGATAAATAATCGACTAAACGTTATATCTATCTTATATACCCTAGGCTAGCCCTGTAGTCCCTACAGTTTTTTACTTTTTTAATAAGTCATTATTTCCTTTAATCCTTGCATCAACACTTGAATACTAGCAGCCGTCTCAGGATCATGCCGTCCTGTTTTCTCATCGATATCTTGCATAAATATCTGACTCACCGGATTATTATCTGAATGTTCCGAACATTTCCCGCATGCTGAAACTTTGATCATCCTTTTATTATACCATGTTGCTTTATATTCGAGTTTTGAGACAAATAACGCCCACGAAACATCTGAAAATCCACGTTGTAATTTAGAATTTCTGAAAAAATCTGCTTGCTGAATGTCTTCAATACAGATCAAATCATATTTCTTAACAATTTCTGTTGTGATTTTGTTCAGAAAATCGATTCGTTGATTCGTTAACTTTTCTCGCATTTTCGCTACTTTTAGCTTTTGCTTTTGATAATTTTTTTGCCGAGATAATTCTGTTCCTTTTAATTTAGCAATTTCTTTTCGCCGTTTTAGTTTTCTTTCTTCTCTAGTGATCCGCTGTTCAAATTCTTTCGTAAATTTATCATTATCGATACGTCTACCATTAGATAATACAACAAATTCCGAAGCTCCTAATGTTATCCCGATTGCTGAATACGTCTTATCAATTCTAGGAATCTCCTCTTCACAAAGAATAGAAACAAAATACTTATTGCTAGGGGTCAAAGAAATTGTTGCTGATTTTATTTTCCCTATTACTGGACGATGCATTCTCATTTTAATCAACGACTTCAATTTAGGCACTTTCAAATATTTATCGTCAATAATTTTAATCGTTCCATTTTGATTGTTCGTTGTGTAAGATCTGACAGCGTTCTTCTTTTGTTTTAGCTTAGGAAATCCCACTGATTTCTCTCTATGAAATTTTTTAAATGCTCGATCCAAGTAAACCTGCGCATTTGATAATGCTAAACTATCCACTTCCCTTAAACAAGGATGCTCTTTTTTATAATGAGCAGGAGTGGGTAACTTTACTTTTAAATCAGGATTTTTCTTCAACTCCTTATAAAGCTGAATTCTTTCCTGTAATAAAAGATTATGCACAAGTCGAACACAAGAAAATGTTTTTTTGATGAATTCTTCTTGTAGTAACGTAGGGTAAAGTCTATATTTATACGCCTTTAATACCTTCATTAGAATACCACCCTACCAATAAAAGCTGAATGAGCTTGTTCACCTTCGACTGAAAAATAGGAAGCTAAGATTGTGACACTTTTCGTCTCACTCTTAGGTTATTTTTTTTCGAGAAGCCAGCCCCTAAAGCTACTTTAAAATGATTGTGTCACAAAGAAAAATGATTCATTCATCTTAGGTTTAAAAATTCTAGCTAAGAAAAAGAATTCTTTTCTTAGCTAGTCTTTCTTGTTCAATACGATTATTCGTGATTTGCTTTAGCTTTTTTCTCTTCAATTTTTTTACGATACACTTCGACTTCATCTTCAGAGCAATAAACATAATGCTCTGGTGTGATTTCTCTTAGTTTACGTTCTTTGTTATCTTCTGGTTGTGGTTTATACACAATACGTTTACGTGTACGTTCATAATCTGGGTCTGGTAGTGGAATAGCTGACAGTAAACTTTCAGTATACGGATGTACACCAAAGTTATATACATCATCACTAGAACCCATTTCCAATAATTTACCACTATGCATAACACCGATACGGTCACTGATATGTTTTACCATTGATAAATCATGGGCAATAAACAAATACGTCAACCCAGCATCTTTTTGTAAGTCTTGTAATAAATTGACAACTTGTGCTTGGATCGACACATCCAACGCAGAAATTGGCTCGTCACAAATGATAAAGCGTGGATCAACAGCCAACGCTCTAGCAATCCCGATACGTTGACGCTGACCACCTGAAAATTCATGTGGATAACGTGTGCCATGACTCGGGTCAAGCCCAACGACTTTTAACAACTCGTTGACTTTTGCTTCACGTTCAGCTGTATCTTTAGCTAAATGGTTGATGTCGATTCCCTCAGCAATAATATCGTTAACTTTCATTCTTGGGTTCAATGAAGCATACGGATCTTGGAAGATCATTTGAACTTCACGACGAAATGCTTGCATCGCTGTCTTCGAACGAATTTTACTGATATCGTCACCGTTAAAAACGATTTCGCCATCCGTTGGATCGTATAAACGAATCACACTACGACCAGTTGTTGATTTACCACTACCAGATTCTCCAACTAAACCGAACGTCTCACCTTCGTAGATATGGAAACTGATATCGTCAACAGCTCTAACTTCGTCAGGGCGTCCAACGTTAAAATATTGTTTTAGTCCTTTAACATCTAAAAGTACTTTTCTTTTTTCACTCATTATTTAACGCCTCCTGCAGTCGTATTATGGCGTTCAGCATAAATCGCCCAACGTCTTACAATTTCAGCTGGAGGGGTGATTTTTGGTGCTTGCGGTGCTAATAACCACGTTGCAGCTTTATGAGTTGGTGATACTTCAAAATAGGGTGGTGCTTCTTCTGCATCGATTTTCATCGCAAACTCGTTACGCGGATAGAAAGCATCTCCTTTTGGTGGATCTAACAGATCTGGAGGTGAACCAGGAATTGCATATAACTTATCTTCGGTTCCTTCCATTGTTGGCATTGAGCCAAGTAGTCCCCATGTGTATGGATGTTGTGGATTATAGAAGATTTCTTCTGACGTTCCCACTTCTACTAAACGTCCACCATACATAACTGCTACACGATCCGCAACGTTCGCTACAACACCTAAATCATGTGTGATAAAGATGATTGATGTGCTGATTTTTTGCTGTAGATCTTTTAATAATTCTAAAATTTGCGCTTGAATCGTAACGTCCAAAGCTGTTGTTGGCTCATCAGCAATTAGAACTTCTGGGTAACAGATCAACGCAATCGCGATCACGATACGTTGGCGTTGCCCGCCTGAAAATTGGTGCGGATAATTTTTCAAACGTTTTTCAGCGTTTGGAATCCCTACTAATTTTAGTAATTCTAGTGCTTGATCCAGACCTTCTTTTTTCGATACTTTATTGTGTTTGATCAACGATTCAGCTACTTGTTTGCCGATCGGCATTGTTGGGTCCAATGATGTCATTGGATCTTGGAAAATCATAGCAATTTCTTTCCCACGAATGGTTTGCATTTGTTTTTCCGTCTTGTGTACGATATCTTCACCTTTAAACAGAATTTCTCCATTGTCGATATTTGCATTGCTGCTCAACAATCGCATGATACTTCTAGTAGTTACTGATTTCCCACTACCAGATTCTCCTACGATTGCAAGAGTTTCTCCTTTGAACAGCTCAAAGCTCACACCACGAATAGCATTTACTTTTCCAGCAAACGTATCAAAAGAAATCTGTAAGTCTTTTACTTCTAATACTTTTTCCATAGTCATTCACTCTACTCTTTCATCTTAGGATCGAAGGCATCACGTAGTCCGTCAGCTAACAAGTTGAAGCAAATCATTACGACTGACAAAGTTACGGCAGGAATCCACATCAAATATGGAAGGAAACGGAACGTTTTATATCCTTCATTTAATAATGTTCCAAGTGAAGCGGTCGGCGGTCTTAATCCTAAACCGATGAAACTTAGAAACGCTTCGAAGAAAATGGCCGACGGGATACTGAACATCATTTGAACGATGATCACGCTTGAGATATTCGGTAAAATATGTTTAATAGCAATCTTTAAACGAGATTCTCCTAACGTTTGGGCAGCTAAAACAAATTCTTGATCTTTTAATTTCAAGGTCTGAGCCCGCACGATTCTGGCCATTGAAATCCAGTTGGTAATCACCATCGCTAACACGATTGATAAAATACCTGGATCAAAAACAGTCAGCATCAAAATCATCACAACAAGGTTAGGAATTCCAGAAAGAACTTCTAAGATACGTTGCATCACTGTATCGACACGTCCACCTAATAAACCTGAAATCAAACCATATGTTACACCGATCGTAATATCAAGTAATGCCGCGATAAACGCGATCAACAATGAGATACGAGTTCCCATAAATAAACGACTCAATACATCACGACCTAGGCCATCTGTTCCAAGATAGAAATTCACGTTATCAGGAACATTGGCTTGTGCATACTTATCTACCATTTTACCCGCAACATTTGCTGTACCGTTAAATCCATTAATACTATCTAAAAACGGAATACGTGGTGGTAAATTGATATATGCTACATTTTGTTGTGTTGGGTCATGAGGCGAAATCCAGATAGTGATAATTGAGATAAAGATGATAATTCCCAAAAGGATCAAGGAAATTACAGCCGCTTTATTCTTTTTCAAACGACGCCAAGAATCTTGTAAAAAACTTAGTGACGGCGTTGCGATTCGTTCACGTTCCTTTGTTGTTGATGTATCCAAAGGTTGGAATTCATCTGTCGGTATTTCTTTAATTTTATCTGGGACATTGTTCAAGTCAACTATTTCCATTAACCTTTGGCACCTCCTGAAACACGAATTCTTGGATCAATCAATCCATAAAGTAAATCAACAATTAAGATTACAAATACTAATAATGCAGAATATAAAATCGTTACGGCCATAATCGTTGGATAGTCATTGGTCATGATTGATTTTACGAATTGCTCCCCAATACCCGGGATGGCAAAAATATTTTCTACAACTAATGATCCTGTCATCAAACCAACTGCTAATGGTCCTAACAATGTAATCAATGGGATCAAACTGTTTCTAAGTCCGTGCCTAACGGCAACTTGCCAACGGCTCAAGCCTTTAGCACGCGCTAACTCTACATAGTCACTATGTAAAACTTCAACCATTTCCGTTCGTATAAACCTGGCGGAATCGGCCATCGGACTCATAGCTAAAGCTATTGTCGGCAAAATCGTATAAGCAAAACCGTTCCACATTGCGATTGGTAACACTTTTAATTTCATAGCAAAGATATATTGTAACAATACGGCAAAGACGAAGTTCGGAATCGAACGACCTAAGATAGCCATTAAAGTAGCCAATGTATCAACCCATGTATTTTGGCGCATTGCCGCAATGATCCCTAATAAAATACCAACTAGTGTACCAAAAACGATTGCTTGTGCACCTAATTGTACTGACGGTCCAATACGACCTGCTAAAAGTTTTGCTACTGGTTGGTTTTTGAATTGGAATGAAATACCAAAGTCACCAACTAGAAGATTTTTTAAGTAAATTCCATATTGAACGATCACAGGTTTATCTAAACCGGATTGCTTATTCAACATAGCAATTGTTTCTGGACTAAGTTTTTCTTGGTTGGTATAAGGAGTACCTGGTAATAATTGCATCAAGAAAAAAGTAATCGTTGCGATCAGCCACAATGTGATGATCATAAAAAAGACCCGTTTAAGAAAATATTTTCCAAAACTGTTCAAGAATGACACCTCCGAGATTATTTTGACTTCATCAGCTTTTTTCGATAAAGTAAGGATAGAAAATTAAGTAAGGATGAGCACATGAAAAATTTAAAATGGCCCTTGATTACCTCAGCGGTCTCAAGCATCGGTATTTTTACTTACCTATTGATAAAACAGTCACTGACTATCCTTTCTGTATCAGATACCTTTTTCATCGTTTCGTTATTCTTTCTGATTATCGGGTTAGCCTTATGGATCATGTCCTCAGGATTTTTTGATAATTTCCAACGTTTTATGAAAATGCATTTTCGTTTTAGAAAGAAAAATGAGCCGAAAGAATTCATTCCATTTTCAGAAATCGGTAAAGCACATCAGCTTTACTGGCTTGAAACTGGGGGTATTTTACTGATTGTCGCTGTTGTTTCTTTATTATTTTACTTTTTATAAGCAAAGATAGCAAGAGAGAGAAATATAAAATTCTCTGATTTTTGCTAACTTGCTCAAAATCTGAATAAATGGCGAAACAGAAGCAGCTCCTTTAGAAATAAGTTGAAATTCACGAAAATTGGAAACCCAATTTTCGTGAATTTCTTTTTATTCCCTTAAACCATTCGGTTCGTTGGAGTTGTTTGCTTCTGTATCGGTCACTTTTACTATTAAAAACTAGTTCAGATTATTCTGAAATGTATGTCCATTTGTAATCGTATTGCGCACCTGCTGGATGGAAACCAACATCTTTCACTTTTTCAGCACGTAAGTGAGCTTCAGCTTTTTGGTAAAGAGGAATCACACCCATGTCGCCCATGATTATTTTCTCTGCATCTACTAAGTTCTCCCAACGTTTTTCAGGATCATTAGCATTGGTTGTTGCCGCTGCTTTGACTGCTTTATCGTAGTCAGCATTGCTATAGTGGCCACGGTTATAAGGAACCCCCGTTTGGAATAAATCTAAGAAACTACTTGAATCTACATAGTCAGCTCCCCAGCCACCGATAACGGCTTTAAAGTCACCTTTGTTAGAACGGTCTAAACGAACGGCAAATGGTACAGGGCTTACCGTTACTTTTGTCCCTTCTAAGCTATCTTGAATTGCACCTTGAATATATTCGACTGTTTTCTTAGAAGAATCTGCATCAGAAGATAAGATGTCGATATCTAATGTTTTGATACCCAATTCTTTCTTCGCTTTTTCCCAATGTTCTTTTGCTTTTTCTTTATCATAAGCAATTTTATCTTCCGCTGCATCAGTGAAGTCTTCTTTTCCATCTGGAGACTTAGACATATCTGCTGGAACTAAGCCTTTAGGTTCTACTGAACCATCACCTAAGATTTGTTCAACGAGAGATTTACGATCGATTGAATAAGAAATCGCTTTTCTTAAGTTTTCATTTCTATAAGGTGAATTTTCGTCGATTTGATTTAATTCCATATATTGAGTCGATGCTTCTTTTTGGATCACAAGAGCTGGATCATTGGCAGCTTGTTGTGCTAATTCACCAGTCAAGGTTACATCATCTGCTTGTCCGTCTTGGAATAAGTTATATGAAGTTGGTGCTTCTTTCACAACATTCGTTTTTACTTCGTCTAATTTTACAGAATCTACATCCCAATATTCTTTATTTTTCTTATATGACCATTCAGTATCTGTTCCTGCTCCATCAAAACCATCTAATACAAACGGACCATTATAGACTGAGTTATCACTATTTGAAGCATAGTCTTTACCATATTTTTCCACGATATCTTTTCTTTGCGGGAAGAATGACGGGAAGGCTAATAGATAATCAAAATAAGGAGTTGCTTTTTCTAAGGTAATTTCTAATTCATAATCACCTGTCGCTTTGATTCCTAATTCAGCTTTGTCTTTTTTACCTGCTGCGATATCTGCACCATTTTTTACAGATTCGTAAAGGTAAGCATACTCTGAAGCTGTCGCTGGATCAACCGTACGTTGCCACCCATAGACATAGTCTTCTGCTTTTACGGGTTTGCCGTCTGACCATTTCGCTTTTTCATTTAGTTTGATTTTATAAGTAGTACCATCCTCACTGATCTCTGCTTCTTCACTAGCTCCGGCAGGTTCTGGTTTATTATCTAAATTCAAACGATATATACCTTCGTATACATTGTTTAGTGCAGTAAAGCTGATAACGTCTGTCGCTAATGATAAATCGGCACTTGGCATTTCTTGTAAAACATTGACACGGAAAATTTGCTCTCCGCTTGGTTTACCGTCGGCTGCTTTTGAGCTGCCTGAATCGTCTGTTTTTGCTCCGCCGTTACCGCATGCTGCTAATGTTAAACTAAATAAAGTGATGAATCCAAAAGCAAATGACTTCTTTAACTTCATTCTTTTTTCCTCCCTAAATGACCCTAAATATTTTCTGAAAAATCAGAATTTAATAATTATTTATTGTGTTGAGGTATAGTTTACAATTTTTAAATTAAAAAATCAAGAATAATCTTATTTTTTCTTAATACTCACATCATTAAATTATATCATCATTAGAAGTAATTTCTTAGAAACAAGTTTAAAAAGCGATTGTCTTCTTACAAAAAAGTATGTTAGATTAGTATAGGAAGAAACATACCATAGTAGAAGCAAATACTTTTTGGTTCAATAGTATTGTTTAAAAAATTAGTTTCAATAGTTCACAATAAATAGTAAGGAGTGATTAGATGCACCATTCATCTTTCTTCAAAGAACTAACTACGTTTCACAAACCTCAAAAAGCACCTTTTCGCTTGATTGGTGCAGGTATTTGTATGGCAGTGCCTTTATTCATCGGTTATTTTTCAAATAATTTACTAATCGGTAGTTTTGGCTCACTGGGGATTTTTACTTTTCTTTATTATCAAACACTACCTTTGAAAAATCTACTCATTCGTTTGAGTTCCATTGGCGCATTTTTACTTTTTGGAAATCTAGTAGGCGTTCTTAGTACTCATATTCCTTGGATTATCCCAATCGTTATTGCTTTGATGGCATTTTTGGCTCGAATCATTTTTAGATTATACCGAATTGCTAAGCCGGGGGCTTTTTTTATTGTCATGGTAACCGCAATGGGCAGTGGAACAAAGATTCCTTTGGAAAAAGTTCCGACCATGATGAGTTATGTTTTATTAGGTGTTTTGACCTCTCTTGTTGTGGCTGTTCTCTTGTATTTTGTTGAAGGAGAAACGGTGGAGCCAGAGAAGACCATCTCATTACAAGAACGTCTTTACACCGACCCTGCAGCACTTTTAGATGCTCTACATTATGCCGCTATTTTATTTTTAGCGACCTATATCAGCCAGTCCCTGCATTTAACTAATGCGTATTGGATGGTTGTTTCATGTGCTGCTGTTTTACAAGGTGATAATTTACGAGCTGTCATGCATCGTAATGTTCAAAGAATTTTTGGTACAATGATTGGTTTATTGATTGCAGCACTTTTATTGAGTATTTCATTTACTTCATTAGAAACCATTTTTCTAATTTGCTTTTTCTTTTTAACGGTAGAATTTTTTATTAGACGAAATTACGCGATCGCAAACTTTTTTACAACGCCAATGTCTTTACTATTAGCAAATTTAGCTCGCCATCAATATTTGGTGAGTCTGCTGAATTATCGCTTAATCGGGATTGTTTTAGGTAGTCTCTTAGGTCTTTTGGGTGCATTTGTATTAACGACTTGTTTAAAATTTTATAATCGTGCGTATCAATTAGATGAAAATTTAGATAAAGAAACAGAATAATGTGGCCCACTTTATCATAAAAAATTTGGAGGTTATATTTATGAAAATCAAAAAGCCTGTTGCACCTCTTTTGCCTCAGCTGACTGAGACTGATTTTATTTCTTTAGATGATGAGCTCGTTATTGAAGGCTTAGTATTAAAAGACCAAGACCTTAGTTATCAGGATGTGCGTAATTTAGTTTTTAGAGAATGCCGTTTTGATAAAATAACGATGAATCGAAATCACCTTGAACGTTTTGACTGTAGTAATGTGATTTTTGATCATTGTGATCTTTCTAATACGGAATGGATCGGAGCTAGTTTTCATCAAGTTCATTTCCGTCAGTGTAAGTTAACGGGAACAAATTTTGCTGAGAGTTATTTACGGGATTGTTTTTTTGAAGATTGCTTAGCTGATTATGTTTCTTTTAGTGCGACAAATCAAAAAGTGGTTCAATTTCATCAAACAAGTCTAAAGGATACTGAATTTGTTGAGGTGACTTGGAGTAATCTCCTTTTAGATAACTGTTCACTGACTGGAAGTAATTGGTTCCATACGAAATTGGCCGGTCTTGACCTTACCAAAAGTACTTTTGAAAAGATTGCCTTCTCTCAAGAGCTACTTCGAGGATTAAAGGTTACGCAAGAACAAGCGATTACGATTGCTGCAGGATTAGGGTTAGTTATTAAAGAATAAATAAGAAGAAAGGTTGGAGCCGAGCTTGAGGTTTTAGCTCTAAGCTTTCTTTTTTGCTTGCAGTTATTACTGAGATATTAATTTTTTACTTAGACAGAAACTAACAATTTCACTTCATATATTTTTTTGGTAAACTAACAGAGTGACTGGGACACTGAATCTGTAAAATGCTTCTGTCCCAACCTCACTACATTGGAGGGCTTTTAAATGAAAAAGAATCTTATCGAGCTTTGGGGTGACCTAGTTGATTTAAAAGATTTGATTATAGCCATTGGCATTTGCAGTGTAACAACGATGGGAGGCTTTTTTCTAGCTCCTACACAAGATACAACAAAACAATTATTCTTCGGCCTAGGTGGAGCTGTCCTTGGCTTTATGATCAGTACTTTTTTAATTACTCCTAAACGAATAGTTATCGAGGAGGAAGACAACTAATGGATGCAGGGCTAATCTTTCAAATGCTACTAGCCGTTTTGGGCGCAATTATTTTATATACATTCATTGGATTTGTACCAGGAACAGATGAGACGTCTGTTTTGATGCCAGTCACTTTAGCAGTCGTTTTAGCTGGCGTTCAGCCTATCGTCGTTCTAACGTTTTTTATAGCTGCCATTATTACTTTAAATTTAATGAATGCAATCCCGACGGCACTGGTCGGTTTGCCCGGTGGTGTGTTATCCACGCCAATGATCGAGCATGCACTGTATTTAAAAGAACGTGGTATGGCAGCCACCAGTATTAAAAAAATGGCGACAGGTTCCATCATCGGAACTGCAGTTGCAATACCTGTAAGTTTACTTTTAGCCAACATCTTAGCTCCTTTTTCAGATTCGGTTAAGGAATATGCTCCATTACTGTTTGTTTTTGGTGCAGTCTTTTTATCTTTGATCGGGAAAAATAAGCTATTAGCGTTGATCAGTATCATTCCACTTGGATTGCTCTTCCAAGGTCTGCGCTATTTGTATTGGGGACTCGGAGCAGTTCCACAAGAAAAAAATGTGACAGTTTCCTTCTTTCTTGGAATCACAATTGGGCCATTACTTGTTTCATTGTTAGGGTTATTAAACAAACAAAATCGGGATTCCTTGCCTCGACATGAACAGAATAAAATCAAGCTGAACGAGGTAGATGAAAAGCAAACGTTACTCAATCCTTCTGGAACGATCACAAAAAAAGAAGCTGGAACGAGCGCTATTGTATCATTACTATCAAATTTTCTGTTTTTTTTAAGTCCTGTTGGGCTAACGATTTTGTTTGGTGAAGCTGTATCAAATAAAGAAAAAGATCCAGTAAAAAAAGCCAGTATGGCGATTACCTCAATGAGTGCTTTGTCTCATGCCACATATCTATCAGGTTTGATCATTCCATTGATCGCTTTAGGAATTCCTTTATCACCGGTAGCTGTTGGACCCGCCAATGCCCTGTTCAACGCGCCACCCGTTTTTACATTAGAGCATAATCTTCATCATTTATTGAGTACAAGTGAATTTGTTTTTGCTATTTTATTCGCTGGAATCCTTGCCTCTGTCGTAACTTATTTTATAGCAATGAAATACGCTCGTCAGATGACCGTATTTGTCTTAAAAAAGATTCCGCATGAAGCAATATTAGGTTTATTTATTGGATTTATTTTATTATTGGCTTATATGGATGCCGGATTGATCAATATTTTTGGTGTTTTGCTGGTAGGAATCGTTTGTGGTACTCTTAATAAAATGGGCGTTAATTACGGTGTTCAATTTATGATTCTTTATGCTGCGCCTTGGATCACCACGCATTTGATATTTAAATAAAAGGACTGTTATTAGAATGAAGAAAGAAAAAACTGGTCATGGACGAGCTTCTGGGAAAATTATTTTAATGGGTGAACATTCTGTTGTTTACGGTGAACCTGCAATTGCTTTTCCCTTTCAAGAAACGTATATTTCAACAAAAGTTGAACCTGATACCAATATGTTAGTAGATTGTCATTATTTTTGCGGAGAATTGTCAGAAGTACCTCCTCAGCTAAAGAGTGTCAAAGAAGTTATCAAGCAAACCTTGAATGTACTTCACAAAGAAAAGGAAACGTTTAAAATCACTATTACCAGTACCATTCCAGCAGAACGTGGAATGGGTTCAAGTGCTGCTGCGGCCGTTTCTATCGTTCGAGCATTATTTGATTATTTTGACATGCCTTGCACCCAATCAGAGCTACTTCCATTAGTCAATCGGGCGGAAAAAATTGCCCATGGCAATCCTAGTGGCATTGATGCAGCGGCAACTAGTGGAAACGATTCGCTATTTTTCATAAAAGGTCAACCAATAGAATCGTTTCCAATGAATGTTTCTAATGCTTATTTAATAGTGGCTGATACTGGCATCAAAGGGCAAACCAGAGCTGCTGTAAGTGACGTTGCACATCTTTTTGAGCAAAATAAACAACGCGTTTCACAACATATTACTGAGTTAGGCCACTTGACTAAGCTTGCAAAACAAGCTATTTTAACAGATGATGTTTATTTATTAGGCAAAATCATGAATCAAGCACAAGTTCAGCTTAAAGCATTGACCGTTAGCAATGACCAATTAGATCAATTAGTCGTTACGGCTCGGGAAAATGGCGCCTTAGGGGCAAAATTAACCGGCGGTGGTCGGGGCGGTTGTATGATTGCCTTAGCAGATTCTAAAGAGCAAGCGGTAAAAATTGCTACAGCAATAGAAGCAGCAGGTGCAAAAGCCACTTGGATTCAATCATTAGGAGTGAAAAATTAATGTATGCTGGAAAAGCACGAGCTTATACGAATATAGCGTTGATAAAATATTGGGGAAAAAAAGATGAGCGCTTAATACTACCTATGAACAGCAGTCTATCTTTAACATTGGATGCATTTTATACCGAAACTAGCGTATCTTTTGATGAAACATTAACTGAGGATGTTTTCTTTTTAGATGGAAAAAAACAAGATTTAAAACAAACAGCCAAAATTTCTAAATTCTTAGACCTTATTCGTCAAAAACAACAGTTGACTTTATTTGCAAAAGTTGACAGCCAAAACTTTGTTCCGACAGCTGCTGGTTTAGCTTCATCTGCTAGTGGGTTAGCCGCTCTGGCTGGTGCCTGTAGTGAAGCGTTGAATTTACAATTGACCGAAACAGAATTGTCCCGCTTAGCTAGACTCGGCTCTGGCTCAGCCTGTCGTAGTATTTTCGGCGGATTTGCTGAGTGGCAAAAAGGGGATTCTGATCAGACATCCTTTGCACACGTTATTCCTTCTGATAAATGGGAAGATGATTTAGCAATGCTTTTCGTTTTAGTCGATGATGGTATAAAAGATATTTCCAGTCGTGATGGTATGAAACGAACGGTAGAAACATCAAGCTTTTATCCTGGTTGGTTAGAAAATGTCGAAACAGATTTGGCTACAGCCAAACAAGCAATCACCGAAAAAGATTTTAATAAGCTTGGTCAAGTCACTGAAGCAAACGGCTTACGCATGCACGGAACCACCTTAGCTGCCGTACCTCCTTTTACTTATTGGTCACCTGAAAGCTTAAACGTCATGCAGTTAGTGCGTTTAGCCAGAAAAGAAGGTCTACCTTGTTACTTCACAATGGACGCTGGGCCGAATGTGAAGATTTTAGTAGAAAAGAAAAATTTATCTGCGTTAAAAGAATTTTTAGGAAAGCATTTTGCTGAACATCAGCTAATTGCCGCATACGCAGGACCAGGAATAGAAATGATTCCTATAGAAAGGTCGGAAGAATTATGATAGAAGTTTCCACACCAGGCAAGCTATTTATTGCTGGTGAATATGCCGTTGTTGAACCTGGACATCCGGCAATCATCGTTGCAGTGGATCAATTTGTAACTGTTACTCTCGAAACAGCAGAAAACGTCGGCAGTATCCAATCAGCTCAGTTTAGTTCACTACCTGTTCGTTGGACGAGAAGAAACAATGAACTGGTTCTAGATATTCGGGAAAATCCCTTTCATTATGTACTTGCAGCAATTCGCTTAACTGAAAAATATGCACAAGAACAACACAAAGAATTATCTTTTTACCACTTGAAAGTCACTAGTGAGTTAGACAATTCAAACGGACGTAAATATGGATTAGGCTCGAGCGGTGCTGTAACAGTCGCAACTGTAAAAGCTCTGAGTCTGTTTTATAGTTTAGAATTGAACGAAGAAGAAATATTCAAACTCTCTGCACTGGCTCATTTAGAAGTTCAAGGAAATGGTTCTTGTGGAGATATTGCAGCAAGCTGCTATGGCGGTTGGATTGCTTTTTCAACGTTTGATCATCAATGGGTCAACGAACAAGCTCAAAAGCAAACGCTGACCACATTACTCCAAACAACATGGCCAAAATTAATGATCCAACCTTTGACTGTTCCTAAAAAATTACGTCTATTGATCGGCTGGACTGGCAGCCCTGCTTCTACTTCTGATTTAGTTGATCAAGTCAACCAGTCAAAAGAAGTACAAGAAATAGCATACCAACGATTTTTAGATGACAGTAAAACGTGTGTTGAAACAATGATTACAGGCTTTACTTCAGAAAATATCTCATTGATTCAAGCGCAAATACGAAAAAACCGAAAATTACTCCAACAATTAACCTCGATCACAGGAGTTACGATCGAAACCCCTGCTCTTAAAAAACTATGTAATTTAGCACAAACCTATGGCGGTGCAGCTAAATCATCTGGTGCAGGTGGTGGTGACTGTGGAATTGTCTTATTTAAGCAAAAATCAGGTATTTTACCTTTGATGAGTTCTTGGGAGAAAGAAGGCATTACTCCGTTACCATTACATGTATATTTTTACGGAAAGAAGGAAAAAAATGAATCGAAAAGATGAACATATCTCTTTAGCGAAAGCCTTTCATAAAGACAAAACAAACGACTTTGATCAAATCCGTTTTGTTCATCATTCTTTTGCAGAAATAGCGATGGATGACGTTGATATCTCAACATCTTTTCTTGATTTCTCCTTCAAGCAACCATTTTACATCAATGCTATGACAGGCGGTAGTGACCGCGCAAAAGAAATCAACCAGCAACTAGGCATTATCGCGAAAGAAACGGGAATCCTGGTAGCGACAGGATCGGTGAATGCTGCCTTAAAAAATCCTGATTTGGCAGACACTTATCAAATCATACGCAAGGAAAATCCAAACGGTGTACTTTTAGCAAATATCGGCGCTGGACTTTCTTTAGAAGAAGCCAAAAGAGCTGTTGATCTTTTTCAAGCTAACGGATTGCAAATTCATGTAAATCTCCCTCAAGAGTTAGTAATGCCTGAGGGGGATCGTGATTTTCATGGTTGGCTAGATAACATTGAAGATATTGTTTCTCACTTGTCTGTTCCAGTCATTGTTAAAGAAGTTGGTTTTGGCATGAGTAGTGAAACCATTGAACAATTGGTTTGGCGCGGTGTAAAAGCTGTTGACGTCAGTGGTCAAGGCGGCACTAGTTTTACACAAATTGAAAATGCCCGTCGCAAAAAACGAGAACTTGGCTTTTTGACAGATTGGGGACAGTCAACAGTTCTCTCACTCTTAGAATCGATAAATTGGCAACGTGACCTTACTGTTTTAGCTTCTGGTGGTGCCCGACAATCGTTGGATATCATTAAATCACTTAGTTTAGGTGCAAAAAGTGTTGGTGTAGCTGGAACTATTTTAAATCAGCTGATGACACATGGTCTTGAAGAAACGATTGAGCTTATCCAACAATGGGAAGATGAACTTAAAATGTTATATACCTTACTTGGGAAACAAACAACAACTGACCTTACAACAACAGATATTATTTTTTCTAGTGAGATCATTCGGTGGTGTGAAAGCCGTGGCATTGCTTATCAGCCATTTGCTAAGAGAAGTAGATAAAAAAAACATACTGAGTTTACACTCTATGTAGTGTCCCCAAAAGTTAGACGTTTAAGGAGTGGAGAAATCCACTCCTTTTTCATACGCTTCTCTTACCGTCATTATCTAGCCCCCCAATTTCATTGGCTCTATAATATATTGTGTTGGTGGAAATCAAAAAAGATTTTCTACCAGCACTTTTTTGAGCATTTAAATACAAAAAAGGAACAACTAACTGATAAAATGAAATCGACAAAAACCACAAATCATCAGAAAGGTTGTTCCCTATGGATAAAAATACCAGATTATTGCTCGGACTTACAGACAAAAACCTCCGGTTTGAAGAAAATTGGCTGGAACAAAGACCAGTAAAAGGAGTGCAAGCTCAAGTGATTAAAGCCAAGCTGATTTATTCACCTGCTCATTGCGAGAAATGTGGGAGCCTCAATCATGGACAAATCATCAAAAATGGCAGTCATACAACAACAGCTCAATTGCCTGTATTTAATGAGCGCTTCACTCTATTAGAACTAAAACGGACACGTTTTCTTTGTCATGAATGCGGTGCTACTTTCCACGCTCATACAGAGCTGATTGAAGAACATCATCACTTATCTAAACAGCTTCAATACCAAATTATGCTTGACTTGAAAAAGAATGTTTCAAGAAAATTGATTGCTCAAAAACACTTTGTTTCAGACATAACAGTCCTTAGAATGATGGAGAGACTATCAAAAAATTATCGAACAAACTGGAACTTCCTCCCTAAAATTCTATGTATCGATGAATTTAAATCCATGAAATCTTGCCAAGGAAGTATGAGCTTTATTTGTGTGGATGGAGAACGGAATCAGTTGTTAGAAGTGCTGGAAGATAGACGATTACACAAATTGACCGCTCATTTCATGCGCTTTACACGTGAAGCTCGGTTACATGTAGCGTATCTCGTAACCGATATGAACGCTAGTTACCATCAACTTCTTCGAACGGTCTTTCCGAATGCTCAATTAGTGACGGATCGCTTTCATATCGTCCAACAAATGAATCGTACGTTGAACCAACTGCGAATTCAAACGATGAACCGTTTGAAAAGTTCTGAACCAAAACAATACCGTCGTTTAAAACGCTATTGGAAGCTACTATTGAAAGATTCCAATAAGTTAGATATAAACTGTCGAGCTTATCAGCCCTTATTTAAACGACCATTAAGTCAACAAGATATTGTCGATGAACTGTTGCACTATGATGATGTCCTACGAACAGGCTATGATACGGTTCAATACTTAAAATACGCTTTTTCTCATCGAGAACATACGCTCTTTTTTGAGTATCTTCAACAGCTAGATAATCAGCTACCACACTGGTTCAAAAAGAAATTACTCTTCTTTAACAAATATAAAGAAGGCATTAAAAATTCTTTTCGCTTCCCTTATTCTAATGGTATTACTGAAGGCTTAAACAATAAACTTAAGGTAATCAAACGGGTAGCCTATGGCTATCGAAACTTTTATCATTTTCGTTCACGTATTTATATTATTCAAGGTCTTACTTTTTCACAACAATAAAAAAGCCTGATAAGAATGTTCTATCCTTACCAGACTTTGATTTCTATTCAGTTTTTTGTTCACCAACACAATTTGACGTAGAACCATTTCATTTACTAATATTATATCTCTTTTCGTAAAAAAGAAGTGCTTGGGTCATGATGCGTGAAGTCATCATGTCCCAAGCACTTAGTATTCTTATAGACGTTTAACCATTATATGCATCAATGATGATTTGTTTCAATTCACTGATCAATGGTTCTTTCGGATTAGCTGTTGTACATTGATCTTCATAAGCCAATTCAGCCATGTGATCAACAGTTGAATCAAGAATTTCTTGTGTTACACCTTGTGCTTTCAAGTTCATATCAATTCCAACTGATACCCCTAAATCATAAACAGCTGTTGCTAGTGCATCCACTAATTCTGCAGTATTTTTGCCTTTAAGACCCAAGAATTTCGCAATATCAGCATAATCTGTATCTGCACGGAAGTAGTCATATTTAGGGAACATTGCATGTTTTGAAGGATCTTTGGCATTGTAACGGATGATATGCGGTAATAAAATCGCATTTGTACGTCCGTGAGGAATGCCGTATTCTCCACCAATTTTATGTGCGACTGAGTGACAAATTCCTAAGAATGCGTTGGCAAAAGCCATACCAGCCATTGTTGATGCATTATGCATCTTTTCACGACTTTCTGCATCCGGACGTTTCACTGAGTTTTCTAAGTGGTCAAATACCAATTTAATCGCTTGTAAACTTAATCCACGCGTGTAATCAGAAGCCATGACTGAAACGTAAGACTCAATTGCATGTGTCAAAACGTCCATACCAGTATCTGCCGTTACAGAAGCTGGAACTGACATCACAAATTGAGGATCGATGATCGCAACATCTGGCGTTAATGCGTAATCAGCTAATGGGTATTTCACATGCGTATCACTATCTGTAATAACAGCAAATGGTGTGACTTCTGAACCTGTACCTGATGTTGTTGGGATACATACAAATTGCGTTTTAACTGCTTTTTCAATTTTGTATGTGCGTTTACGGATATCTAAGAATTTTTGTTTAGCGCCAAAGAATTCTGTGTCTGGGTGCTCATAGAACATCCACATGCCTTTAGCTGCGTCCATTGCAGATCCCCCACCTAAAGCGATGATTGTATCTGGTTCAAAATCAACCATGACTTTTGTTCCAGCATACACTGTATTTGTAGATGGATTTGGTTCAACTGCTGAGAATACTTCGATTTGAACGTCGTTTTTACGTTTTTGTAATTCTTTACGAACCGTATCAGCGTAACCAAATTGAACCATTCCTGGATCACATACAATCATCACACGTTCAACATTTTCCATTTTTTGTAGATATTGTAATGAATTTTTTTCAAAGAAAATTTTTGGCGGTAATTTAAACCATTGCATATTATTTCTCCGTTTCGCTACAGTTTTGACATTGATCAAGTTAACAGCAGATACGTTTTTAGAGACTGAGTTTTTACCGTAAGATCCGCAACCTAATGTTAATGAAGGAATCATTTCGTTATAGATATTCCCGATTCCGCCTTCAGCTGATGGAGAATTCACTAAGATACGGCAAGCTTTCATACGCAAACCAAATTTCACTTGTAGATCCTCATCTTCTGTATGAATCACTGCTGTATGACCTAAACCACCTAATTCAAGCATTGCTTCACATAAATCAAAGGCATGATCTGTATTTTTTGCTTTCATCATGGCTAAAACTGGCGATAATTTTTCGCGAGAAAGTGGGTATTCCGCTCCTGCTCCTTCAAGTTCAGCAATTAGAATTTTTGTGCCTTTTGGTACTTTGATTCCTGCTAATTCTGCTATATGTTCAGCAGAATACCCAACAATTGCTGGATTTACTGCATATTTCCCTTCATTCATCACGGCATCTTCAAGTTTTTGTAATTCGTTTGGTTTGACGAAGTATACTTGGTGTGCTTCAAATTCAGCTTTTACAGCTGCATAAACTTCTTTATCTACGATCACAGCTTGTTCAGAAGCACAGATCATACCATTATCGAATGATTTAGAAACGATCAAGTCATTTACTGCACGTTTGATTTTTGCTGTTTTTTCAATATATGAAGGAACATTCCCTGGTCCAACACCTAACGCTGGTTTACCAGTTGAGTATGCCGATTTAACCATGGCGCTACCACCAGTAGCTAAAACAATCGCGATTCCAGGATGATTCATCAAACCTGAAGTTGCTTCTAAAGAAGGTTGTTCGATCCACTGTACACAGTTTTCAGGAGCCCCTGCTTTGATTGCAGCATCGCGAACGATTCGAGCAGCTTCAGCAGAACATTTTTGTGCACTTGGATGGAAAGCAAAGACAATCGGGTTACGTGTTTTGATAGAAATCAACGCTTTGAAAATTGTCGTTGATGTTGGATTGGTTGTTGGTGTAACCCCACAAACCACCCCAACTGGTTCAGCGATTTCGATTAAACCTGTTTGGTCATCTTTATTGATAACACCCACTGTTTTGTCATGTTTGATACTATTCCAGATATATTCAGAGGCATACATATTTTTGATTGCTTTATCTTCGTATATCCCACGGCCAGTTTCTTCGACAGCCATTTTTGCTAGAGGCATATGTTGATCTAAAGCAGCCATTGCCATTTGGTGCACAATGTGGTCAACTTTTTCTTGATCAAAGTCTTCCATTTCTTTTAAAGCAACATTTGCTTTTTTTGCCAATTCGTCGATCATTGCTGTTACATCAGTCTTTTTAGTATCTTCTCTCTTCATTGTTTTAGCCATTTTGATCCTCCTAGAAAAATAAATAAATTAATTTTTTCTTGTTAACTATTTCACATACACATCATACAACAATATTTTTTTCTTGTAAATAGTTTTTTGTGATTTTTTTCACATTTAACGCTTTTTTTATTTCATCTACCAAAGCAAGCGTTCCCTAATTTATAAAAAGAAAAAGAACCTATTCAAAATTAGAATAGATCCGTCAAGTCATGCCAATCTTTAATGGTCAAACTACTTGTTTGAGCAATCAACTGCTGATAATCAAAAAATTCATTTGGCTCAATATGTAAAATGTCTTCACGACAAGCTTTGATCGATGATGGAGCGTTCTTTTTCCACCGATAAGAAACAAGATAGTTCATCAATTCGGTTTCATTAACAGATGAATAACCAAGTTGCTGAAAAGATCGGCATTTGATTTTTAATTCTTTTTTCAATAAGAACTTTTGATGCCACGATAGCTTTTCGATGGTTCTCCCCTTCTTTCTAAAGAATGACCTATGTACTTTCTTATATGTTTTAGAAAGAAAAAATTCCAGCAAGCTGGAATTTATTCTTTCGTTTCGTTGTTTTCAGAAGTTTCTGTTACAGTTGGTTCTTCAACAACTGTTTCTTCCTTCGTTTCAACTACAGTTACATCATTATCATTTGCAACAACTGTACCTGGCTTCACTGTTTTGATTGCTGCACGATCAAATTCAAGGATAATTCCTTCACAATCGATCAATACAGTTTTTTTGTCAGCATCAAGTTCAGAGATCACGCCGTGTAAACCGCCGATCGTTACAACTTCATCGCCCACTTTCATTGCATCCAAAAGTGTTTGACGTTCATTTTGTTGTTTCTTTTGCGAACGAGTCATAAAAAACATCATTCCTGCTAAAAGAATTAATGGTAAAATAAACGAAAGTCCTCCGCCCATTATCTATTCACCTCTCTATCCTATAATCACTAGTTTACTGTAACAAAATTTCTTTTACAACACTAGTCTTTTGTTCGTTTTTTTAGAAACTTTTCGCATTCTCTTTATTGAAACCATATTCTTCAAAAAAGGCTTCTCTAAATTCCAATAAATTATCATCCATAATTGCTTGACGAACTTGTTTCATTAAATTCAATAGGAAATATAAATTATGGTAAGACGTTAAACGAATCCCAAATGTTTCGTCAGCCTTGATCAAGTGACGAATATAAGCCCGCGTATAGTTTTTACAAGTGTAGCAATCACATTTCTCATCCAAGGGACGGAAATCTCTTGCGTATTGCGCATTTTTAACAACCAGACGACCTTTCGATGTCATACACGTTCCATTTCTAGCAATACGAGTTGGCAAGACACAGTCAAACATATCGATCCCACGAATCACACCATCGATTAATGAATCTGCTGTTCCCACACCCATTAGGTATCTTGGCTTGTTATCTGGAATCAAAGGTGTTGTAAAATCTAGTACACGGTTCATCTCCGCTTTTGGTTCCCCTACTGATAAACCACCAATGGAATATCCTGGAAAGTCCATACTGATCAACTCTTTTGCACTTTGGCGACGTAGATCTTCAAACCCTGCGCCTTGAATGATTCCAAATAAGCCTTGACGATCTGGATTAGCATGCGCTTTTAAGCCACGTTCTGCCCAGCGTGATGTACGCTCAATCGATTTCTTCACATACTCATAGCTTTCATCAAACGGCGGACATTCATCAAAACTCATCATGATATCAGAGCCTAGATTATTTTGAATGTTGATTGCTTTTTCTGGTGAAAGAAATAGTTTTGACCCATTCAAATGGTGTCTAAAATGAACACCTTCCTCCGTGATTTTACGCATATCACTTAATGAAAATACTTGAAAACCACCAGAATCAGTTAAAATTGGTTGATCCCAATTCATAAATTTATGTAAGCCACCAGCTTCTGCAATCAGATCATCTCCCGGACGAAGCCATAAATGATACGTATTGCTCAGAATCACTCCTGCGCCCATTTCTTTCAAATCTTCTGGTGACATTGTTTTTACTGTCGCTAACGTTCCTACAGGCATAAACATTGGTGTTGGAAACGTTCCGTGAGGGGTGATGATTTCTCCTAAACGGGCACCTGTATGTTTTTCTTTCTTTATTAAACGATAACGAATGGCTGGTTCTGTCATTCATTCTCCTACTTTCTTTTGTATATTTACACTTTCCTCATCATACTTTTTTTTGTTCGTATTTGCAAGAGCTGAAGTGGTTACAACTATAGATTTGATATGTTTTCTAATAATTTAGTGAAATCGCTTGAACTTAAGTAGAAAAAGTAAAATAAAGCGAATTACTTCGGTAACTATTGAACCATTAGATTGCCTTTCTTTATATTAAAAGCCTAAGATAAAACATATATTTCGCTTTACCTTAGGCTTTTTATCAGTGCTTAATTTAGTAATATTCAGACATAGATATTACTGAATAACCTTCGAAAAATTGCTACCTGATTCTATTCGATCAAAGAAAGCATTCTGCGTTTTTCCTGGTGCAACACTTCCTTTTTTAACAAGTTTGACTTGAATTCCTTCTAGGCGATATCCGAAACCACTAGTACCAGCAGATGTACCATTTTTTGCCCAATCTAGCCAACCAGCCTCTTCCACATATACCCGATAATAAATATCAAAATCCTTACCTAATTGTCCTGTTAGACGAAAACGAACAGCTTCTGTTCTCAATTGTTTTCCTACTGAGCCGCTTGTTGCTCCATTTGATTTCCAACCTTGCCAACCAATATTTTGAACATGGGTCTGGTATTCAACAGAGCCAGAAGACTGATAATCTGCTATTCTTGCCTGAATCCCTTCTAATCGAAGTCCGCGACCTACTGTTCCACTGGTTTTACCATTATGAACATATCCTTGCCAACCTAATCCTTGAATATTTGCACGATAATTGAGTTTAGGCATTTTTTTGAAAGTATTAGCTGTGCTTCCAGGAGCTGGTTTATTATTGGGAACAAAACAAATCTGAATCGCCTCTACTTGATATCCATAGCCTTCAGTTCCAGCTGGCTCGTTATTTTTTGCCCATCCTAGCCAACCAAAATTCTGGACATGAACTCGATAATAAAGATTATACCGACTTAGCGTTGTACCAACTAATCTAAATCGAACTGCTTCCAAACGTTTTTTAAACCTTTTCCCTTGAAATTCTTCATATATACCTCTGTCTGAATTCCATCCATAATCGGCAAGATGATAACTCGTTTCAATCCATTGATTGATTCCAGGTCCACCACCATGAAAGTACATATTTTCTCCTTGGATTGCTTTTCCTTTTCCAATAGTTCCGCTCGTTGCACCATCTGAGACTTGCTTTTGCCATCCTAAATCTTGGACATATGTCTTATATAGAATATGTGGAGTAGTCCAACCGCCAGCAATGATAGAAGCTCTATCCGTCTGTTCAGCTTCTTCACTCATTGAATCAACCTCTTCAGCGTCACTCGATGACGTAGTTGAGTCAGAAGAAATCTTAGTTGTTACACTTTGGACTTCGGTGGATTCTGTTTCACTTTCAATCATTTTTTCTGTCGATTGAACCTTTTCAATTGTGCTACTTGTTTTGACTTCAGCGAATACCCAATTTGGGTAAAAACTTAGCATGCTTACTACCATTAAAACACTTACTATTTTTTTCATTTTTATTTCCTCCCTTATAGATAGATTTTCTCATAAAATAGCTATCATTAAAAGAACAAACGCAAACATTTTGTTCGATTTTATTTTGTATTGAACTTTTCAAGTGCCTTCATTGCATCTTTTACCCGATCCTTAGTAATCTTTTCTTTCATATAATGGATTGTTTCATGTGGTTCAGCAGCTCGCTCCGCCACTCGCTGATAATCATCCTCTGTTAAGTTCATTTTCATGTCTTTTAAAGAAGTTGGTAAATCAAGACTGGAGTAAAATGGCATTAGTTGTTCAATTTCATTCCATTTATCTTCGATCACCAATTGAACCAGAACACCGTACGCGACTTTATTGCCATGTAATTGATGATGACTTTCAGGTAAAATAGTGAGTGCATCATGAATTGAGTGAGCGCCAGATGTCCGACCATAATCGTCACCAAAGCCTCCCACCATTCCTCCAAGTAGGATAATTGTTTCTACAATATTTAAAAAAGCTTGATTGATTTCTTTCTCTTTCATTGCTTTTAGCGCTTCTTGGCTGTCAGCGAGTAAAACATCTCTGCATTTTTTGGCTGCGAAAGCAGAGACTTGGATTTCAATCGGCTGTACCGCTAATTGCGAGATCATCGCATCGGCTTCATACCATTTAGCGATCGTGTCACCAATTCCTGCGATCATCAGCTCGATCGGTGAATCTAAGAGAACCTTAGGCTCGATTAAAACTAGGGCATTGCTATTCGCAAAAATATCATAGCGATTCATTGCACCATTATTTTCGTATATCACACTTAACGGTGTATACGCAGCACAAGTTGCTGCTAAGGTTGGCAAAATCAAGATAGGTTTAGTACATTGATTCGCTACTGCTTTACCTAAATCTGCAATTTTTCCGCCTCCTACAGCAATGATACCTTCCAGTTCTTTTTGTTCAAAAAGCTGTTTCAGCTCTATTGTTTTCTCATCCGTGCATTCTCCTCCATAATATACAAAGTATGTATCTATAGTCATTAATGTTGGAAAATATGGCTTGGCAGCTTCCCACGAATCTTTTCCATGTAATATCATCACACGTTTAAGCTTTCTTCTATTTAAATGTTCTTCTAAATCATCCCACGCACCAACACGGCATTCATATTCTTGTGGCGCTCCTCTTACTATCAACGATTGATTCATTGGTCCCAACCTTTCATTTTTTACTAATTTTTATGCAAAAGTGACATTTTTAAATTCTTTGATAAAATTCACTTTTCCTTTCTCCTAATCTATGATATGATAAAACACATCCAAAAACAATAAATTTTTATACATTTATGCACGTTTTTTAGAATATTTATTGAATACAAGCAGTTGCGCATACTCAACTGTTATTACTCTATTATAAAGGAGAAGAACAAATGAAATTATGTAAAAAAACCTTAGCACTTATTATTCCAATCTTGCTGGTACTACTGACTTTTATCCCAGTAACTACAGTAATCGCTGAAGAACCTGATCCAGTCTATGACAGCATCATGAAACGTGGGGAACTGATTGTTGGTTTGTCTGCTGATTACGCACCATATGAATTTCACGCAGATGTTGACGGTAAAGACCAAATCGTTGGTTTTGACATCTCAATTGCACAAAAAATTGCAGATGATATGGGCGTTAAATTAAAAATCGAAGAATTGGGTTTTGATGCATTATTAGGTGCAATGAAAACAGGTAAAATCGATTTAATCATTTCAGGTATGGCACCAACACCTGAACGACTACAAGAAGTTAATTTTTCAACTCCGTATATGAACGTCCAACAAAAAGTAGTCGTTAGAAAAGCGGATAAAGATAACTTTCAATCAACAAAAGATTTTGATGGTGTGAAAGTTGGCGTTCAAAAGCAAACGACACAAGAAGAATTAGCTAAGACGGAACTTATCGGTTCGATTCCTACTTCTTTACAAAAAGTACCAGACATCATCATGAATTTAAAAAATAAAAAAGTAGAGGCTGCTGTTTTGGAAGGCCCAGTTGCTGAAGCTTACGTTGATCGTGATCAAGACTTGACGTTTGCAGACGTTTCATTTGAACAAGGCCAAAAAGATGCTGCCGTTGCGATTCCTAAAAATGCACCTGTTTTAGAACAAAAAGTCAATGCTTCGATCGAAACAATCAATGATAACAATTTACTTGAGGGTTATAAGAAAGAAGCAGGCAAATTAATGTTTACAGATGATGAAAGCTTCCTTGGAAAATATGGTAAATTCTATATCAGCGGTGCTGGTTATACGATTTTCTTAGCCTTTATGGGCGTATTATTTGGTGCTATTTTAGGTGGACTGCTTGCTTTGATGAAATTATCTAAATCAAAAATTTTACGTGGTATCGCCATCTGCTATATTGAATATGTTCGTGGTACTCCATTACTAGTCCAAATCTTTATTGTTTATTTTGGCACGGGTGTTTTAGGGCTTGATTTATCGAAAATCGCTGCTGGCTGTATTGCTCTTGCATTGAACAGTGGTGCCTATGTTGCTGAAATCGTTCGTGCTGGAATCAATGCAGTCAACAAAGGTCAGCTAGAGGCTGCGCGTTCTCTAGGTATGAACCAACCACAAGCAATGCGTTACATCATTTTACCTCAAGCAATCAAAAATATCTTACCTGCTTTAGGAAATGAATTTGTAACTGTAATCAAAGAATCATCTGTCGTTTCAGTTATAGGTGTTTCAGAATTGATTTTCCAAGCCGGCAATGTTCAAGGAGCTAGCTTTAAACCATTCTTACCTTATTTAGTAGTATCATTGATTTACTTTGTTTTAACCTTTACCATTTCACGCCTATTAGGTGTTGCTGAAAGGAGAATGAGTACTAGTGATTAATATTAAAAATCTACACAAAACCTTCGGAAAAAATGAAGTCTTAAAAGGGATCGACTTAGATGTTAAAGCTGGAGAAGTTGTCGTAATCATCGGACCTTCTGGTAGTGGAAAAAGTACCTTCTTACGATGCTTAAACTTATTAGAACAACCAACAGATGGAACGATTGAATTTGAAGGGAAAAATTTATTGGACAAAGATACCGATATTGATGCTCTACGCCAGAAAATGGGTATGGTATTCCAAAATTTCAATCTATTTCCACATAAAACCGTTTTAGCCAATTTAACAATCAGTCCAGTCAAAGTAAAAAAAGAAGCACCTGATGTGGCGAAAGAAAAAGCACTGGCTCTATTAGAACAAGTTGGTTTACAAGAAAAAGCCGAAAGTTACCCTTCAAGCTTATCTGGCGGACAACAGCAACGGGTAGCGATCGCTCGTGCTTTAGCAATGAATCCTGATGTCATGTTATTCGACGAACCAACCTCTGCACTTGATCCAGAAATGGTCGGTGAAGTTTTAGCCGTTATGAAAGCTTTGGCAGTTGAAGGCATGACAATGGTCGTTGTTACACATGAAATGGGCTTCGCACGTGAAGTTGCCGATCGTGTGATTTTCATGGATGCTGGAATCATTCAGGAAGAAGGGACACCTGAAGAAATTTTTGGCGAACCGAAAAATCCAAGAACCCAAGATTTTTTAAGAAAAGTTTTATAACAGTCGAAAGAGGACAAAGCAAGTATAAATAAGCTTGTTTTGTCCTCTTAAAAAATAGTATATGAATAAAGAAATCGGAGGTAAAAACATGGATCGTTCAAACATTGCAAAAAAACATCAACAACCTACGGAGAATATCTTGATGGATATTGCCACCTTAGCGAAACAAGTACCTGATTTACTAGATTTATCGATTGGTGATCCCGATTTGATCACAGATGAAAAAATCATTGAAGCGGCTTTTACAGATGTTAAAAATGGTCATACGAAATACACTGCATCCGGTGGCAGTCAAGCCTTTATTGAAACCGTAGTAGATTTTTATCAAAAACAATATGATCTGTCCTTTGAACCTAGCCAAGTGCGTGCAACGGTCGGTGCATTACATGGTATGTACCTAACACTGCAAGTAATACTCGATCCTGATGATGAGGTAATGATTCACGAACCTTATTTCTCGCCGTATAAAGACCAAGTATTATTTGCTGGAGGTAAACCAGTTTTTATTCCAACTTATGAAGAAGATGGTTTTCAAATCAATATCGATGTATTGAAAGCAGCTATCACTGATAAAACAAAAGCGATTATTATCAATTCGCCAAATAACCCAACGGGCGCTGTATTTTCTCCTGAAACGTTTAAAGCAATCGCTGATTTAGCTATCGAGAATGATTTTTACATCCTCTCTGATGAGGTATATGAGGCCTTTTGCTTCTATGATGATTTCATACCAATGGCTAATTTTGCTCCTGAAAATACAATTACGTTCAGTAGTTTCTCAAAAGGATTTGCAATGACTGGTTGGCGGATCGGGTATATGATTGCACCTGATTATATCAATGACGCAGCAAAATTAATCAACGAAAGTATTACTTACTCTGCACCAAGTCCTTCCCAACAAGCAGGAATCTATGCCTTAAAGCATTCTGAAACATTAATACCAAGTGTTGTGTCTGTTTTTAAAGAAAGATTGGAGTATCTGGAAGAAAGAATTGCCAAAATCTCATTTCTTTCGCTTCACCCAATTAAAGGAAGTATGTATGCGTTTATCAACATTTCTAAAACAGGCCTAACTTCTGTCCCATTTGTTGAAAAAGTCTTAAAGGAAACGAATGTCTTGATGATTCCTGGAAAAGCCTTTGGTGAAACAACTGGTGACGATTATGTACGGTTAGCAGCCACACAAAACATAGAAGTTTTGAAAGAAGCCTTTGACCGAATCGAAAAAATGACGTTTTAAACTAAAATAGTTTTGCTTTTTCCTAGTGAATTAATGGAAAAAGCAAAACTATTTTTAATTGATTTTCTATTACTGCTGTTCGCTATCTGATAAAGTGTTATAAAGAATAACTACAGTTGAAACAACACAGACCACGATTTGAATCAGTATATTGTCCGAAAAGTTCTCAGTAATTTTAATTGTAGCAATTGTCAAAAAGAAACACATTGCTAAGATAACTGCTAATTTTACTCGTTTAAATTCTTGCTGGATTCGATAAACCGTCTCAACTGGAACGCCTTTTTGTTTAGCAATCGTTCGTAGTTTATTCTTACCGACTAATTGCCACATGACATCACGATAGAGTCGTTTAGCTTCTGCATTTCTGGTAAATACAGAATAAGTTTCTTTCGTTTGCTTTTTTCCTGGCTTTAAGTTTAGCTTGATTAAACGTGGATGTAGTAACTGATCATTACGACTAACCCACGAAAGCACTTCCCGCCAATCATTTAACGTCAGCTCTGGTGAAGTCAATACAATTAAATCTAACTCTAAATCTTCCAATTCATTAAAAAAAACAAGTAGTTGCTGGTAATCTCTGGAAATAACTTCTAAAAAAGCAATGACTAAACAATCACCTGGTTCCGTATAATCCAATAATCTCTGATAATCACTGTCAGGATCTTGGAATACGTCATAACTATGATTGTCATCTGAAAAAATTTCGTCTAATTCGTACGATTCTAAAACATCAAATTGCTGATTCAATTTGTTTCCACGAGCATAGCCTATATTCATCGTTATCTACTTCCTCGTTTCGTTAATTTAGTCTTGCGCTCATTTGGAAATTGCCGCTGACCGCTGGATTTTGAAAGAGAATTTCGCTTCTCAAGTTGGGCAATTTTCTTTGTCATCTCTGTATTTCTTTGAATGATAGTCATGAGCAAGAGGCTATGGATAAATATGATTAATCCAAGAGCAATTAATAGTAAATACACAAAGAATCTTCCTTTTCTATTAGATTTAAGAATCCAACGCTTTCTACTTGGCATTGCATAAACTTGCTCTTATTGTCCACTATTCTCAATTTTCCCTAATTGATTCTCCTTATAATTCCAACTGTATGGTGTAGGCGAAATAGTAGAATCAACAGTTGGTTCTACGTAAATTGTCAGCCAATAATTCGTATCTTCCGTAATATCTAATTTAATTTCACCGTCTCTTTTCACTTTTCTATCATGTGGCACATCACTTGTTGTCGCGATATATCCACTAAAACGATAATATTCTGGGACCATTAAGGTTACTAATAATTGATGATGACCGCCACTCTTAGCTAATTTTACCGATGAGTAATCAATATCTTCCCCATCTTTTCCTGAAGTCACCGCTAAATTAAATAGATTACTATTTTTATCAATTTTTCCATTATCTATCTGAACGTACCCGTCACTCGGTGAAATTACTTCACTATTGCCTGATACTATCATCTGTCTAACATTCAATTGTATCAGCTTGTTGTAGTAGTAAGTTACGGTATAGTTTTTGTTTACCTTCTCAATAGATACTTTAGCATCTGGACCCGTTGCTACGTCAGTTCCAGCGTCAATTTTATAACTATCTATGACATAATTATCAATGTTCATAACTATCTTTTCATAATTACTGTCTTTAGGAATATCTTGATATGAATCAGCCTGAAGTTGTGTTCCTTCGGTATCGAAATACTTTTCAAAAACACGAAACTCATTCATCAAATCCTTGATTTGAATTGTTTTTACTTTGCTCACATTATTTGAACGATCAACTGATACTATATGAATATATTTTTCCAAATCAGTTATTCCATTGATGCCAGAAATTGTCCCTTTGGTATCATAGTCGACTAAGTTCGCGTCTTGTGTAGGATCATAATTTGGATCTGCTGGATTTGTACTTCCTGTTGGTGCCACATAAATATCATATTTACTAGAACCAATCCGACCGAATTCATCCTTATATCCTTCAACAGTCCCTGCTAAAGTTGAAGTCGCAGAATTGTCGATTTTATAAAAATAGCCAGCTATATTACTCATAATGGTCTCTTTTACGACATCTGATTTTTTTAAGCCACTGGATATCGTATCTGCTTCGATATACCACTGATACTCTTTCCCTTGATCCATACTATCAATTTCAATGTCAAAATTATCTACGCTACCACCCGGTTTCTGTACAGCATTTGCCAGTGCTGGCGCTCGATCATCTTTAACAGTTTGATCTTGTGCCGTTGTTTCAAAAGAAACCTGAGCTAAATTGTATAATGTATTTGCTATGATTTTTCGTTCATCAGAAGTAGATGTTCCATTACTATGACCCGTTTGGATCATACCAAGATTATTAGTGGTGGCTAGATAAAAGGTTGGATCTGCACTGCCATCCCCCGGTTTATCCCAATTAAATGGTGCTTCAAATTCTAACCATTTAGTTGTTTTTGAGTTAGGCAAAATCCCTTGCCCCCACGTATGTGTAAGTGGAATTTTTAATTCCATATCATTCTGTAGCTCGTACGGATATTTCATTAAATAGCCATTATTAGTTATTTTTACATTTGTACTTCCAATTTGAAAAGACTTTGCTTGCAATTTAAACCCTAATTGACCCGCAAAGCTATTAAAATTCGTATGACCACGATCATTAGGGGTAATCGTATCGTGCCCAAAAAGAACGCCTCTTCCAGAATCAATAAATTCTTGTGTTGCGTTTTTTGCAGTAACCGAGATATCTAAATGATTATTGTAATCCCAAGAACCAAACATGATAACATCATATTGAAATTCGCCTTTTGCGTCCTTTAGATAGCCATTGGGATTAGTTCCGTAGTTGTTTTGACTTACGGCCTTAACATTAATTAATTTTTCGCCACTAGAATTTTTTAAATTTAAACCATCCATCCAGCTTTTCAGTGTGTTAGATCCTGCTATATCTGGATAAATATTCAGAACTTTTATTGGTTTCCCATAATTTAGGGAACGTACACTCCAAGATTTGCCATCTTCCGATTGATATAGTTGATATCCTGACTTACTCAAGTCCTTTACACTATCCCATTCTAGATCAGCATAACTTTTTTTATCTAGTCCACTCCATCTATTTTCAGCTTTTAACCTAAAATCTCTTTTAGTTACCACAGTAGAAGCCTTCAAATCACCTTGCCCCACAAAAAGATAGCCGCTAATAACAAATAAAACAAGTAGTAAAAAAAGACTCATTTTTTTCTTTTTACTCTTCAATTTCTGTCTTTGCTTTTTCATTTTATCTCCTTCTTTTCAAAACTTATCAAATCAATGATTTCTTCCTAGAAAACACTCATTTCATGAGTGTTGAATTGAAATAGGCATACATGGAATAATTATTCCATGTGCCTATCCTTACTCCGCATGTTCAGCTAACTTTTTATCGATTGCCTCTAACGCTCCACTGCTAGGTGTAGACCCTTGCCACCATGCATCACGATAAGCATATTTAGCACAATTAATCGCTTCTACTTTTACTAATAAGTTAAAAGTTGCATTGTGATACTCTAGTCCTAAATCTTGTTTTAATTTGACCTCAGTGAATAAGTTTTTAGTAGTATTATTGGGAGTGCCTGACTTTAAAACATTTAAATAGTAATAATAACCATCTTCACCTAATGTCCAATCCGTAAGATTCAGCTCTAAAAGAACCTCTTCTCCAATTTTTGAGGGTAATAATCGCGTGCTTTCGCCATTTTCTAAACGAATTTCTGGCTGAAGCATCACTCGGACAAACTGATCTACTGTTCCTGTATTTTCTACTGATACTTCCTTTGTAACTGATTCATTTGGCTTAATTGTTGTTGGCTCCGTAAAAACTTCTTTCACTTTCGTCTGAAGATTGCCAACCTGAAAAAGATTAACTTTCTCCTCACTCATCATCATCGCTGCATATGCTGTTACACTTCCAATAAGTAAAAGCACAGCAAGGACAGGCAGTATCCATAAAAAATGAACAACTTTTTTCTTTGATTTCATTTTGAATCCCCTCCTAATGAACTTTTTCACGATATATCGCTTCCAGATATGAACTAGAAGGAATATTCCAGTTCTCCATTAGAGATTTTGTAACATCGTGAGCATCCATAACTGGAATCAACTGATATAAAGAACTCTTATACTTGTTTGGTAACATTCGATCTAACGTAATACTTTCGATAAGCAATGTCGTTTTTTCCTTTGGCTGCAATACTTCTGAATAATAAAAATACCCATCAGAATAATACCAATAATTTTGTGTTTCAGGCATTGGTTTATTATTTTCATCATAAATGTCATTATCATTAAATTGAATCGTTAAATACTTCAGTGCCTCGATCGGTCGAGTTCCTTTGTAGACATAAGCTGTACTTACGTTTTTTTTATCGGCTTTGTAAACCTCTGAAGCTACATAATACGTTTCAGAAGCAATCTTATATGTACTGCCTTTTTCCCAAGTAGCAGTATCTTCCATTGTTAAATCTGATCCACTTGAACTACTTACAATTTTTTGGTTACCATTACCAACGCCATCAGTCATATCAAGCTCAAACTGGGCAAAAAATTCATACAAAGATATCCGAACGATGGCTGGCATTTGTCCGTTGTTCCTCACTAGCAATTTCTTTTCAGTAGTCTTCCCTTGCGCCCATTGTAGATTTGGGGTGAAGACTTCATCGATTGCCGCGGATAGTTTCTTAGTATTAGGATTGCTTTGATTGATTTTTTCATCACTATAGGTAATCCACGAGTATGTACTTCCTACTACAAGTAGTAGGCTTAAAAATACAGAAAATACAGCCAAAAAAGGTTTATTTTGATTGATTATTTTCAACAATTTTTTCTTTCTACTCAATTGTCTCCCCCTTCCTCTACTCTACATTTTCTTGTTCTTCTTTACGTTTTTTCCATAATAAAATTGCAATTAACATCAATAAAAGTCCTGCCAATGTTTTATAAATCAAATTTTTAATTTCTTCGCCAGTCATCGGGAACATCCCTTTAGATGCTGGTTTACTTGGTCGATCTGTACTACTATCTTTAGTCTCTGACGTTTTTGGCTGATTTTTAGTTGCGACAAAAGTCCAGTGATACAACAACTGGCTTTCTTCTTTATAATCTGCCTGGTTCAAGTCTTTATCAACCTCGAACACTGCATTTAAAATTTGATCTTTACCATATTCACATGTTCCTACTATCAATGGTTGAACTGTCCAATCAAATTCTCCATTCCCTAATAACGGTCCCTGATAAATTTTTTTTCCGTCAATGGACAAGGTCAATGTGATCGATTTGTCAAAATCAATCACCCCTTTTTTATTATCTGGGGTTACTAAGATTCCTAATTCAAACGGTTCTTTTACATCCAGACTACGAATCGTAATCGTTTTTTCATAGCTTTCTCCAGGTAAGACATTCGGCAAATCAACATAATATTCTCCTTCCGAAGAGGCAGATATTCCTGTTTCATCGCCAATGACCACCCCTGGAGGAAGGGTTTGACTGGCAATAGCTAGTAACGTTCCACTTGTGAAAGTGATAAAAACACTTAATAAACTGTATAAAACCAATAATAGTAGACGTTTTTGTACTTGATATTGCTGCATCTTTTTATCCCCTTCCCTTTACTTTTTCATAACTAGAATTTAGCTTGCTGCTTGTTCATCTAAATAAGCTGTAATTTTTTTAGTTTCTGAGTCGTCTGCTCCATTTAAGTTCCAACCAGTGCTATCAGTTAACGCTTCTTTAGTTGCTTGAATAGCTTCCATTTTTACAATTAAATCATATGTTGCATTTGTATACTCTGTTCCAATATCGTTTGTAAAAATTAGTTTTTTCAACAAATGCGGTGTTGTCGCACCTGAGATAACTGGACTCGTGAAGTAGAAATAGCCATCCTCTTTGTTGTAAGCCCATTTATCTTTAGCTAATGCAGCAGTTGTCACCATATCTGTACCATATTCTACTCTGATTCCACTCACTCCTAGAGCTACTTTATCCGCTTGAACGCCTTTTTTCTCTGAATTTGCAACTGGAATTTGATCACCATCTGTTGCTGGTGTTACTGCAGGAAGTGCATCTAATCCTAAAGCTTTGCTTGTGTAATCGTAATCAACATCATATTTTTTGCCTGCACTACCTAAAAGTGAAGCTTTAGCTGTAGTCGCATCTGCTGAAGCACCTTCTAAAGAAGAAGCAGCCCAGTTTGTTGCCATATTGCTATAGCCACCTTTATAAACTGAATATTCAGCTTTTGACATCACAAAGTTCCAATCTTCGATTTGTGACCCAACAGCATTTCCGCCTGCCACAGATACTTCTGTTTCCATCGCTTGGTATTTACCACTAGCGTATTCAAAGAATGCAGAATAACTGAATGTTGTATTTTCAGCACCAGTTACAGGATCTTTAGTAACTGAACCTTTTGCATAAACTTTAACACCTGCTGGTAAAGCGGCATTAGAGCCATCTTTTACCTTAGCTGTAACATCTATGTAGTCGCTCTCTGGACCCGTATACTTTTCTCCATCATATTCGACTGGAATATCATCAGATAAAGACAAGACTTCATTCGCTTTCCAACCTGTCGTACGATTCGTTACAGCGCCTTTTTCTGTTAAATGTTTTAATACTTCTTCGTATGAAACACGCACAAACACTGGAGTATCACCAGAATTCGTAACCGCTACTTCTTTTGTGGCATTCGTACCTGGAACGATTGGTTTTGGCTTCCAATTTTCTTCAACACTGACACTACCATCTTTAATTGCGGCAGTTTTCACACGGTTAATTCGTTGGTCTTGAGAATTGATCCACGCAAAGGTACCTGCAGCTGGAGCTAATAATGCTAGACACGCTGGAGCTACCAGCTTTTTCTTTTTGTTTTTTTTCATTTTAAATAATCCTCCTATAAAAATATAATATATATATTCTCACTTTACCTTATTAGATAAGGCAAAGTGGTAATATCATCGTTCATATGCTGGGCGTCTTCTGTTTTTTCGCCTAACAGGTTCTTCTTTGGGTGAAAATAAATAGGCTTTAAGCACTAAGAAAAAGCCGTATAATGACAAAATACAAACCAAGCAAGCCCAAAATTCTTCACGAGCAAATTCTATAACGCTCCCTACTTTTGGCACTGCAAATACTACTTTTCCAAGTACTCGATCTGCTTCTACGGGTGGATCATTGGTTTTATTGGCATCTCCTTTGGTAATAAGGTAATCTCCTTTTTCTCCATTTAACTCACCTTTGCGTTCTACTACTCTATGAGTCAGATACCGTGAACCATCGCCCACACCAAATGTGACAATATCATCTTTTTTTACCTTATCGCCATCCATCAATTTAACAACAACAATATCTCCAGCGTAAAAACCACCTTTTGGTCCATTTTCTTGTGGCACCATAGAATTAGTCAAAACGGTGTAAAATCGATAACCAAAAATCGATGCTGTCGACTTTGAGCTAAATGAAAACATTACAGACATCAAAATAATGCCAATGATAACAACATAAAAAATTAGATTACCTAGGTAAGCAAATACCAATAGTCCTGGACTTTTAGGAGCCTGATTTGGGAGCTTGCCTCTATAGTTCTCCCTCACCTTTCGTTCTTGAGCTGTTCGACGAGGTCTTACTTGACGAGGATATTCTTGATAGCTTGAGCCTCTAGGGTTTTCAGAAATTTTACCGCGAGAGCCTTGCGCTACCGGCCGTAATCTTGGCTTTTTTCTAGGCTGTCCCTCTCTCACCTTTTCCGAATATAATCTCTTAGATTCTGTATATCCACGCGAACGCTTTTCCGGAGTACTCTGCCTAGCCTTTTCGTCTTTAGTACGTACACTCTTTCTGACAGGCGTTTTTCTCGGCATATATATGCTCCTTTCATTTAGTTGGATATTCTTAACGGCTACTTTCTATTGTAAAAAAATAAAATTCATACTTTTCAGCAACTAATTAAAAAATATACTAAAATAATAATTTTCTCATCTATATAAAACTATAACCACTTGTTATTTTTATGTCAATAATTATATGAAAATTTCTTTGTAATATTTTTTACTAAATGAGGAAACTTAATTTCTATTAAGAACTCAAACTAATCTATATGTAAAATAAAAAAATAAAAACCCAGGTTGAAAAGGCTTTATTCTCATATATAAACATTTTTGCAAAAAAAACATATAATAAACGTTTTAAAAAAAGGTAAAAAAGACAATTATCTAATCTTTAAATAAACAAAATAACAAAATTCGTTTTTGTTATTTTATAAAAAATAAAACAAAGTAAATAAAAAGAATCGAATAACCCTTAAAATATCAAAAAAATAAAAATTTAACATCTGAATATATAAAAAAACCACACAATTCACCTATCTAAGGCAGGTGAATTGTATAGTTATTTGAATTTCATATTTTTCAACTAAGCATTAAATAAACTGCGTGTTGCGTCTCTAATTTTTTGTGCGACATAAGGATTATTCATCGTATACAAATGGATCCCATCTGCTCCTTGGGCAACTAAATCTACAATTTGATTAATGGCATAGGCAATTCCTGCATCACGAATAGCCTCTGGATTGTGCTCGTAGCGTTCCATCATTTTTAAAAATTTTGTTGGTAAGGTAACACTCGACATCTTTATCATACGCTCTATTTGCTTTCTATTCACTACAGGCATAATACCAGCTTGAATCGGCACATTGATATTGGCAATATCACACTTTTCTTTAAATGTATAAAAATAGTTATTATCAAAAAATAATTGTGTAATCAGCTGGTTAGCACCCGCATCAACTTTGCGTTTTAAGTTCCGAATATCTTCAACAGAACTCTCTGCATCTCCATGCGTTTCGGGATAGCAAGCACCGATAATATTAAAATCTCCTTGTTCTTGGATAAACGCGACCAGATCACTGGCATAGGAAAAATCTTTCTTGGGCTCTTTGTTTGGTAAAATATCGCCTCTTAAAGCTAAAATGTTTTCTACCTTTTTTTCTTTTAGTTCTTCCAAAATAATAAGAATCTCATCTTTTGAAAAATTCACAGCAGGCAAATGTGCCACACTTGGCAAAAATTGTTCCTCTTGTATTTTCTGAGCAATCTCTGCGGTACTCAAGTTTTCACCAGTTCCCCCCGCACCTAACGTCACACTGATAAAATCAGGTTGTTGTTCTTTCATACGATCCAATGTATGGTAAATCGTTTCAATGGGTGCTGTTCGTCTAGGCGGAAAAATTTCATAAGAAAAGACGGTCTTTTTTTTGAATAAGATATCCGTTCTCATCTAAATCCCTCCACGTACCTTTTTTGCCGCAAGTACTAAATTTTTCAAGCTGGATTCCGTTTCTAGTACTCCTCTTGTTTTCAAACCACAGTCAGGGTTGACCCAAACTTTTTCAGTCGGTAATTTATTGAGAATATTGTGAATGGTTTCTTCGATTTCTTCCACTGAAGGAACACGCGGAGAGTGAATATCATATACTCCTGGTCCAACTTGAGTTTGAAAGTCAATTGCTTTTAATGCATCTAAAATGTCTAAATTTGAACGAGAAGCTTCAAATGAAATAACGTCCGCATCCATATTATCGATATCCTGAATAATATCAGCAAATTCGCTATAACACATATGTGTATGAATTTGAGTTGTCGGCTGTACTTTGCTGTGAACGAGACGGAAAGCGGGAATCGCCCAATCTAGATATTCAGAGTGCCAATCTGTTTGACGTAATGGCAATTTTTCCCGCAGAGCTGCTTCATCGATTTGAATAATTTCAATTCCGTTAGCCTCTAAATCCAATACTTCTTCTTGAATCGCTAATGCTAACTGAAGCGTTGATTCTCTTAAGCTGATATCTTCACGAGGGAATGACCAATTCAAAATCGTTACAGGACCTGTCAACATTCCTTTCATCGGTTTGTCCGTTAAAGTTTGAGCATACTTAGAATAAGCAACTGTGATTGGATTTGAGCGTGAAACGTCCCCCCAGATGATTGGCGGTTTTACACAACGAGTTCCATACGATTGAACCCAAGCTTTTTCAGTAAACAAATAACCTGCTAAACTTTCACCAAAGTACTCAACCATGTCATTGCGTTCAAATTCACCGTGAACTAAAACATCCAACCCGATGTTTTCTTGAAAAGCGACACATTCCGCAATTTTTGCTTGGTTAAAAGCAGTATATTCAATTTCAGTAATTTCACCTTTTTTAAATTTCGCCCGATTTTGTTTGACTTCATTTGTTTGCGGGAATGAACCAATCGTCGTCGTCGGTAAAATGGGTAGTGTCAATTTATCCTTTTGAATCTCTGCACGATCCGCTAAGATGGGTAAACGAATAAAATCCTTCTCAGTTAATGATTCAACTTGCTGTGCTACTTGTTTATTTCTAGAAAAGCGTTCTTGCTCGAATAGCGCAGTGTTAGCATCCAACAGCTCTTGATTGTCTTTTTTATTCTCAACTATTTTCTTTAAATCGGTCAGTTCAGCTAATTTTTCTACAGCAAAAGCAAAATAATTTGTCACCTCTTTGGTCAATGCTGATTCATTGGCTAACGTAAAAGGAACATGAAGCAGTGAACAAGATGTGTTTAACACAATATTGCCAAATGATTGTATTTTTTCAAGTAATGCCAACGTAGCTTGATAGTTGTTTTTCCAGATATTTTTCCCATTTACGACTCCTGCGAATAATATTTTATCTTCTGGAAATCCATGTTCCTCAAGTAAACTTAGTGTCTTCCTTCCTTCAACAAAATCTAAGCCGATTCCATCAAAAGGTAATTCAATCAATTCCTGATACGCATCTCGGACGTCTCCAAAATACGTTTGCACTACTATTTTTACGTTGCCTTTTTTCGCTAATAATTTTTGGTACAATTCTTTAAATTGTTTAACTTCAGCAGGTGATAGATCCAAAACTAAAGCTGGTTCATCGATTTGAAGCCATTCACCTCCTAGTTCTTTTAACTGATCAAAGATTTGTGCATAGGCAATAATCGCTGCTTCATAAAAATCATGTGCTTGTTTTGATCCGTGATACGTAGCTAATTTTAATAACGTAAAGGGACCTACTATAGTTGGACGAGTAATGATCCCTGCTTCTTTTGCTTCCTTAAAGTTGGTGAAAAGCTTATCTCCAACCAGCTTAAGTTCTGTCTCATCATCGAGTTCTGGAACCATATAATGATAATTAGTGTTGAACCATTTTTTCATGGCTAAAGCTGTAACATCACCCGCTTCTCCTTGATAGCCTCTAGCCAACGCAAAGTAAGTCTCTAAAGGGGATAATTGCAGCGCTTGATATTTTTCTGGTACGATATTCAGTAAGACTGCAGTATCTAATGTTGTATCAAAAAATGAAAAATCACCACTTGGAATAAAATCGATTCCCTGATCGACTAACAATTGCCAATGTTTGTTACGCAATTCTTTTCCTTTTGCTTCTAATTCGTCTGCTGAGATTTCTTTTCTAAAATATTTTTCTGTTGCAAATTTCAATTCTCTCAACTCTCCCACACGTGGAAACCCGATAATAGATGTTTTCATACTTTTACTCCTCCTATAAGGTATTGAATCTACTTTACCACGTGAAAGAAATATAGAATAACATTTATTTTCTATCAGTTTATATAGTTTAAAACTATACACTTGCATTGAATCTTTCAAAAAAAATAAGCTGGGACATAACTCTACAGTCATATCTCAGCTTCAAGGAGTCCGAATAAACGGTAGGAGAATAAACAACTCTCTCTTATTTCTCGGAGTTAAGCATTGCTCTCCCATCCTTGTTCTATTTTACTGTTTTGATTGCTCCACTAAAAATTCTTTTGCTTCTTTATTCACCACTTTTAAATCAACACCTTGTTTTGTTGCCGCAAACATACAGCCACAATAGCATTGACGATATACATCGTATTCTTTACACAACTCGATTGAACGCTTATATCCGTTATTCTTCTTGAAATCACTAGGCAAATAATTGGTTGCATAAAATTTTTGAATATCAATGCCAATTTCATTGATCAATTGGCTATTTTTTTTCGGAGAGAGTGTTAGTGCACTCCCAAAGTAATCATAGCCTAATTCTTGTGCTTTTTCCGCAACAATGTCTAAGCGCATTTGAAAACAAGCAGAGCATCTTTTTCCGCCTTCGGGTTCTTCTGTCAATTTATTTTCCTGCACCATCTGAATGAATTTATTTGGTTCGTAAGGTGCCGCTAAAAACTGAACTTGGTTATTGGTTTGCTCATTGAATTTCTCTACAAATTTTTGTTGCACGATTTCGCGGCGTTGATATTCTGCTCTTGGATGAATATTGGAGTTAGCGAAAAAAATCGTAACATTCGCATAGTTCGTTAGATACTCAAGCGAATAGGTACTGCACGGCGCACAACAGCTGTGAAGCAAAATAGTTGGACGAACCTCCAATTTTTCCCATTCTGCAATCACTTTTTGCAAAACACGATCATAATTGATTTTCTGATTCGGAGACATTTTCTCCGTTATTTCTGTTACATTTATCAATGAATTGCCTCCATATAATAAAACGTTATGTAAACCCGTTCGTTTTTTAATTTTTGTTTATTCGTTAAAAAGATTTGTGCATCTACGTCAATCATTTCTGATTTCACTTTCCTTAATCCTAGCTGAATAACGACTTTACGTCAATCATCTTTTTGGGTTTTCTCAACAAGTACAGAATGGATAAAAACACACGGAGAATTTATTTTTTCTCCGTGTGTTACTATTGTTATTCGGCTGATTTTATTACCTTAAAGTAATCAATATGGGCATGCTCATAATCCATCACTTCAAAAGTAAAACGATCGATTTTTATTTGATCTCCTACAACAATTTGATTGTTTTTTTGCTCCACGATAAAGCCTGCTATCGTAGACATTTCAGAGTTTTCAAACAATGGAATTTTAACATTGAAATAGCGTTCAAAATCATCCAACGTGATTTTCCCTGAGACGATATAAGAATTATCTGCTTCTTTTGCAATCAACGCATTTTCTAAATCTGTTTCATCCCTGATATCTCCAACTAGCTCTTCTAAAATATCTTCAATCGTGACCATTCCTGTTGTTCCACCATATTCGTCTTTTAAAATCGCAATATGTTTTCCTTCTTTTCGCATCATCGTTAACAAACTTTTGATTGGGATAGTAGCCAAAGCAATGATTGGCTCCTCTACTAATTCGCCGACTTTTCTTTGATCGTTGATAAACGATTCTTTGATTAAGGCGGGCAACGTTACATACCCCAATACATTATCTTTCGATTCATCAATGACTGGATAGCGAGTATGTCCTCTTTTCAAAGAGTGTTGAATAGCCTGCGCCACCGTTTCATCTGCTTCAAAAACTTCCATTGAGGTGCGATCGACCTGAATTTCTTTAGCAAGGGTATCATCGAATTCGAACACATTTTCCATATAATGATATTCCTCTTTAGTCAGTTCCCCTTTTTTATACGAATCAACGGCTACATATAACAATTCTTCCTGCGTCAATGTTTCTTCGCCTTCTGAAACTAATTTTATCCCTAATATTTTTCCAAGTTTCGCTGCAGAATGGTTCAACAACCAAATAAAAGGATACATCACTTTATAAAAATAATGCAGAGGTTTTACAATGGCTAAAACAACCTTTTCAGTTTGGGCAATACTGTAACTTTTTGGCAGTAACTCACCGACCACAACATCCACATATGTGACAATTGCAAATCCTAAAATCACTGAGACCGTCCGACTAAGCGCAGCGCTGACTGGTAAGTTCCCTATCAGCGGATGCAACAATGTCGCTACCGAACCTTCGCCAACCCACCCAATAATCAATCCTGTTAAAGTTATACCTAATTGACTGGCAGATAAATAAGCATCCAAATGATGTGTCACATGGATCGCCAACTCAGCATTTTTGACATTTTCTTTTTTCAATTGTTCTAATCTAGACATACGAATTTTTACTAGAGCAAACTCACTCGCGACAAAAAAAGCCGTAATCGCAATCATTAAAAATAATATAAAAAAATTTATTGCAAGCATCTTTTACACCTCATTTTTATTCTCTTTACTTATTATACTTGTCCTTTCGAAATAGCGCGAATAGGAACTATCGAATGAAAAAAGGCAGAGAAAAAAGCATTTAGCTCCGACAATTTCGACTTTTATTCGAAAGAGCTACTTTTTTCTCGCCGTTTAATTTAAGCTATTTTTATTTAGGATAACCCTTTTCGTTCCCTTAATCTAGTCTTCCGCGTATCACCAATAATCAACGGAACAGATTCATATTTTACTTCACTATATTCCAAACCAAACCAGTTTTCTGGCGTTGTCGTTCTTTTTTTGATTGCCAATTTTAATTGCATGATTTGACGGTCCCATTTCTTTAACTCCGTCACTTTAGATAGCTCTTCACGAATAATAATAAACTGGAAATCTCCGACTTCACGACCTGGTGTCAATGAATACTTCTGTGGTTGTTTAGGTAAACGACCTTCTTTCATTAAATCGTGAACGATTTGTCGAATATAAACATTGACCTCTTGCGCCACATGGAAACCAAGGTAAAGCTGTACTTGCACAATAAAATCTGTACCCATCATATCCACAGAATACTCCTTCGTAAACGGTTCGTCGGTTACTTCAACATTTACAAACCAATAGACATTTGCTCTTTTTGGTTGTTTATCTAAAATTGAATAGATGATTTGTCGTCCGATCTCGTCCCCAATCGTATCTGGTGTCATGAAAACAACATTTGTTTGAGATTTCGGAACGCTTGTATCGTCTTTTAATTGCCGTAATTGTTCAACATATTGTTTAAGCGGAACGGTATCCGATGTTTTCTCTTTGATAATATTGCCACATTCCCATATCGTCATTACCGCTAAGATCAACAACGCGATTCCGACAGCAACATAACCACCATGGAAGAATTTCGCAATACTTGAGACAAAGAAAATCGATTCGATACTTCCAAAGAATAAGGTAACCAGATAGGCAACCCATTTTGGTACACCTTTTTGTAGTAAATAAAACATCAATAAAATAGTTGTCATCAGCATCGTTACAGTGATTGAAAGACCATACGCTGCTTCCATATGCGTAGAGGTTCTAAACGTGATTACGATCAATGAACAGACAATCCATAACATCATATTGACTGCTGGAATATACATTTGACCAATATTCGCACCTGGATAAATAATTTTCAATCTTGGAAACAACTTTAATTTAATTGCTTCTGAAACTAAAGTAAATGAACCTGAAATTAAGGCCTGTGATGCAATTACTGCTGCCACTGTAGCAAAAACAACACCGATAAACATAATACTATTTGGCATCATTTGGAAAAATGGGTTTAGGTTTTCAATCGCTAAAATAGATGGATCATTTTTTGCGTTCAAAATCCAAGCTGCTTGTCCTAAATAGTTTAAAATCAAACAAATTTTGATATACGGCCAACTTGCACGTATATTGTGTTTACCAACATGTCCTAAGTCAGAATACAGTGCTTCTGCACCTGTTGTGGCCAAAAATACATTTCCTAAAACAAAGATCCCTAGTTTATTTTCAGGACTAAAAAGCAGATGGATTGCATAGTATGGATTCAACGCACGAAGAACGGTCCAATCTTGCCCAAAATTAATTAACCCCATGACACCTAAAAATGTAAACCATGCAAACATAATCGGCCCAAAAGCTTTTCCAACCGCATCCGTTCCGAAACGCTGAACAGAAAATAAGATAAGAATAATAACTAAGGTAATCATCACGATAATGTTTTGATTGCTCCCGAACCGATCAAAGAAAACTGGTATTCCCCGCAATCCTTCAATCGCAGTAGTCACCGTTACCGCAGGTGTCAATACGCCATCGGCTAATAACGCTGCACCACCAATCATGGCTGGAATAATCAAGTATTTTCCTTTTTTGCGCACAAGCGTGTATAAAGAGAAAATCCCCCCTTCACCATGGTTGTCCGCATTCAAAGCAATCACAACATATTTGATTGTTGTTAAAATCGTTAATGTCCAAAAGATTAATGATACCGCACCAATAATGAAATTCTCTGAAACATTTTGAAGACCACCATTGTCTCCCACGATCGCTTTCATCACATAAAGCGGACTTGTTCCGATATCTCCATAAACGACACCCATCGCTACTAAAAGACCAGCAGCCGTCAATTTCTGATGATGCGAAACTTTTGACTTCTCTACCACAAGATTCTCCTCCAATTTAAAAGCTAGGCAGGCTTGTATAACTCGGACTAAAGAATAGGGACCTTTATGTGTGACATTTTTTATCACTAAAAGGGTTCGTTCTCTTTCCCAAGAGTTAGCTTGCGAAGCTAGATGTTGTTAAAAGCCAAAGTATTTATTCAGCTTCAGCATGAAAACACAGTACCAAAATTTCCATTTTTAAATAAAACAAGAGACCTAAGTGAAACGACACTTGGCCCTTACACTTAGGTCTCGCAATTTCATTCTTAGACCAGTGTTTTCACACTTGCTGTTGATCTAAAAACATAGATAAACTATGTTGCTACTCCCCTAAGATTTTTATTTGGGCATCCAAATAAAAATATCGGTTGTTTAGTTATAATTAATTTAAAAAAACATCGCTAAAAAATCAAAACAACTGATTTTGATAACAACTATAATACTCCTTTACCATTTTAGCAAGCCTTTTATGTAAATAATTTCAATAGTCTTTTCACAGCGCCCTTTCACATAATTAAATATTTACAAAAAAAACGCCTGAAGTACTAAATTCTATTAAGGAATCAGTACATCAAGCGTTGCAGTTATTCTATTTTTATTCAGTTTCTTCTTCTGTTGAATAATGGAATTTGATCATCTCATTTACAAAAATTGGCACGATCGATAAGCCCATTACTAATAACCAGTGATTCATTCCAATTGGAACTAATCCGAACAGATCTTGTGTGAATGGTAATAAAGCAATAACTGTCGTAATAATAACAGCCAACACAGCCATTTCAAACAGTGATTTATTCGTTGATAATTTTACTCTAAAAATCGATTCTGTACTTCTAACATTAAAGACATGTAAAATCGATGAATAAGCTAAAATCAAGAATGCAACAGTTTGACCAATTTCATGACTTGCTTCGAAAAAGTATGACACTGAATCAACATTTGCACCCAAGTAAAAACCAAACAAGGTGATTACCGTGAAGACAAACGCATTGATCCCAATTTTCTGCCATAAACCACGAGCAAATATTCCTTCATTTCTTGGAATTGGCGCTTCATCCATGATCCCTTTTTCAGCTGGCTCTTTCCCTAAAGCAAACCCTGGAAGACCATCTGCCACAACGTTAACAAATAATAATTGAACCGCCGTAAATGGTGCACCCCAGCCTAATAACATCGCGATCAATACAATGAATATTTCTGAGATATTACAGCTCAGTAAAAAGTTTACCGCTTTACGAATATTTCGATAGACGGCCCGGCCTTGCCCTACTGCATCAACGATGGTTGCAAAATTATCATCCGTTAAAATCATATCCGCAGCTCCTTGAGCGACATCCGTTCCTGTAATACCCATGGCACATCCAACATCACTTGCTTTTAGAGCTGGTGCATCGTTGACTCCATCACCCGTCATAGCAACAACCGCTCCTGTACGTTGCCAAGACTTAACAATACGAATTTTATCCTCTGGTGTTACTCGAGCATAAACAGAAAGTGATTTCACTCGTGAATCTAGTTCTTCATCAGACATTTTTTGCAACTCTGATCCTGTCAAAGCTTCACTCTTATCTGTTAAAATCCCCAATTCTTTCGCAATCGCTCCTGCTGTTACTACATGGTCCCCTGTGATCATAACTGTTTTGATTCCAGCCTTTTTAGCTCTAGCAATAGCACCTTTACTTTCCGGTCTCGGCGGATCGATCATACCGATCAATCCTAACAGTCGCAGATTCTTCTCTAAAGCCTCTGAAGTGATTTCAGTTGGTTCTTCATCATAGATTGCATAACCAACTGCAATAACGCGTAATGCCCGTTTTCCAAATCGGTCGTTCACTACAGCTGCTTGATCTAAATCGCCAAAACGGAAACGTGTCAATAAAACATCAAACGCACCTTTGGTTACAGAGATATATTTTTTCCCCATTTTATGGACTGTTGTCATCATTTTACGCTCTGAATCAAATGGAATTTCACCGATTCTTGGGTATTTTTCTTCTAACTCAGCTTTTGTATGATAATTTTCTTCCACTGCGCGTACAATTGCAGCCTCCGTTGGATTCCCTTGGATAACCAGGTCGTCTCCTTCTTTGTCCACAATAACATCCGTACATAAAGAAGCCATTTTTAAAACTTCCATCGCTTCATCGGTCATTGCATCTTCGGTATCCGTTACTTCGTCTCCACGAGACCAGACACGTCTAACACGCATTTTATTTTGTGTTAACGTTCCTGTTTTGTCAGAACAAATAACGTTTGCAGTTCCAAGTGTTTCAACAGCTGGCAAACGGCGAATGATTGCATGTTTTTTAGCCATTTTCTGCACACCATAAGCGAGTGTTAATGTTACAATCACCATCAACGTTTCAGGTACCGCTGCTACTGCTAGCGATACTGCTGTCATGAACATTTCCAACATTGGCTCACCTTGTAATTCACCAATGATAAACACTAATGCTGCAGCACCTAACGCAATGAAACTGATACGCTTACCTAACTGATTCAAACGTTTTTGTAACGGTGTCTGCTGTGTCACGTCATCGTTCAATAATCCAGCGATTTTTCCCATTTCAGTTTGCATACCAGTTGCTGTAACGATTGCTCGACCACGACCGTTTGAAACCGTACAACCTTTAAATACCATATTGATTTGATCCCCGATTGGTGCATCAGATTTCCCTATGTACTCTGAATCTTTTTCAATAGGTTCACTTTCCCCGGTAAGGGCAGATTCTTCCACTCTAAGTTGCGATGCTTGAATCAAACGAGCATCTGCTGTAATCATCGAGCCTGATTCTAGTACAAGTATATCGCCAACAACAACATCTTCTGCATCGATGGTCTCTACTTTGCCATCACGTAAAACAGAACTGCTTTGCTTATTCATATCCTGCAATGCTGCTAACGATTTTTCAGCATTTCCTTCTTGAACAATGGCCAATACCGCATTGATGATCACAATTGCGATAATCAGAATCCCTTCAAAATAATCTCCATGATCCGTAGCAATTGCTGTATAAAACGAAATAGCTGCTGCAACTAATAAAATCATTGTGGTGAAATCAGATAAACTGTGAAGAAACTTTTTCAGGATCGATTCTTTTTTAGCTTCCTGAAACTTATTAGCGCCATGTTCATTAAGGCGTCTCTTTACCTCTTGTTCCGTTAATCCTTGCTCTTTATTTGTGTTCACTTCTTTGATAATTGTCTCGATAGGTTGTTTGTATGCTTCCATCCTATCCCCCCATTCTTATTTTTTCCTTCTATTAATATAGTATCTACATTCACTATACCATGTTTTTTTTTCAAACTTCAATAAATATGGCTAATTTTTTATTTTTTCTTCACACTTTTTTTGATTACTCACTCAGCCATTAAATAATTAGAGAAAGTGAAAAATAAAATTCTTTTATTTGAAAACGTTTTCTATCCGTGTTATTATACTTGTAGAAGGAAGGAGGATTAATCAGTTGGATTGAAGAATTTCTCGAAGCACGAAACGAATAAACACAAAATTGTTAGCAGAACAGGATTCACCTTTCAAAACAGTGTGTCTATGTAGAGTATAAAGATCATAAAAACATCTTTACAAATAGTGAGTATGTGTAAAAGGTTGGATGATTCATCCAAATAAATCAAAAAACACATATAAAGATTGTTTAATCAAAAAAAAAATTTAAGCAACGAAATGTAGAAAATGTAATGAAGACAAGATTTGGTTTATGAACAAGAAATTCAACTAATTACTTTGCATGTATAACGAAAAGTAAAAAAAACTCATTCGATACACTGATTCCTTCCAGAAACGAAAGCCAGGCTAATCGAGAAGCTTGGCTTTTTTCTCTATATTTTATCTGCATGATATTTGTAAGTGAAAGTAAGATATGGTATATTGACTATGCGCTTTTTATTTAATACATAAATTAGACTATTGGAGGGATTTGCATTGCCAAAAAAGAAGAACTCATCTTTTGAGAGTTCCATTCACGTCTACAGAGCCATGAAACGCATGACCCAACAGGAACTTGCTGACAAAGTGGGAGTATCTAGACAAACAATTATTCAACTAGAAAGAAATAGATACAATCCTTCCCTTTTACTGGCTCACGACATAGCAGACGTTTTCGAAGTGCCGATTGAACAGATTTTCACTTTCAAGAAATTAACCGAAGACGAGCAAACAGACGAAGAAACCGACTAACGGAAGGAAAGGATAAATTATGACTGAATCACTTAAATCTTTTTTTGATAACTTGCCTGTCAATCACTGGTCTAGCCTAGTGGTTATTGCACTATCCATTGTGTTTATCGTATATTCTGTTTACTTTTTCTTTAGTAAAGAAGGAAAAGACGAACGTGGAAAGAAAATTATTTCAGCAGCAAGTTTTATTTCTTTTATTATCACTTTAATTATACTATTTGCTTTAAGTAACTTATTCTACGATATTGCATCTTACAATGAATTAGCATATTCATGGATTTTGAATTTTGCTGTATTAATTATATCTGGTACTGAAGCTATTTGTATTATGATTTTAAAGAAATCAATTTAATAGATAAAAAAAAGAACTAACTCTTGTTAGTTCTTTTTTTTATCTATTCATGTTTATGGCCAACAAACTAACCGAGACCAACCGCCCACAGTATTTGCAACGATTGTTTCTGATCTATCCATAGTATCTTCAGAGTTCTTACTTCTTTCAAACGAAGCTCCTACTACTACATCAACTTTTTTTGAATCTTTTGTAGTTTCCATTTTTTCAATAGATAATTTTCTCATGATAATATTCCTCCCCTTACTTCAATACATAAATTATAAAACGTTCTCACGAATAAGTAAAGTTCTTTTTTCAGATTGTTTCACTTAACGAATAACAAGGAATGAACATTGAACGAGTCATACGCTCTTAACAATTGAAACCCTATCCCTGCTAAGCCGCAAAAAAGACCAATGGGAATGCATTCTGGATCAGATTTTAATTTAATGACATTACCCATTAATAAATTAATATCATTTAAATAATTATCGTTATTTCCAAAATTTCCATGGCATAAACAATCATCCTCTACATTTTCAAGAATTTCCTTCGTAAAAGTGAGGTTCAATACTTTTCCTACTTCCATAATGCCCAATGTTCCTCGACACCATGATTTAGTTACAATTACGTCTTTTTCAAGCCTTTCTTCAAACTTCTCTTGATACCAAGCTAGTTTTTCTTTTGTCTTCTTGTCATTAAGAACTTGGTCTGCTCTACTCAAACCATAACATACTCCCGCATAACCATGAGCAAAGCTATTGTCATCCATCTCGTCACAAGTCACTGCTTGTACATATTTTACAAGTAGTTCGTAGGCTTTTTGCTCCTGGAATGTTTGATAGACCGCTGCTAAAACTGTTAATAAGCTAGCTTTACCATAAATCCATTCATTCCATTTATTTTGTTCTTCTATCTGAGATTTTTCTAACGTTGCTAAGCTATTTTCCATGTATAAACGATGCTTGTCATCTTTGAGCAGTCTTGTCACATAAAATGCAACGGTCAGACGCATTCCATCATCGAAGAAAGCACTTTGGTAAGTCTTTGATTCGTTTTCAATTAGAAAAATTTCTTTTTCCAATAAATCAATCATTTCTTGGTAGCTCTTTTTTGGAACAAAGTAGTTCAAATATACTAAAAACAGGTACATGCCCCCGCTACCTTCATAAAGATCTGTTCCAGGATACACGATTCCTATCTCATCATCTGATTCTGGAAAAACAGACATCCAAGTTACATCGCCATATTCTGGATCTACCATCATCTGATCAACGATTTTATCACCAATATCAGCCGCTTTTTGTAATAATGAGGAGTCAATTGAACCGTTTTCTGTTGGAATCACTATTTCTTGCGTATTATATTCTAGAGTACCTAGACTTTCCTTTAGTAACAGATACGAAAAATGACTGGTTTTCTCTGTTATCTGCTCCATATGCTTTACCGTATCTTCTAACGGGGTCTGTATTAATAAATGCTCTAGCTCATGACCGTTTATGCCAATCGTTGTTGATGAGGTGTTAGCTGTCACTAAAGGCACATCATGATCTAACATCGCGTTTATTTCGAAAGGAATCAATGGTTCTGGAACAATTTTGCTCCTCCATAGACTTTCAATGACCTTTTCACGTTCAATATAATTAGACATACAATCTGTGTGTAAAGTAAAATTCAATAAATTCCCATACTGTTGTGTATCTCTGTATATGAGTCGGATCGTTGTATTTGCCAATAATGTTTTGACTTGTTCAATAAATTTAGCTTTGTTTTTTAGTAATAGTTGATTCATTTTTTCAAACGACGTTTGGATCACCTGACGGTAAAGTAGATAATCAACTTCTTTTCCAGCTAGACGCGGAATATTCTGGGCGCCGTCCATATAGGCTTCTTCTAATTGAAAAGCAATATCGCTAGAACGATCATTTCTCAATCTTCTGACCTTTTTTGGTAATTTTTGCTTGGTACCAGATAACGCGTCCATTTCCAATTCACGTTTCCATTGTTTTTTTTGCGGTAGTAAACCTGATACAAGTACAGATTGTTTTTCTATTCGCGTTTGTTTCGATATTGGTTGAGTCAAGCTGAACATTTCAGGCCGAATCAACGTCTCAACATCGATCAACACAGGATGTGGCCCATGAGCAATCACGTTTTCCATATGTAAATCCGTTGCCCCTAACCAATAGACGATTGCCAGTAACTGGCCATACTCTTGATAAAAATCAGTCACATTCCCTTCATTTTTACATTCCTGATATGCGACTTTTTCCTCAATGGTAAATGTCGGGCGAATGATTCGCTTGATTTTATAAAAGGACAACGTTGAATCTAAGCTTTCAAGATAGGTCAATAAAGCATTAAAACGCTCTCCTATTTCTAGATTCTTAAACTTAAAAATCAGCGGTGTACCTTGCACTTGAAACTGGATCACTGTTCTCCCACGATTATGACTATCTCCTTGTCCGAGTTCAATTTTAGTGAGTTCCATCGGCGTAGAGATAGCAAACGTTTCAGTTAAAGAGTCTGATGAAGCGTTTACAGAAGAGATAAACTCCTCGATTACTTCACACGCAAAAGTCAACCTGACCGCAAGAATTCTAGCCAGTGTAGGATATTCTCCAAAAAAAAGATAGGTTCGTTCCTTATCACCAAGAAATTCTTCGATGTATTTAGTGAACTCAGCTTCTTTAGATTCAGCTTGAAGCTGATATTCTTCAATCATCTGATGGACATCCCAGACTAATGTTTTTTGCGCAATAAAAAAGAACTCATTGGATAATTGATCGACTAGCTCTGTCACTACTTTTTCTGGTATGTGAAGCGACGGAAATTTTTGTAAAATAGTTCGGATATGTTCTTCGTAATAATGCAAATGAAAACGCAATGCAGTGACTAATGTCATTTCTTTTATTGGGATTTCAACTGAAAATAGCTGTCTGTGAAGTTGGAACCACTCACTTTTTTCAACAGTCGGCATTAATAATGTCGCACGTTCTTCAGTAAAAGGTAATAGTCCCATGCCAAACGTTCGTTTATCTACATGATAATGTTGAACTATTTTATCATAATCGGCTATTTTCAATAAACTTTTACGTGCTTGCCACTGTTTTAAATAATCCTCGGATTCTATATCTAAGTCTTTCCAACACTGGATTCTTTCTGATATTGTTGTAGCGTAACTATAGGTTAATTCTTCCATCAGCGATCCCTCTCCTTTGACATTTTCTGTCTTCTTTATAATCATAATAAAAAAGTAGGAAAAATACTATCATAAGTTTATTTCATTATTAATTCTAACAACATAAAAATGATGATTTCCAACAATTAACCTCTCGAAATCCAGTATTTCTTTGTCAAAGGAATAGCGACATTTTTAATCGCTCATTAAAATAAAGCCTTTACATAACAAGCCCGATTTCTTAATGTCACAATTGGTATTGAAATGACCCACAAAAATAACAAAAGTTTGTGAATTTTCATTTATATTTACCTTTTGATAAAAACAAACAGCTATTTCGTAAGCATTTATTTTGTGAATCTTTTACTTTTAGTATATTATAGTTATTAAGAGGTATGTACCAATATTTTCGAAAGGATCTGAAATTTATGTTAAAATTGTATACAACAAATAGCTGTACATCATGTAGAAAAGCACGGAGATGGCTGATCGATCATGATATTCCATTTGAAGAAAAGAATTTTGGCACTACTCCTATTACATTAGATGAACTAAAAAATATATTAATCCTTACGGAAGAAGGAACAGAAGATATCATTTCGATTCGTTCTAAAGTCTTCCAAAAGTTAGATACAGATATTAATGAGCTCCCTTTGCACGTATTATTAGAACTTATCCAAAATAATCCTGGACTACTTCGTCGTCCAATTATGATTGATGAAAAAAGATTACAGATTGGTTTCAACGAAGATGAAATTCGTTGTTTCTTACCAAGATCAGTCCGTAAAAGAGAATTGTCCCAAACATTACTTTTAAGCGGTTTATAATTGCTACTACCTCGAATCCAAAAAATAAAAAACTCATTCATTTCTAAGTTTGAACAAATAGGACAAGCACAATCTGCGAACCAGATTGCACTTATTTCCTACTCACTTCACTTAGAGATAGAATGAGTTTTTTGTTAGACGTTTATTTTGTATCACTTCACAAACATTGCGTCTCCAAAACTAAAGAACCGATAACGTTCATCAATTGCATGCTGATACGCCGCAAGTGTTAATTCTTTACCAGCGAATGCACTGACTAACATTACTAAGGTTGACTTAGGCAAATGAAAATTCGTTGAGAAAGCTTGTACGACTTTAAATTCATATCCTGGCGTAATAAAAATATCTGTCCAGCCACTATCTGCTTTGATTTGTCCATCAAACTTGGTTCCGATTGTTTCTAACGTACGAATCGATGTTGTTCCTACTGCAACAATTTTCCCTCCGTTTTTACGAACGTTATTCAGTTGAGCGGCGGCTTCTTCTGTTAAACGATAAAATTCACTATGCATTTCATGTTCTGAAATATTATCCACACTAACGGGACGGAAAGTTCCTAATCCGACGTGTAAGGTCAAATAAACAAGCTTCACGCCCTTTGACTGAATTTTAGCAAGTAGTTCCTGCGTAAAGTGCAAACCTGCTGTAGGGGCTGCTGCAGACCCATTTTCTTTGGCATAGACGGTTTGATACCGATCTGGATCTTCTAAACGCTCTTTAATGTACGGCGGCAAAGGCATTTCTCCAAGAGATTCTAAAATTTCTAAAAAGATTCCTTCATACTTAAACGTCACAATCCGACCACCATGTTCTAATTCTTCCACAACAGTTGCCGTCAGACGACCATCGCCAAAGCTGATTTTGGTGCCAACTTTTGCGCGTTTGGCTGGTTTTATCAGTGTTTCCCATGTGTCTCCATCTGTATTGGTCAAAAGAAGTACTTCTAAATGCCCACCTGTTTCAGGTTTTTCACCATATAAGCGAGCCGGCAGCACTCTTGTATCATTCATGACCAGTGCATCACCAGGAGTTAATTCATCAATGATCTCGTGAAAATGTTTATCTTCTATTTCCTTGGTTTCTCGATTTAAAACTAAAAGTCTTGAACTTGTTCGATCTTTTAAAGGCGTTTGGGCAATCAGTTCTTCTGGTAAATCAAAATCAAAATCTTCTGTACTAAGCATATTTGTCACTCTTTCTACTTGATTTGTCTTGGCTATTCTACCATTTTTTAGGTTATCTGGCTATGAAGTTCATTTCTTCTTTGGTGATAAGTTAATTGATAGGGCTCTTTTTACTATCAATGAAACTAAATAAAAAGTCTAGAGCTAAAACTAAAAAATAGTTTCCCTCTAGACTCTATATTTCTATAAGATTTGAAGCTACTGAAAATGTTATTCAACTTTTTCTAAAATTTTGACATCTCCGCTTTTTGATTTTACATCAATTAAATAGTTTGTGTTATCTTGCAGATCAGCAAAATCATTCCTCATCTCACCAGTATCTGTATTTGCTTTAATAGTTACGGGTTGACTGGGGCCTTGCAGCCATTTGATAAAGCCCGACTGGCTAGATACAGTTGCATTTACTTTGCTTTCCTGGATAGCAATCGTGGTACCTGATCCATTTTCAAGTGCTAATGTACCTTGATTTTCTTCTGAAATGATTTTACCAGTTTCATTGCTTATCATGAGCTCACCTTTTGTTCTCTTAACAATGACTTGGCCATTTGTGGCAGTAGCGTTCAGTTTCTTTGTTTCAGAATCTTCTAAAATCGTACGGCCCGATCGATTGTTTAGGACAACATTATCTGAGCGTAGGAATTTTAAAATAGACAGTCCTTTATTCCCTTCAATGCTCAGATCACCTAACATGCCCGTGATAATTGTTTTACCAGAATCACTTTTTACTTTCAAATTCATTGCAGATTCTTCTATGATCACATCACCATACGCACTGCGTATAGTCCCCGTATCTGCAATAATATTTTTCACATAGACATCACCAGTAATTAATTCTAAATCAAAATTCTTTGTTTGAATATCCAACAAACGCAAATCTCCACGGCTTAAGCCTAAATGAAAATCATCAAGAATCGCCCCTTTGGGAATGAAAAAAATCACTTCAGATCGTCCAGTTTTAGTAAAGACATCAAACATATTTTCTTTATCCAAAGTCAAATTTATTTTATTTTCATATGAACCACGTTCAATTTTTTGGATATCACTTTCTTTAAAACGCCCCTTGACCATCAATCTTGGCTTTTCCGCACTAGATACTTCTACAGTCGTAAACTCAACATCCGCATCTGAATCAAAACGAAAGGCAGCATGTTTTTCAGAAGATAAACGAATCTCCTTATAGTACGGTCTACCTCTATACAGCAATTGGTTGGTTACAGAAAAAAACAGAAGCATCAATAAACTCAATCCCAGCAATCCACTCGATAGACCATTGATCAACCGACGTTTTTTTACAATCCAACTTTTAACTACTTGCAAAATAATTGCCAACAATAGTAGACTCAAAATCGTTGGAATTCCGGCAAGATTTTGTTCTTCATTCAGCTCTTTAAATAGATATATCAAGAAGAAAGAAAGAGTTGCTAATAGGATGAGTAGTATAAATGGTTTGAAAAAATTCAATACTGTTTTTACACATTTGTGTATTCTTTTTTTCTGTGTTTGAATGAATATCTCTTGAATTGCTTCTCTTGGTACAACAGAAGTTTTAGCATTGATTGCCGCAGATAAACTGAGATCCGCATAAAAATCTGCGGCAATCTCTTCCGGTAGCGCAAGTCTAGATACTACCTCAGCCTCTGTCTGTCCCTCTTCTAAACAAATAGCTAATTGTTCCAATAAATCTTCTTTTAACTCATTGAACTGTTCTATATCTTCTTCAGCAAAAGCAGCCTTTAGTTGGTTTAAATAGTCTTCCATCGTCTGTACTATTCTGCCTCCCTTAGTTTACTTACTTGTTCAACGAAATCATCCCAATCACTTTCTAAAACTTTCAAGTATTCTTTTCCTTTGTCAGTCATTTTATAGTATTTTCTGGATGGACCATCAGGTGATTCTTTTGTATAGATATCACAATAGGATTCCTTGACTAATCGACGTAAAACGGGATAAAGCGCGCCTTCAGTAATAGGTATAAACTGATTCACTCGTTGTGTTAATTCATATCCATATCTATCTTCTTTTTGAATAAGATGAAGCACACACATTTCTAAAGCACCTTTTTTAAACTGGCTAGAAGCCCTCATCGCTCAATCCCCTTATCACAGTTTTGATTGACAAAATTACCCGCTATCTCTTATAAGTATCTACTGAAATAGACCGATTACAACACCAGTTAGTAAGATGCCAATCTTTACGATTCTTCTAGAAAAAAACGTTCTCCTTAATAAGTAAAGTCTAGCTTCTCAAAACGTTGAAAATCAGTCCTGCTACAAAATGATTTATGCTTTAGAACAAAAAAGGTTTGGCCTTCTATCAGTGGTTATAGCGGTTGTAATTCTTTTTCTCTTGAATGATACCTTGACGTTCTTCCGGTGTCAAATTAGGATCGCTTAACTGCTCGCCCCACTCTCTGTTTCTCCGTCCTATTTCTTGTCCATTAGCTGACGCACCAGAAACGGCCTCGGTTCCTTCTGTATTTTCTGGCGATAGAGGTGGTGTCTCCTCTACTGCTTGTTGACTTGCCGCTGATTCTTTTTCTGTCTCTTTCAGAGCTTTCTGATTAGCAGCTTGTTCCTCTTCTACTTTTTTCGCTTCCTCTTGTTGCTTTTTTTGGGCTCGTTTTGTTTCTTTTGCCTCTAACTTTTTCTTAATTGAATTTTCAACATGAGTAATCTTTCTTGATACGACTTCAGCAAGATGTTCTCTTTTTAAAGCAAAACGTTCCTTAACTTCCTCATCTTTTGAAAATGTAGCATTCGCGGTATTGATTGTCTGAGACATTCCCACACCAACGATAAAAAGAGCCAAACAAAATACTATAAATTTTTTCATTCTAATTTCCCCTTAATCACTATATTTTTTATCAAATTATCCTTGAAAAGCATCCAATAGTTCTCCGTATCGTTTCTCTTCATCTACAATGATCCAATATTTTTTTTCTTTCTTATCCGGCTCCAATTCTAAATAAATCGTCTTCGTTTCTTTGGATGCTTTCAATTCTTTAAACGCTTCTTTTAGTGCCTCAAATTGAAGTTGATTATGGTCTTTCTCTGTTAGTTCGTTTAATTCATTTAAAATGCCTTTTAATTGCTTTTCATCAGAAATTTTGTCTATGTCTTCTATATGTTTGACCGTGTCATACCCTTTATCTCTTAACCACTTTACTAATTCTTCATCTGTCTTCTTATCCAAAGTCTGATTAAACGCTCTCTGATCTAAACCTGTCACTTTTACTTGTGCTTTATACTTATTTGAGGAACTGTCTTTCATTTTTACAGAAAAGCTGGTTTCTTCATCCAATCGTTCTTGATAAATTTCTACCAAGTCCTTTGCTTGTTCTTTTGAAACATCGAATAATTCAGAGAAATCCTGAATCAGATCGTTCTGACTAGGCGCATCTAATTGATAGAAGTACTTTTCTGCCTCTTCATTATCTGTATCATAAATGACATTATTGATAAAAGTTGTGGCAACATCTTTCGGATCTGCATTCTTTGCGCATCCAGTCAAAATAACAACTATTAAAGCAAAGATTATAACTATTCTCTTAATTTTCATGTGCTTAATAAACTCCTTTTATGCTATTAATTACTGTCTTTTTTTGTATCTTTTCTATTTTTGAGTAAATCAGATCTACCTTATGATAGTAACACTTACGTGAAAAGTTCTGCATCTTAAAGGTAACCGTAACGTTACCCACTAACATAATCATACGCAATCGAACCATTTTTACAGGTTAACTACTATTAAATGACCCTACACACCAACTATCTTAAACTATTTCTTTAAATTTCATGCTCCTTCCCTACTCTATTATTCATAAAACAGTAGATGCTCATCATAAATATACTAAGGTTCCCTACTATTGTCAATAGAATAATAGTTCCCTAATCACGCTCACTATTCTTTACTCCCAAATTCGTTGGTAAAATCGAGTAATTTTCTCACAAATTTTAATTTAAAATGACAAAAAAAACATCTGATTTGTCCAAATCGTTATTTTGTAGCATACTAGTAGTAGAAACGTTTGTTAGGAAACACTGCAATCATTTAAAGAATGAGACACAGAAAAAAGAATTTGGGGTGAGAAAGTTGATCGAATTTCAACATGTTTCAAAAATTTACAAAGGCGGTAAAATCGCTGTAGATGACGTCAATCTGTCTTTTAATAAAGGGGAGTTTATCTGCTTTATCGGAACTAGCGGAAGTGGTAAAACAACCTCTATGCGGATGATTAATCGAATGACTGATCCTTCAAAAGGAAAAATCATGATCAATGGTGAAGATATTCAAACAATTAATCCAGTAGAATTACGCAGAAAAATTGGCTATGTCATTCAAAATATCGGCTTGATGCCACACATGACGATTAGAGAAAATATCGTTCTTGTACCGAAGTTATTAAAAGTTGACCTAGAAGAACGAAATAAAATCGCAGAAAAAATGATTGATTTAGTTGAACTCCCTAGAGAAATGCTAGATCGTTATCCCAATGAGCTATCCGGAGGTCAGCAACAACGAATCGGTGTTGTCCGCGCTCTTGCAGCGAATCAGGATATTATCTTGATGGATGAACCTTTTGGAGCTTTAGATCCAATCACAAGAGACTCTTTACAAGATTTAGTTAAAGATTTACAAGAACGTTTAGGAAAAACCATTGTGTTTGTTACCCACGATATGGATGAAGCATTAAAATTATCGAATCGAATTGCCATCATGAGCGAAGGGAAAGTCATTCAATTTGATACACCAGACAATATCTTACGTCATCCAGTCAATGAATTTGTCGAAGAGTTGATCGGTGAAGATCGCTTGATCCAGGCTAAACCAGATATCACTACAGTTGGTGAAGTCATGCTAAATAACGCTATCACGATCACCCCGGAAAAATCATTGTCAGAAGCAATCAAACTAATGAGAGAAAAACGTGTTGATACACTCTTAGTGGTGGATGGCGCAGGCGTCCTAAAAGGCTTTATTGACGTTGAAACGATTGACCGCCGTAGGAATACCGCGACAAGTGTCAGCGATATCATGAATCCTAAAGTATTCTTTGTAAAAAAATCCTCATTATTACGCGATACCCTGCAACGAATTTTAAAACGTGGACTAAAATATGTTCCCGTTGTTGATGACCGACAAAAAGTCGTTGGAATTCTAACTAGAGCTTCTTTAGTAGACATTGTGTATGATGTTATCTGGGGTGAAGAAGAAACAGAAGAAACCACTCCATTTACAAGTGAAATAGAATCAACTGATGTCAAACAACCTCAAGCGGAGGTGTAGCAAAATGAATCAGTTTCTTTTAGAAAGAGGAAATGAACTTGTCACTAAAATCGGTGAACATATTTTTATTTCTGGTGTCGCACTTATCTTAGGAATTTTGTTTGCTGTCCCAATTGGAATCTTGTTGACGAGAACAAAAAGAACGGCTGCCATTGTCATTGGTTTAACAAGTGCCTTACAGACCGTTCCTTCATTGGCACTACTTGCATTGATGATTCCGATCTTTGGTGTTGGTAAAATTCCAGCAATCATTGCGTTACTTATCTACTCTCTATTACCTATTTTAAGAAATACGTATATTGGGATCAAAGAAGTAAGTTCTGATTATAAAGATGCTGCCAAAGGAATGGGCATGACAAATGTGCAATCGATTTTCATGGTTGAGTTACCTATCGCTATGCCAACGATCATGGCCGGAATTCGCCTAGCTGCAGTGTATGTCATTGCATGGGCAACGCTCGCTTCTTACATTGGTGCTGGTGGTCTCGGAGACTTCATTTTCAGCGGATTAAATAATTATCAACCTGATTTGATTTTTGCGGGAACCATTCCTGTTACTATTTTAGCTTTAGCTGCAGACTTATTATTGGGTCTGTTAGAGAAGAAATTAACTCCTAAAGCATTAAGGGAGGCAGAATGATGAAACGTAAATTAAAATTATTACTCATAACATTTTTTAGCGCATTGCTTTTATCTGGTTGTTCTTTACCTGGGCTTGCTTCTAATTCCGATGATTCTACGATTTCCATTACTGGTGGAATTACATCAGAAGCGCAAATACTAGCAAGTTTAGTTGCTGGCATGATCGAACATTATACAGATGAAAAAACGACGATCATCAACAATTTAGCAACAACTACGATCAATCATCAAGCAATGATGAACGGAGATGCTCAAATTTCAGCAGCTCGTTATACCGGAACCGATTTGACGACTACCTTAAACATGGAACCAATCAAAGATCCTAAAAAAGCGTTTGATGTCGTGCAAAAAGAGTTTCAAAAAAGATTCCAACAAAAATGGTTTAATTCTTATGGATTTGCTAATACCTATGCATTTATGGTCACACAAGAAACAGCAAAAAAATACAATTTAAAAACCATCAGCGACCTTAAAAAAGTTGGTGATCAATTGACCGCTGGCGTTGACACCTCTTGGATCGACCGTAAAGGCGATGGGTATAAAGGATTTACTGAAACATATGGCTTTGACTTCAAACGTGTTTTTCCTATGCAAATCGGTTTAGTTTATGATGCTGTTGCGGCTAATAAGATGGACGTTGTTTTAGGGTATTCAACAGATGGCCGGATTGGCAGTTATGATTTAGTTATTTTAGAAGATGACCTTCACTTCTTCCCACCTTACGATGCCTGTGCCGTTGCAACGGATGAACTCTTAGAAAAACATCCTGAATTGAACGATGTCATTGCTAAACTTTCAGGAAAAATTTCGACAGAAACAATGCAAAAACTAAATTATCAAGCAGACAACGATTTAATGGAACCAGCAACAGTTGCGGAAAACTTCTTAAAAGAACACCATTTCTTCGAATCTGAAGGAGGTGGGAAATAATGCAGAATCTACAAGATATGAATTTACTACAACAGTTTTTCTATTACTTTGAGCAAAACGGTAGTTATGTTTTGAGTCAATTTGTTCGGCATTTCTTAATTTCCATCTACGGTGTATTATTTGCTGCAATCGTAGGAATCCCAATTGGTATTTTCATTGCTCGAAGAAGAAAAATGGCTGGTTGGGTCGTGAGTATCGCAAACTTAATTCAAACAGTTCCTTCCCTAGCAATGCTCTCTATTTTGATGCTAGGTCTTGGCCTTGGAGTGAATACCGTTATTGTTACAGTCTTTCTCTATTCTCTTTTACCGATCATTAAGAATACCTATACTGGGATGATTCAAGTTGATCGAAATATTTTAGATGTCGGTAAAGGCATGGGGATGACAAAATGGCAACGACTTTATATGGTGGAATTGCCACTCTCCGTTTCTGTAATTATGGCAGGGATTCGTAATGCTTTAGTTGTGGCGATTGGAATCACAGCAATTGGTGCTTTTGTAGGTGCCGGCGGTCTTGGCGATATTATTATTCGCGGAACAAATGCCACAGATGGTACCGCAATTATCCTTGTTGGAGCATTGCCAACGGCTTTAATGGCTATCATTACAGACTGGATATTAGGCATGATCGAACGCCGATTAGATCCAGCGAGTAAACATTCCTAGAATTTGACAAACAGAGCAAGTAAGAATGTTAACTATTCTTACTTGCTCTGTTTCTATTTCTTCAAATGATAACTATACGTTGCGACAACAATATTTTCTCGCCAAGATAACCGTAGACGTAAACGTAAACTCGTCTGATTATGCAAAATATTTTGCCAACGTCGATTAGGGACAAATTGCGGGATCAACACCGTCGTCGTATACTGTCGCTTCGCTGAATTTTTACTCACCAAATCAACATAACGAAGAATAGGGTTCGTAATCGACCGATAAGATGAATGAACGACAGAAAAACGAATATCAGGAAAATGTCGCTTAAATTCTGCTTCAATTTCCTTTTCTTTTGCGACATTTTCATCTAATGACACATGCATCGCAACCACATAATCACCGATCGAACGAGCATAATTTACAGCTCCCACATTTGCCTGAGTCGCATTCCCAACTAAAACGATGACTGTATTGCCATAAAATTCCTGTTGCTTCACAGTTTCCTCTAAGCGCAATTGTTCAGCTACATTTTGATAATGAGCATGGATACTGTAAAAAACAAAAATCAAAACAGGCATAATAATAAAGAATGGCCAGATATCGCCTAAACGATACATGAATAAAATAACGATAATCGCATAAGAAATAAACGCACCGACAATATTAGCAATCGATTTTGATAACCATTTTTCAGTCTCTTTCCGCCATTTAAGAACCATCCCTGTCTGAGATAAAGCAAACGGAATAAACACACCAATGGAATACAGCGGAATCAATCGTTCCGTCGACCCTTGAAAAATCAATAACAAAACAACCGATCCAGCTGCCAAAGTCAAAATCCCATTTGAGTAACCCAAACGATCTCCCCGATCCATATACATATGGGGCATAAATTTATCTTTTGCTAGATTGTATGCGAGTACTGGAAAAGCTGAAAATCCCGTATTAGCAGCAACAGCTAAAATCAACGCTGTAGAAAATTGCAGTACATAATAAAGAATATTCTGTCCAAAAACCGCTTTCCCGATTTGAGCTAGCACAGTTACTTCAGTTTTTGGGACGATTCCATACCAATAGTTTATGAACGTGATGCCGACAAAGAAAAATCCTAAAATTGCCGCCATCATTGTTAATGTTCCAGCCGCATTTTTTGCTCGAGGCTTTTTGAAAAATGGCACGGCATTGCTAATTGCTTCAACCCCCGTTAAAGAAGATGAACCAGATGAGAATGCTCGTAAAATCAACGCAATCGTGATACCTGGTACAACGGTTCCTGGAATTGCGGTCGCATGTAATGGTACGGCACCTGTAAAGATCTTAACTAAACCTGTTGCAATGAGCAGTGTAATCACGGCAATAAAACTATAAACAGGCAACATCAAAAAACTAGCGGATTCTCTCAATCCCCGTAAATTCATCAACATAATCAACAAAACAATGACAATCGAAATTGCGACTTGGTGACCGTATAAAGCCGGTACCGCCGAAATGATCGCCTCAGCTCCTGCAGAAACCGAAACAGCAACCGTTAACATGTAGTCAACTAACAGTGAACCACCAGCCACTAGACCTGCATTTTTTCCCAAATTTTCACTACTAACAACGTAAGCTCCACCGCCATGAGGATACGCATGAATGATTTGCCGATAAGATAACGTTAATGATATAAGTAAAATAATAACAAAAGCAGCAATCGGTAGTGAATACCATATAGCAGCAGCAGACAGTGTAACAAGTACAACAACTATTTGTTCTGTACCATAAGCAATTGAAGACAATGCATCTGATGACAACAAAGCCAATGCTGCAAATCGACTTAATTTATGTTCATCATTTTCAGTAGATTTCAATGGTTTTCCGATGAATAATCGTTTTAAATAGTCCACTTTTTCCCCTCTCCTTCTCTATTTTTTTATAACCTATTAGTAGGAAAAATTTGTATTTTTTCCACAAACAATGACATATGCTACGCTCATAAATTGGGATTGTCAATTATTTTCATGTTAAACTATTAAAAAATTTATCACTCTTTCTTTATCCATTAAAGAAACTCTCAGTCCGTTGATTTTCTTCATTATAACAAGAATGTTATTTTAAAAAAAATAGTTCGTCTTCCCTTCTTTTCTCGGCGTTAATAGAAAAAGAACAAACCATTTCTTAAACCTTACTAAAAACGTCTAAACAATATTCGTACAGACTTTAAAAGTAAAAAAGCGACTGAGTGATAACTATTTTGTTGTGTACTCTAAAAGTTAGACTGTTTTAGGAGTGGAGAAATCCGCCCTTTTTATATTGTTAAAATTTTTTCTATTACCAACTTCGTTGCCAAAGGAGTCTCTCCTTCATTAAGAAGATACGCTTGAACTACTTGGTATTTTAAATTTACTATCCTATTTTGCCATAGTAAAAAGGGTGTGATACAAAAGTAAAAATCACTTTTGTATCACACCCTAAATACGAATAAATGGTGGGAGAAGAAGCAATCCCTTCGGAAATAAGCGCTTCTGTCCCAGCCGCCTCACAACATTTTACGTCAGCTCTTCGTCACTGTTTTTATTGATAATACTCTCGGTTCATACTTTCATATTCATCCAAGTGCCATTCTTGAATAGCAGATTCTTCTGAAGCATCTCGATTCAGATAACCCAGTCCCACTGGTTTAGAATACTGCGTATTTGACATCAACATATGAGAAATTGTTTCATCTTGCATTTTTATTATATGCTTTAAACGAACTTTTTCTAATTTCAAATCCGTAATTTTTTCTTGTTTTCTCTCTTTTTTTTCTAATAAATTCTGTAACAATTGTTTGTCTCTGATAATCACCAATGTTAAAACAACAATCACTATCACTAAAAAATATAGAACCATCAATAAATTTGTATCCATTTTTCTATTTCCCCCTAACAAGTCCTCATCTATATTAACATGTTAGGAGCTTTTGTTTTTCTCATTTTTTTATATAAAATAACTATATATATATAATTTTTGAGAAAAATTATATATATATTCTTTTTTTCATCATTATAGAGACCTCTACAATAGGTAATTGTGATCAAACGTTATTTCTACTATATAATCGCCAATATTTCTATAGACTTGCTCTTGTAGACGAATCTTTAATTCTTGATCGGTTCCTTTAAAATGATTTGGGACAACTAAGTCGAATAAAATGCGCGGTTTTCCACCATGATCCACTAAACGAATATCATGTCCCTTTAACTCGTCACTAATTCCTTTAATAACCTTTTTCAGCTCTTGATGAATAAACTGTTGCCTTTGATCATGTAAATTTACCGGATCGATATGACAAACGAGTTCTACACCCAACTGCTTTTTAAATTTATTTTCGATCTCGTCGATTGTTTCATGAGCCTTTGTTAAATCCCAACGGTCATCGATTTCAATATGTACAGAAGCAAACATTTTACTTGGTCCATACTGATGAATCAATAAATCATGGTATCCTACAATTTCTGAAACAGACGATAAATACAGCTTCATTTCATCGATTGCTGCTTGATTAGGGCGTAACCCCATCAACTCATTTACAAATTCTCGAATCAACTGAAGGCCACTAAAAATAATGTAGCAAGCAATGACCAATCCCACGATTCCATCGATCTTTAATCCCGTCACTCCTTCAACTGTAGCTGAAACTAATACAGCAATCGTCGTAAATACATCATTTAAACTATCTTTAGCCGTTGCAACTAGTGTATTGGAGTCAATTTTTTTAGCAACACGCTGATAAAAAACACTTTGCCACACTTTGATCAATATCGATAAAACTAAAATAATCAAAATTACTGGAGTAACTGTAATACTTTGCGGATTTTTGATCCGATCGATCGATGTCATAAAAAATTGAAAACCGACAAATGTAATCAGTAAAGAAACCAACATACCACTGATGTATTCGAATCGTTCATGACCATATGGATGTTCTTCATCTGCTGGCTTACCAGAAATATAAAAACCGACTAAGGTCAAAACAGATGATACTGTATCTGACAAGTTGTTCATTGCATCTGCCATGATCGACACACTACCGGAAATCAACCCTATCAAAAATTTACTGACAAAGAGTAGCATGTTAGATAATAATCCTACGATTCCAGCAAAAATCCCAAATGCTGTTCGAATATCTGAACTTTTTTGTTGCTTTTTTTCAAAACGACCAATTAAAAAATTTATCATCATAATCCCTACCTCGTTTTTAGCATATTTCAAAACTATAAAATGATTTCAAAAATTTGTATAGTGAAAAACGACTTTTATTAGCGACTTTTTATTGTTTAGAAAGCCCCGATTTGAATGCTTGGAGGTCTTTTCTTTTTTGTTAGGGGCACCTTGAAAAGAGGAAGCTTGTCTCTATTATGTCCTGTTTATCACAAAATAGCAAAAGAGTGAAGCAAACTTATTCCAAAGTTGCCTCACTCTTTTGCTATAAATAACTACACTATTTTAGTGGAAGATACGACTCTCATGAGAGACCTTCTCTAATTTCTTCGTTTTTTCCTCGACATACGGATATAAGAAAATCCCTAATACACAGAAAACGATCGCAATACCACTTAAAATGATAATTGCTTTCCACGCGTTTGGCCAGTAAATTCCTCCTGCCGATTCTCGCAATAAATTCACCGCATAGGTAAATGGTAAAAACGGATTAATAAACTGGAAGAATTTACCAGACACTTGTATTGGATAATTCCCGCCACCGCCAGAAATAGACAGTACTAATATAATGATCGCAGCTCCTTTTCCGACGTTTCCGAACAGCGCTACTAAAACGTAAACAATCATCATAAAGGCGAAAGCGATCAATAAGGCGAACAAGACACTATAAAAAGGTTGTCTTACATCTACACCTAATAAGAAATAATTTCCTAACGTCACAATCAACGCTTGTGCTAATCCCATGACTAAGAATGTCAACATTCTTGCAGAAAATTGTTCTCGTTTAGAATATTTCGTGCGGTCCTTTTCGTCTAAATAAAAATCGGTTGTTGCAACGCTTGAAAACAACACTGCGCCGACCCATAAACACAAAGCTGTATAAAACGGTGTACTCGCTGAGCCATTATTTGCAATAGGATAAATTTTATCTTCAGATATTTCTACGGGTTTCGAGAAGAAGTCACTTTCAGCATTGGCGTCAAGTTTAAACAGTTTTATCACTTGACCAAGGTCTACATCCTTTTCACCTTTTCGGATTGCTTCAGCGGCTTTACGCACCCCAGTTTTGATGGTTGGCCAATCGTTTTGAACTAAGTCATTGGCTTTATCTAATGCAGACTCTAAATCCGGCATTTTGTCATTGACCGTATTCAATGTATCTGTGATATTATTTCTGATTCCTGGATAATCATTTTGAATGAAATTTGCTGCTAATCCAAGTTTATCTTCTATTACAGGCAATTCGTTATTGTAAAGGTCGGCACCTTTGTTGATCCCATTTACGATTGTATCCATATGGCCGTTCAATAAAACATTGGCATCATGAACTTCTTGTTTAATTGCAGGTAACTCTGCTTGGTATTTTTCTAAAATGCCGATTGCATTTGAAACAGTACCTTGTGTTGCGTTTAATAATGAAGCAAAGTCTATTTGTTTTGCTTTATCAAGGAGTCCTTGAGCGGTACTAATTGTTGCGATCAGTTTCGTTAAGATATCATTGACCATCGTTGAAACCGCCTCAACATCAATACTTGATGCGGTTGTAGCAATTTCATTGGCTGCATTTTGAATCGCTTCTAAGTCAGCATCTGTAATAGCATTTACATCTAAATTATCCACTTTGACTTTTAAATCTGAAATCATATTACTAATTGTTGTTAACTTATCAATAGTAGGCTGTAACTCTTGATTTCCAGCGGATTCTTGAATCTGTGTCAACGTTTGGATCAATTGTTGAACAACCACTTGCTGTTTTCCTAGACTAGCTGACAATTGTTGTTTCAGCATTTCGCGCTCGTCAGGTGTCAAACGATTGTCTCGTAGTTGCTCGACAACAGATGAAACGCTAGAACTGATTGTTCCAATTGCTTGTAAGGTCACTTTCATACTACTTGTAATGCCTGGTAGTGCCTCTTGCAATTTCGTTGCCCCTTCACTCGTGGCAGTCGCTAATTGATCTGCTTGATTTCCAAGTTTTTCAATATCTGGTAGTGCAGTTTGAACTTGTTGAATAATCGTTAAGCCTTGTTTCGCTTCTTCGATCCCTTCATTCATCGTTTGTTCAACAGAAGCAAAATCATCATCGATCATCGCTAATTGTTTACCAGCATTTTGAATTTCCGGAATTTTTTCTTGCAACGTTAAAATAACTTTCGCTTGTTCTTTGATCGTCGGCATCTTATTATTTAAATCAACTAATTTCGCTCCTAATGCATCGACTTCTGGCAAATATTCAACAAACTCATTTGCTTTCGCCAATTTTGTTTTTAGTTCTGGCATTTTCCCGTGTAATGCTACAACTTCTTGTGTGTATTTATCGATTTGAGCCATGTTTTCATCTGTTGAAAGAATCATGTTTTTTACTTTTGTGATACTGACTAAATTAGAATCTAAGTTGTAGCCAATATCATTAAAAACCTTGACCAATGTCCCACTAGCTGTTTTAGTAAATTCATCAGTGATTTGTGCTTGTAAAGAAGTCGCGCCCTTTTCCGCAATTTTTGGTGCAATTGCGTTGATCTTCTCATTGATTGAATAGTCTATTTTAGGCTTAGTGATTTCCCCTGTCGTAAAACTTAACAAATCTTTGGAGAAATCTTTGGGTAGATAAATACCAGCATAATATTTACCTGATCGTACGCCCTTGTCTAGTTCTTCTTTAGAATCGACGAACCGCCAACCCAATTGTTTGTTTTTATGAAGATTTTTTAAGACTTCCTCACCAATATTGACTTTTTTACCTTTGAATGATGCTGCTTGATCATCACTGTATACTGCAATTGGTAACTCTCCTGTGTTTGCATAAGGATCCCATAAAGCTTCAATATTGAACCATGCATAAAGTGATGGAATAATCATCAGTGCAATAATCAAAAATGTAGCGATTGGGTTTTTAAAAATGCGTTGCCAATCTAATTTAAATAACTTCAATGTATTTTTTATATGTTTCATCCTGCTCACCCACTCTTTTTAATGACTGATTTACTTTAGCATAATTATTTTATCAATAACAAATGAAAAATCCAATTTTTGTCTATTTCTACGACAGGTTTCTTGAACTGTCGTAGAGATTTCTTCTATGTATTTCTGCATGCGATTGAATTAAGATATTTTTCGATTCTGATTTCTTCATCTGGAATTTCCTACACCTAAAAAAAAGACAAACTCATCCACCTGAATCAGCTTGCCTTTATTTTTTAACTTATCGTTTTGCTGTAAACTCTGACACTACTTTTTTTACTTCATTAACTGCATCAGGGTCTAAATAAGAAAGAGCTCTAGGAACCACACTCATCAGGTACATTTTATCGAGCTTGTCCGTTGATCTTCTTTCCATCAGTTCTGCTAGCAACTGTTTCATGTCTTCTTGATGACCAGCTTTCGTTCGATCCATTATGAAGTCATAAACTTTTTTTTCGTCTGCTTTCATCGGCTATGCCTCCTAGAATTTTAGTTTATTATAAGCTTAAATAACAATAAGTAGAAGTGATTTGCTTTCTATTTTTTGAATCATGTGAAAGAAATTTAAAAAATCTATCTTAGCTAACTACGTTCATTATACTAGAATGGACACCAATTGCTACGGCTGCGATCGCACTTGCGATGGTCGACCATCGTTGTGCTTTTTCTAAATCCGTTAATGGCTTCCCAGTTTTTTTGTTGATCCCTGTCTTCAATTCTTCTGTAATTGTTTGAAAGTACTCGTCAACCAAACCCTTTTCGGGTTTCGTCAAAATATCTAGGTATTCCTTATATTTTTCATTGAATTGAACATCTGCTTGTGTGACTTTACTTGGATCAGTCACCCACATCCATACGTAAGCGCCTGTGGCAAGTTGGACACGACAATGGTAACGACCTTTCATCCCTTCCGCAAACTCTTTTGCTCGTTTGTTTTCGATTGCTTCAGCGCGATTTTTCCACCGTTCATTGATCGAAGTGGCCCAGGTCATATCTAATTTCCCAAGGTCAAATGTACACAGTATAAATAGCTTTATGACTAATTTCTTTAATGGTTTGTTTATTTTCTGTTTGAATCTTTTTTACTACTTCAATTTTTTGATATACGAAAAAAACGGATCAGTGTTTTTTCACCCACTCATACCGTTTCAGCATTCTACAACTTAGCTGATTTGTACATCAAAAAAACAGTCAAAATGATTAGAAAAGTCCTTTGAATTTTTGTACAATAAATACAGCTAGCTTTTGTTAGCTATTGGCAACTTGATTAGTGAGTTACAGCTTACTAATCAAGGCTTTACTATTCGACGCCAATCGGATAGTAAAGTGCCTTTTTTATTTAATTTTCAATGTAACTTTCAGCATCATCAATAAAAAATGTTAATTTCAAATCAGGATACTTTTTATCAAGTTCTCTTAAACAAGAAATAAATTTCCTACTTTGTAATTTTTCGGAAACATCATCAAAAACCGAACTAATTAATAACACATCCTCTTTAGAACAGTTTTTCAAATAATTGATAGTTTCATCTTCACTTATGAATAAAATATTGGTCAAGTTTGCCCAACTTTTTTCAAGTCCAAAATCATCTTCTTCATTTATACTTCTTCGTTCCTCTAAATTTTCTTTAATTTGATTAGATATATTCATAATTTTTCTCCCAATTAAATAATTATTTATGGTTGTTTTGTACCATCTGGAAAAATAGTTCCAATTTTTCCATCAGTTTTTATTACACCAACTCGCACACCATTATAATCTCCAAAAATAACTTCACCATTTTTAGCACTTGCAAAGTTTGGTTGGCTAGCAATCTGTTGTCCTGCAGTCTCTATATCTTTACTTGTCCAATTTTCTGGAAACCATTATTGTCCTGTTCCAGTACGTTTAGATGGTGTTTTATGGTGTGGTACATTTCCAGTTCTAACACCATTAGGATAAGTGTTTTCAATATTTACTTCAAACCCCTTTTCTTTTAGGAAATCAATGTTAGATTGACCATGACCGCCACCTTTCATTTTAGATACTTTTCCTGTAGAAGGATTAACAGTGAAATCTCCAACATCAGCATGTTTCAAACTTTGTTCTGGAATTTTAACTTTAGGTACTTTAGCCCCACCTGGTTTCTTATACCCAGTTTTCCCTTTATTTTTCCCTCGATCCAGTGTATAGTTCTTACCGCCTTTATTTCCCTTTAAAGTAGGCGTTTTGGGTGCGTTTGTCCCTTTGCCAGCAAACCCTTTTCCTCCATAATAAGCACCAATTGCTACGGCTGCGATCGCACTTGCGATGGTCGACCAACGTTGTGCTTTTTCTAAATCCGTTAATGGTTTCCCTGTTTTTTGATTGATCCCTGTTTTCAATTCTTCTGTAATTGTTTGAAAATACTCGTCAACCAAACCCTTTTCTGGCTTCGTCAAAATATCTAGGTATTCTTTGTATTTTTCATTGAATTGAACGTCTGCTTGTGTGACTTTACTTGGATCAGTCACACACATCCATTGAAGTTGGAAAATAGAGAGAAGAATGACTCTTATAATCTGTAAAACCCAATAAATAAAGCCAATAGACCGCCAGGCTCTACTAACGTTGCTATCGACTTTATTTATTTGGTTTTTCTTTTTGTTAGTGCCCGAGGAACTTACGAAATTGCTAGCACCTTGACTTGTCCCTCGAGCCTTTTCAACATAACATACTCACCGTTTGCTTTAGCATTTAAATTTGTTTTTCAACCCTTTTCTACTCCACTCTCAGAATCCAGCAAAATAATGGGTAAAACCCTTATTCTCTAGTCGTAAACTAGTTAATGTTTGACTACAATGCGCACTTCTATCACTTTACTATGAAATTTCAGCTTTTATAGCTATCAGTTCATCACCCTTCGCATAAAAAGAAAGATTTTTAGATTTAATTTTTTTATCATACATTTCCAATTCTGAAAAATACAAAATAAAATATTCTTTGTTTTTAAAAACTTTTACTATTGGTACTTCTATAGGTCTTTCTATATCTATCAAAGGAAAACCATCTTTAGTCTCAGAATTTTTACTCTCTACCAAAGAAATTTTTTCATCTATTTGCATTGGAAAGATACACTCTATTTCACCAATAATACCTTTTTCGTTCAACCACATCATTACATTTTGCTCAATACGATATGGAATGAAGTCATCATTCATTTTCTCAGTTAAAATATCAAAATTTTCAACGGACTCCTCATAAATGTTATCACTAGCTAAAACTTCACATAATTCATTCTTTATTTTCAACAATATACCCTCCTCTATTTCTTAAAGCTTGCTGGCCAAATACCAACTATTTCTTTTGTCGATGGTGTGGATACCAAATATACTATCACTTCAGAGGAAGAGTATGAAATTATTCAAAGCCTACCTAACTTGACTAAAAATGAACTAACAGAGATTAGTGATTTGGTTCTTAAATTTCAGAAAAGAGACTGGGATATTTTTTAATTGTCAAACATCAAAAAGTGTAACGTATTTTTAAACAAATACATTACACTTTTTTATATTATTAGCTATCAGCAACCTGATTAGTGAGTTTAGGCCTTATCGCTTGATTAACAGTCTCGTGATAAAGTGCCTTTTTATTTTAAAACTGATCTTTTATTTCTTCCCAAATCTCGCTAATAGACTTCCCATTTATTCGTGCATTCTTCAACAAATCTTCTGGGTTTTTAAACTCTTGAGTTTCTCCACCAACTTCAGTTAAGTAATTCCCGTCAGAATTTTGACTAATCCAAAATTCTTTATCCTTATAATAAAAATTGTATTCTTCTCCATAACCTACGCTTTCTTCCATTTCTTTATAGTCCATAATTTACAAACCTCCATATTCCATATATATTTTTTATTCTCTAGTAGGTTTTCCATTAGGATCGTACTTCCACTTATGTTCATGAGGGTACTCAGGATGTCTTTTAGGATTACCATGATTTGTCATATCAACATCACGTATAGCTTTTCCTGTTTCATCATAAAATCGTCTTGTAGTAAGTTCTCCTTTAGAATCTAAAATATCTACACTACTATTAGGTTCACCAAATGGTCCCGGGTTTTTATTCACCTTAGTATGAACTTTAGAAGGAGTTATATCTATTTCTTTACCTAAGTTATTTTTAATAACATTTCTAGCCCCACTAGGTTTCTTATATCCAGTTTTCCCTTTATTCTTCCCTCGATCCAGTGTATAGTTCTTACCGCCTTTATTTCCCTTTAAAGTAGGCGTTTTGGGTGCGTTTGTCCCTTTGCCAGTAAACCCTTTTCCTCCATAATAAGCACCAATTGCTACGGCTGCAATCGCACTTGCGATGGTCGACCATCGTTGCGCTTTTTCTAAATCCGTTAATGGCTTCCCAGTTTTTTTGTTGATCCCTGTCTTCAATTCTTCTGTAATTGTTTGAAAGTACTCGTCAACCAAACCCTTTTCGGGTTTCGTCAAAATATCTAGGTATTCCTTATATTTTTCATTGAATTGAACATCTGCTTGTGTGACTTTACTTGGATCAGTCACCCACATCCATACGTAAGCGCCTGTGGCAAGTTGGACACGACAATGGTAACGACCTTTCATCCCTTCCGCAAATTCTTTTGCTCGTTTGTTTTCGATTGCTTCAGCGCGATTTTTCCACCGTTCATTGATCGAAGTTGCCCAGGTCATATCTAATTTCCCAAGGTCAAATGTCCCCGAAGCCCCATTCCAAGCTTTACATCCACTGACTTGCGCTATCCCTCGAGATAGCTCTTGTTGGCAAGCTTCGTATTCTGAAAAGAAACTGGCCGAGCGGGCGTTAAAAGCATGAAACTTCTCTAATTGTTCTCTTTTTTTGGCAATACTCTCACAAGCGTTGATATAGCGACGTTCTAAACTTGGCTGGACCTCTTTTGACACGGTCATCTGATGCTCTAACTGTTGTTTCAACTGTTCGAATCGGTTGATTTGACTCATGATTTGGTCTTCGTCTGTATCGATACTTGAAACGGAACTTTGATACTCGTTGATCAGTCGTTTGTGGGCACTTGCCATTGCTTCTCCTGTCATAGTAACAGAACGACAGATGGGTGTATAGACCACATTGAAATAACGCTTCGCCGAGTCGTAGGCTTTTCCTGATAACGGTGCGAATAAAAATTGCGCGATACTTTTTTGAAGCGAAGCGATTGCTTGATTTGCTTCTTGGTTCATTCGTGAAGCGTCACTTGCTTGCGCCTGCATTTCACCAACATAAAATTTCAACCCCATTTACTGCTTCTCCTTTTCTTCCTCCAATAGCGCATTCCGTTGTTTCCGATAGGTTTCTTCTTCCGCTTCCAACAACTGCTTTTTCGTTTTGTTTAATTCTCTTTCTTTATCTGCTAGACGCTGTTGCGCTTTAGTTGATTGATCTCGACTATCCAGACCTCTATCTTGAAAATAGTGTCGTTCTTCCGGCGAAGAAGTTGCAACCACTTGAGAATATAAGCGCTGTTCTTCTTGATGGATAGAGTGAAGGTCCTCCAGTTGTTTACCTATTGTCCGGATTTCTCTTGTGACTAACTCTTGTTCTGCTTGAATCGTTTTAAGTGTTGCTTGGTCACTCACCTCTGTCATTAGAACCACCTACTCATTGGCGATGTGTTCGCTTGAAATTGATGTGATGCTTTTAAGTCGATTTCGGAAAAATCCTTTGCAACAGAGTGTATATTTTTCCCAGTAGCTACAATACTAGCTGAGAGTTTGTTGATATCGTTTCCAAAAATTGTCGCTGTTTCTTTCGCCTTCGCATTGCCCCTCACGTTCGTTCTCGTCGCGATATTGGTTGGTCCTTTTATGTTGTTTAAAGCATTGGCTGATTGGCTAAAAGAAGCGGATATATTTCCTGCTATAGATAGACTGCTTTTTATCCCCATATTTTCACTCCTTGTTAAATTTATAAAAGATAAGTATAACAAACCAAACACATAGACACAATTGTATTTTTCACTTTTTGTGAAATGAAAAAATCACAAAACGCAAAATAATTCCTTATGCAGATATTGCTAATTTTCAATATTTACTCAACCGTTTGCCCTCTTAATAAGATTATTAAACCATTTTTTCCAATTGCATATAAATCAACAAGAAAAAAGAAATCAACGAATATTATGCCTGCGGTCATTCGTTACAGACTTTTTTATAGAATTTATCCGTTTTAGGAAAGCAAAAAAAGTAACAGCTTATTTTTATAAAAAAAGAGTAAAGTCTAATCAACAGACCTTACTCTACTCATGGAATATGAGTTGAATCTTTCTCTTCCTCACATTCTCTAAGTATTATAGCAATAATAGTAGAAATTAAAGCACCTTACTTCAAATTTATTCAATCTTATACTTTTCAATCAAAAATTCATAGGCTGCCCGACTAATGATCCCCATCGGTTGATTGATGCTTGGGTTAAAATAAAAATCCATCGTAACTAATTCTTCAAGTGTTATTCCTTGGTTGATGGCCAAAGATAATGTGTTGATTGATTGCGTAATATCTTTTTCTGACATCAATTGAGCGCCAATTAATTTGTGCGACCCTTTTTCAAAAACCATTTTGATATGCACGTCCTCCTGCAATTCAAGGTAAGGCAATTGACATGGTACTGTCAAAAAGATACTTTCAACTTCGATGCCTTCAAATTTGGCTTCTATTTCGGTTAATCCAGTACTTGCAACGTAGCAGTCGAAAATGTTAGCAGCGGTTGTTTTTTGTGTTTTATTATATTTCATCGGATACCCTATTACGTTCATTGCAGCTACTGTTGCGCTGCGAACAACATTATTGACTAAAGGAATAAAAGATTTACGATAACTATTGTGGACAGGATAAGAAATAACATCACCCAAAGCAAAAATATCAGGATCACTTGTCTGCATCTGCTCATTAACACGAATCGTTCCGTTTGCATTCAAATCTAGAAAATCCTTTACTAATGTAGTATCTGGTCGAGCATTGACAGCTACGATCACATAATCATTTCTGATTTCTTCATTTGTTGTTTTCGTGACAAACAACTCTTTGTCTGTGTCTGAAAAGCCAATAACACTCTCATTTAAATGAAGTTTAACGCCAGAGTCTCGAATTTTTTGTTCAATCAATGAAGATAGATCCTTATCTAAATAACGAAATAGAACTGAATCAGCACTTTCAATTAAGTGAATTTCTTTGCCTTGTCCTCTCAAAGCATCGCACAATTCTACACCGATATATCCACCACCAACAATCGAAATAGATTTTGCATGTTCTAATTTTTCCAACACTTCCTTAGAGCTTGAATAGCTTTTAAAAACAGTAACCTTGTCTTTACTTGGTAATGTTAGGTTCGTGGAAAATTGATTTGATCCAGTTGCAAGGATTAACTTCTCGTAGTTGATTTCATGTGATTTTTTAGAGGTATCCAAGTAGGCAATGGTTTTTTTATCAGGATCGATTGTAGTCACTGTTGCGTTTAGTAAGACATCTACACCTTGTTCTTCTAATTCTTCAGAGGTAAGGTATCTCACGTTGTCCAAATCATTGACTAATTGATTTAATTTCAAAACAATCCCACTTGAAACAAAGCTAAGCTCACCTCTTTTTTCAATTAAAACAACCTCTGTTTGAGGATTTAACTTCTTTATCGTTACCGCAGCTTGAAGCCCTCCATGTGAGGCTCCGATAATTACTACTTTCACTATGGTTCTTCTCCCTTCAATTGAATAAACCATCATTGCAATTACATAATTATAAATTAAAAAAATTATTACACTTCATTATATATATAATTTCGTTTTTTTGAAATAATAATAAAGAGTTACTTTCTTTTTATACAATGCGTATTGCCATTTTCTTATGAATCAAGTATGCTTAAAGTGAGGTGTCTATTATGCTAAAACGAGATTTTTTAGAAAAGCCCTTCGATTATATGAATGATATATTATTATTTTTATACAACAATCAAGGCAAGGCAACAAAAAACGAGCTAGTCAACGAATTTCAAATTAGCTTACCAACATTGAATGAGTATCTGTCATTCCTCCAAAGTTTTCTGGAAGAGAATCAAGTAAGCGAGCAAGTTGAAATAACATTACAAGGTGAAAATATCTTTTTAAAAAAACAACCGACATTCCCATTGAAGAAGGTTGTTGTACTTTTTCTAGAAAAATCAATTAAATTTCAAATGATCAATCAACTGTTCAATAAAGGGGAATTGACCTGTGATTATTTTCAGCTGAACTACGCAATCAGCTCAGCGACTTATTATCGCAAAATTACTGAATTAAATGAATTGCTAAAGGAATTTCGACTTCAAATCAAACGTGGAAAATTAATCGGTGAAGAAAAACAGATTCGCTATTTTTTCTTTAGTTTCTTCTGGTTTCTTTTTGAAGACAAATCAAGTTTAGAAAAAGAAACGGCTAATCAATATCTTGGTTTTGTAGATATTTTAAAAGAGTCTCTTAATCTAGTCTTTGATCCAACCGAGGTGCTACAAATCAAATTATGGATGAAAATATCTTTTAGACGACAGACGACTGAATTTAATCCGGTCATTAGTCCAAACTACGATTATCCTGACCGACCGTTATTTGAAGAGATCAATTTGTCTTTACATACATATATGAAAAAAATCGACCGTCCATATACTATTTATGAAGCATACATGTTTTATGACTTCTTTTGTTCTATGCACAATTTTTCTCCTAATTCTTCTTTTGCTTTCAGATTAGCAGAACAACAACGTAGACAAAGTTCTTATTTAAACTATATGAACAAAGTGATCTTAAAATATCTAAAGCAACAAGGCTATTTATCGAGTTATGCGTCATCCGCTCGATTATTGTATATTGAAAATCTATTGTTCCAGCTTCATTCTCAACTATATTATTTCGATGGGTTTATTTTGCCTTTTGATAGTTGGACCATAAAGTCTATCGTCAATGCGCATCGTCATCCCTTTTCCGGTAATGAAGTTTTTGAATTGATGGATATTGCGACTAAAAAGTTTGATCAAGATGGTGAAAAAGACAGTTACAAAAATAAATTCACTGAAATTCATTATACGATTATATTGAACCACATTGCTGAATTAAATGAAGAGAAAATTTCGATTGGTGTTTATCATTCATTAAATCCTTTTATTGGTGAATTAGTTATCCAACATTTAACAAATGTTTTAGGGCATAAATACCCAATCAAGGCGGAAGCTTTTAAAGAGGATAGCCATTATGACATCCTACTTTCAAATATTTATAGTGACATGATTTCTGAAAAACAAGAACTTATCTATATTTTTTCTGATATTGGTAATAGTTATGATATGACTGAAATTGAAAAATTGATTATTCAGCTGATTGATACGAGATAATTATTTCTATCACTAATTGAAATTATAGCAGAGAACAGACCCTTGATGTTCTCTGTTTTCTTTATACCTACTAAATTTAATGAGAATAGTAATTAAATTGCAATAAAAAAATTTTATTTCTGTTTCTTTTTATTTATTTTAATAACGATAATCATCAATCAAAATCATATTTTTTCTTTATAATAATGAAAATAAAAAAACGATAAAATATTATCGTTTTTTTATTTTATCCAACCGACATTATTAAACGGTGCAAATCTAAAGGAAACAACTCCTTCGATTGCAAGACCATCAACTAAACCAAATGTTCTACTATCACTGGAATTATTTCGATTGTCTCCTAATACAAAATAATGTCCTTTAGGAATTTTTTTCAATTTTGACATCTGGTCCAAACTGTCTTCAGAGAGATTGACTTTGATTGTTCCATCAGGCAGTTCACTTGCGGCAGATAATTCCGAAACTTTTGGTAACGATTCCGCTTGATGATTAATAAATAAATCACTACCTTCAGTCCAAACTAAGTCTCCTGGCATACCGATGACACGTTTCACATACTGAAACTCGCTTTTTACGGGTGGTTTAAATGTGATGATTTCGTATCTTCTAGGCTCTTTTGTTCGACGTACAATGACCCGATCACCATTTAGCAATGTTGGTTTCATTGAATCCCCATCAACCATATGAGGTGAAGTATTTAAAATAAAGAAGAAAACAAAGATTGCAAATACTACAACGGGTAACATGAACTTGATGATTTCAATGATACTATCTTGTCTTTTTTTCTTTCTTAGTCTTTCAACTTCTTCTTTCGTTAACTTTCTCTTTTTCCTCTTTTTATTGATTGGTTTTGAAATTCCGACTATTTCTTCTTTTGGCCTTGGTCTTACTCTTGGTTTTTCACTTTTAGGTTCCGTTTGTCCTGTAGGGCGAGGACGTTTCTTTTTTAGTACTGGCTGGGGATGTTTTCTATTCTTGTTTTTACTTTTATTTTTTGTTTTTTTGTTTTTATTAAATTGTCTTTTTAATTGTCGTATCAGTCGTTCAAAACGTTCTTTTATTTCATCCATGATGCACCTCAATCATACCAATTAATACTCTTAGTTAAGAATAACAGACTGCTATGTATTTTTCCATATAAAAACCCAACAATAGGACTACTCTTAAATTGAAAAAAGTGAGCGAGGCAAAACTCTAAAAAGTTTTGCTCCACCCACCTAAAGCTTACTATTGATCGAATACTAATTCCTGTCCCTCAACAATGATGCTACTACTAAGCTGATTTTTATTCATTAATGTTTGGATCGATAAGCCTGAATCTTGAGCAATTTCCCATAAAGTCTGACCGTTTTTTACAATATAGACTTCTTTAGGTGCCTCTTTTTCCTTGTCTTCAGCAACGGTATTTTCAGATGTCGTTTCTTTCTTTGGTTCCGCTTGTGGAACTACAGGTGTTGGAGGCGGCGCAATTGCTGTTCCACCGTCTGCTGTTACTGGTACAGATTCCATACCGCCACCTGCTGAGGCTCCTAAAACCATTGAACTAGACATAAAGTAAATAACAGTACTAAACAATATTGCAGAAAAAATCAACAGAATAGAATTTTTTTTATTGATTTGTTTTTTCATATTGTTCCTCCCTTCATTCGTTTTGTGATTGTTTAGTTTCCAGATTTATCCAAACGTGATAGTTTGCTTAAACGTTCCTCTAATTCACGGTAAATCGTCATTACTTCATTTTTAGATTCTTCTACTTCATTTGAAATATTTTTCGCACGGTTGCCAATATTCAACATTTCAAGTTCTGCTGAGTTGACCATGTGTTTCGCTTCAACTTGCGCTTCACTGATAATGCGATTTGCTTCTTTCTTGGCTGAAACCATTACTTCACCGATCTCTTGTTGTGATTTCAACGCCTCTTCTTGTAAGGATTGATTTTTCAACAATAAATCATTGATTTGTTGTTTTGCTTGCAATAGTTCAGCTAATTGGTTCCCTGTCGCTTCTCCAGTTGCAGACATGCTACGCATTGTTTCAAGTTCAGCATTTAAGGTTTCTAGTTCTTCTTCTTTTTCTTTGTTAATCGTTCTTAAACCAGCTAATTCGGATTCAAAGACATTTTTTTGGATAGAATATTTATCATTCAACCCTTGGATACGCCCTAGACTTGTTTCCAACTCGCTTTTTTCTTTTAGAACTGTTTCCAATTCTTTTTTCAATTCATCCACGCGACTGTTGTCAACAGAAACATCACTATCTGTTGCTAAAGTGATTTCCTTGTCTTTTAATTCTTGGTTTTCTTGTTGTAAACGGCGCATTTGTTCTTGAAGATCAGCAAGTTTTTGTGTCAATTCTTGATTTTCTTTATCCGTAGTTTGAAGTTTTTCATTCAATGATTCTAATTCCATCTTCACCGTCTCCAATGCTTCTTGTTTTTCTCCGATTGTTCCTCGGGCACTTAAATCAGCTTGTAATTGTTGTATTTCTTTTTCTTTTTCGAGAATTTGAGTTTCCAACGCTTTATCTTTCTCAACAAGCGCTGTTTCTAAGTATGCAATTTGTTCTTGCTTACGACTATTTTCTTTTTCTAATTCTTCGATTTGTGCGTTTAAACGAGTAATTTCTTCTGTAGAATCCGCAGTCTCATTTGCATCTTCCAGCTCAAAAATCTCTGTTTCTTTTTGATTGAGCTGTGTCGCTAAATCGTCATTTTTCTCTTTTAATGATTCAAGTTCTTCTTGGCTATTTTCAACCTTTAAAACTAATTGCTTATTCTGTTGAGATAGTCGGAAATTTTCTTCTTTATTTTGTTCGAATTCAGATTCTTGCAATCTGTATTCTTTGATCAATTCTCTTAAGCGTGTAATCTCTTGTTCTTGTTCCGCTAGTAAGTTGCTATTAGTGTTCGTCGTTACTGAATTTAGTTGTTTTTCTTCTGCCGAATTAAAATCTACTTCTTGTGTTAATTCGTCATCGGAAACCTCGTTAATTTTTTTAATTAACCGTCTCTTTGCCATGTGTTTACACCTCGTCTTTTATTTCTCTACTCTACTTGTCTAATACTATTTTTTCTAAGTTACTGTCTGTAGTTCCTCTTGTATAAACGATTGATTTTTTAGATAGCTTGTTCGTTTGATCTCGATATGTAAAGTTAAAATCAATCATTGTTATCTCTTTTACTGGCTGTAACTCTTTGATAAAGGTTTCAATATTTTTTTCAGCTGTTTGGAAATCACTAAATGTCAATGCTGTTGGAAAAACTGACACGGTCAATGTTTCCGTTTTTTGACTAATCATGATCGCCACATTCGCTTCTCCAAAAAAGGGCTGCCAATCTCTTAGAAGTTGAAGTTCATAATTATCAAGTGCTTGAGCATCTCTGCTTTCTACCACTTTTCTCCAAGGAAATTCGGTCAATTTCAACGCATTTTCTTTATAACTCTCAATTTCAGCGCCAGAAGCTCCTCCTCTGGCGTCTTTGATCTCGTCAATCTTCAACTCTAAATTTTTATTATCTTTTCTTAAAGCATCTTGATTATAAAGTATCCCAAAGAGTACTAAGCAAAAAACAAGAGCGCCAATCATCAAAAATAGTAATGAGCGATTATTCTCTTGATACTTATAAAAATTGATCTTGCGCTTCATTTTTGGACTATCAGAATCTAAGGTCTCCAGTTGAAATCGTACATACAGCTGATAACTGAAAATAAGAAACAGTATTACTACTAATACAAACATGAAAATCGTCATCAAATATAAACTCCTTTACCCTTAATAAAAAAACACTAACTATATCTATTTTTTGAAAGTTATCCACTTTCCACCCAATTATATATAGTTTATTGTAACATTACGTACCCTCGTTGCCAACGTTTTTTTATAATAATGCAAAAAAACGTTAATACAAGACGAAACAATTATGTCAAATTATTATTTTTTTAGTATTTAAGATAAAGGAAATTGATTCTAATTGATTGATTTTTCGTTTCCAGCTGCTGATATTAGTATTTTTAGTATTTAGTAACAAATAACAAAAAATAACAATGTATAAGTAAAAAACAAGGTGATTCTTTTTAGAATTACAATGTCCTACATGACTATCCCGACATTAACAAAACAGGATATGTCCTATGTTCTCCATTAAAATACCTAATACATTTAGCGATATGTACCAAGATTTTCTTCTTCTAGCTCTGCTTCTACGATCCCTACACTAACACCCAACGCGCGGTCAACAGAGTCCATGATTTCTATACCTAAATGGCAAACTTTTTCTTTCAAACGTATTTTATCTATAGTACGGATCTGTTCTAGTAAAATGACCGAATCACGTTCGATTCCAGTTTCTTCAGAATTAATCCCTATATGTGTTGGTAATTTTGGCTTAGCCATCTTCGCTGTGATTGCAGCGACAATGATCGTTGGGCTAAAATGATTGCCTAAATTATTTTGTATGACTAGTACTGGACGTACTCCCCCTTGTTCCGATCCTACAACAGGGGATAAGTCTGCAAAATATATGTCACCCCTTTTGACCATTTTAAACCTCCTATTCTATTAATACTCCCTTGGCATGCGTTCAGAAAATGTGCATGCTACTTCATAATGGATCGTTTCTAGTTTATCTGCGACCATTTGCATCGTAATCTCTTCTCCATGATCGTGCCCAATCAATGTAACTTGCGTCCCTATTGCTGTTTGCTTTGGCAAACGAATCATGCATTGATCCATACAAATCCTACCAACGATTTCACATCGCTCACCATTTACTAACACTGAAAAGCCCTGTAGATGACGCAGCCAACCATCTGCATAACCAATTGGTACTGTGCCGATCCATTCCTTTTCGGTTGTGGTATAGGTATTACCGTAACCAATTCCTTCTCCAGCTGAAAGTTCTTTGACCTGAATCAGTTTTGAGACCAAACTCAGTGCGGGTTTTAATGGGTAAGTTTCTGGTAACGCATGTCCCGACGGATTCAATCCATACATTGCTATACCAAAACGAATCATATTTCCCACATTTTCAGGATGCCACAAAGCTGTCGCACTATTGCTAACATGAACATATTTTGGTAAGTCAACAAGTACTGCCAAAATTGTTTGAAAACGATGTGTTTGTTTTTCAAAATAGCGTATATCTTTTTCATCTGCTGTAGAAAAATGCGTAAATAATCCTTCCCAAATAAGCACATTTGTTGATTGAACTAAATCAACTGTTTGCTTTACCGCTTCTGGCGTAGTAAATCCAATGCGCCCCATGCCTGTATCCACTTTTATATGTATTTTCAATGGTGTTGGTGTTTCTATATACTTCAATTGCTCAATCGCTTGTTCCAACCATTCTTGAGTTGCTACCGTGACAGATAAATCATATTTCAACAGCAAGTCTATGTAAGAAACGTCAACGACACTTAAAATCAGTATTGGTTCTGTAATGCCTGCTTCACGCAGTTCTATCGCTTCATCTAAGATTGCTACACAAAATCCCGTAGCGCCTCCCTCAATAGCCGCTCTGGCCGTTTGAACAGCTCCATGACCATAGCCATTTGCTTTAACTACTGCAAATAATTCTGTTCCTTGCGGCATTCGTTTTACTTCGTTGCCAACATTTTCTTTAATTGCTTGTGTATCGATCACTAACTTTGTGGGACGATGCCATCCTACAGCCATATGTGTCCTTCTTTCTTTTAAGGTCGAAACAAAACCTAATCAAACGTATTGTCATAACCTTTATTCAAATTTAATAGATAAATCCAGCTTCACTTTATACAACTTCCAAAATGATTTGGGCAACCGCAAAAGTGTCTGTATGAGAAATTGAAACAAATACATTGCCTTCATGAGGAGATTTAGTAACTTTTGGCGCACCATTCTCTTCTTTTAACACTTCAACATCCTTTAACCCAACACTTCCAATCCCTGTCCCCCACGCCTTAGAAAAAGCTTCTTTGCAAGCAAATCTACCTGCTAAAAACTCTACTTGACGTTTATGAGGTAATGTTTGAAAAAGAGCGAGCTCATCATTAGTCAAAACTCTTCTTACAAAGGACGTTTTGTTTTCGATAATTTTTTCAATTCTTGAGAGTTCTACCATATCTATACCAATTCCTTTAATCATTCTTCCGAGCCCTCTTTTTTTATTTTATAAATTACTCTTATTCTATCAAATTTTAGCAATTTTTCCACATAATAATGTAAAAATTATTAAAAAGCTGAAAGAGCTCGCTCCCCACTACCAAAAAAACAGGAAAAGTTGACTATGATTCTTTTTACCACTCCTATTTTTTTCTTTTTTCAAACCTCTTTAATCCTCAGAACCACAACTTTTTAGGGACTATTAACATTGAAATAACATGCAGTGTTAGCTCTTAAAGCTAGAATTCAATAAAAGAGGGTAGAACAGAGCATTTAAGCTTTGTTCTACCCTCTTAAAATCCAATAAACAGTTAAATTGAACGTTGATTATTTTTATTTATACTTTTTTTGAATTTATTAATTTGAGTTATCTCTAATAACAAAGCTACGTTTTTTATCGTTGTGACGTTTTGCTGAACGATTGTCTTTGCTCTTATTATAGCCGCCGCCATTTCCGCTGCCGCCAGTACCTTTGTTATTTTTGTTTCCACGGTAACCGCCACCGCCGTTTTTATTACGATTACGGCTGTTGCCACCGCCACCGCTACGATTATTTTTGTTGAAGCCTTTTTTAGTTGATGGTAATGGACGCTCTGGTGTAATTTTTACCGGCACAGCATCTGATGGATCTTTAGAAATAGTTTTTAGTAATAATGCTGCTAAATCTTCAGCAGAATATTTTTCTAAAAGGTCTTTAGCTGCAGGCAAATAATTTTCTAGACCATTTTCTGCCATTTTTTCTTCAACCGTTTCGATTGCTGCACCTAATTGTCCTTTAAAGGCTTCTTGTTCATTTGGTGGACGTAACGGTGTCATGCGTTTTTTCGTTAATTCTTCGATAACATGTAAGTAACCCATTTCGTTTGGTGTCACAAAAGTTACTGACATTCCGCCTTTACCAGCACGACCTGTACGGCCGATACGGTGAACATAACTCTCTGGATCTTGTGGAATATCGTAGTTGTAAACATGCGTAACACCTGAAATATCTAGTCCACGAGCTGCTACGTCTGTCGCAACTAAAATATCTAAGTTTCCATTTTTAAATGAACGTAAAACGCTCATACGTTTTTGTTGTGATAAATCACCATGGATTCCTTCAGCTTTGTATCCGCGCGCTTCTAAACCACGAGCTAATTCATCTACACGACGTTTTGTACGACCAAATACGATTGTCAATTCTGGTGTTTGAACGTCTAATAAGCGCGTCATTACATCGAATTTTTCGAAATCTTTTGAACGTACGTAATATTGATCGATCAAATCAGCAGTCATTTCTTTTGCTTTGATCTTCACGTGTTCTGGTTCTTTCATAAATTTCACGCCGATATTTTTAATAGCTGGCGGCATTGTTGCTGAAAATAGCAATGTTTGACGAGTTGATGGAATTTTTGAGATGATTTTTTCGATATCTTCTAAGAATCCCATATTCAACATTTCATCTGCTTCATCTAAAACTAACGTTTCAATTGTATCTAGTTTTAGAGTACGACGATTGATATGATCCAATAAACGTCCAGGTGTTCCGACAACAACATGTGGATTTTCTTTTAGTCCACGGATTTGACGGCCGATATCTGCTCCACCGTAAACGGCTTGTACACGGATTTTTTTATCGCGGCCTAAACGATATAACTCTTCTTGTGTTTGGATTGCTAACTCACGAGTTGGTGCAATCACGATTCCTTGCAACATACGTTTGCTTGTATCGATTTTTTGTAACATTGGTAACCCAAAAGCAGCTGTTTTACCAGTTCCTGTTTGTGCTTGTCCAATGACGTCTTTTCCTTGCAATGCTAGAGGGATTGTTTCCTCCTGAATCGGTGTTGCTTCTTCAAATCCTGAGCGCTCGATTGCTGCTAATAAATCTGTTTCTAAACCTAGTTCTTTAAATTTCAAATGATATCCTCCTAAATAGTGTTTGTTGCAGAAGAAATAGATTCTTCTAAAATTAATGTTACAGGTGATTTGACTTTCACTAATTTTGAAAATGTTCATGGAGTCAATAAACCTTCTACATAGGTTTCGTTTATTTTCTCATTAGTGTTACCGAAAAATCCACCTTATGAAGCTACAGGCACTAGAAAAGCCAAACGAGTTCGTTCAGCTTTTTTAATCTTTATATGATAGAAAAGTATCTTCAATAGGTACTTTCGTTTTATCTACTTCGATCTTTCGGCAATAGGTTATTCTACCATAGTTTTACATTTTCAGCAAGTTTTATGAAAGCTTGCTAAATTTTAATAAGTTTTGACACGACTTCATTTAATCCCATGCCATTGCTTGCTTTCAATACGACCATATCTTTGGGTTCAAGAATTGATTTTAATGTAGTTGTCAATGCTTCTTTTTCTTCTTTTTTGAAGTAATAAAGCTGTCTTTTTTGATATTTTTTTGTGAGTGTATCATATAGGGCACGCATTTCAGCGCCATACAGGACAACTTCTGCAATTTCGTTTGGATCCAGATGCTCGTTCACAGACATATGCATCGCTGCAGAATCTGACCCTAATTCAAGCATATCACCTAATACTGCCACTCGTTTTCCTTGTGTAGGCATCTGGCTAAAACTGTCTAATACTAAGTTCATTGCTGTTGGGTTGGCGTTATAAACATCGCTTAAAATCTCGATCCCTGTCTTACTTTTCAACCATTCAGTCCGATTTTTGGTTAATTGAAAATCAGCCAAACCTGCTTGGATTTTTTCTTCCGACATATCAAACCATTGCCCGATACAAATAGCAATCAATGCATTTCCAACGTTATATTTGCCTGGAACAGGAATAGTAAATACAGTGTTTGAGCCGTTGATCTTAAACGATGTATAGTCTTTTTGTGCTTCAACAATTGCTGCTTTGCAATCCGCTTGTTCCAAACCAAATGTTTGGATTGTTTGAGTGAATCCTACTGTTAACGGTACTAGTAAGGGTTCCTCTGCTGGAATAATCAACAAGCCTTTACCTGCAAGTCCTGCAGTGATTTCCATTTTCGCTTTTGCGATCCCTGCTCTTGAACCGAGATTTTCAATATGCGCCTCGCCAATCATTGTAATTGCAGCCACATCTGGCTGGGCTAACCTTGATAGAAAATCGATTTCATTTGCATGATCCATGCCCATCTCTAGAATCAGTTTTTCTGTTTCATCTGGCATATGTAAAATAGTGTATGGTAACCCGATATCATTATTATAATTGCCTTGCGTTTTATATGTCTTGAACTGTTGAGCCAGAACAGCTTCTGTCATATCTTTGGTCGTGGTTTTACCATTGCTCCCCGTAATCGCAATCACCGTAGGCTTCATTTTCTTTAGATAGTAAGCAGCTAGGTCTTGCATGGCTTTCAAGGTATTTGTGACTTTTAAAATCGGAAATTGTTCTGGCGCCGTTTCTAAAGAACTCCAAAAAGCAGCTTTTGCTCCGTTATCTATTGCACTGGTAACGAAGGAATGACCATCATTTTCACCTTTTAGTGGAACAAAAAGATTGCCTTGGGTTATTAATCTGCTGTCAAATTCAATTCCAGTCAATTCAAAATCTGACCATTGTTGCCAATCATTCGTAGCTTTTGTCGCTTCAGCGGCTTCCCAAAAAGTTAATTTCATCGGTTTCTCTCCTTTTTAAACGTAAACTATAGTTTCTTCACCATTCAAGGCTTCTACTTAGATTGAACTCATACATAAAAGGGCTGAAACAAAACTTCCAATGTTTTGTCTCCTCCCTTTTTTGGTGTGTTATCTTTCGTAAAAACTTTGTCTTTGTTTGAAACGATTTAAAGCTAATTGAATTAATTCTTCGATCAAATCACTGTATTTTAAGCCCATATTTTCCCATAATAAGGGATACATACTAAACTCAGTAAAACCAGGCATCGTATTTAATTCGTTTAAAAATAATTCATTTTTACTAGTCAAAAAGAAATCGCATCGACTTAACCCACTACCATCTAAAATAGTATACGCTTTTTTAGCAAATTCTTGTGCTTTTTGATGCACTTCATCCGGCACTTCAGCTGGAATTTGCATCGTGATTTGATTGTCGATGTATTTAGAATTGTAATCATAAAAATCAACATCTTTGACGATTTCACCAGGCAAGGTCGTTCGAACATCTTCATTACCTAAAATCGCTACCTCGATCTCACGAGCCTCGATTCCTTGCTCGACGATTGCTCTGGAATCATAACGATACGCTTCTTCCAACGCATTTTGTAGTTCTTCACGGTTTTCAGCTTTGCTGATCCCTACACTTGAGCCCATGTTAGCTGGTTTCACAAAAACGGGATAAATCAATGAACCTTCACACTGTTCAAAGACTTTTTTAGGATTTTCTTTCCAATCACTTCTTAGGACAGGAACAAATGGCACTTGAGGAATTCCTGCCGTTTGCAGTAGATATTTTGTCATGATTTTGTCCATTGCATTCGCACTTGCTAAAACGCCAGCTCCTACATATGGCATACCAATCGTTTCTAAAAAGCCTTGAATCGTCCCATCTTCACCGTTTGGTCCATGTAACACTGGGAAAACAATCGTCTCTTCTTCTTGGATTTCACACGGTAAAATCACACGTCCATTGTATTCTCCCCACTTATCTGTTTCGCCTTTTTCAGACCAATTTAGCTTCAGGACATCTGGACTTTCTGGCTTCTCTGATAGAAGTGGTCCTTTGACCCATTCTCCCTCTTTACTGATAAAAACCAATTGAACTTCATAATAATTATAGTAGATCGCATTTAAAACAGAATAGGCAGATAATATAGAAACATCATGTTCCTCACTTCTACCACCATATAACAATGTAATCTTCAAATGCTTTTCCTCCTAATTTTTGAAGCTAAACAGACTTGGTAGCTCTGATTGGAAAATAAGAAAGTGGTGCTTTTCGCCACAATCAGATTTTCTCTTTTTTCCGAAGAGCTAGCCTGTAAAGCTAGATAATTTTAAAGCTGAAAGAGCCCGTTTTGCCTTGAAAAAGAATATATGTCTGAAGTTTTTTTGTAGCATTCAGTTTTTCTCTTTTTTCCCAAAGGCTAGCTCTTGATGCTAAATATTCTTACGTAAAAAGGACATATTCAACTTCAATTAACACGGTTGTTGCGTCCAATAAATAAATTGAAAATAGTTCTTTCATATTTTAGCATAAAAGCGTTAGTCCGAATAGAAACAAATCACGAAATCAAAGAATTTTTTTATTCTTGTTCTTTCGAATAAGATAAGTATTTTTTCCTGCTATTTTATGTATCCGTTGATCAGCTCAACTAGATTGGCTTTGAATTTTTCACGATCTGCCTGTGTGAATGCTTTCGGCCCTTTCGTACGGCCACCACTTTTTCGTACTTTCGCACTAAAATAACGTTGTTCCAGTAATCCGTCCATATTTTCTCCTGTATATTCATATCCTAATTGATGCATCACTCGAGCACCTTTCGGCAAAACTAATGAAGCTAGCCCATAATCTTGTGTTACTAAAACATCACCCGTTTTAATCAACTGAACAATCTTATAATCTGCTGCATCAGCTCCTTTATCTACATAAACAAAAGAAACATTTTGAGGATACTCTTTTAAAGAATAATGATCGATACTCGTCACAATGACAACGTCGATCGAATAAGCTAGTGCAACTTCAATTGTTGTCTCTTTTACTGGTGAACCATCACCATCAATAAAAATTTTCATAACCGCCGCACCTTTCAATGATGAGCCATTCGTTTAATTTAAGTACCACGCCGGATGCCGTTTTAAAAAGATTGATACTTCAGTAAAAACAGCTTCTTTCACAATTTTGTAAAGCTCAGGATTTCTAATTTTCTTTTTGATGGCCCCAGTGTATCTGGGGCGTTTGACTCTGACGGAAAGAACCATGTCATAGCGTTCTGGAAAATTATCGATCGTTAAATACTTTAAACGATTCGTTTCTTCTAGAAATTGATTGATTGCATCTACCGTTCCTTGGATGAACCCTTCAAGATGTGTGCCACCATCAGATGGTAAATGACCGTTGACAAAACTGTCTTTAATGCTCGTAGAGCCATTCTTGGAGATAACGGCTTGAATCAAAACCCCTTCACTGATCGTGTTGATAATCAATGGTTGACCGCCTCTTGTGATGCTATCATCCTTTTGAAAAATGTATTCCACAAGTCCTTGTTCATAATGGAAAAAGTTTTTCTGTTTTTTTCCGTCAGTCAACGAAATGGTCAACCCGCTGTTTAGCATCGCCAGTTCTTGACATCGATTGAATAAAATAAAATAAGACAATGGTTTATTGCCAAATAGCAGTTCATCGGGTGTAAAAGCTAGTTCGATCCGTTGTCCCTCGTCTTCTGATGGAATCAAGGCTTTTTTGTTCAACTGCCCATTTTGATAAATTTGAATCATACGTTTGCCTAATTTCTCTACACCAAAACCAAGCTGTTCTGATAAGGCATTGACTACAGATAGAAAAAGATACGGGGGGGTGTACTGTTCTTCTGGTATTTTATCTAAAAATAACCCTTTTTTACTGAAAAAAGAAAAAATAAATTGGGTATTAGAAAGTTCTATCGAAAGTTCTGCCTGCTTTAGATCAACTGCTAAGTACAATAAATGATCTAGTACTTGCAAGACCATGCTTTCCAAGCCAGTTTGACCAATCCCACCAATGTACATACCTGGTCGTTTTCGAATACTATCTTTCAAAACATCATCGTCTAGTGCTTTCCAAATATTTTCATCGGTCATGTCGATCTCCTCCTCTAAACAGACTTTTTTATATAAAAAATAACGTATTACATAATAGCTCCGCTTCCTTAGCATACCAATTTATCTGCATCACGTAAATGGTTTCGCTAAAATCATTGCTTATCTTCATTATAATGAAAAAAAGAGTAGAACGAAAGTAGTATAAACGCATTTACACTATTTCATTCTACTCTTTTTTCTACCGAATCAGATCCACTGTCGGCTGTTCCATTAGATGTTTTACCTGTTTTCTAGTTGTAAGTGGCACATCTCCTTGGATCGTATGTGCTAAAACACCATTAGCAGTAGCAAATTCTACTGTTTCTAATAATGACCATCCTTCACTGATGCCAAGCAAAACTCCGGCAGCGTATCCATCTCCAGCACCGATTCGATCTAAACGAACGATTTCTCTTGGTGCTGCTTTGACTTGTTTTTCTGAATCAAATAAAAAACCTGTTAAATAGTGTTTGTCCCCTTCACCTTGACGAATCGTTCCAGCAAAATATTCAATCTGGTAGTCCGTCATAAACTGTTGAACCAATACTTCAAATTGTTTAGAGGCGTCTAACGTTTTAGCCAATTCCATTCCTAACAAGTCAGTCAAATCCCGCTGACTGCCAAAAACCACGTCACAATACGGTAACATTTTTTCATATTGTTCCTTCATAAATAAAACACCATGAGCTTCGTTTAAACTGGGGCGAAAATTAAAATCAAAACAAACTTTTTTTCCTAAAGCATGTGCCTTTTCAGCTAATATAAATGCCGCCTCACGCGTTTTTTCAGTTAAACTCAATGCTATACCACAAATATGGACTAAATCAACTTCAGCTAAAAATGCATCGAACTCATAATTAGAAGCTCCACTCACACCAAATGAACTATTTCGGCGATTTTGATAGGTTACTTGAGTCGGCCTTGGTCCAAAACCCATTTCAGCAAAGTAAGAGCCTATGTGATCTCCATATACGCCAATCCAATGATCTTGAATACCTAACTGACGAACACGCGCTTTAGCGGCTTCACCTAAACGATTATCAGGTAGGTTTGTCAGTAAGCTTGTTTGACACCCAAAATGCGCAAGATTGCTTAAAATATTGACACCTGTCCCTGTAAAGTCTAAACGTAATTCTTTGGTTTGCTCCAGCATCAAATATTCTGGTGGAGTTAGGCGCATCATTATTTCACCAAAAGCTGCAATTCTCATTTCTGACCCCTGCCTATTTCTAGCTTTTCAAGCTAGGACTTCGAAAAAAAGAGAACTCTTGTCTATTGTTTTGTCAGTCCTGAACGAGCTTGTTCTGCTTTTATTTTTTATCTAGCTCAGTTTTTATTTGCCCAAAGTGTTTTTCATCATCCCAAGCAAGGTTTTCACATCTTCTGGTTTAGTATCACCAGTCGCTGAGTCGATGATCGAGCTATACACATGAGGAATGATTTTCTTCACTCCTGCTTCCACTGCGATTTGTACGATTTCTTCAAAGTTTTCTAAATCAATACCACCAGTTGGTTCTAGATAGAAGTCATATTTCGCACAAGCTTCAGCGACTGCTTTGTATTCTTCGATATGCGCTAAGCCTTTCATCGGGAAGAATTTGATCGAGCTGCCTCCCATGTCTTGTAATAAGCGAATGGCTGTTTCGATCGTCACTTCTCCCGCTGGTGCTTGTGAACTTAATGGCCCTGTAGCGATATTGACGATGCCGACTTTGCCCGTTGGAGACACTAAGCCGTTTACGATCGTTTCATTTTGCCCTAATAAAGCACGAGATGTGCCAACACCTGTAAAAACCTGGTTGACGTGTTGAGGTTGTAAGTCTTTTGAAATTCTTGACACCATTTGGCTTTGGTTTGGATCACCAGCTCCTAAGCCGACAGACAATGCGTTGTTGGTTTCTGCGGCGTATTTTTTCATGTCTTCGATCGCCGCTTCGTCTGTTGGATAGTTTTTAGATAATACGCCTAAAACAATGTGTCCCTCTGCTGCTTCGTAACAGTCTTTCGCATTTTCTACTGAGTTGGCTAGGACGTTTAGGCAAATACGGTCTTCTAAATAGTTGGGTGTTAATGTCATAATTGATTCTCTCCTTTAATTCATCATTTCTTGTAGTCTTTTCGTGATCTTATTCATTTCCGCTTCATTCACTGAACGGATATCGAATTCGATAATGCCGTTATTTGCTTGGTATTCACGGGTGTAAATTGCTGGACTTTTCGCTTTTAGTTCTTGGATGACCTCTTTAGCTGATTTTGGCCCACTGACTTTGATACTGGCACGGTAAATATCTCTTCCAGCGCCGTCTTGAACGACTTTGGCTTCAAGGTTTGGGATAGTGTTCAATTTTTCAATAAATGGCGCCAACCGTGCTCGCATCGACGCTCCTGTTTCACTACCATTTTTTACATACTCTTCAACGGCTTGGGTGAACCCTAAAATATTCTCTTTACCGATTTTCATTGCACGGCCAATGCCTTTTCCTTGCAGACGAATCCATTCGATGTACTCTTTTTTCCCAATCACAAGTCCTGCGCTTGGGCCTTCGATGGCTTTCGCTCCGCTGTAAATCACTAGGTCTGCGCCAGCCTCGATGTATTTGAAGAGATCTTCTTCTGCTGCCGCATCTATGATTAGTGGTAGCTTGTGCTTTTGGGCTACCGTTGCGGCTTCTGCCACACTTAGCATACTTTTTTGAACCGTATGATGGCTCTTGATGTATAGAATCGCGGCAGTTTGGTCCGTGATCATCATTTCGATGTGTTCTGACGAGCACATATTTGCATACCCTGCTTCCACTACTTGACCGCCACCTTGTTGGACCATTATTTCAACGGGCGTGCCGTAGTCTACATTGTGCCCTTTAGGCAGGATGATTTCACGTTTCGTTACCTTCTCTGTGTACGGATGATAAGCATGATAGACAGAACCTTCCCCGATCAAAGCCGCCACACTTTGCGCAATACCAGCAGAAGCGCAAGACACGACTTGAGCATCTTCGACCTTTAATAATTTCGCTAAATAGGCACCTGTTTGAATACTTAATTCACTCATTTCAAAGAAATGTTCGCCACCGAACTTTTGAGCAGCTAAGACATTCTCTGACACTTTTGACACGCCTAAGATTGTCATTCTGCCTGACGCATTGATGACTTCTTTTAACTTGAATTTTTCGTAGCTAATTGTCATAAACTGTTCCTCCAATAATGGTTTTTACAGGTTTGATCCATTCTTTTGTTTCTCTAGTAAATCCATTTGAATCAGTCACTATTTTCTGCCCTGCTTCAATCTTAAAGATCGTGATATCACCATCATACCCTTCTTTCAGATGTCCTTTTGTAGCCAACTGGAAATTTTCAGCAGGCGTTACAGTAACTTTCTCAATAATTTCAGACCATTCATACCCTACTACGCGCAATTTCTCCATTGTCGTCGCTAAATCATACACTGGTCCATTTTCTCGATTTCGAATATAAATGTCTGTACTGATAGACGTTGCCTTCATTCCTTCTCTTAAAGCTGTTTCTGCGACATGGAAATTAAAACTATCTGTCCCATGACCGATATCAAATACAATCCCTTTATCATAAGAGCCCAAGCAAAATCTTTGATTTGATTGGTTTCTTTATTGACTATTCCGTTCGATTTTCCATTGAAACAGTGGGTCAAAACATCTCCTTTTGACATATGAGCTAAAATTTCTTCTAGTTCCGGAGGCGCAGATCCAATGTGAACCATTAACGGCAAATGATTATTTTCTTTTTGAATATTCTTAGCCATTTCTAAAGGAGTAATACCATTTTCTCCAATCACCGTTTTGCTCATACGAGCTTTGATCCCTACCACAAAACCAGGTAATTCAGCTAATGCATTATGCACTAATTCTTCTTTGACTTTGCTTAAATCAGCCAGTTCATCTTGTTCAACGATCCCCCATTTTGAAATATTGATTAACGCATAGACATTTGTTTTTGCTTGTTTTGCTAAGTCGTAGAATTCATGGATATTTTCTGCACCTGTCGTACCCGCATCAATTAATGTCGTTACACCTTTTTTGACACCAATTTCATCAGGAAAATCGTAATATAACGTCATCTTCTCAAAACAATGTACATGATCATCGATCCAGCCAGCTGATACGTAAGTCCCTTGCTCTAACTCGATCAGTTCTTTACTGTCCGCATCAATTTTCTCTGAAACTTTTGCAATTTTCCCAGCATTGATTGCTATTTCTACTGGATTTCCTTTAATAGTTTTCCCGTTCTTTATGATTAAATCGTAACTCATTTTATCCCCTACTTTTCTTTAAATCTAAATTTAGTCCAGGGTTTTACAAACGCCAACAACAATAATTCTTTTTCTGTTATTTTCCCTACTTTATTTTTACGCTCATCTGAATGTGGCTGTAAAACAATTTGCAGTTCATTTTTGTATTTTCCAAAAGCATCATTCCCAATGACTACATCGCCAATTTGAAAGGTTTGTACATTGTCATGTGCTGGATTGGCTTTATTTTTATATTTTTTACGGACTTCGGTTGAACGAACTACTTGGTCTGTGATGTCACCACGACGGAAGTGTTGTTCCTTCAACGTAATTTCTTTTTCAATCGCGCTGACATCTTTTGTAAATTCGATAGCCAATTCTAACTGATAACGATTTAAACTACCTAATAATTCTAATTCTTCATCTGATGCATACGCATTTCCAATAATTACATCATCAATCAATCCCGTCGCAAATAAATGTTTTGTTTGGATGTCGACTGGTAAATGTCGATGCATTTCTAGGGTTGGTAACCCATCATTTACATCCCATGGACCAATCTCACCTACTTGAGAATTGATAAATGCCGCTGTACGAATCCCATGTTTTTTAAAACGAATGCTACAACGCTCAAAGAAATCATACGGCAAAGCTGTCCCTTCCTGCGGATAAAAGTTGTGACATCCATAAAGAAATGGAACGTTGGCTTCATAGGTCAAAATATTATCAAGATACGCCACATCGTTACTCATATTCAGTTCAATCGCTAAATCAAATGGATTAAACGTCAGCTTCGCTTCCTTGTTGCCATCAAATCCAGCATCTAACCGAATACCGTCAGCACCAGTCTCATAAAAGAACGTTAAATCATCATATGAAATTTGTAATTCATCAAAAATATTCGGTGCCACATCTAAAATCGTTTCATACCCTAACTCTTTTGCAAAAGCAATCAACGATTTGAACTTTTCTTTTACAACTTCTTTGCCTTCTGTTACTTCCAACATACTCATAAAGATTCGTGAAAACCCACATTCACTGGCCTTTTTCAAATACGTTTTATCTTTTTCTGCATCACTATGATCTGGATATACGGATACACCTAATGCTCTTTTCATGACTTTTACCCTCGCTTTATATGGTCGAATTTATGTCTGTATTTCCAAGAAATAACTGAACTGCATAAAATAGTTACGCTCCCTACTATAAATAGAGGCTGTCTAACGAAAACTCCAACTAGGATGGAGAACAAAATCAACCCAATTGATACAAGACATAACTGCAACAACCGTAACCCTGTAAATTTTGCAGGTAACCAGTTTTTTTCAATCATGACTTGACTAAAAATAAAAAATATACTAAACCAAATGAACATGATCTTAATCACCAAAGAGGATAGTAACGTTACTACCCTCCCTTTCTGATTTCTTACTTATGCAACTGTTTTCGCATTCTTTTCAGCTGCTAATTCCTCTGCTTCTTTGTCTAACTGTTGTTTTTCGTATACTTTGAAGAATGGATAATAAATCGCCAAAGTAATTACGAAATTGACACAGACTAATAGTGCTGCTGGGACACTCCAGTTTGTACTCATCCAAGCAGCAACTGGCGCAGGTATCGCAAACGGTAAACGTGCCGCCATCATTGGAATCACATTTGTCACCGTTAAGAAATAAGAAAATGTCGTTGTGATCAATGGTGCAACGATAAATGGAATCCCCAAAATCGGGTTCATTACGATAGGTGTCCCAAAAATCACTGGTTCATTAATATTAAATAATCCCGGTAAGAAGGACAAGCGTCCTAAACTTTTCAAGTAGGTTGATTTGGAAAACATCATTAAAACGACTAATGCTAAAGTAGTACCGGCTCCACCGATCCAGATAAACCACTGTAAAAATTGTTCCGTAAAGATATTCGGCAAGTTATGAACCGATGCACCTTCTTGGAAAGCAAGGGTATTTTCAGCAATCGACATATCCCAAAAAGGTCTGATAACCGGTCCCATGATTGCTGGTCCATGAATCCCTAAAACCCAGAAGAAACAAATCAAGAAGACTGTAAGTAATCCGCCAAACAAACTGTTTCCTGCTAAGGTGTCTTTTAACGGCATCAATAACGTACTCAAAAAACCATTTAAGTCAAAACCGATAACATGACGAATCACCCAAAATAATAATAAAATCACTGCACCAGGAATCAATGCGATAAATGAATTCGACACTTCTGGCGGAACACCGTCCGGCATTTTGATTGTGATGTTCTTTTGGATAAAGAAACGATAAATTTCTACAGAAACAAGTGCAGTAACAATAGCCCCAAATAAAGAAGCTGACCCTATATTAGCTAAATTGATATAGCGTCCAGCACCGATCACATTTTTAACATCTTCAAAAACACGTGTCGGAGGTGCTGCTGTGACTAAAAATGCCATCACCGCTAAAATCCCACATGTCAAAGAATCTAACTTATAACTTGTCGCCAGAGAAGAAGCAATCCCAAACGTTGCATATAGAGCTAAAATCCCCATTGTATATCGTGACGGAATATCTAAAACTGCTTGGTAAGGCTCGATAAACTTCATATAAGCCTCAATCGGAATATTCTGAAATACTGTGAAAAAAGCACCCACGATTGTCAAAGGCATTGTTGCAATAAGTCCCTTTCTAATCGCCGTCATATGTCTTTGTGAACCAAATTTATTGGCAATTGGCATCAATTTTACTTCCATCCACTGCACAAAACCATTCATTTCTTTTGTCCTCCATTCAAAAATTAGTATGAATAAAAAATCAAATTATTTCCAATTCATAATAACATGGTAACATTATAATGTAAACGGTTTTCAAAAGAAAAGTGCAACTTCAATCGGTTTTAACGAGGCAAATCTACTGGAAAAAGTGCACCAAAGATCATTGCACCTAAAATTGCACCACCTGCTATCGGTTTTTTCCATACATAGAAAATCACAGCGCCAATAATTGACCCAATACCGATTGGCGCTGACGCACCACATGCACTGATTATGATCAGCGGCCCTAAGAAGCGACCTGAAGCATTTCCAGCTCCCATCATGACATCTGCACCAAAGGTAGAATTTGACTGATTAATAGTGAATTTCCGAATCATAATAATGATTCCACCGATGATCAACCCTAAGATCATTCCAGTCGCTAAGGATAGACCAAAGTTTTTAACAGGTGCTGTGACTCCCATACTTAAAAGAATCGCTGGAACTCCAATCCCAACTCCCGTTAAAATCGCTCCGCCAATATCTAAAATCCCAACCAATGATCCTTCTAAAATACGTGCAAACAAGAAGCTTGCGCCGAATGCAGCCGCAGCACCGTATGAGCCACCATCCATCCCAGCTTTCAACATCGCAACGATCGCTACTTCATTAAATGCCCCCACACCATGCTCAATGTACATATGCGTTCCAGCAAATACACCTGCTGACAGTAAACCGACCAAAATTGGAAATGACCAATCAGCAAACCAAAAATTCTTTTTTTCTAACGCTACTATTTCATCCATCAAAGTTCCTCACTTTCTACTTGATTAGTTGCCAACACTAAAAACATCATGCACATTTTGCAGCCAACCTGGAATTTGCAAACGGAAACTTTCAATCATTTGTAAATCAAATCCACGGAAAAAACCACTAAAGACAAATAACAAAATTACTGCTACCATCATACTTTTCGTTACTTTATTCCAGCCAATTTCGTCGACTCCCTTACCAATCAAAATTCCTAATACAACACCTGGTACGGCATTTCCCATAATCATTGTCGCAAGACCCCCAAAAATAGTTGCCCAAAGTCCAGAGCGTTTTCCAGCATCGATTGCCGCCAACCAGAATAAAACGGGCATTACTGTGTTGATCAAAAGATTCGCTGCTGGTACTAACACAGCAACCGCTGTCACTTGTAAAGACTCTGGAATCGCTGATGCGGTCGTATTCAAAAATGCCACCACCAACATCCCTACGATTGCACCTGAAATCCCCATTTTCTTAGGATTGTGCATTGTTTCAGCGATATTTTTATTTTTTGCTAATAAAGCGGCTGCAGCCCAGTTAGGAATGACACGATGATCGACATCTTGTGTAAAAGCTCCTGCGCCAACCGTTGATGCCCAAGCATTGAAGAAGAAACCTAATCCAAATGAAAAATGACTGGCTGCATCTCCTTCACATGCATTCATTTCACCTAATGTCCTAAATGCACCTAGGCCTTGTGTACTTGGTGCGTGGAACATTCTTGCAGCGCCGGCGCCCGCTGCAAATCCAACCAATCCCCCAATCAGTAATGACTTGAGTAAAACGACTAAAACATCCATCTAATTTGCCTCCTTATGCATTCTTTGTCTCTTTCCAAAAAAAATTGGGAAGACCTTTTGGATCAGCAACTTTTTTTTCTACAAATGTAATCGTGTCCATTTCAATCAGTGTAATCTCCACTTCCACATCTAGCATTACGCGATAATCGGCACGTGCTCGAGGTAAAAAGAAAAAGAAAAAGCGTTCTGTATAAGTTTCTTGTTCTGCTGTGATAATCTGAATATCTAATGGCTCTATTCGAACGATCACATCCTCTCTTTCCTTTAGTACACGATTATGGATTTGATTCAGCGCATTGGCGAAAGCCAGATTTTTTTCTTTCCCCGTTCCTTCAACCTGAATCACCTGACGTTTTTTTATCGTTACTTGCTCCATTTGGTTTTCCCTCCTAGTTTAATCGTTACGCTTTCTTTTTCAGATACGCTTCAACTATACGTTTGCCTAATTCTTCTTGATCCATAAAACCAAAACCTAAAACTGTTTTCCCATCATTTATTGCCGTTACACCTTCGTCGATCGAACGCATACCATGACGTTCTGGATAGCCGTATTTTGTAGCCGCTGTCAAGGCACCAGCTCCTCCGCTTCCACAAAATGAAATGCCTAAATCTGCCTTTTCTTGTTGCATAACATCTCCTAAACGCATATCTGCACCCATTCCTGGCACAACAACGGCTTTGCCTCCTGCGGCCTCTACACCTTTTGCAACATTTTGTCCTTTACCTAAGCGATCTGCGATTACTACTGTTATCATAGTTGATTCCTCCATTTTTTATTTAGATAGTGATAGTCAAACTTCAATTCTTCATACTTAACTATCGCTTTGCCTTGCCGCTTCAAAATGAATCGATAATACGTACATTTCATCTTGTGGCAGATTCCCAATATGTTGAACCACTTGATCTGCAATTGCTAACGCCTCTTTCGATACTTCTTCAAACATCACAGGATCAACGCCAGACATTTTTTCTCCAGCAATCGAGCGCTTGATCATTTCGTTGACGTGGTTGATCAAAATTGTCCATTGTAATTGAGTCGGTTGCATTGCTTGCTTCTCCAACAATCCATAAATTTGCGCAACTGTCGCTTCTAACGCCACTTTATGCGGACTTTCATCAATGATTTTTTTTGCATCCTCATTTAACTTCATACCTGTTACTCCTCTCTTATATAATTCAATAAAGCAGTAATTTCTGCTTGATTAACCATTAACTCATTTTTAGCAAAAATCCGTTCGATGTGTTCCACCAATTCTTGTTGCGCCAATAATGTTTCTTTGACGATATTGCCTTCATTCTCATATTGACTATCAAAGGTGATTCGATGGACCATCAACATCACATGAAGCAAAAACGCTTCTTTATATTCTTGCGTTAATTTTTCGGAGAATGCTTTAAGTAACTCTTCATAAATCACATATGTACGCACGACAATATCTCGACTTTCCGCTTCAATGCCTTGCGTTTCCTTAATTTGCTGACGAGGAATCAATCGAGGTACTTTTCCCGATTGAGTATGCGCCAAAATTTTATTTACTTCTTCTTGGATACTGTGAATATCTGCTTCTGTCGGCAGAGGATTTACTTTGACAAAAGGTCGATTCACAATTTCGATTGGAAAAATACTCAAAACCAAATCTGGATTTTTTTCTTCTATTACATCCACAGCGTTTAGAACAGAAGCAAATCCAGCAATTTCAACATTCGATACTTCTTCTAGAATCTTCTGTTCGATTAAACTTGTCACACCTAAGCCTGTTGAACACACATAGACAATTCTCACAATATTGATTTCATGAAGATTTTTTTCATATGCCACCAAAAAATGTAGGGCAATATAGGCAATGAAAGAATCATTGATCAAGAGCGCAGACCCTACGATATCACTTTGACTAGCCAGTTGTATTGCTGAAAATAATTGCGGATACTTCGCCTTGATATCATCAACGAAAGGATTATATTCGTTTATAAAGAGGTGTTTTTTTGTTAAACGTAAGGATAAATGAGCGAAGAGATTCGTAAATAACTGACGATCTCTATAAAAAGGAAAATTGACTTCTTTTGATACATCTTTGATCAGCTTCTCCGTCAACCCGACAATATCTTGCTGGTTATTCGCAACAAATACGTCACTATAAATATAAAAATACTCATCGGCTAAAAGCGGCAACTCATAATGATCAAAGACTTTTTTCATCAATAAAAATGGTAATTCTCGCTTTTGCTGTAAAACGTTTTGATTTGTCAGCATTTTGTACCCACCAACGGTATGATGAAGCTGTATTCTTGAAGAGGCAATCGCCACTCTTAATGTAATCGAAAGAATTTCAGCGTAGTTAAACTGATCAAACAAAGACGGATCTAACAGACCTGTCATTTCCTTTAGTGCAACTTGGTATATTTTTTGAAATATCGTATTGACACCAACATGAACTTCCTGCATTTTTCTCTGTTGGCCAGATTGGACAAAGTAGCTCATGATTTGGTAAATATCATATTCAGTGATTTCCTTTTGAGTGATGTATTCCATCAATAAGCGAATTTTACTTTCTTCCCCTATAATCGAAAATCCCTGACGGCTTTGACGGTTAAGTGTCAGTTCATACATCTGAGCTAATTCTTCTACTCGATCTAAATCACTGATGATCGTATTTCTGCTGACTTGTAAATCATCTGCTAATTCCTGAGAAGTTAGACATTTTGATGCTAATAACAAGCGGAAAATCAATTGATTTGCTCGTAACTCCTGATCAGGATAGGTTTCGAATCGCTCTACTTCGATAATTTCATTTTTCAAGGTCAATCGTTCTGAATCTGGTATTTCTAACCAAATTCCTTTGTTCCGTCGCGTTTTAAGCAAGACGTTTTGATCTTTGAACCAATCACGTACATTTTCCAAATCATACTTGATTGTCCGCACACTAACTTCAAAGGTTTCTGCTAATTCTTTTGTTGTAACGCTGTCTTCTAAATCTAAAAGCAGCAACAAAATTTTTATTTCCCGTTTTGATAAGTGCAATGACATCCTACTCACCCACTTTCTTTCCCTTCCACTTGAACTATAGCTTGATTTTTATTGCTTAACAACACAAAAAAGTTGCACTTACACAAGTGCAACTTTCTTCGTATACTATTTTATTCAGAAATTTTATATTCAAAAAATCGTTATTTTATAAAACCATCTATAATTAATTTACTTGTAATCAATGGATCTATCAGACTTTTTTCTTAGTGCAATCAAAATTATCTATTATTTAATACTCCTTGCACCAACTTGCGCAAGATACAAAAATACAATTCAGTCTAACGATGTGACATGCAGTATTTACACCTCATCTTAAAACAAAAAAGAAGACCGAAGTCTTCTTTTTTGCCACAGTATTTATAAAAATAAATAGATAAAATCTTCTCCACAAAAATATTTATCCGACACGCCTACATCCGGTAGGTATGATTTAACATATGTGCCTCTGTTGTTTTGTCAATCACTAGCCGTCAAAACGGAACAGCCGAAGCTATCTGATTGAGTCAACTCGTCGCATGAGGATAACTTTAACATAGATAAGCTTCGATTGCAATATCTTTATAATTTATCGTCCTCTTCCAACCATTTAGTATATAAATTGTCCACCAAACCTACCGTCGCTACTGTCATTTTTTTAGTCATGATGGGGCTTTCTATACAATGGTTTTGAAGGCATTCATTCACATGCTCTACTTCAAAAACAAATTCACTGTCAAATTCCCCTAACAAAGTCTCTTGTTTGCCATCTGCGTAGTAAATAGTAGCTTGCTTTGTTTTCCAGAAATAAGGGATTTCTATACGGCCTAACTCACCATAAATCGTCATTTTACTTGGAATATCTACTTTTACAGAAATAAAAATGTTTCCTAGGGCTTGATTTTGAAATTTTAAAGCCAGATTTACCTGATCGTCTGTTTCACCTTTTCTTCTTGTAACACTACCACTATATTCTGTAATTGGTTGATCTAGAATAAACTGCATGTACTGTAAGGGATAGCTTCCTGATCCATGTAGCGTTCCACCCCCAGCCTCTAAGGAATGAAACCAACTGATATGATCGGCATTAGGGTACGATGTAACGGACTGCAACCAGTGTATTTTGCCAATTTTATTTTGTTGAATAACTTCTTTCACTTGTAAACTAATCGGTAAAAACACAGATTTTTGTGCTTCCATCAAAAAACAGCCATTTTTTTCAGCTAATGCAAATAGTTCTTCTGCTTGCTGCAAATTCAACGTAAATGGCTTTTCAACCAATACATGTTTCTTATACGTCAATGCCATTTTTGCCGCTTCATAGTGCCCTTTATTATAGGTCGCCACATAAACAATATCTATTTCATCGTCTTCACATAATGCTTCATAACTGCCATAAGCCTTAGGAATAGTCAATTCTTCTGACATTTCTACTGCTTTTGCCAAAGTACGTGAAGCAATTGCGTGAACTTCTCCGGAACGGCTTTCTCTGATTCCCTTTACAAACCGAGGGACGATTTGAGCCGTACTTATTATTCCAAAACGAATTTTCTTCATCCTGATCGACTCCTTTGACTATACTATAGCCATAAATGCTGAAAACTTCAAAAAAACACTTTTAAGTAAGGGAACCCTTTTAGACTCAATAGAGCCATTTTAGAGCCTAGAATAAGACTACTATACAGTCTTGTTCTAGGCTCTAATTTCTATTCACATTTCCTAAAGAATATTCGCGAATTGTTTCGTTCGATTAACTACTTTTTCAACCCGTTGCTTACGAATATTTATGTATATCTTTACCTATGTACTACTCCCATTTAACGAATACCAATACTTATTTTCAGTGCTTGATTGACCTTCAGCATATCGCCATCTTCTAAATGACAAATTTTGTGAAGAATTCGTTCTTTATCCAACGTTCGGATTTGTTCTAGTAATACCAATGACGGTGTCATTCTTTCGTCATGCGGTATATCCACCTTGACCTGTGTCGGCTGCATTTTCTTATTCACATTTCTAGTAATAGGTGCAACAATCAACGTTGGACTAAATAAATTGCCTTTATTATTTTGAATAATTAATACTGGTCTAATCCCTCCTTGCTCCGAACCAACAACAGGCGAGAGATTTGCATAAAAGATTTCTCCCCTTCGCATCATAATACTTTATCACCCCTAACCTAACAAAAACTTCTTTCGTGTAAATTATATCATGCTTTTCTAGAATATTTTTTCAAAAATTTATACTATCCCCTGAAAACTTTGATAATTTCTGCAAAAAAAGGGTTTCATGAGAAAAAAATATATAATATATTTTATTTAAAAAACTTAAAACATATCAAAACCTTTCTTTTTTAATTGGTATATTTAACAAAATAACTATATATATTCAAATTGGCACTGCGTAATCTCTTTCTAAAAACTCAAAAAAAGATGGATTTGTATCGTTATAAGTCAAAAAATACACTAAACAATAATCATTAAAATCAACCCACATATTTTCCTATTTCTATCAAAAACAGATTTTATATAGAAATAAATCAATTAAAAAAAAGAACTCTCTTTAATTGTTAACTGGTAAGAACTATTGTTTCTCATCAAACTTTTATTTTGTCATCTCCTATTATTTCATAACCAAAGAAAAAAATCAGGACAACTTACTTTCCTGATTTCTCTCTTTACTATTTTTCAGCGTATTAGGGTATTTCTTTTGAGTCTGTTTCATTCTCAGAATCTTTTTTAGGTATTGGATCAGATCCGCCATCTAAATTCCCCAAACTAATATCTAACGTAACCGTGTAATCCAACGGTACATATAAATTATAGGCGCTCATACCGACCACTGTGCCTTTAGGTTGTGCAGAGTCAACGTATCTTACAGTATATTGGATATTTGCTCCTTTTGATTGGAATTCGTCATAGAAATACTTTTGTAAATCCCCTTCTACTGTGTTCCCTCTTAGATCTTTAAGATAAGGTTGTCCAGCAGAGTAGTAGACTTTAACTTTCAAATCATCTTTGCTTGTCAACTGAGTTCCCGCTTCAACACTTTGCGAAACTAATTGACCATACGCTACGTTATTCGTAAACACGCTCTTGGCTTGAACTGTTAAACCTTCGACAGCAGTCCCAGCTTCTTCTTGTGTATAATCGGCAAAGTTTGGCACAACATAGCCTTTACCTAAAGATACTGTCACAGTCAAACTGTCTTTTTTAGCGACTTTCTGATCTTTCGCAATGCTTTGAGAAATAATACTTTCTGCTGGAACGTCTGCTGAGCTAGCTTCTTCATAGGTCACTTTTATCTCATTTGTTTTAGCCCAACTTTCAACTTCCGTCTTCATTTTTTTCGTAAAATCAGGGACAGAAATATTTTTTTCAAACGTCTCTTTTCCTTTGGAATAATACATATTCGCTTTGTCTTTACGTTTATAATTTTCTTTTGTCACATCTTTATTGACGATTTCAAAGCGCACAGCTTTGCCTTTTTCCAACGTATCACTGTATTCGTCGATCAACGAAATATTGTCTGCTTTATTATCCTTGATCCATTTTTCTACTTCTGTTTTTTTCATCGTCATAAAATCAGGGAGCTTCAATTTTTCTTCTGGGTCAGCACCTATGCTTGCTTCAACCGTTAATTCAGCCCCTTTTTTGATTTTTTTGCCTTTTTTTACTGTTTGGGAAATCACTTTGTTTGCTTCGACCTGTTTACTGTACGTCTGTTCAACTTTTAATTTCACTTTATTTTCCGTCGCCCAGGTTCGTACTTCTGCTAAATCTTTTCCAGAAAACTCTGGGAGTGCAACATGGGTCATTTGGAAATAACCGAAATACAACATACAAAGTGCTACAAAGGTCCCTATCCCTATTATTAAAAATTTTTGTTTCCTTTTCTTATGGTACGTAGGATCTATTTCCGTTTCATCTTCTGGCTGACTTCTTCTTGTTTGGTCATTTGCTGCTTGTTCTGTATCTGGTGAAAAAGAAGAACTATCAACTTTGGGATCAGTCACATTGACTGGTCCCATTCTTGTTGGTTGCTCACTTGGTTTTTCATCGGACACTTTATTTAATGAAGAATCTGTTGACCCTTCTTTATTCAGATCTTCCCGCAGCTTTTTCTTTTGTCTCATCGTAATTCGATTTATTGAAATTCGATAAAAAATCACTCATTCAACATCAACTCACCTTGCTTAAGAAAATAGGTTTTATCTGATTGTTTGGCTATTTCATTCGAATGGGTCACGACAATCACACATTTATTATGTGTTTCTGCTAAATCTTTAAAGATATCCACGATTTCTTGTTCCATGCCTTCATCTAAATTTCCTGTCGGTTCATCAGCAAGAATGATATCAACATTTGTTGCTAAGGCTCTCGCAATTGCTACACGTTGTTGTTCTCCCCCTGATAATTGTCCCACCAAACGATCTGCCTTCGCTTTATTGATACCGATATAATCTAATAAATTGTAGGCAACTGCACGGTTATCTTTTGGCATATCATTATCTGTGATCGACATCGCCACTAACACATTTTCTATAGCCGTTAAATAGGGAACTAAATTGTAACTTTGAAAAATAATACTGATATCATCTCTACGATACTTTTCCAATCCAATTTTTTTGATGTTCTGACCTTTGTATAAAACTTCGCCAGATTTTGGTTCATCCAATGCACTGATCAATGAAAGAAACGTTGTTTTTCCAGAACCAGATTGCCCTAAGATCGTATAAAATTGTCCTTTTTCAAAATGAATGGATGTATCATGTAAAATCATTCGACGTTTGTCTCCGTCTTGATAAAAATAGCTCACGTTTTTCGTTTGTAAAATTGTCATTTTGGTTTCCTCCTACATCATGATTTTCTTTGGATTCAACCGTAAGACATACGTCAAAGGTAAAATCGCAGACAATAGAACTGTGCTTAATCCTGCAATTAAGAAGGTCACGATATAGCTAATTGAGAATTTCACTTCATATGCACTGGAAACATCTTCAGTTGTTAATGATGACATATTTACCCCACTGCCTCCACCGATCGTCATGGCAGCACCATTGCTCGCTGCATTGCTCGTTTGTGAAAAGGCGTCGCTTGCAATCAAGGATTCTGAAACCATTTTCCCAAGCAGATTCCCTGTAACAAGGGATAAGCACATTGCAATTAAACTAATCAACAACAATTCAATCAAAATCTGTTGCATTACTTTGGCCCTTGTTTCACCTAAGGACAAATAAATGCCTAATTCATGTTTACGGTCGCGCAAGAAAAGAATGACTACTAATGAAATAATCAATAATGTAGCGCCAATTGCTAAAATCACAACATAACCTGAAATTTGCGACATTTTTTTGAATGTACCGCCAACTTCATCATACTGATCCGTTGATGCTGTTACTTTGTAGCCTTCTGGTATCATTGATTTTGATTCTTCTTTGAAGGCTTCGACATCTTCTGGAGACTTAAGCACATAGATAGGAGTGATTTGGTCCATATCCTCTTGCGTCATGTCTGTCCCGTCAGCTTTTTTATAATGATCTGGTAACAATGATTTTCCTTTTTCAAATTCTATTTTATTGATGTTCATCACTGCATCATTTGGCATATAGACCGTATTAAACTGCTCGGTTTCCATGAATTGCTCTTCGAAACCTTTTTGATCTTTTCCATCTGATTTTTTCTTTTCAACACTTGTCGGTTCAAAGATACCAATAATTTCTACTGGGTGATCTTGACTTGCAAGTTCTTCGGTTGAGCCATCTTGTTTATAATCCATGATCAAGCTATCTAAAACGACTTTGTCTCCTACATTAAAACCATTTTCTTCTGCAAGTTTTTTTGAAATGATTGCAACATCTTTTCCGTTATTGATTTCATCTTGCTTAAATGTTCGTCCTTCAACTAAATTGACTTTTTTATCCTTAAAATCTAACGGTTCCAGTAAATTGTTTCCTTTAATACTCAACATTTTGGGCATACCACCCATTGTTGTAGCATTTTCCATTTCATAGGTTTTGATTTTTTTTACAAAAAAGTTGGTTTTCACGTTATAGTCAAATTCTTTGACATACGATGACTGTCCCAACTTTTTAACATCCTCCACTTTTAATGTGGAAGGGGAAAAAGACTGACCTTCATCCATCATTTTTTGATAATCCAATTCAACACTCACAGTAGCGCCTAGGTCATGTTTAATTTTCTTTTCGACGTTTGCGGTGGATTGTTGAATCGCGATCGACCCGGCAATCACGTTTCCTAATATAAAAATAACTGCAAATAAAATAATTGATTTTCCTTTTCTTCTTGTAACACTGCACAATGCTCGATTCCAATAGTTCATATACTCTTCCTTCCTGTTAAAAAACAATGAAGAATAACTTAGACAGATACATCACACTGTTCAGTCGAGTCAACAACAACCTTTGATATACGCTAAAGCTTATCCTATTCACCATTGTCTTTTATAAATGATAGTTTCCCACCATTCAATCCCCATAATTCGTCAACATATTCCGCAATCACTTTTGATTGAGAACTGATGATGATACACTTATTTTCATTTTTCGCGTATATACGTATGTACTCCATGATCATTTCTAATGAAAGTTCACTTAACGTCACAGCAGGTTCGTCAATTAAGACGATTTCAGGATCATTGATTAGTGCTTTGGCCAAATAAATCCGTTGCTGATTAGCAATAGACAATTTTTTAAGTTTTTGTCTTGCTACTTTCTCATCGATACCAACTTTTTTTAGGGCATCATAAAAATAACCATTTCCATGTGCAACAGCACTTGAAGCGCTCAAATTGAGGTTAGCCAAGGCCGTTTCATTTGAAAGGACATTGTACTGTTGAAAAACTGTGCCGATTTCGTGTCGCCGATAATTGTCGCGATCAAGGTTTTCAACGTTTTGGTTTTTATAAAAGATTGTGCCTGAATCAAGCTTGTCTAGTCCTGCAATCAGTGCAAGCAAGGTCGTTTTTCCTCCCCCACTTTTTCCTAAAATGCCGTAAACCTTCCCCAATGAAAAATCGATCGTTGTATCGTCCAATACGGTCACGTTGTTTTTCTTATTCGTATATACTATATTTTTAAGAGAGAGAATCATCGCTCATCTAAATTCCTTTCTAACAAAAATTCAATCGGTTCAAATTTAAAAACTTTATAACTGTCAATGGACATGATGGTAATCAAGAATAAGCAGGTAACTCCAATAAAAGTGATGAAAGAATTAGCATTGAACACCATTGGGATAGATGCTATAGATTCGTTTTTTTCACTAGCGACGAAACTAAATAGCTGATCAACGTTTCCCATCAGTTGCCTTTGGCTGCTTAATTGCCAATCTGCAATCGGCTGTACGATAAATTTTGTCGCTATCAAGGCAAAAGTAAAACTAAAACTCGCAACTACCACCAACTCGATCAGTCGACTTTTGATTATTTGCTGTTTCGTGATACCAATATTACGCAACACATAAATTTCTGTTTGCTTTTGTCTAAACAGCCGAATTGAAAGTAGTGCTAACCCAAAGTTGCCAAAAATCAAGAAACTTAACAAAATCGTTCCAGAAAGTGTACCTGTCCCGTTAACTGGACTTAACAATAGTTTCATATTCGCTTCATTAGTCATCACTTGATATTCACTTGGTAACCCTTTTGTTTTGATCTCATCGAAAAAATCTTCAAAGATAGCCATGCTTGTTAATTCATACGATACACTGTTATACACGAATTGATCGTCTTTTTCCATCGCATGCAAGGTTTCCCAATTTGTAAAAATATCATTTCCTTGACCCCCCACCAATTGACTAGCACCATCTGATTGGACTTGTTCATTAGGTTGATACATTCCAGCAATAACTAATGATTGTCGTGCTTTTTTTTCATTTCCTGTTAAAACGACTTGAATTGAGTCTCCTATTTTGAGTTGGTTCAATTCGGCAAATTCATTACTGACCAAGCATTCATTGTCTTTTAGAACTGTGCTTCCTGCGCTAATATCCAATCCATTTTCAGCGAGTTCTTTTACAAGACTATCTGATTCAGCTCCCAACCAATTTGCTAGGTCCTGATTGTAATTCTCTTCCAACTCATTTCCCTCTGATTCTTGGAATTGAACCATACTTGGAGATGGGATTGTTGTTAACGTTTCAAAGGAAATCGGCGTGTTCTCGATCATTTTCATTCCATTTACGTACTTAGACTTTCCAAATTTGACATATTGTTCTTTTGTTAGTTTTTTTTCATGCGATATATTACTTAAATCAGGTTCTAGAATCGTTACTATGGTCTTAAATTGGTTGCTGTAATGTTGCGTGAATAATTTAGCAGAGCTATAGAGGGTACTTGTAACCATTGTCCCTAAAATCAAAAGAAATAGCATGATGCCGACTAGTAAATAATTCCAGATGTGTCTTCTAAGATTTAAGAAAGCATGTTTAAAGACGAACATGTTCTAGCTCTCCTCCTTTCTTGTTCTACAATACCAAACCAATTGTTAACTGAATGTTAACTTTCAGCAATTTGTGGAAATGATAGATAAAAAGTTGATCCCTGATTTTTCTTACTTTCAACATAAACAAAGCCTTGGCATAAATCACAAACATGAGAAACAACCGATAAGCCAATCCCGTAACCATCTTGTTTTAGTCCGTTGATTCGGTAATTGTGGTTAAAAATAGTGGTGTGAACCTCTGGGTCGATTCCTTTACCATGATCTGTTATCTCAACAATAACACTTCCGTTTCGGTTATTAACAGCCACTTCTATAGGCTTTTCATTCCCATATTTGATTGCATTGTCCACTAAATTTGATACTGCTCGATAGATCCAACGATTTTTGCCTAAAATCAACGTCGAGCCAATTTCATCAAAGGAAAATGTAAGTTCAGGGTAACTTTTGCGATACGTATCACATACTTCTGCGCAAATTAATGACACATCCACCTTCTCACTCATTGCTTCTTCCGAACTGTTTGAAAGGGTCAAGATATCATCGATGCTATCCGTTAGGCGATCTAAAATGTGAAGATTGCCCGTTTCATTGTGTTCTAATTCCAAATTAGCTCTTAAAATCGCAATAGCATTTTTCTGTTCATGAGTGAGATAACTACTCAACCTCTTATAATCAGCTAGGTTCCCATCAAACTTGTCTTTTAACTGTTTGAATGCTTTCGCAACAGTTTTATCTTCAACTTTATCTTCAGAAAATTTCTCTAAAAACTGTAAATCATGAATAATCGAAATCATCTGCTTCGTATAAATTCGCCGTAAAACAAACCATAAGGTCATCGTCAGTACTAAAATAGCTGAACACACTGCTAAAATGATCATCGGCAAATATTTTAATAAACTATTTAAATAAATATCATCTAACGCTTGAGTACTGACTAATTCAGATGCTTTTAATGCAACGGTTGTGGTTGGCTGTGCTTGAGCAATCGTTTCATTTTCATCGTTTACAATATAAATCGCTGAACCGATCGATTGACCGATATTCAGTGAACTCCAGTTACTTTTCACTGCAAAAAAGCCAGCACTAATGATCAAAATAACAAAAAAAGCAAAGGTCAGCACCGTTAAACTGATTTTAAAATTTACTCGCATAATTGATATCCTTTCGCTCGAATCGTTTTAAGCAATTCTTTTCCAGATGCTTGAGCAAGTTGTTTTTTTAACCTAGCAAGATGAACACGCAAAACAGACGAAAATGGATCAAAATTTTCATCATAAACATGTTCAGCGATTACTTCTGTGGAAACAACCGCCGGATGCTGTTGGGCAATACATAATAAAATATCAAACTCTTTTGGCTTTAAAGTGATTTCCGTTCCCCCATAAGAAACAAAACGTTTTACAGGATCGATCATCAGTTGATTGATTTGGATATGAGGTGATGTTCGACCGTGAAAACGTCTGACGACTGCACGAATACGGGCAACTAATTCTAATAATTCAAATGGTTTTACTAAATAATCATCTGCTCCAAAATCGAGACCCTTTGCTCTTTCTTCAATTTCATCTCTCGCAGTAATAATAATGATTGGACTGTCTATATTGGATTCTCTTAAAAAATGTAAAATCGATAATCCATCTTTATCAGGTAAATTCAAATCTAATAAAATAGCATCATAGTTATTTACATAGGCTTTCTCTTCTCCTTCTAGCCCAGAAAAAGCCAAATCGACTAAGAATTTTTCCCGTTCTAATCCTTTTTGAACTGATGTCGCCAGTTCACGATTGTCCTCAATAATTAAAATTCTCATCTAATCCATTCCTCTCTAAGATCACTGATGCCCTCGTCAATAGTTATCTCATAAGATACTACACCTAAGAATAGTTTGTCTATATTTCCTGTTTTTGCACTAGAATAACATAACAAAAAAACAACGACTCTATTTGATAAATTCAAATAAAAACCATTGTTTTTTAGTGATTCTCTATTTATACTTCATTTAAAATACTTGCTACTTTTGTCGTGATCAAATCAATCGCTACGTGATTTTCTCCGCCTTCTGGAACAATCACATCTGCATATCGTTTTGTGGGTTCGATGAACTGATGATACATTGGTTTTACTACTGATAAATACTGTTCAATAACAGAGTCTAAAGTTCTTCCGCGTTCTTCCATATCACGTTTGATTCTGCGAATGATGCGCATATCATCATCTGTGTCGACATAGAGTTTAATGTCCATTAGCTCTCTTAACCGAACATCTTCCAAGATCAGTATCCCTTCTAAAATAATGACCTCTTTTGGTTCTTGAACAAGAATATCTGAACTTCGAGTGTGTGCAACGTAATCGTACACTGGTTTTTCGATTGTTTGATAGTTAATCAACTGTTGTATGTGCTCGATCAGCAAATCCGTATCGAAAGCAAACGGGTGATCATAATTCGTTGTTAGTCTTTCTTCAAAACTCAGATGACTTTGATCTTTATAATAAGAATCTTGTTCCAGCATCATGATAGAATGATTGGGAAAATGATTAAAAATCGCTCGACTGACACTGGTTTTCCCACTGCCGGAACCGCCAGTAACACCAATCACGATTGGTTGAGTATTTTTCATTCAACGAAACCTCTCTCTTATATGTAATAGTCATAATAACCTTTTTCTATTATAATAGAAACGAGCATAAATGCCACAATTTTATTCACTTATTGACTATTTTATTAGAAAGGAAAAAACAGTATGACGATCAAGAAAATCGAAACTCTTCAAACAGTCCACTATGACCTACTATTATTAGCTGATCCAGCTAAACATTTAGTCGCTAACTATACTAAACGTGGTTTATGTTTTGAACTACTTCACGATGAAATACCGATTGGTGTTCTAGTCTTACTTCCTACAAGACCCGAAACATTAGAAATTGTGAATATTGCCGTTTCAAAAAGCTATCAGGGGAAAGGTTTTGGTAAAAAATTGATCCAGTTTGCTTTCGTTTATGCTAAAAATAATCAATACAAAACCGTTGAAATCGGTACGGGCAGTACTAGCTTGGGTCAATTATATCTTTATCAAAAATGCGGCTTTCGCATGACAAGTATTGATCGTGATTTTTTTCTTCGTCACTATGAGGAAGAAATAATCGAGAATAAGCTTATTTTAAAAGATATGGTTCGCTTATGTATAGATCTATAAAAAATAGCCGTCGCAAGTCTTATGAACTCCTGCGACTGCCAATTTTTATTGTTCCAACACGTTAAAAATCTCATCTAAATAACTGATTTCATACGTTGGTTTAACCTCAGCTATTGGGTGTTGTTTCCCTGGATTTAACCAAACTGTTTTGATATTTGCCGAATTCCCTCCTTGAATATCTGAAGCCAATGAATCTCCAATAATCAATGTTTTTTCTCGCTCAAAATTAGGAATTCGTTCAAAAACATAGTCGAAATATTCTTTCATCGGTTTTTGAAAACCTACTTCTTCTGAAACAAAGATATCATTAAAAAAGGGTGTCATATTTGAATCGTTCAGTCGTTGATATTGCGTTTTTGCGACACCATTTGTCACAATATACAGATCGTAATCAGGTTTGAGTCGTTCAATGATTTCTTTACTATTTCCCAACAAATCGTGCCCCTGACCTAGATAATGGCGATATTGTTCCCCCATCTTTTTCCCATCTACTTTTTTATCTAATTGCTCAAATAGTAAACTAAAGCGCGTATCCGTCACCGTTGTTTTATCTATTTTTCCTTGCTCAAATTCACGCCACAATTGACTGTTGATTTTTTTGTATGTTGCTTCTATTTCATCTGTTAGCGTGACGTTTTCTTCTTGAAAAAGAGCTTGTAGTGCTTTTTTTTCTGTTAATTGAAAATCTAGTAATGTATCATCTACATCAAATAATAATGTTTTAAATTTCATCTTCCACTCTCTTTTCTTTTTTATGAGTCGTAAAATAAGGCAACAACATCTGTAATTCTGCTTGGTTTAAGGGACGATATTCCCCTAAATCAAGGTCTGTATCTAATTGGATTGGCCCCATTGATAATCGTTTCAAATAAACCACTTTTTTTCCAACAGATAAAAACATTTTTTTGACTTGATGAAATTTCCCTTCCGTGATATCTAAATAGGCATGGCTCTCATTTTTTTCTGATGTTAAAATTTCCAGCTTGGCCGGCTTACATCTATTTCCGTCAGAAAAAACGATTCCATGCGCAAATATTATACGATCCTGAGCTGTTAAAGGTTCATTCACTCTAACTTCATACCTCTTTGTAACCTTTTTATGTGGCAACAATAATTGATACCCTAACTGACCGTTATCCGTCATTAGCAATAATCCTTCTGTATCACGATCTAAACGACCTATAGGATATAATCCTGCTCGTTGATCACTAGGATGAATTAACTCAATAACGGTTTGATGTTGAGCATCTTTGACTGCCGTCACAACACCTTTAGGCTTATTCAGCATATAATACACATGGGATTCGTGTTGGATTTTTTGATCCCCAACGTAAATTTCTTGTAACGTTGCATCTACATTCAAATTTTCATTCAAGATGATCTGACCGTCAACCGTAACTTGTTTACTGCGAATCAGTGTTTTTACTTTTCTTTTAGAACCGATTTTTTTTCTTCTAATAATTTATCTAACCGCATTTATTTTCCTCATTTCATTTAATATTTTAGTATAAACTTTAAAAAATGAAAAGAAATCACCCTGAACGACGTACGATTTTTCCGAATCGATACTTTTTAAGACTCTTTAAAGGTCATCCGTTCTTTCTTCACTTCCCTTGACTTACCATTGAATTCGCGTTAAGGTTGATGTAGAAAGTGAATAAGGTTTCTCAAAAACAGCGTAATGACCTGGGAGAGAATAAGATATCATATGGAATTCCCCCTGGATAATTGTGCACAATTATTCGGGATTTTTTGTTTTTGTTGTTCGTTTGTAGAAGCTGCTTGTTCGTTTCAAATTTGAACAGGAAAACCTTAGCTAAGTTTATGCTTTTACATGTTTATACTCTACGTCAACAAAACTCCTTTTTTCCATCATGTTGCGTTTTGCAGATAACCAAATATAAATTCATTTTGATTTATCTAGCTTTATAAGCAAGTCTCATAATACATGGAGGCTATAAAAGCTTGTTCAGCTTTTAAATTTAAGGGAGGAATTTAGGTTATGTCAGTATCATTAGAAGTCAAAGAAAGAGCTGTCCGTCCGCGTTCACTAAGAAATCAACTACGTCACTCTGGTCAAGTTCCCGCCGTCGTTTATGGGTATGAAATTGAAAGTACACCTATTTCAGTTGATCAAAAAGAAATAACAAAAATTTTACGAGACAATGGTGCCAATGCCGTAATCACAATGACTATTGGTGGTAAAAAAATCAATACATTAATGTTTAAAGCTCAATTGGACACCTTTACAAATCAAATGAAACACATCGAATTTCTAGCTGTAAATATGAAAGAAACAACGGAAGTAGAAGCTGAAATCGTGCTTATCGGTGAATCCGAAGGGGTGAAAGCTGGTGGTGAACTTGCTCAAAACTTATATAATGTTTTAGTTTCAGCAACACCAGATAAATTACCGGAACGTGTAGAAGTCGATATTACAAAACTTGCAATTGGCGATGCTATTACCGTGGCTGATTTACCAGAAAGTAAAGATTATGAGATCATTACTGACAGTGAAGAACAAATTGCAGCCGTAGTAGAAGCGAAAACGGAATCAGAAGAAGAAAGTTCTGGAGAAGCTACTGAACCTACAGTGATCGGTGAAAAACCAGAATAATCCATCTATTAAAATAGATTTTAGAAGGTTGAGATGTCACTCTTAGAGTGATGTCTCAATTTCTTTTTTCTATCTTTGCATTCAACAGATTGTGCAAGCTTTTTAGTTGCTTTTTTTTTGAAACATGACAGAAGCGACTTTTTCCTAAATAAGGTATACTGTTGATATTAGATAGCTAAAGGAGGTCATATAAATGGTTGAAAGTTTTGATAGTGAACGTAGTCGTTATGCATCTTTAGGTGTGGTTGAAAGCCTACCTGGCGCTTTGATCGACAGTATCTGGCTGATTATCGATTTGGATTTAAAAGGGGTCATCCCACTTACGAATATGCTGTATTTTGATTTAATAGACAATGGTGGGACAGTAACTGTTCATTTTTCACAAGAAATCAGCGATGTTCAAATGGCCGTTGACTTACCTTTTCCTTACTCTGAAAACTATCCGTCTCAAGTATTTGCTTTTGATGATGGTCATAAAGAAACGATTTTATTGCCAGCAGAAATGCTGGAATAATAAAAAAACCAGTTCTACATAGCTTGTAAAAGTCATGTAGAACTGGTTTTTATTTCTTTATACTTATGCCATTCGTTTCGCAATAAATGAATAAATTGCGATACAAATCACTGCACCGATCAATGCGGAAATAATTGGAAACCCACCGATAATTGGGCCAAAGTTTCCTAAAAGCATTGTGCCTACCCAGCTACCAATAAATCCAACGATAATATTGCCAATTACACCACCTGGTACATCTCTACCTAAAATTGCTCCAGCAATGGCTCCTAGTACACCACCGACAATCAATGACCAAATAAAACTCAACATAATAAACATCCTCCTCTAATTCAACTACAGCGAAACATTATTGTAATGTACGTGTATTGTTTTCTTGTTTTTTATCATTTTCATTATCATCTTTTTTCTTGTTTTCAAATTTTTCTTCGTACTGTTCCTTTGACATCACATCATCTATGTTCATGTTAAATTCAATAACATCTAGCCCCGTCATGTTTTTTACTTCTTCTGCAACTTTTTTTGTTGCTGTATCAAATACTTGAGCAATATTCTTACCATATTCCCCAATGACATCTAAATCAATTGCAACTTGTTTCGTTCCAACTTCTGCACTAATGCCTTTCGTTGGATTGTTTCCATTCGTAAATTTATCGGTCAAGTTTGTAATCGCATTTCCGCTTAATCCTAAAATACCAGGGATTTCTGATACGGCGATACCAGCAATTTTTTTCACGACTTGATCGTCAAATGTTAATTTTGTTTTGATTCCATTTGCGTTTGTTCCTTCAGTTGTGTTTCCAGTTGCTTTGTTATCCATATTTTACTCAACCTTTCTGATTTTGATTCGATTTATTTTTATCTTTCAAAAAAAGCCTGTATTGTAGCTAAAATTGAAGAGATAGAGCGGTTTTCATCTTGCGTTTTGCCAATAAAATAGCCGATTCCTGTTAAAGCGACAAGCAAAACTGTTTTCCAAAATCCAATTGTCATAAACAGTATGGCAATTAGAACAGCTAATCCGGTACATATAATTTGATTGCGGTAAGGAGCTATTGTCATTTTTTTTTTCATTATCCTTCCTCCTTTAAACCACACGTGACTCTTTTTTACTGCTTGGCAATAAAGACGATTCTGCTTTTTTCTTTTTGAAAATAACCTTGATTTTATTCGTCTCGATCATTGCCATGTTTTGCAAGGCTTGTGGGATTGATTCTTGAATTTGTTTCCCTCTACTTAAGAACTGCTGTTGTTGTTCGTCTGCTATCGTGACTTCTACATCTGCCGTTTGTTTCTTTGTTAATCTAACTTTTACCTGTGTATTATCACCATTTACAATGCCATGTAATGAAGCTCTAGCAATCGATTCCAGTGTGTTCAGTGGTAAGTTGACTTGACCGGTATCTTTTTTTATGTGGATTTGTTTTGATGTGATCGGTTTGAATATAATCATCAAAAAAGCCAGCAACAAGATTGCTAATAAAGCAAAAAGAACAACTTGGTAAAAATAAAATAGCCAATCATATTGAAACAGTAAATTATCAAAAAATGTGGTCACAACACCTAAATCTACTATTTGAGAATATAAACCAGCAATCCCAAAAATACCAGCTAATAGTATAATAGAAATAAGTACTTTGATTACTCGCATAGATTTTCTCCCTCCAACGTTGATTGTACTTTTTCAAGATTTTTCTCTAATCTATACTTTTATGTTAAACGCATTATCAAACAATTACAAAAGATATGCATGCTCTTTGTTGGATCCTCGTTTACGCCTTTCTCTTTTTCACTGTAAACACTGCGATGAAGATACTAATGACTTCATAATAAAAAAAGGGAACATAAAGATGTTGATCTTTATGCTCCCTTTTTTATCTATTATTCAACATACGCTAAACGATAAGATACTGTTCTACCAAACGGAAAAACTTGTAATTCTTTTAATTGATCCGCTTTTAGATACCCAATTGCTCCTTGATAAAGCGGCAGAACAGCGGCATCTTTTTCAATCAACGTTTCTTCTAATTCTTTTAATTTATCCCAACGTTTTTCTGGTTCGTTAGCTAAAGTGATTCTAGCATCATTCAATCCTTTGTCATAGTCAGAATTATTATAGCCTGAAGTATTCAACCCACTTTTAGAGTCATAAAATTCTAAAAAGTTGATTGGATCAGCATAATCTGGTGTCCATGTACCAAAAACTAAGTCAAAATTGCTTGCTGTTTGCAAGTCCAATCGATTTTGCAGTGGAATAGATTTCAACGTAATTTTTAACCCAGGTAGATTTTGTTGTAATTGCCCTTGGACATACTCGATTGTCTTTTTCGCAAGTGCGGAATCGGCTGATAATAATTCTAATTCAATTTCATCTTTACCTAATTCTTTCTTAGCTATTTCCCAACTTTTTTGTGCTTCTTTTAAATCATATGGAAGGAAATCTCCATTTTCTTTTCGGAAATCTTCGCCTGTTTCAGGATCTTTCGCAAAATCTTTTGGTACAAAACCGTTGATAGCTGTAGAACCATCCCCTAAAATATCTTTAGCAAATGTTTCTTTATCGATTGCTTGTAAAATAGCTTTACGCGCATTTACATTGCCGGTTACTTCTCGCTTATGATTAGGACTCAAATAGCCAACCATTGCCTTAGGAATAAAATGTGCTTGCGGTGAGTCTTTGTATTGCAATGCATACGTATCTGCTAGAACAGTGTAATCTAGATCACCTGCATCAAAAAGGTTTGTTCCAGTACCGATTTCTTTCACTACTTGAACATCAATCGTATCTAGCTTAACATTTTCCTGATCCCAGTAGTCTTTGTTTTTTGTTAGTTTCCAATTTTCTGTATTACCGTCCCAACCAGAAATTACAAATGGGCCATTTCCAACAAAATTATCTGTTGATGTACCGTAAGCATCGCCTTTTTCTTTGACGAACTTTTCATTTTTTGGCATAAAGGGCGTTCCAACCAATATTTGAGATAGATAAGGAATTGGGTATTCTAAGGTCATTTCTAATGTTTGATCATCAATTGCTTTGACCCCAAGCTCATCCACTTTTGCTTCCCCTTCTCGGATTTTTCGACCATTTTTGAAAATATCCATTTGGTTACTGCTACTTGAACCAAAACTTGGATCTACAACATTTTTAAATGCTGAGACAAAATCACCTGCTATAACAGGATCACTATTGCTCCATTTTGTCTCTTTTAATTTAAATGTGTACACTAATCCATCATCACTAACGGTAGGCTCACTTGCTGCAACAGCTAATTCTGGATCATGATTTTTATCCATTCGATAAAGTCCTTCTACAACTTGACCAATCATATCCGAACTGTATACATCCGTATAATGTGCGCTATCTAGTGTTGATAACTCTCCTCCAGAAGCAACTTTGATTACTTGTGTCTGATCTGTTTTACCGCCATCCGTTTTTTCACCAGATGTGCTGGTCCCTTGTCCCCCATTGCAAGCCGTCAATAATAAACCCGCTGCTAATACAAAAACACCAAACTTTTTCTTCATTGTCCAATTCCTCCTCTTTCTTAAAACTGATCATAACGCTTGTTTTCTGTTCAATCTATCTTACCTATAATTCTTCAACAACATAACGAAAAACAGCCATTTCTTGTTCCAAATGATCAAAAGCAAAATCAGGGTGCCACTGCACGCCTAAAAATGCGAGATTCGAATCGTTACTTTCCACTCCTTCAATAATGCCGTCTTCACTAAGTGCTGTAACTTTTAGTTTCTTTGCTAATTTTTTGACAGCTTGAAAATGAAACGAGTTAACAGTTGTTTTTTTACCGTAAATGTCACGTAAAATACTCGTGTCTTCTGTTTGGATCTGATGTGTAGGGATTTCACGTGATACCGGTACTTGCATATGGGCAATTTTCCCATCGCTAAAATGACTGATGTCCTGATACAAACTGCCACCAAGTGCTACGTTAACTAATTGGAGACCACGACAAACCGCAAAAATCGGTTTATTTTGTGCAATAGCTTCTTCAATCAACGCTAACTCAAATTGATCTCTTTTTTCTGATAATGACGCTTCTTCAAGTTGAACTGATTCACCATATAATGCTGGTGAAACATTCTGTCCGCCAGCCAAAATCAACTTATCGATTTGTTTGATATACTCCTTAGCCAAATTAGGAGAGCCCACTGGCAAAACCAAGGGTAAACCACCAGCGTTTTGAACGGCTTTAACATATCCACAAGGAGTATAACTGATCGGTAAATGATACAATTTCGCCCCTGCGTCTTCAATTTCATTCGCTGCAATTCCAATAATCGGCCGCCTCAATCGATACCACTCCTTTTTTACTTTCCGACAATAATTGTACATAGTTTATCAGATATATTTATAGAAGGATAGTACAAATAGAAACAGTGCGATAGTTTTTCACTATCACCGTTTACTTACTTTTTAATAGGAAGTAACTATTTCTATTTTACCTCAACTTTGTTCAATCAGTTACTTTTATGCTTAAAACAAGCTATTTTCTGAATTTTCTAAACAAACAGTTGTTGACAAGCAGAAAAACTGGTGGTAAAGTTATAAAAAAACAAAGAACAGAAGAGTACCTTTATTTTATTCTCAAAGAGAGTCTTTGGTTGGTGTAAAAAGACAGAAGGATAAAGCGAACCACATCTGGGAGTTAACTTTTTGAATGTAGCAGTAGGGAAGTTCGGGTATGCCCGTTACAGCATTGGAAGTCTATGACTTCATGAGGTTATCGTTGTGAAGCGATAATAAAAAAAGGTGGAACCACGATTTTTACGTCCTTTGGCTTAATTGCCAAAGGATTTTTTGTTTTTTATCCCTAAACATCGTATATTGTTACAATAAATAGAAATAACTTATTAGAACAATTCATATTAGCTATTCTAATAAAATTAAAACGCACAAACAGAACAAGTAATCAAAGATACTTTCTTGACAGAGACTTTTTTATTCGCTGAGAAAAAAAGCTGGAAACCTTCGATGAACACACCTGTTTTAGTCACCTTCTGAATCAAGTAAGAAGATGCGGCATTCTCCGTTATCAGAAAAGAATCTTTTCTTTTACAAAAGATTCTACGAGGTTAATATTGTGAGGTATTAACGAATTGAGGTGGAACCACGATTATTTCGTCCTCTTGGCAAACCAGTCAAGGGGACTTTTTTGTTTACTCTTATAAAAAAATAAAAAACTGGAGGAAAAATGATGAACTATATTTTAGAAATTATGCCGGCTTTAGTTGACGGCGCACTCATGACATTGAAAGTATTTATTTTTACACTATTAGGCTCGATTCCACTTGGGATTTTAGTTGCATTTGCCTTACAGACAAATTTTAAACCTTTGAATTTTCTGATTACTATTTATATCTGGCTAATGCGTGGGACACCGTTGTTACTACAACTTATTTTTGTTTTTTACGGCCTACCATTGATTGGCATTGTCTTTGAACGATATGATGCAGCTTTATTCGCATTTATTTTAAATTATGCAGCTTATTTTGCAGAAATTTTTCGTGGCGGCATTCAATCGATTCCAGAAGGGCAATATGAAGCGGCGAAAGTTTTACGTTTAACACGATTTCAAACCGTCACAAGAATTATTTTACCCCAAGTGATCAAAATCGTTTTACCTTCTATCGGTAATGAAGTGATCAATTTGGTTAAAGATACTTCTTTGATCTATGTACTTGGTTTAGGGGACCTATTACGTGCTGGTAAAATTGCGATGAGTCGCGATGTCAGTTTATTGCCTTTAGTTTTAGTTGGTATTATTTACCTTTTGTTGACGGCCGTCCTAACGTTAGCCTCTAAAAAATTGGAAAAACACTATCAGTATTACAAATAAACGGAAGACTGTTGCTATATGTCATCTAGCTTTACGGGCTAACTCTTCGGGTAAAAGATAAATTTCGATTGAGGCAAAAAGCGCCTCATTCTTAATTTCCTATTTTCCTGTCAGAGTAGAACGAGCCCGCCACGCTTTTAAAATTAGGAGGAAAATCATGTTACGAATAAAAAATTTAACTAAAAGTTTTGATAGTCGTCGCATCATCGATCAATTGAATTTAGAGATCAAAGATGGAGAGATTTTAACGATTGTAGGGCCTTCTGGTGGTGGTAAAACAACGTTGTTGCGTTGTTTAGCTGGTCTAGAAACCATTGATTCAGGTGAATTAACGATGGATGGCGTCCCCTTTAATCCTGTAGAAATGAATAATGCAGATCAAGTCGTGGGGATTGTTTTTCAAGATTTCCAATTATTTCCTCACCTTTCAGTTTTAGATAATATCACGTTAGCACCTATCCTTTCCTTAAAACAATCGAAAGAAGCAAGTGAAATGGAAGCAATGGACTTATTGATGAAATTCGATCTCCATGGAAAAGAGAACTTGTATCCTTATCAATTATCCGGCGGTCAAAAACAACGAGTCGCTCTCGCTCGGGCTCTTGCAATGAAACCTAAAGTATTAGGCTATGACGAACCTACTAGTGCACTTGATCCTGAACTTCGCCAACAAGTCGAAGAAGTGATTTTAACGTTAAAAGCACAAGGCATGACTCAAATCGTCGTCACCCACGATATGAATTTTGCTGAAAATATTGCTGACAACTTATTAACAGTAAAACCGGTTCAGTAGAAAGGAAAGATTATATGAAGAAAAAAAATTATCTAATCCTTGCCATAACAGCTATTTTTGCAGTAGTATCCATAGTCGGTTGTGGTAGAAAAAAAACAGATGCTGATCAATGGACACGAATCAATGATGAAAAAAGAGTTATCGTTGGCTTAGATGATTCCTTTGTCCCCATGGGCTTTCAAAATAAATCCGGTGAAATCATTGGATTTGACGTTGATTTAGCTCGGGCAGTATTTGAGTTATATGGGATCACTGTGGACTTTCAACCAATCGACTGGTCCATGAAAGAAAATGAATTACAAAATCAAACAATTGACTTGATTTGGAATGGTTATTCTAAAAGTGCTGAACGAGAAGAAAAAGTACTTTTTAGTGATGAGTACATGAAAAATGAACAAGTCGTCGTTTCTCTGAAAAAGAATGCTATCCATTCATTCTCAGATATGAAAGGCAAAATTCTAGGTGTCCAAAATGGTTCTTCTGGCTACAACAGCTTTGAAACACAACCTGACATTTTGAAAAATTTGGTTAAAGATCAAACAGCTATTTTGTATGATGGTTTTAATGAAGCATTTATGGATTTAAAGTCCGGACGAATTGATGGCTTATTGATTGATCGTGTTTATGCCAACTATTATCTTTCTCACGAGGATAATCTAGCAAATTATTCGATTGTTAATGGTGAATTTGAAAGTGAAGCTTTCGCTGTTGGTCTGAGAAAATCCGATAAAGAACTAGCCGAAAAAATCAACAACGGTTTTGAAGAGCTTAGAAAAACCGGAAAACTAGCTGATATTTCAAAAAAGTGGTTTGGAGAAGATGTAACAAAATAAGAACTATTTTTCAGATAACCCAATACTTATCTTGCCTACTTTAGAGCGTTATCTAATCACCGCATTTAAGAAGTAACAATCTATTAGGCTGTCTATCCAATAAAAACCCCCAAGAGAAGTGATCTCGTTTGGGAGGTAATGATTTCTAAACTATTTATGATACCACTATCGCATTCTTTAATAAAAAGAACGCAATAGTGGTATCGTTTTACTTTTTTTAACCTAAATAATTACTTGTTACATCAACCAAACGTTTGGTTTGATCTTGAACTGCTGCTTTCACTTCGTCCGCTTTTAACATATTCCCTTCACCGTCGATTGAAGCACTTGTTCCATAAGGGTTACCGCCAGCAGCAAAAGTAGATGGATTTACGTAACCTGCTGGCACGATGATTGCACCCCAATGTTGCATTACTGTGTATATCCCTTGGATTACTTGCTCTTGTCCACCGTTTGGATTTTGTGCAGAAGAGAATGCTGTAACAAATTTATTCGCTAATTTTCCTTGTGCCCAAAGCCCGCCTTGTAAATCAAAAAATTGTTTTAACTGGCTGGCCATTACACCAAAGCGTGAAGGTGAAGAGAAAATGTAGGCATCTGCCCATAATAAATCGTCACTTGTCACTTCTGGAATTTCTTTACTTGCTTCGACATTTTTGCGCCAAGCTGGATTTGAATCGATTGCCACATCTGGCGCTAACTCATGAACTTTTCTTAAACGAACTTCTGCTCCATTCGCTTCTGCTGCTTCTTTGGCCCATTTTACCATTTGTGTACCTGTTCCTGTTGAACTATAATAGGCAATTAATAATTTTGTTGTCATGACTTTTTCCTCCAATAACTGTTGTTTTCTTATCTACATTTATATACTAACAAAAAGTAAGTATACTTGCAAAGGATTTTGCTTACTAAAAATAAGTTTTCACTTTAATTCTGTTCATCAAAAAAATCGCAACAAGCATCAGGCTCATTGCGATTTTTTTTATTGATAACTATTTTCTTTTCCATCCCAAACAGACATACCTTCTGAAACAGAAACAACATTGTAGCCATAATTTTCAAGAAACGAGCACGCATGCTCTGAACGCACGCCATGCTGACAAATCACATAATGGGGTTGTTCACGATTTATCTCTGTCATTGCCTCTGGTAAAGTGGACAAAGGATAATTTTTAGCGTTGACGATATGACCTGCAGCAAATTCTTCCACTTCCCGGACATCAATGATTGAAACGGGCTCACTCACTGTTAGTTCGATTAATTCTTTTAATTCTTTGATTGATACTCTTTTCATCTGGTTATGATTCCTCCTGCGGCTTTTTCAAACATCTGACTACACTTATTAAACAATTTTGTAACCAGAAAATTCGCCTCATTAGCAGTATACCATGGTTGATTTTTACTACAACATTTTACGCCCAATTTTTGAACATTTATTTTAAGAAAAGAGAATGAGCCTGAGACATAACTAAAAAAGTTATGTTTCAGGCTCTTAGTAACCGAATAAACGGTGGGCGCAGAAGTAACTCCTTCGGAAATAAGCCGAAATTCACAAAAATTTGAAGAGCAATTTTCGTAAATTCCTTCTTATTTCTCGGAGTTAAACACTTCTGTCCCAACCTCCTACCCCGCCTCTTTATTCTTGTAGACCATTTGCGGCAATCAATTTTTTGTACCAATAAAATGATTGTTTTCTAGATCGATCCAATGTTCCATTCCCTTCATCATCCATATCAACATAGATAAAACCATATCTTTTTTTCATTTCACCTGTTCCAGATGAAACGACATCAATACATCCCCATGGCGTATAGCCTATCAAATCAACACCATCTAATTCAATGGCATCTTTCATCGCAGCGATATGTTTGCTGAAATAATCGATACGATAATCATCTTGGATCGTACCGTCTGTTTCTAGTTTATCCACTGCACCAAAGCCATTTTCTACAACAAATAATGGTATATTATATCGATCATACAATTTACACAACGAAATACGCAATCCTAGAGGATCAACAGCCCAACCCCACTCTGATTCTTGCAAGTATGGGTTTTTGACTGCTGGCATTTGATTTCCCCCCACATATTTCACTTCATCTGGATTAGCTGCAGAAACGGTCGACATATAATAACTAAAGCCAATGTAATCAACGGTTCCTTCTTTAATAAGCTCATCATCCCCCGCCTCTTTTTGAATGACGACATTTTCTCGTTCGAATTCTTTTACTTTGTGGGCTGGATAATAGCCTTTGACTTGCACATCAATATAAAATTCTTGTTCCCGATTAAACTTGATTGCTTCCATCACATCATTTGGATTACAACTCATTGGGTAACTCGGAATATAAGCCACCATCATCCCTATATTAAAATCAGGATTGATTTTATGTCCTAATTTAACCGCTTTAGCACTAGCAACGAATAAGTGATGTGCTGCTTGATACTTTGCTTGTTGATCATTTTGGTGAATCCCAATTTGAGTCCAGCTGCGCAAAAAATTAATTTCATTGAAGGTCATCCAGTATTTGACTTTGTCTTTGTAGCGTTTAAACAACGTTTCACAGAAAAACACGAAATAGTCAATTACTTTTCTATTTGACCACCCATCTAATTCATCTGCTAAATACATTGGAATATCGAAGTGATTGATTGTTACGATTGGCTCAATTCCGTAACGTAACAACTCATCAAAGACTTTATCATAAAAAGCCAAACCTTCTTCATTGATTTCCTTTGTTCCTTTTGGACATATTCTAGCCCAAGCGATTGAAAGTCTAAAGCATTTAAAGCCCATTTCTGCAAATAATGCAATATCTTCCTTATAATGATTATAAAAATCTGTGGCTACATGACTAGGATAATACTTATCTGGATCAACATAGCCAACTGCCCCTTCTGGCAAAGCTTCTCCTCTACTACATGTTTCAACTTTACCCTCTTTCGTTTTATAGGTAATCATTCTAGGTATTGTGTGACTGCCTCCTGTAATTGCATCAAGCGTACTAAGCCCTTTGCCTCCTGATAGATAGCCGCCTTCATATTGGTTAGCTGCTGTTGCGCCACCCCATAAAAAATTTTCTGAAAATACTGATTTGCTCATTGGTCATTTCTCCTCACTATACATTTTTAAGAAATACAGTCCAGTCATCTCAAAACATCGATTACCAGAACCTTCCTTCTCAATCTTTTATCCAAAAATATAAAAACCATAATAGAATAAACACAACAAAATCCTTGTCGTCTTTACGCTATTATGGTTATGCCTGAAAATTCAGTTACATTCCGTTACTTATCATTATAGCACAAAGGAAAGCGCTGTCAAATCTGTTTTTGCGTAACGGTTCGAATAAAAATAGAGGATGGAAAAAACGAACTATCCGTTTCCTCCACCCTCTACATTTGAATAACGAGTTAGATTACAATAGTGCTATCCAAACTATTTATTTCTATGTGCTTTCCACCTACTGAGCAATAAAAAAATCAACAGGAGCAATAAGCCAATCGGCGTTAGCTGTTCGACAATACTACCAGCGGTTGGAAAATTTTTTACTCTTATGTGCGTTTGCTTTGGTTGTGCTAATTTCGTATCTGACCCTGGTTCTGGTTTGATTGATGGCTGTATAGTTGTCTCATTTCTACCGATTTGTCCATGGATCTCTATATCAGTTGTAGCATCCGCAATCGTTTGAAAAGAAGTAATACAACTCACCAAAAGAATGATCGTAATGATGTAACATTTGAATTGTTTCATCTTATATCACGGCCTTTATTTAATTATGGTGTTACACCAATCGTTGTTCCATCTTTTTGGATCGATGAGAATTTCAATGTTAGTTTATATTCTTCTTTTGCTGCAGTTTCATTGACATTTGTTGGCAAACTAGCCGTTGTTGTACCAGTATAAAAGAATTTAGCAGAATTCGCATAGGCTGAAGCTGCATCATCTTCGATATTCAAACGTCCATCTTTATTGGCCAATCGCATCCAAACTGCTGAACTTGTTAGGTCAACTAACGCATTGTTTGCGACCAAATTAGTCTTTTTTGGAGCCTCAACTAAATCGTTCCCTTTAGCTTCGATCGCTAAGGTGTCCACGTACTTAGGAGTTCCTTCCATTTTATTCAATGTCACTGCAACACCGCGACCTGAATTATTTACGATGTTATAATCAGCAGACTCAATGTTTTTATGTGCACTAGCAGTCGTAGTATGGAAGGCTGTCACTGTATCAACAGTAACATTAATCCACTCATCAGAGCCTTCTGGGATATTCGTATCTGGATTTGTATTATCTAATTTACCGATTGATCCATTAATCGTGATCTCTGCTGAATTATTCCCATTAATATCATCCGCTAAAGCTATTTGTGTTAGTCCTGATACGCTTAGACCTAGCATCATTGTAGTAAGTAAAAAGTTTGTTTTCTTCATTCTGTTTCTCCTTCTGTGTGTGAAATGATTTATTTTTAACAGAAAATCTGCTAAATAACGATATTAGTTGTTGATGCGAATTGTAATGCCAGCTTGAACTTGCCCACGTTTCTTGTTTGTCTTTGAATCATAAATATCAAACGTAGCTGTTGCTGGATAATCTCCCTGAGCAAGTTTTTTCTCTAGTTTTGCTCCATTTATTTCATACCCTGGCTGAATTGCACCGGAGGAATAAACTTGTTCATTATTGCTATCTAAATGAATTACCACATTGATGGGATACCCATTTTCGATAGGATTTTGAATGTATAGACTACCTTCACTGTCGCCGTTCTCAAATACAGCCTCTGATTTAATGACCATATTGAATTTACTTGCATCCACAGCTTTTTGTTCAGCTGCTTTGAGATCTTTATCACTCATTTTTTTAGCGCCTTTTGCATCTGGTAAGTAGTCTCCTGAAACAACTTGTACAGGTCCCGTTTTAGTTGAAAAATAATAATATAAGCCTGCCGCTGAAGCTGCAAATAAGAATAGTAATAGTAAAATCAGCAGCCGTTTCTTTTTCTTCTTCTCTTCGTTTGTGTTATCCATAAAATCCCTCTCACTCTTCATCTTTTTCTACTTTGAATGTCACTTTGTACGTTGGAAATATTGCTTGTCTTGTGGCGTTAAAGTACTTACCTTTAAGACGCAAGTTTTTTTCTTCATTCACGTTTAAAACACCGACCGATAAAGGGTTTTTTGATAATTCGTTCGTTAAGAAAAGTGGCTCTGCCTGATTGTTATCAACAAGCAATTGCAACGCTAGTTCATCCTGACCTAAATTTCCTGATAGACTATCTAACAGTTGCAACTGATTGGCCGCTGCATTTTCCTTCGTTAGATTGGTTATCGATACTTTTGTTGGAGTGTTTCCTTTGTTTACGACTGGATACTCACTTGAAGACACTTGCCCTTCTTGCAAAGTTCCAATGTCTTTATTTTGGGTTTGAAAGGCCATTTCGATTGGCACTTCTACTTTGATAATATCTGTTATCGTTTGGAATTCTGTTAACGGTGTCATCGCTAAAACAACTTCTTCTCCATAAACACCTGCAACACTCACACGAACATAATAGGTTACGTCTCCTTCAAGTCCTTTTAATTTCGCACTGAAATTTTGGTTTTTATTACCAGAAAGTACCGCCACTTGAGACATTGTTTCAGCTTTTGGAAAGTCTTTGTTTTTACTGTACTCTACTGTAACTTGTCGGTACTTACTGCCAAAATCTGCCTGTTGGTCAGGTATTGCAGCAGCTTCTCCATTTGAATAGTCTGTCCATTTTCCTGTATCACTTGCCAATACCCCGTTGATGATTGCAGTAGTGGTTGTGACATTAGCTGTAAGGTTGCTCAACTGTGGTTGGGTAGCAAATATTTCTGCATCAGAAAATTCACTCTCACCAGCTTGATTGATCACAACCATTTGAGCCCAATAAAGTGTGTTTGGGTTCAAACCGTCTATAGTGATTTCGTACTGAGATTTAAGTACTGTATTTTTCTGATTTTCAAATGAATTTAATGTAACAATTTGCCTTGCTTTCCTTAAATCATTTGCATCTTCTTCAGAAGAGAAAATGAAGAATTTCACTTCGGTTGCTTGACTCCCATTATTTACAGAACTTCCAATTAGTGAAACGGATGTATCCAATGACTTAAGGGCATATAGTTCTAATTGATCTGGAACATCCACGAATTCACTAAATACCAATTTTTGTGCGTTTTTTAAAGCAAGTAATTCTCCATCACTAAATGGGCTACTCGAACCTGGTATATTCGTAAAATTCGTTCCTTGAACACTTAAATCTGAAGCTTGCTTAAATAGTTCTTGTGTCGGCGCGCTGTCCGTTTTACTTGAAAAAGTTTCTATTTTTTGTAAATAGTTACTTGTAAAAGATAGATTATTTACGTCATTGGCACCATTTAACCCCAAAGTTCCTATACTCGTTCCCGCAAATGAAACCTGTTTTGCTTTATTCATATTGAGTGCAAAATTACTGGATGACGAAGTTGTAAAGATGGTTCCACTTGCAACATCTAGGGAAACATCAGCATTTTCTCCAATATTCATCCCACCTTTAGCAGTATAAAGATTGATTGGCAAAGGCAACTTAAAATCGACTTGAGACTGCTCTTGAAAATCAAATGTTACAGGTTGTGTTTGATTAGATGCAAAGAATTGATTCCTTGCACTATCTGTAGCAAGTGTTACTTTATCCAAATTAAAAACAGCATTCTTTTCAACAACATAGCTCGGAGCTAACGTTCCATATGTCATGTTACTATTCGTCTGTATATCAAGCTGTGCATTTTCTCTTACCACTATTTGAGATTGGTTTGCGTGAGGATTTGCTAAATACGTACTTGTTGACCAGATAAATGCTCTTGTTTGATTGGAGGAATGTGTGATAGATGTATGTCCATTCTGGATTTCTACGTAGTTGATTTCTGCCCATTCTTGGGAATATGTACTCGTACCTCTTTGATCGATCGTATTTTGTCCTCGCATAAGGACCGATCCATTAGTGTTGTAAATCATTTGACCATTTGTTGAATAGTAATCAACACTATCGAAAATAAAGGTCATATTAATGGCTGAACCTCCAGATAAAAAGCCATAATACCCAACAGCACCAGAACCATCGCTGTTTCCAAACTGTGTATTACGAATTTCAATTACTGCGTTCTCCTGATTTGCATAAAAACCACGAGTAGCCGAAGTGCCTTTGTTGTATGTAATAATGTGATTAGCACCATCGATGATCATGCCATCTTTCAACTGATAGCCATTAGATCCCAAATCAATATTATCCGTTAGTCGAAATTTCAGTTTTTGACTATCTTTTAAATACTCAGTCAAAGTAGCTGCTGTGTCGACCAACCAGAAGCCATCTGTATCTTGTGGATCATCTGCTCTCAACATATTTTTGCTATTTATTTCAGAATTATTTTCATCTACTAAGTTATTCGTATCATTTGTATTAGTTATTTTTCCATTTTCTATTGATTCTTCTTCAGTCGTTGATTCTTGGCTAAACGAAGAATCATCAACAGGGATCTCTGACGACTCAGATGGCATACTTTCTTCCGTTGACTCACTTGTTACCGATTCTTCTGCAACAGGTTGCTGAATTTCTATAGCATAGGACCAATCACTTGGAAAAATAATTAAAATGATAAAACTGATAAATATCAATCGAATTTTTTTTTTCACGACAGTCCTCCCTTAATATTTTGCATATAAATCAACAAAAAATAAATCTTTCTTTTATTATTGTATTGTAATTCGTAGTGAATATCAATTCAATGGCGTTAATTTTTAAAAAAAATATACTTATTTCATTAATTAAAGTAAGTTATTCTTTACTTTTTATTTCTTTTTGATTATTCAAGCTTGATTATTCAGCTTTTCCCAATTGTTAAGTTTTTTGTAAACTATTCCATTTTTCTTTTACTCTACACTATTTTATGGCTCAATTTCGAGATTTTTCTTTATGAAGTCCAGTTGAAAAAGAAAAACGGGTGTGGGACAAAAGTAAAAATCACTTTTGTTTCACACCCTAAATGCGAATAAACGGTGGGATCAGGAACACTCCTTCCAGAAATAAGCTTCTATCCCAGCCTCACCTTTTATTTTTGATTTGTTTTTATCTATTTAAGAGTAAGTAAATCTGAGTAATATCCAATTTCTTTTGTGATTTTCTGTTTTTCAACAATTAAAAATGTATCAACCATTTTTTGTAGAAAGAAACGATCATGCGAAACGACTAACATCGTTCCTTTAAAAGCTTCTAGTATTTCTTCTATTTCTTCTCTCGTTTCGATATCTAAATGATTTGTTGGCTCATCTAATACTAAAAAATTAACCTCGTTATACATCAGTTTTGCTAATTCCAAACGCACTTTTTCTCCACCACTTAAAAATCGAACCTGTTTCATTACATCATCATTGTAAAAGTCGTAGTTAGCTAATGCACGACGACTTTCTTGTTCATCTAAGACGCAAGCTTCCCTGAACGAGTGTAATAGAGTTTGTTTAGGCGTATCGTAATGTATTACTTGAGGCAAATAGCCAATGCGAAGATTCGTTCCCTGCTTGATTTCCCCACTATCAAGCTCCTCCATTGCAAGTGCCAACTTTAGTAGCGTGCTTTTTCCTACGCCATTTTCTCCTACAATCGCTGCACGCTCTTTCCAAAATAGTGAAAATTCGACTTTATCGAACAGTTTTTGGTCAGCATAACTTTTGCTGACTTCTTTAAATTGAAGAACTTCTTTCCCAGATCGATATGTTTCCTTGAATTTTTTTCTTGTTTTCGCGGTTTCGTCTTTAGGTTTTGGGATTTTCTGAATTTTTTCTAACCGTTTTTCAAGTTGTTTGGCTTTTTTGAAGAATTTTTCATTATCTCCTTCGTGTCCCCACTGTCGAAAGCGACGAATTGCCAATTTCAATTTTTTCATTTCTTTTTGCTGTTCTGCAAAATCTTTTCTAATTTTTTCAAGCTGTTCTTCCTTTTGTCGCTTATATGCAGAATAATTGCCTTTGAATTCTTGTAATTTACCATCTTCTAGCTCTACGATTTTTTCAACTGTATGATCTAAAAACAATCGATCATGGGAAACAATCAAATAAGCCGTTTTTTCGTGAGTCAAATAGCCTTCCAGCCAGGTAATTCTTTTGGCATCGAGGTGATTAGTTGGTTCATCTAACAGTATAAGATCATTTTCCTGTAACAGAATTCTTGCCAATGCAACAATTGTTTGCTCATCGCCGCTTAATTCCGACATTCTTTTTGGTAACAAGTAATTGATTGTTAGTCCATTGGCGATCATCTCTAGTTTGTTTTCCATCTCGTAACCGCCAGCTCGTTGAAATTCTTCTTGTTTTTGACCGTAGCGAGTTACTATTTTGTCTATGTCACATTCTGGACTCATCATTTGCTCTTCCAATTGTATTAATTGATTTTGAATCGTATTCAGTAATGTGAACGTTTCTAATAAATAGTCTTTGACCTTCTGTTCGCAAATGTCCGGTATTTGAGCTAAATAGCCAATTCGTGTATTTTTCTTGCAACTGATTGTTCCTGAATCTATGCTTTCCATTCTAGTAATAATTTTTAGAATAGTCGATTTACCAGAGCCGTTTGTTCCGATCAATCCTATTTTTTCACCTTCATTTATTTGTAAATTTAACTCTTCAAAAAGTGGTTCTGTTCCATAATTTTTAGTTATTTTTTGTAATTGGAGTAACATCTTTGCCTCTTTCTGCCATTCAGACAGATCACCATTAATAAATTTTAGCGTACACAAAAAAGCTGAACAATTATCTTCGTTCAACCTTCATTATTTACTATAAAGCTAAAGAAGCTACACTTTTTTGATTAAGACAAGTGAACCCCTCATTGCTACTTCTTCGTTATTTTATGATTCATTCGTTTCAAGTAAATAAGTCTGAATGGTCTGTTTTATTTAATTTTTTATCCCTTTTTGGACACACTTGTCCCTTGAGATAAAAAATTGAAAATAATAACATGACAAAAAGCTAGGTAGCCTATTACATAAGAAAAACCCGTTGTTATTTTTGGCATGTTGACCATTGTACTTATTCACCACCTTCGTCATTTATTAGGATTATTGTAGCATGATAGTTTGATTTGTGCAAAATGTGTTTATTTACTTTTTTGTTTATACTATTTTAATTGTTCCACTAGTTCCCCTATTTGTAGGTCAAATAAACGTGATATAACTGATCAGTTTTCTCTCCTATTCCTATTTATAGCGAAACAGAGACACCGATTTTATGCAGCACCTCTGTTTCAACTATATTTAATTCGCTACAATATTTACCAATTTATCTGGAACAACAATGACTTTGCGTACTGTTTTCCCATCAATAAAGGCTTGAATCTCTTCTGCTGCTAAAGCTTTTTCTTCTAATTTTTCTTTGCTCAATCCTCTAGTAATATTCAGTTTCGCTCGAACTTTTCCATTAACTTGGAAAACAACTTCGACTTCGTCTTCAATCAATGCAGCTTCATCAAATGTTGGCCAAGGCGCATTTGTTAAACTTTCTTCGTTTCCAAGGATTGCCCACAGCTCTTCACCGACGTGTGGTGCGATTGGCGCTAGTAATTGAACGAATCCTTCAATATAGTCATATGGTAAAACATCGACTTTATTTGCTTCGTTCACAAAGACCATCAATTGCGAAATTGCCGTATTAAAGTGTAGATTTTCCATATCTTCTGTCACTTTTTTCACTGTCTGATTATACACTTTAGTCAAACGTCCATCATTCATTGTCGTGATACGATCACGCATCTTATCATTTTCATCTACGATCAAGCGCCACACGCGATCTAAAAATTTGCGGCTACCTTCAAGTCCATTTTCGCTCCATGCAATCGATGCATCTAGCGGTCCCATGAACATTTCATACATTCTTAGTGTATCTGCACCGTATTTTTCGACAACATCGTCAGGATTTACGACGTTTTTCAAGGATTTACTCATTTTGGCTGGTGCTTCTTCAAGCTCTTCCCCTGTTTCAATATTTACCCAAACGCCGTCTTTTTTTTCAACCATGTTAGTAGGTACTAATGCACCACGACTGTCACGGAAACTTTGACCTAAAATCATTCCTTGATTGTACAATTTTTGATAGGGCTCTTTTGTTGGTACAACACCGATATCATACAAGAATTTATGCCAGAAACGCGCATATAATAAGTGAAGAACGGCATGTTCCGCTCCGCCAATGTAAATATCAACAGGTAACCAACGCTCTAATTTTTCATAATTCGCTAGTTCATTTTTATTGTGTGGATCGATATAACGTAAATGATACCAAGAGCTACCTGCCCATTGTGGCATTGTATTCGTTTCACGTTTGCCTTTTTTACCCGTTTCAGGATCAATGACATTGATCCACTCAGTAATGTTTGCAAGTGGTGATTCGCCAGTTCCACTAGGTTTGATATCATCTGTTTTCGGTAATGTCAAAGGTAATTCAGATTCTGGAACTGTCGTTGTTGTCCCATCTTCCCAATGAATCACTGGAATTGGTTCGCCCCAATAGCGTTGACGAGAAAATAACCAATCACGTAAACGATAAGTAACTTCTTTTTTACCACAGCCGTTTTCTTCTAGCCATTGGTACATTTTTTCATTCGCTTCATCTTTTGTTAGGCCATCTAAGAAGCCAGAATTGATATGAAGACCGTCACCAGTGTACGCTTCTTCCTTGATATTTCCGCCTTCAATCACTTGAATCATTTCGATGCCAAACTTATCAGCAAACGCGTAATCTCTTTCATCATGAGCCGGTACCGCCATAACAGCACCCGTTCCGTAACTACCTAATACGTAATCGGCGATCCAAATCGGTATTTCTTTGCCATTCACGGGATTGATTGCATAAGCTCCTGTAAAAGCGCCTGTTTTTGTTTTAGATAAATCGGTACGATCTAAATCAGATTTTTTACTAACTTCTTCTTGATAAGCTATCACTGCTGCTTTTTGCTCCGGAGTTGTGATTGCATCAACTAGTTTTAATTCAGGTGCAACAACTAAGTAACTAGCACCAAATAAAGTATCTGCTCGTGTCGTGAAGACGGTGATGCTGTCGTCACTTCCTTTGATTTTAAAATCCACGTTTGCACCTTCAGAACGGCCAATCCAATTACGTTGCATATCTTTAATGCTTTCAGGCCAATCAACTAAGTCTAGATCATCCAATAATCGGTCAGCGTATGCTGTGATTTTTAGCATCCATTGACGCATCGGTTTTCTAACAACATCGTACCCCCCACGCTCGCTTTTTCCATCGATAACTTCTTCATTCGAAATCACAGTTCCAAGTTCTGGTACCCAGTTAACGGCAACTTCTGCTTCATAAGCCAAACCGTGTTCATATAGTTTAGTAAAGATCCATTGTGTCCATTTATAATAATCTGGATCTGTCGTATTGATTTCACGATTCCAATCATAACTAAATCCTAGTGAATTGATTTGACGTTTAAAGGTTTCAATATTTTTTTTCGTAAATTCTGCTGGATCATTTCCAGTATCTAATGCATATTGTTCTGCTGGCAAACCAAATGCATCCCAGCCCATTGGATGTAACACACTGTATCCTTGACTTCTTTTCATACGTGACAAAATATCTGTCGCTGTATATCCTTCTGGGTGACCAACATGGAGCCCTTGTCCTGACGGATATGGAAACATATCCAAAGCATAAAATTTTTCTTTGGTTGGGTTGTCATGAGTAGTAAAGCTGTTATGTTTAGCCCAATATTTTTGCCATTTTTTCTCGATTTTCTTGTGATCGTAACTCACGTTTTTTTCCTCCTATTTAAGTAGCTTTTTATTACTTTTTTCCGTTTTCTTAAATTAATTCTCTACCATTTTTAAGTCATTACTTGGCAGTCATTCAATGATATGTTGATGGCTGTTTCTTTACGCGTCCGGTATTGTTCATCAGCTACTCTGGCAGAGCCAATCGTAGTGATTCACAACAAAAACGTCCTACAGGAAAATATTCCTATAGGACGTGTGATTGACAACGTGGTACCACCTAAATTCGCTTGTATAAATACAAACCTCAGCGCTGTAACGGCCGCCGCCGATTATACTTAATAAAGTTAACTACATCTAACTCATTCAGTAAAATAACTCAAAGGCGAGTTCGAAAGCTTCTGTACGTATTTTCACCAGCCATACGCTCTCTAAAACATGGTTCTTTCTACTATTCCTCTTCACTGTTTACATATCTATCATGTGCTATCATACTACCAAATATTTCAAACAATTTCAATTGTTTTATTTTACTTTCAATTTTTGACCAATATAGATTATATCGCTAGATGCCCCGTTCAATTGTTTGATTTTTTGGACGCTTACTCCATATTGTTGAGAAAGTCCCCATAAAGTATCTCCACTTTTTACAGTGTGTGATCCTGCTGTTTGGTTACTACCTTGATTACTAGATGAACTAGCAGATCCTCCTTGGCCTTTTCTCACAACTAAACGTTGACCTGGGTAAATCACATCTCCGCTTAGATTGTTCCATTGACGCAAGTTTGCAATACTTATGCCATTTTTATTAGCAATCGCCCATAGTGAGTCACCTGATTTTACCGTGTAGTGACTAGTAGCTGTTCCAGCATTATTTGAGCTACCAGTATTACCAGTTGAGCCACTATTACTACCACTTGTATTCTCTGCACCCTTTTTCACGATCAATTTTTGACCGGGGTAAATAATATCGCCATTTAACTTGTTCCATTGACGTAGATTAGTAATACTTATACCATTTTTATTGGCAATTGCCCATAGTGAATCTCCTGATTTTACTGTGTATGAGGCGTTTGAAGTTCCTGTATTGCCAGAGCTTCCCGTATTACCAGTTGAGCCACCTGCATTACCGCCTGTGTTACCTCCACCTGTATTTCCTGACCCTTTTTTCACGATCAGTTTTTGGCCTGGATAAATGATATCGCCACTTAAATTATTCCATTGACGCAAGCTTGCAATACTTATACCATTTGAATTAGCAATTGCCCATAACGAGTCACCTGATTTTACTGTATAGTAAGAATTCGAGGTTCCAGTGTTGCCAGAACCACCTGTATTCCCGTTTGAACCTCCAGTATTTCCACCAATGCTACCACCTGCATTACCAGAGCCTTTTTTTACGGTCAATTTTTGACCTACGAAAATAACATCGCTAGAAAGTTTGTTCCAATTCTTGATGCTCGCTATTGACGTGCCATATTTAGCTGACAATCCCCATAAACTATCGCCAGCTTTTACAGTATGTGTCACATCTTGATTGCTTGTTCCACCACCTGTATTGCCACTGCTATTGCCACCTCCGGCATTTTCACCTGTATTGCCGCCTGCGTTACCAGAACCTTTTTTCACGATTAATTTTTGACCTACATAAATGACATCGCCAGAAAGTTTATTCCAGCTTTTAATATTAGCAATTGACGTGCCATATTTAGCTGACAATCCCCATAAACTATCGCCAGCTTTTACAGTATGCGTCACATCTTGACTGCTTGTTCCGCCGCCTGTATTGCCGCTATTATTGCCACTTCCGGTATTTCCACCTGTGTTGCCCCCGGTATTACCGCTGTTATTGTCGCTACCTGTATTTCCGCCGCCTGATGAAGGCGTATCATATTGAGTTAAATTGTACGTTGTTATGATATTATTAAGTTTGGTATTATAGGTAGGATCAGTTGCATAACGTCCTGTCAGCCAAGCTGTTGCGTCTTTGTAAGAATTCGTGTTGCTTTTCCATGCACCTGAATAATAATAAATCCCTGATTGAAAAGATGTATTTCTTAAGACATACGCATTATCACTAAATGATTCTGAATAAGAAGGATATTTTCTAAAAGTAGCATTTACTTGAACCCACTGTCCATTATAGACTTCCCATGTCAACATGGTAACCGATTGTCCTTGATAACTACCTTTGATTCCGAATAAGTTGTGATTCGGTGCTGCCGATAATGTACTTCTGCCCCAATCACTTTCAAGAATTGCTTGCGCCATCATTACAGAAGCATACAAATCATTTGCTGCTGCAACTGAGCGTGCGTGACCAGAGATGTCAGCAATGAAGGTACTCGGGCTAATACTTCTAGATTGAGGGATTGCTGCTGAACGCATCATAATTTCTGGCATTTTTGATTCTTCCTTTTCAGGAGTTGAAGAATCTGTCGTTACAGTTGATTCAGTTGTCTCAGTACTTTCGATTGTTTCTGATGTATTTAATTCTGATGATTCTTGTGTTTCAGACGTTTCTTCACTGGAAGAGGTCTCAGGTGCTGTCGTCTGAGTTTCTTGCGTCATCGAATCGTTAGAGTCAGTTGTCGTTGGTTGAACGCCTTCTGTATGTGTATTTGTGTCTGAGTAACTTACTTGAGCACTTGAATGTTGATCTTCTGCCGCTTCAGCTATTTTTGGGGCGGCAATCGGGGCAGCAATTGAGGAAACTACAATCGCAGAGCTAAGCACAGTGGTTCCTTTTTTTAGCTGATCATAAGCAAGCTTGTTCTGCTCCGCTTTTCTTCGCCCTTTTCTTGATGTGTTGTACTTCTCCATGATAAGTCCTCCAAATTTTCTAAAAAAACTATTCCTTAATTTTTATTATACCCTTTTTTTAAAGAAAATAGAAATATTTTTTTAGTTTTTCTTTCCAAAATCACACAAAATATTGTTTAACATTTCTTTCTAATTGAATATTTTTATCGATTAGATAATTGATTTTTTCTTTTTCGGCTAGACTAGGTCTCAAGTCTGATATCGCTCTTTACCTTAGGCTGATTTTTTGACGAAAGACTTGTTATTACGTCTAAAAAAAATTATAGTGGAAAAGGAGAAGCTGACGAATAAAATGAGATGGGGGAAAAAAATGAATAAAGAGCACTTTTTAATCGAACTGAAAATCTACTTAAAGCCTTTAACAAATCAACAGCAAGGGTTTATCTTGAATAAATATGAAACAATCTTTAAAGAGCGCTTAGCTGATGGTGAAACGGAAGAACAGATTGCAAAAAGCTTAGGAAAACCAAGAGGGATCGCTGAAGAAATTTTACAGGAATTCGATATCACTGTTCCTGAAAAAAAACTTGAACGAGATGGTTGGCAAGAAATACAACCTATCACAAATAATGATGATCACTATGAAGATACCCCTGAACATCCTTATGATGATGCTTTTCGTTCTTATGAACGTCCTCAACGTACCGGCTTTACACGGTTCTGCCAGGTTGTAGGAGTTCTTGCCTTTAATTTTCTCTTTATGTTTTGGATGATTTTTGCTTTTATTATGGTTTTATTTTCTTGTTGGTTAGTCGCTATCGTTCTCTTATTTTCGCCAATCCTTGGAGGTATTTCAATCTTTTCTGGATTTAATGATGGAGCGATGTTCCAATTGTTTGTTAGTATTTTTCTTTCTGGTGCTGGTATCATCGGCTTATTGATCCTGACACCTCTAACAAAATTCTTTGGAAAAATATTAAAACGTTATCTGCAATGGAATATTCACGTCTTAAGAGGAGAGATTTAATATGAAAAAGACTACTGCTTTTTTTCTAACTATCGGAGTTTTAGCTATGATCATAGGTGGAATAGGGAGTGCTGTTTACTTTAGACGCGCTGAAATTTATATGACAGATGTAAAAAGACAAACCTATGAGATAAAAAATAAACAAAGTACAAAAGAAGTCCATCTTGATCTTTCAGGTAATGCTGAGTTTCACATTATCACTGAAAACTCGAACAAAATTGTATTAAATACTCGGAGTTCTATGCCAATTTCAATTAAAAGCTCTTTAGATGTTCAAGAAAAAGAGGATCATTTAACTGTTTCAGCCAGTAGTACTAAGAAAAAACAACAACTAGACGGAATAGCGTTAGGGATGTTCGACCGTGGCTCAGCTGTAACGTTGACAATTCCTGATGATACCGAACGCCTGATCATCGATGGTAAAGCTGATGGGACTATCAATCTTTCGAGCATTACAACAAAAGATTTATCTATTACATTAGCTAACGCTGATCTTAACATTAATAATACTAATACAGAAAAATTGGCGCTTAAAACATCTAATGGTGATCTTAACATTCAAGGTGATGTTCGAGCGGATAAAGCAACATTCAACACCAACAGTGGTGATATTCAAGTAAATGATTTTACTGCAGCTAATTGGTCTATTACTAGCGCATCTGGTGATGTTTACCTGAATGCAGTAAAAGGAATCACTAAAATAGAGACTACCAATGGTGAAATCCAAGCAACTGATCTTAAAGGCGAAGCGGACATCAAGAGTGTCAATGGTGATTTTTCATTATACGGAGCTGTAATTCCTAAAAAATTAGCAGTTGATACTAAAAGAGGAAGTATTGACCTGCATACCGAAGAAATTTTATATGATGTAACAATCGAAACAAAAACAAAATTGGGTGATAGTACGATTTTCGGTAAAGAACGAACGTCTTACAAAAAAGGAAAAGGAACAAAATCACTCACTTTACAAACAAATTCTGGGGATATTTCAGTTGAAGGTCCTTCGGATTATGAAGATGGCGAAGAAAGCTAGTTTTCTTTTGAACTTAGAGAAGTTGGTATAAATATCTTGCGAGAGATAGCTCTCGTGGTATTTATACCAACCTCTTCTTTTTTGATGATTCTCAGCTGTGTTCTTGATTATTTGATGTTATAATAAACGTTATCTACTTTGGAAAGGATTTTTCATGAAAAATAAACTATACTATCAATTTGCGGGCAGCTGTTTTTTAGTTGTCTTTATGTTTTTAGGTTATGTCGTGCGTTTTTATTCTAGTTGGTTAAACGGTTTTGATCAGACAATCACGACAATCGTACGAACCCCTTATCCTTCTGCAAATCAGTTTTTCATCTGGTATACAAAATTTGCAGATCCGTTGACAGTCGGAATTCTCACCTTAGCCATCACATTTATTCTCTACAGAGGAAAATTTTATGCGGAGATGTTTTGGCTATTGATAAATGTAGGGTTGATTGCCGGTATAGCCAATCCATTGATTAAGTTATTATTTATGCGCCCCCGCCCAACATTGAATCATTTAGTAACAGAACACAGTTACAGTTTCCCAAGTGGCCATTCTACAGGAAGTGTCTTACTGTATGGCACGATTATTTTATTACTGCCACAATTTATTAAACAAAAAAATCTTTGTTTATTTTTGCAAATTCTCTTGGGATTAGGAATTTTTCTAATCGGTATTAGCCGAATTTATGTGGGCGTTCATTTTCCTAGCGATGTCATAGGTGGGTTCTGTTTTGGTTTAGCTTGGCTCTTAATGACGTATCCAATTTATTTAGAAAAACGTTTTGTCTGGCGCTTTAAAAGTAAACAACATTAAAAGGAAGAAGAAAGATGGCTGAATTTATCTATACAGAAGATCCACACAAACGCTACCATACATGGAATTATGCTTTACGTCAGCAATTTGGCGGGAAAATTTTCAAGGTTCCTTTAGACGGTGGCTTTGATTGTCCGAATCGAGATGGGACTGTTGCTAAAGGTGGTTGTACTTTTTGTAGCGTATCAGGCTCGGGTGATATGATCGTTGCACCACAGGACCCTTTACCGATCCAATTTCAAAAGGAAGTTCACATGATGCATAAAAAATGGCCAAATGTCGCTCAATACATCGTCTATTTTCAAAACTTCACAAATACTCATGCGCCTATTGAAGTCATTCGGCATCGTTTTGAACAAGTCGTTAATGAAAAAGGAGTTGTCGGCATTTCAATTGGAACTCGTCCAGATTGTCTGCCTGATGAGGTCGTCGAGTATTTAGCTGAACTGAATCAGCGGTATTATTTGTGGGTGGAATTGGGGTTACAGACGACCTATGAAAACACAAGTAGTATAATCAATCGAGCCCATGATTATCAAACGTATTTAGAAGGTGTAGCAAAATTACGGAAACATGATATTCGAGTTTGTACTCATTTAATCAACGGTTTGCCTGGAGAAAGTCTAGACATGATGAGAGAAAATGTTCGTCGCACGATTCTTGATTCAGATATTCAAGGCATCAAATTGCACCTATTGCATCTTATGACTAATACTCGTATGTTAAGAGATTATCACGAGGGACGTTTGCAGTTAATGACCCGAACTGATTATGTAAATGTTATCTGTGATCAGTTAGAAATGATTCCACCAGAAATCGTGATCCATCGTTTAACGGGGGACGCACCTACTGATTCTTTAGTTGGTCCGATGTGGAGTTTGAAGAAATGGGAAGTCCTGAATGCCATTGATGATGAGATGAAACGTCGAAACAGTGTTCAAGGTTTTTATAATGTGCGTAACGCTAAGGAGGTTTTTAGTTGATGTTGCAAACAGCGCTTCATTTTAGTCATACGCTTTTAAAAGAGATCATTCAAGTTGGAGATGTCGTCGTAGATGCTACGATGGGTAATGGGAACGACACAGCTTTTCTAGCAGAGCTCGTTGGTTCAACTGGTTTAGTCTATGCATTTGACATCCAAGAGCAAGCACTGATAAACACTGAAAAAAAAATTACTGAATTAGGTTTAAACAACCAGACTATTCTATTACAACAAGGTCATGAAACCGTTGGAAAAACAATTCCAGAAGAAACAGAACTAACAGCAGCTATTTTTAATTTAGGATACCTTCCTAAAAGTGATAAACAAATCATTACAAAACCAGATACTACTAAAAAAGCTCTAGATGCACTAGTTGCTCGCTTAAAGCGGAAGGGACGAATTATTTTAGTCGTTTATTATGGACACGCTGGAGGAGAAGCTGAATTAGCATTAGTTCAAAAGTATTCTCAACAATTAGCTCAAGAAGAATATAGTGTACTGACCTACCAATTTATCAATCAAAAGAATAATCCACCAATTTTATTTTGTATTGAAAAAAATAGAACCCACACAACCAATTGAATATATAACAAAAAACGAACTTGAGTCTCGCAATAGGCAAGAATCAAGTTCGTTTTTACATGTTGATTTTCTTATATTATTTTAGACTATTTACTCAAATACAAACTGATTGTAATAAAGTTCTGAATAAAAACCTTCTTGTTTCAACAATTCATGATGACTTCCTTCTTCAATCACTTCACCATTTCTTAAAACGACAATACGATCTGCATTCAAAATTGTTTTCAAACGGTGAGCAATTACGAAGCTGGTTCTGCCTTTGATTGCTTCATCCATAGCTTTTTGGATCTTAGCTTCTGTTACAGTATCTACGTTACTAGTCGCTTCATCTAAAATCAATAATGATGGATTTGTGATGATGGTTCTCGCAATACTGATCAGTTGCTTTTGTCCCGTACTGAAAATATTATTTTCCTCAGTGATTTCAGTATCATAGCCTTTTTCTTGCTCCATAATGAACTCGTGAATATTCGCTTGTTTAGCCGCCGCTATAATGTCTTCCTCAACGGCTTCTGGTTTACCGAATGCAATATTTGCTCGAATTGTACCAGAGAATAAAACGGAATCTTGTAAGACAATTCCTACGTGACTTCTCAAGCTACTTAGTTCAATTTCACGAATGTCCGTTCCATCAAATGTAACCGAACCACTATTTACGTCATAAAAACGATTCAATAAATTCATGATTGTCGTTTTTCCTGAACCTGTCGGACCAACTAAAGCGACCATTTCACCCTTACTTACATTAATTGAAACGTCTTTTAAAATTGGCACTTCTGGATCATAGCCGAACTCAACATGATTCAACGAAACGGATTCATTGATTCCATCGATTTCTTTTCCATCTTTTGGATTAATTTCATCTGGCTCATCAAACATTTCATTCAAACGACGAGCGCCAGTAATCGCTAACTGGATCATACTGTAACCAGAAGAAATCTGCATCAACGGTTGGTAATATTGTTGTGAATATTGAACAAATGTTACTACTAATCCTAACGCAACAGTTTTTTCCAAATCACCATTCAAGGCTAACCAACCACCAAAGAAAATAACAATAGCGGTATTTACAAGAGACATTCCCTGCATCATTGGAAACAATAGACCAGAGTAAACTTGTCCTTTAAATGTTGCTTTACGCACTGTTTCATTATGTTCTAAGAAACCATCGATTGTTTCTTCTTGTAAACCATTTGTAATGATCACGCGTTGTCCGCTGATTTTTTCATCCATATAACCATTTAATTTACCAACTTCATCTTGTTGGATATCAACATATTTTCTTGCCTTGCTGATAACAACGACAGCAATCAGTATTGCTACAGGTGTAGAAGCAATCGTTGCCCATGCCAACTGAACATTTTGACGAAACATCATGATCAACACTCCGATGAATAATGCAAGATTGGTCAACACTTGAAGCAATGCTTGATTCAAACTATTTTGGATGTTATCCAAATCACTGGTAAAACGACTTAAAATTTCACCATCTTGATGAGAGTCAAAGAAACGAATCGTTAACTTTTCTAATTTATTGAATAATCCTATACGCATACGATTTGTTGATTTTCCAACAACTTGCGTGAATAAAATGCTGTAAATAAAATTTGCTGCACTAGTCAGTACATAAAAAATCAATAACTTCCAGGTAATATCGATAAACTTGCTCTTATCATCTGTTCCTTGCCCTAAAGCTCTCACGTAATTTGCCAATTCTTGAATCGCTTCCCCAATAAATTGAGGCGCTTTTACTTGTAAATAAGTTGCAATAACAATCGTTACAAAGATAAACAAGAAGGAAAGTTTATACCGTTTTAAATAATGAAAAAAGAATTTACTTGCTCTTATTAAATCAGTCATTATTTTCATCCTTTCCTTTTTGTGTTTCGTAGATTTCTTGATAGATTGAATTTGTTTTAGCTAACTGTTCATGGGTACCTTCACCCACTAAATGACCTTTGTCCAAAACTAAAATACGATCTGCATGAACAACTGAAGATATTTTTTGTGCAATCACGATCGTAGTTGTATCTTTTAGATCTCTATCCAAAGCTTCTCTAACTAAACGTTCTGAGCGAGCATCTAAGGCACTTGTGCTGTCGTCTAAGATTAAGATCTTAGGATCTCCGATTACGCCTCGTGAAATAGATAAACGTTGTTTTTGGCCCCCGGAAAAATTATTGCTTCGTTCAGCAACAGGCGCTTCATATTGTAGCGCTAATTTCTCGATGAATTCTTTTGCTTGTGCAATTTCAGTTGCCCGAGACATATCCGCTTCACTCGCATCCCGTTTTCCCTGACGTAAATTCTGCGAGATGGTACCAGAGAAAAGAATTGCTTTTTGTAATACGAAAGAGACCGCTTTACGCAAACTATGCTCATTAACCTCTTTCAAGTCGATACCACCAACTTCTACCGTCCCTTCAGAAGGATCGAATAAACGTGGAATCAATTGTGCTAAAGTGGATTTACCAGCACCAGTTGCACCTACGATCCCAATCATTTCACCAGGTTTAATAGAAAATGAAACATCCTTCAAAGTATCTGTCTCATCACCTGGATAACGGAAACTAACATGATCAAATACCACGCTTCCGTCTAAATTTTGTTCTGGTACATCTTTATACGTAAGCGCTGGAACTGTCTCCATAACTTCTTTGATCCGTTTGATTGAGACCGCCGCACGAGAGGTCATCATCATCATCATTCCACCAATAATAATCGCCATCATAATTTGCATCAAATAGCTCATAAACGAAGCAATTCCGCCAATTACAGTTGGGTCATCTTTGACTAGGTTACTAACTAGAAAAATCGATCCTACAACCGCGAGATTAGCTGCTAACATAAATGAGGGAATCATGACAGAAAATAGTGTTCCAACAATCAAATTATGTTTCGTCAATTCTTCACTGACTTTGGTGAAGCGATTTAACTCATTCTTCTCTTGAACAAAAGATTTCACCACGCGAATTCCTAAAAGATTTTCTTTTGCTAATCCATTTACTTTATCGATCAATGTTTGGATAATCATAAAATGTTTGCCCATTTGTGAAAATGATAATGCTGTGATAATGAATACAGCGATAACTAATAACACGATGACCCACCATAATTGTGGTAATGTCATCATCGCTAGAATAAAACTACCGATAAATAAAATCGGGATTCTAAATAAGGACTGTAATGCAATCATGATCACATTTTGAATTTGTGTCACATCATTGGTTAAACGAACAACTAAATTTCCTGCTGAAAATTCTTCGATATTTCCAAATGAAAAAGTTTGAATCTTACGAAACGTTGCTTCACGAATATCTGCACTCACACCTTGTGCGACTTTTGCAGAATAAATCGTGTTGAAAACACCAGCAATCAACCCTAAACCTGCGATTCCAATCAAATACAACCCCAGTTCTTTCATTTGGCTCTTATCCTCTTTAATAATTGCTTCTAACACTTTTTGTAATAGTTTAGGTTGCCATAATGCCGACATGACCATAATAACGACAGTAAACAACGCTATGGTAACTTCCAACTTGTACTTTTTAACATGTTCCATAATAATACTCATTTATATCCCAACTTTCTTTGTAAAACTAGCCTAACTTGATTCTCTGTACAACTTTCAACGATTATTTAGTGTTATAATTCGTTCATGAGCATACAAGATGAGACATTAATCCTTTGTTTGACTCCCTTAATTTAACACTGTAAAATTAAGCCGCACACCAATGTACCATTTCTGAGAAAAAATTTCAAGAAATTAATCTATAGTTGTTATATAAAAGGATGAGAAAATTTGGAATCAAAATTATCAAAAGAAAGAATCGTTCAAGCTGCATTTCAGTTATTAACAGAAAATCCTGAATTAGAAAAATTATCCATGCGGAAAGTCGCTCAAAAGCTTGATATAAAAGCCCCCGCTATTTATTGGCATGTAGAAAATAAACAAGCGTTGCTGCAATGTATGGCGGAAGAGATTGAAAATCAATTTATCCCACCAAAACCGCAAGAAAATTGGAAAGAAACAATTTATGCTTATATGGAAAACTATTATGAACTGTATCAACAATATCCTTGTGCTATGGAGATCGAAATTCATACAATTCCTTCTTATCCATCGCGTTTAAGAAATCTAGACGCCATTCTCGGGATTCTAAATCAAGCTGGTTTCTCCATCGAATTAAGTTATATGACGGTTACCTCTTTACAGCATTTACTATTTGGCATGCTGATGGATTCTGCCGAAGAGAAGAAACTTTATAATAAAGTCATGGCCGGTGACGACTATTTGAAAACGCAAATTATCTTGATGAAACAATACGTTCAAGAGCATGAGTTACACAATATCAGCGAAAGTATTCATTATCGCCAGAAGGAAAAACAAAAAGATTTCTTTATGAAAACATTGCGGGTATTTTTGAATGGGTTAGATACGTTCGTCTAGTATTAAATACGCAAAAAAGCTCAGACATTTTTATTTGTCCAAGCTTTTTTTATTTTCTAATGGTAGCCAGTTTAATACTCGTTGAATCCACTCATCCCAAAAGACCCAATCGTGGTTACCTGGCCCCGTTTTAAATGTATGATCAATATTGCGAGTTTTTAGTGCATTTGCCATTGTTTTATTTCCATAAAGAAGTAAATCTTCTTCACCACAACAAAGAAAAATATCTGGTACTTTCTCCCCGCTAGCGACTAGTTGGTCTAGTAAAAACATAGGGTCATTGATCGATCCTTGAACATTTTCTAATGGACCGAAAATTCCTTCCCAAAACGTTCTCCCTTTGATTGCTAGCAAATCTTCTATTCTACCAGCAAGATTCACAGCACCTGATAAGGAAGCCACAGCACCGAATTTTTCAGGTTTGGCAAGCCCAAGTTTTAAAGCACCGTATCCCCCCATCGATAATCCAACCGCAAACGTCTTTTCTCTTTTCGTTGATAGTTGAGGAAATAATTCATGACAGATGGTTGGTAGTTCCTCAGAAATAAACGTCCAGTAATTCATATCATAGGTTGTATCCGTGTACCAACCCAGGTCTGTAGATGGCATAATCACAGCCAGCCCTAAATCCGAAACATAACGTTCTATCGAAGTCCGACGTGCCCATACGCTATGATTTCCCCCCATCCCATGAAGTAGATACAAGACAGGGACATCTGTAAAATTTCCTTTTGTAGCAGTACCAATTTTTTTCTCTGTTTTTTGTGGTAAAACTACATTTACTGATACTTCCATTTCTAACACGTTAGAATAAATATTTGCTTGCAAAAAAGCCATCCAATCTCCCTCATTTTCTGTTTTCTATTATTGTAGCATTAAATCGCTCTTTTTTTGCACTGTATAGATCAAAAAAACTCGTTCTTCAATGAAGAACGAGCGGGAGGAGGAGTTAAAATGAAACGAACTTTATTTTGTTTAGTTGCCTTTGGTATGTCTTTATCTTACAAAGTAATTATGAACTTTGTATGTCAAATTTTCGTCTATCATGGTTCTTTTTTATAAAGAAATAATGATCCATCTACTTTGCTATTTTCTTTTTAACACTCACATTTAAAATAATCGCAACAATAATCAAGCCAATCCCAACGACATATACATTATGAAGACCTGCATAAAGCATACCTCGTAAAGGTCTCAGTAAATCTGCTGGTATTGTATTTGCTGTATGTGGATTAACAAGTTGATTCATCACATCCGGATCGACCTGTAATGTACTTTTCGCTAATTCTGAGGTTGTGACTGCATTGATGATTACCCCGAAAATTGATACCATCAATGTTTGTCCAATGGTTCTCGCTAATGTATTAAATGACGTTGCAACACCCATTTCAGATGGATCCACGCTGCTTTGAGCCGTCACTGTAGTGGTTGTGATCGTAATCCCAAAACCAACACCCAAAACAGAAGAAATCGCAAAGAACCAGACAAATGAAATGGACGCTGGTACTAATACTAAGAAAATACCGCCTAACAATGTAATACTTAAGCCAATCGTCAGTACTCGTTTTGTTGTATGTTTCTCCATTAAATTACTCGCAATGAACGAACCGACCATCCATAAAATGGACATAGGCGCTAATACTAAGCCACCAATCCCTGCGCTTTTCCCTAAAACGCCTTGCATCCACATTGGAATATAAACTTCTACGCCCATCAAAAAGCCACTGATCAAAGCCGCTACGATATTAACAATCACAAACGTAGAATTTTTAAACAGCATTAAATCAATAACAGGATCTTTGGCTCTTTTTTCCACAAAAATAAAGCCAATAAAGAATAAAACTGATGCGCCCAAACAAAGAAATACTTTTAAGCTAAAACCACCATCACCAATTAATTGGAATCCTAATAACAGTGTTAATAAAACGAACATCAGTTGAACACTACCTAAGATATCCATTGGTACTTTAGATTTTTCTCTTTTTGGTTCCACTAAAAAGTAAGCAATCAAGCCCATTAAAACAAGTCCGATCGGTACATTAATGAAGAAAATCCAGTGCCAACCAACTGTGTCCACAATAAATCCACCTGCAAGTGGACCAAATATACTAGCAATTCCCCACGCAGCACTATTTAATCCAAGCATTTTTGCACGTTTATCAATTGAATAAATATCAGCTAAAATCGTTAAAGCAACAGGCATGATTGCTCCTGCTCCAATTCCTTGAATTGCCCGAGCAATGATCAATGTCATCATATTTTGTGCTAAACCACAAAGTGACGAACCAATGATAAAAATAATAATTCCAACCATGAATATCGGTTTACGCCCAATTTTATCTGCTAGCTTTCCGTAAATCGGTGTTAGCATCGCATTTGTTAATAAATAAATAGAAAAGACCCAGTTCATAATTTCCATGCCATGTAATGATCCTACGATTGTTGGCATTGCTGTTGAAACAATTGTTCCTTCGATTGCTGTCATAAATGTTGCAACAAAAACACTGATTGTTACAAGTTTGACGTTTGTTTTTCTTTCCATGTATCTCCATCCTTTTGCTATTTTTTAGTTTAATAAAGTTACTTATGAATTCATTTACAACATTTTATTGGTACAGTGTTGAGACTTTACTAAGTAAGGTAGCGACGCTCTCTTTGGTTCCTAGTACTGTTGATTAGATGGAACTTTGTAGTATACTTGATGTTTCTTTTAATAGGCAACTTCTCTCCCTTTGGTCGTCAAGTACTGTTCATCATCCACTCTGGCGGAGCCAGTCGTGGTGGTTCACAGCAAAACGGCGCCACTAATTTTCATTAGTAGCGCCGCCTCGTTTACTCCATCAAGCTTTTCTTGATTGCATCGACTTTATCTGTCTGCTCCCAAGGTAGTTCAATGTCTGTACGACCAAAATGACCATATGCTGCCGTTTGCTTGTAGATTGGACGGCGTAAGTCAAGCATTTCTATAATTCCCGCTGGACGCAGGTCAAAATTTTCTCTAACGGCTTCGATCAATTTGCTTTCAGGTACTTCGCTTGTCCCAAAAGTGTTGATTGAAATCGATACAGGTTGTGCTACACCAATGGCATACGCTAACTGAACTTCAACTTTTTCAGCTAATCCTGCTGCAACGATATTTTTTGCAATGTATCGCGCTGCATAGCTTGCAGAACGATCAACTTTAGTCGCGTCTTTTCCAGAAAAGGCGCCGCCACCATGACGAGCATATCCGCCATATGTATCGACGATGATCTTACGTCCAGTTAAGCCGGCATCTCCTTGAGGTCCACCAATAACAAAGCGACCTGTAGGATTAATAAAGTATTTTGTTTCTTCATCTAGTAATTCTGCTGGAATCACTTCTTCAATGACGAGAGATTTCACGTCTTTTTGAATCTGCTCCAGCGTAGCTTCTTCATCATGTTGTGTACTGATCACAACTGTGTCTACACGTTGCGGTTTGCCGTTTTCATCATATTCTACTGTCACTTGTGATTTTGCATCAGGACGTAGATAAGGCAATTTTTCCTCTTTACGTAATTGTGCTAAACGATTTACAAGTTTATGACTTAAAGAGATTGGTAACGGCATTAATTCTGGCGTTTCATCTACTGCAAAACCAAACATCAATCCTTGGTCTCCAGCTCCAATATCATCTTTGGTATCTTTCTCACCACGTGTTTCTAGTGCATCATCCACCCCTTGTGCAATATCGGGTGATTGCTCGTCTATTGCAACAAGAACTGCAACGGTATCGCCATCGAATCCATATTTAGCTCGTGTATAGCCAATATCTTTCAATGTTTGCCGAACAACTTTTTGGATATCTACGTATGCAGTAGTAGATATTTCTCCAAAAACTAAAACCAAACCTGTTGTTACACTTGTTTCGCATGCCACACGGGCTAGCGGATCTTGTTCTAAAATCGCATCTAGTATTGCGTCACTTACTTGATCGGCAACTTTGTCCGGATGTCCTTCTGAAACTGATTCTGATGTAAATAAATGTCTCTCTGTCATAATGTATTCCCCCTAAATTTAGTCGGTTACAAGGCATCTTTGTACAAAATGTAGTACCACTCGCTTCATATCCAACAAGAATATTTCATCGAAAAGTCTACTATTTTACAACAAATCCTTTCGGGAACTTGTAACGCTTACTAGTATAACAGATTATCTAGCAAAAGACTTGCTATTTGCAAAAAAATACAGTTTACCATTAAAAAATAAGACAAAGCTGTTGGGCCTGTCTTATCACTTCTATAAATAAACCATCTTTCAGATATGAAGAAAACTAGAATCTTTGTAACAGATGCAACGGTAAGATTCTCATTTCCACCACACCAATAATATCTTTTCGATCTACTAATCCATACTGACGACTGTCAACTGAATACGGTCGATTATCCCCTAACAGTAAGTATTTTCCTTCTGGAATTTTTGATGTTCCAGTTAAAGTAAAAATCGAAAAATCATCCGTATAAAGTCGACCGTTTTCTTGTGAAGTTTGCTTTTCATCGAAGATAAATTTTTCTTCTCTATCTTGTCCATCTATTTGCAGCTGATCATTTTTATAGGTTACCCTTTGTCCTGGCATCCCGATGATTCGTCGAACTTCTTTTTCCTTGGTTCCTGGTATTTGAACATATACTAATTCAAACGTTTTGAGTTTCCCAATCTTATTTACGTAAACCCGATCTCCATCTCTCAATGTGGAAACCATAGAATATCCTTCAACTTTAGGAAGAGAAAATAAAAACAAAGACATGAGGAAAACGAGAATACTAGTAATAGCTATTGCACCTAAAAATTCCAATAAAAAAATTTTTCGTTTGCGATTCTTTCTCCTCTTTTTGGCTTCCATGAGCGCTTTTTTTGATTTTCCTGTACGCCGTTTTTTGATTTTTGATGAACTATTTTTTTGTGGTTTTACATTTTTCGGCTTCCGTTTTTGATTTTGATTAGCGCGGTATTTTTTCTTTTTGGCTGTACGTTTTTGTGATTCCATGATAAATCACCTCAATTGTTTACTTTTTTTGATCCAAAGCAGCTTCATTGATATTGTACAGTTTGAATACTTTTTGTTCGTATTCCTTTACTTTCTTGACATCTTCTTGATAGCCTTTTGCCAAATCAGGATTGTTATAAATTTGAGTGTAATTTCTCATTACGTTTGTACCGAGTTCTTTCATTGCATTATAATAACGGTTTAAGGTTAATTGGCCTTCTTGGGTATTTACAGTACTGGCTTTTTTCGTTCCATAACTTGCGATGCTATTTGCAAGATAACGCAAATTTGTTTCCATTTTATCTTGAGATTCTGATCCACTGCCTGCTTTGGACAATTCACCATTAAAATCACTTAAAAGATAATACCCTTTAGAAATTGAGTCAGAGTCATCTGTGGTTAAATTCATTGCTTGATAATAAGCCGAATAAAAAGCGCCAGCTCCTAGCAATAGACTTGCCACTAACGAAATAATCGCAGCTGTGCGCTGATTCTTCTTTTGTCGAATCAATTTCTTTTTTGCAATGCGAAGTCGTTTCTTCTTTTTCTTTGTTTTGGCTCTTTTTCTACTTATAGTTTTTAATTTAGTTCCAGTTCTGATTGTTAAAACCAGAAAAAGGATAAAAAATAGGATGGCAAGGACTGCCAACACTAATCCTATGCTAAAAAACCAATCTAATGTTGTCATGATCCTTCCCTCCAGCTAGTATGTTCCTTACTTTAGCTTGTTCTTTTTATGACGTTCTGCTTTTTTAGCCGCTTCTCTTCTTTTACGAATCATACGAATAATAAAGAAAATAACTAAAATAACAACGAACAATCCTACTGCTGCACCGATGATCAGTGGCCAGTTAATTCCTTTTTCTTGGACTAATCCAACATCTTCTCGGTTAAATTTATCAGCTTCTTCTGCAGTAATTTCAAATGATTCTGTCCATTCCCATTTTTTACTTCCAGAAGTTGCCAAAATGTGCGCGCGGTATTTCCCTGGAACCATTTCCTCTCCTTGCATACTTACAGGAAAAGTCATATTAGAGTTTGGGGCCATCCGCATGGAAGATTTCTTTGTTTCGTACAATACTTCATCGCTTTTGTCCGACATGATTTGAGCTTCCATTGATAAATTGTCTAAGAAGTTTGCTTTCGTGTTGGAAACATCCACATAGACAACATTTCGCGCATTTGATTGTCCTGCATTGACTTTATTCAAGTTCAATTCTGGTTCTACTTTAGTATCTGTTTCTTGTAAAACCATCGCAATAACATAGGCGTACTTATTGATTACGTTTGCGCCGTTTTGCGTTTTTTGATCCTCATCATCTGCTTTTTTCAACTGAATTCCGCCGACAATCACACCATCATAAGAGGCTTTGGGCATGGTAATTTCTATGTCTAATGTTTTTTCAGAGTTTGGTGGTAATACCACTTTTTCTGGCGCTTTAACAAGATCAACAAAATCATATTTTAGCGATGCGTCTTTTTTTAGATTGATTGGACCATATTCTAAAACACCATTCATGTTCGTTTTGGCACCATTTAGGCTTGTTTCAACGGTTATTTCTTTGTCTCGTGGATTTTTTAGTAACACTTGTACTTTTTGGGTTTGACCGGGTGTCATTTTTAAATCAAAATAGCCAGCCTCTTTTTGTTGATTTTCAGGAAATTTAATTTCATAAACAAATCCTGTTGCACCACCTGCTTCTTGAGCGAGACTATTGGTTGGCCTTGCGATAAATGTAATAAGTGAAATAAGAACTGCTGTTACTATGTATGTTAGTTTATTTTTCATAATTTTTCCTTCTTCCATTCAAAACTATAAACAAGATCACTGATTCCAATAAAGGAATCAGCATCTTGAGTATTGACTATTTTGTTATGTTTTATTTTTAATTATTCTGCTGGGGTTTCTGGAGTTTCTGGAGCTGCTGGAGCTGCTGGAGCTGGAGTATACTCGATTGACCAAGTAATATCCGCAACATATTTACCTTTAACAATGTTTTGACCAGCTGGAACTGATAATTCAACAGATTTGCCTGCTAAACCAGTAGATTTTTCTTCAAGAGTATTTTTAGCATCTGCAGTTGATGTCCCAAATTCAGCGTAGAATGTACCTAAACCACGGGCACCTGTTGATTCAGCTGTATTGTTGTCAAGAACAACTTGACTCACTCCATCCTGAGATAAAACAAAGTCTGCTGGACGAGTTTTTGGCCAGTTCGCTTCTCCCATTTCTGAGTTTAGGAAGCCATTAGCATAAGAAATTGTTGCATTGTTCAACGTATTTGAACCGTTAGTAAATTGTTTAGTCATCGCTGCTTTGATTTGGTATTTGTGGTCATTCCCTGCACGTTTATCTGTCCATTGTACGTAGTTACCACGTGTTACAGTTGTTCCATCTGTCAACGTTAATGAAACAGGATTTGCTGTTGCTGTTGTTGGTTTTGGTGATACACCAATTTTTTGGTTAGGGAAAATCAAGTTAGAAACAACGTCTATTGTGATTGGTCCGCCATCAGGGTTAATTGTGATGTCCGGATTTTTCCCTGGATCAACGTCTGTTCCATCAGGAATTTCAGGGTCACCAGGTTTGTTTGTTCCGTTATCTTCTTCGTACGTTACTTCACCTTTACCTGTTAATGATTTTGCCTCTGTTTCAGCATTCGCTGCCATCGGTGCTAAAGCTCCTGTTGTGATTGCTGCTACTACTGCTACTGAACATAATGTTTTGAATTTCATTTGTGTTTCCTCCTAGTTTATATATGTGTGTGTTTTATGGTAACTCGGCTAATATCCAAGTTAACTCGGTTTGATATTGTACAGGATGGATTTTAACTGCATCCGGTACGGATAAAAAGATTGCTTTGTTTCCCTGAACTTGCTGATTTTCGAAGTTCTCATCTAAGACCGGCTGATTTTTTTCATCAACTTTAGGGAAAATGGTGTTTGCTTGGTCACCATTATTTTCAGCGGATGCTCCAAAGGAGATAATCCATGTGCCTTTTCCCTGTCCTTGATCAGCTGAAGCTACTGGAAATGTTGTGCCAGGTGCATTCAATTGAATGATATCTTTACTGAGTTGGGGCGATTTCTCTTGAGTATACGCAGAATTTGCCCACGCTTTATCAAAGGATAGAACTGCCCCTTTCAATTCTTTTTCAGCGTCATCTTGAATAACATCATTTTTAAATTGGTACTCTTGACGAACTTGAAGCGTCCATCCTGAAGCTTCTGCTCTGGAATCCGTTATTTGCAAGTAGTTGCCTCTGGCAGGCGTGCCATCATGAAACAATTGCGCATTCACGTAAAAGTTGCGGTCTGTTTCAGTGATTTTACTTCTACCAAAATTCAACGTCGGCGCAAAATCAAATCTAAGATCCCCATCCGTTGAGGGTCCTGGACCTGGATCAACTGGCTTGACTGGGTTTTCAGGATCAACTGGCTCTTTTGGATGTTCGCCAGTGTATTCGACGGTTCCACGACCTGTCACCGTTTTTTCTTCCGCAGATGCAAAATCCATTACTCCTACTGTTGCTAAAAACAACATGAAGGCAGCTAAAATCAATCTTTTCTTTTTCATTCATCTGCCTCCTGTTCTTTTTTACGCTTCTTGAAGAAAATAAAAAGTGCAACAGCAACTAGAACAATTCCGCTAATCCCAATTGAGCCTTTGATAATTTCGCCCGTGGAAGGATATCTTCCAACAGGTTTTGTGACCTTAGGTTCAGACGAGTTAGGCGGGGTTGGTTTTGAAGGTTCTGTTGTTGGTTCGGTGGAGTCTTCATAAAACGTAATGATTCCCTCAGTCGCAACTTGTCCACCATTTTGGTTGTCAGCTGCACTCACATTTGATGAAAATGATGCGAGTGCCACCATACACATGATAGAAGCCAGCATAATAATTATTCTTTTTTTATTCATACTTTTCTCTCCTATTTTATGGATTTTCTGATGGTGGTCCTGCAACTAATTCCCAAACGATTGTGGCTTCATATTTACCTGAAGCTATTGATTGACCAGAATCAACATTTAATTTGAATCCATCACCATCTGGTGACCAAGTACTACTGATATTATATGGATCATTATTATCATTTTTACGTGATATGATTGGTTGTGATGCACCCATTAACGTGATTTCATCATTTTTGTGTACATAACGAATCGCTCTTGGAATAAAGACATCTGGCTCATCGACTTTGGCTAATTCTTTTTCTAAACGTACATTCAATGTCCATGTTTCTTGAACAGCACGGCCATCTTTCACGACTAGATCTTCTCCTTCATAAGAAGGATTATTGATTTTTGTTCCTTTAGGACTGAACGTAGTTGCTCCAAAGTTGATATTTTTAGGCGCTGAAACAAGCTCCAGAATACCAAAAATACTTCCTCCTGGATTATCAACGTTTGCCTCTTTAGAGAACACATCATGCGCTCGGCTAGGATCATCAGGTCCCTCTATAAATTCCCCAGATTCTCTTGGTGAAAAACCAGTTGCTATCCCAACGTTATTGATCACTTTACCAACTGCAGATTGTTGAACTTCTGTTTTAAAGGTTACAACTGCAGAAGCTCCCGCTTTCAAGTTTCCGACATTAACCGTCAACAAGTGAGAATCGACGTCATAGGTAAAGTCAGTTTCTGCTGCCACTTTGCCATTAATCGTAACGTCTGCTGTTTCTGGATCAAATTTTAATCCATCTGGAATCGTATCTTTTACCGTTACTTTATTCCAAACAGCATCTAGACTAGCATTTTTTCCATTTGTGGCTGTTAATGTATACGTTAGAATATCACCAACTTGGGTTGTTTTATCGCCAGAAGAAACAACAGTTTTTTCCATTAATGGATTGTCTGGAAGTCCGTCTTCTACACTATATTTCGTTGCAGGCTTGAAGGTTGCATCACGATAATTCATTTCGGTTGCCGGATTGATATTTCCATTAGCACTATTAGTTGAAGGTGCTGCTGGATCTAGAGTCTCAGTAATTTTGCCAGCATTATCTTCTAAGAAAATTTGGACGGTTTCGCCTGTGTTTAAATATCTAGGTAAATTATATGCCCATGTACCATCATCATTGACTGACCCTACATTTGTTTGACGTGTACCATTGATATCAACATAGATTTTCGCTTTTGGTTCAGCATTTTTCCCAATCAATTGCTTCATTCCATTAGTTACTTTATCGCCAGTCACAATAGCTGGTTCTGGTGGCGTAACATCAATTACAGTTGTGGGGGTCTTTTCCCCCATTCTATATGGAGTCAAAATATTATTGACGTACGATGCACGATAAGGCGTTCCAAACATGTCTTTTTGAGCAAGTTGAAAGCCAGGTATCTCATGATCTGCTTTTTTCCAATGGACATAGTTATCATCGGTACTTGTTCCTGTATAAGTATTTCCCAAAGTATCAGTGAAATCGACATAAGCCTTACGAATGCTATCTGCATAAACGGGTTTTGTTTTTGCATTACCATCTTCGTCAAACGGATCGTTTCCACCAACTGCTGTGTAACCTATCAAGATACGTGTCTGTTGGTCAAAATCAGCATCTGTAACCGGGGTCCACGTCAATTCAGGTGTACTGTTCATTCCGGAAATACGTTTGTAATTCGGACGAGTGAATTGGCTTTGAAGAGCTGGATCGGAACTTGTAACGCCTCCACTTGCTGATGAATTTGTTACAGTAAAATCAGTTACGTTTGAATAATCATACGTCGGTGCATCATCTATCCCCACTTGATTGTTCCAAACCGATATATCGGAGTTTTTTATCTGGAAACTATTTGTTCCCCTATTTGATGTTGTATCACCTAAAAAGGCATTCGTTGTCGTTGTACTATTAAATGAATTCCGAATATCAAATGATTCAGGACTATCAAATATAAATTGATTGCCACCATTTGTTGAGTTATAAGCAATTACTCCACCATTGTTATTTCCAACAATAAAGACATTTGATTTTGGTTTAAATTCATATTTCGTATTTTTAGGGTTGGCTTGTGATCCTGCACCTGTCGCGTTTACCGCACCTGATTGTACAGTTGCTCGACTACCAGCTCGAGAAAGTAAGTTGACTGTCGAACCTTCTTCAGCCGTAAAACTAGCATTATCGACATTGAAATAAGCAGCTGAACCTGGCATATTCGCATTATACGTCGCATTTTTACCAACGTTCAATTCATCAAACATGTTGTAAACAGCAGGATAGTTCGTCCCACTAGCTGTATAATTTAGATAAACAAAACTATTATCACCAATATCAAATTTTCTAGTACCAGTAACTGTTCCATTATCATCAACACCAGTATTTGAAATGAACCAAACAACGGAGTAATCATAGTAAGCATTTGTTCCTTTATAAAAAGTCGATGGATCATACGTGATGCCGCCAGTATAAAAATTCTCAGCACCAGTCACTACAGTGTTATATCCATAAATACTGATTTCTGCACGATTCCCATTAATCAAACGACCACCAATACGTTGGTTACTACTTTTCTTACTTTTGTCATAGGGTGTGTAAACATTCCCGATACGATAGCGCCACAATCCACGTTGTTGACCATAATTTACTCCTGGTCCCCACTGACCGTTTCCGTTGATAAAGGCCCAAGCAGTTCCTAAGTTTCCTTCTAAAGCACCATATCCCGTATTATTGGCAACTTGAATATCGTGCATATGAAAAACAGGCACATCGGAAAAGGCTTTACCAAAGGTTGCTAGAGAGGTAACACCATCGACATTAAGAGAACCATTGATCATTTCTAGTAAGTGACCTTGTCCATCTAACTCAAGAGATTCTTTTCTAGAAATACGAATAGCGGTACCATAATAAATGTCTGCATCCAAAATAATTTTAGAAACTGAATCATCTTCAAAAGCTGCTCTAAAAGTTGTCCAGTTTGCTACATGAACTACTTTTGTTTCTGGACGAAAATTGTATTTCGCATTCCACTCATCATTTTGCTGAGCATTTAACGTTTTGTATTGGGACTGATATTCTTCATTTGTCATGCTACCAGTGATTTTATTGCTTGATTTATTCTCAACCGATTGATAAGCAGTTCCATCCATGTATGCTTCCATTTGTGGCACAGTAATATTCTCTTGGTTATGCAAATCTGCTTCTGTTTTTGGTGAAGTAGAAGCATCTCTATTTTCTGTCGAAGGTTCCTCAGACGCTTTAATTTGAGTGGAGTTATTAAGTAAAACAACCACTAAAATACTGAATAGAACAAAAGCTAGTCCAATAAAATAAGACTTTTTTCCGATTTTCATATCTTCTCAACTCCTCCCTTAATAATTTTTTTGTACGTCTGTCTTAGAAGAACGCACAATCTATTTCTATTTTTCTTGCCAATTGTTCCATTTTTTGATACATTCACAATGCAGGGGAAAATTAGTGTTACGCTTTTGTTCAACGCTCCATAGAGAATGGCTGTTCTCTACCTGGATGTCGACAAAAAGCACACTGATTTTCTCTATTTTTGTTTATGTTTTCAACAGTTGGCTTGAAAAAGAGAAAACATATTTCGCTTGATTCTTTTGTCACCGTCATTGTCGTAATACATATCCGATCAACCGCCATGACAGATTCAATTCATTCAGTAAATAGCACTACATCGATAGCTTGTATCCTTTTGAACGAACAGTTTTAATGTATTCAGGATGTGCCGCATCTTTTTCAATTTTTTGTCTTAAATGAAAAATTAAATTCGATACACGGTATTGTTTATCATTTCCATCGTTCTCCCAAACATTTTTGTAAATTTCCTCATAAGATACAGCTACGCCTTGCTGTGTTTGTAAAAATTCAATTGTTTTGAATTCAAGTTTGGTCAAATTGATTTCAATTCCATTTAATATAACGCTAAAATTACATGGTCGTAGTTGGAACTGACAGTCGTTACTCACTTTTTCCGTGCGTTTTACATTAACTTGATGCGCATTTTTGTATCTATTAAGAGCATTTGTTATCATAAGTTGACACTCTTCTGGAGCACATTCATTGTCTATTATTCCATCTGCACCAAGCTGTAAATAAACAATGTGATTCATTTTATTTTCTCTCTCTGAAATCACCCATATAAAAGTATCCTGTTTTTTCTTCAATAGAATAATCAATTCACAGATCATACCAATATTTTGTGCTTGTTGTTCATTGATGATGATTCCATCATAATTCCCTATAGTTTCAGCAGCTTCATCTTTGTTAACTGGATGCACGTCCAATTGAATACTTTTTAATGAATCTATGTATTTTTGTTCATCTGTATTACCAGCCAAAACGAATCCTATGTTGTACATTCGGAATTCTCCTTTACGATTTTGTTATTAAATGAATTGCTCTGATCGTTATAATTTATTTATCACATACTTTTCTATATCTGAAAAGTTATAAATAAGATATATTAAAGATATACTTACAAAACTAAAATAAGTTTAATCTATTTTATTTATCAAGTCTACATAATTTAGTTCTTTTATTTATCATATTTTTGATAAATAACATAAATTTTTGAGAATTATGTGAATAACCTATCGATTCTTATTAATTTTTCTACTTTTTTTTTGGAAAGTTATTGATAAAAGTTTTGATGTAGAAACACTTTCTAAAAGACAACTCATCTCCTCTAGCATTATGTTGTAAACATTAGGGCGGTAAAAAAAGGAATAGAAACAAACCGATTGAACGATTACTAACTCATTTTAGTGAAAAAAAGGAAATTTATTAGCGATGGATTTTATGGAATTTGAACACTTGATGAGTATACAACAAAGTGAACCTATCTTGTTTTAGGGCCTTATGGAGAAAACCTTGTTCCTCCCTCAAATGACCATTTTTTTAATTAGATTACACGCAACCGGAACAACCTTAATTGCAAGAACTCTTTTCAATCGGTATTTTTACATATAGATTTTGAGAATGCTCATAGAATTGAGACTGCATTAGATCCTTTAATCGATAAAGTTCTTAAAGATAATATAGAAATAAAAAAATCCCAAGACTAGATGTATACTAGTTTTGGGATTTTCCAAATAAATAATCAAAAAAATTTCAAACGCTAAACAATTAAAGCTCTATAGTTTATTTTAATCCTTATAATTTTTGATAGTTCACAAAATAATTTTACAAAATATTTATTATCTGCTTATATTCGGTTATTTTTTTCTCTTTGACTAAACATCACTACATTTTATGAACACTATGCGCACTTTGGATACCACCGCATGCTTCCTTACAAGCCTGATTGATCAATCTAAACGAACTTTTAGTACTGTTTAATCCACGTGTGTACTTGATTTCATCAACTACTTCACATTTGTCATTCAATGCTTCTAGCCAAAAGTAGATTCCTTCTTTATAAGTATCTAAGCCCTCCAACAGGATTTTGGTTGCTTCTTTTTCGCCATAAAATACTAATTCTTTTCTAAAACTTGCTTCTTCTACAAAGAACCGGTTAACATTGCTGCGGCAAAATAAATAAGTATCTTTACCCCTTCTGTTAATGGCTTGGCTACAGCTGTTCTCTTGTACTTCCTTAGAAATGGCATTAAAAATCTCATTGTAGACTTCAACTCGTTGCATTACTGACAAAATCATATCCGTATAACTATACATAATGCTCTCTCCTCCCATAACTAAGCAGCTAAAAACGCTGACTTATCTCCATTATAGTATCTCTCGAGTTCTTATATCAAGTAATATGCTATTAAAATGAAATTTTTTTGTCATTTTTTTCATTCCTTTGTCTATTTTTTTTCTACTTTAAAATAAAAAAAAAGCCCATCACCCAGTGTTTACAAGGGAAATCGAGTCATTTTAATTTAGTTCAACATCAATTGAACATTATTATTTTTTGATTTTATTATTAATAAAGTTTTAATCGTTTCTTCTAAAAGAATACTTTTAGTTACTTTAATCTATTATAAATCAGATAAAAAAGCCGTTACTTTAGATTATACACATTAGTCTGTAGAGGTTAAACTATATTGCTCAAAAGGAAGAGATTTTATCTAACCATTAAATGAACAGTTTTTCTCTTCTTTAGACTTTCATTCGTGAAATAGAAAGAAGTAATAAGGAAAATGTCACTTTTCCTTATTACTTCTTTGTAAATGTAAAATTGGATATGGTCTACCTGCATCATCCACTTCACTTCGTGCATATTCCTCAAATCCCATTACGTGATAAAATGCTTTTGCAGACTGATTCTGTTCGTTAACATCAATCAATTGAATGTCCTTCATCTTAAGTAAATTCGTTATTACTTGCTTGCCATATCCTTTTCCAATATGAAGTGGATCTAAAAAAAGCATTTCTAATTTATTACCATCCACACCAGAAAAGCCGATGATCTTGTCTCCCTCTGTCCAAACACATACATCTAGATGAGGAAAATAGGTCGGTAGTTCTTTCCTTATTGTTTTAAAATCTTCAATGTCTAGAAAATCATGGGTTTGTTTAACCGACCTTTCCCATATTTCAACGAGCTGATTGTACTCATTCTCAGTTGCTTGGTGTTGTTCCATGTTGTACTCCTAAACTATTTTGTCTTTCTACTTGATTTTATGATAGCATTTCTTCAATTATCGTACAATGAACCAAATTTTTAGACTAAAAGTGGCTAGGACAGAAGTATTTATTCGCATTTAGTGTATGATGCAAAAGTGATTTTTTGTTCCATACCTTTTTTTGGACTGTTATTTCGATTCTTTATAGATATTTTTTAATGTTAATGGTGCAGCAAAAGTGTGATAGTTTACCCCTTTAATCTGTTCATTTTGTAAAACTGATTGCTGATTTTGGCTTATAATAATCATTCCTGCCGTCTCTTCAATTCCTTCTTTTTCAGCGGCAATCAAAGTCTTCCAGCGTTTTTCTATATCGGTCGCGTATTTTTGTGATGCATCATTTAACAAAGTATCATATTTAACATTTGAGTAATTACGATCATTTCCAGTCCGTAACATGTTTAGTGTCGAAATCGGGTCTTGATAATCTGGTGTCCAGTAAATCAAGAACATATCATAGTCACTTTCACGACTAAGATTCAATGCTGTTTCAGTTGGTAACGCGGTTAAGTTGATAGTTAAACCAGGTAGTAGTTTTTCTAAGCTACCTTGAAGACTTTCGCCCATTTTTTTATAAGAACCATCATCTGTTACCATTAAATCTAAAGTAATGTTATCGCCTAATTCTTTCTTAGCTAGTTCCCAATAGTTCAAAGCTTCTTCTTTATTGTAGGTCATTAAATCACCAGCTTCTTCTCGGAAATCTACGCCTGTTTTCGGGTTACTTACGAACCCTTCTGTTACGGCGCCGTACAATGGTTTTGATCCGTCGGCAATAATATTATTCACTAGATTTTCTTTATCGATTCCTAGTGCTAACGCTTTTCTTAAGTTTTCATTTTTTAACGGTGTCTCTTTGTTTTTACGCTTTTGGTTTAAGCGGATATAGTTCATAGTTGCTGTTGGATAAGAGTGATAGTTTGGATTACTTTGGTTTTGTTTTGCTAATTCTCCAGTTACTGTTGCTACATCCAGCTGTCCATCTTCAAAAAGATTTAATGCTGTTGAAGCTTCTTTGACTACCTCATAATGGATCTTATCTGATTTCACATTTGCTTGATCCCAATAGTTCTCATTTTTCTTGAGATCCCAGCTTAAATCGGTTTGTTTCCAGTTTTCTATAGTAAATGGACCATTGTACACAACATTTTCACTCGTTGTTCCGTAATCCGTTCCCATTTTTTCAACGAATTTTTGATTTTGAGGGAAAAATGTTGGAAAAGCAAGAACTGATGTAAAGTAAGGTTTTGCTTCTTTTAGTTTCACTTCTAGCGTTTGATCATCAATTGCTTTTACACCAAGTTCATCCACTGACTTTTTGCCAGCTGAAATTTCTTCAGCATTTAAAATAGTATCTGCAACTAAGAAGCTGTATACGAAACCATTTTTAGGATCGATCATTTTTTTCCAAGCATATTCAAAATCTGCTGCGGTCACGGGATCATCATTACTCCACTTAGCATTTTCTCTAAGTTTAATCGTATACGTCTTACCGTCTTGAGAAATTTCAGGCATTTCTTTTGCTGCTGCCGGAATTAATTGATCTTTGTCATCTAGTGCATATAGCCCTTCAAATGCTGCGGTTTGAACAATTGCATCTGGAAAATCCAACATAACGGATGTATCCAAGGTCGTTAATTCTGAAGGTGACATTAAGTTTAACGGTGCTGTTTCCTTTGCTTGTTTTGCTTCTTTACCACTAGAACATCCCGAAATAATGGTCAGTATTAACGTTAGACCAATAATTGATTTGACTACTTTTTTCATATCGTTCTCCCTTATATTTGTTTTATGCGCGTTCTACTAACATCCAAACAACCACTGCTGCTTGGTCCCCGTCATTATAATTGATATGCCCTTCTCCTGCCTCGATCAACTGAGCATCGCCAGGTTTTCCTACCAAGTCTTGGCCGTCTTCTAAAATAGTATGCGCTTCACCCGAAACAACATAAGAATATTCATCTTGGTCATGTCTAGCAAATCCTTCTAATGGTCTTTTTTCTCCTGGTTGTAGGATAACTACACCCATTTGAACCTTTTCATTTGGTTGATTTTCTGCATCGAAAAAAATTGTCATTTCTTGAGGTAGTGATGGTTTAATGATCATATTTTACAGCAACTCCCTATACTTTTGTATGTAATTTTATTCATTATTACCTTTACTTTTCAATAAGTCAATAACATTTTTGAAAATTCTGACAGTTTATCTAACTTGTTAGATAAACTGTCTAACGTTAGAATGTGGAGCAACGCTAAAACCAAGTTTTGCCCCACATTTCTATAAATGATTTCTATTTTTAATTCCAGTATCCTTGATGAACAGCAAGCGCTGCTTGTTCAACTTCTGGAAAAGGGCCAATGACTTGGATGTTTTTTTGGCCATGATTCACTATTTCTTGCGAAGGTAAGTCAAACGTTGGGTTTTGCTCATTGTCACCCGTTAGTTCTAACAAACGTTTTTCAGTCATTGCATAAACAATTGTACCAATATTTCCCCAATAAATTGTGCCAGTGCACATCGCACATGGTTCAGCAGTAGTATACAATGTACACTCCCATAAAAATTCTTTGCTATATTTTTGTGATGCTTTTGCTGCCAATGTAGTCTCTGCATGCCCCGTACAGATATTTTCAGTGATTTCGATATTTTCCTGTTCTAAAAGAATCATTCCATCTTTGTCCGCAAGCAATGCCCCAAATGGTGTATTACCATGTTCGCGAGCACTACGGGAAATTTCAATACATCGATTCAATAGGTCAATATGCTGACTTTTCATCATAACTAGTCCCTCTTATTTCAATAATCTTTAATCAACAAAACGGTTATTGAATGCTTCTCTCGTCACTTTATCAATTCCAATTGCTTGTTTTAAATAAGTCGAAACATCCCCGTATTGCTTTTCAACGGTCTGATAAAAATTATCTAAATAACTGCTATCTACATTTAAAGCAACATGTAAAGCTTCTAAATTCGCTCCTTCTAAATCGGCTTCTTTCGCTTGTTCTAAAATCATTGCATTTTCTTTTTTTCTTAAATTATTAGTTAATAAGTAATCAGTGTAAATAGCCTCTCTTGGTACGTCAAGCGTTTCTAATACCAGCAGTGCAGCAATCCCAGTACGATCTTTCCCCGCAAAACAATGGAATAGAATACTTTCTTCTTTTGGTAACGTTAAGATTTGTTCAAAAAATTTATTGTAGCCCTTTTGTGATGTCTGATTCAGAGCAATATCAGTATAAAGTTTTTCCATGTAAGCAGCTGATTTCTCAGGGGAGCCGATTTTAACAAAATCTTCAATTGATGCTCCTTCATCTTGAATATCTTCCAAAATATCAATATGGATATATTCTGCTTTTGGAATAGACATATCCGGACGCTCTTCGACTTCAGCTTCACTTCTTAAATCAATGATCTTACCTACACGGTATTTTGTTTCCAAACGTTGCTCATCATCTTTCGATAATGTAGACAACTCACCTGACCTTAAAAATACGTTCTTCTTAATTTGTTTCCCTTCTTTATTTTGGATACCACCGATATCACGAAAATTTGTAATAGTCACCATATTTTTTATCCCTTTTCTTTCTTTTTGTTCTTATTATACACAAAATTCGATCAAAATGGTTTCTTTGATCGAATTTTGTCTGAATAAGATTGAACTAAACAAGCTAGTTATTGTTCAACTGTTCTTCTATTTTTTTTGACCTGCTTCAACATAACTTAAGTCATTGATTTTTTCTAAAGTATAGTTTCCATCTTTGTATTTCACAGTACAGACACTTGCATTTTTTAAACCACCTTCGGGTATTTTATAGTCATCGAATAAGGTAGCAAGTAATGCAGAAATACTTAAACCATGCGAAGCAATCAAAATATTTCCTGAGCCTTCATTCTTCATTTCTTTTTCAACGATATCCTCTATCCCCGCTTTAAGTCTAGTAGTGATCGTCTTATAGTCCTCCGCTGGCCAATTGACTTTAGCTTCTTCTACATTTTTAGCATCTAATTTAGCTACGCTATTAGCAAACGATTCTGGCGTCATATTTTTCAAAAATTCTTCTAACGTTACTCCTTGATCGTCCGCTATATCTTGCCACATAGTGTGATTCAAATCACCTTCATATGTGCCAAAGTTGAATTCTCTTAAACGTTCATCTGTCATAACTTTTAAGTCGGATGATTTTTCATTTTCTTTTATGATTAGATTTGCCGTTTGAATCGCACGACCACTGTCACTACTATAGGCATTTTGGAAATCGACTGCTTTCAATCCAACACCTGCTGCTTTTACAACTTCTTCACCGGCTTTCGTTAAAACTGCATCTGACCAGCCCTGAACTCGATCGGTTGTATTTAGCATTGTTTTACCATGACGAACAATATACAAAGTCAACTCTTCTGGTGTCTTTTTAGCAACTGAGGTATCCTCTTTTTTAGTATTACCATTACCACATCCTGCCACTACTAACATACTTACTATGAAAACCCCTAATAGTTTTCCTATCTTTTTCATTTGATTGTCTCCTTTTTTATTCGTTGTTCAGATCTTCTCCATTCGTCGCAATCACTTTTTTGTACCAATCAAATGATTTTTTCTTCGAACGGTTCAAGGTCCCATTTCCCTCATTATCGCGGTCGACATAGATAAAACCATAGCGTTTTTTCATTTCGCCTGTTCCGGCAGAGACAAGATCGATACAGCCCCATGTTGTGTACCCTAATAAGTCGACGCCATCTAGCTCTACCGCATCTTTCATCGCTTGGATGTGCGCTGCTAAATACTCGATTCGATAATCATCGATCACATTGCCATTTTCATCTGGTGTATCAACAGCACCTAAGCCGTTTTCAACAATAAATAATGGTTTTTGATAACGATCGTACAAGTCATTCATTGTCACACGCAATCCTAACGGATCAATCTGCCAACCCCATTCACTTGCTTCTAAATATGGGTTTTTCACTGAAGCGAAAATATTGCCGGCTGTTTTTTCATTGACTGCTGGATCTGTTGATTGCACACGAGATGAATAGTAAGAGAATGAAATAAAGTCTACCGTATGTTCTTTCAGTAGTTCCAAATCACCTTCTTCAATCGGTAATACAATCCCGTCACGTTCTAACTCTTTCAGTGCATATGCTGGGTATTCCCCACGAGATTGCACATCGATAAAGAAGAAATTCTCACGATCCGCTTTTTTCGCTGCCCAAACATCTTCTGGTTTACAAGTATAGGCATAGTTTGTGCCTGCCGCTAACATACAACCCACTTGGTTTTCTGGATCGACTTCATGCGCAATTTTTGTTGCGATTGCACTTGCCAACAACTCATGGTGAGCCGCTTGATATTTGACTTGTTCTTTGTTTTCGCCTTCTTCAAAGTAAAGACCAGCGCCCATAAACGGTGCGTGTAAAATCATATTGATTTCATTGAAGGTCAGCCAATATTTTACTAAGCCTTTGTATCGGTTGAAAATCACGTGACATAAGTTCTCATAAAAGCCAACCATTTCACGGCTGCGCCATGCGCCATATTTCTCTACTAAATGCATTGGACAGTCAAAGTGCGTAATGGTTACAAGGGGCTCTATATTGTGTTTGCGGCATTCTTTGAACAAATCCTCATAGAACTGCAAGCCTTCTTCATTCGGCTCTGTTTCGTCTCCTAGAGGGAAAATACGACTCCAAGCAATCGATAACCGGTACGTCTTAAAACCCATTTCGCCAAATAGTGCAATATCTTCTTTATAACGATGGTACATATCGATCGCATTTTGAGCTGGGTAAAAATGGTCCTCATCAAACGCAAACATTTTTTTCTCGCCTGTGATCACTGGAAAACGATCTGGTCCAACAGGTGCTAGATCTACGTTCGCTAACCCACGTCCGCCTTCTTTATAGCCACCTTCACATTGATTGGCAGCTGTTGCGCCGCCCCATAAAAAATCTTTTCTAAATGCCATTTCAAAATCCCTTTCTTTAAAAGCTTACAGTAAAACCAATCAAGGTTCACCGCAAGCTTCATTCTTATCTGTTATGTTTAAGTTAAACCAGTAATCAACGTATCATTTGAGGTAACTTCACGTTCTTGTGTCTCTACAATATCTAAATAATCATCCGTATTTGTCACAATAACTGGTGTCTCTACACTATAGCCAGCAGCTTGAATCGCTTCAATATCAAAAGTGACTAACACTTGTCCTTTTTTCACTTTATCGCCTTGTGCTACTTTCCCTTCAAATCCATTTCCTTCTAGTTGAACGGTATCCATTCCAATATGAATCAGTAACTCCATGCCTTGATCAGATATCAAGCCAATTGCGTGCAGAGTTGGAAACAGGGTCATCACAGTGCCATCAAATGGTGCTCTTACTACGCCTTCTGTAGGTTCAATCAAAATACCTTTTCCTAAAGCTCCTTGCGCAAATGCTTGATCGCTTGCTTTGCTTAAGGGTAAAACACGTCCTTTAACTGGACTTAAAACTGCTTCTTTGATTGCTTTTTGTACTTTTTTGTTCTCTGTAATTTCTTCTACTACAGCATCATCTTTCCAAAAGAAGAAGGTTAATGAAAAACCAATAACCATAGCAATTAAAATAGCTACAAAAGAATGAATCATTCCGCTTGCGTTATCGCCATTAATAAAGTTTAAAACACCGAAAATTCCTAATCCACCCATTGTATAAGAAGTAACACTGTTAATCATCAAGTATAATCCACCAACTGCTGCACCAATCATTGAAAAAATGAATGGCGTTTTTTTAGGTAAAGTAATACCATAAATGGCTGGCTCTGTTACACCAAAGATTCCCGAAATAATTGCTGGTGGACAAAGAGCTTTCATTTTTGCATCTTTTAATTTGAAGAACATTGCCATAACAACTGCTGTTTGAGCAAAACTTGCCGCAAAAGAACCTACTAGTACCTGGCTCGCCCCTTCTTGGGTAATTTGCATGATTGCAAGTGGTACAACACTCCAATGCAAACCAAAAATAACCAGTACTTGCCAGAAGAAACCTAGAATCACACCGTACAATGCTGGAGAGAAGCCCATCAAAGCTTGGAAACCTGCACTTAGTAAATCTGTTAACATACTGATGATTGGTCCAATCACTAAAAAACCAATCGGTAATGCAATTAATAATACAAAGAATGGTACCAAGAACGTTTGAACCACTTCAGGAATAATTTTCTTGAAGAGTTTTTGAATTTGAGCTGCAAATGCAACAATAAAAATAATCGGTACAACACTACTTGTGTAACCAGCACCTACCCACGGAATACCTAAAAACGTGTCATAAGCAGGTAACCCTAACAAACTATAGGGTGCTGTTGCACCTGAACCTGCGGTTGTTTCAAAAGCTGCTTGTAATGCGCTTCCTTGAACCGTTGGATAACAAAGAGCTGCTCCAATAACAATTCCCACCATTGGATTTAAATTGAATTTTCTAGCTGCGGTATACCCTAGGATCACTGGCATGAAATAGAAAATTGCATCACCAATACCATTTAACATCGTATACGTTCCAGATGTAGCTGAATATAGTTTCAAGAAAACAAGTAAAGCATTTAGTCCTTTTACCATACCAGCAGCGCTAATGCGCCCAGAAATGGTTGAAAACAGCCACTTAAAATATCAATTAAACGATTGAATAAATTACCACCAGATGATTCTTGTTCTGCATCTGCTGAAATTCCAGCAATACTTACAACATCCTCATACACAGCTGGGACATGGTTCCCAATTACTACTTGATATTGTCCACCGCTTTTCATTACAGTAACGACACCGTCCATGTTTTTTAACACTTCGTCATTTGCTTTTGATTCGTCTTTCAATTTAAAACGTAAGCGTGTAATACAATGTGTCAAGCTATTGATGTTTTCCTTTCCGCCTACATTGTTAACAATTTTCTCTGCTAAATCATGATATTTTCCCATTTTTTATTCCTCCAAAGTTTAGTTTTTTACTACATTACTTTTGAAGGTTTAGCCAACTTAATGTCACTATCCAAGGGTCTTGCCGAACCGCTACTTCTATCCACCTTTCATCCTATTACTGATCTATCAATATTTAATAATCTCGCTAACTATTGGTTTGTATTACACGTGCAATATGAATGATCAAATACATCTTTTCTTCCTTTGAAACAGTATAAGAATAACGTTCAGTCAAAAAATCAGCAATTTTATTCACACAATTATATGCATTACGATACTTTTTTTTGATTACTTCATATAATTCTCCATCATCTTCATCACGAAATTCTTTATGATTTAATAAACGATAAGCAAAAAATTTTAAATGAGTACTAAAACGATAAAAATAAACGGAATCTTCATTGAAAGTAATTTTAAAATGATATTTAACGATATTCGTGATCTCCTGCATAATTTTTGTTAATTCGTAAACATTGCCAACTTCTTCATCCATTTCAGCATTAACAAGATGTAGCGCAATGAATCCAGCTTCATCTTCCGGTAGCTGCACATCGAATTTTTCTTTAACCATTTCAACAGCTTTATTTCCAATAAAATATTCATCTGAAAAGAAACGCTTGATGTCCCATAATAAAAAATTTTTCACTTCAATTCCTAGTCGCATCCGTTCCAAGGCTGTATGAAGATGATCTGTTAAAGAAATAAAAATCGTGTCATTTAACTTCGGACCAAGTTTTGTTTTTGCATATTTAATAATGTCATCAGATAGCTGCATCACTTCCAATGGCAACTCTCCCAGTAACTCTTGAAATTTTAATGCTGTATCCTGATTTGCTAAACGAAACACTTGATCTACCTGTTCTTCTGCAATAAAGTCTCCTATTTTTCTTTTAAATGCAATACCACGTCCCATCACAATTTGTTCTTGTTCATTCACATCCAACGTAATCACAACATTATTATTCAAAATTTTTTGAATAATCATTTTTTCGCTCCTTTCATAACGCCAACTCCTTTGATTGTATAAAAAGAAAAACCCAACCTTTCTAAATAAGAAGAGACTCTTCTTATTTAGAAAAATTAGGTTTAGCTTGTATTTAAACAATCACTATCCAGATATTCACTTGTTGTGTACAAACATAGAATACCTTATAGTAATAACAATGTCAACGTTTTCATAAAAATATTTTATAAATAAAAAAAACATTATGCACATAGCAAAATGCTTCAATAGACATGACCCGTACGGGAATCGAACCCGTGATACCGCCGTGAAAGGGCGGTGTCTTAACCGCTTGACCAACGGGCCTTTTAAAATTATGGGCCTAAATGGACTCGAACCATCGACCTCACGCTTATCAGGCGTGCGCTCTAACCAGCTGAGCTATAGGCCCTTAAAGAAAAAAAGCGGGTGACGAGAATCGAACTCGCGACAACAGCTTGGAAGGCTGTGGTTTTACCACTAAACTACACCCGCATGTTTCTTCTTTCAAATGGCGCAAGACAGAATCGAACTGCCGACACACGGAGCTTCAATCCGTTGCTCTACCAACTGAGCTACTGCGCCAAAAATTATAAAACGGTCTGGACGGGACTCGAACCCGCGACCTCCTGCGTGACAGGCAGGCATTCTAACCAGCTGAACTACCAAACCAATGTAACTGTATTGCATCACTTTATGTTACTATGCTTTTATATTTAAAAGCAATTGCGGGGGCAGGATTTGAACCTACGACCTTCGGGTTATGAGCCCGACGAGCTACCTGACTGCTCCACCCCGCGATAATTATAGTCCCTATTGACTATAGAAAGGTGTTAACATGTACTAATTCATCATCAACGCTAAAGCATTGTGATTCTTAGCAAAGGAGGATAAGGGATTCGAACCCTTGCACGGTTTTACCCGCCTGACGGTTTTCAAGACCGTTCCCTTCAGCCGGACTTGGGTAATCCTCCGAAATAAATATTAAAAAATGACCCGTACGGGAATCGAACCCGTGATACCGCCGTGAAAGGGCGGTGTCTTAACCGCTTGACCAACGGGCCGCTATGAAACGGAGAAGGAGGGATTTGAACCCTCGCGCCGGTTTCCCGACCTACACCCTTAGCAGGGGCGCCTCTTCAGCCACTTGAGTACTTCCCCAAGAAAATAATTTAAAAAATGGGCCTAAATGGACTCGAACCATCGACCTCACGCTTATCAGGCGTGCGCTCTAACCAGCTGAGCTATAGGCCCATAAAGCGGGTGACGAGAATCGAACTCGCGACAACAGCTTGGAAGGCTGTGGTTTTACCACTAAACTACACCCGCAATACTTTAAAACGGTCTGGACGGGACTCGAACCCGCGACCTCCTGCGTGACAGGCAGGCATTCTAACCAGCTGAACTACCAAACCAATGTAACTGTATTGCATCACTTTATGTTACTATGCTTTTATATTTAAAAGCAATTGCGGGGGCAGGATTTGAACCTACGACCTTCGGGTTATGAGCCCGACGAGCTACCTGACTGCTCCACCCCGCGATAATTATAGTCCCTATTGACTATAGAAAGGTGTTAACATGTACTAATTCATCATCAACGCTAAAGCATTGTGATTCTTAGCAAAGGAGGATAAGGGATTCGAACCCTTGCACGGTTTTACCCGCCTGACGGTTTTCAAGACCGTTCCCTTCAGCCGGACTTGGGTAATCCTCCGAAATAAAAAATACTACTATTCAAATCGTCACTACAATGGACCTTGTAGGACTCGAACCTACGACCGGACGGTTATGAGCCGTCTGCTCTAACCAACTGAGCTAAAGGTCCTTGGCTCTTAAAAAAATCGCGGCGAAGGGGATCGAACCCCCGACCTCCCGGGTATGAACCGGACGCTCTAGCCAGCTGAGCTACACCGCGAAAATAATAAAGTACTAATGGAGCCTAGCGGGATCGAACCGCTGACCTCCTGCGTGCAAAGCAGGCGCTCTCCCATCTGAGCTAAGGCCCCACAAAAATAAAATCGGGAAGACAGGATTCGAACCTGCGACCCCTTGGTCCCAAACCAAGTGCTCTACCAAGCTGAGCTACTTCCCGTAGCTATAATGCACCCAAAGGGAGTCGAACCCCTAACCTCTTGATTCGTAGTCAAGCACTCTATCCAGTTGAGCTATGGGTGCTAAAGCAAGGATCAAAGTCAGATGTGTTCATCTGCTTCGTACTTGTCACATCTATTCTGTCAATTTTAGAATTGCCATTCATAGTGCTTCAAAGCAATGCCGAGGACCGGAATCGAACCGGTACGGTGATCACTCACCGCAGGATTTTAAGTCCTGTGCGTCTGCCAGTTCCGCCACCCCGGCGTTTTGAAAAGGCTAAGCGGAAAACGGGGTTCGAACCCGCGACCCCCACCTTGGCAAGGTGGTGCTCTACCACTGAGCTATTTCCGCAGTCTGGATGCCGGCTAAAGGATTTGAACCCTCGACCCTCTGATTACAAATCAGATGCTCTACCAACTGAGCTAAGCCGGCGTTATAATCGCCTAGTTATAAAACGAGACTAAAAATGCGGGTGAAGGGACTTGAACCCCCACGCCGTAAGGCGCTAGATCCTAAATCTAGTGCGTCTGCCAATTCCGCCACACCCGCAAAATATTTCTATGAGCCGTGCAGGGCTCGAACCTGCGACCCTCTGATTAAAAGTCAGATGCTCTACCAACTGAGCTAACGGCTCAAAAAATGGAGGTTGACGGGATCGAACCGCCGACCCCCTGCTTGTAAGGCAGGTGCTCTCCCAGCTGAGCTAAACCTCCAAGACAACACTTTAGCGTGGCGACGTCCTACTCTCACAAAGGGAAACCCTTCACTACAATCGGCGCTAAGAAGCTTAACTTCTGTGTTCGGCATGGGAACAGGTGTATCCTTCTCGCTATCGCCACCACACTGGGTGTTGTTGCTATTTAGTTGAGTGATTATTCACTCAAAACTGGATTGAAGTAGTAATCAAACATTCCGAAACTCTTTTTTATTTCGTTTCTTTGGTTAAGTCCTCGACCGATTAGTATTGGTCCGCTCCGTACATCACTGCACTTCCACTTCCAACCTATCTACCTGATCATCTCTCAGGGGTCTTACTTTCTTAAAGAAATGGGAAATCTCATCTTGAGGTGGGCTTCACACTTAGATGCTTTCAGCGTTTATCCCTTCCCTACATAGCTACCCAGCAATGCCCTTGGCAGAACAACTGGTACACCAGCGGTAAGTCCATCCCGGTCCTCTCGTACTAAGGACAGCTCCTCTCAAATTTCCAACGCCCGCGACGGATAGGGACCGAACTGTCTCACGACGTTCTGAACCCAGCTCGCGTGCCGCTTTAATGGGCGAACAGCCCAACCCTTGGGACCGACTACAGCCCCAGGATGCGACGAGCCGACATCGAGGTGCCAAACCTCCCCGTCGATGTGGACTCTTGGGGGAGATAAGCCTGTTATCCCCAGGGTAGCTTTTATCCGTTGAGCGATGGCCCTTCCATGCGGAACCACCGGATCACTAAGCCCGACTTTCGTCCCTGCTCGACTTGTAAGTCTCGCAGTCAAGCTCCCTTCTGCCTTTACACTCTGCGAATGATTTCCAACCATTCTGAGGGAACCTTTGGGCGCCTCCGTTACTCTTTAGGAGGCGACCGCCCCAGTCAAACTGCCCACCTGACACTGTCTCCCACCACGATAAGTGGTGCGGGTTAGAGGGTTCATAACACAAGGGTAGTATCCCACCAGCGCCTCCACCGAAACTAGCGTTCCGGGTTCATCGGCTCCTACCTATCCTGTACATGTGGTACAAACACTCAATATCAAGCTACAGTAAAGCTCCATGGGGTCTTTCCGTCCTGTCGCGGGTAACCTGCATCTTCACAGGTACTAAAATTTCACCGAGTCTCTCGTTGAGACAGTGCCCAAATCGTTACGCCTTTCGTGCGGGTCGGAACTTACCCGACAAGGAATTTCGCTACCTTAGGACCGTTATAGTTACGGCCGCCGTTTACTGGGGCTTCAATTCTGAGCTTCGCCGAAGCTAACCCATCCTCTTAACCTTCCAGCACCGGGCAGGCGTCAGCCCCTATACTTCATCTTTCGATTTTGCAGAGACCTGTGTTTTTGATAAACAGTCGCTTGGGCCTATTCACTGCGGCTGACCGAAGTCAGCACCCCTTCTCCCGAAGTTACGGGGTCATTTTGCCGAGTTCCTTAACGAGAGTTCGCTCGCTCACCTTAGGATACTCTCCTCGACTACCTGTGTCGGTTTACGGTACGGGCAGTTGTTTTCTCACTAGAAGCTTTTCTTGACAGTGTGACATCAGGAACTTCGGTACTATTATTTCCCTCCCCATCACAGCTTATCCGTATAGAGTAAAGCATTTGACTCTACTCAAGACTTACTGCTTGGACATGCACTTCCAGTCGCATGCATTCCTTAGCCTCCTGCGTCCCTCCATTGCTCAAACAAAAACAACTGGTACAGGAATATCAACCTGTTGTCCATCGCCTACGCCTATCGGCCTCGGCTTAGGTCCCGACTAACCCTGGGCGGACGAGCCTTCCCCAGGAAACCTTAGTCATACGGTGGACGGGATTCTCACCCGTCTTTCGCTACTCATACCGGCATTCTCACTTCTAAGCGCTCCAGCCGTCCTCACGATCGACCTTCAACGCCCTTAAAACGCTCTCCTACCATTACACCAGAGGTGTAATCCACAGCTTCGGTAATATGTTTAGCCCCGGTACATTTTCGGCGCAGGGTCACTCGACTAGTGAGCTATTACGCACTCTTTAAATGGTGGCTGCTTCTGAGCCAACATCCTAGTTGTCTGTGCAACCCCACATCCTTTTCCACTTAACATATATTTTGGGACCTTAGCTGGTGGTCTGGGCTGTTTCCCTTTCGACTACGGATCTTATCACTCGCAGTCTGACTCCCGGATATAAATGAATGGCATTCGGAGTTTATCTGAATTCGGTAACCCGAGATGGGCCCCTAGTCCAAACAGTGCTCTACCTCCATCATTCTTAATTCCGAGGCTAGCCCTAAAGCTATTTCGGAGAGAACCAGCTATCTCCAAGTTCGTTTGGAATTTCTCCGCTACCCACAGCTCATCCCCGCACTTTTCAACGTACGTGGGTTCGGTCCTCCAGTGCGTTTTACCACACCTTCAACCTGGCCATGGGTAGATCACATGGTTTCGGGTCTACGACTACATACTCATTCGCCCTATTCAGACTCGCTTTCGCTGCGGCTCCGGCTCTTCACCTTAACCTCGCATGCAATCGTAACTCGCCGGTTCATTCTACAAAAGGCACGCCATCACCCATTAACGGGCTTTGACTTGTTGTAGGCACACGGTTTCAGGATCTATTTCACTCCCCTTCCGGGGTGCTTTTCACCTTTCCCTCACGGTACTGGTTCACTATCGGTCATTAGGGAGTATTTAGCCTTGCGGGATGGTCCCCGCGGATTCCGACGGAATTTCTCGTGTTCCGCCGTACTCAGGATACTCCTAGGTGTTGCCAACATTTCGTCTACGGGGCTATTACCCACTTTGGCGAACCTTTCCAGGTTCTTCGACTATCTTGACAGACTACCACATCGGAGTCCTACAACCCCAACAAGCAAGCTTGTTGGTTTGGGCTCTTCCCGTTTCGCTCGCCGCTACTCAGGGAATCGAATTTTCTTTCTCTTCCTGCAGGTACTTAGATGTTTCAGTTCTCTGCGTCTACCTCTAACCAGCTATGTATTCACTGGAAAGTAACATCCTATAAAAGATGCTGGGTTTCCCCATTCGGAAATCTCTGGATCATAGCTCACTTACAGCTCCCCAAAGCATATCGGTGTTAGTCCCGTCCTTCATCGGCTCCTAATGCCAAGGCATCCACCGTGCGCCCTTATTCACTTAACCTGATGACCTTACGGTCAATTGTTTGGTTCGTTTCTCTAGCGATAGAGGCGTCACCAATAAAATAAGCTTCGAACTATTTTACTTAAAAAACTCATTCAACGCGGTGTTCTCGGTTTGTTTTGATTACTTTTTACTTCAATATCCAGTTTTCAATGAACAATTCATTTGAGAGAATCATATAATAAGGAAGAAAATCCAATGATTAACTTCTATTTATAAGAGTAAACCTCTCAAAACTGAACAAAGTGTCGACGAATGTGTAAGTTTCCGTAATATTCCTTAGAAAGGAGGTGATCCAGCCGCACCTTCCGATACGGCTACCTTGTTACGACTTCACCCCAATCATCTATCCCACCTTAGGCGGCTGGCTCCACAAGGGTTACCTCACCGACTTCGGGTGTTACAAACTTTCGTGGTGTGACGGGCGGTGTGTACAAGGCCCGGGAACGTATTCACCGCGGCGTGCTGATCCGCGATTACTAGCGATTCCGGCTTCATGTAGGCGAGTTGCAGCCTACAATCCGAACTGAGAGAAGCTTTAAGAGATTTGCATGACCTCGCGGCCTAGCGACTCGTTGTACTTCCCATTGTAGCACGTGTGTAGCCCAGGTCATAAGGGGCATGATGATTTGACGTCATCCCCACCTTCCTCCGGTTTGTCACCGGCAGTCTCGCTAGAGTGCCCAACTGAATGATGGCAACTAACAATAAGGGTTGCGCTCGTTGCGGGACTTAACCCAACATCTCACGACACGAGCTGACGACAACCATGCACCACCTGTCACTTTGTCCCCGAAGGGAAAGCTCTATCTCTAGAGTGGTCAAAGGATGTCAAGACCTGGTAAGGTTCTTCGCGTTGCTTCGAATTAAACCACATGCTCCACCGCTTGTGCGGGCCCCCGTCAATTCCTTTGAGTTTCAACCTTGCGGTCGTACTCCCCAGGCGGAGTGCTTAATGCGTTAGCTCGCAGCACTGAAGGGCGGAAACCCTCCAACACTTAGCACTCATCGTTTACGGCGTGGACTACCAGGGTATCTAATCCTGTTTGCTCCCCACGCTTTCGAGCCTCAGCGTCAGTTACAGACCAGAGAGTCGCCTTCGCCACTGGTGTTCCTCCATATATCTACGCATTTCACCGCTACACATGGAATTCCACTCTCCTCTTCTGCACTCAAGTCTCCCAGTTTCCAATGACCCTCCCCGGTTGAGCCGGGGGCTTTCACATCAGACTTAAGAAACCGCCTGCGCTCGCTTTACGCCCAATAAATCCGGACAACGCTTGCCACCTACGTATTACCGCGGCTGCTGGCACGTAGTTAGCCGTGGCTTTCTGGTTAGATACCGTCAAGGTAAGAGCAGTTACTCTCCTACTTGTTCTTCTCTAACAACAGAGTTTTACGATCCGAAAACCTTCTTCACTCACGCGGCGTTGCTCGGTCAGACTTTCGTCCATTGCCGAAGATTCCCTACTGCTGCCTCCCGTAGGAGTCTGGGCCGTGTCTCAGTCCCAGTGTGGCCGATCACCCTCTCAGGTCGGCTATGCATCATGGCCTTGGTGAGCCGTTACCTCACCAACTAGCTAATGCACCGCGGGTCCATCCATCAGCGACACCCGAAAGCGTCTTTCAAATCGCCACCATGCGGTGTCGATTATTATGCGGTATTAGCACCTGTTTCCAAGTGTTATCCCCCTCTGATGGGTAGGTTACCCACGTGTTACTCACCCGTCCGCCACTCCTCTTTTCAAATGAGTGCAAGCACTCGGTAGAAAAGAAGCGTTCGACTTGCATGTATTAGGCACGCCGCCAGCGTTCGTCCTGAGCCAGGATCAAACTCTCATAATAAAAGTTGAACACAATCCGAAGATTGTTAAGCTCATTTGTTTGCTAGCATATTGCTTCGCTTTGTTAAAATTGTTGTTTGCTTTTACCGTTGTAAAAACAACCTACACATTTGGTTCGTCTTACTTTGTTCAGTTTTCAAAGGTCTACTGTATTACCTCGCAGCAACTTTTATATCATACCAAATCTTCGATTCGATGTCAACACTTTTTTAAAAAAGTTTCAAAGTTTTTTTCTGCTTGATGTTATCGGATGTTTCGTGACAACTTCATTAGTTTACCAGGTTGTTTGTTATTTGTCAACAACTTTCTTCCTGATTTTTCAAGTTTTTTTAGGACTTGAAATGTTATTCTATTTCTTGTTCGTCGTCTTTAGTTCTTGCGACAACTTCATTAGTTTATCAGGTTACTTATTGTTTGTCAACAACTTTTTTTCCTGATTCTCAAAGTTTTTTTAAACTTTAAGTTGTTATATTATGCTCATCGTTCGGCGTGTTTCATCAGTGCCTTGCGACAAGATATAATATACCAAGATTATAGGCTTAGGTCAACTAAAATTTGCGCTTTTTTTAAAGTTTTTTCGGTTCCCGATTGTTTTATTACTTTTGTTCTTTATTGTTCGTTTCTAATCATCTAAATTGCATGATACGAGGAGCACATACACTATTTTTCAGTAAATAAAAAAGAGGAGATTATCGATAAATAATCTCTTCTTTTAAAATTTTATCTCATTGTTGGGAATAGCAAGACGTCACGTATTGATTGAGCATCCGTTAAGAGCATAACTAAACGATCTATCCCAATACCTAATCCGCCGGTTGGTGGCAATCCGTATTCTAGAGCTTCAATGAAGTCTTCATCCACACCGTGCGCCTCATCATTTCCTTGTTCACGTTCTTTTTCTTGGTCCTCAAAACGTTCACGTTGATCAATTGGGTCATTCAACTCAGTAAATGCATTAGCAAATTCTTTTCCTACTATAAATAGTTCAAAGCGATCGGTAAAGCGACCATCTTCTGGATTTTTCTTCGCTAAAGGAGATACTTCTACTGGATGCCCATAGACAAATGTTGGTTGTTGAAGCGTTTCTTCAACAAACGTTTCAAAGAATTCATTTAAAATATGACCAACTGCCATATTATTATTGATTTCTACATTATGTTCTTTCGCTAAAGCGCGCGCTTCATCAACAGTCATTTCCTGCCAGAAATCTACACCGGTTTGTTCTTTGATTGCATCTGCCATGTGCACACGTTTAAACTCAGAACCTAGATCAACTTCTTGACCATCATATGTGATAGTTGTTGTTCCCAATACTTTTTCTGCAGCATTCCGAATAATACCTTCAGTTAAATCCATTACATCTTTGTAATCAGTATACGCTGTATAAGCTTCTAGCATTGTAAATTCTGGATTATGTGTTGTATCGATTCCTTCATTACGAAATACTCGACCGATTTCATAAACTTTTTCCATGCCACCGACAATCAAACGCTTCAGATGTAACTCTAAAGCAATTCGCAAATATAGATCTATATCCAGTGCATTATGATGTGTGATAAACGGACGTGCAGCGCTCCACCAGCATCATTGTGCAAAACAGGTGTTTCTACTTCCACATAACCGTTACTATCGAGATAGCGGCGAATCTCACTAATAATTTGACTACGTTTCATGAAACGATCGAAACTGTCTTTATTACTAATCAAGTCTAAGTAGCGTTGACGGTAACGTTGTTCGATATTTGTTAAACCGTGGTATTTATCTGGTAAAGGGCGCAAGGCTTTCGTCAATAATACGATTGTTTTTGCTTTAATCGTCACTTCGCCTGTATCAGTTTTCATAATTTGTCCAGTCACACCAAAGAAATCACCTAAATCTGCGTGTTTAAAGATTTCGTACGCTTCATCGCCTACTTGGTCTTTCCGCACATAGAGTTGAATTTGACTTTCACGATCTTGCAAATGCGCAAATCCTGCTTTTCCTTTGCCGCGTTTTGTCATCATTCGACCAGCTACACTTGCTGATAAATCTTTTTCATTCAATTCTTCTTTTGAGTATTGGTCAAATTGTTCATGTAATTCTTTTGAATTATGTGTCCGGTCAAAACGTTTACCAAAAGGATCGATCCCTTCTTCACGTAAGTTTTCCATTTTTTCACGACGCACAAGCATTTGATCGTTTAAATCCTCTAGGTGCGCTTGTTGTTCATCTGCCACTGTATTTCCTCCATTCTGAAATCACATACCCCTATAATGCCACATTGAAACAAAAAAAAGCAAGCCGTATTTCTGTTTCAGCCTGCTTTTTTTATTAGATTGTTTCTTTTTCTGCATGTTTTTCTGCTTTTTCCTCGAAAGCATCTAACAAGTCAATCATCACTTGTTGAGTCTCTGCTTGATTGATTGCTACTTTTACTTTAGCCGCACGAGGAATTCCTTTTAGATAGTAGGAAGCGTGCTGACGAAACTCTCTGGTGGCGATTTTTTCACCTTTTAATTCTACTAAACGTTGCAAATGAACTTTGGCTGTTTCGATTTTTTCGTGTGGCGCTGGTTCAGGCATAAGTTCTCCTGTTTCTAAATAATGTTTTGTCCGTTGGATCATCCACGGATTTCCTAAAGCGGCTCTACCGATCATCACACCATCTGCACCAACATGTTCCAACATACGTTTAGCATCTTCTGGTGTACGTACATCACCATTTCCCATGAAGGGAATGGTTAGATGTTGTTTCACTTCTTTTAAAATATCCCAATTTGCTTGTCCTTCGTACATTTGAACTCTAGTACGCCCATGCATAGCGATGGCAGACGCTCCGGCTTTTTCTGCAGCCAGTGCATTTTCTACAGCAAATAAGTGATCTTCATCCCAACCAGTTCTCATTTTGACGGTAACTGGTAAATCTACAGCAGAGGAGACCGCCTCAACCATCTCATAGACTTTATTCGGGTCTAAAAGCCATTTAGCTCCTGCTTCTGCCTTAATTACTTTATTTACTGGACATCCCATATTGATATCGATAATGGCAGCTTTAGTATTTTCTTCAACAAACTTTGCCGCTTCAACTAAGTTCTCTTTATCTCCACCGAAAATTTGCACACTTAATGGATATTCTCGCTCATCTATATAGAGCATATCTAACGTTTTTTGGTTTCTTTGCTGGATTCCTTTATCGCTAATCATTTCGCAGACAACAAGTCCTGCACCAAATTCTTTGACCGTCACGCGAAACGCAGCGTTGCTGATGCCAGCCATAGGTGCTACAACGACACGATTTGGAATTTCGATATTTCCTATTTTCCACATAAGGATACGCTCCTATTTTTCACGGGTATTTTTGATTGCTTCATCTCTTAATTCAATTAGATCGTCTTCACTATAATGATATTTATCACCGCAAAATTGGCAAACCGCTTCTGCCCCATGGTCTTCTTCAATCATGGCATTAATTTCATCTAAACCGACTGCAATGATCGCTGTACCAAATTTTTCTTTCGAGCAGTTACAGTTGAATTGTACAGGCATTTTTTCTAAGATTTCGATTTGATCTTTACCAAGTAGTCGTTCTAATATTCCCTCAGGTGACTCACCTTCATCGATCAAACGAGATATCATCGGTACTTCTTGTAAACGTTGTTCTATAAAATCAATCGTTTTTTCATCTGCTCCAGGCATGACTTGAATCATAAATCCACCGGCTGCTTTGACACTTTCATCTGTATCGACTAAAACACTTAAACCAATCGCTGATGGAATCTGCTCTGAAACGGCCATGAAGTAAGTAAAATCCTCTCCAATTTCGCCAGAAACGATTGGTGTTTGTCCTGAAAATGTTTCTTTCAATCCTAAATCTTTTATCACCGTAAAAATACCTTCTGTTCCGACAGCTCCACGAACATCGATCTTACCGCTCTCGTTTAACGTTAAGCTCACGTGAGGATTTTTTATGTATCCTTTAGTATTTCCGCTACCATCACTATCCACAACAATACTACCAGCTGGTCCATTCCCCTGAACTTTAACCGTTAATTTGTCTTCACCTTTTAATGTTGCGCCAAGTAGTAAAGCGCCAACCATTGTTCTACCTAATGCAGCGGTGGACGAGCTCCATGTGTCATGGCGTTTTTGTGCTTCTGAAATTGTATTAGTTGCGCAAACTGCATAAGCGCGAATCGATCCTTCATAACATAATGCTTTTACTAAGTAATCTTCCATTTTTATTTCCCTCTTCTCACTTGGTACTTTTCTAACTCATTACCCGATAATACTAGGAATTGATTATTTTTTCAACTAAATAATTCCAGCTTAAAAAAGAGCACCCTATTTAAAGGATGCTCTACGTGTTTTATTTGTAACGATCATCAAAGTTGTTACGGTCATATTCAGAATCATTTTTATGTTCATCATCAGATTTTACTTCTAATTGAACTTTTTCTTCTGTTTTTTCGCTGTCCGCTTTTACTTCTTCCGTTTCGTCGTTTAATTCTTGTTTTGCTTCTTCAAAATCTTGTTTTTCTTCGGCTTGTCTTTGTGCATCTTTTTCTTCTAGTGCACGTTTTGCTTCTTCAAACGTTTGAGCTTTTTCGCTAGGGAATTGGCTATCGATAACGTCTTGAGGCATAACACCTTCTTCAAACAATGATTTGATACTACGAGCATCTAACGTTTCATACTCTAATAGTTTCTCAGCAATCAGTTTGTGTTGTGCACGATGAGCCTCAATGATTTCACGTGCTTTATCGTGTGCTTCCATCAAGATACGACGTACTTCTTGATCGATTTCAAATGCTACTTGTTCGGAGTACGCTTTTGTTTGACCGTAATCGCGGCCAACAAAAACTTGGTGGTTTCCTTCATATTGAACTGGACCTAATTTGTCGCTCATTCCATATTCAGTTACCATGCTGCGGGCAATCCCTGTTGCTTGTTCGAAGTCATTAGATGCACCAGTTGATTGTACATTGAAAATAATTTCTTCTGCTGTACGTCCACCAAGCAACCCAACGATTTGTTCAAACATATCTTCTTTAGTCATTAAGAATTGATCTTCTTTTGGTAAAGCGATCATGTAACCACCAGCGCGTCCACGAGGGATGATCGTCACTTTATGCACGATACGGGCACGGCTCAAGACTAATCCGACTATTGTGTGTCCAGCTTCATGGTAAGCAACCATTTCGCGTTCTTTTTTGTTGATAACACGATCTTTTTTCGCAGGTCCTGCAATAACGCGATCTTCCGCTTCATCCACATCGGATGCATCGATTTTCTTCTTATTACGACGAGCAGCGACTAGTGCTGCTTCGTTTAAGACGTTTTCTAAATCTGCACCAGCAAAACCTGGTGTTTGTTGTGCCACGACTTTCAAATCAACATCGTCAGCTAATGGTTTGTTACGTGCATGAACTTTAAGAATCGCTTCACGCCCTTTAACATCTGGACGGCCAACTAAAATTTGACGGTCAAAACGCCCTGGACGAAGTAAAGCTGGGTCTAGCACGTCTGAACGGTTGGTTGCTGCAACGACGATAACACCTTCATTACCATCAAATCCATCCATTTCAACCAGTAATTGGTTTAGGGTTTGTTCACGTTCATCGTGTCCTCCACCCATACCAGCGCCACGTTGACGACCAACTGCATCGATTTCATCGATGAAGATGATTGCTGGTGCATTTTTCTTAGCTGTTTCAAATAAGTCACGAACACGGCTTGCACCGACACCGACAAACATTTCAACGAAGTCTGAACCTGAGATGGAATAAAAAGGTACGCCAGCTTCACCGGCAACAGCTTTAGCAAGTAATGTTTTACCTGTTCCTGGAGGTCCTTCTAAAAGAACACCCGCTGGAATACGAGCACCTAATTCAACGAAACGTCGTGGATCTTTTAAGAACTCAACCACTTCGACTAATTCTTGTTTTTCTTCTTCCGCTCCTGCTACATCAGAGAAGCGCACGCGGTTGGCTTTTTTGTCTGCTTCTTTGGCTTTTGATTTACCAAAGTTCATAACACGACCGCCGCCACCTCCACCGCCGCCTTGTTGTCCCATCATCATATAGAATAAGAAGATGAACAATACGATTGGTAAGAAGCTAAATAAGATGGACAGCCAAGCACCACTTGTGGATTGCTCTTTTACTGTAAGTTTCACATTATTGTCTTTGGCCATATCTTGGATACCTGATAAGGTTATATCACTAGGCAAGACAATTGTGGTAAAGGCTTTTGTGGAAACTTCTGTTGATCCCCATAAAGAAAGACCCCCAGTGTTTTTGATTTCTTGTTTTTCTTTGTACTGACCTGTGATCTTATATACACCATTGGTTGGTTGGATCGTCAGTTCTTTGACTTTCCCCTCTTCTAACTGGGTATTAAATGTTGAGTATTCGATATCTGGTGACTGGGGATTGTTATTTCCAAAAATGAAATACACAACCATGACCATCGCCAAAATCAGCAATACATAGTATAGGCCATTTTTCATGCCGCTATTCTTTTTATTCATGCCTGTCCTCCTTTGACTAATGCGCGTAATTTAATTTTACGTTTTATTTTTTATCAATTCTGACCTTTACATTGTAACATAACTAAATCTAAGAGAGATATTAATTTGATTCGTAGATTTCAGGTTTCAATACGCCTACATAAGGTAGATTGCGGTAAGCTTCTGCATAATCCAAACCATACCCTACAACAAATTCATTTGGCACATCAAAGCCCACATAATCTGCGACGATATCAACTACACGTCCTTCTGGTTTATCCAATAACGTGACGATTTTAACAGAAGCTGCTTTTCTGTACTTGAAAAGGTCAACTAGGTAGGCTAGCGTGCGTCCGCTGTCGATAATATCTTCTACGATCAGGATATCACGTCCTTCAACATTTGTATCCAAATCTTTGATGATTTTCACTTCTCCTGAGGATACCGTTGCATTTCCATAGCTAGATACAGCCATAAAATCCATTTCTAAATGAGTATCGATACAGCGTGTGATATCTGCCATGAAAGGTATTGCACCTTTTAAAATACCAATTACTAAAGGATTTTTCCCTTGGTAATCTTCTGTTAGTTGTTTGCCAAGTTCAGTTGATTTTTCAAGAATTTGTTCTTTCGTGATCAAAACATGTTTAATATCGTTCTCTAACATATTATTCTCCTTTTTCCTTTAAGGTTCGATGTCCTTTGCTTCTAAGCGAATCCATTCACCAGAGAAACGGCTCTCCTTTCCCTTTAAGGTCTTTAGTTATTATTTTATGTTATTTTGCTTCTTTGAATAAAAGTATTTTTCAGTTGTTACTCTTTTATTTTATAAAGGAGCCTGTAGAGTATTTTATCAGTTTCTTTAGGAATACTCAAATATGAATTTGCGAATTGAGGAACCCAGATAATCTGATCCTCCGCTGAATGAATGACCCACGCACGTTCTCTAATTAAATTGGGCACTTTTTGATCAATAAAAAGTCGGTTTAGCCTTTTGGTGAGGTTCGGTGTTAACGAGATTCTGTCTCCATTTTTCCGATGACGAATCGTCAATGGTAATGGTGTTTGTCCACTTATAAGCAATGAATAATCGGACCATTCTTTTACTTTTTCAGGTAGTACGATTTTTTTCTCTGCCGTTTCTAAACCCAGCCATTCAGTTTCAGAGAGGAAGACGTGGTCGTTTACATTTAAATGAAACGATTTTGCTTCATGGGTTAATTCGCTTTTTTTCAGATGGAAGGTGTTATACTCTTTCACAACTTGCCACCCATATTCCAAATCCATAGACAACTGTGGAGCGGGTTGATCCAGCAATAAAAGAAGCTGATCAATCTGCAGTCGGTTGATGGTTACACCTTTTGGGACAATTGTTCGTTGAAACAAGGTCATCAAGAAAAATATCTGGACACTTCTTTTTTCTTGTTTCAATTCCGTCAATTGAACAAGCCAACCTTCTGTTGTTTTTACCACCCAACTGTCATACTTTGGTTCTATAACCAACTGAATAATCTCGTCCGCTAAGGCGATTTGTTCACTAAAATCAGCCATATGCTGCAAAAATTTTTGATTTTCTTTTTTTAAGATTGGAACCACTTGATGCCTGAAACGATTCCGCATGTATGCCTCACTGCGATTTGAGCTATCTTCAAAATACACAATTGTTGACTCTTTAGCGAACTGTTCCAATCGTTCTTTGGAAAAAATTAATAAAGGACGAGTCAATTTGCCTTTTCCAAATGATTGTGTTGCTCTAATTCCGACTAAATTCGGTAAAGCACTACCTCTTGTCAGTTTCATCAAAATCGTCTCAGCTTGGTCATCACTGTGGTGTGCGGTTAAAAGTACTGGGATATTTTCTTGTTCCATGAGCTTCGTAAAAAAATCATAGCGAAACTCACGAGCAAGGGCTTCTGTGTTTTTTGTTTTGTCTGATCGTTCCCATACTTTACTAAAATAAGGAATTTCTTTTTGTTGGCAATAACTTTTAAGATACTCTGCTTCAGCTTTTGACTCTAAGCGCAACTGATGGTCGACATGGGCTACCACTAATTTTAAGTGATCTTTTTGTGCGGCAGTTTGCATCAATTCTAATAGAACCATTGAATCGACTCCACCTGAAACAGCCAATAACACTTTTTGATATGGCAACCAGTACTTATTTCTTTTACAATGATCATAAAATTCTTGAAACATCTACTCACCTCTTTGTTTCATCGTTTATAGACTACTCAAAAAAATGCCCAAAACACAAAAGCCGAGCTTTCGCTCAGCTTCAATCATTTATTCGTTAGTTACGACGTCCACCACGTCCGCCACGCTTACCTTCTGTATTGCGTTTTAGAGAAGTTAAACGATCATCACTATCTTTTAAAAATGAACTCATCAATGAATCAAAATCTTGTTTTGAATTCATTGGTTGTGCTCTTGTAAATTGCTTTTTAGGTGCTGGACGAGCGCCGCGATCGCGACTCCCTTGATGCTCATTGTTATCACGACGTTGATATTCACGTTTTGGCTCTGCCGCTTGTTCTTGTGCTTTACGAATAGATAAGCCTACTTTACCGTCATCACCGACAGAAGTAACCTTTACTGTCACTTCATCTCCTACGGTTAATACATCATGGATATCTTTTACAAATCCATTTGATACTTCACTAATGTGAACCAACCCTGTTTTCCCTTCACCTAGATCGATGAAAGCACCAAAATTAGTGATACCAGACACTTTTCCTGGCAACTTCGCTCCTACTTCGATTGACATAAAAAAAATGTTCCTCCTATTATTTACCCTATTATATCTGCAGCTATTCGCCTGATTGTTTTTCAGATGAATGAGACTGTGATTGACTATCTGATGCTTTTTGTTCATTACTGGAGCTAGTCGTTCCGCCTAACTCTGGAATGTTGTAAATTTGTTCGCCTTCTTTAGAGACATAATACCGACTACGAGCCAACTTCGCCACATAATCCTCATCTCTTAGAAGAGCAACGTCCTGTTCTAAACGCTTTAACTTCTTATCGGCTTCTGCCGATTCAGCTACAGCTTCTGTCTGCTGCTTTTTGAAAACACTCAATTGTTGATAGTCCTTCATTAGCTGGATGCCTGAAACGATAAAAATCACAAACGCCACGAGAAAAACTACTGCCAGACGTCGGCGCCTGAAAATCAACTGCTTTTGCTGTTTTTGAAACTCGGCATACTGTTCTTTGGTATACTCATTATCTAATGCAGCAACTTTCTCCATGTCTTTTTTCTTATTGCCCATGTTTTCCGCTCCACTCGTTTTTTGGTTTGTCTGTCTTATTATACCAACATCTAAGAGGCTTGTCTAATCTAAATTGTCACTATTTTCGACTCTTTTCTCTGAAATAATCTGATACATCTTTTCCGCATCTTCTTTTTTCGTCGAATCGCGGAGTTCAAGGACTTCGATTTCTAAGATTTTATTACCAAATTGTATCTTTACTTGATCACCAATTTTTACGTTACTTGATGATTTTGCTAAGATTCCATTGATTTGAATCCGACCTTTATCTGCAACTTCTTTCGCTACAGGTCTTCTTTTAATAATACGTGAAACTTTTAAAAATTTGTCTAAGCGCATAATTTTTACCTCTTCATTCTTAATATTTTCGCTCCAAACGGTAATGTTAGCCATTCCCGTGTTGTAAATAACCGTATTTTAATAATCATAAAAATAAATGTAGCGCCGCCGATCAAAACACCCACGATGGCGATGATCAACGCTTGTCCACGATGCTCAATGTTCCCTAATAAGAGTGCAATAACTCCTTGGTAACAGAGCAATACAATCCCCATTGTTCCAATACTCGCTGTTAATTTTCGGAAGAAATGATTTTCTACAATAAAACGATTGATTTCATTTTTGGAAAATAGGATCAGTAAACATAAGGTCGCAATTAAACCTGCGATTGTTGAAACACTTGCTCCTAGCGTCCCCCATTTATAGGTCAAAGAGCTTGTTAAAAATAGCTTGACTAACAACCCTATCCCTGCTGAAACTATCGATGTCATAAATTGATTGCGGCTTTGTAAAATACTCTGATAAGCTTGAATGACTGCCATAAATGCAATCGAACAAACATACACGCCTAACACGCCATTCCCTTTGTAATCTTTAAATAAAGCGAAATTTATATATGGCAACAACAAGGCTAATCCTATCGAAGCTGCTGTAGCAACCGTTGTAGTTAAGCGTAAAAATAGTTTAGCGACTTGTAAAAATCGAGTCTTTTCTTGGCTCATAAAATATTTTGTCAACGCTGGTAGAAAACTCGAGCTTAAGGCTAGTGCCACAACTAAACCTAGTTGAACCAGTGGCTGTCCACGATCATAGACTCCTTTATCAACTTTCGCAGCAGCATCGCTGATTCCAGCAGCTACTAAAGAATTTTTGACTAAAAAAGAATCGATCAATTGGTAGAAAATCAAATAGGCACTATATAAGGATACAATTCCACCTTCGATGACCAAACGACCAAACAATTTCCCAGAACCTTTTTCAACTTTCCATTGCGTAAGATACGCCGAACTTCCTACCCGTATTTTCCTGTCATAATACCATAAAATCCCCACAGCAACGATGCCACCAAACAACGCACCACCCATTGCAATGGTCCCCGTCTGATAGACCGACCAGCCAAAGCGGCTAAATGAATACGCTGCAATCAAAATCACGCCGACTCGAACAATTTGTTCTGTTACTTGTGAAACGGCGCTTGGAACCATCATTAAATGCCCCTGGAAATTTCCACGATAAAAAGACAGTATTGGAACTAATAAGAATGTAAACGAAACAACTTGGATCAAAGAGGCTAATCGATGATCCCCCATCATAAAAGCAATTTCATGACTTCCCAAAAAGAAAAACGCCCAACACAAACTCGCAATAACAAAAACAAATGGAAAAAGCTGTTGTAACATTTTCTTTTGCTTGCTGATATCTGGTTGCTCTGCGACAATTTTTGAAATAAATTGCGGCAGTCCAGATAACCCTAAGGTCATCGCAATGCCATAGATTGGGTAAACTTGCTGATAAACATAGAAACCTTCGTCCCCAACCAAATTTTGATAAGGTACTCTGTAAACCGCACTCAGTACTTTGGCAATAAACGATGCAATCGTCAAAATAGCTGCACCTTGCATCATCGACCGCATTTCTTTGTGTGCCATTCGTTGACCTCCTATTTTAAAAGCGTTACAGGCTCATTTAGCTCTGAGTGGGAAATAGAACTTGGACTGTGACGTCTTTTTCACATTCTATTTTTCCCAAAGAGCTTGCCCTCGTAGCTCATTGTTTTACTCTGCCTCAACTGCTACAGTCTTATACTTCTCTTGCCTTAAAGCACTTGTAAATAGTGCTACTTCTTGTAGCCAAGTTGCTTCTTTCATGTCTTTAGGCACTTTTAAACGAACTGCCATTTTCTCATTGTCTACTGCAAGATCTGCTTTTAGCTGCGTGTGTGACAAGGCTTCAAAAATTTGTTCTACATTGTATGTTTTTGTGCCAATTTTACTCAACGTAAACGTAATTTCTTGTTGTCTCTTACGAATTGTTTCTACTAATGCTCGATCTCCATCCATTTTGATTTGTCCCGTCGTTAGTAAATGAGCTACCTCATCTGGATACTCACCAAAACGATCGAGTAAATCTGCTTCCAACTCATCATACATGTCCATATTTTCCAACTGACGAATTCGTTTATAGATTTCAATTTTTTGACGTTCATCCGAAATATAAGTCGTTGGTAAGTAAGCATCAATTCCTAAATCAATTTCCACAGATGTTTTTTGATCTTGAATATTTTTCCCTTGTTTACGTGCAACTGCTTCTGAAAGCATTTGTGAATACATGTCAAATCCAACAGAATCAATAAAGCCATGTTGTTGGGCGCCTAAGAGATTTCCAGCACCTCGAATCGACAAATCTCGCATCGCAATTTTAAACCCAGAACCAAGTTCAGTAAAATCTTTGATTGCTTCTAATCGTTTTTCACTAACTTCATTTAATATTTTTTGTTGCTCATACATAAAATAAGCATACGCTACTCGATTGCTTCGTCCGACTCTACCACGCAATTGATAAAGTGTAGATAAGCCCATATAATCGGCATTTTCCACAAATAAAGTGTTCGCATTTGGGATATCTACACCGGTTTCGATGATCGTTGTCGTAACCAACACGTCATATTGGCGTTCAATAAAGTCAAACAGAGTATTTTCAAGCTGAACTTCGGTCATTTGACCATGTGCGTACGCAATTCTAGCATCTGGAACTAACGCTTGAATTTCTTCAACTTTTTGTTCAATGGTATCCACGCGATTGTACAAGTAGAACACTTGTCCATCACGCGCCATTTCACGTTCGATTGCTTCTCGAATCGCGCCTGGATTATTCTCCATGACATATGTTTGGATCGGATAACGATTTTCTGGTGGCGTTTCAATAACTGAAAGATCTCGAACGCCTAGCATCGACATATGCAATGTTCTAGGAATCGGTGTTGCAGTTAGGGTTAACACATCCACTTGTGCTCTTAATTGTTTCAAACGTTCTTTGTGTTTTACACCGAAGCGTTGTTCTTCATCGATCACTAAAAGTCCAAGATCACTAAACTTCACATCTTGCGAAAGTAAACGGTGCGTTCCAACAACAATATCCACTTGTCCATGTTTGATTTTTTCGATTGTTTCATTTTGTTGTTTCTTCGTTCTAAATCGACTCAATAAGCCGACTTCCACCGGAAACCCTTCAAACCGATCCAACATCGTCTCGTAGTGCTGCTGTGCTAAAATTGTTGTAGGAACGAGAAAAGCGACTTGTTTATTATTATTGATTGCTTTGAATGCAGCACGCAAAGCGACTTCTGTTTTTCCGTATCCAACATCCCCAACCAGCAATCGATCCATCGGTCGAGTTTTTTCCATATCATGTTTGATCTCAGCTGTACTGCGTAATTGGTCGTCTGTTTCACTATATGGAAAGGCATCTTCAAATTCTTTTTGATAAGCATCGTCAGGCGGAAAAGCATATCCTTTCTCGGATTCTCTTGAAGCGTATAGTTGAATCAGATCGTCTGCGATATCTTCGATTTTAGAAGAAACTTTGCGTTTGGTTTTACTCCATTCGCTACCACCTAATTTATTGACTTTTGGTGATTTCGCTTCGGATGCGACGAATTTTTGAATCAAGTTTAATTGGGTAACTGGGATAAATAACTTATCATCATTTTGATATAAAATCGTGATGTAATCTTGATGAACACCATCAACTTCTAACGTTTGCATCCCAATATATTTACCGATACCATGATTCGCATGCACAACATAGTCACCATTTTTTAAATCACTATAACTTTTTAAGCGTTCTGCATTGGAAACGGTTTGGCGTCGTGCTCGTTTTTTCGTCGTAGTATGGAAAATTTCTTTTTCAGTGATCGCAACGATTTTTTCGACAGGTAATTCAAACCCTGACTGCAAAGAACCTTCTACGATTTGAATTTTTCCTTCTATTAATTTATCAGCAGAAGCGGTCACACTGGAAATATCAAAATCCCGAAACAGTTCTTCGACTTTTTGACTCCGTTCTCTAGTTGGCACAAAAACAACAACCGTCTGATCCTGTTTTTGCCAGCGATCCATTTCGGTTTTTAGTAATGGCATTTGACCGAAAAATTGCTGCATCGAGCGATACTGAAAATTATGAACCGCTTGAAAACGCAGGTTTCCCATTCCTTTTTGGAACAACGAAAAAAATGTTGTCGCAAAAGTCATTTTCCTTACTTGCTCGTGAAATTCTAATCCAAAAGTTTGCTCAGGAAAGACACGCATTTCTTCTAGCTTTAAGACTTGCCATTCACTTTCTTCACGAATGATTTCACGTTCTGCTTCTAAGATTCGCGCATAATCGTCAATAAAAACGAAACTATCTTCTGGTATATAATCCAATAAAGTTGTTTTTGTTTCATATAAAAAATCAGTATAGTAATGAGCTGTATCAGTTGGAATTCCTTGGCTCCAAGAAGTCGTCAACTGGCCAAAATAATCTTGAAGAAACTCTTTTTCAGCGGTATCTTTGGCTATCGCAATTCTTTTTTCTAATGCGTTAGTTAGTTGTTTTTCGCCATAGATCAAGTCTTCATTTGAAAATACTAAATCCGTCATTGGTGAAAGTGTCACCGATTCAATCGCCCCCACTGAACGTTGGGTATCTGCTTCAAAATAACGGAGAGAATCGATTTCAATATCGAATAATTCTGCTCTTACAGGGTATTCAGAATTCAACGGATAAACATCGACGATACTGCCCCGAATACTAAAATCGCCTGGTTTTCCAACTAAAGATTGACGCTCATAGCCCATCAAAACTAGTTGTTGTGCTAATGTATCTAGTTCAATTTCCCCGCCAATCTCCCAATGAAGCTGCGCTTGTTCCCATGTTTGTTTACTCGGTAAATATTTCCTTAGACCTGCTACGGGAACAACAACAATCCCCGCTTGATCCGTTAAAAGAAAATTAAGAGCCGCAACTCTTTCCGCTCTCGCTTCTGGGGAAGAAAAAGCCATTTCCGCAGACAAAACTTCATCTACAGGAAAAATATAGACTTCTTCATCTGATAAAATATTACGAAAATCTTCAACTAGCTGGTTACCATAATAAAGATTAGGAACAGCTACGATGATTTTTTTATTTTTTTCTTTATAGCCACTCGTCATGACTAATGTTTTAGCAGAGCCGGCTAGCCCTGTAATCAACTGGCGTGTGTTTTTAGTTAGTTGATTTTGCCACTCTTGGGCTAGCTCACTTGCACCAATTCGTTCAATGATGTTCAAAACTGGCTCCTCCTTTTATACTTTCTATTTTGCTTATTTTCCATTAAATTGATTCATCGTATCAACAAATGTATGGCCTTCACAAGCGTAAATTGCTGCATCTGCCGCAGTTTTCACTGCTATTAAAATCTCTTCGTGTTTTTCTTTAGGAAAACCGGTCAATACATGATGAACAACTGTATTACTACCGATAGGGCGTCCAATACCGATCTTGATTCTTGGAAACACATTCGTGCCTAAATGAGAAATCAAACTTTTAATGCCGTTATGTCCACCAGCACTGCCTTTCTCACGTAAACGAATTTTACCGATTTCTAAATCTAAGTCATCATAAATAACGATCAAGTCCGCTTCTTCTACACCATAATAGGTCATCAAGGGTCCGACTGAACGACCAGACTCATTCATAAATGTAAGAGGTTTGACTAACATGATTTTTTCTGTTCCTATAAAAAATTCAGCGATATCCGCTTCAAATTGACTTCTATTAAAGGGTGCATTGTTGCGTTGCGCAATTTCATCAACCGTAATAAATCCAATATTATGCTTTGTTTCTTGATACTTACTTCCTGGATTACCTAATCCGACAATCATTTTCATCTATCTATATTCTCCTTAATAAAAGGTGCTATTTTACCACCCTGTATTCGTTGTCCAACACAAAATATCTGGGCAGGAGAATTCCTTGCCCAGTTTTTTTATAATTATACCATAAAACAAGCAATTACCGGCTCATTTAAATTCTTAAAAAAGCCGTAAGCTCCATTTATAGTTTAGAAAATTAAAAAAATGATAAAACCAACAAATAGTGAAATAGCGCACATGAAAGAGTTTTCTTATGAAACACCCCTGGAAACTGTATTATTTTATATAAACAAAAAACGTGACAAACCTCACAAACGATGGTAATATCATAGTGATAAAACAATTATCTGAAAGGAATGATACACATGACTGCAGCAGTAGGAAACAAAGACCACCAAAAAGTAATTTTAGTTGGAGATGGCGCTGTCGGATCAAGCTATGCTTTTGCCTTAGTCACTCAAAATATTGCTCAAGAAGTTGGTATTATTGATATAGATACAAAGAAAACGGAAGGCGATGCAGCAGATCTATCACACGCACTAGCCTTTACTTCTCCTAAAAAGATTTATGCTGCTACTTATGATGATTGCCATGATGCTGATCTTGTCGTATTAACAGCAGGAGCGGCACAAAAACCAGGTGAAACAAGAATCGATCTCGTTCATAAAAACTTAAAAATCAACAAACAAATCGTCACTGCAATCGTTGATTCAGGTTTTAGCGGTATTTTCTTAGTCGCAGCAAATCCAGTTGATATTTTAACTTATTCTACATGGAAATTCTCTGGATTTCCAAAAGAACGCGTTATCGGTTCAGGAACATCTCTTGACTCAGCACGTTTCCGTCAAGCAATTGCTGAATTAGTGGATGTTGATGCTCGTAATGTCCATGCTTATATTTTAGGTGAACATGGCGACACTGAATTTCCAGTTTGGTCTCACGCCAACGTTGCCGGCTTGCAAATTTATGAGTGGGTCAAAAATAACCCGGATGTAGATGAGGAAGCAATGGTCAACCTGTTCTTTAATGTACGAGATGCTGCGTATTCAATCATCGAGAAAAAAGGTGCAACATTCTACGGAATCGCAGCTGCTTTAGCTCGAATAACAAAAGCCATTTTAGACGATGAAGATTCTGTCTTCCCACTTTCTGTTTACTTAGATGGTGAATATGGCCAAAATGATATTTACATTGGTGCACCGGCTGTAATCAATCGTCAAGGAATCAAACAAGTGATTGAAATTCCATTGACAGATTCTGAAATGGATCGAATGAATGCTTCTGCTAATGCTCTTAAAGACGTTATCAAATCAGCTTTCGAGAAATTTGAAGCAGAAAATAATTAAAAAAATGATTAAAAAGCTTTATCAGATCTCGTTGTGATCTCTGATAAAGCTTTTTATTTTCTCTACTTACCTCGGTAAATATTCTAACATCACATCGGCGTCTTTTTCTTCAACATTTCCAGCATAATTCGGTGTGGCTAACGATAAGCGACCACTTTTATTCACAAAAACATATAGATTACCGGACATATCGCGACCTTGATCACCGGAAAGTAACTCCCCCATTACTAACTCTGTATTTACATGTACAGTCCGTATTTCATTCGTTTCTGCTGAAAAAACACGGATTGTTTTTGTGGCAATTAGCTGATAAGAAAGTTCATAGCTTGTCACAGAATCTCGTTCTGAACCCTTAATGATAAAGGCAGCTATTCCTTGAGGATCCTCTTTAAATGACAATTCGATCATCTGAGGAATATTCATTCCATTTCGTGTAAAAACATCCACTGCTTTTATGCTATCCAACGATACTTCATATGAATATTCTTTGTCTCCGCCAGATGTTGACGTTTCTTTTGAACTCCACGCTTCTGATGAGTTTCTAGTTGTAGATAGCGTAGAATTACTTGTATGCGGTGATGTCGTTTGAGTAATCGAACTGTTGCTCTGATTGTTTCCTTCAGTTGAACTACTGGCAACTTCTTTCATTTTGCCATTTGCGCATCCGGCTAATAATACAAACAATCCCAAACCAATTATTATCTGTTTTTTCATATTTCTTACTGCCTCCTTGCATGTTCTTGACAAAACGCTCACTCGAATAAAACAAGCACGAACTGAATGTTACGTTGTTATTCCTTATACAAAATTCCTTTTTGCGCTAATGCTTTTTTGATGTGATTATGTGCTTCTTCATCTTCACAACGAATCGTGTGCAAGTGAATGCCACTCGTCAGCTCAGATAATAATGAAGCACTGTTTTTTTTATAGCTTTTGACAAACTCAGTCACTTCTTTTTCCGTGTGAATATGCAGCCCTCCTATTAATTCACCATAAATCGGATGTTCAACCACCACATCTAACACTTCACCACCCAATGAAACAATCGTTAGCAGTTCGTCTTCAGTTTGCTCTGGCGTATGTTGGCAAGCTATTTTTCGGGTAACCCCTTGCTTGTCTTTTTCAGACTCAAGCAAATAACCTCTTGCTGTTGCGATAATTTCGTAACCTGCGGCTCTCAAGAGTGCCACATCTCCAACTATAATTTGGCGGCTGACCTTGAATTCTTTTGCAAAACGACTGGCACTCATTGGTTTATCTGCTGATTCTAATTCGAGTAAAATTGCTTCTCGTCTTTTAATACCCTCCATCCAATTTCCTCCTGTCGCTTACTAATCTAGTTGCTTTTGTTGAAACCGTTTTGAAGCATCCATAATCTCTTGGTAGGTTTCTTTGATGGTTTCCTTGTATTGGTCATTTTCAATATATGTGTCTATTTTTGCTAAAACTTCTTGTTCTCTTGAAGAGTCTAGTACGGGTTGATCCGATGTTTTTTTGATCGTAGCAATCGCTTTGACTACATCCATTCGTTCCTCTAATAAAGCAACGATTTGTTTATCCAAAGCATTGATTTTATCCCGTTGAACAGTTAACGGTGTACGTTTTTCATCCAATTCGATTTCTTTGATGATTTTCGCTGGATTTCCACCGATCACACAATTAGCTGGAAAAGATTTTGTTACGACTGCGCCTGCCGCAACTACCACATTATCCCCTAATGTTACTCCTGGCGTGATCACAACCCCTCCACCAAGCCAAACATTATCCCCGATTGTGATGGGTTTACCATATTCCAAACCACTATTTCGTTTAACCGGATGCAATGGATGTGTCGCTGCGTATAATTGAACATTCGGCCCAAACATACAGTTGTCACCAATTGTAATTGGACATATATCTAGAAAAATACTGTTGAAATTAGCATAGAAATTTTTTCCGACATGAATATTAAAGCCATAATCGAAACTGATTGACGGTTCAATGTAGCTACCTGTTCCAGTAGTGCCAAATGTTTCTTCCACTAACTGACGACGAATTTGTCGATCTTCTTCTCCATTGATCAGTTTCATTTGCTCCCTAGCAAACTTGCGTGCCGTTGCTAATTCTGGATCTCCTGCAAAATAAAGTTCGCCATCGATCATTTTTTGTCGTTCTGATTTGATTTCTTCCATAAAAAAACTCCTCTATAAAATAGTTTCAAAAACGCTTGCCGCGTCTTGTTTAAAAAAGTAAGCATCTCTATTTAATTGAATCGCTGTTTGGTTGATTACCAAAATTTTGGCGGTGTTTGCTGCATAATGAATCAAGTCACAAAATGGATGTACTTGAAAAGTAGTTCCTACAATAACAACTAAATCCGCCTTAGCGACTGCTTCGATAGATAATTCAATTGCTCTTTCTTCTAATCCTTCCTCATATAATACGATATTTGGACGAATTTGACCGCCACATCGATCATGACAATCAGACAGTAGATACGTTTTAGCTGAAACGTTTTGTCCGCATTTTCTGCAATAGCAGTCATACAAATCTCCATGAAAGTTGACCAAATGTTTCGTTCCAGCAGCGGCATGTAGTCCATCGATATTTTGAGAGATGACCCAGGTATCTTTTATTCGTCCTAATTCTGCCATTTTTAAATGGATCATATTTGGTTTTGCTTTCGGATGGTACAGCGTTTGTATAAATGAATAAAATTTTTCTGGTTCTTCAATCATACATGAATGGCTTAGCAAATATTCAGGTTGTTCAACCCCTTGATATAGTCCAGATAGTGAGCGATAATCGGGTACACCAGAAGCAGTCGAAACACCTGCACCTGTTAAGAATGTGATTGTTTCAGCTTGCTCAATCAGAGTTGCAGCCTTTTTCTTATCAATCGTTTGCATACATTCATCTCCTAATAGATATAGTATAACGTAAATGAGGAGTAGAAAGAAAAAATATTCATATAAAATCAAAAGAAAGACTCTATGCTGTACAACTTGGAATACTATTTATATGTAATAAAAACCATGTGAGAAGCTTTTAAGAATGTTAGGTTTTTCACTGTCTTTTCATGACAAACAAAAGAGAACGTGATAGAATACTTAATGTATAAAAGTGAGGTGAAAATTCGTGGTAGCATTTATTATTTATTGGGCAGCAATTTTGGTCTGCATCGCTTGGGGCGTATTAAGTTTATGGTTTTCGATCTATTATCTTTCACGTAAAGAAAACGGAAATTTATGGGCTTTTGCATTCTTCAACGTTCTTGCAGCTATTGTTTTAGCAATTGTTTTAGTTATTTACAAAACGTGGGATTTCGAGATTACAACTTATTCAAGCTTGATTTACACAATTTTAGCTTCATATGGCGTCTTAACAGTCTTACAAGCTATTTTAGGCCGCGAACCTAAAGAAGCTGTTAAAGCTTAAACTTATTAGTTAACTATCAAGAAAAGACTGGAATAGAAGCGTTTATTTGTATTTAGGGTGTGAAACAAAAGTGATTTTTACTTTTGTCTCACACCTTTTTCTTTATGTCTTTTCTAATTGTTTGATCGCATTCTTTATTTCTATAAGGACTTCTTCCTCTGTTTCTACCTCTAGCAACTCAGTTAAAAAATCAACCCATTTTTCCGCTTCTTTATTGCCTAATTTGCCGATTGCCCAAGCAGCTGTACCTCTGATAACAGGACGGACATCTTCTTTTGCGCAAACGACGATGTCGGGTAATGCACTGCGGTCACCTAAGTTAGCTAATGCAATCAACGCATTTCGTTGTAACGGTTTTTTCCCTCTCCAAGAGCCCGATAAATGTCCGAATTGTGTTTTAAATTCTTTATTGGACAGACTCAGCATTGGTTTTAACTTCGGATACACCGTATCGACTTCGGGTTCCATTTCTTTATGAAAATGAAAATCTTTCCCTCTGTTATAAGGGCAGACCAACTGACAAATATCACAGCCATAAATTACATTATGCATTTTTCTACGATATTCTTCTGGCATCATATCTTTGGTTTGTGTTTGATAAGATAAACATTTTTTAGCATTCATACTACCATTCCCTAAAAGTGCTTGCGTGGGGCAAGCTGTCACACAACGAGTACAATCCCCGCAACCAAAAGGAATCGGCTCATCTACTTCAAAATCGATATTGGTTACGATTTCGCCTAAATAAACAAAAGAACCAAACTCTTCGGTAATCAACAGCCCATTTCTCCCAATAAACCCTAGACCCGCACGTTGCGCAACAGCTACATCAACTAACTCTCCAGTATCAACTTGAGGTGCAAAACGCCATTCACCTGTTTCTTCTAGACCTTGTGTTTGAGATTGAATAAATGCAATCAACTTTGACAAACGATCTCGTAGAACATCATGATAATCAATGCCCCATGAAGCTCTAGCAAACATCCCTCGTTTTTCGTCTCTGGGTACTTTCCCTTCGATTTTAGTAGGATAAGCTAACGCGATAGAAATGATCGTTTTAGGATTTTCAAAGGTCTTTTCTGGGTAGATTCGTTCTTCTATCACTTGATGCTCAAACCCAGAGTTATACCCGAGTTCTCTTTGTTCTATCAGTGAATCTTCTAATTCATAGAAAGGCTCAGCAGAGGCAAAACCGATTTTGTCGATGCCTAAGCGCTTACTTTCCTCTATTATTTTTTCTTTTAGTGTCATCTGTGTACTCCTTATTTTAAAAACTAGATAGGGCGATTCTATGAAGCCCATTCATTCGACTGTTTACTTTATTATAAGCTACTCACCAAAATCTTGTCACCTTTTTAATTCCACTCTTAATTCATCATTTTCCACATTTAACACAGATTTTTATTTAAATTCAATTATATAAAAACTAGTAAAACAATATCCAAAACAGAATGATTATTTCATTTTGTAATCAAAAAACACAAGAGTAGACAAAAGCGATAGATGCTTTTGTCTACTCTTGTGCCTTTTACTCTCCTGTAAAACTAAAATTATCTAACTATTCTAGACTGTACCAGAATCCCCTTTTTCTTCTGGTTCTCCGTTAAATGGGCCACTAACCACAACTTTCCCTCTCATATGCCCCGCCTCGACATCAGCTGTGGCTTTTTTCAGATTGGCAGCATTGATTCCATTTGCATAAAGTTTCCCAACCGTCGCTCTTATTTTCCCAGTTTCTGCAAGATGACTGATTGTCGCAAGTGCTTCTCCTTGGGTTTCGATTTTATAGTCAAAATCTGTTTTCGCAAACATATACTCCCAATCAAAACTGACAGATTTATTTTTTAAGATACCGATATCTAGTTTCTCATCTAATCCAACGATTGTCCCAACGTGCCCAAAAGGGGTGACCAGCTCAGCTATTGTATCAAAGTACGGCTGTATATTGAATAAAACCGCAATATAGTCAATAGTATGAGTCCCTGTTTTTTCAATGCTTTGTTTAAGATCCTGATGATAGTCAAGAGGGTGATTCACACCGTTTGATTTTAACCAATCAACATTTTTGGGACTGGCTGTAGCAAAAACAGTCATTCCTGCCCAATGAGCAAGTTGAGTTAAAATCGATCCTACACCGCCCGCTCCATTAATCACCAAAATGGATTTCCCTTTATTGGCATTTTCTTTTGGAATCAACTCAAATTTTTCAAATAATAATTCATAAGCAGTCAAAGCGGTCAAAGGCAAAGAAGCTGCTTCTTCATCCTTTAAATTGCTAGGCGCTAAAGCGGCGATTCCTTCGTTGACTAATTGGAATTCTTGGTTACTACCTGCACGTTTAGTTGTCCCCGCATAAAAGACACGATCCCCTACAGCAAACTTGCTCACTTTTTCCCCAACAGAAACAACTTCTCCGACTCCATCGAATCCTAAAATACGTAATTGATTTTGTTTTTTTGTCGTTAGTCTTAATTTTGAGTCGACAGGATTTATAGATACTGCCTTAACTTTTATAAGGATATCTGACGCGCCAGGTATCGGAACCGAGCTATAGTCATCTATAAAACTCGCTTCATTTTCAATTGGAAATCCTTCAAAAAAACCTACAACATTCATTTGATTTTTTTCATTCATTTGTTCTTCCTCCATTTAGCTCTTTCTTATCATTATGGACCTAAACGTTTTATATTGACATTTATTTGTTTCGCAAAAGTTCCCCATTATCCCTACTCATGCTCGACTGTCAAAATCCCTTGCATCCTCTACAAACTTATGTGAAAATGAGTTACTTGATTTTATAAGGACAAAAAGGAGTTTCTCATGAAAAAATTAGCCATTATAGGCGGCGGGATCATTGGTTTGACCTTAGCCAACTACATTGATTTGACAAAATATAGTGTAACAGTTTATGACAATCCCGTTGGGCAAGCAACTAAAGCAAGCGCTGGCATCATTTCACCTTGGCTTTCAAAACGACGCAATAAAAAATGGTATCAACTAGCTAAAGATGGCGCCGCTTTTTATCCTAAGTTAGTTCGAGACTTCTCTCTATCGAATAACGTTTACCAACAAACTGGCACTCTGATTCTTCGAAAAGATGGTGAACTTGATGCACTGATGCAATTAGCAGAAGAAAGAAAACAACATGCACCCGAAATTGGTGACATTCAATTATTGACTGGGGAACAGGTCGTGGAAAAATTACCTTTATTGAAGGTACAATCGGCTTTATTTATCACAGGTGGTGGGAAATTAGACGGTGCTAGCTACTTAGAAACCTTAAGACAACGTGCACAAGAAAACATGATCGTCTTAAAAACTGGTACAGCCATGCTTAGTCAGCGCCATGATCAATGGCTTGTTCAAATCGCTGATGAAACTGAACAATTCGATGCAGTAGCGCTCTGTACTGGACCTGGCTTGCCTTCATTGTTAGCGTCTATTGATTTTAAAACGGATATCAGAGCACAAAAGGGACAACTTTTAGCTTTTGAAACACCTTTCAAAGATAGCGGTAGTTGGCCAGTTGCGATGTTAGATGGCGAAAGTGATTTGATCCCTTTTGAAAAAGGACAAATTCTAGTGGGCGCAACTCACGAAAACGATGGTGGGTTTGATTTAACCCCGACGAAAGAAGCCTTCTCTCTATTGCAACAAAAAACAGTACCTTTTTTAGCAGAGTCAACTTTTTTTGAAAAATACCAATCTACCTATCGTGTAGGAACACGCGCCTACACTTCAGATTTCGCCCCTTTCTTCAATTTTTTACCAAATAATCCTACTGCTGTCATAGCAAGTGGTTTAGGATCTTCCGGACTAACAACTGGACCTTATATTGGCTTTCTTTTAGCTAAGTATTTCAATGAAGGAAAGAACGATTGGGAGTATTATCAAAAACCAATCGAACATTACTTGTCAAAATTATAAAAAATCAGAACAGGAAATGTATTGGATTTCCTGTTCTGATTTTTTATAATTTTTTGGCTTCTACAACGAAGTTTGCCATTTCATGATACAATGTTTCTTTGATTTCTTTCAATCCTTGTTCAACCATTTTTTTCTCACTGACTAATTTTCGCCCATTGACCCAAACCGAATTCACGTTACTGGCATTAGCGGAATATACAATTGCTGAATAGGGATCAAAAATTGGAAACATATTTACAGAGTCCGTTTCGATCAACGTTAAATCTGCTTTTTTTCCGATTTCTATGGAACCTACTTGATCTGCTATCCCTAATGTCTCAGCTCCACCTAACGTTGCCAGTCGAACAATTTCTTTGGCAGGAAAAAGTGCGCGATCCTGATTATGCGTCTTATGCATATTAGCAAACAGACGCATTTGACTAAACAAATCTAGGGTATTGCCACTACTAGGCCCATCTGTCCCTAAACCTACAACAATATTTTTTTCGAGCATTTTTTTAATAGGTGCTACCCCTTTTGCTGACTTTGTATTCGCACCGATGCAATGTGCGACGCGGGCTTTGCCGTTTGAACTAGCAATGATTTCTAAATCCTTTTCAGTCGCAAAGATACAATGAGCTAAAATAAAATCACGTTCAAAATACCCTAATGTTTGTAGAAATTCTATTGGTGTTTGTTTATATTTTTCTTGAAATTCTGCCATTTCATAAGTCATTTCAGCCACATGCATCGTGATTGGTGCATTATATTTTTCACTAAGTTCAACGATTTTTTTTAATATCTCTGGATTGTTAGTGTTCGGCGCATGTGGTGCAATAATCGGTGTTACTAATGGATCATTCTGCCAGTTTTTTAAAAACGTTTCGCAGTATTCATAGCCACCAGAGGGACTCTGGCTGTCGCAAATCGGCATATCTATGATTGTTTCACCAACGAGTGCTCTGATCCCCATTTTTTTACAGCTTTCAGCTACTTCATTTTCAAAATAGTACATATCACAAAACGTCGTCACACCACTCAGCAACATTTCTGCAATCGCATAATTACTACTGGCTCTTACTAATTTTTTTGTCATATGTTGTTCTAAAGGAAATAAAAATCGGCGGAGTCGATCCGGTACATCGTCTCCTAATGAACGAAACGGAATCATGCCTGCATGGGTATGCGTATTGATCAAACCAGGAATCAACAGTCCATTTTTGCCATCAATCACTTGGTCAACTTGAATAGTGATTGAGTCAAGTTCTGAACGAGAGCCGATTTTAGTAATCCGCTCCTCTTCGATCAGTACAAAACCATTTTTAACTTCTGAAAAATCGTGATCCATTGAAAGAATATGAACATCTTTAATGAGTGTCTTCATTCAACAACACTCCATCTTCTGGGAAAATCAAAGGGTAAAATTCTTGTGTTTTTGTATTCATCATTCCCCTATCTGTTACTTTGATTGCCGGAGAGACGGGCAGAGATAATGTTGAGAAAGACATAATCTCATTCATGTTTTTGTATCCCAAAGCTTGCATGCTTGCTCGGACTTCTTGCAAGTCTCCGCCTAGTTCTTCAATTGGGGCTTGGGAAAGAATTCCACCGATAGGCAGAGGGCATTTCCCAGTGATTTCTCCATCTGCAACCACGATATAACCGCCTTGAATCGTGATCAATTCATTTTGTGCTAGCACGATATCTTCTAACGTATTTCCCATAACCATCACATTATGATGATCATGCGCCCAAGTCGTCGCAATTGCCCCTTTTTCACTGATTGGTTTATCCATCAATGAAATTGATATATTGCCATTTTTGCCATATCTTTCCATCACGATCAACAAAGCACAGTCTGCTTCTTGCCATTGTAAAATTCCATCTTTCACTGGAATTTCTTTTGTGATTCGCTCAGTAAACGTTCCGACTTCTTGCTTTTGAATCACGTTACAGCGAACACTCTCTTTATCAGTTGCTACTTTAATTACTAAATCAGCGACCGTGAGCGGTTTGCAATGGACAGATTTTTTGTACTCAGCTGGAAATACCTCCGTCACCTCAGGATAGTCGATTCCCGTTCCTTTTTCATACACTTTTTTTCCTGATTTATAAACAGCCTCAAACGAAAACTCTTCTAAATCATTTATTAAAATAAAATCAGCTGTACGACCTGGTGCAATTTCTCCACGATCATGAAACCCCATACGTCTAGCTGGTGTGTATGTTGTCATATAGATAGCTTTTTCAAGTGGCAAACCGGCTTTTACGGCTTTCTTCAAGTTCTCATTCAAATGGCCATGAAGCAAATCATCTGCCATTACGTCATCTGTGATAATACTGGCATACTCATAAAACTCATTTTCTATAATCACTTGCATATTTTCAGACGTGATCGATTTATTTTGGAATTGGATAAAAACACCGGCTTCAATTTTTTCTTTTAAGGATTCTGGAAACTGATGCGTATGATCTGAGGTAATACCACTATATAAAAAGGCTGCCAGCTCTTCTTCGTAAATCTTAGGACAATGACCTTCTAAGGGCATTGTTGGTCGCTCTTTTTTACATAAATCAATAATTTGTCGAATCAAGGATTCTGGCTCATACGCAATCCCCTTAAAATTCATCGCTTCACCTAAACAAACAATCTTAGGATTTTTTAACAATTCTGCCACTTCAGCTAGTCCAATGATGCCACCTGTCGTTTCTAATTCTGGTGTAGTCGAAGGCACAGAAGAAGGAATCGCATGGAAAATATCAAGCTCTGTTTCAGCCTTCATAAATTCCTCTAACCCCTCTAAACCAAAGACATTTGCCATCTCATGCGCATCTGCCACAACTGTGGTGACCCCATGACGTAATACTGCTTTTGAAAAGATGGTTGGTGTCGTCATTGAACTTTCAATGTGCATGTGGGCATCAATCAAGCCGGGAATCATATATTGATTCTCGGCTTTGATGATTGTTTCCGGCATTAAGTGAGCCATCTCTGTAATACTGATGTAATGAAATTTTCCGTCTTTAATAGAGACATTTTTTTTGATAAAAGACTGTGTTGCTGTTTGGAAAACCCAAACATCTTGAATGATTATATCTACGTTCATACTTATCGCCCTTCTCGCGTTTATTGATTCATTGTACGGTTCCATTGATCGACCCAATCAGACAGGTTGTCATTGATAAATGAGAAATCAACTGTTTTTGCTCGATCAGCGACTTTACCGTAAGTTTTATTGCTCGCTTGTTTTTCATCAAGAACCACTTTACTATTGGTCGGACCTTCATTTAATGACACTGCTTTTGTTTTTTGCGATTCTTCGCTGATTCGTTCATTAACAAATGTATAGGCTAATTCTTTATTTTTAGAGCTTTTCGGTATGTTGATCGTGTTGAAATTTGCGTACGTACCACTTTCAGGGACAACGTATGTTGCCTCTTTTGAAGCACCTTGAATGATATCGACAGCAAAATCAGCGACAACAGCGACGTCAATCTCACCTGATTGGAACATATTTGCAAGATCTGATGATTTTGAATACGTCTTAACCACATTTGGTTTTAGCTCTTTCATTGCATTAAAAGCTGCTTTGCCTTTATCGGTAGTAATATCAATACCTGCATGGTCACTAGCAATGTATAACATTAATGGTCCTGCTGTTGTAGAAATATCCGGAACTGAAATTTTCCCTTTTAGGTCAGACGACCATAAATCATCCCAGCTAGTAATTTCTTTGCCGACTTTTTCTTTGTTGTAAACAATCCCCACACTATTGACGGCGATCGGGATACCTGCTCCACTTTCGTAGACTTCTTTCGCTCCAGCAGTTAAATCTTTAATGTTTGGTACTTCTTTTTCTGTTACCTTTTCAAAGAGGCCTTCCTTTTCGCCTTGTGTGGCATTGGCTTGCGCTAATTCGATCACATCGATTCCAGCATTGGGATTATTCAATAATTTTGTATAACGATCTGCGCTGTTTCCGACTTCTAAGGTTACTTTAGCATCGTTTGTTTTTTCGAAAGGAGCAATAACATCTTTTTTTACAATATCTTCACTTAATCCAAAGGTAGATACAACTAATGCCTTGTTGCCTGATTTGCTTTCTTGTTTAGTATTCGCTTCGCTATTCCCACAAGCTGCCATTAATAAAGTTACTGTTGCTAAAGCACCGATCATTAGTTTCTTATTCATTCTATTTATTCCCCTTTGTCTTATCGTTTATTTATCTAAAATAACTAATTTATCCGCTGGAAAAGCTAAATTGATTGTGTCCCCTGTTTCATAAATCTGTTCACTTGTTCCATTGACTAATAGTTTGCCAAGTGGTGTTGTTACTTCATATTGATAACTTTTCCCTAAAAAGGTTCTAACAAGAATATTTCCTTCGATTGAGGTTTGCGTTGTTGTTGCGACAATCTCAATATCTTCTGGGCGAATCGTTGCAACAGTCTCAGTTGCCGTTGGCTGCGGGTTTGTGGTAGTAAACACTTGACCATTCTCGCTTTTATAGTGTCCTTCAGCATTTTTCGTTACGTTAAAGAAGTTTTCAAAGCCAATAAATTGTGCAACGAATTTTGTTTTGGGTAAACGGTAGATCCTCTCAGGTGAATCATATTGCTCAATCACACCATTATTCATGATTGCAACCTTATCTGAAATAGAAAAACATTCTTCTTGATCGTGGGTCACAAATACTGTTGTTATGCCTAATTGTTGCTGGATTCGTTTGATTTCGATTCGCATCGCTACTCTTAACTTTGCATCTAAATTACTTAACGGTTCATCTAACAATAATAATTTTGGTTCAATAATCAACGCACGCGCTAAAGCGACACGTTGCCTTTGTCCACCTGAAAGTTGTTTTGGATAACGATCACCAAGGTTTTCTAATCCACAAACTTCTAGCATTTTTTCGACTTTTTCTTTTGTGCTCGCTTTCGATTCTTTTCTTAATTTCAGGCCAAACGCAACGTTCTCTGCAATCGTCAAATGCGGAAATAGTGCATAACTCTGAAATACCATACCAAAATTTCTTTTATGAACCGGTACTTTCGTCAAATCGTCCTCATCTAACTTAAAAGAGCCGTCGTTTGGTTTGATCAATCCTGCAATCACTCGAAGTGTTGTTGTTTTCCCACAGCCACTTGGACCTAGAAGAGAAACTAATTCCCCTTTTTCCATGGAAATGCTTAAATCTTTTAATATATCCTGTTTGCCGTCATAGCTCACACGAATCTCTTTTAAATCAACAAAAGTCAAAATTTTCTCCTCTTTCTACCTATTAAGTTCAAACTCTGTAATTGCGTTCTCTTTTATTTACGCAATCGAAGCTAATCCTAATGTTTTTTCGATCAAAAACATTAATCCCATCGTCAATAACATCAACATTACTGAAATGGCAGAAACCGTTGGATCATAATTGTATTCCATATAGCTAAGTAAAGATGTCGGCAACATCGTAACTCCTGGTCCTGATAAAAACATCGATACTGGCACATTATTAAATGAATTAACAAATGCTAACATAAATGCTGCAAATATTCCTGAAGAGACGTTCGGCAAAACAATTTGGACAAAGGCTCTAGTTTTCGTACAGCCTAATGTCCACGCAACTTCTTCCATCGAATAGTCCAACTGCTCCATGCTTGAACCAACTACTCGAATAATATACGGTAAACTAATCAGAAAATGTCCAATCAGTAAGCCTTGGAAAATCGGCAAACCTAATTTGATTACAATATATTGAAACAAAGTATACCCCACAACGATTCCTGGAATCACTGTTGGGGATAAAAAGAAGCTTTTTATAAAGTTTCGTCCTCTTACTGAATACCGTGCTAATGCATAAGAAGCTGGAATCCCAACAACCAATGCCAAAACAGTCGCTAGCACACCAATGATCAAACTTAATTTAAAACTGCTCATAAATGTATCTGACTGCAACGCTTTTGCGTACCAATCCAGTGTAAATCCTTTAATCGGAAACTGAATTGCTGCGGCTGTTCCAAAAGACGTCACAACAATCAAGCAAAGTGGTAAGAATAAAAATAAGAATACTAGGATCGCAATTAGCGTCATCCCTTTTTGTTTACGCATTGTTTGCCTCTCTCCTATCAACTTTTTTAGCAACCAGATCTAATCCCTTCATGACGATCAAGGTTACACCGATCATGATCAAGGCCAAAACACTTGCTGCTTTCCAATCTCCCAAAGTATTGGCTTTTTGATATAGAAATGTCGACATCATCATCTTCTGATTTCCACCTAATAATTGCGGTGTTGTATAAGCTGTCAATGTCCCAGTAAAAACTAAGATACTTCCAACAATCGTCCCGGGAATAGAAAGTGGCAGCACGACTTTTCGGAAAGCAGTAAACGGGCTTGCACCTAGCGTTTCAGCAGCTTCCAGCATTTCCCCTTCGATATTTTCCATAACACCTACTAGGGTCATGATCATTGTTGGTAGGAAAAGATAAACAGAGCCAATGATAATAGCAAATTCTGTATAAAGTAAGTTTAATGGCTGATCAATCAAACCTGTTTTTAACAACAATGAATTGACCACACCTGTTTTCCCTAAGATATTGATCCAAGCAAAACTACGAATAACAGAATTGGTCAACAACGGAAATAAGGTCATTGCCATTAAAATGCCACGCCATTTTTTACTAACACCAGCGATGTAATACGCCGTTGGGATTCCAAGTAGAATTGAAATCAGCGTAACGATCAATGATACTCTAATTGTGCGCCAAAAGATCGACAGATTATATTCGTCTTTAAAAAAATCGAGGTAGTTGCTTACTGTCACCCCATGATCTGTAAAAATAGTTGGTAAAATACTTGTAACCAAAGGAATCATTAAGAAAAATAGCAATAAAATCATCCCAGGTGCTACAATAAAATACGGAACATTCTTGTTCATCTATACACTCCTCGTTCGTTTTTCCACTGATTCAGTATACTCATTTTTCAAACTAATTTCAATATATTTTTTGATTTTACACAATAAACATTCGGGTATTAAACGAAAACTTTATTTATACATAAAAAAAGACAAATCCATACTTATATAACGAACTTAAAACTAAAATCCGCTATTTGGATTGCCTTTTTCTTATTCTTTCGTTAGTTCTCTTCTTTAGGGAAGAGGAGAGCAGACTGCAATAGATATGGTTCTTGATATTTTAGCGTCAATTCTCTTAGGAATAGAGATAATGCATCTTGATCTACCGAAAAATTTACGCTCAACACTTCATACTGTTGCCGTTCTGTCTCTGTTGCTTGTTTTTTAAAATATCCCCAAACATGTTGATAGGCATTTAAAAGATTGCCTTTTTTGCTTGGTTCAGCTAATGCATGCTTCAGATAACCTCGAAATGCTTGTTCTTTTGCTTCGTCCCACCCATCATCTGCAAATAATTTCCGGATTGCTCTATAATCTGGTTGAGATTTTGACAAAATTAAATATTTAAGTGAGCTCCATTCTTGCTGTCGTTGCACTATTCTCTTCAAAAAGCATCTTCCTTTCTATCATTACATGAAAACAAAATGAATATAAATACAATTTTTCTTATACTTTATTCATGAAAATTTACGATTTCTAAAAGAGTTACAGTATACAATGTACTCTGTATAGTTTTTTCTGAAACATTAGGTTAAATAAATTTTCTGAATATTAAAAAGAATTGAGGTTATTATTTATGGACGAGCAGCAGTTGGACAAGTCATTTTTAGGTCAACCAAAGGGACTGTCCACACTCTTTTTCACTGAGATGTGGGAAAGATTTAGTTACTATGGTATGCGGGCAATTCTACTGTATTACATTTATGATACGGTTGCAAACGGTGGTTTAGGTTTACCAAAAGAAACTGCTTTGGCAATTATGTCGATTTATGGATCGCTAGTATTCATGTCCAGTATTGTTGGTGGTTGGATTTCTGACCGAGTGTTAGGTGCTAGAAAGACCGTTTTCTTCGGTGGCGTATTTATCATGGTTGGTCATATCGTTCTAGCTACACCGTTTGGCATTGCGGCATTATTTCTCTCTATCCTACTTATTGTAATTGGTACAGGGATGTTGAAACCGAATGTCTCAGGTATGGTCGGTCATCTTTATTCAAAAACAGATACACGTCGTGATGCTGGTTTTTCTATTTTTTATATGGGAATCAACATCGGCGCATTGCTGGCACCCTTCATTGTTGGGACTTTGGGCCAAACGTATAACTATCATGTTGGGTTCTCTGTCGCCGCGTTCGGTATGTTTTTTGGTTTACTGCAATATTATTTACAAGGGAAAAAATCATTAGACGGAATCGGCTTAAAACCAACCAATCCGATTGGGACAGCAGAACGCAAAACGTTCCTACGTTCGTCATTGATCGCGCTTGTTTTTGTCATCGTACTTTTTGGCGGTGCCTTTACTACAGGGCATTTAACCATTGGTTTCTTCATCAATAGTGTGAGTGTGCTGGGTATTTTATTGCCGGTATATTATTTCATCAAGATGCTTACTTCAAAAAATGTAACAGCAGAGGAAAGACCGAAAGTACTTGGCTACATCCCATTATTTTTAGCAGGGATCGTCTTTTGGTCATTAGAAGAACAAGGCTCTTCAATTTTAGCATTATTTGCAAGTGAACGGACAAATGATACATTGTTTGGTTTTTCGATTGCTCCTAGTTGGTTTCAATCCTTAAATCCGATTTTCGTTGTTGTTTTAACTCCGGTATTTGTAACTTTATGGACAAAATTAGGGAAAAAACAACCTTCAACTGTCGTAAAATTTTCATTGGGCTTGGTTTTTGCTGGTTTATCTTTTGTACTTTTAATGCTCCCTGGATTACTTTACGGGACGGATACAAGAGTTAGTCCTTTGTGGTTATTTTTTAGTTTCTTCATTATGATCGTAGGTGAGATGTGTATTTCACCAGTTGGACTATCGATTACAACAAAACTTGCTCCAAAAGCTTTTGAGTCACAAACCGTTGCAATTTGGCTATTGGCAGATGCCGCATCGCAAGCTATCAACGCTCAAATCGCACGTTTTTATACACCTCAAACAGAGTCTGCCTATTTCGGTATTGTCGGTATTGTCGCTGTAATTGCGGGTATTTTACTGATTCTTTCTAAGAATCCAATCAAGAAATTAATGGGTTCCATCCATTAATAAAAACAGTTTCCACCAAAGCTAAATGGAATATGCTTTGGTGGAAACTGTTTTTCTAATAATGAAGTTGTTTTTCTTGTTTCATAATTGTCGCCTTCAACAACAATGGTGCAATGATCGTCGTAGCTATAATGACAATGATCACAGATGAATAGTATTCCTCTGAAAGAAAGCTTGAGGTCAATCCTACTTGGGCAATAATCAATGCCATTTCACCTCTGGACACCATTCCAGAGCCGATAATCAGTGTTGAAACACCTTTAAATCCAGTTACACGAGCGCCTAAAGCGCCCCCTAAGAGTTTCGATAACACTGCCACAACCGTTAAAACAATGATGAAAAGAAAATGCTTTGACATACCCGCAAAGGTCATATTCAACCCAATAGAAACAAAGAACATCGGTATAAATACGGTATAGCCAATCGTCTCTAATTTCTCATCTACTTGCTTGCGATAATCGGTCTGAGCAATTGCTACCCCTGCGAAAAAGGCCCCAATTATTGCCCCCATATCTAACATCTCTGCAAAATAGGCAAATCCTAAACAAATGACTAAGGAAATGGCAGAAACAGCTTCAATTGCAATCAACTTTTTGCTCAAATTCAACAGCCAAGGTACGAGCCATTTACTAGCCGCAAAAATAACAACAAAGAAGAAGACTTTCAATAGCAACACTTCCCACATCGGTAAACTTCCTCCCGGTGTAGAACGATTCATCAGGCTTAACATGATTCCTAAAATCAAAACGACAACGATATCGTCGACAACAGCGGCGCCAAGAATCGTCGCCCCCTCTTCGCTATCTATCTTTTTCAAATCTTTTAGCACTTGAACAGAAATACTAACAGACGTAGCACTAAAAAGAACCCCTAGAAAAATCGAATTCTGAACGGAAAACTGAAACATTTCCCCAACACCAAACCCCATTGCCGCAGGAAATACGATTCCCAAAAGCGCGACTGATAAGGCTGGCCGCCAGTATTTTTTCAATAATTCCAAGTCACTTTCTAACCCTGCAATAAACATTAAGATAATAACACCGATCTCTGAAAAATAATGCATAAAATCATCTGGCTTGATCCAACCTAATAAGGCAGGCCCAATCAAAATACCGACTAACAATTCTCCAATCACCGAAGGAATTCCCACTCGATTACAAAAATGTCCCGCAAGTTTTGTAAATAATAAGACCAGACACAACGTTAATAAAAACCCCATATTTCTCTCCCTTTCTATTTATAAAACGATATAACTTATTGTACCATGCCTACTAAATTTGGTAGGCTGAAACGATTCTTCCACTATAAACATAATAAAAAACTGACAGATCAATTGCCCTTCTGTCAGCCATTTCATTTACCTTATTTTGAAGCGCGTTTTAGATACGTACCTTCTTGTGTATTAATTTCTAATGATTCGTCTGCTTCGATAAAATCAGGAACGTTAACCACTAGTCCAGTTTCCATAATTGCAGGTTTACCTGAACCAGAAACTGTTGCGCCTTTGATTGATGGTTGTGTTTCTTTTACTTTTAAAACCACTGTTGTCGGCAATGTCACACCAATTACTTCTGATCCGTAAAACTGGATTTTTACTTCCATGTTTTCTAAAAGATATTTCAATTCTTCTTCGATCACAGAAGTTGGGATTTCGTATTGTTCATACGTTTCTAAATCCATGAAGTTAGCTGTATCATCTTGGCTGTATAGGTATTGAACTGGTTTGCTTTCGATAAACGCTTTTTTCACTTTATCATCTGGGCGCATCGTTGTATCCGTTGTAGCACCAGTGCGAACGTCTTTCAATTTCATACGCATAACCGTATTTCCTTTACCAGGTTTGTGGTGGCTAGCATCCATTACACGGATCAGTTTACCGTCTTGCTCAAAAGTCATGCCTGCTTTAAGATCACTTACTGCTATCATGTTGTTTTCTCCTCTTTCTTTAAGGTTCGACTATCTCATTTACACTGATCTTGTCGAAACGCTAATATAGTATCCACTATGCCTAAATCGCTTTGCAACTAGGAGATGGATGCTTCTTAAAAAAATTCTTCTCAATCATTGTAGCAGATTACTAGCGGATATTCTAGAGAATACGTTGTTTGGATTCATTTTTTTTGAGGGTAAATGACATCGTGTCAGTTTTTAACCATAAAAGAGCAGAGACTGGTCTCCACTCTTGAATTTACTATTACATTTCATCTTTAGTCATTCAGCATATCATTGCGATACCTTCTATACATTTGTTTTGAGAACATTCGCAACAATAGGAGAAATATTAACGTGTAGCCTAAGTAAATAAAATAGGTCAGTTTCTGTTCGCCTGTGACAGGTAGCATGCCATTTCTGTTGGTCATGCCCCTTCCTGTTTGCTGAATTGTAGAAGGTTCGATTATTTTTTCTCCTTTTCTAGCGTTTTCTTTTGTCACTTGAACTGTTTTTGAAGCCTCTGTGATGTCAAAAGAAACAGGTTCCACGTCCAATTCATACCCAATCGGTGCAGTGGTTTCTATAAACTGATAGCCGCCTAATGGTAAATTTGTTAACAGCAATTTGCCTTCTTCATTCGTCCTTAAATCACTTTGAACAACGGTACCATCTGTTTTTTCCAATAGGAAGGTTGCTCCTGATAAAGCTTGTTTTGTCATACTATCGATTTTCGTCAACTCTACTGATCCAAGAATCACAATCGGAACAAGAATTGGCGTATTTTCTTTGGTTACTTTTACAATGGTTGCATCTGTTAATTCAATATTGATTGGTGTAGAGTCTAATTCATAGCCCAGTGGCGCTTCCGTTTCTACAAATTTGTAGTTTCCTAAGGGTACATTTTTTAGCCATATTTTTCCTCCAGTATCCGTTGTCATACTTTTTTCAATTATTCCACCATCTGCTTGTTCAAAACGGAATTTGGCTCCAGCTAATGCTTGTTTGGTTACACTGTCTAATTTCGTTAATTCGATTGTTCCTAAAATCGGAAGATCTGAATCAACCCCCATATTAATCGTGTGGGAAACGGTATCTGGTGCTAGAGTAACCGTCGCTATCCCATCTTTATTATTCGTTGGATCAAGCGTTACATCTGTTGCTATCCGCTCTTCACTACTTTGTGAGTATTCAGAGATGATATCTCCTTCTTTTGTCTTGATTCGGATCGTGTAATCTCCTCTGGAAGGAACAGGTGAAAAATCATATTCTCCCTGACTATTCGTCCATTGTTTCGCAATCGGTTCTGTTACTCCCTCTTGTTCCAACTCTACTTCATACCCTACTAAAAAGGGCTCATCTGACTCTTTTTGACTATTCTTATTTTTGTCTCGATAAACTGAACCTTTAACCGAATAGGCTGTTACTGGAATTTCTGAACCTCGTGATTCAATCCAGTTGGTATCATTCGTTGTTATCGTAAATGTATTAACCATCTTATCCTCGTGTTTGATTGCTTTATCAATCGGTACTTTGACTGGAAAAGTAAATTCTGACTCCTGATTTTTTTCCAGAACGCCATTGGTTAATTCGATTTTAATCATCGTGACTTTATTATAGTCAATTTTCTCTCCTTGTTGTATCCATCCTTTTTGTTGATTTTCTGCCATTAGATGTGATGGTTTATCATATGAATAATAGACCGTATATCCCTCTGGTCCTTCTACTTCTCCATCTAACAAACCACCCAAATCCGAGCCTCTTGGAACATACTTTCCATCTTTGTCTACCACAGTACTGAGGTCTCCAACATGAGGTAAAACATTGATTCCAGTCACAGTGCTAACATCATTATTGCTGTAATTGATGATGGATATCTTTTGATTAAATCGTTCCCCTTGATCAACGAAATCGGTTTTGCCGTGAACAAATCCTTGTTGCTCGTTGACCTTTGCAGCTACATCTACAAATACACTGCTTGGTGCAATTAGAGTGATTGGTTTTGAATAGACGAACATCTCATTTCTTTCAGTTGCATCACTAAGAAGTTGATACGGATCCACGTTAGATAGCTTATACGCTTCTTGATTTCCCGCTCTCGACATTGTTATACCATTCTCTCCATTATTCTCATAGGTCAGATACGATTCAATAAAATGACTACCATAACTTGCAGAATTATTGAATTGTAAGTGTAGTTTTGATTGATGTGGGGCGAATATCTTTGCAAAGTCTGCTAATCTCCATTTTGTCTTTGGCTCGATAATGATGGCCGTCTTGCCACTATTCATAAAATTTTGCTTTTCAGTGTACGTTACACTCGTTGCATCATGAGTGAATTCTATTAACTCTATCCCTCTAGGAAGCATGATAAGCAATTTAGGATTAATTAATTTAGGATTGGTAGTATTTTTAATACCATGCCAAAATGTCATCTCAAATTTTTCACCGAAAAAGACCATTGATTTATTTGGTAGGTCTAAAAATCTGATATCATTCACAGCTTTTTCAGTAGAAACAGAACTAGTTGAAGTATCCTTCCCTTTATCTCCATTCTGGTCAGTGTAGTAAACATTCCCAACATTATACGCTGAATGGGACATCTCTGATAAATTTTCGCTTAAATATTCCCAATACTCTGAACTTCTTTTCGCAGAAAAATTTAATACAACTTCATCAGTTAAATCGTTTAGTTCTACCGCATTATCGAATTTAATATAAAATGAAACAAACGGCTTCGGGTCTTTTAAACTAAACGCTGTAGAACCTAAATCTTCAGCAATCAAAGTAGATTCCCCAGTTTCTGTGATCCCGTACACTTTATTTTTATCTGTATTTGTCGGATTCCCTTTTTTACTTAACCAAATTTCCGTAAGAGTAAACGGTGAAACTTCCGTCACTTTGGTCGGTACATCTTCGATCTTACTTAAAAACATTTTACCCTTTTCTTCGTTGTACTTAGCACGTATGCCACCACTTATTTCTTTATCTTGGTTTTCCTCTACGTAATATTTAGCGTTTTGGTCTTTCCAATCCATGAATTTTACACCAGTATCACCAACTTGTCTGGAGAAGAACTTTCTTTCTTCTATTGCGCTGGCCTTCTCTAAGTTTGTTTCAATTTCCCCGTTTATGTTCAATACGTTAACACTACCAGTAAATCTAACAGGGTAGTCTAGTGTATTTGTATAAACATCCTGATACCTCACTTTAAATGTACTGCTTATATTGATGCTTGATCTCAGCATCCTACTAATTGAATGGCTCGATTCATCATATGCCCATGCTACATTATTGTCTTCCGCCTTAAATATAACGTTCTTTGTTAGCTTAATTTCAACTAAAGAATCACCTGCGTCATTAGCACTATCTCCTACAACTTGGAATGGTACTTCATCGATAAAGTCCGAGCTAATTAAATCATCATCATCAACAAATTCATTGGGAACTTGTCTATTATTTTGGTTAAAATATTCCTTACCAAATACAATCTTTCTATTCGATGTTCTTGCTTCTAGGTTAAGAGAATTTTCTTTTAATACTGCTCCATTCTGACCGTAAAGAATCTGAGTAAGAGGAACTTTGGTTCCATAATATAATTGATCAGAAAGAAACTTCACTCTAAAAGGAATCGCTATATCCATCCCCGTTCGAATATTGTCTATCGTAATATCTAAATATATATTTTCACTGTCACTTGAAAGTTCACTTGTCACTGGAAAGGTTAATCCATCTGAAACTACTCCAAAATATGCAAAATGTTGTTTTGACAAGGCTATTCTAAATTTCACTTGATTGGACGGGAAAGTGCCACTAGAAATCACTAGTTTAGAATACAAAGCAATTTCTTCTCCGGCCCAATACTCTAATTTAGGCGTTCCGTCTGCATTATTTAGATTTGGATAAACATCTGTTACTAGTTCATAAGTTTGATCTCTAAGAATCTCTTCATTTTCAATAACGGTTGCAACTTCTTCTTCAATGCCATTATCTGCCAATCGTTGACTCTCTTCACTAGCAATTGTTTCTTGTTCTGGAATATCAAGGATTTGTTTTTCCGAGATTTCAGTTTCCTTTATTTCTTCTTTCCAATTTGCAGATGTATCTATCTCTTCCAATTTATCATCGTTTTCAATAACCTCTTCTTTAACTGACCTTGCAACAGTTTCTTCTGCATACGCAACAGCTATATACCTGAACATACCAATTACATCTATTGCTTGAACCAACACAAGTAATAGAACCAACACCTTAATTATTTTTTTCTTCATAAATAATCCCCTTATCTTAAACTTATAAATATATTGTATCACAAATTAATTTCTTTTGTATTTTTTTTACATTTTTTCTATTTAACAGGATGTTGTTTTGAACACAGGATATTTCATAGCATCTAATGAACTAGAAAAGCTGTGTTCCAACAAATGGACACAGCTTTTCTAGTTCATTCAATTCTTAACACACAATCAACGATTTCTCTTTGACCGCTCCAATTTTTTTTTTGACTTGCTATCGTTGATTGAAAGGTTTTACCTTCTCTTCGTCAAACGAAATTAACGTTAACATTATCGGATGGGCATCATTAACATAAAAAACTGAAAAGAACAACGAAACTGCCCCTCTTTCATTCTCTTGGTCTATATCAATTGTTTGTTTTTCTACTGATGCCATTGACTTTCCTACCAATACATTCCTTTAGTTTTTTACCAACTGAATTGATTGTGCACGGTGTTCTGAAAATAATGGATTTCCTGGTTCGATTTGAATCGCCCTTTCCATTGCTTCAATAGCTTCTTGATGTCGGCTCAAACTCCGTAGACTATTGGCCTTATGAAAATAAAAATCAACTCGTTCAGGGTAGTCGGCTAACAAGTTATCCATTAGTTGAACAGCATCTTCATGATGCCCTAATTCTCTTAAAAAATTAGATTTATGATAGCGATAAAAGAAACTTCGATCCGTTTCTATTGCTTGATCATATGCTTGTAATGCTTGTTCTATCGCCCCCATCATCCGATAACTATTGCTTACATAAAAAGCAAATTGGTCGTCTTTTGACCAGCCTTTTTTATAATACTCAAGCGCTTTGGGATAGTCTTTTGCTCGTTGATACGTATAGCCTAAATAATATAATACCTTTAGATTTGATTGGTCTAATGTTTTTAATACTGTTAGAGCTTTTGTCAGTTCATCACTCCGCAAATAATTTCGGATCTTAGTAAAATTTTTCTCTGATGTTTCCTCTTTATCTAGAATAGCCATCAGCTCATCTTGACCGACTTCAATTGCATAATCAAGAGCATTTCTACCAGTAGCATCAACTTGAGAGCTATCAGCCTGATGCTGAACGAGTTCCCTGATTACATCTTGAAACAAGAAACCGCCATTGCCTAAAATCACCGCTTCTAATAATGCTGACCAGCCTAGACGATTCACATGATTCACTGGTACTCCTGCATTCAAACACAACTGAACTGTTTTTAAATAGCCTTTTTCACTAGAGGGTAACAGAGCAGTTCCGCCAAAACGATTAACTGAAGCTAAATCGGCAGCTCCTGTTTTAAGAATCTCACGAACAATTTCATCAAATCCATTCGCAGCAGCACAGATAAACGGTGTTAGTTGCGTGTTGTCTCGCTGATTTACATCTGCTCCAAAAGCTAATAATTCTTTGACCATTGAACGTTCGTTCTGTTGTACCGCAATCATCAAAAGTGAGCGGCCTGTTTTATCAGTCAAAGAAATATCCAAGCCTTCGTTCAACAACTGAAAAACTTGTTTTTTATCATTGTTCTCTACAGCTTTTAGCAACGCTTGATTGGTTTTTATGGTGTCCATAACTTTGCTCCTCTTTATTTTTTATAGTTATTCGCTAACGGTCACGATTGCTTTTTCAACAGCCGACATTGGTGGAGGGTGATTCCTGCTTCTTTATGAGCAGTAGCTGCATTGATTGGCCATGCTTTTGAAGGACCGACAAACCACCGCTGGGCATAAAATCCAATACTTCTCTCATTTTTGCAATCGAATGACTCGTTTGACTAATAGATAAAGCTGATGTTTAGATCAATAGTTTCGTTTTTACATTATTTTGATTTACACAATCATCACCCAACGAATTTAGATACATTGTCTAATCCCTCTACCACTATCCTATATAGTCCTCCCTTTTCATAAAATGAAGTTGATTGCCAAATTAATCCTACTGTGAATTTCTCCTTTCTATTTTTTTGAATCTTAGCCAAGAATTTTTGCTATTTTGACAGGGATTTTCATGTACAACCCCCTCACTTCCTTATTCACTTCAACTTCTTTATACTCTATAATCTACACTAAGAGAGCCTTCTCATATACGGATAAAACAGCTAAATATTTCCTTTTCAATTTGTATACTTTAACTAATTAACGTATAGTTAAAGGAATGAAATCATACATTAGAAAGAGGGGATAGTATGTTAACAGTCAATCATTTTCTACAGCTTGCTCCGTTTAAAACGTTCAAATTAGTCGCTGGTGCGAATGGTCTTGAAAATGACATTACTGGCGTCAATATTTTAGATAATCCAAATGCTTCTGATTGGTTGTCCGCTGGGGAATTATTAATTACTTCTGGCTATTTTTTTAGTGAAAATACCGAAATTCAAAAACGTTTTATCCAACGGTTTAAAGAAATCAATTGTTCGGCAATTTGCATCAAACCACATATTTATTTAAAGGGCATCCCGCAATCTATGCGTGATTTAGCCAACGAATTAGCCTTACCGATCATCGAAATTCCTTACGGGATTGCCTTTTCAAAAATCATGAATATCGTTATGGGTGAAATCTCTGGTCGTATGAATGAACGAAATCAAGCCTCTTTAGCTATTCATTCACAATTCTTTGAGATTTCACTACATGGTGGTGGGATGAAGAAAATTGCTGCTAGCTTGGCCAAGATGGTGCAAAATCCTATAGTGCTAATTGACAGTGACTGGTCAGTCATCGCTTGTAATGATAATAAACATCCCTTAATCCAAGAAACGATCAAAAAGATTGGAAATACCTTTACATTTCCAATTGAATTTTTTACTGATTTACCCACTAATTTTGAACGCATAAAAAAGCCGATTACTCGCCCATTCTTTTTTGCCGAAAAAGAATATCCCTGTGTAATCGTGCCGGTTTATTTCGATACGGTTCATTATGGTTTTATTCTGGTCGTTCAAATAGAAAGGCCGCTGATTGATTTTGATTATATTGCTTTAGAAAATGGCTCGATGGCATTTGCGCTAGAGCAAATCCGTCTATTTGAAATTGAACGGACGGAAAATCGTATTCGCCGTGATTTTTTCGATCACTTATTATCTGGTCAAATCAAGGACCTGGATGCTTTAGCTGCCTATGAGACGCCAATCGATCCTACCTTGAATTATACGGTTTTGATTCTGTCTCTTCAGAAATCAGGAATACAAACGGACTCTCTGATGAAAAAAAAGCAAGCTGAGGATCGCATCATGAAAAGCTTATTGTCCTCCTTGACAAGCTATACAGCAAATCGATTTCCACATCTTCATTTATTCAGCCGTAAAAATCAGTTGATTCTACTTTTAGGAACAGATCCTAAATCGAGTGCATTCAAAACGCATAATGAATTATCCGATACAGCTGAGCGAATTCGGATGTATTTAGAACAGCAGGGACCAGCTGAACGTGAATTTTTTTGCACAATCGGCTCAACTCTACCGATCCAAGAACTAACTCAAAGTTTTGAGGAAGCAAAAAAAGTCATCCAGTTATTAGAGAATGACTCAAAAGAAGAAAAAATCTATTTTTTTGATGACGTTTATTTTGATTCTTTTCTAGTTGATTCGATTTCAAAAGAGCAAGGAAAAAAGTTCTATACTCATTACTTAGACACGTTATTGACCTATGATTTAGAAAATAAAACGAATTTCACCCTAACTTTAAAAGCCTATTTAGCACATCACTTGAATATTGCAACAACATCCAGAGCCCTATTTATTCATCGAAATACATTGCTTTATCGAATTAAAAAGATCAAAATGCTGTTACCTGTAGCATTGGATCAGGAGAAAAATACGTTTGCATTGCAATTAGCACTCAGATTATATGATTTACATCACTGAACATTCTGACAAAAAAGGGTATGATACAAAAGTAACAATCACTTTTGTATCATACCCTAAATGCGAATAAACGGTGGAAGCAGAAGCAATCCCTTTTTATTTCTCGGGATTAAACGCTTCTGTCTTAGCCTATTTTTACGCTATTCAATTCATTTATCATTATCTGCCTACAATAAAGGTCAATTCACATTCACACACTTTTTTATCTTCAACAAAAGCAGTTGCTTTCCCAATACCTACATAATCTCTGATCTTAACGATTTCAAAATGTAATTTCAATACATCTCCGGGAACAACTTTTTGACGGAATTTCGCTTTGTTGATTCCTCCGATATAGGCTGTTTCCCCTTTAAATTGATCCATTTTCAAAATCAAAATCGATCCAACTTGTGCTAAAGCTTCAATAATCAAAACACCTGGCATTGTTGGGTTTCCAGGAAAGTGGCCTTGGAAAAATTCTTCGTTGATCGTTACATTTTTTGTGGCAATGATTTTTTTATCTGTAATAATCTCATCCACATAGTCGATAAAGCAAATTGGGTAACGGTTTGGAATCATTTCCATAATTTCTGTTGCGTTCATTAATCTTGTCATTGTTAGTTTTCCTCCCATTTTTTCATACAAATAACACCATTGTGACCACCGAAACCAAACGAATTGCTGATCGCATATTCTGCTTGTACGGGGCGTGAACCGTCTGTTACATAATCTAAATCACATTCTGGATCTGCTACTTTATACCCTACTGTAGGATGCGCTAGACCTTCTTGTAAAGTCTTCACACAAGCAATTGCTTCAATTCCTCCAGCGGCTCCCAAAAGGTGACCTGTCATGCTTTTCGTGCTTGAAATCGGAATAGCATGCGCACGTTCGCCAAACACTCGCTTCAAGGCTGCCGTCTCGGCTGCATCATTGGCTGGTGTTGATGTCCCATGTGCATTGACATAGCCTACAGCTGAGGCATCAATTGCCGCTTCTGCTAAGGCTAATTCGATAGCATCTGCTGCTCCGCTACCATCTTTCAATGGTGCCGTCATATGACTAGCATCGCAATTGCTGCCATATCCTACGATTTCGCCTAAGATTGTCGCCCCTCGTTTTTGAGCGTGTTCCAATTCTTCTAGCATCAGCATCCCGGCACCTTCACCCATCACAAAACCATGTCTCTCTTTGTCGAATGGAATCGAAGCTCTCGTTGGATCTTCCGTTGTATTCAAAGCGCTTAGAGCAGCAAAACCAGCAATACCGATTTCACAGATCGTTGCTTCTGTTCCACCTGTGATCATCATATCAGCCAAACCGTATTTGATCGTGCGGAATGCTTCTCCAATTGCATTTGTCGCGGATGCACAAGCCGTTACGATTGTTTGAGAAGGACCCTTTGCCCCTAATTTGATTGAAATATTTCCTGAAGCCATATTTGCGATCACCATTGGTACAAAGAAAGGTGTGACACGTTTAGCTCCTTTTTTATCCATAACTCTGACTTGATCTTGTAAGGTTGTCATGCCACCAATTCCACTACCCACAATCACACCAAAACGTTTTGGATCAATTGATTCTTTCGTCAGACCACTCATATTCCAAGCTTCCATTGCAGCAACTAAACCATATTGCGAAAATAAATCCATTCTCTTTTGTTCTTTACGATCAAGAACCTCACTTGGATCAAAGTCTTTCACTTCACCTGCAAGTGCTACACCTGTATCTTCAGAATCAAATTTAGTAATCTTAGCGATTCCTAATTTTCCATTGACTAAATTTTGCCAATACTCTTTTACCGTATTTCCTAAAGGAGTCACTGCTCCCATTCCTGTTATTACAACTCGTTTCATTGTGCACCTCCACCATTGTTTTGACTATCAAATTAAAAAAAACTAGCATAAACAACACTTTTTTGTTTAAATTTAAGTAAAATAGTTTGACTTTCAAAGTATTTTAGTTAATAATTCAGACATCCGATAAAATGTCTGTATTGGTGTTGTTTATTCGTTCGAGAATTTTTTTATCATTCTCAACACAGATAATACCAGTTGCACTTTTATCCGTCAACTTAAATAAAGTCAGATAGTTAGATTTTTTTAAGATGTGAGACCTTTTTCACACACTAAAAATAATTTTAAAAGGGGAAAAACCATATGTTTCTAAAAAATAAAAAAGTCGTCGTAATGGGCGTAGCAAACAAAAGAAGTATCGCTTGGGGATGTGCTAAAGCACTAAAAGAACAAGGTGCTGATATTATTTACACATACCAAAACGAACGCATGAAAAAACAATTGCTAAAATTAGCTGAACCAACAGATTTACTTGTTGAATGTGACGTTGCTTCTGATGAATCAATTGCACAAGCTTTCCAAACGATTCAAGAAAAAGTTGATAAGATCGATGGGCTAGTTCATGCTATTGCTTTTGCTAACAAAGAAGAATTAGATGGCAATGTAAGTGATATCAGCCGTTCTGGTTTCTTGTTAGCCCAAGATATCAGCAGCTACTCACTTTTAGCTGTTGCACATCATGCGAAACCAATGTTAAATCCTGGTTCCGGGATTGTTACAATGACTTATTTAGGTTCTGAAAGAGCCATCCCGAACTATAACATGATGGGAATCGCTAAAGCTTCTTTAGAGACTGCCGTAAAATATTTAGCTTATGAATTTGCAGCAGACAAGATCCGTGTGAATGGCATCTCAGCTGGCGCTATCAAAACTCTTGCAGTAACTGGTGTGAAAGATTATGACCAATTGATCAAGATTTCCGAAGGTCGTACACCAGATAAAGCCGGTGTTACGATTGAAGAAGTGGGGAATACATGTGCCTTTTTAGTCAGCGAATTGGCTGCTGGTATTGTCGGGGACATTATTTATGTAGACAAAGGGGTTCATCTTACTTAAAAACCGAGGAACAAAGATAACAATGTTTACTTCCCAGAAAGTAAGAAGGAATTCATAACCACTTTTTCTTCAAAGTGATTATGAATTCCAGCTTCTTTCCGATGGGATTACTTCTGTATCCGCACCTCTCCGCGTTTCATATAAACTTTTCTAAATAGGAACGATTGACTTGCAGCATAAGCTTTAAATCAAAATAGTAATAAGGTAATTGTTGAACCAATGAAATCACGAGTGAACTCAATAAATGCGTTGTAATAAGCGTTACAGTTAGCTGTAACCACGTATTGCCAAAAAATGCATAACTATTTACTAAAGTGGCAGTCCACAAAATACATAATGGATGAATGAAGAAATAATACTTTCCTAACGCTCTTAATCGTTTTACGTCAATTCTTTCATCTACATTTATAGACAAACTCCAACAAAATAGACAACTAGTAAACGGAATCAACATCCACATAAAATTTTTATCGATTCCTACATTAGCATAAACCACAATACCTTCAATTACTAACAATGTTCCCAACCCAACTAAAAGTGTAATCAGATACTTATGGAAGCGAATGAATTTTTCTTGATAATCCCATAAGAAAAAACCTACTGCTACAAAAACTAATGCGAAAAATAAACCATTACGAGTGGTAAGGAATAAACGCAAATACTGATCAACAAACTTTTTCAGCTGTTCATTTTCTATATAAGCATAATAAGTTTCCAATGAACCAAATCCGTATGCTACCCCCGAAAAAACAAATAAAACGATATAGCCCACTTTTTCAAGTAACCACTGAACGAAAATAATACCAAAAATCATAGCTGGAATATACCATAGATGATAATACATTCCTGTATAAAAAACTCCTACTATCAATGCAATTGGGTAGAGCATTGGACTGAGAGAATGATTTTGTTGGACCCACATAAAGCCAACTGGCAAATAAATCAGACTCCAAAATAAATAAGATTTCGCCAACGATTTGATATATTGTTTTATATAATCTGATGATTGAGTTTGTCCTCTTCTAACAAAGTAGCTGGTAGAAATCAAAAAATAAGGAACAGCAACTCGACATAAGACATTTTTGAATAAATGATTGATTGCTGGATCTTGAAAAATTCTTTCACAATGAAAACAAATCACTAAAATTGCTGCTACATATTTAACTACATCAAGCCCACCAGTACTCATTTGTTTTTCTTTAACCGACCTACCAATAGTACCCAACTCCATAACACCCACTACCTCCTATAGCGATTCTTTCATTTTAATTATAACAAAGTCTATTTTATAATTTATCAGCACTAAGACTGATTTTTTCATACTGCTAAAGGTTCGATAGTTCAAATCTAAATATCACCTTTATGTTTATAAATAGGCATCAATTTAATAACATACTTTCCCGTATAATTATTTTTCGTTCTCTGCAAATATAACCTATCCAAAACGGATCTTACGCTTATATAACTTTTTGCAGACTGATTTAACTCCACTTGAATCTCTCTACCTTAAAGACATTCTGTTAAAAGAACAGACTGTTCTAAATGCAAGTTAGGAAAAAATAGAATCTGAAATAATCTGATTTTATATGGTATTAAGAATGTTATAAATGGTATAATAACAAATGGTTTTAAAATTAAGGAGGATGTTAGTTATGAAAGAAAGTTTAAAGGTTGCAAAAAAAGAAATGAAAGACAAAGTTAGGCCGTACCAAATATATGGATACTATTTGGCCCTTCCAATCATTATTATCGCTGTATTTATTTTGTCTTTTTTAGGAATGGATCTAAACTCAGTCGGCACGATTATCTTTGTGTTTACGGTTTTAGCGCATATTGGTGCAAGTAAATTAACACTTGTTTCTAAAAGAAAATATGTGGCCCCAATAATCATGTATGTAGCAGATGCAATTGGTTTTTGTATTGGTCTTTTAATGATTTCTGAAATATATAGCGGGGGAACAGGAGATGTTTCTTTGGGCCTAATGGGCTTGATTGTCTTCCCTCTTGAAATTGTAGCAATTATTTTCTTTTTTATTACTGCGAACGATATAAAAAAAGCTTATCCAACGATGAAAGAAGAGTCAAAAGAGGCTCGTGACGTATACTTAGCCTTAAAAAAGAATAGCTAAAATTTTTTAACTAGTTGTACCTTATATAAAAAATGATCTTGAGTTCTAGAGCAACTCAAGATCATTTTTTGCAAGGAGTCCATTTATTTCCGTTCAAATTCCACTATTTTTCAAAGGGCCTTTGACGTGAATGATGCTTTTCTTATACGTCGTAGTCAGTGAAGGAAGCAGTCTAACTACCAATCCATTTACAGCTTAAAACTCTTTTTCCATGCCACTAGTCATTATTAAATCCTTTTAATTTATTGAATAATCGAGATAAAAAATTAAGTTTAAATGAATCAGATATATCTTTCCAATTTTTCATATCAGGAATTTTATTTACTTTCCAATAATCAATAAGTATGTTCAAAACCTCTTCTTGATTATCAGTAATATAAGAATAATGAATAAAATCCTTCTCCCGATTTTCAAAACGAATTTCCACTACAAAATGACTTATTATTTGTATGAATAAACTATCTTTAATTGCTCTATTAGGCTTCAACACTAAAAATTCTACTTCATTCTTGTCTACCTTATCTAAACAATCTTTTATAAGTTTTGCTGTAATATCTTCATTACGATATATTCTATCCCCTGTGTCCAACTGAAATTGGATACCCATATCTTTTACTCCTTATGTTAAGCTAGTCAAGACTGAACTGTCCAAAGCCTATCACCCAAAACGGCGACTCTCCCGAACAATTCTTATTTAAAGTACTTAATAAATCAACGATATAAATGACTTTCTTTGTTCATATTTTTCGCTATTGCATTGTCTTATTCAATCATACCAAACAACTCCATCTATTACTCTCCTTAGAACGTTTTAAATGCTTAAACTAAGGCAATAGCACCTAATGCTATTCCTAAACCAAAGTTATCAAAAATTACACCTAAGCAAATTCTCATAGTTATAGAATCTTTTTTTCTCCTAACCAATTCTGTTACACTATTCTACTAATCTTGACTGATTGATTCTTTAAATTCAAATAGTCCATCTGAATACTCAAATTTTAAAATACAACAGTTGGTAAATTGAATTGTTTTAATCTGATCTTGAGATAACCATTTCTGAATAAATCGATACATAGAACCACCGTGACTAACACATAAAACATTTTGATGGCCTTCTTTTTCCATCACCTCGATAAGAGCGGTATTCATTCTCTTTTGTACTTGTTCACTGGATTCTCCACCGTAATCTACAAAAAAATCTCCATACGAGGTCTCTCCTGCTTTAATTTTTGGATTTAATTGTTCGCTTTCACTCTCAAACAAACCGAAGTTCCATTCTTTGACACCTTTTAATCGTATAATACTTTTATAGTCACATACAATTTCTGCGGTATCAACGGCTCTTTCCTGTGTAGATGAATATGCATAATCAAACGTTATACCATGAGCTATAAAATAGTCCCTAGAAATCTGAGCTTGCTCTATTCCTTTTTCAGTTAAAGGTGAATCACATGCTCCTTGAATTTTACCCAGCACATTAAATAGTGTTTGTCCGTGTCTCATTAAATACAATGTTTTCATACTCTTTACACCTATCCTTCATTTTATCTTTTACATTTCTTTACTTCTATTATTAGTCTATTTTAGGAGCTACGATTCTTATCACTTAGTTAATCATTCTTCATACTTACTTCTTACTTTTTTAGGCTTGATTTAAGGTTTAAACGGTATTCTGTATATAGATAAACAAAAGAGATGATCATTGCTTTTGAAACAATTAGATACCTCAGATTCGTTTATATGTTCTACAAAGAAAGTAAGAAACTTGTCCCAAACTTTTGAGTGAAAGAGGCTCATTTGCCTCTTTCCTTAATCTTAATTCATGTGGGTGAACGTGGTGTTTAACTCCTAGAGTCTAAACGGTTGTTTGTTCTCTATCATCGAGGTGTAGGTTCGAATCCTACCGTCCACGTTGTGTTTTGGCACTTGAAATAAAATAAATACTTTAGAAAGGAATGATTTTATGAAAAAAACATTCGTTATACTTGCTGCTATCGCTATTCCAATTATGGTTAAACAATACCGTAAACACTCTCATGTTTATTAGTCTAGCCATGAATGTTAGTTTGTCTATACATTTTTCTTTTCCAATTATAGACACGCTCTAAATTAATAATGAAAATGATGATTTTTATTCATATTTTGTTCATTAATCTAAGGTACTATTTGCTTATACCAAACAAACACCCTAACAAAACACTTTTTCATTTTTCAACTCCTTTTCCTACCTTCACCTAAAGGTAGGTCTTTTTTTTCACAAGCAAGTTCACCATATTTTTCACGAAATCAACGAATATTACACCAAGTACTACACCTAAGCAAATACCTATAGTTATAGAATCAATCTTTTCTTTTTAGAAATGCCTTCAGTATTCCGCAAATAGCTATTTAAAAAATAATTCATCAACTTATAAAGGTTATACGCCGAATTGTGTTGATGAGCAAAAAAACTGATTAGAAATCTAAGTCTAACAAGGAGAGACAATTCTTATCAGGCTTTTTTATTGTTGTGAAAAAGTAAGAGCTTGAATAATATAAATACGTGAACGAAAGTGATAAAAGTTTCGATAGCCATAGGCTACCCGTTTGATTACCTTAAGTTTATTGCTTAACCCTTCAGTGATACCATTAGAATAAGGGAAGCGAAAAGAATTTTTAATGCCTTCTTTATATTTGTTAAAGAAGAGTAATTTCTTTTTGAAGCAATGTGGTAGCTGATTATCTAGCTTTTGAAGATACTCAAAAAAGAATGTCTGTTCTCGATGAGAAAGAACATATTTTAAGTATTGAATCCCATCATAGCCTGTCTGTAGGGCATCATCGTAGCATAATAGTTCATCCACAATATCTTGTTGACTTTGAGGTCTTTAAAAAAAGGCTCTATACTTTTTGATGTTAGTGAGAAATCATCGACATCTTTTTAATGTAAATTAATACAACAGACACCTGATTTCCCTTAGAATTAAGTCGTCTAAAACCAAACAAAAGGGAAATTCAAGATGTCTTATACAAATCTTATCAAAAAATACCTAAGATATTCTAGACTTAAACATCACTTTTAATGAAAATTGCTTAAAAAAGAACGAGTCAAAGGGAGAGTCTGTCAAGCCTACTGTTGTATGCTCGATTATACTGCTCATATGTGTCCTCATTGCCAATATGAACAAGAGAAGAAAATTATCCGTTGGGGCTTTACAACGTGTTTGGTGTTAATGAATGATGTGTCTGAGTATCAAACCTATTTACGGTTAAAGAAACGTCGTTTCTTCTGCCATTCTTGCGATAGAACATTCGTTACAGAAACAAGCCTTATTCAAAAATGTTGCTCGATTTTAAAGAAAGTCAAGCTGTCTGTTGCCAATTGCTTAAGAAAATCACTTCTATGAGTGAAATTACGCATCAAAAGAAGGATTCTGTTTATCGTGTCTTGAAACAAATTTATGAACCAAAAAAAATCAATCAGCTGACTTTACCTAAAGTCCTCTTTTTTGATGTAGTTAAATCAATCATGGAAGTGACTGCTTCTATGTATTTTATTTTGATGGAAGACGGTTAATTGATGTTGTCTCAAACCGTCAGTTGCCATTTTTAGAACGCTACTTTTCACAGTTCTCTTTGTTTGTTCGTCAATCGGTAAAATCTATTGCTTGTGATATGTACACCCCTTATTTTCTTTAGCCAAGAAGCTTTCCCAGCTCTCAGATTATACTTGATCATTTTCATATTATCCAACACATCAGTCGAACATTTGTTGATCGTCTGCTTTCCTATGATGACGCATTAAGACTTGATTACTTCTATTATCAAGACTTTCTCTGCGCTGTACATACAGAAGATTACGAAAGATTTTTACGAGTTATTAAACGAAAATTATTCTCTGCTTCCTCCGTATTTATCAAACAACCATTGATCCCTTTAAGAACTACCAAAATGAAATTAAAAACGCACTAGAATTGCCTTATTCTAATGGGCAATTAGTAGACTTGAATAACCATATCAAAGTACTGAAAAGAAATGCCGATGGTTTTCGTAACCTTTATAGTTTTAAGATAAGAATTTCTTTGTACTTTAGTCCTGTTCTTTTTCAACCATATAGAAAAACCTAGAGGAATTTTCCTCTAGGAATCATACATCTTGATTTAGTTCTTTAGACTTTCTTCATTCATTTTAGTTAATAAAGAGCCGATACTACTATCAATACTTCTTAATATAAATAAAAAAACAGAAAACTGTTATTAATCACTTTTAATTATTTTTCTCTTTTTCAAATAGAACAACAAAATAATAATAATTAAAACAAGAACACCTATAACAATCCATACATAAGGAATTGTTTGTTTCTTCCCTTGATCAATAGTTACCGCATTGATTTTATTTGCTTGATCTTTACTAATAATAAAATCTTTATCAAAAGTCCATTTGTTGTCTTTGGCATCTGTAACTGTTAATTTTAAGGTATAATCACCCGCAACTAGTCTCTGGTCTTTTGTATTGATGGCTAACTTGAACAATGAGTTAGGCGCCATCTCCATATTTGAATCATAGGTTTTTGAATAGGTTAATTTATTGTCTTGTTTATTTTTGATTTCGACAACATATTTTAAATGCCCATAAGCATCCATCGTTGGATTTTGAATAGTCGCCACGATAGAAGGTTGCCCAAAAGACACTTCTGGTGTCACATCAACTAGCTTTAAATCACGTTTTATTTCAGTATCTGCTTCAGTCAACTTTAAACCTAATATGTATCCATAATCGACATTGATTTGATCATCACTTTTATTTTGATCTTTTAATACCTGGATAGCTGCTTCAATTTGTCCATCGAATGGTTTATCTGGCATAGTAATTTCTATGGGAACATCCACAGATGATTTTGCTTCTACTGTGACTTTCTTTCCATAGGTCACCATGTCACCAATTCTATAAGGAACATCGTTTTCTTTTGCCCCATCTGCATCAGTATAGTCAATAAATCCTTGAGAATTCGTATAAGCCTGATTGACATGGATTGTATAAGAGCTCTTAGCATCAGAAGTATTGTTTAATCGAAATTTTATGGTTTCTTTTTGACCAGGTAATAGGCGTAAGTCAAAGTAACTGGCCTTTTTATCATGCTGAGCATCTGAATCAAGCATTTGAATATTGAAACCAACATTCCCCTCTTCCGCATGAACAATTGTATTGAACATTGTTAAGAATAAAAAAGTACCAAGCAAACTAAGCATTATTGCTTTAATCTTTTTCATATAATTCCTTTCTGATAAAAAGGTAAATCGATAGAAAAATTCTATCGTTTTACCTTTTAATATAAATTAATTTGCATTAGCAGTATTGTATAATTGATAATTGATTGTTCCAGTTAATTGACTACCCACTTTAAGTTTTCCACTTGGATCAGAGAAAGAAATTGATGCAGTAGTTACTGGTGTTGAAAGGGTCCCAGTATTTGCTTCATCTGTTAATCCACCATTTTTTGCAACAATCGGGGTTGCACCAGCACCAACTAATTCATTGTTGTTGATCTTAAATGATGTTACATCGAAATTTGTACTATCTGATGTTAATTTATTTTCTGCAACAGATGCTTTAACACTCCATTCACGAGTACTACGACTATTGAATACTTCAATATCTTGGTCAGATAATGTTGTTGTTAATGAATAAGTGCCATTTGTTAATGATGATGTGAAATCATATTTTTCCGGAACACTTATTAGATTTAAAAGTTTTTGGTCAGGATCTGTTGGATCTAAAGGGTCTGTGCCAGAATCTTCATCTTCAATTGTTACATTTACTTTAGATTCTTTGCTATTTCCTTGTACTTCATCAGCGAATACTGATGTTCCTATTGTTCCTACCCCGATAATTGCTAATAATGCACTGCTTAATACTAATTTTTTCATATTTGATTTTCCTTTCGCTTATAAAAATTATTTTATTGTGAAACTGGAAGTGAAGCTAACAACAAAGTTTGTTTGGCTACATAATCTCCCGGTTTCGTATCAGCTCCAAAAGATAATGATATAGTATCTTTTGGAACGGTATACTTATAAGTTGTTTTAGTTGCTTCAGCTACTCGCAACATTGGTTTTGTAGCATCTGGCATTACATTTACGTCTAATGCTTCATAGAATGTATCTGCTAAGCTTTCTACAGTTCCTTTCCCAAACGAAAGTCGTTGATCTGAAACTGTTTCTCCATTGCTATTAGAGAAAACAGATATGTTATAGTTTAAGGTCCATTGATTTCTTAACCCATTTCGTTTATCACTTACCGTAACGGTGAAATCATTCGTTGGCTTCAACGTCATTTTTTTACCAGTCACAGCAATTGGTTTAAACGTCGGAATGCTCACATCATCTAATGATAATGTTCGTTCCGTTATCGTAATACTAATACCACTTTTTGGATAACTGTTTATGACTTCTTCTGCATTCACATCAGGAGTATATGATAAAGTAACGAAAAACAAAAGGACAGTTAAAAATATGAATATATTATTTTTCATTATTTTCCACCTTTCGTCTTGAAAGATAAACAATATAAATAACTCCCATGCTAACTAGTACATAGCCAAGAATAGTTAGTAACAGATTACTTTGTTCCCCAGTTTTAAGAAACATCGTATTTCTATTATTGAGTGGTTTATTGCCTGAATTTGTGCCTGTACTTCCCGATTCTTTCGGTAACAACGTAAGAGTAACCTGATTAGTATTTTGATCAATTGTTTCTTCCTGCGCTGCAAGGGTTGATTGAGCTAACATAGACCCACTCATGACGATGAGACACACTGCTAAACCCACCCATGATATAATTTTTTTCTTACTCATTTTTTCCTCCAATAATCTCTATTTGGATTATTCGGCACTAGCTGTATTATATAATTGGTATCGGATGGTGCCTTGTAGTTCTGAACCAACTTTCAATTGATTATCGGTATCAGTAAATCCAATGCTGACATTAGAAACATCTGTTTGAACATCTCCTACATTATTACTTATTGTTTTATCCGTGGGTGATTCAGCAACAATACCTTTAGTTTGTGGATCGAGTATGTTAGACGAATTAATCGTAAAACTATTTACTGGTATTATTGATGTACCATTTTTCAATGTCAATTCATCCCCTACAATACTTGCCTTGACAGACCAATTTCTTTCCATTCGATTATTGTAAACCACCACTTGATTATCGGTACTCACTGTCCCGTCAACTTTATAGCTGGAATAAAATAACTTTGACTTAAATGTATAGGCTGTTGGAACAGACTTTAATACTAAATTAGCTTGATTAGGATCAGTTGGATTTAGAGGATCTTCTGCTGAGCCCCATACATATGTTCCAGGATTTTGTCCATCATAATTCGCTAAGAATTCTTGTGAAGTCCCTACAGTTTGATTATTTGTTTGATACACCCATGTTCCGCTGTACAAATCATCTTTTGGAACATTAGGTAATCCCGTTGCTTGACCTCTAAAACTGCTTCCTAGAGTAATTTTACTTAAATTATTATCTCTATAAAACATGTTTCTCGTACTTCCATTTTGAGTATTAAAGTTGGTAATATTTAATTCTTTTAGACTTGATGCTCCCTCAAACATACTATAAAAGTTAGTAGATTTATTGGTATTAAATGCTGATAAATCTAAAGAAGTTATACTACTCATTTCATAAAACATATTAGACATATTTGTAACTTGACTTGTATCTAAATTTTTTATTCCTTCTATACTAGTTAACGTTTTTAAACGATTCGATGTTGAACTAATAGAAGAGAACAGGTACGAACTATCCGATGGTGCCGTAACAGCTTTTGTAAATACAATTTTTTTTACATCCTCTGCATTAATCTTTAAATCATCCGTTCGATTCCATGGTGAATTTTTAGATTCATTAAAGCTTCCAGTGTCTAAAAATGTTAAAACACCATTTGAAAAATCCCATGATACATCATTCCAAAGTTGTTTTTGCCAGACAAACGTCCCAGGTGCTGAACCATCGTAATTTGTTATGAAAGCATCCGAAGTTCCCACAGACACATTCGTTGTTTGATTCATCCAGTTTCCTGAATAACCGTTACTATGACTTATGGCTGGCAATCCCGTTGCTTGGCCCTTAAAATTGCTTCCTAGAGTAATTTTACTTAAATTGTTATCTCCAAAAAACATGTTTTTCGTACTTCCATTTTGAGTATTAAAGTTGGTAATATTTAATTCTTTTAGACTTGATACTCCCTCAAACATACTATAAAAGTTAGTAGATTTATTGGTATTAAATGCTGATAAATCTAAAGAAGCTATACTACTCATTTCATAAAACATATTAGACATATTTGTAACTTGACTTGTATCTAAATTTTCTATTCCTTCTATACTAATTAATGATCTTAAACGATTTGATCTGGGGCTTAAAGAAGAAAACAGGAATGAACTATCAGATGGTGCCGTAACAGCTTTTGTAAATACAATTTTTTTTACATCCTCTGCATTAATCTTCAAATCATCCGTTCGATTCCATGGTGAATTTTTAGATTCATTAAAGCTTCCAGTGTCTAAAAATGTTAAAACACCATTTGAAAAATCCCATGATACATCATTCCAAAGTTGTTTTTGCCAGACAAACGTCCCAGGTGCTAAACCATCGTAATTTGTTATGAAAGCATCCGAAGTTCCCACAGACACATTCGTTGTTTGATTCATCCAGTTTCCTGAATAACCGTTACTATGACTTATGGCTGGCAATCCCGTTGCTTGGCCCTTAAAATTGCTTCCTAGAGTAATTTTACTTAAATTATTATCTCCAAAAAACATGTTTTTCGTACTTCCATTTTGAGTATTAAAGTTGGTAATATTTAATTCTTTTAGACTTGACGCTCCCTCAAACATACTATAGAAGTTAGTAGATTTATTAGTATTCAAGGTTGATAGATCTAGAGATATTATACTAGTCATATCATAAAACATGTTAGACATATTTATAACTTGACTTGTATCTAAATTTTCTATTCCTTCTATACTAATTAATGATCTTAAACGATTTGATCTGGGGCTTAAAGAAGAAAACAGGAACGAACTATCAGATGGTGCTGTGACAGCTTTTGTAAATACAATCTTTTTTACATCCGCTGCATTAATCTTTAAATCATCCGTTCGATTCCATGGTGATGTTTTTGAGTCACCTAAAGCACCTGTTCCAGTAATTGTTAATGCTCCAGATGAGCTGTCAAATATCCAAGTGACTTTTCCCCATGATCCTTCAGCTGTTGTAGCTAATGCAACTTTTGCACGCGATCTTGAATTTGTAGATTCTGCTGTTGTTTCTGTTTGCTCAGTAATACTTTCTTTTTTTTCATTTTCAGTACTATTATTTACAGTTTTTGATGTACTTGAATCACCTGATTCAAGTGTTTCATAAGATACATTAGAATTATCAGAAGTTGTTGATGTTTCCATTACTTCTTTAGATCTTTCAGATGTTTGTTCTTTATCCGAAGAATTAACTTGAGTTGCTGTATCTGCTAAAACAGACACTGGATACATAATTTGTAATTCTATAACTAAAAATAAACTCAGATAAAGAAAAATATTTTTTTTCATAATTATTCTCCTTAAAACCATTCACTTTAGTTTTACATTCATTCTTAACCAATCACTTGATGTAAAACATACGGCAATCGAAATAGAAAAAATGTCTTGAAATCAAAAAATAAGGCATTCATACAGTTATACGAGCACACTTTCTGATAATGTAGTAATTGAATCCATACTTCAATCCATTACATAAATCCAAAGCAGTTTGAAAATTTAACGAAAAGGAAAATAGCTTATCAATCTCTACTATAATGTGTCCAAGATATTGACCTAGATTCACTTATCCTCTATAAATCAATGAATTTAATTTGTAATAGTTATAAAAAACGAAACGTAAAACAAACATTAAAAAAGATATTTACAAAGTCCATACTAAAAATAGATTTTAAACTAAAAAAACCTCAATAAGATATCTTTTTTAAAATTGTAACTACTATGATGATATTTCCATTTATCGATAAACACATGATTTATTTAGAAATGAATTGTAAAACAATTTTGATAAATATGCAATTATTTTACTTTTCATTTTCATAAAACAACATAAAAAAAGGCGAATTTCTCCGTAAATTCAATAACTCATCTTTAGTATTAAAAGTATGTCTCTAATCTATACTTATGTTTAAAAATATAAAGAAAATTTAAATTTTATGATTGATTCTCCTTATCAAGTTAAATGTTTCTGATATTTTCTGTTATTTTTTCAGCTCTATTATTCAAAAATAACCTATTATATATACTAAAAATGTTTAATACACTCTACTTTAAAATACGCTTATATAAAAATTCCGACAGAATCGTTGTAGGGAATAAAAATGAAAAAATTATTCTAAATTTTTTTATTACTTTTATAAATAATTTAACCTTTCCTTTATTGTTCTTAAAAAAATTATACACCGTGTCAATCAACTGTCTAAATGGAGTCCTCTCGTTCTTTCATTTACAAAGAACCAACCCAAATTTCTTCTCACATACAAGCAAAATCATCTTCTGTAGTTCCAATAAAGATATGCGAAAGATAAAAAAATTCTTGATTATTTTTATGAATAAAGACTATACTCAATCTTAGGTGTTAAATGATTATTGAGGAGAGGAGAAAATAAATGATTTCTCTTTATTTTATTATTAAAAGACTTTTTAAGGACTTTTTTAAACTCGTAGATGATGATGAGTTCAGAGCGTTATTTGCCTTGACTTTCTTGACATTAATATCTGGCACAATCTTTTATAGTTGGGCAGAGTCACTGTCATTATTTGATGCGCTATATTTAAGTTTTATTACTTTGACAACCATCGGCTATGGGGACATGTATCCTGTAACTGCGATAGGAAAAGCCTTTACAATGCTTTATGTCACGGTTGGTCTAGGAATTATTTCGTTGTTTATATCAAAATTAGCATCTGCAGAAAAAGCGAGAAAAATTAGTAAGCGAAAAGATACTCATTAGTTCAAAATTATTGAGCAAAATAGTCTATGGCTATTTGCTTCGAATTTACACAAAAAGAGCTGGTTTGATTGCCAACTCCTTTTTGACTTTCCATTGCATAACTATGTTGTTTATGTAACTCATCCTCTAATTAGTCCTGACAGGCTTTCGCTTGCTTCAGGAAACAGCATAATACTCTCGGTTTTAAATTTAAATAATCACTCCAAATTCAAAAACCTTATATGATGTATAAATATATCCTACATCATATAAGGTTTTAGGTGAACTGTTTTTACATTTAATCAAGAACTATTTTCTTTCCTTTTGGATCTCATGTATGCTGCTACTAATCGTTTTTCACAAAAGTTGTACCACTTCTAAAATAGCTCTCTCTTCCGCTCTTTGATTGCTAATTAAAAAATGAATACTGTTAATTTACAGGTCTAAACTCTAAATTTTTTCTTGTAGTTCTATATACAAAATTTAAGCCAGCAGGATCTGTAGGAATTTTATTACCTAACAATTGACTTCTATTCATGTATAACCATAGTTTATTTTGTTTACCTGTTCTAGCTATTAAATTTGTGCTATATACCGCTATATTTCCATAATAAACATCCGCTTCATACTTACCAAATCCAATTTGACCTTTTCCATCTACATTATTTCCTGCAATAAACAAATTATCTCCAGATTGTTTTAAAATCATATCATTATATATCCCCCCCGTGAAGTAGTTTCTAGATGCCCACTCACGTTCGTTTCCCCAGTTACCGTTCGTTGACTTTACTTTAACAGTGTCTCCTTCGTGTACTATTTCTCCGCTAGGTTTTCCCGTTATTACTTGAGCTGTTCCGACTGCACTAGAATTATTAGAAAAAAGTAAATTATCATAACTAAGATGAGGTTCAAAAGTTAATCCACCTCTTTTTATATTCGTATCTCCTATATGCCAAACATAGTACTCTTTTCCGTAAATTAGAGGATTTCCATTTGAATCACATATCTCTCCATTTACTGTATCTGCAAATGCGTCTTTAGTTCCCGTAAAAACAAATAAAAAAATCAAAATACAAAGAATAAAGTTTCTCTTTTTCATAAAATTATCTCTCCAATACTTATTAATAATAGTATATTAACAAATTCAATATTTATATTTTAGAATATTATAAAAATCTCATTGTAATTTAAATAGTATGTATTAAGATGGATTTTATAATGAATTTAGCCATTTGGTAACTGTCATAGCAACATTTTATGTATTATTGAGGTTCCCTATACCAATCGTTTTGATACAGACTACCTTGTTTTTATAAAGAGCTAATGATTAATTTTATAAAACAAATATGAATATAAAGAAAATAGTATCAAGAATGACGTCAACCCTAGAATATAACCGAATATACCATCAATATTTTCAAATAGCATTTCTTTAATTAGCAATGATGTTATAAAAGTAGCAGTAAGTATTGATAACTTAATAAAATTTGAACTTTCATTATAAAAATTGTTAATAAGCTTATAATAGTTTCGAAATATTCTCATGTTGCTCTCCTTAAAATGTTTTATTCTTGATCTTTTTTGGGATAGTTACGGCACCAATTCTCAGTAATAATATTATGTATATCATCGTTTGATTTATTAGGTTGCATATCATTAAAGTTAACTTCTATCTCTTTTACCTTCTTTAGGGAAGAATGACTTGATTTTGTGGTATAATTTTTAAAAATAATCCAGATGAAGTTGGGACAAATACTAAAAATTTTCTTCATTTATCGTCTTTTTGAAATGCTTTTCTATTTCTTCGATGACTACTTGGGACTCAGTATATTCTTCTTTTTCAAGTTATTCTAAAACTTTTAAGCAGATTTTATTTTTCCGATTTTTTCTCTTGCTTTATCCCCCATTACTGATGAATATAACATGCTAAAGCAGACTTACAATAATGTAAACTCTACTAAATAAATAAAGCGAACCCCTTAGTAATAATTACCCAACTTACTCTCCATTAAAAGTTTTTTTAGTTTTATTTCGTGAATCTACTATTCGTTTTAATGACAGACTCATACAACCTTGGTTCCCATTCTTTTCCTGCATAATCCATAATTACCCAACCAGCTCTTTGTGAACTATTTGAGTTTATATATTGTGCCGTAGAAGGATTTAAATAACCTGCGTAGTAATATGGGCTACTCCACATTGCTCCGCCACTACTTAAACTGACAAAGTTGATAAAATAACTACTATCATCGGCATTATTATTTGTATAACGAAGGAACTCTTCAATTGCCTCTTTTTTAGGGTAATAGCTCACATTATATTGATCTTGAACATTTATAGCCCGACTGCCTATCCACTTGCTAAAAGTCTTATTGTCATCCCATCTTATATACGGTATACCAGAAAAATCTATCCTACCAGACATCCTGTTCATCAATACAATTTTGCCTCTTACATCTTCTAATTTAGGGTACAAAGAATTTCCTTTGTAAAAGTTATTGTCGTAATAAGTATCTCTGAATATTTCTTCTACACTTTTTGTAACACCTGGCATGGCTTCATACTCCGTTTTCAAAGACATTATAATCGTTTCAGATGGATTATTTTTTAAAAACGTATTAGCACTATTTATAAACTCCCATAGCGATGCATACAGAAATATACTTCCGTGATGAAGGACTAGCTGATCATTTTTTACTGCTCGAACACGGATATCAAAAAAAACTGACGCCATAACTGAACTGATCTTCGAAATCTCGATATTGGGTCATTCCCCAGACTTGCTTGATAAGGTCTCTTAATTTGAACGTCCCGCTATCATGACTTCCAGGTATGGAAAGACGTGATATTTCAGTATCATCCCGTATTGCATTCATCCATTTTGAGTGATTACCCAAGCTAGCTGCTTCTGAGTCATTGACTTTAAATAGCAGGATTAATAATAAAGAAAATAGCACAATTCCTAGTTTTTTCACACTAATCCCTCGAAAATAATATTCTTTCTTTTTTAGCTCTGTCATTTTACGCTCTCCTTTAATAAATATGTACTGGTTCACTATCGGTTGTAACCTAATGCTTTAATTCTTGCCTTCAGTTCCGAAGCTCTTTCTTTCCCAGTTGTAACCTCTACGATCGTTTCTAGCGATTGTTTTGCCAATGAGAAGAATCCCATTATTTAAGCTACTTTTTTTCGAATAAATTTGAGTTTTTATTTATTCGCTCTATCCATAAATACTCCTTTCTCCAAATTGTTAAACATAGCATATCGTATTGTGACATAGTACACAATCCTAATATTGTAATTTAGTAAGAAAAAGAAAAGCCCAATCTATTTATGTTGCTGTAGATTCGGCTTTTCTCTATCTATGTCATCACTACTATACGACTTAACCTTCGTTCTATTGATTTCGATAAATTGTAGGATGAACTTCATCGAATACTTGATTCCGTATTTCTACAACTCGTTGAAACGTTATACCAGAATGTTTTACATGATTTATTGCTTCACAAGGTTTTTATCCGCAACTGTATAGATATGATCACCTATAGTTGAATAAAACTCTTCGTCATTTGAAATCAATACGACACTGCCTCTAAAAGCCTTTATGGCCTCTTGCAGCGCTTTTCTTGACTCTACATCTAAGTGATTGGTTGGCTCGTCTAAAATCAGAAAATTACTTGGTTGCATGGTTAAATCACATAATTTCACTTTTGATTGTTCCCCACCGCTTAACATAAAAATATTTTTAGATGCAATTTCTCGTTTCACCCCACACTTCGCTAACTCTCGACGAACATCTTCATACGTAAGTTTCGTGTATTTATTGGCTAATGCTTCAATCGGTGTCCATTCAGTATTTTCCCACTCGATATCTTGTGAGTGATAACCTGTAACAACTTGAGGGGAAAATTGTACTTTTCCAGAAATCGCCGGTACCATTGCTAAAAGTGTTTTTACTAGTGTAGATTTTCCTAACCCATCTTGACCCGTAATTACTATTTTTTCGCCTTTTTTCACTTGTAGATCACGTACAGTAAGTAAGGGGGCTTTATAGCCTACTGTTAGTTCATCGATCGTTAACGCATTCGGTGAGCTTTGAGGTATTAATTTAAAGGAAAAGTTAGATGCCACTTTTTTCTCTGGTTCTTTCAAACGATCCATTTTTTCCAAATGTTTTCTTCTGCCTTGCGCCATTTTCGTTTTGATCCCTGCAATATTTTTTTGAATAAACGCTTCTGTTTCTTTGATTTTACGTTGTTGCGCTTCAAACTGACTTTGGTAAGCCTCTGTTAAATGAGCTTTTTGTTTTAAAAAGTCAGTATAATTACTATGGTATTTCTTGATCGAACCAAAATCGATATCACAGATACACGTTGCAATGTTACTTAAAAATTCTGTATCATGGGAAACAATAATAAAGGCATTTTCAAAAGCATTTAAATACTCTGTCAGCCATTCAATATGTTCTTGGTCCAAATAGTTAGTCGGCTCATCTAAAATCAAGACAGACGGTTTTTCTAATAGTAACTTTGCCAAAATGACCTTGATTTGATCTCCACGGTTTAAAGCTGCTAATGGTTGATCAGCATCGCTTATCCCAAGTCCTGTAATGGCTTTGTTAATATCGTTTTCAACTTGGTAAAAACCTTTCAGTTCCAAATTTTCTTGGTAAGTAGCTGCTCTTGTCAATAATTGGTCATCGCCCGTTTCTCCATAGGTTTCATAGAGTTTCAACATTTCTTTTTCCGTAGCAAATAATTCTTGATAGGCTGATTTTAAAAATTCATTGATGGTTAGCGATTGATCCATATCCACGTATTGGTCTAAATACCCTAATGTAGCCGCTGGATTCCACGATATCGATCCTGCATCTGGTAATACTGTGCCTAAGAGCATTTTTAGTAAGGTACTTTTTCCTGCACCATTTTTACCAACAATTCCCATATGTTCATTGCTTCTTAAAGTAAATGAGCTGTTCTCATAAAGCTGTTTATCTGGTACTGCATACGTTAATTCTTTGACTTGTAATAATTCCATTTTATTTTTCCTCTTCCATTTGGTTTCATAGATTTTTACTAAAGAACATACAAAAAAGACCCATAGACAAAATGTCTAGGGCCTTATAATCTATATATTCTTCAGTAAATAGGTAGACTAAATACATAGCAAACTTGTGCTATTTTTTAGTATACGACATTTACTGATGAATAAGAAAAGCTCATAAGCTTTCCGATTAAGCTCCACACAACACTTCATCAAAAATAAGTTGTAGGGAGCTAAGAGTTGAAATAAATAATACGTACATTTGAAACACCTTCCTCAGAGGTACTCTACCATTTTGAAGAAATTTAGTCAACTTTCAATTTAATTTGAGTAATTATATTGAGTAAATGACTCCATTCCACAACATGGATTACTATACTTTTTGCAAACAATCCAAAAGAGACACGTATTACTCAAATCTCTTATTTCTCGTCTATTTGAATTTTTTTTATTTCAAAACTGTAATAAACGAATGCTCTTTATCGATGTTGTTTTTTTCTTGATTATCGTATTATTACGTTATAACTAAAGGAGGTTTACAATGAATCAAGAAAAAAAGACCAAAAAATTTAAAAAACATGGCAATTTATACGCTTGGGTCACAACGATTATCTCGGAAATCGTAGATCGAATAATCTTCTAGATTTCATTTATATAGAAAAAAGGCATGAGAAAAAGCTTAATAGGCTTGTTCTCATGCCTTTATTATTGATCTTAGATTCTTTTTTTATTCAACTGCCGCTCTCTATTGATCCACACAATCTCCTCACCAAAATTACGCCAATCGCTTGCTCTTGGGGGCGCTAGCCAGATTAGAGTTCGTGCTGAAAAAGTTGTTTTAGAATGATAATCAGAGACGATTAAATCTGTATCTGGACGTAAGACTGGTTGAAAATTTATGCTAAAAGAATCAAAAATTTGAATTTGTTCTTTGATAAATTGATTATATGTTTCGCCTTGGGTGAAGTTCACATGGATATTTATCGGATGTTTCTCATTTTCCTGATCGTATTGTTGAGAAAGTACAAGTAATAAATTGAAAAAAAGAGATTTTTTACTATGTTTAAATGCTTCTTTATCTAGTTGATACATAAATGAATGGCAGACTTCAAATATGACTGGATAACGCTCATGGAAAAAATCTAAGTCTATCACACGTAGTGTAAGATCAATCAAAGGGGTAATAAATTGGTGCTGATAAATCGTCCTAGTTATATTAAGCCAACATTCTGGTTTTGTTAGTGTTAGCTGTGGATATAGACGAATTTGTCGCTCTAATTGCTGCTTATACTGTTCAACCGACTGATTTTCAAGGTCGCAAAATTCACTTCTGTAAATAGATAACTGGCTAACCATGCCTCTTACTTCGACTTCTTTTTCGCGGTTGGTTCCACTTAACGTCTGCTTGGTCCATTGATCTATTATTTGATATATCACGTTTTTTGTGTCAAAAGTGGCTGAGTAAGTAGGACTAGGCAAAAAATAGTTGTGTTTTCTATTCACTCTTTCTAACATAACAAATAAGTAATGTTTAAACAGATAAAATACCGTAACATCATTGCAATACACTTTAATAGATGCAAGTAACTCACTTACCAATACGTTATCTGATTGATTGTACAACTCATCTGAATCCTTGTAAATTCGATAAAAAAGCATCACAAAATAGTGACGGATCGTCCTTTCATCTCCAACTAGTTGGAATGTTTTGGATAATTTTATATCATATTGCACTAGCTCTTTTCGAATCCTATCAACAATTTTATAGACAACAGTACGGCTCATTCCATGTTTTTCTCCGTATTTTTTGATCGAAGTAAATTGGTTAAAAAATATCGTTTGTAATAATGTAAATTCTAGTGAATGTTTTAAATAGCTTTCCTCAACAATGCTTGATGATATCTGAGAATCTTGAAATAAGATGATCTCATTACTTTGCTCGATCAATTCCATTTCATCAATCAACTGAAACCTTTTCAAGTCCTCATTTATTTCAATAATGTTCCTTTCTAGAAGGTATTGAGAAATAGTCAATTGCTCACATAAATTATCTTTACGTTCTGAAAATGAATAGTGCTGCTCCAATTTTCGAATAATAGATAGCTTTAAATTCGTTCGATCATCTAATAACAAGAAATCCATTTATACTCTCCTTGTCCCATACAACAGTGTCCCTGACATGAAACTCAACATATTTCCAAAACTCGTGGAATCTGGTAGATCCGCTCCACCGGGTGTATTTAGGTCTCCCTTTGGTTCAGTCGGTTCATTTTGCAACAGTTCATCATTCAACATGATTTTTGTTTGTGCCTCCATCGGAGAATACTGCTTCTTTTCTCTTTTTTTATGTTCGGAACGGATTGAAGGATTGACCGTTACTTTAGCAGTCGCATCGTAATCTTTGTAGGAAAATTTCACAAAATAAAGGCCAGTTTCTTGTGTATTGACGTTATGTTTGATTGTTACTTGGTTTAGTTCAAGTGGCTCGCCATCTCTGTCTTTTAATGAAACAACATTGTCTAAAGGAGACCACTGTTCATTTTGTTTGATGACGATATCTTTCAATAACACTTCCGTTTGATTCTCTTTCACTTCAATTATAGCTGTTTCGACTTTTCCATCTATTTTGTAAGTCATTTTATATTTCCCAGGTGTTGTTGCTTTTTCGCCATAAAAGGGTTCAAACTGGGTAAAAAGTGCGGATGAAAATAGTAACGCAGTTCCTACAATCAAAGGTTTCTTCTTCATTAGCTCAGCACCTCCAACGTTTGGGCCAACGGAGTAAAAGGCTGAACAAAAACAGTGTTTACACTGCTTCCGTCCTAGCCCCAATCCTCGCGTCCTTCAGTTAATCTGTTCTTCTTTTCCTTAGACAGATCACGCTAATTATCGTGATCCATACGGCTAAGAGTCCAATCAAACGAATAGAATCATTAACTTTTTCACCAGTGTTAGGGTACTTCCCTTGTTTATCTGGTTTCACAATATGAGTTTGATTCTTCGTTGTTGCATTTTGTTTAGATGCCGTTTTTTCAAGGACTGTAATTTTGGCTATAGCAGTTAATTGTTTTTTGGCTGGTGCAACTTTTCTGCTTTTACTAGGCTCATTTATTTTCGTCGTTTGAACCGTATAAGCAACGTTATGTTCGCCTTTTTCTTTAGTCTCAACTGTTCCAGTAACTTCTACTTCTTCAAAAGAAATTGCTCTGCCATCACGATCCGTTGCCGATACAAAGTTATCAGCACTCTTCCAATCATCGCCAACATAAATTGTTGAATCTTTTACAACTAGTGTTGATTGGTCCGCTTTTACAGTGATTTTAGCTGTCTCTTTTAGTGTATCTGTGCCATAAATAACTTCATAGATACCGGCTTTTGTTGTATCTACCGTTCCTGTTACCTTGATATCTTGAATCGGACTATTATGACCATTTTTGTCAGTTGCTGAGACAAAATTATCAGCAGCTTCCCAAGTATCTCCTACATAGATCGTAGAGTCTTTAACAGCAAGTGTTTCTTGTGTCGCGACAACATGGATGGTTGCCACAGCTTTTTTGCCTTGATTTTCATATGTGACTTTATTATCGCCTACTTTACTTGTGTCGACAGACCCTGTTACAGTGAGTTGATCTAGGGAAATCGCTTTTCCTGTTTTGTCTGTTGCTTCGACGAAATTATCTGCTGATGTCCACTTTGTGCCAACTGAAATCGTTGAATCTTTAACTTTTAACGTCTCCTCTAAGATAACAGAAACAGTTGCTTTCGCTTCTTTTCCTTGATTATGATACGTAATTTCATACTCACCGACTTTTGTATTGTCGACAGTTCCAGTTACCGTGATTTGATCAAATGAAACTGGGTTGCCCTCTTGATCCGTAGCTTCTAAAAAGTTGTTTTCTGGCTTCCACGTATCCCCTACATAAATCGTTGAATCTTTTGCTTTTACACTGGTTTGATCAATGACTTCTTTAAGAGGAATATCAATTGTATTCTCATCTTTCGCCAATTTAATTGTTTTACCATCCGTATATTCTTCATTGATCGTATACCCTTCTGGTATTTTGTTGGCTCTTAATGTGTATTCTCCAGACATGATGGCATCAACTTTATATTCGCCAGCTTCGTTTGTTTCAAACTCTGTTTTATTATTCGTCACATTGTCGATCAATTCAAATGAAACATTTGGAATATTTATTGTTTGATCTTTTTCATTATACGTGTGAAATTGTGCTTTAGCCAAATAAACGATACCTTCTGCATCTCCTTCAGAGAATCTCAAAACAATAGGTGTTGTCGCTGTATTTCTACGCGTTTCTGTCATTTGTTCTAAATTATCCGCACTAATAGTAGTTTCTGTAGAAATTTGTCCAGCGTTTTTAGACACTGTATTGTAGGTAATCGTAATATCTTGCGTTAATGTATACTTTTCAAAAATAATTTGAGCACCTGTTGCTGTTTGCTTAACTGTATAAGCATCTTGCGGGACATTTGTTATAGCAATCGAATTTAAATCGATGCCAGCGTTCGTTGTTCCTTTAGTCGTAATAGTAAACGTTGGATTTTTGACTGTGCGTGTTCCGTTATTGATATTTTTTGTTTTCACTTCATTTTTGGTGACATTCTTCAATGATTCATGGCTTGTTTGACTAGCTGATAGGATTTCTTTCGCTTCATTTTTTATAGAAACGGTCCCTGACATTATCTGATTGCTATACAATGGCTCGGCAGTACTACCGGTCACATTGATTGTTTTCGCATCGATCCAGCCATTGGCGTATTTGTATTCAATAATGTAGCGTTTGGATGTCTTACCAAAATCGAATTTGTAACTGTTTGTCGCTTCATCGAATGTAATTTTTGGATACGCTGCGCTAGTTGGCGCTAAAGGTTTATCGAAATAATAACCACGATCCCAATACTGTGGGTAAATTGATTCCACTTGGTCATTTGACACATCATAAATATCAAAAACTACATCTACGCCTGTAGGAATTTTAGTTGATACGATTAAAGAATCAAACGAATCATTTCTTGCATTTACTAAAAATTGATTACCACTCGTTTGTAATGTTCGTTCAGAATATAGTTTTCTGCCGGTTCTAACGGTTGTTTCCACAGCTTCATAGTTATCCGCACTTAAGGTCACTGCAAGTGTATCGACAGGGATACTTTTACTTTTTTCTAGACTATCTGGTACATAGTTAAAGCCTAGATCAAGATTAAATGATGTCGTGACTGGCGTTGTAAACTTAATAATAGAACCGCCATCAGTCGCTGTTATCGTATAATCTTTATTTAATTTGTACGTAGCGTATTCCCCTTTGGGTGCTCTTAATTGTAAGTAGTTTGGATGTTCGATTTTAATGGTTGCGTTCTTTACAGGATTTTTATTGCTTCCTTCGATTGCTATCGTTGTATCGCTCATGTAGGCTCCGTTTTGATCATAATTTCCCCAAGCGGTCTCGACATTGTTTGGGTTAATAATAGAGAGCGGCTGAAGGTATTGATCAGAGACGAACATGATTTCTTTTCCGCCATTCACAACAGGTGTACTAACCGCAATGTCAATGTCTTTTTGTTCAAAAGGAATGCGTAGCTTTTCCGCCATTATTCTCAATACACTGTCTTTCGTTGCAGTCAAAACCAATTGATTTTCTTCTTTTTTTACATCAAAATAATCAGTGATTTGAACGTTTTTGTAAGCTGCATCAAAAGCAGAAAGTTGATAATCTGTAATCGGTTGTCCATTTTTGCTTTTCAAAATGATCTGTTCGCCCACTTTGGTTTGTGTAGGTAGATTGTACAGATAGAGATAATAATTTCCTTTTTCTTGGAAACTAGCGCTTTGTAGCGAACCTAAATTGGCTTCTTTTAAAGATTTTTGATCTTTACTTGTTTTTGCAGTAAATTCAAGTCCACTATATTGTCCGGATGAACGGTTTAAACTAACAGATCCTAATTTCGTTGTAGGATATTGATTGTAAAAACTATAAGAATAATTGGACACACTTTCTAAAGCTAAAGCACGATCGACAGATAACGCGTACGCTTTTTGTTGATCCATATTGTTTATCGTCACTGCTCCTCGGTATGCATTGTCCTCATCAATAGTGTAGTCCTTCTCTTTTTCTAAAAGTTGTTTTGAATCTGCGATCACATTCCCATTGATATCTACATCATATGAGAAAACACCGATTGCTTCTTTAGAGGTATTATAAAATTTTGCTCCTGGAGACTCTGACATCACTAATTCTAATGTTTGATTGCCTGATAATGTTCGATCTAAGTTATAATAAATATTCCCGTTGATTCCGTATTTATTTGTGGTTTCTTCATACTTGATCGGTGCGACCTCTTCATACAAATCGAAGTTATACTGATTAGTTGTTTGACCAGGCGTTTTGATCGTTACTAAAGGGGCTTCCTCTGTAAATACATAACTTTTCAAGTCTAAATTAAATTGTGTCTCCGTAATTCGTTGATTAAACGTGATCGTCAATGTTTTGCTTTGTGCATCAACTGACCAATGTGCCCCAACGTTTGCTACATCACCACTGATATCTGAATAGCCTAGGTGATCGGGTAAGGTCAACGTGTAAACTGAACCTGGTGCATAATCTTTATCTGCAATCACAAAATTCAATTTTGCTGTCACTGGAGTGCTATTCAATACTCTGTTTAACGTACTTTGGTTGTATTCGACACCATCCATATTGGTCAGTGTCATGTTGGTTAAAATTTCGTCTTCGATTGCTATGTTTGTTTCTGCATTTTTCGTTTTTGGGATTTGTGTATCAATTGTGTTTGCTTGCTCTGTGTCCTCCGCTGAAGTTGTATCCTCCACTTCATTTGGTAGCGGTGTTTCTGCTGATTTATCAGTTTCAGTTATCACTGTACTTGAGTTTTCTGATGATGATTCCAAAATGTTATTTTCTAAAATAGAGTCAGAATTCAACTCTGCTGGTGTGTCAACAGAAGCTGTATCTTGGGACTGTCCGTTTGTAGTTGTTGTTACCGCAAACGCATTCACCGTTGACCCAAAACTCTGTGCCAATAAAACCGTAAGCATAAATATATGTAATTTTCTTTTTTTCATAATCAATCTCCTTATTCTTAATTTTCCCATATAACTATATAATATACTTTTTTTAACATTATTATGATTATTTTTTTATATTTTAAAGAAAAACAAAAACATTTCCCGCTATTTTATTGTATAAACTCCTAAACATTCCTTTCCTTTTCTGAAAAAAAAAGACCCTTTCTGGAATTTTATTTTTTTAGATTCAACTCATTCATTATTATTTTTTTAAAGAATAAGAAAAAGACTTTATTTTTACGAACATACGTTTTATAGTAGAAGAAAAGAAAAAGGAGCTAACTATGAAAACATCATTAACAACCCAGATGGAAGAAGTGCTCTATTATTATTGTCGGGAAAATGGAGATATCGTAGTGGAAGAAGTAACGATGCCAGATGACCAAGGGATTGTTGATACATTGAGTTGTCGCTTGAATGTGGGGAAACAATTCGAATGGCGCTGTTATGAATTAAAGGTCAGTAAAGCAGATTTTCGTTCAAAAGCAAAACTTTCCTTTATTGGAAACTACAATTATTTTGTCTTGCCCGCTGCTCTTTTTGAAAAAATAAAAGAAGAAATACCCAGCCATATCGGGGTCATGGTTTATCATCAATATCTTTCTGAAGAAGCTCAAAGATTACCTGGCTATTTTACAATAGAGAAAAAACCGCAAAGACAACCACTTTTGGTCAATGAGCACGAATTGCTTTTTCGTTTGATCACAGCTCAAGCTCGCGAAGTCGGCAAAGCGAAAAAAACCTCTCGCGGTTTACGCGTATTTTCGACGGATCAGCTATACAAAGAGTTAAAAAAAAGACAACCAGATTATGATTTGTTTGGTGGTGGTGTGAATTTTTATGATCGCTTTGTTGAAGATAGTTGTGATCAAGCAGTGGAAGCCTTAAAAAGTGAATTAGACGCCACACGCGAAGCCTATTTGGAACTAGAACAGCGTCTATTGGAGGGGAAATAATGTATTACCCTTATTTTCGCGGTAAGCAGTTTGACTTACTCGCTTTGACAGAATTGGTAGAAAAAAACTGCTTATCTAAAAAGATTCTGCCGATTATTGAACCCGTCAAAAATTCGAATACCTTAAAGAAATTCGTTGAGGTATTTCATAGGGAAAAACATCCTTTTTATCTGATTCAAAACCCTCAATCTGGTGATTTTCTGACTAAAGAAGGTAGTCTTTATTTAAACTCATTGCCATTGAACAAGGCAATGATCGTGGAACAGCCTATTGAAACGCTGAATGAACAACCTCAATTATTTGTAATCAGAAACTCAACTCCTGCATTACAAAGCGATTGGCTCGGGAATCATACCAAAGTCCTGATCCCAAAAGAATTTCGTCTACTGCAAAAAGTCAAAGGCGATAAGATTCTCTCCCAAGATGTCTTTACAAGGCTCCCTAAAACCAGTTTTTATCAAGAATGTCTTGATGAATTCTTTTCAGATACGCATTTGATCTTTCAACAAAACGGATTTGTCGGTTTTAGTGATTTTTCAATTGACAGCCGAATCTACTACGAACATCGATATCCATCAAAAATCTTGAGTTTGCATCTTGTTTATTTTGAAAATAGTATGCTGCGAATCCATCATTTCCTTTCAAGTGAAGAAACACCCTCGCAAAGAGACAAATTTTTTGAGGTCATGGACGAGATCCGTACATGGAAAAGTAAATTGTGTGGCGAGAACGTAACGTTAGGAATCGACTTATTGTTTGAAGCAGTTTCAAACGACAAATTTCCTGGTATGGGGGTTATGAGGAAAGCTGCTGTGATGCATCATATGGAATTGATGTCTCGATACATAGATCGTTTTGAATAAGAAAATAGGGCGCACATCAAAAGTAAAATCACTTTTGTTTCACACCCCAGATGCGAATAAACGGTGGGAGCAGAAGCAATCCCTTCTTGTTTATCGGGATTAAACGCTTCTTTCCCAACCTCTAATTTACTATCCTTATTCCTTTTTGTTTCCAGGTTCCAGTTTGACTTTTTCCTGAAAAGTATTATTGATGTTTTGCGCCATTTTTTGTAGATTTTGAAGCAGTAACACGATCCAGCTAAATGCTAGCATGAACGATAATAACTCAAATGCCGTAAGTGAAAGATAACTAGTCCATTGAAATAACATAACAACTACGACTAGTGTTACTGCAATCATATACGAAATCGACAGGAATTCTTTCGTTACATTAGGTAGTAACCACTTGATCCCCACAATCAAAATCACAATCAAATACACTAAATAACCCGCCACTTGATTATGAATCCCTTGAAATGGACCTGTTTCAGTATACGGAAATAATCCGACAGCCCCAAGATCCAGTGCCGTCAAGGTTAAGAGAATTCGCAAAATCGTTAATCGTCTACTATGTGGCATCGCTTTTTGTAATTCTACAAATAACCCATCGATCAATGCCACCATCAACAATGAAGAAAACATCAACGTTAAATTAAATTGCCAACGACTTTTAGCTTCGATTGTTCCTAAAAAGCTAAAGTTGAATTGCCACCATTGATAATCTTTGTTTGTGATCATGGCAAGCAAAACGCCACCAATAATCACAAATATCAATAAATTAGTCAGTTTAGCCGGTGTGATCGACAATGCTGAGTAAATCATAAAATAATTGACTAATCCGACAAACACAAAAAATAACAAGGTTGCAGTATAACGATCAAAGGTCGCACCAATAAACACTATTCCAATTACTTTAAAAAATACTAATAATGTAAAAACTAAAATGACAACAAATGAAAGCAAGATTGTAGGAAAATTCCGCCAATAAATATCCTTCGACTGTGTTGTAACTTGATTTCTTTTCCCTTTAATAAAAAAGAGTAAAAAACTAAAAATACCACTTAAGACACCTAATGAAAGGACAAAATTTGCAATTGAATAAGGACCTACTAACGCCATTTGGCTGTTGTTAGTATAAAATAAGTAGCCTAAAAATAGAATACTGAACACCATTGTCGGAATCAAAAACCATCTTAGAGAGAGGGTCTGATTACCTGCCATTTTCTTTTTAGGCTCGATCACTATTTTTTGATCTTTGATACTTACTATTACATCATCTTCATTTTCTAAGTGAAACTCTTCTACTATCTTATCTGGCAGTGTAACACTAAATTGTTTTTCTTCCATGACTATTCCTCCTGACCTAATCTTAACATCTCATAAATAGTATAGATTTCTTTAGTATAAAAGCAAGTTTTAGGTAGCCTATTAGGCGAATCACCTATTAAAATATTATTTTATCTTTCATTATTGTTCGTTTTTATACGTAATAATCGATGGTTGATCTTTCGTTTTTTTCATATACTGATGTTAAATAATTATAAAAGGAGATTTTTATGTTAAAAAAAATATTTGTTTCTGTTATAAGTTTAGTTGTTTTATCGGTAGGAGGAGTTTTTGCCTACAATAATTTTAAACATAAACCCGTATATGGGATTGTTCTCATAGACAAGGATGGAACAAAAATAAATGATTCAATCCATGCACAAAAAAAAGATATTGAGAAATCAGTCGTTGTTGAAGGAAAATGGATCGACAACTCCAAAACTCTTGCTTTAAATACAACTGATGCACAAAAATTAATTGCGTTTAATGCGTTCAAAAAAGTAACAGGTTCAAAAGAAAATTACAAATTCGAACCAATAAGAACGATTGCTCCGAACGAAACAGCGTTATATTCAAAAGAACATAACGCTTTGGTTACTGACGAAGCAAACAAAGCATTTCCAACGACTATTAATGAGTATGTTGTTTTAGGTGAGTCCTCTGCAACTGTCAATAATTTGTTAATTCTCCCAGAAAATCAATACAATGAATTTACTGGTTCTCCCATTTATTTAGGCGTTTTAAAAGTCAAAACAGATGCATCTAAAGCTCTAATCAATTATACTAAAATCGAACAGACGCAAATATATAATGAGAGTGGGGCCTAAACGTCACCATTTGCTCCTACTCCCACCGTTTATTCGCATTTAGGGTGTGAAACAAAAGTGCTTTTTACTTTTTTCCCACACCCTTCCTATTTATTTGGTGAAGGAGAGTTAACTATCATGCCATTCGTTATTGTATTTTGTGTTTTTGTTATTATTGGTAGCCTAATCTTACTAAAAGAACGTCGTAGTTTTTTTGGTGGGATGATTTTCGCGTTTGGGGGCTTGTTTCTTACGTTGACTTTATTGATGATGGGATTGTTAAAGGTAAGCGAAATTTCCGCAAACAGCTCTACCCTGGTTCTTATTATTGTTTATGCGTTAGTTCCACTACTATTTTTGGGTATGTGTGTCTTTTTTATTTTTAATACACATACGATGCAGACAAAGGAAGGCCGCAGTGTCACCGCTAAACTTTCCGCATTATTGGGGATCAATCTACTTATTACAGTTCCTGCTTTTTTCTATTTATGGTCAGTTGGATCTAGCAAAATCCCTGCGTTATTCTTTTCATTTTTGATTTTTGTCTTGTTAAGTGATTTACTTTTTTCTTTTCTATTTACTTGCTATTTATTTTATTCTTGGATGTACCAAATGATCCCTATCAAAAAAAAAGTTGATTATATCATTACTTTAGGTTCAGGTATCACAAGTGAATATGTTCCTCCATTACTAAAAAGCCGATTAGATAAAGCCATTGAGTACTATCATAAAAATCCAAAAGCTAAAATTATCGTTAGCGGCGGACAAGGAGCGGACGAGCCTGTCTCAGAAGCCTTTGCGATGAAAAAATACTTATTGTCACAGAACATACCAGAAACTCAAATTTTAGTGGAAGATCAATCAACGACAACTTTTGAAAATATGTTCTTTTCAAAAAAAATTATTTTTGAAGATTGGATGGTTGAAAAGCGAGAGCCAACTATTTTATTCTCAACAAATAATTATCATGTGTTACGCGGTGCTTTATATGCAAGAAAGGCGCATTTAAAAGCCGAAGGGGTTGGTGCCCCAACTGCAATGTATTTCCTCCCGACTGCACTTATTCGTGAATACATTGCCTTGTTAACGCAATATAAATGGTTTACACTGTCTATGATTTTAATCTGTTTGGCATCCTTAGTTTTTAGATAGTCAATTGCCTATCTAAAAACTAAAGATATCCGAAAAGAGTAGCGACCCTATTGAAAGGTCGCTATTTTTTCACCTTCTATAATGTTTTTTTCATACAAATACATAAATCATCCTCAACAAACTCGCCATAATTTGAAACGATTCGGTAGCCATGTCTTTCATAAAAACGAATAGCCCCTAGCATTTCTTTGCCTGTTTCCAACACTGCTTGTTGGTAGCCCTTTTCTAGCATATCCCTTTCCAATGCCTGGATGATTTTTCCAGCTGCTCCATTTTCACGATACGTTTGTTTTACATACATTCTTTTGATTTCTGGTGTTTGCTTATCTAACAGCTTCCAGCAGCCACACCCAACTGCTTTCCCATCATCATATGCGACAACTGCATAAGACATCTCCGCTAAATTATGATGGTTTTGGTAGCGTTGAGCCACCTCTTTTCCCCATTCTTCATCGAAGAAGTCATTCAGCTCCTGAATCAAACTTAATAAATCAGGATTTGTTGTCTTTACTTGTTCTATTTTGAGTGTCATTTGGTTCCTCCATTTTTTTATTTTTTTCCCGCATTAGACCTTGCTTCAATTATACCTATTCCTATAGCAAATAAAAAACCAGAAAGATCAGATAAATGAGTACCATCTTATCTGACCTTTCCTTCTCTAGTTTTATTGAAGTCGTTCTGGCATCATGGCTTCTAAAAATCCCCAAACACCATTACTAATTCGTAACTCATCTCGATCATAGTGAGACAGTTCTGTTCTGATTAGATGATCTTGATCATCTAGTACTTTTTGAGCCCAATGAGGATCGATCAAAATTGCTCGTCCCACGGCAGCCAAGTCTGCAGTTGCTAAAACCTCTTTTGCATCTGCACCATTCCGAATATCGCCTACACCAATCAGTGGAAGACGATCGTTAATCGTTTCTTTTATATAGGCTATGATTGGTTTTTCTTGATATGCCTCACTAACTGAATGATTTCTATAATTACCGATTGATAAATGCACGTAATCTAAGGGTTTATTGGCTAATTGATCGACTAAGAACAATGTATCCTGTAAACGAATACCTGGTTCTTCGTATTCTTCAGGTGAAAATCGATAGCCCACGATAAAGTCTTTCACATCTGATCGATCGACAACTTCTGTTACGCCATCAACCAAATCATTGATAAACTTGAAGCGTTTTTCGAGTGTCCCACCCCACTCATCCGTCCGACGGTTAGAATGTGGAGAGAAGAATTGTTGAATCAAATACGTATTCGCTCCGTGAATTTCTACACCATCAAACCCTGCTTTTATCGCTCTTTCTGTTGCTTGTTTAAAACTTTCTATTATTTCAAGAATTTCTGTTTCTGTTAACTCTCTCGGTGTTTGTGCATCAGGTCTTTCAGCTGCAACCGCACTTGGTGCAACAGGTTGACTACCATGTAATATGTTAGAATCTGTCATTCTTCCAGCATGGAAAATTTGCAAAATGGCTTTCGTCTGGTTCTTTTTAATCGCTGCCGCCAATTTAGCTAGCCCTGGAATAAAGCGATCCTCATAGACACCTAATTCTCCGTCCCAGCCTTTACCATTTTCATGAACATTTGCTGCTGCTGTGATAAATGCTCCTACTTCTCCTGAACGCAAGCCATAATATTCAATTTCATCATTTGTTACAACGCCATCAAAAAAAGACATCTTAGTGGTCATTGGTGCCACAACAAGTCGATTTTTTAAGTGTAATCCTCTTTTAAATGTGAATCCTGTATCTACGTTATTCATTCAAATTCCTCCCGACCATAAACATGCATGCGCATGCAACTAAATACATAATAAAGAATAAAAGACTAAAAAGCAACTCTTTAGTCTTTTAAATAAAATACTTTTTTAAAATAGCCTCTACTTCTTGCTCAACAGATATTACTAGATTTTCCCCTTCATTGGTTAACTCTACATAGACACCACGTTTATCATCTGCACAATTTTTTCTTGCAATAACCGCAGGAGTTCTGTCTTCCAACCTGTTGATTAAACGGGACAGTGCACTTTGGCTCAGACATAAATAATTTCCTAAATCATTTAACCTCATATGACGGCCATTTTGTTTAAGTTGATATAAAGCATAATACTCACTTGTTGTAAGTTGATTATTTTTCTTCAACATGTCTTCTAATTTTTTTTCAACAATGGACTGCTTCTTTGTATAATCCAACCATTGTGATATAAGAGGTGTTTCCATTTGATCATTCCTCGCAGATTATTCTCTTAAACTAGTTACATTTTGCTTTCTTTTGGTGGAAAAGTCAACGTTTTAAGAAACTTACTAATTAAGAAAAAGCCATGAACCTCAAGGGCATGACTTTTCCTAGTTCCTTATTTTACTTTAACCTGCGTTTAAAATCCACATAAAGCCTACAAACACAAAGAATAATCCATACATGATTGGTGATACTTCTTTCCCACGTTTTGCAGCAATCATTGTAATTGGATAGAAAATAAACCCTAGCGCAATTCCATCAGAAATACTGTAAGTCAATGGCATTCCTAAAAGAATCAAGAAAGAAGGAATTGCAATCTCCATTTCTTTCCATTTGATTTGACTAAGTGATTGAGCCATTAAAACACCCACAACAATTAGCGCTGGCGCTGTTACTTGAGAAGTCACGACTGAAAGCAACGGCGAGAAAAATAGTCCCACGATGAAGAACAGACCTGTTGTTACAGCAGTCAGCCCAGAACGTCCACCGACTGCAATTCCTGCAGAAGATTCTACATATGCTCCAACAGGAGAAGTTCCTAAGAGAGAACCAGCTAACATCGCTGTTGAATCAGCCGCTAACGCTTTTCCAACCCGAGGCATTTTATTGTCTTTCATAAAACCGGCTTGATTCGCTAAACCAACTAAGGTACCCGCCGTATCAAAAAATGTCACTAATAAAAATGTTAAAACCACGACCCATAATTGGAGCGAATTTATGTCCCCCACATGCTTTAAAGCAACTAAAAACGTTGGTTTAAGACTAGGCGCACCTGAAATAATTTTAGTAGGCACTTCAATCAAACCTGTTACTAAACCCAAAATAGTCGTTGCTGTCATTCCGATAAAAATCCCCCCTGGAACGCGACGGACCATCATAATTGCTGTAATCGCTAAACCAAAAATAGTCAACCACGTCGTTCCAACATTCAATGGACCTAACGCAACTAAAGTCGATTCATTTGAAACTATGATGCCACCTTCACTCAATCCAAGAAACGCAATAAATAACCCAATCCCACCAGAGATAGCATATTTTAGATCTGCTGGTATTGCATCAATGATCAACTCACGTAATTTAAATATAGTGATCAAAATGAAAATCAATGATGCTACAAAAACACCTGCCAAAGCGGTTTCCCAAGGAACACCCATCCCCACACAAACGGAATAAGCAAAAAAAGCATTGATCCCAAGCGCTGGCGCCGTTGCAATTGGGTACTTCGCAAAGATTCCCATCAAAATACACCCTAATGCACTTGCTAAAGCAGTCGCAGTAAAGACGGCTCCTTCATCCATCCCAGAAGCACCTAGCACAGTTGGATTAACGAATAGAATATACGCCATCGAAATAAATGTCGTAAACCCAGCTAAAAATTCTCGTTTGACCGTCGTATTTAACTTGTCGATCTCAAAATAGGAAATAATTTTTTCTTTCACCTGATATCCTCCTAAAAATCTGAATATTAAATAATTCATAAATATGCACTGCATTACTTAAACAACGTGTTCAATCATATAATAAACAGCTAGATAAGTAAATACAAAGACTAAAATCTTGCCTTAATCCATACTATTCTAATATACGTAAAAAATAAGGCTAAGGCATAACTCTACGAGTCATATCTCAACCTCAAGAAATCCGAATAAACGGTGGGAGCAGAAGCAAGCCTTTCGGAAATAACCTGAAACAACGAAATAATTATGACAAATCCTCTCCATCTAAACCCTGATTCAACAGACGAGCAACCACGTATACCACGAAGATAGCAATCACAGAACCGACAGCGACATCACTTAGAAAATGCGCTCCGATCCGTACCCTAGACCAAGCCACAAGACAACCAAATAGACTTGTCAAAAGTACAATATTCCAACGTTTCTTCTTATTAGAAGGAGCAACGAACAAAGGTAGATATAAGGCTAACCAAGCTTGCTCTGAATGTCCTGATGGAAATGACTTATGGCCATTTCCGCCATTAATACTCCACCAATTCGTAAAATTATTCAAATTACTTTGCAGTTCGTACGGTCGAAATCGGCCCCAAAGATTTTTCATTGCGTCCACTATCGTGTTAGCCGTATATACAGCAACGATTGCTCCTAGGCCAACCAAGAGCAATCGATTTAACTCCTGTTGATTTTTTCCTTTTAGCCATCGTTTACAGAGCTGACACCCTGCCACAAAGAGAACGAATGAAAGAATCACGAGTACTGGAAAGAACCAATTTGGATAACTCATTGATCCACCGCCATCATTGTTAGCTGCCCCAATCGGTTGATTCGCTTGGTGATTATTCAGTGAATTAACGGTATAAAAAAGCATAATTTTAACCATTTGCCAAATTTGGTAGAAACCAGCAATAATAGCAATAACATAGATACTCCCTTTATCGAAGGCTGGTAAATCACTCTTTTTTGCATAATAGATAAAAATTTGAGTTGCCATAAACAGAATGATACCTGGAAAAATCAATCCATAATTTTGGAAAAAAGTCCCAAACAACGATCCTTGATTCATTATTCCTTGACTGATTTGCTTATCACCTATCCCACCTATCAACAACAAAATCCCTAAACTTACAAGTGTAACAAGTTCTCTTTTTTCTTTTATAAAGTTCATTTATGAACCTCCTCTCTAACCTAAATTGTAAAAGAGATTTGTTGCGTTCTAGTATGATCTTCGTATAGATTTCGTTAAGATTGAGTAAAGTTTTAGATGAAAATTAGTGCTAAAATAAAAAAATCACCGCTACATTCATTGTTTTATGGCAAATACTTTTATCCTATATTTATATAGATCACAACAACTAAAAAAACTGGGGATGGGAGCAGAAGCAACTCCTTGGGAAATAAACACTTCTGTTCCAACCTCAGTTTTTAACTTTTTTTTAATTTACAAGCTTTAATTTTGCACATCTTGTTCCAACAAAGACAAGAAAAATAATAATGAAAGCTCCCATCGTTGCATCACTAAAGAAATGACAACCTAACAATACTCTGCTGATTGCAGTAATAGCACCCCAAGTCACACCAAAAATCAATAATCTCTTACGTAATTTCGTATTTTTTTTGCTAGCATATAAAGGGAAAAATATAGCAAACATACTTTCGCAAGAATGCCCTGAAGGAAATGACTTGTGTCCAGTCGGACCATTCATTTTGTACCATGGTGTAAAATTATCTTGAACACCGTTTAGCTCATACGGACGAACACGACCCCATAAAATTTTGATTTCTTCTACACACATTAGATAAACAAACGCCACTGCAATCCCTAAAATAGCCACACGCATCAATCGATCAAATTCTTCCGCTGATTTATGACTTAACCATTTTTGAACAATTAGTGTTGCTATAGCAAAAACAACGAAACAAATAATGATATTGATTCCTGTTGAAAGTGTGGGATTGATTCCTCCATCATTATTCGCTTGACCGATTGGACGATTGTGTTCTAAATTTTGAATTGAAGATAATGTATATTGGATAGCAAATTTTAAATAATACCATATTCCATAGAGAGAAAGAGCCGTTCCTGCCACACCAATCAATAATTTTGCAATTGTAGGTTGACTCGATCGAACCGCATACTGCATGATAATTTCCCCACTCATCATGATCACGACACCTACAGGAAAACAAGCATAATTTTGTAAAAACGTTGCAATATATGAATTTTGACTCATCACTGCATTTGAGATAGCTAAGTCGCCAAAGCTACCAATCCCTAGTAAAACCACAAATATGGCGATAACAATTGCAATTCTTCTACTATCTGACACTTTTTCCAACATCTTTAATTCCTCCTAATTATAAAAGTGTAATGGGCTTATTTAGCTTCGACTGAAAAATAGCTATATCTAATTGAGGGGCTCTTTCCAATTAAATGTTAGCGTTTCCTAAAAACTCGTCAATCTTTAGCAATCTAGGCGTATGAATCAAAACTCACTACTAACTTTTAGTATTGATTATTATTAACTTATTCACAAATCATAGTTTACCACTCATCAACATAAATTACCATACAAATTGTAAATAATTTAGTCCAATTTTTATGTGTGAGATTTTCTTTGGTAATCAAAAAGGAATCACAGAGCTCCTCCCTCCATGACTCCCAGTATTTGATCTTTGTAATTCGTATTCTATTCATCACTTTTATTCTAAAGGTAGCTAAATAGAATCAAGTGAATGGCCAAGGTTTTCCAATTTAATTCTTTGTGTTACATTTCCTTTTTTTGATTTGATTTCGTGTAAAGATGATGATTGGCAAGTAATTAAACAGAAAACTCACTCTCTGACAAAGGCCAATCTGATTCAATACAGGCAACTGATTGATTGTAGGAATTCGTGCCAAACCATATATACTTGCAAAAACAATACTAACTAAAAACAACATCAAATAAACACCACTTTCCCTTTTTTCCTCTCTTTTTTGATACAGTAAATATAAAAAAAGTGGAAAAAGAAGGAAGCCAATATACCCTAAACCAGAGCCAATATTATGGATCCAAGTAGATAAATTCCAATTTGCTTGCTCAGTATCAATGCTGAATAAGCCAGTAAAAATACAATCTCCAACTCCGTAAAAACCGATTGCTAACGCCAGCAAACTGGCTAATTCTCGCGAGGTGCTCTTAAATGTTTGGTACACTGATGGAATTGCCAAAACGAATAATAATCCAGACACTACAGACCAAATCAAAAATTCTTGTCTGACGGGGCTGTCAACATCACCAAACACACTAATTACCATAGTCTTTTGGTTCATATTTGGGTAAAAAATCCCCAGAATGTAAGGCGTTAAAAAATCGCTTATTGCACCGAATAATAAAAAGTAATTGCCATATTTTTTTAACCCGTTCATCGTGATCCTCCTAGTTTATTTTTCTATCTGTTTAGTCATTCTAATTATACGCAATTGTGAGGTAATTTAATAAAATTTATTCTTTAGTTCGAAAAAAATGGTTTTTTTTGCCTTTCATTTTTAGCCCTCTATTAGCGAACGTTTTCACAAATGGTATATATGAACACAAAAAATAGGCAGCCACTTATTAAATCAACCATCTATTAGGAGGAAACTACTATGTTAACTAGTGATATTCTAGCACTGCGTATCCAAATGCGTGAAATGCTGAAAAGCGTGATACTTTTATGGAGAAAGGAACTGTATCGTTTTATATGATGTATTTAAAAACCCAATGATTCACCGTGGTAAACTTCAACTATCGTTTAGCGCCTGATTTCAATATCCTGCTCCTTTTGAAGATACCAATTTATTAGAGATGAGACTAAAACGATTACGAGTCTGAGTCCTGTAGTATTGAAGGATGGATAATCGTCAATATAACCTAAAAAAGCCCCAATAAAAGGACAAGTATTACCTCATCTTATTATTAGGGCTTCTTTTTTCTGAAATCACTCATAGTTATTTAAGCCTTTATCTCAGCGCTTATCAGATTTAGTTAAGAAATTTTTATTCAGTCCATGATTGAATTGCCCATTCAGATGCATACTCTTCACCAGCAGTTAAATCATATTGGAGCAAGCGATAATCTTGCAATAGTTCTTTTTGTTTCTTTGTTAATTTATCTTCTGTTATTGACTCATTTTTATTAGTAACAAAGATTTTTTGTCCATTATAATTATTCGATATACTAGCTGAAGGATCCGTTGTGGATGCTAAAATATCATTTGTAACTCTTGTCATTAATGCATAAAATGGCGTTATTTTAACATTTGCTTGTTGTAATGCTAACGCCGGAAAATTGTACGGGGAAACAATTTTTTTATTTACCTTTTTACTTCGTTCTCGACTATAGCGATTACTATAAATAAAATAATCTGTCTCGTGCTGAACTAAGCCATACTTGCTCATATTATTACCACTATAAATCGAAGGTAGATGGTCACCATAAAAGACAAAGGTGATCGGTTTCTCAATCTTATCCAACTCTTTTATAAACTCTTTCACTGCTTCATCAGTATAATGAATACCTTGCATAAAAGTGCTTAGTTCTTGTTGTCGATTTTTCACCACAGCTGTGCCGCTAAACGAATAATTATTTTCATGGTAGAAATTTTCTTTATATGGCATATGATTTTGCATCGTAGATAATTGGATAAATTGAGTTTTATCAAAATTATCATTGATTTTTTCCAAGGTCTCTTTATACGCTGACGCATCAGAAATATAAATGTGATCATCTATTTTGTCTTCATACGTCAGTTTATCCGGACCATCTACGTAATAAAATTTATCAAAGCCAAACTTATTGAAGACATTTTTCCGATTGTAAAGACTCGCAGCATATGGATGGATAGCGATACTCTCATCAAATAGATTCGTTATATTAGGAGAAATCAGCTGTTTTTCCACCAATTGAGTATATGGCGTTGGTAAGGTTGGAGAAAGATTACTAATGTCCAAACTTGTTAATGAACTCCATTCCATATTGGCTGTTCCACCGCCGTATCCATTTGACAACATCCAGCCGCTCGTATTTTTCTTCATTGTTTGACGAATATACGGTATCGGATCATTCTCTATCGTCAGATTAGGCACTCGCTTTGGATCACTAAAACTTTCACTTAGGTTGAAGATAAATGTTTCATTCTCAGCCCATTCTAACCGGTTACTATTAATCTCATTCGCTTCTTTATCGTACTTTTCCATAATATTTTGGATTGCTGTTTCCGAATACCCTGCTGGCTTATCCATAATCGTAATATCGATATTATTCAAAAACTGAACGATAGGTCCATTGATTTGAGCACCTAATTTCTGATTATAAAAATAACGATTCACTCTAAAAAAGTTAAACATTAAATAAGATGGTGAATTTTTATGGTTGACGAAAAATAGACTTGAAAAAAAGACGAGTATAACTATCATCACAGTGATTCTTTTTTTCCCATTTGGTTTTAAATCGTATAACTGTCGTGCTCTTCGTTCTAATAAATAACTGGACACAGCTAATACGAAGACAACAATCACCCCGATAAGAATCACAAATGGATTGACCATATCAAGAATTTCTTTGATCCCAGTCAACATTTTTAGATCTGCTGGTAACACAGGCTCTTCACGTAATGACATCTTCAGATAATTGGAAATAGTAATCAATAAATCAATCATCAATGTCAGGACAAACGAGTGCCAAAATTTATTCGTAAGAACAAATAACAACAGGAAAAACATCATGATTATCAAAACATTCAACACGATAGGGGCTTGTCTCTTCAGTAAAATAAAAGCATATGAATTAACAGTATCTGCTACACTTACATTTATTCTAGATTCAGAAATCAAAAACATCTGGACGATCGTAAAACCATAAAAGAATGCAGCGGTTAAAACCAGTCGGCGTTTTTGAGAGAGCCATTTAGACACTGCTAATACCTTATTCTTCACTTCATCAACTGATTCAACCCTCACTAATTTTTCCAACCATTTAAACACGGGTGTTTTTTGAAACAAGAAATTAATGATTGTACACAAAACGGCTGCACCTAGCCATAGGACTGACGAGAGGATGATTGCTTTAAACCATAGAGCACCTGATTTTTCATAAGGTTTTCTATAAAATGTTCCGATGAAATAGGTGGCTACAGGCGAATTAATTGCGACTTGTGTACTTATTAACGTCGTTGCAATTATTGAAACGGGTACATTTAGTTTAAGTCTTTTCCTACTTTGCAAAGTAGCAAATAAACTTAGGGTATAGTACATCCCTAGAACGGAAAACGGCACACAAAAACGAAGCGCTGTTGATGCATCTCCGCGCATAAATATGGAAATCTTGGTCATAGCAAAAATGGAACTGATCAACAAGACTCCACTAAACAATAAATGCAGAATAGGCAAGCGTACTTTTTGAACTAAGTTTAACCTTTTTAAGGCATATCCTACAAAAAGCAAATAAAAGATCCATACAACATTTTTCCCACCTTGAGCAGACCAAATGTCTTTACTAAACAAGGTTGGTAACAATACAAACATTGATGAAGTGAGCAGCAACCCACTTTTTATTTGCTGATCAGAATTGTCATCCCACCAACGAACGATCTTCGGTAAACATAACAAAGCCAATACACAAGAAACCGCATAACTATAATGGTTTTGGCTGATAGGAAAGAAAATCGACCAATAGTCTTTCACGTTCAACGACTTTTTAGTAACATAGAAAAAAATATTTACTAATAAAGACGTAGCAACGTACATCAAATAATAACTACTAATGTTTTTTAAAACTTTCTTGTCCTTCATTTTACTCGAATTGAATCCTAGATAGATCGGAAAAATATTTACTCCGACCATCACAATTGTATTTATCGTCTGATAAATATAAAACCGACTTGCATAACTACCATACTCTGGAACAACCGTTGCAGATTGCAACACCCTTTGAATCACCATGAACAGACAGGCTACAATTATTGGAATATAATTTAGCCTTAATGACTTTTCTTTCACTACAAAATCTCCCTTTACTAATTAAATCTAACTCCTAATTTATTTCGTACATTCGCTAGTATAGCATAAAAATACACAAGTAAATCACAAATATCCGCATTTTCTTGAGAAAATCGGATTTTCAAGATTTTCTCAGTTCGTTTTTCACAAGAAAATGGTCGATTTATCGTTCAACTAAAAAGTATTAGGCGCCCAGGTAAAACTTGCGCGCCCAATACTTTTTGTTATAATTACCAGACTTTTCTTCACTGCTTTTTGTTCATAAAATAGTGAAAATATTTTTTATCGCTGTACTTACTTCCCACATGTCATTTTAATCTGGTGCTAACGACAACTTTAAACACAGAATACTATCTCTCTAAGTATTTGCGTTAACAATCAAGCATTGCTTTACTTAATAATAAACCTCATCTAAAAACAAGCCTTGTGCTGGGACCGTCATTCCAGCTTCACTCCTGATTTTACTTTCAAATACTTCATCAATAATCTCTAATTTCATTGTGCCAGATCCGATTTCTAAGATCGTGCCCATAAGAATTCTAACCATTTTATGCAAGAAACCATTCCCAACAAAGGTAAAATGAATCAGATTCCCTTCTTTTTGGATTGATAATTCATCGATTGTCCGAGTCGTAGATTTTTTCGTCTTTTTAAGAGAAGAAAAACCAATAAAATCATGGGTCCCAGTTAACTTACGACAGGCTTCATTCATTAATTCAAAATTAAGTTCTTCAGAATAATGGAAACTATAATTACGTTCAAAGGCAGAAGGAATTGTATTGTTCCAAATATAGTAACTATATTGTTTACCTTTGGCATTATATCGAGCATGAAATCTTTCGGGGACTTCTTCTGCTTTTTTTACAACAATGTCTTGTGGCAAATAACGATTTAGAAAGTCAATCATCTCAGACAGCACCATTTTACTATCTGTTTTAAAATTCGCAATTTGCCCTCTTGCATGCGTTCCAGCATCCGTTCGACCAGAACCAATGATTTCAATTCTTGTCCGCGTCATTTGTGTTAAGATATTTTCGATTTTCCCTTGAATTGTTTTATCCGAATCACCTAGTCTTTGCCAGCCCTGATACCTAGTCCCATCATATTCGATCGTTAATTTAATATTTCTCATCGTATTCGTTTACTCCTCTTAAAATGCAATTTTTCTTTCGTCCTACTGGTATTCCTTTCTATTATAACAGATTCAGTAGCATCACTTTGTTTTAACAATAAATCACCTTGACATTCCATTTGTGTTCCTCTATATTAAACATAGACATCTATCTATATTCAGGAGGAATCGATATGGATTACGAAAAAATTTCTTTAATACTCAAAGCTATGGCTGATCGTAAACGAATGAAAATCATCGATTTGCTATCTTATAGTAGTATGTGCGCTTGTGACGTATTGAAGCATTTTGACTTTACCCAGCCAACACTTTCTCATCATATGAAAGTGTTAGAAAGTGCTGGGATTGTTTCTGTAAGCAAGCAAAGCCAATGGCATCACTATAGTTTAAGAGAAGACTTTGTAAAAGAGTTTATGGGCTCTATGGTGCAATTACTTTCTGACAGCAGTTCAGAGTGTCTTTGCCAAAATACAAAAGAGTTAGAAGGAGACATTGATTAAATGACGTATGCACTAGAAATAAACGACCTAAAAAAAATCTACGGTAGTGGTGTCGAGGCCCTCAAAGGTATCGACTTAACTGTAGAAGAAGGCGATTTTTACGCACTTTTAGGACCAAATGGCGCTGGGAAATCAACTACAATCGGTATTATCACCTCGCTTGTCAACAAAACATCTGGGAAGGTAAAGGTTTTTGGTTATGATCTAGATAATGATTTAGTTCTTGCCAAACAACAGATTGGGCTCGTTCCACAAGAGTTTAACTTTAATCCATTTGAAACAGTCGAACAAATCGTGATCAACCAAGCGGGCTACTACGGCGTCTCGAAAAAAGATGCACTGAAACGTAGCGAAAAATATCTGAAGCAATCAGATTTATGGGAAAAACGAAACGTCCGTGCCAGAATGCTTTCAGGTGGTATGAAACGTAGATTAATGATTGCACGCGCTTTGATGCATGAACCTCGCTTACTTATTTTAGATGAGCCTACAGCAGGAGTCGATATTGAATTAAGACGGGAAATGTGGGATTTTCTAAGAGAGTTAAACGAAAATGGTACTACAATCATTCTAACAACCCACTACCTTGAAGAAGCTGAAATGCTTTGTCGAAATATCGGAATCATCCAATCTGGTCAGTTGATTGAAAATACTAGTATGAGAACACTACTAGCCAAATTACAATTTGAAACCTTTATCTTTGATCTGGCTCCTTTTGATAAGGAACCTGAAATCATAGGGTACAAAAGTATCTTTGAAGATGAGCAAACCCTTGAGGTAGAAGTCGAACGTAATCAAGGATTGAACGGATTGTTTGAACAGCTGACTACACAAGGGATACAGGTACTTTCCATGCGTAATAAATCCAACCGTTTAGAGGAGCTATTCCTTAAAATCACGGACGAAAAACACCCGATGGATGCCAGTTATTAAGCTAAGGGAATAGTTACGCTAGGAGAATCAGATTGGTTTTTCTTTTTGAAAAATCACTACATTGATACGAATAAGGAGAATAAAAATGTTTAAGTTATATTTCACGGCTCTCAGAAGTCTTGCAGTAAAAGAAACCAATCGCTATCTGCGAATTTGGGTACAAACGTTGGTACCACCAGTAATCACTACATCACTTTATTTCGTTATTTTCGGAAACCTGATTGGCGGACGGATTGGCGAGATGGGCGGATTTTCTTATATGGAATTCATCGTCCCTGGACTCATCATGATGTCTGTCATCACAAGCTCTTATGCCAATGTCTCTTCCTCATTTTTCTCACAAAAGTTTCAGAAAAATATTGAAGAACTACTAGTTGCTCCAGTTCCAACGCACATTATTATTTGGGGATTTGTCTTCGGGGGACTTGGCAGAAGTATTCTAGTCGGTACACTCGTCACAATGATCTCTCTATTCTTTGTCCCCCTTCACGTTTATTCTTGGTCTATTGTGATTATTACCCTTCTGATGACCGCTATTTTATTTTCATTGGCAGGTCTCTTAAATGGTATTTTCGCACAATCTTTTGATGACGTATCGATTGTGCCAACTTTTGTTTTACAGCCTTTAACCTATCTTGGTGGGGTATTTTATGCAATCTCAATGTTGCCGCCGATCTGGCAGGCTATTTCAAAAATCAATCCAATCGTGTATATGATTTCAGGTTTTAGATACGGTTTTCTTGGAACGATCGATGTACCAATCCTATTTTCTCTGATTATCTTGATTCTTTTCATATCAGTGCTTTATGCCGTTTGTTGGTATTTGATTGATCGAGGGCGTGGTTTGAGAAGTTAACGATGCTATCTATGAGTATTTTTGAATTTTATTGAAATATAATGAAGCACGTCTCTAAAAAAAAGAGAGACGTGCTTTATTTTACATTCCTTATTTGGAAATAATTGTCATTTCTTTACCTAGATCAGAATCTGCTTTATCCGTAATCAAAATGACTTCATTTAATTCAAAAGATTTCACCGCAGATGTTTTATGAAACTTAGAACTATCACACAGTAGAAATGCTTTTTTCGCATGATCAATTACAGTCTTCTTCTTGATTGCTTCTACTAAATTAGGTGTTGTTACTCCAAATTTCAAATCGATACCATTTGCGCCTAGAAAGGCCTTATCAAAAACATATTTTTGGATATTTGCTTCAGCTAACGGCCCACTTAATGAAGAAATTTTAGGATCGTAGGTTCCACCTAAAATCGTGACTTCCGCTTCAAACTCTCCTGTCAATCTAAGTACATCCGTATTGGTCGTAATGATCCGAATCTTTTTTTTAAGTAATTCTCTTAGAAGCGTTGTACAGGTTGAGCCTGAATCTAAATAAACCGTTTCTCCAGCAGCTACTTCACGAGCAGCTAGTTCAGCTATATAGCGTTTTTCTTTCATTTGTAAACTAGCTTTCGTTGCCATCGGTAACTCTGACACACTTGAAGAAATCTTGACAGCACCTCCTGATAAAGTCTGTACTTTGTTTAGTCCTTCTAGTTCTTTTAAATCACGTCTAAGAGTTGAAATTGATACTTCAGGTATTAACTTTTGTAATTCCTCAATTCTGATCAACTCTCTACTCTCTAGTATTTCAATAATTTTTTCTTGTCGAATGTATGGAATCATAAGAAACTCCTTTCATTTTTTTCATTACTATTGCTTGCAAGAAGATTACCCATTCTTAAAATACCATAAATCTGGATAAATAGTAACGAAATCAATGCATTTGAAAGAAGTAATTTTTAGATGTTACGATAACAGTTCGTCTTTCTCTGTAAACATATAGGCTAACACGGCTGACGTAACTAGTGAAATAGCTAATCCAATCATAGCCTGAATAAAGTTTGACGCATTATCTGTCACAAAAGCTGGAAAGGTTGTTACACTCCCAAACACAAAGGCATTAGTTACAACTTTCATCAGTCCTAAATAAGCACCACCCACGGCACCACCAATAATTTGAGCTAAAAATAATTTTTTGTTTTTTACTAATAAACCAAAGAGTGTTGGTTCAATAATTGCTGAAAGTGCAATCGTTACGAGACCTGTTACGGCAAAACTACGCAATTTTTTGTTTCTCGCTTTAAAATATACGCCAATCGTTGTACCAATAACGGCAAAGTTACAAGCAAAGGTAAACGGTACAATATAGTCAAAACCATATGTTGAAACATTATTGATCATGATTGGATTAACAGCCCAGTGAATCCCTAAACTAACAAGCACACTCCAACCACCACCAATCAAAATACCTGTCAAAATGCTACTTCGTTCAATCAACCAATTCACCACTTGAGCCACTGCTTCACCACTATAAACACCAATCGGACCAATCACGATAATAGTTAATGGAATCATTACCGCCAAGGAAATCAACGGTACAACCACTAATTTTAGCGTCTCTGGAACTTTTTTATCTAAAAACTTATATAGATAAGAAAACGCCCAAATGGAAAGAATGATCGGCACAACCGTTGAATTGTAATTCATCAAAACCACGGGGATTTTCAAGAAGCTTGTTGTTGCACCGTTACCAGTATCTCCCATCAATGCAATAAAGTCTGGATTTAATAATGCTGCACCAATCAGAGCAGATAAATAAGGGCTGGCACCAAATCTTCTAGCTGAAGTAAACGCTAACAAAACTGGCAAAAAATAAAAGACACTCATCGACGCTACATTTAAGATACTGTACGTTCCGCTATTTTCCGATAAAATCCCCGTTTGGACAGCTAAAATCAATAAGCCTCGTAAAATTCCTGAACCAGCCAATGCAGGTAATAGTGGAGCAAAAATTGCCGAAATAGCTGAAAAAATGGCACTTATCAGATTACCAGAACTCTCTCCACTAGTATTCGCTTGAACGTTGCTATCTTCACCTGTGACGAGTGCTTCAAATTCATCATATAATTTGGGAACTTCTGTCCCAATCAAGATTTGGTATTGTCCTGCTTTATTGACAACATTGACAACACCGTCGATTTCTTTCACAGCTTCGTCATTTGCCTTTGAAGGATCTTTCAACGTTAATCTCAAGCGTGTAGCACAATGGGTCATATTCGCTAAATTATCTGGACCGCCAATATTTTCTAATATTTCTTTTGCTGCTAATTTGAAATCCATTTTTATTCACTCCCCGGTTGTTTTTATTCTTAGAATCACGTATTAGAAATCTTAAGCTAAGATTTCTAATACTAAATCACTTACTTTAACAGCACTATTTTGTTTAATGATATCTGCAATGTATTCCATCCCTAGTCGGTCAATAATGGCATCAATTTTTTTGATCATGTTGATATTTCTTTCACATTCTTCTACAGGGTCTTCAATAATTGGGAATGTATCAAAATAGAAAGCGTAATCATAATTGTGTAACTTCGTATAGTAGATAAATTCGATCGTCTTAATCAAGCTACTTGTACCAATCATTAAGCCATCATCGTTTAGCCCATAACCATCATTTAAATGAACCCCAAATAATTTTTTACGACTCCCTAAAATACTGGCACCATAAGCTGGATTTTCATGCTTCATCAACATGTGACAATAGTCTAGCGTAATTCCTAGGTTATCACGACCAACTTCGTAGATCATCGATAAAGCAACGCCAAAACTATCTAAGAAGGCATAAGCTCTTGGTTGGAAGGGCTTATATTCAATACTGATTTTAAGGTCTGGGGCATAATCTGTGATTTGGATCATACACTCTTTGATTTGATTCCAAACTTTTTCATAGTCAATTTGGAATGAATAATCAAACCCATCAAATCCTAACCAGATTGTGACTACTTCTCCCCCCACTTCACGACAATAGTCACAAGCTTCTTTACATAACTGAATGGCATTGTCCGAAATGGTCTGATCCGTATTTCCCAATTCACCGTTGATAAACTCACTTCTGAAGCGTAATGCGACGCCATTTGCTTGTAAATTATTTTTCTGTAAAAGCTCTTTCATCTTTCCAGCCTTACTATTTTCTACATGTTCTGGATAATTAAAATCAACGTGGGTTAACCCTAAACGGCCAAACTCTTGTAACACTTCTTCTACATCATTATTGAACTTCGGTAAAAATGAGTTGATTCTTGTTGCTAACTTCATTTTTATTCCTCCTTTTTTCTTCTACTCCCCCATAATAGCATCTCTTTTTTTCAATTACAACCATTTATTTTCACTTTATTCCACATTTTATCAATTATATTCAAAATTTAGAGAAAATCTGTCTCTTTTTATTTTTCCATTTGCTGCATCATCTCGACTCGTTTGCCATGCCTTCCACCCTCAAACGTAGCTTCTAACCATTCTTTTACAATCATTTTAGCCAGCTCACTGCCGACCACTCGTGAACCAAATGCTACTACGTTCGTATTGTTATGCTCTTTTGAAAGCTTAGCTGAATATGGTTCACTACAAACAACTGCACGAATGCCCTTTACTTTATTCGCAGCAATCGAAATTCCAACACCTGTGCCACAGATTAAAATTCCAGCATCCACATTTCCGGAAGCAACTTCTTCCGCCACTTTTTTTCCATACAGTGGATAATCCGTCCTCTCTGATGAGTATGCGCCGAAATCTTGCACCTCGTGTCCTAATTCTTTTAAATAGTCTACGATGATTGGTTTTAGTTCAAACCCTACGTGGTCATTCCCAATTGCTAGTTTCATAAAATTCTTCCTCCTATTTTGATTCCTAGACCTTGAAATTTTAGGCTCTCAATTTCGACAATGTTTCGCTATAGGTTCCAGTTTTGCCAAATAACGCTGAGGTTCCTAACACAAAACCCGCTACACCAACTTTACTTAATCGTTCAATTTTTTCTGGTGAAATTGCGCCGTCTACCATCACTTCAAAATCATATTCTTTTGATAAAGCGACTAACTTTTCTATTTTTGGATCTGTATATGCTAAATACTTTTGGCCAGCAAACCCTGGATTAACCGTCATCACCATCACATACTCTACTAACGGTAATAGCCCTTGAATCATTTCAACCGATGTTCCTGGGTTAATCGCAATCCCAGCTTTTTTTCCCTTTTGATGAATCGTTTCAAGTGTTCGCGCCACTTGTTGGTCTGCTTCTGGATGAATATAAATAATATCTGCGCCAAGATCTGCAAACATTTCAACATACTTGCTTGGCTCTTGAATCATCAAATGGACATCTACAGGTTTATCCGTAACGGAACGAACTAATTCAAAATCTTGCAACCCCATTCCAAAATTGGGGACAAAACTGCCATCCATAAAATCCATATGAAAAATATCGATGCCTGCTTGATCAAGTTCTTGGGTCTCATTTTTGAGATTAGAAAAATTGGCGCACATCATAGACGAGCATAATAATTTGGTCATCGTGTTCCCTCCTGATTTGAGATAACGATTACCCAATCGCCAAAAAAATATTGAGTAATCGTTTACCTATTTTCATGGTTAATATATCACCAATATTTTGACCTGTCAACTAAAATTTCCAGTGAAAATTTGTATTCAATGTCTTTTTATGAGAAAATGTGGGTAAATATGTAAGAAAAAAAGAGAACGATTACGCAAGAGGATACCATTTATGACAAACTATTCGATTAAAGATATTGCTGAAATAGCAGGTGTTTCTGTCGCCACTGTTTCAAGAGTTATCAACGATAATGGACGATTTTCTGAAGAAACTAGAAAAAAGGTTCTAAAAGTTATTGAAGAAACAGGATACAAAATGAATTACAGCGCTAAAAATTTGCGTATGAATAAATCATTTACGATTGGTATATTGGTGCCGGACATCAGTAACTATTTCTTTTCCGATGTTGTTCAGCGTTTAGAAGAGATTTTATTTGCTAAGGGGTACTCCACCATTATTTGTAATACATCCAGAAGTTCAGAAAAAGAGCTTGCTTATTTGCGGATTTTAGAGGGCAAAGGTGTAGATGGGCTAATTGTTATTTCTGGTGCAGAGGCGTTTGAATTTGCTTCTTCTAATGCTGAAAAAAAGATTCCTTATATTTGTATCGATCGAGAGCCGAAAAAGAAAGAAGATACTATTTTTATTTCGTCCAATCATTATCAAGGTGCATTTGAAAGTACAGAAGAACTGATCCACGAAGGCTGTCAACACCCTGTTATCGCGATGCACAATCAAAAATCGACAAGTGCGAAAGAACGCTTGAAAGGGTTTAAAGATGCTTTGAAGAAAAACAGTATTCCATTCGATCAAAAACAGCATCTGCTTGCTGTTGATATTGAACAGTCTGATTTTGAAGAGAATTTGCTTGCTTTTCTCAAGAAGAATCCAAGTACAGATGGGATTTTTTCTATCAATGATCTCATTGCTTTAGAGTTGATGCGAAGTTTGAAGAAGAATCAGATTGCTGTCCCACACAAAATTAAATTGATTGGCTTTGATGACACTGCTTTTGGAAAATACACGACGCCGTCCCTTTCATCGGTCAAGCAAAATACGGATTTAATAGCCAATTATGCCGTAGAATCATTATTAGAGTTGATTAATAAAAAAGGGGAATTAGGCAGACAAATCATCGTCCCGGTTTCATTGGTTTTAAGAGAATCTAGTATATCTTAATTAAAACGGTTCTTTCCAAAGTATATTTGGTGTCTATTTAATTTCACAATTACTGGATTGCTTATTTGACGTGACTTTAGTAAGAGAAAAACTCAAAAAAGAATGTCACTCTTGAGCCAAAATTGAATTGGACTTATCAATTACTGTAACATCTTGTAGTTGGAAGCTAGTTTTTTTCTTCCGTTCTATGGTATAAAAATAACTTTACGAGCTTCCCTCATAAGGCTTCATTACTTACTTTCGGTTATACAACCTTCTGCTTTCATAGACAAATATTTTCCACCACTGCCAATTATCAGATGGTCTTGTAAATTGATTTGAAGTAATCGATAGGCTTTTTCTAACTTCGTAGTAAATTCGATATCCGCTAATGAAGCGGTCACACTACCTGAAGGATGATTGTGCCCGACACAAATAGACATACTATTTGACAACAGCGCCATCTTTAAGATATCTCTAGGAAAAGCTAATGACTGATTGATGGTTCCTATATGAACAACTTGAATAGCTATTGGTTCATTTTTTACGTTTAAACCAGCGACCACCAAATGTTCTCGGTCTTTTGTTTCAATAAACAGGGCGAATAACTCATAGACAGCTTGAGGGCGAATACAGGTTCTAGCGGCGTAAAAAGTGGAGGCTTCTTTTACCAGTTCAAGACTGACGATAGCTACACGTTTTCTCGGTTGGTTTGTTTTCATATTTTTCTCCTTACTGATTGTTTGATTTAGTTCTTAGTAAAATAATCATCAATAGTCCTCTGGCAGTAACATGGTTTGGTGGCTCCCATCATCGATCACCCATATTTTTTTAATTTGGAAATCAGCTATTTTTTCCTTTATGGTGTAGGTATGATAATCAATGAAAAATGGTTGTTCTTATCGATGAATCACTTCAATTGCTTGGCGTTGGTTATCTGGATTGAACTCAAAGATTTGTAAGTAATCTAATTCTGTTTCAGCTTCACTTCTTTTTTTGTCGATTAATTGCCAGCAATAGAGTTGTATTTCTTTTGGTACTTGTTCATTCACTCCCTTCGTGATGTAACGATTTTCTTTGTTATCAAACATTTTATTCCCTCCTTAAAACACCAAAATAGACCAACCACCCTTTAAGATGATTGATCTTCATGAATATAATATATAATTATTTTTGGGCTGAATACACTAAAGGGATAGCTGAATTGGAAGCAGATAACCTAAACAAGAGTAATAGAACTAACGAAAAGAAAAGTTTGTTTATCGAATGTTAAACATCTTATTTGTATGGTAAAATTAATCTGAACAGGAAGTAAGATTAATGAGGGAACGAATGGTCAATATTGCTTCAGACGTTGGGGCTGCTACTAGAGCAACCACAGGAATTAACGCTGTATCCGTGAATAAAGGAACTCGCGTTTCTCTAGGTAAAAGTAACATGAATAGTATGAAAAAAGGAACAGAAGTGACGAATCAATTACTATTTGATTTATCGCAGTTAATTGATTGTGTGAAAGAACAGAGTCAAAAATTTCCAAAGATAGCTGAAATTATGGCAATTGAAGATAGTAAGATCAAGTTTTAAGGGGTTTACCATGGATAAGAATGAACAAGAACGAGCAACATATAATCGTTTAATCATCGAGAAGGAAAACAGCGTTGATAACTTAAAAAATGACCAACGAAAAATAGAAGATAGTTTGCAACAGTTGCAAGATGATTTTACAGAGAGGGTATCGCACACTCAGCATGTTAAACGATGAAGATTTTCGTGAAAATCCAGAAAGCCTTCAATTACAAAGAAAAAACGAAGAACAAGAACACTTATTTAAACGTCAATTAAACGAAGCTGTGGAAGAACTCTCTGAAAGCTATACAAAACAAAGAAAAGTTCTCGATGATGAAACCGAAGAGCTCTATAGAAAAAGAGGTGAAATTCCTTGGGATTAATTTATTCTAGCTCGGACTCAGCACAATTAATCAGTGCATTAAAAAAGAATCTCCAAAGTGGGAAAGAGGCTTCTCAACAACTAAAAGCAGGCAGTCAAAAAGTGGTTGCTGCAGTAGATGGCAAAACGCTCTCTGGTGCTGCTTATACCGCAGGAAAAGGTCTCTTTAGTGACTTAGTTTTACCGACTATTAGTAAAGTAACATCCGCGATGGATCGTATTGAGCAAGAGCTACAAACATATACGAACGCTGATCAGAACATATCAAGTGAAGGAACGCTAGACGAAGATAAGCTGAATCAACAAATTGCGACAAAAAAAGCAATGAAAGCGTCTGTTGACGCTTCTGCAGCAGTTGCTAGAGCGTTGTCGAGAAATAATCCTGTTGCGAAAATCTTGGATGCCTTGTTAGATGTTCAAAACAATTTGAATCGGATGTCGAATACGTTTGAAGAGGATATCCGAGAATTACAGAAAAAGTTAGAAAAACTACATCAGTTCTCTTCGCAAACGAATAGTCTTTTTGCCACTAGCTTAAATGATATGAAGATTGCCATGCAAGGTGTCATGATACTAAATAATACAGTTGTTAATCGTGACGGGACGTATCAATTACCTACAGGTGTAGATAGTAGCTGGTTTAATCAATTGAAAGAAAAGGATCTCGATGAGGATAGACAACCAGATGTAGGCGATCGAGAATACAGATTAATTGATTTAGGGTATGGTAAAATGTGGATGTGGGTGAAAAAAGGAAAGACTTCCGCTACAGCCGCAGATATTGATGTAACTCTTGCCTATAATAAATGGCTTAGCCGAATGATTGATAAATATGGCTTAAGTTTCATTCAAGGCGATCGTCAAAAAGGTGTGGATGAATTATTCTATGAGCAAAATGCGACCCTGATAAAAGAATTAGCTACGGGGATCGATAGTGTGACAGGAAAGAAACTAACTCAAGCGGAAATGCTTGGAAAAGCTTCCTTGTTAGCGAATAGCATGATTACGATCGGTGTGATGGTCAAAGGTGTAATTAATGTAGGGAAAACGCAAAATGTTAAACCTAGAAATACTAATAAGAAAGCCAGTGGGGCTAAGTGTTTTGTTTCTGGAACGCTTATTTTAACAGAACATGGGCACAAACCAATTGAATCTATTCAAATAGGTGAAAAAGTTTTGGCAAACCATGAAAATTCTCATGTTCAGACTTATGAAAAAGTTGTTCAAATATTTGTTAGTGAAACTAGCAAACTTGTTAGAATTACGATTGACAATGAAATGATTGAAACAACGGAAGAGCATCCGTTTTATTTGCCAAGTAAGGGCTGGATAAAGGCTAAAGAATTAACCTATAATGATGATTTGATTGATCGTTTTGGAAACACTTTGTCAATCACTGGCATTCACATTATAAGCTTAAATAAACCTGTTAAGGTATATAATTTTGAAGTAGAGAATGCCCATACTTATTTTGTTTCTAATTTGAGTATATTAGTTCATAACATATGTGATGATGCTCTAAATAAATGGCATAAGGGGACTTTTGCTGATTCGGAAGCCTCTTTGACAAAGCATTTCGAGAAGCATGGAGCTGAAGTTAAAGCTAGCTCTCTTGAGCAATATTTGAATAAAGCGGAAGATTTTAGTCGTAAACTAAAAGGCGCAAGAACAAAAAAAATAGATTATCCTACACCTAATGTAGTAAGATATTACAAAAATGGAAAATACATTGATATTCATAAGCCGACAGGAAAAATAATATCATTTGGAAAACAATAAAAGGAGAATAAAGTTATGTGGAAAAATTTATCTTTGAAAAATGTTTCAAAAATCGAGCGATGTGTTGGTGAATATAATATATGGATGGTAGGAATTCTTCCATATGGTAAAATGAAAGTGAAAATTTATGAAGATAATTCAGGTGTTTTCTCTGGTTATACAGATATTAATATAAAATTGAGGTCTGATGATAATTATCCAGAATCTGCTGTTGGTTTTGGTAAAACTCAGCAGGAAGCGTTGAGTGAAACAATAAAGAATTTTAATGAGCTTTTAGAAAGAGAATATCCAGAAGAACAGTTTCCAGAAGGCTTATCAGAAAATCATATTGAATATACTGAACCATCAGATTTCTAGCGACATAAAAATAAAAAAGGCACTTTACTATCTGATTGGCGTCGGATAGTAAAGCCTTGACTAGTAAGCTCGAACTCACTAATCAAGTTGCCAATAGCTAACAAAAAGAAAGCTGTATTTATTGTACGAAAATTCAGAGGACTTTTCTAGTCTTTTTTAAGGTTTATTTGAAGTAGAATAATTCAGTTAGACAATGAAAAGTTATTGTGGACGGTATTAGTGAGGAAACAACCACTGATACCGTTTTTTCGTGTATCAAAAATTAAAGGAGTGAAGAAAATGAGTCAAACAGAAAACAAGCAACCAATTAAAGAAATTAGTCACCAAGATATTTATGCACTTTATGATGTATGGGAACAATTGAGAAAAATCTAAATGAGGACAAAAAAAGGATGTAAGAGATCGAGAATACAGATTAATTGATTTAGGGTATGGTAAAATGTGGCTGTGGGTGAAAAAAGGAAAGACTTCCGCTACAGTCGCAGATATTGATGTAACTCTTGCCTATAATAAATGGCTTAGCCGAATGATTGATAAATATGGCTTAAGTTTCATTCAAGGCGATCGTCAAAAAGGTGTAGATGAATTATTCTATGAGCAAAATGCGACCCTGATAAAAGAATTAGCTACGGGGATTGATAGTGTGACAGGGAAGAAATTAACTCAATCGGAAATGCTTGGAAAAGCTTCCTTGTTAGCGAATAGCATGATTACAATCGGTGTGATGGTCAAAGGCGTAGTTAATGTAGGGAAAACGCAAAATGTTAAACCTAGAAATACTAACAAGAAAGCCAGTGGGTCTGATGTTCCGAAACCGAATGTGGGAGTTGTTCAGTCAAGAATTAATGTAGCAGAAAATCCAACGAGATTTAGTCCATCAAAAAATTCTGGAATGAAACATGTTAGAGATAGGCATTTTAACCCATCAAAAAATGCTGGACAGTTTACTATTCCTGAAACAGATTTGAAGAATATTCTACAGTCAAAACCTGTTATAAATACACCTGTGAAACAAATAGAGTCTGGGGGATTTGAAAGGATAGTAGATGTAGGAAGAAATGTTGGAACAGTTAAACCTAGCTTAGGTGGAGAACCTACTACATGGATAAAAATTATAACGGATAAAGCAGGTAATATAATTACAACTTATCCTATACCAAAACCATAGGAGGATATATGGAAGAAGAAATTTTAAGAATTTATAACAATTTTTCTATTAATAATCTAGATACTTTTTTTGATGAATTGATAAGCTATGTTAATAAATATGATTCAATCTTTTTAAAATATACTTCTTTAGAATATTTAGATGGAATTAAAAAATTGGATTCAAAAAATTTAATTTTAGGACACTCGGATGACAATTTTGAGATTGCAATACCATTCTATATGAATCAAATTAACAAAGGTTTAAATGAAGAAGAACTATCTAATCAAGTTGCTTCGCTTATTTGGGATTTAAGTGCATATATGACAGATGAGGAATGCCCCAGTTGTCATGATAGTAACTTGCGTTTAACCATAACAGCTAGTAAAACAAGTCAAATTATTAAATTTTGTGATGAATGCTTATACACTGGTATTAATGGTAAGCATGTTGATATTGAAGATGATTTAATTCCAGCATCAAAAAGTATAGTTAAATCATATTTAAAGGATTAATAAATAAAAAAGGCACTCTACTACTCGACGGGAATCGAGAAAATAGAGCCTTGAATAGTAAGTCCAAGCTCACTAATCAAGTTGCCAATAGCTAACAGAAAGCTAGCTGTATTTATTGTACAAAAATTCAAAGGATTTTTCTAGCCTTTTTGAATGTTTATTAAGCGTACAGTCATTTCAGCTAGAAAAATGTGAAACTATTGAAACGGTATTAGTGAGGAAACAATCACTGATACCGTTTTTTCGTGTATCAAAATTGAAGGAGTGAAATAAATGATTCAAACAGAAAACAAGCAACCGATTAAAGAAATTAGCCACCAAGATATTTATAGTCTATATGACAATTGGGAACAACTACAATCATGGCAAGAAGTATTACCAGTTCTGAAAAAGTTCTTCGAGGATGAAAATAGACCTTTCAATAAGCAACAAATGGCTAGAAAATACTATGCGTGTTCACGAGTCTTTATGCTGTTTTACCAAGATTTTAGTCAAACTATGCAAAGAATAGAGAGTACCCTGTGAAAGAGGTTAATCCTTCTCTTTCATACATGGAACGCATGAGTTATGCCAGTACAAGAAAGAACGATACATGGGATGCTCAATGTATTAGTGCGGTACTTATGAGACGCTCTCACTTATTACCAGACGCAAATCCACAAGATTATTACTGGACAATGCGCCATTTAGTCAATCGAAGAAATGCACTGGTAAAAGCAAGTACAAAACTAATGCAACAATTTCATGAACAGATACAGACTGCCTATCCAAATTATAAATATTTTTTGTAATACTATTCTTCGGTTATATCCCCTTCTGCTTTCATAGACAAATATTTTCCACCACTGCCAATTATCAGATGGTCTTGTAAATTGATTTGAAGTAATCGATAGGCTTTTTCTAACTTCGTAGTAAATTCGATATCCGCTAATGAAGCGGTCACACTACCTGAAGGATGATTGTGCCCGACACAAATAGACATACTATTTGACAACAGCGCCATCTTTAAGATATCTCTAGGAAAAGCTAATGACTGATTGATGGTTCCTATATGAACAACTTGAATAGCTATTGGTTCATTTTTTACGTTTAAACCAGCGACCACCAAATGTTCTCGGTCTTTTGTTTCAATAAACAGGGCGAATAACTCATAGACAGCTTGAGGGCGAATACAGGTTCTAGCGGCGTAAAAAGTGGAGGCTTCTTTTACCAGTTCAAGACTGACGATAGCTACACGTTTTCTCGGTTGGTTTGTTTTCATATTTTTCTCCTTACTGATTGTTTGATTTAGTTCTTAGTAAAATAATCATCAATAGTCCTCTGGCAATAACATGGTTTGGTGGCTCCCATCATCGATCACCCATATTTTTTTAATTTGGAAATCAGCTATTTTTTCCTTTATGGTGTAGGTATGATAATCAATGAAAAATGGTTGTTCTTATCGATGAATCACTTCAATTGCTTGGCGTTGGTTATCTGGATTGAACTCAAAGATTTGTAAGTAGTCTAATTCTGTTTCAGCTTCACTTCTTTTTTTGTCGATTAATTGCCAGCAATAGAGTTGTATTTCTTTTGGTACTTGTTCATTCACTCCCTTCGTGATGTAACGATTTTCTTTGTTATCAAACATTTTATTCCCTCCTTAAAACACAAAATAAACCAACCACCATTTAAGATGATTGATCTTCATAGATATAATATATAGTTGTTTTTGAGATGAATACGCTAGTTCAGCTTCATTGTATTAGTAAGTGAATCTGTCCCAGTCAGTGTTTTTTGTAATTATGATGGAAGAACAAACACCTACAATCATCTTTATCTTTCGAAAAACTGATATGCTACTTAGATAATTGGGATTATACTTACTTAACGATCGAATAGCTATTTAATATTCCACTAGTTATTCTCCCAGAAAAAGGATATTGAATTTTTTTTAATCCTATCAATGATTATATTTTTACAAGTAACTGTGCAAAATAGCATTGGTAAATCTAAACTAATTTTGTATAAATCTGCTTGATCAGAATTGGTTACAGTTATATCTTGGGCGAAGTATCCTAACTGCTTGACATTCATATTTTGAACTGCAATATCTGATTCTGTTGTATAGTGATTACTGTATGTTACCTCAGAACATTGTTGAAGAGTTAGTTTGTAAACATGCTCATCATCATCTTCAAGAATTATTTCAACATTATCACCGAAATATTGACATTGAAAATCTAAAACTCTTGCATCCCAATACTCCATCTCATCTATTTTACTCTGAATATCTTTAATATCATTCATAATTATCTTCTCCTATTTCTTATATGGTATATGCGCTTCCGAACTTTTTCTACCTACAATTTGTCCGTTCTTATTAATTACATTTCCATCTTTATCAAACAAATGTACATGGTCATATTTGGTAACTTTGTCTGGTGGATCAATTTTCATACGTACTTGTCCATTGCTATCTCTCACATGAACAAAACCATTATTTTCTGTATATGACCAATCTTTGGGTATTGAATTTAATATATCAGATTTACTCATTTTAGGGATATTAGAAAAATTGTTTTTTGTATAATCTAATTTTGGGGGCTTTTTGTATGATTTATTTCCATTACTCTTACTTTTATCCAGAGTATAATTTTTTCCGTTCTTACTTCCTTGAATAACTGTATTCTTATTAGGTAGGTTATTTTTGGGAGTAGATATCTTCACGACCCCTTTAACCATCACGCCCATTGTGATTAACCCATTTGCCAATAACGATGCTTTCCCTAATTTTTCAGCTGTTGTTAATTTTTTCCCTGTCACACTATCGATCCCTGTTGAAAGTTCTTTTATCAACGTCGCATTTTGTTCATAGAATAACTCGTCCATTCCTTTTCCACGATCCCCTTGAACAAATCCTAGACCATGTTTTGCAATCATTCGACTCAACCATTCATTATACGCCAAACTTACCGTAATATCTTCTGACGTGGCTGTCGTTTTCCCTTTTTCTACCCAAAGCCATATTTTTCCATACCCTAAATCAATTAATTTATATTCCCGATTCCCTACATCGGGTTGCTTATCTCCTGTGATCCCATTTAAATCACTTGCTTTTTTCAATTGATTAAACCAACTTTTATCGACTCCTTCTGGCAAAGAGTACGATCCGTCACTATTCACTACTGTATTCTCTAAAATTAAACAATTTTGCATTGCCACTTTCATGTCATTCAAACTATTACTGAACAAGCCGTTTGTTTGAGAAGAAAAGGTGTGCAGCTTTTCCAATTTTTTTCGAGCTCCCGTATATCGTCTTCATAATCATTCGACATGCGAGCCAAATTGGATTGAACGTTTAATAAAGCATCCAAAACCTTTGCTACAGGATTATTTCGAGACAATGTTCTAGCTAATGCTGCCGATGCATCGGCGGAACTGTAGGTCTGTAACTCACTTTCAATGCTATCTATTGCAGAAGTTACTTTGCTAATGGTGGGTACAATTAAATCACTAAATAATCCTTTACCAGCCGTGTAAGCTGCTCCAGACAATGTTTTACCATCTACCGCAGCTATCACCTGTTGACTTCCAGATTTTAATTGTTCGGAAGCTTCCTTGCCACTTTGGATGTTTTTCTGTAATGCAGAGATTAGTTGTGAAGAATCTGAGCTAGAATAAATCAATCCCAAGGAATTTCACCCCTCTTTTTATACAATTCTTCGGTTTCTTTATCGAGTATTTTTCGCTGCTCGGCATAACTATTAGTTAAATTGTCTTCAGTTTCTCGCAATTGACGGACAAAAAAACGTTCTTGTTCTTCATTTCTTCGTTGAATACGAATCCCTTCACTATTTCCATCACGAACAACATCTTCATTTAACATAGCTAGCGTATGATAACCTCGTCGTAACTCCTCTTGTAAGTCTTGTAGATTCATTTCGATCTTCTTCTGATCTTGTTTCAATTCATCCATACTTGTTTCTTTTTCTATAATGAAACGTCCATACTTGGCTCGTTCAGCATCATTTTTATTCTCCATGAATTGGCTCCTTAAAATTTGATTTTGCTATCTTCAATCGCCATAATTTCCGCAATTTTGGGGAATTTCTGACTTTGTTCTTTCACGCAATCAATTAATTGAGCTAAATCTGACAATAATTGATTATTTATTTCCGTTCCTTGTTTCATACTAGAAACGTTACTTTTTCCTAGTGTCACTTGTGTACCTTTGTTGACAGATACGGATTTAATACCAGATACCGCACCTGTAGCAGCTCCTATATCTGAAGCTATATGACTCATAAAAGAATCGACCTCTTTTACTATTTTTTCAATAAGTACAGTTTAACGGAATATAGTATAAAAATATAGACTATTTAGTAAAAAAGTTAATAAATAATGACTAATTTAGTTTAAAATTTTTTGGTTTAACAAAAAAGCCTCAAAATAAACGCTGTTTTAGCATGACTTATTGATTGAATCACAAGAAATAAAGTAAAGTATCAATATAAGTAAACTTTGTTTTGTTAGAATAAGGTTTAGATGAATCCCTTCATTCTATAATTAAGTATCTGCTTGTTTTATCACTAATCCCCCTATACTCTATCAAGAAAAAGAATAGTAAATGCTTCTTTTAAACAATTCAAATAGACCAAAAATATCCCTACTTATGATACGGTTCCCCTCGCATTATCCGAAACCCACGATAAATCTGTTCTACCAAAACCAAACGCATCAACTGATGTGGGTAAGTCAATTTTCCAAACGACATCTGTTGCTGACTTCTTTTCATTACCTCATCACTTAATCCCAACGAGCCACCGATTACAAAAGCCAATTGACTCTTTCCATGAATCCCTAATTGCTCAATCTCTTTTGAAAATGCTTCACTACTAAACTGCTTCCCATCTATAGCTAAAACAAAAACATGATCCTGATCCCCTATTTTAGTTAAAATCCGTTCGCCTTCTTTTCTTTTCACCTGAAGCATCTCCGCCTCGCTTAAATTTTCTGGTGCTTTTTCATCGGCTACTTCAATCATTTCGACTTTTGCATAACTTTGCAGACGTTTTAAATATTCATTGATTCCTTGGACTAGGTATTTTTCTTTTAATTTTCCTACAGTAATAATTTTTATTTTCACTCGTTTCACATCTCTTCCTGTTTCCATTTTTCTACTTGTTAACAATTTTATCATGAATGTTTTTACTCTTCCACATACTTTCCCACAAAGTTATACACATATGCACAGACTTATCCACAGTTACAGGTCCAAATATCCTTCATTTCATAGTATTTTGAGATACAAACACATATTCCCATTTGTTTATCCACATTATCCACATTTTGTGGATAACTTTTTAACAGAGGTTTTCCTCTATTTTTCAACCGTTTTTCACATTTTATTGTGTATAAGTATTTCTTAAAATCATTTTTTCATTGTTTGTATCTGTTTTTCTCCCCAACTTGTTCATAAAAAATTCAAAGCTCTTGGGTAGACTAAAGGTGTCTTGAAAGACTATACTAAATAGAACAAATAATGATAATTAAATAGGAGGTTGCTTGTATGCAAAAAAAAGATGTTACACCTAATTCAGATAAAAAGCAAAATGGCTTATTCAAAAAATTTGGGATTGGTTTAGTTGGTGGGTTACTCGGAGGAGCACTGGCTTTCGGTGGTGCGTATGTGATCACTGGTCAAAGTCCATCTTCTAACTCATCTACCACTACAAACACAGTGAAAGATAATAAAGGAGACACGAAGGTCACTAATGTTAATTTAGACGTAACAAGCGATGTGACTAAAGCCGTCGATAAAGTGAAAGACTCTGTGGTTTCAGTCATCAACTTGCAAAGCCCTAGTCAAAATACTTCTGATGGAGGGTTTGGTAGTATTTTTGGTGGAAACGATGGTAGTCAAGAGGACAGTTCAAATTCCGACGGCAGTGATTTACAAGCGGCCAGTGAAGGGAGTGGCGTGATTTATAAGAAAGATGGTAAAACAGCTTATGTTGTGACCAATAATCACGTAGTAGACCAAGCAAAAGGCTTAGAAGTGGTTTTACATGATGGTACAAAAGTTCAAGGTGAGTTAGTCGGTACCGATTCTTATACTGACCTTGCGGTAATTAAAATTTCTTCTGATAAAGTTGATTCAATTGCTGAATTTGGTAACTCAGATAAACTAAAAATCGGTGAACCAGCATTAGCTATCGGTTCTCCATTAGGTTCCGCTTATGCTAACTCGGTGACACAAGGGATCATTTCTTCATTAAACAGAAATATCCAAAATGAAAATAACGGGCAAGCAATCAATATCAATGCAATCCAAACCGATGCCGCAATCAACCCAGGTAACTCTGGCGGTCCCTTAGTGAATATTGAAGGACAAGTAATCGGAATCAACTCTGTTAAAATCGTTCAATCTGAAAGCCAAGTAAGTGTTGAAGGAATGGGCTTTGCGATTCCAAGTAATGATGTAGTAAATATCATCAACCAATTGGAAAAAGAAGGTAAAGTCACTCGTCCAGCTCTAGGTATTTCAATGGAAGAATTAACAAATGTTTCAACACAACAACGAAAAGAAATCTTAAAACTTCCTGAGTCAGTTCAAATGGGCGTACTTGTTCGTACCGTTCAAACAGCTACTCCAGCTGATAAAGCAGGAATTGAAAGATACGATGTTATCACTAAAATCGATGACAAAGATATTGATTCTGTCACTGACTTACAAAGCGCACTTTATAAGAAAAAAGTCGGCGACAAGATGAAAGTTACCTTCTATCGTGATGGAAAAGAACAAAGTGTAGATGTTGATTTAACTATTGATCAATCCGCACTTAAACAAAACTCATCTAACTCAGACAATTCTCAAAATCCATAATCTCAGTTAAATAAAACTAGGCTGTATTCTTTTCAATGACATGAAAAAGTACAGCCTAGTTTTTTGCTTTAATCATAAAGCTTTATAGGAGGAATAACTCAAAGAATATTGTAGAATAAAGATACAGTAAAAATATTGAAAGAGGGATGCACTATGGCTCACAAATTACGTGAAGAATGGGATAAATTATTTGGTAAAAAATACGATTTAGATACAGTAAAAAACGCGAAGCATGATGAAAATGGACATTTCATTACAGGTGACGGTTTGAACACTGAGGTTTTAGGACATCGTTCTATTGAAGATCTAAATGCCATGATGGATACAGATTGGAATACCTTTTTAAATGATAGTACTTTGTTTACCTCTTTAGAAGAAGGAGAACAAAATAAAGTTCGTTCAAATGGGCCTAGTTTTGCTGAATATAACGGCGACTAGCAAATACAAGTAAAGTCTATATATCGAATCTACACGTTCTGATGTCGCTGAATAATCACCGACATCTTTTTTTATGAAACTAATTACAGATAAAACTCCTCATCAGTACAGCTATGATAGCTCTAAAAAAGCGTAGAAGGTTTTTTCCTCTACGCTTCAAGCTATTTTATTCACGTTCAAATTTAACATAAATCGGGATCATCTCAAAATAAGTAGATTACTAGTCGTATTCTTTATAACATGTTTTGCGACAGATTCTAGTTCTCTTTTAGACAATAATTCATCATAGCTACCTAGGACGATTAAATCCATACTATTTTTTTCGATATATTTATTGATAAAAGATTTTGTACTGCCACTATAAATTGTAGTCACCAATTTGTCTACGCCTTCGGCTTTGACTTTCGAAATAACCTTATCCACATCTTTTTGATAATTTTCGTCATTCTCTTTAATCATATCATATTCATAAGGCATATACATTCCACTATCATATGGTAGATAATTCAGTTGTTCAAGCGCTTCTATTTCAGGTTTGTTAATTAATAAATGAAGTTCAGAATTTTCTCTTTGCGACATAGTAATGACTTCAGCTAATACTCCATTTGGTTCTCCAAATACATCAACTACTGTTACTATTTTTTTATACATAAAATTCACCTCAAATTTTTTCTTAAGTATACCATTCATTTGAAATTTATACCTTTAATACAACTTTATATTGCTTTTATTATCTCTTATTTAAGGATTAATTTTTGCGATCCGTATTTTTTTCTAATCATTTCACTTATGGTATTTTACCTTTTTTAAGCCTACATACCCCACAATTACTATCAATAGTATTCCTATTGCATAGAAAATCCAACTATTTTTTTCTCCCGTTGCTGGATAATCTTTATTAAGGCTATTTTTACTTGGCGTTTCAGGATCACTACCCTTTACTCCATTTTTGGGTATATGCGTATTTGTAATAATAATGTTGCCGACATTTTCGGCGTTGATTGTTACGTCGTATCCCTTAATATTTCCTACTTCTTTTACAGTGTAGACGATTGGTTGTCCCTTGTTTTTCTCTGCCAAATCAGTCCAAGTCGTTGTCCAGTTATTGCCTTCATTTAAGGTAACTTCTTCTCCTGACTTTTCACCATCCGCATATAATTGGACCTTGATACTGTTTGGACGTATGCCATCTTGATTGTTTCCATCATTCCACGATTTCGTTACTGTTACACTGGTTTTGCCTGGTGTATAATGATTCGTAATAGTTGTTCCTTCTATACTTGTTGAATACTCTGGCACATCATTTTCTGTTACAGTATAAACGATCTCTTGCCCATCTTTATATTTAGGTAAGTTAGCAAAATGGTATGTCCAGTTATCTTTTTCCGTTACTTCTTTTGAGTCAACTGGTGCTCCGTTTGCTAACAGGTTTACTGTTATCGTTGTTGGACGTTTACCGTCTTGATCGTTTTTATCATCCCATATTTTTGTTCCACTGATCTCTGTTACCTCTGGGTATATGCGTATTTGTAATAATAATGTTGCCGACATTTTCGGCATTGACTGTTTTATTGTATCCTTCGATACTTCCTACTTCTTTTACAGTGTAGACAATCGGTTGTCCATTTTTTTTCTCTGCCAAATCAGTCCAAGTCGTTGTCCAGTTGTTGGCTTCATTTAAGGCAACTTCTTCTCCTGATTTTTCACCATCCGCATATAATTGGACCTTGATACTGTTTGGACGTATGCCATCTTGATTGTTTCCATCATTCCACGATTTCGTTACTGTTACACTGGTTTTGCCTGGTGTATAATGATTCGTAATAGTTGTTCCTTCTATACTTGTTGAATACTCTGGCACATCATTTTCTGTTACAGTATAAACGATCTCTTGCCCATCTTTATATTTAGGTAAGTTATCAAAATGGTACGTCCAGTTATCTTTTTCCGTTACTTCTTTTGAGTCAACTGGTGCTCCGTTTGCTAACAGGTTTACTGTTATCGTTGTTGGACGTTTACCGTCTTGGTCATTCTTGTCATCCCATGTTTTTGTTCCACTGATTTCTGTTACCTCTGGGATATGGGTATTTGTAATATTCATCCCATCACTAATTGCTGTATAATTAGGAACGGAATTTTCTGTCACTGTATAGTCAATCTCTTTTCCCTCTTTATATTTAGGTAAATCAGAAAATTCATATGCCCATCCTTCATTTTCTGTAACATTCTTTGTTTGAATTATTTCTCCATCTGCTAATAAATTGACCACAATAGATGAGGGGCGTATCCCATCTTGATTATTTCCATCTTCCCATGATTTGACTCCTTTTAGGTCAACTGTTTCAGGTTTATACGTATTGGTTAAAAGGATAGCTTTTCCTTCATCAGTCGAATTTATACTCAAATCATATTTTGAATCAAGTTCTTCTCTAGCCGTATAATATAGAGGATTTCCATTATTATCTTTTATTGGTAAGTTCCCCCAGATATACTCCCAGCCATTTTCTTCATTTAGCTCTTGTACCTCACCAAATTTAGTTTCATTGCCTTGTGTCAGGCTTTCGTTACTTGTATGCGTGTATGGTTTATCGCTCTGATATAATTGTACAGGTAAATTCAATGGACGTATGCCATCTTGATTATTTGAATCATCCCAATTTTTCAACACTGAAAAAGATGTTTCGGATAAATCTAAATCAATACTGGTTCTGGTAGTTAATGTCCTTTCAATTGGTTGGTATCCACCGAGTGGTTGAACTCCACTTGAAATAAATACCAAATAGTAGGGATGTCTAGTCGTGAGCAGTGTATCTATATTAAAATAAATGACCGCATCATCGGCTTTATCTTTATCAATTAGGTCTTTCGGTATATCTATAGAGATTGTTCGCTTATTGTAGTCTTTATTGATTGTAGCATCTTTCGTAATATCAGTTATTTTGGAATTTTTATACAGTTGTACCCCTATATTTATCTCTTCATCTTTTACTTGAAGTAATTTTTCTGTTTCTTGATCGATATTGTCTTCAAATTGCAATAAGTAATTATAATTTGTCCCATCGTCACCGTTTGGAATAATCTCTTTTGCGTTGATTTCAACGTTATTTATTTTGTTGATTACTTCTTGATACGAGGTATCATCATTGGTCTTTGTTTGCGCTTCTGTGTATAGATCTTTTATTAAAGGATTTGATTCAATTAACTTATTATCAAATTTTCCTCCAGTTAATTTCCAAATAACAACTTGTATTGCAGCATATCTAGTTAACTCGTTTGCATCACGATATCCTTCAACATTTGGTACAGAATTCTGTGTATCTTGATTTTCGTAGAAAGTTTGCATCAACCATAGTACTGAGCCAGATATTTTTTCGTTCATATCTACTTTATAATCTTGACCTGATGGATAGTATTTACTTTCGTCCAAACAAAAATATAAATTTTTATCATTATCGACAATCGTATATAATCTAGAATTCAATAAATTCAAATTAACTAGCTTAACATCAGGATTACCTTTTAAATTCGTATCTAAACGAACATTTTTAATTGGTTCTGGCGGCAAAATAGTCGCCTCCGCCTTGGCAACTTTAGGCAAACAAATAAAACTAAAGAAAATCAACAATAAATATATGTATTTCTTCATCTTTTCATCTTCTTTCTTTTTATAATTACATATAAATGGAATAGCATCTGATTTTCAATAACATTTCCAAAGTAATTTTTAAATTAAACATTTTTATATTTCACTAGACTATTCATGTTCTTTTATTAAAATCTACTCACTATTAAAACGTTATTGAAAATCTTATTTCGCATCAAAAATTTCAGATTATACATTATCTTTAAAAATTATAAAAACTGGACACTCGTTATTTAATTATCACATCATGAAATGAAGTTTTCTCTTTCCTAGATTTTTAGAGTATCATCTGATTAACTAACTATTCAATATTAATATTTAATTTTATAATATTTTTAATTTAATTTCAAAATAACTGTTTTCATCATAAAAACGACTGATACCAAAGGAGTTTCATCACCATCAACATTTGTTTTTTTAAATATATTTTAAAAAAATGAAAATTAACACTCATCTTACTTCTATAAAAATAAAATATTAATTTTTTATAAAGAGTCTCTGCTATTAACTATTTCATCTGTCTATTTATTTTACATCCACAAATATCGAGAGTATTATTACATATACAAATTATGTAGAAAGGTGTTTACTATGATAACAAATTTAAGAGATATAGGTGGCATTACCGTACCTACAGGAACTTTAAAAGAAGGATATTTCTATCGAAGTGGTCAGTTAGTTGGATTAGAGAAAAAAGATATTCTATTTTTAGAGGACGATTGTAGAATCAAAAAGGTCTATGATTTTAGAAACAAAACAGAAATTTCAGAGCAGCCAGATATGGATATGAACAACATTACAATAGAGAATATTGATATATTAGCATCTGAGGATTCATCTAGCATCGCTTCTTTACAAGGAATGTTAGATATTGACCAAAGTGATGTCGAAAAAGCGATGTTTGAAACCTATGAGGAACTTGTAATCAGTAATTCTGCACTGTCTGGTTATAGTAAGTTTCTTACGGAAATTTTAGAAGACAATCAACCTATTTTATTTCATTGTTTTGCCGGGAAGGATCGCACTGGATTTGCAGCTGCTCTTATTTTAAAAATAGCTGGTGCCTCTGATCAAAGCATCATGGACGATTATCTAAAAACAAATGAATCTAGAAAATCAGCAAATAAACAAATCATTGACTCACTGAAAAGCAAACTTACTGAACAACAACTAAACGCTTTGGAACTTGCTTTAAATGTTGATAAAACGTATTTATGTCACGCAAAAAAAGTTTTAGAAGAGCATTTTGGTTCTTTTGACAATTATTTACTTAAGGGATTAAAACTAGATACTAATTATGTAGATCAATTCAGAAAAAAATTTATTGTTTAGCTAGTTGTTGAACATAATCTATCTCATAAAACGAGGTTGAGATAGTTGTTTCTGTTTCCACCACTTATTCGAGTTGCTTAAGTCATAGGAAAATGTCTCATCCTCGTTTTAATTAATGTACTCCCCATAAAAAAGATCTGCTAGCGAACGGATGGTTATAAAGTGAAGGAAGAATTAAAAGATATCATCTCATATATTCCAATTATTTTTGTTCTTGCATATATCTTATTATTAGCAGATAAAACAGCTAAAATAGGTGTCTTTGGTACGATGATTACATTGTTGATAAACACTGATAACTATGAACTAAAGTATAAAAAAAAATAAGTGAATCTACTAAATTAAAAATTTTAAAATTTAAAAATATTGCACTTACCTTTTATTGCAGTTGCTACATAACTGGGATTATAAATATTTTCATTACAAACGCTACTCTTCATACAGTAGTAAATTTAGTATTTCCTAGTATATTTTTTTTGATTATCTGGTTATATGTTCAAAAAATAATCCCTACAACGATTGATTATATGGAAAAAAACAGAAAAAAATAACAATGGTATGATTTTAAATTTTTCCGTCGTAATCATAACAAAACAATTCCTTTTAAGAAGTTTTTCTATGAATGCCAACTATTGTCAAGACTGATATAGCGAGTATTCATCGTGCTATTCTCCTCACTAACAGGGGGAAGGAAACTCAAAGATTGAATTTCCTTCACTCGCATCGATTTTTCTATATTATTTAATGATACGCTCTTAACACATCGTTCGCTAATGATGGGTAAGCAAAAATAATTTTTTTCAGCTCTGCTTTAGTCCATCCCGCATGCAATGCCATCGTAAAATAATTAATAAACAAATCCGCTTGATTACTTAAGCTAGTTGCACCAACTATTCTATTATCACTTTTCTGATATATAACTTTTACTAACGCAATAGCGTCATTATTTTTTTTATATTCTAGCCAATCAGTCATATCAATTGTTTCAACGCTATATAGCTCTTGATGTTCTTTGGCGTGGGAAATTGAGATGCCTACTTGGGCTAATTTAGGTTGACTAAAGGTGGACATCACAGATAATGGATAGTCTATGTTTTTCAGCCCATCTCCGGTCAAATGTTCGACTAAATAGTCTGCCTCCCAAACTGCATATGTAGCTAGTTTTGGTACAGGAGTGTTACTACAATCTCCACATGCATATATAGTTGATATGTTGGTTGTTAGATACTCATCGACGACAATACCGTGTTGATCTGATTCAATCCCGATCCTTTCAATTCCTAAATCAGATATATTTGGTATTCTACCAGCAACACAATAAATAGCATCTGCTTGATACTCGATACCTTTAGCCGTTATGGCACTATAATTGTCTTGATTTTTTTTTACTGCAATAAGCTGTTCATCAAAATGATAGTTTATTCCACGACTTTTATTCAACTCAATCAGTTTATAAACAAGTTCTTGGTCAAAGGAAGCTAAGGCTCGCTCATCATGCTGGATGACAGTCACTTCTGTATCAAAAGCTTCAGCAATGGTTATAAAGGCGAACGCAATAATCCCAGCCCCGATAAAAATTACTTTCTTCGGCAATTCTTTTTGCGTCAAAAAATCAGTACTGTCTTTTAAATAGTCGCTACCTTCAATTTGTAATGTTCTACTTTTTGCACCTGTTGCTATCACAAATTTTTCCCCTTCATATTGAGAGCCAGCTACTTCAATATGATGCTCATCCACAAATATTGCTTCTCCATAAATTGTATCGATTCCAGCCTTTCGCAATGCTGTTTCATGCTCTAGTGATTCAGTGTTCTCGAGTGAATCTATATAGGCCATAGCTGACTGCCAGTTGGGCGTTAGTTCATTTACCGCACCTGTTTTGGCTAGTTGCTGTGCAGTAAGTTTTAGCTCTGCAAAAGCAACCAACTCTTTTTTTCGAGTACTACCGTAATTTGCAACCGCTCCACCAAACTTGTTAGCTTCGACAATAGCAACACTCAACCCTTTTTTATTTAGTCCGTAAGCAATCGTCAAACCACTTAATCCACTTCCAATAACAATCACATCATACGATTTTGTCATACACTCACTTTCCCATCTAGTTAATTTTAGCTTAGAATGTTTCGCTCTTTACTAAATATTCTTTTTAGTGATTTTATTATTCTTGAAGCAATTTTTTGGTATCGATCCTTAAAACTCGATCAACCCATACTTTTTCGTTTTCTCGATAAGGTTTAGCAGGAGACTCAAAAATCGCATATATTTGTCCTTCACTTGCTGACACTTGTTCTGCATGAGCCGGCATATCAACCACTTTCTCTATATCATTATCTAAAAAACTTTTTTTGTTTGTATCATAATTAAATAGTAGTAATTTAGAGTTTTTGAACGCACCATAAGATTGAGTAACAACTAGTTTATCTTCAACAAACGTAATCCCTTGTAACTCTTTAACGATTGTTTCATTTGTTTTGCTTTTATCTATATCCATAGTTGTGTGGATTACTTGCTCCGAAGACAATTGCCCTGTCATTTTCCCTCTTTCATCCAAAGGGTACTGTTCTAACTTGCCATCTGTTTGACTATCAAAATAGCCGACATATATATTTTTATTTGAATACGTAATGACTGACGCTCTTTTTACTTGTGGTAGTTCTACTTGTTGTGTGTACTTGATTGGTTGAAGCGTATTTTTTAATTCATAGTTTTCTATACTGTCCATTGGAATCGCAACAATTTCTGCTCGATCTTTATGGCGAGCGCAAACCCAGACATTTTTTGCAATCGGATCATATGTAATCCCTCCAACATGGGGATAGCCTTCAAGAACCACTGTTTTTATATACTGATGTGTATTCTTATCAAGCACATAAAAGACTGAATTATGTTTATGTTCATGACAATAAGAAGAAATAAGTAAGTAATCGCCTGCCATCGTGACTCCTTGTGGTGTCATAGAATCGCATTCAACGATTGTTTTGATCTGATTATTTTCAAGTGTTGTTGTACTAAGTAACCCCGGTATCACATACATGCCATTTTCCCTTTTTCCTTCTTGGGATTCGACAGCTAAATTATACAATTCTGAATATCCGATCATTGCTTCAGCCTGTTGCTCGTATGTTTTATAAATGGCAGGTGTTACATTCGTCATAGCTTCTTGCTGTTTCTCTATGTCTGTTGATAATGCCGAATCGTGTTTATTATTGAGTTTCGAACAACCAGAAAAAATCGTCATGAATGAAAGAAAAAGTATCATCCCCTTAAATCGAGTCTGCATAAAATCTCCTCCATTTCCAAATGCTTTATACTTCTTCTATTTCTTTAATTCTATTTAAAAAAATGATAAGTTGCAAATCTAAGGGCATCACTTTTTAAAAAGAGTCGTTTTTATAACAACCTATTCTCAATTAATAGATAGATTTAGCGTAATTAGAATAAATGAATAGGGACTGGAAGAAAACACCAAGTGTTTTCTTCCAGTCCCTAACAACTAATAAATAGATTTAGGTACATTTATTTCCCAACAGGAAAGGCTTCGCCAATTACTGCATCAAAAGGCAATTCTAAAATTCCTTTTTTCGCTGGCGCATCAGGTAAGCGTAATTCCCCTGCTGAACAAATCATGCCAAAACTTTCTACACCACGTAAAACTCCTGGCCAAATCATCAGACCATCTGGCATCATAGCACCAGGTTTTGCAACAACGACTTTTTGTCCAGCTTTGATATTTGGCGCTCCACAAACGATTTGTAGTACTTCGCCGTTATCTACTTCTGTTTGAGTGATAGATAAATGATCCGAATCAGGATGTTTTTTACATGATTTAACGAAACCGATGACCATCTTCGGATTATTTTCTTTGACTAACGTTTCGGAAAAACCAACGTTCGCAAGTTCTTCATTTACTTTTTTTAATTGTTCTTCGGTCAATTCTACTTGACCATTGCCTTCAATATTCCCTACAATCGTTGATGCCTCAAAAATATTCCAAGCCACAACTTGATTCCCTTCAGCTACACATACTCGTGCCACGTTCCCTTTACGTTCCACAGCGTTTTCTTGCCCTTTATCATCTGCAGCGATGACCATCAAGACATCACCGACGTGTTCTTTATTATACGCAAAAATCATTTTTTTCACTCCATTTTATCTTTTTTCTATTATACTGCTTTTTAACGATACTATATTTCTATTGCTTGTCTCATCTTAACAAAAAATTGGCATCCCTGCATGAAATTCCTTAGATATTTTATTGTTTGCTCCAGAAAAATAAGTGAAACAAAACGGTTACGCCTTGCTTCACCTATTTTACATGTTCTATTTTGTTACTTTTTTGCCTCAGGATGGACAATCAAAACATCACATGGAGCTTGACGTATGATATAACTGCTGACACTCCCCATCATCAAACGCTCTACTGCATTCAATCCTGATTGGCCAACCATGATCAAATCAACATCATATTTTTCTGGTAAATCTTGGCACATCACTTCTTTAGCTGATCCGTAATTTATGACTGTTTCCACTTGAGTAAAATCAACACTTTTTGCGTATGCTTTGCAGTCATCTAGTAGTTCCTTCGCATTATCTGTTTCTTGATCTAACAAACTATCATTTAAAGAAGAATACCCCATCATCGTATAGACTTTATTTTCAATCACATGCGCTATAATCACACGACCATTATTTCTTTTAGCAACTTCAATTGCTTGTTGATACGCTAATTTCCCTTGATCGCTACCGTCTACACCCACTAAAATAGTTTTATAGGTTTGTGTTAACACAGTCCTCATCTCCCGATTGTTTTATTTTCTCTTGAATCGGCTCGCTACTGTCGATTATTCTCTCAACTGATGCTTTTTAAAAAGGTTGTGATTTCTTCTTTTGTTTTGCGGTCTTTATTTACCAATCGACCTAACTCTTTCCCTTGATCGGTCACCACAAAACTCGGAATGCCAAATATAGTCCACTCTGAAGCAAGATCCATGAACTTGTCTCGATCCACTTCAATAAAACGAAACACTGGAAATGCTGCTTCGATTTCAGGCATTACTGGTTTAATAAAACGACAGTCACCACACCAGTCTGCAGTGAAAAAGAAAACACTTTTTCCTTCTGAAACGTATCCTGCTAGCTCTTCATAAGATGTCGGAATAATCATAAGTTCTCCTCTACTTTCCGTAAATGATTGTATTAACGGTTGTTTTATCTAACCCTTTTAAGACTTGAATCAGCATTTCACGGGCTGCTTCAAAGTCTTTGATATTAAACATGGTTTGATGTGTATGGATATATCGTCCGCAAACACCGATCACTGTACTTGGTACACCATTATTTGTTGTATGTGCGGCACCTGCATCGGTTCCACCTTTAGAAACAAAATATTGATATGGAATGTTGTGGGTTGCTGCGGTATCTAATAGATACTCGCGTACGCGAGGTAACGTGATCATACCTGGATCATAAATACGTAGCAACGTTCCTTCACCCAGATGTCCATAGGTTCCTTTTTTCGTTTGGATATCATCGGCTGCTGAACAATCTACTGCAAAGAATAAATCTGGATTGAATTTATGCACAGAAGGTTTAGAGCCACGTAGTCCAACTTCTTCTTGCACATTTGCGCCAGCAATCAACGTATGGCCTAATTGTTCATTTTGCAACGCTTCTAAGGCTTCTAAGACTAAGGTACAGCCATAACGGTTGTCCCAGGATTTACTAATAATGTTTTTGCCGTTAGCCGTTTTGATCGTTTCCGTTTGCGGAACAATTGAATCCCCTGGACGAACGCCAAAGCTTTCCGCTTCTTCTTTTGATTCAAACCCGGCATCAAATAAAATATCCGTTACTTCTAATTGTTTTTGACCGCTCGTCCCACGTAATAAATGTGGCGGAACGGAAGAAGAGATACAGGGATAATTACCTTTACTTGTTTTTAACGTAAAGCGCTGCGCTGATACCACATATGGATTCCAACCACCCAAAGGCACTACTTGGAATAATCCATTTTCTTTGATTTGTGTCAACATAAAACCAACTTCGTCCATGTGAGCCGCTACCATAACACGTGGTGCATCTTGTTCTTTCGTTCTTTTTAGACCAAAAATCCCACCTAAACCATCATATTGAATCTCGTCTACTAATGGTGCCATATTTTTTTTCATATACGCACGAATATCATCTTCAAATCCGCTGGTTCCTTGTAACTCTGTTAATTCTTTAATGCGTTGAAATGTTTTTTCTTCCATCGTTGTATTATCTACCAGATTTCCTATTTGCTACATTTTTCAGGATAAACCGTTCTATTTTGTTCAAAATAACATGATTTTTCAACAAAAATGGCAGATACTCCTTTCATATGATTTCACATTCATTATAACGCAAATTTTTTCAATTGCCCACGTTTTTTGTTTTTCGATATTTCCATACAATGTGTTAGAATAGAGTCAAAGCTGAAGATTTTTGGCAAACATTTGAAAATACGCGGAGGTTATTCCCCATGAATGAAGAAAATGAATTAAGTTATTTTAAAGGCGGCTTGGCAATCGGCGTGAGTCTTGGCCTATTAAGCGGAATTGCTTCAACTTTATGGTATCAAAAGAAAAGGACAGTAGATGCTGATGTAGTTTTAGAAAATGTTAAGGATGCATTTTTAAAAGAGGGACCGATTGAAGGCTCTTGGATTGAATTTGAGAAAAAACCTCTAAGAAAATTTGCTGTCCATTCAAAAACTTACAATGGCGGCATTTCACGGTTGGAAGATGGGATTATGGTGCAATATGAATTTACTGCCGATGCCTTTACCGGTACTGTCATTGATGTAAAACGAATCAAAGATTAAAAAAGCGGTTGAAACGATACATCTTTATGTGTAGTGTTTCAACTGCTTTTGTTTGCTCTTATTTTATTTTTTTCCGTCTGTTGCTTCTATGCTCTATAGGTTATTTTTTCTCAAATTCATTTTTAAAAAAAGGAACTCGAAATGGGCAACCCAATCAATAAAAATATCCTTAGTTTTCAGATTGAAACCTCGCTTCAACGCGATATATTGGCTGACCTTTAGCAGAAAACTTTTCTTCATACTCAGTCATGACATTGCCTTCATACTCACTAGCATGTAGATCTAGCCAAACTTGTTCAAGAATCATGCCATATTTCGAAAAGCTGCTTAATGAATATTCAAATAAGCCCCGATTATCCGTTTTAAAATGAATTTCTCCGTTCGGTTTTAAAATCTTTTCATCTGTCGCTAAAAAAGTTTTAAACGTCAAACGACGTTTTTCATGTCTTGTTTTTGGCCAAGGATCAGAAAAGTTCAAATAAATTTGGTCCACTTCATTTTCTGCGAAGTATTGTGTTAACTCTTCTCCATTCACATGAAGCAATTGTAAATTCGGCAGTTTTTCTTCCAACGCTTTTTCTAACGCAATTGAAAGAACACTTAGTTGCATGTCAATCCCAATATAATTGATTTCTGGATTTGCTTTTGCCATCCCAACTACAAACTGTCCCTTTCCGGAGCCAATTTCGATATGAATCGGGTGATCATTCCCAAAACGTTCAGTCCAACGTCCTTGCCATTTCTCTGGTTCATCCACTACTAATTCAGGATGACTAGCCAAAAGTTCAGCTGCCCCAGGTCTTTTTCTCATTCGCATATTCTTTATTTCCTTTCTCCCTAATAAATTTTAAGAGGGTAGAACAAAACAATCATCGTCTTGTGCTGCCCTCTAATTATTTAAGTAAACGTTGAAAACAGAAGCAACGACTACACTTCATTTCAATCTCATTAACTTCTAAACATGACACATGCTGGAGTTATTGGACGTCTATCTCAACCTTCTGTTAATACCCAAAAGCTTGTTTCAGCTTCAAGATTTCAGCATTCATTTCTCTTTTTTCTCCTGATTGATAGTGTCGGAGAGTTTCTTGTAGAAAATTGAATAACGCGTACCACTTGATTCGTGTCAATGCTTCTTCACTTGGTCGCATACCATATGCTAGCAGCCATTTATTCCAGCTACTTCTTGGAACATAATGACCTAATAGCATGCCCAAATCTAAAGCTGGATCTGCAATCATTACTGAGTCCCAGTCAACTAAATATAAATAATTATTCGATACAATCCAATTACGGTGATTAACGTCACCATGAACAACCATATAATTATGAATAGAATAATTTGGTATATTTTCTTGTAGGTAGCGATAGACTCTAGCAAGATACGAATTGTTTTGAAGTTCTTGAGGCAATCTCTCGCCATATGATTGAAGCATCATCGCAGGTGTTTGGATTTGACCGCCGATTTTTCCTAGCATGCTTTTCAGCATATGTGAATGGTGCAAATGATAAAGGACATCCACAACGTCATTTCTTCCACCGATTTCTTGGGCTTTGAGTACCTGACCGTCTAGCCACTCTTGTGCTGTTAAAATATCGCCTGTCACTGTTCGTTTCGTCCAAACTAGCTTAGGGGCAATTCCTTCTTTAGACAATGCAGCCAAAAGAGGAGAAGTATTTCGTTTAATAAATACTCTTTCAGTCGCACGTATACCCATGAAAGTTTGGCCAGTTGCGCCTTTTATTGGCTGCAAGCGCCATTCCTTATCCAACTGAAATGCCATGGAAATTATCTCCTATCCTAACAACTTCTAATAATTAATTACAGTAAGTATCATTTTATCTTCCACAGCGTTTAACGTCAAGCATCTCTCTTGTTCTTTTAACGTTCACCTTTGTTTTTTGACGTTCCGCATACTGTATCGACACTGGCAATATAGGCATTGAGCAATCGTTTAGTGATTTCTCCTGGTTTTCCTGTTCCTACGATATGATCATTTACTTTTATAACAGGCACAATTTCGGTTAGCGATCCAGATACAAAACATTCATCTGCCGTAAACAATTCTTCTTCTGAAACTGCTTCTTCTTTCACTCTAATGCCCATTTCTCTTGCCAACTCGATAATTTTCATTTTAGTGATGCCAGGTAAAATCAATTGACCGTCTGGATGTGTATAAACTGTACCATCCTTCACTACCCAGAAATTGGCAGCTGATGCTTCCGTCACTTTGTTATCACGTACAAGCACTGCATCATCAAACCCTTGACGGCGAGCCTCATCTAAGGATAAAACATTCCCCAATAAACTTAATGATTTGATATCGCAATGTAACCACCGTGTATCCGGAACTACAGCAACGGTGATTCCTTCTTCCATTTTTTCCACTGGACGTTCATACGGTCTATAATTGGCCGTTAAAACTCCTTTGACTTTTTCAGGATCTGGCAGCGCATGATTCCTTGGTGAATCGATGCCTCTCGTTACTTGAAAATAAAGCTTTCCTTCTTTGAACCCTTCAAGTTCGACTAATTTTTTTAAATTAGCGGTCAACTCTTCTTTTGTAAAAGGCAAGTGCATTCCAATTTTTTCAGCACCGTGCCATAAACGATCCAGGTGTTCTTCTACCATATATAGATGACCATTATACACGCGCACCACCTCATACAGACCGTCTCCATATTGATAGCCGCGATCTTCAATATCGATTTTTACTGCTTCTCGTTCAACAATTTGATCATTCCATAAAATATGCATGGTTAGCCCTCCATTTTCTTCAACCGATAAGGAACATAAAATTTAGCAAATAACAAAACTTCAACAATCAACGCAACTACCACCATTAGCCCCTCTTTAAGATCAGGTAACGCAATTAAAACAAAGACACTGAACAAAAGAGCTGCTACAAGTAATAACACTGTTACAAGTTTACTCACAGCCTGCTTCTTTTGACCGTCTGGCACGGGATAAAGGTGGGTCATCACCATATAATCAAACTGCGTATAGATTGGAATCAACTGAAAGCCAATCAGATAAACAAATAAAACAGATACTCCCATCGAAATCCAAAATTCTTTCAAGAAAAATAGAATCACTCCAGCAACCAATACCAAACGAATAAATAATCCGCTATACTCAGAGCCTCTTAAAAAACTACGGGCATAAAGATATAAATAGGTATTTTGGCTTGTTTTCTTGATTTTTCCCAATAACGGATCTAGGAATTTCCGACGTTTTACACTGCTGGAAATTTCTGGTACATCTGTAAATAAGTGGATAAATTGATAAATTCGATGCATCCGATTTTTTTCTTTTTGAATCATTCGTTCCCAATCTAACGATACAGTTTGTTCTTTTTTATTCAATAATATATAGAAAAAGACAACCTGTACTAATGCGATAAGTGGTCCTGCAATAGGTACCACATATAAACTAAGAACAATTGCGACTAAACTTGTGATGAACCATAGGAGAAACCACAAATAATATTCTCTTGAAGAAATTTGGTACAGCTCATATTTTTGTAACCGCAAATGACTGGCCTTCAAAATCCCTAACATCACAATAAAGTAGAAAAATGTTGAAAAAGCCCACCCTGTCGAAACTACGACTAACGGCATTGACATACCGCCCAGCAAGAATAACGCGACTAATGGTATCCAGAAAGAATAACGAATAGCACGATTCAAATAACGATTCATTTCGGGCTCTTTCGGTAAAATAAAAACTTTATCCGCCTCTTCTGCTAATGTAGCAATGCGGCCGATTTGCAACAACGCTAGCCAAAAAATTAAGATGATCGGTCTGCCCCAAACAAAATTTGCCGGTAATGTTTTTAATACTTGAGAATAATAAAAACCCAATCCACCTAATAGAAAAACACAAACCAATATAAAATGGTCATTAAACACATAACGCATATATTTCATCATTTTTTTCAAATGGCGTGCTAAACGAATGCCAAAAAATCCAGACATATTAACCCACCTTTTCTTCTTTTGTCAGTGCAATATAAATATCATCTAATGAAGAACCAGGTAAACTAAACTCTTCACGTAACTCTTCCATTGAGCCTACTGCTCGAACTTCACCGTCATGTAAGACAACGAAACGATCGCAATAGCGCTCAGCAGTAGCCAAAATATGCGTTGACATCAAGATGGCTGCTCCTTGATTGCGCATTTCATCCATCAATTCTAACAACGCATGAATCGCTAAAGGATCTAGGCCTAAAAATGGTTCATCAATGATATATAAACTCGGTTTGATCAAAAAAGCACATAAAACCATGACTTTTTGTTTCATCCCTTTTGAAAAATTAGCGGGAAACCAGTCTAGTTTATTTTCTAAACGGAAGGTTTTTAATAATGTATCTGCCCGTTTAAAAGCTTCTTCAATCGGGATATCATACGCCATTGCAGTAATTTCAATATGTTCTCGCAAGGTTAATTCTTCATATAAAGAAGGCGTTTCAGGAATATACCCAATTTTTTTTCGATAACTTTCCGGTTGTTGCTTCAACGTCTCGCCATCGATGGAAATTTTTCCTTTTTGGGGTGTTAATAAACCAATCACGTTTTTGATCGTCGTACTCTTGCCAGCACCGTTTAGACCGATCAAACCTACCATTTCGCCTGATTTCACTTCAAAATTAATATCTTTTAATACAGGAATATGGCCATAGCCTCCTGTTAAATGTTCGATCATTAAACTCATTTTATTTCCTCCAACTTATTTTATCATGATTCTATTATACCACGAACTTTTTGAAGGATTCATGAACTTTTCCTCCCAAATAAATTTCAAGGTATGGTAAAGTAAAAGAAACAACAAAAAGAAAGAAGGGAAACCATGACAGATTGTATTTTTTGCAAGATTATTGATCAGGAAATTCCAAGTTATAAAGTTTATGAAGACGACAAGGTTTACGCCTTTTTAGACATTACTCAAGTGACCAAAGGCCATACTTTACTTGTTCCTAAAGAACACGTAACTGACATTTTTGAGTATGATCCAGCCCTTGCAGGCGACGTTTTTGCTCGTGTTCCTAAAGTAGCGAGAGCTTTGGAAAAAGCATTTCCAGAAATGCAAGGATTAAACATTATCAACAATAATAAAGAATTAGCCTATCAATCTGTTTTTCACTCTCATATCCATTTAATACCTCGTTATGGGAAAACAGATGACTTCTCTATTCATTTTGGCAATAATCAGGAAACCTATTCTTCTGAAGAAATGCAGGAAATAGCTGAAAAAATCATGAAGCAGGTGGAACAATAATGGGAAAATTTTCTAAAGGAATGTTATTCGGAGCCGTCGTTGGTGCTGCTAGCGGGTTACTTTTTGCCCCAAGAAGTGGTAAGGCTACTCGTCAAAAATTTGTCGATGAACTAGAAGATTGGTCTGATTTAAAAGAGGATTTTACTGAAAAATTAGATCAATTCAAAGAATCAGCGCAGGCATTCCAAGCCGCTGCTGATATGTATATCGAGCCATTCATCGATGGTGTCAACCAAGACGTTGAAAATTTCATGTTCCAAGCAGAGCCACGTTTAGACCAAATCCAAGAACAAGTTGAAAAAATCCAAGAGGAATTACCTGAGGCAACGTCACAAGATTAATCACTTTTGAGAGGAAGTCTTTAAGGTGTGTGACCTACGTGAACTATACGTTGGTTACACACCCTTTTTTTACTTTCCTTCCTTTCTTCGGCTTTATTCCCCAGTAAAACTCGAAATTTAGACTTAATTTTTTAAAACCCCCCGTTTTTATAGATGAAATTGTGTCCTAAATTCGAAATTTTTTCGAAACTATTGCTTACGTATTTCTTTTATGAAACATAGTGTGTTATAGTTATAACCGTGAGAAATTATTTCTACATAATAAAAAATAAAACAAACTTAGGAGTGCTTACAAGAATGAAGAAAAAATTAATCTTAGCTGCAGCAGGTATGTTCAGTATTTTCGCCTTAGCTGCTTGTACAGGTGGTTCACAAGACATCGCAACAATGAAAGGTGGCACAATCACTGTTGATGATTTCTACAACCAAACCAAATCAAGTCAACAAAGCCAACAAACAGTTCAACAAATGATCATTTTCAAAGTATTTGATCAAAAATACGGCAAAGATGTTTCAGACAAAGAGGTTCAAGCTAAATTTGACGAAACTAAAAAAAATATTGAAGCCCAAGGCGGAAACTTTGCGGATCAATTAAAACAAGCAGGTCTTACAGAGAAAAGCTATAAAGAACAAATCAAACAAAGCTTAGCTTATCAAGCTGGGATCAAAGCACACATCAAAATTACTGATGCTGATTTAAAAGCTGCTTGGGAAACTTTCCACCCAGAAGTTGAAGCACAAATTATCCAAGTTGCTACTGAGGACGAAGCAAAAGAAATCAAAAAACAATTAGATGATGGTGGCGACTTCGCTAAAATCGCTAAAGAAAAATCAACTGATGAAGCCACTAAAAAAGACGGCGGCAAAGTGAAATTTGATTCTCAAACAGAAACAATTTCTGAACCAGTTAAAACAGCTGCTTTCAAATTAAAAGACGGTGAAGTTTCTGAACCAATCCAAGCAACTGATGCAACTGGTTACCAATCAACATTCACTATTGTAAAAATGATTAAAAACAAAGAAAAAGGCAATGACATGACTCCTTACAAAAAAGAGTTGAAAGAAATTGCTGAAACAGCAAAACAAAACGATCAAGAATTTACTCAAAAAGTGACATCAGAAGTTTTAACTGAAGCAAACGTTAAAATCAAAGACGATGCCTTTAAAGATGTTTTAGCCGGCTTAGTTGAAACAAAAGATTCAGCTAAATCAAGCGATTCTTCTAAGAAAGAAGAAAAAGAATCTTCTTCTAAAGAAAAAGAATCTAAATCAAGCGACTCTGAAAAATCTAAAGATTCATCAAGCAAAACAGAAGAATCTTCTAAATAAGCACAACAAAAAAGAGATGATAGTCATCTCTTTTTTTGTGCACTATTTTGAAAAACCAATTCAAAAAGTTCATAAACAATCAACATATCTTCAGAGAAAGGTAGCCCATTCACCTGTAACTCCTGTTCAAAAAACGGTTGGTGGACATTGCGCCAATACTGTAATGTCCGATCCCCCTCGCCTTCTAGATAGCCATGCACTTCGGAGATTTGAGAATAAGGTAGAATATCGACTACTCTTGTGCAAATAATTGCTTGTGCTTGGTCATTGCCATCCAACAGCACACTATAATCCCCAACTTCTGGTAACCTCTCCTCTTCAAAACCTTGTTCATACAAAAGATGTAAAGACGACGTACCAGTCTTTTCTTTTCTGAGAACATGAGCTAACAGTTCATCGGCCATCTTCGAAGAATTGCCAAAAGCCCAAGCTTGATACTCATCATGCGTGATTCCATATTGATTTTTAAATTGTGTCCATAACGCTACCACGGATTGATTCATTCTTATCTCCCGCCTCATTTACTTAAATATCTTTCGGCACATAAAAACTACGATTGTCTAACCCAAAGATACGATCAGTATATTGTCCTGGTTCTGTTTGACGGACTGAGCCTAACATCATTTGGATTGATGCATCAATATTGTCGATTTGATGCAATACTTCCGCTTCCATGATTCGTGGGCGAACAGGTGACCCGTATTCCAATAAACCATGATGTGCTAAAACCATATGACGTAACACAATCACATCTTCATCATTCTCATCGATTTTCAACGCAATACAAGCTTTCGTAATTTCTTCATCTACAAGAACTAAATGACCGATCAGATTTCCTGAAAGGGTATATTCAGTGGTCATAGCTCCAGACAATTCTTTGACTTTTCCCAAATCGTGTAAAATAATACCCGAATAAAGTAGTGCTGCATTTAATTCATTGTATTCTTTACAGATTGCTTTCCCTAAACGAAGCATAGAAACTGTGTGGTATGCTAAGCCATTTGCAAAAGCATGATGATTCCGTTTCGCTGCTGGATAATCAAAAAATTCTTTTTGGTACTGCGTTAATAAATAGCGAACGATTCGTTGCCAATGTGCATTGGTGATTTCAAATACCGTTTGATTGATTTCTTCAACCATATCTTCTCGTTTCAATGGTGCTCTTTCCATATATAGGGTTGGCTGACAAGGCTCATCTGGTCGCGCAACACGCATATGAATGATTTTTACTTGGGGATTCCCCTGATATACTTCTCTTTTCCCATTTAAAAGAATAACGTTTCCCGCTGTAAAACGGCTGATTTCTTCTTCTGAAGCATCCCAATATTTCCCATCGATCGTACCTGACGTATCTTGAAAAGTAAAGGCAATAAATTTTTTGCCATTTTTTGCTACGCGTACATCAGCATTTTTGATCAACAGAAATAATTCAAACATCTCATCTACAGACAGTTCACGGATTTTTTTCATACTTATGCTCCTTCTAGTTCAATAATCGGTTGTTTTAACTCTTTATAATAGCTTACCATTTCTTGGTCAGAAGAAAAACAAATCACTTGCTGATGTTCCGAAAAAACGGCAAATAGTTGTGCTAGTTGTTCTTTTCTTTGACTATCGTAATGCAACCAGCCATCATCTATAATAATCGGGCATAAATTACGCTGCTCTTGTAAAGAAAGAAACGCAAAACGAACAGCCATAATAACTTGATCTCTAGTACCTGTAGATAGTTCGTGCAACATAAACCGTTGCTGATCTTCACGAATCACGATCAATTGCTCTTCATGCAATTGAATTCCTCGATATGCATTTCGGGTCAAGAGTTTAAAATAATCCGTCGCTTTTTTTAATAAATTCGGTAGTTGTTTTTCTGATAACTCGTTTAACAGATCCATTAATAACTGACCAGACAATTGATAAGCTGACCAATCTAAAGCAAGTTCTTCGATTTCTGTTTTCAGCTCGGTCTGTTCCTGATAAAGCTCATCTAGCGTGCCATCAGACAACATTTGTTGCCGCTGATAAAGAATTTTTTGTTCTTTTTCTTGCAATTGTTGGATACACGCTTCTATCTCATCAAGGCTTTGTGCCAATTCTCTTTGTGAGGATGGGAATTGTTTTGGCTCACTCGAATCAGGGTATAAGCCTACTAGCATTGTTTGTAGTTCTTGTTTTCGTTTGTGATTAGCTGTAGCTTTTTGGTAGCTTTGAACCATTTCTGGAATCTCGTTGATTGATCCTATCTGGAACCGTTGTAACATGGGTCTAGCTTGGTCGATCACTTGCTGCTGTTTTTCTTTGACTTCGCGAATCGTCTGACGTGAATAAGCATCTGCCTGATATTCTTGGGCAAAACGCACTTTCTCCATTTTATCCGCAAAGTTACTGATTACACGGATTCTTTCCGCCAATGATGTTCCAGCGATCGGTAGGCGTGCTGTATAGCGTTCAGTTTGTTCTGCTAATACTGTTACACGTTTTTGATCCTCTTTCAATTGATGTTCAAGCTCTTGATTTGTATTGCGCAAAATCAAATAACGGGTAATATCGGTACGATGAGTCACCCAAAACTCGACTTGATCCATACGCCCTAAATTGTTTTCCTTCACTTTTTGAGCAATAAATCGTGCCATTTCTGTTTCTTCTTCACGAATTTTTTTGATTTCCGATTTTATTTTTACTAATTGATCATTTAAATAATCCAATTGTGATAACTTTTCTTGCCATTGCCGTTTTTCATTTTCATAGTTATCTTTGGGTTGATGAAAGAGCGGTAATACCCCTGCAATCAAAAGTCCTGCACTTAAAAAGAATGCGCCATACCGAATTGGTACGGGTAAAAAGAAACTCAGCAATACAATAATTCCTGCAAATCCGCAAAAAACAAAATTAACTGCCTTTTTAGGTTGACGATGATTTTTCCGAAACATTTCTTTATTGATTGTTTCAAACGTGCTTAAATTGTCCTCACGTGTCGTGATTTCTTCTTCCAACAACTGTAAATCAGTCTGAGTGGTCTGTAATTTGACTGCTCGGGCAACGATTTCCTCTCTCATCTCCTTGACCACTTGCTCTTCAAAAGATAGTTGCGGAGGTGTCTCTGAATTCCAACCCCATTGTCTTTCTAAAGGAAACATTTCTTGCTGATTTTGCTGTAAGGATTGGGTCATCCAACTGATTTCAGAAAGTAATTTATCAATATCATATCGTTGATTCAGTAATTGCTGAATCTGTTCTTCTTCTTTTAAATAAAACTGATAGTCCTCATTATGATCCTCTGTCTCACTTTGCGCAGCAATCTCTTGATTCAAACGAGTTAGTTCTTCACTCAAAAAGCGATGCTGCTGGTAGATGGCAAGCAGTTCCTCTTGCTCTTCTGGTTTTAATAGAACAGTTGTTTTGGCTTGCTCGATCGATTGCAGCTCTTCGTATAAAGGTAAATTCATTACTTGTTTTTCAACCAGCGCTAGCTGATTCTTAATTTCTTGAGCCGCTTGACGTTGTGTCGCAATCTGATGCTCCGTATCTGATAGTTCTACATTCAATTGTTGAAAAGGTCTCTCTTGCTGTTCTTTGTCATTGATACGCTGTTGTAGTTTTTGGTAAGCATGCAGTTTTTGATTTAATGGTGGTTGACTGCCTTTGCCTTTATAAATCGTTTGAGCACTCTTAAAATAATCTTCTCTGCTCAATAATAGTTGCTGACTTCCAGACAGACCTAAAGAAAGCAACGAGGTTTGCAGTTCTTCTTCATTTAATTTTTCTAATTGGCTAAGTTGTTCCTGTTGGAAAGTAAAGACTGACTGAAATAGCTCTTTCGTTAGTGGATGAATCATCTTTTCCAGCAGTGCCTCGTCTCCTATTTGATCATTAAAATACACTTTAGCTTGTCCTTTATTTTGCCCTTTGAAACGTTCTACTTGCACTTCTCCATAAACTGGATGAGCAAACCATAAACGCCCTCCATAGGCTGCACCATTTTTCGGTTGATAATCTTTTTTTCGTTTTCCTTTGGCCGGAAAACCAAAAAGCATTGCTTGAATAAATTGATAAATCGTTGATTTTCCAGCTTCATTTGCACCAAATAATAATTGATTTTTTGGTAGAAACTCAATTTTATGTTGTTGCCATTTACCAAATCCAACAAGTTCTATTGCAATGAGTTTCATGGCTGATCCTCCTGAATGACAAAATCTTCCTTGATCTTTTGATCGGCATGTTCAAGACTGCGCTCACGCCACTCTTCATTAATCTGTACAACTGAAGAAAATAGCGGATTTTGCGTCAGTTCCTGTAACGTATTTGAGAATATATCTGGTTGCAAATAGATTTTTTCTAGTTGATTCAACAACTCTGGTGTTGCAGTGATCACAACCTTTTTATCCAGATTGTTGTTCAATACCTCTACTCGAAATAAATATATTGCCTGATTTGTTTGCTGTACTAGCGTTGCTTGTAGATATTGAAGTAATTCTCCATTTTCATAAGAGAGACGAAATTCTTCACCTAAATGCTGTGTATCTGCTAATTGGATCTCTTTTAAAACCAGCTGTCCTTGGTTCAGTTCATTCTTTAACAGAAGATCCTGAAGAATAACCAATGCCTCTTGTAAGCTTCCTGCATGTCGCAATGAATACTTTTCCACTTGCCAACTGACTCGAGCTACCGATTCAAATCGAACCGTCGCATGCCCAGCTTCTATTGATACGATAGCGACACCTTGAACTGTTCGTTCTTTTTTCGTGTGTCCTTGCGGTGTTCCTGGATAGACGATCAAAGGGGCTGCACTCACTACCTGCGGCTGATGAATATGCCCTAATGCCCAATAATCATACCCCTTATTTTTCATCTCACTGAATGAAAATGGTGCATAATTCTGCTGACCATTATTCGTTGTATCACCATGATAAATTCCGATATGTAAGTCTACCGATGAATCCTTAGTGGGAAAAGTCGCTAGTTTATCTTCATTGATCCAAGGATGTTCATAACTAAATCCTGTGACGGCTACTTTTTCTTGATTCTTTGTCATAAAATAATGTGTCTCGACTTGCTCTTTCTGAAAAAGGAACATATTTTTCGGAAAATCAAACCAATAGCGCTCAGCTACAAAATAATCATGATTTCCAAATGACATGATCACAGGAATTTTCGCTTGATCCAACCGCTTCATTTCATCAATAAAGTATGCTTGTGTTCGGATCGAAGTTCGACTTTGATGAAAGGTGTCCCCAGCAAAAATCACTGCATCTACCTGATTTTTTAGTGCTATATCAACAATCGCTGTGATTACTTCGTGATTCGCTTGTTGTAGTTTTTCAACGATTTGTTTTGGACTATTTTTTAGGCCTTCAAAAGACCGATCCAGATGTAAATCTGCCGTATGCAATACTTTCATTAGATCCTCCTATTCGCCCTAATTGTTTTCTTTAATCATATCATTTTATTAAGAAGCGGTCAGTAAAAATATACGAAAATTTGTTCGTTTTTTATTTTTTTGAAGAGATAAAAAAGAAAGGGACTGAAATCCAACTCTATGAGTTTCGTTCCAGCCTCTATTCGCTCTATCTTAGTTTGTTAAAATCTCGATTTGAACAATTTCGCTTTGCGTTCCGATTCGCATCGGCGGGCCCCATGTCCCAACACCAGAAGACACGATGACTTGGGGGCTATTTTTATTTTTACGATAATAGCCATAATCCACAGTGAAGTACGCTTTTGTAACTAAATTAAATGGAAAAATTTGCCCTTGATGTGTATGTCCTGAAAGAATCAATTCATTCGCCTGCTCATACTCTTCAATCGTTGAAGGTTGATGATCTAAGATGATTTTTGGAAGTTTGTTGCCTACTTTTTTGAATTGTTCTTGCATGTTTTTTCTACCACCATCTTGTGATCCAATCGGCCGACTATCTTTTCTACCGACCACTAAAATCTCTTCACCTACCACGGTCATTTCATCTTCAAGTAACGTGATGTTTGACTCCTCAACAAGTGCTCTCATCTTCTCAAACGTTTCTCCAGCGTCATGATTGCCCCAACATAGATAGGTTCCGTAAGTAGACGAAAGACGTTTGAATTCTTTCTCCATCCCTTGTGGATCTTGTAATGCATTATAATTTCCATCAAATAAATCACCTGAAATAAACACAATATCTGGATGTAGTTGATTGATTTTATTCACGATTTTGCCCAACTTCTTCACGTCGTTGACATACCCTAAATGCAAATCACTGATCAGCACAGCATTGATTTTTTTCTGTTGCTGATTGGTTGGTTCATTGATCACCACTTGATAACTCACCGTCTTGATTTGCTGCGCCTGCCATGAGCCATAGCAAAATAGCACAAAAACCAGTAACGCCGCCCCTACCCAAACCATCAGTTCGGTCTTTGAATGAAGCAGAGTGATTTTTCTAGTAATTTTTAAGATCAAGTCTGTCAAACCAAAAATAACCAACGATAAAAACCAAAATGATAACCAGTAGCTACCCATTTTCCCGACAATACCGCCCACATCTGCATCAAATAAGAACATTGTCAGCAACGATGCAATCGAAAATACGCTAATGATGACCCATACAATAAATGAATACTTAAAAAATGAAAACTGTTCAAGTATGGACAAAAATAGTTTCCCGATGTAAAAATTACTCAAGAGGAATAATCCTCCGATAAGTAAAAATACTAATTTATTCATGCCTGTCCTCCAGCTTTTTTACCCACGATTTGTCCGAATTTCACGATTGTTTCGAGATTATTTTCGGTATTTGACCAAATGTCCGGATCAATCGTCACTTGATTTTCTTGGAATAGCAAGATTACTGTTGAGCCACCAAATTCAAACCAGCCTTTTTTCTCAAAACGCTGACAACCGCCGGAATTTTTCAGATTTTTGATCTTCCCAACCATTAGAGCACCGACTTCGATTTGAGCGATTTTCCCAAAGTGGTTCGTTTCGATAATCGTAACTTCTCTTGCATTTCTCGAAAAGACCGGTTCATTATGAACTGCTATCGGCTGTACAGTATGAAACACTCCCGCTATTTCCTGCTGCGCTAAAATAGTTCCTTCATCAATATAATAATAATGATGATAATCATCTGGTGTTAAACGAAAAATGACAGCACAGCCGCCTTGCCATTCTTGGGCAAGGCTTGTGCTATCAAGTAACTCCGACAGAGCATATTCTGATCGTTTGATTTTGAATGTTTGGTCTGCACTGATTGGATAGACTGTGACCTTGCCATCACAAGGCGCACTCAACACTGTCTTTTCTTGGGACAAAACACGTGCTTCAGGTTTGATTTCACGCATAAAAAAATGGTTGAATGAACGATAGACCATCGGTTCATACTCGTCCATTTGAAGCTCGTTTTTCTGAATAAACGGATTGATCATTGCTTTTGAAAGCGAGCTATTTAAATAAGCTCCAGCCACTTTTGTAAGCGGTGGTTGGATGAGTCCTTTTAGAATAAAGCGTCCAATCGGATTTTTATATAAAAAGTTTAATGACCAGCTATCATTTTCAGTGATAGGCTTTGTTTTAAAGTGCTTCTCCATCTATTTTCCCCTTTGAACAATTTAACGAACAAAAAAAGCAACAACAGCGCCAACTAAGGCTCCGAAAGCTAATTTTCTAGGATCGACTTTTTTGATTTTTACCTTTGAAATAAATAAGAATCCGATAATCAACAGCACCGCTGGATAAACAAGTGTGATTGCTATATGGAAACGACCCGCAGCAAAAAATAACAACGGAATCAATGCTGCACTGCTTGTTACCGGCAGCCCTTCGTAATATTCTCGACAACCGTCGGCTTGTTCCTTTCTTTCCATTTCCGTTACATTATAGTGGGCTAATCGAATCAAAGCAGCTAAAATATAAAATGCAAATAATGGCAAATAAATTCCTTGTGTCAGTCCTGAAGCATAACCTAGAACTGTTGGGAAAACCCCAAAACTAATCAAATCAGCAAGTGAATCGATTTGAATACCGTAGCACATCTCGCTTTTTGTACGCTCTTTAAGATTTGCGACGAATCCGTCAAACATATCACAAATCCCAGAAAGGACTAAACAAAAAATTGCTTCAACGATATGCTGCGTTAACGCTAAATACATTCCGATTATAGAAAAAATGGCATTTCCATAAGTTAGAATAACTGTGTAATCATAAATACCAATCATACAATTTGTTCCCCAATTCTTTTTTCGTTTAGTATTACTATATCATTAAAGTTACCGAATTTGGGAGATTTTTTGACATTTTATATGTTTTTAGTGCCAGAAATAAGTGCAGTCTCTCCCCTTAGTGTAATCCACTAAAAAAAGAGGATAAAGATAGCGGAAGATATTCCGTGTCCACTATCTTTAACCCCTTCTCTATTTAGCACTTAATCGTTATATAAATCACGAATCGGTGTCATGATAATACGGTTTAAATCATTCACGATCAGGCTAAATGCTTGTTCTTTTTGCATCAATTGATTGATGACTTCTGCTTTTTGAACTTCCGTTGCCAAAGCTTGAGCTTTTTCAGCATCTTCTTCTGAAAATTCCTCACCACGCATTTGTTTTTCTTGTAGTCCTTGTTGGAACGTTTGGAATTCTTTAAATAATTTGTACGCTTCTTCATCTGCTTTTACATCTGCATACGCTTGTTCTAAGGCTTTAAATTCTTCCATTTCGCGGATTTCGCGTTCTACTTGATTGGCTGTATCATAAATATTACTCATTCAATCTCCCTCGTTTCTATAGATTCTTCTCTTTGATTGTACCATTCTTTGATTCGTTTTCAAACCGATTATTCTCCTGTTAAACCACCCAAAAAGTCTTTAAGACCATTTTTCGCATTGTCCCAGCCCTCTTTGAGTTTACCGCCGATATCTTTCGCACCTTCTTTGACTTGACCGCCAATATCTTTGACACTGTCTTTCCAGGCATCGCTATTATCATTAGTTGGTACTTCACCTGCTGGCTGTACGACGCCTCCTGTAGCATAAGCATCCGCTACAGTAAATGGTGTTTGTGTCGTATAAGGTAATATTCCTTGCGTCTGGTTACTGAAAACAGTCGAAGCGTGCGTGGCACTGCTACCTTGTAAGTAATGACTTTCACTCGTTTGTTCAAAGCCTAACCATGTCGCAACTACCACATCAGGTGTGTATCCGACAACCCATTGGTCATTCGTTTTATCGGTGTCAAAGTTCGTTTCTGTGGTTCCAGTTTTCCCAGCCATGACATAGCCTGCTGGATCAGCATTCATCCCAGTTCCTGAACTGAATACGCCTAAAAGCATACTCGTCATTTGGTCTGCGGTATCTTTTGTGATAACTTGTTTCGTTTTAGCATTCGTATTATCAACGATGACCGCTCCCGTAGAGTCAACGATTTTGTTGATCAAATGCGCTTCTGACTGAACACCGCCATTGGCAAATGGACTATAAGCATTTGCCATCGTTAACGGAGAAACACCCGTTTTCAAGCCCCCTAAAGCCAATCCATAATACTTATCTTCTTGGGCTAAAGGAATACCAAATTTTTCTGTTTTTTCAAAGCCTTTGTCCAACCCAATTTTATGCAACGTCCAAACGGCTGGGAGATTCAAACTTTCACCTAACGCTTGGTACATCGTCACTTCACCGCTGTTTGTGCGGCTGTAGTTTTCAGCAGGATAATACTCTTGTGGTTTATCTTCTAAAATACTATTGGGCTTCATTCCTGATTCTAATGCAGGTGTATAAACTGAAATTGGTTTCAAGGATGACCCTGGTGACCGTTTCGTTTGAGTCGCAAAGTTAAATCCTCGGTATACATGTTCGCCACGTCCACCTACAACCCCTTGAACTCCGCCTGTCTTTGGATCTAGCGCAACAGAACCACTTTGCACCATTGCGCCATCTTCTGCATTTGGCGGGAATAAGGCGTCATTCGCATAGGTTTGTTCCATCGCTTTTTGATAGTTTTGGTCTAATGCTGTATAGATTTTATAGCCTTTATTCAATAAATCTTCTTCTTTTAAGCCATGTTGATTGACCGCTTCATCGATGACTGCATCAAAGTAATACGGATATCTATAATCTGAATTTTGATCAGAATAATTGTCATTCAATAAGCTAGCCATCTCGACTCCTGCTTGCGCATCTGCTTCACCTTGGGATAATTTCCCGTTATCGACCATCAACTGTAAAACCGTATTACGACGATTTACTGCATTGTCAATATAATCTAGTGGATTGTAGATTCCAGGGCCTTTCAACATTCCGACCAAAGTGGCTGCTTCGCCGACTGACAATTCACTGGCACTAACACCAAAATATTTGTGAGAGGCATCTTCAATTCCCCAAACCCCATTACCAAAATATGAATTATTGAGATACATTTCTAAAATTTGTGATTTATCGTATTTTTTCTCGATTTCAATCGCTAAAAATAATTCTCTCGCTTTACGTGTCATAGTTTGCTCTTGCGTCAGGTAGGCATTTTTAGCTAGTTGCTGTGTGATGGTACTACCACCACCACCGCCACCTATCATACCAAGACTCAACTTTCCAACTACTGCTCGTAAAAGTCCTTTGATATCATACCCATGATGTGTTTCGAAGTTTCGATCCTCAGTTGAGATCAAGGCATCTTTAACGAATGGTGAAATCTGATCTATGGTGACAAAAGTCCCTTTTTGACCAAATAATTTTCCAGCCTGCTCTCCATTTTTATCATAAATAACCGTTGACTCTTCTAGACCGGCCTTCAACGCACCGACATTCGCTGATTTTGCTAAAGTGAATAGATAGATACTAGTTACTAAAACAGCTACCAAACCTAAAAGTAAAATGATTTTATTAATTTGATATTTCTTCCAAATCCGCTTTCTCCAATAGTGAAAACGAACAAGATACGGTTTGATCCACGTCCAAAAGCGTTGGAAACCAGATTTTATTTTTCCCATAATTGTTTTAACGTCCATAGTGCTCCCTCTTTATATAAAAGTTTCTAAGCCATTTTAACATAGAAAGCTACTCTTATTCATACGGCTTTAGCATGAATAATGCACATAAATTTTGTTTTGCCTATTTTAACACGTTTTTCTTTTCTTTTTATGTAGAAAAGGTTAAGAATCCATCAAGAAATCATAGAACTCACGGAGTAGAATAACTATTTAACGTATAAATTCTTATTTTCGTTGTAAAAAAGTGCTACTTTATAAAAAGTTTAATCATAAAAAATTCATATTTTGCCTTTATTATATAAGTATACCAACAAACAACCCTAACAAAACACTTTTTCATTTTTTAACTCCTTTTTCCCACTCTTCCCCAAAGAGTGGGTCTCTTTTTGTCTTGAGAAAGTTTTCAATTAAAACCAAACGAAATGAAAGTTCTACCTATATTGTTGCTGAGAGCTCCTTGCACTTGTGTTTAAAGAATTTTTTGTGCTACACTTTTCCCGAAATGTAAACGTTTTACAAAAAATGAAGAGGAGCGTTTTTTATGTCTAACAAGTTAGCGTCATTCCTTGTTCCAGTTTTCTTTCTACTAAGCTTTAGTTTAGTATCTACACAAGCCAACGCCGTACAAGCATCTCCAAAAGAGCCAGTTATGATGGCTTACTATCGTACCTGGCGAGACGTGACGATGCCTCATGATGCAAATTCAACGTTACCTGATCAAAATGTCACTGCGATGACTGATATTCCTGAAGGCGTAGCTATCGTCTCTGTTTTTCATTATGTAAACCCAGGTACCAATCAACAGAAATTTTGGGATACATTAAGAGATACTTATGTTCCGACATTACATGCTAGAGGAACGCGCGTTATTCGAACGATCGATATTAGAGAAGTTTGGAATGTCCCTCATGCAGGTGCAATACCAACCACTGAAGAATATGATCGATATGCGCAACAATTAATAGATACCTATCTTACGCCATGGAATCTGGACGGACTAGATATCGATATGGAGTCTAGTTTAACAGCTAAACAAGAAGCAATGGCTGCTGGGACATTCAAAGCGTTATCTCAACACTTAGGTCCTAATGCTAATACCGGAAAGTTGTTGATTTATGACACTAATAAAGACAATCATTCTTTATTTCAAAAAGTTGCTTCTTATGTTGATTATCTTTTTATCCAAGCCTATGGTCGCCCAGCTAGTTCTTTAGATAAGACCTGGAATACTTATAAAAGTTCTGTGACGCCACAACAATTTCTTCCAGGGATCTCCTTCCCAGAAGAACAGGACCACAATAGATGGAACGATACGGTAGAACCTTACGAAACAAGTCGTGCGTATTCTTATGCAAAATGGCATCCAAAAGAGGGTCAAAAAGGCGGAATGTTTGTCTATGCGATTGATCGTGATGGTAAACAATTTGGGGATGATACAATCACAAAAACCGATTTCAGCTGGACAAAACGTTTGATCAATACGATGAATACCCACTAATTAGGGTGTTTTGTTTGAAACTTAAACACTTCTTTAGAAAAATTTTACAGTTTTGAGTAAATTAATACACAAAAAATTCATATTTGATTTGTATTATATATGTATACTAACTAACAACCTTAACAAAACACTTTTTCATTTTTAACTCCTTTTCCCGTCCTTCCCCAAAGGACGGGTATTTTTTTCGTCACTGCCCTTGGCTTTGCCCTAGCGGATAATAAACAGTACTTGGCGAACGCAGTGAGCAACGTTTCCTTACTTGTGCATCATTACTATTTCCAGACTACACAACGTTAGACAAATCCCAAAAGAACAGCATATTTTCCTGATTTGTAAGTTGTTATAACTCAAAAAAGTAACCATGGAAAACTGACGCCTTTCTGTTAATTCTTTTCAAAAATTGATTTCTTCATCATCAGCCGCTTTAATTCTACCTAACCACTTGAACTTATCCTTTCATTTGTTAAACTATGAGAGAACACTATTGAAAAGGTGGGACACCAATGGAATTATCCATCCAGTTACCTCAGCATTTTAAAGAACAAACCGTTCGAGAATTACTCGAACAAGAATGGCTAGTCCCTCGTAAAGTACGTCATTTTTTACGTACTCGAAAAAATGTTTCGATCAATGGCGAAACTGCTTTGTTCCATTTCCCTGTAAAAAGTGGGGATGTCATTACTTTACAGTTCGAACCAGAAGACTACCCCACACCTAAGATCCTTTTGGGCAATAATTCGAACGTTGATGTACTTTTTGAAGATGAACAGTTGATTATTTTGAATAAACCGATTGGAATGAAAACCCATCCTAATCAACCGGATGAACAGGACACGCTACTGAACCATTTAGCTGCTTACTTAGCCCCTAAAAATCAAACTCCTTACGTGGTTCATCGGTTGGATAAAGAAACAAGTGGGGCGATTTTATTTGCTAAAAATCCTTTTGTATTGCCAATTTTAGGACGGTTATTAGAAAGCAAGCAAATCTACCGACGCTATCAAGCAATTGTCTCAGGTCATTTAAACGAGTCTTTAACGATTCGAAAAAGAATTGGGCGTGATCGGCATGATCGACGAAAACGAGTGGTGGATGAGCGACGTGGGGATATCGCGGTTACTCATGTTGACATTGCTTCTTATGCGAAAAAGACAAACCAAACAACTCTTTATTGCATTTTGGAAACCGGTAGAACCCATCAAATACGCGTGCATTTAGCCAGTATTGGGTATCCTATCATTGGAGATCCTTTGTATCATCCAAAACCCAGTGGACGTTTGATGCTACACGCTTATGAGCTACATCTAATACACCCATTCAGCAAAGAGCAAATCAAAGTGATTACAGAACATAGTTTATGGTAAGGACACGTCAAAAATAGAGTAGACAGTCAACTAAAAATGTCTGTATACTCTATTTTTCGTTTTATATTGGAACAACTGCCTATACGTTACTCAATAGGACCTCCATTTATATACCGGGAACACTCTTGCTTCAACAACACCAATAATGTCTTTTTCATCAATCATTCCATTTTAAAACTTAGTTCTTCACCAATTTTTTGTTTGATTCGTTCAAAGCGATAACTCACTGTTCTTGGTTCAACGGAATGTTCGTTGGCAGTTACCACATACTCTGAGTTTGATTGCTTTTTCCAATGTAATAGGGCTTCTTTTATCTTTTGAGATAGTGGAATTGAACGACTAGCATTAACCGTTTTAGGAATTGTTTCAACAATTTTGGTTCGCTGACCTGCTAAGTTGGGTAAGGCAATGCGCTGCTTCGTTCGCTGAACTTTTAACACGGATGAGTCAAAATCTATATCTTCCCATTTTAATGTGCAAATTTCGCCTATACGCATTCCTGTTTCTAAAGCTAGTAAGATCGGCAATCCTTGTTCTGTTTTTTTACTTTCAGCCTCTACTGCTCTTTGTCGTTCTCGTGTTAACGCTTGAACTTTTTGTTTATTTACTTTCGATAATATGATTCGCTCACAAGGATTCATGTATATGTAGTCACGCTCTTTAGCCGCTTCAAAACAACTTTTTACGATACGAAATACAATACGAATAGAGCTAGTTGCTAACGAGTGTGCTAACCGTTTGACTAGCTTTTCTATATCTAAAGCTGTAATTTTCTTTAAAGCGCGATTTTCCAAGCTAGGTAAAACATGCACTTGAAGTTTACTACTATAACTGGCATAGGTACTTTCTTTTATATTCGGTGCCATAATCTCAGTTAACCAAAGATTTGCCCATTCACCAAATCTTCCATGAAATTCTTTGACCTCTCCAGTATAGTGAAATGGTTTCTGTGCCTTTTTATCGAGTAATTGTTCCTTCACTACTCGATACGAACGAGCATAAACATAACCATAATGGATGCTTCCATCTATTTTTCTTGCTTTAGGATAACGCCCTTCCCAGCGTCCATCTTTTCGTTTGTAAATATTCTCACCTTTAGCCAAAAAAACAAATCCTTTCTATACTTATTGACGGCGAATCTGACGGCGGTAAAAACCACCCGATTATTCTTAAATCCATTAAATTTGTTGCTAAAAAGTAAAGTATTTCTTCTTTCTCATTTTTTTAAAATTTCCTCAAAAAAAAGAAAATTCACAGTATTATTTTCTCGTCCCTACTATTGATTTCTCAATTACAAAACAATAGAATAGATACATACGTTAAATATTAAATATTTATTTTCAAGCGCTTCTTGTTTTAACTGAAAACAAGAAGACTTTTATTTTTTATTTGTATTATAAATAAAATAACAAAAATATGCAAAGTTTTTTTGGCATTTGAGTTTAAATACTTGATACATCAAACAGGCTATTTAAACAGCTTGTACAATTAATATTCAGAATTAATCAAACATTTTTTGTTTTAAGCCCTATTTATCAACACTTATGTGAAAAAAACAGACTTATGTCCTTCAGCAAATAGTGCTTAGATGCATAAATTATTTTAAACATAAAGTAACAGCATATGCGGTTTAAATAACTTGTTTTTTATCGACCGATAGATTATACATTTAATTTTTATTAAAAAAATAATTTATGAGAATAAAAAAACAGAGTAAAAAAATTCACTCTGTTGAAAAATCTTAACTTTTATATTTATTTTTTATAACTTAAGATTTGATTTAATTTATCTAAATCTATATTCGGGATTGCTTCAAAATAGTCCGCTAATTTCTCCAAAACCTTTTGATTCATTCCAGCTTGATCATTTTCGACTTGTAACACTAGTAATGGTTCATGCAAACTCAACCGTAATAAAAACCATCCGCTACCATAATCATCAGAAACAGTCACTCGCAGTCCCTCATGATTTTCTGGATCGATGGTCATACCTCTTTGCCTTTCGACAAAACCACACAACTCTCGTATTATTTGTTCCCCATACTCACGAATATTTCTTGCTAGAATTTCAAAGCGTAATTCTTGGGTTTCAGCTGGTTGTTTTAATGAGCTGATCAAATCCCCAAGTGTTTCCCCTTCTTTTTTTAATTTAGGTAACAACATCAGAATTTTAGCAATTACATACGCCCCATCATCTAAAGAATAGTTTTCTTTGAAAGCAGCGTGTCCACTTGTTTCGATTGCTAACGGTGTAGTGATCCCCTCATCATTGAGTTGAATCATTTTATTGATTACATTGCGATAACCAGAAATATAACGTACTTGTGAGCCCCCTTTTGACTCGATAAACTCTTTCAAATGACTTGAGGTTGGCGAGTTCGTTACAATGCTACTGCCTGGATATTCAGTTAAAACAATTGTTGCTAGCACCGCAATCAAATTATTTCGATTGATCACTTCACCAGAAGCATCTACTACAGCAGAGCGATCCACATCTGTGTCAAAGATCACACCTAAATCTGCTTTATTTTTCAGAACAGCCTGTTGGATGCTTGCCATCGCTTCTTTATTATCTGGATTAGGAATATGATGAGGGAACATGCCGTCGGGTTCTAAAAATTGCGAACCTGTGACATCTGCTCCAAGTTTAGCTAAAACGTTTTCTGCAAAAAAACCACCTGCGCCATTACCAGCATCTACTATAATATGAAAACCAGTGAGAGGTTTTTCTTCTATCGTATCCATCCCTTTACGAATTTTATCTGTTAAATCAACAGAATAGTCCTCTAAAATCGAGGTTTTGGTTACTGAGCCTTTCACTTCAAGGGGAGGGTTGTCCGCATGTTCTAAAATATAGACAATATCCGCTTTTTCTGCTCCGCCAGATTTAGTGAACAACTTCAATCCGTTAAAATAATAAGGCAAATGGCTTGCAGTAATCATAATCGCCGCATCACACTCATATTGAGGAAATTGAGTAGCCATAAACATGGCTGGCGTTGTCGCTAAACCAAAATCTAATACTTCAACGTTTTGTTGAACAAAACTGTCTATCAACGCTTGTTTCAAACTATCTGCTGAAATTCGGCTATCATGACCGATACCGATTTTCAATTTTCCCGATTGATGTTTTTCAGCTAAATTTTTCTCATCACGAAGCCAATGAACCATTCCAACTGCAATTTTCCCGACTTGCACTGGTGTTAGGTTCGCTTTTTTGTCCTCATGATTGACCGCTATCCCTCTTATATCCGATCCGTTTTGTAACGCTCTCAAATTCATGTAACCAACTCTCCCTTCATTTTTTGATTGGTTAGGTTTAATCCATCATCGCTTGAAAACGTTCAACAACAGCTACTGCGTCATCTTCCGAACGAGCAATAATAATAATCGTATCAACGCCTGCGACCGTTCCTGCAATTTCTTCATAACTGACTTCATCTAAAAAATTAGTAACAACATCTGCTGCGCCCATATCTGTGTGGACGATTACCATAAATTGAACCCGTTCCATCCGAATCACTGAATCTTTCACAGATTCTTTTAGTTTTTCCTCACTACTAGATGCTTGTTGTTGAGAGAATAGGGCATACTTTACTCGACCATCTGAGCCGTGAGTTTTAACGATGCTCATTTCACGTACATCTCTTGAGACAGTAGCTTGGGTTGCTTTGACACCAGATTGTTCAAGCAGTGCAATTAGGTCATCTTGGGTTTCTATTTCATTTTCTGTGATCAGTTGTTTGATCAACCGTTGTCGGTCTGCTTTTTTCATCTTTCCACTTCCTGTTTTGGTTATTTTCTTTATTATAGCGAAAGTTTGGGGAATTTGCATTTCTTTTTGGTAAAAATTACTTTATTTAGAAAAATTATGACAATCCTTCACTACTTTTTTCCAAAAGACGCTTCCTTACAGAATTCACTTTTGATTTATTGATTCACGTGGATAATAAATTTCTTTTTGCCTTCTATACTCACTTGGCGACATTCCCATCTCCTTTTTAAATACTTTACTAAAATAATTTCCCGTTGAAAATCCAACCTTTCTTGCAACTTGGGCAATCGCTTCTTCTTCCCATAATAACGACAGAGACTGAATAATCCGTACCTGTTTTAAATAATTTATGGGTGATGATTTGTAGACTTTTTCAAACTGACGAATTAATGTATACTTGGACATCATGTATCTTTCAGATAGGAAATCTAAACTTATATCTTCAAAATAATGAGTATCAATGTATATTTTCACCGCCTGAATCTCATCCGTTTTTTGTCGAATTTGGTTTTGAATAGTTTCTTTAATATCTAAAAAAAGTGCAAATGCGATTTTAGCATTTTGTACTGCACTCAACTCACGATCTTTTAGATCAAGGACAACCCTTCTAAGTCTTTCAATCAAATCTGCTGATAATTCGATAATAGAAATGGATGTATCGAGCCATTGCGTCATTATAGCTGAAAATTCGATAAATAAAAACTGCCATTCCTCACCGAAATAGCGATAGTTCCCAGGTATTTTAGCAAAAAAGGCGTTGTTTTCTGTTAGAGAAATTCTTCTTCCTCCCATTTCTATGAACCCTTCCCCTGTTAATGTTACCTGCAAAACGATCAGCTGTTCTTTTCGAACACGAGCATCCCAATGATACGTACTACTGCCCTCACCTATACCAACTCCACGAATGATCGGCAAATGTTGCTCATCTGTATAATGGAATTGCCGAACAAAATTTCGCAATTTATTACCCTCCTTAAAATTATTTCGTCTTGTTCCGTTCTATTATACTCGATACTATATACATAACAACCGAAAAGGAATGATTGATATGACAATATATTTCGATGATTCACAAAATATTTTCCATTTAAGCAATCATAAAATAAGCTATATCATTGGCATCGAAAAAGAAAAATATCTTACCCATAGATATTTCGGTCCCTATTTAAACAACTACCATCAAGTCAACCAATTGCAGTATATCGATCGAGGTTTTGCTACGAACCCAATCAGTGAAGAACGAACATTTTCCTTAAACGCCTTACCTCTTGAAACAAGTACACAAGGGAGTTTAGATTATCGGGTAAGTAATTACCAGTTTCGAAATTTAGATGGTTTTAGAATCACAGATTTTGTGTATGATCGCTTTGAAATTTTACAAGGCAAATATCCGTTAAAAGGGTTGCCTTCATTACGTGGGGACACGCAGCAAACAGTAGAAATCTATCTTATCGATCCAATCCAATCCCTTGAAATGGTTCTTCGCTATACCATTTATGATGATCTTCCAGTCATTACACGCAGTATTGAGTATCGAAATAATGGATCACAACCTATTTATTTGGAAAATGCCGGCTCCATGTTATTAGACTTGCCACGGTCTGATTTCGATCTATTAACACTAAATGGTTCACACACGAATGAAGCGACGATTCATCGTCAACCACTTCATCCAGGAATCCAAAAAATAAGCTCCACCAGAGGAACGAGCAGTCCGCAACATCATCCGTTTTTAGGACTTGCCGATCGCTATACAAATGAAGATCAAGGACAGGTTTACGGATTTCATTTCATTTATAGTGGAAATTTTGTTGCCCAAGCCGAAGTCGAACAATATGGCAGTACACGCATTCAGATAGGAATCAATCCCGAAACGTTTGAGTGGAAATTGATGCCTGAGTCTAGTTTCCAAACTCCTGAAGTCGTATTAAATTTTAGCAATCAAGGATTCAACGCCCTTTCTCAAACATTTCATAAATTGTACCAAACGTATTTAATACCTGAATATTGGCAAGAACAGGAACGACCAATTTTGCTTAATTCATGGGAAGGAAATTATTTTGATTTTACAGAAGAGGACCTAATTAGCCAAGCAAAACAAGCACGCGCTTTAGGGATTGAGTTGTTTGTTTTAGATGATGGATGGTTTGGGCAACGTGAAGATGATACCTCTTCCTTAGGGGATTGGGTTGTCAATAAAACTAAACTGCCCAATGGGATTGAACATTTTGCAGATATTCTACATCAACAGAAGATGAAATTTGGTTTGTGGTTTGAACCAGAAATGATTTCTGTGAAAAGTCGCTTATTCGAAGCACATCCTGAATGGAGTTTACAAGTACCTGCGTATCCTCAAACCCAAGGAAAGGCACAGCTTGTCTTAAATTTAAGCTTACCACAAGTCCAAGAGTACCTTATACAGGTATTAAGCAATTATCTTTCTTCGAATAAAATTGATTATATAAAATGGGATATGAATCGACACTTAACTGAAGTTGGCAGCTTTATTTTACCAGATGATCAACAAAAAGAAGTCAGTCATCGGTATATTTTAGGGCTGTATCATATTTTATCCGAAGTAACAAAACAATTTCCACATGTATTATTTGAAAATTGCTCGAGCGGCGGTGGACGGTTCGATCCTGGAATGGTCGCTTATATGCCTCAAACCTGGGCAAGTGACAATACCGATGCATTATGTCGAACAAAAATCCAGTACGGATACAGCTATCTTTATCCACCTATCATGATGGGCGCGCATGTTTCAGATACTCCAAACCATCAAGTAGGCCGAAATACACCATTAGAAAGCCGCTTTCTAATTGCAATGAGTGGAAATTTTGGTTACGAACTGGCAATAGAAAAGCAGTCTCCACAAGCACTAGCAGAAATAAAAGACCAAATTAGCTTTTATAAAAAACATCGAAGATTATTGCAATTTGGACAATTCTACCGAATCAAAGAAATTGATTCAACATATGCTACTGCATGGTTATTTAAAAATGAAACAGAGGCTTTACTTGTTTATTCCAATGGTCTTGCCCAGCCCGCTCAACCTGTTCAATACTTAAAAACAAACTATTTAGACGAATCTGCACACTATACAGACACGGAAACAGGAAACATATACAGCGGTAGTGAATTAAATCATGCCGGAATACTGGTTCCAAGAATAAAAGGCGATTTCCAATGCTTCTATAAACATTGGACGGTTCTTGATTAATTAGCTAACAAATCTCTATACTCATTTTCAGAATCAAAACAGCCCAGAAAAATCAGGGACTCTCTACAAAAATCGTTTTTCTATCCTTTGTAGAGGTTGACCTATTTTTCTGGGCTGTATACTTTTCTCTTTTACTTACTTTAAATAGACTGCATAGGCTTCATAAGCCAGTAACTCATCTGTAATCTCTTTTTTATAATTATGGATGATCATTTCTTTTATTATCCGTGTTTTTCCTAATACAAAATGTGCTGGTTGATCAGAGAAATTGACGACAACAAGTACCCTCTCACCTTGATACTCGCGAATATAGGCTAAAACTGTTGCATCATCCGTTGGAATATTTTCAAATGTTCCTTCTATAATAATCGGCATTTCTTTACGAAGCTGAATCAGTTTTTGATACGTATAAAATAAAGAGTTTGGATCATTTAGCGCAGCTTCAACATTGATTTCAGTTGAATTTCCCACTGGAAGCCAAGGCGTCCCTTTTGTGAAACCTGCTTGTTCAGAAGCATCCCACTGCATCGGATGACGTGCGTTATCCCGTCCTTTTGCGTTGATCGATGTTATAATTTCTTCTTCTGTATAACCCGAATTGATACGTTCATCATACATTCTGCGACTTTCTATATCATCAACTTCATCAATCGTTTTAATTGGATAGTTGATCATGCCAATTTCTTCTCCCTGATAAATGTAAGGTGTTCCTTGGAGGAAGTAAAGATAGATAGCCAACATTTTCCCACTAATCACCCGATGCTTCTGATCATTCCCCCAACGAGAGATAATCCGAGGTAAATCATGATTATTCCAGAACAGCGAGTTCCACCCTTTCCCCGCTAACTCCGTTTGCCATTTAGAAAACACTTGATGCAATTCTTTAGGATCTAATTTTTTGATATCCCATTTTCTTTTACCTGTCTGCTTATCTAAATTGATATGTTCAAATTGAAAAACCATTGATAATTCTTCTCTGCTCTCATCCGAATAGAGCTGAGCGATTTCTGGCGTTGCGCCCCATGTTTCACCTACTGTAACTAAGTCATAGTCTCCAAACGTATTACGATTCATTTCTTGTAATAGTTCATGTAGCTTCGGTCCGTTTTTAGTGATCAACTGATCTGGTTCTTTCCCTATCAAATCGATGACGTCTAAACGAAAACCGCCAACTCCTTTTTCAATCCAATAATTCATCATACGATAAATTTCTTGACGCATCAGAGGATTTTCCCAATTCAAATCAGGCTGTTCTTTTGCATGTAAATGAAAATAATATTCCCCGAGTTCTGGGACAAAGGTCCAAGCAGAACCACCAAAATTGGATTGAAGTTCATTCGGTCGTTTACGTTCATTTCCTTTTCTCCAAATATAAAAATCATGATACTCACCCATAGGATTTTGAAGTGCTGACTGGAACCACGGATGCTCTGATGACGTATGGTTTACGACCAAATCCATAATAATCTTGATGTTTCTTTTCTGCGCTTCAGCGATTAGATTATCCATATCTTCCATGGTGCCATACTCTGAGCCAATTGCCTCATAATCACTAATATCATAGCCATTATCTTCATTAGGCGATTGGGAAACAGGACTCAGCCAAATTGCCTCTATCCCTAAAAAAGACAGATAATCCAAACGCTGGATGATTCCTTTTAAATCCCCGATACCATCAGCATTTGTATCTTGAAAACTGCGTGGATAGATTTGATAGATCGTGGCTTTTTTCCACCAATTAGTTTTCATAATGCGCACTTACCGCCAATAGATCTTGGCCTCCATCCACTTTTGATAGCTCAATCGCTTCTACAGCAGCGTAGTCATCTGTATTTGTAATAATCATCATTACAGTGCTATCTAAACCAGCCTGTTTAATCTTCTCTAAATCCACGGTACCTAAAATATCCCCTTTTTTTACTAATTCACCGTATTTTCTATTTGTTTCAAACCCTTCGCCTTTTAATCCGACGGTGTCGATTCCGATATGGATCAGCACCTCTGCACCATTCATTGTTCTAAGTCCATAGGCGTGCTTTGAATCATAAACAACGGTTAATTCTCCATCAGCAGGTGCGTAAATAATGCCTTTTTCCGGAATCACAGCAATCCCTTTTCCCATCATTTCTTGTGCAAATACAGGATCATTTACTTTTTTCAAGGAAATAGGTGTACCACTTACAGGCGATGCCAATACTTCATCTTGGACAGCCGTTACACTTGCTTCTGGATCTTCATTGATTTCGACGGCAACTTCTCCAGCTGTTTCATCATCGCCTACAAAAACCTCCGTATGACGTTTTCCGTATACATATGTTGTCACGAATCCTACACAGATACTGATAACGATGCCGATCATGAAATATGAAATTGATTTTGGTGCAATTGAAATAAATCCGATCACGCTTGCTGGTCCCATCGCTACTGAAAGTACATGGAAAGCACCAATGAATAAACAAGCTACACCAGAGGCAATCATCCCACAAATAAATGGGAATTTAAGTTTTAAATTGACCCCGAAAATCGCTGGTTCAGTAATGCCTAGCATGGCAGAAATACTTGCTGACGTTGCCAAGCTTTTTTGTTTTTTATTTTTCGTTAACAACATGATGGCAAGCGTTGCTCCCCCTTGACCCACATTGGCCATAGAAGCGACTGGGAAAATAAATGATCCGCCAGTTCGTGCTACTTCTGCTAACAGAGTCGTTTCAATGGCTGGAAAACTTTGATGTAATCCAGTGATGACGATCGGTGAGTAGAATAGACCGAATACTCCTAAACCGACTGCTCCTGTTGTATCATACAACCAAACAAGCCCATTCGTCAGACCATCTGATACAATTCTCATCATTGGGCCCACAACAATAAATGTTAAAAAACCAGTAATAACGATGGCCAACATTGGTGTAAATGTAAAATCAAATGCATTGGGAATACGTTTGTGGAAAAATTTTTCTAACGTCGCTAAAATCCACGAAACCGCTAATACAGGCAGTACAGAACCTTGATAGCCGGCTTGTGCAACATCCATTCCAAAAATATGCCAATAGGGCATACTTCCATCTGCGATTGCATTTGCCACACCATAGCCATTGACTAAATCAGGCATAACCATCGCCATTGCCATTGCAGCACCCAGATAAGGATTTCCACCAAAGCGCTTAGTAGCAGAAAAACCAACCAAGATCGGTAGGAAAGCAAACGGTGCTGACGCTAATAGATTGATGATACTCGCAAAGTCTTTTACATTCGGAAATAGTTCCACGACTGATTGAGGACCAAATAAATCCTGAGCAGTCAATACATTGTTTAAAGCCATTAATAATCCGCCTGCGACTAGTGCCGGGACAATTGGAACAAAAATATCAGATAATACCTTAATAAATGCCATAATAGGATTATTTTTTTTGCCATTCGATGCGACTGCTTTCAGGTCAGCTGTAGATACTTCTTTAACATTGGTGATTTTTATGAGTTCGTCATATACATTATTTACATCGCCAGCACCTATGATAATTTGGAATTGGTCATTGGCTTCAAACGTTCCTTTCACCGCCTCATTACCATCTAAAGCTTTCTGATCTACTTTACTCGAATCCTTTAGAACAAGCCTTAGACGAGTTGCACAATGTGCGGCAGCCTGAATATTATCTTCGCCAAGTGCGTCATTGATTTCCTTTGCTACTTTTTTGTAATCCATCTTCTTTCCCCCTAATTGTCATTTAAGCGCTACTGAAATAGAAGAAACTATCTTGTTTCCAAAAAATGTAATCGCTTTTTCACATACAAAGTATGCCACTATTTTAAATAATTGTCAAACGTATATCAATTGTAAATGATACTTAAAAATATACCTCTATACATAAATAAATATTTTGTTATACGTTTGACATTCAAATGCTAAATAGTTACACTATATGTGAGAATACGCTTACGAGGAGAATATATATGTCCGAAAAAAAAGTTTGGTCTAGAGAAAAACGTTATCAGCCTTATGAAGAATGGGGGACAGAACACCTTGCCTCACTAAAACAAAAAATAGATGCGTCAACCTGGCGTTTAGGCTATCATATTCAACCTGCTACAGGTTTACTAAATGATCCAAATGGTTTTTCATTTTTCAATGATCAGTGGCATGTTTTCTATCAATCTTATCCGATGGGTCCCGTTCACGGTATAAAATCTTGGTATCACATGACCTCTGATAATTTGGTTGATTGGAACGAAGAAGGAACAAAAGTATTCCCAGACAGCTTATACGACAGCCATGGCGTTTATTCTGGAACTGCTCTGCCGATTTCTGATCAGTTATTTCTTGCTTATACAGGTAATGTTCGTGATGATGATTGGATTCGCCATTCTTATCAATTAGGTGCTTGGATGGATCAATCAGGTAGCATAAAAAAAATCGAACAGCCGCTTATTGCTGCACCTCCAGCTAGTTATACCTCTGAATTCAGAGATCCTCAAGTTTTTCGTTATAAGTCTGGCTATCTAATGACGATCGGAGCGCAAGATGAAACAGAAAAAGGTAAAATTCTAACCTATCAAAGTTCTGACTTACTTTCTTGGCAATGTATCGGTGAATTAGGGTTTACTGATCGAGACATGGGTTTTATGATCGAATGCCCCAATTTACTTTTAACAGATGAATTCGCTCTGCTTATTTTTTGTCCACAAGGGTTAGATTCTGATGTTTGCAATTATCAAAATATCTATCCAAATATGTATGTCATTGGTGACTCATATCAGTCTGAATCAAATTGTTTAACAAATCCTTCTAGCTTGAAAAATTTAGATGAAGGCTTTGACGTTTACGCTACACAAGCATTTAAAGCCCCCGACGAGCGCTTATTATCAATCAGCTGGATTGGATTGCCGGAAATTGAATATCCCACTGACCAAGAAGAATGGGCGCATTGTTTAAGCATCGTGAAGGAATTGATTGTAAAGGATAAAAAATTGTACCAACGTCCTGTTGAAGAGATGAAACAACTACGTCTAGACGAAGGAATACTTTTTGATAACAGCAAGGATTCTTATCATGAAACAGCAACAAATCATTATGAATTAGCCCTATCATTTAATTCTCTAGCCACTGGAACCCTTACCTTATATGCAGATAAAGAACAGAATCAAGGATTAACGATTCATTTTGATTCCCAACGTGGTAAAATGACAATAGACCGCAGTCATGCTGGTGTTCTTTTTGGAGAAGATTATGGCGTTGTACGATCATTTTCTATCGAACAAAAACCATTGAAATTACAAATCTTTGTTGATTCTTCCGTTGTTGAACTTTTCATCAACGATGGCGAAAAAGTAGCAACCATGCGAGTATTCCCAGAAAAAGGACACGCAGGATTTCATTTAACGTGTGACGGAGACTATCAAGGACAATTTTGGCAACTGCGGAAAACTAACCAATAAAGGATGGAATTGTATGGTCGTCAAACTAACAGATGTAGCAAAAAAAGCTGGTGTCTCTCCTACGACTGTTTCCCGTGTTATTAATAATTACGGCTCATTAAGCAAAAAAACAATTGATAAGGTAAATCGTGCGATGAAAGAGCTTAATTATCAACCAAACTCTTTAGCTCGTTCATTACAAGGTAAAAACACACAATTAATCGGGCTTATTTTCCCAACTGTTGCGAATCCGTTTTTTGGGGAGTTAGTGGAAAGAATCGAACAAAAACTCTTTGATTTGGGGTATCGCGTCATTTTGTGTGATAGTGCCAATAATAAGGAAAAAGAACGTCATTATATAAATATGCTTGCAGCAAATAAAGTTGATGGTATTATTGCTGGTGCCCACAACTTAGGGATTACTGAATATGAAGATGTTGAACTTCCGATTGTTTCTTTTGACCGATTTTTAGGGAATACTATTCCCATTATCGGCAGTGACAATTTCCAAGGCGGGTATTTAGCGACTGAGACCTTATACGTTAGAGGAGCAAGGAAAATTGCGATCCTGACAGGTTCACAAGAATCGGACTCCCCAACAAATTTTCGATTAAACGGGTATTTAAACTTTTTAGAAGAACATGAATTAGAACCTAAAATTTTTCATATTCAAACGACAGCTCGATCAACAACACTAAAAAACTTAGAGATCAAGCATATTTTGGAGACGGAGGACATTGACAGTTTATTTTGTACAGATGATCTAACGGCTATTCTTGCCTATAATCAATGTCAGCAATTAAAGATAAATGTTCCTAATCAGCTGAAGATCATTGGCTATGATGGGACAAAATTCGTTCAGAACTATTTTCCCCAATTATCGACGATTGCTCAACCAATGGCTGATTATGCGGATATTTTAGTTGATCTTTTATTGCAGAGGATACAAAACCCTGAAAAAAAATTGGAGAAAAATTATCTGTTGCCTGTAAAATTAATTCAGGGGCAGACAACTTGATGGTTTGGGTTCAAGGGAGCCACCTATCTGTTTTGATGGGACTGTAAAAAATAAAAGAGCATCAAGTCTGTTTTTCTTTTAACAGACTTGATGCTCTTTGTGTATTTTTGTAATTAAAATAACTTTTATTATATGTTAGTTTTCTTGCATTTCGATTCCTAGCTCATTTTTTAAATAATCGCCAAGATCTTGCTCTTCACCTGAAGAAGCATTTTTTATTTTCCATGTTTTTCCAATTTCATTTGGGACAGAACGTGTTCTTGAAATTGGTTGTTCGTCATCTTCTAGTAGCAAAGCACCATACTGATAGCCTTCTAGAATGTATGCTCCTCTTTCCTCACTATACGTAGCAAAGAACAAGTATCCCTCACCTGCTTGAAGTTCAATATCGCCATCTTCTCTCACTTCCACCCAATCCTCACTCTGAGTAATAGGGGGCCGGCCCGATTCAGCTCTCAAACGATTGTGTTTATCTACTTCTTCTTTTTCAGCGTTTTTAAATCGATCTTTTTCTTTGATAATACCACCTGATCTAATAAATGATACTTCTTTATCTGTTGTTCCTTCAATATTTTTCAATACTTCTAGCTTTCCATAAGTGTCAGGTAAAATGCTGTTGCTGTCAGTTTCAGAAAGATTGGCATCTACATCCGCTTTATCTATAGAGATTACACGGGCTAAGAAAATAGTGATTGTATTTTCTTGAAGACTTTTTGGGTTGGTATTATCGTACATTAGAAAGGATTCTACTGTTGATGATTGTATGTTGGTGCGATCCACTTCGTCGAGATAAGAGTAGTAGTTTGCTTTTTTGACTTCTGATGATGTTTCTTCTTTGGTTTTAGGTGTTGATTTTGAATTGTTTTTTTCTGTTGGCTGCTCTTTGACTTCTGCATTTTTAGAAGACGTATTGTTGCAACCAGTTAAAAGAATGCTAGAGCAAAGAAGTGCTATTATTGTTAATTTTTTCATTTTTTATCACCATCCATATATACCTAATCTTATGAAGATAAAAATAGTTTTTAATTCCTCAAGTTATTAGATGTTATATCAAAAAGACTTTTATCAAAATTTGATTGAATAACTCTATTTTAGACATTTATCATCCATTATTAGTAATTTTCCTTTTTTATACTGATTCCTTACATAAAAAAACACTACTGAAAAGATAATAATGAGTATAACCAAAAATATAAATTTATTTTCTTGAACCAGTGTTCCAACTAAAATTATTACTCCCAATAAAATGGATAGTACTATCATAATTATTTTTGTAGGGGTATCCATTTTATTCCATTTAACTCTATTTTCAACAGTTTCATAATACGATTTATATCTTCTTTTTCTCCGCTCAATAAAACTTTCAGTTTTAAAGTACATATCTTCAAGTGATGAAAGACTTTTTATTTGATACAAAGTCTGTTCTTCATTTGCTAAAAGCACCCTATCTTTACTAAGTCTTTTTACTACAAATAACTTTAGTAATTCACTTTGCATAGAATATTCCAAATATACTTTTCTTTTGTAATTATTATACCAGAATGATCTCGCCACACTATATATGTAAGCTATAAATACTAAAAAGATGCCTAACAGTAATAAACTTATAAATAAATTATTGTTTTTTTCTTGATTTAACCATTTGTCCACATCTTCAGGCGTAACACTCATATGGCCTGCTGTCAGTACATCGTAATTTTGATTTTTAGGACTATAAAATATTCCCACAAACAAAAAAACATAAAGACTAAGTATAAGTAAAAATACTATAAAATTAAAAATTTCTCTAAAAGCTCGTCCGTAATTTGTTTCTAGTTCTATTTCTACTTTGGTGGACAAAATTCTGTCAATAATAAACTTGCTTAAACTACTTATTAAACCTAAAGAAAATAGAACTTTTACTATCTCAATAATATCTGGTTTCATCTTTACTTTGCTCCTGCTTTATTTATAATAAAACTAAGCTTTTCCACAACTACAAAAAGCTTAGCACACCTATCTTAGATATTTTTTACTCATTGGCTATGTCAAAACCACAACTCATCATTTTTTCAATAAATTCCCCTTTAAAACCACTGATTTCTTTCTCTTCAACTACTACAATAAGTTCTTCTTTAGCTCGTGAACATCCCACATAAAACAACTTATACGCTTGTAATGTTGAACGAACAGCATTCACATTAAACATTTTCTTAACCTTCTTCATAGCTAATTTACCTTTAAAGTCTACTCCACAACGATTTATATACTCAAAATAAGGATTGTCTTTATATTTTAAGTATATTATTTCAAACTCTGTTTCAAACATATCTCTATCTGCAACATCAAATGTTCTAATTTTCTTGTTCGCTTCTTTTTCAATTTTTTCTACATCAAACTTAAAATCATAATAATATTTTTGAAATTCATCTAGACCAAAACTTTTCAGTTCTGAAAATATCTTAAAGAATTTATACATATGAATCCCTGGATTTGAGCTATTTTCAGAAATAAACATGACTTTGTCGTGACCTTCTCCTTTAACGCCATGTTGTGTAGAAATATTTTGATTGTATCTTAATTTAGCTAATAAGAAAAATTTACTAAGTGGAATAGATAAAATACCAGTGTATTTAAAACCATCATCATACTCCGTCTTAACGATTTCATTATAAAAGCTCTTTGTAATAACTCTATTTTCAATCAAAAACTCAAATAGAGAATGAAGATCTTTATTATCACTCATAAATTCAGAATAAATTTGTTGAAAAATACTAGCGTATAGAGCTTTATCCTTATGATATTCAATAGATAATTTTTCTAAATTAAAAATATTAGCTATACTGTTGTCAGTAGAAAACTTAGCCTTCTTAATCTCTTGTATTACCAAACCATATCGCCCACATTGGAAATCTTCTAAGACATCGTATAATTTAAATATGAAACCTAGTAATAAATCTGGATTATTCATTTCATCTCTTGGTAGAAGTACATCCATAACTTTAATTTTTAAATGACTGGGATAGATTTCTCTATACTTGCTATATAAAATACTTAAATCTTTTTTAGGATCATTATTTTCAAATCTATGTCTATTCAAAGTTCTCAATTGTAGAAAATCATTATACTTATGAAGATTATTCTCCAAAAATTTGTTTATTGAATCACAAATCAATATTTGTGGTTTTTTATTAGATTTCCCTTTTTTTGATTGTTGCTCGATCTTTAAATCAGAAAGATACACATTCTCTAATACATCAAGAATTTCTTTGCTAGAACGATAATTGGTAATAAACTTTTTAGATAGATTTTTATCAAATTCAGAAAATTGCTTTTCAAAACTTCCATCATAGTTATCATAAATTTCCTGCATCTTATCGCCAAAAACATTTAATTCTGTGGAACTGTCTAATACTGCCTCATAAAAAAAATTTAAAATATCAGAACTTGTATCTTGAACTTCATCAATGAAAATATATTGGTACATTTCTTTTAGTTTTAGTTTGATTATAGGGTACCTATCCAATAATTTAAAAGCAAAAGACAATAAGCTATCATGAGAAATCCCCCCATACAAAATAGAATTTCTTTCTCGTTCGTTATAATAGACTCTATTTAATCGTTCCTTAATATCATCAATCGTCACAACGCTAGAGTCATCAAGTCCTACTATCTCTTTATATTTCATTGCATACTCTCCATCATTGGAAACTAGTCGGTCGAGGATTTCATCATGATATACTTCTACGAAAAAATCAATTACTTCTGGCAAAGAAAAAAAGGAGATAAAAAAGTGTTTACAAAACTATGAATTGTACTTATGTCTACAGCATCTGAAATGATTCTTGCCTTCAATTCATTCGCCGCTCTTTCTGTATAAGTAATACAAAGTATTTGAGATTGAAAATTGTTATCTAGTAATTGATTAATCTTATCCTTAATAAAATAAGTTTTTCCACTACCAGCAGGTGCATTTATGAAATACAAGTTTGTTCTAACCATAATAATCCATCCTTAATATAGTTTGGTAAAACTTTAAATTCATTGTTATGTTCCATAATCGAATACATAAAATCAGACTTATTATTTGAGATTGAAGCTACAATATCCCTTATTGATCTGAGAACCATCTCATCTTTCATCATTTTTAAATTTTCGAGTTCTATATCGAATTTTTTGGGATCATTTCTATATTCATTTTCTAGCTGCTTTTTTTCTCTACTTATAGATGGTATCTTAATTTCTAAACTACTATATTCTTTTAATTTTTTCCAAAAATATAAAGGTAGGTTGGTAAAAACTGTAAAATCTTCTGGTATTTCTAGGTTTTTCTTTTCATCACTTAATTTCTTCAAAATATTTACCTTTTCCTCACATATATATCTATACAAAATTGCTTCTTCTAAAGTTCGTGCATAGCCATCAGATATGCTTTGAGTAAAAATGTCAAAACAACTCTTTTTATTTCTATCTTCTTGCCAATTATAGATATCTTTAACCAATATTTTTTGATTTTCTTTTTTTGGACAAAACGTATTAAGTGTTGAATTAGTACTTTTGTCATCCATTACATTTATAACGTTATTTTGTTCTTTTGTATAATCTATATCTGTAAACACACACGCTGTAATTTCCAATTCACTCATTAATTCATAGTATTTATGAGCATATGCACCACCACATTGGCAATATGAAATGTATTTTTTGGACAACGAATCAAACTCATCATTTCTAGAAATTAACGCTTCAATAAACATTCGTTCAGTATCACCTTCATAAATAATAGCTTTATCACAAAAAATTAGATTGGAAAAATTCAACCTAAAAAATGTTTCATAAAAAGTTTTTTCTGAAGCATGCTGATCTAAAAATATTTTTAGATCACATATTTTATTTTCAAATGGATTCGAAGGTCGAATGACTTTTAAACTTTTCAAATTACAATTTTTAACAATTTCATTTGAGTGTGTACTTATCAAGCCTTGTATTTTATTATCATTTTGAAATAAATCTTCTAGAAAATCTATAAGTACTCTTTGCATTTGAACATGCATATGAGCTTCAGGTTCTTCTATGACAAAGAAATTTACTGTAACTTTTTTTATCTTCTTTTGATATTTTAGCAATTCTAGACTTATAAAAATAAGATTACTCATTCCTAGACCTTGAGTTTCTTCACTTAGATAAATTTTACTTCCATCTTTCTGATACACATAATTTATCGCTACGCTATCTTTAACTAGTTTTAAAAGAATTTTATCATCAAAATTCATCAATGCCTCAATAGCATCAACTTGCGTTTCACCAACTGAATCCATATTATTTCGAATTTTTTCAAGTGCTGAAGATGTACTATTTTGTAAAATTTCTTCAACCTGAGAATCCTGCAACCCGCTTTTTACAGTTTTAAATAACTTGTCAAAATTACTTTTCCATGCAGAATCTTCACTTAAAGGATCTGTGCTTTCGATAATGGTATTTGTAATTTTTTTTGTCTTTATAGATTCATCATCTAACTCTCGATCAGCAGATATGAAATCAAAAATAAATAACTTCGAAAATTCTTTATACTCTATATGATTTAAAATATTAAAATCAACATTCGTGTAGTAGTACTTGTTACTCAATGATAATCCATATAACTTAAATAATTCATTTTCAAATTGATGCCCTATTTTAGCTAACTCCGTTTTTAATTCATTACACTCGCTTTCATCTATTTGACTACTTATATTCAGCGATAGATTCTGCATTTTCACATACATTGAATAAAAGTATTCATGTTGTAAATGAAAAATTTTTTCGAAACGTTCAAATAAAAATTCGCTCCGAAATTCAAAATAGAATTCTTTTCTATTTTCATCTAAATCCATTAGATAGTTAGAAAATAATGCTATTGATTCGCCTTCTTTATAAGAAACTAATATTTTAACATCTATAGCATATTCTTCCGCTGAAATATTTTTCATAAATAATAGGACAGCTTTCAAAAACTCTTCATCAGAAAGCTTTTTTTCTACTAACATTTTTATCAATTCATCAAATAACTTTTGACGAGTTTGAATAGAGATATCTTTTTCACATATACTTTTTTTATTATTGAATATTACATGAAGTAATTGTATTAAGGATGTTTTTCCACTATTATTTGCCCCTGCTAAAATAACTAACTTATTTTCTCGAAAATCAATTTTTGAATCTAAAAAACGACGATAATTTTTTATTCTTATTTCTGAAATTTCCATGTTACTGTCTCCCATCCATTAAAATTTGTTAGATATAGTAAAACTAACATAACCCACTTTTTAATTATCATACCAAAAAGTACATCATTATTATCAATTAAATTCCAATAAATTACCATAAATAATTTTTTTCACACAAACTTACATTCCCCCATTGACTCTCCACCCCACTTAAATTAAAATGGAATGAGATAGAACGAAAAAAAATCTAGCCAAACGAACTTCGTTTAGCTAGACAAAATAAAAAGGCACTCTGCAGAAAGATTGGTCGTCCTTCCACAGAGCCTTATACAATCAGAGTTCACCTGAATGTACAAGTTGCCCTTAGTCAATTTTCATTGACTGTTTTTATTTTACTCAATATTTCATGAAATTACTAGTGTTTTTTCTGATGTTCTGAGTTTATCGATAAAAACAGGTCAATGCTTCTTAATTGTACTTAGCGCGGTTTCGGCAGGTGTCCGGAACCGTTTTTTTTCGTTCTATTTTACGGTGGAGCAACGATTTTTTGAAATTTGAATAATCGTTTTGAGGAAGTTACCGCAAATCTGACTTCTTTCATCACACTTCACTTTGCTATAATGATCTGCCAATTTTGTGCTAACTTTTGACGGAGCAAGCCTTTTTTATAGACAGATCATTGTAGCCACGATAGTAACGAGGAAACAGCCGACACCCCAAAATGTTAAGCGGACACTTGATATTTTGAAGCCAAAAACAATCAGCACAAACTGATAAATCAAGTTGCCTAAGTCAATAATGCGTATAGTAAGAAAGAATGCTATCTACCAGAATCTGTAGCATTCGATCAGATGAACATTCTCCACGGCTGACTGTTTGCTCGTTACTATTTTGTAAAATATTTAATACACTATCAATGCAATCTTTGATATACTATAACTAGTTGAATAACGGCTGAAGCTCTGAAAAAGGAGTTGATGCCATAAAGATATGTCTTTATCGCTTTTGTCCTGCTTTAATGCATAGGAAAAGCGATCCTTGAAAAATTTGTTAAAAGATATCGCTTCGAAAATAGTCGTTACACTTGTAGCTTACTATATTGTTGAAGTGATTAAAATCTTTATCACTTCTATTTTTGAGTAAAAAAAGACCACTATCTGCCCGACTAAAGTAAGATAGTGGCAACATTAAACAATCGGGCTTTAGTCAGAACTCAACTAAAGAGTCAGTGTATCAGCACTGACTTTTTTATAATCGTAATGATTATCGATTACCTTCTCAACAATTATACCTTATAAAGTCTCTGGAAAGCAACTTAGCATACTGATTTTTGTAAAATATTTAATACACTCTCAATGAAATCTTTGTTATACTATAACTAGTTGAATAAAGGCTGAAGCTCTGAAAAAGGAGTTGATGCCATAAAGATATGTCTTTATCGCTTTTGTCCTGCTTTATTGCTTAGGAAAAGCGGTCCTTGAAAGATTTGTTAAAAGATATCGCTTCGAAAATAGTCGTCACGCTTGTGGCTTACTATATTGTCGAAGGGATTAAACTTTTTATCACATTGATTTTTGGGTAAAAAAAGACCACTATCTGCTCAGCTAAAGTAAGATAGTGGCAATGCAATAATCTATCAAGCTTTAGTCAAAACTCAACTAAAGAGTCAGTGTTATCAGCACTGGCTTTTTTTGCAATCGCACTTAAGTGCAATTGCTTTCTCCTTTATTATACCTTATAAAGTATAAAAGGCACAACATAAGAGATATATAGCTCTCTTATGTTGTGCCTTTTCATCTATCAACCATTATTTTTTCAACATCCCATGCTCCGCCAAATAATCATGCGCAACGGTCGCCGGATCTTTTTGCTCCACATTCACTTGGTAATTCATCTCACTCATTTCTTCTTCCGTGATCTTACCTACTAAAGGCTGCAATAATTCTTTTAATTCCGGATATTTCTTAAGTGTCTCAGCTTTCAGCAATGGCGCTCCTTGATACGGTGGAAATAGTCGCTTATTATCTTTTAAAATCACCAAATCATACTGCTTCAATTCACTATCGGTCGAATAAGCGTCCACCACATTGACATCCCCATTATTGATTGCTTGGTAACGTAACGATGGCTCCATAGACTTGACATCGAAATTCAAGTTATACAGTTTTTGTAACCCTTTATAGCCGTCCTCACGATCAATAAATTCTAACGTAAAACCAGCTTTTAACTGACTTTCAACTTTTTTCAAATCTTCGATTGTTTTCAGCCCATTCTCTTCTGCGAATGATCGTTTAACTGCGACAGCATAGGTATTTTCATAACGCATTGGTTCTAAATAATCCATATTTTCTTGTTTTTTGATTTGATCTCGTGCATATTCGTATACTTCTCTTGGATCATTCGACGTGTTCGTATTGTCTTTCAAAAATGTTTCAAGTACGGTTCCGGTAAATTCAGGATAGACGTCGATTTCACCAGATTTTAGTGCGTTAAATAGGAAACTGGTTTTCCCAAAGTTTGATTTTAAGTTTACGTGGATATCGCTATTTGCTTCAATTAATTCTTTGTACATGTTAATTAAGATATCTGGTTCTGCACCTAATTTTCCTGCAACAGTGATTTCTTTTTGTTCTGTTTCTTGGTGGGTGTAGACAAACGATCCCACTAACAACGCAAGTAAGACCATAAATGCCGCTACGATTCGTTTGACTGTGGCTTTCTCCAACAAATGGATCCCGAAGTTAAACAAGACCGCTAAGACAGCAGAAGAAATTGCCCCAATCAAGATTAGATACACGTTGTTTCGGTCGATTCCTAGTAAGATGAACGTTCCTAGTCCACCTGCACCAATCAGAGCCGCAAGCGTTGCTGTTCCGATGATCATCACAGTCGCTGTACGAATACCTGAAATGATATACGGTAACGCTAACTGCAACTCAAACTTGATTAGTTTTTCCCGTTTATTCATCCCAAAGGCTTCGGCTGCTTCCTCCAATGAAGGATCGATTTCGGTCAAGCCTGTATACGTATTTTGTAAAATCGGAAAGAGTGCATAAATCACTAACGCTACAATTGCAGGTGGACTACCAATCCCAATAACTGGAATCAATAATCCTAATAAAGCTAGTGAGGGAATCGTTTGAAAAATTCCAGTGATTTGCAGAACAAACTCAGCAACTTTTTTATAATTCGTCAATAAAATCGCTAAAGGAATCGCGATAAGAATCGCAATCAGTAATGACAGTAACGAGAGTTGGATATGTTCGACAACCGCTTGAATAAAGTCTTCTTTACGGGCCGCAAATGTTTCTATCAATTTCCCCATATTATTGATCACCTTTTTCTATCTTCGTCTCTAAGAAACGCAAAATCGTTCGATCTGTGATTTCACCGATAGGTCCCTTCTCATCCACTAAGACAACGGTTGCTCCCTCAACAAGTAAACGAATTATAGCCGATACTGTCGTTTCTAATTCGATAGGTGTCCCACCCGCTACTTGACCATCTTCTACAAAACCTAACTCCAGTAAATCAGCAGCACAATAATTTTCTAAACTAGAGTGATCTTGTTGGAAGAATTGTGCAACAAAATCATTAGCTGGGTTACTTCTAATTTGTTCCGGGGAATCTGTTTGAACAATTTTTCCTTCTTTCATCACACAGATGCGGTCCCCTAAAAAGAGTGCTTCATTCATATCATGCGTTACAAAAACGACTGTGCTGGCTAACTCTTTATGCAACTCTTTGATTAATAATTGTAATTGCCCTTTGGAAATCGGATCTAAGGCACTGAAGGGCTCATCCATTAAAATGACATCTGGTTTTGCTGCAATCGCACGTAAAATTCCGATACGTTGCTGTTCACCACCAGATAATTCTGCTGGTTTTCGGTAAAGATATTCTTCTGGCGGTAAACTGACTTTTCTTAGTAACTCTTCTGTCTTTTCCCGTCTTTTAGCTTTGTTCCAGTGTTTCATTTCTGGAATCAATTCAATGTTTTCAGCAACTGTTAGATTAGGGAATAGTGCAATTTGTTGAAGAACATAGCCAATCGTCAAGCGTAATTCTTTTAAATTGTAGTCGATTAATCGTTTGTCGTTAAAATAAATATCCCCATCTGTCGGTTCAATCAATCGATTGATCATTTTTAAAGTGGTCGTTTTCCCGCTACCACTTGGACCGACTAATACAAAAAACTCACCGTCTTCAATTGAGACATCAAAGTCTTCTAATACTAACTGATCATTGTATTTCTTTGATACATTTTGAAAATCAATCATTTTTTCACCTCATTTTTCTTGTCTGCACTTGCTCTATATTTTCAGGTAATCTTTCTTTATATTTAAGTATGTTTATAAGTATACTTGAAAATGTTATTTGTTTCTAACGACTTGTTTCTATTGTATAGAAAAACCCCCTGACAACTGTCTGTCAGGGGGTTAAAATTTTAAGATTAGAGTCACAAATTTTATTTCGCCAAACGATAAATCGCATCCGCATAAATAGCTGTCGCACGGAATAAATCATCCAATGCCATAAACTCGTTGGCTTGGTGCATTGTGTCTGTATAGCCTGGGAACATTGCGCCATAGGCCACACCACGTTTTAGTAAACGTCCGTAAGTTCCGCCGCCAATGATTTGTTCATGGCCTTTTTGACCAGTATGGTCTTCATAGACTTGTAATAACGTTTCAACCAATGGATCATCTGCTGGAACGTAATGCGGTTCTTGGTTACGTCCACCTTGAACGATTTCAGCACCGATTGCACCTGCTGTAGATTTCACACCCGCCTCTAATTCAGCAGCTGTTGTTCCTTTAGGATAACGGAAATTCAAGCTCATAAAGTTGCCTTCTTCAGCATCTTTCTTGAAGACAAATAAACCAGCATTCATGGTTAATTTACCCATTTTAGTATCTTCAAAGGCTACGCCTAATTTTTCACCATAGAAATCTTCATGAACAAGTGTAGCGGCCACTTGGATAAATTCTTTCGCTGACCCAGCAAATGCATAGCTGTTTAAGAAAACTGCTAAGAATGTTGCCGCATTGATCCCAGATTGAGGGCTAGCGCCGTGTGCACCTTTCCCTACAACTTTGATCGTAACAGTTGTATCATTCGCTTCTAACTCACCAGAAATTGGTTCTTCCTCTACAAAAACACTGAATGCGCCTTGCATTTTTTCAGCAGCTTCAGCAGTTGGAACTGTGATCACGGCAGTCGCTGTACCTGGAACCATATTTTCACGTAATCCAGCATTAAAGCTTTCTAACCCATATTCACCTTCGCTTGATCCACCAAAGCGAGCGTATAATGATACATTCCCTTTTTCACCATTGATAATTGGGAATTCTGCATCTGGCGAGAAACCAAAATCAGGTTTTTCTTCGTGTTTGAAGTAATAATCCATATCACCCCAGCCGCTTTCTTCGTCACTACCCACGACAAAACGGACTTTTTTAGATAATGGTACACCTAAATCTTTGATAATTCTTAATGCATAATAAGCGGCCATACTTGGGCCTTTATCATCACTTGAACCACGTGCGAAGATTTTACCATCTTTGATGACAGGCTCGTAAGGATCAGTATCCCAGCCATCACCAGCAGGTACAACGTCCATGTGTCCGAAAATTCCTAATGTTTCATTGCCTTCGCCGTATTCGATATGACCAGCGTAGTTATCCACGTTTTTCACAACGAAACCATCACGTTCGCCATACGCTAACATATGTTTTAAGCCAGCAACAGGACCTGGGCCAAATGGTGCATCTGGTGTTACTTTAGAATCATCACGCTCGCTATTGATGCGTAATAAATTTTGTAAATCTTCTAATAGCGCATCTTTACGTACGTCTACTTCTTTTTGCCAATCAATTGTCATTTTTAGTCACTCCAATTCATTATTCTACCTCCCCATCATACCACTAACTGGCTTAAAAGAAAAAGGCAGGAACAGTTTTTTCCGCAATATTTTGCGCTTGATTCAAAACAGATTTATACTGGAAGTAAATCATGGAAGGAGACTACTGAGATGAAAGAATTATCACATGATGTTTTGAGTGCTGCAATCAAGTCACGTCCTCCCCATTCTCACAAAGGAACTTTTGGACGTTCTGTACTTATTGGTGGAAATGACCTGTACGGCGGAGCAATTATTATGAGTGCAGAGGCTTGTGTCAAATCCGGTTGTGGCTTAACTTCCGTTATAACTGCTGAAAAAAACCATACAGCTCTCCATGCTCGTTTACCTGAGGCGATGGTACTGGATTGGACGATCAGTCAAGAGTTCAACAATTTAGTAAATACAGCCGATGTTCTGTTGGTTGGACCCGGTTTAGGTATTGATTCCCATAGTCAACAGCTTTTAGAAAACGTCCTACTGCAGCAAAAATCATCGCAGTGGCTTGTGCTTGATGGATCTGCCATTACGTTATTTGCTCAAAATCATTATTCCTTAAACTATCCTGAACAGGTTGTATTCACACCTCATCAAATGGAATGGGAACGACTAAGCAAACTTAAAATCGTTGACCAAACGGTTCCAAACAATCGCGATGCACAAAAGCAATTAGGTGCAACGATTGTCTTAAAAAGTCACCGAACCGACATTTATACCGCTTCTTCACACTATCGAAATCCGTTAGGAACGCCCGCTATGGCAACTGGCGGCATGGGAGATACGCTTGCCGGTATGATTACTGGTTTTCTTGCTCAATTTGAAACGAAAGAAACTGCTCTTTGCGCTGCTGTTTATCTACACAGTTTGATTGGAGAAGAGTTAGGACAAGAAAACTACGTCGTATTACCTACTGAAATCAGCAACCACTTACCTTACTACATGAAAAAAGCAGAAGGTTTGACAAGAAGTGTTTAACTCCGAGAACCAACACTACGTTTTACAATAAATTCAGCTCATTTCCCACGCCTTCAACTTTTGGTACTTTAGCACTTATAATTGAATGCGCTCGAAGCAAAGTGTAGGAATTGCTTTAATGCTGACTGTAGCATACGCTCCTATTTTTTGATGGACGTGGATTTTTTTCACTAGACTTTCAGGTCCTTCCGTTGGTATACCCTATACGTTCCACCTAAGAACAAAATAATCAAGAGGCTCAACAGCACCACATTGCCGCTAGATAATCCTTTATCTAGCAAGTTACTTGGAATCCCCATATGTGTGGGAGATATTATTTTTGCCCAACTAAATGAGTCGTTTAAATCAGAAAATACTCCAATTAAAAAAAGGCCAAAAACAATTGCTAACGAAATACTTGTACTTTGTTTACTTGATTTTAAACCTGTTGAAACAAAAAAGCCAAGTGTTAAAAAAAACAACAAAATCAAACTTTCTTGTATAAATATCTTACTAATTTCTCTACTAATTGTTTGCACTGAATCTGTTTCTTGGCGGTACATCACGGTCGAGCCTATCGAAACGCCAAATGAACTCAACCAAAAGACAGCCAAAATAAGTAGGTTTGCTAGAAATTTGTTTGTTACAATTTCTCTACGTGTCACTGGTTGTGCATATAAAAATTCAATCGTTCCATCGGTCTCTTCTTTAATCAGCGCTTGACTGCCTAGCATCATAGCGTAAATTGATGCAGCTAGAAACATATATTGAAAATAATAAGCAAAGAAACCCGTAGCAACTGAGAAGCTCGCTTGACCACTCACACTGATATTAAATGTTTTCAAGAGTGCAGGAGAGAGCCCGTCTAATTTTGCGCCTAAGATATCTTCCATTGCAGAACTATGCATTTGAGGATAAATAGCACTAAAGCCAAAAATAATCACCGCAAATAATATCGTCCAAATAATTAGTCCCTTGATAAGTCCTTTGCTTTCAATTTTAGCCGTAATCATTTTACCTCTCCTCCTTCATACAACGCCATAAACTGATCTTCTAGTTCTGGATTTGTAATCGTGAAATCTTGAATCGATGTATCCCCTAACAGCGGTAAGACTTCCCGCAAATCGCCTTCATACAACAACCGTGTTTCATTTCCTTGGTGCTTTAAAATCGCTGCTCCCATCTTTTCAAATAAGGATAAGGGAATATGATCTCCCACCAATGTAATAACTTTACCTAGCGATTTTTCCTTTGTAATATCTTGAACGGTGATGATCTTTCCTTGTCGAATAAACGCAGCTCGGCGCGCATGTTGTTGCACCTCATTTAAATCGTGACTGGATAAAAAGATTGTCATGCCTTTTTTATTGTATTTTTCCAATTCTTCAAACAACCGATGTTGCATCAACGGATCCAATCCATTCGTAGGTTCATCTAAAATCAACAACTCGGGATTGGGCAAAATCCCTGCCGTAATGGCGATTTTCTTTTTATTTCCCAAGGACAGATCAGACATTTTTTTCTTCGCATTAATATCAAATAACTCTATAAAATAGTCGATTTGTTTTTTACTATTCTTTAGCTGATGAAAATCAGCCACATATTTAAGCACCTCACCCGTTGTCATATTTGGATAAAAACGGACATCACTTGATACATATCCTGTTCGCTTACGAATTTCCTTCGCCTCTTTAATACTATCTAAACCAAGTAAGGTAGCCGTCCCTTGATTTGGGTGAATAAAATTCAACATGGTTTTGATCGTGGTTGATTTTCCAGCACCACTCGGACCGATAAAACCATAGATTTCACCCTTTTCTACCGATAAATCTAGTTGATCGATGGCTGCTTGTTTTTTATATAATTTAGTCAATCCTTTAAGTTCAATGGCCTGCATTCTATGTTTCCTCCTCATTGGCTCGCTTATCGATTGGAGTATAGCTTTATCTCGGCTGAAGAGTCAAAGAAAATGTAATGAAAACTGTACTTTAGTACAAAACAGCAGTCTCCATTACATTCTTTTATCTATTCAGCTTCAACTTTTCAAGCTCTTCTTCAGTCAGCGTACGGTATTCCCCTAAAATCAGCTCTTCATCTAACCATAAACTCCCCATACGCAATCGTTTCAAATAAACAACTTTTTTATCGACTGCTTCAAACATGCGTTTTACTTGATGAAATTTTCCTTCTTGGATCGTCAGACGAATCTTTGATTGTTCATTTGTTTCATCCACTGATTCAATGATCAACTCGCTTGGTTTGACTTGCTCCTTATCGGTTAAAGCAAATCCTGCTGCAAAATGGCGAATATCTTCTTCCGTCACGATTCCTTGAATTATGGCAAAATATTCCTTATCTACATGTTTTTTTGGTGATAATAATTGATGTGCAAGCTGACCATCATTGGTTAACAATAGCAGCCCCTCTGTATCTTTATCTAAGCGACCAACAGGAAATATATCTTCACGGTAATCTTCGTCTTTCAATAAATCGATCACTGTTTGATCCCATTTATCTTCTGTTGCTGAAATTACCCCTTGGGGTTTATGCAGCAGATAATAATAGTATTTTTGGTACGTTAATTCTTCTCCAGCAAATTTAATGATATCTTGTTTCTCATCGATTTGCGTCTTACCATCTTTGACGATTTCATCATTGACAGTTACTAAATTTTTCTTCAATAGTTGTTTGGCTTCTTTACGACTGCCAACACCTGTTTCTGCTAGAAATTTGTCTAAACGCATGGTAACCTCCTAAATTTAACTGTCGAAAAGAGCTCATGCAGTCTCATCTTATCCCTCTCAACGGCTATTGTGTTTCTTCACACCTTTAAAAACAAATAGCGGAGCAATCGGCCCCGCTACTTGATTAGTTCTATTTTATGTTTAGTCTACGGCGAATTTTACCGACGCCTGCGCCTAATAACTTGTCTGCTAAACGTAGTTTTAACGTGATATAACCGTAAACTCCGCCACCAAAAGCAGCTACGATCAAGATGATCACAAAAGATTGAAACTTACGTGTTGGATCTAGGAATAAATACAGGAATTGTCTCATCAAGATCGCTGCGATCATCATAATCAATGTAATCAAGAAAATCAATAGCCCACGTCGTAATGTTAAACTAAAATTAAAATGGCTGACTTTTTTAATTTTTCTCATGATCAAGACACAAGATAATGTAAACCCGATCATTGTAGCAATCAACGGCCCATATACTTCAAACAATCGGATACTTGGATACTGAACAATCAATTTCAATGCTAATCCTAAGCCAAAGTACTTGATGGCAGCTTTATTCTCGTACATCCCCATCAACATTGTGGATGACAACATGTAAAGTCCCATAAATAGACCTGCAAAACAGGCTTGAATCAAGACCGATACGCCAAGATCATCTGGTGCATAAAACATTGTATAAAGAGGTTTTGCCAAAACGATCATACCAAAAGTCGCTGGTAGCATCACAAACATAAACAACTGTAAATTATTACTGATCAGTTTTGATAGATCTCTATATTTTTTTAAGGTAATTGCTTCAGTAATCAACGGTAACCCTGTAGCAGAGATAGAGGTTGCTAAGGCAATTACGACCATTGTCAACTTGTCTGGATTCGCATTAAAAATCGCAAAAAGTGTACGCAACTGACTGCCGGAATACGCTGTAAATGTATTCATAAAATTAGAAAACGTGAATTGATCGACTAATTTAAAGACGGTCACACCAGAACCTACGATGATAAACGGAAGTGCCTCTTTTAATGTCTCGGTCAATAAATCACGAGTTGACGCTTCATGTACATTGGCACTATGTTCTGCAAGATAATCAAACATTGGTTTTTGTTTTTGAAAATAGTAAAATAAGACAATGAGACTTGCCAACATGCCTATAAATGCCGCTAACGTTGATTGTGTTACTGCATCAACATAATTACCATCAATTACCTTCATGATAATAAACGCTGTCAACAGCATATAAAAAACACGCGCAACTTGTTCAACGATTTGTGACAACGCATATGGCATCATATCTTGATTTCCTTGGAAATAGCCTCGTACCACACTCATACACGGGAAAATCAAAACAGCTAAACTCAACGATCGCATCGTAGGGATCAATTCTTCTCCCCCACCAGACCATTTTGCCAACATAGGCGAGGCCAAATACATCACGATCGCAAAAATGCCTCCTAAAATAGCCATCAATTGTAGTGCTTTATAAAAAAGCTGACGACTAATTTTATATTCATTCAGTGAATTGTAATAAGACGTCTGTTTTGCGATAGCTGCAGGTATTCCTGCTGTAGATATTAATAAAAAGAGAGCGTATACGGTATACCCCATTGAAGATAAACTATTTGCTTCATTGGCGTGTTCTCCCATCCATGCATACCATGGGATAATATATACCGCACCCAACAAACGAGAAATTATATTACTAGCTGTCATCCAAGCCGATCCTTTAACCATTTTTTCTTGGTTGGTCAAGATCGGTTGATCAGCAGGATTTGGTTGATTTATCATTTAACTCCTCCAACTTTCTTTGAACATGCTTTCTTTATTTTAATTGTTAAATCAAGTATATGCAACGACTTTCTTGAATAAATTAACTTATTTATATTTTCCTAAACTTTTTCATCCAAAAACAGTCTTTTTCATTTCTAAAAAACCAAAAAAGTAAGTAAACACTTTATTTTTAACTATCTATTTTTTATGTATATTCCAAGACCGAAACAACCAATTATCAATTTAAAACTATAATTACAGGCCATATTTAATTAAAATATTTTTATTATGTGTTTGTTATTTTAAATTGCAATTTAATCTTAGAATTAGCTCGATCTCATTAATGATTTCTCAAGTTTTTTTTCGCCTCCACTAGCAAGCATCTTGAAGTTTTGACGTTTAAATTGTATGATGAATTTCTAAAGTTTTCTATCCCAAAAATCGTATATTCAGATTGTAGATACCACTTGGAGGCGTAATAATGACTATTTCTTTAGAAATAATTCGTGACTGTTTACTTAAAGAACATCTTTTGAAAGAATTTATTTCAGCAGAAGGCTGGTCTTTGACTCTACCTGCCTCGTTGAATAATAAAATGTTCGACACTTTTTCATATGATTCTCGTACAGTAAATGCTGATACACTTTTTTTCTGTAAAGGACTAAATTTTAAATCCGAGTATTTAGCAAAAGCTGTCGACTCGGGACTCGGCGTTTATTTAGCAGAACAACCTTATGATGTCCCTGCAACATTAGGTATCATTGTAACAGATATCAAAAAAGCAATGGCTGTCTTAAGCATGGCCTTTTACGATTATCCGCAAAATAAATTAAAGCTAATCGGTTTTACTGGTACAAAAGGAAAAACAACTGCCGCTTACTTTGCTAAATTCATTTTAGATCAGGCAACACATAAAAAAACAGCAATGTTGTCTACTATGAATTCTACTTTAGATGGTCAGACATTTTTCAAATCACATTTGACTACCCCTGAATCGCTTGATTTATATCGAATGATGGCCGAAGCAGTTGAAAATAACATGACTCACTTTATCATGGAAGTATCTTCACAAGCTTATAAAACCAATCGAGTGTATGGTTTATTTTTTGATGTAGGAATTTTCTTAAACATCACACCTGACCATATTAGCCCGATTGAACACCCAACATTCGATGATTATTTTTATTGCAAACGCCAGTTGATCAAACATTCAAAAACCATGGTTTTAAACCATGAATCTGATTACTTTCAATTATTGAAAGAGACAGCTGATCTTCATAAAGTTCCTTACATCGTTTACGGTAATCAAGCCTCTGTAAATACAGAGTATCTCTACCAAACGAACCCAGATGATTCACTTGCCTTTTCTATCGAAGCGAACAACGATACACTAGCTGTTTCTGGTGAGTATCACTTACGTCTAGGTGGGGATTTCAACAAAGGGAATGCATTAAGTGCCGTTCTCGCTAGTGCTTTAGTAGGTGCTACACGAAATGATTGTCAGCAAGGAATCAAGGAAACCACGGTTCCTGGCCGAATGGAATTATTAACAAATAAAAATGGGGCAAAAATCTATGTGGATTATGCGCACAATTACGACAGTTTAAAAAATCTTTTAACGTTTGTCAAAGAAGAACATCCTAGTGGTCGTTTAATTGTCGTGATTGGAAGTACGGGAAATAAAGCCATTTCTAGACGAAAAGATTTTGGCACTGTTTTATCGGAGCTGGCTGATGTTGCCATTTTAACGACTGATGATCCAGCGGATGAAAATCCGGCGGATATCTGTGCTGAGATTGCAGCTCATATTACAACAGATATTGAAATCAAAACAGTTCTTGACCGTAGCGAGGCAATCAAAGAGGCCTTGTCTTTATGCAGATCGGACGATGCAGTTGTTCTAGCTGGTAAGGGTGCTGACTTGTATCAAAAAGTCGGCGGGGAAGATACGCCTTATGAGGGTGACTTTTATATCGCAGAACGTTTGATACTTGACTAAAAACAACAAAGGCGGAGATAGAACTCTACGAGTCACCTCTCCGCCTCTTTTATTTTTATCAGCCCATCAACATCATTACAAGCGTCATCAATACCAAACTGATCAGAATACTTGCGGAAGAGGTAAATCCAACTGTTTCTTCTGACATTCCAGCTTTAACACTATTGATTACTGAAAAGGTCGGCATCGGCGCAACACTTAGAACGACTAACACGATACGCAACAATGGAGATAACGGCACCACGAAAGCAAATAATAACGCAAAAACTGCACCACACAGATAACGCCAAACTAGAACTTCTTTTACTAATTGCAAGGCTTTTTTAGGTAATTTTAGTTCAAAATATAACCCAATCATAAACATCGATAAAAAACCGTTTGCTTTTGCGATCATTTCTACTATGCCCAACACTTCCACAGGCAATCCAACTTGAATGATCCTCAGCAATAACATGACCATATAGACCGTAAAAGGCACTGATTTAAATAAAGACAAAACAATTCGCTTAAGCGTTGTCTCTTCTTTAGCTCCCACGATTTTATCGATCAACAACGTACTTCCGCCTGTCAGCATCACACTATTTCCGATATCAAACATCAAAAGAAATGGCACAGCCAACGGATAGAATCCTTGAATAAAAGGCAAACTAAAGTTGCCAATATTGTATCCTGACATTGAATACATTTGAAATTTCTGTTCTAAAACAGGCCGCTTTTTACTAACTCTCCCACCAATCAAAATCACCAATATATTCAAAAGGATTCCCATTATCAACAAGAAAAATAAGGTGCCCGAAACAACTACATTAGCTAAGCTAACAATGACTGTTGCAGGCAACGTAACATTTACAATAATAACAGATAACATTCCACCATCCACTTTACTTAACAAACCAATTCGTTTCATCAAATAACCCAAAAATATGACAAAACAAAACCCAATTGCTTGTAATAAAATTTCTTTCAACCAACTCGCACCTCACTTATCAATTTCTAGTATTCCTCTAAAGTATAGCAAAAAAATTGATTTCTTACCGAGTTCAACAAAAACAGCCACGTAAATTGATTTATGCAGCTGTCTTTTTCCCTTCATAAGTACAAGATAGTGTTAGTATTAAGGTCGTATCAGGAGCTTAATACTACTAGCATCAACTCGCACCTTCCTGTGTTTTGAAGCACTAAGAGAACAGTCAAAAAATTTTTGATTCTGGTGGTAAAAATGATTTCAGAGGGATGTTACTCAATTTTTTTGAGACTAGATAGGTCTTCTTCAGTATCCATTTTCTCCCTCATGCAAAATATTTATAGAAAGTAAAAAAAATGAACCACCTATCAGCTAATTAATGATAAACTAATCGTAACGATATACTAGGCAAATACATATGCAAATAAAGGAGCTTCACTCATGAACTTGAAACAATCTATCCCATCAGACTTCAGCGGTTTTGTTAACGTCACATCAAATAATGAATCGTTACTATTCGAAGCTTTTGGGTACCGAGATCTTCCTAACAAACTAAAAAATACTGTTGATACGGCTTTCGGTACAGCATCCGGCAGTAAAACTTTCGTTGCAGTTGCCATTATGAAACTGATAGAAGAAAAGAAAATTGGGATCGATCAACCTATCAACCAAATTATCTCAAAAAAAATGCCGAATATCGACCCTAGCGTTACTGTGCACCAACTACTCAATCACACTTCTGGGATTGGAGATTATTATGATGAAGAAGAACTTAATGATTATGCTGAATTATGGGAAGATTATCCTAATTATAAAATACGCAAAAACAGCGCTCTTCTCCCACTTTTTATTGATAAAAAAATGGTCGACACACCGGGGAAAAAATTTCAATATAATAATACAGGCTATGTTCTTTTAGCTACGATCATCGAGGAACTCACTCGTCAGAATTTTGATACCTATTTGAAACAAGTGATTTTCGATCCTGCTGATATGACTTCAACAGGTTACTTTGCCTTAGATCGGTTGCCTGCCAATACCGCGAATGCGTACATCTATGATGAAGAATCAAAAGAATATTATAGCAATATTTATAGCATAGATGTTAAAGGCACTGGCGCTGGTGGTTGTTTTACTACCTTAAAAGATCTTGAACGTTTTTGGCAGACATTGTTAAGTGGAAAAATACTTTCTACCCACGCAGTCAATCTAATGCAAACAATGCAAGCTTCTGATTATTACGGTTATGGTTTTTGGATTGCAAAAAAGAATGAACGGACTTTCCCTTATATGCAGGGACAAGACCCAGGTATTTCGTTTATATCTTCGTATGATCGCTCCTTGAACAAAACCATCACAATTATGAGTAATTTGGGACAAGATGTGTGGGCATTGCACAAAGAACTTTCTGCCGTTTTACTTTAAAAAATAGGTACTTCCATTAATAATATGAATAAAAGGGCGTGAGATCATGAAACAACGAAAAATTCACAATTGTTTAGATGGCTGTTCTGTAGAATCAACCTTGCAATTCATTTCAGGCAAGTGGAAATGTGTCCTACTATACCATTTGATTTTTGAAGGTGCTTATCGTTACAGTGAATTACAACGCTTTGTCCCTGGCATTACCAAACGAATGTTGAGCTTACAGTTAAAAGAGTTAGAAATAGATGGCCTTATTCAACGAAACGTACTACGGGAAAAACCGATTGCTGTGAGTTATTCCATAACGGATTATGGCCAAACCTTAGCTCCTGTTATTGAGGCACTGTATCATTGGGGCAATTCATTTAATACGCAACAGTCAAAATCACAAGTACATTAAACGATGGTATAAAAAAATTCCCCGATTTACAACGATGCATGCTTCCTTTACACTAAAGTCACTTATTGCTTATGCGATAAACGTTCAAGTAAATGGAGGAAAACCAATTGACTACAAATACACCAGAAAAAAGACAAGAGATTTTAACCGCTTTTGAACACCGTCATGCTACAAAAGGATTTGACCCCGCTAAAAAAATCCCGACAGAAGATTGGGAAACAATTTTAGAAGCTGCTCGTTTGTCTCCTAGTTCGTTTGGGTATGAACCATGGGCATTTTTACTAATTGAAAACCCGCAGATAAAAGAAGAGTTGAAAGAATTTGCTTGGGGCGCAATCAACAGTTTAAACGGAGCCAGTCATTTTATCATAGCGCTAGCACGTAAAAATGTTACAGCGGAAAGCGCACATGTCAAACACATGGTAGAAGACGTGTTTGGTCTACCGTTTTCAGCCGATGCTCCACAGACTGGAATGTTCAAGGAATTTCAGACAAAAGATTTTGATTTAAATAGTGAGCGTTCACTATTTGACTGGGCATCGAAACAAACCTATATCCCTTTGGCCAATATGATGACCACTGCAGCGTTGTTGAACATAGATAGTTGTCCAATTGAAGGCTTTGATCGAGTTGAATTAGAAGCTTATTTAAGTGAAAAAGGGCTATTAGATCGCTCCGAATTTGGTGTTTCTTATATGCTTGGATTAGGCTATCGCAGTGGAAAAATACCACTAAAAAAACGACAAGCAAAAGAGGACATTTTCACAACGGTTGTCTAAAAAGACCTATTTACACGTTTATATAAATAAAAATCGACTATTCCTCTTAGATTCAGTACTCTTTTTACTGATCACTAAGGTAGTAGTCGATTTTTAGTCTTACTTCTTCACTACTGAAGGTTTAAACCCTTTCAATCTCAATGCATTCAACAATACAGAAACTGAACTAAAACTCATTGCAGCGCCTGCGATCATCGGATTCAACAATGGTCCACCGAATAAGTACAAAACACCCATCGCTACTGGAATGCCTAATGTATTATACGCGAATGCCCAGAATAGATTCTCTTTGATATTCTTAATTGTCGCCTTACTCAACTCTACCGCTGTCGGTACATCCATCAAATCACTGCGCATCAATACGATATCAGCTGATTCCATTGCAACATCTGTCCCAGACCCAATCGCGATTCCGATATCCGCTTGGGCTAACGCTGGTGCATCATTGATTCCATCACCAACCATGGCAACTTTCCTACCTTCTTTTTGAAGTTTCATTACTTCATTTGCTTTATCTTCTGGTAAGACTTCACTTAAGACACGATTGATTCCGACTTGTTTCGCAATTGCTTGAGCTGTTCGTTTGTTGTCTCCTGTAATCATCGCCACTTCGATACCCATTTGATGTAGTTTTTTGATTGCCGGGATACTGTTTGGTTTGATTGTATCTGCAACTGCGATAATTCCTGCAATGCTACCGTCTTTTGCAATATACATCGGTGTTTTTCCTTGTTCTGCTAATTGATCGGAGGTAACGCTTAAATTTCCTAAAGAAATGTTGCGGTCATCCATCAATTTTTTATTTCCTAATAGTAAACGGCTACCTTCGATCATCACTTCGATCCCATGCCCTGGAATTGCATTAAACTCTTCTGTTGCAGCAAAAGCTAAGTTGCTCTCCTCTGCCCCGTTGACGATTGCTTCACCTAGCGGATGTTCTGATCCTTTTTCAGCAGATGCCGCTAAACGGAGTAACTCATCTTGTTCCATGCCATTTGTAGTTATGATGTCTGTGACTTTCGGTTTCCCTTCAGTGATGGTTCCTGTTTTATCGAAAACGATTGTTTGAATTTTATGCGTTGTTTCAAGAGCATCGCCACTTTTGATCAGTACGCCATTTTCAGCGCCTTTTCCTGTTCCAACCATGATTGCTGTCGGTGTTGCTAGTCCTAACGCACATGGACAAGCGATAACTAAAACAGAAATCGTGATCGTCAATGCAAAGACCCAAGATTCTTGTCCTAAGAAATACCAAGCTAAGCCAGCTAACATAGATAAAACCATTACGATCGGTACAAAGACACCAGAAATTTTATCCGCCATTTTGGCAATCGGTGCTTTGGAGCCTTGCGCATCTTCTACTAATTTGATGATTTGAGACAATGCTGTATCTTTGCCGACTTTAGTTGCTTTAAAACGGAAGCTACCATTCTTGTTAATACTTGCACCGATAACATTATCACCGACTTTTTTCTCAACTGGCATACTTTCGCCTGTCAGCATTGATTCATCAATGGCTGATGAGCCTTCAATCACCACACCGTCTACCGGAATTTTTTCTCCTGGACGAACAATGATCGTATCATCTAACTGAACGCTGTCTACTGGAATTTCCATTTCTTGACCATTACGGAAAACGCGAGCATTTTTTGGTGCCAAGCCCATTAATTTTTTGATTGCTTCTGATGTTTTTCCTTTTGAAACAGCTTCAAAATATTTTCCCAATGTGATCAAGGTTAAAATCACGCCAGCTGATTCATAGTAAAGGGCCATTGTAAATTGTGGATCACCAGCAAAAATCATCGCTGTTCCATACAAACTGTATGCTACAGCCGCACTTGTTCCTAAAGCAACTAAAGAGTCCATATTAGGATGACCTTTGACGAATGCTTTAAACCCAACCGTAAAGAAGCTTCTCCCTAGATACAATACTGGAATCGTTAAAATCAATTGCACCATCGCAAATGTGGCCGGATGCATCATTGGATCTAAAAATGCGGGTAGTGGTAACCCAATCATATGCCCCATTGCGACGTATAATAATGGCACCGTAAAAACTGCTGATAACCAAAAACGTTGCCACATATCCTTGATATGCTTTTGCTTTTTCTCGCGGTCTTTGTCTACAGTATCTGCAGAATCTACTTGCTCAATTGCCTCATAGCCTGCATCTGATACGGCTTTGGTAATATCTGCGCTATTTAAAACAGCGGGATCAAAGTCGACCACCATTTTTTCTGTGGCTAAATTGACAGAAGCTTTTGTGACTCCTCTTAATTTACTTATTGCTTTTTCAACCGTTTGCGCACATGAGGCACACGTCATTCCAACAATATCAAATGTTCGTTGTTGAACATTCCTTAACGCTTCATACCCCGCATCTGACACTGCTTTTTGAATGTCTTGTTCTGATAGTTTACTTTCATCGTATTCAACATTTAACTTTTCTGTGGCTAGATTGACACTTGCTTTTGACACACCAGCGAGTTTAGCAGTGGCTTTTTCTACTGTTTGTGCGCATGACGCACAGGTCATTCCTTCTATATCAAAGGTTTTTGCTTCCATTTCTCTCCATCTCCTTTGTTTTATTTTTGGCTTTATAAACTAAACGACTATAATTGTAGTCAATCTATTTCTTCTTTATTTTAAGGTAGGATAATAGAATTGTCAATACAAAAAGCAGACCTATACTCACGATCAAATTTACTATTCCTTTCAATTATAAATCGTATTTTAACTCTTCATTTGGGCAAAGCCTTGCACGATTGTAAGCCAGTACCCTGTCATTGAGATGATATGCACTCCATCTTCAGTATCATTATTATAATTATCTAAATCCAAGAGAGCTGTGCGCTGATACATTTCTACCGCTTTTTCTTCCATTCCTAATTCTGCTGCTAAAATCGCATCAACACTTGCCGATAAAGATGACTCATAAACAGTCATCGGCTCATAGAATAAGAAATTTCGCTCTCTTTCCGCTCAAGAAAAACGTTCACCAAAGTAATAAATCCCTTGTAACATATCTGCTTGTTTGATAAAGCAAGAACCTAAAATACAATCCCAAGACCAATGTTGATTCAATAGTAAATCATCTAATGATAATGCTGTTTTCGGCATAAAATCCTTATCTAAGAAAGTATCATGCTATACGAAAGCGCCTAACTTTTCATAAAGTTGAGAATTGACTATAGTTTCACGTCAAAAGAATTAACGGCTTCTACCTACAAAATCGTTTTTGATAGAAAAATACGCCTATAATCAGCGATCATTTTGGTGTTTCAGTTAGTATACAATACTAATCTTACATGCAATAAGGTGAAGTCAATTCCTTTTGCGTACGTTTTTTTGTCTCATTTTAATTGATAATGATAAACTAACGATAAGACAGTTTTAGCATGATAACAAGAAGAGAGTAGGAAGAGCAAATGCAGATAACTATTTTTGGCGGCAGTGGCTTTATTGGACAAAAACTTTCCGAAGAATTGATTGACCGCGGACACAACGTACTATGCATTTCCCGTAACGGAAAACCAAGTAACTTAACAACAGATTGGGCACGAAAAGTCCATTGGGTTCGCTCTGACATTTTAACAGACACCCATTGGCATTCAGCTGTTCAAAAAGCAGATTGGGTCATTGACGCAATCGGAATTTTAAGAGAGCAACCGACTAAAAATGTTACTTACGACCGCTTTATTCTAGAACCCGTTCGACTTATTTTAACGTATCTGAACACACAAGCAACTCCTGCTAAGTTTCTATTTCTATCAGCAAACAGCGCACCATTCCCGTTAAGAAACTATATGAATACCAAACTCCAAGCTGAACAATTAATCAAAGAACAAGCAAGTGAACCGGTAATTATTTACCCTAGTCTTGTCGTGGATAAAGAGCGTTTTTCTTCCGTGATAAGCGCGGCAGCGATCAATTTTCTAAAAAAAATACCTGGGATCAAAAAACTTACCAAAAGATATGACCCCATTTCAAGAGAACAATTAGCTGTCGAAATTGCCAATGTTCTCGAAGGAAAACCTTCTGTTTACACACATAGACGAATATAAAAAAAGGATTTTCAAATTGTACCGACCTCAAAAAGTTAGACTTAAACATCTACTTTTTTGAGTTTTTTTATATGGAAAAATATAGTATGAAATTCAAAATGCAAACTGTACATATGTAAGAGATCTTATTGACAATAATCCCACTTGGACGATTAATCAATTATCTGGCTATTCCCAATCTGCTTATATGCTAAAAGCCGGCGCTCACTTTGACATACTAACAACTAATGAAGATGATTTATCACAATTAAAACATTGACTCTTTTTAATTTAGTTGTGATAATTAGTTTATAGTAATATTATTTTTACATATCTATTCTTGCACTAAGATCCTGATAATTAAAGGAGAATGAGCCTTTGAAAAAGAAAAAATGGTTTATTGTTTTACTTGTACTAATTGGAGGTGTCAGCTTGTTTACTTTTAATCAAAATGCGAAGGAAAGAAAAGAGCAACAAATGATAGAAATGGAAACAATAACAGCAAAACAAATTAAAAATACCTTTGCGAATGTGACAAAAATTGAATTCGATGAGGAATATGGTGAAAATAAATTAACTGGCTATACAACAGTAGATGTTACAGTAACCACTAGCTACGGGGTGACCTCATTACTTGATGTCAGTATGACTCTGAATGATAGATCTAAAAAATTAGGCTCTTATGGCGTAGATCCTAACCTTTTAGAAGGTACAACAAAAAATGAAGTCAAAGTTATTTTTTCTAATAATACAGAAAGGAGCTTATAATGGCGACAGAAGAAGAATTAAAGGATTTAAACAATAGAGTTTATCAAGTTGATCCTGACTATAAGGACAGTGAAATTAAATATACTGATAAAGCTGACAATCAACTAAAAAGTAACGAGAGGAATATAATCAAAGCTGGGGATCAGAAATTCAAAGTACTTTCAGTCAAAGATGGTGACTACGGGTTTCAAGGGATGGCAGTAGCTCCCATAGTGAATGGTACACCAGATATATCTCAAGTAACAGTCGTTGCAGCGGGAACATACCCAGACGATTGGGATGACAACTGGGCTGCTGTAAAAGGAATGGCTCCGAACGGTTCTCCTCAAGCTGACGTTGCTTTACAGTATGTGGGGGAACTTATTGATAATAATCCAAATTGGACGATTAATCAGTTGTCAGGCTATTCTCAATCAGCATATATGCTAAAGGTAGGAGCCCATTTTCAAATCCCGGCTACAGTGTTTAGTGGGTGGTTTCAATACCGTTCGTTGTCAAAAGAGGAAGAAAAGTTTATGAAAGAGAATCCTCATTTATTTTTAAATTACCGTCAAAAAAATGACGATGTGACGAAATGGAATGATTTCAATTCTAAATGGGGAAATAGTGATGATTTTGGAACAATTGTATGGTTAGATGGTAATAGTCATAAATTAACTAGCTGGGAATTTGATAAAAAAACAGGACAGCTAAAGATATCAGATAGTTTGGGCAATTCCGAAGGAGCTATGATACAAGCCAGTCATTTTCTGATGCGTGGATTTTTAACTCAATTGACTATGTTAGATCAACTAAAAGCCAAACTAACTGCCAGTGGTGGCGGACTATCAAAGAATGAAAAAATTTATTTAGATGATCAACAGGCGTTACTAGCCGTTAATACAGGGCGAGCAGCTTATCAAAATGCGATGGCTAATGCTATAAAAGTATATCAACAGGCAATTACAGATGCAGAAGATATCTGGCAAGAAACATTCCGGGAAGCCCGTTCTCAAATAGAAGTACTCTCTGATAATGAAATGAAGGATAGCTTATCAGCGATAGGAGCTACTGAACAACGAATAGTTGGTGAACCAACAGAATTTTTCCAGCAAAAAATCAATAAAGCAAAAACGATGGATGAAAAATTCGAATCGTTATCTAAAGAAATCAAAAGTAAAATCAACGAAATGGTTCAAACAGATCAACAACTAGCGCAACAATTAAAGCCTTAAAAAGGAGCTAATAGATGAAAGAGGGACAGATTACAGCCGATTATCAGCGAAAACGCCGTGAACTTGAAGAGGATGAAGATATTCTCAAAAATACACAACGAACAGGAGAACAATTGATACAAGAAACGTTATCAGATATTTATCGAATTGTTCAACAATCAGCTGTAGATAGCGAGCCTTTTGATCGGGCAAAACAGTCAATTATGCAAATAGAAAATGACTATCACGAAGAGCTATCAAGAGCAAAAAAACAGCTATATCAACAACAAGAAAAACTTGAACAAGACTATCGAAATGACCTCCAAAAAGCAAATAAAGAATAAGGAGTTGTTCTATTGGAAGAATTAGCAAAAAAATTATTGAAAGAGTTAAAAAAGAATTTAGAAAAAATACGTGTACAAGCAATTGGTTCAGCCAAGATACAGAAATCTCATAACATGAAACAAGAATCTAAGAAACAAAGTGAAACAGCAATAGAAAGTGCTAAAAAGGCATTGTCTTCTTCCTCTCAAACTTTAGAAGGAGCAGTTAAAGGTCAGTTTGGAAAAAAAGTAACAGAAGCTTTTGAGAAGCAACAACAAACTTTAGATAAGCTATCTTCTTAGCATTCAATGATTAAATTGATAACACTCTACTAAAACTGTACTTGTTTTAAATCGCTTAAAGTAGTGTAAAATCATCTCTTGTATAATTTACATTTTAAATTCCATTCTATATTTTGCCATATAAAAAGACCCCAAAAAGTTAGATGTTTAGCTCTATTTTTTGAGGGTCGGTACATCTTATCTAACACTTTTTTTCTATATCCTCTATTGCTTAATAGATTCCCAAACTATTACAGTTCCTGGCTGGTCGCCTTTTGTCCACCATTTTGCTTTGTATGTTTGACCTTGGAACGTTACGGTATCGCCACCACTGTACGCTTTGCTTGTTTCCCATTCCAGAACTTTATCTGAAAGTAATCTCCACGCATCTGATTTGTCTGGACGATCACCTTTGTTCCACCATTTTGCTTCATACTCTAAATCATTGAAGAATACTTTATCGCCTGTATTATAAACGTTGTCGGCCTTCCAAGTAGAATGACCACTTGGTTTTTCTTTTGTTTTTACAGAAAATACATCACTAGTATCTGATACGTTTCCGCCAACGCTGATGGCTTTCACTGAGTATTTATACGTTGTCTCAGCATTTAACCCAGTATCTTTAAAGCTTGTTTTTTCTGTCGTGGCAACTTTTTTTCCATCGCGGTACACTTCATACTGTTTGACCCCTAAGAAATGTGCCGATTTTGTCCACATCAAGTCAACTGAATGTTCAGTTGTTCCCATAGAATGAACGTTGGTTGGTGCTGTCGGTTTTTGATTGTCTTCTGCTTCTGATTTTTGTGTTGTTGCTTTAACAACTGTACTTTTTTCAGAAATTTTACCAGTTGTTCCAACTGCTTCTACTTGATAAGCGTAGCTTGTATTTTCAACTAAATTCGTATCATTAAATTGCGTTCCACCAACTGTCGCAACTTTTTTTCCATCGCGGTATACATTATATTCTTTTACATTTGAAACAGTATCCCATGTTAATTTCAGGGAGGAAACCGTCACATCTGATACTTTGACATTCGTTGGGGCTGCTGGTATCTCTTCAACTGGCGGTGTAATTTCTCCATTCCCTTTTACATTTACATCAATGACATTATAAAAGGCATTTGGTGTATCTGCTACATCCCAAACAGCTAAAACAACATGGTAGCCAGAGTGGTCTGCTGGAATATTTACTTGATGTGATTTATTATTTGATGCAGTTGAACCATCATGTTTTAATTCACCAATCAATTGTAAATCTTTTCTAGCGATTGGTTTTTCTGGATTCCAACCATTTTTAGTGATATAGTAATGCCATTTCGTTGTGCTATGAGGCGCAGTGTAATACCAAGAGAATGTATTCTGACCTGTCTTAACCGTTTGCTTCACCCAACGGTCAGCTCCAGTTTCATCTAATACGAAGTCAGAAATTTGTCCTAATCCACCGTTTGCAGAAGCAATACGGCCATCTTCTGGACCCGCTTGCGGAAAGCCTTTTGGCGCTTCTAACGATTGCGGGTTTGTAATAACATTCCCATATTTTTCCATCGCTGCTGTCCAGCCCAGAGTATTTTTGTCTAATGACCCTTGGTAACCACGAGCAGCTGGCGTTTCTACATAGCCGTGAGCATTCACTTCATCTGCATTTAACAAACCTGCTCCACCTAAAATAATTGTTGACATCAACGCTAACCCTAATAACTTTTTCTTCATAATTGTCTCCCATCTATTTGTTTCACCTTCAATTGGCTTAACACTAGTTTAAACGTTTTGTAAGAAAAAAAGAGGTCATTTATCGTCATAAAAAAAGGAATACTTGGTTAAATCAGTCTTTTCTATTAAAATAATCATAACAATCAAACAAAATACGCTAAATATTACAAATGTTATCCCAAAATGGCGATTATAAAGGTCATTTTTTTCTACTTAAAAGAAAAAAATGGTCTATATATTTCGAGCTTTTGTAAAAAATAATACATTATTATCTAGGTTATATAGACAAAATAGACTGTTTCAAGTTAAAATAGGGTGCAACTTGATATTTACTTCATTATAAGCAGAATAAATAAAAAAATAACATAAAAACAGAAAGTGTTGATACTATTGAAAGAAATTCTTTCCTCTCGATCAAAACGTCAATTAGAGTTAGTAGAGCTATTAGCTGATAACGATTGGCTCTCTTTTACGAGAGCATCCGAATCTCTAAATGTTCCTGTAAAAACGTTGAAATCAGATATTGTTGAATTAGAAACAGTACTTTCACCTGCCACGATTGAATCGTCAAAAATATATGGTATTCGTTTAGCCACAAATTTTGGATTCTGCAAAACCATTATTTATCAAAAGTTCATAAAAAATAGTGTTGAATTCCAGTTAATTGAAAAGATTTTCTTACATAATTTCTCTACTATCGTTGATTTAGCTAACGATCTTTACATCAGTGTCTCGACAATCAAGCGAATCGTCCTTCGCGTCAATCAACTTCTTCAAATAGAAGGTTTTACGATCAACTTAAAAAAAATGCAGCTTGTCGGCGATCCACATAGTATTTGTAATTTTATGCAACATTATTTTCATGAGAAGTACGGAGTAGCTGAAAGTTTGTTGACACCCGCTCAGTTAGCTATTTTAGATCAAGTTGACCTTCAGATTATTAGTCAAGCCATTCCAGATGAATCATTGCGCAACTTAGATTTTTCTTTATTGAATCGTCTACGTTTTTACACGTATACCATTATCAATCTGCTAAAACATAATAGTGACAATCAACTTCACGATTTATCAGAAAAAGAATTTGATATTCTTAACGATTCCTATGCTTGCGCTGAATTTTATAGCCAATTTCAGCTACCTTTATCCGCAAGTAATTTAAGTATTTTTTTCTATTTAATTTTTAGTGATCAATATATTGATTCGATAGAAACGCTACGAGAACTGGTAAAAAGCGACCGCAATGCTCTTTTAAAGTATCAAAAAATTGAACATCTTCTACAAGAAATCGAGAAAAAAATGGATTGTCACTGTGACAATTTTGATGATATTTTTATGCGGCTCTATAACCTAGACTATCAAATTCATGGACGAACCTATATTTTGCATGATAAAAACAAAGAATTTCTTACAAGTATCAAAAACTTATATGGTCATTTTCCAATGGAACTGATCCACTCTTTGCAAGCAATTTTTTATGCGAATCCTTATAAAGAATATATGGTTTACGAAGCGATTTCGATTTTGTTTACCCATTGGCCAAACTTACTTGACCGATTAGAATATTCCACTCCTACCTTGAAAGCCTGCCTTTTATTTAATTCTGGTTTGGATTACATGAACATGCTCTCTGAACGAATTAATTATTATTTACGAGGTCGCTTTTCCTGTACACCGCTACAGGTTAGGTCATTAGATGAGCTGGAAAAAGAAGCTTCTGCTTATGATTGCATTATTACAAATATTCCTGAAATCTATATTGATACGATTCCGATCATTGTTATGCCACTAATCCCAGATGCTAAGAGTTTTGATAAATTAATGTTGGTTTATGAAGATTATTTTGAAAAAAATTGATTTTTTTATTTTATTTAAACTTTATTACATAAAAAATAGCGGAATTATATTTATTCAAACGAGAGAAATTTGTCCTATAAGCGAATAGTGAATATAACATTATAATCTTTCTCCAAGAAGGATTGTAATACCAGCCATTTTACACTACTATATATTGTAGAATAACGATACCTATTCGGTATTATGCGAATAAGGTATCGTTAAATATGTATATAGCTGGTTTGTTTCTTTGAAAAAAATGAATCTAAAAATTATGAATTTTTAACAATTTTGATTGCATGTTTTCTAATCATCATGCAACGAGTATTACTTTCTGCAACTACTGTACCAACCTACACGTTGTATCCTGGGAAGTTTTACATCTATTCCTTTATGAAGGTGGCAGTAGGAGCTGGTCTTAGTTTGGTTCCCTTATATATGGGCTATCATTATCAGAAAATAGCTAATATAAAAGTATTGCGCTATCTAAGTAGTTTTTTCCTACTATACATGGTTATAGCACTTACAAACAATGTCTTTTTTTATATTAAGTCTTCCGCATTGAATCTTCGCGATTATTGGATAATACTATTTCCAATTAGCCAAAACTACTTCATTTATGCTGTGTCTTGTTTTCTTTTATTCTGCAGTATTCCACTATTAACAAAGAGACTCAATACCTTATCGACAGACCGTTTAAAAAGAATAACCATTGGTTTGACCATTGCCTTCGTCCTATTGCCTACTTTATTTAATAAAGACATTTGGGGCTTTCAAGAAGGGAAAAATGTGGTCTGGATTTTCTATTTATTTTTCATTGGTTATGTCGTCAAACAGTTAAATCTAGAAAAAAAAATAAAATTTAAATTTTTGCATCTAGGTTTTAGTTTAGGGCTTCTTTTTGGTTTGATTTTACTGATGACGCAAGTTTCTTTATTTATTCGAGGCGATGCATCTACAGCTAATCGATTTTCAGTACCCTATTCTTTATTTTCGGTCTACTATGCTTTAAGCTTATTTCTTTTTTCAGAATCTATAGCACAAAAAATCAGCTTAAAAGCTACTGGTACTTTTATCGCTACCAGTTTGATTGTCACACAAGTACTCACTAGCTGGCCATTGACTAATTATAGAGTTTCCACTTTTTGGAAGATAAAGCTCTCTAGTTCCGGCTTAAATTGGCTATTAAATATCCTTAAGTATACTGGTATATACTTGCTTATAGCGATTAGTTTGATTACGATTTGCTTACTGCTTCAAAAATCATCCTTATATAAAACGCGAATAAACGACTTAAGTTTCGATTCTCCTACTCAATTTTATCAAAAGCTACGCAGCATAAAATCGTGGATTTACAGAAGAAAAGCGCTCTTTTTCGTTGCAATCTTCTTTTACTTTTTCACATGCGTACAACTCTTTTTACTTGATAAAACAGACGGTTGGTCGCAGACTTTCCAAGTAATCCTTAAAATTTTTACGCAACGTCAATCTATTTTGATATTAACGACTATGATTATCATGGGCTTTTTCCTATTACTTTTATTACTTACGAATCGCTTTTGGTACGTTTTTTTCGTTAACCTTTTTGATTGACTTACTCTTAACTGTCTCCAGTGTGATCAAAGTCAATTTAAGAGACGAGCCTGTTTTTCCTTCAGACTTGAAGATGTTAAATAGTATTTCGGAATTACTTTCCATGGTTAGTCCTGTTTTGGTTATGGCTGGTGCGATTTTAATCCTCGTGTTGACCATTTCTAGTATCGTGGTGCAAAGAAAGCTACAGCATCAATATGTGCTAAAATTCAATTGGAAAAAAAGAATTATTGGCATCATTACGTTGTCCGTTCTATTTTCAAGTGTCTTTTTTATAAATCATAAAAATTCACCTTCTTTCTTATTGTTTAATTTATTTAGAGTCAATAAACTCTTTATCAACCAAGGTGAAACAGTTTTAGAAAATGGTCCGATTATTCAATTTCTGAATAATATCGATATCAAGATAATGGATAAACCAGAAAACTATTCAAAAAATAAAATTGAAGAATTAATGAAAAAATATGATGCCGAAGCTGAAAAAATCAATCAAACAAGAAACGATTGGTTGGAAAATCAAACTCTTATTTTAAATTTAAGTGAAACCTTTAGTGATCCTGCTAGAGTTCCTAACCTTAATGTATTGAATGACCCAATCCCAACAATTAAAGAGCTCATGAAAAAAAATACGGGTGGCACAATGCTATCCGTAGGTTATGGTGGCGGTACCGCTAATATGGAATGGCAAAGTTTGACTGGTTTGGATATCAGTAGTCTATCCGCCTCATTAGTTACACCCTATACCCAGTTAGTCGGAGTGCAACATGTAAGTCCTAATATTACAAACCTGTTCGACGAAAAAATTGCAATTCACCCTTTTACTGCATCGCTGTATCAAAGAAAAAGTGTCTTTGAAAAATTTGGGTTTGATAAATTTTATTATGTAGACAGCCCAGACAAATTGACTTATACAGATAAAATCGAAAGAAGTCCACGAATTTCTGACGAGTCAGCGTACAAAGAAACATTAAAAGCGTTACAAAGTAATACAGAGACTACTCAATTTATTCAATTATCAACCATGCAAAATCATATGCCTTACCAAGATTATTATGATAAACTCGATTACAGTGCTGAAGGAAAAGCTGTTTTAGAGAGCAGAAAAGGGGAACTATCGACCTTCATGCAAGGACTTCATTATACAGATGAAGCTGTTAAAGAGTTCATAAAGGAATTAGATAAAATCCAAAAACCGATCACCTTTGTCTTCTATGGTGACCACTTGCCTTCTCTTTATAGTGGTAATGATCAAAAAAATATGGTTTAGAGCACCATGAGACAGATTATTTTATTTACAGCAATACTTTTAGCAGAGATCAAATAAAAAAATTAAATAAAAACGTTGTATCACCCTTTAATTTTAATGCCTTAGCATTTGAGCAAGCCAATATCAAGGTAACTCCTTTCTATGCATTATTAACTCAGGTAACAAATAAACTTCCGGCATCCACGATTGATCCAGTAGAAAGTGTCTCAAACCGTTATAACGGGAAACAAGTATTTGTTACAGAAAAAAATAAAATCATTTTAGAAAAAGATTTAACGGAGGAACAAAAAGAAATACTAGAGGATTATAAGTACATTCAATATGACTTGGTTGCAGGTGAATAATATTCTGCTGAATGAGCAGAACAAAAAGTTAAATAATTAAAAAGGGTGTGATACAAAAGTAATAATCATTTTGTATCACACCCTAAATGCGCATAAACGTTGGGAGCAGAAGCAATCCCTTCGGAAATAAGTTGAAATTGCTGTAAAACACAACGAGGAACGAGTTGATGTTGCACAGTACCTACTTGGTCACAAAAATTTAGTTACGTGATGTTCCATCAAAAATAGGTACTTTTGTTATTAATTTTTCATAAATTAGATTACTCATCATATGGAGCATCAATCGTGAGCAAAATTTTTTCTGGTTACCAGTGTTACTGGTCAGTACGCAGTATGTGCTAATCGATTTTAATTTAGTCGCTGCTATATTTGTCACTGAAATGATGGTTGTTCTATTGCATTTAGCTTCGATCATGATCTCATCGAGCTCTTCGTGTCGACCACTTAACGAAAATACAACAACCACATCTTGAAACGTGCTGATTTTAGGAATGCGTTCAATCAGTCGTTTATCTGAAAAATCATTCGTCCAAAAATCGATTGATTTTAGCTTATCATTAAATTCAGATGCGACTTGAGCACTTGATTCCGTTCCTATACAAAAAATTCTTCTTGCATTGATTAGACAGTTACATATTTTATCGATATTTTTTTCGTCCACTAATTCTAAAGTCGTTAACGTCTCTTTCTTTATACTATCTAATACATGTAAAAAATTGGATTGTTTTGGGTAAATCTGTTTCTTTTTCTCTCTCGATTGGATGAATGCAGCTTTCAGTTCGTTAAATGTCGCGTAATTTAATTTTTTACATGCCCGAATGACTGTAGTATTCGATATATACAGCGCATCTTTGATGTCTTTCAATTTTAACCCTTCGATTTCTTCAAATTTTAAAATAAAATGAATAACTTCCCGTTCGGCTTCTGACAATCTCTCATAGTTTGAATTGATATCCTTATAAATATCACTCACACAAATCAAATCCTCTCTATCTCAAAGCGTTACTATTCTCTGAAAACGAACGAACATGGTGGTAGTTCCAAGTATTTCCAACGATATTGATAGGAACTTGCTGTTCTGTTTTAGTGAACTACAACGATTAATCCTGTTTCTCCAGAAAGAAACGCTTAGGTAAAACCGATCGGCCTTCTCCTTTATTCATTAGCTCGATCATCAAGTAAATAGAGTCAACTTCGACCATTTTACATGTCTGCGGATTGATTAAAGACAGCATCATCTTTCTATATAGACATCCTTTATCTTGGCTAAACAGGTTCCCCTGTTGCAGATAGCCAACTGTTTTATCAAGTAAAACATTATACGTGAATAAACTCACTTTGTTTGTACTCTGTATGTCTAGTTCTTTTGTTCCATCTATTTCTTCTAATCGACCCGTTTTTTAATAAATAGCGCACTGTTAGATACGTAATTGCTGCCTTCTTTTATTTTCAAACTATCATGAGTCGAAGAAAATGGTGCCTATACAAATAATTTTCAAGATCTACTCTTTAAAGCTTATCTTATTTCAAAAAAAGTACAAGAGGAAATTTCTACTTTATACTCCAGATTGTATGTATGAGACAGTTCTGACGGGGTCAATCTATTTATTGATAAAAAATTGTATGATACTATTATTCCCGTTTTAGGTTGGTAAAACATGCAACGTTCCCTGAAATATATCCTCTACAATCCAGATACATAGCAAACTGTTGCCTTTAGTATGTAAACTGAAAAACGAATTCAAAAGAAAGTAGTTCTTTTTGAAATCCTTTCTATTTTTACACATTAGAAATAACCCTATCCTATGCATTTTTACTCTTCTTGTCGCTTAAAACAATGTGCTAAATGATCATCTACCATGCCTGTTGCTTGCATAAATGCATAGACTGTCGTTGTACCTAAAAATTTAAATCCCTTTTTCTTCAAATCTTTGCTGATTTTATCTGATAATTCCGTTGATGCTGGAACTTCTCCAACTTCTTTCCACCTATTTTTAATCGGTGTTCCATCCACATACGCCCAAATAAATTGATCAAAACTACCATATTCCTCTTGAATCCTCATAAAGACTTGCGCATTATTGATTGTTGCATTGATTTTTAGCTTATTTCTGATGATTCCTGGATCTTTCAATAAAGAATCGATCTTCTCTTGGGTATACTCGGCAATTTTTGTATAATCAAACTGATCGTATGCACTGGTGAGTGTCCCTCTTTTCTTTAGAATCGTTGACCAGCTCAACCCAGCTTGCATACTTTCTAAAATCAGCATTTCAAAAAGTTTTTGATCACTATGCTCAGCGGTTCCCCATTCCTCATCGTGATATGTTTCTTCTAATTCTTTGCCCTGTGCCCAATCACACCTGATTTTTTCCATATTCGACTCCATTCTTATAGCGTTTAATCAAGAATAACACGAGAACGTACGTTTGTAAATTGAGTTTTAAAAAAGATCAAGGCCGTTTACTCCCTTAATCTTTAAAAGCTATTTATCTATCTAATTTACTTGCTGCTGCTTCATCTAAGATAACAGTAAGATTCGGATGTAATTGTAAAATAGATGCAGGGAACTCTTCGGTGACGGGGCCTTGTAAGACGTTCTTTACCATCTCAGCTTTTTTTTCGCCGTTCACGATCAAAATCAAGTGTTTTACCCGCATGACACTAACAGGTCCCATAGTAACGAACTCCATGTCTTTTTCCATCATGTCTGGTACAAACCAAGGTTCTTCACCAGTGACCTTTATCTTATAAGTCAAATTTTCAAAACTTGTCGTTGTCGGCATATTCCCACAGAAATGGCCATCTCCACCTAAACCGATCAACATGGCATCTAATCCGCCGTCCATTGCCAAACGTTTGTCTTGTTCAGCATAATTTTCAACGGTTAAAGGATGAATATTGGCTTCATCGATAGTGGCAGGAGTAAAATATAGTTTTCGTAAATCTGTTATCGTTATTCCTTCCTTTTGACCAGCGACAGGAACTTCATCAAAGTTATAATAGTGAACATTGGCATAATTGGGGGAATCTTTTACAATTTCTACCATTTTTTTATAAACATGAACTGGGGTATTCCCTGCTGTTATTGATAAGTTAACCCGTTTATCTTGGCTCATATGACCAAATAAAATATTTTTAGTTGTTTCGCTCATTGCTTCAAAGTCTTTCTCAATCATAATTTTCATGTGGCTCACTCCATTTCCTTTTTATACGTCCATTGTATAATGTGGGAACCATCCCATGTCAACGGTTTTTCCGAAAAACAGAAAAGAGTGTAGCCCAAACGAAAAACGCCGTTTTGCTCCACACTTTAAATTAAGTAGCACTATGAAATATCAGCTTTATCTTGTTGCGATAATGTACAATTAAAATCTTTCAACTCTCTATTTGTAGATTACCCAAAAATTCAAGGCTTCATTCATCAATTCATCCGCTGTAAACTCTTTTTTCGAATGTCCTTTTGCTTCTGAATCATTTGGATCATTCAGCCAAAACTTTCCGTTATTTGTCCCACTAAGCACCATGATATGACCTGTTTTTGTAAATAAACCTGGCTTTACAGATATGATTACAGGATGTTTCTGTTTCAAGTGCTCTTCTACAGAGGCAATATCTGTTTCAAGATCTTGAAATTGATACCCTTTTACCATTGCAAAATCAGAGAACGCCGACCAAGCCGTACCTTCCCCTTCAACAAAATAATCATTTTTGGACCAGTCTAAAATATCTTGAGGTGTATATGGTTTGTTATCTAAATAAGATGATACCATTGCTAAAGACAAAATCGCACAACCATTAATTTCTAAGGTATTCCCATCAGGATTTCCCATGCCATATGGCGTTGTCTTCCATTTATCATCTGTTTGCAATAATAAGTTGATTGGCATCCGGTTCGCAAATTTCCCATCACTTAAATCTTGATTGATTTGTTCAGTATACGTTAGTTTTTTGACTTTTTCTGGTTCTTTTTTAGTTTCACTTGTCTCCGTTACTTCTATCTCGTCCGCCTTACTATCATTAAATAAAGCTGAAAATCCGTGTCCTTCTTCCATCGGTGCTACTTTTGCTAAAATCGCTCCTGCAAATGCAGTTGCTACTAATAATCCTATGATATAAACTTTTGAATTCTTCGTCTCTTTTTGGTTCATTGGTATCTCCTTCTTTTCAGTTGAAAGTCTTAGCCGATCACTCACTTTCAAACGAATTACATATACAGTAATCAGTACTTCTAATATTACTGAATATATTGAAAAAAGCAAGTAGGAATAATCATTGACGAAATTATTACGAACATATTTTCTTGAATTTTTTGTCTTTTTTAGGTAGAATGATAGTACCTGATTATTCAGAGTCTGACAGTAGCAGTAAATTCGTAAAGGAGGTAGAAGAATGGACAATAACCATAAATCAACAATGAAAAGCATTTCAAAATTGATCAGCCAGTCTTCCCAAAGTTTCTTTTCGGCGTTTTTAGACGACTCTAAAGATAAGCAGAGCAAAAATAAAGAGCGTGAAGAAATTCTTAAGAAATTACAAGTTGCTTCTGCTCAAAAAAGTTTAGTTGTTTTACAATTAAAGGAAGTGCCGACTTCTCAAAAGTTTGAAACAGCTTCCGGTTGGATCGTTTCTAAAAAAATTGGTGATTCGATCATGCTACGCTTACAAGAAGATAGTCAACAAATTCGGATGATTACTGTTGAACATATAAAAAAAGTAAGTACTTTGTCTAAAAATGACAAACGTCTAATCAAATAAACAAAGCAGTTAGAGGGAAAGATACTATTTCTCTCTGGCTGTTTTTTTATCTAAAAACAAGAGATTACTCGCCAACTTATAACACTAAAAAACTAACGCTAAACACTTCTCCTTATGCTTTTGACTTTTTTAAACATCTCGATTTTACGTCTACAGAACCTTAGCAAGAAATAGATGGGCTGTTTTTTGTTCCGAGAGAAAAAATAGTATAAGATCACTGCACAAAAGCAAGTAAACGGGGTATACTAAAGATGAAGAAAGTATCTTATCTGGCAGGAGGGACAATCATGTATTTGAAAATGTATAATGATACACATCAATCACTTATCGATCATTACTGCTTATCAGACATAAAGTTACGCTATGTTCGTGAGCCTAGAATTGCTATTGCATTAACACAAAAAGACCCACGACGGCACGCTGTTCTTATTTTCGAAGACAAGCATTTGGTTGCTTTTTTGACCCTGTTTGAAGCAAAGGGCAGTAGTCCTTACTCTGATAATAAAAACTGTTTAATTGTGCAAGATATTTCAACTGACTTTCGCCATTTAAATAATGGGTATGTTCGACAAGCCATTCAATTGCTTCCATCATTCATTCGTCAACACTTTTCAACGATCGACCAACTTATGATTGTTGTCAATGAGGACAAAGCCTTCACCCAAGCATTATGTGTGGATGCAGGCTTTAAAGACACCTGTCAGCTGGTCCCGCCTATTTATGGTTCACAAGTACGGTTACAGCTTCCTGTTTAAATAAAAAAGGTATATGGAGGAAACACAATGCAACTAAAATTATTAGATAAACTAAACTATACAATCATGAAATTTCCTACCCATACCAAAATCCCTATGTCTTTTCATGAGATAAATGACTTCAAAAGTATCACTTATACAGAAGATGAATGTTCAATTGTTGTTCCTTGTGGCTCACTTGAAACGGATCAAGCTCTTTCTGTCGATAATGATTGGTTTATTATCCAGATCGTCGGTGAATTAGACTTTTCTTTAATCGGTATTTTAACACAATTAGCCAACCCTTTAGCCGAAAATCATATCTCGATTTTCGCCCTCTCTACTTATAATACAGATTACCTTTTAATGAAAAACAAGGATAAAGACAACGCAATTCGTGTATTGTGTGATTGCGGTCATACTTTTCACTAAAACGGTAAGCATCAAGTTGCACCTTATAAAAGCTCAACTTCTTGTTCCATTCTCTTTTATGGGTATTATTTTAGCAATCTGATACAATATAGACTATAGAACATACACTTTTTAAAAGGAGCTATACAATGAAAAATGAGTATGACAACCCTATCTTTTTTGCAGCGTACAGCGAAATGGATCGATCAAAAAAAGGGCTGGAAGGTGCCGGCGAATGGCATGAGCTGAAAAAACTACTCCCTGATTTTACTGGAAAAGCGGTTCTGGATCTTGGCTGCGGTTACGGCTGGCATTGCCGATATGCCGTTGAGAACGGTGCTAAAAAAGTCATTGGCATTGATTTATCTGAACGAATGATTGAAAAAGCGAAGGAAATGACAAATTCCTCAAAAATCAGTTATCACTTAATGGGTATGGAAGAAATCGACGGGTTGAACGAAACATTCGATATTGTCATCAGCTCGTTGGCACTTCACTATGTGCCTTCATTCCATGAGATTGCAAAGAAGGTCAATCACTGTTTAACCGCTGGTGGCGATTTTGTCTTTTCCGCAGAACATCCAATTTTTACCGCACAAGGAACAGAAGATTGGGTTTACGACCAGGATAAGCAACCCCTTTATTGGCCAGTTGACCGCTATTTTGATGAGAGTATTCGCGAAACAACCTTTTTAGGTGAATCAGTCCTGAAATACCATAAGACTTTAACAACTTATCTAGATGGCTTATTAACGAACGGCTTTCAGCTTACCCGAATTGTCGAGCCAATGCCTGCTCCTGAAATGTTAGAAGCTAGTACTGAAATGCGTAATGAGTTGCGTAGACCGATGATGTTGCTGGTTTCTGCTAAAAAAGGCATCCAACAAGACTAAATCATTTCGATGGTCTTACCAAAAAGGAGGGATACCGAATGCACGATTTAGCTCAAAATATTATGGATAACTTGATTCCATTTTTTGATCTATTTATTTTAGCGTTGAATATTTTTTCAATCATTGTCTTGATTTGGGGTGTTATCATGGCTGGAATCGATTTTCTAAAAAGTGAACGCTTAGACCGAAATCGTATTGTGATGGCCCGACAAAATAATTTCATTAAAAGTTTTCTAGGTAGTTATATTTTGCTTAGTTTGGAAATACTGATTGCTGCAGATATTATTGAATCGATCATCAAACCAACCTTTCAAGATATCTTAAAATTAGCCATTTTGGTCGTGATCCGAACAGTGATTTCGTACTTCTTGCATAAAGAAATTGAAGATGCGTTGAAAGATAAGGAAAATGAACTAGACGAAAAAAAGACAAGCTGAATTAAAAACTAAACCGACCTAAAAGCATTAGATTTTGATCTAACGTTTGTAGGTCGGTTTAGTTTTCACTTTCTTCTGCTTGCTCATTTTATTCTATAATGTCCTTATGCCTGTCTGGGCAAATCGGTGAATCCAAACTCATCTTCTTGCATTAAACGCCATCTTCGTTTGGCTGTATTGTAAATCAGTATTGCTATTACTGGTTCGTTGCGATACGCAAAGTTTTTTGTTTTCCATAAAGAATCCTCCACTACATGAATAGGGATATGGTATTCTTTGCCTTTGATATCCATCTGATCGAAACAAAAAACAACGCCTTCTTGTAAAATTGTCTTCATTTCTTTCAATAATTCTACATCCAGCTTCTCAACTGAAATGCCTCGTTTAAAGAATGTTTTTCGATCATTGACTTTTTCCAAAATCACCCGAGTGATCTTATCCGCCAAAATCCGATAAAACTCGTCGATATAACGATAATAAACCCTTGTCATGTGATCGACAAATTCAAAAAAAACGAAATCATTTTGTAATTTATAAAAAAATGGCGAATGAAGACTCGTTTTCATATGACCAAAGTAAAGCAGCTCTGAAATTTCCAAAGGTGTCAATTCTTTGAGCATTGTAACATCTGAAAAATCGATCCATTTAATCTCTTCGTTCATTTTGCGCCGATGAGCAGTAGAAAAATAGTACTCTACATTCTCTTGTCCGCGAATAATTTTTAATCCGCTGTGCATATCGTACTCCCCTTCTTCAACAGAAGGATTCAGTAATAGCAGGTTCTTAGGGTGATGAACAATGGAGCGCGTAAAGTCTGTATGTGTGATCCCTTTTGATAATACTGCATTACTCGTCATATCAATATGTACATAAATCAAATCCAACATTTGTTCTATCACCCCCATCGTTTGTCTTCTATTCCATTCTACAATATTTCTGAAAGAAAAGCTTGTGTCTTTTATTTTAAGATTAAGTTACAAAGAGTTAAAAAGTGCCCACTTTCTATATCAGATAAAGGATATCCACTAAAAAATAATGTGCAATTTCCGTACTTTTAAGGTTCCTTTTTAATATATCTATTTATAAAAAAAATAAGAATTTTAACTAGGGTTTCAAATTGATTTATGATACACTTAAAAGAAAAAAGGAGGATGCTTATGGCCTCGAAAAAAGTACGCCCTAAAAAGAAAAAATCAAGAAAAAGTAATTGGCTGATTAATATCTTCCTATTCTTATTACTCATTGTTGGTTTAGCCTTAGTTTTCAATACACAAATCAGAAATTGGTTGATTCAACAAAATGGAAAAGAATATGCTGTAGAGAAGTTAACGCCTGAAATCGTTCAAAAAAATAATCAGACCGATACTTCTTTTGACTTTGCTGCAGTTGAATCTCTTAGTACAGAAGCTGTTCTAAAAGCCCAGCTGTCAAATAAAAACCTGCCTGTTGTTGGTGCCGTTGCACTGCCTGATGTAAAAATCAACTTGCCGATTTTCAGAGGATTAGACAATGTTGTTTTACTAACGGGTGCTGGAACGATGAAGCCGGATCAAGAGATGGGGAAAGGCAATTATGCTCTTGCTAGTCATCGTGTACAGGACATGATTTCTTTGTTTTCACCACTGGAATATTCAAAACCAGGAGAACTGATTTATACGACAGATTTGAACAATGTTTATACATATAAAATCACTTATGTTGAAAAAATCGATCCTTCCAGAGTAGAGTTGATCGATGACGTCCCAGGCAAGAAGATGATCACATTGATCACCTGTGGCGATATGTATGCGACAACACGAATCGCTGTGCAAGGTGAATTAGAATCAGTCACACCAATGGAAAAGGCTACACAAGCAATGACAGACGCATTCAATATGGAACAATTAACATTATAGGTTCTCAAAAATAAAACAGCTAAACTAAAAGTTGCATGCTTTTAATTTAGCTGTTTTATTCTATTTACAGATGAGTCGTTTTCCTCATTCGACCATATCCATAACGAATAGTGGATAAAATAAGTACGATTGGATAGATGAATAGTGTCACCGCAAGCCACTCAACGCTAAAAACAGACATAAATGAAACATGATATGTAACTGCATAAATCAATGGCAACACAATGGCCAACAACCCATAATACAAACTCATCTCAAATACTACTGTTTTAAATACTCGTTTCATGAACCATTCCCCTATTCCTTTTGACTTTATCTGTTATTTTTTCTCTTCTTTATTTCCCTACTTCTCTATTATACGTTTTTGTCTTGAGAGAAACATCCATCTAAAGTCCGAGATTTTTCTAGGTCATTCTTCCTATAACTCTATTGATTAGAGTTATCCTAAAAGAGTAAGGCTAGGACATCACACTACGCGTCACATCCAGCCTCACTCTTTTAGTACCTATCACTTATTATCTAAACATCGTCTGAGAGCTTTTGCTAACACTTTTGGATCACGATTGTAAGGTGTCACCGGAATGATTTCCTTATCAATATCAAATAACGTATAGACAGCTATTCTCGCAGCTCGTACAGAATATTCTTCTGTAAAGACCATATCTTTCGGAATTTCCACAAATTGACTGACCATCGCAAAATTCGTACTATTTTCTGGAACAACTTGCGGACGATCTGTCATTTTACGTGGTTGGAACTGTGCGTCAATATAAGGCATGTAAGCTGGAATCACATTCACTACATCTTTGATGATTTCATCCCAATCCGCTTGCCACCCCATTTGGCAAATCCATTCGTATAAAATCTCTTCCCCAGTACAATCACGCATTGGTTTTTTCACGTAATCACCGACTTTATCTGTGTAAATACCATAGCCCCAGAAAATAGTCGTATCAGGGTCTTGATTTTTAAAATGAGGTTGCGCCGCCACAACGGTACTCATCAACCAACTTGAATCTTTTAACGTCATTAAAGCACCTGATCCAGGAATGTTGCCAGAAAATTCTTCAATTCGTTTTAATAATTTGTCCCCACGACAAGTGACAGTAAAGCTTTCCCAATTTGTTTCAGCTTCGTTTCCAAAGAATGGTTCAGGATTCCCTAAGCCAGCTTTTTTCTTCGCAATATTGCGCCATAGACGTGCAGAACGAGATTCTTCTGTAACAACTGGCGCTGGTGTGCTCCAATCCCCTTCTGTCGAACTATCTGTCATCGTTCCGTTAGTCATGATTACCACGTCTTCTGCGTTTAGTTCGATTGTTTCTCCATCGCCAAGTTTCAACGCCGTTACGGTAATTTCAGCGCCTGGTTCAAATTCTAAATCAACCACATCTTCATTTAGCGTAAAGTCTACCCCATGTTTTTCTAAAAATGCTTTCAATGGTAAAATCACGCTATCGTATTGGTTTAGCGGTGTTCGAGTAACCCCTTCTAAGGTATCAATACGAGAAAATTCTAAAATCATTCGATTCATGTAACGACGTAATTCAAACGCACTGCTCCATTTTTGGAACGCGAATGTTGTTTGCCACATATACCAGAAATTTGTTTCAAAGAAATGCGGACCAAACCACTCTTCAATCGTTACGTCATCTAAGCTTTCCTCAGATGCCGCTAATAGTTTTGTCATCGCTAGACGATCTTCGTTATCAAAGCCCATTGTATGAGCATCAAGGATTTCTTGATTTTTTGTCACTAAACGAGCTTGTGCATGCGTCGGATGTAAATGATCAAAATTCAAAATCTCTTCTGTCACACTATGATTGGGCCATTCAAGTGAAGGAATACTGTCGAACAATTCCCAGAAATTTTCATAAGTTTCTTCATTTAGCATCCGACCACCACGCGCGACGAAGCCTTTGTCATTCGTACCGATCCCGTCATTACTTCCACCAAGAATTTTCATGCCTTCGATCACATGGATGTTCTTTCCACTAAAATTAGCATCTCGTATTAAGTAAACCGCTGCCGCCATAGTTGCAATACCACCGCCAATCAGATAAACCTGTTTGTCTCCGTAATAACGGCTATTGATTTCTTCTTCTACTTCAGCAGCAGTTGTTGCTTTTTTTTCAGCAGATACTTTTTTAGCAAGGTAAGCCGCACCTAATGCACTTGCGGCAGCTAATCCAATATGTCTTTTTTTCATGAAAATCCCCCCGATTCAATTTATGAACCTAGCGTACAATGCTTTCATGTAAATGTCTTGTGATAGCCTTTCCATTCCGTCTTCTTTTTAGACACTATGGACAATTTGTCACAACAGTTCATTTTCCTGGGCATAGAGACGGTAAGAGAAAAATTCAGTATCTTTAGCCAAACGGAATAACTGTGTCGCGATTTCTAGTGGTGATTCTTTGTAACTACCGAGAATCCAATCAATCAAGACACCGCTACAGCCATATGAAAAGAATCGGGCATAAAATACTTTGTCTTCTGGCAGCAATTGGTTTTCTTTATCCATTTGATCAAATAAATTAATGAACAGTTTATTCGTTATCGCTGAAAAGCATGTTCTTAAGATATCTGAATCAGAACTGACCGTATTATAGTAAAAATCACTTTTGGCTTGAATCGCTTTTAGCATTTTCAAAGCTTGCTCTTCCCAATTGTCGATAGACACATCTGGTGAATCTAGATAAATCAATGCATCGTGTGTGTAAATCCAGCGCAAAAGATCTTGTTTGTCGGTAAAATGATAATAAAACGTTTGACGATTTAAGCCAACTTCTTTGGTGATATCTTGAACGCTGATTTTATTGAATAACTTTCTATCGCATAATTCAATCAATGCCGATGAAATAGCTTTTTTGGTTATTTGTGATTCACTCATGTTTTTTTCCTCACTTTTTTTAGATAGCTTCATCATACCAAAAAATGAAAGGAAAATATAAGGTTTTGAGGGATTTTTATGGATTGTTAATGGTTGGTCCTCGTAGAAAATGGCTTTTAATGGATGGTATTTCGTTTTTTCTAAGAGAGCTGTTCAGAAATGGTTCATACTCATACAGAGTTTTTAATCAATATACTTTCTATACTGGCTGTGGGGATATGTGTACAATGACCCATTTCAAAAGATTGAAAGCAAACGGTCCAACAGTTCCTGCCATACACAAGCTTTTTAACCCATCTATTCGTTTCTGTACCAATTTGAAGGAAACTACTATACAATCAGTTCAGTTATATATTTATTCTGATAAAGTGGCTGCTAATGAAGAAATGGGACCAAATCTCACTATGTTTTATTAAAATTAAGGAGAAAACTATGACTGAACATGACTTTAAAAATGCTACTAAAATAGATACCACTGATTTAGTTAGAAATACAATGAAACCTGACCCTTCGCAAAATGGCAGTCCAATCCCCTTTCAAAGTGGTTATTCCGAATATGAAGCAAGAAAAGGGACTCAAAGTAGTAGTGAGATTATGACTTTTTACTTCTTAGGTATTTTCTTTTCTATAATAGCTTATTACGGCTTGATTAATTTATCTATTTTAAACGGAGAATGGCAGAATGACGGAATTAAGGTTGCCATAGTTATTTTTTCAACAATAGCTGTCAGTTTTATTGTATCGAAAATTTTGATCATATTCGTCAAAAAACTAAAAAAGAAATTTTTACCATAATCGATCCTTTTAAGAAAAAAATAGCCGGTTGAAAATTTTCTCAATTTTCAACCGGCTATTTTTGTTAACGGAGCTTATTTGCTGACCTCACCATAGTTTAAAATGCTTTGATTTCATTGAACGGAAACAACTGCGTGGTCACTTTACCAAGGAAACGCTTTTCCGCAACCAATCCGTAATGTCGGCTATCCGTCGCATAGGGTCGGTTATCCCCCAATACGAAATAATACCCCTCTGGAATCACAATCGGTTGTTGCTCAAGATCTTCCGTATAATCACGTCCATTTTTTTGACTTTCATTGATTTCGTCTACCAAAAATTTTTCGTCCACTGGTTGCTCATTCACAAACAACGTATCCTGAGTATATCGGATTGTCTCTCCTGGTAATCCGATGATTCGTCGAATCTGCGGGTCTCCTTCGCCGACTGTGTATGCGACTAAGTCAAATCGGCGAAACGTTGTTTTTTTTTGAATTAATACCTTGTCTCCTTCACGCAATGTCGGAACCATACTATAGCCGCGAACTGTTAGGATGCTGATGAAGAAGACACTTACCCCTATAGCTATTACGCTAACTAAAGTCACTGCTAGAAAGAATTCTTTTATCTGCCACCCGCGTCTGCGCCGCTTTTTCTTAGAGACTCGCTTGTCTCTTGAAGGACTACGTCTTTTCCCACTAGATGGTATATGGGTGTTACGACTAACTTTGGTCGTGTTCTTTCTTTTAGGTATCGGACGTTGTTTCATCGTTTCTCACTCCATTTATTTCTCTTGTGAGAAGGCAGACTCATCCACATTATAATAAGCGAATGCTGCTTTTTCATACGTCTCTACCTTTTTGATGTCTTCTAAAAAATCGTTGACAACAGCGGCATTGCCATAAAAATTTTTGGTTTGAGTACTGGCATTCATCCCTAATTGTTTGACGGCATTATAATAGCGATTCAATGTCAACTGCCCTTCTTGTGAATTAGACGTACTTGCCGTTTTCGATCCGTAACTTGCCATTGCGGTAGCAAGATACCGAATATTTTTTTGCATTTTTTCTTCGTCATCGCCCTTTTCTTTAGCAATCGTGATCTGTTCTTCAAAATCACGCAAGAGATAATACCCTTTAACGACAGAATCCGAATCATCTGTTGTCAAATTCATTGATTGATAGTAGGAAAGATAGCCAGATGCTCCACCAAATAGAACCGTTACTACCAATAGAACAAGATAATATCTAAGGCTTCGTTTCCTCTTATTTATCAACTTTTGACGTTTGCGCGCTATAAAACGTCGTTTTTTCTTATTTTTTATTCGTCTGACTGGTAGCCGGCGAATCTGCTGCGATGTTCGTAAGATCTGTACCAAAAAATAGGCGGATCCTAGGAGTGCAACGATCGTTAGTGCGATACCTGTAACGAAAATCCAATCTACGATAGACACTCTCTTCAGCTCCTATACTCCATTAATTCTTTGGCTTCTTTCGTTTGTTGCTTGTCGGTTCAGTTACTTGTTTTTTCTTTTTTTTACGTGCTTTTTTGGCTATGTCCTCTTTGGTTTGTTTCTTTTTTCGAAGAAAACGTAGAAGAATAAAGAGCAGAATGATCAATATTAGAAAGGCTGCAACGATTAGTAGAATCAATTTCCAGTCTAATCCTTTTTCTTGAACCAGACCTACATCGCGTTCATTAAATTTGTTGGCATCCTCATCTGTAATCTTAAACTCTTTTTTCCATGTCCATTTTTTTTTCCCTGAAGTAACTAGGATATCCGCTTCATAATCGCCTGGAACCATTCGCTCTCCATTCATACTGACTGGAAAATCAATAAATGAGTTTGGTGCCATCCGCATCGCTGTTTGTTTGCGTTCGTATAATACCGTTTCCTTTCCTTTTTCTGTAATTTGTACTTCAACAGTCATATTATTTAAATACGTGGCCATCACATTAGAAAAATTGACGAAAATTGCATTACGATAATTGCTTTGCCCAGCTTTGACGTTGTTTAGAGTCAAATCAGGATCTATCTTGGTCTCAGTTTCTTGTAAAACCATCCCAATAACATAGGCATATTGATTGATGATTTTCGAGCCCCCACCGCCTGTTGCGGCATTTGTTTGGCCAGCACGCATCAACTGAACACCCCCAGCTATAACGCCATCATAGCCGGTTTCTGGCATAGCCACCGTCAATTCTAAGTTTTTGGTTTCTCCTGGCGCTAGATCGACAGATTCTGGTGCTTTTACTAGATCTGTAAAGTCAAATTTTAGAGACGGATCATTTTTGATTGTAGATTCCCCATATTCAATGACCCCATTTTGATTGGTTTTTGCTCCATTGACTTTCACATCAATGGTCACTTTTTCATCACTGGGATTGCTTAAGGCAATTGCTAATTTTTGGTGCTGTCCTGGCGTCATTTTTAATTGATAATAGCCTAATTCTTTATCTACTTGATTGTCAGGAAAAGTGATACTGTAAGTAAAACCTGTAGCACCTGCTGGATTCTCAGCAGCGGAATAACTAGGAACTGCTTTTAAAAAAAAGAGCCCAATAACCACGACACTCAAGAAAATACTTACCCAATGTTTTGTAGATACTATATGTGATTTCATAACTAACCTCGTTTATTCTAAAGTATTTTTTCTATGTACGCAGAGGAACAAGTTACACTTGTTCCTCTACAAAAATCGAAGAGCCTGCTTATGCTTCTGGTGTTTCTTCTTCAGCTGGTGCAGCAGTAATTTTCCAAGTGACTGTTGCAGTATAATTTGTTGCTGCCATGTTTGAAGCTGTAGCTGCTGGGACAGTTAATTTCACTGAATTCGCATCAGTACCTGCGACACCCGCAGTTGAATTTTCACTTTGACCAAATTCCATTGCATAACGACCTTTACCTTCTTTTTTATCTTTGCTTGCCGTTACGATTGTTTTTGCATCGTTCGCTGTTTCCGTTAGTTGAAAAGCAGTTTGTGCGCTTGATGGTACTGTATTTGTATTGTCGCCTTGTGCCGCAAGTAATCCGTTACTGAAATCAATTGTTGACCCTGTCAATACGTTTGTTCCTGTACTATCTTTGAATTGGCTTGATAATTGAGCGGTCACTGTATAACCGTATGTTCCTCCCGCACGAACATCTGCCCATTGTACGTATGCGCCACGCTTTTTCGCACCACTTTCAAAACTCATTGGTTTCGCAAAACTTGTTACAGTATTCGCTGATGTTTTAATTGTTCCAAAGTCTAAATTTGTTGTTTTTTCAATCACTAGGGAACCAGTATCTGGGTTTGTATTTTCTCCTGGAGAGTCTGGATCTGGAGTTGGTAATGTTTGATCAGGATTTTCTGGATCGACCGTTCCTTGGTCACCACCACCGGCTGTTCCTTCTTCTACAGTTACATTTCCTGTTGAACTTAATTCTGTTGGTGCCGCCAAAGCAGGGGATGCCGTTCCTACCACCGCTACTCCTAAGATTGCTGCTAATGTTGTTGTACAAAGACTTCTTGCTTTCATATTGTTTTTCCTCCTAAAATGTGTGTAATCTATTAAGGCAACTTGGCTAATATCCAAGTTAACTCCGTTTGATATTCGACCGGATAAATAACCGTCGACTCTGGTACAGTTAAAGTGATTGCTGAATTATGATAGACCGGTTTGTTGTAAGTACGGTCTATTACTGGTTTACCTGAAGCATCCACTACAGGGCTCAAGGTATGTGGTTGATTATTCGTATTGGTATCTGACGCTCCAAATGCGATGGTCCAAACCCCTTTTCCGCTGCCAGCTCGCGCTGTCGCTACTTCATAGGCTGAACCGATAGAATTCAACGCAATCGTTTCACGCGTCACCGTTGGTGCTTCGCTAGTGCCGCTAGAATTCGCCCATCCTTTATCTAAGGAAAGAACGGCTCCTTTGAGTTCTTGTTCCTTTTTATTTTGAATAATCTGATTGGTAAACTGTGTTTCTTGTTTAACTTGTAGTGTCCAACCAGAGGAATCCGCTTGTTGATCCGTAATTTGGATATAACTACCTCTAGGTCCAGTTTCTCCAAAAAACTGTTGTGCTAATGCATTGTACTTACGCGTACCTTTACTGATTTTGCTTTCGCCAAAATCCAGAGATGATGCATAGTCGATACGTAGTGGTCCTTCTGTAGACGGACCTGGTCCTGGATCAATAGGTACTCCTGGATTTTCAGGGTCGATTGGATTCGTCACTACGCTCCCTTCAACTGAAACAGTTCCAGATTGATTTAACGATGCAGGTGTTGCGTTAGCAGTCAAATTGAACGTACTGCTGAAAAGCACGATAATTAGTACCATACTGAGTAAAAAAGTTTGTTTTGTTACGCTCATTCCCGCTCCTCCTTCCTACGCTTCCGTAAAAAGAGTAAGAGAAGGAATAAAAGGATCATACCGCCTAAAATCAAACTGTACGTTCGAATTTGTTCCCCAGTACTAGGAAAGTTCCCAATGGGTTTAATCGGCTTCGCTGTGCTTGATTCCACTGGAGCAGAGCTGCTGGGTTCAGTCACTTCTTCATAAAAAGAAATCTTACCTGTCGTACTGACTTGACCGCCAGTCCCCTCTTTAGCTTGGACAATGGGTCCAGAAACTATTGTACCCACCCATAGAAGCAGAGAACAGCCGAACAAGATAATGCGTGAATAGTTCATTTCCCTCTCTCCTTTTATGGTTGTCCAGCCATCACTTTCCATGTAATGACGCCGACATAATCTCCCGTATATACCGTATCAGAGGAATTGATTTGAAGTTTTATCCCGTCTGTATCAGATGTTTTACCCCAACCATCGCTGATGGCATAACTACCCGCTGTACCTTTAGTATTAGTGTAAATCACCTGTGCATCCTGAGATAATATTGTTTCTTTGCCTTGATTCATATAGCGCAAGGCATTAATCAATTCTTGTCCTTCACTATTGCGCATTGGTGTAGATAAAGATGCGGTCATACGCCAACCATTTTTAGAATCTGCTCGTGTATCCGTTACGACTAATTGCTCGTCAAAAGACGGATCTTCCACGCGTTTAGTCCTTGCATCGTATGTCAAGGTTCCAAAATCAAGGGCATTGGGCACGGATGTCAGACTTAAGACTCCTTGCAGCTTGTACTGTACAGTAACTGCCGTATTATCGATTGTGATTGCGTTCTCGTTGGCTGGACGTTCCGCGATGTCATACCCTGCAGCGGTGACATTTTCTACTTGGGTTTGAACGGCATCATTTGTCGTTAAGTCTACGGTATTGCCTACTATCGTATTGATAGTTACTGTGTAACCTGAAAGCACTTGATTCGCTTCATTCACAAATTCAACACGTAATACAGCATCCATGTCAACAACCGTCACATTGATCGTTATTGAGATATCTGTTGCTAATCCTGAATCTGCTGCTTTCACCGTCAATGTTACCGGATATGCTTTAGGTCGAAGATTTTCAGTCTCATTCAATCCACCAAAATCAGTTACTTTTATTAAAGAACTGATATCTGTTTTCTGCCCATCACTAATTTTATACGCCGTTGATTGACTATGCTCAAGGATATAGCTTTTTAATTGATCATCGGATAAGTCACGAATGTCCTTATACGGTGCATTAAAATCAGAACCGTCTATCACTTTATTCACTGTAAGTTTTGATACGATGGTCGTCTCATTGCCTGCTTCATCGAATAAATCCACTTTCACTGTATGTTCGCCAATTTGACTCATAAAGCCATCGACCATTGATTGTGGTGTTTCAGCATTAAATGCATACGTGAAGTTTTGTGGCGTTGGATTGGAATCAGTCGGATTTTTTACGAATTTATCTGCTGTTGGTGTTGGGCCGTTCAACGCAACCTGATAGTTGACAGATTCTCCTTCGGGCGGTGTTTTATCTGCGACCGTTTGAAGTGCATAGCTGTCTTTACCATCTAACCAAGCGTATGCTTTGATTTTTTGGCCTGCTTTTAACGTTACACTACTTGGTAAATCAAATGTAAATTTCCCATTATTATCGGCGATCGTATTAAATTTACGGGTATCTCCTTCTATAGGAGAGGTAACAGTAGGTGTTGTCAATAGTACATCTGTACTTGGATCACTTTCGTCCGTTACAAGATAAAAGAGCATCAATGCATTATTATTGACCGTTCCCGTTAGTTTTTGTCCACTTTCCAGTGTCTTATTGTCGCTTGGTTGGTCAAATCCTACAAGAACATCTGGAATATAGTCGTATACGATTCTAGAAAAGTTCTCTGTCCGATAATTATCTACAAAGCTTTTCTGAATAGCGTTAGTAATACTATTTCCTACTACACTTGTTGTAGTAGTACCATTGTACTTGATTGACATACCATACATTGGTGTCCAATGGAAAGTTGGCGTTGCTTGGCTAGCATCTGCTTTACTCCAAGCAGAAACCTCTTGGATATCCGCAGTAAACGTACCTGGATTTGTCATATTAATCAGATTTACGTTAGTATTGCCACGTGAGTCCAAATCGATTTTTTGTGCGTTTGAAAACTGGAATGTCGTGTTACTACCAAAATCCAACATATTCCTTACGCCTGTACCCTCTTTTATCACAGACTCAAATGTTCCTTTATCACCAATGATAAAGGATGACCCACTTCCACCATAAATCATTGAACTGGTAGAGGCCCCTTCATTAGTAGAGATGAATTTCGTCACACCTTGGTCTTTTACTTGGAATTTCGATCCCGTTGAAAGATCCAAAAGACGACCAGTTCCTCCGTTTTTGTTCAAGACGAGACTCCCTTTTTGGGCGACATCAAATTTGGCATTTTGCCCCATCGAGATAACCGGTGCTCCAGTGGTCATTTGATTGGCATTGATGACCATCTCTGCATTATCTCCCACATTGATTGCTGAATTTTGTTGAAGCATGAATCCTGCACGAGAATTAGTGTTACTGATTGGTCCATTGATCGTTACATTGAAGTTACTACTGTCTTCAAGATTGATACTCGTCGTCCATTGCGATGTTGCTGCCTGATAACCCAAACGAACTGGTACACGTGTCGTTCCATCAGCCGTTTCAACATTTAGATTAGCATTTTTCCCAACGTCGATTTTTCCATTTCTTTGTACACTGATGACGGACGGAATACTTCCTCCATTTGTTTGCCAAGAGTTGGTTTCCCCTGTATTGCCTAATGTACGAATCGTGGCGGTGGCATTCTCTTCAAGTGTTAATGACGGTTGAATAGTAGCGACCGTATCCCAGTCAGAATACCAACTACCTAAAATCACACCGTCTCCGTTTTCTGCTTCAATAGTCGTATCTGTATTAGAGGCAAACACTAGGGTGTGTGACTCCAAACCAGATTGGTTTGTATCAGCCATATTTCGGACTGTCCCATTATAGGATGTATACTGAGTAGCTTTCGATTTAATCACATTTTTCCCTTCAAAGCGCAGAACAGCTTGGAAAGAAGCGGTCAATTGTGATCCAGTATAATTTACATTGCGGTACGTAATACTTGAACCATAGGCATTTCGATCCCACATTGTCACTGGTCCATAGTAGTGTCCGCCATATAGGTCAACGTTATCGACCACTGCTTTGTGCACGATGGATGTATTCGTGCCCCATCTATAGGAATAGCCTATAAAATCGAGCGAATAGCCATTCCCTAGTAATACATAATTGGGCCGATTGTCTGAAAGATTGCGGTCTGCTCTACCAGTCGCCGTATTTGTCATAGAACTTTGCACATCAACGATTGTTACCGTATTGCTCATTAGAGCAGCATCTAATTGACTCCAATTACTTACCTTTGCAACATTTCCAATGTATACGATGACGTCACTACTCAACGCACTACCTGTTCCTGACTGAGTCTCCGGTACTGTTAGCGTTAAATGAAATTCTTGCAAATCATTCGATGAAACGGTCTCTAGTCCCTTTAAGTCAGATACTTGGATACTGTCTGTGACATCCACTACAGATCCCCCGGATAACCCATATGCTTTGGCACCTGTCTCTTTGAGAATCATTTGTTTGATTGCGGCAATATCGCCATTGTAACCTTGGATATCTGTCATCGTTTTTGCTATATTTTTAGCAACAATTCCCGTACCATTCGCAGTAAGTTCATAGGCTTCAATATTTTCCATTCTTGGTTGAATTGGTTCTTTCATACTCTGTTCGGAATCTATCGTTGTATCGTTTTCCTTAGACATACTTGTTTCAGATGATTTTATAGCTGCAGACATTTCTGTAGTTGACTGAGTCATTTCATCTGCTTTAATCAGTGGCGCACCTAAATATAGATACACACATAATGATGTAATCAAACCCACTAGAAAAAAAATAGTTTTTTTTCTTTTCATTTTATTCCTCCTCTCTTATGTACGACATGGTTTCTTCTAAAAAAATAGTATCACCCCCCTTACATAAAAAAACATGTCTCCTGAAATACTCTCTATTTAATCAAATTCCCGGAACACATAGACGTTCAATATCTGTTTTATCAAGAGTTATTCAAGCGAAACATATATCCTTTTGATCGGATTGTCGCAATAGAACAGGTATCGTTCTTTCCTATTTTATTCCTTATATGGCATACAATATTGGCTATACGTGAAATGTTAAATTCCTTTCCCGGCCACAACGATTTTGCTAGGGTGCTGTATAATACAGTAGTATTTGGTTTTTCATAGAGTAATGACAACACCTTGTACTCGTTTCGAGTCAACTCTTTCTCTACTTCATTTACAACTACAGACTGATTTAGTTCATTCAGTTGAATTACTCGTGATGTCTCTTTCTCTTTTTTTGACTTCTCCTTATATTTATTTCCTAATCGAACGAACGTATTCTCTATACTCATTGATAGATACGTAAAGGTTTCTGGCATAGCTATCACATTTGTCGCACCTATACTCATCATAATTTTTTTCTCTGTTTCAAGTGGTACTTCGGAGAACACCCAAATGAAAACCGCTGGATTGATTCGACAAGCAATTATCCAGTCAATAACTTGACTTAATTGCTCTGTCGTTCCCATTGGAATCACTACGCCATCTAAGTAAGCGAGCTGTTCTTTGTCTTTCACTTCAATAAGATCATAGAGGTTATTCTTACACTCATGTGTCCATTTATCAGTTAAATTTGTTTGGCCTACAATGCCTAAATGAAGCATGTCTTCCTCTTCCTTTCTATATGTCATCTTTTTAATTATTTGTTGGTAAACAAACAAGTCCTTTTAATTCCAATTTCAACTAAATTATAGTTATATAGAAGAGACGTTTGAAAAAGATTTCCTCGTTTTTTTTATACTACGTAAATAACCATTAAGCCCTCCAGATATACTACTTTGTGCCTACTTGTGACGATGATTGACGGCGTATAAATAAAAGTGACGACAACTAACTAGACTCTATTCGAGTAGAGTCTAGTATCTTTCATTATCTATTTAAAAATTCCACACTTGAAGAAAGCGTTTACATTCGTTTGTTTTACTTATTTATAAATGATTAGTATTTTTTACTTTTTATTGCAATGCTTTACTCATATTTGTGATAACTTTTATTCGACTTTCGACCATAGAATCGGCGTAAATATCCAATGTTGTTTTTGTAGACGTATGACCCAACAAACGGCTCAGCGACACAATATCTGAGCTTGTTTCTATACAACGTGTCGCAAACGTATGTCTTAACTGATGAAAATGAAGATGCTCAAATCCGCATTGTTTTCGTATTTTATGGAAATAGTAGGTCAGTAAGCGAGGTTCACTCGGCAGTTCACTATTGGAGCATACATAACTCCCAGGCGCCTTCTTTTTCCACTTTTTTAGGTATTTATATAACGTTGTGCTAATAGGGATCACTCGATTAGAACTTTCTGTTTTTGAACTATCCATGAGCAGTTGCGTTTTTTTTATTCCACCTTCTAACGATACGCGTTGAAAGGTTTGAGTTATATGAATCATTCGCTGCTTCAAATCTATATCAGTCCAACGTAATGCTGCAATTTCCCCTATTCTTAGTCCTGTATTCAGAGCCAATAAAACAGATAATCCTTTGTATAAGGGAAGCCCCTTCGCACAACTTTCTAGCACATGTTGTTCCTTTTTTGTCATAGCACGTACACGTACTTGTCTTTTTTTTGGTAATCGAATTTTTGTACAGGGCGTTTGCTTTAAATAGTTTTGTTCTGTCGCATCTTTTAATGTTTTTTTTACTAGTTGGTACAAAACATGGATGGTTGAAGCTTTGAGACCGTACTGAAGCCAACTATTCACAAGATTTTGAACAGTTTCGTGCGTTAATTGATTCAATGGACAGTTTCCGATTGACGGGAGTATGTATTTCTTTAACTTATAGAGATAGGTTGTATAGGTAGATACTTTAACGGTAGATTGTTGTTGGGAAAGCCAGATAAGAGTCCATTCTTCATAAGAAAAGCCACTTTCTCCTTGTTGCTGAATGAGCGCATGATAATGCAATTTGTAGGTATAGAGACGGTATTTAACATCTGCATATGTTTGCCCATAAATATAGCCATACTTCAATTGACCATTCTTTTTTCGTCCTTTTTTATAACGCCCTTCCCAGCGTCCATCTTTTCGCTTATAAATATTTTCACCTTTACGTGCCATAATATTCATCCTTTCTAAATTGACGGCTTATTTGACGTTCAATAAAAAGTGTAATTATCTAGTTAAAAACTCTTCTTTTTTGAAAAAAGTAAGAAGAAAATTAAAAAAAGGGTTGTTTTTAATCATTTAACAGATATAATAATAATAGAAAATAAATAGTTTCCTCTTATAAAGAGTATCCATTATCCTTTTTTTTGATTTAAAACAAATAAAAACTCTTTTGTGGGTTCCAATGCATAGTATTTACACTTATTTACGTAGTATAAAAAAAACGAAGAACATATCAATCGTACATACTCAACAAAAAGGGAGTTGGTTATCAGGCTGTAGATAACGTTGTCTTCCGTAAGAAAACAAGCTTTAAATTAAGTAGTTTTTCTAAATCTTCGAAGGAGCCTGGGACATAACTAAAAAGGTTATGTTTCAGGCTCCTTCGAAGAACAGACGAAAAGCCAACAATAAGCACTATTTTCGTTAATTTCTTTGATTCTCTGTCTCATAGAACGAATACTAAACAAGTATTGATTGATCATGTTCACTGTATCAACACTGGGACAAGAACAAGCCGAATACATAGATTCTACAATGAGGTGAATGAAATCAAACTAAATTGTAGCGTCAATCTTTTAGTCCAAGATCATCAAGCGTTAACCTAGCGGATTGGTTTCTTCCTTCAACAAATTGTTTTTTCATCATTAGAATCACTTCCAAAATAGTTTATATAAATTAGTATAAAAAAACTGTAGATAAACTCCTAATGTAGGAGTCTGTCTACAGTCTGAAGGGTGTGGGACGAAAGTAAATCACTTTTGTTTCACACCCTAAATGCGAATAAACGGTGTGGGCAGAAGCAATCTCTTCTGTCCAGCCTATTTTTTATAGAGTTCTATTAACGAATACTTTTACAATTTACTTTCAGTTACAGGGTCTTTCACTAAATTAGATCCCCATAAACCAGCTAGGGAAGTGATGATCATCCCAAGAACCATAGCTACAAAGCCCCAGATAGACGCTTTTGCTACTGTATTTGAAGCATCTTCCGCAGTTTGTCTAGCTTCTTTGATATTTTTATCCAAGTCTTCTTTTGCATCTTCTAGACTTGTTTTAGCATTTTCGATTTGTGTTTGTGTTTCTTTAGACGCTTTTTGTAGTTCATTATAGATATTATCTGTTGCTTGTTCGGCTTCTTCTTGCGATAAATCTGTATTTTTTGCTACTGCGTTTGCGATTGCTGGGCGATCAACTGAATCACCGATTTTTTTCGCTTTTGCTTCTAAAGAATCTGCAGTATCTTTGAAGATTTTATCAGAGTTATCAGGATTTTTGATGATTTCTTTTCCAGCATCCGTGATTTCATCTGTCGCTTCTTTCATTTGATCTTTCAAATAATCTGGTTGTATTTCTTTTACGTCAGTATCAGATAAGACTTTTTTAACTTGTCCTTGAAGTTCTGTCGTATCCACTGATTGAACCCCATCTGTCACTTTATCAAATCCTTTACTGATCGCATCAGATGTGCCTGAAGCTACAGTTTCCACAGTGCTGCCAGTTGCTGAAGCGATATTCCCAAATAGAGAACCTATTGCTGAAAATGCTCCGATTGCTGTATAAGATAGGATAGCCAATAATACCAAGACACTTGTTGCCCATGTTAGAAAACCATGAACTAAGCCTACTCTGCGTGCTGCTACCCCTGCAATAAATCCACTACAAAATAATGAAAGAACAAATGTCACCACTGTCCAAATAATAAGGCCCATTCCTACACCATCTAACGGATTATCCGCTGTTGGCTTAACAATACCAAAACCAATTGCTGAACCAATTAAACTTAAGGTAAAGAAAATCGCAAAGAAGGAAACTAGACCTGCTATGATTGCCCCCCAAGAGATATTTACCCCTGCTTCATCTTGTGTCGTTAAGTACGATACAAACCCTTTTTTTCTCGTATTCTTTTCCATAATTTCCATCCTTTCGTTTATTATTTTTACTAATTGGTACACTATCAACTATAAAAGCTTAAAATATTTTGTGCAAATGATATGATTTTTTTTCTAATCAAACACTCACTTCTTCTGTGACAAGGTATATCATTTGCATCTAATGCAAAAAAATGTTAGGCCATACCAACTATTGGTATAGCTCTAACATGATATGTTCGATGATAATAATAGTATGTTAGTGTGCTAAAGTCCCCAAAATAACACCTATAAAAATCAACCAGTCAAAAGCGATATGAATGATTGTACCCGCCCAGATTGAATTTGTTTTTAATGTCGCCCATGTAAAAGGGATGCGAGTCAACCCAATCACAACCAAGCATTGGAACCAATTCCAATCATACGTTGATAAATGTAGTGACCCAAACATAAGACTTGTTAAAATAACTGAACCAATGATAGCTGTTTTTCGTTCAACTTTATACTGCAGTGCTATATGAACTAGTAAAATCAGTGGAATCGTCGTAATGATTTCCTCTCCTGCAAGCATGAATAACGTTTTACCTAATAAAGTAAGCGCCGGTACCAAGCCATGACTAAATTCATCTACGATTGGATTAGCAGCAGTCGGCTGTCCAATCGCTCCGGCTAAAACGTTTGCCAAGAGAGCCGTTACCCAACTTAAAACGTATGCAATCATTATAATTTTAACTGATCCTTTTTTTAGTGGGGAATAAAGTTGTTTAATGCCTTCCACACCATACATCAAGTACATTCCTACTAATCCTGCAACGAGAATCATACAAAAATTCAAAATAAATGCCGTGTTCAATAATGAATAAAACGCACCTCCTAATAATAATAACGAAACAATTGCTGGAACTAATTTTACTTTTCGATCAAATAATTCTTGCATTTTCTCCACGCCCTTAAGGTTATTTTCTTTTAGTATAGTTTTTATCTTTGTAGCAAACAAATGATTCGCCTAGTTTACAAGCAAATCACTTCCGCTGTTTAGATAATAATCACTTTTCATGTTTTTAATTGATTTAGTCTCATATATAAGACCTGACGGAATCCAACCTTTTGATACCTGTAGAAAAACAAGCTAAACTAGCTTTAGGAGGTGCTGAATAAAGGAAAAATTATGGGCTAACTGTCAGACAAATTCGTTTAAATAAAGGATATAGTCAAAAAGAAGTATATAACGAGATCATAACAAAATCCTATGCTATTGAATTTGAACAAGGAAAGCATGATATATCACTCTTTTTATTTATGCAGATTTTAGACCGCTTAATGGTAGATAGCGACGAATTTTTTTATATTCATAATGAGTATCAATTACGGGAAGAAAATGAATATATCAACAATTTTTCTCACGCGGCCAATCGCCATGATATTCAAGCTTTAGAAAAAATGTACCAAACCCAATTGCACCTCACCGACCCTACTGCTTTGACCCTTGTACGTCAGGCAGAACTACGTTTAAGAATCCAGTCTCTCAGCTATTTTGAGAGCCATAAAAATTTTTAGAATTGGCAGGGCAATCCTGAAGATATCCAAATCCTTAGTCATTATTTGATGAATGTTCAAAGTTGGTCATTACAAGAAATTCTCTTATTTAGCAACAATGCTGATATGTTTAACCAAGAACAGCAACTTTTCTTTTTTAAGCTACTACTAAAATCCCTCCCTCACTACCAATCATACGATCGAGCAGTCCCAGTCTACGCGTCTCTACTCGCGAACCTATTGCCAACATTGTTTCGTAAACAAGAATGGGCTGACATTTCACAGGCATTAGGTTGGTTGGAAGAACTGAGTAAAGAATTTACCAGCAGCTTTTTTCGAATCGTCTTTCTCTATTACAGTGGACTCTTTGCTATTTGTCAGGGAGACACTATCGCTGGAGAAAAAAAGTTCTTTGGGCATTGAATACATTGAAGATACTTGACCAAGCAAATATTGCAGCCGAACTAGAAGCTTTCTTTATGACCCTAAAAAGATAGGAGAAAGAACATCGTGGAATCAAGTCTACTCACAAAGTTTAGTTACTCTTATAATAAAAACTAAAAAAATGAGGGAGGAACAAAAGTAACAAGCACCTCTGTTCCCCCTCATTATTCTTGATAATACGATTCATAACCAAAATGTTCATAGGCTAATACGGTTGCGATTCGACCTCTTGGCGTACGCTTGATAAATCCTTTTTGAATTAAATACGGTTCATACATATCCTCTACCGTTTCAGTTTCTTCACTGATATTGACCGCTATTGTGCTTAATCCGACAGGACCACCGCCGTATAATTCAATCATTGTTTTTAATAATTTTTGATCGACATAATCCAATCCTTGATGATCAACTTGCAATAAGGTCAATGCTTGGTCTGCAATTTCACGGTTGATCGTGCCATTCGACTGTACTTGGGCAAAATCACGGACACGTTTTAGTAAGCGATTCGCGATTCGCGGTGTGCCACGAGAACGTCGTGCAATTTCAAAAGCGCCTTCTTCTACGATCTCCGTTCGGAAAATATCAGCTGAACGTAATACGATTTCTTTTAAATCTTGTGTTTCATAATATTCCATATGTGAAATAATGCCAAAGCGATCACGAAGTGGCGCAGATAACATCCCAGCTCTTGTCGTGGCTCCTATCAAGGTAAACGGAGGTAATGGAAAATGAACTGGATGAGCTGTTGTTCCTTGTCCCACCATGATATCTACATAAAAATCTTCCATTGCAGAATACAACATTTCTTCTACTACACGAGGTAAGCGATGGATTTCATCAATAAATAAAACGTCTCCTGGTTCTAATTCGTTTAATATCGCGACTAAGTCCCCTGCTCGCTCAATTGCTGGTCCACTCGTCGTTCGGATATTAACATGCATTTCGTTGGCGATCACCATTGCCATCGTCGTCTTACCCAGCCCAGGTGGACCGTATAAAAGCGTATGGTCTAAGGCTTCTTCCCGATTGCGAGCAGCTTCGATATAAATCGTAAGCTCTTGCTTGACTTTGTCTTGCCCAATGTATTGTTCGAGAAATTGCGGACGTAGCGACTTTTCCAAGGACTCTTCCCCTTCACTTGTTTGAGCGGAAAGTAGTCTTTCATCTTCTGTCATAACGATTCCTCCTTAGCGTTTCATCATAAATTTCAATGCATTGCGCAAGTATTCATCTGTCGCTTGTGTACCTAATTCTTCCAATTTCGGCGTGATACGTTTGATTTCTTTTTCACTATAACCTAACGCACTCAACGCTTCTAATGCTTCTGTCAGCGACTGATTTGCTGATGGCGTATTTGGTGTTTTAGCCATCGCTTCAACAGCAGCATCTGACGTTTCTAGCTCTCCTAATTTCCCTTTAAGATCAAGTACCATTTGTTGTGCAGTCTTTTTACCCACACCAGGAAATTTTGTTAGATAAGCAGCATCTTCACTCTCGATCGCATTGATCAACCCACCGTGATCTTCTGAAGCCATGATTGCTAAACCACTTTTAGGTCCGATTCCTGAGACACTAATCAACTTTAAAAAGAGTTGTTTTTCATCTAAATCACTGAACCCATATAAAGAGTGGGCATCTTCACGAATGACTTGATGGACATAAATTTTAGTTTGCTGATCCGTTTTTCCAGAATAAAGATAGGGATTTCCTACAGAAATTTGATAGCCAATTCCATTTGTTTCTACTACAATATAATATGGACTGATAAACGTCACTTTACCAATAATATACTCGTACATAATTTCACCTTTCTTGAAACCTTGCTTGCGCATCACACGCACATATGTTTCTATTTTAGCACAGATTAAAGGAAATCAGTAGCTTGAAAAAAAGCATCTTATTTAACTATAAAAAAACCAATACGAACTATGCTTCCATTCGTACTGGTCATATGATGAGGTAGGGGTATATCTCTACGAGTTACACCTTCGCCCTCTTTTACTTTTTATTCAGAAATGTAAGTCCATTTATAATCGTATCGCGCACCAGCTCCGTGAGCTACTACGCCTTGGACTTTTTTACTACGCATGTGTGCTTCTGCTTTTTGATAGACTGGTGCAACGCCCATCTCGTTCATCAATAGTTTTTCGGCCTCTACCATATCTGTCCAGCGTTTTTCTGGATCAGAGGCGTCTTTACTACCTGAAGCTTTGACTAATTCATCGTATGTTTCATTTGAGTAGCGCCCTCTGTTATATGAACCACCTGTTACAAATAAATCAGTGAAACTGCTTGGGTCTGCATAATCAGCTCCCCAACCGCCCATGATCACTTCAAAGTCACCATTTTTACCGCGATCTAATCGAACGGTAAAGGGCACATTTGTAACGGTCACGTCTACACCATCAAGTGTTTCTTTCACTGCGCCTTGGATATATTCTAGTACTTTTTTGGTAGAATCAGTATCATCACCCACGATATCAAATTTGAATGAATCAATGCCTAATTCTTGTTTTGCTTTTTCCCAGTATTCTTTGGCTTTTTTGGTGTCATGTGTCAACACATTTTTATTTTCATCCGCAAAGTCTTTATTGCTTGTGGGTGAGAATGACATTCCAGCTGGTACAAGACCAGTAGAAGCAATCGAACCATCTCCTAAGATTCGGTCAACTAATGCATCGCGGTCGATTGAATAAGAAATTGCTTTACGTAAGTTTTCATTGTGGTACGGTGAATTCGCATCTCTTTGATTGAATTCAAGATAAGACGTTCTAGCATCTTTTTCAATCACAAGTTCTGGATCATCCGCCATTTGTTTTGCTAATTCTCCACTTAAAATGACATCGTCTGCTTGACCATCTTGGAATAGATTTAATGATGTAGGTGCTTCTTTAACCACTGTTACTTCAATTTTATCTAACTTAACTGCGTCTTTATCCCAATATTGATCATTTTTTGTATACGACCATTCGGTGTCTGTTCCAGGTCCGTCAAAATCAGTTAACGTAAATGGGCCGTTATAAACGGATGCGTCGCTAGTTGTTGCATAGTCTTTGCCTTTTTCTTCGACGATTTTTTTATTTTGTGGGAAAAAGGATGGGAAGGCCAATAAATAATCAAAGTATGGCGTTTCTTGTTCTAACGTTACTTCTAATTCATGATCCCCAATTGCTTTGATCCCTAACTCATCCAAGCTTTTCTTACCAGCAGAAACATCGGTACCGTTTTTAACTAATTCAAACATATAAGCATATTCTGCTGCTGTTTTAGGATCTGCTGTTCGTTGCCAACCATAGACATAATCTGCCGCTACCACAGGATCACCATTTGACCATTTAGCGTCTTCTCTAAGTTTAAATGTATAGGTCAATCCATCATCACTTTTCTTTGCCAACTCAACTGCACCAGCTGGCTGTGGTTTACTTTTATCATCTAAACGATATAACCCTTCATAAACATTGTTCAAAGCTGAAAAACTAATTGTATTGGTTGCAACTGATAAATCTGCACTTGGCATTTCTTGTTGGACTACTAATTTAAAAAGCTGTTCCCCACTCGCTTTTTTACTATCGTTACTACTATCTGCAGAATCAGTCTTACCACCGCAAGCTGCCAAAACTAGAGTAGACAGCATCATCACACTGATTAATTTCCTCATATTTACTTTTTTCATTTTATTCTCCTCAATAAATAATTATTTTCTTTCCTAATTCTAATTTTCGGAATGTTTTCATAATACTAGAAATTAAGGCAAATAGCAATTGTTTTATGAAGGAAATAAAAAAAGCCTATTTAAGCAATTTTAATCTGCTTAGATAGGCTTTCCTATTATTTAAATAAGGTTTGATAGTCCCCGTAGCCTGCCTTTTCTAGCTCGTCTACCGGAATAAACCGTAAAGCTGCTGCATTGATACAATAGCGTAAACCACCTTGCTCTTGTGGCCCATCTGTAAAAACATGGCCTAAATGGGAATCGGCTTCTTTACTCCGTACTTCAACACGACGCATTCCTAAAGAAAAATCTGAATTTTCTTTGACACCTTGTTTTTCAATTGGCTTAGTAAAAGCTGGCCAACCGCAGCCTGCATCATATTTATCTGTTGAACTGAAAAGTGGTTCGCCACTGACCACATCAACATAAATCCCCTCTTGGTAAAAGTCATCATATTTACCAGTAAAAGGTCGTTCAGTTGCATTTTCCTGCGTTACGGCATATTCGATATCGGATAGCTTTTCTTTCAACTCTTCTTTTGATGGTTTTTCCATGACAAATCACACCCTTACTTTTTAGTTAGTCCTATCATAGCATTATTAAGAAAAAAACACTCATTTTCTGTTTAGAAAATAAGTGTTCAAGTCGACTTTTAGTTCCAAGGAATATCCAGATCGACATTTTCGGCTAAATCAATACTTTCTTGTCGCTTGGCTTGTCTGAATTGTTTTCTGGCTTCATATCCTTGACAGATAAAACGTTCTTCTTTGGTCTCTGGCTCGATTGTTTTTGGCAAGCTCGCTCCTTTAGGTACGACAAAGGTCATAAAACAAGTTCCAGCTAGATAGCGTTCTCCCGTGAATAAATCTTCCCCGATCACTTTGGCAAATATCTCCATCGAGCGCGTACCTACTCCTGATACGTATGCATCGATACAGACTGAATGGTCTGCTTTTAAAGGGGCTAAAAAGTCTAAATGATCGACAGATGCCGTTACGATTGCCGCTCTAGATATTCGAACAGCTGAGATCCCAGCCGTTTCATCCAGCCATGCCATTAGTTGACCACCAAATAAGGTTTTATGAAAATTTAAATGAGGATACGTGATCATATGTGTTTGAATGGCTCTTGTTTGTGAACATTTCATTTGTTGTTTCCTTCTTTCATCGTTCAGTTACACGTCAAAGGCTGGTAGCATTCGGTACAGAGTCGCAATAGGCAAGCCCATGATCGAATAGTAGTCACCTTGAATACTTTTAACCAATAAAGCACCTTGCTCTTGAATCCCGTAGGCTCCAGCTTTATCTGTGTATTCTTTTGTATCTAGGTAGCGATTGATTTCTTCGTCCGTCAAATCGTAAAATTCTACTGTAGCAGGAACTGTAGCCGAAGATTCTTGATCATCTTTCATTAATACGACACTTGTATAAACTTTATGTGTTCTGCCACTTAGTTGACGCAGCATCCGAAAAGCATCCTCTCTGGAAGTGGGTTTTCCTAATATGTCATTATCAATTGTGACGATTGTATCGGAACCGATCACTAAATCATTTGGATATTGTTTGGCAATATGTGCTGCTTTTTGCGCCGCCATCGTTAAAACGTAGTCCATTGGGGTAAAATACCCTTTGACTTCTTCATTGATATCAGCTGGCACAATATCAAAATTAGGGATAATTCGGCTCAACAACTCACGTCTGCGAGGCGATTGAGAGGCTAAAATAACTGCCATTAGGATAAAACCTTCTTCCTATGTTTTTTAGTGTGGGTCTTGAATACGTTTAAACATTTTTTCCATGTCTGAATTTGTAAAATGAATCAAAACAGGACGACCATGAGGACAATTAAATGGATTCTCACAAGTCTCAAGATCCTTCAATAAGACACGCGCTTGTTGTTCATTTAAATAATGATTCGCTTTGATCGACCGTTTACAACTCATCATGATCGCTGTGGCTTCACGGAATTTTTTTACACTAACAGACCCTGTTGTCAAAAGCATATCGATCATCTCACGGATGATTGTTTCTTCTTCACCCGCTGGATACCACGTTGGATGAGCCCGAACAATAAAACTATTTTGACCAAAATCTTCTAAATGAATGCCAACTTCTGCTAAAGTTTCTTTTTGTTCTTTGATTTTTAGCGCGTCACTATTTGGATAATCGATCACGATTGGCACTAATAGCTCCTGTAGATTGTTCGTGACTTCACCGATTTTTTCTCTAAAATACTCATATTTGATACGTTCTTGAGCTGCGTGTTGATCGATGATATATAAACCATCTTTACTTTGAGCAAACAGATAAGTGCCATGCATCTGACCAAAATATTCTAGTTCTGGAAACCGTTCTTTCGGACGTTCATCCGACAACTTATTCAACACTTTATTTAAGTCATTTTGAGCTCCAGTTGCGGAAAAATCAAATTCTGGATGATGACTTAATTCTTCTTCATAGACTTGTTCGTCAACCGAGGGTTCTTCATTTTGCGGAGGTATTTCCGCAAGTTTAGTTGGTTCTGCCGTTTGGATATTATCAGATGGCTGATGCGCCTCAGGTTCATAAGGTGAACTGAAAGCATGGGCCATCAACGCTTCTTTTTCAAGCTCCTCTTTACTCAGAGATTCCGATTCTTTTGCCCCACTGTCCGTAGACGATCGGGGGACATATTCTGCTGTCGTTTCTTTAACAAAAAAGTTGCCACTCGTTGAATCATAGCCTAGGCTACCCGATGTGCGAATAGGTTTTGTTACTTCCTCTTGTTCTGTTAAAGGAATTTCCATTTGCTCCACTTTCGGCTGTGGTTCGACTTTCTTTTTAAAGCGAAGGTTATCTGCAGCATTTGGGATCAATTGCTCTTGGCTTAACACTTCACGAATCGCATCACTAATCAAGACCATCAATTCTTTTTCCTTACTTAAACGGACTTCTTGCTTGGTGGGATGAACATTGACGTCAACTAACAACGGATCCATCTCAATTTCTAATACAGCCAAAGGAAAACGGCCAACCATCAATTTGGAGCCATAACCGTCGACGACTGCTTTGTTCAACGCAAAGTTCTTGATATAACGACCATTAATGATCATTGACAAATAATTACGACTAGCCCTAGTAACTTCTGGTAATGAAACATAGCCTGTTAATTTAAAATCCAAATCTTCTGCTTCGATCTTTAGCATTTTTTTCGCCGTACTAATACCGTATATTCCAGCAATCGTTTGCTTCAAATCCCCATTTCCCGTAGTATTCATCATTTTATTGCCATCATGAACTAAACGAAACGCAATATTAGGATGACTTAAAGCTAAGCGGTTGACGATATCCCCGACATTGGCAAGTTCAGTTTGGATCGTTTTAACATATTTTAAGCGAGCTGGTGTATTGAAAAATAAGTTTGAGACGGTGATTTTTGTTCCTTTTCTTAAAGCGGCTGGGCGATGTTCTTCGACCTTACCGCCTTTCATTTGAACATAACTACCTTCCTCTTCTTCAGACACAGCTGTTTCTATAACAATTTCTGAAACGGACGCGATACTGGGCAAAGCTTCTCCACGGAATCCCAAACTGCGGATGCGAAATAAATCATCTCTTGTATGGATTTTACTTGTCGCATGGCGTTTAAATGCACTAAGAATATCATCTTTTGCGATTCCTTCACCATTGTCGATAATTTGGATCGTTTTCAGTCCTGCTTCTTCAATAAAAATATCGATTTGTGTACTTCCAGCATCGATCGCATTTTCTACAAGTTCTTTGACAACTGATGCAGGACGTTCTACTACTTCACCAGCAGCGATCTGATTGGCAAGTTGTTCTGATAATTCTTGGATTTTTCCCATCTATACGATCCTTTCCTTGCTCAGTTTTTTAGTTTAAATTCTTTTTTGCAGTTCATGCAATTTATTCAAAGCATCCATTGGTGTTATTTCTAATAAATTGATTTTCTTCAAGGTATCAATCACACCTAACTCATCCGTCGATACTTCTTTAAATAATGATAATTGTTCCGTATCTTCTTTAATCTCATCTTTGTATTCAACTGTTTTAAGCGGTTGCTCATCTGATTCTAAAGCCGAAAGAATCGTCGCAGCGCGCTCTAGTAATGCACTTGGTAATCCAGCGATTTTAGCTACATGGATCCCATAACTTTTATCTGCTGGACCATCCATCATTTTATGCAAAAAGACAACTTCGCCATTTTTTTCTACTGCACCGACGTGAATATTTTTCACTCCACTCAACTTTTCATCTAAGACGGTCAATTCATGATAATGGGTTGAGAACAATGTTTTCGCTTTAACTTCTCTGTGGATATATTCGATAATTGCTTGTGCTAACGCCATCCCATCATAAGTAGCAGTTCCTCTACCAAGTTCATCGAATAAAATCAAACTGTTTGGTGTGGCATGACGTAAGGCTTGATTGGCTTCCATCATTTCCACCATAAACGTACTTTGACCTGCAATCAGATCATCTGATGCACCGATTCGTGTGAAAATCTGATCAAAAATCGGTAATTCAGCCGATTCAGCTGGGACAAAACAGCCGATTTGAGCCATAACTACCGTTAGTGCTAGCTGGCGCATGTAGGTACTTTTACCCGACATATTTGGTCCTGTAATCAACAAAATAATATTTTCTTTACTCATATGAACACTATTTGGGATATATTCTTGATGCCCTAACACTTTTTCCACAACTGGATGACGTCCTTCAACAATATGTAGCTCTTTACTATTGCTTTTTAGGGTCGGGCGAACATATTGGTATCGTTCACTGACTGTTGCAAAAGCTTGTAAGACATCCACTGCACTAATTGTTTTTGCTAGTTTTTGCAGACGCTCGATGTTGGCTTTAACTTGTTCGCGAACTTCTAAGAATAATTGATACTCTAAATCGACCGATTTTTCTTCCGCTTCTAAAATCAAGGTTTCCATCTCTTTGAGTTCCGGCGTAATAAAACGCTCCGCGTTCGCCAGAGTTTGTTTGCGTTCGTATTTTCCTTCTGCTAGATTTGCTAAGTTGGATTTTGTGACTTCGATGTAATACCCAAAAACGCGATTAAACCCGACTTTTAAGGTTTTGATGCCTGTTTCCTGTCGTTCTTTGGCTTCTAGTTCAGCTAACCATTGTTTGCCATGGCGCATCGCATCACGGTATTCATCTAGTTTTTCGTTGTAATGATCTTTGATGATATTTCCTTCTGTAATGGCAAGTGGTGCTTCTTCGTTGATCGCATTACTGATCAGTTCAACGATGTCTTCAGCAGGATTTAACTCTAATAATAAATCATTCCATTCCCCTTGATTGATTCCTACAATCAATTCACGAACCAATGGTACTTGTTCTAACGAGGTTTTCAGCTGGATCAAGTCACGACCATTCACATTCCCAAATGCTACACGACCAGCTAAACGCTCCAAATCATAGACTTTGGTCAATGTAGATTGTAAATCAACACGTTCGAAATAAGCATTTAGTAAGGATTGAACCATTTCTTGTCTTGTTTGAATTTGTTTTTCTTGGATTAAGGGACGATCTAGCCATTGTTTTAATAAACGGCCACCCATTGCAGTTTTTGTCTCGTCCAGCAGCCATAATAGGGTGCCTTTTTTCAGTCCAGTTCGAATCGATTGGGTCAATTCTAAGTTGAATTTAGAATAGTGATCCATTTTCAAGAAATGATCTGGCTGATATTCTACTGCTTTTTGAATATGTGACAATCCACGTTTTTGCGTCACAGTTAAATATGTTAATAATTTGCCTGTTACATCAACTTCTAGCGGATGTGTCAGTTCACTTGTTAAAAAACTGAATTCAGCATTTTCTTCTGCTTGGTTTTGTTCAGAGAAAATAATGTTTAAGCGATCTTTTAATGTTTGTTGCAATGTTTCTGATAATTCGCTACCTAATACGATTTCTTTCGTTTGCAACGCCGATGCTTCATTAATCACCGCATCTTCATCACTTAAAACAGCTGTTTTTAGTTCTCCAGTACTTAAATCAACATACGCTAAACCAAATGTACCCTCCTTTTCGACGATAGCTGTTAAATAGTTATTGTCTTTCGCTCCTAAGCCTTTACTCGTCATCACAGTGCCTGGCGTAATGAGCTGAACAACTTCTCGTTTGACCATGCCTTTGGTGGTTTTAGGGTCTTCTACTTGTTCGCAGATTGCTACTTTATAGCCTTTTTCAATCAATGTATCGATATAGCCTTGTGCAGCGTGATGAGGAATTCCACACATTGGGATTGGGTCATCTGCATTGCGATTCCGACTAGTCAAAGTTAATTCCAATAACTGTGAAGCATTAACCGCATCTTCGTAAAACATTTCGTAAAAGTCACCTAAACGGTAAAACAGAAAAGCGTCTTGGTATTGGTCTTTGATTGCTAAATATTGTTCCATCATGGGTGTGTGTTTTGTTTTTTGTGGCATTGTTACCCTTCCTTCTCTAGTTCTTCATTGATTCTATATTGGATCATATCTGTGACGTGCTGCAAGAGGTCGTTGGCTTCCATCAATTGCTCGCGATAGGCCACAACTAAGGGATGTTCATCGAATTCTTTCGTTAATTCGTCCGCACGCTTGATTGCTTCTTTTTCTGCTTCTGGTTTATCATAATGAGCAAATTGAACAGCATCTTTTTGAGCGGCTTTGATTTGTTCTACTAATCCGGTCAGTTTCTCGTTATTTTGGACTTTTTCTTCTAATTCTTTATAACGCTGGATCAATTCGTCCTCGCCAAGCAAGGTCAATAATTTGGTTAATTCTTCATTTATTTCTTTATCTGTAATGGATGGCTCCATGATTTCACACCTTTATTCTGGGTAAGATTTTATTGTAAAATAGGTCTACTTATTTTAACATAATTCCAGCAGAATCAACAGTTTGCGAAAAAAAATAGCACCTAAGCAGTATAAGTTATTTTATAAGATAGCGTCAAAAGCTGAAATGGTCGATAAAAAGAACAGAGCACCCTTTTATTTTGGTTACTCTGCCCTTTAAGAATGTTTTGAGAACATAACATGCTACTACGTAAAATTCATCTTATCCTATGTTTGGATAATCCCCACTAACTCTATTCTACAAACGGACGATCTTCACTGATCTGAATCGGTTCGATTTTCTTCGCTTGTCCTGTCTGATCGTCGATATCAATGACACAAGCCGATAATAAACCCCGTCCTTCTTCGATGACTTCAAAACGTTTTGGTAATGCTGTCCTAAATTTTTCAATAATCGGTCCGCGCTTCATGCCTAAGATCCCATCATAAGGGCCTGTCATGCCGACATCGCTTAAAAATGCTGTCCCAGCTGGTAAAATCCTAGCGTCATTGGTCTGCACATGGGTATGTGTCCCTACAACGGCACTCACATGTCCATCTAAAAACCAGCCCATTGCTTGCTTCTCGCTCGTCGTTTCACCATGAAAATCAACAAAAATCAATGGTGTCCGCTTGCGAGCTTCTGTGATTAATTCTTCTGCTTTACGAAACGGATCATCAATATCCGCCATAAAAACACGCGCCTGCATGTTGATAACTGCTAATTCAAGTTGATTGACTTTGACAAAAACCATCCCTTGTCCAGGTGTCCCTTGAGGAAAGTTAGCCGGACGAATCATTTTTTTAGCATCGTCGATAAATTCGAAAATCTCTTTGTTATCCCAAGTATGGTTTCCTAATGTGACAACATCTGCACCATCTTGCAAGAACTTCTTATAGATCTTACCTGTGATTCCACGACCTGCCGCCGCATTTTCACCATTAAGAATCGTGACTTGTGGACGGTATTTTTTCTTTAATTTTGGTAAATAGGTCGTGATTGTCTCTCGACCTAATGATCCTACTACGTCTCCTATAAATAATATACGCAAAAAACTTCCTCTTCTCTTTTAATTTCTACTATTATTATAGAGGTTTTTTGAGCGGAAAGAAAGGGCTGTTAGTTTGTGACAGTTGTCATGGCTTTATTTTTAGTAAACACAGTTGAGAAGGTTCGCCACCTTTATTTTCCCTCATACAAGGAAACAGTTATTCAATACTCATCCATTTTCTAATACCAAAACTTATTAATTTAAAAAATCTAACAATTAGTTTAATATTGTGTATATAAATCATTTAATATTTGGTATCATTATGATTAGAGAGTATATATTTAATATATTTCGAAAAAAAATCAGACATATGCGCATAGTATCAATACCCATTTTTAATAGGCAAATAAATGAACTTCTAGCATTCAGAACCTGTGTGAAAGTTAATCACGCTAGCAATCATCGGTAACTGTAATACGTTTTTTTACCAGTAGTTTAGCGTTCTTTATTGAATAGAACCAAAAAGGAAAATCAAACCATTTTTTAGTTAAAATTGTTAGTAAAGACTTCATTATCCGATTTTTTTACTAGCATAAAAATAAAAGAAAGAAGGCCTTATGACCATGAAAAAATTGATCAAAAATAATTTACAAGAAATACGAAGTAGCACGAATATCACACAAGAAGAGTTAGCACAGAAAGTAGATGTCTCTATCCAAACAATCCAAAGTATAGAAAAAGGAAAATACAAACCTTCTGATTCTTTAGCGTTAAATATCGCCAATTCATTAAATAAAGAAGTATCAGATATTTTTTCTTAGGTCTTTAAGGATCAAGAAAATAATGGTACATTAGCTTGATACCTTGTCTAACTTATTCTTAAAATATGTGAATCATCAAAAATACAGACTACGCTCATAATCAAGTGAACCAAAAAAGTTTAACTTTTTCGGAGTAGAAAAATCTACTCCGTTTTTTCTGCGATGAAATTATATATGAAACTACTTGTTGTACTAATTTTCGACATTGGATAGGGCTTTCCCCGTTTAATTTCTTTTTCATACATCCATAAATTTATCGGAAGCTGTGGATGGTCCGCTCGTCTTTTTTGGGCTCTTTGATGCAATTACGTTCTTCAGGTGTTTCTTCGCTTACGGTTTCTTTCATATTCACATTTTTCTTAGTCAAAGTTAGCGGATATCCTTTCATTTTCAAGGATCCCTCAATACCAAATTTTCTAGCTTTGCGTATCTATGATCCATATTTAGTTAAAATTTCTGATACATAGTTTTGAATCGTTTCGCTAGACAAAAAGACTCTTCCAGCTAGTTGACTGGAAAAGTCTTTTTGTCTTGTTTCTTAATCTTCGATATATGTCCATTTAAAGTCATATTTTGCGCCTGTTGAGTGGTAAACAACGTCTTTGACTTTTTCAGAACGAAGATGTGCTTCAGCTTTTTGATACAATGGGATAACGCCCATATCGCCCATAATCACTTTTTCTGCATCTAACATATCTTGCCAGCGTGCTTCTGGATTATTTGCATTTGTTGTTGAAGCAGCATCTACTAATTTGTCATATTCTGGATTTGAATAGTGTCCTCTGTTATAAGAATTGTTTGTCGTAAATAAATCTAGGAAACTACTTGGATCAGCGTAATCTGCTCCCCAAGCACTAACTGCGATTTGGAAGTCACCTTTATTTGAGCGATCTAAACGAACAGAGAATGGTACTGGACTAACGGATACTTTTAATCCATCTAGTGTGTCAGACAATGAGCCTTGAAGATATTCAGCCATCTTCTTAGCATTGTCAGTGTCATCAATCAATAAATCAACTGATAACGTAGAAATACCTAATTCATCTTTGGCTTTCTTCCATGACTCTTTTGCTTTATCAACATCATATACAACTTCGTCACCTGATTCTTTCGCGAAGTCTTCATCTGTTTTTGGATTAACAGCTAAACCTTCTGGAACAAGACCAATCGGAACAGCAGAACCATTTGCCAAGATTTGATCCACTAACGCTTTGCGATCGATCGCATATGAGATTGCTTTACGTAAATTCACATTGCGGTAAGGTGAGCTTTCTTCTCTTTGGTTTGGTTCAAGATAGAAAGTTGAGGCACCTTTTAAAACGATATAATCCGGTTCGTTTTTCATTTGTTGTGCTAGTTCGCCAGATAGCGGTACTTCATCTGCTTGACCATCTTGGAATAAGTTTAATGAAGTTGGTGCTTCTTTTACTACATCAATTGCGACTTTGTCTAATTTAACAGTGTCTTTGTCCCAATATTTGTCATTTTTTGTGTAAGACCAGCTTGTATCTGTCCCAGGACCATCAAAATCAGTTAATGTAAATGGACCATTATAAACTGCTTTATCGCTTGCTGTTGTATAGTCTTTACCATATTTTTCAGCAATATCTTGTCTTTGTGGTAAAAATGAAGGGAACGCTAATAGATAATCAAAGTATGGCGTTGCTTTTTCTAAATTGATTTCTAGTTCATAATCCCCAATTGCTTTGATTCCAAGCTCTTCTTTTTTCATTTCACCTTTAGAGATCTTTTCAGCATTTTTTACAGAATTAAACATATAAGCATATTCTGATCCGGTTGCAGGATCAACCGTTCTTTGCCAGCCATAAACATAATCTGCTGCAGTTACAGGCTTGTCATCTGTCCATTTCGCATCTTCTCTTAATTTGATTTTATACGTCAGACCATCTTCACTAACTTCTGCCATTTCAGCTGCACCAGCTGGTTGAGGTTTACTTTCTTTGTCTAAGCGGTAAATCCCTTCGTACACATTATTCAATGCAACAAAACTTACTTCATCCGTTGCAAGTGAAGGGTCTGCACTTGGCATTTCTTGTCTTTCAATAAATCTAAATACTTTTTCATCACTACCTGAACCGCTATCGGCATTTTTAGCGTTTCCCCCACATGCAACTAGGGCGATGCTCGATACTGTAATTAAACCTAGTAAGGCACTTTTCTTTAATTTCATCTAAAAAACCCCCAATTTTAATAAAAGCTACCAAGAATATATCAAAGTTTTAGGCTCGTCACAATTAAAACACTACGATGGGTTTAGTAAAAATATTCTGAATTTTTTCTAATTTTTATGATAAAAAAGAAGCAACCTCTCCAAGGGAGTTGCTTCTTTTGACTTTACTTATTTAGCGTAATCTACTGCACGTGTTTCCCGGATAACGGTCACTTTGATGTGTCCTGGATAATCTAGGTCGTCTTCGATTTTCTTACGAATATCTCTAACTAAACGAACAGCTTCTAAATCTGTGATCTCATCTGGTTTGACCATTACACGAACCTCACGACCAGCTTGTACTGCAAAACTAGATTCAACGCCTTCAAATCCATTAGAAATATTTTCTAAATTTTCTAAGCGACGAATGTAATTCTCCATTGACTCGCTACGGGCACCCGGTCTAGCAGCTGATAAAGCATCTGCTGCTGCAACTAATACTGAAATAACAGAAGTTGCTTCTACATCTCCATGATGTGATGCTATTGCATTAATCACTGTTGAATTTTCTTTGTATTTCGCGGCTAATTCGGCACCAATCTCAACATGGGAGCCTTCGATTTCATGATCTAGCGCTTTACCAATATCATGTAATAGACCAGCACGTTTTGCTAATTGGATGTCTTCACCAATTTCTGCGGCTAGGACACCTGTTAATTTCGCCACTTCGATTGAGTGATTCAATACGTTTTGACCATAACTTGTACGGAAACGTAAGCGACCCAAAATCTTAATCAAATCTGGATGTAATGTGTGAGCGCCAACTTCAAAGGCAGCTTGTTCACCATATTCACGAATGCGTTCATCCATTTCTTTACGAGATTTTTCAACCATTTCTTCAATACGCGCTGGATGAATTCGACCATCTTGTATCAATTTTTCAAGCGTCATACGTGCGATTTCTCTGCGAATTGGATCGAATCCAGAAAGTACAACAGCTTCCGGCGTATCATCAATAATCAAATCGATTCCTGTTAAGGTTTCTAGCGTACGAATGTTACGTCCTTCACGGCCAATGATTCTTCCTTTCATCTCGTCGTTTGGTAAACTAACAACAGAGACAGTTGTTTCAGAAACTGAATCAGCTGCACAACGTTGAATCGCTAGTGAAAGTAAATTTTTAGCTTTACGATCCGATTCTTCTTTTGCACGTTGCTCAGATTCTTTGACCATTACAGTTAACTCGTGACTTAATTCTTCTTCTGTTGATTTCATGATGATATCTCTTGCTTCGTCTTTAGATAGTGAAGCAATACGTTCTATTTCTTGATGTTGCTTTTCAACTAGTTCTTCTACATCTTTTTCTCGCTCATCAATTAATTGCTGTCTAGCACCAAGTTTCTCTTCTTTTTCTTCCAGTGAGTTTTCACGTTTTTCAAGAGAATCATCTTTACGATCTAACGTTTGTTCTCTTTGTAATAAACGATTTTCTTGAGATTTAAGTTCTACTTTGCTTTCTTTCAACTCACTTTCAATTTCTGATCGATACTTCTGGTTTTCTTCCATAGCTTTTAATAAAGCTTCTTTTTTCAGAGTCTCTGCTTCTTTCGTAGCACTTTCGATTATACCTTCTGCAGAGGACTTTGCACCATCTATAGCCTTTTCATGACGTGATTTTGCAACGACTAACCCTAAACCAAGACCGACAATTACACCGATGATAGCGAGGAGAATTTCTAAACCCATTGTTTCCACCTCCGTACTATCTTCAAATTTTCAATATTCATGTAGTTTTCTGATAAACTATAATCAATTATCAATATGTCTACTTGCATACAGGTAAAAGTTATATACTAATATTTGTATACAACTTTATTCTAATGTTTGTGCACCAGTGTGTCAACTTAAAAAAGCCCTTTCCTATCGAAAGAGCTCTGGTAGTGAAAAGAATTTCTACTACAAAAAAAACAAACCAACAAAAAGCTTTTGATAGCCTTTAGTGGTTTGTTTCTAAATCTGTATTATTATTCATCAAGAGGAAGTTCTTCTTGCGCTTGTTCTTCTTCAACAAAAGCTGTACCATCACCGATGCCGAATGCATCACGGACACGTTTAGAGACTTCTTCTACCATTTCTGGATGTTCAGTCATGTAAACTTTGACGTTTTCACGTCCTTGACCGATTCGTTCTTCTTTATAACTGTACCACGCACCACTCTTATCAACAATATCTTTTTCGACCGCCATATCAAGTAATTCTCCTTCTTGAGAAATCCCTTGGCCGTACATGATATCTACTTCAGCTACTTTAAATGGCGGTGCCACCTTATTTTTAACAACTTTGATTTTTGTGCGGTTACCGATAATATCTGTCCCTTGCTTCAATTGTTCTGCACGTCTTACTTCTAATCGAACAGTTGCGTAGAATTTCAAAGCACGACCACCAGGTGTCGTTTCAGGATTACCAAACATGACACCAACTTTTTCACGAATTTGGTTAATGAAAATGGCGATTGTTTTTGTCTTGTTAATTGAACCTGAAAGCTTACGTAAAGCCTGTGACATCAAACGTGCTTGCAAACCAACATGACTTGCTCCCATCTCTCCATCGATCTCTGCACGCGGTACTAAAGCCGCTACAGAGTCAATTACAACGATGTCGATTGCGCCACTGGAAACCAATGCATCTGCGATTTCTAGACCTTGTTCACCAGTATCTGGTTGTGAAAGAAGTAACTCATCGATATTCACACCCAAAGCTTGCGCATATTGAGGATCTAACGCGTGCTCTGCATCGATAAATGCAGCTGTTCCGCCTTGCTGTTGTACAGATGCGATCGCATGTAATGCAACAGTCGTTTTACCAGAACTTTCTGGTCCATAGACTTCAACGATTCGTCCACGAGGATAACCGCCAACACCTAATGCAACATCTAATGCTAGTGAGCCACTAGGAATAGTCGAAATTTGTTGATCGATCTTTTCCCCTAATTTCATTACTGAGCCTTTACCAAAATTCTTTTCGATTTTTTTTAATGCGGCATCTAAGGCCACTTTACGATCATCTGCCAATCGATAATCCTCCTTATATATAAACGATTTAAGTTCCTTTTCAATACATATATCATAACTGGTTTACTTAAAAAAAGCAAGAGAAAAACGAACAAACATTCGCCTTTTTAATTTTTCTTAACTACCGCTCTTCGAACCAGGTCTAAGCCTTTCATCACGGCACTTTGACGAATATACTTTCGATCACGATTAAACTGTTGAAGTACAGCTATTGTCGGTTGACCTTTTTGGGCTAAACCAATCCAAACAGTTCCTGCTGGCTGGCCTTCTAATTCATCTGGACCTGCTACACCTGTAAATGAGACAGCTAAATCTGCCTCTGCAACCTTTCTTGCTTGTTCTGCCATAGCGATTGCACAAGCTTCGCTAACGGTTCCTTCTTTTTCAAGTAATGCCGGATCAATCCCTAGAAAACGTTCTTTTGTCCCTATAGAATACGTAACAAAACCACCTTGGAAAATTTCTGAAACACCTGGTATATCTCCTAAGGTACTCTGGAACAGACCTGCCGTTAGACTCTCCGCAGCTGTGATCGTTTTTCCAGATTTTTTTAATTCGTCTACTGTGACTTTTACTAGGCTATTGTCATCACCATATCCATAGAAATACTCGCCAACTTTATTCATCACTTTTGCTTCTAAATCATCTAACAACTGCTGACCAGTTAATTCATCAGCAATTTTAGCTGTTAAGCGTAATGTCACTTCATTTGGTTTGGCATAGGGGGCAATCGTCGGGTTGGTTTGGCTGTCGATCAACTCTTTTAATTCTGTCACTAGTTGTGATTCGCCAATACCGTAAAACCTTAACACTCTTGATATTAGCTGTTCTGCTTGCGGAAATAGGTCTTCCAATAGCGGCCGGGCATTTTGTTTAAACATCGGGTTTAACTCATTCGGTGGCCCTGGCAATAACAGATAGGTCGTCTCGTTTTCCGTGATCAATGTTCCTACTGCTAGTCCTGTAGGATTTTGAACCGCAATCCCACCCTCGATCATCAAGGTCTGTCTCAAATTGTTTTCGGTCATTTTATTCTTTGAAAACTTGAAAAATTCATGAAGACGAGTAAGTGCCTGCTCATCTTGAACTAAAGAACGATGAATATGTTCGGCTACAGTATCTTTAGTCAAATCATCGTCTGTCGGTCCTAATCCACCGCATAGAACGATTAGATCACTGCGGCCATCAGCTTCAACCAATAATTGTTCTAGTCGCTTCGGATTATCTCCTACAACGGTATGATAGTACACCTCAATTCCCAAATCTGCTAATTCTTCTGATAGAAACGTCGCATTTGTATTGACAACTTGTCCTAATAATAACTCTGTACCAACTGCAATGATCTCTGCTTTCATTTTTCTCCTCTTCTCTGATAAGATACGTAAATGATTCTTATTTCATTTTATCACAGGAATTTTTTTTATTACTACCAAACGCCTTTATCTGCTTTATAATCTAAAACAATGGTATCACTATCATTTATATAATATTATGGTACAATTTGTATAGTGAGTTAAAGGAGGAAAAGGAGAATATGGCAGTATTTATTGCACTTATAAGCTTTTTAGGAATACTAATTGGAGGCTTTCTTTCATTAAAAGCACTTTTCAAAAAACAACCAAAACAGAAGGCATTACTTTTAACAGGTGCTAGTTTTATCGTAATGATCGGCGCTGGATTTGCACTACCCGCATCTCCAAGCATTGATATTGCGGACAAATCAATAGAAACAAACGATCAAGGAACCGCGACAATTGAAGGAAAAACGAATGATGAAAGCGAGATCACTCTTGGTGGCGAAAAAGTCGAAACAAAAAACGGTACTTTCTCTTATAAAATTACATTAAAAGATGATCAATCACAAAAGCTAACCTTTGTTGCTTCAATCGGCGATAAAGACAAAGCTGAAACTATCGAAGTCAAACCTTCCAAAGCATTTGTTGCTTTTTTAAATGAAGCAAAACAAGATCAGGAAACAGTAAAAAAAGCTGAAACTGCCCTAGTTTTAGCTGAAAATAAACCTACGCAAAAAAATTATAATGAAGCCGCAACACGTATTACTTCATTAACTAATGAACAAAAAGATTTTACCCGACGGTTAGCCATCGTAAAAGACAATGTCCCGATTTACGAAGCTGTTGAACTAGCAGAAACAAACCAAACAAAAGAACATGTCGATTCTGCAACTGCCTTAGTTGCAAAAGCAACCTTAAATAAAGACTCTTTGCTAAAACGTTTGACAACTGTTCAACAAAAAATTACTGAAAAAGAAAAGGCAAAAAAACAAATTGCCACTGCTCGTGAAGCCGTAGAAAAAGCAGAGCAGGAACCGACAGATGATCATTACAATCAAGCAATTGCTAGAATCAAAGAACTGCCAAATGGCAATGCCGAGTTAACTAATCGAGCAAACAATGTAAAACAAACACTTACAAATCAAAAAGAAGAAGCAAAAAGAGTTGCCGAAGCACAGAGGAGAGCTGAACAAGAAGCCCAAAAAACAGCTGAACAAGCGCAAGCTGCCGCTGCCGCTCAAACACCAGAAACTCCTGCTCCAGATACACAAGGGATTGGGCAAACTGTCTTAGTTACACCAACTGGTTCTAAATATCATAATCGCAAATGCGGCAATGGTACCTATACTCCAGCAACGCTAGAAGAGGCACAAGCAAGAGGTCTTACCCCTTGCTCTAAATGTTTTTAAAACTAATCATAAAAAATAGGCACTTCCCATCTAAGGAAGGCCTATTTTTAACGTTAAATCAATGTGTAAACAGATAAGCAGAAACCAAATACAAAATCCAAATATGCAATGGATAGAAGAAATAAAAGAAGTTCTTCATCCCTCTTCCTTTTTCACCATTAAACAATAAAATCGGAATCACAGCAAAAATCATCATCCATTGTGTTGATCCTTGAGAAAAGAAAAATAGAGCTGCTATCGCGATCAACAGACATTGCAACCAACGTTGATTTCTTGCTAAATACATCAATGGGATTAGCAATACCATAAAACTATTTTCTGTAAACAGCAATGCTGGAATAAAATTCACACCCCAGACTGCAGCCATGATCGTATTCGGATTTGACAAGAGTGAAAATAAAATACCCGATGAGATGACTGGAAATAGTATAATAGCAACGCCTAATAAAATTTTCCCGATTTTTTTACTTGAACGACCTTCAGAAATTTTATCGATTCCATACATCATTAATGTTCCAACCAAAAGATCGCGAAAAATATTATTTATCAACTGAACTTCTTCGTATCCAACAATATTCTGAATTACAAAACTGCCTAATGCCATAAGTACCATGCCTAAATACAACCGCATTATATATTTTTCTTTGCTTCTTGTATGACTAAAACCCACCACACTCACAAAGAAGAAAAGCGTCGCAACAGGTCGTCCAAACCAATCAAGCCAATTCGGCGCCCCCATCGGAACAAACATTTGATGAATATGATCGATAAACATCAGAACAATGCCCATTATTTTTAAATCAAATGTCGTAAATCCCTTAAACTTACTCGTTGTTAAACTATTCATTTTGATACGCTCCTCACTTATTCACCTAAAATATTATAAACTAGATAGTTCTTTTCTACCTTAGAATCACCTTTCAAGAATCTTTCAATTTTGTCATTCGAAAACGAGTAGAAAGGGTAATATTTGATGATCCAAATTAAGAGGATTTACATGATAGTTACAGGACTAAATACTATGTTAACAGCGTTGCCTAACACACTTAATTCATGTGCGAGTGAGAATCAATTGAGGATTTTTTTTCTTTTAGACCTAACAAAAGTCTAGCTTTTGAGATTGATAAAATTTCGGATTAAGAAGATGGAACTACAGAATCTGAGTGTTATGTTGTTTTGTTAAATAAAGAAGAGTCGATGCAAGTTTTCTTAAGCTTAGGCAGATCAAGTATGATTAATTACATTTTTTTAATGCAATGTAGACTCCCGAAAAAGTTTATTTAATTAGTATGAAAAACTGTAAACAACACTCAAAATTAACGAGTTTGTTTACAGTCTGAGCTCATTATAATTACTTACGTAAAAAGATTGTGTTCATTTAGAACCACCAGTTGTTGTTACAGCCAGTTAATCGAGTGCTATTGTTATACCCATTCTGACCACATTTAGCGCTCCAATTATAGCAGGCCCTGTTATTACTTCCATATGCTTGGTTATTGACCCCAAATCCTTGAATGACTTTCATTTCCTCCATAGTTAATTCTTCAAATGATTTTCCAACCTTTTGTAAGGCAGTTTTATTTAACATAGATTTCAACCTCCTTGTTTAGTTCATTATATTTTACTATTTGTTAATTGAAAAGTAAAGTTGAAAACATTGAGATTCGTATAGGTTGAACAGATTTTATATCAACGCCGGCAACCTTCATATATATCATGATAGTTGTTTAGGATAAGCTTGTCCGGTTGGGTAAAAAGTATAAAGAGAAACAAAAAATGAGCCTGGACATAACTAAAAAGGTTATGTTTCAGGCTCTTAGTAACCGAATAAACGGTGGGCGCAGAAGCAACTCCTTCGGAAATAAACACTTCTGTCCCAACCTCAAATGCTAAATCATCTGATTTCATATGATGATTTTATTGAGCTATGGTTTCAACCGTACTATAAATTTTAATCGGTATATGGAATCCATCGCCTGAAACGGCTTCTACAGTTATTCTATCTCCACTTTTCAAGCTAATTGGACCATTAAATTGAGAATTTGTTGAATAGTCACTTGCTCTATTCGATGCCCGACCAACGTATTTACCGTTCACTAATATTCTATAATAAGAAGCATTAGGATGTTTTGTACCAGAAATATGAACAGCGCTATCTGCTGCTACAGGATTCACACTAAATGTTTCAGAAGGAATTTTATCTGGCTGAATGACTCCTTGTTCTACAATTGTTTCAACTGTTGAATAAATATTTTTTTCAACATAGAATCCATCACCTGAATAAGCTTCAACTGTAACTTTGTCTCCAACAGACAAGGCAATTGGACCATTCTTTCCAGATATATTTACGTAACTAGTAGAATACTTTAACTTCCCATCAATATATCGGGTTCCCGCTTGTGAAACATATCGACCGTTAACATACACGGAATAGGATGTCCACGGCGTAGATATCGCTGTACCACTAATATGTTGTAAACCTGACTTTACAGAATCGATAGTTATCTGATCTTGAATACTCGTCTCTCTATCCTGTTCGGAAACCTCTGTAGCATAGCTTGTTTTTCCTATGAATAGACTCGAAAACAAACCTAAAGCAATTACTGAAACTAGAACTAATTTTTTCATCATTTGTACCTCCTATTTATAAGTTAAATTTATAATAGCATATAAATATAAACAAATTATAAACAAATAGAAAATAATAAACAACTTAATGAGTTGTAACTGAGGGAGTAGACTATAATGAATGTAGAGGGTAAGAAACTTTCAAGAAGCGTTCGTTACTACTTCTTTATGTCGGGATCAAACATTATTCATAAAAATTTGATAAGAAATATAGACTGGACCATGCAAAGAAAGGATCAAAATCAGAATTACGAGCTAAAAATAACTATTTTTGGTACAAGCACCCCTTGTACTTTAAATCATTTTCTCTGTGTATGTTATACTGTACTCATTATAAACACCAAAGGAGTTTGCTCATGATTATTGTCCCTACAAAAAAATCATTACCACTTTTCAATGAATTTCCAGTCTCTACTAATACCTTAAGTTCAACTGAACGATCCTTTTTCTCTTGGCATGCTAATTATTTTACTTTAGATAGAAAGAAAATTTTAGTGTTAGTTAATGATCTTTCTTTTTCTCCAATCGTTTTAGCTGACATTAACGCTAAAAATAGTCCACATCTTTCTCTCTATATAAAAGAAGGTATTGAACATGTCTTTAGTTATAGTACAGACAAATCGTATCAAATAAAAAAATATTTTCTGAGAGCTGGTAGAATGGAAATTTCTTATGCTTACAATCGCTCTGTTATGAGTATCAACAATAATATGATTCAACTGTTAAAATCTTATCCTGAAAATATTGACCAACGTTTACGTTTACAAATTTCTGAAATGGAATTTCTTGCAAACATTCCTTACCGTAGTATGACCCCTGAATATTCTTTCAGTACTGAAGTAGTTAAAAATGAGTTAGAAAAGTTATAGACTGAACAGACGCAAAAAAGTTAGACCACAAATCTAATTTCTTGGGATCACTACAGACTTCCTAACTTTTTAGCATGCTGCTATGAAAAATAATGGACTATTTACTCCAATGAACATGACAAAATTTCAATTAGAAGGTTACTATCACATTCTTGTTTTCTTTTTTTATTGAAATCCTTCATGCAAAAAAAACATCAGAAACAAAATAATAATAACTGATTGTTATAATTTATTAAAACATGTCGAACAAACGTTTAGTATTAGATATTCGTTACAGAAAATACCTGCATATTATTCGGTTAATAAGAGAGATTATGGCTTTATAAAGGTTAATTGATTCTATTCAAGCTGTCGTTCAGATTGCAATCATTGGCGATATGGGTACTTTTACGAAAAACTGACATAACATTTTTATGTCGGTTATACCCTATTCGAGTTTAATTACTTATGACCGTAACTTTTGACAGTCAATTTTCCTGATTCAGACTGATCGATTTTATTTGCTCGATCCTTTTAAGTTCTCATAATCAACGCTTGAGAAAATAGGAGTAACTACATTTTCTCATCTTCAAAGTCATTACGACTAATTTGGAAATAAAAAATTGATAGCTGCAACCTATTGCATCTACCAATTTTTTTTATTTTAGTATTACTCGTCCGATTCCAATTGAATGAAATTTACGTTAAGTTCTTCATCCAACTCTAATATCATTATGTCTTCTATATTCGGAGTACCATTATCTGCCAATATTTTAGTTAGCTCATTCTCTGTCAGTTTCGATCTATTCGTCTCATCTTCATTTACTTTACCATCAGAAATGATTAAATAGTTTTTTTCTGTGGCTTCCTTCAAAATAACTGACAAGCTTCCATTTTTCTCAATGGTCCCTACTTCAACTTGTGTTATAGATCCTACTCCTTGAGTTCTCAACATTGAATATAATTGATCGATGGTTAAACTGGCTTCTGTTAAGGAATTTTTAACAATCGACCCCTTTTCCAAAACTCGAATAGTTCTGCCATCGAGCAGTTCTGAAATCTTTGGAAACTGTTTTCTTACATAATAAAATGATATAGATATTAATGCCCATATAAACATTACAATGATAAACATTCCAATTGTGATATCTTGAGAATAGATAGTTCCCCCTATTATTCCTCCCAAAATATAGTTTTGAATTTGATCGATAGGCGATTGAGGTGCTAATGTCGTTTTACCAGTTACTTTAATAATAGCTGTAGCCATTAGCAAACCTAATAATAATTTTATAAATGTTTCTAGATAAAACATGTTATTTCTCCTTTTTACTGTATTATAAAAAGCCTGGGACATAACTAAAAACGTTATGTTTCAGGCTCTTAGTAACCGAATAAACGGTGGGCGCAGAAGCAACTCCTTCGGAAATAAGCCGAAATTCACAAAAATTTGAAGAGCAATTTTCGTAAATTCCTTCTTATTTCTCGGAGTTAAACATTTCTGTCCCAACCTCTTAAATTTAATAGTTTATTGAACTCTTGACTCTGTAGCATCTTTTGCTTTCGCTACACCGTTACTTGCCATTTTTTTTGCTTTTTCTGTTTGTTCACTTGTGAAATTGCTTACTGATTCGGTTGCATCACTTAAACGGTCTTGAACGGTCGTTGAATCTTCTTCATATTGCTCTTTTGATTTTACGTCTGTTACAGTTACATTCACTTCTACTACTTTAAGAGAAGTCATTTTTTCTACTTCTCTAGAAATAACCTCTTTGATTTTTTCATATAACGCTGCGATATCTCTGCCGTATTCGGTTACAACATCTAAATCAACTGCAACTTGTTTTTTCCCTACTTCAACATCGATTCCAGTAGTAACATCTTCCCTATTAACAAGCTTATTAGCAACGTTTGAGAAAAAACCGCCTTCTACTGTTAGTAATCCATCTACTGACTCTAACGCAATCCCGATTATCTTTTGGATCACTTTATCATCATAAGTAAGTTCACCCTTGATTTCATTTACATTTACTTCTTCTTTTTTTTGTACATTTTTGTTATCCATATGCTCAAATCCCTTCTTTTAGCTAATTTATTTATAGTTTTACTTTCTTTTGTTAGAAAGAAAGATATCTATCCATCTCTGTGTACTCGCATACCATCCCACAAAACCACCAACAATAACAAATACGATAATTAGAACCGTTTTGAAAAAACCTAACGTCAATATCAATAGTGCAATCAACAAACCTGCTAGTGCACCAATAATAGGACCTCGATATGTTTCCCATATTTCATTCATATGTTTCCTCCTATTTCACCCGATTATTATTTTCTGGTTGAGGTTTTTCGAATTTAATTTTGATTGAAATTTTTACATCAGGTCCAATCAAATCGTGTAGTTGAGTTTCTAACTGTTCACTCCATTTATCAGTTTTTCCATATAGATCTGAAACTATTTGAAAATCACCTTTAACTTTTATCTTTATCTTTCTTTGACTCATTGTTGCTTTCACATTTGGATTCTTCATCAATTTCTCTGTTGTCAACGCCTCAAAAATAACTCCTTCAACCGCCTTTTTGCTAATTCGTAAAACGCCATCTGTTTTTTTGAATTTGAATTGACTAAATTTCTTTGGATATAATATTGTAACAAACATTAGAATAAATAAAACGATGAAGATACTACCTGCGAGATAGAATGTGATTGTAGGGAGCCATTCCCCAACTAATGGATACTCATCCAGATTTAAGAAGTAAAATGGTATAGATACGTATGTTTGATTAGATACTATTACTGAAAAACACAAATACATAAATAACAAAAGAAAAATAGCAACAATTGTTTTTTTTAGTTTACTCAAAGTGAACCTCCTGTCAATTATTGTCTTTATTTATATCTATATATAAAAATAACAATAATTTACTATTTCTGTCAAAAGGTATGCTTCGGAGTAGCTAGTTAATTAATGAACATAACAAGCAAAAACAGCGCTTAATGATAGAACTATAAAAGTGCTTTCTACCTTTAAGATTATATTTTTATGCCTAAAACGACTGTTTTAGGGAATCATCTAACTAAGCAAATCTGATTCAATATGCTTAGATCAAATCCTGATCCTTTACCTAAAACCAGCAATTCGAAACTAAAAAAAGCGTTCAAACAAAACTTTTCACAGCTTTGTTTGAACACCTCGAATGGCTTTCTATTGATGAACACTAAAACGTTGGTTAGGATGTGTATTCTTTTCGATTTCATCTACCATCGCAATTGCATAATCAGCGTATGAGATATAGCTCTTGCCGTCTTTATCTACTTCTAGTTCTTCTCCTGCTATCACATATTTGCCTGTAACTGGGCCTTCTGCATCAAATTCTGCTGCTGGGCTAATGTAGGTCCAATTCAATCCTTTGGATGCTTCCAATAAGTCTAACCCTTTGCCCATTGCAGTCGCTAATGGTTTAAATGCTTCAGGAAAATCTGGTGTTTCGCTTAAACGAACCGTATGTTCTGGATTTACAAATAAGCTTCCAGCTCCACCAACAATGAATAAACGCGTTTTTTGATTTGTTAAAATATCGATCAAGTGTTGTGTTGACCCTGTAAATTCGCTCACATCACCCCAGAACCCCAAGGCACTGACTAAGACATCAAAGTCTTTGACATCCTCTGTTGTTAAGGCATATACATCTCTTTCAATTACAGGCGTGCCATCTGTGATTTTAGCTGCATCACGAACAATAGCTGTCACATCTAATCCTCGTTTTTTTGCTACTTTCAAAATTTCTGAACCTGCTTTTCCATTTGCTCCTAAAATTGCTACTTTCATGATGATCTTCCTTCCTTTTAATGAAACTTTTTTTGTTACATTTTATTTTAAAAAGAGAAGAGACCGTTCAAGTCTCTTGTTGCTTGATTTGATGGATTACATCCGACAAATTAATCTCTTTTAGTTCTGCTTCCATGCTTTGCTGAACCTTTGCATATTGCACTTCCAAAGCCGTTTGGATAGTTGCTCCGACTAGACAGTTTGGATTAGGATTTTGGTGAATATTGAATACTTCATGATCTAATTCAACTGCTTCATAGATATCGTAGAGAGAAATATCTTCCGGTTTTTTCAATAAATACGTTTGCGTGGCACCTCTGCTTGTATGAATGAGTCCAGCTTTTTTTAGCTTACTCATCAGTCTTCTAACAACAACTGGATTTGTATTGACACTTGCAGCAATCAATTCAGAATTGACACGATCGGGTGGTCCGATTTCGATCAAACTGAGGATATGGATCGCCACACTTAATTTTGTCGACATGGCCATGTCTATCACTCCAACTCTTAGTAACAAAATAAGTTACATTTAAATCTTACTGCGTTTTCTTGTAATTGTCAATGAAAAGTATTCGATTATTTTAAGTTATTCACATAGTTAGCAACGAAATCCCTATTTCTAAACGAATGATCGCAAAAAACGACTTCCAACTTCCTCACACCTCAATTCTAGAAGGTACTAGGTTGAAAATCGTTTCAAGCAGTGATCTAATCCATATAAAAAGGATCTGTCTCTTTCTTACGCACTATCCAAACATATGCAATAAAACTACCCATACATATAAGCAGTAACGCAACGCCTGTCAAAAATCCTTGCGGTAAAAAGACAAATTCAATTTCATGTTCTCCAGCACTTACTGGTAAGGTCAAAAGGGCCTGCTTAAAAGTAGGAATAGGCACTTTTTTCCCATCAATATATGCCTTCCATCCCTTATCATATGGGATACTCGTAAAGAGGACTTGATCTTGATCCAATGATACTTCCGCCTTCGCTCTACGTCCTTCCACTTTAAATTCAACCCCGTTATCCTTGATTGCTTCAATAGATTGACTGAATTTATCAATATCTAATAACGCAACATCGGGTTGAACGATTTGAAAAACATTTTGCTTTTTAACATTGGAAATAGTCATTTTAAATGTAACTTTTTTGGCTTCTTTATGGTAACCTAACGAGTAATACTGCCCAGTCTCACTAACGGAACTGTCATACACCACACCATCTACTTCTAACTTCAACGTCGGGCTCCCAAAAGTTCTATAATCTACTGGAAAAATACTGACATATGCCTGTTTATTAGCTGGCACCTCTACTGTCCATTCCAAAACCATCGGTTCATTTTGTTTTTTAGGAATATAGGTCACAACATCCGTTTGATTGATTCGTCCCTTTTCTTCACGCATGTTCACCATATCCACTTGCTCTAAGTCACTAAACGTAAAGAAATCTTCGTTCGTTTTCGCTAAATGATTCAAGAGTGTTGCTTGAGATTCGACTGCACCAGGTTCATAGATTGCATCATCTGTCCACATCCCTAAAGGCAATGCATACTTATTTTCATAAAGTGCATACTCTTCTTTTTCAGAGATTTTACTATAACCAAATTTCAGAACATCCTCTTTCGCTAAATTGTATTTTATCCCTACTAATGAATCCATCAAAAGAGTATTGTTGGCATAACGAATATTCAAGTTCGTTCCTAACGATCGATACCCTAATCCGTTCAAATAGTACGACGAATGACGATTTCGAATGGAGGAGAACATACTGACACCACTATATCCATAATTAAACGCATCATTAGGTGAAACAGGATTCAAATTTTCTAAACGATAGAACGTGTCATTATCATCTTTCGTTTGATCCACTAATTCTTTGATTGGTTGATAGGAATCTGCATAGTATTTTCGAGCTGGATAATGCCACTCCGTTTGGATTCCCTCAACGATACCATAACTATTAAGTCCCGCCTCTACACAAACCAATAGAATAAAAAAGACCCCAATGCCCTTTCTAAAACCGTTTTTTCTTTTTACTAAAGCAAAAAGGAACAAGTAACTAATTAAAAAAACGAGTGTCCAAATAAAATTGATTGATTGAATATAGGTATAATCACCTTGACCCGTCATAAATTTTACCGCCATATACGTGCCTATCAAGCCCAAAACAATGGTTACCAACTGATCAAAATCATCAGGCTTAAATTTTTCAAAACCGTAACCTGCTAGGACTAAAACGAAGAAAGAGAACAAAAAACTAAATCGAAAATTAAACATGTTTGGCGTATGCATCCCTTGCCAAAAGAGATTTAGCGGTTCGAAATAGAAACTCGCCACTAAGACAAGCAGTAGACTGCCATAGCAAATTTTTTGGCGTAATGCTACTTTCTTCGTCACAAAAAAGAATAGACAAAAAACAACTGCCAACAAACCAATATAAATAAAAGGAGTTGACTTAACCTTCGTACTATCATAGATCCCTACCATATTTTTGATCACTAAATCCCAGGGACCAGTGTTTTTTGTTTTCAATCTAACAATTTTACTAAGTGCTTCACCATTGTTTTTCAAATCTAGTAAAGTCGGTAAAATCATGACCATTGATGCCCCACCTGCCAAGAGTGATGTGATCAAATACATTGGAAAACGAGGCAAATATTGGGAACGGTTCGTCAACAAGCGTGCGAGAAAATAGCCAAAAGTAAACAACCCCACCATAAATGCCATATAAAAGTTTGACACAAATAAAAGAAAGTAGCTAACAAACAAAAGAACTGGCTTTTTTTTGTCCATTAAACGGTGAATTCCCAAAACAATCAAAGGTAAGTAAAGCATAGCATCCAACCACATAAGAATTTCAGAATAAGCAATAACAAACGACATCAACGCATATGAAACACTCAATACAACATGATTCCACTTAGGCAAACGAAACGTCTGATAAGAAAAAATCCAAAATGCTCCGCCCAAACTACCGATTTTCAACAGGGTCAGATAATAAAGAAAATCTGGAAGCTGAAGACTTGAAAAGAATAGAACCAACGGACTAAATATTCCGCCTAAATAATAAGCAATAAAGGTCCAATAATTCAACCCCATTGAACTATTCCACGTATAAAAAATACTTTGATCGCCTTTAAATACGTTGTTTAAGCTAGCATAAAAATTAACATATTGAGAAAAAGCATCACTCGCTAAAATAGTTCGATGCTCACTTCCTGGATAAATACCGATTTTTGAATATACAACGACCATGATCAACACCGGCAACGCTAGACTCAATAGTATATAAAGGCCATTATCTTTAATAAATAAATGAATTTTCTTTCTCATACTAACCTCACTTTACAGTTTAATGAACAAATCCAAATCGATTGAATGGATAAAATCTAAAGTTAACCACCCCTTCAATTTGATCACTGTTAACAAATCCAATCGAACGACTATCTTTAGAATTGGAACGGTTATCCCCTAAAACAAAATAATGATCCTTCGGAATTTCTTCTACATTACGTAATAGATTCAAAGTAGGTTCCTGTGCAATCCTCACTACTACAGTGCTATCTGGTAAAACTCCGGCATCGATCCATTGGGAAAGATCCACATCGTTATCTAGATGCTCAACTAGATACAATTGGTCATTCTTGACAAAGATACGATCCCCAGGTAATCCAATCACGCGTTTGACATACGACTCACCCAGCTCATCTTTAGGTTCAAAAGTCACAATATCATAGCGCTCAAATTTTTTACTTTTTTGAACAAGCAAGCGGTCTCCATTTTGGAATGTAGGATCCATTGAATGACCATCCACAAAATGAGCGCGATAGTTTAAAAGAAAATTGATACAACTAATAGCAAACATCAGAAATACGAGTGTCTCTAAATAATTGGAGCGTTTCGCTCGTTTATTTTTCCCCATTGTTTTTTTTATTTTTTGCTTTTTAGAACTCTGAATTTGGTTTTTCTTCTCAGATGACCGTCTTTTCCTTTTTTTGGGGGGATATGGACTTTTTCGGTTTACCTTATATGCTTCTTCCTGCTGTTTTTTTCTTAATCTTTTCGGACCCATATCATCTACCTATCTTTTCTACAATTTCATCATTTCATGAAGTGGGAGTAATTTCATTGTAGCAACACCTATGATATCCTTCTCGTCAACGAGCCCGTAATATCGACTATCGGTTGCAAAAGTGCGATTATCCCCTAAAACTAAATATTTCCCTTGGGGTATCCTTCCTAGAACTGTTCCTGGTATATCTTCTGTACTAAAGTCTTCTGTTAATTGGTACCCTTCTTTTTTAGCTTTTTGCAACTCTTCAGTTAAAAAACGCTCCACTTGTTCTTGCCCATTAATCAACAAAGTATCCTCTTTGTATGTTATTTTTTCTCCTGGTAGACCAATCACCCTACGAGTAGAAACTTCTTTTGAACGTTTCGGCACATGAAAATAAACAAGGGAAAATCTTTTGATTTCTCCTAAACGATTAACGAAAATACGATTCGGTTCTTTCAAATTCGGAGCCATTCCAAAACCTTCTATTTGTGGAATCACAAAGGTCAATAAAGACACTAGGTAAATGAGCAACACAGCTATTGTGAGACTGGAAATCAATTCTACAAGTAGCTTCTTAATTCTTTTTCGCTGCCTTTTTTTTCTTTGTTTCAATGATTGCTTTCTAAAGTGTTTTTGTTTCACAGATTTTTTAGAAGCAGAATGAGGTGGATGGCCCCTTTTCCTATTTCTACCTTTTTTTTGTTGAAGAACTTTTGGCTTATTTCTACTCATTAAAGAACCTCCTTAACGTGCGAGAAAATAGCTATTTATTTCCTTTTAAAGATGCTTCGTTGATTCGGAAATACTTTAATACTTTTTTCTGATTGTCTTGGGTTTTCTTCAAGTCTGCTTTGTATCCGTCTAATGTTTCTTGGTCGCTTAATGACTCTACCGTTTGACTTCCCATATTCACTCCTAATTCTTTCATGTTTGAATATAGGCGATTCAATTGTTTTTGCCCTTCTTCAGATAACCGTCCATTTGCAGAATGTGCCCCGTAACTAGCGAGTCGCGCCGATAAATCATATAGCGTTCCTTGAACTTTTTTAGGGTTATCTGTCCCCTGTACTTGATTCAGTTGCTCCTCGATACCTGAAATTAAAAAGTAGCCTTGGACCAACGCATCTGAATCTTTTTTTCCTAGATTGGTTGCTTGATAATAACGACTGTAAAACGCTCCACTTAGTCCGATGATTCCTATCAATAAAAACGTTATCACCCAACGAATTTGTTGTTTGCGTTTTTTCATCAAAGCACGGCAGGCTCTCTTCCATTTTTTCAGTTTAGGCTTTCGTTTTGGCTTCTTGACTTTCAGTCGACGAATTTTTTTACCCGTTTGCATTGTCACCACCGAAAAGAGAAGCATCAATACAAAACAGAGGATAGCTAAGGAAAGTAATCCTATAAATAACCAATCTAGTATTTCCATTCTTCTAGGCCTCCTCTAGTACTCATTAATTCTTCTTTTTCTTCTTTGGTGATGAAGTTTTTCTTTTGCCTTTTTTCTTTTTAGTATTTTTTTTCATCAGACGGATCAAAATGAAAATAATGAACACTAAAACTAAAATACCACCCACAACGATTGCGATCAGTACCCAATCAATACCCGATTCTTGGACTAAGGTTAAATCCTGCTCATTAAATTTATCCGCATCTTCATCAGTAATTTTAAATCCTTGCTCCCACTGCCAACGATCACCAGCCTTTGTCGTTACTAAGATTTTTGCCCGGTAATCTCCTGGTACCATTTTTTCACCGTTCATTGATACTGGGAAATCGATCAATGTATTTGGTGCCATCCGCATTTTGGCTTTTTTGGTATCGTATAAAACTTCATCTGAGCCCTTCCCCATGATTTGAACCTCTACGGTCATATCATTAATATAAATTGGTTGAATATTTGAAAAATTAATGAATACGGAATTACGATAGTTATTTAGCTCAGGATAAACTTTATTCAGTTTTAAATCTGGTTTTATTTGATCTGTATCCCCTTCACTCAATTGAATACCTGTTTGATAAACGAATTTATTTTTGATCATTCCTTCATCAGATTTAGAGTCTAATCCATCTTGATCTTTTTCTGACAGACTGACCGCTCCTGTAATATACCCTTCAAAAGAAGCGTCAGGTACTTTCAGATCTAAATCCAATATTTTTTCACTTTTCGGTGCTAAAACTACTTCTTTTGGTCCTGTTACGATGTCTTTAAAATCATATTTTAAAGAGGCATCGTTTTTCATTTTATTTTCTCCATACTCAATAACGCCATTACTATTGGTTTTGGCGCCATTTAAGCTAACTAAAACAGTTGTTTCCTTATCTGCTGTATTTCTCATTTTAATTTGAAGCTTTTGTTTTTGGCCTGGTGTTACTCTTAAATCAAAGTACCCTGCTTCGGGATTATGTTGGTTTTGTGGAAGTATGACTTCATAAGAGAAACCGCCAGAATTTTGACTTCCTTTCGATGCTTCTGCCTGAACCGACTCTGCAGAAACAACGATGATTGCAACTATGTATAGTAAACCTAGCAGTTTAATCGCTACTTTTTTTAGCATTAAAAATCCCTCTTTCTATTCTTGAAAATAAGAGGGTGGGACAAAACGATGGATTCGTTTTGTTTCACCCTCTAACTATTGATAAAAGACTAGTGAAGCGAGGATCAGACAGAAGTGTTTAACCTTGAAATCAAGCTATGACTCGTAGCATTATACCTCAGTCTCATTTTTTACATTATCCTCTCTAGCCTCTTTTTTAAAACAGTTCTTTACGGTGCAGCAGTGATGGCCCAAGTGATTTCAGCTTCGTATTTAGCTTCTTTCAAAACGTTGTCTCCAGGAACTTTCAATGTCACACCATCATAAGCATCTTTACCAGCTTTGGCTTTTTCGTTTGTGTCAAACATTAATTCAAACACACCAAACCCTTTACCTTTTTGATCATTTGTCAAAATTGTTTGTGCTTTTGAACCATCTTCAGCAAATTCTAAATCGGAAACTGCTTTTACAGCTGCTGAAGTAGGCAAAGTAGCTTTATTTGTACCTGTTACTAAAGAAACATTGTTGTACGTTAATTTTGAACCAGTCAATTCAGAAGCAACTGCTCCTGTACTTGTAAATTGTTTTGTCAGTGCAACGGAAATGCTGTAGAAGTTCTCAGCAACGTTGGCACGAACATCTCTAAAACGGACAAAGTGAGCTGTTGTTTGAGTACCATCTGTGAACGGTAACGCTTTGTATGTCTTTTCAGAGTCATTCGCAATAATATCGTGCTTATCAAAATCCATATCTGTTACTGAAACAATTTTCAATGCAGATGGATCAGGATTTTGAGTTGGCTCTGTTAATTCATCACCTGATGATTCACCTGGTGGTAGGTTCGTTGGATTTGTTGTTAAATCTGTTTGGAATTCAATATTTCCTTTTCCTTTTTGTTCAGGTGCTGCTTTTGTTGCTGATGGCATTGCAAGACCTACGCCGACTGCTGCTAATAATGCAGCACTTGCTAATTTGTGTGTAGTTTTCATTTGTATTTCCTCCTAATATTTTGGACTATTTATGGTAGCTCGGATAAAATCCAAGTTATCACCGTTTGATAAGTTACCGGATCTTTTTTCGTTGCCCCCGGTATGGACAACTTTAATGCATCATTTTTATACATTGGTTTATTATCAAAGTTCGGGTCCATGATTGGATTCCCTTCTTTGTCTAAACGTGGTGTTAGTGACTCCTTTTTCCCCTGATCATTTTCGGCAGAAGCACCAAATATAATAGACCAAGTACCTTCTCCAGAACCAGGCTTAGCTTCAGCTAAATTATATGTTTGCCCGATATTGTCAATTCGAATCACATCTTTTTGCACAATTGGTGCTTCTTCTTTACTTCTGGTTGAATTTGCCCAAGACTGATCTAAGGAAATCACGGCACCGTTTAATTCTTTGTTTTCAGTATTGTCATTTTTGAATTGTGTTTCTTGACGAACCTGTAAACTCCACCCTTTACCAGTCCCACGATAATCAGACACTTGTACAAAATTGCCTCTGGCTCCAAGTTTTCCATGGAACAGTTGCGCATTTCCTAAATACACAGCATCCGTTGTGGTTTTCTCGTTTTGCCAAAATTCAAACTGAGGAACAAAATCAATTCTCAGATCACCTTTTGTAGACGGGCTGTCTCCTGGATCTACTTCATTTTCTGGGTGTTCTGGATCTTTGAGTATTTGATCGTATTCCCCTTCAAACTGAATTTTTCCTGTTCCGTGCCCAGTTGTTTCTGCATATACAGGCACTGATCCTTTCAAGAGCACAACTAAGAAAAACGGCAACATCAACAGAGGACCCATTTTTATTCTTTTCATTCTGTTAAGCCCCCTTTTCCTCAGTGTTTTCGCGCTCTTTCTTACGTTTCAGATAGAACAGAATCAAAACGATTGCAACTAACACAGCCCCGCTGATTCCAAGGCTGGCTTTCACCAATTCTCCTGTTGACGGATATCTCCCTACAGGTTTTTGACTCGTTGGTTTTGACGTAGTTGAGGGTGTCGTACTTTGTTCGGTTGAGCTATTAGATATACTTTCTTCGTAAAAGGTAATTCCGCCATTTGTCTGAACCGCTCCGCCGTTTTCTTCAGCCATTCCAAACAATGGATAGCTGAAAAATAGGACAACCGCAACTACAGAGACAAAGAAAGCTGAAAATAAATGTTTTTGATTCATTATTCTTTCCTCCATCTGTTATGGTGTTGCTCCAACAGTCCAAACAATCGTCGCCTTATATTTCCCTAATTCACGAACCGCACCAGCTGGAACATCTAATTTAAATCCTCGCTCACCAGTCTTCCATTTGTCACTGACATCGTATTGACCTGTTGTCGTATGCGCATCTTCAACAATTGGCTGATTCTCATTATTCAAAATAATCTCACTTTCTTTTCCTTCACCCGTTCGATAGCGAATGGCTTCCGGTAAGATTTTTGCTCCCTCACCATCATTACTTGTCAAGTAAGATTCCAATTTCGCATCTAAAGTCCAATTCGTTAATTTTGTTCGATTATCCCAGATGATCAACTCTTTATCATACGCAGGTTTCTCTACACGAACACCAAAAATACCGGCATCCTGCAAACCAAAATCAATAGATTGAGGGGCAGAATAGATAAACAATGTACCTGAAAAAACGTATTGAACTGCATATTCTGTTTCGTTCACAGGAATAGCATCCTCTGGTATTGGTGTTTTTTGAATTTGATAATTTTGACCAATCAAAGTATCCAATACCGCCTTGACATCTGAGTTCTTTGTCAAATCGACTGTCCCACCAATATTTCCACTGACCGGAACGGTTTCGTGAATTTTTTTACCGGTATCATCGACAAATTCTACATTGACTGTCGAAACACTTTTAATGATTGTTACTTTGATGTTTTTCTCTACCTTAGCAGGTCCTTCACCATAACTTAGCGTTACTTGATAATCTCCACTAGCAACTGGGGTTCCAGGTGCTGAAGGTCCCGGTAAAGTACCTTTATCAATAGAAATTTTGGACGCATCCAACGAAGTAACAGTTGCATCATCGATTTCCCAAAGCGCTAGTTTCCCTTTTTCACGAATCATAGTTAAAATCGCTTCTTCTGAAGTCGGATAATCTTTCGCAGCTATACTGAAATCTCGTCCATCTACTACATACTTATTGCTTGTTACCATCTCATCATTTTTGACAAAGATTGGAACAGTCACTTCTTCTGCATTTCCAGCCTCATCAGTTAAGATCACTACAAAACTAGCTGGTCCTACTTTTGAAACAGTATTCACTAGGTTTTGACCTGGTTTTAGCGTTACAGCAATTTTATCTTTAGCTGAAACATTATCCGACCAGTCTGTTAAATAAGCTGTATAGTCGGATGCATTTTCAATAGACGCATTATCCCCTAAATCAACAAATGTTAGCTTACCTGTCCCAGTTGGTTTGGTTCGATCATTAAACGTAACAGTGATCACTTTCGTTGTGTCTTTCAACTTTAATGTTATGTCATGCGCAACTTCTTCAGCATTTGTTACTTTAGATATATCGATGCTAAATAATGTTTCATCTGCTGTTACATCCGTCACATCGAGGATATTCCCGGCTTTATCTTTGACGAACTGCCATGCTTCAACTTTTCCTTTAGTAACAACTAAAGGACGTTGATCTTTGCTTGGCCAATCACTGTAATCCATTCTAAAGTCAGTACCCTTGATAATACCGTCTTCTCCCCAGTTGTAAGAATCATCAACTACATAAATAAACGTATCGTAATCTGCTGAATTCCTTGCTTCATCAGTCAAACGAATCTTGATTGTTTTTTTGCCCACAGTTGAAACAAGCGACGGAATATCCGTTGTTAAAAGTTTTGCAGTAATCTTTTCTTTTGGAGAAACGTTATCGGATACTGTCGTGAAAAATCCTTTCAAATCAACACTTGATCCAATGATGGCCTCTGCATCATTTAGTGTGACCTTCGTCAACTTGGCTGTAGCAATTGGGGGTTCAACATCCAAAACATTCAGTAAATGTTCAGTATTTGACTCAGCGATTACTGAATTATCAGGATTCAGTCCTTTTGGAGTAGCCTTTGTTTTTAATAGTTTAGAACTAGCAGAGGCATCAACTTGAGCTGTATAGACTAGCTTTAAAATACTGCCTTTGCTTCCTATCAATAAATCATCATCTGCCGTTTGAACAACAGCAAATGGTGTTTTTTGTGATACTACTGGTAACCCTAAATTCTTAGAATTACCGGTTGAATCAATCGTCTCTGCTGAAACGGGCGTTACATTTTTATATAACGCATCTAATTCCGCATACAGTTTTGCTTGCTGCCATCGACTTAAATCATTCGTTAATTCTGATGTTATAGTAAAGCGAACTTCATCCAACGGTTTTGCTTGTTCACTTTTTTTCCACGAACCATCTGACTGTTTCACCTCTGAAACAACCTTCGTCATAAATTCAGGATTACTAAATTGCTTTACTGTAATCGGTACACTAATCTTCTCAGTCAAACCACTTTTGTCTCCTTTAATGACGACAATGACTGTCTCGTTGCCAACTGTTGAAAATGTCTTTTCGGAATCAAAGCCAATTACACTAACTGTTTCTGAAGCAAAAACACCTTTTAAATTCGATACCAAATCCGCTGGATCCAAATCTTGTGTACTTGATCCGACCATTACTTCTTGCGGTACTGGATCAGCTGTTGGGGAACCGCCTAATTTTGTCTTAGCTATTCCTTCATTGATCTCACTTTGTCCATCTCCCGTAACATTGTAAACAGTCATTGGAATGTGTAAGTACCCATCACTTTGATAATATTTTTCCTTATCAACACCTGCAGTGAGTTTAGACGTAATCTGAAATTCATATGAATTATTAACAAATGATGCGCTACTTAGCGTACTCGCTGGAACAGTTACGACAAAACGATTATTAGGAATGTCTTTTGTAATCGTAAATTTCGAAGTAGTATTAGCTCCGTTCATATCTGTAACTTTCACGGTCGCCTGAGACAAATCAAAAATCTCATCAGCATTCATATACATCGTATATTGCTTAGGATAAAAAGAGGCATCTGATTGTTCTGGCATATCTTGAACAACAGTGTAATCAATTTTATTTTGATCTTCGTTGGTTTCTCCCAGAATTTGAGGCGGTGGAAGAATAATCCTCGTCATAGCTGACGTTTCATATTTCAAATAACCCACTGCTCCTGACGGTAAATCAATTGTTTGTTGCATAGAACCATCTGAATTAAATAGATACGTAAACTCCTGCGTTGCTTTTTCTCCACCAGAAGTCCCAACAAACCTAGTCGTTCCGGCACCCACATCACTGTAGATAATCTCACTATTTGAATACGTGTATAATCCTTGTAAAAAGGTACTGTCAGAATCAATCGTTAATCCCTTGAGATAATTCAATCGTTTCACATTCCACATTGCTTTCATGGGAATTTTTGTTGTAGTGCCACTTTTGAAGAAATCATATCTTACCCTCATTTGCGCATTAGTACCACGTGTATCGATTCTTAGAAAGTTTTCTTTTTGCGCATTACTACTTGTGGAAGTTGGGTAGTAGATATACGCAGTTGGATTCGCTGTAGAAGATGTATACGATTCGATCGTGGCGCGCAAATCTACAAATCCACCTTTATAAATCGCTACTTTATTCAATTGCACAAAGTTATTTCCTGTAATATCCCGTTTATCAAAGCGCGCGTAGTTCGCTCCTTCGCTTGTCGCTCCTGAAACTGTATAGGTCAATCTAGGTGTAATACGAAATAATGTTGCATATTCTCCTGGTATTGGCGTAGCAGCTCCTGGATTGGCACTGTCCACCAAATTGACGTTGGGATAAGTGATCAATGACCCACTAGCGAGAGTAGTTGGTCCATCTGCGTAAGTAGAAATGCTTTCTTCCGCTTTTATTTCAGCTTTTTCAAAGTAAAGATACCCAGCTAAAATGCTCACCATACAAGCAGTTGTTATGATCCATTTTCTTTTCATTTTTTTCCTCCTTCCCCGTAAATTTAAAGCAATTTATTTCAAATTCTCTATTATTGAATATAATCCTCTTCAATAATAAAAAATTGAAAACTAGTTTAATCATGTTAGCAGCATGTACCCTTTCGAACGAATTGTTTTGATATATTGAGTAGAAGAATCACCATTCGCTATTTTTTGTCTTAAATGGTAAATAATGTTAGCAACTCGGTATCTCTTATCTCTGGCCGACCCATTCCAGACGTATTGATAAATTTCTTCATAAGTCAATGCCTGGCTCGGATGATTGCTTAACAATTCAATCGTTCGAAATTCTAACTGTGTTAAGCTCACTTCAATTTTTCCAGATAATAGAACGCTAAAATTAGATGGAATCAATTCAATTTTTTTCTTTTTCCCTACATTTTTCCCCTTAAATGAACGATCAGGAGAAAAATTGTTCTCCGTTGCGCTTTTAACATATCTATTTAGGTTATTCTGAATAAATAAGGAAAGTTCATCCGAATCGATCGTCTTGTTGATAATACCGTCCGCACCTAACTTCATATAGACAATCCTGGTAGATTTGTCCGCATTTTTCGACATTATCCAAATCAAAGCAGAACTTTGTTCCCGTATTGTTATAATGGATTCGCAAATCTTCCCTATCTGATTATCCATTTCCGTCTCTTCAATTATGAGAGCATCTAACTGTTCTACGCTGACTAACCATTTTTGTTTGTCCTGTAGATAATGAACCGTACATTCTGATTCTTCCAATGCATCTACATAGGTACAGTCTTCTACTTTATTATCTGCCGAAATAATTCCTACATTATACATTCACTGTCGCCCCTCTTTAATTCTATGTATTTTTTTGTCCATTCTTTCAAAAGTTAGTCATTATGTTTGCAGTAATCTAGAATAGTTTCTATACTGTTTATCTAGATATTAAAAACTTAGGAAAAGATTCTTGTTTTACGCTAAAACAAGAAATAAGTGAATTCGGCCTTTATTTATGGGAATTATAGAACTTTATGACGGTAAAAATGACGGCGCGAAAAAACAAAAAAAAGCCAGCCTACAGAAAAAGGACTAACTTTTTAATAAAATAAATAATGGCATTACTACTCGTTTATGAAGCAGACAGAAATTGAATGTACATTATATAGAAGCTAATCTATCAATAGTCGTACGTTGTTCTTCAAGAAAAGAACTTGTATACGTATCCAATGTTAGCTTTATAGACGAATGACCCAGTAATGAACTAATTGCTGCGATATTCGCACCCAACTCTACACACCGAGTCGCAAAGGTATGACGAAGTGCGTGAAAAGGTACATTTAATAAACCTAGCTTCTGTTTTATGCGCTCAAAGCGATAACTAACAGTTCTAGGCTCGATAGAATTTGAACCATTGGCGACAACATAAGTAGAAGCTGACTGGTTCTTCCATTTTAATAAGATTCTTTTGATTTTTTTAGAGAGCGGGATTATTCGATCTGCATTCGTTGTTTTTGGCGCCGTTTCTACGATTTTTGTCAGGTGTCCTGAACCGCTAGGCAAAGCAATCCGTTGTTTGGTTCGGTGAACTCTTAAGATAGACGCTTCAAAATCTATATCTTCCCATTTCAGCGCACAGATTTCACCAATTCGCATACCCGTTTCTAATGCTAACAAAATAGGCAATCCTTTTGTCGATTTCAAACTCTCCGTTTCTACCTCTTTTTGCTGTTGTCGTGTTAGAGCTCGAACTTTTTGTTTCCCTATTTTAGGCAGTACTGTTCGTTCACAAGGGTTCAAGATAAGATATCCTCGTTCCTTAGCGGCCTCAAAGCAGCTTTTTACAATACGAAAAACAATATGTACAGAACTTGCCACCAAATTTTTAGATAAACTCTTTACTAAACGATCGATATCTATTGCTGTTATTTTCTTTAATGGACGTTTTGCTAAAATTGGTAAAATATGTAATTGTAGCTTATTGCTGTAACTTGCATAAGTACTTTCTTTGATAGTTGGAGCCATGATGTCCGATAACCAAAATTGCGTCCACTCTCCAAATGTCCCTTGAAATTCTCTAGTATTCTTTGTGTAAAATAATCTTAACTGAATTTTTTTGTCTAGCATCTGGTCCTTGACTGCTCGGTATGAACGCGCATAAATGTACCCGTAGTAAATAGAGCCGTCTGCTTTTCTACCTTTCGGATATCTCCCCTCCCAACGACCATCTTTTCTTTTATATATATTTTCGCCTTTACTCAAAAAAATCAAATCCTTTCTTTCCTGACGGCGGAATTGACGGCGGAAAAAAACAACCGATCATTCAACTCATCATTTCGCTTATATCACATAAATAAAAAATAACTATCCTATTATTCTCATTTTTTTATATTATTCCTTAAAAAATTGAAAAAATAATAGTATTTTTTTTCGTCACCCCCATTGATTTTCTTTCAAAAAACCAATACAATGAATTTGTTGTTCAAATAATTTTAAATAAATATCAAAAACATTTCTTGTTTTAGCGTAAAATAAGAAATGTTTTTTTGATTAAAATGGACCCTTTTCCACTTTCTGATAACTCATGACAGCCATAAAACTTTTCTATAGTTATTTATTTTTAGAGAAATAACTTCTTATTACTTATTTTCATCTTATAAAACATATATATATTATTTAAACTCTCTCTATTACACTTTATATAACCTTTGTATTTTTATAAAATCCCAACTTTAGCCTACTCTACATTATTTCTAATTATAAAACAACACATTTTATTTCACATAAAAATAACAGATAATCACATTATATAAAATATGATAAATGATGGGTCACTCGATTTTTTTATTTTATAGTTTTTTAAACATTAAGATTTTAACGCTACTCATATAACAAACCAATAAGATTGGACAGAAGTATTTAACCCCGAGAAATAAGAAAGAATTCACGAAATTTACCCTCAAACTTTTGTAAATATCAGCTTTTTTCCGAATAAATGGTTGCTTCTGCTCCAACCATTTAATCAGATTCCTCGAGACTAAGATATGACTCGTAGAGTTATTTCTCAGTCTCTTTCCTATTTCAAAATAACTATTCGAAACGAAAATTGATTTTAATTGAAGGACTTATCTACAGTTTCATGATAGACTCTAAGTGCGGATATACAAGCATTATGATACATGACGAATCGAATTATTCCCTGAAGGAGATAACTATGGAAATTCAATTAAATGTGCTTATCACAGAAACCAAAACAAGCATTGAACTGAGCAACAACCAAGGAATTATTACGATTATTGAAAACAGCGATAAAATTGTACTCGATCAACCAGCTATCTATATTTTATTTAAAGATGATACAATCACTTCAATAGGAAAATCAGAAGCTGGCACTTTCCAAAACGAGGTAGATTATAACACAATAATCACTATCGCTCCGTCGTGGGATATCGAATTGGATTATTTAGCGCAGCAGTTCATTCTAGAAGCCAAAGATAATGGCATCCAGTTGACTATCCCTTCACAACTAGAAACAAAGATCCCTACAAGTTATCAAAAGACAGTCTCTACTTATAAAGACGAAGTTTTATTCATCTTAAAAAGATTCGGCTATCTTTTAAAACACAATGAAGAACCTAAAAAAGCCAACGCCAAACCTACTAAAGCACGTCACAAATGGACCAAAGAGGTTAGTCAAATCGACTTTTTTGTTGATACAAGAGAGAGTAAAGCAACCGTTCTTTGGCACAAGAGAAATGAAATGCTTCTAAAATCTGGGGCTACTATGATGGCAAATCCACCACTTAACAAAGACGGGTCGCTAGGCTTTTCTGCAAAAATGGGGCAAAGAATTCGAGAAGACCATAAAGACAAAGTTAAAAACAATGTGACGACAGAAGATATCATTTTAAAAAGTGTCAATGAAGTAGGGTTGTTTTTATATTTTGGTGGAACAAATAGTTGGCTTGAACTGGTTGATGCTTCTGGGAAAACATTGAACGAGTGGACAGCTGTTGAGTAAGTATAGTTCTATCTTTTAAGATTGATATAGCACAAAAACTCTTTTGGTGATTTATACATCAAAAGAGTTTTTTTAGCATTTTTCAGACAAAATTACGCAACTGTCTTATTTCGTACAGCTATCCTTTGTGGGTAAAAAAGTTCCTTGCTACAATAACAGTGTAACAAATCAAAAACCAGGAGGGATCTTTATGAAGTACGTAAGTGGGAACTATGAAGCATTTGCAAGAAGCAGAAAACCTGACGGTGTGGATGGTAAAAATGCCTATATCGTTGGCGCAGGCTTAGCTGGTTTAGCAGCAGCAGTCTTTTTGATTCGTGACGGACACATGAAAGGTGAACATATCCATATTTTTGAGGAACTATCCTTATCAGGCGGATCGTTGGATGGAAAATTTATTCCCCATGATGGTTTTGTTACACGAGGTGGACGTGAAATGGAGAATCATTTTGAATGTTTGTGGGATCTTTTCCGTTCCGTTCCTTCTTTAGAAGTAGAGGATGCTTCAGTATTAGACGAATTTTACTGGCTGGATCATGACGACCCTAACTCTTCAAACTGTCGTATCATTTACAATCGAGGCGAACGTGCCTCAGATGATGGTGAATTTACTCTCTCTAAAAAAGCGCAAAAAGAACTCGTTGATTTATTTATGACCTCAGAAGATAACCTAATTGGGAAACGAATCGAAGATGTCTTTACCGAAGAATTTTTTGATTCCAATTTCTGGTTATATTGGTGTACGATGTTCGCTTTTGAAAAATGGCACTCTGCTATTGAAATGAGACGCTACGTGATGCGTTTTATTCATCATATTAAAGGATTACCAGATTTCACTGCTTTAAAATTTACACGCTACAATCAATTTGAATCGTTAGTCAAACCATTATTAGCCTTTTTAGACGAAAATGGTGTAGATTTCCAATATGAAACAAAAATCAATGATATCAAAGTGGATATCACCGAAGAAACAAAAGTTGCAAAAAGTATCTTACTAACCAGAGCTGGCAAAACAGAAGAAATTCACTTAACCGAAAATGACTTGGTTTTCGTAACAAATGGTTCAATCACTGAAAGTTCAACAGAGGGCGACCACCATACACCCGCACCGATTACACACGATTTAGGCGGTAGTTGGAACCTTTGGAAAAATTTAGCGAAACAATCTTCAGAATTTGGAAATCCCGATGTCTTTTGTGAGAATTTACCAGCAGAAAGCTGGTTCGTTTCTGCTACTGTAACATGGGAAAACTTTGATATCGAGCCTTACATTTCTAGACTGACACACCGTAAATTGCGAACAGGAAAAATCGTGACTGGTGGAATTATTACGATCAAAGACTCCAACTGGTTAATGAGTTTTGCGATGCATCGCCAACCTCACTTTAAAGAACAAACTGAACAACAATCGATCACTTGGGTATATGGTTTACTATCAAATACTCCAGGAAATTATATTAAAAAACCAATCGAACAATGTTCTGGTGAAGAAATTGCACAAGAGTTGATGTATCATTTAGGCGTTCCGGAGGAAGATATCATCAAATTTGCGCAACATTCATGTACGGCAATTCCAGTTTATATGCCATTTATCACCTCTTACTTTATGCTACGTGAACCAGGAGACCGGCCGTTGGTCATTCCTAACGGTTCTAAAAACTTAGCGTTTATCGGAAACTTCGCAGAAACAGAGCGAGATACCGTCTTCACTACTGAATACTCTGTTAGAACTGCGATGGAAGCTGTCTATCAATTATTAGACGTTGAACGTGGCGTCCCAGAAGTTTTTGCATCAGCTTACGATTTACGGACTTTGGCAAATTCTGTTTACTATTTATCTGATAAGAAAAAATTAACTGAAATGGAATTACCTTTTGTAGAACGCAAAATTGTTGAAAAGTTTGTTGATAAAACGAAAGATACGTATATTGGGGATATTTTGAAAGATGCTGATTTGATTTAGATCATCAGCTCTTGTTACAAAATAGTTGAATACAAATGGTTAGACTACTTGTTTCTAGTACTTTTAGAATACGAGTAGTCTATTTTTGATTTATGAAAAAATTTATAGTTTGTTTATAGTTTATTTACTCTCCGTTTACTCACTTGAAGTAAGATTAATTAGTAGAAATACCTATTACACAATAAAAAATGGAGGTTTTACAAATGGCTAATCACGTAAAATTTAAGGACAGCTATGTTTATGTTTTATTTACAGTATTGTTTACATTGCTTGCTGTAACGAACGGCTCAAAGGTCTTTGCATCAGAGTTTGAACCAAACCAAGTTCTCGGTTCAACTAATTGGGAAGGAACATTCGTTTACGATGCACAAGGAAATGACGTAACCAGTCAAAATAGTAATTTTATCGGACGAGCAAAATATGACGCAACTACGAATCGCTATGAGTTTTTTGACAAGCAAACCAATGTTTCTAGAGGGGATAAAGGGGTATTCTTCGTTACACCAGACGGTAAAAAAAGAATCTTACTCTCAGAACTTGGTTATCGAGCAGTTGTTGATATGGTCAGATTAGACAAAGATATGTTTACTTATCGTAGAGAAGGTGTGCAAAAGGATGGCTCAAATGGCTTCGTTTTTGTAGAACATGTTCCTTATAGTGGGGAATTAACCTTTACATCCCAACCACCTGTCCGCTCTAAAGAAACAGGTACAATCATCAAAGATCAACCAGGGATAGATATTCTTAGTTCCACTTTTTGGCAAGGAACAAAAGCACTTGATGAGAATGGCAATGATGTTTCTGAATACAATAGAGGGTATCTAGGCTTAGCCCGTTACGATAACAAATCAGGAAGATACGAATTCTTTGATACAGAAGGTAAATCAAGAGGTGATTTCGGTTATTACGATGTTATTCTTGATAATAAAGAAAGAACACATATTTCTGTAGGCAGTAACTATGCCGCAACATTAGAATTAACAGAATTAAACAGCGGACGATTCACCTATGCTAGAAATGGAAAAGATGCAACTGGTCAAGATATTACGATTACGGTTGAGCATGAACCATACACAGGAGCACTACCTTTAGACTTTACTTTTAACCCAGCTAACGAGTTGATCGTGATGCCTCCGGTTAAAACAGAAGAAGATGCAGAAGGTTCTGCGAAAAGTAATGCGATTGTCGAAGTAGAAAACCTTACCACAGCGGGTACCGTTAAATTTAGTGAAAATGCGGCGACCGAAGCAAGTATTATTTTTGAAAAGCTAAACACAAAAGATAATCCATCTACTTTGAACGAAAAAGAAGCTGGAAAAGCCTCAATCAGTGTCCTTGATACACGAAAAGGGGCTGGCGAAAAAGATGATTGGACAGTCAAAACAAAGTTAACAGATGGCCCTTTTGGAAATAAAGGCTTTCTATTAAATAAACTAGGCGTTAGTTTAGAACCTTCAACACAAGATAGCACATTAACACCAAATGCTAAGGTGACAATGAATGATAGTGAGGAACATCAAGCCTTTACAATCGGTTATCAAGAAGGCAATAATGAAAGAAAAACACTGACACTAAATCCTCAATTAATAATTGGACAAAGTAGTTTATTACAATCAGGCGTATATGGCGCTAACATTACTTGGACATTGACACCAAAAGTATAAACTAAACACTTAGAGACTAAGGCATAACTCCTTGAGTTAGAACCTTGGTCTCTTATCAAATTTTTTTATAAAGGAGTCTAGAAAATGAACGCCAAAAGCCTATCCCATTCCCTACTATTTTTATTAGCCAGTCTATTTATCCTACTTATGTTTCCTAATACAGCTTCAGCACAGGAAACTGCTTACTACCTAAAGCCATTGATTCCAGAAAATCAGATAGAAAATACGGAGGATTATTTTAATATCGCCACATCCTCCGCAATTGATCAAACCCTTGAATTATTGATTGTAAACGAGTCAGCTGAGGAAAAAGAGATGAACGTAACCATTTTGGATGGAATGACCACAAAAGATGGTGCAATCAGCTATGCTGTAGATCATAAATACGATCCAGCCCAACAATATAAACTATCACAAATTGCTAAAGTGGAACAACAAGAAATAACCGTTGAAGCCAATAGCACACAACTAGTAAGCGTCGTTTTAAAAGCTGAATTGAAGAACTTTGACGGGACAATCTTAGGAGCAGTCAATGTGAGCGAAAAGACCACAGAACAGCCTAACGAAGGCATAAATAATACTTTTGCCTATAACATCCCCATTAAAATTCGAGTAAATAAAGAAACTAAGAACAGTCAAATGAACTATAAAGGTATAAATTTAGTAAATAACAAACCTGAACGATTTATAGACGTGTCTTTCCAAAACCCCGTACCAACTATCATCCGGGATCTAACTCTTTCATTTGAAATTTATAAAAAGGGGCAACCTACGAAGATTCTTTTTAAAAACAGTATGACTGGTATCGAAATAGCGCCAAATAGTCTGTTTTCCCCCGAATTATCCCTTACAAATTCCAAGCTAAAAGCAGGCAATTATGTATTAAAAACCACTGGAAAATCTGAGGGGATCAATGAAGTTTGGGAAAGTGACTTTACAATTTCACAATCCGATTCACGTACGATTAATGAAGGTTTGGACGTATTGAATGAAGACAATAGAGCTTGGCTCATACTTGCTAGCATTGTTGCCTTACTCATTTTAGGAGGATTTGGGTATGTGTTTTACAAAAGAAAAAAGTAAAGCCTTGATAACCATCTTTCTAACCTCGATAATCAGTTTATTTTATTATCCTAACACTGCAAATAGCGAAACCATTGTAAGCGAAGTGACTGTCGAAGTTCATAGAGATACTTCAACTCTAGAACAAGTTGTCCAGGGTATTCTTCCAAAAACAAATGAAGAGCTAGGACTTTTTTTAAGTTGGATCGGTGGATTCCTACTCATAGGATTTGTTGTTTTGATCTCGTTTTATTTTGTACACAATAAATACAGCTAAGTATAAATCAGATTACTCCTTATTTAGCACCCTGTGAAATTCAATGGCATATAGAATTGACGTAGCAATCATATTGTATTTATTTAACACAATTTTCTTTGAAATTCTTGATGAATACTCATGGGAAGCTCCAATTCTTCTTTATATAACTTCATATCCACCTTTTATTCGCATTTAGGGTGTGAAACAAAAGTGATTTTTACTTTTGTCCACACCCACACACTCAACCAACGATTGCTAAAAATCATATTCCGCTTCTTTTTGCTGAATCATCGTTTGATACGTATCCAGTAATAAGAAAAAGTCATCCACGAATCGATCCAATCGAAATTCAATATCGGGATTTTTAATTTCTTGGCGAATGATATCTTGATCTGTAATAAACACATAATTCGACACTAAATTAGCTTTCATATAGCTTAGTACTGGGCGGATTTGTTGCTCCGGAATCAAAAAGTGTTTCTCTGACCCCGCAGTGACGATCATTCCTGCTACTTTATTGCGGAAAGCATTGACTGGCAACATATCAAACAAATTCTTCAACGTTCCAGGCATCGATGCTTGGAAAATCGGCGTGCCAATAATCAAGCCATCTGCCTCCATGATTTTTTTCAATGCTGCCCCAACTTCGCCTTCGTGCTGAAGGTATTCCCGTCCATCAGCGAATGGAAATTGGATTTCAGAAAAATCAATCACGTCTATTTCCACATCTTTACGCACTTCTTTTATGTTATTGATCGTATAATTGACAGCCACTCTTGATTTACTACCAAAAGCGGAGCCGATTATTGCAACTATTTTCATCACTATTCATCCTATTCTTTAGTATACTTTTTAACTTCTGGCATCACTTTGGTCGCAATCAATTCAATATTTTTCTTCACTAGATCCAGCGGTACACCGCCAAAATCGATTTGTGCCATAAAACGTTGATGTCCGTATAACTCGTATTGATAAAGCATCTTCTCGATGATTTCATTGACGCCGCCGACCATTAGCGTATCTCTAGTATCTTGTGATTGAGCAAAATGTTGTTTGGGATATGTTCCACTACGAATCGCTGACCAACCGGCATTTAAAAATGGATACATTTCTTTACGCGCTTGGCTACCAGTCTCTGCAACATAAAATAAACTTGTTGTCGCAAGAGGAAATTCTGTTTCATCATAGCCTGCTTCTTTCAATGACAAACGATACGCATCCACTGCTCGTTTGAAAATCGGTGCAGGTCCTGCTAATGTCGTCAACATCATTGGAATACCGTCTAATCCAGCCTTGATCGCACTATCTGCTGGACCACCCACTGCACGCCAAACAGGTAAATGTCCACGAAGCGGTTGAGGTAAAATTTCTGCATTCTGTAACGGTGCACGAAATGCGCCTTCCCAGTTCATTCGTTTATTTGGTGTCGCTTCATTCAATAATTTTAACAAGTGCATTTTTTCTTCAAACAGTTCTTCATAATCTTTTAAATCAAATCCAAGAAGTTCGTAAACACCAACACGTGAACCTCGACCCGCCACTATTTCAGCGCGACCGTTTGAAATTAAATCTAACGTGGCATATTCTTCATACACTCGGACTGGATCGTTGGTACTTAAAACTGTCACTGAACTAGAAATCTTAATGTCTTTTGTTTGCGCTGCGATTGCTGATAGAATCACTTGGTTTGCTTGCCCGATAAAATGACTTTGATGGCTTTCACCAACACCAAACACGTCGATGCCTGCTTCGTCAGCAAACTTTGCTGCTTCGATAATATCATTGATTCGTTGTTGCTCGCTGATCAGCTTTCCTGTCATTGGATTTTTAACGTGATCTCCTAGTGAATATAACCCGATTTCCATGCCTTTTGAAGAATCGATTCCGAATTTTTCGTTCATTTTTTTATTCATTTTCCTACACTCCTTTTTCATGCTCTAACTATTGTTATGATTTCATCAATTTTTTGCTGATTTTTGCTAGTTGAAGGACTTCTTGCTTCGTTAAATTATCAAATGCGGATGCTTGCAGCTTACTTTGGGCAATAAAGCAATTGTCTAGTTGCTGTTGTCCTTTACCAGTCAGGGAAATGTATTTTTCCTTCCATTCTTGTTGGCGTGTGATCCAGCCATCCGTTTCAAACTGTTTGATCATTTGCGAAACACCGCCCTTGGAGATAAGTAATTTCTCCCCTAGTTCCTTTTGCGTGATTGGTTGGTTTTCCTGAATCTGATGAAGCATATCAAACTTTGAAGCATTTAGGTCATATTGTTTTAAAAACTCATTGGACTGGAGATTGCTTTTTTGAACAAACTGCAAGATGGACATCCAACAACTTAATTTTACTTTTTCTGTAAGTGATAGTTTTTCCATTTTTCTGAACCTCCTTTTAGTTTAGAACTAAACTGATAACGCTAGTATAATACACTTACTAAAAATAAGCAAACTGTTTTTACTTTTTATCTCTAACTTGTATTACGATTAACACTAACCTTAGCTGACATACAAATCTTCTCTTTGATTCTTTCCAGTATTATTAGTATAATGAGTATGTTTTTCAGAATCTAACCGAAAGCAATAGAGTGGAGAGTATAGAATGATGAATAATTTTTGGGCAGATCTACCAAAGCCTTTTTTTATTTTAGCACCGATGGAAGATGTGACCGATGTTGTCTTTCGCCATGTTGTCAAAGAAGCAGGCGCACCGGATGTCTTTTTTACTGAATTTACAAATTCCGATAGTTATTGCCATCCTGATGGTATAGAAAGCGTCCAGGGGCGTTTGATGTTTACTGAAGATGAACAGCCGATGGTCGCTCATATTTGGGGTGACAAACCTGAGTTCTTTAGAGAGATGAGCCTTGGTTTAGCCGAAATGGGTTTTAAAGGTGTCGACATCAATATGGGGTGTCCTGTCCCTAATGTAGCCGGACGCGGCAAAGGGAGCGGTCTTATTTTACGACCAGAAGTAGCGTCTGAACTGATTGAAGCAGCCAAAGCTGGTGGTTTACCTGTTAGTGTAAAAACACGGATCGGCTATGCAGAAATCGTTGAACTGGAAGGATGGATCACACACTTATTGAAACAAGATATTGCCAATCTTTCTGTTCATTTACGAACACGGAATGAAATGAGTAAAGTCGACGCCCATTGGGACTTGATTCCTCAAATCATGGAAATCCGGGATCGCATTGCGCCACAAACGCTGATTACGATCAACGGTGATATTCCTGATCGGCAAACAGGATTAAAGCTGGCAGAACAATATGGTGTAGATGGCATTATGATCGGCCGCGGAATTTTTAAGAATCCATATGCGTTTGAAAAAGAACCAAAAGAGCATTCGCCGAAGGAGTTGCTTGGATTATTAGAGATGCAGCTTGATTTACAGGATCATTATGCAGAAATGGTTCCACGCTCGATCGTTGGTTTGCACCGTTTCTTTAAGATTTACGTGAAGGGATTTCCTGGCGCTAGTGACTTGCGCGTTAAATTGATGGGGACGAAATCGACAGATGAAGTGCGGGAGATTTTAGGGGAATTTTATAAAGTGAAACCAAATGAGTCTTTATCAGAATAATATGGTTATATAGTTATTTTAAGCGCATCTAGAATAGAGCGCTTTTTCTTTTTACTACCAAAATTTAGTAAGTACGAAAAAAATAGTATAAAAAAGCACCCACTTTTTGTAGGTACTCCATATAAAATATCGCAATGTTTTGTTATCAAGGTCTCTAACAACTTAGTCAGCTTTATAATAGACATATTCTGCTCGAACAGATGTCGCGGTGTTTTGTGTACCCACAGCAACAATTTTATCTCTGGTGATATCCCCCTCTAATATGTCACCCATTATACCTTTTGGTAAGAAGGACACGTAGATTACCGCACTTGGGAGATTACTTCGTAAAGAAACAAACCCTCGGTTCTCTTCAATCCCCAATTGTTGTTCATACGATTTAACTTTGTTACTATCGCTCATATATGATACTAACTCAGGCGTCCCCTCTGGTGAATTTAGTTGGGGAATATCTACATTTAGCCCAGTTATTTCTGCGGCTTGCTTCTGGTTAGAAATGTCTGTCAAACTCATTGTATTGTTTGCCACAAAAATTGTATTCCCTAATCCATTTACCCAAGTTCCATTGAGGCTTGTGAAATCGCCTTGTTGAATTTGAGAGAGATTCATCGATTCAATGGCTTCGTTTGCTTGCTCTTCTCTTGCTTGTTCCTGTGATCCATCTGTTTCTTTCGTCTCCTGAACTATGCTAGATTGCGTAGTTGTTCGTTCTGTGGTTTCTTTAGTTTCTTTGGTTTCTTTCATACTAGTAGTCAACTCTGTAGTTTCTCTACTGCTAGATGATGTTGTAGCCGTATCTACGCTTGATTTACCAGAATTGTTACACCCTACTAAAACCCCCAGAAACACCAGGCTCAAACCTAACAAAATAGTGCTCTTTATTTTTTTCACACCAAATCCTCCAAGTCTTTTGTATAACCTTTAAACTATACGTATCCCTGTTATAATAATATACATTATACGCCTCGTCTATCTTTAAATGATAGCTAACTAGACTAGCATAACCTTTCTACATGCTTCAAGGAAAGGTTTTACTCGGTTTAACGCCTATTTTTCTTAATAAATTCACTAATATCTCGCATACAATCTTCTGCCTGTGGATAATTTCCTACATGATCAATGTATGCATGCCCCATGCCTTTGTATAAAGTAAAGGTCGTATCCACCCCTAAATCAACCAATTTTTTAGCATAAGCTAAGCTTTCAAAGGTTAAGAAGTCATGCTCTCCTGAGGTGATCATCGTTGTTGGCATTTTTTCACTGACTGACATATAAGGTGTTAGGTATTTATTTAAAATATCTTTTGTCCCTAAAATATCGGATAAACTGGTCGTCATTTCACCAAAAATCTCAATACCGGGACGAATAACATTGGCTTGTTTCGCGTAAATCGCTACATCCTGATCGATATCAAATTCAGTATATTCATCCTTGATCCCACCCATATTAAGCGTTGGGTAAAGTAAAATTTGACCACATACATCGTCACGATTTTCTTCAATATTTCGGTTACTACAATACGCTGTTAAGTTCCCACCAGCGCTATCTCCCGCGACGAAAATACTCCGCTTATCAGCTCCCCATTCTTCCACATGGTCGGCTAACCATCTTAAGCCAGTGTAACAATCCGTATGCCCGATTGGAAAAGGATTTTCAGGTGCTAAACGATAGTCGATACTGACCGCAATCATATTGGTTTGACTAACAAATAACCTCAAGGCTTCTCTCACAACATCCGTACTACCAGCAAAGAAACCACCGCCATGAATAAAATAGAGCACAGGTGAATGAGCCATCGGTTTTTCCGATTGAAAACGAGTCACGGGAATATCAAAACCATCTTCCGCTTTAATCGTAAAAGTCATTTCTTTAATGTCCTCTTCAACCATTGGTGTTGAATCTACGCTATTAAACATTTTTCGCAAACGTTTGATTGATTTTGGGCTAGCATCCATTTTCAGCATACTTTTGGGGATAAATTTCATCAGTAGACTCATTTTTTTAGCCCCTTTATACACCCGTGGATCCATCGCACCATCAATATCGCAATCTGGAATTGGTTTTACGATGACCGACACATCGCGACGTGTTTCTGTATATTGATTATTTTTAATCGCTTCTACTAATTTTAGATCGTATTCCCGTGCCATTATGATTCCTCCCAAAAGTGAAATGATTAATTTTCTTCTAATTCTTCAAGTAAATGATACAAAGCTCCCAACAATCCAGCTTCATTTCTAAAATGACAAGGAACAATTTCTACTGGCGTCAACATCGTCTCTAACACTGGAGCAGAGGCAAGTAATTGTTGATATTGTTGCTTTATTTCTTCCACAAGAATTGGTTGTGCGCTGATACCGCCACCAATAGCGATTCGTTGTAAATCAACGACTGATTGAACATTCATGATCACAATGACCACATTGCGACAGAATTCTTCAAATAATGGATAAATCAATTCATTTTTCTTTTCTAATTCTTCGAATACTTTTTTACCATCTAAAAGGTCCTCTAACTTCAATAAGTTTGACGTTTGTCGAATGAAATTTACTGCCGAACCTTTCGCTCCCGCCACAGTCTCCAAACTGATTGGAAGATTCGTTGAAAGGAGCATGAAACTTAACTCCCCTGCTTGGAAATGACTGCCTGAGTGAAGTGCTTTATTTAAAACAAGACCGCCACCAATGCCTGTACCAAGTGTCATCACACCACCATTTTCGATGTCTTTTAACTGCCCTAACCACAATTCAGCAAGTGCAGCTGATTTGCCATCGTTCATTATGGCACATCGCAGGTTCATATAAGATTCAATAAATTCTTTCAAATGAAACTGATGTAAGTAAACCAACGCTCCACCATGATAGACAACTCCTTCTTTTGAATCGATTTTACCCGGACAACTAACAGCTACCGCTTTAACTTGTCCTTTGTATTGATCAAGAATACCAGTTAAACAGCTTTTGAACTCTTCAATATTCTTTGGTGTCTCTTCCTTTTTCACAAAAATAATTTGGCCACTACGATTAATTAAGGCGTGCTTAATGTAGGTGCCTCCAATATCAATACTTAAAAAGTGAGTGGTTAATTCAGTCATATGGCTTTCCTCCTATTATCTCTTGAAAAGATTTTAATAGCGCTTTCAATTGTATTCTACTCATTTCAGAGAGAAATAATAGTATAATTTTATGATTAATGGTATTTTTATATCAAAGGAGCTGAAAACGATGATAGCGCTTATAAAATTTTTGAATCATCTATCCGATATCGCTATTTTTTCTTATATTGTTGTGGATAAAACAAATGGACAGATCAGTCACCAAAAGAATCTTACCAATCATCAGTTGACAGATAAACAAATTCAACGAATAATCACGCAAACAAGTATCATTCATAATTACTATTTCAAAGAACAAAAATTGCTATTATTCGCTTATGATATCCATGAATTAAATCAATTGGTCTGTCTATTCATTGATGATGAAGTCGGCAATTTCATTTCTCATAACGACCGGTTATTGAAGATTTCTGAAACCATTCATCTATTTATGAAGGAAAAAGAATTCACAGCTAAAGAAGTTCAGTCTCTCAATCAAAACATTCTCTATCTAAGAGAAACGATCATTGAAAAAGTGCTAAGTGAGCAAATTGAACAACAACTTTATCATCACGACTTCGAAAGTGAAGAGGCTATGTTTATTGAAGTAATGAATGGCAACGAAGAAGGATTAAAAAGAGACTATTACGCTTTTCAAAAAAATAGCCAGACAGGCCTACTTTCGACTGAATCAGAATTGAGGAATCAAAAAAACATCTTGATTGTAGCCGTAGCGATTTCCACAAGATATGCGATTAAAGGCGGCGTTCCGTATGAACGAGCGTATACTTTAAGCGACAACTTGATTCAAGATATTGAACGAAAAAATCACTTTCAGGGCGCGCAACCACCCGTCTTAGAAATACTCCTATTATTTTGTAAAGAGGTACGTAAATACAACTATATCAAGTACTCTACCACGGTCAAAAAAACGTGTGAATTCATTCATAAAAATATCTACTCGAATTTATCTATCCCGATAATCGCAGCTTACACCAATTACTCTGTCCCTCATTTATCTAAATTGTTTAAAAAAGAAGTAGGACTTTCCCTTAATCAATATGTGATGAAGCAAAGAATAGAAGAAAGTAAGCGATTATTAGAATTTAAACAGTATGATTTAAACACGATCAGCTCATTACTTCACTTCAACGATACGAGTTATTTCATTAAAGTATTCAAAAAATATGAAAATATGACCCCAAAAAGTTACTGGCACGAAAAAAATTAAGGAGGCTCAACATGACTTTTGAACATGAATTTATTGAATATACACACGAATTGATTCCTATCAATTGGATTGTTCATGGTGCAGACCATTCCACAGGTCCTGTGCTGCCTCATTGGCACACGTCATTTGAAATTTCTTACACCTATTCTGGAAAAATTGAAAACTATACAATCAACAACGTTACCTATCAAACAGAGCCTGGCACAATTTTGTTCATTAATTCAGCTGAGGTACATGGCGCTGTTTCCAGTTATTGCGCCGATCTTGAAGCATTGACAATCCAGATACCTTATGACTTTTTAAGTAAGCTGATTCCTCACTTTGAGTTTATGCGTTTTGATAATCTCCCTTCTGGAAAACTTGCGCAAGTCAATCAATTACGGGAAGCGCTAAGTCAGTTTTATCATCTAGTCAGACGGGAACCGGAAGAGTTTTTAGAGCTACAATTAATCCGTTTAACTTACGAAATAATCTACCTAATGGCAAAAGATTGGATGCATCGTGAAAAAATGCCGATCAATTCAAATGTCTACCATCGAAATTTAGGTCAGATGCAGCCGATCATTTCCTTTATCCAAGAAAATTATCAGCAAGAATTATCTGTTGGAATTTTAGCGAACAACTTTCATATGTCAACGAATTATTTAAGCAAACTTTTTAAAAAGAGTCTTGGATTAAGTGTCATGAAATATGTCCAGCTAGTTCGAATCAATCGAGGGCAAGAACTATTACTTCATAGTGAAAAACCAATTCATGTGATTTCTGATATCGTTGGTTTCCCCAACGAAAAATCATTCAGAAGAACCTTCGAAGACGTTTTCCAGCAAACACCCAAAAAATATCAATTAGACTATCGAAAAAAACAGAATGGCAGAAAATGACCTTTTTTCCGATAGCTTCTGCCCCTTTTAATGAGTGAATTCATGATATCCTTTGCTTGTAATCGATTACAATAACATATTGGAGGACCTATCATGAATAAAAACAGCTTTTTATTTAAAGCATCACTACTGTCTATCTCATTAGTTTTAGTAGCGGGGCCAGCCGTATCATCGCTAATCCCTTTGATGCAGCAGTCTTTTCCAGATCAAAGTACTTCGTCCATTGAACTCATTGCGACTGTTCCAAACTTTGGGATTTTAATTTTTGTTTTGTTAAGCAATATTTTTGTTAAATTTCTAGGCAAGAAAAAGACGGTTTTATTAGGGCTCAGCCTTGCGTTGATCTCTGGCCTTATTCCTGTTTTTATAGAAAATTATACAGTTATCTTAGCCTCACGCTTTATGTTTGGAGCAGGAGTCGGTTTATTTAATGCCCTTGCCGTAAGTTTAATTACTGAACTTTATTCTGGGGATGAGCAGGCCAGTTTAATGGGGCTTCAAGGAGCAATGGGGTCGATTGGCAGCACTGTGATGACCTTATTAGTTGGCTACTTTACTAAATTTGGTTGGCAGAATTCTTTTTTAGTTTACGCAATCACCGTTTTACCATTAGCATTATTCGCTCTTTTTGTGACCTTACCTGCAGCGGAAAAACTAGACGATCCAACCGCTAACACTAAAAAAGAAAAAGAAAGTATCAACGGAGCGACCATCGGCTTAATGCTTTTCGCTTTAATTGTATACGCTTTATTTTTTGTGATCATGTTAAAAACAGCTACTTTACTGGTGGAAACTGGCATTGGCAAACCAGAAACTGCCGCAAGTATTTTAGGCTCCGTTACAATTGTTGGGATTGTTGTCGGCGTTTTCTATGGCCAGATTTTCAAGTGGTTAAAACAGCTAGTATTACCAATTGGACTATTAGGTATCGGTCTTGGCTTTATCATTATTTTATCCGCCAACTCAGTTGCGATTGTAACCCTTGGTGCTATCGTTTCAGGTTTAGCTTTTAGTTTAGCAGCGCCTTTCATGTTTATGTTAGTTGGGCAAATTGCACCGAAGAATTCCGCTAACTTAGCGACAGGTGTGTTATTAGTCGGGATCAACTTAGGCGTCTTTTTATCTCCCACAATCAATAGTTTCTTAAGTAAAACCTTTGGGATGACAACTGCTTCCGATAGCTTTTTAATGAGTGGAATAGGTCTCATTCTATTAAGTACATGCTCTTTTATTCTGTTAAGTGTTCAAAAGAAAAAGAATGCACAAACTGCTATACAAGAAGATACGATAAAAATTAGAAAAGAGGATGCATAATGGCTTTAGTACAAGTAAACTTTATCTCGAAAATGTTATCACGCACGGTAACCTTTAACGCAATTATTCCTTTAGATCATATCTCATTTGGAAAAGAAGAAGTGCTCCAACAAAAACCACTAAAAACATTGTATTTATTACACGGCGCCTTTGGCAATTATACGGATTATTTATCTGGCACCCGAATCCAACGCTGGGCTGAAGAGCATAACCTAGCTGTTATCATGCCATCCGGTGAAAATCAATTTTATGTCGATAAACCAAATCGTGGTGAAAACTACGGTGCCTACGTGGCAGATGAACTGGTTGAATTTACGCGAAACATGTTTCCTTTGTCTCATAAAAAAGAAGATACCTTCATCGCTGGTCTTTCAATGGGTGGCTACGGTGCTATGATCAACGGATTGAAATACCATGAAACCTTTAGCCATATCGGTGCTTTTTCACCAGGTTTGATGATCGATCAAATTATTGCACGTTCTGAATTATTATCCGTCACAGGTTGGAGTTTAGATTTTTATGACAATGCCTTTGGCGGGATCGATACGATCAAGGATAGTGATAAAGATTATTACTATTTAATCAATCAATTGATCGAAAACAAACAAGACATTCCTAAGATATATCTTCCAATCGGCACAAAAGATTTCTTACTTGAAAGTGTTCGAGGCTTTAAATCATTTGCGGATGAGAAAGAAATTCCACTTACTTATATTGAAGATGAGGGTGGACATGAGTGGGATTTTTGGGATAAATATGTGAAAAATTTCTTGGATTGGTTACCTTTGGATGAAAAAGGAAATTATTTGAGTAGTGGGAATGTGGCGGAATAACGAGGAAGATGAAATAGTAGCATTCACTGCGAAAGAAAAGGCGGAAACAATTTTTAGCGAATTTCAGCTTACTTAGGTATCGTGATTACAGTTTTTCTCAATGGTTAGGTGAGAAAGGCAATAACTAAAAGCAAGTTTCCTCTATCCCCACTCATTCGTAGTTGCAACAGAAGTACAAGAAAACCACTCTATTCGCCGTAGAGTGGTTTTTGTGCTTCATTGATAAAAATGCACTATCATAGTACCAAAAATAGAATGAAAAAGCAACTATCCTATTTCCAGAATCCAAGAAATAGAAATTTTATATTTTCAATTTTTCTTTTCTAGTTAACTTATTAATTTGGTTTTCCACACTAGACACTAAATTAAAAAATTATTGATAAAAAGCTGTAAATATAACTGAATTCGCATGGAATTCTTTCATAATTTTTTCTTATTTTAAGGTATTTCACTATCTGAAAAAATTAATGTACACTACCTAACAGCTTAATTTATAAGATAGCACAGAATGATTGGCTTGAAAAAAACATACCCAAAAGCATAAAAAAAGACACTCTCCAAAAATTTGGAAAGTGTCTTGAAACATTGTAATTGAATGGTACTCGTAAGCGAATAAATTCGCAACGATTCCAATAATTAACGTTTTGAGAATTGTGAAGCTTTACGGGCTTTCTTAAGACCTGGTTCGATTACTTGGATTTTGAATAAGCTTCAAAATCCTTTAATAGTAACGAATACAGAGTAATCTACATTTCAAAATTTCATTGGGCTTCAATAAATTTAAAATCAATGGTGTCAACTTTTTAGTAAAAAACATGCGAGCCGAAACATGTACTTTAATATTTTTTAATAAACTCAAAATTAAGCCTAAACTACTTTTATAGAGTAATCAAATAATTTATCTAACTCTTCTTTAAATGTTTGGATATCGAATTCCTCGGAAAACTGCGAGAAACTATTTTTTAAATGGAGTGACATTCCAATATCTTTATCAAAGAAACCAGACGGAAACCAATAAGTTTTACTTACAAATAGTCCGAAGTGGGATAGCTCATCACTATTAACAGATGTGGTAATTTTTCTTGACTTAAGTCTAAAACCAATGTAATTCTCTAAAATCTCAATTTTATTTTTCTCATTTTTATCAAGGTACCAAAGAATCTTTTCAAAAGCAAAAACGTTCACGCACCAACAATCATCGTCTTGTAAAATTTCCTGTGAAGATTCAGCTAGATTTTGGAAATCATCTAATACAATAATTATTTTTTTCAGATGATATTTTTCAGGTTTACTTATAGACAAAATAGATTTTCTAGACTTGGAATTATCAGAATCATAGTAGTCACTTTTTTCTATTAGCAATCTTTTTTCTACTCTTCTACACTGTTCGTAACCTTCTCTAATTGATGAATTAAACCTATGTGTTAGTCTAGTCATTGCACTTTCCTTATTTCGAAAAACTTCATGAAAATTCTTCGCCTTGCATTCAATAGAGTATATGACATCTTTATAAACTATTATGAAGTCTTGTTCAAACCCCTCTTGATCATAGATCTCATGAAATACAGTTTCTTTTGGAAAAAATTTCATTAACAATTCATGAACATATTCCTCAAGAATATCACCTTTTTTCTTTTCATTAACTACTTTGCTTTTTAACACTAACTGGAAGAAGTTGTTTAAAATAAAGGGACTTTGTGGTATATAAAAATATTCTCCATAATCTACACCTATTTTCCCAACCATTTCCTTATTAATATTTGTAATGAAGTAAGAATTAGTCAAAGATTCACTTTCTAAAAATAAATCTTTCATACATTCTATAGTAAGATTACTTTTTTCAATACTCCTTAGTATATCATCTTTAAGTATAATCCCTCTATTAAAGAACACGACTCCTTCCTCTTCAAGCTCTTGATAGTTATCTGGTCGCTTGAGCAATACCATATCTAAAATAAACCTCAACAAGTCATCTAAATTCTTATATCCAGAAATTTCCTTAGACAAAACCGGATTAAATAACTTCAATATTTTTATATATTGTCCAAAAGATATTGATGGAAAATCAAAATGATACGAAAGAAATGCTCTGAAATGGATATCTTCTGGAGTTGTTGGCTCATCCGTGATATCTTCGCAATACAAAGAAAATATCTTTTTTGAACTCTCGTTAATAATTATCAATTCCTTATAGAAGTCAAATTTCACTTTTCTAAATATTATTTGCTTCCAATTTTCTTTGGTGTCCCCTCCTATATGAGCATAGGATAAAGCGAATAATATTTTTAAAGAAGAATCATCAAAATAGTTTGTACTTTGATAGGTATTAAATAATATAGCACTAAGATTAGCAGAAATTTTTGTATAATGTCTTGTCAAAATTTTGTTTAGTTCAATAAAATCAGAACTATTTTCAATTGTTAATAATATTTTACTGTAATAACCTATTTTAATCCCCCTCATTCTATAGATGTCCGCTACTCGAATTTTGAATGAATATCAAAGTCCTTACTCTATCCAATCAATCCAATTTCTTAATAATAATATTTATAAATCTTTATTTTCAATCAAATAGGGAACTTCTTTATTAATATAGTTTTCATGAAAATCTTTTAGTGATTGATCAACTGATCTATACTTTGTCTCATCTACAATTCTTTTTCTCATTTTAGTAACTATCTTGCTTTTTTCTAAGGAGTATACTTTAGAAAATGCATGTTCTACAATAATTTTTTGAAACAAATTGGCTGTTGAATAACTTGCTTTTACGTAGAACTCCTCAAATTCATCTCCAATTTTAGTATAGAGTAATTTATTTGGTGAAAGAGGAAAAATTATTTCTGTACCTATATTTCCAAATCCACCATTAAAATCATAGTCATCTTTACCATAATAGTTTAAAAGGATCACAGGATCATCCGATGTAGTCCAGTAAAAATTATTAGGTGCATCATAGATACGCCAACTAACAGTAATCAATGATTTATAAGTCGTTCCCAATAAATGTTTCATACACATTAGCCAACTAGATTTACCTGCATAAGTCTCTACTTTCAAAAAATTATTTTTTTCTTCATCTTCTAGCATCTCTAATTTTAGGGGTAGTAATTTGTCAATCTTTCCAACCTCTCTTTTGGGTAGACTGCCTTTCATCGTTAATTCCTTATCAATTTTTCTACTCAGTTCTTCAACAATTTCTGGAAATGTTTTTTGTATTATACTTTGTGACCAATAATATCCAGACAAGGTTCTAATAAATTGTCCGACTACTAACTTCGAAATATACTCAAAATCCACACTATTTAAAAATTCATAACTGTTCACTTTTTCTATCAAACTACCATATCTCATTTCAAACTCTTCCGAAAAATAATTTTCCATTTCATCATTCAATTCTCCATCATCTAAGTAAAGATAAAGATAATTCACAGTTGCTGTATTTGAAATAGAAACTTTATTCCATTTTGGTACCTTTTCATGTGAAACTAGTAGCCTATATTCATATAATTTATTTCCTGTTGCCCATTGCTTAAGATAAACTTTAGGAACGTAATGGTTTTTTATTTTCAACTTTTCCAAAGACTAGCACCTACCTTTCTCTCATTTAATGTAGTTGTACCGATATTAATTTGTTTCAGTATCCATTCACAATACTTTTTATAGACATTGGCATCATCAGATTCAATAACGTCTTTTGCAATTTCCAATTTATTAGCAAAAGGGCAAAAATATATGTTATTATCCTCTTGTAATTCTAAAAGAAAATCGATGTATCGGTCTATGTTTGGAGATATATTGATAAAATACTCATGTGCCATTCCTAGAACACTAACCCCATTACATCTATCTTGAATAAAAGAATCCTCTACAATAAATAAGTTTGAAGCATCATAAGCACTTTGAATACTATTGGCATCATAACCAAAATATCTTTTAAAATCTGGATGTATAAACCCCGCTTCGTTACAATTCGTTACTTTAGAGACTAGTTCTAGTATCTCATCTAAATAATCTAAATGCTGCTGAAATTGTTCTTCACTTCTTTCAATAATTACCGGTCTACCTTCAATTACAGATAATTTTTTCACATCATATCCTTGTTCTGCTTCTTTGTTGAGTATATCTGATAATCGTTTTGATATATCTAAATCAATGTATAGCTCAGTAAAATAGGGTAAAATGTCTCCTAGTTCATATTTCTGCAAAAAAATTAAACTCGATATACTTAATTGCATTTTTTTATTTATGTCTTGTGGAATAATTTGACCTAAATTAAAAACAAAATTATTATCATTATAGAAAGTATAAATAAAATTAAATAGTTCGTCTTCATTACATAAGTATTGGACACATCCTGTATAACTGTACTTTTCCATTAATTTTAACATTTCACTTTTTGCTTCGCTATCTCTTTCCATAAATGTGACAATTTCTGAAAGGTCCCCGTTGTCAATCGTAAATGACTTAATTGGGCTGTTACTATTGTTGTCCCCCATACAAAGTGGCAACATTTTATTGTAAACAAATCTACTTAATGGAATTTTTTGAACTATTCTATATGTTCTTTTTCCAATTATTACATTTGCTTCCTCATTTTTAAGTAGGAGGAGACGATATTCTTTGCTATTATTCCTTATGATTTTATATTTATCGAGATTTTCAAAATCCCAATCTAAAGGAAGCGTAAGTATTTCAAGTTTTTTCTTTCCATCTATCAATTTGTAATAGTAATGACGTGAACCTGATATTTTTGATAAGTCTCTTTCATCATCATAATCTTTTAACGAATCTAATTTTTGAAGAACATAGTTCTTTCCTACCTCTTTATTTTGAAAATTAGTTTCTATCAGCTCACGTAACAAAATTTTACTACCTCTTATTGGATCAAATCCAAAAGCAATCATCCCATAACCTGCATTCAGTCTAAAATCAATATTTTGAGAAAAACTACCTCTTTCAATTAAACTCTCAATTTCTGCATTATCATTTAGCTTAATTTTCGCTGCCAATTGTAGACTTAATACTTGTTCATTCAGATTTTTCTCTTTACGTACTCTATTAATAATCGCTCTATACTGTTCTAAAAGTGAGTACACTTGGAGTTCAATCATAAATAATTTTTCATTTATTGTTTCACGCTGTTCATTCCATTTAATTATTTCTAGAATGTATAATAAATTATCTTCATCTCCATTTTGTAGTAACTTTGTACAAATTACTTCCGATACCATTTCAGAGAATGTTTCTCTTAGATTTATCCACAATTTTTTTGCAAAATCTACATTATCATATTTATATATAAAGTTGCATAAAACTCCAACTTCCTCCTCATTTTTAATTGTTAGACTAATCTGATTAACATGAGTTAGTTCTTCTTCTGTAAGCTGGCAATTATTTTCAGTCTTGAATATATAGATTCTTAAATAGTGTACCTCTGAAAAAATATAATACTTTTTTGTTAGGTCATCAACACTGTCAAACTTACTAGGATCACCTAGTTGTATCAAAGCTTCAATGAAAAAATCACTAAGGAGAGTCCTCATTTTTTCAGAAATCGTATTCAAAGTTTCAATTATATTATTAATCTCAGTCAGAATTAAAATATATTCCTTTTCCTCAGCAAGAGCTACAAATAAAAAATATAGTAAGGTACAATCTGTTTGCTTCTCTTTTCCTCGTAAATATTTAATTATTTTTTGATAATCTCCTACCATTAGCAAAGACTGAATGATTGCAACGTCCTGTTCATCTGTTAATCCAAACTCATTATCTATAAATTCTTCAGGTTTTATTATTGATGAAATTAGATTAAGCATATCCTCTCCTTGTAGTAGAGAGAGCCTTCTTTTTTTAATGAGTTTAAATACTGATCTAGCTCATTATAATAAATTTGAAGTTGATTGATTTTTTCAGGATTTTTAGTCATCAGAACATCATTTGCAGAACCTCTAAAATAATTAATAATTTCCAATACTTTAACATTCTTATTCCCCATTACTTGATTGAACATTTCAGAAGCTCTCAAAAATAATGAATTATTTGAAAAACCTATACCTAATAGATATAGAAAGTCTTGATTATACTTATAGTTAATTTCGTAGGCTTCAAGTTTATCAATAGAAATAGATTGTGTTTCTATTTCATAAAATAGAATGTACAGTTCTTTTTGATAATCATTTTCCCACGATATCTTATCAACTTCTCTTTTTGCATCTGTTTCGTTAAGCGATGTAGCCATTGATATAAATACTTCACGATCATAATAAACTTGATATCTATCATCTAGCTCAGAAATCTTTTCTAGTTTCTTCTTCGCAGCTTCGAATTCTTTTCGATAATTATCTAACTTTGCTAAAAAAATCAAGACCTTATTGAAGGTACTCTTTTGAAGCAATTTATATCGATCATCTTTTATAAAGGATGACGACAACACTATTGCACTTTCAAAATCAAAAATAAAATCCTTAGAAATATATTGTTCAATTTGAGGAATAGCTTGTTTTAAGAATTCTGAATCGTCATCATAAAAATCACTCTCTCTTATCTCTTTTGTTACTTCTTCTACTACTTCTTCAAAATTCTGTAAAATAGCATCCTTCGATTGAAATTGATTTTCATTGAATGCTTTATAGACCGCTAAACTAGCGGGCATGCTTCTTCTAGTAATATGTATTTCATCCACAACTTGATCAAAATCTATTTCTGTATCCAATTTATTGAAACTCAGTGACTTATAAGTATTTCCAGATTGTGACAATTCATTTATTATTTCCACTAATCCAATTACATCTAAATATTTAAAAAAAATTTGTTTTTCAAGAATTAATCCTTTATCAAACACCTCCTCAACTAAAAATACTAGAACACCATCTAGTTTCAGAAAATTTCTATATGTTTCAATATCAAATTTTCTGAAAACTGATGTAACTTCAGAAATTGAATTAACTCTTTTTCCTTTGACTTGAACGGGAATTGTCCCTCCAAAAGTACTGATTTTCCTTTCAGCTTCCAAATAAAAAATTAGTTCACCATCTACTGAAATCCCAGTATCCGCCTTCTCCAATTTCCCTGAAACTCTTCTTGTTCTTTCAGAAATATATGCATTAACTGTGTCTACAGCAATTTCCTCAATTCTTGAATTATCTATTTTCATGTCTTTCTCCTTATTTTTTAATTTAACTCAAACTATTAAGCCATTACAAGCTTGCCTTTCGAAAGAAAGTATCACAATATTTAAAATAATTTACTATGCATTATTAATAACTATCTTTTTCTAAATATATAATTCTACCAACAAATTGATTATATCAAAAAAAGCAAGGTAATTCTCAAATAGAATTCTTTAACTCATAATAAAAAAACTCTCGCTTCAAACAAGAATGTTCGAAACGAGAGCATGCATTATCGACTAGGCTAATGCCAACCTAGTATTAAAAAGCCAGTGTTCACGCACTAACTTTTCTATTTTAACAACAATTACCGTTGCTGTTAACAAATTTTAGTTAGACTGAGCAATCAAAGTATTCTAGATTAATAGATAACCTAAAAATCAATCATTCAATCTCTTTCTTCACTGTTTCCTTTTCCATCAATCTTTCAATCTTCATTTCCAAAGTATCCACACTCAATACAAAATTTTCATAGAACACATTGAATATTCTCGATTGTGAATGAAATTCTTTCATAATTTTTTTCTTATTCAATGGAATCTCCTGATTACTAAAGAATTCTTTCATCGAGTGTAACGATTCCTTCCATGATAGTAATTGTTCAAAATGATCTTTCAAATCAGAAATATCTTGTTTCGTAATTTCCTTGATTGGCTGATTATTTTTTGTCAGCAAAACTTTATTACTTTTATTTTTCATAACAATTCTCCTAGATATTTAATTATTATGCGTTTTTTGCATAAAACACTGTATGCGAAAATTGCATATTATACAATGAAATTGAGGTGATTGCATGTACTATCGAATTCGTAATCTACGTGAAGATGCTGATCTGAGTCAAGAACAGATGGCAAAAATTTTAAATATCAGTCAGACAACCTATTCTCGTTACGAAACGGGGATTTTGGATATTCCTAGCCAATCTTTAATTAAACTTGCTCAGTATTACTCAACCAGTATTGATTACCTATTAAACTTAACCGATCAAAGGACACCTTATCCATAGCTCTGATTTATATTATCATTTTATGCGAATACCGCATAAAAGTCAATATGCAAAAAACGCATAACGTAAAATTATCTTGAGGTGATTTTATGTATTATCGAATTCGCGATTTACGTGAGGATAAAGATTTAACCCAAGAACAATTAGCAAAGCTTTTAAATGTCAGCCAAACAACCTATTCTCGTTACGAAACTGGAAATTTAGATATTCCTAGTCAATCGTTAATCAAGCTTGCTCAATATTACTCAACTAGTGTCGATTATCTTTTGAATCTGACAGATCGTAAAACTCCTTATGACCAAAACAAATAGAAAGAAGAATGAGATCATCTTAGATTCCATTCTTCTTTTACGTTAATTATTAAATATTTCATGCTTTCTTCCATACGTGACTTTTCACCTTGTATATAAACCAGAAAAAACTTTATAAGGATATCTTTTATGTATATACTATTAGTATTAAATACTCAGAAAAGTGGTACATATATGATTGACTTGGAAAAATTATTGATTATCAGAATTTCTTCTCGTTTTAAAGAACTAAGAGAACAAAAATATCGAAAAATTTCACCTGACTTAATCGCAAATGGACAAAAGGCTGCCATTTTAAGAATAGAGCAAGGGAAAAACGTAGACAGCAGGAACTTTATTTCTGATACATTATTGAATAGCTATTCTGAGTATTTTAATCTGCAAAAGAATGAATTAATTTTCGGAAGAGAAGACGAGTTCGAAAAAGATACTAAGCTTATCTTTTATGAAATGTTCCTTTCAATTGTCTTAAAAAATTTTACAGAGCACAACTATTTTCTAGTAAATAATGGACAACTAGAGTTAACGGTGGAAAAAGCTTATATAAATCTAGCTTATTCTTTTGCTGACTTTGGTAGATGGCATGCTTTACGAAGAGATAAAGCATTGGAAGACGAGCACTCGTGGGAAAAAGAAATGATTGACTATATCTCTATCTATAAAATTTTATGGAAACTTTGCAAAAGAAAAATTATGCGCTCCCTTGAAGAAAAAGTAATCTATGATATTTTCAATGAGACAGATGGCAAATTTCACTTTAATCGGATCAATGAAAAATTTAACAAGTGGTTACGTTCTGAATTTGCAGACCGTATTGTTCAAGAAATGATTGAAAAATTAGAGGTTAATAGCATATTCAAAATAGGATTTATGGCGAAAAGTTTAATCGATAAATTTTTAACTCACAATCTACCTGAATCTCATTTAGAAAATATCCCACTAGAAGAATTTTATTTACCTGAAAAGAGTTACTATATTAAACCAAATGAATTCAACGATGAAAGCATTTCTTTATTTTCAGAAGAGATGGCTAGACTCGAAAAGCTAACATCAAAAAAGAATTTAACTATTGAAGATTTTAAAGAATTAAGTAACCATAAATTCCACCAAGAAATACAGGGGGTAACCGACAATAGCAGTTCTTTTATAAACGAGACTAGAATCATTAGTGCTGATTTATTTCTAAACTATGTTATGAGTACCCCAGATATTTTTGATAATATTCATGAGTTAGATCGTAAAGAACAAAAAATACCCGGAATTTTAACTGTTAATAGTCATGCATCTAATTTATTACAACTAAAAATAAGTGAAGTAATTGAACCTATGGTTAATGATTTAGTAAGATATCAAAATATTTTTATCAACTGCATTAAGTGGGAAGAACTCGAAGACTTTGCAAAGTAGAATTCTTAATATTACTATCCAAAAGAGCGACTATTCTGTTTGCTCTTTTTTAGTTTATTCTTAGGTTTTCAAATTGGTGTTAGTCAGCTATTAAAAATAAGTCCTTTTCTATAGAATTTTCAATAGAAGAACAGATGTAGAATGTAATTATCAAAGATCAGTGCATGACACTTTGATAGCTCAGTCGAATGGGTCGCAACTCATTCAACTTGAAAGAAAGGAAGTTGCGAATTCTTCTCTTTCACTACTAAACCATTAAAAATCTAGGAGGATTTTATCCATGAAAACATCATTTACTCAATCAAACCAATATTCAGAAGCAACCGCTCGAAAATTTATCGTGACAGACGTACCCACTCAATGTGTCACTTCATTCATTGAAACCCAACATGAGTATGTAGACAAGCAACGTACTGATAACATCAAAGGCTATAAACTCTGGTTTGTACAAAAGGGCTTGAATCCGTTTAGTGTAAAATTTGAAAAAGAGCCTAACTTACCGCCCTTTCTTTCCATTGTAGAATTTGATAATTTACAAGGAATCGAAATTCGAAATAATGTCTATTTTAAGGCGGACGGTTTCAAGGTAATTAAATAATGGATAGAGTAGCTATTGAAAAATATTTGAATCAAAGTTTAAACATGGCACTCTCTATGAACGGAGAATCAACGTATACCAATTCTTTTTATGTAGAAGTTCAGGAGGACGGATTTTTATTCGTCCCCCGCACTCCTGCGGGTTATTTGATTGATGATGAGCTATATAAAAAAATTTTCATTATTGCAAATGCTAGTCTTTATCCACAGTATACACTTTTAAAACAAAATTCAGCCTATTTTATGCCACTTGATACAGAAGATATTCACACACAACGAGCCTTATTCTTTCCTTGGTTCAAAGGTATTAGCGAACGACTGATTATCTCAAATTTAACAGAATACGCTTCTACGACTAAAGAAAGTCAACTTCCTATCATGAAAAATTTAGCAATTGATTATCGAAAAGTCACAAGTATTGTGATTGCTGGAAATTCTGGGAGTGGGAAATCTTACTTCCTAACTTATATTTTGGAAATCTTAAATACAATATCTACACTTATCATTATTGATCCTAAATTTGATAGCCCTTCGAGATGGGCAAAAAGTCGTAATTTATCTGTTATCCATCCACAAAGTAATCGCTCGAAAAGTGATTTTGTTAGCCAAGTTAATGATGCCTTAAGTTCTGTACTAAACACGATTTACGAAAGGCAAGAACGTTTATATGAAGACCCTACACATGAATTTGAACATCTAACTATCGTGATAGATGAAGTTCTCGCACTCTCTGAAGGAGTAAACAAACAAATCAAAGATTCTTTCATGTCTCTACTTAGCTCAATCGCTTTGTTAGGTCGTGCAACTAGCTGTCATTTAATTTTGGTCTCACAACGCTTTGATTTTAATGCTGTACCTGTAAGTGTACGAGAGCAGGCAAATGTATTGGTTCAGATTGGCAATATCAGCAGTAAGACCACTCAATTCCTATTTCCTGATTTAGACCCCGAAGGAATTGTTATTCCTATTGGAAAAGGAACAGGTTTGATACAGGTAATCGATAGTGAACACCCTTATCAAGTATTGCCACTTCTCACCCCTACATTTTATACAGAAAGAGGGATTCTATGATAAAAAAATCGTATTTCATTAAAACCTACAATTTTATACAGCTTTTAAGCTCAGTACTCCTTCTCACATTTATCTTTTTGATGTTATTTAAAATGATACAAGTGTACACGAAATCTGATTCCAGTACACTTCCACTAGTTCAATTTCAGTCTATTCTGTTTAAAAAGCTAGTGGTTTCACTTCAATGGATTAGTATCGTCACGTCCATCTTACTACTCGTTTTACTTTTAGTAGAAATTATCAAACGACTGAAAAATGATTCTCTACTTAATTTAGGGAAATCATATCTTGGTACGTTGCGTTTTAGACGTTTTTTAAAACAATCTCAACAACTTCCTAAAACCAATAACCAGTTAAATGAGAAGCTCCAAACGGAAGACAAGTCAGTCACTCGATTTAATCTAGCAGTTAGAAAATCGGTACTTGATTTAACGCAAGACCAGTTAACCTTATTTATCAAAGTTCCTAAAGAAGCACAAGCTCAAAAAATACTGAAAGAGCATGAAGAACAAATAAAGGAACATGTAGCAAGTTTCTATTCGGACTATATTATCTCAACCTTTGAGCGTAAAAAATTTACTCTGTGGCTAATTGGTATAAGACGAAATTAATTCGTGGTGCTTTTGCTCGGAACGAAAGCAAAAAAAGCACCACAAACACCACTACAACTTATTTTTTACATTCTATAGCCAAATTTCAATCAAAACCTACAATCAACGCGGTGGTAGGGCTTGTTATACCACCGCATGTAACATTGTCAAAAGTTCAAAAAAATCGAATAACACCAAACGATCCAAGTATTTTTAGCTAAATTCGGAATTTGTCAAAATTAGGCGAAAGTCTTGATGAAGTTTAACTAAATTAGATATGAAAGGAGCTTGTCAACATGGCTACACCAAGAGCAGTAAATGTGATGTATGAACAGCAATTAAGACATCTACCCAAATCGATTAAAAGAAAAACACTCGCAAGTATCTTTAAAACCTTAACCACGCAATTACAACCTGTGAAGATTGCAGGAATAATTCATGACAAAGATATAAATGAAAAAGGCGAACCTATTGAGAAACACGTCCATATAGTTCTGCAGTTTAAAAATCCCAGAAGTTTGGAACAACTCGCAAAGCTTATCAATGAACCACAAGTATCTGCTTTTCAACAATGGCGAGGAAATGTCAATAATGCCTATTCGTATTTGGTTCACCAAACAAATGAAGCCCAAGAAAAATATCTCTATCCTATTGAAGAAGTCAAAGCAAATTTTGATTATCCATCTTTGTTAAATGAAATTTCAAAAAAAGTAAAACAAATAGGTTCAGCAAAAGATAGCGAGATCATTAAAGATTTGCTCGACCGATTAGGTGCTGGCGAACTCTCTAAAGAAGATGTCATTGCCAGTTTAACAGGGTCACAATTTGCCAAAGCAAAAAAACAAATCAATGATGTTCATCAGCAAGTCCAAGCCGAGAAAGCAAAAATCTGGCTTGCTCATCGAAAAGCCAAGGGCGAACCTATTACAGTACTATGGATTTATGGTCGTTCAGAAACAGGGAAAACCGTTCTAGCAAAGAAATACGCAACCGCAGAACAAGGACACTATTTTATTACAGGTTCATCAAATGATAGTTTTCAGCATTATGAAGGGGAACACATTGTTATTTTAGATGAATTACGACCGAAGACTTTTCCTTATGATGATTTATTAAAAATGCTTGATCCTTATGGAGAAAATCCTAAAGCACCCAGTCGATTTTTTGATAAATCTCTTATGGTTGACCTGTTCATTATCACTTCCCCTTATAGTCCAAAGCAATTTTATGATGAAATTTTTGGAAGAAAAAAAACGATCGATTCTTTTAAGCAGCTTCAACGAAGAATTACGTTTGTTCAGTTTATGACACCAGATTATTTTGAAATACAGGAATATGATTCTTTTTTACAAACCTATGTCCCTATTCCAGACACAAAAAAGAAAAATACTTTAGTGAATACACTGAAACAGCAAAATCAACTGCATGGGTTAGAAACATATAATAAGTTCAAACAATTTTTAGATGAAAATTAATTCAGAAGAAAGGTGAGATCACTCTATGAATAAATTCACTGTTCAAAGTAACAAACCGCTAAAAGAGTACAATCAATATCCAAGGTACCAAGCTTGAATGAAGTAGAAATTTTACTCAGTAATGAACAATTAAGCAACATAAAAATACAAATTTCTACTCTGATTCTTACTGAAATTGAAAATACTAGAAATCAGGTCAATCTTAATTGTAGGTACATGAATAAAAAGCAAACCTGTCACTATCTACAACTATCCAACAACACCCTAGATTCTTGGATTAAGCAAGGATTACCTGTTATCAAAGTCAATGGCTCAACTCGTTTCGATAAAACCTCTATTGACAAATGGCTAAAACAACTAGAAAAAGCACCTTAGAGTTTGTATAATCAAGTCATAGTATTTGATTTCGGCTCGCATTTCGGAGGTAAATACTATGGCAATTACAAAAACTACTAATAACACTTATCGTTTAAGACTTTATTACCCCCAAGACATTCAAAACCTATTGGGGGTAGAAAAGCTTTACTCGAAAACATTTAAAACAAAAAAGGAGGCAAATGAAGCAGAGATTGATTTCTATGCCAAAATTAAAGAAGTACGTGAAAACAAAGACAAGAATGCTTTTGAATTAGGTGGAGAAGCTCTGTTCAAAGATTTTTATACGGATATTTGGCTAGATGCTTATACGTCAGGACTTACTTCAACAAATACGAATCCGCCAACAATTGTAACAGTTAGCAATACAAGAGATGTATTCAGACTGCACATACTACCAATGTTCGGTAAATACACACTGAATTACCTCAACCAAAATAAAGTGTTAGTTTTGCAACTAATGACAAAAAAGGCTATTGAATACGCCAACTTCAAAACATTAAGAAGCTATGTAAACTCGATTTTTGACTGGGCTGAGGAATTAGAATACATTGAGCGGAACAAGCTTGAAAAGTCTTTAAAACGTATTAAAGCGACTAAAAAGAACCAATTAAGGCAAGCTAGGAAAGAAGAAGATTTATATTTGTCATTTGAACAATTACAGGAATGGCTTATCACTGTTCACGAAGATTGGCAGAACGAACTTCTATCCTTTCAAGACTACATTCTTTTCCAGACGACCTTTTTCTTATCTGATCGCAAATCTGAAACTTATGCCTTAAAATGGAAACACATTGATTTTTCAAAATCACAAATTTCTATTGGCAAAGCACTAGACAAGTTTGGTAACGAGAAAAATACAAAGGGAAACAAAACAACCATTTTTCATATTCCCATTGAGCTGAAAGAATTATTACTTGAATGGAAAACACAACAACAAATAGAACTAGCTCAGTTTGATATCGAGCAAACAGAAGAACAGCTTGTTTTCACATTTAATGATCGTAAAGGCAATATCAATCAACCACTTCATACTGACTACCTAAACTATCGAATGAAATCAATTGAACGTAGGCATAAACACTTAGCACATGCGACACCTCATAAATTGAGACATACTGGAGTAACCTTAGCTAGACAGTCTGGTACTTCTTTAGAACAAATTTCAGAAGCTCTAACTCACAGCGATACAACTATCACGAAAGTTTATGTGAACACGCCAAATGTCATTAAAATGCCTGTTGGTGAAATTGCTTATCGCAAACTAGCTCAAAATGGTGCTGTCCTGAATGGTGTCAATAGTGGTGTCAACAATGAAAAAAGACGCTTCACAAACTAAGTTGCGAAACGTCTTGACTGTTGATATAAAGCGAATATTAACGCTTAGAGAATTGTGAAGCTTTACGGGCTTTTTTAAGACCTGGTTTTTTACGTTCTACCATACGGGCATCACGAGTAAGAAGTCCAGCGCGTTTTAAAGCAGCACGGAAATCAGGATCTACTTCTAATAATGCACGAGCGATTCCGTGACGGATCGCACCTGATTGACCAGAGTAGCCTCCACCGTTAACGTTTACCATTACATCATAAGCGCCTTTAGTTTCAGTTACGCCAAATGGTTGGTTGATAACTTCACGCAAGTCAGCGTGTGGAATATATTCTTCAACATCTTTTTTGTTTACAGTAATTTTACCAGTACCAGGTACTAAACGTACGCGGGCAACTGCATTTTTACGACGGCCAGTGCCGATATATTGTACTTGAGCCAATGAATTTCCCTCCTTAAATTAGGTTAGTAATATCTAATACTTCTGGTTGTTGTGCAGCATGTGGATGCTCAGCTCCACCGTATACGTTTAACTTAGTAAATTGTTTACGGCCTAAAGTGTTTTTAGGAAGCATACCTTTTACAGAAGTTTCGATTAAACGACGAGAGTTTTTATCGCGTAATTCACCAGCAGTAACAGATTTCAACCCACCTGGGTATTGGCTGTGACGGTAGTAAATTTTATCACTTGCTTTGTTACCAGTTAATTTGATTTTATCAGCATTAATTACAATTACGAAATCTCCAGTATCCACATGTGGTGTGAATGTTGGTTTATTTTTTCCACGTAAGATAGAAGCAACTACAGTTGAAAGACGTCCCATTGGGATATCTGTTGCATCGACTACATACCATTTACGTTCTACTTCGCCAGATTTGGCCATATATGTTGTACGCACGATTCTTTCCTCCAATTTTCTATTCGATGTTTGACATTCACTTGAGTTTCCGGGGCTCATTGTGGGGCAAACAATACCATTTAATATGATACCTTCTATCACTAGTAAAGTCAATGAATTTCTAAGGTTTTCCACTATTTTTCTTCTAATTTTTTACGATTAAAAAATTTTACTTCTAATTTCAAAATAGAAAACACCTAAATATGCGTAATGTATATTACGCGCCTTCCAAAAGTAAAAATGTATATTATTCCCAAAATATTTATTTTTATGTATATTTATTTATAAAAAGTGTTGATTTTTGCATTTTCAAGTGATATGATGAGAACAATCAAAAAAGACAATTAGAAAATAAGGAGTGTTACTCATGAAAGAAAAAGTTGTTTTAGCCTATTCTGGAGGACTAGATACCTCTGTTGCTGTTAAATGGTTAGTGGATGAAGGATACGATGTGATCGCTTGTTGTTTAGACGTCGGTGAAAAGAAAGATTTAGATTTTATCAAAAATAAGGCATTAGAAGTTGGCGCTTCTGCTTCTTATACGATTGATGCTAAGGAAGAATTTGCACAGGAATTTGCTTTGATTGCATTACAAGGTCATACCTTTTATGAACAATCTTATCCACTAGTATCCGCTTTATCCCGCCCGCTGATTGCTAAGAAATTAGTAGAATTAGCTCACGAAACTGGTGCCACCACAATCGCTCATGGCTGTACAGGAAAAGGGAATGATCAAGTCCGTTTTGAAGTCGCGATCAACGCCCTTGCACCTGAGTTAAATGTGATTGCACCAGTTCGTGAATGGAAATGGTCACGTGAAGAAGAAATCAATTATGCCAAAGAAAAAGGTGTACCCGTCCCTGCGGACTTGGACAATCCTTATTCTGTCGACCAAAATCTTTGGGGCCGTGCCAATGAATGTGGCATTTTAGAAGATCCTTGGGCAACACCTCCAGAAGGTGCTTATGAATTAACTGCTAGTTTAGAGAATGCACCAGATGAAGCGGATATTATCGAATTAACTTTTGTTGAAGGTGTTCCAACAGCAATTAACGGAAACGAAATGCTGTTATCCGATTTAATTTTGGACTTGAATGATTTAGCTGGTAAGCACGGCATTGGTCGGATCGATCATGTGGAAAATCGTTTGGTTGGGATCAAATCACGTGAAGTCTATGAGTGTCCAGCAGCAATCACACTAATGACTGCGCATAAAGAGTTGGAAGACTTGACCTTTGTTCGTGAAGTAGCTCATTTCAAACCAATCATTGAAAATCAATTATCACAAATCATTTATGACGGATTATGGTTCAACCCATTAACTGATGCCTTGATTGCTTTCTTAAAATCTACCCAAAAATACGTAAATGGCACAGTACGGGTCAAACTATTCAAAGGACATGCAATCGTTGAAGGTCGTAAGTCTGAAAACAGTTTATATAACGAAAACTTAGCGACTTATACTTCTGCCGATACCTTTGACCAAGACGCTGCTGTCGGATTTATCAAACTATGGGGCCTTCCAACCAAAGTCAACGCAGAAGTCCAAGCATCGCTACACAAAAAATAATCACTGATATGCTTATTTTTTCTAAGTTGAATCTCTACGTGAGTTAACTTTTACAGTGTTGTAAATAAGGTTATCCGATTCACCTATTTTAAATGACTTATCCAAGGAGAATTTCTTTTTGGTCTGCGGATCAAAATAAGGAAATCGATACGTCTTCATTTTAGTCTCAAGAAATCAGAACAAACGGTTGGCACAGAAACCACTCCTTCTTATTTTCTCGGAGTAAAATGCTTCTGTCCAACCTTCTTTCTTATCACAATGAATAATAATACATAAATGAGGTGTGTAGCATGGAAAAATTATGGGGCGGACGTTTTGAAGGAAAAAGCGAAGCATGGATCGATGCGTTTGGCGCTTCGATTCCTTTTGATCAAAAATTAGCCAAACAAGATATTATCGGGAGCTTAGCTCATGTAAAAATGTTGGCTAAGACAGGGATTTTAACGGCAGATGAAGCCGAACAAATCAGTTCAGGACTTACGACGATTCAAGAAAAACTACTTGCCGATCAACTGACATTCAGTATAGAAAACGAAGATATCCATTTAAATATCGAAAAACTATTACATGATGAAATCGGTCCAGTTGCTGGAAAATTGCATACCGGCCGTAGTAGAAATGATCAAGTCGCTACAGACATGCATCTTTATTTAAAAGAAATCGTTCAAGAAGTCATTAGCAAGATCCACTTATTCCGTCAAGTTTTAGTCCACAAAGCCGAAGACAATATCGAAACCATCATGCCTGGCTACACCCATTTACAACATGCGCAACCAATCTCGTTTGCTCACCATATGATGGCTTATTACGGTATGTTGACACGTGATCAAGAACGTTTTTCTGAAAGTCTGAAGCGAATCGATATTTCACCCTTAGGCTGTGCAGCACTTGCCGGCACGACTTTTCCAATCGATCGTGCTTATTCAGCTGAATTGCTCGATTTTTCTTCAATTTACGAAAATAGTCTAGACGGCGTAAGTGATCGGGACTTTATCTTAGAATTTCTTAGCAATAGTTCCATTCTAATGATGCATCTTTCCAGATTTTGCGAAGAAATCATTTTATGGTGCAGTCACGAGTTTCAATTTGTTGAATTAACAGATACTTTTTCTACAGGCAGCTCGATTATGCCACAGAAGAAGAATCCAGATATGGCAGAATTGATTCGGGGAAAGTCTGGGCGCGTATATGGCAATTTATTCAGCCTTTTAACGGTTTTAAAAGGATTGCCGCTAGCTTATAACAAAGATCTGCAAGAAGACAAAGAGGGCATGTTTGATACGTCTCATACGATTTTAACTAGTTTAGAGATCATGGCTGGCATGGTAGAGACGATGAAACTGAATCAAGAGATCATGGAAAAGTCCACTGAAAAAGATTTTTCAAATGCAACAGAACTAGCAGATTATCTAGCAAGCAAAGGAATACCCTTTAGACAAGCTCATGAAGTGGTTGGAAAATTAGTTTTAGATTGTACAAAACAAGGCATTTATTTACAAGATGTTCCATTAGAACAATATCAAGCAATTACACCTTTGATCCAATCTGATATTTATCAAACCTTATCATCAAAAACAGCCATTGAGCGTCGGCATTCATACGGTGGAACTGGGTTCGATCAAGTGAAAGCCGCAATTGAACGTAGTAAGCTGAAACTAGAAAGCGAAGAAAACTAAAAAATCTTCTGAAAGATAGTATGCTATCTTTTAGAAGATTTAACTTTTTTGATTAACGAGTTTTCGCACGTGAATCTGCATCAATACCAGGCGCTTTGCCTAATTTTGCTTGCAACATCCAAATATTTTTCTCGATATCTGTTTTGTTTGCAATAAAGATATCTTGTGTAGAATCGTCGCCTTCTTCACCAGACACTTCAATTCCTTTTTGGTATAAATCAGCTAAATAACGGTAGCCTTCTACTAATTTTTCCATACGTTCAGGAATTGTACGTTCGTATGTGCCGATTTCATCTGAAATACCTGTATGATCAGCAAATTCTTGTAATGTTGAGTAAGGAGCGCCATCTAATGTGATCAAGCGTTCAGAAATAACGTCTAATTGATCATTGATTTGGTCCATATATTCGTCCATTTTAGGGTGTAATGTCAGGAATTCTGGGCCACGCATATACCAGTGTGTTTGGTGGATCACCACTGAAAACTGGCTTAAATCCGCAACTAGTTGGTTCAATACTTCTTTAGTTTGTTCAAATTTCATTATACATCATCCTCCTAAATTTTTATCTATAGTTAATTGTAGTACGAAACAATGAAAAAGTACACTAAAATCCTCATCATTAAACTATTTCTCATTTAATAATAATTATAAACTAGGACATTAAGGTAATGGTAACGTGTCCAATGAATCGATAATTTCCTTAGCTACTTCATTTAATGCTTCTTCCAGTTCTTCATTCATCGTATTAGTATCTTTCGAACCAGAGATGAATGACATGAACAAATTAGAGACAGCCGTTTTTTGATTATCTGGTACAAACCACTTCCCTTTTTCTTTCTCTAAACGTAACGTTAATTCAACTGGATCTGTTTTGATTTTAATTGATTTGACTCGTTCTTCTAAAATAGAAAAAGTCGCTTCCAGTGTTTTTTGCTCATCTTTGGCTATTTCAGGATTTGCTAGTGTGTCTTTTACCAGTTGCCTTGTCATCTCTTGCATCGCACTCACCAAATCCAAGCCAGTCACATAATAAGAGATTGTTGCGCCAGTTTTTGTTTCATCTATTTGAACGATTTTATAGGTTGCTTTTTCTCTTGCTTGTTGCAATAGCTCATTTGTTAACTGATCTGCTTGTTTTTCTGGAACCTTTGCTCCTGTGGAAGATAATCCTTTCACAAAATTTTCTTCGAACATTTTACTATTTTGATCCAGTTCTTTACCAACTTGTTCGCCATCACGAAATTCTTTAGCAAAATTATTTTTTTCTTTTTGATAAACTAAACGATCCACAAACAACGCCCCAGCGTCTTCTGCTGAGATACCTCTAGATCCACAACTTGTCAGAAAAATTCCTACTAACAGTAAAGAGGTGATCCATAACTTTTTCATTTCCTTTCCTCCGTTCTCTTACTACTAGTAAAGCAAGTTCAGAGGTATTTGTCAAAATAATTTATTCTAAATCCGCTCTTAATTTTGATAATTGATGATAACTGGCTGACAGTTGTTGTTGCGTTGTTATAAACAGGGGATAGATCTGTTGATAAATTTCATAGTTTTCAGCATTAGGTTCAACTATTTCATAAATCTCAACTTGTTCACATGCTGTTTCTAAATCTGGCATTATACCTAAACTTTGCCAACCTAATAAGACAGCTCCTAAAGCTGAAGCTTCAAGACTTTCAGTTAATGAAAGGTTATGTCCAAAAACATCAGCCATCACTTTTTTAAACACCTCTGAATCAGCAAAACCACCAGTAGCTCGAATTTCCTTCACTGTTCCACCAAGCTCTTCTAATTCTGTTAAAATACGCTTCAAATTTAAACAAATGCCTTCAACTACTGCACGCATCATTAATTTGTCATCATGATTTCTTTTCAGACCGACGAAACTCCCGGTAGCTTCTGCATTCCATAACGGTGCACGCTCTCCAAGTAAATACGGGTGAAACATCAATCCCTTAGCTCCTATTGGCGTATCTTTTACTAACGCCATTACCTTATCATAGGGATTTTCTCCGGATTTTCGCGCTTCAGTTTGAACTTCTTTCACTAAATTCTCACATGCCCAATCGAAGATTCCAGCGCCATTACTTGTCGCTCCTCCAATCACCCAATGATTTTCATCCAACACGCAGCAAAAAGTCTCAACTTGTGGATGCGTACGCGGCTGCTCTACAACATACCGTAAAGCACCACTTGTTCCAACCGTCAATGTAGCTATTCCTTTCGTCATGGCGCCTAATCCTAAGTTGGATAACGGACCATCTGCCCCTCCCAATACAAAAACTGTTTTCGTAGACAAACCTAATTGCTCCAACCATTCAGCACTTAAATCCGTTAATTGATGGGTGGGGGTGACCAGTGTCGGTAACTGTTCGATGGTAATATCCATTTCCGATAAGGCTTGCTGATCCCAAATAAGATCATGGATATTTAAAAAACCCGTCCCAGAAGCCGTGCTAATGTCTGTCATATACAGACCGAATAAACGATAAAAAACATACTCTTTCATGCCAATAAATTTCCCTGCTTGCTCGAAAATTTCATAGTATTCTTCTTTTAGCCAACGGATTTTATGAAAAGGTGTCATGGGATGCATCGGCAATCCTGTATTTTGATACATTGTCTTTCCTAAAATCGTATCCTTCAACTCTTCCGCATATTTTTCTGCTCGGTTATCCGCCCAAGTAATCATTCGAGTCAGTGGTTGATTATTTTTATCCATAACGATCAGTCCATGCATCGCCGTAGAAAATGAGATTAGTGAAATTTCAAGCGGTTTCACCGCACTTACTACTTGTTGGATACACGCAACTACCGCTTGAAAAATTTGATCGACATCTTGTTCTGCCATGCCTTCGGTTTCCTGAATAAGCGGATAACGAACATAGAACGATGCCTGAACTGTCCCATCTTTTCTAAACGCGACAGCCTTTGTCTGAGTCGTACCAATATCTACACCAATTGCTATTTTTTCCATCTTCTCGCCTCATTTCACACTTTCATTATTCCGAATAAAAAAAGAATTGTCTAGTTAAAAAGCCAGTCATTTGCGTATTTCTTTATGAAAGGAGTTTTTATATGTTGATGATTTATTTTATCCTTGGGTGTGTAGTCGGTTCATTTCTTTGTTTAGTCGCAGAACGTGTGCCGATTAACCGATCAATATTTTTCCCAGCCTCACGCTGTTCATTTTGCCAGACTAAATTAAAGAACTTTGAGTTGATCCCGATCATTTCTATTTTATTTCTACAATTTCGCTGTCGTCATTGTAAACAACAGTTGTCTTGTCTTTATCTCTTTAGTGAGGGAATCTGTGGGTTATTATTTGTCTATAATTTCTCTGAAGGAGTCTCTAGTTTCACTATTTATCGTTTGCTTTTTTTGCTAATGGCATTTTCTCTCTCGCTAACTGACATTTACTACTTTGTTGTTGACCCGAAACTTTTTTATAGCTTTTCCCTGTTTCTATGTATTAACCATTTATATTTAGCTCAAATCTTTCATTGGCAATTGGGTTTACTTACTTTTATGAGCCTCTCACTCTTAAATCGATTAGACACATTCTGTTTAGGCGGTGGAGATGTTTTACTCATTAGTATTTGGGGAACTTTATTAGGTCTCCATTCACAATTACTAATGCTTTGTATTGCCAGCAGCAGCGGACTGATTTTTTATATTTTCTCGAACTATATACTAAAGAAAGAAATTTACGAGATTCCATTTGTCCCTTTTCTTAGTTTTGGTTTGTTTTGTGTGTGGATTATGTAAACTATTTCATAAAGACTTGTCCTTCCTTGATTACTACAAAGTAAATGAGTTTGGGACGTAAGTCCCAAGAACCTTAAAATAGAAGACCGAAAATCGTAAAAAATGATTTTCGGTCTTCTATTCTTTAGATTATTGGGAGAATCCTCCTTATTTTCTAGCGTACTTAGCCTATATTTCCTTAAATTTACTGCCATTAACGTGAATCCAATTTCATTGTGTGCCTGCTGTTTCCCTCGAACAGAGAACCGAGTGAACCCTAAACAAGCCTTCAGATGTCCGAAAGCTGGTTCGACGTCAATTTTTCGTTGGCGATAAATTTTACCTGTTTCTTCTTCTGAAAGCAGCTGTTGAATTGTCGCTTTAAAGTATTCCCAGTTCATGTTCTTTTGAATCTCACGATTCTTGTCACTCTTCGCTCTTGTACATTTTCTTCGAAGAGGGCAATTTGAAGATTATAACCTGCTTTCAACTGACCATTTTTCATGTGATCGTCTTTCATGCGCATAAAAGTGGCATCTAGATCCGTTCTAGAGTAACTGTTTCGTTGCCCAATAATCTGTCTATGTTTTTGATAAGCGAGTTTTCGCTCTTTAAAGTCCTGGAAAAGTTTCCTTAATTTTTTAGGAACTTTTCGTTTAGAACGGATTGATTTGCGCGTAATTCCATCCTCTGCTTGTTCGATTTTTTCTGTAAACTTTTCTACAATATGCGCGAGCTTTTCTTCAATCTTGCCTAATTCAGTGACAGATAATTCTTTTGCGGACTCTCGCTCAATTTCAGGAATAATTTGATTTTTTAACAATTCATCATAAAGAAAATTTGATTTTTCAGTAAGCTTTTTATCAAAGTTATCAATCGATTTTCTCCAAACAAAGGTGTATTTATTTGCATTGGCTTCAATCTTTGTGCCATCGATAAAAATGGCTTCTTCATCTATCAATTGTTCTTTGACTAAATGGCTACGGAACTGGACAAAGCACTCCCGAAGGAGTGTATTCACTAAAGGATTGACACGAAAACGATTGATGGTTCGATAACTAGGCTGATAGCTTTGAGTGAGCCACATCATGCGAATACTGTCTTTCGTCAATGCTTCAATTTTGCGACCAGAAAATACAGATTGCGTGTAGGCACACAAAATCATCTTCATCATCATTTTCGGATGATATGAAGAAGGCCCCATTTGATGGTGAAAAGGAAGAAAGCGTTCCTCAGGAATACTTTCAACTAATTGATCAATGGCAAACGCAATATCATTTTTTTCTAACTGAAAACTGAAATCTAGAGGAAGAACGACTTGATTTGTGGTATAATTTTTAAACATAAGAACACCTCGCTAGTTTATTTGTTTTGTCACTTTTATTTTAGCAAAGGTGTTCTTATTTTTGAACAACAAAATAATCCAGATGCCAATCAAGTTGACTGGTATCTGGATTTTTCATTAGGACTTATGTCCCAAGCTCATTTTAAACTATTTTTATTTTTAGTCTATCCCCAACATACGGCTCCCCATAATACACAGACCCAGCCTGCTTTTACTTCATTCTTCTCTTGTTTTGTCATTTTTTTCATAGTCGTTCCTCCTTTTTTATTTATCCCCAGCATACGGCTCCCCATAATACACAAACCCAGCCTGCTTTTACTTCATTCTTCTCTTGTTTTGTCATTTTTTTCATAGTCGTTCCTCCTTTTTTATTTATCCCCAGCATACGGCTCCCCATAATACACAAACCCAGCCTGCTTTTACTTCGTTTTTCTCTTGTTTTGTCATTTTTTTCATAGTCGTTCCTCCTTTTTTATTTATCCCCAGCATACGGCTCCCCATAATACGCAAACCCAGCCTGCTTTTACTTCATTCTTCTCTTGTTTTGTCATTTTTTTCATAGTCGTTCCTCCTTTTTTATTTATCCCCAGCATACGGCTCCCCATAATACACAGACCCAGCCTGCTTTTACTTCATTCTTCTCTTGTTTTGTCATTTTTTTCATAGTCGTTCCTCCTTTTTTATTTATCCCCAGCATACGGCTCCCCATAATACACAGACCCAGCCTGCTTTTACTTCATTCTTCTCTTGTTTTGTCATTTTTTTCATAGTCGTTCCTCCTTTTTTATTTATCCCCAGCATACGGCTCCCCATAATACACAGACCCAGCCTGCTTTTACTTCGTTTTTTTCTTTCATCGTTAATTTTTTCATATTCATTCTCTCCTCTGGTATAGTTATTTTTTATATTTCCAATTCTTTTCACAATAGTATTAAAGTTTTTTTCTTTGGTTAGTTATTTAAATCGATTCTAAGGTTTCGACTGTTTCTGCTAGTTCCATCACCCCCTCAAAACGTAATACCTCTCCTTTTTTAATAATGATCATTGTAGGTGTTCCGGTGATATTATACTTTTCACTAAATTTTTTTGTTGAGAAGTTATCCCCATCTAAAAAGTATACTTTCTTCTTCGTTGTTTTAATCGCTTCTGTTAATGTAGGTTGAAATACTCGGCAAGCACCACACGAGTCTTGCCCATAATAAACAATCATATCCTGTTTGTCTTTGATTGCTTTCACAACCTCCTGCTCGTTGACACTTATGAACGCTTCTTTCCCTTTTGAAAAAGAAAGTTGAGAAAAACAGAAACTTCCTGCTGCAAACATTGCTAGTATGATTAATATGCCTAATATTTTTTTTCTCATGCCGCACCTCCCTCTTCTAATAAAATAATTTCATCACATTGATTTAACAACTGTTGATCGTGTGTAATTAAAATAACTATCTTATTTTTTGACAATTCTTTGATGATTTGAAGAAACTCTTTCGCCGATTCTTTATCCAAATTTGTAGTAGGTTCATCAAAGATATAAATTGATTTTTCTACTTCTAAAGCTCGAAGTAGTAGTATCTTTTGAATTTGCCCCTGAGATAGATTTCCGCCTTGAGAAAAAACAACATGATTGTCTGACAAATCAAAGTTAAGACGTTTTTTATAACTTTCAATCATTTTATTAGAATGAGCCATTTTTTCATTCAAATTAAATTGAATATTATTTCCGATTGAGTTTTTGAATACAGACATTTCGGGAAAATAAGCGTTAGTGTACTTGGCAATGTTTGTATGTGATAGCGAAGTAAAGCTATGATCATCTAAGCTTACTTCACCGCTGTCCGGTTCTAAAATCCCTAATAATATCTTCGTTAACGTTGTTTTTCCTGAACCATTTCCTCCTGATATTCCTGTCACATGTCCCTTGCGGAAACGCAAATTTAAATTAGACAAAACCGAAGTGTCTTCGTTATATGAAAATGAGATATTCTTCAACTCAATTTTCTCAATATTTTTAGATACCCCAAGCTGTTTCGTTTCTTGATCAACTTCACTACGCTCAATATTATTTTGAATATAGGATACAGCCATTTCACTTTTCTGAACTTTTAACCACGTTTGCACAATTGGCTTTAATTTCGATATCACAATGGAAATAATAAATACACTGAGAATTAATTCTGACATCGATTGATCTTCACCAAAAATATAGGAATAGATAAATAAACCGAATGTACTAAGCATCATACACGAACTAATCAATTCAAATAAAGAATCTATCCTAGCCGACAATTCATAGCTGATCAATTTCTTATCGAAATAATCAGACATTTTATCTAATACTTTCTCTTCTGCGACTTCATCTTTCGTAAATAAACGGATATCTAAAGAGTGACTAACTTGCTCTTCAATTGTGGATGATAGACTATTTGAACTCGTCACTAAAGCTTTTTCAAAATTCTGGATTTTTTCTGCTTCTCTCATCACTAGAACCATGTAAACAACCGACCAAAACATCATCATCACTGCTAAGAATCCATTAATATTGAACAAAATCCCATATAAGAAAACGATGAATACACTATCAAATTTCAAATATAGTTTATGAAGAATTCCTGTCACCGATAAAAGCAAATTCCAGAAGTGCCCCATGATATTATCCATATTTCTCTTTTCGACAAAATTATTGGTTTTTTGCTGGTAATAATCAAACAATACTTTCTGTTGAAATTGATTTTCCAGCGCTGTTTTCAACTGGATATCTTTTTGGTTCACATAGTAGTATCCGCCCATTAATGTCAGGAAAAAGACAACCGATGCGAAAAAGTAAGGTAACGTCATATTTTCCATTTGAAAAATCATAATATATTGCATAAAAAATGTCACACTAAGCGGTAAAATATATTTTAAAACAGTCAGGATAAACAATTCACATCGATCTTTCACTTTGACATTGCCAATAATTTCTTTGTACAGCTCTTTGACTCCATTACTTTTTTCCCGATCTATAGTTTTTATTTCCTCAACGCAAATCGCATAGCCCATAAATCGTTCCGTAAAATCTTCAATATCTTCTATCAAAATTTTGGGCTCTGCTGGATCAGAAAATGTGATTGCATTATTTTTGATTGCATGAACAACAATATAATGAGGCAAGCCATCTCGATGTATAACACAAATCAACGGAAATTGTTGTGTTAATAATTCTCGAATATTTGTTACCTGATAAGCCTCACTGATCACACCATTGTTTTCTAATATCTGTTGGATTTCTAATAAAGATAACCCTTGTTCAATAGTATCTACTTGTTGTTCTACTTCCATCGCAATATTTTTTATTTTTAGCTGCTTGAATAGCGTTTCAATTGTAGCAAGACCACAATCATTGACCATATTTTGCATAGTATGTGCGTACATAGTTTTCCCTCTCACTTTCTTACTCGACAATATCGATATTGCCAAATCCTAATTCGACTTTGATCAACTCATCGGCATTATTTTTAACTGATTTCGGATTTGTTACCTCTCCTTTATTCGTTTCCAGTTCATATCTTCGTTCAAACTCATTAGGAACTTGAACAACTACATTTCCTTTGTTCATCTTGATATTCAGTTCTTTTAACAGCTTAGTGTCTGTAGTCTGAATAGTTACTGTTAATTTCTCCTTACTATTTTTAGCAATACTGACACCTATCTCTGTTGCAAATGAAATCAACATTTTATCTTTCTCTGGTTGGATCTCTTTTAGTTTATCTGCAAAAGAGACAGGCATTTCCCCAGCAACTTGCACCGTATTTGTATCCCCTTTTTTCAAAATAACATTTAAATCTTGACTGATTCCTTTTAACACTACATTAGATACTTGTTCATCCGTCAATGCCCATTCTTTATTTACCTTGGTATTTTCTTCATTCACGTAATTCAGGTAAAAAATACCTGCAATGACTACACCTATTACAAGAATAGCTATCTTTTTTTTCATTTGTTTTTCCTCCATTTTCAGATGTATTTAATTAGTGACTTTTTCCATGTTGTTTTCAATCCATTTTTTTACTTGCTTGATTGAAATGCCTGATTCTGGTGACCACTCAACTTTGCTAACAAGCTTTCCTTGTTCAAATTTTGCTAAAGTAGGAGTATACAGTAAATCATAGTTTTTTTTGAACGTTTCCCACTCATTTTCCTGTGTCCTCAACTTTGCAACATTTAAATACTTGAGTTGATTTTCAATTTCATATTTTTCAATCAACTCGATCAACTCTGGCTCAAAGGCATTACAGTCTCCACAAGTCGGTCGACCAACGTAGACATAGAAATCCTCTTGTTTCTCAATTTTATTCTTAAAAGATTCCACAGTCATAGCATCGATAAAATCATAAACTTCTGGATAGTTATTTTTTGAAATGATTAACTCTTCTTCTTTTTTCTCCATCTCATTATTTAATGAATATGCCTTTGTAGCTGAGAATAAACTGCTTGCACACAGGACAAGTAAAAGAAGTCCGTAAATAACTTTTTTCTTCATATTTCCCACCTCATTATTTAAATTCTCTATTACGAAATACGTTAAAACTAATAAGTAATGCAATGACTCCATAAATGACACTACTGATTAACGCTGTCTGCAGCTGGTCGTTAGTTATCACTGCTAAATCTGTAATGTTGCGTAAATTTGAAAAGAACAATGTATCTAACAGAAAGTCGAACTTTTCAAGATAATTTGAAATGATATTAGATAAAATAGTATCTCCAATAAATGCAATGGCAATAAATGCTGCAACAGAAGTATACGAAGCTTGTAACACATTGAATAATAAAATTCCCACACAACTCGCTGCTAAATACAAAGGTAGCTGAACAAGTACAGGCTTAAGAGCTACAGTCAAAGGAAAGCTTCCTTTTAAAATAAATGCTACACTGATTAAGCTTGCTGCGTAAACAGTCACAAACAAAATAGTTAGCAGAAAAGTTAAGACTGTTTTACTAAAAAAGAATGTTTTTCTACTCATTCCTGCAATTAAAGAATTGTTGACTACTCGGTAATTAAATTCATGTCCCCAAGCAACCATGAAAACATTGGTCAAAAATACTGGTATCAGCATAGAACCATTCGACAGCCCTGATTGTATTAACTCTTCAGCAGTATCTGTACTTGAGGCGCCTAAAAATCCGAAGAATACTCCTAAAAGAATCAAGCCTGCCATGGAGTAAAAGCATAGTGAACTTTTGATAATTCTGTAAATATCTGATTTTAGTAAATGCATCATTTTAAACTCCTCCTTCAATTAAATTTAAGAAGTACTCTTCTAAGTTTTCTTCTTTGTAATAATAATTTGTTAAATAAATACCATGGTCAAATAAGAGTTGAGCGATTGTTTCCATATTTTCCTTCTTTTCCTTGATATACAGTTCATTTTGATGAACTTCTACATAATAATCATGACTAGCTAAAATCTTATTTGCTTGATGATTATCTGAGCTTGTTAGCACAATATTTTGACCACACTCATTTTCCAATTCTTCTTTCGTCAATTCTTTGACTAACTTTCCTTCATTTATAATGCCGTACCTAGTGGCAACCAATGAAAGCTCTGTTAAAATATGACTTGAGATCAAAATTGTCGTGCTATACTCTTGATTCAATCGATGAATAATTTCCCTAATCTCAACGATTCCTTGAGGATCTAATCCATTGATGGGTTCATCTAAAATCAGAAACTCTGGTTGATCCAAAATAGCTAAGCCGATTCCAAGCCGTTGTTTCATTCCCAACGAATAATCCTTAAAAAGTTTCTTATTGTCGACTTTATCGAGTCCTACAAATGCTAGTACCTCGTCAATACGCTTTTTGTCTTTAATATTTTTTTGAATTGCATAATAATTTAAATTATCTTTGGCGGATAAATAAGGATAACAAGCCGGACCTTCAATAACCGCTCCCATCTTCAGCACATTTTCTGAGTTGAAAGACAATGACCCTGAGCTTTTTTCAATCAATCTTGTTGCTAAGCGAATAAAGGTTGTTTTTCCAGCACCATTTTTCCCGATAAACCCGTAAATATCCCCTTTATTGATAGTCATTGAAACTTCATTCACAGCCTGATACTCTTTATATTTCTTCACCAAGTTATTTGTTTTTAATAGATAGTTATTTTTTTCAATTAATTCCATTTTCAGCACTCCCGTTATTTGGATTTGTCATTTTATTTCTAAAATTTCGAGGTCTTCTACCTTTAAATGTTCAAAAATCAATTCCTTCTCTGTCTTTTTGGGAATCATCACAATCTTTAATAATTCGCCTTGATTTAATACCTTCAACAATTTATCTTCTTTGCTACTATTCACAATGATTAATTTTCTATGCACAACTGTTTGATCTTCAATAAAATATTCTATATTAGACATTTCCTATCCTTCCTTTCTTTTGACTTGCTTATGTATTGATCCTGTTTTCTGTTTTTCTTAATATGTCTTCTTTACAGGATATTTTTATCTTTTTAGATTTCCCACCATAGCCCTAGCAATTCAAACATTTCACTCACCTGCTTTCTTTCGATTCTTATAAGTTTTTTTCCTCTTGTTTACATGTCTTACTTTACTGCTTGATCAATTTTTTCAACAGGACATTCTTGTCATCCTTTTAGATTTCCCACCATAGCCCTAGCAATTCAAACATTTCACTCACCCGCTTTCTTTCGATTCTTATAAGTTTTTTTCCTCTTGTTTACATGTCTTACTTTACTGCTTGATCAATTTTTTCAACAGGACATTCTTGTCATCCTTTTAGATTTCCCACCATAGCCCTAGCAATTCAAACATTTCACTCACCTACTTTTCTTTCGATTCTTATAAGTTTTTTTCCTCTTGTTACATGTCTTACTTTACTGCTTGATCAATTTTTTCAACAGGACATTCTTGTCCAGCATCTGTTGTTGGTTTCATATATTCTTATATAGCCTATTTTTATGCACAAAAATAAACTATTAAAACATACTCATGCTTTAATAGTTTATGACTTAATTATTTACAAACTCTTCTTCCCATTGCCAATCTATTGTTTACGAGAGCTCAATCAAACTGCACCTATCAGATACTGTGTAGTAATCCATTTTGGTTTGCTAGTAATCGGATTTGTTCTTGATCCTACATTTAGCAATATTGTTTCACCTGTTTATAGAAATTTGAAATGCTATTAATAGTATCTAAATTATGTATATGATGAAGTATAGGAACGTTATTATATATAAAGCACCTTGATTAATTCTTCCTGTCTAGTCTTCAAATATACTTTCTTTTAAATCCGCTTTCCATTCTTCTTCTATCTTTTTTGATAATAACTCTTCTTGATGAAGCCTCGCTAATAAACTAGCATCCTGATATTTTTGTTTTGCTTTTTCAATTTCACCCTTTTGTAACCAACATTTTCCTTCTAGCATATCTACAATTGGTTTTTTGTGAAAATCTTGCGTTGACTTCATGATAGTATTAAAAATCTTGATTACATTCATAACTTTCACGTACTCATCTATACTGATATATACCCCCATGACAATGATTAAAATTTGACCCAGAATCAAGACACCGACATCTGAAGCATAATTAACTTGATCAAGACACTTCTCAACTAACTGTTCAAATTCCTTACTATCCACATCTGAATACCTACTGCAATGAAAGTAAAGGTTAGCAATGATCAAATCATTGTCTGTATACTTTGTTTTATTCTTTACTTGAAAAAAGTAATCACTTAAAATCCCTTCACCAAAGTCTATTTTTTCTGAATGATGAACATCAATGATTGCTTGATCAACATCAACTAACAATTGTTCCTCTTCAGGTAAAATATCATAAAATTGTTCATAGATTTCGTTAAAAATAGATTCTACTTTATCTTCCATCTCTTTATTATACTGAGGCGGCCGCCTAAACAAACTCATTTTTAATTCTAAATACCTCTTAGGTAAGGTCATTTGACTTTCATCTATCAAATGTGAAATTGGAACAAATAATCGTTGAGATATGTATGTAAGCTTGGGTAACGTAGGTAAAGATTCTCCTGACTCAATTCTTGAAAGCTGTCTGACTGTTAATTCTAACTCGTCATCACAAAAAGCTTCTCTACTCATTTCTTTTTGCTCACGAAGTAAGCGTATTTTTTTTCCTAATTCTAATTTTATATCCATTTTTCACCATCCCGTATAAAATTATATCAATCATCATGTTAATTATATGTTAACCATATTGAAATTACAACATTTTACTGATAACATTGTCATTCCTCCTGCTGCCTTTGATATCTTCAAACTAGAGTTATATGCTCTTAAAAAAGAGTTGATATTACCTACTATTCAAATAGCTGGTAATGTCAACTCACTTTTTTATTTATCTTCTTTCCAATTTTTCCGAATAAAACCAGCTCTGCCTGATCCTTCTCGATAGAGATTATAATGTATACTATGTTTCTTATAATACTCTTGATGATAGTCTTCCGCTGGATAGAACGGTTGAGCTGGTTCAATTTTAGTCACAATTGGTTGAGTAAAACGACCACTCTTTTGTAATACATCTTTTGACCTTTCAGCGATCTTTTTTTGCGATTCATTACTATAAAAAATAACAGGACGATAGGAATCACCACGATCTGCAAATTGCCCTAAGGCATCTGTTGGATCTGTCTGCTGCCAATAAGTTTCTACTAATTTTTCGTATGGAATGATTGCAGGATCATACGTTATTTCAACTGCTTCTGTATGACCAGTTGCGCCTGTTGTGACTTGCTCATAGGTTGGATATTCAACATGCCCTCCTGTATATCCTGACACCACGGAAATAATACCTGGTTGAGTGTCAAAAGGTTTAACCATACACCAGAAACAGCCACCAGCAAAAATTGCCGTTTCATATTGTTGTTCCATGATTCCTTCACCCTTTCTTTTTCTTTATCATAAGCCGAATGAAAGAATAATGATATTGATTTGCTTGAAAAAACAATTGACATGGGATGGTTTCCATATGATAAATTGAGTAAAAAGAAGGAGATGTGAATAACTTGAAAATCATCATTGAAGAAAACTACGAAAAAATGAGCCGGGTTGCTGCAAATATTTTATTAGGGAAAATGTATCAAAATAAACGAGTAAATTTAGCAATAACTGCTGGCTCAACACCTGTTAAAATGTATGAATACTTAGTTGCTGACACGAAGAATAAACCCTATTTTGACAACGTTCATTACTACAATTTTGATGAAATTCCTTTTAAACATAAGCAAGGGTATGGCGTAACTATGACAAATCTCAATACTCTCTTCTTTCAACCTGCAGAAATTCCTGAGAGTCATATACACCCACTCGATGAAAATAATTATCAATCACAAGATAAACGAGTGGAACAAGATGGTGGATTAGACTTGATCTTATTAGGTATCGGAACAGATGGTCATTATTGTGGGAACCTACCAGGAACAACAAAATTTGAAAATTTAACTTCTTATGTTGGGGAAGACGCTACTGAACATATGAAAGATATTTTATTAAGCGAGGTCGGCGGCGATGAAAATGAGCGTCCAGACTTTTACGTCACTATGGGACCAAAAAGTGTGATGCAAGCAAAAGAAATTGTGCTCTTTGCCACAGGAAAGAAAAAAGCTGCGATCATCAAACAGGCATTTTTCGGCCCAGTCACAAATGATGTCCCCACCTCCTTATTACAAATCCATCCTAATTTAACAATTATTTTAGATCAAGAAGCTGCATCAGAACTTTATTAAATAAAAAAGGCTTGAAATCACATGATTTCAAGCCTTTTTGTTTACTATTATTTATTCAACTCATTCAAAGCATCTTCAGCAGCCATTTGTGCTTCAATATCAGAGATACTGTAGACATTTTCGCTCGCTACGCCAACTTCTTTTGGTTCCATGTTACGGTAACGAGCCATACCAGTACCAGCTGGGATGATCTTACCAATGATAACATTTTCTTTCAAACCAAGTAATGGGTCTTTTTTACCGCGAATCGCAGCATCTGTTAACACACGAGTTGTTTCTTGGAATGACGCAGCAGATAAGAAACTATTTGTTTCTAATGATGCTTTTGTAATCCCTAGTAAGACTGGACGGCTTGTTGCGGGAACGCCACCAGCTACTAATGTGTCATAGTTACGATCTTTAAATTCAGCGATATCTAGCAATGTACCCGGTAAGATTTCAGTGTCACCTGGATCCATGACACGAACTTTACGAAGCATTTGACGAACCATTACTTCGATATGTTTATCACCGATTTCTACTCCTTGCATACGGTAAACGCGTTGTACTTCACGCAATAGGTAGTTTTCAACAGATAAAACATCGCGAACTTGTAGCAGCTTTTTAGGATCGATCGAACCTTCTGTCAATGGCTCACCACGACGGATCGTATCGCCTTCAGCGACTTTCATACGAGCTGTATAAGGAACTGTATACGTGCGTGTATCAGTTTTCCCTTTGATTGTTACTTCTTTTTGGCGTGTTGCAGGATCTTCAGAAATATCGATTACTTCACCGGTTACTTCTGTGATAACTGCTTGTCCTTTAGGATTACGTGCTTCAAAGATTTCTTGGACACGAGGTAGACCTTGAGTAATATCATCTCCGGCAACCCCACCTGTATGGAACGTACGCATTGTTAATTGAGTACCAGGTTCTCCGATTGATTGAGCAGCAATTGTACCCACTGCCTCCCCAACTTCAACACCTGAACCAGTTGCTAAGTTACGGCCGTAACAATGTTTACATACACCATGTTTGGTATTACATGTAAATACAGAACGGATCGTTACGGTTTCAACACCAGCATCCACGATTTCTCTTGCAAGATCTTCTGAAATCAGTTGATCTTCGCCAATAATCATTTTGCCAGTTTCAGGATGCATCACTGATTTACGCGTATAACGTCCAAGTAAACGTTCTTCTAACGGTTCAATGATTTCATTCCCTTCACGAATTGATTGGATCACTAGACCACGGTCAGTTCCACAATCGTCTTCACGAATAATAACATCTTGGGCAACGTCAACTAAACGACGAGTCAAGTAACCTGAATCGGCTGTCTTCAAGGCTGTATCGGTCATCCCTTTACGAGCACCATGGGTAGAGATAAACATTTCCAAGACAGAAAGTCCTTCACGGAAATTTGAGATGATTGGCAGTTCCATGATACGTCCGTTTGGAGCGGCCATCAGTCCACGCATACCAGCAAGCTGAGTAAAGTTGGAGATGTTACCACGAGCTCCTGAATCTGACATCATGAAGATTGGGTTTTTAGCATCCATACTTTCGATCAGTTTTTGTTGGATCTCATCTTTGGCTTTGTTCCAAACAGCAATAACACGTTCATAACGTTCGTCATCTGTAATCAGACCACGACGGAATTGTTTCGTAATATTTTCAACTTGTTTATGGGCATCATCAATGATTTCTTGTTTCTCGTGCAATACCATGATATCGGCGATACCAACAGTCATACCAGCATGAGTCGAATGTTTATACCCTAAGTCTTTCATTCTATCAAGCATCTTAGAAGTTTCAGTGATATGGAATCTCTTGAAGACTTCAGCGATAATATTTCCTAAGTTTTTCTTCTTGAATGGTAAGACTAATTCTTGCTCTTTAATGTGAGTAGGAATGTCTGTACCAGCTTCTACAAAATACTTGTCAGGCGTTTGCACTGTCAAGTTGTAATCAGTTGGTTCATTCAAGTAAGGGAACTCTACAGGCATGATTTCATTAAAGATGATCTTACCTACAGTTGTGACCAAAATACGTTCTTTTTGCCAATCCGTAAATGGTTTGTCACCAAGTAATGTTGTTTGAACACCGATACGTGAGTGTAAATGTACGTATCCATTACGCCATGCTAAAACAGCTTCATTCATGTCGCGGAAGATCATACCTTCCCCTTCACGTCCTTCTTCTTCCATTGTTAGGTAATAGTTACCTAAGACCATATCTTGAGAAGGTGTTACAACTGGTTTACCATCTTTTGGATTCAAAATGTTTTGAGCAGCTAACATTAGCATACGTGCTTCTGCTTGTGCTTCTTCGTTCAACGGAACGTGAACGGCCATTTGGTCTCCATCGAAATCGGCGTTATAGGCTTCACAAACTAATGGGTGAAGACGGATTGCACGACCTTCAACCAACACAGGTTCAAAAGCTTGGATACCAAGTCTGTGTAGTGTAGGTGCTCGGTTAAGCAATACTGGATGCTCTTGAATAACTTCTTCTAGAATATCCCAAACTTCATCTTCTCCGCGTTCGATTTTACGTTTTGCATTTTTGATGTTTGTTGCAATTTCACGTTGAACTAATTCACGCATCACAAATGGTTTGAATAATTCAATCGCCATTTCTTTTGGAAGTCCACATTGGTACATTTTCAAGTTAGGTCCTACGACGATAACTGAACGACCAGAGTAATCCACACGTTTACCTAGTAAGTTTTGACGGAAACGACCTTGTTTCCCTTTTAACATATGAGAAAGAGATTTCAATGGGCGGTTACCTGGTCCTGTAACTGGACGGCCACGACGACCATTATCAATCAATGCATCGACTGCTTCTTGCAGCATACGTTTTTCATTTTGAACAATGATATTTGGCGCATTTAAATCTAATAAACGTTTCAAACGGTTATTACGGTTGATCACACGACGGTATAAGTCGTTCAAATCAGAAGTTGCAAAACGTCCACCTTCTAATTGAACCATAGGACGTAAATCTGGTGGGATTACAGGGATGACATCCATAACCATCCAGCTTGGTAGATTTCCAGAGGCACGGAATGCTTCTAAAATATCTAAACGACGGATTGCACGCGTTCTTTTTTGACCTTGTGCTGATTTTAAATCTTCTTTTAAGCCAGCTACTTCGCCATCTAAATCAACGTTATCCAATAATTGTTTAACCGCTTCTGCACCCATTGCTGCAGTAAACCCTTGACCATATTGATCACGTTTATCACGGTATTCACGCTCTGTTAATAATTGTTTTTTCTCTAAAGATGTATCTCCAGCATCAATTACTACATACGATGCAAAGTAAATGATCTCTTCCAGAGCACGAGGACTCATGTCTAAAACAAGACCCATACGAGATGGAATACCTTTGAAATACCAGATATGTGAAACGGGTGCTGCTAACTCGATATGTCCCATACGTTCACGACGAACTTTAGAACGAGTTACTTCTACACCACAACGGTCACAAACGATACCTTTATAACGAATACGTTTATATTTTCCACACGCACATTCCCAGTCTTTAGTTGGGCCGAAAATGCGTTCGCAGAACAAACCTTCACGTTCAGGTTTTAACGTACGGTAGTTAATCGTTTCGGGTTTCTTTACTTCACCGTAAGACCAGCTTCTGATCTTTTCTGGAGAAGCTAAACCTATTTGCATACTTTCGAATTTATTTACATCGATCAAAAGGGATTCCCTCCATTCAATTAGTTAGAAAAGCTGAATGAGCTATTCACCGTAGTTTGGAACTAGAAACAATCAGGTTGATCTTTCTAGTCCACAACTAACGGATTTCATTGGCACTTTATACAAAATGTGAAACAATTAGTCTTTTGTATCTTCAGCAGTTTCTATTTCTTGTTCAAGCACTGCATCAGCTGCTTCTTTTGCTTCAGCTGCTTCTTTTTCTAATTGTTTCGCTGATTGTTGTTCCGCGAATTTTGTTAAGGCATCAACAGTGATCAAGTCATCATCATCATCGTCCATATCACGTAATTCGATTTCATGTTCTTCAATGTCCAATACGCGCATATCTAATCCAAGTGATTGTAATTCTTTCACCAATACGCGGAATGATTCTGGAACGCCTGGTTTTGGAATTGGTTCACCTTTGACGATGGCTTCGTATGTTTTCACACGACCAACAACGTCATCAGATTTGTACGTTAAGATTTCTTGTAATGTGTAAGCTGCACCGTATGCTTCCAGTGCCCATACTTCCATTTCCCCAAAACGTTGTCCACCAAATTGAGCTTTACCTCCAAGTGGTTGTTGGGTAACAAGTGAGTATGGTCCAATAGAACGGGCATGTAATTTATCATCGACCATGTGGGCCAATTTGATCATGTACATCACACCAACAGAGATACGGTTATCAAATGGTTCACCAGTACGTCCGTCATAAAGAACTGTTTTCGCATCACGAGCCATGCCCGCTTCACGAACAGTTTCCCAAACGTCATCATCATTAGCACCATCGAATACTGGTGTTGCAATGTGGATACCTAACTGACGAGCAGCCATACCCAAGTGCAATTCTAGTACTTGTCCGATATTCATACGTGATGGTACCCCTAGTGGGTTCAACATGACATCAATTGGTGTACCGTCTGGTAAGAATGGCATATCTTCTTCCGGCATAATACGGGATACAACCCCTTTGTTACCGTGACGTCCGGCCATTTTATCGCCTTCGTTGATTTTACGTTTTTGAACGATATACACACGAACTAACATGTTTACGCCTGGAGATAATTCGTCTCCAGCTTCACGAGTAAAGATCTTCACATCATGAACGATCCCACCGCCACCATGAGGCACACGTAGAGATGTATCACGAACTTCACGGGCTTTTTCACCAAAGATTGCATGTAGTAAACGTTCTTCAGCAGATAACTCAGTTACCCCTTTAGGCGTTACTTTCCCTACTAATAGGTCGCCATCTTTAACTTCAGCACCGATTCGGATAATGCCCATTTCGTCAAGATCTTTCAAAGCATCTTCCCCAACGTTTGGAATTTCACGCGTGATTTCTTCAGGGCCTAATTTTGTATCACGAGCTTCTGATTCATATTCTTCGATATGGATAGAAGTATAGACATCATCTTTCACCAAACGACGACTCATGATGATCGCATCCTCGTAGTTGTACCCTTCCCATGTCATAAATCCAACAAGGACGTTTTGCCCTAAAGCCATTTCGCCTTCTTCCATAGAAGGTCCATCAGCTAATGTATCGCCTTTTTCAACTTTTTCGCCTAAAAGAACGATTGGACGTTGGTTGTAACTTGTTCCTGAGTTTGAACGACGGAATTTTGTGACCATATATTTATCTAATGCGCCATTGTCACGACGAACGCGTACTTCTGATGCATCCACATATTCAACGACACCATCATGTTTACATAGTAAAGCGGCACCCGAGTCATGTGCTGATTTGTATTCCATACCAGTTCCCACAAGTGGTGAACGAGGTTGGATCAACGGCACTGCTTGACGTTGCATGTTGGCACCCATCAAGGCACGGTTGGAGTCATCGTTTTCCAAGAAAGGAATACATGCAGTCGCAACAGCTACTACCTGTTTAGGTGAAACGTCCATGTAATCGACTCTATCGATGGTTACTTCAAGGTTTTCACTTTGCAGACGAGCCATTACTAATTCTTCAGCAAATGTTCCATCTTCATTCAAACGTGAGTTTGCTTGCGCTACGATATAGTGATCCTCTGTGTCAGCAGTTAAGTAATCCACTTGATCGGTTACTTTTCCTGTGGCACGATCAACACGACGGTAAGGCGTTTCGATAAACCCAAATTTATTCACTTTGGCATAACTTGATAAGCTATTGATCAGCCCGATATTTGGTCCCTCAGGTGTTTCGATCGGACACATACGGCCATAGTGGGAATAGTGAACGTCTCGCACTTCATAGCCGGCACGGTCACGAGTCAAACCACCAGGTCCTAAGGCAGATAGACGACGTTTGTGTGTCAACTCACCTAGAGGATTTGTTTGATCCATGAATTGTGATAGCTGAGAAGAACCAAAGAATTCTTTGATACTTGCTACTACTGGACGGATATTGATCAGTTGTTGTGGTGTTAATGTTTCAGTGTCTTGAATCGACATTCTTTCACGAACCACACGCTCCATACGCGCTAAACCAATACGGAATTGGTTTTGCAGTAATTCACCCACTGAACGAATACGACGATTTCCTAAGTGATCGATATCATCTACGTTACCGATGTCTTCTTGTAAGTTAAAGAAATAGCTCATTGAAGCCACGATATCCGCTGGACGAACAGTCTTCACACTTGTATCAGGATAACCATTACCGATGACGTTCACGATGCGTTCTGGATCTTTTGGAGAAAGAACTTTGATTACTTGAACTGTCATTGGTTCAGTAACCACACCATCTTCACTTGGGTAATAAGTGACGCTGTTTAAGCCATTATCGATATGTTCACCTAATGTTTCCATTACTTGGTGAGTTAATACTGTCCCTTTTTCAACAATGATTTCGCCAGTTTCAGCATCGATCAATGTTTCTCCTAAAGTTAGGTTCAATAGACGAGTTTTTAAATCTAATTTTTTGTTGACTTTGTAACGACCAACGTTCGCTAAGTCATAACGTTTTGGATCGAAGAAACGAGCATTCAGCAAGTTACGAGAACTGTCTGCTGTCTTTGGCTCGCCAGGTCGTAGACGCTCATAGATGTCTTTTAACCCTTCCTCAGTACGAGAATCGCTCGCGTTTTTGTGTAAATCTTTTTCGATCGTATTACGTAAGCTTAGTGTTTCACCGAAAATTTCAAAAATTGTATCGTCAGAGCCAAAACCTAAGGCACGAACTAATACAGTTAAAGGAATTTTACGTGTACGGTCGATACGTACATAAGAAATGTCTTTTGCATCAGTTTCCATTTCTAACCATGCGCCACGGTTAGGGATCACTGTTGAGCCAAAGCCTTCTTTACCATTTTTATCTACTTTTCCATGGAAATAAACACCTGGTGAACGGACTAATTGAGAAACGATAACACGTTCTGCACCATTGATGATAAATGTTCCCATTTCAGTCATTAGAGGGAAATCACCGAAGAATACTTCTTGTGATTTGATTTCTCCAGATTCACGGTTCGTTAATCTTAGCGTAACATGTAACGGTGCAGAATAGTTTGCGTCATGTGCACGCGCTTCTTCTACCGTATACTTAGGTTCTTTTAATTCATAATCCACAAATTCCAAAGATAAATTCCCTTGAAAATCATCGATCGGTAAAATATCCTCAAACATTTCTCTTAGTCCTTCATCTAAAAACCATTGGTAAGAGTCTGTTTGAATCTCGATCAAGTTGGGTAATTCCAACACTTCACTGATCCGGGCGAAACTTCTACGTTCGCGGTGTTTTCCGTATTTTACTACGTGTCCAGCCAAGCTCTTCACTCCTCTAATTAAAAGTCTATCAAAACACTAACCGAAAATATTTCTTTAATATTACAAATATTAAATATCTGTAATATTGAGCATTTTTTGCAGTTTTTAGGCAAAAAAAAACCAAAAATAGAATGTGCTCTTGAAAATTTCTCGTGCGTTTCTACTTTTGTTTCCCTATTAAAAACCGGAACGGACAATATTTCGCTCCTGCTTTGTCATTTTTCAGATAGTTTTTGCATCTATACATTGTACTTCCTTCTATAGCAAAAGTCAAGGGTTTTCGCGAGTCTAAAAGACCCTATCAACTGCGAAAAAAGACACTCGATAAAGATCGAATGTCTTCTACTGTTTTTTCTCTATTGAACGGTCGTTTCTCCAGTAATTTCAGCGCCTTCTTTGTCTAATGTTGCTGAAGTTTTGTATTCTTCTTTTTCAAACGTTACATTCCCTTCAACTTTTGTTCCATTTAAGACAAATCCATTCGCTTTAACTAAGATATCACCTTTAACAGTCCCATTAACGATGTTGAAGTTTTCTGTTTCAACAATCAATTGAGGAACCGTTACAGTGTATTCAGCTGTAACTTTTTTATCTGAATTTTGTGCATATAACGCTAATTTTCTATAAATATCGCCTGAAGCTTCCCCTTTATCATGGAACTCACCCGCAACTGTTACATCTTTATCAAACGTAAGATCCGCTGTTGCTGCAACAATCCAGTTACCGTCTTTGCTCAACGCTTTTTCGATCACTTCTGGTTTATCACTAATTGAAGCGCCACTCACTGCATCCACACTTGAGCTCATTGAAGTTTCTGTTTTGCTATCAGAAGAACTATCTTTAGACTCTTTCTTATCACCATTACATGCGCCTAATACCAACACTGTTGCTGCTAACGTGCCTAATGTAATTAATTTTTTCGAAATCATATACATCCTCCTAAGTAATTGCCATTTATTCAACTAAATATTAACACGAATCCGTTCACATTCATAAAGATATCTATTCTCAAAATGATTTATTACTATTAATTTAAATAATTCACAAATATATACTCTTTTTTATTCATCGTTGTTAAATGAATGTTCAGAAAATTTAAAATAATCTGTTGACAGTTGGCTTCCTTTTCCCTTATACTATACACAATTCAATTTGCGGAGGGATTTCTATGACACATTCAATCAACCCACAACTGAATAAAGCTTACTTTAGCTACTTTAGATAGTTTTGTATTCATGCAATCGTGGGTACAAACAGCAAAAACCTGTTTTTGTATCTATGATGGCTAAAGCGCTTTGTACTGAACAAACAGCCACGTAGACAATCCTAAGTGGCGAATGAAGAAGTGTTTATCTACGACTTTTATCAATCCATTTAGGCATATTGTCTGAATGGATTTTTTGTTTTATCAATTATAATTGGAGGAATCAAAATGAAAAAGAAATTAGTCGGATTAAGTATCGTATCAGCAGTAGCTTTATTGGCTCTTGGCGCATGTGGCGACGGTAAAAAAGCAAATGATGGCGCAAACAGCGACAGTAAGAAAATCGGTGTGTTACAGCCTGTTGAACACGGGTCACTTGATGCAGCGTTTGAAGGATTCAAAGAAGGGTTAGCTGAAAACGGCTTTAAAGACGGCGATAACCTAACTATTGAATACAGCAATGCACAAAACGATCAGGCACAATTGAAAAGTATGAGTGAAAAATTGGTCAAAGAAAAACCCGACCTACTTTTGGGAATTGCAACACCTGCCGCTCAATCATTAGTAAACGAAACAACCGATATTCCAATTCTAGTCACAGCAGTTACTGACTTAGTTAGTGCGAAATTAGTCAAATCAGATGAGAAACCAGGAGGTAACGTTACTGGAACCACTGATATCGTACCCATTGATAAACAAATCTCTTTATTATTGAACATCGTACCTGATGCGAAAACCGTTGGGATCATGTACAACGCAGGCGAAGCAAATTCTAAAATTCAAGCGGATATGGCTGAAAAAGCCCTAAAAGATGCTGGAATCAACTCTAAAGTTTTAACTGCCAACTCTACAAATGATGTCCAACAAGTAACAACTAGCTTAGCAAAAGATGTCGACGCGATTTACATTCCAACCGACAACACCTTCGCTTCGGCCGCTGCGGTTATCGGCGAAGTAGCAAAAGAACACAAAATCCCCGTCATCGCAGGTTCAATTGAGCAAGTTGAAGAAGGCGGATTGGCAACTGTGGGAATCGATTACCAATCACTTGGTAAACAAACAGGTGCTATGGCGGCAAAAATTCTAAAAGGTGAAGCAAAACCTGCCGAAATGCCTGTTGAAAAAGCAAAAGACTTAACACTTTTCGTAAATAAAGATATGGCAAAAGCTTTGGACATCGATCCAGATACGATCAAAGCACCTTAAATTTCTCCGCATTTTTGCGGGAAATACATAAATATTATTGAAAGAAGCTGATTTTATTGTTAGACATATTACTTTCCTCAACCTCTCAAGGCCTTCTTTGGTCACTATTAGCCCTCGGAGTCTTTCTGACATACCGTATTTTAGACATTGCCGACTTAACCACTGAAGGGAGCTTTCCATTAGGTGGCGCTGTTGCCGCTGTTATTTTAGCAAAAGACCCAACTACTTGGCCTACATCGATCCAGTCTTTATTTGATGTCCATTATATGGTTGCACCTATTATTGCATTACTGTTTGCATTTATTGCTGGTATGCTGGCGGGTCTTGTTTCAGGCCTTCTGCATACAAAACTAAAAATCCCTGCGTTATTGGCGGGAATCATTACGATGACTGGCCTTTACAGTATCAACTCACGAATCATGGGCGCTCCAAACATTTCTTTGATAGGCACAGACTCCATTTTCTCTCATGCACAATCATTAGGTTTTTCTAAAATCAACAGCGCGATAGTTGTCGGTGCAATTATTGTATTTATCGTTATCCTTCTACTTGTTTTATTCTTCAAGACTGAAATTGGCCTGGCTACGCGAGCTACGGGTGACAACATTGAGATGAGTGAAGCGAACGGAATTAAAACAGACAACATGAAGATCATCGGTTATATGCTTTCAAATGGTTGTATTGCTTTGGCAGGTGCTTTACTTGTACAGAACAATAATTTTGCCGATTTAAACTCTGGTATTGGAACAATCGTTATCGGACTTGCCTCAATCATCATCGCCGAAGTTCTCTTTAAGAATAAATCACTTGGTTTAAGGTTGATTACGATTGTGATCGGTGCGATCTTGTACCGCTTTATCCTTGCATGCGTTTTAGAATTACGTGTTGATCCGGCAGATTTGAAATTATTCTCAGCGATTATCCTAGTCATCTGTCTTTCTTCACCTTTGATTCAAAAAAAATTAGGCTTTTCTAGACTAGGAAAACGTAAAGGAGGGGCAAACTAATGGAACCTGTATTAACAATCAAAAACTTGCACCAATATTTCGAACGCGGAACGGTTAATGAAAACCACGTATTAAAAGGAATCGATTTAACGATCAACCAAGGTGAATTCATTACGATCATAGGCGGAAACGGCGCTGGTAAATCTACTTTGTTAAACAGTATTGCTGGAACATTACCGATAGAAGAAGGTCAGCTAGCTTTAAATGGCAAAGACATCACAAAACAGCGTGTCGTTGCTCGCTCTAAACAAATCAGCCGTGTTTTTCAAGACCCTAAGATGGGGACCGCTGTTCGTTTAACTGTAGAAGAAAATATGGCCCTTGCTATGAAACGAGGAAAAAAACGTGGTTTAGGAAATGGTGTGCGTAAACATGACCGCAATTTCTTCAAAGAACAATTAGCTAGTTTGAATTTAGGACTAGAAAACCGTTTAGGCACAGAGATTGGGTTACTATCTGGCGGACAGCGACAAGCAATCACGTTGCTCATGGCTACCTTGATTCGACCAGAATTGATTTTATTGGATGAACACACTGCAGCACTTGACCCTAAAACATCGATCACTGTTATGGAGCTAACTGAACAGTTGATCCAAGAACAAAATTTAACGGCATTTATGGTGACACACGACATGGAAGATGCGATTCGTTACGGCAATCGTTTGATCATGCTTCACCAAGGCCAAGTTGTGGTAGATGTACCTGCTGATCAGAAAAAAGAGTTGACTGTCAATGAATTAATGGATATGTTCCACAAAAATAGTGGTACCGAATTAAAAGACGATCAATTATTATTGGGTTAAAAAAAGGGTGTGGAACAAAAGTAAAAAATCACTTTTGTTTCACACCCTAAATGCGAATAAACGATGGGAGCAGAAGCAATCCCTTCCTATTTTAAGGATTAACAGTTTCAGTCCCAGCCACTTTTATCTAGAGGCTATTAACCACCCATCAAAAAGTCTAACACATTCCAACCGTCTGTCGTTTGGCCACGGTATAGTTCCGTAAAGCCACATCTCGTACAGCTGACTGTGATAAATTTTTTATTTTGCACATCAAATATTTTCGCAAAGTTTCCTCCTGTTGCTTGAAACTGATCGGAAACATACTGTTCATTTCCACACTTATCACAAACGTATTGTTGCTTTTCCATTCTTCCCCACTCCATCTCTGAAATTCTCTATTCCCAGAACAATTTTGCTCAGTGTTCTTCGTTCCTACTATTTAAGTATAGCAAGCCTTTCAAAAGAAAACATACATCCTTAGATGGATTTTCTTCTCCTCATTCAGCCGTATTGTGGTTGACCCCCATTCCTTTCATCAGATACAATGAAACTATTATAAAGGAGCGAATATTATGTCTACTAAAAGTCAGGTGTTAACCCTATTAATGAAACAAACACCCTCATTTATTTCCGGAGAAGAAATGGCGCAACAACTTTCCTTATCTCGAACAGCCATTTGGAAAGCAATCAATGAATTAAAAAAAGAAGGACACCTTATTTCCAGTAGCCGAAACAAAGGCTATCGTTATGATAAATCCGACGTTTTATCTGCAGAAGGAATTCGTTTATCACTAGATTCGAAAACACCTAAACTTTCAATCACCGTTTTAAGTGCCTCAGAGTCTACGATGAAAGATGCTAAACTCGCAGCGATTAATGGCGAACCAGAAAATACTTTGATCGTAGCCGACATTCAAGAAGCCCCTAAAGGACGATTCGGCCGACCTTTTTTCTCAAAAGCAGGTAGCGGTATCTATATGAGCATGTTATTGAGGCCTAATCAAAACTTTGAAGAAATGGCACAATATACCATAATCATGGCAGTAGCAATCGCTCGAGCCATGGATGATTTCACTTCTGTACAAACTGAAATCAAATGGGTCAACGATATCTATATCAATGGCAAAAAAGTCTGTGGGATTCTATCAGAAGCCATGAGCGATGTTGAATCAGGACAAATTTCAAATGTCATCATTGGTATGGGGATCAATTTTTGTTTAAAACAAGATGAATTTCCAGAAGAACTGAGAGAAAAAGCTACTTCTTTATTCCCAGAAAAAGAACCTACAATGACACGTAATGAATTAATTGGTGCTATCTGGAACCAATTTTATCGCATACTGAATCACTTACCTGATCAAAATTTTCTAGAAGAATATCGTCAAAAATCCTTTGTCCTTGGTAAAACTGTTTCATTTACACAAGCAGGTGTCAACTACGAAGGAATCGCCACAGCAATCAATGAACACGGTGAGCTTGTTGTAACACTTCAAGATAAAACAGACAAAGTGCTGTCTTCTGGCGAAATTAGCCTAAGTAGTATCAATCCAACGATTTAGAATTTACATCATAAAAAATATTAGAAATTCCTTAAATCCGTTGCAAGTATAGAGTACTTTTCTAAAAAAGAAGGAAACAAAACCGTTGTTGGTCTCTGCTTCCTTCTTTTTATTTATATTTTTTCTAAACTAATCGTCAGTAACAAACCTAATAAATAACTTCCGTTAAACGCCATCAAGTTTTTTATTGAATACCCAAAACTTTTAGGATGTGGTAAGTCTTTCTTAAATGATTGGAGATTTTTCCAAACAATAGGCAACGATAAAAATACGGTCAGAATTGGCCAACGATATACACCAAATGGTAAGCCAATCAAAATAACTAAATAACAAGTAAACATCAATAATTGGAATACTATCACGCCTTGTTTCCGTCCAATATAATAAACCAACGTATAGCGATGATTGTCAATATCCGTATCTAAATCCCTCAAATTATTCGCCAACATGATATTGGCAATCGTAAACACCATGGGTAAAGATGCCCAAACAATAGCAAATAACGCCCATAAATTTCCGTTCAAAGCGAATGTTCCACGCTGCCAATCAAGCATTAGGTAGAACGGACGATCCTCTTGTACATTCAAATAAATTGTCATCGCAAAGATCCCAAGTCCCATGGTAAATCCACTAAACACCTCACCTAGAGGCATTCGAGAGAGCGGGATCGGTCCGAAGGTGTAAAAAATACCGATAAAACAACATACACCGCCCATCACTAAGAACAACCAACCTGTTTTGACGGTTAAAAAGAACCCGATCGCTGCTGAAAAAGCAATCATCCCAAAGATCATATTTCTTACAATAACGGGTGCGATTCCAGAACTGCCAATAATATTCTCTTCATATTTATATACTTCGGACTTCGCTTTTTTAAAGTCCATATAATTATTTATCGCTGTTGTCGCCATATCAAAGACGACCATCCCAGTGAAAAAAAGAACTGTGTACCCTAATTGAAACTGATTGAAATAAGCAATAGAAAATAATACCCCAATTGCAAAGGGAAACAGACTGGCTAACTTTGTCTGAATTTCCACTACTTGCAAAAATACTTTCAATGACATATCTGTTCTCCTTATTTCAGATCTTTACGATCACCCATCGTATAACCTGAATCTTTTCCTAACTCAAATTCTTTTTCAATATCCTTGCTTACAAAGACCTTATCTTCTTTTGTCACAAAAATCACGTCAACATCTTTCAATCCTTCAGCATACTCCAACCCTTTTTTGACCCCCATAGAAAATACAGCTGTTGATAATCCGTCACCATCGATTGATTCTTTTGTAATTACTGTCACACCAGCAATATCATTATCAAAAGGGTAGCCCGTCTTAGGATCAAATAAATGATGATAATTTTTACCATCTACTTCTAAAAAGCGCTCATAGATACCAGAAGTTACTAAAGTCTTATTGCTTTCTTGAACTGTTCCTATCACCGTATTGCGTGCTTTGTTCGGATCTTGAATTCCAACATTCCAATCCATATCCTTACCACGTGGGCTATGTCCAAGTACATAAACATTACCACCTAAATCCACGATTGCTGTTGTTACGCCATTGTCTTTTAGCACTTTCACGACCTCGTCCGTAATGAATCCTTTTGCGATTGCACCTAAATCCAGTTGCATACCTTTTTCTTCAAGATAAACTGTTTTATCTTCATCGTTTAATTTTACTTTATGATAATCAACTAATTTTAATGCTTGGTCAATCTCTCCCTGCGATGGTTTGCGGGCATCGTCAAAGCCGATATGCCACAATTGCGTGATTGGTCCGATTGCCATATCAAAACCACCTGAAGAATCTTCACTATATTCATATGCTCGTTTTAACAATGGATAAATATCATCAGAAACTTTAACTGGTTTGATTCCAGCTTGTTCGTTGATTGCATCAATTTCTGAGCCTTTTTCGTTTACTGTGATTTTATCGCCTAATTCTTTGACACGATCAAAGGCTTTTTCTAATACATCTTTTTTACCGTCGTCATAAATCCTCACTTGGACATAGGTTCCTAACAATGATTGTTGATCCGAATAAGGTTCTTTATTGATTTTTGTCCCTTGGTTCTTCGCATTGCATCCTGCTAAAATGACTAAAAATAGTGCTGCTATTAAAATGATTAGCGATTTTTTGTTTTTCATCGTATCCCTCTTTCTAAATAGAAAAATTGTCTTATTTATAGTAGCGCTTTTTGGCATTAATGGGAAGGATTTTCTATTTTTGTTGGTGTTTTTAGATCAATTAAAAATAATATTTTCTAGGAGGACATCGCACTATGTAAATCAAGACAATGAAACAACGCTCCTTGCAGTCACATGCTCTTCGATTCTTGGCAATTCGTTTGTACGATATCTTCCACTGATTACTATTTGGATATTCGGAATAAGAGCGCTTGGTGATTCTGTGTATTCATCACCCCACTTTTTTATCGCCGATTACCATTTGGTGCTTGAGATCGTGGCGTTTGGTGATTCCTAGTGTGGTTGCTTCTCTTCCTCCTGTCGCCAATTACTGTTCATCATCCACTCTGCAAAAATCCTGTCGTGGTGATTCAAAGCAAAAAGGGTGTGGGACAAAAGTAAAAATCACTTTTGTTTCACACCCTAAATCCGAATAACCGGTGAGAGCAGAAGCAATCCCTTCTTATTTCTCGGGATGAAATGCTTCTGTCCCAGACTCACATCATTATCTTTCAACTTATTCTATGAAAAATTATTTTTTCATTACAATGTTGTCTACAATGATTTCATCAGTATTGCCTTTTTCAGCAGCATTGATCAATTGTTCTGCATACGTTACAAATGAATGAGAGCTGTTAGTTGCACCTGTTACGACTTCTACATCAGCAGCTGATTTGCCTTCTTCACCCATTGTTTTTACTAATTCTTCGTTTAATGTTTTAATGTATTCCGCTGGGCCTACGCCTGATTTTTCTTTCATGTTCTTGTTGTAATCAGCATCATCTTTTTTAGATTTGCCTTCATCATTCACATTATCGTAGTTAGATTCAGTTACTTTACCATCTTTAACAACGATTGAAAATTCTGTGTGGTAGCCATTTGAATTATTTTTTTCTTTCAATGAATACGTGCCATCTTTAAGATCAGCACCATTATCGATTTCGATTGTTTTAGTGTCACCAGCTTGAGCTGCTTGAATTAATTGTTGTGCATAGTTTTGGAATGATTCACTAGAGTGAGTCGCACCTGTTACTACTTCTACACCATCAGCGCTTTGTGCTTTAACAAAAGAATCGTTTAATTCTTTGATGTATTCCGCTGGGCCTACGCCTGATTTTTCTTTCATATTTTTATTATAGTCTTTGTCATCCGCTTTTGATTTACCATCAGCGTTGATATTATCGTAGTTAGATTCTGTGATTTTACCATCTTTAACAGTCATTTCAAATGTTGCACGGTAACCGTTCGATTCGTTCTTTTCTTCTAATTTATACGTACCATCTTGTAAATCTGCACCAGCTTCTTTTTCTGTTGCTTTAGAAGATTCAGCTGTTTTTGATGTGGCCGTGCTTGAATCAGATGATTTAGCGGTATCCTTTTTGTTGTCTGAGTTACATGCTGCTAGTAAAAGAGATGAAAGTGCGATAGCTGTGAAGCCCTTTACAATTTTGTTCATTTTCATTTTTGTTCACCTTTTCCTTTTCTTAAACATTCACAAATTAAGTTTGTGATATAATTTACATTCTATAGAAAAATTCAATTATGTCAATTAAAGTTACAAAAGAAAGACAAAAATTTACCCGTTTTTCACACTTTTTTAATAATAAAAAATTTATTTCCTATATTTATAAATTGTTATTAGACAAATCCCGATTATCGCTATATAATGAATTCGATTGTGTAATTATTATCATTTTCTATTTTATTTTTTTAAGGAGCGGATTATCAATGACAAAGCAAAAAATTGTCGTTGTGGGAGCTGGTTATGCTGGAGTTTCAGCTACTAAATTTTTAGCAAAAAAATTGAAAAAAGATTCTGACGTTGAGATTACTTTAATTGATCGTCACTCTTACCACACCATGATGACTGAGTTGCATGAAGTAGCTGGAGGACGTGTTGAGCCTTCTGCTATCCAATATGACTTGCAACGTTTATTCTCACGTAAAAAGAACGTTACCCTTGTAACAGACACTGTAACTGGTATCGATAAAGACAAAAAAGTCGTTCAAACCAAGTTAGGTTCTTATGAATTTGACCAATTGATTATCGGTATGGGTGGCGAGCCAAATGATTTTGGTACTCCTGGAGTGAAGGAACATGGATTTACTTTATGGTCGTTTGAAAACTCTCTGAAAATTCGCGAACATATTTTGGAAACAGTTGAAAAAGCAGCAATCGAACCCGATCCAGAAGTTCGTAAGGCAATGCTAACATTTGTTGTCTGTGGTTCAGGATTTACTGGTATCGAAATGATCGGTGAATTAATCGACTGGAAAGATCGTCTTGCAAAAGATTTCAAGCTTGATCCTAATGAATTTACATTAATGGTCGTTGAAGCAATGCCGACAATCTTAAACATGTTATCTCGCAATGATGCAGCGAAAGCTGAACGTTATTTAGAGAAGAAAAATGTAAAATTATTACTTAATGCGCCAATCGTAGAAGTCGCTGCAGACCATATCAAATTAAAAGATGGTTCTTCTGTTGCAACGCACACATTGATCTGGACTGCTGGTGTTAAAGCAACTTCTGATGCTGCTGACTTCGGTTTAGAATCAGCTCGTGGCAATCGTTTGATTGCAAATGAATTTATGCAAGCTAAAGGATATGAAGATAAAAACATCTATATCGTTGGTGACTTGGTGTATTACGAAGAATTCCCTGAAACGCCAACTCCGCAAATCGTTCAAGCTGCTGAGCAAACTGGCCATACAGCGGCTGCAAATATCGTAGCTGACATCAAAGGTAGTGAAAAACACAAATTCAAAGGAAATTATCAAGGCTTTATGGTTTCTGTCGGCGCTAAATGGGGTGTAGCAAACTTATTTGATAAAATCCACCTTAGCGGTTTCTTAGCAATCATTATGAAACATATCGTTAACTTGAAATATTTCTTTGACATCCGTTCTGGTTACTACATGTTCCAATATATCATGCACGAGTTCTTCCATATTAAAGATGACCGCAATGTAACACGTGGACATTCTTCTCGTTATGGTAATGTTTTATGGAGCGTTCCATTGCGTGTATTCTACGGTATGGTTTGGTTAGTCGAGTCGATGAAGAAAATTGTCGGAACTGGCGATTACTTGAAACCAAGCACTTGGTTCGGTGATGGTTCATGGTTTACGGACAAAGTTGCCTTCCCATTCCCATGGTTACAAGAACAAGTAACAACTGGTGCATCTGCTGCAGGAGCTGAAACAACTGAGACTACAGCAAAAGCTGCTCAATTTGGTTTAAGCTACGCATATGGTGAAGAACCAATGCAAGTATTCGATCACATGCCTAAATGGTTTGAGAGTGTGATGAAATTCATGATGCCTAACCAAGAAGTTGCGTTATTCATGCAAAAATTCATGACGATTGTTGAAGTCTTGATCGCTTTAGCATTGATCGCTGGATTGTTCACTTGGATAAGTAGTGCAGCTACAATCGGTTTAACAATTGCCTTCTGTCTATCAGGTATGTTCTACTGGGTAAACATCTGGTTTATCTTTGTAGCCTTCGCTTTAATGAATGGCTCTGGACGTGCACTTGGTTTAGACCGCTGGGTTATCCCTTGGGTACAACGTACACTAGGTAAATGGTGGTACGGAACACCTAAATCTAGATACGGCAGTAAATAAGTCCTATTTATAGTAACAATCTAAGAGAGTTCTAGGTTTGCTCCTAGAACTTTCTTTTCTCATTATGATAAGGTATATTCAACTAAAAACTACAAAGGAGAGGAAAGAGTTGAATTTTAAAGAATTTATTCAAAAAAGTTATATACGTCCATGGGATATTGCCATTATTTTACTTTTAACAATTAGTTCTTTCTTGCCCCTTGTTGTTTTTGGCATACAAAATACTGCCCAAGACGATGCTTCAAAACAAGCAGTCTTAAAAGTGGATGGCGAAGTCATAAAAGTCTTCGAGCTAAAAGAAGATGGCCCCACTTATACATACAAATACGAAGCAGCTGATGGTGATTACAACTTGATCGAAGTCAGCGGAGACAGAATCCGTATGGTTGAAACCAACTGCGGAGATCAAATTTGCGTACAACGAGGATGGATATCTAAAGCAGGAGAAACACCGATTGCTTGCTTACCACATAATTTATTCATCACAGTTGAAGCTTCTGACGGGAGTGAGGATGGCAGTTTGATTTATTAAGCAGCCAGTATATTATGAGCAAATTACAAAAAAACATCTATATATCCATGTTGGTTGCCCAAGGCGTGATTATCGGCTTAATTGAAAATATGATTCCCTATCCCTTTGCTTTCGCTCCAGGTGCAAAACTAGGACTGGCTAACTTGATTACTATTATTGCCCTTTTTACCATGCGAAAAAGGGACAGTTTCTTTTTAGTCTGTCTGCGGTTGATTTTAACGACGTTACTTGGGGGAACAATTTCTACCTTCTTTTATAGTGCTAGTGGTGCATTACTTAGTTATTTAGGTATGCTCGTCATCATGCAATTAGGACCAAAACGTGTCAGTATTATCGGAATCAGTGCAGCTGGTGGATTTTTGCATAATGTTGGACAACTATTGACCACTTGTTTCTTTGCTCAATCGTGGGCTCCGATGCTTTATCTACCGTTCCTTTCATTTATCGGCTTATTATCCGGAATCGCGATAGGAATCGCAGCAAATTACCTATTACGCCATGTTCAAACCTTACGGCAATTTCAATTAAATTACGAATCGACAACGAAACATAAATGGAGCCAATATTTCCAGTAACATTTTGGCTTGACTGAGTACAATCGAAGGAGTCATCTTATGAACATTCATCCTATGTGGAAAACATATCCTGAACTAGCTAAAGAATTAAATACTACACTGAAGTTGATGGAAAATAGCGTTAATTTAAAAAATAAAGAGGTCGAAAATGCTGTTATGTCCATGATCCACTCTGGCGGCAAACTATTACGACCAGCATACCAACTTTTATTTTCACAATTTGGCGAGAATAGAGAGAGCAAAAAAGCTATTGCTTTAGCTGCAGCTATCGAGTTACTGCACACTGCAACGCTGATTCACGATGATATTGTAGATGATTCAGATATCAGACGCAGCTTGCCAACTATACGTTCTCAATTCGGTAATAGTACAGCCGTTTATGCTGGTGATTATTTATTTGTCAGCTGTTTTAAACTACTGGCTGACTATTCTTCGTCTTTAAAGAGTATCCAACTGAATTCTAGAAGTATGGAAAAAATATTGAGTGGTGAATTGGGCCAAATGGACAACCGCTATAATCTTGATATGACGATCGATCAATACCTTGAAAATATTTCTGGTAAAACTGCTGAGCTTTTTTCATTAAGCTGCTTCGTCGGTGCTTACGAAAGTGGAACTTCAGAGCGGTTTGCTAAAAATTGTGGTCAGATCGGGGAAAATATCGGGATTGCTTTTCAAATTATCGATGACATTTTAGACTATACACAAAGTCCAGAACAAATCGGCAAACCTGTTCTAGAAGATGTCCGTCAAGGGATTTATTCATTGCCGCTTTTATATGCTTTAGAAGAAGGCCGTGGAACGTTACTTCCTTACCTTAAAAAAGGAGAAGCGCTAACAGACGCTGAGACAAATAAAATCTACAAGCTTGTTCATTCATTTGGCGGTGTCACTAAAGCGCAAAAACTTGCTGAAAAGTATACACAACAAGCTTTGAAAGGTATTACTAAATTACCTGAAACATCTACTGATGCTAAAAATAAATTGTTCACAATCACACAGGCTATTCTTGCACGAACAAATTAAAATAGGTTAGGCCATGATCAATGATAGGCGTAACCTATTTTTGTTCCCACCATCTGATGGTAGCATCCACGCTAAGTGTCGAAGAACAGTCAATCACTTTCTCTTTACCGCTTTTCAACTTAAATTTCACCCGATAATAGGTCCCTTTCCGATACTGCTTTGTGCCAAACCGTTTGCATGATGACAAGTCATCTCTTTTTATAATAACATCTGGTAAGAGAACCATAAATTGATTGCTATAGCGTGCTTGAAGATGCCACTTAGCCTCTTTGTCTGAACATTCTCTTTTAAGCAAAGTATACAATTCCTCTTGCTCTAGCTTTTGACTCTCAGTAAGGTACTTATTGATCTGATAATTTATTTTTAAAAGTGGTAACCCTATTACTATTCCAAGAATTATGATTGGCAATGAAAAACCCAGAATAAGGACTATTACTATATCTTCTACCGTTGCATGAGGCATTTTAAACCCCTTAACAATAAATATGAAAACTAATCCTACTGTCATAAAAACCACCAATGTAGTACTAAGGAAAATAGTTTTCTTAACTATTTTTTTAACATAGCTGTTTATAAAGTTCATACTAAACTATTACTCCTAATATAATTTGTCTGTATAAATAAATCACACTGAACTATCAAAAATTAAAAGATGAGAAAAACTAAACTCAGTTTTTTCTCATCCTTATTTTTTATCTCATTGTGACAAATTCTTCTGAACCTGTCGGGTGGATGGCTACTGTATTGTCAAAGTCTTTCTTCGTAGCACCCATTTTTATAGCTACTGCAAATCCTTGCAGCATTTCGTCCACACCTAAACCGATTCCGTGTAGTCCAACGATTTTTTCCTCTTCCCCAACACACACTAACTTCATATCACATTTTTGGCGATACTCTCCTAGCGCAAAATACATTGGCGTAAAGGTTGAGCTGTAAATTTTAATATTTTCAGTACCATATTTTTCCTTTGCTTGTGCTTCTGTTAGTCCAACAGTCGCAATTGTTGGATGAGTAAAGACAACTGTAGGGATTGTTTCATAATCCAAATATTCATTTTCTTTTCCATTAAATAAACGTTCAGATAATCTTCTTCCTGCAGCGATAGCAACAGGTGTCAAATCTATTTTCCCAATCACATCTCCTACTGCATAAACGCCAGCCTGCGTTGAATTTTGGAACTTATCAACCTTCACATAGCCTTTATCCGACAATTCAATGTGGGTATTTTCTAATCCTAAATTATCTGTATTTGGTTGGCGACCAGTTCCGAAAACAATACTGTCTGCCGTAATTTTAGTCCCATTTTCAAAGGTAATCACTAATTCTCCAGACTCAAATTTTTCAATTGAATGAGGTATTGAATTCGGATAAATGTGCATTCCATCTTCAAGATAATGTTCAACTACTTTTTCAGATAGCATATCATCAAAATCTCGCAACGGCCGTTCTTTTCTAAATGCCCAGTGAGTTTCCGCACCTAATCCATGAATAGTTCCAGCAAGTTCAGCTGCGATATAGCCCGCACCAATAAATACTACTCGTTTTGGTAGTTCTTCTAATGCAAAAAAGCCATTAGAATCTATCGCGTATTCCTCACCAGGAATGCCTAATTTTTTAGGTCGTCCGCCTGTAGCAATCAAAATATGAGGTGCTGTATACTTTTCACCACCGGCTTCGATTGTATGATCATCAATAAATGTTGCATATTCAGATAAAACCTCTACTTTGTTACTATCTAATCCACGGTGATAAGCCGCATGTAAGTTATCAATATACGCTTCACGATTTTCAACAAGCTTTTTAAAGCTGAAGCCTTTTACTTCTACATCCATTCCGTACCCTTGTGTATCGCGTTTTACCATTTCCATCATTGAGCTTGCTTGCCACATGACTTTTTTAGGTACACAGCCAACATTGACACATGTTCCACCGATATCACCAGCTTCAATTAGTAATACTTTAGCGCCATACATACCTGCACGATTAGCAGAAGCAATTCCTCCGCTCCCACCACCGATGACGATATAATCATATTCTTTTGACATAGTTACTTATCCTCCCTGCAATGAAAGGGATAGGCTGTAATAGCGAATCCCTCAATTATAGTATTTATTTTTTCTTACGAATCATATCACCAACAGCCACTGGTTTTTCAACTGGCATCGTTAAAATCATCATTGGATTTGGTGCTCGATCAATCGACTCGTCCTCTTCATTATACATAACTTCTACTGTTTGATGGAAGTGATTGAACCCAGGACCGTAAAATTCAATTTCATCACCCACACTAAAATGATTTCTTTGGCGAATTGTTGCGACTTTTGTTTCAGAATCGTATGCCATAACTTCCCCGATAAATTTGTATTGAGGGATCTTGCGGCGTTCTCCAAATAATTGTTCTTCATCCGTCGGTACATGATAATAAAAACCAGTTGAAAGTTCTCTTTGTGCCACTTTCCAGAGTTCATCGATCCATTCTTGTTTGCATTCATAATTTTCAGGATCTTCCATATAGGTATCTACTGCTTTTTTGTACACATTTGCTACAGTTGAAACGTAGTGGATTGATTTCATCCGTCCTTCTATTTTAAAACTATCGACACCATTTTGAATCAACTCTGGAATATGCTGAATCATCGCCATATCCACTGCACTCATTGAAAATTCTTCTTCAACTTCGCCTTTATCTGTTAAACTTGTACGTTCAGCACCAAAAGGCATATCATAAAGCTCATATTTCCAGCGGCAAGATTGTGAACAACCGCCGCGGTTTGCATCCCGCATCGACATGTGGTTAGATAACGTACATCTACCTGAGTAAGAAATACACATCGCTCCATGGATAAAGGCTTCTATCTCAACATCCGTATTTTTACGGATTTCTGCCACTTCGTCCATCGATACTTCACGCGCCAAAACAACACGTTCTAATCCTTCATTTTTCCAAAATTCCAGTGTTTCATAGTTGGTAGCTGAAGATTGTGTAGACAAATGGATTGGTAAGCCCGGTGCTTCCGCTGCACAAATTTCAATCAAAGCCGGATCAGATACGATTACTGCAGAAATACCAACATCGCGAATTTCTCTGAAAAAGTCCCCTGCTCCTTCTTGATTACCTTCATGCGTGACCATATTTGCTGCCACATAAACTTTCGCTCCATGTTCATTAGCGAATGCTACGCCTTCAATCATATCTTCTTTTGTGAAATTACCTGCTCGGCTGCGTAAACCATAAGCATTTCCGCCGATATATACCGCATCTGCACCGTAATGAATGGCCGTTTTTAGTTTTTCTAGCGTCCCTGCTGGTGCTAAGACCTCAGGACGCTTCAATGTTCGTTCGTTTGTCATGTGTTTTTTCTCCTTATTTTATCTCGTCTGGATCCAAATCAAAGAATCCGATATCTAACCCACGATTTTCTGGGTGAAGGGTCTCAATTTGTTCAATCGCTTTTTGTGCTTGCTCACTGGACCAAATACCTGATTCTAGTTTTTCTCTAGCTTCTACGAACAATTTAGCAACTTTCACAAAGTTTTCTCCTGGCGCGTAGATCCCGTCAAGCTTCCACTTTGTGTAATGATGTCCATGAAGCTTGTCCAGTTCACCTATTAAGTTCACATCATTATCTGCAAATATATGTGTACCGTGACTATCTTCATAAATTGAATAGTGTGTCTCTTCTTTTTTAGGTTCTGATATGAATAAACCTCGCTCTTTACCAGTTGATTCATCATTTTTAGTAAAATTATAGTAGTTTTGTAGTAAGGGTCGCTTTGATTGATGGATGCATGTAGCACCATACACAAGAACTTCAGCTGGAACCATCAAGTTATCCTTCATTGCTTTCATCTCTTCAAAAGGAACTTCTCGTGCCAATACTGCACCAATTGCTCCACGCTTTGCCCAAAAATTGATTTGGCGAGAGCTCGTCACTAAGGTTTCACCATCGTAAATATAGGGAATACCGATTCCATCACGCTGCATCACAAAGACAACCCCTGGATCACCGACTGTTATTTGATCCACTTTTATGTCCTGCAAAAATGACAAATATTCTGGAACTTTCTTCATTTTTTCAGGATGCATGATCCCATTTAATGCCACCGTCACTTTTTTACCGGCTTCATGTGCTTTTTCAGTAATAGTTCGCTGTTCTTCACGTGAAAAAGACGTCGGCAAGCGTAATCCAAACATCTCTTCTCCAATATATATCGTGTCAATACCGGCTGCTAATAATGCCTCCGCTTGATCAATAGATTCAGCAGTCGCAATAACTTCAATCATATTGTGTCCTCCTTTAAAAGCTGTATGAGCATGTTCAGCTCTGACTGTAAAATAGGAAAAATTGAGTGTGGCGCTCTCTGCCACAATCCATTTTTATCTTTTTCCTGAGGAGCTAGCTCATAAAGCTAGATAATTTAAAAGCTTGATCACTCTGTTCGTTTATGAACAAACTTGTTTAAAAATAATATGTTTATCTTTTTACACAGTCTTCTAACAACTGTTTTATAGTAGCACAGGTTCACAAACATTCCAATAGTCACTCTTTATTTTACCGCTTATTTTTCACAAAATAAAAACTATTGATTTAGAGTTATCAACACAAAAACTGTGCAAAACAGATTCGTTTTGCACAGTTTTTATGATTAAATTGTTTGTAATACTTGTTCAGGTTTAGGTGATTTAACATTCAACGTTATTTTACCTTTACTGGCACCAATAGTTACTTTATCACCTAGATGGATTTGACCAGAAAGTAATGCTTCACTTAAACGATCCTCAACCTCTTTTTGCAATGCTCGACGAATTGGTCGTGCTCCATACTCTGGATCAAATCCAACTTTTCCAATCACTTCAATAGCCGCTGCGGTGATTTTCACATTAACGTCTTGCTCTTTCAATCGTTGAACGATCGATTTACTCATGATTTTTACGATTTCATGAATTTCTTCTTGATCCAATGAACGGAAGACAACTGTTTCATCCACACGGTTCAAAAACTCAGGACGAAATGCTTTTTTCAATTCTTCCATAATTCGTTTTTGCATCGCATCGTAATCTTTTGTCAGATCTTTTACATTGAAACCGACATTTTTTTCTTCACGAATCGCCGTTGCTCCAATATTTGATGTCATGATCAAAATCGTATTTCTAAAGTCAACTTTACGTCCTTTAGAATCCGTTAAATGACCATCGTCTAATACTTGTAATAGAATATTAAAGACATCTGGATGTGCTTTTTCTACTTCATCCAATAAAATGACAGAATAGGGTTTTTGACGGATTTTTTCGGTTAACTGACCGCCTTCTTCGTACCCTACATACCCTGGAGGAGAACCAATTAAACGACTAGTGCTGTATTTTTCCATAAATTCAGACATATCTACTCGAACAAGAGCATCTTCACTACCAAACATTGTTTCAGCTAACGCTTTGGCAAGCTCGGTTTTACCCACACCTGTTGGGCCTAAAAACATAAATGAACCAATTGGTCTATCAGGGTCTTTCAAGCCACTGCGGGCTCTACGGATGGCACGTGATACGGCTTTAACAGCTTCATCTTGACCAACTACTCGATGATGGAGAATACTTTCTAATTCAAGTAATCGTTCACTTTCTTTCTTTTCTAACTGCTGTAGTGGAACACCCGTCCATTGTGAAACAACATTCGCAACATCTTGTTCTGTTACCTGATTGGCATATCCAGAAGCTTCTTTTTGTTCTAATAATAGAATATTTTCCAATTTGCGGGCTAGTTTTTTCTCTTTTTGGCGTAGTCTTGCTGCACTTTCAAACGACTGTGAATGAATGGCTTCTTCTTTTTCTTGAACTAAACCAGCAATCTCCACGCGTAAATTATTGATTTCAGAAGGTTCATCCGCTAAATCTAGACGAACTTTAGCTGAAGACTCATCCATTAGATCAATTGCTTTATCTGGCAACTGGCGAGAGTTAATGTAACGCACAGATAATTGAACTGCTGCATGTAATGCATCATCTGTGATTTCCACACCATGATGTTCTTCATAACGAGAACGTAACCCTTTTAAAATTTCTTCAGCTTCTTCTGCAGTCGGTTCATCCACTTGTACACGAGCAAAACGACGCTCCAACGCTGAATCTTTTTCAATATATTTTTGGTATTCATCCAATGTTGTTGCACCAATCGTTTGCAATTCTCCTCTTGCAAGTGCTGGTTTTAAAATATTTGATGCATCGATTGCACCTTCTGCACCACCGGCACCGATCAAGGTATGCAATTCATCGATAAACAAAATTACTTCTCCGTCTTGATAAATTTCATCGATTACTTTTTTTAAACGATCTTCAAATTCACCACGATATTTGGTACCAGCAACTAAAGCGCCCATATCCAACATCATCAAGCGTTTTTCCAGCATATCTTCAGGAACTTCACCATTCACAATTTTTTGAGCCAGCCCTTCGGCAATTGCAGTCTTGCCCACACCAGGCTCACCAACTAAAACAGGATTGTTCTTTGTACGGCGACTTAGAATTTGGATCAAACGTCTAACCTCTTGTGAACGTCCAACCACTGGATCTAAATCTTTTTCACGTGCCAATTTAGTTAAATCACGCGCCAAGGAATCTAAAGTTGGCGTTCCTTTTGGTGCAGCTTTTTGAGCTTGACTATTACGACGGCGTCCTACATTCCCACTCATTTGTGGATCTGTAACACCTATTTTTTTCATTAGCAATTGACGCATTTTAGATAAACTTAACCCTAAATTCAATAAAATACGTGAAGCCAAGATATCTTCATCTCTTAATAACCCTAGCAAAATATGTTCTGTCCCAATATTTGGAGCACCTAAACGCTTCGCTTCATCACCTGCATAAGCAAATATTTGTTTTGCTCGAGGAGAATAAGGTAAATACGTACCTTTAGGATAAGCCTTAACAGTTCCATATCCAGTTAAGTGTTCAATTTCTTCACGAATATCGTTTTTATCTGCGTTTAACTGGCGTAATGACTTCCCTGCAATTCCATTTTGTTCTAACACTAATGCTAATAATAAGTGTTCTGAACCCACAGATTGATGCCTAAAATATTTTGCTTCTTCTTGTGCAATAGCTAGTACCGCCTTGGCACTTTCTGTAAATAATTCATCCATTCTATCATTCCTCCTCGTAGCTCAAACGTTCTAAAAACGACTGCATCAATTGAGCACGTAAATATTCTTCATTTGGTCCTGCTTTACCTAAAACTGATTTTCCTAAAACAGATAACATCAGATTTCCTTCTCTTTTGCTGATTACATCTTCTTCATATAACTTTTGTACAAATGTCAGCGCATCTTTTTCTGAAAGTTCACTACCTGTGAATTGGGCAATTTGTTTTAGTAATTGATCACTATCAGAAATTTGAACTTTGGCGATTCTAATATATCCACCGCCCCCACGTTTACTTTCTACAGAATAGCCACGTTGGATTGTAAAACGTGTGTTGATAACATAATTAATCTGGGAGGGAACACAATTGAATAAATGAGCCATTTCAGCTCTACGAATCTCAATCTTACTACTTTCTTCAAGAATCTTTTTTAAATATGCTTCTATTAAATCCGAAGTATTTTGATTACTCATCACACTCATCCTTTTCCCTTGACTAATACTGACCTTAATTATACATAACTTCAACTGTTTAATAAAGGAGAATGCCTAATTTGATAAGAAAAGATAAATAAATTTAGATAGCTAATTATTTAACCAAACAAAAAGAACAGAGTAATCACTCTGTTCTCTAAATCGGGAAGACAGGATTCGAACCTGCGACCCCTTGGTCCCAAACCAAGTGCTCTACCAAGCTGAGCTACTTCCCGTAGCTATAATAATAAAAAAAGACTAGACGCTTAAAAGGGACTAATTCTCTGAACCTTCTAATCCGTAGTCAAACATTTCAACTATGCACCCAAAGGGAGTCGAACCCCTAACCTCTTGATTCGTAGTCAAGCACTCTATCCAGTTGAGCTATGGGTGCTAAAGCAAGGATCAAAGTCAGATGTGTTCATCTGCTTCGTACTTGTCACATCTATTCTGTCAATTTTAGAATTGCCATTCATAGTGCTTCAAAGCAATGCCGAGGACCGGAATCGAACCGGTACGGTGATCACTCACCGCAGGATTTTAAGTCCTGTGCGTCTGCCAGTTCCGCCACCCCGGCGTTTTGAAAAGGCTAAGCGGAAAACGGGGTTCGAACCCGCGACCCCCACCTTGGCAAGGTGGTGCTCTACCACTGAGCTATTTCCGCAGTCTGGATGCCGGCTAAAGGATTTGAACCCTCGACCCTCTGATTACAAATCAGATGCTCTACCAACTGAGCTAAGCCGGCGTTATAATCGCCTAGTTATAAAACGAGACTAAAAATGCGGGTGAAGGGACTTGAACCCCCACGCCGTAAGGCGCTAGATCCTAAATCTAGTGCGTCTGCCAATTCCGCCACACCCGCAAAATATTTCTATGAGCCGTGCAGGGCTCGAACCTGCGACCCTCTGATTAAAAGTCAGATGCTCTACCAACTGAGCTAACGGCTCAAAAAATGGAGGTTGACGGGATCGAACCGCCGACCCCCTGCTTGTAAGGCAGGTGCTCTCCCAGCTGAGCTAAACCTCCAAGACAACACTTTAGCGTGGCGACGTCCTACTCTCACAAAGGGAAACCCTTCACTACAATCGGCGCTAAGAAGCTTAACTTCTGTGTTCGGCATGGGAACAGGTGTATCCTTCTCGCTATCGCCACCACACTGGGTGTTGTTGCTATTTAGTTGAGTGATTATTCACTCAAAACTGGATTGAAGTAGTAATCAAACATTCCGAAACTCTTTTTTATTTCGTTTCTTTGGTTAAGTCCTCGACCGATTAGTATTGGTCCGCTCCGTACATCACTGCACTTCCACTTCCAACCTATCTACCTGATCATCTCTCAGGGGTCTTACTTTCTTAAAGAAATGGGAAATCTCATCTTGAGGTGGGCTTCACACTTAGATGCTTTCAGCGTTTATCCCTTCCCTACATAGCTACCCAGCAATGCCCTTGGCAGAACAACTGGTACACCAGCGGTAAGTCCATCCCGGTCCTCTCGTACTAAGGACAGCTCCTCTCAAATTTCCAACGCCCGCGACGGATAGGGACCGAACTGTCTCACGACGTTCTGAACCCAGCTCGCGTGCCGCTTTAATGGGCGAACAGCCCAACCCTTGGGACCGACTACAGCCCCAGGATGCGACGAGCCGACATCGAGGTGCCAAACCTCCCCGTCGATGTGGACTCTTGGGGGAGATAAGCCTGTTATCCCCAGGGTAGCTTTTATCCGTTGAGCGATGGCCCTTCCATGCGGAACCACCGGATCACTAAGCCCGACTTTCGTCCCTGCTCGACTTGTAAGTCTCGCAGTCAAGCTCCCTTCTGCCTTTACACTCTGCGAATGATTTCCAACCATTCTGAGGGAACCTTTGGGCGCCTCCGTTACTCTTTAGGAGGCGACCGCCCCAGTCAAACTGCCCACCTGACACTGTCTCCCACCACGATAAGTGGTGCGGGTTAGAGGGTTCATAACACAAGGGTAGTATCCCACCAGCGCCTCCACCGAAACTAGCGTTCCGGGTTCATCGGCTCCTACCTATCCTGTACATGTGGTACAAACACTCAATATCAAGCTACAGTAAAGCTCCATGGGGTCTTTCCGTCCTGTCGCGGGTAACCTGCATCTTCACAGGTACTAAAATTTCACCGAGTCTCTCGTTGAGACAGTGCCCAAATCGTTACGCCTTTCGTGCGGGTCGGAACTTACCCGACAAGGAATTTCGCTACCTTAGGACCGTTATAGTTACGGCCGCCGTTTACTGGGGCTTCAATTCTGAGCTTCGCCGAAGCTAACCCATCCTCTTAACCTTCCAGCACCGGGCAGGCGTCAGCCCCTATACTTCATCTTTCGATTTTGCAGAGACCTGTGTTTTTGATAAACAGTCGCTTGGGCCTATTCACTGCGGCTGACCGAAGTCAGCACCCCTTCTCCCGAAGTTACGGGGTCATTTTGCCGAGTTCCTTAACGAGAGTTCGCTCGCTCACCTTAGGATACTCTCCTCGACTACCTGTGTCGGTTTACGGTACGGGCAGTTGTTTTCTCACTAGAAGCTTTTCTTGACAGTGTGACATCAGGAACTTCGGTACTATTATTTCCCTCCCCATCACAGCTTGTCCGTATAGAGTAAAGCATTTGACTCTACTCAAGACTTACTGCTTGGACATGCACTTCCAGTCGCATGCATTCCTTAGCCTCCTGCGTCCCTCCATTGCTCAAACAAAAACAACTGGTACAGGAATATCAACCTGTTGTCCATCGCCTACGCCTATCGGCCTCGGCTTAGGTCCCGACTAACCCTGGGCGGACGAGCCTTCCCCAGGAAACCTTAGTCATACGGTGGACGGGATTCTCACCCGTCTTTCGCTACTCATACCGGCATTCTCACTTCTAAGCGCTCCAGCCGTCCTCACGATCGACCTTCAACGCCCTTAGAACGCTCTCCTACCATTACACCAGAGGTGTAATCCACAGCTTCGGTAATATGTTTAGCCCCGGTACATTTTCGGCGCAGGGTCACTCGACTAGTGAGCTATTACGCACTCTTTAAATGGTGGCTGCTTCTGAGCCAACATCCTAGTTGTCTGTGCAACCCCACATCCTTTTCCACTTAACATATATTTTGGGACCTTAGCTGGTGGTCTGGGCTGTTTCCCTTTCGACTACGGATCTTATCACTCGCAGTCTGACTCCCGGATATAAATGAATGGCATTCGGAGTTTATCTGAATTCGGTAACCCGAGATGGGCCCCTAGTCCAAACAGTGCTCTACCTCCATCATTCTTAATTCCGAGGCTAGCCCTAAAGCTATTTCGGAGAGAACCAGCTATCTCCAAGTTCGTTTGGAATTTCTCCGCTACCCACAGCTCATCCCCGCACTTTTCAACGTACGTGGGTTCGGTCCTCCAGTGCGTTTTACCACACCTTCAACCTGGCCATGGGTAGATCACATGGTTTCGGGTCTACGACTACATACTCATTCGCCCTATTCAGACTCGCTTTCGCTGCGGCTCCGGCTCTTCACCTTAACCTCGCATGCAATCGTAACTCGCCGGTTCATTCTACAAAAGGCACGCCATCACCCATTAACGGGCTTTGACTTGTTGTAGGCACACGGTTTCAGGATCTATTTCACTCCCCTTCCGGGGTGCTTTTCACCTTTCCCTCACGGTACTGGTTCACTATCGGTCATTAGGGAGTATTTAGCCTTGCGGGATGGTCCCCGCGGATTCCGACGGAATTTCTCGTGTTCCGCCGTACTCAGGATACTCCTAGGTGTTGCCAACATTTCGTCTACGGGGCTATTACCCACTTTGGCGAACCTTTCCAGGTTCTTCGACTATCTTGACAGACTACCACATCGGAGTCCTACAACCCCAACAAGCAAGCTTGTTGGTTTGGGCTCTTCCCGTTTCGCTCGCCGCTACTCAGGGAATCGAATTTTCTTTCTCTTCCTGCAGGTACTTAGATGTTTCAGTTCTCTGCGTTTACCTCTAACCAGCTATGTATTCACTGGAAAGTAACATCCTATAAAAGATGCTGGGTTTCCCCATTCGGAAATCTCTGGATCATAGCTCACTTACAGCTCCCCAAAGCATATCGGTGTTAGTCCCGTCCTTCATCGGCTCCTAATGCCAAGGCATCCACCGTGCGCCCTTATTCACTTAACCTGATGACCTTACGGTCAATTGTTTGGTTCGTTTCTCTAGCGATAGAGGCGTCACCAATAAAATAAGCTTCGAACTATTTTACTTAAAAAACTCATTCAACGCGGTGTTCTCGGTTTGTTTTGATTACTTTTTACTTCAATATCCAGTTTTCAATGAACAATTCATTTGAGAGAATCATATAATAAAGAAGAAAATCCAATGATTAACTTCTATTTATAAGAGTAAACCTCTCAAAACTGAACAAAGTGTCGACGAATGTGTAAGTTTCCGTAATATTCCTTAGAAAGGAGGTGATCCAGCCGCACCTTCCGATACGGCTACCTTGTTACGACTTCACCCCAATCATCTATCCCACCTTAGGCGGCTGGCTCCACAAGGGTTACCTCACCGACTTCGGGTGTTACAAACTTTCGTGGTGTGACGGGCGGTGTGTACAAGGCCCGGGAACGTATTCACCGCGGCGTGCTGATCCGCGATTACTAGCGATTCCGGCTTCATGTAGGCGAGTTGCAGCCTACAATCCGAACTGAGAGAAGCTTTAAGAGATTTGCATGACCTCGCGGCCTAGCGACTCGTTGTACTTCCCATTGTAGCACGTGTGTAGCCCAGGTCATAAGGGGCATGATGATTTGACGTCATCCCCACCTTCCTCCGGTTTGTCACCGGCAGTCTCGCTAGAGTGCCCAACTGAATGATGGCAACTAACAATAAGGGTTGCGCTCGTTGCGGGACTTAACCCAACATCTCACGACACGAGCTGACGACAACCATGCACCACCTGTCACTTTGTCCCCGAAGGGAAAGCTCTATCTCTAGAGTGGTCAAAGGATGTCAAGACCTGGTAAGGTTCTTCGCGTTGCTTCGAATTAAACCACATGCTCCACCGCTTGTGCGGGCCCCCGTCAATTCCTTTGAGTTTCAACCTTGCGGTCGTACTCCCCAGGCGGAGTGCTTAATGCGTTAGCTGCAGCACTGAAGGGCGGAAACCCTCCAACACTTAGCACTCATCGTTTACGGCGTGGACTACCAGGGTATCTAATCCTGTTTGCTCCCCACGCTTTCGAGCCTCAGCGTCAGTTACAGACCAGAGAGTCGCCTTCGCCACTGGTGTTCCTCCATATATCTACGCATTTCACCGCTACACATGGAATTCCACTCTCCTCTTCTGCACTCAAGTCTCCCAGTTTCCAATGACCCTCCCCGGTTGAGCCGGGGGCTTTCACATCAGACTTAAGAAACCGCCTGCGCTCGCTTTACGCCCAATAAATCCGGACAACGCTTGCCACCTACGTATTACCGCGGCTGCTGGCACGTAGTTAGCCGTGGCTTTCTGGTTAGATACCGTCAAGGTAAGAGCAGTTACTCTCCTACTTGTTCTTCTCTAACAACAGAGTTTTACGATCCGAAAACCTTCTTCACTCACGCGGCGTTGCTCGGTCAGACTTTCGTCCATTGCCGAAGATTCCCTACTGCTGCCTCCCGTAGGAGTCTGGGCCGTGTCTCAGTCCCAGTGTGGCCGATCACCCTCTCAGGTCGGCTATGCATCATGGCCTTGGTGAGCCGTTACCTCACCAACTAGCTAATGCACCGCGGGTCCATCCATCAGCGACACCCGAAAGCGCCTTTCAAATCAACACCATGCGGTGTCGATTATTATGCGGTATTAGCACCTGTTTCCAAGTGTTATCCCCCTCTGATGGGTAGGTTACCCACGTGTTACTCACCCGTCCGCCACTCCTCTTTTCAAATGAGTGCAAGCACTCGGTAGAAAAGAAGCGTTCGACTTGCATGTATTAGGCACGCCGCCAGCGTTCGTCCTGAGCCAGGATCAAACTCTCATAATAAAAGTTGAACACAATCCGAAGATTGTTAAGCTCATTTGTTTGCTAGCATATTGCTTCGCTTTGTTAAAATTGTTGTTTGTTTTTACCGTTGTAAAAACAACCTACACATTTGGTTCGTCTTACTTTGTTCAGTTTTCAAAGGTCTACTGTGTTACCTCGCAGCAACTTTTATATCGTATCAAATCTCCGATTCGATGTCAACACTTTTTTAAAAAAAGTTTCAAAGTTTTTTTCTGCTCGATGTTATCGGATGTTTCGCGACAACTTCATTAGTTTACCAGGTTTCTTATTGTTTGTCAACAAATTTTCCCCCTGATTCTCAAAGTTTTTTAAACTTTAAGTTGTTATATTATGCTCATCGTTCGGCGTGTTTCATCAGTGCCTTGCGACAAGATATAATATACCAAGATTATAGGCTTAGGTCAACTAAAATTTGCGCTTTTTTTAAAGTTTTTTTGGTTCCCGATTGTTTTATTACTTTTGTTCTTTATTGTTCGTTTTTTAACGAAAAACCGATGAATTTTATGCTGTTTCTTAATTTTTAGTAACATATTCTAAATTTCCCGTAACTTCTCTTTGATTTTGTCCTTTTTTTGCTTTTTTTGTTAGAATGAAGAAGAAGGATTCTACTATATATATGGAGGAAATGAATGAGATGAAGATTTTAGTTGCTGATGATGATAAAGAGATTGTAGAACTACTGAGCATTTATATTCACAACGAAGGGTATGAAGTGGTGAAAGCTTATGACGGAAAAGAAGCTTTATCTAAGATTCGAACCATTTCAGATATTGATTTACTTATCTTAGATATCATGATGCCGATTATGGACGGTATGCAAGTTGTGAAAGAATTAAGAAAGGAATCTCAAATTCCTATTATTATGCTAACTGCTAAAACAACAGATATGGATAAAATTAAAGGGTTAGTTGCTGGAGCTGATGACTACGTTACGAAACCATTCAACCCATTGGAAGTTATGGCTCGGGTTAAATCTATTTTAAGACGTAGTCAAATGCAGCTTAAAGCAGATGAGCCTGATGTACTTGAAATAGGATCATTGATTATTAACAAAGATTCCCACGAAGTAAAAACAGTCGAAGGAAAAGAAATTCAATTAACGGCACTGGAATTTGGGATCTTGTATCTCTTAGCCAGTCATCCTAATCGTGTTTTTAGTGCAGATGAAATTTTTGAACGTGTGTGGCAGCAAGAAAGTATTGTTTCTGCAAAAACCGTTATGGTTCATGTAAGTCACTTGAGAGATAAGATTGAAGAAGCAACTGGTGGAGAAAAAGTCATTCAAACAGTTTGGGGAGTTGGATATAAAATAGATGCTCGTTAGACAAAAGAAGATCGAAAAACAAAAAAGAATTACCCTAACATCAAAGGAAATAAGCGAATTACTTGCTGAAGGAATCGTCACTATTATCTTGTTGCTTCTATTAAATGTCTCGATTACGGTTATTCTTAGCGGCAGCCAAACTCTACAAGGAATTATCTGGGCAACTAAGGGTGCTTTTGCAGCAGAACTAAATACAGATTTATTTTGGAGTTTAAGTAAATTTGTTATCCCGATATTCTTTATAGTGGATATAGCTGTGTTGTATTGGCGTTTGATTCGTCGTTATCGCCAAATGCAATTACGTCATATTATCAGCGAACTGCATTATATCGCTGACGGTAATTACGACCATCGTATTCCTTTTGAGCTAAGTGGTGATTTAGCAAAAGTTGTTACCAGTATCAACGGGTTAGTTGATAGTACCGTTGCAGCAATTGAAGATGAACGAAAAATAGAAAAATCAAAAGATGAACTGATCACAAACGTCAGTCACGATATCCGAACTCCTTTAACTTCTATTATAGGATATTTGGGTTTAATTGAAGATCGACAGTTTAAAAACGAAGAAGATTTACTTAAGTATACTCATACAGCTTACGTGAAAGCGAAACAAATGAAGCTGCTTGTTGATGATCTTTTTGAATATACAAAAGTTCGTCAGCCTTCCGTCCCTATCAATACGATACATTTTGATATGGCACAATTGATTGAACAACTAGCTGCTGATTTTGAGCTGGAAGCAGATAAAAACGACATGACGATTGAGGTCAATGCTAATCCAGAATCAATAAAAATGGATGGTGATACCGAAAAACTGGTTCGTGTCTTCAATAATCTATTATCAAATGCGCTTAAATACGGTAAAGGTGGTAAAAATATTGTCATTGATGTAGAGAAAGTTGGGACAGAAGTCGTGATTGCCGTTAGAAATGACGGTCCGTCGATTCCTAAGAACTCTTTGGATCAATTATTCGACCGTTTCTATCGTGTTGAGGAATCACGATCCCAAGAAACAGGCGGAACAGGTCTTGGTTTAGCTATCGCCCAAAGTATTATAGCATTACATGGCGGCTACATCTATGCCACTTCCGATAATCATTGGACATCTTTCATTATCCACTTACCGCTAAAGCGAAATTGATTTACTAAGGTTGACATCCAAACAAAAGTTTTGTATCCTAATGACAAGCAAAGAGAAAAAGTATTTATAGTGCTGAATCAAAGAGAGTTTGCGGTGGTGAAAGCAAATATTCGACTATAAAGAATTCCATCTCTATTATATGCGTTTGACGAAATAAGTCAGACCGGCAGCAACCGTTATCTGCATTACAAGGGCAGCATTATAGCTGAACTTGGGTGGTACCGCGAAATTCAAGTCATTTCGTCCCAAGAATTTTTTTCTAGGGATGGAGTGGCTTTTTATTTTACCACAATGTTATCTAGCAGTATGGATGCACAAGACCATTATGCTTTTAAATTGAAGGAGGAGTAACTATGTTAGATGTAAAAATGATTCGTCAAAATTTTGATGCTGTTCAAGCAAAACTAAAAAACCGTGGGGTAAAAGAAGAGATCTTAGTAGAATTCTTACGCTTAGATGAAAGCCGCCGCAATTTATTAGTAAAATCAGAAGAGCTAAAAAAATATCGAAATGATGTTTCAGCAGAAATCGCACAATTAAAACGAAATAAAGAAGATGCGACAGCTAAAATTGCTGAAATGAAAGAAGTCGGCGGTAATATCAAAGCCATGGACACTGAAATTGAAGCGATCGATACTAAGCTTTATGAGATTTCTACAACATTACCGAATCTTCCACATGATTCAGTACCAGTAGGCGCAAGTGAAGATGATAATGTTGAAGTACGCCGTTGGAGTGAGCCTAGAAATTTTGCTTTTGAACCCAAACCACACTGGGATGTAGCAGAAAATTTAAATATTCTTGATTTTGAACGAGGGGCAAAAGTTGCAGGAAGCCGTTTTGTCTACTATAAAGGATTAGGCGCGAGACTAGAGCGTGCATTATACAATTTTATGCTGGACATGCATGTTTATGACCATGGTTATACTGAAATGATGACACCTTATATCGTAAACAGCAACTCTATGTTTGGTACTGGTCAATTCCCAAAGTTCAAAGAAGACGTTTTTCAACTAGAGGGTACAGATATGACCTTGATTCCAACCGCTGAGGTTCCTTTAACTAACTATTACAATGATGAGATTTTAGATGGAAAGGATTTACCAATCTATTTTACAGCGCTTAGTCCTTCTTTCCGTTCTGAAGCTGGAAGTGCAGGTCGCGATACTCGAGGCTTGATCCGCCTACATCAGTTTAACAAAGTAGAAATGGTAAAATTCAGTGATGCAGAACATTCTTATGAGGAATTAGAAAAAATGACTGCAAACGCAGAAGATATTTTGCAAAAATTAAACCTACCTTATCGCGTTATGTCATTAGCAACAGGTGATATGGGCTTCTCCGCTGCGAAAAACGTACGACTTAGAAGTCTGGATCCCTGCACAAAACGCTTATCGAGAAATCAGTTCTTGTTCAAACTGTGAAGATTTCCAAGCTCGCCGTGCAATGATTCGTTACCGTGATGAAAATGATAAAGTTCAATATGCACATACCTTAAATGGATCTGGTTTAGCTGTAGGTCGAACTGTAGCAGCGATCTTAGAAAATTATCAAAATGAAGACGGAACAGTGACAATTCCAGAAGTTTTGATTCCATATATGGGTAATTTAAAACAAATCAACTAAACTTTTTGATGAACTAGATACATTAAAAAAATCAAAAGATTCACTCAGATAACAAATCCATTGTTGAAAGTCCAAAATAGGCATGATACATTTGTACTACTATAAACACTTAAATTTATAAATTAGAGGGATCAAACGTTATGCATAGAAACAAACACCCACGAGGAACTCGAAACAGTCGGCACGAAAAAAAGAAGTACCCTTTTTCAAAAAAAATAATTTTTATAACTACCTTTACGATTTCATTCATTTTAATATGTGGTGGTGTATATGCGATCTATGCTATGCAACATACGCAGAAAGAAATAAGCCTACCCGAAGATGATGAGGAGCAATATGAGCAAAAAGAAACCTCGTTATTAGAAAAAATTCGAAAAAATCAACATCATGAAGATTTTGAAACAACCGAGCAGGAGAAGACAGAGGGCAACATCCAGACTCTTATTTATGAACCTGTCGCCGCTGACTCTATCCCTCAATTACCAGCAATTAAAACCGAATTAACAACGTTGATAGACATTGCCCAAAAGAACAGCTCAAAAAAGACTGAAACTAAGCTCGTCGGTTATGTTAAAAGAGAAAAAATCAACGAACAAGTATTCAGCTACCAACCTATTGTTGACGCCTATACTTGGGATCGAGAGAAAAAAGACTGGTCTGAAAAAACTGAACATGGTAAAAATACAGCCTTCGTCAATCAAAAAACAAAACAACCACTATGCTTGCAGGATATTTTTATGAGTGAGGCAAATACCTTAGCCATTCAGCAGGTTGTGCAACAAAAATTGCTTTCTGAAAGTCCAGATGGCAATGCGGTTATTGATGGTATACTCAATATGCCCAGTATTTCTTTAGATGGAACTGCTTTTACCTATTATTCTGATAAAATCAGCTTAGGTCTACCAGAAAATCCAACTGGCAAAACAGAAATCACATTGCCTTACAATGAAATTGCTGGTTACGTAAACCCAGAATTTATTGATGCTGATTCCATCAAAGACGCGTTACCCAAACCTTTAGAGTCAGATAAAAAATACATTTCACTCACGTTTGATGATGGTCCAAATCCTGACACTACCCCTAGACTTCTAGATATTCTAAAAGAAAAAGGTGTCAAAGCAACATTCTTTATGCTGGGTCAAAATGTTGTAAAACATGAATCCCTTGTTAAACGAGTGGCTGATGAAGGACATGAAGTGGCTAGCCATTCCTACTCACATCCACAATTGACCGGAATTGATGCACAAACGGTGAAAGAGGAAGTCCAAAACACTGACAAAGCCATCTATCATGCTATTGGCAAGCTACCAACTGATTTTAGACCGCCATATGGTGCTGTGAATAAAGATGTGGCAGCAATCATTGGTAAGCCGATTATTCAATGGTCTGTCGATTCACAAGATTGGCAAAGCCACAATGCACAAGCAATCATTAAACGTATCGATGAGACAGCCTATAATGACACAATCGTTTTAATGCATGACATTCATCCCGAAACAGTAGATGCTGTATCTACTGTTATTGACCACTTACATGCAGAGGGCTATGAGATTTTACCTTCTAAAGAATTGTTAGGAAAAAAAGCCAAACCACTCCACATGTATTATGGTTCTAATGACGAACGTCTTGTTCAATAAAGAAAAAAATTCCGATGCTGTATACGACATCGGAATTTTTTCTTTATTCTTGATTTATTGTTCTACAGAGTAATTAGGTGCTTCTTTAGTAATTTGTACATCATGAGGATGTGATTCTTTCAGTCCATTCCCACTCATTTGAATAAATTGTGCTTCTTCACGCAATTGTTTTAAATCTGCCGCCCCAACATAACCCATACCGGATTTTAGCCCACCAATCAGTTGGAAAACAATATCTGATACGCTACCTTTATAGGCAACACGCCCTTCGATACCTTCTGGCACTAATTTATTCGCTTCGTTGACACCACCTTGGAAATAACGATCACTTGAACCTTTTTCCATTGCGCCTAGTGAACCCATTCCACGATATGTTTTAAAGCGACGACCTTGATAAATTTCAAATTCACCTGGTGATTCATCTGTTCCCGCTAACATGCTACCCAACATAACAGCATGTCCGCCAGCAGCTAAAGCTTTTACGATATCACCTGAATACTTGATTCCCCCATCTGCAATGATAGCTTTCCCATATTTACGAGCAACGGATGCTGCATCATAGATAGCAGTTAATTGGGGAACACCTACACCTGCGACAACACGTGTTGTACAAATCGAACCTGGCCCGATTCCCACCTTCACAACATCCACACCTACATCATAAAGTGCTTTAGCGCCTTCAGCTGTTGCGATATTTCCAGCAATCAATGTTGCATCTGGGAATGTATCTCGAATTTCTTTGATCTTACGAATCACACCTGCGCTATGACCATGAGCTGTATCGATAATAATTGCATCAACTCCTGCATCCAACAAAGCTTCAGCACGTTCAAAAGTATCACTTGTAACACCAACTGCTGCCGCAACTAGTAGACGACCATGCTCGTCTTTCGCCGCATTTGGAAATTCAATTACTTTTTCAATATCTTTGATCGTGATCAAACCACTTAAACGGTTATTTTCATCAACAATCGGTAATTTTTCGATTTTATGTTTTTGTAAAATCTTTTCAGCGTCTTTTAGAGAAGTACCAACTGGGGCTGTAACTAAGTTATCTTTCGTCATTACTTCTTCAATCTTCATTTGATAATCTGTTACAAATCGCATATCACGGTTCGTAATGATTCCTACTAGATTACGATTGTCCATCGTCTCCACAATCGGTACTCCACTGATACGGTATTTGCTCATCAGATTTTCAGCATCTGCTACTAAATTCGTTGGCGTTAAGAAAAATGGGTCGATGATTACGCCACTCTCCGAACGTTTCACTTTACGAACCTCATCTGCTTGTTGCGCAATACTCATATTTTTATGAATAACGCCTAAACCACCTTGACGAGCCATTGAAATAGCCATTTTACTATCCGTTACAGTATCCATACTTGCACTGATCAGAGGAATATTCAACTTAATATTTTTTGCTAGTTGGATACTCATATCTACTTCATTAGGTAGCACATGACTTTCTGCTGGAATCAATAAAACATCATCAAATGTAAGACCTTTTTTTGCGAATTTCGTTTCCCAGTTAGACATTTTCTAGACCACTCCTCTATTTAATTTTATATAAGAAAATAACAGATAATAAAAAGGAAGTCAACCGCATTTTCCTGATTACAGATATTTTCTTTTCGTTTTCCATAACATGAGTGTTTTCTCATTTATTTGCAACCGAATCAAAAGAATAACTCTACTTATTTCTTTCTTTTTAACTTAATAGAATACATAGTCGCTACCTTCCATGTTACACAGGTCGATAGAGTCAAAACAGAGATACTTAATGAAATTTTTTGTGCCAAAGTTGTATGATAAGAAATAGAGACACTGCCATTTTTAGATAACGGAATAGCAACTAATCCGTTTTGTTTGTTTAGCGATGCTGGAATTATTTTTTCACTACCTTCACTTACTATTTTAGCTTGATAACCATAATAGTAGATAAATGGAATTGTTACTGTCGTTTTTTTCTTGTCAATTGAGTGATAGTCGAACGCAACGGAATCAAAATCCATTTTAACATTTGATATGTCTATTTTAGCATCATCGTACACAATTTTTCGTTCTTTATTCTTTTTAATAGTAGAATAATCAACTTCTTTTGGTAAATACTCATGTCCAGCGCCAATATAATAACTATTAGTTTGATCATATGCATCATAGGATAGGATACGCTTCCCCTCAGTATCAATACTCTCTTTTTCATACAATACAACTCCAAGGAAAATGACCATCACTACGATTATCTGACTACTTGGAAATTTTTTAAATAATCCTAGATTGTCATTTGCGATAAGAAAGGCTAACAGCAACGTCACAATTGATAAGAAACGCCAGGGAAACTGGATCGTATTCAACGGTGTATGGTCAAAAAAGCTCCAAGGAAAAAGGTCTGTCGTCATAAACATAAAAAATAACGCAAGAATAACCAACTCTCGATTAGGTAAATTTCGCTTAAAAAGCATTAGTGTGTAGATAGCCAAACCAAACAACAGAACAACACCAATATTTGCTGAGGATTTATGAAATACGCTATTTTTAAAGCTGTTAGTTATTAGTTCACTCAAAGAGTAACTTCTCTCTGAAATCAACGTCAGCGGATTGGCTGTCACTTGGAACGTGACATGCTTCATCTGCTCAAAAACGGGTACTAGATAGAACGCTAACAGTAAGATTGTAACTCCAGCAGCCTTTACTATCGCAACTATGACCTCTTTCTTTAAAAAACGCTTCAGATTGAAAAGAATGTACAGCCCTATAAAAATACTGACGATTTCCAATGAAATAAAATGAGCTAAACCAATTCCTGTCATAGCAACTGTCAATAATAGCCATTTCTTCTCTTTTCCATTTTTCAATAGATACAAACTGGCTAGAACTAATGGAAAAAAGCCCATCGCCAAAAGCTCTCCAATAGCTTGACGATTAAAAAAATCTTGTAGACGGTAAATTGATAACGTATATAATAACGAAAACAAGTAACTTTTCATTTTCGTCAAACTCATATACCTTCCAGATATATAGGTTAAAACAAATGTGGAAAAGTTTATACACACCGAAAAAACAACAAAACTACTGGCAAGAGAAAAGCCAAAAACACGTAGTATAGCTGGAAAATACAGATAAAAATCTGGATAAAACAAACTCGATGCGTATCCATATCCGCCAATAAAAAAATAGCTCACTTTTGGTAACAACATCCCTTGCTCCAAAGATAATGCTAAGCCTTCGATCCGATTTTGATGAAAATGATAATCATCCCCAATCATAATATGACCATTTTGAAGATAAACAATATATAAAGACAATACACTTAATATAAAAAAATTTAGAATAATCAAAAACTGACTATGTCGGTTCATCCATGTTTTCATTCATCCACCTCTTCCTAATGAACATTCGTTACAAATTTCATTCTTAATCTCTATGGTATCGTGCTAAAGCTTTTCTTTCAAATACGATCCCTTTTAGTTTGCACCGCTGGCCTAATTTCTTTATCACCATTTAATGATTTTGAGTTAACAGAACTAGTTACTTGGTTAAAGAGTCAAAAAGAGTCTTAAACAAAACGCTCATCAGCTCTGTTTAAGACTCTACTATTATTCTTTAACGCGCTAAACTGCTGCGCATATTGTATTTTTTCTTTAATAAGTAACGAGTACCTAAAGCGATACCTCCAATAATGATCACAATTACAGGGTCTAACACAGGATTGATAATTAGTGGCAACATTGCAGAACCCGCAAAGACAACGAGCCATAGAAGCATCGCTCCAACTAAGATCAAACCAGTTTTGAACCAACCAGGACGCTTTGATTTGTCGACTCCTGGACGATCATATTGATAGACATATTTATACATTAAATAAAATACATATCCTCCAGCCATCGATGCTAGCACCAGTGTCAATAGACCCAATGGTTGTGACTTTCCTTTCGACCACATCATCATAACTGAGAACATGATTGTCATTACGCCAAATAGTAATAACGTATTATCCAGCCACATTAAAGCTGGGGTAGATTCAGGCAGTTCTTCTGGTTTATTTAAGATAGACTCCGTACGCTCAGCCACTGTTCCGAAAAGCTGACGCGCTGTTTTCCCACTTTTTTGACCTTCTACTAAATGAGGTAGAATATCATGTAAAGCAAGTGTCTGTGCTTCTTCTGAAAGGTTAGCAGCAACTAATGATTTTTTTAAGTCAAAGATATATTGTTCATTTCTCTTTGTCAATTTTTGTTCAAGTTCACGATTTTCTGAAACAATGTCTCGAAGTGTTTCTGATTCCATTTTTTGCGTCCTCCTCGCCCGTGGCCAACGGGTCAATCTTTACCTAAAAAGTATTCTAACACATTTTTTAGGGAGAAAAACAGTTTTTAGCAACTTTTTACTATACATTGAAACGGAAAAGCATAACATCGCCATCTTGAACAATATATTCTTTTCCTTCTAAACGAACTTTGCCTGCTTCTTTCGCTGCTTGCATATTGCCGTAAGTGTTCAAATCATCAAATGAAACCGTCTCTGCACGAATAAATCCACGTTCAAAGTCAGTGTGGATGATTCCGGCAGCTTGAGGTGCTTTAATCCCCTTACGGAACGTCCATGCCCGAACTTCTTGTTCGCCAGCGGTAAAGTATGTCGCTAATCCCAACAGATCATACGCTGCACGAATCAATTGATCTAAACCAGACTCGTCAATACCTAAAGCTTCTAAAAATTCAGCTTTATCTTCATCATCTAATTCAGCGATTTCTTCTTCTGCACGTGCACAAACAACAATTACTTCTGCTTGTTCATTTGCAGCAAAAGTGCGAACTTGCTGTACATATGGATTGTTATCAGAATCTGCTACTTCATCTTCTGACACATTTGCAACATATAAAATAGGTTTGGCTGTTAACAAAAATAGACTTTTAACGATTTTTTGCTCATCTTCAGTAAATTCAACTGTTCGAGCAGACAATCCTTCTTCTAGAACTGGTTTCAGCTTATCTAATACTGCTAACTCCGCTACCGCATCTTTATCTTTCGTTTTAGCTATTTTAGCAACGCGTGCATAACGTTTTGTAATAGAGTCTAAGTCAGCTAATACCAATTCTAAGTTGATTGTATCAATATCTGCTAACGGATCTACACGTCCTTCAACATGGGTAATATTATCATCATCAAAACAACGTACCACATGACAAATGGCATCCACTTGACGAATGTGACTTAAAAATTGGTTACCCAATCCTTCACCTTTACTTGCGCCTTTAACGATCCCAGCGATATCTGTAAATTCAAAAGTAGTTGGTACTGTTTTTTTAGGTTTCACTAACTCTGTTAAACGTAGCAAGCGCTCATCTGGTACTTCAACCATCCCCACATTAGGATCAATTGTTGCAAACGGATAATTTGCCGCCTCTGCTCCTGCTTTTGTAATTGCGTTAAAAAGGGTAGATTTCCCTACGTTAGGTAAACCTACGATTCCAGCTGTTAATGCCATTGATTATTCACTATCCTTTATCAGTTTTTTTTCCAAAATTTTCTTCATCTTTTTTTCAAAATCACGGCGCGTCATCATAACGATATGACCGCAGTTCGTACATTTTATTTTAATATCAGCACCCATTCGGATGATTTCCCAACGATTTGCCTGACAAGCATGGGGCTTTTTCATTTCTACAATATCACCAAGATCATACATAACAGACATATCCCTTCTAAAATAATCGTCAACTGTCAGAAAACTAGACAGAAACATACAAAGATACAATACCATTTTTTGGGCAATCAAGCAAAACTATTTTATTGACTCGCTTTTTTATAAATTGAATAAGAAGATATAAAAATAATTGGTGGCATTTATCGAAATAAAATGAAAATACGACGAAAATAAAAAGAATTAAATAAAATTGTATTTACCCGGTTTATGTTGGATAATATTGAAAATCTTACTACTCATACTCAAATTTTAATCAGGAACAGTATCCAAACTGGGAGTAGTAACCTCTAACTCAAAACTATTTATGCTAATATGACTCACTAAGTCATAGTTAAACATTATTTCTACACTGATATTTAAAGGAGCCTTACCATGAGAAAATTTGATTTACTAGAAAAATTGGAAATTTACCAAATTGAACTATTAATATACCTGAGCAATGTTGGTGGTACTGCAACAAAAAAAGAACTCTTACAACATTTAGATATAGGGAATTACTTCTTATCAAAGCTACTCGAAGAGTTGATGACCTCAGCCCAAAAATCAAATGGTCGTTTTTCCATCGAATTAGACAAGCAAACAATCATTTTTAAAACGAAACCAGATTACTCTCTTCATACTTTGTACAATGAATTGATCGTCCTTGCACCTAAATATACAATTTTAGAAGAATTACTGCTGTTTGGAACGATCGATATCAATCGTTTAACTGAAAAAATCGGCATTAGCTATTCCACCTACTTTAGAAAAATCAACGAATTAAACGTATTATTAAATGAATTTGATTTAACTATTCAAAATGGTTCTCTAATTGGTCCCGAATTACAAATTCGATTTTTTTGTGTTTCCCTTTACGTTGGTGTAGATTCGGCATACCGATTCAAAATTTCAACTATTGATCCTAGAATTTACGAAACGTTTAATACTATTCAACAGATACTAGATAGCCCAATGTCCGTCCTGGCCCGAAAAAAACTTATTATTTATTTAAGTCTCTTAAAAAGAAGACATGCACAAAAAAATATACAAGATTATAGTCAGCAGGAACCTTTTTTCAGTAATAAATCAGATATTTACAGTCAAAAAAGATTTATACATGCACTTAAAAAGTCTCACTTATTTAAAAAAATCAACGAAGCACTTGAATCATTTTTAGTTTACTACTCGTTTAAAATGCTTCCCAACGAAACTATCTTATTACTTCTCTTCATGCTAGGTGAAGAAATCATTCCTGCTACGTCACATTGTTTAGATGAACTTAATTTAATTGAACAGTCCAGTGATTTTTTTATACGGACTCTGAATAAAGAATTTTTTGATTTTATGAAAACCTGCTATCCAAATACCCACTTAAGCAATTCTCACAAATCAACCCTTCGTTATTACCTAAGTTTTATTAACTACCGACACCTTATCTTTAAAGGACATATTGATTATTTTGGAGAACTAAATTATACAATACATGAAAAAAAGAGCCACTCTGAAATGATTCGCCGATTTATTGCTTACTTAAAAGTAAAATATCCCGTAGTTTTTGTAGACAACACTCATGATAGCGTTCTTATTACAAAATACACTCATGCCTTACTTTTTTATGAAGAGTGTGTCAAGATGAAAATTTCTGTTGGCATCTTTATCGAAGGTGACTTACTAGACAAAAAAAGATTTACAGACCAGTGGATCAACTATATTGGCTTGACCACTTTTGCTCAAGCAGAACCACTAGACCCGAGCCAATTCTATGATCTGGTTATTAGTAATATAGATTGTCCCTATCTCAAAAAAAGAGGAAAACATTTTTTCTTTTTGACTAATTACAATGAAAAAAAAGACTATTCAGATCTTGATCAGTTATTGAATGAGATTTATTCTTCTTGCTATTAAGATTATTGATTTTCTCTAAAGACCTACTCCATGATTGGAATATAACGTAGGTCTTATTCCTCCTAGCTAAGATTAACCTCTGTTTTACATTAAATAAACTCAAGTTTTTCTACCAGTTGACGTTCTTCTGTAAAAAATGAATTCGTATAACAATCCAATGTCATTTTTGTTGATGAGTGTCCCAACAATGAGCTTATTGTTGCAATATTTCCGCCAGCCTCTAAACAGCGAGTCGCAAAAGTGTGCCTTAAAGAATGGAAAGAAAAATTTTCTAAGCCAATTTTCTTTCGAATGATTTGAAAGCGATACGCTATCGTACGAGGCTCTAATGCCTTATGCTTGTTTGAAATAACGTAATCACTAGTTGATACTTTTTGAAGTTCCAGTAAGTTTTTCTTTAGTGATTTAGCAATCGGAATTTTCCGTTGAGAATTCTCACTTTTAGGGGTTATTTCCACAATCTCTGTTTTTCTTCCTGCTTTGTCTTCCGACTGAATTCTAAGTACCGTTCTGTTAACACCTAATGTGTTGTTTTCAAAATCAATATCTTCCCATTTCAGCCCACAAATTTCTCCAATTCGAAGTCCTGTCTGTAATGCGAGTATAATAGAGAAAAATTTCTGATTTCTATTAATTTCTTTGACTAACTTGGCTTGATCTTTGATGGATAAAGCTTTCACTGTTTTTCTTCTTGCTTTCGGAAGCTCCAGTCCCATACACGGGTTTTCTACCAGTAGGTTTAAAGATATTGCCTTGCCTAAACAATTTTTTAATACAGAAAATATTGATCTGATTGAACTAGCTTTCAATGTCAGATCCATCTCTTGAAGCAAGGAATCAATATCCGATTGCTTTAATTTTTGTAACTTTATTGAGCCAATTCTTGATAATACATGAACATCCATTTTATTTTTGTAACTAGCATAAGTACTACTTTTCACTTTCGGTCGAACAAACGTCTCAAGCCAGTAAGTGGTCCAGTCTAGTAAACTCCCTTCATACGGTAGTAAATTTTTACTGCTATTTGTCTGTTTTTCGTACTTCATCAAGATAAGTTGATGCTTTACTTCTGAGTACTTATAGCCATATATATAGCCATAATGAATCTTTCCATTTTGTTGTCTACCTTTTATGTACCGGCCTTCCCAACGACCATCTTTTCTTTTATAAATATTTTCCCCTCTTCTTGCCATAATTAAAATCCTTTCTAAAATTTAATTTAAGAAAATGAAATCACTACAACCTTTTAATTATTTCTATGTTATTTTTACCCAATAGATAATCACATGTTTACAATTGGTGCATTTAATTCCCATTCTCATTTACTTCCAACCAAGCTAAACAAAAATTCGCAAGACGTTTGGTTTTCTTAACTAATTATGCATTATATTGTTTTTTACTTAGTTTCAAAAATTTTCCTAAAAAAGTAAAATTTTGGAAGTAACATGTCAATTTTATTTGTTATACAAACTTTATTTATATAACGTCTTAAGAAAAAGAAAGAGGCCTTATACATTTGAAACTGCTCTAGTTTCTTGTACACCACCCCTTTTTCTTCCAAATACACCTATTAAATATCATGATTATTCATTTACTAAAGTATTGTTGCTTAGCTTTAAAGAACTACTTAAAAAATCTTTTAATACTGCATATCCTTCTAATTTTACCAACATTTCTTGTGAACAATATACCCAGTAATTAAAAATTGTCGGTCCTGTTGCAATTTTTTCTACACGTTCCATAAACAAACCTAACTCTTCGATAAGCTCTCTGCAACTTAGTTTACCAGCAATGATAATTTCTTCTTTTCCTTCTAATTCCAACAACATCCATAAATAATCAATAAACTCTACTTTCGCTTTTAAAGTCAAAAATTGTTTTTTTGGCACCATTCGTTTTTTATTCAATTCTTTATTCTCTGTAAAATACGTTAAAATTTCCATCTCAATTTTGGAGGCATACGCTTTTACATCTTCTTTTTTAGTTGACTCTTGGTTTTCTTTAAGTATCTTTTCTTTGGACGACATCTCTGATGTCCAATTTTTCATTTTTAAAGTTACCTGATATTGTTTGGACCGATCAAAAACAAATTTACGTACTCGAGCTTTTTCTTCTATTTCGGTCTTTTTTGTTATGTGAACTGTACTTTCAAGCTTTGGTTTTGTTTTCTTCACTACTTGTTTTTTTGGTTCAGAATACCTTTGACTATCTTTCATGCTATATTCAGCTTGACTCATTTGCTCTTTGATTGTTTGACTTACTTTAGTGAGTTCATTTTTTAGCAATTCACCAGAATCTAAAACAATTGATTCGCTTTTGGCAAGTCTATTTTCTAAGCCTTCCATTTTTTGGGTTAGCTGACTAAATTTTTCTAAAACGCCATAGAGTTCTTTTTCTTTTCTCTTGTACTCTGCTTCTTTTTCTTTCTTGATCAAATTATCATACGTTTCAATGAGTTCTTTTGCACATTCTTTTAACTCACGCAGATGTTTTATTTGTTCTTCTTCGTAAAACCCTATAGTAAACGTTAATACAATATATGCAGTGGATGTGAAAACATTGATTTTTTTTATAGGCAATTCATCGTTTTTTTTCACCCAGGTTTCATATATTTTTTTTGCGATTTGCTCAAGTTCCATCAATGAGTGAACATCTTTTTTAAAAATCAATTTGCATGACAAGTATGCTTCATGCGGCGTAACGAGATGCTTGTTAAAAAGCTCCACTCCCAAAAGTCTTGGATTAACTTTTCGATGAAGAATGTATTTTTTTATTATTTTTTTCCCCTGCTTTTGGGTATTTCTTTCAGCTACGTTCATATCCTCCAACTCCTAAAACCTCTACACCTGAACTTATTCAGGCTGAGATAATGACCATCCTATTTATACTTTGAAACCTTATCTTTTTAATCTTTTGGAATCTGTAGGACGTTTTTTCCTAGTATCATCACGTTTCTTTCTTTTTACTTTTTTCTTTCGTTGTATGTTTTTATTATTCTGCTCTCGCTTTTTCCTTTTATACGATAAAGCTTCTTCGTAGAGGTTCTCTTTGCGTTTTCTTAAAATCAGTAACAATAATAAGAATAACAATAATAAAACAAATGTAATCACACAAATGATGGTATAAAGCATTATCTTCTCTTTTTCTGATCCAGCCACAGAATGATCTACTTTTTTGTCTTCAGATTTTGTGATTTCCAGCTCTTTATCCCATTTCCATTCTTGATTCGTCGCTTTCGATTTGGCTGTTAGATTAATTTGATATTTTCCAGTCTGGAATTCTTGTTTTTCATCGTTAATTATAAATGTAAAAGTTGAATTAGGAGCCATTCGATAGCCGGTTACTTTCGTTTTAGTAAACACTTTATCTGAATTTTTTTTGTACACTTCAGCTGTGAAGTCTATATCTTCCAAGTTGATTGCTTGATCATTTTGAATAGTTGCTTTTATAGTATTTTGATTTGATTCTTTTAAATAATTGACTTCTACTAAGTTTAATTTTGCTACAACAGGGGTATCTGTTTCAGTTAGTTTAACTGCTACGATATATGTTTTTTTAGATTGTTTTTGATTATTATTTGACTCCTGCGCCTCAATGCCATTTTCCGATGAAACAACTTTAATGCCGCCTAATATCATGCCATCAAATTGTTCCTCAGGCATTTGTATATGGACCTTGGTTGTAACTGTTTTTTTGGCAGGAATTGTTAATTCTGCCTCTCCACTCGCAACATCCTTGAATGAAAGACTTAAACTTTTATCTCTTGGAACTATTTTTGATCGATCAGAGTAGTCTATATCTCCTGCATCATTTGTTGTAGCATCATTGATTTGTAAAACAACTTTTTGTTCTTTATCAGAAGTATTAGTCAATTCCAACTTTAAGTCCTGCTTTTGACCCGGGACCATTCTAAGATCATAGTATGTTGCTTCTGAGTTATGTTGATTTTTGGGTAAAATTGGTTTTACTGAAACAGCTAATCCAGTTTGGGATTTAGTAGTCATAGCTATTAGCAATAAAAGAAAAACTCCTATCATTACAACAATCAGGTGAAGTGTTTTTCGTTTATTAATCATTGAATTTTAAACTCCCTACATAGTAAAACTTATATGTACAGATTTGAAAAAAGAATAAAACATAACAGATATGAAAACCAAATGAATAGTAAAGACAAAACATTCTTTCCACTTATTTGTTGCAATTGATCTTCTTAATGCTGATACGCTTTTTTCTTTTGTCATTGATGATTCTGCTATTTTGGTGATATTCTTGTTTATCTTATTTTTACCTAATTCGATAATTAAATGCATTATGTAGTGCGGATGGGAAAAGCCAACCATTCCCAATCCTTTTTATTTCTTCAAACAAATCGTGTTATTTCTCTAGAAAACAAAAGAGGAATAAATTTTAATCATCCGCGATTGACTCCTCGTTTAGCACAAATTGTTCAAGTAAGTAGTTTTCTCCCTGGATAAGATCAAAATAAGCTGCTTTATTTAGTATACTGTCATAATCCATCTTCATAATCCGAACATGTGGCTGACGAAACCAAGATTTTTTCTTGATTTTTACTCTTGACTCAATTAGCTTACACTCATCTAAAATCAAGTAAATTTCGTTGGTAGAAACGGAATCTTTGAAGCTCCTTACCTGTTCTCTTTCATAGGTCAATTGATTATCCGAAATCGTCATCTTTTCTGACTTTGTAACTAATTCTTTATTCATCATCCAAGACTGCTCTAGAAATTTAGCTTTTTGTAGAAGCTGAGAATATTCTCTCAAGTCAACTTTTAATATATGATCCCAATCTTCATTCTCATCACTATTTGACTGACTTAATGTCTTCATGGCTCTAGCTAGATTTTGACGTTCCATTTGATCGATGACAACTTCCAATTTTTTGTTGGCAAGTCGCATTCTTTCTTTGGCGTATCGTTCTCTACTAACAGCTTCTTCCATTTTAACTAAATAGTTTGTACTAGTATCTTCATCACTATATTCTACAATTTCTGCTTCTTTTTCGGAGATAGTATTAGACGGATTAGAGTCTTTCAGCGGTCTGATGAACCTAGTTACAAGCCTTTCAATCTCATTGACAAACGACTCCAATACATCGTCACTATCACCTATTAACTGCTGATCCAGCGATTGCAGCAAATTGACCATGAAGGGAAATCCAGTGTCTCGATAGGCAATAGGGACAAAATCAATATAGTAAACGACGCGATTATCTTCTTTTTCTTTAGAACCACCGATCCAAGCTATTTGAGGAAAGGTATGAATCAGCTCGTCTAACAATCCAGACCAATCAAGATCTACAAAATCTAAGGTAATCTCTACATGTTTAAAAAAAGAAATTATGGTATGAAATTCTTCAAAATATTCTTCTACTTCTTTTTGAGGGTAGGGGATTCTTTTATTTCGCTTTTGAAAAATCTCTTCGCAAATATAATAGATATCACGCAACATATCATCATCAAAAAGGCGCTCGCCTACTGCTGGAGAAGCGGCTTGATAAATGTCAACCATAATATTTTGATAAACCACTTCTTAATCCCCTCCCTTAATCTAGTGAATGATCAGCTAGTCGGCTTGATTTGTTTAACAAATCCTCCATAAGCACACTTGTCTCACTTTGCAGACGAAGAATCCGTGTATGATAATTCGCAGCTTCTTGATTAATCATTTTCAACTCGATCGAAGCCTCGGACACTGCTTTTTTAGTTTCATGTCTGGCTGCTTCTACTGTTCGATCTGCTTCAATAGTTGCACGTTCAATGATTTGTTGTGCTTTTTCTTTTGCTTCCATCAAAACTTCCGCAATTTGATTTTTCATTTGATCTTGTTGACGAAGTTGTTTTTCGATTTCAACGCTTCTATTTCGTTCTTCTAACAATTGTTCATCTAGTTGGGTTCTCAGTTCCTCTGACTGTCTTAATTGGTCTTCAAGTGAAAAGATTCTTTCTTTAGACTTAGATGAGCTTGTAAGGCGCATTGTTAATTGATCGATTTCTTGCTGTTTGTTTTCAACTTCTGCCTTCAAGCGCTCTGCCATTGTTTTTTGGCGTTGCATTTCTTTTTGGAACTGTTGGTTTTCATTGTTTAAATGTTCAATTACAGCTGCTTGTTCTTGTTGTGCTTCTTGCTCTTGTCTTCTCATAGTGGTTTCCAAACGCTCTCTTTTAGTTGATGTTTCCGGACGGCTCTTTTTAGGAGGTGCATAAGACTCTTCTTCATATTCGTCATCATCGTCCTCGTCGTCATATTCATCGTATTCATCATACTCATCCTCGTCGTATTCGTCATACTCATCGTAGTATTCGTCATACTCATCATCATATTCCCTTTTTTTTTGCTTTTCTTATTAAAAATTGCCAATTCTCCTGCTCCCCTTTTTACATATCTATTTAGGTTAGACGCTACCTACCAGTAGTTCTCTTACTTTTTCATCATTTTGCTCATCTAGTGCTACAAACTCTTGATTCAAGTAATAGCCTATTCCCTTTTTATTTAAAATGAATGGTTCAAAAATCGATGTTTTTTCCATTATCTTTTGCTTGATGCGATTAATCAGATTACTCAACAAGGCCTGTTTATTTTTTTGTTTAGCATTTGTCCAAATCGCTTCACATAGTGCCTGACTTGAAAAAACTCTTTGATCTGATTCAATAAAATGTTCCAGTACTTGATGTTCTTTTTTGGTCAATGGAATCAGCCAGTTATCGATAATCAATGTTCGGTCCTTTAACTGGAAAGAATATTGTTTTTTTACCTTAACTAATGTTGAAGTCGCTGGTGTGATTCGAGCAGTGACTTCATTATTCATAGAAGAATCTACTGCTCTTTCTTGACTGTTTTTACCTGTACGGTTGGCCGTTTCTTCAAAAATAGCAGCCAGTTTACTTGCTAAATCAGTGACGGATATTGGATAACGAACGAAACTTACATTCGCATTATTCAAATACTTAGATTTGCTGACCTGTTCTGATTCAAATGTTAAAACAACAATGGGTTTATTCAGTAATGCCAAATTATCTAAGAATGACTCTTTTAAGCCACTATACATAGATTGCTGATAGATAATAAGATCAAAATTTTGCAGAAAATAGAACTCCTTATCTTTTGGTTGAGTCAATATATCTTTTGAAACCATTATTTCATAATCCATGTTTAACAAACTATTCTGCAACAACCCGTTTGCACTTAGTGTGTCAGTCAATATAATAATTTTTTTCCTCATAAAGAAAATCCTCCTTTTAATTTATATATAGTAAATTCCAACCATTTTCATTTTTTTTGAAATTCCATAGAAGATAGGTACATGGTGATACCGAATTTTTAAATTTTGTACTATATAAAACTATAAATATTAGATATTAGATATTTTCCTATTCTTATATAAAATAAGAAAAAATCAGTATGAAATGTGGTATATAAAGATTTCTATTTTCCCTTTGACGGTTGCTAGACGGTCTATTAAAAGAAAAATCAATTAAATATGTGAAAAAAAGTTATTTTTATAAAAATAAACGAATCACTATGGTTTTATAAATCTAAAAAGAAGACTAGTAACTATTCTTTCCATTTATTTTCTTTCAACCACACTTAAAATACAATTACACTTGACCATATTCTTACCAGACTTTTAATAGAAGTTTGCATTTTTCAGGGAATTATAAAAAAAGAATAGACAATTAAAGTGGTTAATGACTATTAAATTTTAAAATATCACTAATCTGTTCATGTAAGATCACTTTTATTTTTTTATGATTTTTTTATTTTGTTGCGTATATTACTAATATGAGTTCCATTATTTATATTCAATTAAGGGAGTATATTTGACGGTTCATTTGACGGCGTTAAAAAATAAGTAAATTTACTAAGCCCTACTATTTATCATAAGTTACAGGAATGCAGAGTAGTCTATACTTAAATTTTCATATAATAATGTAGCAAGTTATCAATCTTTTAACGTTAAATGATGATTTTGTCTTCGTAATACGCTATAATATACATAAATTAAATATATTGTTATTTTTTATTACTCATTGACATGTCCAAATTCTTTATTGTATACTCGTTGTATAGGCTAACTAACCAATTGTCTATTTAACAACATTCATACAGCTTAATTTAAACAATTATAAATTTTTCTTATTCTATATAAAAATAAGAAAAAATACGTTATTTTCGAATATAAATGTATAAATAGCAAAAAGCGTAAAACAAAACTAAAAATAGTTTTGCTTTACGCTTTTTTATTTACCTAATTCATCAAGATTCGTCAAAATGAATCTCTAATATGTCCAAAATTCTAGCCAAATCAGATTGTGAAAGATACTCGATCTCAATTTTACCTTTGCCTTCTTTTTCTTGAATTGCAACTGTCGTACCAAATTTATCCATTAAGCGATCTTCACTTTCACGAATATAATATGGTTTATCTTTCGTACTTTTCTTTTCTTTTTTAGATGTTTTTTTGCCTTGATTTTCATTTAAATCATTGACGATTTGTTCTAATTGGCGAACCGTTAAATTTTCTTCTACCACTCGTTTTGCCAATGTTAAAATCAAGTCTTTGTCTTTCAAACCAAGTAACGTTCTTGCTTGGCCCATTGATAAGGTTTCACCTTGAACCATTTCTTTGACTTGAGTCGGTAATGTTAACAAGCGTAAGTAGTTTGCAATATATGGTCGACTTTTGCCCAGACGTTCCGCTACTTCTACTTGTGTAAGTTTCAAATTTTTCATTAGCATATCGTAAGCTTCTGCTTCTTCTAGCGGATTTAAATCTTCTCGCTGTAAGTTTTCTAAAACAGCAACTTGCATCATTGCCTCTTCATCAAATTCTCGGACAATTGCAGGGATTGCTTCTTTCTCTGCTAATTTTGAAGCGCGAAAACGTCTTTCACCAGCAATGATCTCGTAGCCTTTAACAGCAGATTTTCTAACAATAATTGGTTGAAAAACACCGGATTGTTGAATTGAATTCGCCAATTCTTGAAGAGAGGCTTCATCAAATGTTTTTCTTGGCTGATATGGATTTGGACGAAGTTCATTTAAAGGAATTTGAAGGACTTCTTCTTTTTGAACATCTACATCTTCCAAACTAGCAAAATCTTGAAACAATGCATCAATACCTCTACCTAAACCTTTTCCTTTACTCATTATCCAACACTTCCTTTGCTAGTGCTTGGTACACTTCGGCACCACGTGAACGGGGATCATAATCAATAATCGACAAACCATGACTTGGTGCTTCAGATAAACGAACGTTTCGAGGGATAATAGTATCGTAGACTTTTTCACGGAAGTATTTGCGAACTTCTTCCACGACTTCAGCTCCTAAATTTGTGCGAGCATCATACATCGTCAATAATACACCTTCAATACGTAAGTCGGGATTAAAATGTTTTTGAACAAGACGAATCGTATTTAATAACTGACTTAACCCTTCTAACGCATAGTATTCACATTGGACAGGGATCAAAATCGAATCACTTGCTGTAAAAGCATTTATCGTTAAATGTCCTAATGACGGTGGACAATCAATCAAAACAAAGTCATAAATATCATTTATTTCTTCTATGGCTGCTTTTAAGCGAGATTCTCTGGCCATCATTGACGTCAATTCAATTTCAGCTCCAGCAAGTTGAATCGTTGCTGGCACGATATCCAGATTTTCTCTAGAAGTTTGTTGAATCACATTTTTGATTGGTTCTTCATTCACTAATACATCATAAACATCGGTAGCAACGTCAGGTTTGCGTACACCGATACCGCTTGTAGCGTTTCCTTGAGCATCAATATCGATCAGCAACACTTTCTTGCCATAATAAGCAAGACAAGCACCTAGATTTACAGTCGTTGTTGTCTTTCCAACACCGCCTTTTTGATTCGCTACAGAAATTATTCGTGCCATTTGTGTCCCTCCATCTTATTTGATTGGTTGTTTATTTGGTAATCCTGGTTTTCTGGGGTATTTTTTGGGTGTCTCTTTTTTCTTTTGGATTACAACGATATGTCGCTCGTCTTCTGTGATTGGTAGTTCAAATGATACTTCTTTTTGAAATTTACCACCTAAGATGGCGATTGCAGGTTTCGCTTCAATTATTTCTTCCTCGCTCTTAGCAGCTTTCAAAGCTAAGAAAAAACCATCCTTTTTGACTAATGGTAGGCACAGTTCACTTAACACATTTAAACGAGCAACTGCACGAGCGGTTACATAATCGAAAGCACCGCGGAATTCTTCTTTTTGTCCAAATGTTTCTGCACGATCATGGTACAAAGAGACTTCTTCCAACTTCAATTCATTGACTAATTCAGTTAAGAATGTGATTCGTTTATTTAATGAATCGACAATCGTTACTTGTAATGTTGGGAAAACAATTTTCAACGGAATACTCGGGAATCCCGCTCCGGCCCCTACATCACAAATCGATTTATTTGTTGAAAAATCTTCAAAAAACGCTAATGAAATTGAATCGTAGAAATGCTTTAAATAGACGTCTTTTTCTTCTGTGATCGCCGTTAGATTCATTTTTTCATTCCACTCAACAAGTAATTCAAAATAACGAGCAAATTGGTTCATTTGATGCTCTGATAATTGGACTTCTTTTTGGCTTAATAGTTGTTTAAATTCTTCTGGTGTCATAGGTTTCCTTCCTTGCGTGAAACAGAAAATGTTTCACAATTGTCTTTTCTTACTTTAACGCAAATAGCAATTTCTTGCAATGTTTTTAGCGAGATTTATGGTAGTTGTAAAAAAATGTTTCTTTCTATTATATAGGATGAAATTTTCTCTCCTAATTTTAGACAAAAACAAAAGAGCTATACAGGCACTTCTTTATTTAAAAATAACGTCACTTCATAATGAATGGAACAAATGTTTCACGTGTAACAATAGGTATCAAAAATAAAATAAGGAACCAAACTCAAAAATGAGTTGTAGCTCCTTATTTTGTTAAACTACTTCACACAACGAAATGCTTGGTCTTTTGCGAGGTAAAAAGGCCGTAAATACCCTACTGTATTTGACAATGGAATGACATCTTCACTTAAATCAATATTCAATATTTCTTTGATGTAGGTTTTCCTTGTAATTATCCGTTGCCATAACTCTGGATAATTTTCTCTGAGTTGTTTCTGTAAATTTTTATCCGCCAGTGCAACACATTCTTCGGCGCTAACTCCAGTATAACCTGTCACAGATGGAATAATATCGATTTGTAAAATCATACCACTCTTCAATATCTCCTGTGACCCAGCATAAATCGGTGAAGACATCCATTCTTCATCTGATACTAAATGCCCAGGATTCAAGTGCCAATGGTAGTCTGCTTGAGGAAAAACTTTTTCAATGGTTTGATAGAGCTCCTGCCCTAACTTACCAATTTTTATTCTTTCCAACCAAGTTGTAACAGCTTGATAATAAGGTATCGCGACTCTCTCCAAGTAATCATGCTGATTTTCTGGAAGTTGACTCTGATTTTCTATTACAAAACCCGTCCGACTAGACAATCCACCTTTAAATGCTGTCGTTAACGACAACGGATCACCCATTTTTACTTGCTTATGCGTCGGATACACATTTCCATATTCAAAACGCTGTCCGGTTGCAGCAATTGTAATCACGGTATTGGTTTGTCCTTCTGCCGTCAGTTCATTACCTAAAGATGCTTCAGTTACGCCGATTTCAACTGCGTCCATCGCATTTAACATACAACTGGAAGATAAGTTGGCTCCATATTCGTAATGCGCAATCTCATTAGCATTGTTAGTTGTACGAGCTCCTATATCCCCACGAATAAATAAATGTGCAGCATTTTTTAGCATCGCTAGGCTGTTTTTACTAGTTAAGAGTGCTTGAATGATAAAATATGGCAAATCAAAATATGCGTCGTTGTCTGATGCTGCTGTCGTGAACATCTTCCATCCAACAACACCTATCTTACTTTTTTCAGCTAAGCCAATACTTTCAAATATATCTTCTAATCTTGCTTCATTATCCATCGGCTGGTTTGGCAAAGAAAATAATGGCGAATGAATCAATTTGTTTTTGATCCGAGCGACCTTTGCCATTTTTAAATTTTCATTACCAAGAATTAAGGTACATTCACCTGTGGCCTCTAAAACAAGCAATCCTTCTTCAAAACGTGGAATAAAACCTGTTAGATATTCAAAGTTGCCCCCATGCTCTTTGTCGGCATAAATTACTAAGGCGTCGAAATCTTCTGCTTTCATATTGTCTAATATTTTTTGCTTTCTCTCACTCATTGTTTCATCTGTCAAAAAAGTTGGGGCTACATCGTTAAAACTCATCGGCTTAGTAATAGTAGTTAATTGGATTTCTGAATTTTTCATTTCATTGAATTCCCTTCAAATTAGTTTTTTTAGTTTAAAACTCATTCAACCGTTTTTTTTTGCTCTCCATCAACCGTAAAATTCGAGACCGACAACCATGATTTCAGCCGAGCTTTTGTTTTCGGCCATTCACTATCAATAATAGAAAACCATGCAGTATCGCGATTGCGTTCTTTATAAACTAAAGCATTCCGAAAAATACCCTCAAAAACAAAACCTAAACGTAGTGCGGCATTTCTAGATGGTTCATTTAATGAATCACACTTCCACTCATAACGTCGATAGCCTAACACATCTAGTGCATAACAAGCTAAAAGATATTGTGCTTCTGTAGCAATCCTCGTTTTTTTCAGTTGATCAGAATAAATAACGAAACCAACTTCGATTGATCCTTGTTCTCGGTCTATCCTCATCAAAGCTACTGTTCCTAGCGCTTTTCCACTCACATTATCAATAATTGCATAGTGGAATGGATCTTTTGAGTGGCTCATCGATGTAAGATACGCACTGAACTCTATTTTATTTTCAAATCCTTCTAATGGTATATACGTCCAATTTTTAGGTTTACTTTGCGGTCCGTAAACTTGATAAAGATCTTCTAGGTGTTTCTCTGGATCTACTTTTTCTAATCTGCAATAGGTTCCTTCTAGTATTGATTTTGTCGGATATTCTCTTGTAGACCAGTCGGTTATTGGATAGCCGACTGGTTGGTTGTATGAATTGTATTGTGCCGCTTTTTTCACTTTTCTTCCCCCCATTGCTACCTTTAGTGTATCAAAAAAAGATAGCTAATTATACCTATTAAACCGTCCCCCAAAAAGTTAAATCAAAAATCTAATGATTTTAATAGAGACGCTCAAAAGCCTAGAAAAGAACAAAGTTAACGGCAAACACCTGATACAAGGGGAAAGTAGGGAAAAATTAGAGCAATCCTTGGTTGTGGTTCGTAACTCTGTTAATACTGTAGATTTTAACAGTCAATCCTTTAACTAATTTAATGGATAAAATAAAAATATAAATAAGAGTGACAATGCTCTTAAAAACTGACTATTTTCCACCCTTCTCGATTTCACTAACTGAGGCTTGTATCACGATTTTATATAGAACCATACCTCCACTCATGCTTCAACAACCACTTTTTTCGCTCTACACTACCACCATATCCCCCAAACTACCATCCGTCTGAATCACGCGAAGACATGGAATAATGATTGCCAATTGATTCGCCCCATTCAAATTTCCGACTGCTCGCATCTCGTTAGGGCTTCCGACCACAACAGTCAATCCTTTATATGAAGAAGTTTCACCACGTCGGAAACTAAACACAGGTACGACGATGTAGTTAGATTCTGGATTCATCTGTTTCACATAACTTAGTATCTCAGCAAAAGGCATATTTTCACAGTCTTGATACCCATAATAATCAGATATTGCATAACTACTCGTTGGAACTAATGCGACCTTTTTCTTTGTCAGTTCGTGGACGATTGTGACAGCCCAAATATTTAGAAAAACAAGAAGTTTGTCTTTTTTATGTGTATCTCTAAGACGTGCTGTTTTATTTTTGTTCATTAATCATCATTCACCTCATTTAGCCTCTTTAGTGTACTGCTGCCAAATAAAATATTCTTTCGATAAATAAACATCATTTTTCTTATTTGAATACATTCACGATTCAAATTATCTCAGTTCGTTTTTATTTACTAAATGACATAAATAATTTATAATAGTTATAAATAGCTTTGAAAGGAGAAAGCAAATGAAAAAAATGATTGTTACCGCAAGTGTTGTCTTAGGGTTAAGTTTGGGAAGTATCATTCTTCCGGATAATACTGGATCAACTGTTTTAGCAGCTGAAACACCCCCCGTTGATACAGCTGCTGCCTTTAAAAATCATGCAGAAAATATTATTACTGATCCAGTTGGCGTTGGTGGAAAAAAGAGTCTATTTGTAACTGGTGAGGTTAAAAAAGGAAGCAATATTTATTGGGTTCAGCTTTGGGTCAATGAAAAATTGATAACAACAGAAAGAGTTATTGAGGATGTTCCAAAAGAAGACAATTACTTTTTCGAACTGGATATCAAGAATAGTATTCAATCTATGGAAGATAGCGTAACCGTTCTTGGATTAGAGAGAGATAAAAAGGTTGTTGTTGAAGAATCTGAAGTATTTCTTCAAGAAAGCGAATGGATTTTAACACCTGATGCATTTACCTTAAAAAAAGACTCTGTTGTCACAGGACTTGCAGATTGGGAAATAACTGATGTAAAACTTGCCGTAAACACTGCAATAGTTGATGAAAAAGAAGTACCTTATACTAGCCTATTTTCATTGGATACTAATGATGAAATTCAATTCCTTAGAGACTATGTTGAAGTGTTGGGGTTTGATGTTGAGGGTGAATTAGTTCAAAAAGCCAAGGTGGCAGTCAATCCAATTAAATTAGTAACGAACTTGAATGACTTCTCTCTTGGAGAACGAAATATCACGGGTACTGTTAACGGCGGCGGAGCAGCTCAGGCTCGCTTATACGTAAACAATAAACGCCAACAAACTACTATTGTTAAATCCGATGGAACGTTTAGTTTGATTGCTAGAGCTATCACGAGTATTGCTGATAAAGCATCTATAGCCATCTTAAATGCTGAAGGAATAGAGATTGGTCGATTTAACGTAGTCATTAATGAGAGTGGACAATCAAGACCCTTCATCGGGCAATATTCAGATGGCTTATCTGCTGCACCTGGAGGAAATGTAGGGTTTCAAACGTCATTTAGAAATTATGGGTTTGAAAATGAATACAACATGGGCATAGAAACAATTCCAACTGCTAAATGGTTAAAACCCGAATTCTATTTCTATTATCAAAAAGATATGGAAATTGTAGCCTTTACAATGGGACTTGACCCTATTATTTCAATAAATGATTTAGATCCTAATAAAGTCGTTGTTAGTAATCTTGAGAACCGCACATTTGATGGTACTGAATATAAAGGGTTAAAGCTGTCGTTCCAATATGATTTCCAAATCCGAAGTGTCTTCGGCGAAACTTTTTTAAGCGCGTGGTTAAAAACACCTGAACAAAAGACAAATGACTTATCCGTCATCGCATTTGGTAGTTCCGATTCAAATGCAACGAATTATAAACCAATTGTTCATGCAGGTAAAGATACCAGAGACTTAACACAAACTGGAAACCCAAACAAGCGCATTTTTGAAGTTAAGAAAACAAATTACAGTGTAGGCTACTAATTAGTTGGTGTGGCTTTCGTCTTATTGGTTACTGTCTCTAGGATATTTCGAAATTGGTAAAAAAAGAGTTCATTTTTGAACTCTTTTTTTTGCGAAACTATTCATAGTGTTTCACAATAAAACACCCGCTCTACGGGGAAAGAGCGGGAAAAGGAGTTAAAAAATGAAAAAGTGTTTTATTAGGGTTGTTTGGTTGGTATGAATATATAATAACTTGAAGTTGTGACTATTTTATGTTAAAAAGTTGGTTTCTTTATTACGTTTGTTAGTTAAAAACCAGATTTTTTAATTTTATTTTTCGAATAAAATTAATTAATAATAAAATTAAATCCTGTTTTATGAAAAAAAAGAATACAAAAACAGAATAGTATTTAAATATAAATTTTAATTATATTTTTCAAAATCCTTCTTTATCCAATTCCAAAGAAATTCCTCTGTGCATTGTTCTTTATCATTATTTATCAAAAAATTAGAATCGTGGAGAAAATTATGATAAATATATCACGTAAACATATTGTATAATTACATTTGTATAAATATAACTATCTTTTGGTTTTTATATTTTTACTATAATAATATTAAAAAAAGGAAGGTAAGTGTAAATTAATGAATGATTCATTAAGAAAAGGTTCATTTAAATTTTTATTGTATTCAAGTACGCTTGTCATAACAACAATTACTCCGGTACAAAGTTTAGCTGCAACCATAAAACAAGTAAAGCAATCCCAATCAGCTCAAACCGTCTCGGAAAAAGATTATAAGACTATATTAGCGGAGTATATAACTGCAAAAGATGAATACGAAGCAACCAAACAGCGTTACAATGCGTCACTAGCAGAGTATGATATCTTAAAAAATGAAGCAGATAAAACGTACACAACCGCAAATCAACTTAAAACCACTTTAGATGGATTAAAAGAAACCTACCAGATACAGCTCACAAAATTTGATGAGGCTACTGAAAAGTATGAAGTAAGCAGAACTACATATGAAACAAACAAGTCAAACTATGAAGCACATATTGACGATTATAATGAAGCAAAAGATGCGTATGAAGCAGAAAAAGACCTTTATCAACAAACAGAAGAAACGTTTAATAGCATGCAAAAAAACTATTTAGCCGAACGAACAAAATATGAAACATTAAACGAGGATGCAGAGAAAAAAAGAGCCGACTACGAAACCTTACGCGTTGCCTATGAAAAAAAACAGAAAATTTACGAAGAAGCTGCAATAGCTTATGGAAAGAGTCAAACAGCCTATAATAAAGCAAAAGACAGTTATAATAACCAATTAAAAGACTATAACGCACAAAAGCTTTCTTATGAGAAATTGCTTAATACTTATAACTCTAAAAAAACAACGTATGAGACTAAAGCCAAAGAATTTAATCTGGCTGTAGCATCCTATACTACACTAAAAGCAGCACTCGAAGCTGCTAAACCTGGCTATATTAAAGTTAAAGCCAAATATGATTTAGCGCTTGCGGAATATAACGCTATACTAACAGAGTATAACGAAGCGAAAGACAGTTACTTAACTGACAAAACAACCTATGAAAAACGCTTATCAGCATTGAAGACTTCAATAAGTAAATACGAAAATAAACTGGCTGAGTACAATAAAATCAAAGACGATTATCACACAACAAAACAAACTTATGAAGAGAAAAAGACTACATATGAAACGATCTCAACTCAATTAAACGAATTAGTGAACCAATATGAAACAGCTCGCATAACGTATGAGAAAGGAAAAACAGCATTTGAACAGAAAACAAAAACCTATCAAGTGGCTAAAACAACGTATGATCAACAAAAAACAGATTATGATACAACCCTTGCTACTTACGAAACTAACCTGAAACACTATAATGAAAAACGAGTAGCTGCAGAAGCACTTTTAAAGCAATATCAAGAAGGTACAGCAGAATATTCCGTTGCACTGACAGCCTATACTGAAAACAACGAACGCTACAATGAACTCGATAAAGAATACCAACAAGTAAAAGAACAAGCAGATTCACTAACTGCTGAATTTCAAATAGTCAAAACAGCCTATGAAACTGCAACAGGTGAATATCAAGCTATCACTGCAGCTTATCAGTCTATCAAGCAAAAATACGATTATCTTGTGACACAAAATGATAACGCAAAGAATGATTATCAACAATTAGAAAAAGAGTATCAAACAATCAACGCTAACTATACTCACGTCATGAATGTCTATGCTGAAACAGAAACAGCTTACAAAGTTGCACTTAAAAAATCTGATGAAGTAAAAGATCAATTTACTCAAGTAAAGGCTTCTTATGATACCCTCTTTGATCAATTTACAAGTGGATCAGAAGCTTTCGATGTGACCGAAGCAGAATATATTGAGGCGAACAAAACATATGATGCTGTAACCAAAAAATATGAACTAGCTCGTGCTGAATATGACCGTCTTTTCCCAGAATATCAAACGTTGAAAAATGAATTGACACAACTAAAATCAGATCTTTCAAAAGCTGAGACATCCTTTACTAATTTAGGAAAAATAATAAAAAAAACGCAGAAACAGTACTCTGATTTAAAAACACACTATACTGAAACGATGACAGCGTACGAAGCGGTTAAAAAGCAATTTTCTGCTCTAGGAACGGAGTTTAGTACTGCTAAAACAGCTTTTGAAATCGCATCAGAAGCAATTTCAAAAGCGAAAGAATCCTTTAAGCTTATCGAAAAAGAATATACTGCCTTAGCTGTTTACTACGTTGACCTTAAAAATAAATATGAAAAAACACTAAAAACCTATAATACAACTTTAGGCATACTGGTCGAAGTTACAGCTGAAAAAAAAATACATGACGAAGAGTACACCGCTGTTTCAAAAGAATATGAAAAAATAGAAGATTCTTTTACAACACTTCACGAAGAATACGATAAGGTTAATACATCATACGAAGCAGCATATATTGCGTGGAAATTAGCCGATACTGCATATCAAGCAGCACATGAAAAATTAAAAACTCTTAAAAATGACTATGATATAACAATTGGGCTCTTTAATAATCTACAAACCAAGTATGATCTTGCAAAAGATAGTTTCAATACAGCAGCAAAGCCTTATGAAGATGCACTTGCGGCTTATAAGAAAGCCGTGATTGCTGAAGAACAAATTAACGTTGCTATTACTACTATGAATCAAGTCATGAAAGAATTCCCAGATGATAAAATCACGCAGGAAAATTTTGCAAATATTTCAACTGACTTAACAACATGGCAAATAAAATATAATACAGCTACGTTCGCTTTATCTAGAACATTAAATACATCCTGGCCGGATATTGAAGAATATCAAGCTAAAAATGATATCTACAATGCTAGCTCTATCGTTCCAGAGGGTAATACTATAAATGTATATGATCCGATAGACTTTGAAACAAAAATATCGATTGATATTCAGAATATAGAAGATGCCACAGAGAAGAATATTAATTACGCAAAAGCTTATCAACAATATTACTTGGAGTTTAATGAATTTCAAAATGCTTTTGTTACTTATAGTGCTGGATGGGGCTCTCAGAATATTGGTGACCCAAACAATGATTATATCAATACTTGGCAACCTATTCTTAATAGTCTTAAAATTAATTTAGAGTACAGAGAGCCAGCTGATGCCTTTTTAACTATTGGCTATAGCGTTGATGATCTCTATGCATTAAACACTGAGGCTGATTGGGAAACGTTTGTGTCTACTTATACATTAGCGGTAGAAGATGTTATTAAAAAAGCTTCTTCATATTCTACTTATTTGAAAAGCGTGTCTGATAACTGGACCCTAGCTAAAGAACATTTCAAAAATAAAATAGATGCCTTTAATAGAGCAACAGGAAATAACATTGAAATGGGCAATAAAAAAGATCCTATTCCAATCCAAGCTAACGGGATTACTCCTGGTTTCCAGAGAGCACTTGACTACAATTTAGAAATGTTTGCAGATCTACCTTTTTCAGAAGATGAAGGTGTTTCAATTTATGAATGGTTAACTGATTATTTTGGAAATTTTCAAGGATATACTGGAATTATAAACGGACAAAAGCTCATTAATCCTGTTACGACACCACTGACTTTTGAATCAAAAAAAATAGAACTAGAAAAGGTAGCAGTCTCTGCTCTCACTGCTCCAGTTATTCCAGAGGTACCAGATATGTCAGTTGCTCCTATCTCGCCAGTAGCTGATTTTAACGTACCTGCAAAATTAATACCTATAATGAAGCCAATAAATTCATCTCTTGCACCTTCTGCTGCTTTAATAAAAGACTGGATAGGTATCGAAGGAATCGATTTACCAACTTTAACAGAAAAACAGGCATCAACTCCAACTGATTCCGTTCTCGCCCCAAGTAAGTCAAAAGACATTACGGACGTAGAATTGGAAAACAAAGAAGCTGAAAGGAGTATTCAACCTGAAGCACCTGTTGATTTAAACGAGCTAGAAGATAGTACAAACGTAGACCCATTAGAACGGCCTAAAGAACTGGAAGAAGCACCTAAAAACGATGAAGCTATTGTTCCAGCACTTACAGCACCAGAAACTGTGGACCTTGCTAAACCACCAGTAGAGCGATCTATTAACATTACTGCACCTAAGGTACCTAAAACATTAAAGGCACCTGTAGCAGGAAAACAATCTGAAGCACCTGAATCGTTAATAGCTCCTAAAAAAGCAGACGTTTTGCCTAAGACTACACGTTCTAAAACTAATCTAGTCGCAGATCCATCAAAATCTAGGCTTCCGGATACTCGTTTTAGTAGAAGACTACCGAACACAGGATCAGAAACATCTTTACTAGGACAAGGTTTGGGTACCTTTATTTCTGGAGCCGCGGGATCTCTTCTTTTCTGGAGAAGAAAAAAAGGAAAACATAGTAGGTAGGTGCTCATTTCCCAATTAATGTTACACTAACCTAAGAACAACAAAAGCATCTAGACACAGTGACTTCAAATTGAAGGATCATGTCTAGATGTTTTTTTATTTTACAGGTTCTAATTTTTTAATTATTTGGGAATATAGATATTGAAACAACGTTTAATGACTGACTATTATAGTAATTGTGTTCCCTTTTAACGCTTTGTTTTGTTCACTGGTTGTTCTGGCTTGGCTTATCTCAAGATTTCTTTTGTTTTGGGGGTAATAGAAGGGGATTCACTAGTTCGGGGACTTCTCTCCCTTTTAACTCTTTGTTTTGTTCACTGGTTGTTCTGGCTTGGCTTATCTCAAGATTTCTTTTGTTTTGGGGGTAATAGAGGGGGGATTCACTAGTTCGGGGACTTCTCTCCCTTTGGTCGCCAAGTATTGTTCATCATCTGTTCTGGCATAGCCAATCACAGTGATTCACAATAAATAACCCGCTCTTGGGGAAGAGCGGGAAAAGGAGTTAAAAAATGAAAAAGTGTTTTGTTAGGGTTGTTTGTTTGGTATGAACATATAATAACTCTAATTTGTGACTATTTTGTGTCGAAATTTTGGTTTCTTTATTACGATTGTTTGGTAAAAATCTGAAGTTATTTTATCTTTTTATAAAATTCGAGTAAATTCCTAGATTAATAGCTTGTTCTCAGTAGTGCTTGTGTTGTACATCTAAAAGAGCCACCGAATATTCTTGAAACTTCGTAATCTAATGTTTCTACTTTGACGCCATGACTTTCCAACGCTGTGATCAACTGTGTGAATGACTGATCTGTCCATACACAGAGTCATTAATCGGAAGGCCATTTGCCATCAGTAATGAGGCTTCTTTTAAAGAAATAGTTATCTTATCCCAGTTGTCTAGCACATTGGGTAACTGATCTAAAAAAGCTTCTTCGCAGTAAATCATCACCCCGTCTGTAACCATGCTTAGAGCACAATCTAGGTGCAGTATATCTGGATGCAAACGTACTGGTATAACCTCATAGTCCCAGTGAGCTAACAGTGTCTTCAGCCAATTGATTCCATTTTGATTGCTGGCCAAACCTGAATATCCAACAAATAATTTTTTGCCATAAACCAAAACATCGCTTGCCTTCTAGAAATGGCCCTGTTTCACTTTCTGATCCTTCGGAAATATCTGGTTGTGGTGTGTTCTGCATACTTGGATTCTTCCTTTAGAATAGCTCGTATCGGCGAGATTTCCAAACGTCGGTGAGCAAACCTCAAGTTGCCTTCAATGATGAAATTACCAAGTGTGAAAAACGGATCTCTGGAAAAAAAATTAGCATAGCTATGTCCACTCTCTTTTCCTAATGTCTTTTCATAAGTTGTCAACCTCCGCGCCTGATAACTTCTACAACATACGAGGCTAACAATTGAAGCATCTGCTCTTTTTCCCATTTTTTCTGCATATCTGGGTAAAGATCACCTATATCACCAACTTTATTCTTGAAAAGTTTTATGTTTGTTTCTGATAGAAAGCTTGTATCTAACTCGTCCTCCTCTTCAGGCAAATAAAATTGTGATTGTGCTAAAACAACTCTTTTTAATGGAGCAAATTCACTCTCTATAAAATTAGTTTTCATTAACTATCTCTCCATCTATCGTGACGTTTCCATCATTATAGCAAGGTTACTTTTGACAGACCTTTTAATCAATTAAAAAAACCTGTTCCCCAAGTTGTATTGGTCTGCCCATCATCTGGCCCAACGGCAATATAGCGCCGAGCACCTCCTTGACTGATATAGCTGATCCAAACATAGCCATTACTATGAAGATAGTAATCATAGTGGACTGCCATACCAGGTAAATAATAATCTAGTGCGGGGCTTATCACCTCATCTGGTTCTGTGTCTTGACTTACTGCTAATTTTCTATCTGGATAAAATGTACCTGACATTGAAATCAAGCCGGTTTGTTGTTCTTTCGTCACAGAAATTGGTTGTGAAGGATTTGGTTGTGGTTTTATTTGACTGTTTCCGGGTTTTCCATAACGATATACAGTTAAGGTAGGGCAGCCGTTTATTTCCCAAATCGTATCGTGATCGTTGACTGTAATACCATTATAGCCATAATTACAATGAATGATCTGATCTTGATCATCTAAAAAAATGCCTGTATGTCCTGCCTCTCCACCTGATGCTCCTCGATTTCCCCAGATAAAAATATCTCCTTTTTTAGCAGGATAATTTCCTGAGGCATCTTCTTGGACTTGTATCCAGCCAGTTTTTTCCAAATGTGAGAACAGAGTATCTGTATTGCCTATCATTCCACTAGTAAAAAAACCACCGCTGATCAAAGCGAAGTAAACCGCACTTGAACAATCGTAGCTATTAGGGCCTAGCCTTGCATTCATTGAGTACGTGACGGTTCCTTTACGGTCTGTCATCCATTTAATCATATTTTCTGTATTAGCCATCTTCTTACTCCTTTAATTTTTTTATAGAATCGTTTTAGCAACTTCTTGAACTTTTTGGATGATTTCTTCATCCTCCATCCAATTGTCAGACTGAATCCACTGGTGAATCAACTTCATTTTATTTGGCGTTTCTGGGTCTTTACCAATTAATTGTTCCGATTCAACTAATTCATAAACAAACGTATTCAGGATATCTATATCTAGCTTTTTTTGTATTTGAAGAATATACGTCAACGGAGGATTCCAATGTTGACTAGCAGCTAAGTTCGCTTTTCCTCCAACTAATTCTGTCCAATTCAGTTCTTTTTTTATTCTTATTTCATCGATTACTTCCCAAAAATCGCTGATTGTCTTTATTGTCCGCACTGATTTTACTCCTTTGTTTTGATTTTTATTGATAGGTTGATCTTACTCTATATTTAAGGTAATCGACTGTTACTTTACTGTTAAAAATCTCCCAAACTTCTGATTTAAGGCTGGTAAATTGAGAATGTTTCACATGAAACAAAAAAAGCTTGAGATGCAGGTCCCAAGCTTTTCACTATATCTATTAATTTCAGTTTATTTTTTACTTCTTAAGTATTTTCTGGTTTTATCTTTGCTATCTTGCCTTGTTCGATATAGTCGATTAATAGGATTTCATTACGCTTCAGTGTGTTTCATTAAGCAGAGAAAACTAGGTAATTTTGTGTTTCTTATTGCAGTATAATTCGATAAGTTTTATTGCAATGGCATTCAATATAGCATTCAATTTATACAGTAGATGGTAGCTCAAGATTAATAAATTGAAAGCTCAATACTCAAAAACATTCCTTCATACAAAGCTATGAGGGAATGTTTTGATTTCTATTTGATATTGATTAATGTTCGAAGTATAGAGAGATATTCTAAGCGGTTAGGATGAATATCTAGTTGTTTAACTAAGTCGATAACTTCCTTAGATTCAGGTTTATCAAACTCTTTCTCGTCCTCAATAGCGCCAAAAAAATCTAAATAAGTCATTTGTAGCCCCTCTAGAAGAGCACAAAATGTGACCAAAGATACCTTTACATTTCCTCGTTCGATTTGTACTACTGTATTACGGCTAATACCTGCTCTCTCGGCAAGCTTTTCTTGTGTAAGTCCTTGCTTCTTTCTTAAGTAAGTAATTTGTTGGATTAATCGATTAGCCTCTTCATTAGCAACAGCTTTTACCTGTTCTTCATCCATGATATCTACCTCTTGTTTTCGGTTATTTAGTGAAATTATCAGGGATACAAAGATGAACTGCCATTCATTATAATTGTCATTTTAATTAAAATGACAATTAATGGTATCTTTTTATTAAAATAGGCAGTATAATATTTTTGTAAAGAATAATAAAAGGAGGAAACAAGTAAATGAAGAAAACACTTGTTACTAGTTTAGTAAGTACAGCTATATTAGGAGGAGGTCTTTTATTTGGCCAGACGTCAGAGGCAACGAGTTGGACAGCAAACTTACCAAACACTATTCAACTAGTTGAAGGACAAACAAGCTATACGATGGTCTTAGGTGATACACTGTGGGCGATCTCTCAGCGTACAAATTTGACTGTTCAAACTTTAGCAGATATTAATAGCGTTAACCTATCTCTAGGTGAGCAATACAAATTACCCGTAGGTCGAACAATTTATTTTAATGAGGATAAGGTAACTGTAAAAAATGGAGCTGGCGATGTTGTTAGCGAAACGATTATTACAGATCAGCAAAAAGTAAATCCGAATCAAAATCCGGGTGAAGTAGTCGATCCCTCTATTGATGAATCGACTAGAACACCAGAAACAAACACTGGTGAGGAAACTGACACGTCAACACAACCAACAACTCCAGAAACACCTATAAATCCAGAAGGAAACAATGGTACTGATGGTGGAGAGAAGCCGGTAGAGCCAGGCAAACCCGTTGAACCTGAAAAAGTATATGCTGGTGACATGATTCCAGGAGTAGATAATGGAGCTGTAGGTACTTGGACAGATAAGAATGCAATGATTGCATACATTGAAGCGAACTGGACAGCGAATATTGAAAATGGGACATGGACAGAAAACTATTCTATGACACACAACGGTTACGGTTGGATTGCACTGTTTTATTAATAAGGGATAAAAAGGAAGGACAAAGGTTGCTTTGTCCTTCTAAGCTATATGAGAGGGGAACGAAAATGACAAGCTTTAAGGACTGTTTTACGAGGGATGAATGGATTAAATTAATGGAAGCAAAAGAGGTTGCAGCAGGACATCCAGTTCAGTTGACCGTTCAACGTAGACTATCTGGTGGGCTAGCTCACTACTGGTTATCTTTAGGTGAAATCGCACTTATCGGAAAAGGCTTCTACGTATCCGATCATTTATGGTCAGAAACAGAACTTCTTATCAAAAGTCATTTTAACATTGAGGAGTAAAGTCATGGTAACTAACAAAAAAATGCTCATTACAGGGAGTTTTATACTCATCGTGTTCATTATCTATAGGGAGATTATTTTAGGACTACTACTAGTTGGGCTTACATGTCTAGCAATTATTGGCTTAGCTATATACCTGTTCATGAGGACGGGCAAATCGATACATAGTGAGTTCTTTAGTCAAGAAGAAAGACAACGGACAAAAATAGTTAGGGCACAAAGAAAACAAACTCAAGAACGCTTACGGATTGCAAAAAAGAAAGAAAAAGAAGAGTATCAAAAGAATACATATGACAAACAGAAAACTTGGGAGTAGTAGCTTAGAACGGATAAGCTACTACTTTTTTATATGAATTATATTTAGGGGGCTGTCGTAACTCAAAGATGGCGGTAGAATGAATCGTAAGAGGTGGTAAGATGAAAGTAAACGAGTTTATGGATAAACAGGTATTAGACCAATTAGCGAGTTATCGCTTGCTATACGGGGATCAAAAAATTCGATTTGTTATTCCACATGTTGGTGGATATTTTGTAGACCTATATTTGAAGCAACAAAAACTAATGGAAATTGATTTAACTAGTTCAGAAGAAATCGAAAGTTTGTTGTTATATTTAGTTGCTTTGTTTCCACGGTACGTAATAGACGATCAACTAGATGCAGAAACGATTAGAAGAAAGTATAAAGCATTCTCAGAGCCTGTATTTTAAGAAAAGGAATGGCATGAACTAGTGATAATTCAACAAGCGTTACGCAATCAAAAACTTCAGCTCGTGGTATATGAAGAGGACAGCTACTACAGTTGGAAAAAGATGGAATTTGTTTATATGTACTAAAAACGAAAGATGAATACCATCAACAATCTGCAATGGAACTATTGAAGCAACTCTTTAACTTGTCAGAAATTAGAATATGACTATCGAGCTACTTTATGAGGTTTTAGAGATTGTGACATACAAAATAAAGTGCATGTAGAATTATCTCCTATCAAAAATAAATAGAAAAATTATATTGCTGGATGCTGAAGTAGAAAAATTCATGTTCAGCATTAAAAAATCGCTAAAAGTATGAGAATCAAAATTACATTGTAAGAAGATTATTTAAAACGTTGAGGGAACGAATTACATTTTAGAGAAATAATAATAAAAATGAATAAAATCTTGAGGACGATAATTACATTATAGAAGATAGTTTTGAGAACTCTTCGGTTCGAAATTACATTGTAGAAGGGGAAACACACATAAATTTAACATAATATCTCTAAACCTAAAGAGGAAGCAGATGTGAGTTGATGGTGAGTTTTAATGGGAAATGCATAAATGACGAAAAATGGCTAGATAAATAAGGGATTTTGAAATAAAAAAAGGAAACAGGTCAAAACTCACCCCAAACTCACCTAATAAAAATTTTAGTAATATGTAATTTCAATTCGAAGAACAAAAAATGACTAGTATGTAATTCTTGAACGGAAAAGCTATGGTCACAAACTTAATAGTTTTTGACCAACGAATTGTTTATTGAAGCATCAAGCTTAATCACTAGTCATTAACTTAGGTCAGAAACTAATTTGAAAAAAGGGGAGTTTTCAATGATTTTTGGGTATGCGCGAGTAAGTACAACTGCTCAATCATTACATGAACAATTGGAGCAATTAAAGCTATCAGGAGTGAAACAAGAAACTATCTACAAAGAAAAATTCACAGGAACTAAAACTAATCGTCCTGAGTTTACTAAATTATTATTAGCTTTAGAAGATAATGATACAGTTGTGGTAACAAAGCTAGATCGATTTGCTCGAAATACAAAAGAAGCATTAGAAATAATCGAGCCATTACTGGAAAGGAACATTACGATTAAAGTTCTTAATCTGGGAACCATTGAAAATACAGCAATTGGACGAATGATTATGCGTACACTTTTATCGGTCGCCGAAATGGAACGTGATATGATTGTAGAACGTACACAAGAGGGGAAAGCATTTGCTAAGAGAAATAATCCAAACTTTCGTGAAGGACGCCCTAAAGCTCAAATAACGGATGATAAACGTCATGCTTATGAGTTGTTGCGAAGTGGTTTGAGCTATAACGAGGTTTCAAAAAGGACAAAATTGAGTGTGAGTACAATTCAAAGAGTAAAACGTAGAATTGAAGCGGCTAGTCAAAATGATGATTAGTACGTATCGATTTGTGATAAAATTAATTACAACTATTTGAATTTATTAGAATCGAGGGGTGCAAAATGTCTTATGCAATAAAAATTGATATAAGCAATGATCTGGTAGTTTCACACAAAATTAAATGGAATGATGAGAATGATTTAGATGTTATTCAAAAAAGCTTGAATGTAGATTCTGTGGATGTACAGTCACTGACATCTTCTATTGATGCGTGGGTAGATGATATCGGAGCTTTAAAAAAAGGAAATTATCTTATAGGGTTAAATATTATTGGTAATGAATATAAATTTGCAGGAAAAGTGCTTTTACTAGGGTTGGATGAGGAGACAGGTAAAACTAGAGGCCTAAATGAAAAAGAGATAAAATGGATAAATCAAAATATTCAATTATGGAGGAAGCCAGTTGGGTACATAAGTTAAATTTTTAAGTGCGTTTAGTTTATGAAAAAGAACGTTAAACCATACTGGAGTTAACGTTCTCTTGTTTAACTGAAAATAATTTATTCGATAATATAAAAGTTTTTTGATTTTGGAAATTTGATATTGGGTACCCACAGGGGATGCCCTCCCCAACCTTTTTCTTTTTGACCTTTTACACAATACAATGTTAAAACAAATTGATCTTCATATTGATTTGTTTCATTCCAGTCATTAGAAGAAAGTAATGCTCGTGTTGCACGAGTGATATCTCTATCTCTTCTAACTAACAAACGACCCTGAGTTGTGGGTTTGTTTTTAAATAAAGATTCAATAATATTGATATAACCTTTTAAATTGAATGATTCCTCAGTTTTGAAGCATTTCAGGAGCTGAATAACTAAGCCTAAACTAACATTTATAGAAGCATCATCATCTTTAAATTTATTAACCATTGCAGTAATATCTTCGAAAGAATGGTTTTCTGGTTCAAGTGGAAAATGATTAGAACCTCCGACCACAATATCTAATATAGATTTATCCAATACGTTGTTTCGTGTGGGGTTAAGACCGTTTGGATAGGCAATAGTGAACTTTGCCCCTCTTTTTACTTGATCAATGATGTGATTGTTAGTTTCATTTATATCGTTAAATAACTGATACAACTCCTGTGTACAATACAAACTAACCAATCCAGGATCTCTATCATAACCAAACATACGGTTATGTTGCCACATTGTATCAGCCTGAGGGTTTTTACTAGTACGAATATAATAAAATGTGTTTAATCGATTGAAAGTTATACCTCGTCCAAGTGTATTTCCGCCAATAATAAAGTTACACCCGGTTTCGTAATCAGAACTGGTATCGGTACTAGTTCCATTCAGGGTTAATATCTGATAATTAGAAGAGTCTAACAATACTTGGATTTTATCAATTAAATCAGAAAAGAGAACTTTAGAGCTTTTTTTGGGGTTAATTAAATTATATTCAGATTCAATCATTTTGGTGATTTCAACATTATTAATATGTGTTTTCAGATATAAAAGCATCTCTTCCAATTCACTTTTTGCCTTTTTGTGGGAAGTTTGTCGAATACCTGGATGCATCAGACAATTAGATACATTCTCACCACTTAAGAAAGATTGAGCTGTCACAACTAGATGACGGATTATGACTTCTTTCATACACTCCTTTGGAGTTTTACTATCAACAAATCTTATATAGTTTGGTACCTCTCCTGAAGGTGGGAAGAAAAAGTTTCCCCCTAGGTATCCTTTTCCTGGTTCAAAATAGTAAGTAAAGGTTGGATGCCATTCAGTGTTTAACGATTGGAGCAGTAAAGCTTGAGGTGTACCAGTTACCTGAAGATAGATACTTGCAATAGCTGTATCACGAATTTCAGTTAAATATTTGTTAATTGTAGATACATCATTCTGATTTACTTTAGTATTTAAAGAGGCTGCATCTGCTTCATCATCGATGATAAACAGTGGATTACCCTTGAAACTTTGCATGTTTTTTAAGATGTTTGCCCATTCTCTTAATATACGAGTATTTTTCTTTAAAACAAGTATTGCGGGTTTTCCGTTTGCGTTTTTAAATTTTTGTTCTTCTTTTTCGTCGCAAACAACAAATTCAGTTAAATCCTGTTGTGTTCGTTCAAAAGTTTGTTGCTGTAGGCGTGTATTATCAGTAGTTAGTAAAATAAAAAAAGGGAAACCTTGGTCGGCTGCTTCACATGCTATAGCAAAGACTTGCCCAGTCTTTCCAGATTGAACATTACCAAGTAACATACCTATCTGATTTGATCTATAATCGAATTTAGATAGATACATATTACCAACATCATTAGCCGTCTTCTTTACAGAATCTGATAATTCATCTTGATTATTGTCTCTAATACTTTGTACATAAGTTTCTAAAAAAGTCATCGATTGTTCCCTCCATCATTATCAAATTTTATGGTCCATACATCAAGTGGTTCATAATGCCACTGACTCTTATCCAAACGACCATTAACTTTTCTTTCATATACACGCCCTAGTTCTTGGCGATTTGTTTTAGTCAAGACTAATACTTTCATACTAGCTTGTTGAAGCATTTCTGAAGTAACAACACCCAAAAGATCCTTATCTTTGTTTACATCATCAATAGGAGAAAGCAACCCATTAGCTACAAGCCGTCCTTTAATCCATCGGCCTAAAATACGATCGCTATCATAAGCTGTAAATTGCTTATGATTGGCACTTGTAGTATGGGCTTCGAAATGATAACCATCATCTGTAACGACGAAGAAGGGTTTGCCAGTGGGATATGAAGGTAAACTCCAAACATCTTTTGAAACAGTTAATTGAGTTTCATACCAATTACGTCGATTATATGTGCCATTAGAGTTTTTTCTACCTGCACCATAGCAAACATTGATATTAGACTTTGCAAAATCATTTCCATTATTGCTGAAACGTTTATCAAAGAAAGGAGCTTTGATTGGAAATCGAACAGTAACATTTGTTTCTAGTCTTTGATAAGACTTGACAGCACTTTCCTTAAGATCAGTTACATTTTCGATTCCATTCAACAATTCAATTGGTTCATGAACAATTCGGAATCCTTCTAAATCTGATGCTAAAGATGTGCAAGAACTCTGCAACATGTCAATATGTTTACCAAATTCAATATTTTTTTGAGAATCGCTGATAGAAGTAGATATCTCGTACTGACGTAATGTTGTTCCTGTAGGAGCAAGTACACTGAGATTTGCAGACCCTTCAATTGTTCTAAATATGCTTCCATTTTTCCAAAAAGTATATAACTTTCCATGGTAACTCATATTGTTAACCAAATGGATGTTTCCTATATTGTTACGGGTCCATTTATTATGCAATCTAGTAATCTCAATATATATGCTTTCCGGGATTCCATCTGTAGCATACATACCAGCAATCAAAGTGACATTTTTTAACCCATACTTTTCTACTAAATGGTCAAGTTCAATTAAGCTACTTCTCGAGACATAACCAACAGCGAAAACAATTTTATCTGAAAGTGCTATGCTAGCTTTAATCTCATTTGCAAGAGTTTTCTGATTCTGTCCAATAGTGATGGGAGGTATATTTGAATAAAGAATTTCCATGCAATCAATCCTTTCATTTTGTTAGTCATATATTTATATATTAATGATAGCTTGTTTGCACCTTTTTATCCACCCCCATAAGAAAAATAGTTAAATTTTGTTGCACTTCTTTTGATTAAGGTATAGTATATTAATAAGCATATGCTAAAACTTACGTTCGCATATAAGGAGGACGACAATGATATTTAATACAGGAGAACTGTTTGCAGGCCCTGGTGGTGGTGCGTATGCAGCTATGACTTCACGATTTGTAGATGAAAATGGTGAAGAATGGGGGTTCGCACACGAGTGGGCCAATGAATATGACCCCGATACTGTTGAAACATACAAATTAAATATATTACAAGATCCAAACGCCACATCTGTTTATTGTAGAGATGTTAGGGGGTTCGATTTGCATGATCGCAATATTCTAGGAGATATTGATGCTTTGATTTTTGGTTTTCCATGTAATGATTACTCATTGGTTGGAGAGCAAAAAGGACTTGATGGAAGTTACGGCCCACTATATCAATATGGTGTAGAAGCGCTTCGAGAATTTCAACCAAGAGTCTTTATTGCAGAAAATGTTGGCGGTCTTTCATCCGCCAATGAAGGTGAAGCATTTATTCAAATAGTACGTGAATTACAAGAAACAGGTTATACGCTTACACCTCATTTTTATAAATTTGAACAATATGGTGTCCCTCAGGCACGCCATCGTATTATTATTGTTGGTATCAGGAATGATTTAGCCATTGCGGGAGTTGAGTTTAAAGTACCTGCACCCACTACTCCTTATCCTGAACAATATAGGACTTCCTTGGAAGCAATATTGGAGCCTCCAATACCAAACGATGCATTCAATCATGAATTTACCAACCATAATCCGAGAACGGTTAATATGCTTTCTTATATACCAGAAGGAGGAAATGCTTGGGTGGAAGATATTCCAGAAGAATATCGTCTAAATGTAAAAGGTGCTAAATTGAGTAATATATATAAAAGATTAAATAGAAACACACCCTCATATACGGTAACGGGTTCTGGTGGAGGAGGAACGCATATGTACCATTGGACTGAGAATCGAGCGTTAACGAATCGTGAGCGTGCTCGTCTTCAAACTTTTCCTGATCATTACCACTTCCAAGGTGGGAAAGAAAGTGTTCGAAAGCAAATTGGGATGGCTATTCCCCCAGAAGGGCTGAGACATATTATGATGGCTATTTTAAAGACATTTGCAGGGGTTGATTATGAATATGTTGAACCTACTCAAAAATTACAACCAGCTATTTTACTTCAAGAAGCTGGAGAAGTTGTAGCTAATTTGGTAAGGATATAATTGTGTTAGGAAAATCTTCAAAAGATTTAAAACAAGCTATTGAACATAACTTATAATGAACTTGGGATGTAAGTCCTAAGAAACATAGAACAGAAGACTAAAATTCGTAAAAAGGATTTTCAGTTTTCTGTTTTTTATATTATAGGGAGAATTATACTTTTTAGATAGCTTACATCATCTTTAAAGCGAGTCATTGGATAAGCTATCTTTTAGAAGGGGAATAACATAATTTTCAGGAAATCTTGTAACTAATAAGTAAATAGTAAATAGATATAAGAAAGTGTTGATAGAATAATGTTATAGGCAGCGTAGTCAGGTAGTATATAAGAACTTCTTGTCTATTATAGTATTATTATATTAAAGAGCAGTTGGAAGTAGAGAATTATAGTGTACATAAACGGGGAGAGAAAATTTACTATATTGTGAGAGATAAATATGCTTCTTTAAAATGCTTTTCGGATGACGACTTGATTATATCAGATTGATTAGTAATTATATGTACTATTGTTATGTAGATACAGAACAAAATAACTAATCTTAATGCAATTTAAAATTTATTATTTAATCTTCCAACTTGTAAATTTAAAAAAATCTACAAAAGTGTAAAAGGGCCTAAAATCCGTGATATGATATATCTATAGTTAAATAAGTGCGCACGAATTTGCTATAAAACGAAATTAATAGGGGATGTATTCATATGATTAATGATAAATCAGATGATAGCATGACTAATGAGTTTTTAAGCTTATTCAAAAATGGGTTAACTTACGGTTATGTAGTCATCGTTCAGTTTTTAACAGAAGAAGTAATTGGAATTGAAGAAGACGATGTTTTGACACAGGGAAAACCTGTTACAAAAATAGAAAGAGTTCCTTATCATCGCTATTTTGAGGTGAAAGAAGAGAACTATTTTAAAAGTGAATACCTTGAAAAAGATAGGAAAGAACGATATTCGGATGTATTTTTTAGTCCATTCATTTACAGTGTCTATAAGAGAGAGCAAAAAAGCTCTCTCCATTTGACTGCTTTGTATGTAGACATAGATAATTGTATGACTGAACAAGTACTTCCTAGGCTGAATAAACTGCCTGATGAGCTTCAACATCCTACAGCAATTATTCGCTCAGGAGGAGGAGTTCATATCTATTGGATACTACAATATAAGCATAAGGTATCTAAATGTTTGAATTTGTGGAAGAAAACAATGAGAAAACTAAAAGATGATTTAGGTGGAGACCCTAAAGTAATAGATCATGCTCGATTAATGCGTTTACCTGGTAGTTGGAATCCTAAATCAAATAGTAAGTGTGAGTTCATTACATTTAACCCAGAGAATCGATTTGATTTATTTGATGTTGCTCGTGCTTTAGGTACATACAAAGATCGGAAACCTAGTGAATTTCATATTACTAAAAAAGATACTAAAAAAATTAGTAGACAGAAGGTACAATATAAACCAGGTAACTATGCACAGTATTTAAAAACTGATTTAGTAGACTTAATGAAGTATCGAGCAAAAACAGGAGTAGATATTGGTCACCGTAATCATATGTTGTTTATTTTAAAACAACTAATGAGCTCTGACGAAACATTGGATTATTTAAACCAAAAAGTGTTTTCTGAACCTTTACCGGATATAGAAGTAGCGTATATAAAAAATTATAAAGCACCATTGTCCTTTCCAAAACGGAAAAATGTAGTAGAAAAATTAGAGGTAACACCTACAGAGCAAAGCATGTTTAGGTACTTAACAGATGAAGATGTATATGAAACCAGAAAAGCAATCAAGTATATAAAGAATAGAAAACTTCGTTCTGTAGTAGGCTTTTTGCTGAAATTATTACAAAGAAAGTATGCTAAAAGTAATGTAACACTGAAAACTATTGCACATGACCTATCCATTAGCACAAAGACTGCTTCCAAATACCGAAATAGTCGAAACACGAAGAAGAATTATATTCAGGTGAGTAAAAGTTTAGAGGTAGTACAACAAGAGAATGGAGAAGCTAAAAAGTATATCCCTTCACTTGAGAGAGAAAAATACAAGAGGCCTGTGATTGAAGAATTAGAAAACCTTCAGAAGCTAATAGATAAGTTTCTGACTCTCGTAGAGAAAAGCAAACCATTTCAAAAGAAGCAATTAAATGCCAAAGAGTATAAAGAATTACTGAGGTTGATTAGAGAGTTAAAAATTCTAAAAGATGAGTGCTTGTAGCACTGCATCATCGGCTGAGTAAAAGAACACCTAAAGGATGTTCCTATTAAAGGATATCTTTTAGGTGTTTTATTTTTGGTAGTACAACAAATTAATGTGTTGATTAATATAAAGCAATCAAAATAATTTTAGAAGCTATTTAATACAAGCAAATGTGAGTTTAGGAGATTAATAAAAAACTGTAGTATGAACAATTAAACTGATAATTCTAATATAATCTACAAACAGAGTAAAATTATCAACTATCTTAAGAAAAATGAATGAAATAAGTAAAAAAATTTTCTAACGAATGTCAGATATCTTGATTATATGGTAAAATTAACTTGAACTACGCTCAAGATTAAGGAGGGAACGAATGGTGAATATTGCTTCAGATGTTGGAGCTGCTACTAGAGCAACCACAGGAATTAACGCTGTATCCGTGAATAAAGGAACTCACGTTTCTCTAGGTAAAAGCAACATCAGTAGTATGAAAAAAGGAACAGAAGTGACGAATCAATTACTATCGGATTTATCGCAGCTAGTTGATTGCGTGAAAGAACAGAGTCAGAAATTTCCGAAGATAGCTGAAATCATGGCAATTGAAGATAGTAAGATCAAGTTTTAAGGGGTTGTACCATGGATAAGAATGAACAAGAACGAGCAACATATAATCGTTTAATCATCGAGAAGGAAAACAGCGTTGATGACTTAAAAAATGACCAACGAAAAATAGAAGATAGTTTACAACAGTTGCAAGATGATTTACAGAGAGGGTATCGCACACTTAGCATGCTAAATGATGAAGAGTTTCGTGAAAACCCAGAAAACCTTCGATTACAAAGAAAAACCGAAGAACAAGAACACTTTTTTAAACGTCAATTAAGCGAAGCTTTGGAAGAACTCTCTGAAAGTTATACGAAACAAAGAAAAGTTCTCGATGATGAAACCGAAGAGCTCTATAGAAAAAGAGGTGAAATTCCTTGGGATTAATTTATTCTAGCTCGGACTCAGCACAATTAATCAGTGCATTAAAAAAGAATCTCCAAAGTGGGAAAGAGGCTTCTCAACAACTAAAAGCAGGTAGTCAAAAAGTGATTGCTGCAGTAGATGGCAAAACGCTCTCTGGTGCTGCTTATACCGCAGGAAAAGGTCTCTTTAGTGACTTAGTTTTACCGACTATTAGTAAAGTAACATCAGCGATGGATCGTATTGAGCAAGAGCTACAAACATATACTAACGCTGATCAGAACATATCAAGTGAAGGAACGCTAGACGAAGATAAGCTGAATCAACAAATTGCGACAAAAAAAGCAATGAAAGCGTCTGTTGACGCTTCTGCAGCAGTTGCTAGAGCGTTGTCGAGAAATAATCCTGTTGCGAAAATCTTGGATGCCTTGTTAGATGTTCAAAACAATTTGAATCGGATGTCGAATACGTTTGAAGAGGATATCCGAGAATTACAGAAAAAGTTAGAAAAACTACATCAGTTCTCTTCGCAAACGAATAGTCTTTTTGCCACTAGCTTAAATGATATGAAGATTGCCATGCAAGGTGTCATGATACTAAATAATACAGTTGTTAATCGTGACGGGACGTATCAATTACCTACAGGTGTAGATAGTAGCTGGTTTAATCAATTGAAAGAAAAGGATCTCGATGAGGATAGACAACCAGATGTAGGCGATCGAGAATACAGATTAATTGATTTAGGGTATGGTAAAATGTGGATGTGGGTGAAAAAAGGAAAGACTTCCGCTACAGCCGCAGATATTGATGTAACTCTTGCCTATAATAAATGGCTTAGCCGAATGATTGATAAATATGGCTTAAGTTTCATTCAAGGCGATCGTCAAAAAGGTGTAGATGAATTATTTTATGAACAAAATGCGACCTTGATAAAAGAATTAGCTACGGGGATTGATAGTGTGACAGGGAAGAAATTAACTCAATCGGAAATGCTTGGAAAAGCTTCCTTGTTAGCGAATAGCATGATTACAATCGGTGTGATGGTCAAAGGCGTAGTTAATGTAGGGAAAACGCAAAATGTTAAACCTAGAAATACTAATAAGAAAGCCAGTGGGTCTGATGTTCCGAAACCGAATGTGGGAGTTGTTCAGTCAAGAATTAATGTAGCAGAAAATCCAACGAGATTTAGTCCATCAAAAAATGCTGGAATGAAACATGTTAGAGATAGGCATTTTAACCCATCAAAAAATGCTGGACAGTTTACTATTCCTGAAACAGATTTGAAGAATATTCTACAGTCAAAACCTGTTATAAATACACCTGTGAAACAAATAGAGTCTGGGGGATTTGAAAGGATAGTAGATGTAGGAAGAAATGTTGGAACAGTTAAACCTAGCTTAGGTGGAGAACCTACTACATGGATAAAAATTATAACGGATAAAGCAGGTAATATAATTACAACTTATCCTATACCAAAACCATAGGAGGATATATGGAAGAAGAAATTTTAAGAATTTATAACAATTTTTCTATTAATAATCTAGATACTTTTTTTGATGAATTGATAAGCTATGTTAATAAATATGATTCAATCTTTTTAAAATATACTTCTTTAGAATATTTAGATGGAATTAAAAAATTGGATTCAAAAAATTTAATTTTAGGACACTCGGATGACAATTTTGAGATTGCAATACCATTCTATATGAATCAAATTAACAAAGGTTTAAATGAAGAAGAACTATCTAATCAAGTTGCTTCGCTTATTTGGGATTTAAGTGCATATATGACAGATGAGGAATGCCCCAGTTGTCATGATAGTAACTTGCGTTTAACCATAACAGCTAGTAAAACAAGTCAAATTATTAAATTTTGTGATGAATGCTTATACACTGGTATTAATGGTAAGCATGTTGATATTGAAGATGATTTAATTCCAGCATCAAAAAGTATAGTTAAATCATATTTAAAGGATTAATAAATAAAAAAGGCACTCTACTACTCGACGGGAATCGAGAAAATAGAGCCTTGAATAGTAAGTCCAAGCTCACTAATCAAGTTGCCAATAGCTAACAGAAAGCTAGCTGTATTTATTGTACAAAAATTCAAAGAACTTTTCTAGTCTTTTTGACCGTTTCTTGAGTGTACAATCATTTCAACTAGAAAATGTAAAAGTTATTGAAACGGTATTAGTGAGGAAATAACCACTGATACCGTTTTTTCGTGTATTAAAAAATTGAAGGAGTGAAAAAATAATTCAAATAGAAAATAAGCAACCCCTTAAAGAAATTAGTCACCAAGATATTTATGCGCTTTATGATGTATGGGAACAACTGCAATCATGGTAAGAAGTGTTGCCTGTGTTGAAAAAACACTTTGAAAATGAGAACAGACCAGTAAACAATTTCTAATAGTTTTAGAATGGTTCCCACTAAGAACTCGGTAGACAATGTGATTAATCTGATCTCATAACAACAGAAAGGAAAGTATATACAAATAAAATATAACTTCTAATTACAAATCTGGGTAACAAAACAAAAAAACTCAAAATGAATGGTATAAATTACTTTTAAATATTCATTTCACAAACATATACCGTCAAAATAAAAAAATTTTTAAGCTAAAACACCTTTGTTACAAGGTTTAAACTACCTAAATGCAAAAAGAATGCTTTCTTTTATGATTTTTTGTATTGCAACCGTTTTCTCCATGTTATCATATTTTTACAAATTTGGTTCGAACAAATTTAAAAAAATTATTACTATAACATACAAAAGGAGGAACAAAATTATGTTTAGTTCAGAATTTGAACAAAAACTGTTTAATTACATTAAACAAGTGCATATGGACATGCTACGAAGAGCCGAAATGCAAGCTAATAATTTACCAGAATTTATTAAACAAAAAAATGTCGAAAATTATTATGATGGAATAAGTATCAATACATTGCATAAGTATGAACAACACGGTTTAAAAAGATGCAAACCGATAGAAGATGGCAGTGTCTATTATCAGAAAAAAGAATTAGAACGTTTTATGCTTAACAATATAGAATAAAAAAAACAATTCATAAACAAGGTAGTTTTAGAGATGTGAAGCTATAACAATGATTGATTAATGTTTAAAACATAGTTACTATAGTTATAGTTTTCTCTCTAGTGAATCATTACCATCTACGTCAAACTAAACTAGAGAAGGGATACAGAGATATGGCAACTATTAAACAATATAAAAAAAAGGATGGCTCTGTACGTTGGATGTTTCAAGCATATTTAGGTATTGATCCAACGACTAGAAAGTCCGTAAAGACTACTAGAAGAGACTTCAAAACGAAAAAAGAGGCTAAAAAAGTTCTCAATAAGATTCTCAATGAATTTGAAACAAAAAAGTATAATGATTCTTCTACTAAGATTAAAACATTTAAGCAGCTTTACGAAATTTGGTTTCATCAACATTCATTAGACATTAAAGCTACCACCCAACAACGAATTAGAATACATTTTGATAAACACATACTTCCTAAATTTGGTGAACTTTCAATAAATTCTATTGAACCATTATATTGCCAAAAAGTATTAAACAAATGGGCTTCGCAACTTGCTACTTACAAGCAATTACGAACCTATGTAAACATGGTATTCAAATATGGCATACTTATTGGTGTTGTTAAGGATAATCCTATGATAAGAACTGTTACACCTAAATCAAGATTGAAGATCCACAAAGATGAAGCCGAGAGCTTTTACACAAAAGACGAATTAAAAGAATTTTTTGACTGCCTAGAAAGGTTAGAAGACAAACGAGCTTTTACTTTCTTTAGAGTATTAGCATTCTTAGGCTTAAGAAAAGGTGAAGCTATGGCTTTACAATGGAAAGACATTGATTTCAAAAATCAAGTAATCTCTATTGATAAAACGCTTGTGGAGTTACAGAGCGGCAAACTACTTGTGCAGTCTACAAAGACTGATTCATCTAATCGAACAATTAGAATAGACGATCGTACAGCATCTATCTTAAAAGAATGGAAAAACAACATCCTCCAACGTAAACTCTCTCTGGGCATTAGAAATGATAATTTTGAAGACAATGTAGTCTTTAGCCAATCGGTACTTTATAGAGAAAAACAATATCTTGGAAAATCTTACCCCAATCATGTAATGGCAAAAGTACAGAAACACTTTCCAGATATGAAAATAATAAAAGTACATGATTTTAGAAAAACAAATGCATCTTTACTATTTGAGAGTGGAGCAAGTATAAAAGATGTGGCACAAATTTTAGGTCATAAATCTACAAAAACAACAACTGATATTTATGTTAAAGTCACACCTACTAAACAAACTGAGACTGTTGCTAATTTCTCAAAATATATGGCTTTTTAAACAAATGGCATTCAATATAGCATTCAATGAGTTCTAAATGTTTCACATGAAACAAAAAAAGGCTTAGTATCAAGCCTTTTCTGTCTTCACCTTTGCTATCTTGCCTTGTTCGATATAAACCATCAAAATCGAAACATCAGCAGGATTCACACCGCTGATTCGACTGGCTTGAGCAATTGTTTCTGGTTGGATTTTTTGTAATTTTTGTTTTGCTTCTGTCGCTAATCCATTGATTGCTTCGTAATCGATATTTTCTGGGATTCGTTTGGCTTCCATGCGTTTTAGTTTGTCGACTTTTTCCAAGGCTTTTTTGATATAGCCTTCATATTTAAGTTGAATTTCTACTTGTTCGATGACTTTATCATCTAATTTCGCATCTGTTGCTGGGATAAATTGTATCACTTCACGATAGGTCATTTCTGGGCGTTTTAAGAAGTCTCCTGCTAAAACCCCATCTTTCAACGGAACGGAGCCTTTCGCTTCTAAAAATGCTTGTACATCCGCTGTAGGCTTCACTCTGACTGCGTTTAACCGAGCGATTTCGGCTTCGACAGCCTTTTTCTTTTCAAGATAGGCAGTATATTGGTCTTCTTTAACTAAACCAATTTCATGCCCTTGTTCTGTCAAGCGTAAATCCGCATTATCATGACGTAAAATCAAGCGATATTCCGCTCTAGATGTTAATAAACGATACGGTTCATTTGTTCCTTTTGTTACTAAGTCATCGATCATCACACCAATATAACCGTCGCTACGTTTCATTACAAACGGATCTTTACCTTGCACTTTAAGTGCCGCGTTGATTCCTGCAATCAGTCCTTGCCCCGCTGCTTCTTCATAGCCACTGGTACCATTGGTTTGCCCAGCTGTAAATAGACCATCGATTACTTTCGTTTCAAGGGTTGGGCGTAATTGATGTGGTACAACAACATCGTACTCGATCGCATATCCTGTACGCATCATTTCAGCTTTTTCTAATCCTGCAATTGAATGTAAGATATCAGTTTGAACATCTTCTGGTAATGAAGTAGAAAGCCCCTGAACGTAAACCTCTTCAGTGTTCAATCCTTCTGGCTCCAAAAATAGTTGATGGCGAGGTTTGTCAGAAAAACGAACGATTTTGTCTTCGATCGATGGACAATAGCGTGCCCCTACTCCTTCAACAATTCCTGTAAACATCGGTGCTCGGTGTAAATTATCTTGAATAATTTCATGAGTTCCTTCATTCGTGTAAGTCAACCAGCAAGAACGTTGGTCCAAATTATACGCATCATCCGGCGTACTGAAACTAAAGTGATTTGGTTGTTCGTCACCAGGTTGTTCTTCTGTAACAGAATAGTCGATCGTACTGGATTTCACGCGAGGTGGTGTCCCCGTTTTGAAACGATCCATTTCAAGGCCTAATTCCTTCAAGTGATCGGCTAAACCAATGGATGGCAATGAATTATTGGGGCCGGAGGAATATTTTAATTCACCAATGATGATTTCTCCACGCAGGGCTGTTCCAGCTGTAATGATTACCGCTTTACTCTGGTATTGTGCACCTGTTGTTGTGATAACCCCTTTACAAATACCCCCTTCTACGATCAAGCGTTCCACGATTCCTTGTCGTAATGATAAGTTGTCCGTACGCTCGATAGTGTGCTTCATTTCTGTTGCGTAAGCGTGTTTGTCCGCTTGGGCGCGCAAGGCGCGAACGGCCGGACCTTTTCCTGTGTTTAGCATCCGCATTTGGATGTATGTTTTATCTATATTATGACCCATTTCACCGCCCAACGCATCGATTTCTCGAACCACGACTCCTTTGGCTGGACCTCCCACAGAGGGGTTACATGGCATAAAGGCTACCATATCTAAATTGATTGTTAAAAGCAACGTTTTGCTGCCCATACGAGCGGATGCTAGGGCTGCTTCTGATCCTGCGTGACCTGCTCCGACTACGATTACGTCATAAGATTCTGCTTTAAATTGATTCATCGACTCTTCCTTTCTATTTTCCTAAACAAAATTGACTGAATAATTGGGTAATCAGCTCGTCCTGAACACTATCGCCGACAATTTCACCTAAAAAGTCCCAGCAGCGAGTCATATCCATTTGAACGAGGTCAACCGGCATTCCAGCTTCAATTCCTCTAATCACTTCATCTAGCGCTATTGCTGCCTGATCCAGTAAAGCAATGTGACGGGTATTGGATACGTAGGTTGCATCTTTTTCTCCTGTTTGTCCACCGAAGAAAAGATCAGCGATTTTTATTTCTAATTGTTCCATTCCAGTATTGGATAAAACAGATACTGGTAAAATTTCTTCGTCATGAACATGTTGGTTTAATTCTTCTCGATCTAATTGAGGCGTTAAATCCATTTTGTTTAATAAGATCACACGTTTCAAGCCTTCTGTTGCGGCTAGTAATTGACGATCTTCTTCTGTTAGAGGCTCATGTTGATTTAGAACTAGCAAAATCAAATCTGATTCAGCCAATGCTTTACGGCTACGCTCTACACCGATTCGTTCCACAATGTCTTCTGTTTCTCGGATTCCTGCTGTATCAATCAATTTCAATGGAACTCCGCGCACATTGACATATTCTTCGATGACATCTCGTGTCGTTCCCGCTATATCTGTTACAATTGCTTTTTCTTCACGTAATAAATGATTTAGTAAACTCGATTTTCCTACATTTGGACGGCCGATAATGGCTGTACTTAGCCCTTCTCGCAAAATTTTTCCTTGTTTCGCTGTCGTCAATAAACCTTCGATCTGAGCTTTGATAAATCCAGCTTTTTCAAGTAGTAATTTTGTCGTTAATTCTTCTACATCATCGTATTCTGGGTAATCAATATTAACTTCAACTTGGGCTAATGTTTCTAAAATCTCTTGTCTTAATGAACGAATCAAAGTGGATAAATTTCCATCTAGTTGATCCAACGCCACGTGCATCGCTCGATCCGTTTTTGCCCGAATCAAATCCATCACAGCTTCTGCTTGAGACAAATCCATTCGACCATTTAAAAAAGCTCTTTTCGTAAATTCACCAGGTTCAGCCAAACGTGCACCTTCTCTTAACAATAGTTGCAATAACTGGTTAACGACCACGATACCGCCATGACAGTTGATTTCAACAACATCTTCTCTCGTAAACGTTTTTGGTGCTCGCATGACTGAAACCATCACTTCGTCTAACAAACTGTCGTCTTTAGGATCATGGATATGACCATAATGGATCGTGTGAGTAGGAACATCTAGTAGTTGCTTCTTGCCGGAACGATATACTTTATTTGCAATTTTAATCGCTTCATCACCACTTAAACGGACAATGCTGATTGCTCCTTCGCCAGGTGGCGTTGAAATTGCGGCGATCGTATCAAATTCTAGCGTAATTTGTTGCATGGTTGACTGACTTCCTTTCGTTAATGGATTGAGCCGTTTTTTTCGTAATAATGACTACGTTAAACCACTCGTATCTTTTGTTACTTATGTATACATCTATTTTTGGCTACAAAAAAAGCGCCCACTCCACCCCTATTTTTTCAGGTTGGATCTAGCACTTTCACTGCATCAATTCCAATTAATTTCTTGACATAGAATATCATATTTTTGTTTTTTTCGCAACATTGTTTATTCACTGAAATCATTCATAAATTTTGCATTTCTACCGTTTTATCTTTAAAATAAACCTAATAAATTAAGGAGGTTCCTAAGATGAAACGAGATAAAAAAGATGAATTTAATGAACAAGAACTAGAAAATCGTTTAAGTGGAATCACATTATCTACGGGAAATGTCAACAAAAAATATATCGTTCGAGATATTGTTTTTGCAACTGATCGAATCGAGACAGACTTATTTTCACCAGATGTCAATCCAAATGATGTATTCAGTGGGGTTTATCGTCAGTTGAAAGTGATTGCATTTGAATACGAAGCTGATGCTGTCATCAATTGTCATTTTGAAGAGAAATATGTAGAGTATCAAGGAAAATGGGTTGTAGAAATTTTTGCTTATGGAACAGTCGTTCAATTTACACAAACAACCATTGGTTAAATATTAGAAAGAAAAAACCTGATCCTAAAAGGATCAGGCTGGAAGAAGCACGAATGCTCCAACTACTTTATCATCGTATTTTGTACGTTGATAAGAATGATTTCGTTTAAAATATACTTTGTTTAGTAGTATTTGTCAATGTATTTTTTTTATATAATTATCTGATTTAAACAATAAATGCCTCTTTAAAAAATTTATTTTAAAGAGGCACTTATTGTTTAATACTATTTTTTCACGGGTTCAACAACCAGATAGCGATAAGGTTCGTCTCCTTCTGAATGCGTTTTGATGTGATCATCTTTGCTCAAAGTAAAGTGGATTTGTTTTCTTTCAAACGCTGGCATTGGTTCTAGAAAAACCGGACGACCAGTTTGCTTAACTTTTTCTGCCGTTCTTTCTGCTAAGCGTTGCAAAATCGCTTGACGTTTTTCACGGTAATCACCAACATTTACTACCACAGACAATTTATTTTCCGCAACACGATGGACGAAAACTTGTGCTAAATACTGAAGCGCATTTAAAACTTTTCCGTGTTTTCCGATCAAAATCCCTTGTTTATCTGTCTCTAAATGAAAAACCAACAAACCATCTTTACGCTCTAAACGAACTAAAGCAGGTGCATTCAACTCTTTTGAAATAGTTGTTAAATACAGCGCTAGTTCAGTGATCGCTTCTTCATCTTCTAGGTTTTCCAAGACTTTAGGTCCAGAGGTATCTGGCATTTTAGCGGCCAATAATTCGTCAACAGCTGTCTCTACTTTAACTTCCTCGTCTGCCACAATGACATCTTCGACTGTCTCTACAACAGCTTCTGTGATTTGTTCACTGACAGTAGGCTCGATTGAGACTTGAGCACGTTTTTTACCGAAACCCAAGAAACCTTTTTTAGCATCTGTTATTACCTTGATCTCTACTTCTTCTTTTGATAAATTCAGTGCGTCCAACCCTTTAGTTATTGCTTCTTCAATTGTGTTTCCCTCATAAACCGGCATCTGGAAAACCTCCTTTTATTTTTTCTTATTTTTTTTCTTAGGATTCATTGCTTTCTTCAATGCTCGTTCGCGTTCTTTCACTTGTCGTTCTGCTTCTGCACGCTCTTTACGGATTTTAAATGGGTTATTGATTAATAATGTTTGTCCTACTTGGAACGCATTTGAAACTACCCAGTAAAGAGATAGTCCACTAGCTAAACTCATACCCATTACAAAAATCATCACTGGCATTACGAAGTTCATGATTTTTAATGACGCATTTGATTCAATTTGACTCATACTAGTTAAATATGTGCTGGCAAATGTAAAGACTGCCGCAAGAATCGGTAAAATCAAATACGGGTCTGGTTTCCCAAGATTCAACCACATAAAACTTCCTTGTTTCAATTCTGGCACACGAGAAATTGATTGATATAGCGCCATCATGATTGGCATTTGAATCAATAATGGTAAACAACCAGCATATGGGTTTACATTGTTTTCAGCATATAGTTTTTGCTGTTCTTCACGGAATAAACGTTGCGTTTCTGGATCTTTTGAAGAATATTGTTTTTGTAGCGCTTTTAATTTTGGCTGTAATTCTTGCGTTTTGCGCATACTTTTCGTTTGGAAATGCATCAATGGTAACAAAATAATTCGAATCACTAATGTAAATAGAATGATCCCGATACCCGTATTTGCTGAAATGGACAAAAATTTAATTGCTTCAGCGAAATAATAGACAATATAGCGGTCCCAAATTCCTGTACTGCTTTCATTAATTGGGGCTGTTCCACAGGCTGACAACACAAAAACAAGTGTAATCAAACCTGCCATCAATAATAGGCGTTTATACTTCTTCACAAAACTATTCCTCTCTTATTTTCAAAATTTTGGCAAGTTTTAAAACATGCGTTACGTTGCTATGAATTTCTTCAGAAGTCAACTTGTCGACACCAGGTCTTGCGATGATAATAAAATCACAAGTTGGATCGATTGATTCTTTTAGTTGGTAGATCGACGTACGAATTTTACGTTTTACAGCGTTCCTCATAACGGCATTCCCGATTTTTTTACCTACGGAAATTCCTACCCGAAAATGCTTTTGCTCTGGTTTTTCTAATACATAGACAACAAATCTTCGGTTCGCACAGGACTGTTTATGTTGAAACACTGCTTGAAATTCTTTTTCTTTTTTTACTCTATAGGATTTTTTCATCTGCATCCCTTTGTTTCTTTCTATCTTTCTTTTTTACTCACTCTACAATGATAGCATATTTTAGTCATTTTTTTTCAAAATTTAGGGAAAATCTCTAGAGATTTTGGTCTTAATGACTCTAATTTTATATCTTATCATTTTTTTTGTTTTTTTACACTTTATTTTATGGCATTGAGAGATTTTTTGAGGTTAGTTTACATTGAGATAAGTATGGGTTCAATTTTTAGCGTTTAGCTTGTAAAAATCGGAGAAATCGAACCAAGATGGCGTGATTGAGAATAAGACTGTTATTTTCGTATGATTATTACTATATTGGATTACTTTTTTTAGTATTAAGCGTTTGGTAACTTATTAATAAGTGAGTTCTCTTCCTTTGATCGCCAAGTATTGTTCATCAACGGACCACTCTGTTCTTCTTGATTTAGAACATAACTATTATCTTCGTTCGATTAATACTCTTACTTTTCGTTCATTACTATACTACTTTTTTTTGGTGTTAAGCGTTTGGTGATTCACTAGTAATATAACTTCTCTCCCTAAGGTCGCCAAGTATTGTTCATCACCTACTCTGGCGAAGCCAATCGTAGTGATTCACAACAAAAGAACCCTTTATTATTTCCACACATACATTGTGAAGATAATAAAGGGTTCTTAGTTTAAACTTGATTCGTTATTTAAAGTCAACATAGATTATGCTGAAATAACTTTTCTGCCTTTACGACGTCTGCTCGCTAATACGTTGCGACCATTTTTTGTGCTCATGCGTTTACGGAAACCGTGAACTTTTTGACGTTTGCGCTTGTTTGGTTGATACGTTCTTTTCATCTCTTGTTCCACCTCCTGAAATTGTAACTATCCATCAATACATAGACATACTTTGATAGTATAACTAGTAATAGGTAGGTTTGTCAATAAATTTTCTGGAATAAATTTTTCTTCTTATTGAAATAAGTTATCCACAAAAGAGGAAAGTTTAGGGATAACTTGTGGATAGTTTTTTTGAGACATCTATTTCTTTTTAAGTTTCTTCTGCAGTTTTGCACAAAAAAACAGGCTGTTAAAAAGTTATACACAAATTATTTTCCGACTGTGTATAACTTTAAAAAAAGCTTGAATTACTTGATTTTGTTTTACAGAAACTGTTGTGGATAAATAAAAAAACAATGAGAATTCCACCGTTTTATTTCTCTATGTGGATAAGTTTATACCCTTCTGTGAATTTTTTTTCCACAATTCACAATTTGCCTGTGGAAAAACTTCCAAAAAAATGCTAAAATTCTATTTGCTTATCTATTTATAGTTGTGCTGCATTTTTATATAGAAAAAGTTTTATCTAACTTCGTGGGTTTACTCTTAGAAATTGATACAAGATGAATGTAAGGACTCTTGCTTCTATTCATCACTGGATGTCAAAAATTTTAAGGTGAAGCGAAGTAGAGTGTTGTTACTTATATATTAAGGAGGTCACCAT